>NZ_JBIPAM010000007.1:0-1621 GCF_050498845.1 Enterococcus sp. AZ196 | reverse complement strand
TATCAAGCCTGCAAATAAAAAGTCAATCAGAAATTACTAAAAAATTTGTCTGTTTTGAGAGCATGACAAATAGAACCACCGAAAATCGCTGGTTTTTAATTTAATTCATACGTGCATGGCGCTATTCCATTTTTGGAAATGAAGCTAGGTATTCTTTTACACGTCCGTAGTAGACACGCAAGAATTTATTTGATCCAGCGGTCATATAGACATAATAAGGTTTTCCTTCTGCTCTCTTTTTAGAAATGAACGTGTATACAGGATCGTCTTCTGGGGAATTTTTAACTAAAGTATTCATGACTTGAAAAAGAGTCTTTCGAAGCTGTGCAGAGCCACGCTTAGAGGTGCGAACACCCTTTTGATTATAAGTGCCAGATTGATTCACACCAGGATCGACACCCGCAAAAGCAGTTAATGCTCCTCTGCGAGAGAAACGACTAATGTCGCCAATTTCTGCTATAAGCTGAGGACCTAATGACGCTCCAACACCTTTCATGGACATGACTACAGGATATTCCGGCAATTGTGAAGCCAGTTGGTCCATTTGTAAACGAAGTTGTTCAACGGTTTTGGAAAGAGTATTTAATTGCTCAATTGCCTGCATAATAAGCAATTTAGTCATTTTATCTTTGGGTAAAATAGCAACTAATTCTTTGGATGATTTAAGAAGTTGTTCAGGTTTATTTGGTTGAAAGTCATATCCGTTACGCTTACAAAATTTTCGATACCGTTCGGTAAATGCGTTCAAGGACATATTTCGAACACAATCAACATGCCAAAAAGTTGTAACAAAATCAACCCATTTTTGACTTCCGTTGGATCGTGCCGGACTAGAGAAAAACGTATTGGCTCCAGGGAAAGTTTGATCCAAAAGAGAAATGAGATTATTTTTAATGGCAGTTTTATTCTTCGTATAAAAATCAAATTGACGGTTCAGGGTCTTTAATTGATCTCTTTGCTTATCCACAAGATTGTACTGTCGCAGGTCGTTCCAGTTGTCAAGCGCGTAGCGAGCGATCTTAATAGCGTCTTTTTTATCAGATTTTACTTTACGTAAAGTGTTATTTCCAAAATCTTTAACGAGTTTGGGATTTACTACACTGACATAAAAGCCTGCGTCAGAAAGCCAATGTGCAACAGGTTCGTGATAGCGCCCTGTGTATTCCATGACGATCCTGATGTCTCCTTCTAGCTTTAAAAGAGAATGAATCAACTCATTAATATCACTAGAAGTATGGCTGATCTCGCGAGGACTCAAAACAACTTCACCGAAGGGACGGATAATCGAAATAACGCTTTTACCTTTAGAAACATCAACACCTACTGCGTTCAAAATAATCCTCTCCTTAAAAATTATTGCAATGAAATGCCAGCATTAGCACATTGCCGATTCAATCTACTGGGGGTGACACGAACGTACTGGAAAACAGCAGTTCAACCTGCATAAAACGAACGCTGTGAATGAGCAGCTGGTTGACAGACTTGATAGCGGACGTGATAGTCCAAGGAGGTTTTACGCCTGACCATTGCTTTCTCATTCTAACAGCTTAAGCAACATGATAGATAAAAGGGATTACTTAAGTTAGTCCCTTATAACCTATAAATATATTGTAGTAGGAGG
>NZ_JBIPAM010000006.1:0-12152 GCF_050498845.1 Enterococcus sp. AZ196 | reverse complement strand
GTTGTCGTTACCCGAACTTTACTTTTTCAAATCTATTCAGGTAATATGTTTCCCCATCTACTTCTACATAATTTCCGATGATATCCTCATCATTTACGTCTGGTATAGTGCCGTAATCTCCTTCGTTCCATTTGTTATATGCTTCCTCAGCGGTTTCAGCCTCAATTTCAATGCTAACTTGTTGTTTTCTTTCCCAACTAATTTCAAAAGATATCATGATATCTCTCCTCTGTATCCTCCGTTTGATGAACCTACTATGATATAATTTTGAAAAAGGAGTTTTTTTATGTCTGATGGAATCAAATTCTTTTCACTCTTTTTTCTTTCCGTTTTTATTTTTATAACATCTCTCGTTTGGACAAAAAGAAGTTTAAAAATAAACAAGATACCTGCTTTTCATTTCTGGAGAACATTGACTATCTTGTCTGCATTCTTTATGCTGTATCTTTTGATCACTTTCATTATCCTTATGTTTATATGGGAGCCAGCAGTAATTGATTTACACTAATCATTCTCTGTAACAGGCGTGGTTTCTGACTAATAGTCCATGTCATTCGCTGTCCTCCTCAATAAACCATTCGGTCTTAAATATCCTTTCGATTGTAGGGAATTTATAGTCAACGTAATTACCGATTGTACCAGCGCTAACGCTCCACCATAACTGGGAATATCCATCTTCGCCTTGAGAGATTAACTCAATCGCTTTTTGAGTTGTCACTGGAACTAATTTCATTTACAAAACCTCCATTAATTGACCTCTTCTACATACGTGTGAGGATTTACTCCTTGCGGTAATCTCCAGCCATTTGATGCGATTCTACCGATCATCTTGCTGGCACTATCAAACTTCCATGTTCCTACATTTTTAAAGCCGCGTTGTTCCAGCTGCCGAATCTGTTTAGGAGTGGCCAACCCTTCTTGTCGCCTTTTTTCCAAACGTTCCAACATCTTAGTAGCTTTTCCGGCATTATCAATCTGATCGGGTAAGATACCGAGTTTTTCAAGCGATTTAACTTGCTTGTCACTCGGCGGTGCCATTTCCCATCCAAAACTTGGAACGTAACTTGATAAGTCCTCAGCTTGAATTGACATTTCAAATTGAAGCGGATCGACAAGCTTTTGTTTACGTCGTCGCATTTCTGCCAACTGTTTAGCCAAAGCTTCTTCACGTTCGGAAACAACATCTTTTTCCGCTTGTACCTCTGCCTCTTCAAGATCAATAGCGAAACCTGTTTCACTAGATTTTTCGATGTTCTCAGTCATTTTATTGACCACTTCGTCTGTGCTAGCGATCAAGTGGGCCGGATGACAAAGCTCGTGTCGCTCTGTATGCCACAAAAAGTCTAATAGAAGCAATTCTTCTTTCCCCTCATATAAACGCGTCCCACGTCCAACCATTTGCGAATATAAGGAACGGACTTTCGTTGGCCGAAGAACTACTATGCAATCGACACTGGGACAGTCCCATCCTTCTGTTAAAAGCATTGAGTTACAAAGTACATTGTATTTATCATTGTCAAAGTCTTCTAAAATCTCAGCTCGGTCTTTTGACTCTCCGTTGACCTCTGCTGCTCTAAAACCACGGTCATTCAAAATATCCCGAAACTTCTTTGAAGTCTTTACTAACGGCAAAAAGACAACTGACTTCCTGTTTTTACAGTGTTTTGCCATTTCGTCAGCGATCTGATATAAATACGGATCAAGTGCCGTTCCCAGATCTTTTGTTGAGAAATCTCCAGCTTGTTGCTTGACTGCCGATAGATCAAGTTTTAGTGGTAACGTCAGTGCCTTAATCGGTGATAGGTAGCCCTCTTTGATGGCCTTTGGTAATGAATACTCATAGGCTAGACTATCGAAGTATGACCCCAAATTCCGCATATCTCCACGATCAGGCGTTGCGGTAACTCCTAATACATTAGCATCTTCAAAATGCTGTAGAACTCGTTGATAGCCATCACTGATGCAGTGGTGAGCTTCATCGACCACAATCGTGTCAAAAAAATCAGGAGGAAACTTGCTTAACCGTTTCTCTCGCATCATTGTCTGTACGGATCCAACTACTACACGGAAGAAACTGCCTATGCTAGTTTGGTCTGCTTTTTCTGTTGCCGTTTTGAGTCCTGTAGACTTTTGTAATTTGTCAGAAGCTTGTTCCAGTAATTCACCGCGGTGAGCGAGGACGAGCACACGCTCGCCCTTTTTCACCCGATCTTCGATGACCTTACTGAAAACGATCGTCTTTCCACAACCTGTAGGCAAAACTAAAAGAGTTCGTTTATTCTCATTTCCCCACTCTTGTTGGATCGCTTCTCGTGCTTCCTGTTGATAAGGTCTCAGTTGCATTTGATCACTCCTAAGCTAAAATAGTGATTCGTTTCGTTTCGATCTCTTTGGAAAGTTGATCATGGAGATATTCCCGAATGTTCACAATCGCTTGATTTCTCCAAGCCCCTCCATCAGCTTCAAAGATCGCACCACGCGGGCCGTCTTTCATTCGGAAAATGAATTGACTCTCAGGCTGTTCAACCTCTAAAAAGGTGCGGTATGGCGCAAGTAGAACAGGATTCGGTACTTTTACATCAGCTTTTGAGGCAACACCTTGATTGATGGTAACAGCTTGACTAACACCATCGTCGCCAGTATTTTTTACGTTTTCCTCAGATACATTACCAACTACTTGTAATAAAATTTCACGATCTTCGTTAGAAACAAATTTCGATTGCAATGCAATATTGAATTCTTCCGTATTCATAAAGTAATCAAAATCAAATCGAGGAACAATCGCTTGCGCCACTGCTAACGTCTCACGACTACCATCAACTTCTAACAACCCTTTCAGGTAAACTGTCGCTTCATCTTTTACATGAACGATCAGCGGTGAATCTTCTCGATCTAGGTTTGCTTGAATATATTTAACAAACCCCGATAGAGTATTGATTTTCAGTGTTTGATCTGCTGTGTATACACGCGGTCCAATCTCATGCGGTTGGCCAGCATTGTCAATAACTAGCCATCGATCCCCATCAAAATCGATCAATCGATCCTCTGGTTTAATTCCTTGTTCCATTAAATATTGAATTGCAGTTTTTTCTAAGCTCATTTATTTATCCTCTTTTCTTTTGTAAGTCGATGACTTGATTTTTTTTGGCTTCTTCTTTTTCGATGACATCAATTGGTTCGCCAATGTCTGTCTTTGGTTCTCCTGTTTCATGATCAATGTATGTTTGACCGGGAGCTTCGGATTTCAACTCATGAGCGGCAATCTTTCCATTGCTCAAATCTTTGCCAGTCAGAATGGTTGTATCGAAGTCACGAACTGCAGCTAAGCTTGTGGCAAAACTACTGTTTAACGTGATAACTTGGCGATTGTCATCAGGTTTAAATACTAATTTGATCGTGATAGTTCTTTGATCCTTTGGTTTCGTGTTCGGATCATGAATGTTATTGAAGATTTTTTCTAACTCGCCATCTAGTTTTTCTTGAATTGCTCCGTTCGCGAGTTCCGCAAGATTTAATTCGATTTCTTTACTCATTCCTTATCCTCCTAAAATTGGCCGGGCTGATACCCGCTTTGTTGTTGAGTATTCTGCGCTGGCTGTTGTTGCGGCTGAGTTTGATGTTGTGGTTGTTGATAATTTTGCGCGTTTTGTGCAGACTGTTGGAACCCACCAGCCGGCTGAGTTAATTGCTTAACGATGTCCGGCATCTCCTTACTTTCGTAATATGTCGGATCATTCGGATAGAATCGATCAACCTCATTGTATTTTTTATCGTTGTACTCACGATTTTTTATCTTCACTGCACCTTTAGCACCCGTTACTAGATTCCAGTCCATACGTAGTGGCTCACCTTTACGCTTTTGGCCGATAGCTGAAAAGAACGCGGATAGTAGTCCCTCTGTTGAAGTGTGCAAATATAAATTATTGAATACCATTGCATCACCTTGATCAGTAGTGATTTTTAATTCTAGCTTTGCCATGTTACATGGTGGCAATTTTGAGTTAGGACCTGGTGTATAACGAGCCCGTTCAAATTTCTGTACTTCAAAGATGTAATCACCTGGCGTCAATAAAATACCTTCTGTACTGTCCTGTTGGATGGTGTCGTCCCATCCTAGTTCGCGATCTTGTTGAAATTGTTGTGTCATAAAAATATCCCCCTAAAATTGTTGTTGGTTTCGTAAATCTTTGATCATTCCAAATACTTGATCCCATGCCCCAACTAACACGCCATCAATGAACGCTGGTTCATAAACTGATATTGGCACGTCGGCTGTGTAGTATCCTTTTTCGCCAACAACGGCCATAATCTCTTGAGGCACCACACTATTTGTCTTCATCAAATCAAGTAAGTTTTGCGGAATCCCGGAATAATCAACCGGATCTCGTTCAAAGTTTGGAGTTTCTTTTTCTTCTTGTTTTTGTTCAATGGGTGGTTCGGTAGAAACCGGAACCTCATTGATCGGTGTAGTGTTAACAATCGGAGATTGCTGCTGTTGAGCTGATCCAAAAATACAAGCAATGTTTGCATAATTCATATCAACTTCATCAGGCAAGTTGAACCGATTCTTTGCGTCCCAAGCTGGATGGTGATTCGTAAATATGACACGTTTCCCACCTTGCCCTTTAAACTTCTGGCCTTGCTTATCAGATGAAACCGACAATGTTTTATAGTTACAGAACAGAACTGCATCCGCCCATTCCTTCACTAATGGTGCTGTTTGGGATGTCGTCTTTTTGCCAAGTTTTAACTCCCAACGATCATAAGCACCCATTTCGTCAGGCTGTTCAAACTTCCGAATTTGAGCATGAGCGGTTAATACTACGCTGATTCCGCTATCTACTAAGTCCTGCAGCTTATTTAAAAAATTCCCGAATTCCTCAGCTACATAGGTGTAGCCATTACCGTATCCAAAATCCTCAATGCCTGACTTTTGATGTTTCGAGCAAACATGTTGAATGCATAAACGTTCCGCCCAATCGATCGTATCAATCACTAGGGTTGCGCATGGCTTATTAACCATTACCCAATCAACTTGCTGCAGCAACATGAACCAACTTGTAGGCTTGTCCAGCCGCTTAACATCCATATTGTTTGTACTTCCCTCTGTGTCAATAAAGAGCGGGTCAGGGCTTTGAGCTGCCAATGTGGTTTTACCCACACCTTCCGGTCCGTACTCAACAACCTTCTGAGCTTTGGCAATTACTCCAGTTGAAATGTTCATTTAAAAGGTCCCTTCCTTCCAAGTAGTTTGTTTATTTTGTGGCTCTCCATTGCTTTCAGTGACATAGCCATCTTCTATAATGATCTCGCATTCTTCACCAGTGCTAACACGTGTGGCAATGGCTTGTAATCCTTCCTGTTCTAGCCACTGACTGAATTCATTTAATGAAGTAAGATCCATTTGTTCCAATTTGTCTAAAAGAATAAAGCCGCAATCTGGTTTCAGTTTACGAACGATCGCCGTAGATACTTTTAATTGATCTGATCCAGACATATTATCCCAACGTTGCCCGTTGTATGTTAGCTCGCCATCTTCCACTGATAGCCCAGGCAATGGCAGTGCAGAATTTGTAAGTAATTCTGATTTTTGTTGGCGAATATCTTCAATTTTGACTGTCAAAGTGTCATATTGGTTTTTATAATCCAGTGCGTCTTCTTCTGCTTTGTCCTTGTCTAGATTTACTCGAACTCGTCGGTTGATTTCTTCGATCTCTGCGATGTTCCGCTCAAGTTCTGCAGTCGATTCGTCTTGAATGTCTTGAGCCGATTTTTGAGCTGTCTCAAGATCAATGATCGTCTGGTTGTGTTTCGTCTCAAGATCTAATAATTGTTGCCGCATATTTTCAATTTGCTGCCGTTCTGTTTCAAAACGTTGACTAATTTCAGTGACCTGCTGCCGTTTGCGTTGATTCTCTCCATTACGAGCTAGAATTTCTTGTTGCTGATTTACCAGCTCGGTGATGGATACCAGTTCTTTTGGTGCATCAGGATAGTACTGCATTTCTTTCGCAAACTTATCTTTCTGATCCTTAATCTGGCCAATGGCCCGGCGTTGGTTATACTGTTCATTTTCAGCACGTTCTAATTCAAAGAGCTGATCACCTACACCAATTATTTTCAGTAATGTTTGAGCCTTCTCTTTTGAACTAGACTCTATGAACTTGGGTAAATTGATGGCCAATTCTTCAACAAAACTATTAAGCAATTGTTGTCCGCCCTTTTGACCATTCGGATCCGTGACTTTCAGATCAGAATTTTTTCCTCTACGTTCAACGATCAAGCCATTACTCATAACGATATGAAGATGTGGCGGCGTTAACGATCCTTCACGACTTGCTTGGCTGGGCTTATATCTGTCACCTCCTAAAGCCCAAGCGATTGCATCAAGTACGCTTGTCTTGCCTTGGTTGTTGTTCCCTCCAACTATCGTTAGTCCATTCTGTGTAGGCTCAATCTTGACTGCCTTCACTCGCTTGACGTTCTCAATTTCAAGTTTGTTAATTTTCATTACCATTCGAGACACATCCTTTCTGGTACAATTCATTTAATTCATTTTGCAAAGGCATCCCCATTTTGATGTAACAGCTGGTACAACAAAAAAGATCATAGCCATAGTGATAAGTTCCCTCCTCATATCTGACTGCAAAATCTGCTGAACGATAGTCATTTTCCTTTGCAATTTCTACATATTCAGATATTTCATTTGGTTTTCTACTACAACTCACACATTTCATGTGTTACACTCTCCTTAGACAAATCATTTTTTTTACTTGCTTATTTCGGGTGCAACCGGAGTAAGCTTTTTTGTTGCCAGTAACTCACCATCTTTTGTAAAGAACTGCTGCACTTTGTGACCATTGATAGTTGTTGTGGTCAAGATCAATGTAATCTCTCTTGATTCAATTGATATGGCTTGTGGGATATCTTGCGGTACAGTTTCATGCGAATCTAGTGACATCGTTTTTTCCTCCTTGTTTTTCGGGACATGAGCAAATCGGGCATCATTGAATTTCTTCATAGCTTGCTTTGATTTTTTGCTTGTTGTACCAGGTTGAACACTGGTGGATATTTTCCCTGCTTTTCGAAGCTTGGTTATCTTTCCAGTTAGTTGGTGATAATTTTTAGAAACCAATCTCATTAGCTCTTCGTAATTATTCACGTGACCCGTCTCATCAAATCGCACCCGGGCAATCAGCAATTGAGTTTCTTTTTCTGTCCATCGCTTCAATTTCTTTGTTTTCAATCGTCCTGATTTACGAAGGTTATAAACTCTTCCTGTAACTGATGTTTCAGTTCTGCCTAAGGAGTCACTAATTTCACGATAAGTGGCACCTTGCTTGTACATCGAAATAATCCGTTTATCTTCTTCCGGCGAGTAAAAGCGCCCACCAGCATCCCTTTGCATTGACCTATCAACTGCAGGCATGTCACCTGATCGCTGCATTGAATAAAGTTTATTTCTCACGGATTGAGTTGTACGATTCAATTTTTTAGCCATTTCCGTGATATTTAGAACCTCATTCGTTTCAGCAAGTAGAGAGTGCTTCTTAAGATATGCAAGTTCTTTAGTTGTCCATGTTTTCAATAAGATCACCTCCCAAAAATGATCATGGCAAAGTAGCAGATCAATTGAACAATGTTCAACATCAAGCTTAGATATAGAAGTAATTGCAACCGTCGTAATCTAAACAATGGATTCCATGCCAGCGTGGCCAAGAATTTTTTATTCATCCAATCCCTCCTAACAGGCTTAAAAAGTAAATTGTGTAGGTAACTGCTGCAAAGAAGATCATTCCTGCGATAACTCTTCCCCAGAAATCTTTACAATAGAGATTGAAGCCAATATAGCTAAGGCACACGAGCCAAACGATTAGCAGATATAAAACATTCATGATATTCGGTGCCCCCTATTTGTTAGTTCGAGTTTTCGTAAATCCTCCAATTCTTGATTAATCTTCGTCTTGCGCCAATCGCTAAGATTTTTAGACTTTTTCAAAGCCTCACGATCACACTGCAATTGAATTCGACGGTGTTTGATCAGAATCAAGATCAACGCGTTTTCTTCTAGTGAATATGGGATCATAGCGACACGACCATCTTTACATCCGGTTCATTCTGATACCGCCTGATAGTCGCATAGAACTCTTCCGGACAATTGAAGCTATGTGAGATAACTCCGGTTTTCAAAACCACTCTAATTTCCATCTGATTGACCACCTTTGATTCCACCATTTAATAAAAGTCGGTACATGGCTATCGAACTATATTTCCAATCCTTACCGATCCGAACAGCTGGCACGTTTCCTTTTTCTACTTCCTTCAACAATGTTGGAACTGTCGTGGTTAGATAATCGGCTGCCTGTTTAGAATTCCATGTTTCATTTGATATCGTATTTTCAGCTAGTAGAATTTTGAGATCATCAAGTTTTACCAATGCTAGATTTGTCATTTCCCGACCCTCCTATCTGATTCGAAAATCCGAAATAATCTTTAAAACTAACTTGTTCGCGGCAATAGAATCTTTCAACTTACCAGTTAAATAGCTGGTAACATCCTGCTTGGTCATTCCGTAATACACTGCAATATCGACAATTGTGATTTCAGATTCTTCAATAAAATTCAGAACCTTTTCTCGACCATTCGTTGATTCCGGCATATTCTTACTCCCTTCTATACAATTTTGTAAGAAAAATAGTAAGAACTGATATTTAACTATTGACTTTTCTATACGTTCGTATAGAATGGAACCATAGTTAAATAAGCATAGTAAAACCCTATAAAATTAACATTCTAAGTTTGGCGACCTCGAATTGTTTATTTTTTATTAGGTGTCTTTGCTTTCGCTTTTTCTTACTATTTATCTTACGAGTATCACTATATTACGTTTCGTATAGTTTGTCAACGATATATTTTACGTTTCGTATAGTTTTTTCTCGTTATATAGGAGGAAACATTGATATGACAGTCTTTGAGAGAATAAAAAAATTAGCTAATAATCAAGGAAAAGGTGTTTCTAAGGTAGCTACTGACTTAGGTTTTAGCGAAAATTTATTCTATCGCTGGAAAACAAGTGAACCTAAAGCTAGAGATTTACAAAAAGTAGCAGATTATTTTGATGTATCTGTTGATTATCTTTTAGGAAGAACGGATTCACCTTCTCCTGAAGTCGAAAAATTATCTGAACAAGAAAAAAAGTTGCTCATGAGATTCAGACATGGTTCTGAGGTCGTTCCTGATGACAAACGTGATCTATATAATCAACAAGCGATGGATGTTTTTGATTACATTAGTAAAACCATGCGAGAATTAGACGAAAAAAACAAACCGAAATAATTGGAGTAAATTTTATGGATGATTCAATAGCCACTAGACTTTCACTTACAAATCTAACAATAAATCAATTTCTACTAAAAATGGATATTGATCCTAAGGACTATAATTTTTCTGATTTTGTCAATCACTACACGAAAGAAAACAACATTACTATGGATATGGGTATACCAGTTATAAATGAAGAGTTTTTCTTAGGGTTGACTGCCCGTAGCTCATACAGCACTGCTATCTTTATCAATCCAAGAGTTTTCTATAAAAGGAAAAATTTTAGTATTTGCCATGAGGTGATCCATTGCCTTTTTGATTTGAACTATCGAACTCCCAGCCAGCAATTTTTTAATGTCGAAGACCGGGAGAATTTCTATTCAGAAGATGAGATCTATATGGAGAATTTAGCTGATGCAGGTGCTGGAATAATTCTTCTACCTGATATTAAACTGATACATTACTTTAGAACAAACAAGTCATATCATTTAATATCAGATGAATGCCAAATTAGTCGTTCCGCTTTATATAACCGTTTGGTAGAATTCGCCATTTACAGTTGTGGAATGAGTGAGTTTTCTGCAGTCAAAGCAACTAAACTATTTCAAAGTACTGGTGATCGATCAATTTTTAGAATGTACCTTACAGGCGCACATTCTGATCGTGAAAAGCAAATAGTTTATGACTTTGAAAATGCAATATAAATAAGCCCGTGCTGCGAACACGGACTTATTTCCCCGTTATTTCTGAGGTGTATTACAAAATTATTATATCAGAAAAAGGGGTTTTTAAATGAAAAAAGTTATTTATGTATTATTTGTAAGTGGTTTATTAGTTACTCTGGGCGCGTGCAGTTCTAAAAATGATTCTTCAACTGCAAAATCCAATGATGTTACTAATTCGATACCTACAAAGAAATCAACAGTTTCAAGCAGTTCAGTTACCAAAACATCTGGAAACTTTGTTCCCACGGCAGCAGAAGCCTATTTTGATGGAACAATGTTGAAAGGGAATTCTTATTCTATAAAAATTACTTCTCACAAAGTTATTCAGCCTGGACAAGAAGGAAATGAACACGGTGAACAACCTGTTTTAGCAATTTGGTATGATACGATGGTTTCACCAAATTACAACGACTCACGTTCAATTAATCCGATGAATTCTTGGATTGGTAACTTTAAAGCTGTTCAGGATAATGATCCAAACAAAGTCAATAAGTTAAAAGTTGCTTCACTACCTGATTCCCAGTATATTGATTCCCAAAGTGCAGAGATTAAACCAGGGGGAACTGTTCCAAATGCAGTTGCATATGAATTAACTGATACAATCACGCCTGTTGAATTAAGTGCAGAGACAATGCTAGGCGATGTACTGGGCAAAACTACTATTCCGATATACTAAAAAACACGATCCCACCCCGCCAAGAGTTAGATCGTGCAAGCAATAAAACCTAAAACGATAGGCTTATTTAACTGTGCCTATTATATCACAAGAAAGTGAGCTGATTCAATTATGGCCATAGAAAAAGGAACGGTTGAACGCCTAAAAAGTGGCAATTACCGACTTAGGGTTACTGTTGGATACAATGAAAATGGAAATCCTATTCGATTGAATAAGACCGTTGAAGCGAAGACACAGCGAAAAGCTTATGGTGAACTTGATGCCTGGATCGAGGACTTAGAAGAACATGGTTATGAAGATGTTTCAACTATTACTTTTGAACATTTCTATGAAAACATGTGGAAGAAAGAAGCACGGACTATTTTGGAACCTCGAACCGTTCGTGAATATTCCGATATCATTGATAATCGGTTTCTACCCTCTTTCAAATCAAAAAAACTATTAGAAATCAAACCTTATCAAATAAAAGATATCGTTGTAGCAGCACAACCACTTTCTAAGAAAAGCACTACGTTATCTAGAAAAACAAAAAAGCGTTACTTGAACGCACTGAGTAGCGTTTTTAGCGTCGCTAGAGATCAATATAGGATAATTACCCACAATCCTGTTGCGGACGTCAGACTGCCAAAAGAAACTGCAAAAAAGAGAGATACTCCTGAACCGTATTCGATCGACGAAGTGAAAAAGATGCTAAGTGCTTTAGATGAACATGCATCTGACAAAACAAAAGCTTTGGTCATGACCGCATTTATCACTGGTGCTCGTGAAGGTGAAATTGCTGCAGTCGAAGAATCTGATTTTGATTTCACTTCTAATACGGTTCATTTTCATCAGCGTATTGTTTTAGACGAAGACAAGAAGTACCAACGCCGTGATGGTTTGAAAGCATCTGATTCGAAAACTATTCCAGTTCCAGAAAGTTACATGATTCAAATGAAAGAATTTATGACAATTAATCAAAAAGCAAGAAAGAAACTACGAATCAATCCAAAACACAAATATATCTTTGGATCACCCGAAGGTGATTTTGAACTACCTACTTCCCTTTATCGAAACTGGTATCGATTTGTAAAGGGTGCTGGGTTACGTAGGATCCGATTTCACGACTTGCGACACACATCAGCATCATATTTATTGGCTGATCCTAACATTCCCATAAAGGCAGTTCAGGAGCTTCTAGGCCATAAGGACTATAGAACAACCATGAATATCTATGGTCATGCATTAGAAGAAACAAAACGTGCAGCAAGTGATCGTTTCTCTAACCTCTTAGATGAATAATTTGTTATTGTATAAAATGTTTCTGGAATCTCTGCCCACGTTTCTGCCCACGGAGCAAAAAATTGCAAATAAAAAATCCGTCACCACCGAGGAAAATCCTTGATGTGACGGATTTTATTCTATATGCCAGCTATAGGAATCGAACCTAC
>NZ_JBIPAM010000005.1:0-23798 GCF_050498845.1 Enterococcus sp. AZ196 | reverse complement strand
GACCTACGCGTTACGAGTTAGTTATTTTAACATCATTTAACGCTTATTCGTTGCAGCTAACGCGTTTTTCCATCGTTGTTTTATCAACTATAACGAACTCAAATTAACTCCTGCCCACGTTTCTGCCCTCGGACATTTGCGTTAAATTGTTATTCTAAAATCGTGCTTATCCTATCTCACTAAATTATATCATATTCTCATTCAAGCGTCGTTGCATTGATTTAACACAATCGGATATCGGACTAATCTCGCCATCTTGCAGCGTTCCCATTCGTTGCTGCAGTAGTTTGCACGTAGTCGGACCAAAGTTGCCATCTTGATTGGTATTAAGTAGTTTCTGCAATGCTCGAATGACATTAGAGCCACCACTGCCAAATTTAGCACTAGGGATGCTCCTGTTCGCGCGGTTCTTGATCTGTCCACTGATAATTCCATCTCTGGTGGAACAACCTAGAACCTCCTGTAAGCGGCGTGTAGTCGCTGGTCCCCAAGAACCATCGATCGATAATTTACCACCATTACCAGGCGAGCCTGTGGATCCGGATCCCATCCACCGTAAATAGCAATTCCACGGATAGTTATAGTATGGGCTGACGTTCGTTTCGCGTCCTGTCTGGTCGCCACCTTGTCCGCCTGAAATTCTTCCACGTTCATCAATAGATGCTTGCGCTAGTTTTCCATTGCCGATGTATACGGCAACATGATTCACATCATTTAACAAAATATCCCCAGCCTGTGGCTTGCCATTGTTTGTTACAACCTTCCAACCCCTTGCGGTTAAGTTGGAGCGCATGTTACCTGTATACGTTGCTTGACCTGTATCAAACCCTGCTTCTCGTAGTGCATGCAAAACGAGAGCTGAGCAATCTGTTTCGCCGCCGTTTCGAAAATCTTGACGGTTACTTTGATCATACCCCAGGCTAACAGTGACACACCAATAAATCATACGGTTAATGAATGTTTGTATATTTCCAGCCATTTCTAACTCCTCCTATCGCACGTTATTTTCTTGGTCGTCTGGATCCACTTCTATTTCTTTCTCTTCTTGTCCATTTGCTTGTAGCCTTTTAATGATTGGATCAAACATGTTTGTCGCAATTCCTAATTTATTCAGATTTTCGACGATACTCATCATTTCGTTAAGCGTTTCGAGTGCGTAAACTGTAACGATCACACTTGTAGAGAAGAGACTAGGTAAAACGATTGTTAGTGGAACGATCGCAACCAACACCAACAAAAGAGCGAATTTCTTTAGTAATCCATTACTCATTTTTTTCGATTTTAAATCTCGATTAATATAAGCTTGAATGAACCCAGTCACTACATCAATAGCCATTAGCACCAAAACAAATGCTAACCAGATAAGCAACTTTCCGTGTTCATTCTCCATCATCGTTTGCGCCCATAGAATCATTTTCATATCCATTTATCTCACTTTCCTTTTCTGATTTTGGCAGTTGTTACTTAATAACTAAAAAGACACACCCGAAAGTGTGCTAAACGTCCAATATTTTTATAAATTGTAATCTTCCGTATGTTCCCCGTGGAATCGTCACATCAATTGACGATTGAACAAAAACGCCTTCTCTACTAAATCGAATAGCAATTTCTAGCGGATCTGTTTTCATATTGCTAGAATTTCCAATCATAATTTTTTTAAAGTCATCATAATAGAATAGTTTTCCAACTAATTCCTTTAAGTCGTTTTCTCCTGGTAGTAATTTCTCGCCTCCAGTGAAACTTCCACGACTAAGCCACAGGTCAATTTGCACGATACTACCCATTTTTAAGATGTATAGCTCTGATTTATTATCATAATATTCGTATTTTTCAACGGATTGGTTAAACATCGAATCATATTCAGAAATTTTTTCTTCAACTTTTTCATTCAAAGTGGTAACAATATCATGAAATGATTTAAAATATATCTCACCTGCAACGCCTGCAGAATCATCTATCAAAGATCTGGTCATTTTAAAAATAAGATTTCGGATATCCAGTTTTTCACCAGATACAAAATCAATACATAAGCCCATTGTCACAATACCTTCATGACCTTTCAACCGATCCGTAACAATATACGAGATTTCATCTCTTTCAATGGAATGGACATTTCCAAAGTCTTCAATAACTCCTTTATGACCGTCTTCACCTAAATAGACAAGTGTCGTGCGAACCACAGCATTCTTTAGATCAATCTTTTTTTCATTACTAGTGAGTTTGAAGATAAACTGACTTACTTGCTCATCATAGGAAAATAGTTCAGCTTTGAGATCCGTTGTTTCTCGTTGTTCACCATCTATTTCAAATGTTCTTCGTATAGTTTTAAAACGATTCATTATGCAGTAACCTCCTTATCAATTATTCAAGTCTCTTGGCCTATAAGCTGTATTTCCATCAATTAGATATAGTGTAGATCCGGTAACCACGATTCCTGCAGATAGACTTTTATTCCCAATCATTGCGTAAGGTCCATTGCCATCAATCGTTGTTTTTCCAAGATACAAAGGCAAGCCACCAGGAGCTTTAATCACTTCAGTAATAAAATCAATTTTTGAATGAACTCCCTTGGTGCCGGAAAACTTACCAGCTGGATCTATCAAAAGTAACGGTGTAAAATCAGAAGCCGAAGAGGATTCCTTTCTACCAAAAGTCACATAGTCTCCTGTATATTCCAGATTAAGGGCTACTCCTCGAATGGAATCAGAACCCGATTTACCTGTTTCACCCATTCGACCGATTTTCCTTGTGCCGTACCAAAATTCCATACCATCCTCAGTTAGTTTAGAAGTCATTCGATGATCTTTATAAAATTCAAGTCGGTTACTCCACAGCTTAATATTTTCCGAATTATTATTAAAACCGACTGTGATTGCATTAGCATCTAACTTGTCGGCAGTGATTGAATTTGCTATGATTCGATCGCCAAGAATTCCGCGCCCAGTAATCGCATTCTTGAACGTTTTCCCGCCATCATCACTAACGCCAAGACCCGCCGAGTTGATAAGCACAACTAAATTAGGATCGTTCTTATCAATCAACAACGTGCTACCGTCTTCCGTGATTGTTTGCTGCGTCTGGACACTTTGCAGCAGTTTCGTTACTAGTTGAATTTCTAAGGCCATTGCTGGAAAGGGTAGTTTTTTCCGGCCTGAAAGAATATCGGTGATCTCTTTTGCTGCATTATTGATTTTCGCATTGTAGCGTTTGGCCATCCCTTCGGATCCAAAAGTAAATTTGAGATCAAGGATTTTTCCGCGCCAATCTTTTGTAATTGATCGTGCTGCAACACGTACTTCCTCTTGTAATCCGATTCGCTCATCAATCAATGTAACCATATCCCCTAACTTACTTTGAGCATATGGATAACCTTTTTCTCTTAAATCAATCAAGTCTGCAGTTACAGAAATCTTTATTGATTCATCAACAAGCTTTTTCAGCGCCTTGTCCATCGTATCTGCTTTTTTAACTCGCCCATCTTTAATAGGCGGTGCTTCTCGTTTTCCTAATAACTTTGCTAAAGGACTTGTATAGGTACGCTTTAGTTTAGCTTCCTCCGGCTTTGATTCCTCATAATCACCAAACCCACGCGCATACGTCCAATACTCTTGAGCGTCGATCTCAGGTACGATATTTGAGGCATTCAATCGATGACGGTACATTACTTGGCTATCAGTGCCGATTTTCTCACGAATAATGACGGATTGACCTGAAAAAGTGAACTCTGCCCCGATCCTGTTCAATACTCGTTGAAACATAGATAAGCAATTATCGCCGTCTCCAAAACCTTCAATTTCGATGTTGGTCCAGGAGCCAACTAATTGATGGACGTAATCGGTTGGTTTAAAGACAATATTAAAGAGCTCTTCAATGCTGAAAGAGCCCTCATATTTTTCGTAAACACGTGTTGTATTCAAATCATCGTATAGTTTTGGAATAGCTCGGACGGTCTTCTTTAGAGTTTTACCAACTCCTTGAGGTTTCGCATGAACTACTTTATAAATGGTGTCATCATCCGTTACTACTTCCCATAAAGCATCAATATTTTTCAGAAATTGAAGGTTCGTTTTGTTGGGTAACAGTTCTACAGAAATGTCCATGTTTCCATTGATTTCATCATTTACCGTATAAGTGGCCATTGTTGGAAATTCATTTCCTGCCAGGTCCTTAACATACATATTTGTTCACCTACAATCCCATGACTTCTTTTGCCTTTTTAAATATGAGATCCATCCCTGCTACATTCGGGTGTAATCCATCTCCTAGAAACGTATCAACATTATTCGGATTAATTCCAAGCTTATCCAATTCGATGACCTCCGCACCGAAGAAACGAGAAATCAACCGAATGCGTTCATTGTATTCATCTAACAGTATTCCCTTGGTGTTTTTTCGTGGAAACCCACCTTTATTATTAAAAGGCAATGTACAACAATAGATTTTTGCACTACTATAACGCTGGGTCATTTTATTCAACATGATCGCATAGGCATCACTAAATGTAGTTGTTTCAGTGGGGAATGTTCCTGTCCCATCATAGGTTCCAAGATCGACATTGTTGTTAAAATCATTAATCCCAAGATAAACAATAATTACGTCTGGATCCTCTGCTTCGGAATGTAAAAGATCAGCTCTATATACACCACTTGATATGGACGTACTTGCCCCTGTAACTCGACTTCCAGACCAGGAATTATTTACTAAAAGTTTTAAGCGGCTCTTTGAATAATCTATAAGCTGTTTCCACCAGCAATCTGCAAGGTTTGCCATATATGTCTTTGGATAAAATACTGCGTTTCCTGCAGGAATCTGACCGCTATAAGTAGTTATAGAATCCCCTAAAAAGCTAATATTACTTACTTTTTTATCTTTTGCAGAAACAACTAAAACCTCCGATCCGGGAAAGCTGACGATTTCAGCATTCGTTTTAAAGAATCCAATATAGCACCATTTTTCTCTCAACTCTGCGTCTTGTCGTGTAAGTTCAAGCCCTTTTAAAATCTTGTATGCACCCTCTAAATTGTCTTCTGGATTCTCATAGACTCGTTTACAAAAAAGATAGAAATACGGCGTACTTCCTAGTTCTTCAAATGTATAAACAATGTCTTCAGGCAATTGGACATTAGATCCCCCACGAATCCAACGATAACCGTCACGGTATAGCAATAGTGCGGGATCCCGTGCGATAGTTACTGTTTTTTGGTTGTAATCTATTTCAACCGCGCTTCGATTAGTTACTGGTGCAAACAACGTACCTGACGCGCTTGCAGTGTATTTGTAATCTTGCCGTTCGAACGCTCCCCAAATATTGTTATAAGCAGCTCGAAAGAATATTCCCAATAACTTTTTAGTAGATGGCCATGTTTCTACAATAGTGACCCTTTGTGTCGTCGCTAAAGAAGTTCTTGTCGTTTCTACTTGTATACGCCAACCAGTCGTTTGCCCTACTCCCCCGACCGCTTGTTCCCACGCCTTACCATTGTCATTTTCCATGACCTCATAGAAACTTGTAATTCCGATCGGATAAGTATTAGGTACATCAGTCACAGCTGTGGGCTTGATTACAATTAGATCGGCATTGGTTGGAATCTCTCCCATTTCATCAAGAAAATCAGTAATTCCTTTGAAGTTTTCATTGATCGCGTTTAAATTTGTTCTGTTCCATTGTGGCAATATGGTTTTCATCTGTTTCATCAGATCATCCTTCCTACCGATATAAAAAGCCGAAGTCAAAACTGACCTCGGCTGAATCGCAATAATAAAGTTGAAACTTGTTCCAACCTGGAGACAAGTATATAAAATCTTTACGTGTATCTTTTGCCGCAGCAAGCGAATTGCGCGTGATATTTGGTCCATTATAGGTCCATACATCCGTTGTTTTTACCGGGACATTAATGCGGGCTTTACTTCCATTCGTTGAATTGGTTAGTTGAAACATCTCCGTGGATCCTTTGACATTTTTAATCACCAGCTTTAGATATGTTTCAAAAGGATGTACCTCTACATTACCCGCATTGAAAATACCAAACTGGGCGCTCGATGTCGCCGAATGTGTGTAAATCAATTCATTATCATCGACTGTTTCCAAGCCCATACCAAACGCCCAATTTCTATCGATCACGATCTCATTTGTTTGTATATCTTGTGTTGTCATAATCGACTGACCGTATGGTAAATCAGTCGTTTGAAAAACTAGTGATAGTTTTCCAGAATTGCCTATTCTTTCTATTTCCAATATTTCAGTTAATTTAACTTGATAAACTTTGCCTGTGATCGGAACTCCCTTACTATCCGTCTCAGCAATGAAAACGGGCTCTTTATTATTAAAGAGTCCGAATAATTCATCTCGCATCAGTGAAAAGATTTCAGGTGATTTTGTACGAAATAAAATCGGTACTTCAATCTTACGTTTCAAGTCGGTACTCCCATAGTCTGCTTGTCCGGCTTTATTCTCCATCGTAACAAAGCTATGCATTTGTTCTATAGATTGCAGCTTGAACCCCAGAGGAATAATGTCTTTCTCAGAAAATAGGAAAGACTTTCTCAATGCATATCCTGTGCTGTTTGCTCTTTTTAAAACGAGTATATCTTTCATCTATTCCCTCCAAAACATTTGCACTGAATCATCCACCGCATCTTGTTCCTTCACATATGCACGGATAAATTCAGGATTCCCATCGATATAAATATTGACAGGCCGTAACGCTTCCGGTGAATCTTTATATGTTTCCAATTCATTTAATATTTCACTAGACATACGCATTTGAACGTTCTTATCGTTCAATGCATCCAACTCGTCGGCGATCATATCAGTTGGTCCTTGAATACCTTCTAAAACTGGAACCCGGAAACTCCCAGCCAATTGGTCAGCCATCCCACTAACTATAGCTTTCACATCTTGAAACTTATCTTGCAGTCCATTTTTTAGACCTATCATGATTGCATTACCAGCTGGGATCAATAATTTTTTATCATAAGAAATAGGTCCTTTGTTGTCCTTGATCCATTCCGCGATATCTCCAACAAAGTTTTGAACATCTTGGAACTTATCTTGTAGCCCTTCTAAGAAACCGCTTATCATTGCTGATCCAGCATCCCACAATGCATCTGGAACAAAAACACCAATCATAGCATCAAGCAAGTGCCATGCTGCTTGTCTAATGTCATCTTGTCTGCTCTCGATGTTATCAGCGAATCCGTTAACTAATTCAATTGCTGCATCCATCAATCGCCCCTGTGCTTCGATTAAGCCCCGAACGATCCCGTCCACAACGTCCATACCTGCACTAACGATATCCGGTATACTGTCTGCAATTCCCTTCAAAAACTGAACGATCAAGTTTGCTGCTGAACTAATTATTTGATCTAAATTATTTGCAATACCCGTAATGAAACTAGCAATCAAATTGGCTGCAGCGCCGACAATATCATTCATCCTTGATGCGATCGCATTCACAAAATTCACGATCAAATCAACCGCTACATTGATAATGTCTCCCATTCTCGAAGCAATTGCAGCTGCAAAGTTTACGATCACTGAAATAGCAGAATTGGTTAAATCACCAATGCGTGAAGCGATTCCCTGCAGCAACGCGATCAATAAATTCATACCGGCCACAACAATAGATGGTAGGTGCTGCGTCAATGCAGTTAACCATGTAACAATCAATGTTGCACCGTTTAAGATCAACAGTGGCAACTGTTGCGTGATTCCTGTAAGCAACGAGTTAATAAACCCCATACCAGCTGTAATAATCTGTGGAAGGTTTACTGTAAGTGCCGTGATAAATGCCACGATTATTTGAGTCGCACAAGTCGCAATGGTTGTAATCCCTAAGACAATTGCACCTGTTAGGGCGGTCAGTATCTGAGCACCACTAATTGCGATTGTGGGAATCAACATCAATAATGCAGACGTAAATGCAGTAATCAATTGAACGGCTGACAGTGCCAATTGCGGCAAGGCTTGTGCGATTCCTGAAACGAAACCACTAATAATACTTAACGCGCCTTGAATGATGCCAGGTAGCGCCGAACCGATCGCCGTTAGTATTCCTTGTAATGCGGATCCAACAGAACTACCGATTATCGGCCCCTGTCGTTGAATACCTGTAGAAAGTGATTTAAAGCTGTTGACCATCTGGTCAACGCCTGCTTTCACGTCGCCGCCACCAAGTGCTTTAGCGACCAATGAGAACGCCTTGATCAATAACCCGAATGGGCCTAAAAGGGCCAATACAACTGTTTTGGTTGCTGTAAAGCCAATGGATACCCAATCAATCGAACCCGCGGTATTCGTCGCGGAGTTGCCAATGTTTTTGAAAATTGAGGCTACTTTGTCACCAATACCAGATATAAGCTTCAAGCCTGAACTTAACGCCTTTGATGCTGTTTCTGATTGAGTAAAATTGGTGATCATTTCTTTTACTCTTCCGGCTAAATTATTAACGCTATTCCGGAAATTTTCGTTTGACTTATATAGATAAACAAGACCTGCAGCAAGCGCCCCAGCTGCTACAAGTAGGATACCCAATGGATTCGCTAAGATGGCTCCTTTCAGCGCCAAAAGAGTAGTTTTTGCACCTGCAATGGCCATTTTGACTGAATCAAAAACAGTCACAAGCCCTTTTATAGCTTTAAACGCCAAAAAACCCGCTAATGCTCCAGCAAGCACAACGGTTAATAGTTTCATAGTTGATTCGTTTTCACGTACCCAATCGATCATTTTTTGTAATGCTGGTACAGCATATTCCATCACAGCTGCCATTAGTGCTGCACTCATGTCCCAAAAGATTTGTAAAACTTTATCTAGGATGGGTAACACAAATTCTACGAGACCGTCAAAAGCGATTCTCAGTACATCAATGGCTAGAGGAATCAAATAGGACAAAACAGATGAAATACCTACTGCCCAGGTGCTAACAATTCCGCCTAGCTTTGTTAAAATTGGTGCTAAATGGTCACCTAAATTATTGAATGATTCACTTAATTCCGGCAATCTATCTTTAACCTGCAAGACCATATTATTTACATCAGCATTAACAATAGAAAATCCAAATTTTAGATTTGCTAAAAATCCTGTTAAAATATTTTTGTTCCCAAAAGAACTAAAGAGTCCTATAAATGCCTCTTTTACATAAGGAGCAGATTCCATGATGAACGAAACAATTGCACCAGGCAAAGCTTTCAAAATGTTAATGACCATTGGAATAAAATTGCCAACTAAAAATGTCGATGTTGTTTCTGCTAAAGCTTTTAGTGATGGTCCAATATCCTGGCCTAAAGATATTTTCCCTAATACATTAGAGAAAGCTCCCTTCATAGCAGCTGCGGATCCACTTAGTGTTTCAGAAGCTTCTTTGGCCGTAGTCCCTGTAATGTCCAACTCTTCTTGAATGGCATGTATTGCATTGTAAACATCGCCAAGATTATTGATGTCATACTTTACGCCAGTGAGTTTTTCGGCATCTGCCAACAGCCGTTGCATTTCTTCCTTTGTACCGCCGTAACCTAATTTCAGATTATCCAGCATGGTATAGTTTTGTTTTGCAAAGCCCTGATATGCGTTTTGAATATCACCAATATTCGTCCCCATCTTATTGGCATTATCAGACATATCAATCATGGCCATGTTTGCTGTTTCTGCAGCCTTCTCAGTGTCACCACCCATTGATTGCAATAAGCTTGCACTGAAGCTAGTTACATTCTCCATGTAGCCGTTTGCTGATAGTCCAGCTGTCTTGTATGCATCATTTGCATATTGCTTTACTTTATCCGCACTACCTTTGAAAAGTGTTTCTATACCTCCAAGAGATTGCTCCAAGTCGGCACCTTCGGTCATTGCCATATGGAACATTTTTCCAATAGCTGCACCAGCTAAAACACCTTTGAGCGTCGAAACCAGTTTACCACCAAGACTATTACCAGCACTTTCACCAGCTGCATCTGCTTCTGATCCCAATTGACTTTGAATCATTCCACTTATCCCTTTAGCGGATGGGATAATCTGTACATATGCTTGACCTAATTCAGTTGCCATCTTTTCACACCTCCTTGTCTACACCTTCTAGTAATTGCAACCTCATTCGTTCGAAATCCTCGCTAGAATCAAATACGACTTCTTTTTTCTGTGAAGCTGGTTTCCCGTTCAATATCTCAATAATAGATGTCGGTCTATTCTTGCCCTTTTGCGCATCTTTTGTTTTTGACCAGACCAAGAAACTCAATCTGTCACTAATTCCAGCCAGTAACATGGTTTCGAATGATACTGATTGTCCGGCAATCTTCATTTTGATTCGAGAATCTTCTCGCAGACCACACGAAAAAACAGCTACCGATAGAGCAGGCAGCTGTTTGTAGTCATATATTTGATAAGTTTCAGCTAGATCACAAATCAATGCATCTTCATCTAACCGAATCATTCCAGCAAGGATAATTATTTTTTTAGTTTAGGGTTGTTCATGATTTCTTTAAACTCTTCGATCATTGATTCAGCCGGGACATATCCGTCCTCAGTACGTACATGATCCTTTAACTTCGATACCTGTTCTTTTCCTAAAAGCATCTTAAAGACTTTTGGAAAGATCGCTGGATTTTCCTCTACTTCACCGATCAGTTCCATAAATTCATAGTTTTCTACTTGCTCTTTTTGAATCTGATACTTGAAACCTGATTTTGTTTTACCTGAAATGATCATCTATTTAACCTCTGCTTTCTGACCTTCTGCTTTTACTGGTTTTTCAATGTATTCGTAGTGAGTATTTCCCTTAGTGTCTGGCACTGCGGTGATCGTCGTTTCATATCCGATTGCATCTTCATCGCCATAAGATATCTCACCAATTTCGGATACTTTCCCACTTGGAATAACGATGCGTTTCAAGATGCCTGCTTTCAAAATCATATCAATTACTAGAATATGCTCTTCTAACTCTTGTGAATTTGCAGTAATTGTAATTCCCGTTTCTAAAGTACCTGTAACATTATCCGGGCCGTATACTTCTTTCAATACATCAACATTGGTTGATTCAATCAAGGTATAGGAGAAAGTGTCCTCTTTCTCAGATTGGACAGATGCCACAGTGTCCCCGCCCCAGGCTTTAATATTCTCATTTGACATTGAGTTAGCATTTTTTACGCCGTCCTCAGAAACATATCCCAGACCTTTGAACGCCGCATTCAATGCCGTAGTTGCATTTGTTGGTATTGTCGTTCCTAGCGGTGCCGAATAAATCGCACCACCGACTTTTGGTTTTGCTGTTGATACATTTTCTGCTGTTGCTGTCATTTAATTCCCTCCTAATAGTGGTTGATATCAAAAACTGCTTGATACCTATATTCTTTTGTTGATGTGTCTGTAAAATTGTAATCACTGTTAAGCTTGATCTGGCTTATTAAATCGATCTCAATCATTGCTTTTACAGCTGATTTTACCTCTTCATTCAATTTAGCTGCCTCGTACATGGACAGACCGTAACTTTGAAAAGCAAACGTTGAAGATGGTAAATGATTGCGTTCACCGCTGCCAGTCTTTTCAAAAAGCACAAATCGTTTTGGCGGCTCTTCTGGACGCTCTAAAAAAGACGGTACAGATAAATGGTCATCAAGAAATCCTTGAATTGCGATTTCGATCATTTATCGCACCGCCTTTAAAAGCGTATTGTTTTTCATATTGTCCCTTTTGGCTTGGTATGAGTCTGCATAAACCATAGCATTCGCACGATTCTTACCAACATAGGTATCCTGGTTGTATCCTTCGCCCGCACGATTTCGGATCCCGGTTGCTTTCTCTTCTAATACGCTTTGCATCTCAGCGGATTTCAATAATTGACCGACTCCAGTATGATTCAATTTAAATTTTGTTTTAGCCATAGCGTTCTACCATCACTTTCTTATTCCAATCAAGCGGAATTAGATTCTCAATTCCTTCAAGTGGGATCCCAAAGGTTCTCCAACGCTGGCCAAAGAATTTTACTTCTTTATTCTCCCAATTGTGCGTGTCGCCTTTTGGAATACCTAAAGTATAAACAGCCTTTTTACCAGTTAAATTCAATTGATTTACCATATCATCGGATGATGTGGGACTGACAAGAACATTTTCAATTTCCAGTTCCACATCTTCATAAATTGGGTTTTTAAAGGGATCCTTTCCCACTTCTTTTTTACCCACTAGAATGATTGTAATACCTTTAATTTTCCCCATAAAAATCAATCACTCCATATCGTTGCTTTTTCAGTCCTAAACGTCGGAGCTCGGAATCTTTGATGAATAATCCACCGCCAGGAACGAGATAGGATCCAGAAACGCTATAGCCCATTGCACCCTCGGAAAACTGTGTCATTGGCTCTTGTTCTGTCGATGTCATGAGTGTACGAGCGACAACATCAACCGTCACAGATTTCACCACAGTTGCGAATGATGGACGCGTTGCAACCATTGTATCTAAATCTTTTTGAACTTTATGCGCTTCTTCTCGCAATGAGTCGGAGACAACAAGTAACAGCTGTGGAGCTCTTGTCGCCTCTTCTCCCTTCAATGGCCGCCACAAAGTTACTAAATCTTCAACTGTAGCAAACGGCTGCATTCAATCACGCCCCTTGTGACATCATTAAATCGTACAAGACCTCTTTTTTATCGCGAGGATTGTATTTGACTTTGAACCCGTCCAGTTCCTGCATGATCTGATCTTTCGTTACTTTATCAATATCTGCCGTTTGTCCTTGTTGCGGTTCGGCTGCTGGTGTCTCCGCTTGTGTTTCGACAACTGGTGCAGCCTGAGCTTCTTTAACGATCTCAGTTTCTTCTTGCGAGTCTTTTTCTTCGATCCAATCCCCGCCGCTAACTTTAAAAGAGCTGTCTAAGACAGCTCCTGTTTTCGTATTTACGTATCGTGTCATTTTGAATCCTCCTTATGCTGTAGCTTCCGTAATACGTGCGAAGTTTTCCGGAGCCATGATACCCCAGCCAAGATACGCCTCAACACGTACATAAATTTGGTTGTATCCCTTCAAGTCCATACCTGAATTATCAGGATCCCCGTACTGAATGATCTCCATTGGAATTTCTTTTGCATATCCCCACTTGAAGGATTCCGCAAAATCTCCGACGATCGCGCGATCTCGTAAAGCATTCATGTCAGAAACCGTTCTATTTACATCTACAGCGAGTCCATTAATTGTTGACGGCGCATTTCCCCACGCTAAATCTGGAAACATTGCATTCCCTTGCAAATCCTTTTGCTTAGCCAAAGCAGAGCGGAACGCCGGATTAATAACCATGCCACTAATATCGCCATCTGATCCATTCACTTGCGCGATTGCTGCTTCAACTGCATCATTTGGACTTGCCATGCCTAGTGGCATTTCAACTTTTTGAGTAACTTTTGCATCAAAGTGGTTAGAACCAATAACAGCCGATGCGGTTCCGCTACGTGGATTCACGCCATGAAATGCCATTAAATCAATACCGCGAGCAACCTTCTTTGCAAAGCCATCATTGAAAGCCTCTAAGATATTAATTTGTTCTTCATCAGACGCATACATAAATTCATCTGAAATACGCGCACCATATTCAATTTTGATAGGTACCATCGTTTGTGGCGCTAATGACATACCGCCGTGAGTCTTTTTCCCACTTTCTGCAACTACATCAATTTCCGAATCCATCGTGAACGTAAATTCTTTTTGTCCATTAAATGGAATGGGCTTTTGAGTTGCAAGTCGTGCTAACGAACTCTTACCCTTCACCTTACTTACCAAGTCTTTTACTAATTGCGGTTCAAATAGTGATCCTCTTTCTAATGTCATATTGTTTACTCCCCTTCTAATTTAAGCCCATTTAATAGATTTTTATACGCACTGTTTTTTTCATCTTCAATTGGTGACTCTGTACTTTTCAGTGGTGGTACTTGTGGTTTTTGTGTCACAAACCCAGCTAAACGCTCAGCATCTGCTTTGATGCTTGCTTCGTCTGTTCCTTGCAGCCGATCCGCCAAATCATATGGCAACCCATGTTGCAGCGCGATACGTGTACGCAAGCTTGCTGTTTCATAGCCAGCAACTTGTGTATTTAGTTCGCTCAATTGCTTGTCATAATCTGCAGCTGTTGTTTTTGATTCTTCAATGGCCGTCTGCAAAGTCCCTACTTGTGTTTCTAATTCCGCATTGCGTGTTTTGATTGCATCGTAATCGGAGAATTTTTCTCTTTCACGAGTTAATCTATCCTGGATAATACGGTCCAGTTCCTCTTGTGATTCAATAGCTTTAAATTCTGACATAATAAACGCCCTTTCTCCCACTTAACCCGGTGGTATCGGTAATTTTGTGTATTAAAAAAACGACCTCCTGAAAAGTCGTTTAATACCCTATTCGTTGTTTTCGTTTAGGCTTGGTATTGATACAAGCCCAATGCGCAAGTAACGCGCTGTCCATTAAACTGATGTCCATATCATCGAATTGAGACTTATACCCGAAGCCACCATTTGACCCGATGTTTCGTTTTTCGGTATTAGTGACCACTTGGCTTAATGACGGTTGATCGCTATGACAGATAGTCTCCTGGTAGATGCCTTGCTCCCAAGACGAATTGGCCGTGATTATTTCCGACACCTTTGGCAAGATTGGATCCGTTAACTTGAACTTGACCATTTCTTTTTTTAGAATTTCCTGACCACCTGCACCATCGATCACGACTGCCGAAACATTCGCTTCTCTTAGAAAATTGATGATCCATTGATTACCGTTTCTCACTGATTGACAGTCGATAGCTTCAATAAATATCTTCCCCGACAATGTGCGAACTGCAATGCTCATCGAAACATTTGCGCCGTCGTTCCCATACTTGATACCGACGAAGAGCGGACCTTTAAGAATTGGCAAGACTTTTACTTTTAAGCTGCTCCACTCTTTTGCTGAAATGGCTGATTTCTGATTGAATTTCGGCCAATACCCCAAACGTTGTATATTATGGTCAAGCTCATCCTCACCAAGTTCAGCCTCAATTTTCCGCTCGTTCAAATGGAACCCCATTGAAGGGTTTGTTTTGTACCAAGCATCTATATCATTGATATCTGTGATCTTATCAACTGACCATTCAGCCCATCCAGCATACTTGGCTTTTCCAAATAGAACCTTCTCGCGAAAATTCGTAAACACTGTACCGGATGAAACTGGTGTCGGTGGTGTACCGCACATAATGGTCATAGGGTTATCACTATCAGATACCGTATACTTCAAGGCTGATTCTTGCTCTGTCGTGTACTCTTGGGCTTCATCAATCACTAGAAGGTCAAATCCTTCACCTAAACCACCACTAGCGGTTCTTGTCCGATATTGAATCACTCCACCAGTTTTGTATAGCTCAATGCGTTCCTGACCTCTGGCTTTGATTGAGTTAAAATCTTCATCCTCAACGTACCCCGAAGCTTCAAGATACTTTTTTAGCTTTTCAAACGAAGAATGAGACGTACTAATTCGGTGTGCGGTATGAAGAATACTTAATCCCTGTTCAAGCGCCCAAAGTTCCTTGATGTAAACAATTTCAGTTTTTCCGTTTCGTCGAGATATAGAAAATCCGAATTTTTGATGGATCCATTCACCATCTTTATTGATGGCCATCATAGGATCCAGCATGTCTAATTGCCATTGATAGCATTTATTTCCCGTCTTTTCGTAGATGTCCACGGCTTCCTGATACAACGATTCAGTATATGGAAGAATTACCGATTGAGTAGGATGCTGATTACCAAGCCGTACATTAGTAGTCATGTAGCTCCTCCTTCAATCTCGTTCTGCATGATAACCCTATCGCTGGGATAACTTATTTTGATTCTTTTTCCGGCTCTGGCCAAGAAATTTCAATTTCAAGTGATTTACTACCATCACAGTAGCGGCCTGATCGAATATTTACCGTCTCCAGCTCTTTGGGATCCAAGCGTGCTAGGACTTCAATAGCTTTTTGAATCAATTCTTGATTTGTCATGTACACCCCTCCTTTATTTTGAGGCACAAAAATAGCACTCAGCTTCCGCCGAATGCTTAATAAATCCAATCTTCGTAATCGTCTGGTACTGGGACAGGCTCACCCTTTTCAATGCATTGATTGATGAATGCTTCCAATTTTTTTGCCCCGACAACTGAGTAATCATACTCTTCAGATCGAGTCATATCAGCATACATAGTGAGCGGAAAAGTCAAATCAAAATGCGCTTCATATTTTTTTACTGCTGGATCAATGATTTCCATTGCTCCTTCTTCTGGTCTAAACATTTATCTCACCTTCCTTAAAATATCATCAACAATATTCTCCCATATTTTAACCGAGTTTGGAAATATTTCCCGCATGATCTTTGCAGATTCATTATTTGAAACTAGTTCCGTCATATGAGCAAAAAACTCTGTTTCAGAAAAGCCATAAGTCTTCCAATAATTCAAACCATGTCCTATTCCTAATGGATACCCTTTAAAGTATCCTGTTGATTCCATCATATCGGATAAAGCACCATAGGCTGCTAGATCTTTTTCAGCAAGTCCCTTATATTTTTCTAAGAACTGCTTTTCATTCTTTTGCCATTCTTTAAATATTCTGCTGCTTTCAGCATCATAAGCTTCTTTTTCTGCTTTTTTCCGTGGTCTTTTCCCTAAACTTTCGAAAGTTGGAAGATCGCCATTTACTGCAGTCCAAATATCATTTTTGATGGCTTCATTTAATGAATATTCTGGTAATCCAGACGCATGAGATGCTTGTACTTCAATATCAATATTCTTCCCAAGCACTTTCTTTTTATACGTTTGCCCCGTGGGAAAGAGCTGTTTTTCTTTTAACTTCTGCATGCCTAAACTATCAAAAGCATGCCCCATTTCATGATAAACCGTTTGAAAAGGTCTTCGATAATCTTCTCCAGTAAATGATTTTGGATCAAGTTGAATCACGTTTCGTGCGGCATGCGGATGTATGTTCGGACTTATTTTAGCAAATTCCAATTGATCTCCCATTCTCGCAAACATCTCCTTAATCCGTGGATCATCGACGGTTTTTAGATGTTCAAGGAAGTTGCGGTAATTTTCATCACCTACCTGCTCCCGCATATTGGTCTTATTCATAGCGATTTGAGCATCTTTATTCAATTTATCAAGATCATTCAAGCCGGCAGCTCTTCTTGATTCCAAATCTGGTTGTTCGTGTGGATCCTTCCAGCCTTTCGACCAAACATCTTGGCGGCGGCCGTCCCCTGGATCATATTCAACAATACATCGACAACGCTCATGGCGATGATAAACATCATCCGGTTCCTCATGATAATTGTAAACCCCTGCCAGGTTCTGACACCAGTCACATGCATGTCCAAATACACGCCTTGTAATTGTTGGCCTGAGTCCTGATTTATAATGAAAGTCGGCATTTTTCTTAATCGAATCATCTACGACACTTTGACTAAAATTTACAATTGGATCATCAAGCAGCCATTTTACATTATCAAAACTATCTTCACTCGCCAGACGATTTACAAGACCATCTATACGATCTTGATTCAAATCGGGAATCTGATTTTTTAGATTCAATCCTGCGGACTGATTCAGCAAGTTTTGTACACCGCCGGAATAATCCGTAATAAGTGAATGATTTTTTGCCATTGTCGGGTTTAAAATACGCTCTGCAATGTTGTAGTACATTTTTCCATCAGGTAACACATCAGCATTGATATTTGACGCGAAAACATCTGATAGGATGCTACCTACTTCAATTGCAAAATCATTTACATCACGATATGTTGCTTTCTTGTTCTGCAATGACTGTATAGCATTTTTTAGCGTTGCGCTGTTGAATGTTCGGTTATCAAATTCCTTTTCAATAGAATCTAAAAGAGCTGGCACAATGTCATTATCCATCGTTACCAGCTCCTTTGACACCAGTTAGATCATGAATAATTTCAGCATTCATGAAACCTGGTATCGCTTGATTCAATTTACTTGCTCCGTCACCGATCAAAGTTAATGTGCTTGCATCTGCTTCAAATAGTGGTTCCCATTTTGGTTTAGTTTTCATAAACTGACTTCTTTTGTACATAAAGTTGTCTCTTAAACACACTGACAAATAAGCAACATTTAGAAATCCGGATCCTAAACTACGTTGTGCCTTTCGACCTGCAAGCCGCAAATTCTCATGACTTGCTTTGATTGCTTCAACACTCGACGGATTGTCAGAAGCAAATCCAAGATCATCCAAAGTCAAGCCAGTTTCGCCCGCAAAACCTGCAGCCGCTGTTTTAAGCTGCTCTGTAAAAGGTGTCATGCTGGGTGTCGTGAATTGTCCTAGTGACGGTTTTTCGCCCTTATCATCCTTTGAAAATTCAAGCATTGATGAGACTGTTGCACGCCAGCTGTCTAACGGCTGAGCATCCGGATCCGTTCCAACAACATATTTTTGAGGGAATGAGTAAAACTCTGCAGTAACATCAGCCCGTTCAAGCGTACGCTTTGCATAACGCTGATAATACATGCCCGATCGACTAATTCGTGACCGCCCGAACGGCCTTTCTGCATCGGGTCGATGAACGATCGGCACAAGTAGTGGGTGACCAGTTGGGTTATCAATCGTCATGTTTTGTTGCGACTTTTCGGCGTAAATGAATGTCGTTGAATTTTTGGAAAAGTACGCTTCAATCTTGGGATTGCCTTTGTCGTCACGTTCCAGCACTGCATATCCTTCTGTTAACAAGCCTGTGATTGGATCAATGACACCCGTTGCATTACTTGCCTCAATGACCTGCAAGCGTACCTCATTGTCTTCTCCTTTTGATATGTAAACAAAGGCACAGGATGCAATCAACGTTGACAATACGACGCTATCAAAGAACACATCCGGGTTATTTGCGGTAAATATCTCGCCTGCAAGGAAATCATCATTCGCAAATTCACGAAATACAAGACGGTCTGCAAGGCTGTCTACGCCCTTTGCGCTCCACCCCAAAACAGCATTGTATCTCTTCCTTATTTGTGGTGGGATCGTTATGCCGACCTCACTCTCCTTGTTCTTCATTGCGTAATGCTTGTAACGCAAATCAACCCTTGTTTTATGCGTGTTTAGCTTCTTTCTCAGGTACGCGATACCCATTTCAACCATTCTTTCAACTCCTTCCAATATGGCGCGAGAAAATATGTACAGTGACTGCGTGTATGACGAGCGCCAACCCGTCGGGGGAGGTACCCCCCCTATCTGTTTTCTTCGCTTTACAATAATTATTACGACTTGTATGCGGTCCAGTTGTTGCTTTGCGGTAAGTTCCTATTACCTAATACTTTGGGTTCTTGTTGCTTGTTTTGTTTATTGTTAAATAGTTTGTCAGACTTCTGTCCATTGCATGTCCGATGTGCGAGCTGCATGTTCTCGATGTCTGATGGATGGCCGCCCTTGCTGATCGGTATGATATGATCGACAACCGGACTCATTGAATCCGGTGACTTGATTGTTTTGTCAATTGGCTTACCACATATACCACATGTGTTCTCAGTCTTGAGAAGTCTCTTCCTGTTCTTGTCATAAGCAACACGATGTGGACCCTGTTTGTCTGGTCTCAATGCTATGTGGAATCACTCTCCTTTAAATAGAAAAAAGACACCCACTAGAAGTGGATGCCTCAAAAAGTTCGCTTCAATTTCACACTACCATTTTACCACGGAAATAGTGTTTATTTTTTCAATCTTTTTTCAACATCACAAGAAGTCAACTGCATCAATACCAAAGAGTAGGACGGACATATCTTTAATTGAAATTTTGGTATCACGATATACGGTGCCTTGTTCCACATTCAATTCCTTGCAGATCTCTTTGACCGTCATCTTTTCATCAGTTAAATAGCGCTCTTTCAAAATCTTAAATCGACGTTGTTCTTCAATTGTTCCTTTTTCACAGTTCCATTCGTAAGCAGTTAGCATACGATCCACATGATTCATCATCTTCATTGTCTTTGCACGATAAACACTTAGACTTTCAAGTGTCAATGAATCCAAACTAAATTCGGGGTAGTCAGTCGGCACCACTTCCTCTATCGATTCGTCGCATTGGTCCTTCAATTTCACATAGTTTTTAAGAAGCAACTCCGTGTTACGAAGATTTCTTTTTTTCAGTTCCTTCTTTTCAGACCTAGCTTTTTTCTCATACATTTGTATCGCTTGTTTAGACGCTACCTCTGTTATAACTTCTAACTGTTGCTTAGATATATTACTTGATTTCGACAAATCTATTTCCTCCCTACCGCAACAAGATAATTGTCATCCTGTATCTCGATCAACACAGTTAGAAACTTTATCGCTATTGGATGATTATTGTATTTGTTTCCCAACATCCCGATCGATTCAATTAGCCATTGCCAGTACTCATCTGATGTGATGGGATTTTGTTGCATGAACTGATTCGATGACTTCATCCATTTCTGAATGTCTTGAAAGAAACCTTCCCAATTCATTCGATCGCCTCAATTTGGATGAATATTCCTGGTTGTGCAGCCCAAAATTTTTCAGTAATCAAACTCACCACGTACGCATCATCTTTCCAGAATCCCAGATTAGTCATGCAATCCTGCAGTAGTTTGTTACTATTATCCAGATCAGGCTTGGTATATTTATACTCTCCGTTTTGGTGGCTACCTACAATCGGGAAACACCACTTAACCATCATTCGCACTGGCCCTGTAAATTTTTCTTTTGGGACATGCTTAGACAGATGTGCTTCTAACTTTGACCGCGCATGTTTCAAATCAGTTGGTTCGTAAAAGTGAGGCTTGCCATTCACGACGTGTACTTTCTTCTGCTGGTGAGTTGTTTCCGGCGGGATTATTGGCATAAAAAACTCAATCATCTTCCGTTCCCTCCCTCAGATCAACATGGACCTTCCAACCACATTTACACCAGCGATCGAAAGTATGCTCTTCAATCACCAGACCACCTTCACCGTTTCCGATAAAAGTATTTCCACATGCAGGACAGTCAACGTATTTCTCCGTCAGCTCAATGCATTTATTCATTAACATCAAAACACCTCATTTTCCGTTATTTTATATTGGTATATACCTATTTCTATTTCAACCTTCACTACCCATTTTGTCTGGCAGTAACCTACCTTAAACACTCTATCCCTGAAAGGGAGAGTGTTAAGGGGTTAGCAGACACTGCCACAACAACGTTTTAACACTTTAACAGGCTATTAACATTTGCTAGGGTGTTAACGGATAGTTTGTTTTTAACACCCTTTAACTTTAACTAGGGTGTTACTTGTTCTGGCTCGTCCACTTGTTTTAAATATCCGCCTTCGATTTTGAACCCATCATGTTTTTTAACCTTACGATAAACGGATTCTTTTTTTATAGACAAATACTCGGCTACTTCTTCAACGCTAATTGGCCCGCCGTCCATTGCCAAGCCGCTAAATGCAGTCTCCAGTTCTTCATTACTTTTATCTTTACTACTTTTATTTGACTTTTTCGTTCCCTTTTTCCATTTTTCTTTTGGTTCGTCATCCAGCTTGATATCAGCCAGCGAATCATCTAGTTCATGGATTGGATACCTGAACCATGCATTAATCGGATCGAAACGCGGGAACTCTCGCAACGTTCCCTCAATACGCCATGCGGTTGACTGACGCGCTGCACGTACTGCGTTCTGACGATCAATCTCTACTTTCTTTAAAATGTCCTGTGATCGTATTGCACACATTAAGTGATGCTGCATCTGCTTTTTACTATACTGATCGTCTAAGCTAACATCGTCATAGGTCGGGTTGTATGTATCAATCGCCTTTTTGAATGTTCGACAAATCGCATCATTTTCCAACTGCATGTAACGATCCTCAGTAACTGGCAATTCGATCAAGTCTAGGATTGCATCAGGATCCCGTGCAAATACTCCGGAACCACTGGAACGGTCTATTGAGTTCTTGCCGCCTTGTGAACCCTTGCTGTGATGGTGACAATAGATCACAGCACAATTTAACTCTGTTGCAATCTTGTCGAACTGATTTGTAAAGTTGGCCATCTCGTGTGCACTGTTTTCATCACCCGTTAAGACCTTGTAAATCGGGTCAATGATTACTGCCATGTAGTTCGACTTTTGAGCCCGTCGGATCAGCTTAGGTGCTAACTTATCCATTGGACTGGTCTTCCCTCGAAGGTTCCAAATATCGATGTTTCCGACGTTTGCATGACCTTGGCCAACACGATTATAGATATCTACAAATCGCATCTTAGCTGAGTTCTGGTCCAGCTCAAGATTGACATAGAGGACTTTACCTTTGGCACAATCAAACCCGAACCACTGCCTGCCTTCTGCAATTGCGATGGCCAATTGAATCAATGCAAAGGATTTTCCGGCTTTACTTGGACCAGCAATGAGCATCTTATGTCCTTGTCGCAACATGCCTTTTATAAGTTCTGGCGCTAACTCTATTGCCTTCTCAAATAGATCATCTAGGCTTTCCGGATCCGGAAGATCGTCATTAACGCTTTCGATCCACTCGTGCCATTCTTGCCAGTTCGTTTTTCCAATATTTGTGTCAATGATAAACTGCTTTTTATCGCCACGTTCTATCCCAGGCATACGACTTAATCGTGATGGGTTCCTGTTTTGGTTGTCTACGTTAAGCCCGTTTTTCTTGCATACCTCATAGAGATAATTCACACGAGTTCTATATTCTTTATAGTCTGCAGCATCTACCTTAACGATTGCATGAATCGATTTTCCGCCACTGTACAAAAGGGCCGATATTGGTAACTCCAGTTCACGCATAATTGCGTTTTGCTTGTCTAGACTCATATTATCGGATTCAACTAATGCATAGCGGAATTCTGTTACATTCTCGTTTTTTACGCCTTTACCGTCAAAAGGATTAAACCGGATCCAGGCTCCGGCTTCTGTATTGTAGTCACCAAGAACCGCCCCGATGTCATCATTGCAGTGAGTCAATGCTTCGATTAGCTGGCCAGCTGTCCGATCAAACGCTCCCTTATTTCCAGGTTTCCATTTGCCGTCATCATCTTGCCATGAGGCCACATTGTAAGCGACTGTTTCGGATGGTTCGAATAATGTTTCCAGGTAACGAATAATCTGTTTTGCTGGCTCCCATCTTGCGGGTTCGTGGATTTCTTTTCCTTCAAGCCAATTGCGATCGACAATAACCAGATCATCACGTTCAAGCGTATCGTTCCAATCTAATTCATGACCAACACCATCATTCTTGAACGGCGATGTCCAACCATTGTCCTTAGCCAACTGTGTGATTGTTGCCCCTGTTACGGGTGAGCTATTCCCCTGGAAAGTCTCCCACTTTTTAAATGTTTCTCCGGAATGATACCTGGCATCATTTTGGCTCCATACATCCCAATCATGTGCTGTATAGCCTTCATGTTTTAATGCCATGCCCACATTTATCCATTCTTGATAATCCAAGTTTGAAGGGTTGACATATTCAAGCAAGCCAATTAAATCCAGATTATTTTCCATTGGCTATTTTTCCTTTCTTCCCTCGTCTTTCCCGATGAAATATCCTAACGATAGTGTCATGATCCAAAAGACGATTCCTACTACTATTTTTAACATTGCATGTTCCTCCTATTTCATTGTGCTGCCAATCATCGTTACCATTAGTGTTGCTACCAAAGACATGGCTTCCATTTCGTCAAACCCTTCCAATAGTAAGGACTCTTTGAATACTCCCAGACTTTTGGCTAGGTCCCGCATTCCGGCAGCTGCTTTCTCTTTTTCATCTATTTTTTCTAGGATGTCATGAAGATCTTCATCATTCATTTTTCAAT
>NZ_JBIPAM010000004.1:0-53457 GCF_050498845.1 Enterococcus sp. AZ196 | reverse complement strand
TAGTTAAGGTTTCAGACACGGTATTATTTTTACTGTTTTTTTTAAAGAGAATCCCTTTTGCTAACAGATTGTTTGTGTTAATGTCAATGGTTTTTGGATTACTTATTATTAGCATTGTTCCACCTCTGCAAACACCTGACGAGGTTGGTCACTTTGTGAAATCCTATGCTTTTTCTGAATTCAAAGTCCGACCAGAGTCTTTTTCAGATAACTTGAAAAAAGGTGACAGTACATGGGGGAATTTTGGATTTGAGGTTCCTTATGAGATAAAAAGTATGAATTCCTATGCTGTTGATATGAACGGAAAAAAGGAAAAACCACCTTACTATTATTATGGTGTTGATAAAGAGAAAATAGAAAAAGGAGAGACTGCTTTTATAGGAACTGGTGGAATTACAAATTACTATTTTGCAAACTATATCCCTCAGATATTCGGAATAAAACTTGGCAAAATATTAGGGAAACCAATATTATGGCAATATTATGCGGCTCGATATTCTAACCTTTTTGCTTATATAATTGTTATCTTCATTGCTATTTGGAATTTTCCGTTTTCAAAGCTTGGAGCAACGGTTCTTGCTTTAAACCCAATGAGTCTTTTTCTAGCAACATCTTGTTCAGGTGACGCTATGATTATTGCTGTGAGTTTTTTGTTTGTTTCATGGATTTCTAGATTAATAAGTAGTGACCACATTTCCAATTTGAAATTACTAATTAGTGCTCTATTGATGGTAACTCTTGTTTTGCTAAAACCTACCTTAATAACTCTTGGCATGCTATTTTTTCTAATTCCTAATAAAACATTTAGCATTAAGAGAAAACTTATGTGGGGAGGTGCAATTTTTGCTGCATGTATCTTTTTCTATATTTCATGGAATAAATTAATGATTGATCAGCAGCTTCTTTATCGAGACTTTGCGAACCCAAATCGACAACTAGCTACATTCTTAAAAGAGCCTTCAATATTTTTTGAAAATCTTCGTAAAAATTATTTATTTGGTGTTAAGGGAGATAATATCGTATACAGTTTTGTTGGGAAATTCGGATTGTTAGATGCACCATTAGGGTTACACTATATCGTTCTCTATTTTATGTGCTTAACTGGAGCTTGTCTTGTTCACGAGAAAGAGGATCAGAATATCTCTTTTGATAAAAAGTTAATAATTGTGTGCATGTTAGTTGTATATACAGTTCTTACTTTCTTCGCTCTTTATCAGATATGGAATAGAGTTGGTCGAACAACATCTATAGAAGGACTTCAAGGTCGCTACTTTATCCCAATTAGTTTAACTGTGGTTCCCTTGTTTTCTAGCAAAGAAACTATATTAAATGTTAAGAATGGAAAGGCAAATTTTATTGTATCAGTTTGTCTTTTACTTATATTGATGGCGACAGTAGTTACATTGTCAATTAGGTATCCTTCAGCAATTTAAATAAGAATAGCAGTGTAACCAAAGGTGTTCACTGCTATATTTTTCTATCTTTTCAAACACTTGCAAGTGTACTTGCAAGTGTGTTAAAATGATTAAAGAGGTAGAAATTACTCAGAAAGGAGAATCCGAATGAATCCATTATTTCTTTTAGTTTTCCAGTGACGACTTGACTTACCGCTAATGGAAGAACGAATTCTTAGATACGACATTTTAGTAGACACCAAATGTATGAAAAAATATTGATTAAGAAAGAAGGTGTTTAACATTTTTTACCAATTAACTTACGACAAGAGCTTAAATGCAGATGTTTTTTTTATCGAAGAAAGTAAAGAATGGGTTATTGGAGCTTCTATAGCATTAAAATTTTCTCCTGTTTTCGATGATGAGGAAATAGTAAACAATCATTATGAACAAACTATTCAACTGAAAAATACTAGAAGCGATTTACCTAATTTAGTAAAAGTTTCTTATGACAACAAAAGTAAATCGTTCTCATTTTCGGAACATCCAGAAATTAAAGGGAAGTATGAAATCGTTGGGTATACTAAAGATATTATTAGAGATAGAGAATCGACACTTGCAGAGCCTACAAATATCAGCAAGCAAGAGTTTGATTTCATTATTGAGACATATGGTCACAACTTCCATTCGGATTCTAATTTGCAAACTTTGTCCTATAGTAGGGATGAAATTTCAAATCTTGAGGAAGGGATAATTGTTGAAAACAAAAGAGTTAAGCATTCGAATAGTTTAATTGACAATCTTGAAAGCAAATTGGCTTTCGAGAAAGACAACCACGAAAAAATTTTGAGCACTCGATGTAATGTGATCTCAATGAAAGAAGAATATCGAAAACAATGCCTGCAATTCATGAATGAAATTGACTATCTAACTGATCAAAAAGAGTTCTTTCTGAATTATGAAACGTATGAGCAAGAAAGTATATTGAATTCTTATGAACATCTAATTAACGAGTGGAGAAATTTCACGAAATTTATAGGTAAAAAAGAAATATACAACCAAAAGTAATTCTACGAGTTGGATCATTAGCATAGAAAATGAAAAAAAAAAGAAGGATTGATTATGGCAGTTCTCAAATTAGCATTTTATGGTTTTGCATTTTTTATGTTTCTAATTTCTATAGCAACTGGATCAATCCCATTGCCAATAGGAATAGGGATTCTAGTTGTATGGATAAATCTTATGTATTTCTCTATTGATCGAGCGTCACCATCAAAAAAGAAAGTACAGATTGCTGTGTATGTAACCAATTATTTATTGATTTTCTATTTAGTTTTCAATTTTATTGTTTACCCAATTTTTGAATCAGTAATCAGCAGATAATGAAAAATAGAATAGTTCTGTTAGGTGGAGCGATCACGGAGAAAGAAGGCGGTCTAATGAGCGAAAAATTGCCAACTATTAAAGTAATTAGAAATACATTTAAAAAGCTTGGAAGGCTTGAAGATCAACTTACAAAGCTAATGGTTGAAAAAGGTTTTGAAGGAGGCTTTGCATATAGAGCAGACGAAGATAGCCTTTGTTTTGGGTGGGAACATGAAAATGATAATAAGGTGTCACCTATTGAAACACAGGAAGAATTGGATCAACTGCTACAGTTCGATTTTGATGAAGCAATAGCTTTTTTGGAGAAGAGAAGTATTTAATTCAGTAAATGGACGATCTAGCATAGCTATTATTTGGAAAAGAAAGAAGGATATGAATATGAAAGAGAAAGAACAAAAAACATTTAGAAATGACATCATGAAGGGATCAATGGAATTATATAGCGAAGAGTGGCATATCTTATTAAGTGTTTTAAAAGAATCAATTGAACAGAAAAGGGTTCAGCTGGAAGCAATTGGTTTAAGGCATAGTTGTCTAAACGATGATCAATTAATCTCTATAGAGGAACATCTTAAAACTGAAATTGATAAACATGTAAACTTACTTAGAAAAGTTCATTTTTACGAACAAGGCTCTTAATTCAAATTGTAGGGTAATGGACGGTATTAGTTATAGAACATTCAGGATAGAAGAAAGATGGGAAGAGATTGATTAACACACTAATTGGAATGAAAGAATTTCTATTTAAACAAATGTACGGAAATTGGTATTGGAGTTTATATCTAGCAACTCTTATTAGCAGTCTATTCATGACATTAGTATTTCTTTTAGGCGCATTGTGGGTTATCAAGGAAAACCATGATCGCTACTTAGACGGAGTTAACGGTAGAGCTAGGAATAGGAGCTTCGTATTCTTTAATTATTATTTAGTATTAGACGGCATTTTGATGGTGATTTTATATTTTGCTTATACAATAAGTGGGTAGCGGGTGATTAGAATATATGAGTGGCAATCAAGAACTATTGGCAAAAAAAGTTATTTTTCTTATGGATAAGTACCTTTTTCCTAAGCAGAGAATTGCGTATTTAGTAAAAGGGTTCAGTGGTATGATTGTTTTTTGGATATATGAGTTTCTTTCTGTATTTGGGGGAATTGCAAACTATAAGAAGATGTTAGCGGACAGTTTAAACCAGACATCTGAGCAATTGAGAAGTCAACTAGAAAGCCCAATGTTTATGACAGGTGTTCTACTTTTTATAATTTTTAGTTTCATCATAGGATATCTAATTGTGAGTTTTGGTCAGCTAATCGTCGATTTGCTTAGAAGGCAAGTATATAAAGATTTTGACAAAAATAAACTATTGTAGATACAGTGGAAAGTCCTGTAAGTGATAATATTGTTGCGCATAATGAAATGATCGAATGAGAAAGATTAAAAGTTGTAAGAAGTAAAGCACTCGTAGTTTAAATGATTTTATCGAAAAGTACAGTTTGAATATCTTGTAAACAACAAGTATGGTATAGTTTGTTTATACAATACATGATGTTTTTTTGAGGTGACGTGTTATGACAATTAGTCTTAATGATTTAGAGATAATGACCTTTCCTGAGGCAAGTATTAGATGGAATAAGGAACGTACTTACGTAACGCAGCAATACATGAAATATAGAGATAGATTTCTTGAAGGTTCTACAGCTGCTGTTGGATATGGAAGCAAAAAGACATACCTGATCACTAAAGCTGGGATGGAATACCTAATGAACGAAACAGAGGAAGAAGCGAATCAAGGGCTATGGTTAGTTCGCTGCTATAAAGATTGGACATATATTACTTTTGAAAAGAAAGTAGATTCTGAAGCTGAGTCAAAGTTATTGATCGAACAATTAATTTCCAAAGATTCAAGAAATAAAAATCACGAAATAGTATTTGATGTTTTCCAAGATAACCCTCGAAAAGTACGAGTTACTTTGGAGAAAAATATCATTTACGTTTATGAGAAAATCAAAAAGAGACGGGATTGAGAAAGTATAGTTTCAAAAATGGAGAAAGCGCTAAAAGTTGGAGCAATCAAGTAAAATGATCCGGGCAAATCAAGTATAGAGGAGGATGGTCAATCATGACGATTTCAGAATTAGTTTTAGCTTTATCTGAATTGGGTTTTTATGTTAGTGCTGGTGACTTTATTGGAACCTTAAATATTTATCATATGACTGAACATGAAAAGAAAAAATTCATGGGCATATACTCAAAAGAAACAGAGTTTGTTTTTTCGTTTTATGAAGAGGTAGGTAATTTAACAAAAGAAGAATCAAGAAGTTTAAACGAGATTCTTAAAGAGTATGAAAATACACCAGTCGAAGCACGATTCAATCAAAAAAACAGACGTAAAACTGTCATCATTGATAAAGGGGATTCATTCATCGTTCGTGCAAATTATGACATTACTTGGCGGCAAACGGCGAAAGCATATGGTGGTCGATGGAATAGGACTATGAAAGGCTGGGAGTTCGATAATTCTCAAAAATATGAGGTTGGACTTCTAATTGAAAATTGTTTCAGAGAAAATCCTTTTCCAGAGGAAAACGACGATTGGGAGCATTACACAAATAGTCAATATATTCGTTTGAGACAAACTGCTGAGTATGTTGTCTTAGATATAGCCGATCGGAACAATGAAAATAACGAGCCTGAAAGATTGGAACAAATTATCATACTGTATGGAGATCAATTAAAAAAAATGACTCAATCAGAGATTGATGAAGTGATCAACAAATGGGAAAGAAAAAAAACAGATTGGATTAAGACTGGACTCTTTAAAGAATATCCAATTGAGCGGACGGAATAGCCGCTGTTTGGAGCTATTGAGGAGAAATTACGAGGTGAAGAAATGTATCTCACAAAAAACGAATTACGGTTTATTGCATTTTTAGTAAGTGGTTGGGGCGGAGGTTTCGAAGAATCTACGCTCTGGGATGATTTATCCGAAGAACAACTAAAAAAGGTTCAGTGGATTTTTGATGGGAAATTTTCATTAGAACATAAATTAAAAGATGCTGGATACACTAATGATTCTGTTGTCGATCAAATGGATTTACCAGAAGAGTTAAAAGATCAGTTTAGGTAGCTCCATAAACGGAGGAAATTAAGGAGGTATTTTATGGAAAGAGTGGAAGTCACTCGCAGCTTGAGCGATTTAGTAAGAAAAAAATTAACAAATAATTGTACCTTTTGGGCGGAAGAGGTGGAGTTAGATTTTGGCAAAGCAAGAATAGATTTTGTTGGATTTCAGCCTTTCAACATCGGTCAAAACGGAATGTGCCCGAGCGCCATTGATAAAGGGACTTTTAGTTTTTATGAAGTGAAATCTTGTATGGCTGATTTCAAATCAGGAAACGGACTAACATTTCTAGGGGATGAAAACTATTTAGTTTGCGAACGAGAGTTGGCAGATCAATTATACGAAAAAATGATGTTGCCAAGTGGTGTTAAAGTCATCGTTCCTAATAAGCCAAGAAACGCTTTAATTCTCGCATTTGATTTATCCGACTCATTTGGGAATTGGTCAAGACGAACGAAATCATCAAGTGAAATGCTGTGGAACATGATTTGCGCAAGAGAAAGTAATAAAGTAGGCTTGTGGACGGAATAGCCGTTGTTTGGGGCTTTTATTATAGCAGCACTTTACGTCAATGAACTAGCAGGAAATCTTAAAGAAGATTGTGCTTTCCAGTCTAAGCGTGCCTACAAATTGAAAACCTATCCTTAATTAAATGGTATTCATTAAATCCAATTTATCCAGGGCGGTAACTAAAGAATTGCATACCAATAACAGGAGTGTATCAGATGTATAATTTTCAGCAATTAGCAACAATATATATTCTCTTTTTATTACTAAGTATTCAAATATACAGAAGCAGAGATATGATACTTAATTACAAGAGTTCAAAGAAAGTCCTATTAATTATAGTAACAATAAACATAGTGCTTTTGATAGGTGCAACTGTTTTATGCAAATTAATAAATTAAGAGGTAATACCAAATGAACGAAAATAAGATAGATAAAATCCAGAGACTTTTAGCCCTTGCTAATGATGCTAACGATGCTGAATCAATGGTAGCACTAGCAAAAGCTCAACAATTAATGTTGGAGGGAAATGTTACTGAAGAAGATATTTTTCAGCACAAACAACAACAAGAAAAACCATTTGTTAGAGATAAGATCATTAACAAAGGTAAACCACAAAAATGGGTGTATAGGTTAGCTGCTTTGATCGCAAAAAACTTTAGGGTGAAATACTATTACGCTACTAAAGGAAAAGAAACTGAACTGCACTACTTAGGTGTTACATCAGATGTACAAATCGCTGAAATAACATTCCAATATGCCAGAGGAAGCATTTCCTATTCATCAAAAGCTTTCATGCGGCAACCGGAAATCAAACGGAAATATAAACGTAAATGGCGGTTAAAACAGGACTATATTGAGGGATATTTAACAGCTCTAGGAACAGTGTTTCGAAAGCAAGTCCGTACAAGCGGGTATGAATTAGCACTACAATTGCCAGAGGTTGTGGAAATCGAAATAGAGAAATTAAATTTAGAATCTGGAAAGGATTTTTCACACGAAGTAGAAAATAATGAAGTTTCTAATTTAGCGTTTTATACTGGTTATGAAGATGGATTGGATTTTAAAAATCGTGATTTAATCAGCTAAGGGTTTCTTTTTTTTAAAAATAAATTATACTTTATAGTAGGTTTTATGGTAATATCATACCGTAAAGTATGTTAAATGATTACTTTTTAAGGAGGGGGCAAAACATTAGATAGTAGATCATAAAGGATGTGGTATTCATTTATTGCTTAAATGATCGATACCGGGAGCAAGGAATGAATACCATAAATATATTATGGAGGGAGAAATCTATTTGACACCAAATGAGCTTATGGACCCATTAATAAAAGCTACGACTGGCGGGGTACTTTTGCTTGTAACAATATCGGCAATGAAAATTATTTTCGAGTTTCTCATAACTTTAGGAAACGGAAATAATGTTGAAAAGGCTGTTGCAAAGTCAGTTGAAGAGAAGAAAGAGAATCGAGATCGCACAATAAGAGAATACCTAGAGCACAACAAAAATTTAGAGGGATTAGGTTTTAATAATAAACTCTATATCTATGTTTATTGTCCTTACAAAGATAACGTCTGGATTGAAAACTTTTTTATCGATATAGAAGATTCATCAGTAACAATAACCGATCAGAACGGTAGAACATATGCTTGCTCGATAAATAATATTAAAAAAATAAAATCAGTTGATTTAGATACAAATGAAAAGTTAGAAGAAAATCTAAACAGTTATAATCCTATCGATGAATTTTGGTCACCCAAAAGAAATGAAGAAATAGAGGGTGGAGAAGATATGAACTGGTGTGATTTTTAAGGAAGGTAGAAGTATATGAAAATTCTAGTTTTAACTAAAAATGTTTTAGCAGAAAGTGACTTACAAGACAAGTTACAGAGATTGAATCAAGAAGTGTATTGCACTAGGGTTGCTTTAAATCAACTACTTATAAAAGGAGACACTAGAATCACAGTGTTTTTTCCTATGATAATTTTTAGTGATACATTGCTAAATGATGAAGTAGTGAAAATTAGTTCTTTATTTGAAGATTCAAGAGTAATTCTTTTAAGAAAAACTTCTAAAATTGATAAGAGCATGGATCAGGGGGAGTTAAATTCTTTTGGTATAGATGGACTAATCAACGTCGATTCTTCAGTAGCTATGCTACGTGAGGAATTAGCAGCCTATCAAAAAAAAATACCTTTTTATGCGAATGATGATTTGGTTAGTGTCGACCCATCCAATGCAGACTCGTACATTGATACTGAACTTTTCATGAATTACTTATCAAGTAAAGAAAAAATTGTTTTTCAAATGCTATATGCCAAACGTGGTGAGTGTGTATTTAGAGAAGAGTTTTATAAAGAGGTTTGGTCAGAAGATCAAGCCAATTCTAGAGTTGTACACCTATCTGCATTGATCAGAAAAATAAGAGCTAAGCTCAAAGAGAGTAATTATGTTGATTATGAAATAATTACAGAACATGGTCATGGTTACAAATTAGCATAAATAGATATTGGTATTCATTTTTTCCTGAAGCAGCCGGCACAGCTGAGAAGAAATGAATACCAACAATTCAATAAGAAGGAGCGATTATATTGAACACAGTTATTTTAGCAGAAAAACCAAGTCAAGCGAAAGCCTACGCTTCCGCATTTCATAACTGTAAAAGAAATGACGGGTTTTTTAGTGTTTCTGATCCCATTCTCAATGGCGAAACAGTGATTACTTATGGGTTTGGTCACCTTGTAGAATTAGCTACCCCCGGTTCTTACTCAACTCAATGGGAAAATTGGAACTTGGAGTCATTGCCGATATTTCCCGAAACATATCAATTTATAGTTCCTGAAGACAAAGAAAAGCAGTTCAAGATTGTTGAACGCTTATTAAATAAGGCAGATCGAATTGTAATTGCAACGGATAGTGATAGAGAAGGTAGTAATATAGCTTGGTCGATCATGAGGAAAGCAAATATAGATTTCGAATCAACTGTGATTGAACGCTTGTGGATCAACAGCTTAGAAAAGGATGCTATCAGAGAGGGATTTCAGAACCTTAAGGATGGAATTAAAGAAGACTACCCACTTTATATTGAAGCACAAACGAGACAAATCGCTGATTGGCTTATCGGTATGAACGCCAGTCCACTTTATAGTTTAAGTCTTCAGAAGAAAGGCGTTAAGGGGGCTTTTTCTCTTGGTAGAGTCCAAACACCAACACTTTACATGATTTATAGAAGAACACTAGACATTGCAAATTTTAAATCGGAGTCTTTTTACGAATTAGAAGGGATCGCGTCTTGCGATTCTGGACGATTCACAGCTCGTCTAAATCCTTCAAAAAGATTTAAAGATAAATTGAATAGCGAGCAATTTTTAAAAGATCACAGCGCAAGTTTAGGCATTCAAAAAACATCAATTGATGCTATTGAAACAAAGAGTAGAAAGGAATTCAGCCCAATTCTTTACTCGTTAAGTAGCTTGCAAACAAAAGCCAATTCGCTTTACAAAGCGAGTGCAAAACAAGTTTTGGACGCAGCAGCAGCGCTTTATGATGCAAAGTTTCTGTCTTACCCAAGAACGGACACACAATTCATTACCGATAATGAGTTTGCTTATTTATTGGAAACTTCAGAAAGATACAGAGAATTTTTACAAGCAAAACTCCCGGTAAGTCAAAAAAGTGCTAGGAAACGTTTTGTAGATGGATCGAAAGTGCAAGAACACCATGCGCTAATTCCAACTAGAAAAATCCCAACGCCTGAAGAGTTTCAACAACTTACCGACTTACAACAGAAAATCTATTTATTAATTTTGAAAACCACATTCGCCATGTTCCTTCCTGATTATGAGTTTGACGAAACTACTATTGATGTGAAAGCAGGAAGCTTATTTTTCACAGCAAAAGGAAAACAGCCTAAAAGGGAAGGGTGGAAAGTGTTGTTCCCGAAAAAAGCGAGTGATGACAATGAAGATAAAGAGAACGAGCTTCCTAGCGGCTTACAAGAGGGGCAAGAAATCTCGTTCAATATCCATGCTGTTAAGAAGAACACGACACCACCCGCTGTTTACACTGAAGGTACTTTGATCACAGCTATGAAAACAGCAGGAAAGACCCTTGACGATGAAGACGCACAGCTATTATTGAAACAAATTGAGGGTATCGGTACAGAAGCGACAAGAGCAAATATCATTGAGTCCTTAAAGCAAAAGCAATATATCGAGATCAAAAACAACAAGGTGGTGATCACCGAAAAAGGAGTCCTATTGTGTGAAGCAGTCAGTAACAGGAAATTATTGACTAGCGCCGAAATGACCGCAGAGTGGGAAAGTTATTTAAAAAAAATCGGAGAAAAAAGCGGAAACCAGCAAACTTTCTTGAATAATGTAAAGAAATTCATTATTCATCTATTGGAAAACGTACCTGAAGATATTCAAAATCTTAATCTTTCAGACTACGAAAAAGCGGTTCAAGAAAAAGAGATTGCTAGTAGTTTTGGAATTTGCCCGGATTGTGGCAAGCCACTTAGAGACAAAAAAACATTCATTGGTTGCTCTAACTATCCTAAGTGCAAATTTACCTTTCCTAATCAATTTAGAAAAAAGAAACTTACAAAGACGAATGTTGCAGCATTGCTAAAAGGAGATTCAATCACTGTGAAGGGTATCAAGAGCAAAGACAAGGAGAAAGAACCTTATGCAGCAGAGATCAAATTGAAAAGAAATAAAGACACTGGACGTTGCCTATTAGAATTTGTTGCATTTGCTAAGACAACAAAAACAAAAAAGAAAACTAAGAAGTGAGAGAGGTTAAACAATGGAAAAATTTGAGTTAGATGTTGAATCGCAATTAGATTTTATTGCGTTGAACCAAAATCTAAATGCTATAAAAGCATTTAGCAATGAAAATTTATCAAAATCAGCGAACATAAACGCTAAGTATTTAGACTTGATCAATAACAGTTTTGTAGCTGCCAATGAATCCAATCAGCCTGTAATTGTATCTGAGTATTCAATAGGAAATGAAAGTTTTCAAAAAGAGTTTGATAATTATAAAGACTTCATTCACCATGTTTCCCCATTCAGCTTAGAAAACAATAATGAATTATCATCTAAAGAGCCGGAATCGGCTTTTAAGCACCCTGAGACATTCCTTAAAGATGAAGTTCACCTAAAGCTTTTTAACGAAACACAGGTAGACGTGAAGGAGATCATGGCAAGTGTCGAAAATCAACAATATGGATTTGAAGCCTACCAATTAGATCAAAGTCTAAAATTAGTCCAAGGCTTCGTTAAAGAGCAGCAAAAAGTAGGCGGGATTGATGATGGTCACGCCGAGATCATTCTTCAGAGTAAAGTTGATATGAACGCTGAAGAACGACCAATAATTAAGGTAGATTCTTCATATAAAGGAAAAAAAATATCTGGTGAATTCAAAACACTTGAAGAGTTCGGGCAATCGGTTTTAGAGGATTACAAAATGGCGAGTAACCAGTTTAATCACCCCATGAAGGGCAAGGATCAGTCATGGGATAAACTGATCAACAAAGTTGAACAAGGTATACGGCTTGATAATGCAGAGAAACAGCGTGATAACCATATCGTGTATGGTGTGAACGAACATTGGAATGCGTTAATTGAAAAAGTGGCTATGAGTGAAAATGAAGTTTCGAAAGCCACACAACAGGAGAAAGAACCGAACCCAGAACAGGAAAAAGAAGTGCTTAATAGTCTCGTAGGAGAAACAGCAGGTCGAGCGGAAACTATCATGAACGCACAGCACCATGAACAGCAAAAAGCGCTAACGGAACTTTCTGTGCCGCTGCTGAAACAATATGAGGACAAAACTCTTTCCTCTAAGGATATTGAAGAAATCACAAACGCTTTTCAAGAAAATCTGACAAACAGCTTAGAAAAATATTTTGATCAAAAAAGCAGTGGCGTTAATTGGACCGAACGTATCTCAAAACTAAAAGGGGGGCTTTCTGAAGCACTTCAAGATGTAAAAGACAAAACGATTTCTAGTCTTCAATCGATTAAAGCAATTCCAGAGAACACGAAAGATTTAGTACGGCAAAAAATGTTAGAGGTTGTCGTAAAAGTAAATACTAAGATTCAAAAGGAATTGAGTCGGGCTGAAGAAAGACTTGGTGCGCCAGAGAAGGCACCAGAGACGTTTTCGAAGACAACTGATGGTAAATACACCGAAAAGGAAAATGCGAGTGTCTTCTCATTGAAGGGAGTAAAAACAATAGACCAGAAAATCAACCAACAGATCAAAGAACAAGATAAGAGCGTGAATAAAGCAAAAGAACAACAGAGCAAAGTCGAAAGATAAACAGGAAAGAACCTATCACGATAGGTTCTTTTTTTGATAAAAATTCCAAAGCGAATGATGCAGCAGTCGTGGCGGCGAATCGCCTGAAGTCTTTTTCATGTTTCATTTTTAGTGTACTAAGACGTTTGCTGAACTGTGTTTTAGCACAGATTTTCTCCAATACAAAGGGTATATAAACGGCTGCGCCGCCCTTTTCCTTTCCGAAAATATGCGCTTTGGGGCGAACACAGCAAACGCCATAAGTACACTACAAAAAATGAACCATAAACGAAAAAGACAAGGAGGATCGCACGACTACTGATCATTAGGAATTTTAAAAATCTAAACCTTTTCAGCTCCACCAAAGTTCCTAAAAAAATGGTTTTAAAAAGAAAAAAACAGGAGTGATTGTTGATGTTCAAAAAAACAGAATTTAAAGGATACAACGTAGACAAAATGAATAAGGATGCTACTAAGCTTACTAAGCAATATCTGAAGTCGGGCAAGAGTCAAAAAGAAGCGGAAGCCGCATCAGAGAGCTTGATTAACTACTACAAACATACTTACCGGGTGTTTGAGTAAACCAACGATTTAGCCACAAAACGCACAACCTTGCATCAGCCTTGAATAACTAACTAGTGAATCAAAAAGTACCGGGGAGTTGAAAACGGTTTAACTCTCCTGTGCTAAATGGTATTCATTTTCCTTCCTTCAGCTTTTCTTCAGGAAGAAGATCAGGGAAAATATGAATACCAAATAAGAATAAAAAATCGTTTTAAAAATAAAAAAACAGGAGTGATCACACATGACAACTGAAGAAAAAATTATGTTGGCTAAGACTCATGAACTTCAAGCGAAAATGTTTGATAGACTACAAGATTTTATTGATCAGCTTTACAAAGATGGTGAAATTGATAAAGTCGAGTATACAATTGCTCGTGATGTTCTTTTTGATACAACAGAAAACCATCAGGATATTTGCGATAATAACGTGGCAGAGTCATTTATAGAATGCAAAGACGCTTTTATTCAAGGACTTAAAGCCGGGCATGAGGACATGAGGAATGATTTTCCCGGTATCGACAGTTGGGATACAAGCGACATTAACAGTTACTCTCACGAGTATAGGGACTGTGTTTATTATAGTTGCGAGAAGGAGGACTTAAAATGATTGAGAAAGGCTTACTGAAGGTTGGAACAATACTTTATGAACGTTGGGGGTATGATCAAACTAATATCGATTTTTACGAAGTGGTGAAAATCAGCGATAAATCAATTTGGTTAAAAGAAATAGAAGCTTCAAAACCGCCTCATTTCCCTTTTAAGGGGAATTGGGTTAATGCAGTGTTGCCAGTACAGGGAAAGCTTGCCAACAACGACAAACCGCACAGAAGAGCAATAAAGAAGCGAATCACCATTAACCATCATGGTGTGTTGAGAATATACAACAGCGACAAAACTTTGATCGAAACAGGGTATTGCTAAAAAAATACGCACACTCGCAAATAACACTTGCAAGTATACTTGCAAGTGTAGTATTATATATATAAGGAACACAACACAACTATTAGGAGGAAAAATTATGTTTATGACAACAGACAATCACTTTACAGCGAAAGGGCGGCTGACAAAAGAACCTGAAGCTAACTACTCAGATAAAGGTAACTTGGTGACAACGATCACGCTTGCGGTTGAAACCCCTTTTAGAGATTCTAATACCGGGAAAAACTCGATAGCATTCTTGAATTATACCGCTATTGATATGGGAGAGAACAAGCTCGCTACTCGCTTAGCTAAATATGTCACTAAAGGGTCACTAGTGACCATAGAAGGGTACAACGATTCATACAGCAAAACTGTAGATGGTAAGACTCATTACGCCGAGGTAAAAAGGATTACTTTCTTCAGAAACGAAGAGTCAAAAGAAGTTACGGAAACACGTAGAAAAGCCGCACAAGAGAATTAATAAGAGCTGATAGAATGGTATTCAATTGGTAGCGCAAGCTCCAGGGCGAACGTCTCTTTTTGAACACCATTCTTTTCTAAGTAATAACCGAATTAATAATATCGCATTTGAAATAATACTATTTCCATTTAAGAGGTTTTTCATGGCACTCGAATTGCTTGCACTAAAAATCAAAGCCATTTCCAATTTTCCAATAATGATCATTTTTGGACTCATTCTAATTTTATCGGGGTTTTATGTTTTGTACTTTAGCCAGTACAGTTTTAAATTAGTCAACAAAACTATTGATTGATCAATTTATTTCAAATTGCCTTTGTCACTTGCAAGTGCACTTACAAGTGTGCTAAAATCAGGTATAGATCAGGAGGGGGACGCATGTCAGATTCTAAAATCGATTTCTACAATATTCCGATTGCTGAATATTTACTCATGATCGGTGAGCCAATCATCGAAATTGGTGGGGGCTACTATCAACATAAAGATCATGATAGTTTGAAAATCAACAGCAAAAGAAACTATTTTGTATGGAACAGTCGTAGTTCAGACAAAAATGCTAAAGGCGGCGTTGTTCAGTACCTTCAAATCGTTCGTGGATACACACTAGCTGAAACACTTGCAAGCATAGAAAATAGTCTGTTAGGAAAGGACTTCAAGGTATTTGAACCCAAAAAGAAAGAGTATCCAAAATATTTCAATTATCGGGTAAAAGAAACTCCGGTTCCGCTAGAAGCACAAAAATATCTCGTTACTAAAAGAAAGATTCCAAACAGAATTATCAGACACTTTTTTAGTCTTGGTTTGATCACTCAAAACGAGTATGAAGAAATCATTTTTAAATGGTTTAAGAACGAAAAAGTTGTCGGTTTTACTAAACAAGGCACTAGAAAGTTGACTGATGAAGAGAAAGAGAAATACCATACAAAGCGTGATTACTTTAAGTATGTTGCAGAGACGACAGAAGAAGATACTTTTTGGGGCTTTAATTATTTAGTAGGGGTTCCAAAACAGTTATTTTTCTTTGAAAGCCCAATCGACTTATTAAGTTATTACACCTTACATGAAAAAGAACTAATTACAAAGGGGGATTTTTGGCTTATATCTGTTGATGGAACAGGAAGTGCACAAGGAAAAGTTATAAGTTTCTTGACGTTTGGACTAGATAAACTTAACTTGAAAGATGAACTATCTTCATTATCATTATGTTTCGACAACGATCGAGCCGGAGATAATTCTACAGCACAAATCCAAGAACAAACTTTTAATGGCATTGAATTTATAGATAACAGACCCAAAAAACACAAAGATTGGAACGAGACTTTAGAAAAGGAGACTAAAAAATGACTGAAAATTATGTTATGCCTAAAGTAATTACCACCAACATTGACAAAGGGGGAACAGGAAAATCAACGACCACATACAACAATGCAAAATATACTTCCGGTGTACTGAAGAAAAAAACGCTTTTGATCGATGGCGACCGATCAAAAAATATGTCATTCTCCTTTCCCGATCTTGGTGATTCAACTATCGCTGATATTTTTGTAGGTCGTGAAGTTGAAATTTATGAAGTTGGTGAAAATCTTGATTTCATTCAAGGTTCACAGCATTTGAGTGACGATGAATTGAATTTGAAAGCTAAACAAAACAATTGTATGATTCTTTTCATGTGGTTTATTAAGAATCGTGAGCTACTTAGTCGTTATGATTATATATTCATTGATACCCATAATGACATGAGTCTTGTTACTGCTAATTTCATTGCTGTTTCAGATGTTGTGATTGGGGTGTGTGACCCATCGACAAATTCATTCCTAGCATGGTTGAAGTTAAAAGACTGGATAAAGCAATTAAAAAGAGAAGTTGTTGACCCAATAACTGGTGAATCTTATATAACTGCTGAACCTTATCTAATCGCTAATAAGATATTTCCAAAAACAAAGAACAGTAGATCACTTCTTAAAACAGCTAAAGAAGACCCACGTTATATTGGCATGATCGAACACAGAAAAGTATTAGAAGACAGCCTTTTAATAAATACAAGCATTTTTGAAATGTATGATTCATTTACAAATAGCACTAAAAAGAATTTACAAGATTTTTTTGACAATACTATAAAAGTTTTCAATAATATATTGGAAAAAACTAAATAGAAAAGGAAGTTTAAAATGGTCGATAAATTTAACGCTTTTGATGAAGCTCAAAAAAAAGCGCCAGAGCTATTAAGCAGAGAAAACAAAGCAAGTAAGGTGAACTCTTCCGCCCAAACAAATAAACGTAGAGAAACAAAAAAACAAATGTCACTGATGTTTACACCCACACATAAAGATAAATTAAATCAATTAGCTAAACAAGAAGGAATTAGCGTTTCAGAATTAATTGCAGAATGGATTGATGAACACTAATCACTAACGGTATTCAATTACTGCTGAAGCAGCTGCATGAGCTTACCTGAAATGAATACCACTTGAAAGGGGTTTTTAACATGGATTACAAAATCAATTATGAATTAACCGCAAAAATCGAAATTATAAATGAATTTTCATTCGGTGTATACAACCACCTGATGAATTATGTTTTGAAAAACGAACTCGAAAAAAGCAAGAATTTATATTCGAATCTCTTAGCAACTTTTGAAGACATGCTTTCAACCGACTTAGAGCCTTTAGACGCTGAAGAGCTAGAAAAGATGCTGTTATACTGGAAAACAATGGATCACTATGTAAAAGAAATCACTACCAAAAAACAAGTAGCTTGAATTTTTTGGTATTCATTTTTGCGATCGATGCCCTGGAGATATTGGATCTCATGAATACCAATTCAAACTAAAACAAAGATGGTATTCAAAAAACGAAATTGCAACCGGCACGTTTCCCTTGAATTGAATACCAACATAGAATAGAAAGGAGTCCTGAACATGCAAAAAAAGGAAAAGCGACCTAATCAAAAAACGATTCGAATGTCAGATAGAATAGTCTTCATTCTCGAAACATATAGGGGGGAATCATTAGCCGACAGCTTAGAAAACCTCGTTCTAGATTGTAATGAAAAATTGCCAGAAATCAACGAAAAAGTCAAACAACAAGAAAAATACTACGAGCAACGTAAAAAGGATATTAACAAAGAACTCTCTCAACTAATCGAAGTACGAAACGATCTTAGTTCAATTAGTTCAGCTATTTTAACAGCAAAACGCTATTGCAATACAATCGAAAAAAGAGCTGAACGTGAAAAAGATAAACTGAAAGGGAAAGGAAAAGGGAAAAAATGAACGATCCTCAATCATTTACTGAAAAAGAATTCGAAACCCGATTCAGAAAAAACGTTTATCTCTTGACTAAGAACAAGTTTCCTGTTCAAAACCCTAATGGTTTTCTGCTTGGGGGACAACCGGGAGCAGGCAAAAGTACACTGCATAATATTGTAAAAAGCCAAATGCAAGGTAACATTGTTACTATTGACAATGATTTATTCAAACAGCAGCACCCAAATTTTGATGAATTGGTAAAATTACATGGAAAAGAATACGTTTCCTATGTCACCCCTTATTCAAACCGAATGACTGAGGAATTGATCAAGTATTTGAGTGATAGGAAATTCAATCTGACTATTGAGGGAACGTTACGAACAGTCAACGTTCCCTTAAATACTATTAATCAATTAATTGCCAAAGATTATACTGTAAATCTTTATGTAATGGCAGTAGCAAAAGAGCTTTCCTATCTTGGAACGCTTGAAAGATATGAAAACATGTTTTCCGTTGATCCTATAAATGCCAGATTTACCGACAAAGCAATTCATGATGATGTTGTTTCGAATCTTCCAAAGAACATAGATACCCTATTTAAGAGCAATAAATTGACCGATATACGTCTTTTTCAGCGAGACGGGTCAAATGTGTTCTCATTATCAGAAACACCATCAGATAGCCCTAAAAACGCCTTAGATGAAATCCTGAATCAAAGTGATCATCAGAAACAAACAACTCTTTCGAGTGAAATTGACCAGAGAATAAAATCGCTGAAGGAACTTTTTGAGAAAAACGGACATTTAACTATGCCAGAAGCAAAACAATTCTTGTTGTGGGCTAGAGAATTTACAGAGAGAGCACAACCTTTCTCTATTGATCGCCTGAAGCAACTTGATTCTAAAATCAAAAACGATCAACAGCAGCACAATCAAACTAACCGATCAATATTTAATGAGCCAGATAGAAGTTAAAAAAGAGGGTACGCTTTTCAGCGACCCTCTTTTTACGCAGCATTTATCATACTTTCTTTGCCTGTTTTAGCATCTATTTGTGTTGCTGCTATTTTCGGTCCGCCCCTGCCTTTGCTTTCCCTCTTAGGGTTCCTAACCGCCTTCAGGTACTTGTCTATGTCAAACCAATATTTACCACCTCTGCCCTTCGCATGATATTTGTATCTTGGGTGTTTCGTAAGATCATATTTGTTATCCAGAAACGGTCTCAAACCGATTACTTGAACCACACATTTATCTCGTGGCATTCGCAACAATTCGTCTTTAGTCATTAAATCACGCGCTAATTTAGAATGCTGTTGTGCTACGCTATTCGCATTTGAACGAGTTTCTGACTTGTTAGAATCATCTATAGTTTGTTTTCCTAGTTCTTCGTTCAGTTGCTTAATTGTGCCACCCTCTTTACCACCAAGGAAAATAGAGGTGTCGCAGTTCCCAATTATCGTATCAGCTTTTTCTTTATATATTGATTTTAATTGTGATAGCGTCTGTAGAATTATAGTTGCAGAAATATTCCTCGACCGGATAGTTGCAATCAATTTCTCAAACTTAGGAATCACACCGATATTAGCAAATTCATCTAATATAAATCTCACTGGTGTTGGGAGTTCACCCATGTATTTATCATCCGCTATTGTACATAACATGTTGAATAATTGAGAGTACATGATTGATACAAGAAAATTGAATGTATCATCAGTGTCAGGAACAATAACAAATAAGGCTGTTTTGCGTCCTTTGTCACCTAATGTATCAAGTGCCAACTCGTCTTTAGAAATTAAATCTCTCAGAGAAGGAATGTTTAAAGGTGATAATCTTGCGCCACAAGAGATCAGGATACTTTTAGCTGTCTTACCTGCCGCTTTTTTATAAAGCTTATATTGCTTAACAGCAAAATGTGTGCTGTCTTCTTTTTCAAGTTCTTCAAACAAATAATCAATCGGATTTTTAAAGTCCTCGTCATTTTCCTTGACTGTTGAATATTCCAAAAGGTCAACTAGCGTTCCTAAATGGCGTTCTTCTTTTGGAAACTTTGAAACAATCAGAGAAAGGTAAGCTTGATAGAGCAGCTTTTCTGCCTTGACCCAAAAATCCTCACTTCTCTTTTCGCCGTCACCAGTCGTATTAGCTATAATCGTTTCTACCAATTTCAAAATATCTTTTTCATCCTTCACATAATGCAAAGGATTGTACCGCATACTTTTAGCAAAATTTACGGTATTCAATATTTTTATTTTATAGTTTGCGATTTTTTTCAACGCATATCCGACTTCATTTACAATAGTTCCTTTGGGATCGGTAGTTACAAAACTAGCATTCATCTGTAGCAAATTCGGTTTTACCACAAATCGTGTTTTACCACTTCCTGATCCCCCAAAAACCACAACATTTTTATTTCGCCGCAGCTCAAATGGTGCGTTTGAATCATCTAACATGAGTTTGAGCCGTCTTGAAAAAAGAATATTATTGTAGACTTTTTCTTTGTCGTACATACCTTCAATATCTTTTTCTGGTTTCCCCCATTTTGCAGAACCATACTCACTACCTTTGATATAATGCTTTTTGTTATCTCTTCTATCGAGATAAACCAACAACATACAGATCATTATAAAAAGTGGTACTGTGAGATCAAGCACATTGAAAGACAACGGAAACGCATATAAGAGATATTGAGGATTAGAAAACAAAGCGTTAAATCCAAATAAAATATTTCCTGCTACTGTCACTCTAAAATAGAAACAGAGATAATTTAGGAAAAAGTAAGTAATCAAACCTATAATTATGAATACTTTTTTTTCCTTAATTGTTTTGATCAGTCCGTCCATTTTTTTAACCACCTTACAAAAAAGGCGAGCCAATACTCGCCTTTATGGTTTAGAATAATGATTTCAATTGTGGTACTAAAGTCAAGCCTAACACAACAATTCCTGCTCCTGCCATGAACTGTTTCATGCCTTGTGACTTCGCACCGGGGTTGTCGTTACCATAACCTTCTAACAGATTAATGACTCCCCACAATCCCAATCCTCCACCAATCAAATACACAACTTTCTGAAGTGAATCTACACCACTACTAAAAAATCCCATGATTACCTCTCCCTTGTTCTTTTAATTTTTTTTGTTTTTATTGTTAATATCGTAGTGATAAATCTCACAACACCATAGTATTTAAAAATCTTGACTAAACCGCTGATCATTAGAAGACTGCCAACTACGATAAGACCCCAGAATAGAAAATCATACATTTAATATCATTCCTCGTTTTCATCCTCAGCTTTGTTTGCATCAGAATCAGGCTCAATATCCAAATCTTCATCTGGATTGTGTTTATTCCCTTTTCGTGGTCGCTTCAGCAAGAAAAAACCACCTACCAACAAGAACAATAGTGCTACTACAATACCGAAAATGATCATCTTGATTTTTTTATCAAATTTGTTTTCGTTCTCATTTTCTACTTGTTCCCCCTTCACTTCCTGTCTTTGCTCCTCCATAACTGGATAGATTTCAGTAATATCAATCGAATTCGATTCAACATTTCTTACATCATATTCTTTCAAAGTATTACTACCAGTTACAAAATCAGACGAATTCAGAACAATTGTTGTCGTTTGGCGTACTGCATACTCTTCTTTCTTTTCTTTGAGATCATTCATCAATTTAATTGATCGACCATAAGGAACTACAATGCTGAACAAAAATTCCTCACTTTCACTGAAAAATTTAACCATGAAAAGATTTCCAACATTCACGTTTTGGTATTGTTTCTTTACAGTATCAACCTGTTCGGCAGCATCTTTTATATCCTGCTTACTTTTATCGATTTCTTTATTCGTTGATTCTGCTTTTTCCACATAACGATCAGCGATTCTTTTTTCAACTTGATCAGAAACATTCCTTTCCCGGATCATCAATGTTTCGCCTTCTTTTGTAATTTCGTCAACTTCTTGCCATTTGGCATATAGAGTTGTATCATTTATAATCCGATCGTCTTCAGTAAAGGTTTTTTTGAAATCTGAATCCTGAAACCACCCTCCGAAAATTGCATTGTCTTTAGTTACTTCTGGTAATTGAATTGTTTTACCGACTTTTGTTGTAATATCTTTTGGCTCTTCTTTTGCATCTGCATTGAAGTTTACCTTTACACTTTCTTTCGTATCGTCAATATCATTATCATTTAAATCAGGATAAAACGTCGCTCTATAGGTGTTCTCAACACTATGAATAGTTTCATCATCGTTACCTTTGTTTGGATTTACCCACTCGTCAAATTTATAATCATCATCTGGCTTCACTTCAGGAAAAGCTTCTTTTAATGCTGTACCAGATTTAACATTTTTCGTGATACTTTGAACTTTTTCTCCGGTTTTTTCATCTATCAGATAGCCGCCTTTTTCGGCTACAAATTGCGCTTCGACCTGTTCTGATTGCGCTGATACCGTTGAACTGTTTAACATACTCACAGATAACGAGAACAGTGTGAGAATAAGAATAGTGACTTTAGTCTTGCTCTTCTTCATCCTCTAGCTCCTTTCTTTTAATTTCCTCTTCCGCTTTTGCTATCCAACCTAGATTAAATTCAACATTTTCTAAGGAAAATTGAGCACTAAGGCGATTGTCACTAAGGTGACTTGCACTAAGGTGTTCTTCACTTTCTTTTTCTTCAAGTTCAATAATCTGATCACTTTTTCCTGTTTTGCTATCATTCAGGATCAGATTACTAATTCGATTAGAAATCTCTTCAAAAGGAATTTTTTTTAAATCAGTTTGGAGCAAACGTTCTAATTCAGAAAGAATGAATTCATTGTTATAGTATTTCGGTTCAGAAATTTCCTCACCTGTTACATTAAGTATCTTGATTAGTAAATTTAGGTAGAAAATATTAGTTTTTTGTTTAACAACAATTATATTTTCGTTTCCTTCCAAGTCAGAAATCGGAAAAAGTTTATGAAACGATTCTTTATTAACAGCATATTTAGGCGATAATTTCTGCATCTTGTTCAGTAATGCTTGTTCTCTCATTGGCAAATGAAACATAAATTTGCCTAAATAAACTTTTAAGATCATCTCTATTCTTCCTTATCTTCAGTTTCGCCCTCGTTCTCAGTTTCTTCAGAAATTTCTTCGTCACCGTAAAATTCTTCTTCGTCTTCCTCGTCTTCTTCAAGGTCTTCAGGCTCTTCATTTTTAGCAGCCTTATTTTTTTTGAATTTCAAGAAGTAATAAGCGATAAATCCGATCACAGCTACACCCAACACTAAGAAGAGAAAACCATTATTGTTCGAATTTTTTTCTGATTCAGCAGGAGTTGTTACATTTTGACTGTCCTCGTTATTGCTGTTAGGATTTTGAATAACATTTTGATTTTGATTGTTACTATCACCTTCAGCAAGACCTTGCATTTCAGCTCTTTGAACGTCTGAAACAAAATAAACATTTTGATCAGTTTTTTCTAGGTCAATGATCAGATAATACACGTTTGAGTCTTTGTCAGTAATCGTATAAAAAGCCTTTGAGCCACTTGTACTAAAATCTGTTACAGTTCCTTGCCCATCAAATTTTTTCCCAGTCGCTGAAGCAGGAGGTATAGCTTTAATCTTTTCTTCCATTTCCTTAGCCTTATAGTTATAGGGCTGTTGTGACTCAGAAGTGCCCGACTCTTCGTTTTCCTTTGAGTCTTTTGTTGCACTTGATTCTGTTGTCGCTTTGTCGTTTTCTTCAGCGTATGATATGGTACTATAGCCAATACCGAATGTTAGCAGTGCCAACAAGACGAGTACCTTTTTATATCTCTTCATCTATTTTTCTCCTTCCAGATTTGATAGCGAATTATCAACGTTATGTTCACCCTCATGACGTTGTTCATGAAATTTCTCTTTATCCTGACTTAATGATTTTAAATTTTCTAAAGCCAAAAGAGCTTCATCCGGCAGTATTGAGTTTTGTTCTAGCTGCTGTAGAACTTGTGAGTATTTCTGAAGCATTAAGTTTTCTTTGTCTGTCTTCAGTGCCGCTTTCTCTTTATTGAGAGTTAGAGATAATTTTTCTATTTTTTCCTCTCTCTTAGAAATTCTTTCTTCCAATTTTTCAGTTGATACCATATTGAAAACTCCTTTGACAAAGTTACTTTTTCCGTACAATACTTGCTATTCTTGCTGAACCTAGATTTCTTGTATATTTAGCACATACACGCCCCTGTTCAGCGTTTTGTTCGTATGTTGAGAACGTGCCATTACCATTAACACTGATTATTATTCCAGTGTGTCCGTAACTACCCGGACTAATCGCACCACCACCATACCAATTGATAACGTCTCCGGGTTGTAAATCCTTATACTCAGGATTCAAGATCACTTGCCAACCATGAGCACCCCAATCGTAATCTGTTCCAATACTCCAAGCATACATTTTTCCCGATCCCATTAACTTCGGTCCTCCTACTTGATCAACATAATAAGCAGTCAATCCATAGCATTCACCATTGTAAATATTTTGACCGAGAACTGCTTCTAGTTTTTCTAATCCTGCTTTTGCTGCACCTGAAGCACCATCTGACAATTCTTTGATCCGTCCATAACCACAAATATCACCAGCGGCTTTATAATTTCCATAACCGATCCCTTCAGATGGTGATTTCGCTTCAAAACATTTGCCGGGGCTTATATACACTGAAACGTGCCTAGAAGCATTTGCTCCATAAAAAATCAGATCACCGGGTTTTAGCTCAGATTCAGAAATTCTCTCAACCATTCCCCATTGAGCCGTACTATTTCCACCGTAATTTATCCCTAATTGTTTCAAAGCCCAATAAATCAAACCAGAGCAATCAAATTCATTCGGTCCTTTTCCACCCCAAACATAGGGTTTTCCGGCTTGCGCTGTAACAAGTTCAATAAATTGTTCTCGTGATCCACCATTACTGAATGTTGCCCATCGTTCTATAGCGAATTGATCATATTTTTCAACAAGCTTATTGTTATTGATGATATTCATACAGTTGACGAAATATGGACTAGTTTCAGTTATTCCGCTCGCAGCATATCCGCCACGCCCCAAAATCAACAAACATTGACTTGGGCTTTTATTGCTAACACAGGCATTGAAATTACTTTGTGTTGCAACCATGTAACCGTAGTAACTAAAGCAAGCCATTGCGTTTGGAAATTTCATATACCAACCGCCTTCGCTACCACCAACACCACGAGCACTACCTTTCGGGAACGGACAACCTTCGAACCAAGTTATACCGAAAAAGTTTGTATCATTTTTTGCTGATTGAGAGCGCCCCCACATGCTTTCATAAGCCCATTGGGATAAAATCACAGAGGGTAGTAAGCGGTATTTAACCGCCGTTCCTACAGCTAATTGAGCTACTTCATCTGGAAAATCACCAGTTCCCTTAATTTCTGGAAACATCGGTACTGTTTCTGTATACACTCCATTAAAACCGTTTTGGCTATTTTGTTCTTCAAAAGCTCCGCCACCATATGCGAAAATCCCACCAATTATCATTACTATGACACTTACTGAAATTATCGGAATAGCGGTAATTGCACCACCACCAAAAATAGCAACAATTTTTGAGCTAATAAATTCCTTAATAGCTGCTATAGATGTTCCTTTGTTTTTTCCGAAAAAGTAATTTTTTACTCGGTCATAAATCCCTGTCAAACTCAAAGTTGTCGCCTTATTTTTTTCTCTTATCGGGGCGTACATTTTTTTCTTTTGAATTTTCTTCATTGCTGCATGATTTTGACTGTCTGTTTTGAGCTTTGAACTTTTCTTCGTCGTTGTTTTATATTTCTTCTTAGTGACTTTATCGGTTCTGTTGGCTGCTTTCTTAGTTCCTTTTGCAAGTTTCTTAGAAGCTCTAGCCACTGCTGAAGCTCCTTGACTAGTGAGTTTTACACCCTCGGCATCCCCATTTTCGATAGTTTCTTGACTCTTCCTTGCAGCGGTTGTTGTAACAGCCGTAGGAATTTTAGAAAGCTTTTTAACAGTAGAGTCTTTCTTGATAGCTTTTTTGTTTTTCTTTTTAAAATCTTTTTTGCTTTTCTCTTTTTTGGTCAACTTCTCCTTGACCTTATCTAACTTCTCCTCTTCCTCAATGATTTTCTTCTTGTCAGTATTGAGTTTTTTTTCTGTTTTTTGAAGAATTTCTTTTTCTTTTGCTGTTAATTTCGATTTAGATTTAACTATTTCAGTGACTTTTTCTTTATCAAGAGAGTGTTCCTTTTTTTTCAAATCTAAAGCTTTTGTTTGTTTTTCCGCTTCAGTCTCTAACTCATTGGATTCTTTTGTCAGTTTCGAATATTCTGCCTTATAAATCTTTGAATTAGTCTTTCTCATTCTTTGTTCTTTTACTTTCCTTATTGCAGAATGAGTTGTCTCAAAAGTTTTAGTGGCTCCTTGACTGACAAGCGTAACGCCTTCAGCATCTCCGTTTTCAAGAGATTCTTGATATTTATTAACACCTGTTTTTAGTGCTTCTCCTGTCAACAAACCTGATTGATTTTTTAAGCTGTTCTGTTTTGTGGAATCATACTTTTTTTCACCATCTGATTCTTCTCTTGAAAAAACAATTTCTTTTCTTCTAAATTCATCTTTCGGTTGGTCGGTTTTTTTTCGAACAGTTTGTTTTTGCACTCTATAAATCGGAGTACCGGAATTTGAAGCTTTTGAGATAGTATGATTTCCTGTTCCTGAAGATAACGAGCGGGTTTCCTGTTCTTCAGGAGTATGAATTTGATAATCTTGTCTTCTACGTCTTTCCTCTTCAGCCACACCCTCAAGCGCTTTTAAAAACTGTTCTGTTTGACGATCAGTAGTGTTTGTTTTCTTATACTTGTGATCATTCAACACACTTTCTTGCTTTCTCAAATTTTCCCCGATTTCGTTCGAGTTGCTTTTCTTCATATCCGCCTGCCTTTCTGCTAATTTCAACTCATAAAGTCTTAACTTGCATCAGCAATTTTTTCAAACACTCCTTGCGCCTTGTATTCTTTAATTTCTTCAGGCTTAGAGGTCATAACAGGGTAGAGCGAATTGTTTTTAGGGAACTTGTCTTTGAATGGAAGTATCGTTCCGGCATATGAAATTAAGCCTTCACCTTCTTCAGAATTCGTAATATATGTTGCTTGATAATCACTTATTCCTAAGCGACTTTGAAGGATATGACGATCTCCTTCAGCTTGATTTAGTAAGTAGACAAAATCAGAATTATCAAGAATAGTTTCGATTTCAGGACTTCTAAGTAGGTCTTTAACGTTTTGGGTAATCCCTGTAGGAATTCCACCCCATTTACGAAATCTCTTCCAAAATTCGATACTATATTTAGAAGTTCTTGCATCTGATAACAATTTATGGAATTCATCCATATAGAACCAAGTCTTTTTACCTTTAGTACGGTTTCTGGAAACGGTATTCCATACATGGTCTTGTACAACTAATTGTCCTAAATCTTTTAAGGTTGACCCCAATTCTTGTATATTGAAGCAGATAATACGATTGTTAGGATTAACGTTTGTTCTATGATTAAAGACATTTAACGAACCATGAACATAAAGCTCTAATGCGTCCGCTAAATCATTCCCAACTTCTGTATTCGCAGCTTTCAATTCGTTATACAAATCTTCAAGAATCGGGATATTTTCAGGAATCGGATTATCAAGAAATGGTCTATAAATTTTAGTGACACACTTATCAATAAGTGTCTTTTCCTTCCCTGTAAGCCCTTCTCTATTCCCAACAATGAGAGCCATCATATCAAGAACAAACTCACTCTTTAGGACGATCGGGTTCTTTCCTTGGTTGTAATCTAGTGTTATATCTAACGGATTTAAATAGTCGTTTGATGTACCACTAATGTTTACTACGTCACCATTTAACAATTTAACAAAGTAATAATACTCACCTTCAGGATCACTAATAATAATGTCGTCATTAGTAGTGAAAAACGTGTCAATTATTTCTCTTTCACACGCAAACGTTTTACCAGACCCCGGTGTTCCAAGATAAAGACCATTCGGGTTCTTCAGCTTTTTCCTGTTTGCCATGATCATGTTGTTACTTAGTACATTCAAACCATAGTAGGTAGCTTCAGGATCATCCTGATAAAGTTCTTGTGTCGTAAATGGCATAAATATTGCTGTTGAAGAGGTTGTCAATCCACGTTCAATTTCTCTTTCATTCGTGTTGTATCCAAATGGTAGAGCACTTAACAGTGCTTTCTCCTGTTGATACTTCATATTTTGCAATGTACAATTTTGCTTGCTTGCAATTGATTGTAAAGTGTAAACAGCGTCATCTAGCTTGTTCGGACTGTCTTCTAAAACTGTTACGGTAAATGTCATAAAGAAATATTTTTCGTTTTCTCTTTGAAGGTCTTTCAATATCTTTTGACTATCCTTCACATTTTCGTTCAGGTCACTTGGCAAAATATCCATATCATAGCCATTTCGTAACGCTTTTTTCTGTTCATCAATTTTGATTGTATTTAGATCAGATGTTTTAGTTTTTACCATCCGAACAGCTTTTTGATGTTCGAGTGGTCGAATGTGAATACTTACGATCAATTCCAAATCAGATTCGAGATATTCTGCTAAAACTCTGTCTGATAATTCGGTTGCTTCAATACTCAAATTCATAGTAGTACCAAATTTTTTATTGATTTTGAATTCATCATTCTTTCGACCAAAATCAATAATTTTAGGCGCTATCATATCTTTTGATGTACCGCTTCTCAGTATTTCATTTGAAGCATTTTCCAAGTCAATATAATGTTTACTTTTTGAATTTAAGAAGTAATTCACAATTGACAATCTCTCAATACCGTTCAATGATTCTGTGACTGACCCCATTGTTTTTAAATTTTCCTTCAAAATGGACTCTATTGTTTCCAATCTTCGGACAGCGCCTTTTCTTGTTTTATCAACTATCGTAAAGATAAAATACTTACTTCTGATAATCCCATTGTTTCCTTTTTTCCCTTGCTCTTCGACAAAAGAAAGGTATTCATTTCTCAGTTTTTCAAACTCTCCTGAACCCTCGTTGTACTTCAAAATTTGTTGAGAATCCTTTTCTTCTGACACCCTATAATTGATGAAGCATTCTTGAAGTTCAACACTTGCATCAATTCCATTTAGTAGGGTTGAGTATTGAGCGAAAATTCTTTGTTTCATTTCATCTTGTGAAAGTTGATATGAAATGTCACTAAATCGAATCATTTTGTTATAAGTGTTTTTCCCTATTTGACAAACACCATTCGAATACATTTTTTCGTATTTGAAAAAATCTTGTGTAGATGTAACTTTTTCTCTTTTGGAATCAACTAGCAAGCGTAGAACTTGGAACAAATTTTTGTTTCTTTTTCTTTGCATTTGTCATTCTCCTTGCCTTCGCTAGTAATTTATTTTTTAAACATACTTTATAGTATCTTTTTAACGGATTTAAATAAGTGTATTCAAGGTATAATTTGATCCACGTTTCACTCACCATATTATTTTTTTGATACAACGTTCCAAAGATAATTGGTGCTGCACTAATGAGAAGTCCATACATTGCAGCATCTAAACTAAAATCTTTTAGCAAAAGAAAAATTGGAATACCTATTAGAATTGCTATTCCAAAACCAATCGCTTGCCTTTTTGTTAAGCCAAAAAGTAGTTTCGCTTTTACTTTCTTTAAATCTTTTGGAATAGTGACAACAAAGCTATTATTATTCATTGTTTAGCTCCTTTCTTAATTGATCAGGTAAATTTTTCAAATACTCTAATTCATCAAGACAAAAAGCAGCTCTCATTACTTTCCTATTTGGAATGATCATCTTATAAACAACAAACGCTAAAAGGAAAGACCATAAAGCAATTAGTGAAACATTGAATAGCCCAAATACACCAATTTTTTTTAAATCGTTAGTGATTATGTGGTCAGTAGCGTATTGTTGTAGTTCTGCTGTATGATCCAGTATCATGTTAATTTCAATCATGGATACTATTGTTGTAATAACTGTAATAAACCCAAAAAATATTAGCACGGATTTATTTTCTTCAATCCATTTTTTCATTTTATATTACCCCCACAACTGATTTCGCTAGAGAGTGTGTTCTTGTAAGACTAACTACCACAATTGCCATGCTCACGATCATCAACATTAAACCATAAATTCCCGAACCTTCAGCGGCTATCAATCCGCTTGATTTTTCTAACAATCCGGCGTATATGATCAGACACACGAGCATAAAATATCCTTGCAGCATAAGTGCCAATAGGTTTTTCGCATAACTTTGACCGATTCCTCCAATCCATTGACTATTCATAAAGGTTGCAAATGGGATCGGGGCAACAGAGATATAGAGCAACACTGTTACAATTCGACTCCAAGCTACAAGATAAATAATCCCTGCCATTACTAAAGTAATGATCAAAGCAATTCCAGCGACTACCCACATACTTATCGCATTACCAATATCTCCATCTGGAATACTATCCAGTAAATTGTCAGTAATGCTGTTTGGTAAAACAAGTGTTGAAGCGGGCACTCTATCAGTAATCCATTTCCCCAAATCAAATACCGCAAGTACAATATCAAAACAGTGTGTTAGTAACGATACCATGACTCCCGTTTTAATTATAAGGAATATCATTTCGCCAACGTCATACTCTCCGCCTTTATTTTTCTCCGTTACAGATTGATAAATTTCATAACAAAATACATATGTCAAAATCAGACCTGCCACTGGTAAAATAGCTGTATTACTTATGGTTCTAAGATTTTCAACTATCGTCTGAGAAAATTCAGTTGGCGTTTCAGAAACATTAGTTTGAACAGTATCAATGCTTTTTTGAAACAATTCAGTGATCATATCAAGAAAACCTTTTGTTCCACCTTTAAAAATATCGAACAAAAAATCTTTAATACCGTCAATTATATCCTGAAACATTCAATCACCCCTTTCAATTCAGATCCAAATAGACATAGCTTGATTCACCATCTATCTTTTCACTGATTCTTAGTTGTAAATCTTTATTTTCAGCATATGATTTCGGTACTGCTAGAAGTATTTCACCATTAGGTTCAAGGCTTCGCTTTACTCGATAATCAGTTGTCAAAAATTCCTGTTGATACAATACTAAATCATCATATGTTCCTAATTCATCATCCCCGATCACTAATGCTGATCCTTTGTTTAACATAAAGGATTCTAACGGACGGTCATTTGCTGTGGTTTCAATTTTATGTGTCAGATATAACACGAGCAATTTGTAATCATCCCGAAAGTTATGAAAGTTTCTTTCGATGATGTTTCCATATACTTCTTTAAATCTAATTGCTTCACTATCGTTAAACTCTTTAAAATCAAACCCTGTAATGATACGAGAAAAACTATCGTTCCTACCTACCAGTTTGTTATATTCACTGTCTACATAAATAGTTACTGGTAAATTCGTTGCAGCATGTTTCTTCTTTTTCACATGAGATACCTTGACCTCTTCACTACTGTTGTTTGGAGAGTTGTTTCTTACAACAACATATGACGTTGATAAAAAAGCAACCGAAACAACTGTAGCAAAAATTACTTTTTTATTTCTCATTCTTCTCTCCTTTTCTCTTTTCTTCTTGTCCGACTGCTTCGCCTACTTTTTGTCTGAAAAAGTCAGTCATTGTAATATCACGATCTAAGCAATAATGCTTAAACTGCAAATACAAATTTTTTTCCAATCGAACAGTAGTGATTTTTTCATTTTTTCCTTTCATTATGAGAACTCCTTCACTATAATGAAATATGACAAACAATCCTAACATAAAGTAGGTTTTAGCTAAAAAATAAAAAATTACGTTTTTATCATAAGCTACACTTAAACCTACCACAAAGTAGGTTTTATGTCATGGCTAAATCCTACCACAGCGTAGGTTTTACATCAAGATATATTTACATCAATAGTCGCTGTAATTTAATCAGTTCAAAAAAAAAAGGCACTAAAACGTGCCTTGCTTCAATCAAAAGAGAAGTAGATTTTAATTTTTTAAAAGTTGCCGCTTTGATCACCTGATGCCGTTTGTTTTGCTGTTGTAGGCTTCTAAATCGTTCGGACGTATATTGCGTGCTTTTTTAAGCAAACACTCCCTAGCGATCATTTAAGACCGTTTCAGGACTGTTGCAAGTTAGTTCTTTCCCGAGAGCCGACACTTGCTTTTGTTCGTCCGTCTTATTGTACTACGCAGTCCACTGTGTTAAACTGGCTTTAGAAAAAAATAAAACCCGCTCGGCAAAGTGGGTTTCGTAAACTCTTTGAAAGACATCTGAAGTCTCTTATTTCTTATCGCAGTAATTTTAACATTTTTATTGCGCCTTTTCAAGACACTTCTTTTGGATTTCAAAGAAATCTTAAAGGAGCTTTTTTATGGATAAAAGTAGACACATTACAATTTTTGACGATTTTGGTGCAGATATTAGATTTATTAAACTTCCGAAAGTTCTCTACACTAGCCCACTTTATAGACCTATTTTAAGTAATGACGCAATACAAATATGGTCTTTTTTGAGAGACAGAACAGAACTTTCTAGAAAGAATGGTTGGTATGACGAAGACGGTCGAATTTATTGCCGTTTTTCACGCCAAGAGTTCGCAGAACTTTTAAACATTAGTACAAAAACAGTTTCAAAAGCACGAAAACAATTAATGGATGCAGGTCTGCTAGAGGTAGCAAAACAAGGGTATAACAAATCTGATAACTTATACATTAACTACCCTGCTGTGACAAAAGCAGATATTTATAAAATTGAGAAACTCGAAAACCCGGAATATGAATCAGAACTAACTGAAGAAGAAAAATCTGAAAAAATGCGGCGAGTAAGAAACCGGAAAACTAAAACTGATTCTGAATCGACGAGCAGGGAAAATATTTCCCCTCTCGTCGGAAGCAATGATAACAACGATTTGACGAGCAGGGAAATTTCTTCCCCTCTCGTCAAACCCAATGGTAACACCGATCTGACGAGCAGGGAAAATATGACACGTCCGGCAGGGAAAAATATTCCCCCTAATGAAACTTACTCAAACAATCTTGAAACCAATGAAACCAATGAAACCGGAAAAACAGACTTATTCACAGATAACTTAGCTTTCAGAAATCAGCAGAAACAGCTTGAACTTGAAGTTGTTGAACAGGTGTTTTTGAGAAATCATGAAGATAGTTTTTTTGAACCAATGACCCTGAATAAAATCCTCATGATTGCTAATCACAATATTTCGGATGCTGAAAATTTTTTACGAATTAGTAACAATGCTAAAAGAGAAGTTGAAAAAACTTTGGGTGAAAAAATGTATTTAGGAAGTGACTACAATCCAGAAATACAAAGAGTAGCCAATCAGATAATATCTTTTGGAATTGACCAATTTATTTTTAGAATTAAGAGTGGCAAACTAAAAGATAAGTTCGCTTATTCTTATACTCTATTCGTAAGTGTGTTTATTGAAATAGCTCTTTTTATAACAACTTATCACAAACATTACGACAACCTTACCTTTTTACAAGGACAAGTAATTTTGAAAAATCTAAATCAATTAGCTGACAAAAGAAACATCAATATGGATCAGGTAATCGATCGATATAATAAAATTAGCAATCAATTCACATGGAATACTGAAGATGAAAGCGGACAGGAGCGTGAACAATGAAATCTCATGAAATGAAAGATAAAATTCAAAAATTATTAAGTAGTGGCGTGACAGGAAAGCAAGTTGAAACTTCGACAGGTATTTCCAAATCTAATTTCTATAATTTGAAAAATGGGTCAACCAGTATCGAAAAGATTAATTATGAAACAGTTGTAAAACTAGCGGATTTCTACGATAAACAAGTAGAATTAAAGACCCTTGAAACTAATAGAGAAGAATATCTCGAATTTGTGACTAACATTCAAACGCTAGGCAGCGATATAAAAATAAACAAGTCAAATTCAATAAATAGAAAAGCCTTCAAAGAAGTTATGAATGAGTTTTTCGAAGAAATGTATCATGATCAAGGGCTAGTCATATCACTGTTTGATTCATATAAAGAAAAAGCAAAGCGATAAACAAAAGAGCAAGTGCACTTATAAGTGTACTTGCTCTTTTGTTTTAATTAAGTGCAAAATTCCAAAGCGAATGATCAGTAGTCGTGACGGCGAATCGCCTGAAGTCTTTTTCATGTTTCATTTTTAGTGTACTAAGACGTTTGCTGAACTGTGGTTATAGCACAGATTTTCTCCAATACAAAGGGTATATAAACGGCTGCGCCGCCCTTTTCCTTTCCGAAAATATGAGCTAAGGGACAACCACAGCAAACGCCATAAGTACACTACAAAAAATGAACCATAAACGAAAAAGACAAGGAGGATCGCACGACTACTGATCATTAGGAATTTTAAAAATCTAAACCTTTTCAGCTCCACCAAAGTTCCTAAAAAAATGGTTTTGAAAAGAATCAAAAACAAAAAGAAACTTGTAAATGAAAGGGGAATTCTCATGAATGACTTATATCAAGAAATCGGTTACAAAGAAATGTTTTCAATGTTACAGGCAACTCGAACAGACAAAATAAAATTAACAAAAGAAGAATACGAAATTATCATTGCTGCAAAAAAAAGCGGAGATTACTCAAAAGTAAAACAGACGGAGATTTACAACAAACAATCTGGTGATTATTGTGCACTACTTCAACTGCTGCCCTATCACGAGGTCAGATTGCTATTTTTTGATCTGCCAAACGGAGACACAGCCGTTTTAAACAAGGATAGAATATTTAACAATGACTACCTGAAAATTGCAACGATTAAGGGAAATAGAGCCAATTTCCATACATTGATCGTTTATCCTGAAGAGAGAAGGGTAATTGATGATTATATAAACAAATAAAAAATACATGCAAACACACTTGCAAGTATACTTGCAAGTGTGGTATAATTTAGAAAAGGTCAGAACAGGAGTGGTTTTATGACAACGAAATTGACAGAAAAGGAACATAGTAATTTAAGAAGTGAAATTGACTTAATATCAAAAATATTAGATAGAGCAGAAAAAAGATTTGAATTCGACAGAATTACAGCGTTTATAGATATGCGAAACGCACATAGAGTATTCAATTTAGACTTAGAAAAATTTCTTATTGCTAATCAATCTGATTTTTCCCATGATTTTATAGGAATTAGAAATTCAGTTGACAGAACATCATACCCGGTAACGAACTTTGATGGATTTCTACCTAGACACACAAAGGGTTGACCCCCCCCCAACAACACTTGCAAGTGCAAGTGTTGTTGTACCGGATTAATTACACTGAAATATGGTATTCAATGAACCGCTGCCAAATATTCTGTTTCAGTAATAATTGAATACCAAAAAAATATAGGAGTGATCAATTTGATTTTTGCTGAATTTTTGGAAGAGAACGAATGGGACGGAGAGTTAGTTTTAAATGATATTAATTTTGATATGACTTGTAGCTTTTGTGTTGCTAGAACTAAAGTAACGGAGTTAGCGTTTGAAAGCTATGGAAAGGTTCTTAGAGCCAATGTAGATTTTATCAAGGGTAGATATGTACATTTAACTAACGAAGCGATTAAAGACGCTGACGAAGCGTTTGAACTAGGATCAGATTTTCTATCCGCTATAAGTGGGTACATTTCTGTCGAAAAGTTTGAAGCCTGTTTCTTAGAGATATAAAACTATGTACTTGCAAGTATAATTGCAAGTGCTTTAAAAAGTATTGGGGGTTTTTAAAATTATTAAAATAGGTGGAAAATATCGTTGTTGCTTTAAATGTTCTGGTGATTTGGAATTCGATGAAGAAAATGAAATACTAATTTGTGAGTGTGGCAATAAGTATACCATTGAAGAGCATAACGAGAAAAACCGGGAAGAAGAAATTGCACTTCTAGGGTTTATAAGACACATTGAAGGATAACACAAGCGCACTTGCAAGTGCGCTTGTAAATCAAAAAAATATGAAGGAGTGTCAGAAATGATTTCTAAAATGATGTATAGAGAGTTGAAGACAAAGCGTAGCGTTAGCGGTATTGAGAGCGTTCTGAAGCAAAACAATTTTTCTGTCGTACCACCAACCGGTGGCACATGTAAGATGTGGGGCAAATGGGGCGAATACATTGAAGTTAAAATTTTAGACATGCAAGCAGACGAGATTTTAAATTTACAAGAAGAATTGTGTGATTACGATATTCTAATTACTCGCAAAGAACAGCTCAGAGAGAAAAAAAGAATTGATATTTTTTTCAATCCTGAATCAATCGAATTTTAATATAAAATAATAAGGAATGGTGAACCATGAAAATAAGAGAATTTATTGCATTAGACACTATTAATCAGATAGCAATATACGAAGGTTGCGGCTGTGAAGAATTACTCGCTAAAGGATTTGCTCATGAGATTAAAAGAGAGGACGAGGATTTACTTGAATGTGAAATAGCTACAATCGATATTGATTCATCAAATAAAGGTTCTTTCATTATCCGGCTAGAAGAAGGTCAAACAAAGAAAATGTTCATCAGAATGCGAAAGACTTCTAAAGATATAAGGTTAGAAAGCATTCATAGAGACGAAGATCATACAAATACCGAAGAGTGGGGCATAATTAATATGTTGTCCGAAAAGCGGCTTTCTAAGTTACCTAGTGATATAATTGAAAGCAGCATTAAGATCATGGAAGAAAAAAAAGAAAAGTTGATCGAGTCAGGATATTATCAAGAATACCCATTTTGAAGTCACTAACACCCCTCCCGGTTGCAAGCGCACTTGCAAGTGCGCTTGCAAGTATTTTATTTTGGTATTCATGCGAAACAGTTTCTCCAGGGCATCGACCGCAAAAATGAATACCAAAAAATGAATGGTTAGAGATAATCACCTCAAAAAATTAACAGATATTAATAGCCTTGAATAGTTAGCTAGGTAGTTTATCACGTAAAAAGGAGAAATAGCATGGAACAATTATATGAATGGTTCAGCAATAACATTGACAAGTCAAATCAATGGGTTTTTAAAAGCTTGTTAGCTTGCTTCATTCTAATCGTTATGACATTAACCCAGCTTCCATTTTTGGAGAAACTAGAGACAGATACCAAAATGAGTAATCAAAGAAAAGCAGCAACTTTTCTACTGACCATTAATCTCCCTGCTGTTGTGATAAGTTTATTTATTCAAATCTTTTCTGTGATAGGATTTGTCTATATTATATTTGTTTTAGTTTTTGATGTTATGATCATTTACACTTTCATGAAGCACAAATTATCTAAATTAAGGAAAGGAGGAAAAAAATGAACAATGTTTATGCTTATTCAATGAGATCATATGTATTCAATGATGACCACTTAGATAAGTGGGTATACTTGATGGAAGAAATGGGTTTTTCTGATTTTAGGGATTCAGAATGGAGAACGGTGCTCTATTTAATTGCAGCAGATGAAAGATTGTATAGAGATCGTAAAACGTTGATCAATTTTGAAGAAAAGTCAATTAATGCTGATAAGTGGTTTAAGAACTCTTATTCTAGTGGAGAAAACAAACTGTTAGCACTAGCGTTCAATTTATATACTCAGTCTGAATACTATGAGTATCCGAACGGTGAACGTATCTATATAACGCCAATGGATATATTTACTTCACTAGATTCAGAGTATCGATGGGTTGCAATAGAAGCGATCAAAGTAAGATTTCTTCGAGAATAATTACGATAATTTAAAATCTAACCACTTGCAAGTGCCCTTGCAAGTCTAATTGTAAAAACTAAGCATATTGGTATTCATTTACTCTCAGCTGTTCCGGTTACTTCAGCAATTAATGAATACCAATTTGATAATACTATTTAGAAAGGAAAGTTATTAATGGGAGCTAGGAAATGGCGTTTACAAATAGCACTTAGTTGTATCGTATTTATATCATCTTATGGCGTGGTTGCTAATGCTAATAAGAATTCGTTTGAAGCATTAATAAAAAAGAGGTTAGAAGTCGCACAGAGGGATAAAGGAGATAGTTTCCTACTAAATAGAAACCAACAATGCTTTTCCTAAAAAGGATTATGAGATAAACATTAAGAGAGGAAATCAAGATCACCCTGAAGTTGCCAAAGTCAGTATAAATTACTTGGATTTAAAGAAAAAGGAACCCGATTTATATATTTAGGAAAGTGAATTAAGAGAGATTGATAATTTTGAAAGATTCGTATGTACTACTCATAATTTGTTTATCTATTTTCGAGTTATGGTGGGTCATTAGTCAATCAAAATGGGTTAAAACGCAGTATGAAGAAAAGGAAATCCATTTAATTACAAAAGTTCTTGCATTTCAAGCATGTGTGGCTACTGTTGGACATGTTTCATGGGTATTTATTTTAAGCTAAAGCTCTTAATTTAAGAGCTTTTTTATTTCCCCTAATTCACTTGCAACTGCAAATTAATCTATGAGAGTGCTTGGCATTCTTTTTGATCAAAAGAGCAAAGTTCCAGAGCGAATGATCGAGCAATCATGGTGACAGGTGACTTATGTATTTTCACGTCCGTCAAATCCATGAATATGAATAATTGGAAAACAAAACAAGCACACTTGCAATCGCAAGTGCACTTATAAGTGTGTTTAATGATGTTAAAAACTTTGAGTTCGTGATCCGAGTAATCCAACCGACAAGACCAAAAGAGTGAAGGTGAGAATCGTTTTAACCGCAAAAAATCCAATTTTGATCACAAAGCCAATCGTTTTAAAGATCATGCTCAAAATCATTGATATAATTTTCATCTATTCTCACCCCCCTAGTGATTAGTCATTATAGTTCAAGTTCATCATTAGTAGCTGATTTTCTTTGCATCTGCTCTTTACTTGTGCCATTTTTTACAATATCCAAATCGCTGATCAGTTGAACAGCATTTCTATTATCGTCAATGTCAATTCTATCAGGTGAACCGTCATTATCCAAGTCACGTTCTTTGTTTCGTTCACGTAATATTTTTTCCTCTAATATTCTTCTTTCCTCTAAACCTACTTTATCGTATTTTTCTTGTAAAATTGAATCATTCTCTAGTAAATAATCAAAGTTTTCTTGACCGAAATATTCGATTAAGTTTTCTGACTCAATGCTATTTAAACTATCAATAAATCGATCCTTATAGACCACATCAAAAAGCAACTCATATGATTCAAAAATGCTGCTATGTGCCACTTCGCCATTTTCGAACCTTTTATAAAGAATTTCTCCATCATCAAACCTTTTTATTTCCTCATATTTACTTTTCTCAAATTCTACTGCTATTTTATATGGAATATCATCTTCGTCTATTTCAACAATTTCCTCGTCAATCTCTTCCACATCTTCCTCTTTAAAGCCCATAAGATGATTATTATTCGTTGGTAAATTTTCAAACCCCAAGTCCTCGAATTGCTCGATAATTTGATCGCTGATATAAGACCTTGTTTCAGGAACAACTACAGTTCCCCAATGAATAATATCATTCCATGTGACCCCTTCAAAAAGTAAGTTTCGATGGTCAACACCACGAATCCCCATATCAAATCCACCATATATATTTAAATCATCAATTTTATAAATAATCTCTTCGTCCATACCACTTGCCATTGATGGATCATCAGAAATTAAATCTTGTAAATCTCTTATAAATTCCTCGCGATTAACCATTCAAACACATCCTTTTTTAACGTGACATATCTTGTTGTTTTGTCTTTTCTTTTCCTTGCTCTTTTTCTTGTTCCTTAATTTGTTTATCAATTGCTTTGACTCCTGCAATAGAATAAATGTTTGGTGACTTTTCTTTTTGCTCAATCTTTTCTTTAATCTTATTGATTGCCAACTTATCTTTCTGTTCTGGACTGGTGTTAAGATCATCCTTAACAAATAGGTTATAGAGATTGTTTGTTTTTTGGTAAGATTGATCGCTAATTTGGTCTTTCAAATCAAATAATTTTTGAGTTTCCTTCATGGAATCAGAATCATTAAAATAGCGATCCTTCAGCTCGTTAGTAGCTAGATTTTTTTGATTGAACAGTTGCTTTTCTACAGGAGAAAGTTCATCATACATTGATTCAAATTTATCTAACTTTTGATTTTCGTTAAGATTTTTAAGATCAACTTTAGTTGCTTCACTTTCTTCAAAGAGTTTTACATCAACTTTTTCCAATAAATCTGGCATTCTTTTGTTACTGATTTTCCCTCTAAGTTCATTTTTTTCCGAATTATTTGTTACGAAAGTGTCATACAAATTCTGTACACTATCTTGCTGCTTATCTGATAAATCATTTTTCATTTTGGCTAAAATATCCGCTTCAAAATTCGTATCCCTATCAGCATAAAAATTGTCTGCTGATTCTTTTTCAGTTTTTACAATTTGCTTAAAATATTCTTTTTCTTCTTTTGACAATTGGCGATAAAGCTCAGTGAACTTTTCGTTTTTTTCGTCTTCACTCAAACCTTCAAGAGAGACTAAATCAGTTTTTTCCTTTAAGTCTTCAAGTTCCTTTTCTTTAATCGGAAGTTGGCTCTTTTTCGAAACTTCAAGAGATTTTTTTTCGACAACGTTTTTCAATGCTTTTTCTATAACACCAACATCTTTAGTAGCAAAAAAGAATGAGTAATTATCTTTTCCAACTTTTTGAACTGAGAAGTCCACACCAAGCTTTTTAAGCTCTTTTGAGTAGGCTTTGACCTGATCCTTCGACACGTTGTTTTCAAGCGCTTCTACGCCGTTCTTGTGCTTCTGAACTAAGTCCTGAATCTTTTGCTTTCCCCTTTTAGTATTAGCTTCAATGACTGGCGACTTAGGATATTTCTGTTTATCCGTAATCATTTCTGTTGCTGTTCTGAGAATTTTTAAAATCAATTCTTCAGTAAGCTTAGCACCTGAAGACACGATTTCAATTGCTGCTCGTGTTTGGTCATCAATGTTTGCTCCCATACGATCACTTGACCTTTCTTTTTCTTTTAATTATACCATAAAGTAGGATTAAATGATATAATAATAGCAGCAAAATTCAAGTGATTAAGGGAAAGGCAAGCATCGGGTGTGTGCGCACACACCCAAAAAAGCTATGCTTTTGCTTGGTAGGATATTCCTACAACCTTGACTAAAGTAATGACTATTTTTTTACAAAAATAGTCATACTTTTAGTTGTCGCTTTGCTCGATTATTCCAAACTTTATGAGGTGATTATTTTGACACGATTCAAAACAAGTCTTAATGTTTCATTGACTGAAAAAGAAAAAGAATTTATAAAGAAAAAAGCAGGTGATTTAGGGTTTTCGAGTGCTTCTTCTTTCCTTTTAGATGCTTCTAAAACATACTTCCGATTAGACATGGATATGAGTGCATACAGGCAGTTGACTAAGGAAATTAATTATATTGGAAAAAATATAAACAGTTTAATGCGGAGAATTAATACAGATGGTTTTTATACCGATATGGAAATTGATTTTTTTAAATCGAAATTGAATCAGATATATAAGCTAATGAATAGGGAGTATCGTAGATTAACTGATTTGAAGTTTAATTTCTCAAGTGATAATTTGGACCTGAAGAAAACGGAGATATTAATTCAGGCAATGAAAGAGAAAAAAATGAAAATTCCGAAAGAGCTTTTGTTTGGAGAAGTGTTTGAAAGAATCAGGGAAGATTTTGATTTCTTGATTAAATGTTTAGACGATTCACCTAAACAAGAAAAGGAGTTATCAGAATTCGTTTGGGATTATCTTTATTCTAACTCAATCGTCAATCTAAATGAGGATTCATTAATAGAGCTGTACAATGAATTATTTATTTTATCTGAGAAAATTAAATTTAAGACCGAAAGAAAGGGTTACTGTTTTTCAGATGATGATTGGTTTGAGTTAAAAGAAATCATTGACAAATACCAGTAATAAATAAGGTGGTTTTACGAGTGTCTATAGTAAAAATGCACAGAGTACAAAATTTGAGAAAGCTTATTGATTATAGCTTGCAAGAATATAAAACGATTAGTCATTTAGTAACTACGAATGAGTGTCAAGAGCCTTCAATAGTTTCAGATTTTGATTACACTCTACAAGAGTATAATCATGCGAAAAATACGAACAAAGAAATGTTTGCACGAATGATTTATCAATCGTTTGATCCAGAGGAAAAAATCACTCCAGAACAAGCTCATTTTTTTGGTGTTGAACTAGCGAAAAGATACTTAAAAAATGATCATCAGTATATTGTCATAACTCATGAAGAAACTGAGCACCTGCATAATCATATAATATTTAATTCAATAAAATGTACCGATTTAAAAATGTTTGATAGCAAAACGAAACATACAAAGTATGATTTAAGAATGATCAACGATCAGATTTCATTTGAAAACGGACTCATGATTCCCGAAATAAAAGCAAATCGTGGTATGAGTTTCAATGAGTATGTTGTAAGGGGTTCAGGAAAATCGTTTAAAAGTAAACTAGAGATTTTAATTGATCAGAACATAAAGCAATCAAATACTTTTGATGAATTTTTGAATAATATGAAAAACAGCGGATACTCATATAAAAGAGGTAAGTATCTAGCATTTAAAGCTGAAGATGGAAAAAAATATATTCGCACTAAGGTATTGGGTATGAACTATCTAGAATCATCAATAAAGTTTAGGATTGAAAATAAAAGTTATGTTCCTGTAACTCAGCGTATTATTGATAAGCAATGGATTGATAAAACTGGAAAAAAATTTCAAACTTCTTTCGGCTTGAGACGTTGGGCAACTAGAAAAAATATCAACTACTTAAATGAAATTGGTAAAAGACTTTATAGAGAAAACATTTCATTGGATCAACTGAATGAAAAGGAAGAGATAAAGGTGAATATTACTACGCATTTTGAGAAGGAATTAATGAGTCGTGATGAATTAATCTATAAGCTCAGTAAAATGGAGAACAGTTTTCTTGTTTACAAGAATAGCTTGAGTTTAATCAGTAATTTTAAAAAATCAGAAGATAGGGAAAAATTTAAGAGGGATAATTACCAAGACTTTAAGGCGTATGATAATGCGAGAAAAAACTTGAATTATCTAAAAAAGCATCATGGTATAACAGATTTAGCAGAGTTGGAATATAAGGTTAGTCAACTCAAAGAAGAACGAAATATGTTTTATAATAGTCTTGATGCAAAGGGGCAAGATACTAAAGTTAGAGAGAATCGCAGGGAGAGGTCGAAAGAAATTATTGAAAAGGATAGATAAGAAAACATACTTTATGGTATATTTATACTCAAGGGGGTGAAATAAAAATAATGGCCAGTGTAGATTGGAACGATATATTAACAGCACATGAAGCCAGTCTTGAGCTTGGTAAGAATCCAAAGTACATTTACATGCTATGGAGAGATGGATCAAACTCATTGCTAAAAGGCAGTGTCGCAATGAAAGGAAAAACGTTACTAATTACTAGAGAAGGTTTGGAGTATTTAAGACCAAATGCAAAAAAAGAGGACGACCTCGCATTTAATTGCGGTAATTGCAAGGTCACAAACCGAGAAGTGTTGCAGCACTTCTCCGGCTTGTCCTCTCACGTTAACCATTATACACATTTAGACACAATGAGTATTGATCAAAACCTACCATATCGTACGTTTTATTAAGGTTTTCATCGTTTGAAAATGACAGTTATTTTATGGAGAAAAAAAAGAATCACCCCCTTATTACAAATAAGACATTTTTTCTTAAAAATAAAAACTACTGACTTTTCACAAGTTCTCTTAATAAAAATTTGGTTTTTACAAATGCTGATATTGGCGTTATTTTTTTAACTATTAAACCTACTATATGGTAGGTTTAATAGTTTTTATAGCAGGTGTCGCCTGTCGTTCCACTTCATTTTACTAGAAATTACTATAGAAAGGAGGGACATATGAGATGAAAAAAAACCCTTTATTTAAAAAAATCTTAATGTTTTTGATGCTTTTCATCTTACTATTTGGAAGCTTAGCTGGTTATAAGCTTATTAAGGAAATTGAAAAAAAAGAATTTACTGCTAATGCCACTACGTTTTCCCAAATAGAGAAGAGTAATCCCAAAGCCCGAAAATTCAAATTTGACGACTCAAATGTTGATAATACAGCCACTATGAACGATATGATTAAACTTCAAAAAAAGGCTATCTCTATGCAGATGAAAGAAAATATTGCTGGTCATTTAAAAATTGAATCTATTAATCAAACTATACCAATCTTTATAGGTGCAAATCAATACACACTTTCTTTAGGAGCAGCAACTTACTTTTATGAAGATGCTGAAATGGGAAAAGGAAACTTTGTTCTTGCAGGTCATAACATGGAAATACCGGGTGTGATTTTTTCTGATCTGTTTAGTGTAAAGGTCGGTGATAGCATGGATTTGATTAGTAATGACACAATTTATCGTTATAAAGCTGACCGCATTTTTAAAATGCCCGGTGAGTACACACTAGTTAACGGAGTGCCAGAAGAAGGATCATTCCTTTCATTGCCGAAGGGTGGAGAAAAGGCAATTCTTACCCTATTTACTTGTGTGTATACAGGAAATGTAAAACAGCGTTATGTAGTTCAAGGACATTTAAATCAACAGATTCCAAATGAATAGAATCTGCTTATATAAACAACTAAAAAGGAGTGTATGTATTGTGAAAGTTAAGAGAATATTTTTTAGGAAAACAGCAATTACGATTGCTAGTATTTTAGGTTTGGGTTTAACACAAGGATTTGGATCAATGGCACATGCAGCAGATGCGACAGAACAAGTTCCGCCTTCTGCTGTAGACATTACGGTTCATAAGTTAATGTATGACAGTGGAACCAAATTAGATGTTGATATTGATGGTATTAAGAATGATGGTCACACACATGACACCTTGCCAGAGGGCGTTTCAAAATACAACAAATCTGATTACGGAGATATTGAGTTTACAATTGTGAATATTACAGATATTGTGTTGCCAAAACAAGATTCTGAATTAACTAATGCTAAGATTGACCAGATTGTTGAAGATATTGAATCAAAGGGAGCCAATAGTGATTATATTAAAAATGGCAAAAACTCAGCAACCAAAGCAGTTGACGAAAATGGTGAAATCACATTTAGCGGCTTGCCGGGATACACAAATAATAATCAAAATGTGTATGCTATTTACGAAAGCAAGTCTGCCGCAGGTTTCATAGTTGAAAAGGCTAAGCCTATGGTTGTGGCTGCACCGATGACTTCATCTGATGGAAAGTCATTTTTAAAGAACATCCAGCTATACCCAAAAAATATTACGAAAAAATTGAATTTTGAGTTCACTAAGTATGGTAATGATGGAACTGAGAAAAACGAAGATACACCTTTGAAAGATGCCAAGTTTGAGATTTATAAAGGCGAGCCGGGAAAAGGTAAGAATTTAGGAGCTGCTATTACTGATGATAAAGGAAAGATTTTAGTTGAAGACCTTACAGTAGGGAAATACTATCTAGTTGAAGTTCCATCTAGTGTAGTTGTTGGAAAAGATAAAAACCCAACACAGGATCAATATTTATTAGGCGCTGATGCTCGGAATGATGAACATAACAAGTTATCATTTGAAATTACAGCAGAAGGAACTAATGTTAAGTTAGAAGGCTCTTATGTGAACTACAAAGCACCTGTGATAGAAAAAACAGTGGTTGGAGACTCATTTACTGTAGGTGATTTAGTTAACTATCAAGGAAAGATTTTAGTTCCACAAGACATTGAAGGTGCTGAAGGTATCTCAATTAATGGTAATAAAATTACCACTTCTCATTATCCAACATTCAATTGGAGTGATACAGCAGATAAAGGACTCACATATGTTGCAAGTAAAGCTAACCTAAAAGCAACAAATAGTGATAAATCGATCACACTTAAAGAAGGAACTGATTTCAAGTTAACAAACAGAGAAAATGGATTCACTGTTGATTTCATAATGGATAATGGGAAAGTCAGTGAAACTGTTGGGAAACTTCACGGACAACAAATTATTTTAGACTACAACATGGTATTAAATGAAACAGCAGTTGTAAATGATCCATTAACTAACTCTGTTCTATTTACTTACAACAATAATCCTAATAGCGAAGAAGAAAAGAGAGAGATTACAACTGAGGTTGATGTGAAAACATTCGGAGCAAAATTCTTAAAAGTAGACAGTGGATTGTTTGGAGTAGGTGGTACAACTCCGCTAGAAGGCGCAGAATTTGTTGTCTTGAAAGAAGGTAAATTCTTTGGAGGTCAAATTGATACTGATAAAGATGGTGTTAAGGAAGCACAATGGACTGATAGTGAAAGTGATGCTTTTGTATATAAATCAGATAAAGACGGAAAATTTGATGTTCAAGGTTTCTCGAAAGGCGAGTATACTTTGCGTGAAATTAAAGCACCTGAAGGTTATCAGAAATTACCAAAAGATATTGAATTTACAATAGATGAAAATAGCTTTGATGAAGAGAACAGAATTTCAATTAAGAATAAACAAAAAGCAGCAATCGCTCACACAGGTAGCAAACGCAACTTAATTATTGCAGCAGCAGGATCAACAGTATTATTAATTGGTTTAGCAGGAGCTTATTATATGAAAAAAAGACAAATTAACTAGATTCAGGTGATACTTTATGAAAAATTCTGAAGTAACGAAGATAAATATCTTACCTACTTTAGCACTGATTTTAGCGTCTCTCACTTCATTTGGTTTTTTCCTTAATCAAAATGTTGAGAGTGCCGTTTTAAAATACAAGCAGGAACAATTGCTTAAAAATATTGAGTACCGACCTAACTCATCAGTATCAGAAAAAAATTCGATTAATGTTTCTAAAGCCGAATTAGGATCACCTGAAGCAATAATTATGATCCCTTCTTTAAAACTAAAACTACCAATATATTATGGCACATCAGACAAGGTATTAAAGTATGGAATTGGTATAACAGAGGGAACAGGAGACGTAAAAGGTGGCTTGAACAAAAATCCGATGCTAGCCGGACATAATGGTTTATCAAAAGCAAATTTATTCAATGATCTTACTAAATTGGAAAAAGGCGATAATTTTATTTTAACAGTTGACAATCAAAATCATAATTATCGTGTGGTAAAGATAGTAGAAGTTGAATTAAAAACCTTAAAAAAGAATACTGAGAGATATCTAATGCCAGAGCCTAACAAAGACTTAGTTACTTTGATGACTTGTACACCTAGATATAGTAATCGGAATCGATACTTGGTTACTGGTGAAAGAACAAGTTTTAAAACTTCAGATTTAAAAGCACCGCTAAAGAGAGATCAAGATATTAAGTATCTTATGATGGGCTTTTTGCCTGTTGTTTTAGCAGGAGCTGGATTACTTATCTTTCGTAAAAAGAAAGGGGAGAACCGACATGAAATTTAATAAGTTTTTAGGTGCAGTGCTACTATTATCAGTTGCAATACTTTCTAACACAACTGTACTAGCAGCAGACAGTGACACTAGTGATTCAAGTTCTATCCCAAGCACAAGTACAAGCGCAAGTACAAGTACAAGTGTAAGTACAAGTGCAGAAGAGGGTGGAAACTCACAAAGTTCAGAAAAAGTATCAGAAGAAGATTTTCAAGAACCAATCCTATTCAAACAAACAATTCATATTCAAAAAGTTGTTTCAAAAGAAAAGATTACTAATAATGGTAAATTTATCAGAGATTTTGAAGGTGTAAACGGAGCGCATTTTAAGATTTATGATGTTACTGAAATCCTAAAAGAAGTTTCTGGTGGCAAGACAGGATTAGATCAAAGCAATATTGAAAAGATTACAACAGATGTTACTGAACGTAGCAAGAAGTTATCTGAGGATCAACTTAAATTAGTTACTGAAGGAGATACAAAAACTGTTGATGGAGTTGACGGAGTTTTTGAATATACAGTGGAGACTAATCTTTTAACTTCGAATGCCTATTATGCTGTAAACAGCGACAGTCCTGAATCAGCAACAACAAGCGAGCCATTTGTATTTATTACGCCAATTTGTGATGAAGATGGTAACCCTATGGAAAATATTTGGTATTATCCGAAGTCAGATCCAATTTCAAATGATCCTAAAAAAACTAATGGTCAGAATTCCGAACAAGATGCTGAAAAAGAAGTGAAAAAAGTAGTTTCTACTGGTGTGAAAAGAGATTTCCTTGAAACAATTATTCAAACCGTTGTCAATTTGTTTGACTCGAAAGGCTAAGTGAATGGTTAAAAAAATTACTATAACTATATTTTTCATTATCTTATTCGCAGCTTTTTTTCTTATGTATGGTTCATTAGCTATTTCAATGTTGTCAACTCAAGATCGAATGCAGCCGTTACTTCTGCAATACTTCTCAATCGAGTCACCAATTATTCCAGTCGAAGCAGCTTTGGCTTCTAGACAGTTATGGGCATTAACAGTCATTTCGAGCCTTACCTGTGTGAGTATTTTAATTGGAGTAATTACTAAAAAGAAAAAGAAAGTGGGGATAAAATGAAAATAAGAAAGCTTAAAAACTATGTTTTTACTATTTTTTTAGGTTTTTTATCTATTGTTTCAGTGTTGCTTAATGGTACATTTGCTGAAGCCGCTGCTACTAAAGTAGACACATTTGATTTCGGTCCGAAAAACTCGTTACATTTTAATTGGAACAAATCGTTAACCTCAACTGCACAATTAAGTTCGTCTAGATCATCTGTAATCAAGGGAACAATTTCTAAAGTGGGTCCAAATACCGATTCAGCGATTCTCGGAAATTATTTTCTAGCTTGGGATAAAGGTAGTTTAGTTTCTGGTGATCACCTTTATGTAGATTATAAGAATATGGGAACATTCAAAGGTAAACCAATTGACTTGAGACTAGATTTATCAGGCTTTACTACAGGTAACAACAAGTATGATGCTTTTCACGAAATCATTGTTGGTGGAAAGTCGTATAAAAACTTCATGTGGTTTTACCCAAACAGTTCATTTTTAGATGGATTCACATATTCTGGCTTTGGTATTTCTAGTGCTACATTTAACTTCAAATACACAGATGGAAGTGGAGACGTTACTTTAGATGATACTTCGTACATGACTATTGGAAGTTTGAACGGTAGGAATGCCACAGCGGTTAATGGATCAGCTTTTCTCCATCAGGAATTTACCGCCTATGAAAAAATGGGAGCACAACCATACTATCTCACTAAGAATACTGCTTTAGCTGAGTATACAAATCCGATTATGATGAGTGGGAATGTCGTTGGTGGTATTGCTTCGACAGATGCAAATTTTGTTGATGCAGTTGGAGACCCTAACTATACACGTGGAGCAGTTACATTTAAATTAACCGGGAAAAATCCTAAATTCACATTAGGGACAACAGCATTTAATCAGTGGACTACAATGGCTACCGCAAATATTTGGAGTGCATATCCTGAAAAACCAACTAAATCTGTATACAATAAACCGGGAACTGAAGCAAGCGAGAATAACATTGATAAGAAAATGATAGCGAAAGGTTCTGATGTATACTATCATATTACACAGAAATTTGGTGCTCTTGGAAATGGTGCTGATCAACTAACAAAGTATTCAGCTTTTACAATAACTGATACATTTGACGATACAAACATGGAATATAAATCAGGTCGATTATTGTTGAAAAATGGAAATACATTTACTGTTGCTGATGCTGGAGGAACAATTAACCGAAGTGGTAACAAGGTCACGTATACGGCTTCTACAGCTTTTCTAAACAACAATAACACTTATGGTAAAACTTATGTATTGGAACTCCATATGAAAGCTAAGGCAGATGCTAAATTGATAGCGAAAAATACTGCGGTCACTGATTTTAACAAACGTTACCCTCAACCAACCAATACAGTAGAAAATTATTTCCCTAAAAAACCAACTAAGAAGGTTGAACAAGAAGGAAAAGATGTTGATGGAAGAAATAAAGGTGAAAAAGGGACTGACACTGCACCTTTGAAAACTGGATCAGAGGTTGTTTATACTGTATCAGCTCTTTGGCACAAAAAAGGTACAGATATTAATTATGACCATTACAAAACCTTTAGTATTGTTGATCCACTTGATTCACGTTTAACTTACAAAGATGGAACTGCAAAAATTTATGATAATAGTACAAAAAAAGACATTACTGATCAAGGAACACTAAAATACGATTCTGCGACAAGGACTCTATCATGGGAAGCTTCAGAATCATTTTTAGCAGCAAATCCACTTGATGGTCGAGTGATAGATTTGATTTTCACTTGTAAGACTCCATCTAACAAAGAAGTTGATATTAAGAATGTTGCTACAGTAACAGCCGATGGGTTTGTAGATTCAACAAATGAGCCTATCATTGGTGTGGACTATACTTTCCCAAGTTTATCTATCCCTAACACAGGTTCTATCGAACAGATAAAATCTTCACTCGTTGGAGCTATGGGATTGATCTTTTCTTGTTTAGTATACGTAATATACAAAAAGAAAAAGGTTAACAGCTAAGGCTGGCTAATGCCAAATAAAAGGACTGCTCCTAATGGAGTAGTCCTTCTTTTTCGTCAGTTATTTGAACACATTTCTTGATCCTAAAAATACAGAATCATAATCTAGAATCCCTGAATTTTCATCTACAGTAAACGAGTTTGAAAAACCAGCAATGACAATCTTATTGTCAAGTAAGTTTGCATTATGTGTGTAACTTGATTTCCAAGCGTTCATAATGCTTGTTACGCCATTGTTTATTAAATCATCAATATAGAGAAAACCACCATGTATATTTTCTCCTCGGAATCCAAAACAACCTAGACTTTCGAGTAAATCTTGTGCTGTACCTCCGCCCGGTCGATAGTGACCAGGTGCAACCTTTAATTCTTCAGCACGAATATCAGCAGCTTTCTGTACAGTTACATGACCTGAAACTGTATCTAAACCTTGTTGGTTTCTGTATTGATTTAAAATAGCTAATTCTTTAGATATAATCATCTGATTTAATTGATCTAAAGAAACATTTTTATATTTGAAATTTAACGTTTCATTTTTTGAAATATTACTTACTGAGCGTGAACCAGAACGAATATTTTCACCACACAAATAATAGTTTTGAGTGACTAAATCTTTTTTCCATGTAGTAGTGAAATTTTCACCTTCAAGTAATTTTTTTGATTCTGAAAAAATTACTTGGTTATTATCAATGTTTGTATGATTTATTGTCACATTGAATTCCCGACAATAGTTAAAGTCTATCCGTTTGCTTTCTGTCACATTGTTTAGAGTAATTGAACTTTGCGAACCTTCACGTGGGTCTAAAACATATCCATTAATAGACGGAGGGGTTATTGTTTGACTCTTACCATGAGTTACATTAATTACATTCCGTTGGTTCTTATTAGTAATTAGAGATTCAGAATTTTTATTTGTAGCATAGATATAAATTTGGTGAACTTGATCATAATTGAAGGTGAGTGTTTTATTCCCATTCATTGTAACTGCTTGATTAGTTGACCCATTAACTCGATAAGAGAATTGTTTTTCAGTAGTAACAGTATCATCATTGTATTTAAAATCTTTTGCTTTAGCAGTGTAAGTTGTACCAGATTTTACAGTTTCCTTATTTGAATCAAGTAATTGCCCAGACTGTCGATCAATATGCTTAATTGTAACAGTATAATTTTGAACAGGTTGAGTCGAGTTTTTTGTATAATTAAAGGTAATTGTTTTGTTCCCATTTACGGCAACAGACTGTGAGTTGCTACCCTTCAGGGTGTATCCCGAAAAATTTTCCGCTTTTGCAGTGTATGTCTTCCCCTTCTCAACTGAAGCAGTATATGACTTCAAATTTTTGTTATCTGATCCAACATGTTTGACAGTAACAGTATATTTGGTAATAGGTGGTTGTGTTGTGGACTTATTGGAACCATACCAAGCAATCCCTTCATTACGCCAACCTACTTTTAAAAGGTTATTCTGTTCCCCTTTGTTTATTGTATAATTGTGGCTTCCTGCTTTTGCATTAGGGTTGTAAGCTCTATAAAGTGGTATGGATTTGTTCTTATCAGAATACCATCCAATCCCTTCATATTTCCACCCAACCTTTACTAAATGATTCTTTTCTGAAGCATGTAAGGTATAGTGGTGATCACCTGCATTAGGATTGTATAAACGATAAACAGGATCACCACTTGATGGCGCGTTCCACCCAATCCCTTCATATTTCCATCCGGCTTTTTTTACTTTATCTCTTTCTACTGTATTAGCAGTATAGAAATGCTCTCCACTGTTTGGATTGTATAGACGAAACATTTCGTTTGTTGCTGCATCAGCTTCAGAACTAGCTACTACAGCTATACTTAATCCCAATAACAATACTCCAACTTTAAATAATTTTTTCATGTGAATCACTCCTGTTCTTTTTTAGTTTCTATAATAATACACTTGGTATTCAAATTAACTTATATCATCAATGATCGATCGTAATAACGAATACCAAAATTACTTACGAACAATTTTTTTCAAATCACGATCCTTTCTTTTATTGTATCATGTATCTCTTGCTAACTTAATATTAACACACTTGCAAGTGCACTTGCAAGTGTTTTTTTAGTTTTGATGTATTGATGGCAACTAATATTGATGTAAAACCTACTTTATGGTAGGATTAATTTAAGGGTTTGTCAATACGCTTTGTTCAAAAACTTAACAGTTGTTGAACAAAGCACTCCATTCGTATAAAATAAGGGTTGGTGAGTATTCATAAACTTTGTTCAGAAAGTAGGAGTGGAAAATGACAATTTTTGGTTACGCTCGTGTTTCAACTAGAGGTCAGACTCTTGAAACACAAATCGAACTTTTGAAAAAAGAAAAATGTGATAAGATTTTTACGGAAAAATATACAGGAACAAAAATGGATAGAAAAGAATTTTCAAAACTGTTAAAAGAAATGAAAAGTGGTGATACATTTGTTGCAACAAAACTTGATCGATTTGCTCGATCTACTGTTGATGGATTAACTACCGTCCAATCTCTTTTCAAACGTGATATACGTGTGAATATCTTAAATATGGGTGTTATTGAGAACACCCCAACAGGTCAGCTCATATTGACACAAATGCTGGCATTTGCTCAATTTGAAAGAGATATGATCGTTGAACGTACACAGGAAGGGAAAGCTCACGCCAAAAAGCACAAACCGAATTATAAGGAAGGAAGACCAATAGCGCCTATAACACCTAAGAAACGACACGCTTATGATTTGCTAAAGACTAATTCATATAGAGAAGTTTCTAAAGTGACTGGTTTCAGTAAAAGTACATTACAACGAATTAAGAAGCGAATAGAAACAGAGAAATAGCAAAAAAAGCACTATAAAGTATATTTGATTTTGTTTCAGTAATCTAGTTAGTTTTTAGAAACAGAATTTACTAAAAGGACGAGTTTCATTTAAGCTCTTAATATCAAGTAATGAAAATAGTATAATAAAGTATATTTTATTGTATTGATTGGAGTGGTTGTTA
>NZ_JBIPAM010000003.1:0-61980 GCF_050498845.1 Enterococcus sp. AZ196 | reverse complement strand
GCACCTTGTGGGGTAGCGTTTAGCTCAGATCTAAAAAAATCATAGACTGCACGAGCATTTTCTTCACTACTCTTGTTATCAATGTCTACTGGTGTGTTTGCTTGTGCTGTCGGTAAGGCGTCACAATTGATCTCTTCCTCGGTATCATTACCAAGTAACATAGCCATGAATAGAAAAATGAAGGAACCTAAAAGAATGATCGGCAAACAACCGATAGCTAGTTTCTTTTTCATAGCTGACTCCTATTCAATCATCTGATTTTATTTCTTGACCAGGGCTGAAATAGCATTCCTGATTTCAGATTCTTTCTGATCGATTTGTAGCTGTGTTGCATTGGCATCATTTTTTAGCGTATTCGCACCGTTGAGTGCGGTTTGAAGTGTCGCCCAAGATGAAGTCGTATAATCTGCTTCAGATAACGCCTGCGCTTCAGTCATTACAGCTTGAAGCTTCGCTGTATTTGCTCGTTTCACTAACTGATCTTTGGCATTCTCCAACGCTGCAAGTTGAGCCGTAGCCGCTGATACAGTGACATTTTGTTGTCCGACAAAGGCTTTAGCCGTCGCTAATTCAGCAGAAAGAACCTGGTAGCTTTGTGGCGTGTAATTTAATTCAGTCAATGCTTCGCATTCTGAAATCAATTGTTGGATCAACACAAGTGTCTTCTCCGGTTCTTCTTTTTCTTGTAAGCCAGCAATGGCTTGTTCTAAAGCAGTTTCGGTTTGGTCAACGATTGTTTGACTCGCGTTTAAATCACTGGTCACGGCCTTTGCTTTTTCAAGAGCAACGTCTAAAGCAACCAATGAATCCGAAACGTAAATCTCTCGATTCAGACGTTCTGCTTTGTCGATTTGTTCGTCAAGAGCGGTTTTATCTGCTCGTTTGACGAGCTGATCGATCGCTGCTTGTAAGGAAATATTTTCCTGATCGACGGCAATTTGTGTCGTATTCTCGTCTTTTTGAATGGCTCTCGCGGACTCGAGTGCTTCAGTTAGCACGTCGGCTGTTTCTGGTGTATATTCCGACAAATTCAATGCTTCAGCAGTAGTGATCTTCTCGTTTAGCACGGATTTATCTGCTTTTTCTCTTAAACTGCTCATTGCTTGGCGAACACGCTGTACTTGTAAGTCTATTTGCTTTTGACTAGCCGATTGTGCAGACAGCATCTGATAGCCTTCTTTAGTGACTCCATCAAGCGCCGCCAAACTATTAGGTGTGTAACTACTTCGTGTCAACTGACTGGCTTCTTGAAGAATAGAAGCAAGAACAGCGTAGCTAACTGACGGTGTTGGATTAACAGGCGTCACCGGTGTGACTGGATTCGTTGGTGTCGTTGGTTGTGTCGGCGTAACAACGCTTGGTGCATCTGGACCTTGCGTCTGTCCTTTTGTATCAGAAGATTTATTTGTACTGCCGGTCTTAGTTGTTTGATTGCCCGTGTCTTTGACTGTTGGCGTGTGCGTCATGATGGCTGGCTGAGCGGTTTGTGTACTTGCTTTTCGAGCCTGCCGATCGATGCCTGCCATTGTTTGAGTAATTGGACTGCGATCAACTGATTTTTTGTTTCTGTTCTGAGTGGGTCCTATCACTGACGGAAACTCCGTATCATCTTCAGCAATGCGCGTCAGTGGGTCAGATTTCTTTTGACTCTTTTTATTTTTTTCTAAACTATCTTTGGACTTGCCGCCTTTCGCTTTTTCAATGACTGACTTCTGAGAACTGCTTTGTGTGTTTGTCTGTGGTTCAGACTCATTGCTTGAAAATGCGGCGTAAGTAGCCACACTGCCAAGAACCACCACACTAAATAAGCCAACGACGATTTTTTTCTTGTCGAACTCCATCATCTTTCCCCCTATAAATTAACTAGTTCTTCTTTTGTATCGAATAAATCATTCAGTGTCTTTTCGATCTTGTCTCGATTCTTCACTGGGTCTTTCTTCAACTCGGTTAGTTGCTTCTCATACTCATTGATCTGTGCAATATACTGTTCGTACTGATAGACATACTTTTCCAGCTCAACACTTTTCGTGGCTCTGGAAATTTCTTTGGCTTCTTTTGGCTTATCTTTCTTTAAGTAGCAGTACCCAACCAGCGTCATACGATCACTGTCGTTTTTGAATGACTTCTCGCTTTTTTTGTAAAGCTGTAACGCTTCTTCGTAATTCTTATTCAGAATCGAAAGGTCAAATTCGCCAAATGTCGTCGGATATTTGCTTTGAAAGAGTTCTAACTCCTTCTTTGACTGCGTTGTTTGATTTTCAAGTGCCTGCTCATAAAGGGTCTGCTCAATTTCTTCTTGTTGACTTGGAAATGTCTTCCCTGCTTCAAGGTACTTTGCTTCTTTAATCAGCTCCTCGTAACTAGGCGTTTGATCTGCAAACAGTTTCGGAACGAATTTAACCCCTAAGACACCTAAAAGAAGACACAAAAAAAAGACCGACACTACGATCCCTGTTTTTTTACTGATTCTAATTTTTTTTCGTGGTTTCTTTGGTACATATACCTCGTCAGCTGTTTTAGACACGGTAGACTCTTTTTTCTGTTCCTTGATTGGATCACTCACTGCCTGTGATTCCGCAATCGGACTACTGTCTGTCACTTTCCGTTTCTTGCGCGGACGTTTTTGCTGTACCGCTTTATAGAGACTCGTCAGAAATTCTTCGATCTCAGGTGTCAGCTTCGCCCCGTCAGCGGTCAATTCTTGTTCTACCAACAGGGGAAAATTGAACGTATCCATTGGAAAGTCAAGCATGCCTCCAAAAACGTCTATTTCATCTTCTTCTGAAAAATACAGTTCATAGTTTACTGAACCCATTTCGCCACTCATTGTACACTCTTTGTTTTGTCGCTCTAACAGAAGGATACCCTCTACGAGTTTGAGTTTTTTATTTTTGGGTAATTCTAAACCGTCAACATACGAAAATTCGATATACATGACTTACTCCACGTCGTCGGTTAAGAAAACTTCTTCTACATAAACCACTCGTAAAGGTTTATTGTCAGAAAATTTAATGCGGTATTCCTTATCACCATGAGATAAAATAAATGAGCCTTCTCCTGGGTTCTCGACAAAGTAGGTATATTGGTTCGCATCAAGTTTGAAATGGTTCTGAATCGCTTTGTTTTGTTGCATTTCTCGTATCTTTGGCATGTTGGCAACTTGATAGCCCCCAACTCCACCGATAAGCAATAAGACGATTCCGCTAATAACAATCATAGGTGCTCCTTTCCTGGTGCTTTATTTTTTAGCTGAACGTGGTTGAAAGTTCAGGTCTAAACATTCTTGTGTGTATTCTTCATCATTGATCCGATCAACATATTGAAGATAAGTCGCTAACTTCACGCCTTCTTTTCGACAGATTTCTTCTAGTTTTTCCTTATCCATTGGCTCGTCGGACTCTTTCGGTCCATGTTCCAATTTCCAAATTCTTTGTAATTTTTGAGATACAGTCAATAGAAATTTCCTCCTTTTGAGTTCACTTTTATCTTCTCTTCTCAATCTCTCTTAGAACATTTTGCAAATCTTCTAATTGCGCTTCTAAAATCTTATTCTCTTCAGTTAATCTCTTGATCTTTCGTTCAGAATCTCTTACTTGTTCCATAACGTGATCCACTGCTATTTCATAGATTGTATTGCTGTTACCAGAAAGTATTTCATGAGTGAGATCATTGTAAAGTGACCAATTCTCTGATAGCTTTCGTTCTTTGCTTTTTAACCTTGCTATCGTTGCTAAATGTCGTTCCTTTGCTCGATTACTTTCTTTGCATTCAAGTAGTACTGCTTCTCGTGTGAAGATATTCGTCAAATAGAAATCTTCAACTCTGTATCCTTCCACTCGATTATCCTTTTTTTCTTGCGAGTCAAAATAGTCTATCAACAAAATAATAACAAGCGCACCAATTAAGTATGCCGCCAATAAAAACACCACGCTTTCATTTATGAGTGTTGTCGTGATTGTCTCAATTCTTTGTGTAGCCTCTCAACTTCCGTTTCCAATAAACTACGATTTAGTTTTTCATAGGCTAGCGCACTTCTTAATTCATCTTTAGAAACTGATACCGAATCCGGCGGATCATTTAAAAATATTTGACGTTGAAAATCTTTGAATTCTTCTCTCTTATCGGAATCGTTACACTGCTTTATTAGAACTCTAAGAGTCAAAATATGTTTGTTTCGTAGTGCTTTGTCTTCTCGACATTCAAGTAGAATTGTGTCTCGTAAAACGGTACCTGACAAATAGAAATCCTCCATTTTAAAGGGTTTCTCCGACCAATTCTCTCTTTTGTAGATGTAGATAACTAAACTACAACCACCAAAAATTATTGAAATAATTAGAACTATATCTATCAGCTGCATAGTTCTGTATTCCCCCTCACTGATTGTTCTTTGTACACAAATTACTTTCTTGTTCGACCAATATCCCTTAATTTATCTGCAATTTTTTCTGTTTCAGGATTATAAAATCTATGTGTTTCGTCTTCAATTGGACAGATCGTTTTACCTTGTCCTGGCTTCCCCATAAGATCGACGTTTGGCTGTCTGTGGTCGCCACAATAGACAGATCGAGGATTTTTTCTATCACTACATAGCATTGCGTACCATAGTTGTTCCTGCTGTGACAGAGGATCACTAAGTAATGCTTTTCCTTCACTTGTTTTGCTGTCGCATGGACTTAGTTCTCGCATTTTCCATTCCCCTTTCAAAAGTAATTTAGCCACCTTAGCGTGTGAGTCATGCCTTAGCAATGACGAGAGTTTGTCTTAGCAAACGGGGACTCTCTCCGAACAACAAAAAAAGACACTTAATTTTTCATCAAGTGTCTTTGTTTTTGTTATTCTGTTAAAATGAATTGTCGCCTATCCGAAAGTCTTAGCGACTAAAGGAGGTGTGTTCTTTGTTCAGTTCCTTTATCTGCCCCCTTCTTGTTGGGCTAATACTAGCCTTATTTGAGTATTGGCTAAATACGAAAAACAAGAAGTAAAGCAAACTCACGGCGACATTAGCCAAAATAGAACCCCTAGAGATTCCGAGGTCTCTAGGGGTTCAGTGTGCTCTTTGTTCACATCTGCTCTTACAGAATAGCATGTTTTCCTTATATTTTCAACTTTCCTAATTACCGAAGAGAACACTTTGAGGATCGATCAGCATGCCTTGAGACAAGCTGCTGTCCTTGCAAAGCTCGAAATGGAGGTGGCTGCCGGTACTATTTCCAGTACTCCCAACGTACCCGATTAATTGGCTCTGTAACACTTTATCGCCAGCTTTAACAGCATACTGCTGTTGGTGCGCGTACAATGCGGTCGTGCCGTCTTCGTGTTGAATCACAACGTAATTGCCCCATGAGTCGTGATACTCCGCTCTGATGACTGTTCCTGATTTTGTCGCATGAATCGGCTCGCCTTGTGCTGCTGCCATGTCTAACCCACGGTGAAACTCGCCGCCACGGTTGCCGTAAGGGCTGCTGATTGTGTAATTGCTGATTGGTACTTTATATCCATCTGAACTGATTTTCGGTCCTTGAATTTCTTTGTCATAGTCAGTCAGATCATACGTTTCAATCAAGCCGTTTAATTTTTGATTGTAGCTTGTATCTGTCGCATATCGCCCTGTAAGGAACTTGGTTGCTTCCTGGTACGTTTTTGCATTAGACTTCCAAACACCTGCGTAGAAGTCGCTATCGCCTGATAGCCCCTCTTTTAATAGTTTGGCATAATCTTCGAAACAATCTTCATAGTTTTCATATACTCGAAAGCCTGATTGCGTCGCATACATCGTTCCATTTCCTAAATCTTCCTCGGTGGCCATCGATACTGATTTACCGTTGTGCGTACCTTTAATCCCAAATAAATTGTAATTTGGTGCCTGAGCTAAGCTGCTAGATCCTGAAGCGGATTCTAGGATTGCTTGTGCAATCATAACTGAAGCGTAAAGATCATGCTCTTGTCCGACTTCACGTGCGGGCTCACCGATTTTTCGAATGAAACTTTCCACTGACTCGTCTTGTTCAAAGCGAATCGCTCCGTCTTGCGTAACGGTTCCCGAAGGCACTGAGCGTGACAAGTCAGCCGTGGCGCCTTGATCAATCTGTGTTTGCGGTGTTGGCGCTTCTTGTGGCGCTTGTGTTTGCTGCTCTACTTGTGGTACAGCTGGTGCTTCTTGTGCTTGCTCTTGTTGTTTTGGTGCGTCTTTCTTTGGTTCTTCTTTTTTTGGTGGCTCTGATTGGCTCGGTTGTGTAGATTCTGATGGTTTCGTTGTGCTGCTTTCACTCGATGGCGTTGTGGACGACTCGCTACTTGATGATGAGCTAGATTCCGGTGTCTCTGTCGTCTCTTCTTCCTGAACTTGTTCCGTACCTTCCTGTTGTGCAATTTCATTTGCTAGGACATTCACTGGTGTTGAAAATGACAAAAAAGCCTGCACTGATAAGAACAGTACAGACACGATTCTTGAAAATTTCTTCATTCGATTGTTCCTCCTAATTGATTTGGTGAATTATCTCTCCACCCTTTTTCCTGCTGTTAAAACGGCCATAATACTGACCCCAATTGTTGTTCCGATAAATAATCCTAAAATAAACGCTAAAGTGATCCAAAACATACTAACCCTCCCGCGTTAAATAATCCGGGCTAACTTCCTCGTTGGATGAGGAATAAAGCAACGAATTTCTTCCTCATGGAAGCCTATTCGTAATTTTTCTCCATCGAACAAAATTGGCGTTCTTAATGGACTAGTGTCATGAACCAAGAAGTCTAGCGCTTGATTCAGCGTCATATCGTCAAAATTTATTTTTGTGGTTCGTTTTAAGAGATCATTCAGTCCATTGTCTGTGAATGATAGCAAAGTTTTCAATTCTTGCTTACTGAGTGAGTCATTCTTCATTCTAATTTCTTGAAAATCAACGCCATTCTCATTCAACCATCTAACAGCTCTTCGAGTGGATGAATTGCTTTCCGTGTAAATTTTTAAGCCCATTCTTTCGCTCCTCAATAATCATCTGGAATGATGTCGTCTGTCTTAACCCCTAATATCTTTGTGATTTCACATACCCTCACATACGGAGGATTCGGGGAGTTGCCCGATTTCGTACGTTTTAAAAATAATTTTCCAGCATTGGACAGTTGTTCGAGCAGTTCGGCTTCTGTCATTTGTTTTTCTTTTAAGATGGCTTCAATTTTTTCCCACATAGCCTTCGTCCTTCTCCTGGTTGATTGGCTCTTCAATTCTAAACCTTTCCGTTTCCACGTCTAACGCACGTGCAATTTGACAAATAAATCTTAAGCGCGGCTGTTTTGTATCGCCATATTTTAAGCGGTAAACTCTAGTTATCTGAATACCCATCAGCTGTGCCAATCCATAAGGTGTCACATTTTTTTCTTGCATAACTGCTTCGATTTTTTCCCATATCATTGTCACCTGTTCCCTCCCTCTATAACGTGATAAGGGTTGAACCTTTAATCAGTAACGATAGAATGACTAGATACCCGATCGCAATAAGTACCGGTGACTGATTCAACCATGCAAAAGCGGAAATGCACACTCGTTGTAAGGGTGAATAGATCGGCTGTTCTGCCGTTTTCTTGTGGCTCTGCTTTCTCTTTTGAGAAAAGACGTCACTGGACGAGTCAACAGTTGGATCGGATGGCCCTACTTCTGTCATTTTTTCTTCAATCAACCCTAATCCGAGTTTAACCTCTGCACTGGCTTGATCTGCGGGATACCTTTTAACAAACGTTCCTTGTACGATTGCACGTTGATCCGTGTTTAGCCCGCCTTCACAACGAATCAATGTCATCAGTGCTTCGTCGCTTTTTTCAGGTTCTTCTAATAATTCCCCTTCAGATTGATTGACCACGGCGTTCTTTCTTGCGACATACTCATACACATACGCAAAATCTGTTGCATAGAACACCTGGTTCAGTTCCGTTTTTGGTAGATTACCTAATGAACCGCCACCCTGTACTAAGTTATGAGCCAGAACTACATAATTGCCTTTTCCAAACTGTTGGGTTGGAGAATAGGTTCCGACACCAACCATTAGGCTTTGGTTATCCATACCCGCAAGAATTTTAGTTCGAACGTTTGCGCTTGGAATATAGAGTGATCCAATCCCCCACTGGTTGACGATCTTCTCGTAACGTAGTTGCGCCTGTGCAAAAGCATCCGGCGTCACTGGCTTGATCTGATTCTCGTCATAGGTAGCTTCATTTGTTTTTTGCTTGATTCGTTTTTGGCTTGTTTTTTTTGGTTCAATTTGGTGTGTCATCTGTTCGGCATTGCTACCTGCATTTTTCATCAAGTGATAGCCGTAACCACTACCACACGCTAAAACAAATCCCAAAACAAGCCACAAAATAGGTAAAGATTTCCATGCTTTTTTCACAATGTCCCCCTGGCAACATCAGACACATGATAGACACTAAGCGCCTGAGACACTTAGTTAAATTTTTTACTTATACTTCTATCTAGCTATTGATGTATATGATTTATTCCCATGATTGATCAGATAGTCGTTTTATTTAATATCCACATCTGGGATCAAAGCGCTTGGTTTAACAGTAATTTTGAAATTATACTGGTTTGTCTCGACCCATTCTAGCTGTTCTACGATATAAACGGTCGTTTCTGACAATCCTAGAAAATGTTTTTGAAATTCGTCTTTACCAGTCTTTGCAGTTATTTCCAGTTGGTTGTCTGCTGTGTCAGCCGTAATTGAAAAATTGCCTTCAACAGTATACAAAACCTCGTCAGTCACCGTATTAATAAAGGTCACTTTTCTTAATACTTTAAAATTATCGGCGTCTTCACTTAGATTACTCGATGCTAAGTCAGCATCTGAGAAACATCCCGAAAGACTGAATAATCCTATCACTGTGACAATTGCGACTATTAGTTTCTTTTTCAATTGTTCCCTCCTGTAGCTACTTATTGGTTTTGTTAACTCACTTGGTCCGAATCTAGTATTTCTATCAAATACAATAAATGCCGCCCCTCATTGAAGGACGGCATAAAAATAGACTAGATTGATCCTACCTCTGAAAGAGAGTGGTCAATTTAGCCTTGTTGATCGTGACGTTTTTTGTTCATGAAAACAAAAATAGCCGCTGCAGCAAGTGCAACAATAGCAATCCATACAACTGGATTTCCTAGTGTTCCGCTTGTTTGTGGTAGCGAGCGACCTGTTTTAGCTGAAACTGGTGTTACTGGTTTGTTAATCTTAACGGTTTGTCCTGCATCTTTAATGTCTTCGTGTTTAGCAATTTCTTCACCGTTCGACAATAATTTTTCGAATGCAACAAGATCGACTGAATCACCATGTTTAGTGAATAGATCTTTCCCGTTAAATTCAACTTTAACAGTCACTTCGCCACTTTCCTTGTCAGGAGTGAATGTTGCTTTTCCTTTCACTACTTTGTCTTGCAGCTCTAACGGCGCATTTTCGTCTTTAACCATAACTGTCATATCCATTTCATATTCAACACCAGGTGTTAGATCTGAATATTCGACAATATCTTCAAAGATGATCTTACCGTCTTCGGTGATTTCTTTTTCACCGTTAACTAATGCTTTTGTAGAGATTTTCGGATTGTGAATTTTTCCTGTTTGTTTTTTGTCTTTGATATCTTTGTGATCCGCAACTGGCGTATCATTGTGAGATACTTGTTCAAATACAACCACTTCTTTACCTTTTGCTGCGGTAGCATTCATTTCAAACGGAATGTCTACAGTACCAGTGACTAACTCAACATCAACCAATGGTGTATATTCGGTTGGTTCTTCTGATTCTTCTTTTTCGCCGTCAGCGTCTTCAGCATCTTTCTTCTCAACGTCCGCTTCTTTTGATTCTGACGATTCTTTCGTTCCGTCAGTCTCTTTAGAGTCTTTCGTTGCGTCTGTGTCTTTCTTGTCTTCTTTGTCGGCAGCTTCTTTCGCTAAGTTGTCGTAGTATTCTTTGGCATTGATCTTAGATGTTACTTTGCCGTCTTTGCCTGCAACAATCGTTAGCGTGCCTTTGACAACTTTACCGTTAGGGTCTTTGAATTCTTTTCCTGTTTCACGACTCATTAGAGACAAATCAAAGACGTACGTTTGACCAGCAATTAAGTTTTTGTAGAATACGCGATCGTAGCCTTTTACTTTTGCTAACGGATCAGAAAGTTTTGTTTCTTTGCTGTTTTGATCATAGAAAAACATTTCAGTGTGAATTTCTGGTTTCACAATTTGAATAGCTTCAGCTTCATTATTTAAATCGTCATGACGTGCGACTTCTTCCCAAGCTTCAGTTGATGGGTTGTAGTATTCTAATACGTTGGTGAATACACCTTTTTTACCGTGCATTCCTGTTGCATCAAAGTCTAAGTTTACTGATTTAACAAATTTAGCTTGCTTTCCTTCAAATTCGGTAACTTGTTTCAATGATTCTTTGCCTAATAATTTTCCAGTTCCAAACTCAACAAAGTCTGTAGTCAAACGTAATTTTGCGTTTGCTGGCGCTTGGTGTGCTTCGATCATCACTTGCTCAACTAATTTTTGCCCTTTTGATGGGTTCACAAATTGGGCCCCGTCAGTGTTACTTGCTAGCGAATCCATACCAAAGTTAAGCGTTGGGTTCTCAATGTTGATCGTGTTTTCACCCGATCTCACAATCATTGACCCTTTTGCATTTTCAGGGATATAGTGACCTGCAATCGTTGAAATTTCTTCCCACTCAACTTTAGTACCAGGTAGTAATCCTTTAACTTCAAAACGTCCTTCTTTATCTGACTTCAAAGTTTTCACTTTATCAAGATAAGATAGTTTAAATGTTGTTCCTTCCAGATTTAGACCTTTGTCATTCTTCTTAAAGAACGTTACATTACCAAGTCGAGGATTTACAACTTTAATTTCGTTTTTACCTTCTTTGATCGTTACTGAACCTTTAGAAGTTGCTGGATCAATAGTGTAGCCTGCAGGAGCTTTTGTTTCTTTGAATTCCACTTTTGTTCCAACGTCTAAACCAGTAACGCTTAAACCACCGTTGCTGTCAGTTGTTTTTGATACTGTTTTTCCGTTAGCAATAAAATCAAATTCCGCACCGGCCACGGCTTTACCAGTATCGTCAACCTTTTTTAGGACGAAATCGCCTTGCTTAATGATATTGACTTTTACCGTGGTTAAAATCGACGATGGATCTAATCTCCCACCAGTGACATTTGATTGGCTTCCTGGAGAAACCCAGATCAAAGGTGTATCACTTAATGGTGTATCTTTTTTGAAAATTACATTTCCATTCTTATTTGTGTTCGCCGTTGCTTTAATTGTGATTTTATTTCCAGATTTTGTGACTTGTGTCCCTGTTGTATTACCTGTTAGTTCCATTTCGTTGATTCCATTATTTGTATCAGTCAACGTAACAGATTCTCCAACACGTAAATTAACAGTTTGGTTTTCAAATGAAGGTTTTGCATACCATTGTTGCATTTTTTTCTCTATATTTGCTTGATATGCTTTAAAACCTGATAGGCTACCAACTCCACCAACGGCCGTGACATCCCAACCAATTCTTGCCCAAACCAGCAACTGAGTGTACCCTGCCGCTACTTCATCCGAACCATCTTTTGCTCCAAAGTTAAGAACATCATTTAAATTCTTATAAGTTTGATTGGAAATATCCATAGCGTTGCCTGTGTATTGGCTTCCTGGATAGAAAATATATGTTGGGTCCATACAATAAGAGTATTTACCATCCATATAATGATGTGCCATTATTGGATATGAGTTAGTTACGCCAAACCCAGTTAATGTATAACTCATATTAAATGAACTTGAAGTACCCGTTGCAAAAGTCTGAAACTTGTTGATTTTAAAAGGAATATTCACTTTTTCCCCTAGATCGTTCTCCATCGTCGTTTTTGCACCATCTGGCTGTACTTCACCAAAAATTGCTAATCCTAGCTTTTCTATTTCGGCATTTGATAATCCGGTGGTATCGTATTTTTCGGTCAATGGACGTTTAGCCAATTGATCAATTTTTTCCATATCTACAGTTTCATTTTCTTCATCTGAACTTTTGTCAGTTGTAGTATTATCATCTTGCTGCTTCAGTACTTCTTCTGATACTGTTGGTAACTCTGGACTATCATTGGCTTTTGCCGATTGATCTAGTTCTTCCTCTACTAATCTTTTCTCATCCGAATTCTCAGTAAATTGATCGGTTTTTGATTCCGCACTCGTGGCAGTCTTTTCCTCCCTTTCTTCTGATTTATCAACCTCTTCTATTTTTAGTTGATCTCCGATCTCTTCCGCTAAAGTGATTGTTGGGCTTGCCATTGTGCTTAATAAAACAGACAACAACATAATCCAGCTAGTCACCTTTCGCTTAATACTTCTACCATTTTTCATACGTTTTCCTCCTAAATTTTAATGGTATATATATAAAAAGACGCATAAAGATTTCTCTTTATACGTCTTTGAATATCTCTATCTAGTTATTAAACAATCTATCGTACTACCACTGCTGATCGTCTCGTATTATAGCTTGACTCAAATTTACTCGCTGGCACCCAATACTTACCACCTTTTTTCCCATTTGGATCTGAGACATGATAAGTTTGATTCGCTTCGTTAAATCCATCTAATGTCATTATATGAGCATTATTGATTCCTTTACCCCACCAATAATTTCCATATCTTGGAGCTTCGAAGTTTAACGTGACATACACCACAACAGGATTTCCTTTACGTAACTCATTTTTCAAATCTTCTACAGAGTATCCCGAGATATCGGAAACCTTCCCGTATTTACTACCCCAATTTGCCAAAGGTTTTGAAAAAATGGAATGATACACTCCAGAAACAATATTCCCAGGATCTCCAGAAAATCCATTGTTTGGATTATTATTCGGAGATTTCGGTTGTTGTTTGATGAAGCTATTCAAATTGTAGTTCTTAGCATAACCTTTCAAGTGAAGAGCCTGAAGCAGTGACGCTGCTTCACATCCCATAGGAAAACCTGCCGCTTGTTGGTCTATAAACGGTGCATTCAACAATACATATGACGCTACCGGCTTACTTCCTCCAAGCGTGTACCAAGAGATGCCTTCGTTCCTCCAACCCTTTCTTACTAAAGAATTGCGCTCATTTACATCCATTGTATAATGATGTGCTCCTGCGCCACGAGTATTAGGATTATATACTCTATACATCGGAACACCTTTAACAGGGGTCTTCCATGCTACGCCTTCATAACGCCATCCATGTCGTTTTAAATTATCTCGCTCTTTCGCATTGAGTGTAAAGAAATGTTCCCCGGAATTGGGGTTATATAATCGGAACAGTTGGTTTCCTGTGCCATCTACATACATGCTTATTCCTTCATCTCTCCACCCAAGACGAACTAAATGATTCCTTTCATTACCATTCATCGTGTGGAGATGCTCTCCAGAGTTCGGATTATAAACTCTATAAATTGGTATTGAAACCTTCTTAACAGTCGATTTTTTCGTCGGTGCTTTCATTTCAACTTTTGCGCTTGCTTTTGTAGTGGAACTTGTTTTATTTTCCTTTATAATTGATTCCTTTTTCGTCTGTTCGGTTTCTGTCTCTTCGGTTTCTGTCTTTTCGGAAACGTCAACACTAGGAGTTTCATCGACTACTTCATTAGTCGAATTGTCAATTACTGGTTCATCCTCTTTTTCTGCATTTTCAAAATCATTTATAGATTCTTCTGTAGTCTCTACGTTCTTTTCAGCCTCTTTTTCGGAACTCATTGCATCCTCAGTTTCTGACTGTTTATCAGCAGGAAGTTGATTACCTTCATCAGATGTGTTTTCTTTGCTCGTAGATACTTCGGATTCAACATCATCGGCTTGATTTATCAATTCAGAATCATTTGGGGTTTCCACAGTATTATTCGGCACAATTTGTTCATTTTCTGTCTCTACTGCCACTACTGTTTCAGTTTGTAAGACCTCATCAGCGTGAACTTCTTGGGTATCGTTAACAAAGCTTAAACCAAGTAACCCAAAAAAGACTATTGGTGCTATAACCCATGATTTGCCTGATTTGTACATTTTAAATCGCTTTTTCTCCATTTTTCTAATCTCCTATCTATACATAATCAACATAAAAATCAATCGTATACCAAGTTTCACCATTGCTCATTCTAACTTCTCTAGATTTGAATGCCCATACTTTATCTGTCGAACCTTCGTTAACTACAAACCATCCACTATAGTATTTTGAATTTTGATCATTTCTCATAGCGTCGCCTTTTTGCCCCGCTACTGACAAATTTTTCTCTAAAATACCGCTATTACCAATTTTATCAATCGGTTTCGGAGTCGTTGGTTGAGTAGGCGCCGTTGGCGTCGTTGGTTTAGCAGCGACGTCTTTGCCTGAATAAAATGCTACGCCTTCATCTCTCCATCCAGCTCTTTTTAGACTATTACGTTCATTGACATTGACAGTAAAGTGGTGCGTTCCTGATTTTGCATTTGGATTGTACAAACGATAAACTGGTGTGGAACCGCCCGATTGCCACGAAACTCCTTCGTATCGCCATCCATTAGACTTTAAATTATTTACTTCATTCATATTTAAAGTGTAGTGATGATCTCCCCCGTTATTTGGATTAAAGACACGATAGACAGGGGCTCCTTTGCTTGGTGCTTCCCAGGCTGTCCCTTCACTTCTCCAACCAGCTCTCACTACAGATGGAATCTCATTTGCATTTTGAGTGTATAGATGTTCACCAGTATTTGGATTATAAGCACGATATAATGTGGAAGCTTCTGTTTCGGTTGATCCTGCAAATGCTGCTCCTCCAACACCCATTAAAATACCTAAACTGATAACTATTTTCCCTAACTTATTCTTTTTCATCATCTTTTTCTCCTTTTACCCTTTTTTTTTAGTTTATATCTAAACAGAACACATAATTCAGGCTTATTTCTAAAATACCATACTTTCACATTAAAATGGTTCTAGTTTCTTAAACGGTTAGATTATTTCCTAGACGGTTTTGAACCTATTTTTTTGTTTTGTGCTACGAAATGGCGTAGTCGAAAGGCTGAATTTTTTGCGTTTTGTTGCGAAGCTTTTACCATTCACTAGAAGGTTTTGCAAGGGTCGCTTGCGACAACGCTTGCCCTTGCAAGTTCTTCCAGCGTCTTGTGAGAAACAGGGTGAACGCGCTTGCGCGAAGCTTCGACCTGCTTTCGCAACTAGAAAGCGTGTGAAATGGTAAAAATGTAGCGCAAAACCAAAAAATTTATTTAGAAAACAAGTTTTTTAAAACTTGTATCCTTTTTGCCTGGGCGAGCGGAGTTGGAGCTATGCTCCGCTTGACCAGCGCTTTTTTTACTTGATCTATTACGCAACTCCCTATGCAATTTCGTATTCCTGTAAGAGCTGGTGATCGATTTCATAGTATTCAAAAAATTCTTCTGTCAATTGATAGCCTTCTCCCCAATTTGTTCGGATGACTTCTTGTTTTCCTTGATCGATGTGTAGCTTGAGTCGTAATTTTTTTATGATCGTGGATAAGCGAGCCATACAACTATTTGAAGCCGACTTTCCCCACATTTTTTTGCTTAGATTCTCACGACTGATTGACTTGTCCTTCTCAGCCAAGAGAATAAATAATAACTGCCTCTCCGCATTGGTTAACTTCTGTAATGGAATGCCTATTTTTTTCTTTTCGTAGGGCTGAATCTCTGACTCTATCTGTTGCTTTTCCTCAAAATATAATCTTCTCTGAATTTCTTTATTTGCGTTAATAAGTCCATCTTGATAGTCGCTAATGACTTTTTTTAGAATCGCATTTTCGCTTTTCAGTTCTGCTATTTCCCTTTGTAAAAGGAGTGTCTGCTCCCTATTGACGATATAGTTCACTGATCATTCCCCCTCGTGATCGTCTAGTGCTAGTTTCCATGGAAACTGGTTCATTGTCTGTTTTTGAAACATTTACCTCATCATTTTCAATTTGGTAAACTGTTTCTAGCTGCCCGTCTTCTGAGTGACGATACGTCGTCACTAGCTCAAATTCATGATTGGTAATAGTTGTGAAAATCGCTTGCCCGATACTTGCGTTGCCACAATGTGAGACGATCAAGTATTGACGATCTGTTAACCAATGAATAAATTCCTTATACGTAAACTGCTTGCCGCGCTTTTCATGAGTAAAGCGCCGGATCAATACTTTATACTTTTTGCTGTCGGTCATGACTCTATGCATGGATTTCAACTCCTTTATTCTTTATCTATTTTTTTCCGCCTTATTCCCATGAATACGAATATTTGTATTGCCAACCATATCCAACCAAGGATAACTTTTGCTGCAATGACTGCTGCGATTGCGACAGCGACTATTACAATTACTATCCCAAGCGATTTGACGTATAGAAAAATCAGATCGCTTGTTGAACAATTGTTCGTTCGTTTTGCTAGTGAAAAAGCAGAAAACGCATCCGTTCCGACAAGACCACTATCATACTGAGTCGATTCGAACTTCAATATTCTTCTATTTTTCTTAGATACTTGACTGTAGCGAACAATCTTTTTATCTCCTATTCCATCTTTCCAAGATGGAAATAACTCTTTAGGTGACTCTGTTGCATAGGTTTCGTAATACAAACAAGATATCCCTTCAGCTTCTGACTCCTCGTAAATAAAGACGGCTTCATCACAAAAGAGATTTTCAATTCTGATCGCTGATTTGCCTGAAAACAAATTTATGTAATGCGCCCAATATATAGTAAATAGCGTAGCAAAATGCAGTCCTACAATAGCAATAATAAGAACTGCCGATCTAAATAGAACTCCGATACTGTTTTTCCTTGAACTTTCATCATCTTCCCAACGTAACAGAAACATCAGAATCACTCTCCTTGGCTTAATCTGCCTATTTCAATCTTTTCAAGAATAGTCTTGAAATTATGGTCGCTGCAAAAGAAATTCCTAAACAAACAAGTGATTCTCCAAAGCAGACACCTAAACGATACGTAAGGGCAGACACAAACAGACTGACGATAAATAACTGAACAATTCTTTTGCAATCCTTCCTAAGTTCCTGCACCGAGGATCGATTATTCAATAAACGAACTTCTTTAAAGGACTTTGTTGATTGTTCCATAAACATTTCACTCCTATTCACATACAAAACACCAATTATTTATGCTATGCTGATGATTAAGGGTGTTAGGTAACCCCTGTGAAACCAATTCAAATCCATGATAACCAAATACTTAACACCCTTTGACGCTGATTACTTTCAGCGTCTCTCTTTATTTTTAAGCATATAATTCAGCCGTTTGGTTCGATCATGCTATGATGAAATTATAGCTACGAGTATTGGCATGATAACTTTCTAGTTACTCTTCGCTTATCTTTCTTAGCATCAGCCATTGATCGGAAAATCAATGGCTTATTTTTATATCGCTATTTTTAAGAAGTATTTCTTAATCAGTCAGATCATTGAGACTCTAGTGGATACACCGTCTCATTCTCATCACTTTCAAAATTCGGTGCTATCTCAATGACCTCCGGTTCATGTTGTTGCTTCTTCATCATTTCCAATTTTTGATTCGTTCCAACCATAGACCAAGCTATGACTGCCAAGCAAATTAAATTAAGAATGTTGACTATTAATGGCACTCGTTGTTTTCTGTCAAGAACTTGCCAGTGTTCCAGTAAATAGATCACCAGAAACAGAAGAAGTAAAAAGACTAAACCAAACACTACCCAAACCCACACCATAGCAATTCCCTCCTGTGTACCTTCTCTTTTTTCGCACACTTGAAAACAAAAAATAATCTCAACGAGTTTATGGCGTCCGAAACTCGAAACCCTAATAGACAACGGTAAATGCCACTAAATCCTTGTGACAAGTGCCTATATGTAGTGCAGCACACGACATACAAAGAAATCTGAATTTGTTCCAGACTGCTTTCCATGCGCTCTCCCATTACGAAAAGCCCGCTTGGTCTTTCTCCAAGTTTGCGTCAATGTCTTAGACCCCTTTAGTTAGCTGCTCTGATTAGTCCAAGACGCTATGAATTGCTAGACAAGCAATTCCTTTGATTGTTTACCGACTGCTTTTATTGCAGACGTTCATTTCATCAGTTTCACAAATTCTTCGAGTACCGTTTGCTTAGATGACCCATCTTTTCTGATACCACCTACCAAAAGCTTCCCAGTTTCCCACAAAAACTATTCTTAAAATTATTTAAGTAGGTCTTTGAAGGCTTAAAGCCTTGCTGCTCGTTTCCGCTGATTCTTCAAATTGTGTTGCTTGCTTTGCAAATTTTTCAAGCAAGCGAAAAAAGAGAAGAGAATTATTTTTTTAACCGTATCGCAAATATTTACTCATGCCCTTTCCAGTGATCCTCAACGGTTGTTTAGGATCAACTCTTCGAGCAATTAGTCTTTTATCAGAATCGTATACATTCTTGATTCGGGGGTAGATCGTATGGAGCATCACGGTTTCAATCACCCGCTCTCGTTTACAAACTCCCTCAAAATACGTTTCGATTTTCTCAGCTTTTAGTCCATCGATTCGGTAATGACTCATTGTTTTGGGTGCATAGTGCCCTGGCACTCTTCTTTTCCGTTTCTCAAAAACCGTCACACGTTTTCCGTAGTACCCAATCTCTTCAATGCTGATCACTTTTCTCACGCAATTCCCTCCCGTTCTTTATTTGATCTTGCTGCAACCAGGACTTCGCGGATTCCTGTGTTAAGAAAGAATTTAAGATTTTTTCTTGGTTGCAGCAACAACAATACTGACAATATGCTTTGCGCCAGCAGGAAACTGACAACAAAAAAGAGGAGACCACACCCATTAGGTATAGTCTCCTCCCTACTTCTGCCCAGACGATCCACAAAGAAACCCCCGATTAGACTCATTTATTCCGTAAATCCGAAATATGAAATCTGATCGTTAAATTTGTCGCCACTTCCCCATAAAATAAGTGTTTAAGAAAGGCGCACAAATATGGTAAGATAGTCTCGTTGCAGATAGTAATGTCTGCACATTTTGGCAGGAGCCTTGACCCATCTGACTGTTCTTTCAGGATGGAACTTTGCTACTCAATGATCCAGCAATGGAGGTAGGATTCCTTTGTTGGGGAGAGCAGTAAAGCTCGGCTTCTGTCTTTGTTTTTGCCAGCTTCATGCTGACGCAAAATACATATATATCCAGTTTTATTAATTCGTTCAGCAAAAAATCATAATTAATTACGATAATTTGATTGGTCTTCGCAAATAGAGTAACACATTATATTTTTTTAGGAAACCTATTTTTTGACTCTCCAAAAAAATAATCACGATCCCCGATACTTTCCAAAAACATCGATTTATTAATAACGACTATCACTAAACAAATCTTCAAATCTTGAATACTAAGTTATATTAACATCTGTAAAAAACATCTGTCAACGTTTAAATTCACTAAAAACCCCATTAAATAAAGGTTTTTAGTGAATTTTTTGTTATTTTTGAAAACCGGAAGTTCGCGAACGGTGTTATTTTATTTTTCTCAATATTCAATCAATTCTATCTTCTTATCCCCAAGAATCTTACCCGAAAGTGCACCCATAATTTTTTTCTTTTTGGGAACTCTCTCACCTCTGCACGGATAATTCTCCTCAGTGATCTAGTTCATGAAACACAACAAACAACAAATAATCTTGGGCAAAGGCCCAGCTAGAAACAGCAAACACCGATTGTAAACAGGAGCCCAAAGTTGCTAAGGCAACATGCGCTAAAGCGCTACTCAATACGACAAAGCAAGAAGAAGACGTATCATAGATATAATGTATAAGGCAGTTTGCGGGTTTAATTTTTAGCCGGCTCCCGGTTGGAGTAGTTCCAATTGCTCCATGCTTTTTTCGATCGGTAATAGCTGATAGAATACTTCTCTAACTATAGTGCCTGGAACTAGGAAAGTCTCTCTAATCGCGTTAAAATAGGCCTCGCGGACTTCTTTCTTCGTTAAAATGACTGTCCGCATCAACGCTTTAACTGAAGCAATCATAATTCCGCCACCACGTCCGGTCGTAACTCGATAAAATACCTGGTTCGTTTCCTTCAGCTTTTTAAGAGCAGCATCGAAAGATCTCTCCGGTACTCCGATTTCTTCTCTAATTTCTTTCTTAGTTGAGTAAACAAAAGGTTTATACGTGTAGCTTTGGGTCGCCAAATAAGCAAGGATATCTTGCTGCCATTCTTTCGAATGGGATCTCACGCGTTCCTTGCGAGCTTTTTTAAATTTATACCAACCTTTTGGTTGGGAAAATAGCTGATCATCAGTCAAGCTTGCATCGACCCAGGTATGGCAAAGAGTTCGAACTTTGTCTTTAGCAGCTGCTAGATACTCTCCTGAATACGCGCTGGTTATGATCCGATCCAATTCGTTCTCACTGATTGGACTTTCTAGTCTTTCATTCATTTCCATCAAGTTATATTGGCAAGTTTCCAAAGGAGATTCTGACGAATAGTAGGCTAAAGCGAGCGTGAAGAAGACATTGTTTCGGCCGTAAACTCCCTTAGAGCCTCTTAAGCTATTGGAATTCAGCAAAAGATTTACCCAGTTTTCGTCAATTTGACGCCCTTTTTTAGTTTCTTTTCTTGGCATTTGAACGATATCAGCTTTTTTATCTTCAGAAATCGTTATTGACCAATTTAACCACTCCTGGAACGTATAGGTATATGATTCTTCCAAGAACAAAATGTTGTCAGTTCTTGGGATTCTTGCTATCCCGAAGTGATTGCAGCCGATATCTACACCAGCTAAATCTTTAGCCAACTCTTTACGAATATTTTCGGAAATCTTTTTTGCCACATTGATCACTTTAAAGTTCGATTTGCTTGTAACGAATGCAGCATCCTTTAAAACAAAGTATGCCTGGTATCCTTTCGGGGTATCTAAAATCATTGTTGGCATAAAGCCCATACGATCATACGCCGAAAGCACAATTTCCCCATGATTAAACTTTTTACCTGGAAGATCGATGTCAACAACAAAAGTGTTGATCTGACGTAAATTGTTTTCACTATGCCCTTTTACGGTCAGACGTGCGTCATCTGAATAGGTACCATAACGATAAACGTTAGGAGTCCAATGTGTCAGTCCATCGATGTTATCAGCAACTGCTTCAGATGAAGTAATCACGATCCCTCTTGCATATTTCATTAGCTCTTTTGTACGAAATCCGAAGATAGCCCCTTTGTTGCCTTCGTTGCTATCGATTGGTTTAATTTTGCTATTTTTATATTTATAATTTCTAAGTCCATTTTTTAAAATCATAAGAACGCTAGAGCTTGCTTTACTCATTACAATCACCTACTTTCTTTCTCATAGAAAAAAGCATGACTAAAAAGCCATGCCTTTGCAGTAATAATTGAGTTTTTTTCATAACCAAATAAGCCTAAAAATATTGAATTTTTGGCGAAAATTTGATATAGTCTACTCAACAGATAAGTGTTTCCAAAGGCATGAGCTGTCGCAATTCAAGGTCAGAGTTGAATTGATAGACTGGCTCTTTTTTTGTTTTCTTTTTTAAAATACAATACTAATTCATTCTTGTAAACCGCTAAAAAATCATAAGAAACGGTATATTTACACATTTGCGCATTTGCACATTTACATATTTGTAAATGAACTACTAAAGTTTTTTCATTAAATAAATGCAAATCTTGATTTTTTACACATTTACACATTATAAATTGCTTTTACCACACGGTTTGTCTATCTTTGCCTGACATTTGTACTTTTACACATTTACACTTTTGTAAATTAGTCTTGACAGGCCGGGTTTTTCGTTTTATACTCTATTTGCACATTTACACATTTGTACTTATGTAAATATACACATTTTTTTAGGAGGTTTAACATGGAAAAGCAAGAAATTTCAAGGCTGAGTAAACGGCCAAGAGTAATAAACATTGGTAACGAAAAGGGCGGTGTTGGTAAAACATCATTGACACGTTTATTACCTGCGGCTTTAGCAAATCTTTTTGGGTTCAAATCCCTTATCGTAGATATGGATCCCCAGGCAAATACGACAAAATCTCTCTATGTTACTAGAAACATTTACCATGAAGATGAAGTCACTGTATTTGAGAATACCTTAATGAATGGGATAGCAAGAGGTGATCTCTCAGACCTAATTCTAAACGTTATGCCTAATGTTGATTTTATTCCATCTGCTTATGATCTAAAGAGTTTTCCTACATTTCTAAGTAAAAAATTTGGGTTAGTCGACGAAAGTGATCCTGATTATTTCCAAGTGAAAGAGCAACAGTATGCTTACTTTAAACAACTAATTGATGATATTAAAGGTGACTACGATTTCGTTTTTTTTGATACACCACCAACATCATCTGATATAACTGAAGCCGTGTCTTATAGCAGTGACTATATTCTAATCGCATTTCAAACACAAAGTGATAGCTTAGATGGTGCTCGAAATTTTCTTGAACAAACACTTATTCCATTGAGTGATAATTTCAACACAGAGTTTGAAATTATCGGGATTTTACCAAATCAAATGACAAAAGGAAGTATTGAATCAGCAACCTTAAATGATGCTCATGAATTATTTGGATCTGAAAATGTTTTTGAGAACATTGTTCCTTTCACTAAAGCTATCCAAAATATTCCTCGTAACGGTGTTACCTTACGAGGATATTGGAACAGCAAAATGTTTAACGAATCAATCAACCCAATCGCTGAAGAATTAATTAACCGAATAATAATAGTGGAGGAATAATAAATGGAATCTAATAGTAAAAGAATTGGTCTTATTAACAAAAAGAAAAAGACTAATACCTATATCCCAGATGTTAAACCCAAGAATCCCTACACCGGAATTACTGAAACTGAAAACACACCAGCTAAACCATTAACTGAAGAACTAGACTTCAATCTACTAACACTTGAACGAGGTACAATTCGGCCACCACTTGAACAAAAACTAGAATTGGATGCCTTGGTTCAAATATCCGATTATCAATATGCCTATGAACTTTTAGCAGAATTAGTTTACTCAGCGAGAAAGCAGCTCTCAAAAGAGGACGAACAGAAATATCAGTCCGTTCTATATGATCTAAAAAGAAAAGAAGTAAAAAAGATTCAAAAGAAGATTCAGAAAAAGCAAAGGAATCAGGGTTAATTCCCTGATTCCTTTGCTTTTATAATCAAATGTGTAAATTTACACATTTGTATTTTTACGCATTTACACCTGAATTTATAAAGTGATCTACCCGATATCACGCTGATCCCATTTTGTGCTAATAGAATTCCATAAAAGTACACAAGTGTACTTTTTCAATTTTACACATTTGTATTTTTACACTTTGAAGTCTTAGGTCTCAGCTTTAAAGCTGTAGATAGAACTATCTACGTCATCAATTTTGATGAATGTTTTTTTGTAAATGTGTAAATTTACATAATTACACATTTACGCATTTTCACAAGCGTTGCTCTTAAATAGGGGGTTCACGAACCAACTGTACAGAAATTCCCAATAGGAATTTTCATGAAAACTATATAAATGCTGATATACAAGCATTTTATAAATTCACACCCAAATAGTAAAAATACTGTTTAGGCTACAATCGGATATTCTGATCTCTCCATTAAATTTAATAGATTTCCGTTGACAAAAAACGACTCTCAATTTAAACTTATAACGAACATACGTTCGTTATAGAACTAAATCGGGGGTGAGTTTATGGATTGGAATGATAATCCAAAATTTGATTACAATAGAGAGCCTAGTCGTGATATTTTGTGCATCGATTGCAAAAGCTTTTACAGCTCCGTAGAATGCGTAGAACGTGGGCTAAATCCACTTACCACCAAGTTGGTGGTTATGAGCTATCCTTCAGACAATCCAGAGGAACGGGGCAGTGGTTTGATCTTGGCGTCTTCACCGGCTGCAAAAAAAGCTTATGGTATTTCGAATGTATCACGCGCCAGGGACTTACCATTTCCGTATCCTGAAGATTTAGTAATTGCTGCGCCTAGAATGTCATACTATATGAAAAAGAATATGGAGATTAACAACATTTATCGGAAGTATGCTGATGAGAATAATCACTCCGTTTTTTCTGTCGATGAAACATTTTTAGACGTGACAGATTCGCTTAAACTATACGGCTGCAAAACAGCTGATGAACTCGCACGTCTGATCCAGATTGATGTCTGTAGAACAACAGGAATCTACACAACAGTCGGAATAGGGGACAACTGCTGGCTTGCGAAAGCAGCACTTGATCTATACAGCAAGTCTAATCGAAATATGCGTGCAGAAATTCGTTATGAAGATGTTCAGGATAAGTTATGGAATATTACCGATCTAACTGAACTATGCGGAATAGCTAAGCGAACCGCTATACGATTAAATCGATTGGGAATACATACTGTCTATGATCTAGCTCATGCTGATTATTGGCGATTAAAGACTCGACTAGGAATCATTGGTACAGAATTATACGCAAAATCCTGGGGCATCGATCGTAGCTTTATCGGTCAAAAGTACACACCAAAGTCTAAATCCATCGGGAATAGTCAAGTACTGAATCGTGACTACACACGTCGCGACGAGATCGAAGTCGTTATCAAAGAAATGGCCGACCAGGTAGGAACTCGGCTGCGTCGATCAGGCGCAAAAACTGAATGCGTATCACTTTGGGTTGGCTATTCAATGGGGTACATAGACTACGAAAATCCTGATAAGAGGGGATTTCACCAACAAATTAGACTTCCTCTGACCAATTCAAGCAAGGAAATAGCCGAAGCATTATTGATCATTTTCTCCAGGCATTATAAAAGGCAAGACGTCCGAAATATCGGCATAAACTGTTCGAAGCTTACGTATACAAATACCTTGCAGCTGAATCTATTTCAGGAACCGGAGGAGCAAATTAACGATTTTAAAATTGATTTCATTGTTGACACCATAAGAAAAAAATATGGGTTTAAATCGATCGTACATGCGCATAGCTATATGCCTGGATCAAGGGCTATCGAGCGGTCGTCCTTGGTCGGAGGGCATGCGGGCGGCATGTCTGGAATTGAGAGTGATTCGAATGGTACACCGAACTAAAAAAGAATTCAAAAACTACAATGAGTTTCACGATCGACCATTCGGTCTGAAATGGGGAACAGCTTTTGCACTCGATGATCTTATGAAAGGTGTACGTACCAACGAAGAATATGCCTTAAAAAGTAATGCAGCACGCCCACAAATGACTAGAGAGAGCATCGATGCTGTTTTGTCAGACTCGTTCCTTAGGAAAAAGGAAGTAATTGTACAACTCAATTTGCTAGATGAATTTGGTCGACTGCTTGACGATCTATCAGGATATTTCAAAGGCGAAGCCTACCAAGATTACTTTGTTTTCAACGATCAAGTAATCTATTGGGAAGACGTCCGCCATGTAGAAATCAAAGAAACAAATAAGTGGTTCGAAACAGATATGTTTGCTGAAGCAAAACAACCTGAAGATCCTCAGCAAGCAGCTGCTGAAATTGAATTCGAAAAAGACGAGTTCTATCAGCCGTTTTATTCCGAAGAAGGTGAGACTGATTGATGAAATGACTTTAATCAAATTATACGAATTGCGCTACATTGATCGTGATTATTTCCTGGAACAAATACTTGGATGTGGGCAGCGAACAATTGCAGCTGAAGGGATTGAGCGCTTCTGTTTTTATCTTGAACGATCGGCAGGGCGCATAGAGTATGATTACTTTGTCATTCCATACCAGGAACAATAAAAAGCAGTAATCACGTTGAAACCGGTGATTGCTGCTTCTATATTTTTTTTGCGTACAGTCATTTAAAAAATTTGAGAATGAAGATAGGGAGTCACGCCCTAGAACATATTGGTTTCTGTTCTATCACTGCTAATTGTTCTTCAATCATCTACGCTCATTTCCTTCTTGAACCATTCTACTCTACAATCCTAATTCCTTTGCTGCTTTGTCGGGATTTCTAACAGTAAAAGAAGAAACGACAAGCTGTTTTTGCTTATTGAAGTGGCCTTCAACTAAAATATTATACTTTCCATCTTGCAGCATAAGAAGAATCGTTGTCAGTTCGGGTTTTATAACGATACAATTATACGATCGACGAATAGTTACCAATGTGAAGCGTGCCATCATTGGCGCCTCTTTAATCGCACGAATTTTATCTAATAAGCCTACTTTTTTAATCACGTTCATAGTCTCCACCTCACTCGGACGTATCGCCCAAGCGCTCTTTAATTGCATAGATCGTTTTTCTAGGTACTGATAACTCTCTTGCTATTGTAGCAATAGGGCAGGCGGAAGCCAACATTTCTACTGCACGATCATACACAAGTTTGTCAGCTCCTTTAGCCTCTGAGTGATATTTAAGAGGTCTTCCCTTGTAAATGCCGTTTTCTTTTGCAAGTGCGATTCCTTGCTGCTGCCGCTCTAAAGTTTTTATTCGCTCTGACTCTGCTGTGTAGCTAAATACCTCGATAACCAGGTTCGTCAATAAATTACGCAAACTAGTATCATTTATTCCTGCGAAAGAAGGGAAGTCCAAAATATCGATATTGGCGCCCTTTGAACGTACCTGCTGTAAAATATCTTTGATGTCCGTGCTGTTTCTTCCCAATCGATCCAAACTAGTGACAACCAACGTATCACGTTCTCTTAAAAATTCTAATAGTCTGAGAAGCTCTTTTCGATCGTCAATAGTTTTCCCGGACACTTTTTCCGAAAATAGTTTGATATCCTCATCAGCAATATTTTTTTCGAGTTGCCATTTTGAAAGTATCTCTTTTTGTCTGCCTAAACTCTGATCAGAAGTCGAGACTCTTAAATATGCTGCGTACAGAAAAATCACTCACTTTTTTTCTTATTTTAGATTAGTATATAATATACACCCAAAGGTAACACATTTCAAGACAAAGAAAATCCCAGAAAATAAAGATTTCCGGGAGTGGGTTAAGGTGACACCTATGGGTATACCCAAAAGTGTCACATGTAGGATCATTTTAGCTATCCAGAAAATGAATGATTGTTTCTTCTTCGTATTCTGCATCGATCATATATATAATTTGATGACTATATTGATTCTCGCAATAGAAGTCGCTAACCTTTTTCAATGCTTGAGATGGATTATCTGCTAAAATCGTCGTTATTCCTATTGATCTCCATCCGGTATCTAAATTTTTCAATTCATGTGTTTCAATTGTAAAATAGTTCATTTTGTACTCCTTTTTATGCTAGATCAGTCTCAACGTCTATAAGTTTGTATTTTAAATGGCATTATCGTCAAAAGATACATGATCCTCATAATTGGTTGGCTTTCCACCCTGAACAGTTTATTGTTGGGCTTATTAAAAGTGTTTAACAAAAAGTGGGTAGCATCCGCTACCCACTTCGGCTGAGTGTTTTCATTCAGTATTTACTACAATTCTCCCCATTTTCATAGAAAATGTTTTCCCGCATTCTTCGCACTTCCAATAGTAAGCTCCATTACCGTACTGAGATTTTCTAATTATTTTGTCACAGTCACATTGAATATAAGTTGGTGGCCAAGATAATGATTTGCTAAATTCATTTATTGGCACCATGTTCGGATCAAAGCATTCTCTTCCATCAATCATTTTCTTTCCCCCTTCAAAAATTGTGTTATTCCTATCCTAAAAGCTATGTTGTTTCCTCCATTAGCATAGATATTACTTTCGTTCTTTAGAAAATTTGTCTATTTGTTCTTTGGTGGATTGGCTCAAATCAAAACTCTTTTTTGGTCGGTTCTTCAATAATTGTTCTCTTTTCTTTTTGTAGCTTTTCCAATCCTCGAAAAAATCATGTAATTCCTTCTCATCCATTCCTTTTGTAAACTCTTCTAATTGCATGTATTTCCCCGCCTTTCCTATGTTAATGCCCCATACATATGAGCTTTTTTTCTGTGATCCATTCACTAACTGAACTATCACTCCGTATTCAGATACAATTTCATTCAGTGCGTTGAATGCTTACTTCAACAGGTCATTTTTTATTTTGCCAAAAGCTCCTTAAATTTTTTTCACTAATTGATAATAGTATTTGACCAATTACAGAGCCCACAAAAGCAATGACACTCACAATAATAACTACTTTGAAGAAAAAGACCACAACTGGATGGAATAAAGCCTTTATATCGACAATGAATATAGTTAATACACCTGCCAACAAAACACCGCAAAGAACTTCCATTACTTTGTCTGCTAAGAGAAGTATTGTTTTTCCAATATTTTTGACCTTTTTCCATCTATAAATACCAAACTCGTTTTCCAAATTTCCACCCCTATTTTCCCATACAATAGAATAGTTTGCGCCTTAGCGTGGGAGCTAGTGTCTTAACACAGCGATAGCAAACCTTAATTTGCGGAATTATTTAACTCTCATTCCTCAAATTCAATTACTGCAGGAACAAACTTGATTTCACTAAGTGGCGTAATCGACCAGATATGTGTATCTTCATTAAACGTTCTGATTCCTTCGATCGTACACGTACCATTAAGATCCTCTATTATTTTTTCTGCTTCTAATGCAGAGATTGTTTTCATATTGTCGATTCTATCAGTAAAGCTATACCTAGTGTCCGTTGTTTCGATTGAAAGAAAAGCAAGAAGTTTTTCATTGCTACGCTTAATCACTGCTATTGTTGAATCCTTCGGAAGCCTTGCTGTTAAATCACTAATTTCAGTCATAATCGTCTCCTTTTGCTTTTAATCATTTCTAAGAAGTTAATATTACCTTTTCAAATAGGAGATCTCCTAAATCAAATGATGTCTGTTCGTTCGTAGTTTCGTTAGTTCTTATAAACGGATCCATGCGTTGCTGCTCTATCAGATTACTGATAATCCGATTAACTTCAGCTTCTGAAACACGCTTCATTTTTTCAGGATCCATTGTAAATACATAATTACTATCGGTTGTTTCAATGGATAAAATACCAAGTAATTGATCATTTTCTTTCCCTAATATCAGGATGGACGCATTTCTCAACCGCTTCTCGTCTAAGTCAATACAATTATTCATTAACAGTCCTTTCCGCTGGTAACTAGCATATTTATAGATTTTTTAAATCCTCTGAGACGGTTCTATTTCTCTTTTTTAAGGAAAAAGCGTTGTCGATCTCTCAACCGTTTGTATTCCTTATCGATCGTGGTTTGATAAACAGCTGCAGGAAAATAGCCATTTCTTTCAATCAGGATCGTTTCAATCTTATGAACGGCTTTCTTTGCCATGCTTAGATTGCTTCTATCAAGTTGATCCGTTTCTTTAGGCTTGCGATAGGCCTTTTCTTTTAGTTTTCTTCGCGTACTTCTCGCTAATGTCAGGTACTTCATTAACTCAATAGTCTGACACTCCAGCAAATCCTTAGTCGTGGTGTATTGGAAAAAGTAGGGATCGTTGGACAATTCCGGTAGACGAACTAATTCACGGCGTGATTGAATGACCTCTGTTTCTTCGAAATACAAGTCACATTCTTTACAGTAATACCCGCTTAATCCATCCAATATCAGTTTTAGGTCACAATATTTACATCGAAACATCCTTTTTCCTCCTCGTTTTCCTTCAGTCATCTTCTTCGTTTTCTTCCAATCGATCGATCATCATATCTAGTTCGTTTATTGCAAGATTATTTAAGTCCATCTCCAACGACTTTGCAATAGGCGGTAGCGCTTCTGGATCCTGTTTTATTTGTTTTTTGATCTCCGCTTCAAGAAATAGCTGTTTAATTTCTAGTTCTGTTCGCTCTTCTAATAATTCATCTAGCAGCATCCATTTGTCATAAGGATCAATGGTGTACGTAATCCGTATATGAATTTTTTGCGGCTTTTTTTTCTTCATGTTGAACGCCCCCTGAAAGTGATGTCACAATAACTATACTACTAAACGAAGTGACGTCACTTTCTATTTTTTAATTGAAGAATGAAAAATCCGACAATTTCCTATTCTTTTATTGATTTCAACACAACACTCGGTATTTCTGATCGGCATTTATAGTACGTTTTTCCTCGATGTGAAACTACTTTTTCTTTTTCAGTTGAGGAATACCAAAACCCGCACGATCTTGTTCATCCAGCAATCGTACAGCTACACGGACAACTTCAGCCTCACTCTTACTGTGCTTTTCACTTAATCGTTTAACAGCTTCCGACTCTTTATCATAGAATGTGTAGGAGTTTCTAGTTTTTGCCATGGTAGATATCCTCCTTATTCAGTTCAATTAATTATTCCTGGTCGTTTATATTTTTAACTGGATCTAAAAACTTTATTAGCTTAATGTTTGATTGCGTTGATGTTCACCTATTTTCGTCTTAATTTTTGCCATTGTCACACCAACTTCTGTAATTCTAGGGTCTGGTGATCCCCAATGTAATTCATCTCTGCATCCTCCTAAAACCTTTGATCGTATGTTTAAATGGTGTTTCCTAAACAGTCCTACTATCGCTACAAACGCTCACCCTCTGCCCATCGAACATTGACCAATGGCTTTTTTACTTTCTTATTGCAATAATCCATGATCGTTTGGTAGCTAAAGTAAAGTTCTTTGGCCGCTCTTCGAGCGCTTGACCAAGAATCAATGATTTCTCCTTCTTCGTTTAGCAGTTCCACTTGCTTACTTCGAGCAAGCGCTCCCGTCTTTTTACCATGCTGCTGTTTTGTTCTTAAACGAAGATTTTGCATGCCGTTTTCTGTCAATACAGCAATTTTTCTCGTAACTAAGTATCCTGGAGGGATTGGTCCTTTGAATGTTTCCCAAATGAGTCTTTGAAACGTATATTCTCTCGTTAGACCATGATGATTTGTCAGCTTCACGCAATATAAATTGCCCTTCTTGTACCCTTTAAGTTGGCGTGTCTTTCCACTTTTGTAAACTCTGACTATTTTTCCGTCCCACGTAGCAAAATATCTCCCCTTGTACCCAGGTATCCATTTCTTATTACTAGGCATTAACTCTCCTCCCTTTGATAGTCTACTTTCAATTTTTTACGCATTGCCTTGCTAGTTCATTTAAACGTTTGATAGAATCAAGCTTGTCTAGCGGAAACTAGACGGCTCTTTTCCTAGACAGTCAGTGGTCGGCTGTCTTATTTTTGTGTATACTATTTTATTAGCGAATAACAAAATTCTTTGTCCTCATTCGCCAAGTGACCGTTAGAATCAGCCTAACGGTCTTTTAACAATTGCGTTAATTCCTCCGATTGCTGAACTATTTTCTTTCATCTGGCAGAACCGTTAATGATTCGCCAAACATTGATCGATATTGCAACTCATCATCCTCTGACCATTCAAGAGGGTACTCACTAGCTTTGAGATTCGCCCATCCCTTAATTACTTCTAGCGCCTTTCTAGTTGGCTCATTTACTTCTGGTGGCATTTTCTTCACTCTCCTCCGTTACTGTACCTTTGCTTTTCGTACTGAAACGCTGTAATCTTCATCAAATGTTGTCCAATTAGCAGATAGACAATCTTCTGACACTTCCACCTTATAGCCTTGCTCTTTGGCGAACTCTATTTCTGCATTCAAGTTCGCTAGAGCTTTTTTCTTTGATGTATATATTTCTGGAACATCACTATCACTTGGTATAGTTACCATGACCCATACAAATTTCATCTAATTCCCTGCCTTTCCTATGCTAATGTCCCAAACAAGAGCTATTTCCTCCGTTAATTGACTTAAACACTTCTGGCTTCTAAAAATTCAACAGCTTCGTCAAAACTAGATTCAAGAAGATAATCTAATTCTTTTTGATTCTCAATAATTGAAACCATATTAATTTGTCCATATTCCCATTCGTAGCAAAGATTGTACTCGTCTGCTCTATAGGTAAATCCACCATCAAAGCCTTTTTCACTCATTATTTCTGAGAGTTGTTTTTCCATCCTACTGAGCTTCTCATGAGTGTTTTTTATAACTCGAACGGTAGGCAATTTCTTGTCTATATGATCACCTTTTTTCTATTTGATAGCCCCATAGAGGAGCTATTTCCTCCGTTAGCGCCCGTTCTGAACACGTCTCACTTTGTTTTTTCTAGATATATTTTTTCGTTTATTTCCCTGAATGAAATCTCTATGTTTAACTTTTGCATCAAACATTTTTTGAGATTTTTCGAACTCTCGTCTAATCCATAAATCCTCATAGAAACTCATAAAATCATCCTTTCTTTCCTATGCTAATGCTCCAGTTCATGGAGCTATGCAGCTTGTTCAGATATTGATATTTCTTCGTTTACAAGGAAATATCAATCAAATGATTAGCTAAGTCTTTTATTAGAGCAGCATCATCCTTTAAAGCAGCTTTTGTTGTATAAAATTCTTCTGATGTTTCACACCCTCGGAAAACTCCATCCACCTCTAAATCAAAATCTTCATAAACTTCAACTCTCATTAGTTCAGTTGTTCTTGCATCTTTTTGAATTCTGTCTACAACTTTCTGCGTATCTGCCTTTTTGAACGTCTTGATGATTTTCTTAGATCCGTTATCCATATTCATCTCCTTTTAGGGGACATTGTTATCCCCAATTTATGTGCATTCATTTGCTCGTTCTAAATATTCTAGTTCCTGTTTAGCTTTCTTGGTCCGAATTACACCTTCTCTGTACATTCTTGAATTTTTATCAATTCCCAATGATTCCAGTTCTTCCAAATCGTCTTGCAGTTTTTCAACCCATAATCTTTTTACATCTAATTCAGTGTGTCCCATAATTAACTCCCTTTCCAACAAGATATTTTTTGATACTCTCTATTGACTACTCAAAACGATAGCATGCTAATAGCCTGATCGCTTCAAGGCCGATTGATCGTTTGACTTTTTCATCCGTTGCTTCTGATACTCTTATCAATTCAAAGATTTGCTCCGTCATTTCTTCGGCATTGTCTGCATGGCGATACATTCGATATTCTAGTTTTGAAACTCTGGAATAAATCTCTTTTTCTAATGGGTAGTGACTGATCTCTGTACAGTCACTACATAAGTCTTCCTCAACCCACCAACACCCGTTCGGACATGCATTGTTTTGAGTGCAGCCACACTCCCGGCATATCTGTTCAACTATTTCCAACGTGCTTCCTCCATTCTTAATTTTATTCGCTTGTTCTTCATCATTCATTCACCCAAATATCAACCAATTTCTGTAAAGTCGCCTGAAAACTGTCGTATGTTCTGAAAAAGTAGTCTCCTAAAATTGCTACCGATTCCGCCTTAGATCCTTTTTTTAGGTCTTCGATAATAATTTCTCCGTTAGCGTCTTGCATCATATTTGAGACAATAAGAATGGGCTTTTCACCTTTCTTTTTCGTTATTGCAACGGTTAACAATTCCGGTTGGAAATTTTTCTTTTTGTAACCAATAATATCAAGAAGGAACCGAACCAATTCTTTTGACTCTAGCTGTGTTTTCCCGCCAAACTCCAATACTGAATATTTTCCACGATTTTTTTTGTTCATTAATTTGAAATCTAACAAGCCTTTATGGGATTCTTTGATGTTCGACAGCTTCAAGTTAGTTGTTGTTACAAATTGAAAACTACCAATACCATTTAGCACAATAGAATAGCTCTTTTTTCTGTTCAACCCTGTCAATTCTTCTAGCAAAGTCGTCATTCTTGCCACCCCTATTTCTGTAAAGTTGATTGTCCTGTTGCATAGTCGATCGATACACCGTCTTCAATGTTGTAGATGAATATATTGAATGATAGTTGATCGTCCTCAATGCTCTGTGCTTCCATCTGAACACCACGGCAAACCAATTCCTCACCGTAGAATGTTGGTGTCACTCGGTAGCGAACATGGTTATCCGTAGAACGTAAGTAATCTGCTACCTTTTTTTCATACTCCACCATTGCACCCTGGTTCATCTGCTCTGTACCAGTGAAAAGGTTCTGCCAATTATCATCCTCACCGGTCAACTGATGACCAATGACATGGCTTCGATTATAGAGCCATTTATCACCGATTTTCTTTTGATGCCAGCCTGTTGGATAAACATTCTGAATGTCTCCACGTTCCTCTGTCGGCATCATGTTTTTATGCAGCAATGCATTGGCTTCTCCTACTCGGTTCAAAGAATCCAAGTTACTAAATGCTTGCCACGTCCCCTGGTCGATCGTCAGCTGTTCTTCTGTAAACGTTGGTCGATTCTCATTTACTGATAAAACAGCATTCTCTCCGTCAAACGCTGGAAACTCCTCTACATTCGCGACATCTCTAGTTAATGAATGACTGTCGGTGACTCCATCGAGCCAATCGGTAAGCTGCTGAGAGCAGCCACCGGAAATGGTTATAACTAATGTGATAAATAATCCTGTAATCATCTGTTTCAATCGTTTTTTTCGTCTGTTCATATGTCCTCCTAATTCATCCAAAAGAATAATGAATTTGCTGATAATGCTAACCAAAAATATAAAATAACCGCTAGCATACCCAATACGATTGCGGCTATCTTCGATAGCTTCGTCAAACGTTCCACCAAAAACACCACTAATACAGTGATTACCCACATAGGCACTCTGACTGTATAAGGCAACCGACAAACAACACTTTTCATAAAAATCGCTCCTTTGGCTTTGCTTTTCGTCTTTTGACCTTTTCATTTTTGTTTTTGAGCTACAGGGTCGTTAGTCGAAAGGCTGAATTTTTTGCGTTTTGTTGCGAAGCTTTTACCATTCACTAGAAGGTTTTGCAAGGGTCGCTTGCGACAACGCTTGCCCTTGCAAGTTCTTCCAGCGTCTTGTGAGAAACAGGGTGAACGCGCTTGCGCGAAGCTTCGACCTGCTTTCGCAACTAGAAAGCGTGTGAAATGGTAAAAATGTAGCGCAAAACCAAAAAATGCTTTTAATCATGCAATCCTGCAAGGGATTGCTTCTGCTATTGTCTTTTTCCTTTGATTTTTTCCATCGGTTTTAAATCACGAGAAGTCGGAGCTATGCTTCGAGTGATTTCTTACTCGTCACTGAAACGGTTTTTGTGATGTCACAAAAATGGCATGTCGTCCATGTGCCGTCGTTGCGGAGGAACGACGCATGCAGCGGTCAATTCGACTGGTGAAGGAACGGAACCACAAAGAATTGAATGGACTACTTGGCAAGGTGAAGGCAGGGGCGCACGTTTTGAGTCAAGGGCGACTGCACCGCCGACGAAGTAAGCCCTTGGTTCCCTCTAGGACGCCTGCAACGAACCGACTTGTCCTGTTTTTTGGTCTAGTCGGTTCGTTGCATTCCCTTTATGCTTTTTCTGTCCTTTGTACCTTTTTAGCCCACTTATCTGCCGTCGCTTGTATGTCGTTCGTGATTGCAATCCTATTTCTTTTCCCTTGAATTTGGATGATTTTACCGTTTCTATATTCAATCGTATAAAGTGGTGTATCGATGTTTGTTGTCTTGCGCATGAATACGATTGTTGTTTCGCCTTTCTTGTGGCGCTCTAGGTAATAATTACCACCGACGCAATGCTCCAAAGCACTTCCTTCTTCCACTATTTCACGTAACGTTTTCGGTACTATAAATGTGTAGTCATCTTGTTTCATTTCGTATTGTGCTCTTGACTCTAGCACGCTGTTCAGATAATCATTTCTTTTTGCTTGCTTGATTTTTGTAATTGTTTTTGCTAGATCGTCGTGTTTATCCCTTAAATCCCTTGGCATGAATACCAACTCACTATTTTTAGGTATTTTCAATTCGTCAAGCATGGCTAGATAATCTTTGTACGTCTGGAAATCAAATTTCCCTTTCATAACCCAATGCTGAAATTTCGTGATATTCACTTCTTTTGGGATTTGTTTAAACTCTCTATAATTCAAGTACTTTCCGATCCCCTCAATTGGTTTTCCGTTTCGTTTTCTTATAAGGTGTTCCATTTGAACATCGTTAAATGACTTGTTGCTATTTTTAATACTCTGTTTATTCTTGCGCAACCAATTCCAAGTACAAACTCTAAGGTCAATTGAATATATTGAACGGTTATAACTGGATAATATATCGGGTTCAATGATTTCATTAGCAATCAACTTAGCGCCGATTTTTTGGCAATACTCAATTTCTTTATGGTATTTGAAATATTTAGGAAGGGTGTGCCTGTTTAGATTCTCTATTTCTAAATACTGCAATTCTTTTAACTGATGCGCCTTGTCTTGCCAGTCATTCGGATAAAAATTCGAATTAGTGTAGGCGCTCGACATAAACCCGTAGTTTTGTAATAGACCTTCATACCATTCATCATTCCGTTTATGAGCTTTGATGTGCTTGCCATTACTAAAGCGTTCTAAGTTACTCATACGTGATTCGATCACTTGTTTGCCGTCTCTAACCTCTGACCAATACACATACGATTGAATTTCAATACGCTTTTTTGTGACTAGGACAATGGCGAAAAAGTAGGCTTTTTCTGGAATGTTCAAGAGAGAGCGTGCCGATAATCGTTTAACGATTATCGGACAGTTCTCTCGATTGGACGCTAGAATGGTTTCTTTCTTGTTTTCCCACCTGTAATTTGGAATATGTGACAAACACCAATCAAAAAAAGCTTTAGGAGGTTGCAACGGCTTTTTGATTATATGATTTACATTTCCCATAGTTTTTAGAACAAGCTAACTTGTTCGTCTCCCCCCTTGACCGTTTCGGAATCTTCTTTTTTCGTTATGTTGCTAGTGCTTTCTTTCGTCTTCTTTGCTGTCTTTTTCTTACCTGTGCCAACGGTTCCGTTCACTTTAGGTATATCTACCTTGTCCGCTGTGAAATATTCGTATATCCAAGAAAACACCGTTTCATCATCAACGACTGCAACATTTCCCTGCCTTGCTAGTTTTTGTGCTTTTCCCAGTGCAAAGGTGACCGATTGTTTTAACGTTCGGTCGCTTTTCAATGCACCAGTAAATAGCAAGTCGTCATTTTGACGTTTCAACCATCCGAATATCAAACGTTCGGTACTGTCGGGGTCTTTTCCAAGCTCTACCGCAATTTTTTTCAATGCGGTTTCTTTGTTTGTTGGCTCTTTTTCTGCAAATAGCTCGAAGTACGATTCTTTATCACTGACAACCAACCATTTCGTATCTGAAAAATCACCGACCATGCTTTCAATTGACGTAAATAGGTCTGAATACTCTCCGTTCCTATCCTTCATGGTGACAAGCACATGTTTCGGACATTTTTCTAAAATAGTCAGCAACGATTCTACGGTGGTTTGTTGCGGTTCTTCACTTGGGAATATTGTTATCCATGTAAAGGTTTGTCCGTTGCGTTCGCTCCGTTCGCTTTTAAATGCAATCGGGGCGTCTCCAAACTCTGTGTCATAAATAGTTGCTGTGAGATTCTTAGGGTACCGATTCAGCCGTAAAATCAACTCCTGTACCGTTCGTATCCCTTTTACTTCATTTCCCATCAAAAGCAGCTCCTTTTCTTTTTCTTTCTAAAAATCAAATGGTCGTTTTACCAAGTTTCTTCCGATTCATAAGCCCGTTCATATTCCTTGCTAGTTGTGTCAATCGAAAATCTTTCTGCGATTCTTTTGTTAAGATCACTGATAAACAACCGACTGATAGGATAAATTGAATCTGGTTCAATTTGATAAGAAATACTATCAAGGCGCTTCATAACACCGATTGGTGTCATTTCTTCAAGATGGGCTTTTCGATGACTTTTGTATTGAATGATTTCGCTTGTTTCGTCGTATCTCTCGTTATAACTTATCTGTTCCCACGCATACAACGTATTTAGTACGTGAAATACTTGCGCTTCTTCGGGGAAACATTCGGGAAATTGTTCCTCAAAAAATCGTTCCAATTCTACCCACTCCGCATTGCCATGTAACATTACACTCATTCCGAACACTCCTTTGATTTTCCTTTTTATCTTTTGACCTTGTTCGTTTTTTTTTGAGCTACAAGGTTGTTAGACGAAAGGCTGAATTTTTTGCGTTTTGTTGCGGAGCTTTTACCATTCACTATAAGTTTGCAAGGGTCGCTTGCGACAAGGCTTGCCCTTGCTGACTTTTCAGCTTCTTGAGAGAAACAGGTTGAACAGCGCTTGCGCTGAAGCTTCGACCTGCTTTCGCAACTAGAAGCTGTGTGAAATGGTAAAAATGTAGCGCAAAACCAAAAAATTCTTTCAAAAAGGCAATCCACTTTAGGGGATTGCTACCGCTTTTGCTCTTAGGTCGCGAGAAGTCGGAGCTAAGCTTCGAGTGACCGACCTTTCAATGCTTTGTTTTTTGTGGTATCACAAAAATGGTACGGCATCCATTTGCCGACGTTGCGGAGGAACGACGCAGGCATCGGTCAATTCGACTGGTGGAGGTACGGAGCCACTAAGAATTGTATGGATAGAGTGCCACCACAAAGCAAATCATTGCGTTTTGAATCAAGGGCTACTGCACCGCAGATGAAGTAATGATTTTATTCCTTTTTCCCCCTGATCCTCACTTCTCTGATTGACGTCGGAGATTTTTTCTCGTTTTGAGTGAAAAAAAGAAGTGCCTTTTCAGGCATCTTCTTTATAAAGTGGTATATAGTTTCTTTCATCCTCTTCTAGGTATTCGATTTCTGTATCGGATAGAACATCATGGTAGTGATTAACAAACACTGTTTTTTCTAATGACACTGGAATATTCATAGAATTGTCGTGGTGTCTAATACGATAACGAAAATAGCCATCAGGTATATTTTCAATTTTTATCCTTTTTTCTAGTGTCCAATAAAATTTCGCTTGCTTCGTGTGGTCGTTGCTTTTTAAATACTTACTGTTATAGGGTTTCAATCCTAATTTTTCCACGGTCATACTATACTCCTCCTATAAATTATTCGGTGCTCACTTTTTACTTGCTGCTGGTTCTTCAGGAAGAATAAGTGAGTATCGTTATTATCTATTCATTAATCGGTCAAAGGTTTTCACTTGGTCAGGACTAACGCCCTTCATTTGCTTAGAAATTAAACGAGGTATAATTCTCTCTAACCAATTTTGATCGGGCACTCGATCTAAAAAAAAGCCGATCGTCGTTAAAATTAGGTCATCTGATACACGTTCAACTAGCCTAACGTGATCAAACGGTGCCCTAGAGGCAACATAGTTCAAAATATTTTCCTCTGTTTGCTCGAATGAGCAGATATATCGCATTGTCCGATTATCATAGACATCAACTAAGCCCATAAATTTCACTCCGCTTCTTTTTTAGAGCAACTCGCCATTTAGCGAGTTGCCGAATGATCTAATCTTTTAGCAGCTCTTCAATATACTTTCTATCGTCTTCGCTGGTAGGATAATAACGTGGTGAGATATAGAAATTGCCATTTTCGTCAATTTCTAATGCGACCTTTTTCAGCCCTTTACAAAATAATAAATAGGCTTTTTCTTCCATTGATTGACCGCTCCGCTCTCGATTAATTCTTGCGTTTTTTCACTCACTACTTTGTTTTGATCTCTCTCCTGCATCTTTTCTAAGCTGATGATCTTTCGTCTTAGCTTCGTGATTTCAGCGCCTAATGTTTTCATTTTAACGGCTGGCTTGGTTTTGTTGTAAGCTTTGGCCTTTTCGTTTTGTTCCTCTAAATCTCGTAACTTATTCTTGAAATACTCCAAATTATTAACGCTTGTTCTTGCGCCTACTGTGGCATAGCTTGATTTGCCAACGACATGAACATCTTCGAGTAATTCGTTCCTTTCTTTAAATTGTTCGACCTTTTCAAGCATTTCAACACGATCTTGTTGCTTTTCCTCTTCCTTTAGCAATGTGATCGACTTTTCATATTTTCGATTCACGTTCTTATAGATATCTGGACGTCCAATAATATTAGGCTGTCCAAATGGAATCCGACCGTGTTTTTTTCTGATCGATTGCTGGTTTTCTTCTTGTTCTGATCGAATACGATTCAGTTTTGATTGTGCCTGTTCTAGTTTATTCATTAGTTTCCGCCCCCCAGTTGGTGTAATACTTGCAGCAATGAACAATATTCTCCGCCATACTTTTGATAGATACGTGTTTTTTTAGTTTCTTCGATCGTTTCATTTTTTTGATCTTCTAAAATGATCTTCAATTCTTTTTTTGTTAAATGAATAGGGTTCTTGTGAATTTTTAGCTCTTTTACTACAGCTGCATAAGTCAAATCTTTCATGTTGGTACCTCCATGTTTTTCATCTTTTTTGGTTTGTGCTACGCATGTTCTAGTCGAAAGGCTGAATTTTTTGCGTTTTGTTGCGAAGCTTTTACCATTCACTAGAAGGTTTTGCAAGGGTCGCTCGCGACAACGCTTGCCCTTGCAAGTTCTTCCAGCGTCTTGTGAGAAACAGGGTGAACGCGCTCGCGCGAAGCTTCGACCTGCTTTCGCAACTAGAAAGCGTGTGAAATGGTAAAAATGTAGCGCAAAACCAAAAAATTCTTTTAAAAAAGGCAATCCTCTTTAGGGGATTGCTTCCGCTTTTGCTCTTAGGTCAGGAGAAGTCAGAGCTATGCTTCGAGTGACCGTCCTTTCAATGGCTTTGTTTTTTGTGGTATCACAAAAATGGCACGGCATCCATTTGCCGACGTTGCGGAGGAACGACGCATGCAGCGGTCAATTCGACTGGCGGAGGTACGTAGCCACTAAGAATTGTATGGATAGAGTGCCACTACAAAGCAAATCGTTGTGGGTTGAATCAAGGGCGACTGCACCGCAGATGAAGCAATGATTTTTTCCCTTATTCGCCTCGATACTCAAATTTGCGACCATTGGTGGATTTCTAGGCGCAAACTTGAGTATCAAAACGAATAGATATTTTAGAACTGTCTTTGTAACCCTCCATTTAAAGGTCTGAATCCTATATATCCAATTTCTGAATAGTGTTCATTTTCCAAATTATGAACGTAAGCCAGACATTCTCCCTCTGATATATCGTGGCGATCGATCAGCCATTCTTTCCTATAGTTGAGATCTTCTCCGTAGCCAGGAACATAGAAAAGCGACAATGTGGGTACCAAATTAACTTTATTAAGAATTCCGAAATACACCAGGCATTTCTGGTCTTCCTCAAATTTTTGAATAATTTGCTTGTGCTGATCACTAAACCAATAGTTCACACCAGTCATGCTGTAACTAAGTAAATTTTCCTCCTTAAATTGGTGAATCGTTTCTCTATGAATGCCCATCATTTCCATTCGTTGAATCGCTTCAATCTTCATTTCTTCTCTATCTATCATTTTTTATTCCTCCAGTATTCCTAATAGGTTAGCTTTCTTCTGGTTTGTTAAAATCACGTCCGCATATTGGGCAGAATTTTATATTTATAAAAGACCAGTCAAATTCAACGCCATTCCTACAAATCGCTAGTTGCTTTCCACCCTTAAAATCTTCAATCTCACAGTGATCACTTTCTGATTCTTCCCAAAGTGGTTTCCTTTCACTTTCGGGACCTGTGCAATGAGGGCATTTGTTTTTATTTTTATTGGTCATCATGGATCTACTCCTTTTTGCTTTTCGTTTTTGCCTTTTTTATTTTTGAGCTACAAGGTCGTTAGACGAAAGGCTGAATTTTTTGCGTTTTGTTGCGGAGCTTTTACCATTCACTATAAGTTTGCAAGGGTCGCTTGCGACAACGCTTGCCCTTGCAAGCTTTTCAGCTTCTTGCGAGAAATAGGGTGAACAGCGCTTGCGCTGAAGCTTCGATCTATTTCGCAGTTAGAAGGTGTGTGAAATGGTAAAAATGTAGCGCAAAACTAAAAAATTCTTTTAATCATGCAATCCTGTGAGGGATTGCTTCCGCTCTTGTTCTTAGGTCGCGAGAAGTCGGGGCTATGCTTCGAATGACCGTCCTTTCAATCGCTTTGCTTTTTGTGGTATCACAAAAATGGTACGGCATCCACTTGCCGACGTTGCGGAGGAACGACGCATGCAGCGGTCAATTCGTCTGGCGGAGGAACGCAGCCACTAAGAATTGTGTGGATAGAGTACCACCGCAAAGCAAATCATTGCGCTTTGAATCAAGGGCTACTGCACCGCAGATGAAGCAATGATTTTTTCTTTTGATCCTTAAAAAAAAACAAAATAGCCGTCTTCTCGTATTTGAGAAGGCGGCTATTTTTAACAATGATGATTTCTGGTGTCGTTACTGTATCCGACTGAGAAATGTTGTTCGCGCAACATTTCTACATGCTAATAGTTTATCATTTGATACTTTTTCTTTCTCTTTAAAAATCGAATGGCAAGAAAATCTTAATCATTTAACTGGCTTTTTCAATACATCCCAACTCTACCCATACACGCATTTGATCGTCAGGAATAAACCAGTCCTTTGCAGCTGCTTGTTCTTGCCACCCATCTTTACCGTCTTTTGAGCGACGAATGAATGGTACACATTCGCCCGCTCGATCGCCTTCTAATAGTTTGAACATTGCCACGTGTGGCTTTCTATTTCCTGATGATCGTTTCACGTTTTATCCCCCTTGTTTTCTAATTCTTTCCGTAATATGGTGCATGGTTTTCGCTTACTCCTGGATCACCGTTGAAATTTTCTTCTGTTGGCAAGCTGTTGTTATTGTTACGCTGTCCGTCACGATTTTGTACGGTTTGCTTTGATTCCAAGAATTCAAAGTGTTCGACATTTACCTCTGTAACGTATTGGGTAATTCCCTGTTGATCGTCGTATTTACGACTTGTTAATTCACCATCAACCAATACCAGCGTTCCTTTTCGTGTGTAATTTGCGAAAGCTTCAGCTCGCTTGCCCCACATTACGCACTGTACAAACGTTGTACGATCGTTCCCATTCTTATCCGGGTGTTTTCTTTTACAAGCCAAAGTGAAGCGTGCAACCGGGGTTCCATCGTTTGAATAATTCAAATCGGCATCTTTCGTTAATCGTCCTACTGGTGTAATATTAATCATTTCATTTTCCTTCTTTCGCTTTTTTTATACGGTAATACCGTCTTCTTTTATTTGCGTAATCATTTTTTCAAGTGTTCTAAAAATTTCTTTGTCAACAGTCATACGACTAATCCATTTGAGGCGTTCTACAAGCTTTCTTTCTGCCTCATTATCAAACGAAGCAATTTTTTCTATTTCTCGCGTCAGGATATGAATTTGTGTCTTTGCAGTCACATCTTCAGGTGGTTTTCTAACCAGTTGATTCAGTTCAATGAGCATTTTTGAGAGTTCCAATATTCCACCTCCTAACTAACTTGTTTTGTCCAAATTTCGTAGCGACTGCGTTCAGATGATATATTCAAGCTTGATTCAAATTCGAAACCCGCTCTAGTTAAGTATTTAGCGAGCATTTTCTCTGGGTAGTTAACCTCAATAGAATCAATATCTTTCAAAGCTTGTGGAAGCTGCTTAAATCTCAATTTGGTACTACCTACCAGTGTCCCGTCTGCCCAAATTGTAAGATTAGCTTGTTTACCGAATACCAATTTATATTCTATTTCCATCTAGTCTCCTCCTTGATTAAATGATTTGGGTGGCTACCTAACACTCTATAAACAGCTTCCGATCTAATAATCTAATTCACCGCGTAATTCTTGCGCACACGATCCACAAACATAACCCACGCCCCAACCTGCATTTGGAATAGAACTCAGATCACACCCGCAATTTTCACATGTTCCGAAATCTTCGACTCCGCTTGTCATGTCTAAATATGCAGACAGTTCTTTCTCCGGCAGTTCATTGATTTCTGAATCTTTGCTCTTTTTGTAAAAAACTACTTTTTCATCATCGACTCTACATGTCATAATTTTTTCGCTAGGAATGAATGTCTCCTCTGCCACGGTGAATTCCTGGGCTACTTGGTAACGATACTCTTCCTTAATTTTCATTTTTTTGCCCTCCGGTTTCCCCTCGATGCTATCGAGGGGATTATTTTTAATTTCTATGAAAATGTCAGATCCAAAATGATTCCTGGTTGTCGAAAAGTTGCCTTTCGACTTTTCGTATGGTGATAGTACCGATAATTTGTAAATAGATAATCAAGCAGCGCGTCCCCGCATGGAATCGGGTACTCTTTTTCAAATTCATCTTGTTCTCGACCAATTACGTCATCTTTGGGGTCTAATTTCAAAACATCGATTCGTTTCGCCATTACTTCTAGTAGATTTTCCCAATCTTCTGAGTCCTTATAGATTTCTTTCCCGTCAATCTCTGCTCGCTCAAAGTGTATCCACATAGCTCTCTCTCCTTGTTTCTCGCCCGAATAAATCGGGCGAGTTCATTTGTTATATTTTTAGAACGTCTGTCCGTTTTCAAGAATCACTAGAGCTTCAGCCATATCGTCTATAGAGTTAAGCATATGTCTGGGGTAGAAACCTGGTTCATTTGTCTTACTCATTAATGTAATCACTTTATCCTTGATAAATGCCACCGCACGAAATTGATCATTTTCGAATATATCGAAACCGTTATAAGTGTCTTGTTCTTCAAGTTCCAAGTAAATTTTTTCAGCTCGTGGATACATGTTTTCTTTTTCTAATTCAAAAACATCTTCATCATAGCTGCAACGTACATAAGTGTTACAACCTTCTAAATACTCACCTTGAACATTTTCGTCTTCTCTGACTTCTCGATACTCCTTGCATAAAATCGTATCTATTTTGGAAAGGTCTAACGATACATCCATTAGTCTCACGGTTATCGACATGCTACCGTAACCAAAATGTTCGACTCTAATCCGAATTTTCCTAGTATCGAATCCATTTTCTTTTAATACCTTTTTTACTTCCTTTGCTGATACAGTCATACCAAACCACTCCCCTAATTTTTAATAAATTCCATGAGCTTCTTCAATTTCTTTCCAACAGCTATCACACATTCCAGAATCAATTTTGTGACTTGACTCTTGTTTCTCGTAACATTGACGACAGTAGCCATTTTCTTCTAGAAAATCTCCAATCTTAACTCTTGCGTTCACGCTTCTTTCCTTTGATCCATAGCGCTTGGTTATTGCTGGAAGATCATCCGAATGTTTCCAGATCCATTTCACCTCTTCAATAGCTTGTGGTAATGTCAATTTCATAACGATCACTCCTAAATTTATTATGATTTTTAAAACCATTTCGGAAGCGTTTTTCAGGAGGCGGAATGTTTTAAAAAAATTTCAATTGATTCAAACTTACATTCGTAGTCTTGAAAAACGTTTGTATGGTTCATTTCGTCTAGCTGTTATCTATCGGCGTGACTTCGTTAAACACTGTAGTCGTTCTGGAAAAAAAGGGAGTGCTGTAGTAGAAAAATTTTGTGATCTTCAAAATATTTCTACGCCCCTTTTTTTGCAGGTTGTTACAGTGTAGAAGTTGGTAGCGTCGGTAGCTAACAGCGCATTAGACGAATGCTCCATACTTTTTTCCAAGTATGAAATTTGAAGCAATCGCTCTGAAATTTTTAAATCTCTTGACCTTGATCTTATGACCTATGTTTTGATCTTAGTCACTTGAACTTTCAGCAAATCAACAAATCTTCCGTAGCGGCGGTGGCGGTTGGAGCGAAGGAAGAAACTCGCATATTTTGAATACAAAAAACCAGTTAAAAGCCTTAATCATAAGGTTTCTAACTGGTTTTATATGGTATAATTATTGGGTAGAGAGTTTATGGCGGTAGCTGATCTGATCGAATAGAAAGTAGGTGGTGCATATGAATGTACTCCCAAAATCTGATGAAAGGAGAAGCACTTTATTGTCAGCATATGAGATAATCCAGACAATCTTTAGCTTTGGTATGTTTGCCATTGCATTGGTTGGCTTGGTTGTTAAATTGCTAAATAACGACAAAAAGTAATCCGTCATAACCTTTAGCCAGGGGCGACGAATTACTTTTTTTCAACCTAAGCTACCGCTTTAAACGGTTCTACATTGAGGGGTTGCTGAAACAACCTCTCTTTACATAGACTATTATACCATAATTTGTAACACTTTGGCACATACAAGATTGTAAATAGACATCGGAATTTCGGGTTTAGCCTATCGGGCTTTGCCCGCTTTTTTGTTGCCACCTAAACAGTGGGGGCGGTCGGCGTGTGGGGGCAACAAAAAAGAGCTGCTCTTTTCATTTTTATTCTTCGAAAGGTATTTGCCGCGTGTATGTTTCCCACTCAACATGAAAGCAGCTTGGTTCCACTTCTTCAGCGCCAAAATGGTACATGCCATTTTTGGCCGGGTGGAATCCAACTTGTATGCTGGTTGCGGCCACAAGATCTTTATTGCTGCTTAATTGTCCTGATATTTTAACATCTGCTTCATGTTCAATGAAATCCCCTCTCTGCTGTATTTGGTGGTTAGTCACTTCTATGATTTCCATATCACTATTTCTCCTGGTTTTTCCATAATTCTTTCACTACAGGAATATTCCCAAGTTCCGTCATATTGCTAGGCATAATGACAGTATTCGTATCACTCTCGACAACTTGTTTAAAGGCTTCAATTCCTAAGTATGCAATCATTTGCTCATTCAAATTACTTTCTGAAATAGCTTTGTTGATTTCTTTGATTCTTGCGGTTTCAGCTTCAGTAATTTTATTGATCCGATCTGCTTCTGCATTGGCATCGATCTTCGTTCGTTCAGCTCGAGCTTCCGCGTCAATTTTCGTTTGTCTCGCTCTCGCTTCTGCATCAATCTGCATTTCAGATGATTTGGCTTCAGATTCTAAAATAACCGATTGCTTTTTCCCTTCAGCAATCGTGATTGATGATTCTTTATCACGGCTTGCCGTAATCAATTTATTCATGGACGTGACAATTTCGTCGGAGACAGAAATTTCACCAATATTGATTCGGTCAATAGATAAACCATAGCCTGCTGTAATATCTTTTACGCTTTCAAATAAGCTCACATTGATTTCTTCTGTTCCATTCAAAACTTCGTTAAGATCCATCTTTCCGATAATTCCTCGTAAGTTGGATTGACAATCTTGGATCATGGAAACAACGGAATTCTCATTGTCATAAACGAATGCCTTCACGTCCGTGACATGATACTTGATAGCTTCGTCAATCTCCACCATGACATTGTCTTTGGTAATCACACTCTGCGGATCTATTTCTAACGGTGTTTGTTTTAACGAAACTTTTGTCCGGACGTTGTACAAGATAGGAATCAAAAAGTGTAGCCCTGGATCTAAAGTTTTGACATACTTCCCGAAACTTTCAACGACTTTGACCTCTCCTTGATGAACGATTATTACCAAACTGAAAATGATTTTTGCCAAGATGACAATAACGATTAGATATAGAATTAAATTAAAAATAAACATGTAGTATCTCCTTTTGATTAATAGGTATAGTGTACCATTATTTGCTACTGCTATCTTTTGAATTTTTTTTATTGCTAAACTTGCTTCATGTGACTATTACAATCACCACAAATGATATTGACTTCTTTAGTAGCACGTACACTCATTCCACATTGATCACATTCGTATTTTCTTGTGCTTGATGAACTTACGGTGACATTTGGTTCTGGAACTCTTGTTTGACGGTGCCAAGAAATTTGTTCTAACCACTTTGTACTCTGGACAAAAGAAAGTAGTTCACTAGACGGTTGTGTAATGCTAAAACCTATCCGGTGATTATAGGTGATAACCAATCCACGCTTTTCTGCTTCTTTCTTAAATCGTTTGTTGTGATATGTTCCACCTCTTGATGTATCTTTGATGTCATTTTCAGCACAATATTGATGAACCATTTCATGAATCAATGTCGCGACAACTTCTTCTATCGGTCGATGTAATGTCTCTGCTCCTAAATTGATTTCGTATCTTTCTACCTGGTCATCTTTCCAAATTCTTTTAGTCGTAAAATGGCCATATGCGCTAGGGGTACTTTGAACAGTAATTACGCTTTTTGAAAGTGCACTTTCAAAATAGTGTTCGTTCAATAAATCAAATGTTTCTTCAAGCATTCTGATTGATTCCGAAAGGTATGATTCTCCTGACTGATCCCAATTCATTTTTTTCATTTGCTTCACCAATTGATTGAAGGATCAAGACGAATGAAGTTGCTTAATTCATCATGAAAATTTTCTGCGGCTACAATGTGTAGTCGATCAAACAATTCGTGATTATCTTCGCCTTCATCTTCCAAAAATATTTCTCTAAAAATGTCTAGCTCTCGTTTGATTTGAGGACTTGGTGTCACATATAGCAAGTGATTGTTTGGTTCATTTTTCAATTCACGAATATACTTTGGAAATATCCCTTCACGATATCGTGTTCTCGATTTTAATGTCAATTCAATTTCAAATGACCAGTCGATTTCTTCTTCATCTTCACCAATAAATCGAACAATGTAATCCGGTACAAAATATTTTCTGCCTTTGGAATTTTCTTGGAAATCTTTTGTTTCATAGACCTGTCTTCGTTCAGACATAATGAACTTTAAATGTGGATGATCCTCTAACAATTTAATCGTCGTTATGAGATAGTCGTTTATTTGCAAATGGTGATCTAAATTATATTCTGGAACTTTGGGAAACGTGTATAATCCTCCAATACTAAGATGACCTTCTTTTGTAAGATAGTAACAAACCATATTGCCATTTCTGTATTTGCCAATTAAATTGTTTTTGGAAAGATAACCAAGAGCCGCATCTACTCTACTACTGTGCAATCTATACTCATTATGAACGAACCATGTAATTTGATTTCTAGAGAGTATTCGCAGCTCATGTAGTAAGTATAAAATGAAAAGCTTTGTCCGATTAGTTTCTGATCCATGCGCATAGAAATTGTATAACAATGGATTCATAAAAATGTCCTCCGGTTCTAAGACAAATAGGCCGGGCCTATTTGATTCTAAAAAAGAGTGATCGATGCGAAAGCGAGATCAAACTCTTTTGCTTTAAAGTCCCTCAAGTTTGAGGGATTTAGGGTGTTGGTCCAACCAGCGATCGGCAATTTGCGAATGCAAAATGGCGGAAAAAAAGCTGGTCAATGTACAAATTGGCTTTGCCAATTTGTTTCCTTGGAAAAGGTGCAGCGTAGTGTTAACTATGCAAACTCTTTTCCGGTTTGAAGTCCCTCGAGCTTTGGCGAGGGATTTAGGGAGTTGTTGCATTTAGCGGCAGCCCTTTCAAGAATTGGTGAAAGGGCGCAGACGCAAGGGATAGTTGTAAGTTTTCTCTTTCAATAGAGGTTGAAAGAGAACGGAAAGAGATAGTTATGAGACCCCCATGATTGGGGGTAGGGGGTTGATCTCTTAATCTTTAAGTACTTAATACTTTTATATTGTTTTTTGTTTTTGTTTTCCAAAATTGCTTTGCTCTCGGCGCTTGCCAAATTCATTCGAAAATCCAAAATTCCTGACCATTTTCTCTCACAAGGGGGTTTTACCCACGTTGAGAGAAAATGGTCAGGAATTTTGGATATGGAGAACGCCTTGAATGGCAAGCGCCGAGAGCTATTTTGGGTGTTTTTGGTTTTACTGGTTTTTTACTGCGGTTTTACTGACCTTTTACTGGGGTTTTACTGTTTTTCCAGCATTTTTTTTACTTCATTTTGGTTCATTTTTCTTTTGTTTTGTTGGCGAACGGCAACAAAACTAGGTACTTCTTTGATGCTTAAAGTCGATAGCATTGAAATCAATTTCTCACGATCTTTTTCACTTCTTGTTTCTATTCGGTAGGTGTTTTTTCTTAACTCTCCCTGCTTTGATTGAAGAATGTCATCAACTTTTTGACATTCAGGACAATCATTTCGTGCAAAATAGATGACAATATCATTATCCTTTTTCGATATGGTTAGCACCTGTGTCAGCGAGTAATCAGTGTAATAATTCCCACGTGGTGTATGCAAGAAAGACACAAAAAAGAAGACGCAAAAGAACAGACTAATTAGAATGACGTTCAGCCACTTTACTTTCATTCGCTTGCTCCTTCTTGATATAAGCTATTGGATTTCGCATGTATACAGCTCGTGGTACTTCATGGACATTAAGCGCTGTGCGATAAACAGCAAACTCCCCCTGGCGTAAATTACGAAACCGGTTAGGGTGAAAATTGAATCGATCCACGTCTCTACGCGTTCCTTTTTCACCTTGCCAGCTGATGTTACCTGCATCAGAATAACCTTCCTCTTGGTTCACAACGTCTGTAACTTCAATATCTTGGTACGTGCCGAATGTTTCACTCCAGTAGTTTACTTCTGACGTTTCATTTGTTTTTCCGACGATAAATGTGTTGACGTTACCGACTAGTTGCTCCTTCAATTTATCCCCAAGTTTATCAATATCGGCCATTGTTTGAGGTGAATAAATGGCGTGTAGTCCGGCACCACGCCCTTTGTTTACAGAATCAATAAACGAATCATTTAGATAGGATGCTGGTTCATCAAAGATAGTAAGAAAATCAATTCTTTCACTCTTTGCATACAAATCGGATGCAAAAAAGTTAACCTCTCCGACAAGCATTTGCGCTAATGTCACAATAAAGTCTTTATAAATTAGACCGTTCAATGACACATAAACAACGTCTCCATTACTAGCAATTTCCTTCAAGTCTAGTGTGTTTTCACTACCTTTTGTATCAAAAAGTTTGCCTAATTCGCTGTCTAAAAGCATGTTGATGTTGGTTTGTAGTGCTTCCGAAGTAGCGTACAAATAAAAAGGATTGTCTTTATGTTCGTAGCGAACAAAGAGCCGTTCGAATAACTTTTTCTCATCCTCAGTCATGGCATCCATGCTGCGTTTGATTAACGAATATAAATCTTCTAGCGATAACTTTTCGGGGTCTAATATCACTGTTTTTGAATTTTCGACCTTCGCTTCACTCTTTTTGTACTTGCTGTGTCGATTGCTTGCCTTGTTTGAATCAGTCTCCTGATTTGCGTCACTTCCTACATTTTTATTCTTCTTTGGACCCGAATCTAATTGAATTTCCAAATCAAAAAATTGAGGATTTCTTTCAGACAACCGATCGATAAATAGGTTCAGAACTTCTCTAGGAATGAGATACTTTTGCATAAATGGCAAGCTTCGTTCGATCTCATGTGTCTTCGAAAATTCATCAAGAAGTTGTACAGTTACCTGCAACAATGCTTTGGATGCCATCGAATAGTAGACACTTTCTGTTTCAGCTAAGTTAGCCAACTTATCCCGAATAGAAATATCATTCCCATATTTTATGGGATTGTAGCGCATGGTTCCTGTGTCCGTAAATGATCTTACTTTCTTGCCATACTTGGCCGCAATGTCTTCCATTGCAGTCAAAGTATCACGTGCGCCTTTCCCATCAATCAGTAGCACTGGAATACCATACTTGATACAATGTTCAATAAAAACTTGTATGAGCGTTGTCTTCCCTCCACCAGTGGTTGCTGGGATTAACGCGTGCTGATTGAGTTCTCTAAAGCCCATTTTGTATGGCAGTCCGTATTCATCTGTACCCAACAAAATTGTCTTAGATAATTCAGAAAGCCGTTCTTTACGAACGACTAAATCCTTAATAACGATGGAAACTTGATACTCGTTTTCGTATTCTTTGACGTACTTTTGCGACTCCTCAAACTTGTTTGCAAGTCGTTTCTGATACTCTTTTGATTCAATAATATCCTTCTGTCTTCTTTCCTTTGAGTAAACTTTTCGCTTTGCAACGAAGCCTGAATAGGCAATCAAAATACTTCCCATGCCTAGTCCTCCGACCGCTAATGCGACGATTGTCTGCGGTCCGAAGGTTAGTACATGGTTAAGATTGTTCAGTGGAAAAAGGATGTAGCAAGATAAATACCCTCGTGGAATCACGAGGGTAAATAGTGCCATGTTGACGACAGCGAGTACAAACGACAATACAAAAAAGTGATTGTTATACCGTTTGATTATGTTCACGTAGTCCATATCATAGATATATTTTTGTTGATCTTTTCGATCAATTCGTTGAACAATAAGTAACGGAATCAACCCAACAATCAGGAATGGATACAGGACAAATCCGAAAAGAATCATTCCCATTAACAGCTGGCGAAACTTACTTTTTGGTTCTTTGTCGGGCTTTTTCTGAGGCGTTCCATACGAAAATAGCCCATCTGAAAATGGATCATTCGACACAAAATCACTCTCCTTTTGGCATTACTTTCTTTTATTTACGGTTTTCGTTTTTACAGTTGTCTTCGTTCTTCGGACAGGAACTTGCCGTGATCGTTTCGTCGTTTTCTTGGTCGACGGCGCGTCTCTTTTTGCCATTCGAGTGATTGGCTGTTGCGTTTCTATCACTTCTTCAACAAGTGGTTCGTCTGTTGCATTGACTGCTTTGGAAACAGCTTTTACGGTCGCCATTTTCTGACGAACAGCTGGTGATCTTCTTGCACTGCTCATACCGGATGATCCAACATGACGAACAGAACCGGTTTGTTTTGGTGACACGTCACTAACAGATTGACGCTGACCGCTGATTTTTCTGGTTGTGCGAGCACTTGATCTCGGCGTTGTCGCCTTGCCTTGTTTTGGTGTCGCCTTTTCACTATCAGGCACACTTTTCTGTCCTTGCAGACGTCTTGCATTCGCTGTAGGAACGTTCTCCGCTCCTGCACGTTTGCTGGATGCACCAGTACGTCTTCGATTTCCTTTGAGTGAATTCCCGGCTTGCTTTTCTTGCAATTCTTGATTGGCTTTTCTGATTGCTTCGCCGGTTTGTGCAGCGGATTTGTCAAGCGGCTTGCGTTGACGGCGGTGCGCTAAATCTTTAGCAGCGTTCTTCTCGTCTGTGCGACTTTGTTCATGTGCCGCTTCAAGTTTCTTCTGCAATGCCTGGCGCTTGCTGTCTGGTTTGTGCTTCGGTCCTTGCGTTTGTTGATTCAATTCTTTACGCAAATTACTGCGTCCTTTGCCTTTTCTTTCATTCGTTTGGTTCAGCCCAAGTTCTTGTTTTCCCCGTTCTCTTGCTTTCTTGCGGTCTTCTTCTAGTTTTTTCTTCCGTTGTTCTTTAGCATCATTTTGTCGCTGTTTCCGTTCCTTCCGCTTCTCTTTGGCATTGTCTCGCATCAGTTTTTGCGTGCTAAATGGATGCGTCGCAAAGCCGACGGCATTTGCTAAAGACATTTGTCCGGTAAACAAACTTCCGAGGAACGTTCGAAAGAAATAGAGTCCGAATGGAGACAGTAAATAAATGAGGATGGTCAGTATTTTTTGCCACGGATTATCCATTGTATTGCTTAGTTGGAATCCATACGATAGGAACGTCGCAAACAAAATACAGGCAAATCCTGCCATACCTTTTAAGAAAATCGTCATAGCCATTGCCATTGCATAGTTTTTGAAGACATTTGAGAATGTCATAAACAATCCATACAACAGTAAAAACGGCAGTATCGGGATCATAAAAACTTGCAAGACTCCGATAATGATTCGAACGAAACACAATACAAAATAGGCGACTGTTTGGATCAAATTGACCACTAAATAGAAGCCCAATTTGAACGCATTCGTGAAGTTATTGTAATGTTGGATCGTTCGATTCTCTAGGTCTTCGGCTTCATATTCCGTCGCTGCCTCGTGGACTTCTTCGCCTTTTTCTGTCGAAACATCATTGTCTAACAATAAATTGATCCGGTCATAATCTTTCTCATCGTACGTAACTTTCTTCTTCCTGATCGTCTCCATGTTGGACGTTCCATAGTTGGCTAGTAAGTAGGGTTCATAAACATTCGTGAAAAATACACGTGTGGCGATCATGTCACCTGCACCTTTTAACCGTTTGTTTGAGTCGTAATTGTCTTTTCCATCTTTTCCCTTTTCCAGAGGTACACTACTGTCGCCTAAAACGGGATTCACACTCACCATTGATGTTTCTACTGCCTTATCAATGGTGAATACGGTGTTGAAAAACGAATCACTTGCAGCGGAATTTCTCAATACCGCTAGACCAGTAAAAATCAGAATCGTCATCCCAAAGAGCCCAAAGGCTTTTTTGAAGTTTTGTTCCCCTGCAAATTTAATAGCAATCGTTAGCGCCACAAAACTAATCCCGATCGTACCTGCGATCGATAACATATTGGTCGCAATTGTCGCTGTCAATGTTTGAATCGGTTTGCGAATAGCTGAAACGATATCCATATTGAAAAGGAACTTCACCATTTCAGTATTGATATTCCCCAATCCTTTTGTTCCTTCCCAAACAAGACTTTTTAATGTTCCTGAAAAGTTGGCAATATATTTTTTTAAGCCGGATACGCCCTCTTTTTCCTTTGTCATTAGATCAAAGGAATTGTCCTTGTACCGCGAATAAAGCGTGTTTGGATCAGTCGTAGCATCTGTTATCTTGACTTCACCTTCCGCTTTCTTCTTTTCGTCGGAATTGTTTAACCGGTTGTCGGTGTGATCCACCTCTGAACCGACTTCAGCTCGTGTCGATAATGGACTCGAGCTGAGAAAAAAGGCACAAAAAAATAGCAGCAACAACGTTGCTACCAGCGATTTCTTTTTCAAATTCTCACCTCCATACGTTAAGAATTTTGTTCCATTGCTAAGGCTGCTTGTGTCGCTTCATCTTCTTGATTGGTCGAAGAGATTGCCGCTAACCAGCTGTCAAAGAGCACATCGATGGCGATCGGTTGGTTTCGGCCCATGTGATCCTGGAATAGACATGTACCCGATTTTAACCGTTCAAACATGGTTAGATTCGCATCGTTGCTATCCATTTCAAAGAAATTCAACACTTTTCTTCGTGCTTCCTCTTGTTTCGGTCTGAAGGCGAATTTGTAAGAAAGCAGTTCTTTCTTATCCTCTTTGTCATAGTCCATAAATGCCTGGGTCACAATGTAGATATCTGTTGCGTTCGCACGCCCTTTTCGAAGGCTGTCGTCAATCAAAAATCTTCCTTGTGCTGTGTCTTCAAATCCTTTGGCCTCATCGAATATGATAGCTGCGTCTTCTTCCTTATTGGTAGAAAATACGTAGGTCAACTTCATGATAACTTCCATGATCGCCATACCTGCAATCTGTTCGGGATTTAGCCTTCCGGCTTCAATTTCGCTTTGTGTAGGAATTTTCAATCCTTGCGTACCAAGTACGTTGATCGGACTTTCAAACTTGATAGGGGTACTATAATCATTCCCAATCAATATTTTTCCTAAGCCCACATTGTAACCAGAAATCAATTTAGCTAAATCTTCATCTTTTTTCCGAATTTCTTCAATCACTTTGGTTAAGTGTTTTTTTCCTCGACCATTGAGAACTTTTTCAACGGATTCTAAAATGATCGTTTTCTTCTTACTTGACGTCGCGCTATCACTATCGACCTCTCCAAAGGCGTTTAACACACTTCTAGCTGTTTGAATAGCCTCGTCTCGTGGTAAGAACATCAGCGGATCAAGCATGCCTCGATACCGTTCCTGGTCAGACAGCGAAATAAAATTTATTCGGTTGTATAGCTCCTTAAATTCTGGAATAAAGCTAAACTTTTCCAACGCTTTTCGGAAGAATAACTCGGTTTCATTTTTGGGATCAACGTATAGTATTTTTTGACCAAAAAAGGTCAACCAAAGGAAAATATATTTGACTAGAACGGATTTACCTTGACCTGGTGGGCCAGTTATCAACGTGTTTCCGTTGGTATGCTGCGCGCCTTCGATTGCCCGCTTTGCCAGGTTAGGCAAAAACCAAACGATTTTACTCGACATAGCCAGGGCTTGTTGAACAGATTTAAATTTCTTAGCCGTTATGATCCGACCAAGCGGAAAACCGTACTGATTTCCGACTTCTTTTTCTAAGTCCATGCCTAAATCTGCTATGTATCCTGTTGTCACGACTTGCTCATAGCTTCGGAATTGGTTCTTACTACCAACGATACATTGATTGAATAGTGTCAACTGATCGGCTATAGAACGATAGATTTTATAGTCGGTCCCATCTAGGACGAACTGAACATCTTTCACACGTTCTTCCAGCTCCTCGACCGTCTCAGCAGAAACAACAAAGGTGATCGTCACCCGACACAATCGCTTTTCTTTGTGCTTCAACTTTTCATTTAAGCTGCGCAACCGTTCTTCCCCGAATAGAACAACCTCGTCGTCATCTAAAACGGCATCGATGTTTCCTTGTTCCTTGTCTTGTTCATCAATCCGCTTTCGCATTTTATGGACTTTCTTTTTATCCTTTTCAGGATGTTCAAAGCGAATCCTCGTATGCGTCTCTATGGAGAAAGAAACGCTGTCTCTAAGGTTTTGGACGAAGGAACTACCGAACATACTTGATGGTGTTTCAATCACGCTTAGAAAGGCTGAATGATGGTTCTTATCAATTTGTTCGATCATAATTGACCCGTTATCATTTGAAATGATCCCTTCGGTCATTTCTTCAATAGTTAAGTCGCGATTAATAATTTTTTGATCGGCTCGATGAAAGAAATAATAGTACATTCTTCCCAATATTTGTGGATCAAGTCGTTCAAGCTGTTTGTAATTCATTAAATCCTCATAGAGTTCACGTTCCATACGCTGCGTAGAGGACAGCAGGACAGATCGTGTTTGCTTCTGACCTGTCAATTTCCGTACAAACGTCGCCGATACTTCCTTGATTAATTCGATGTATTCCAGTGGATTGGCGACTTGAACGGTGTTTGTTAGTTTCACAAACAAGTACGTTGTGTACTTGTTCATCTGTACTTCATCTTCGAGTATTTCTTCTGCTTGTTGAAAATACGTTTCGCCTAAATCCGCGAATTCTCCCTTCACCAATTCATTGATCGTTCGATCGACATGCTCGTTCAAATTGAACTTATTCGGAATATCAACGAGATGATATTCGTACTTATCATGTTCGAACATTCCTTCCCCATCTTCAATATAACCTTTGAAAAACTCCAGGTCATTGATTGGGAATTGTTGATGATCGAGCTTGTAGCCTACCCAAACTTGCTGATCGGTCGTAAATAAGAAGTTCTTGTACATGGCTTCGATTGGAAACTCCAGCCTTGGTTCCTTGTTTATTCCTAATGGCACGTAATCACCACTCTTTCATGTGATTTAACAATTATGAGCGAAAGAACCCTTTAATTAATTCTCTTAATTTCCCCTTTGTGAGTCGATTTATGAGTAAATACAAATCAAAAAGGAGAACAATTGGAATCACAATGAGGTCTTTCTCTATTGTTGGTATCAAATCAGGTCGCCCATATACTATAGAACATAGTAAAATAGCTGGTAAATTCAATAATACTAATACATTAGCTCTCTTTTTGTTCATATTCAGACTCACTTTCTAACACCAAAGTTGGTAGCTGAGTTTCACGATATATTGGAGAATAAAACTCAAAAATGAGCCCTAAAATAGAGACTTCAAAATCATTTCATTAAAATCAATTAAACGTTGTAACTTGCGGTGATCTGACTCAGGATCAACCATGTTTACAGAGTGTTTTTCTATTCTCTCTTTTATTACCGTTCTAACTGGAATAGATGTTTGCTCTAAAATCTCTACTAGTCTTCTTATTTCTTTATAGTAAATTCCTTTTTGATAGAAAGGAATTTCCATGCAGAATAGCAGTAGTTGGAGTTTATCAGCGTCTCTCTTTTCGCTCATGATGTTTTGTCCCACTTCCCTTTTCGCCTCGAATACGTCACCTTCTGCTTATAAAAAGGTACGAGCATTTCATGCTCGTACCTTTTATTTTTGTTCTGAAAATACGTTCCCCGACCAAAGATGTAATCAAGGAAACTCTTATTATCCCACTTCAAAGAAAAAAGCGTCCAAACAAGGACGCACAATGCTGCTAGAATAATCATCCAATAGTTTATAAAAAGCGATTGAAGAAAGCTAATCTTCAGTAGAATACTTGCACCAATGATGATAAGCAGCAACACTACAAAAATCCCTCCAACCGCTAAATACTCCATTCGTAATCCATTAGGCGCAAAGGGTATCGGTCTTCCGTTTGGAAATGAATATATCTTGTTCGGCTGCTTAAACTCTTTAGTGTAATTGTATTCCATAATAGATTACCCCTTGATTCAATTTGTAGACTAGCTTCATGAGCCACTCTCCAACAGCAGTTGCATTCCCTAAAATCAAGATAAACATGATTAGTACAAATATACCAGCGACCGAGAAGATGGCTCTTGCGAACCCTTGTGTCGCTATTGCACCAATAATTAAACAAACGCCCACGATAGCAAGTAAGATAATCGCTTGCGTTGAAAAATTATCCCACAATGGTTTTAAATCAATCATTCTTTCACTCTCCATTCATTTTAATGACGAAGTAACTTTCTTTTGTTGGCTTAATAACCAATTCAAAACCGGAAGTGAAGGAGCTGCCTTCTTTGTAATAAAAGCTGAATGTCCCTCTTGCGTGGTACATGCCTTTTCCATCTACAATCAATGTTTTGACATCGATGTTTTCGAGTGTGGCATCCTCCAATCCTTTGACATTGGAAATCAGACCTAGTTTTTCGTCATTTGCTGTATACAGCTCAAAGAAACTTCTGATAAATTCGTCGAGTTTATCTTTTTCAGTTCCTTGTACATCCTCACCTGTTGTTATAAAGCGCGACTCATTAAAAGCGACTTTGTTTTTTGATTCACTGACCGTCGTGTTGGTAAACTGTGGACGATCGATCAGCTTTAATTCGCCGTACTTGTAGCAAACCGGTAAGATGATCTGCGCTTTTTTCCAGGTATCGCCTTCAGTAAAGCGAACATCATAATACAGACGATAGAAATGCTCTTTTTCACTGACCGTAATGGCTTTGATGAATTTGATCTCTTTTGCATTTCGATCGATTCTTGTGTTAGAAAAGCCTAAATCGTCGGCACTCAATCCGACAGAAAGATACGGTGTGATTCCCTCTTTCCAAGAATCTTCTTCATCTGCCTTTTGCGTCTGCGTAAACAGTTTTTCAATGACGACTTCGCCCTCGTACCTCATTTGTTCGGTAGCTACTAAGCCTTTATTCACGTTTTCAATTAATTCGGTTTTATTGACCTGTTTACTCATTGCAAGCCGCGCCAGTGTGTCCGTGCGTCCGAAAGTTAGGAGGACCACGACACACATAATCACAAACAGAAAGACGAAAAGACCAGAAAAAATGTTCATAGCCGTTCTTGGCGCAAAACGAATCGCGCGTGTATTTTGCGGCTCTTTTTCCTGACCAGAAAAAAAAGACTCGTCTTTCCCGTCTTTTTTCTTTTTCTTATTCTGTTTCCCCTTTTTTTGATTTTTCATTTGAACAGCTTGCGGATTAAACCCGTTTGGTCTCTCAGTCACTAATTAATGTCGTATCGCTCGATAAGTGTTGGGGGCACTTTATCTGCGATAATGACTTCATTTACTGCAATTGAAGCTCCTTCTAAAAAGGCAAGGGCTTCTTTGTAGTTGCTTTTAGACACTTTAATCTGTGACTCCACCTGTTCAAAAAACAAGCGTGATCCCACTTGGTATTCTTTGTGGTGAATCTTCCACATTACAAAAATAGCAACTTGGATCGCTGGCTTTTGTTGCTGAAAACTTGATGAATAGGCAACTTTTTCAGTTGATCGTTGTTCCTGGTGTTGTGTCTCATTTTCCATGTACATTTATCCTCTCTCAAATATTTTTCGATACCATTTGTACTTTCTTTAGGGCAAACAGATAGAACTTTTCAATGATCATCCGTTAGCAAAACCACAATCAATGCCTTGAATAGCTGCCAAAACGCTGAAAATATGAAGCCCCATAGGATCATCTTCATTAGAATGGGAACCATAGCTATTAAAAATGATAGTAATAAAACAGTGACATTCAAAAGCCATTGAGTAATGTTAAAAATTTGTGTCAATTTTTTGACCTCTTTTCTGGTTTCGCTCGTATTTCCTCTTTGCTACTCACTTCAGCAACTCTACTGCTACACCACTACCTAGATTTTTTAGTTCTGTGACCTTCTTGGTGTTAATGTCGTAACTGACCAGGAACATGGCACGGCCTTTCTTCATGGTATCTGCGGACATGCCACTCTCATGTTCTTCTACTACGATGCCCTTCATTTCACCTTCTTGAACACTTTTCGAAAATACGTCAATGTATTCCAATTTTGAAGTGACGCCGTTTGAGTCCGAGTAATTCCGATTATCTCCCTGAAATTGGTTTTTCAGTTCGTCAGAATAGAAATTCTCGGCTTGCTTCTTCTTTTCACCGTAATTGCTTGGCGAAAAATTAATCAATGTTTCAAACAGTTCTTTCACCGTTTTTTCGTATTCTTGATTCAAGTCAACGTCTTTTCCCGTGTTTATCAGCTGTTTTTCCATCTTAGCGACTTGTTCGCGATAGTTGGACGTTGATTCGTTCAGTTCTCCTTTGTCAGTCTTTAACTGGTCATTTTGGGCTTTTAGAACAACGAGTTTACTCTCTACTGTTTTGACTTCCTTCTTTTGCTGTTGGGTGTTGATTGCAAGAAAGACAACCCCAATTAACAAAAGAAAGGTTGTTATCCACGGTATCATTGATTTATTCATAGCTCCCTCCTACTTCATAGCTTCTTTGGCTAGACTTCCGATTCCTGATCGAGCATTTGCACTGTTGTTTACCTCATTGGTTAAAACAACGATCGCAAACGGCTTATCACTAAATACGATGCCGATATCATTTTCTACGCTTCCAAGTTCACCGGTCTTGTTTGCCACTGGAACGCTGATCTTACTTGGTATTTTGGTTTTGACCTGCTGACGCTTCATAGTATCTAACATGGTCGAGTAAGGCGCTTTGCCTTTATTCTGATAGAGCTTTTTCAAAAATGACATGGTGTCATTGAGAGACGTTAGATTTTCATTTCCTGAAGCGAGCATTTTTCGATTCAATTTTGTATTGGAATAGCCCTTTTCTTTGAAAAACTGATTTAAGGTGTCCATTCCGATATGATCGATCAACATATTCGTCGCATTGTTATCACTGACTGTAATCATTTGCTCCACTAGACTGCTGACGGATTGACCGCCTGCACTTTCATTGATCCGTCCTTTGTCATAAATGTATTCCATGATAAATACTTTGATAACGGAAGCGGATGTCATTGGAGAATTGTAGTTATTGGATACGTATTTTCCATTGTTGAAATAGTAAATTCCATAAGCAACCTTGCCCGCTGAACTGTTCAATGTCTTCAGCGCACTAAAATTCCCTTTTTGAGCCGTTGATGTGGACGGCGCGCCTACTGGTCGCGCAAAACAAATGTCAAAGGACATCAAGTAGCCAAAAGAAGTATCGGTTTGCCCTTCATGAACCGAATCAGATCCATAACCGCCTTGCTCAATGATTTTTGTCGTATTTCCGTGCCAATCTTCTGTAAGAATCGCGGTGTGGCCATCTTTCCCTACACCGGCACCCATATTCGCAATAATGATATCTCCTGCTTTCGCTTCACTTGCTGGTATCTCTTGAAGGTATTGCTTTGCTCCTCTGGCATCATCTGCCATACTTCCAGTAAACCATCCCATATTTGGTGGCATTTTATACCCTGCTTTGTTTAAAGCCAGCCAAACAAAACCGGAACAGTCTGTTCCACCTGATTTGTTGGGGTTGTTTAAATCTCCAAGGTCTGGCGACGGATGTTGTAATTTGTAGTAGAACCATCCTAGGAAACTACGTGCCGCTTCTAGGATATCGCCTCCACCAGCACTGATCGTTTCGCAACCGTCTTCACTCGCACTTTGTTGTTGTCCTTCTGCCGCTGTCTCTAAAACGTTGCTTGTGACCGGATCACTGGCACCAAACTTGGCGTACCATTTGTCTGCACGCGCGTTTCGTTCAGCAGAAAACCATTGCTCCGGGTTTTGGCTTAATCCTTCAAACCACAACAACCATTCATGCTGGGCTTCGTGCACGTCAGTTAATTGAAGAGCGGCCTTTGCTTTGGCATAATAGGGATTTTCCAGTTCTTGTTTTAAAAATTCCAATTGCACGCCCAAATTCGACATATCTTTGCCCTTTTCGGCGGCGAATTGTGCTAGTGCTGTCTTTCTTCCTCCAAGCCATTGAGCAAGCCCATAGGCGCCACTTGATGGATTTTCGATGGCTGGATTAAATCCCCCTGATTCAAAATCTAAGCAGCCCATTGGTCCAGTG
>NZ_JBIPAM010000002.1:0-1577111 GCF_050498845.1 Enterococcus sp. AZ196 | reverse complement strand
ATGTTCGCGACGCAAGGCTTCGATGCAATCTTTTTACCATCAGGATTAGCTGCAAATATCGCTGAAGCTGGTGCCGCTGGCGCAGTAGCATTTAAAACAAAAAATAAAGCGTTAAAAGGGACGGCAATTTCAGCGACGATTTCAGCGCTGCTGGGGATTACAGAGCCTGCACTTTATGGTGTTAATCTCCGCTTAAAAAAACCGTTCATCGCCGTACTATTAGGATCGCTCTTAGGCGGCTGTTACATCGGATTCTTAGGAATTACTGCACCGACTTTTGTTACACCAAGTCTGTTGACGATTCCGATTTTTGCAGGAACGATCCCTAACTTTATTTTGGGTCTTACGAGTATACCTGTGACGTTTCTCATTACCTTTGTTATCACTTATGTTATTGGCTTTGAAGATATCACGGATACGAATCAGGAGCATTCGTTGCATTCGCCAATAAAAGGAAAAATCATCAAGCTAGAAGAAGTAAATGATCAAGCCTTTTCATCAAAAATGATGGGAGAAGGTTTTGGCGTAGTACCTAGTGAAGGCAAAGTAATCAGTCCTTTTGACGCAGAGGTTGTTTCGGTTTTTCCAACGAAACATGCAATTGGTCTTAAGCGCGGAGACGGACTGGAATTGTTGATTCACGTTGGGATCGATACAGTTGAATTAAATGGCGAGTATTTTGAAAGCTTAGTGAAGCAGGGGGACTTTGTAAAAAAAGATCAAGAGCTGCTTATCTTTGACAATAAAAAAATTCAACAATCAGGTTTTGATACGACCACAGCTGTCGTAGTTACCAATTCAAAAGAGTTTGAAGAAATACATTTAAAGGATACGGATGGAGTTGAGGTGCTGTATGTTAAATAATCAAGTAGCTAGTCATTTTTTATGGGGCGCGTCTACATCTGCCAATCAAATTGAAGGTGCCTGGAATGAAGATGGAAAAGGTGTTAGTGTTATTGACACCATCGCTACCGATTTTGAAAAAGGGGTTCGGGTAGAGGTTCCATCGGCTTTTGAGAATGAATACTATTCTTCCCATAAGGCAGTGGATTTTTATCACCATTACAAGGAAGATATCAAAATGATGGGAGAAATGGGATTAAAAGCCTATCGCATGTCTATTGCATGGACGCGAATTTATCCAAATGGCGTTGAGGAGGAACCAAATGAAGACGGACTTCTCTTCTATGATCAAGTATTTAACGAACTAACAAAATATGGGATTGAACCGATCGTGACAATCTCCCATTACGAATCACCATGGTATTTGGCGGAACGAGGCGGTTGGACCAATCGCGAAATGATCGATCATTATCTGAAATATTGCCAGACGTTGTTTGACCGGTATCACAATCAAGTAAAATATTGGATTACCTTCAATGAAATCAATTGTACGTTAGTTGATTTTGGGATTCGAACAGCCGTGGGCTTGAATGCGTCGATTCCATCTGAAATCAACAATGAGCATACTCGTTATCAAGCCTTGCACCATCAATTTCTAGCAAGTGCAAAAGCAGTGAAAATGGCTCATGAGATCGATCCCAGCTTACAAATCGGCTGTATGATTGCGAGTATGATCGGTTACCCCCTGACAAGCCGTCCAATGGATGTTTTTGCCACTCTGCAGCAGCAGCAAATGAAAAATATGTTTTGCAGCGATGTGATGATCCGCGGTTATTATCCAGGCTATTCAAAGAGATATTTTGCTGAGCAGGGAATTGAAATTAAGACTCTCGAAGAAGATGAAGCGATTTTACGTGACGGATGTGTCGATTTCTATTCCTGCAGCTACTACCAATCGATTTGCGTCAGCGGACAAAATGAAGGTGACGCTTTAGGCAAGGATAAGGCTGCGGGGAACCTGATCTCAGGTTTTGGCGTGAAAAATCCTTACTTGGAGGAAAGTGAGTGGGGCTGGCAGATCGATGCTACCGGCTTGCGCTATTTACTAAACACTGTCTATGATCGTTACCAATTGCCAATCATGATCGTGGAAAATGGCTTAGGCGCCAAAGATGAATTAATCGATGGCAAGGTGAAGGATCACTATCGAATCGATTATTTGAAGGAACATGTTGCCGCTATGATCGAGGCCATTCATGATGGAGTAGATGTCGTTGGTTATATGCCTTGGAGTGCGATTGATTTGGTCGCTTTATCTACAGGGAGTGTCGAGAAACGGTACGGCTTTATCTACGTTGATACCAATAATCATGGAGAAGGCAGCTTCAAACGATACCCAAAAGCTTCCTATTATTGGTATAAAACGGTCATTAATACTAATGGCAGGGTACTTGATTCCAACGCGTTAAAAATAGGGGATGAATAAGCGTTTACAGATAGGAAAGTCATTTACCGAAAATAGAAGAAAAAAACGATAATGGGTTCTAGGATTGCAATGGACTCGAAAAAAGCCGCTTCCTGTCTAGCAGGGAACGGCTTTTCCTATAACTAAAATTTATTTTTCAACAAAAGTGCCTATCAGCATATTTGGATTTCTGGGATTATTTCATTGATCAAAGTGAACGATAAGGTTCTTCACTTTCGAATTAAATATAATTTCCTGAACTGCAATGGCGTGTAGCCTGTTAGTTTTTTAAACAGTGAAATAAAGTAACTAGTATCTGAGAAGCCGCAAAGGGCGGTAATTTCTTGGATTTTCAAATGGCTGTGGTTGATCAATAGCTCCTTAGACTTATTCAGACGAACTTTTTGCAAGTAAGAAAAGATGGTTTCGTTTGTATATTTCTTAAAAACACGGCTTAAGTACTGCGGTGTAACAAAAAGGTTACTTGCCAGCTCTTCAAGTGTCAAAGGTAGCTCGAATTGATTCTCAATTGTTGTGATGGTTGGGAGAACATATTTTTTGTAAATCTGATCTTCAGTAAATTCATACTGTCTGGTTTGATTCAGATTCATTAAAAATTCATAGCACGAAACAGATAAATTTATTTGTTTCCTTCCACCTGTTAGATGCGTATCGATGATATCGTCAATCCATGAACTGTAATTGAAAAAGGTGGAGTCTTTACCTAAAATATAGTTTTTCCCGCCTACTATCTTTGAAAACTCATCACTTAGCGTACCGTTAAAAGTAACAAATTTTGTTAACCAACCTTTGTTAGAGAGATAAGTATGTGGAGTAAATGGTTTAATCAAAACTCCTTCACCTTTTTCAAGACGCAGTAAACGATTATCAATACTAATATCTCCATAGCCTTCTTCTGTTTGGAGCCAATGGAAATGCGGGTATCCTTCCTTTCGGACAATGCTCTCTTGCTCCCAATGATTTCCGATACTGCCTATGGATATTGGCAAATTGGCGCTAGTTATTTGAAAAAAAATCGGCATTTTCTCCACCTCTGTTTCATATATTCCTATTAACGCTTTCATTGTATCATATTATGATGGCTGGGAGCTTGCTATAATAAGGAATAATGAATGAAGCGGAGGATGATGAGGAATGGATAATATGCAACATTTTCTATATGGCGGCGATTACAATCCAAATCAGTGGGATAAAACCATCTGGCAAGAGGACCTAGATTTTTTTGAAGAGGCACGGATCAATAGTGCGACAATCAATGTTTTTTCTTGGGCGAAAATTCAGCCCTCAGAAGAAGAGTATGATTTCAATGAACTTGATGAAGTGATTGAAATGTTAAGTAAACACAAGAACTATATCGTTTTAGCGACTTCAACGGCAGCACTTCCGGCTTGGATGTTTAAAAAGTATCCTGAAGTTGGGCGAACGGATTTTGAAGGACGTCGTCATAAATTTGGTCAAAGACACAATGCCTGTCCGAATAGTTTGGTATATCAAAAATATGCCAAAAGATTAGCTGGAAAGTTAGCAGAGCGTTATGGCAGGAATCCGAATATAGCGTACTGGCATGTGAATAATGAATATGGCGGAGAGTGTTTTTGTGAAAACTGCGAAGCGGCTTTTCGTGTATGGCTGAAGAAGAAGTACAAGACGATTGAAGCCCTAAATAAGGCATGGAATCTTGAATTTTGGGGGCATACTGTTTATGAATGGGATGAAGTTGTCTTACCTAATGCATTAAGTGAAGGGATATCCTATGAAAAGACGGCCTTTGCAGGAATTTCAATTGATTATCGTCGTTTTAACTCTGATAGTATGTTAGAGAATTTCAAAATGGAAAGAGATGCGATTCGAAAATATGATTTGGTTACACCGATTACAACGAATCTTATGGGAACTTACCGTTACTTAGATTATTTCAAGTGGGCGAAGGAGATGGATATCGTTTCATGGGATAATTATCCTGCGTATAATACTCCGTGGAGCTTAACAGCGATGCGGCATGATTTAATGAGGGGATTGAAGCAGGCGCCATTTATGCTGATGGAGCAAACACCAAGCCAGCAAAATTGGCAGCCCTATAATTCACTCAAAAAACCAGGACAAATGAGGGCACAAAGCTATCAAACGATTGCCCATGGATCAAATACGATTCAGTATTTTCAACTTAGAAGGTCAATCGGCGGCTGCGAAAAGTTTCATGGTGCCGTCATCGCTCATAGTGGGAGCGCGGAGACCAGAGTATTCAAGGAAGTAAAAGCACTGGGAAAAGAAATTGAAAAAATTGGAGAGAAGATTTTGGCCACTCAAAACAAGAGTGAAGTGGCTCTTATTTTTGATTGGGATAACTACTGGGCTCTTGAATATACAAGTGGACCAAATAAAGATTTAAAATACATCGATCAAGTTCATCAGGTGTATCAATATTTCTATAATCAGAATATTTCTGTCGATTTTGTATCAACGGAAGATGAGCTTTCAGGCTATAAGCTGGTCGCTGCTCCAGTACTGTATATGGTGACAGAAGGGCTGAAGCAACGACTAGAGGCCTATGTTAAAGATGGCGGGACTCTTGTCACTGGCTTCATGAGCGGGATAGTCGATTCTTCAGATAATGTTCACTTAGGCGGTTACCCAGGACCGCTTAGAAAGCTTACTGGAATTTGGGTCGAGGAAATTGATGCACTCGCACCAGAACAATTTAATGAAGTTTCCTTTTCAAAAGGGCCTATTGGAAAAGGGGCACTGCTGAGTGATGTCATTCATTTGGAAGGGGCTGAAGCTCTAGCACATTTCACCTCCAACTTTTACAAAGGGCATCCTGCGGCAACCGTCAATTTCTTTGAACGTGGAAGGGTCTACTATTATGGCACACAGCTTGATGAAGAAAGCCTGAAGCTGTTTTTGGATGAAGCAGCGGAACAGGCAAAAGTAGATAAACGATTTTCTGACACGCCTTTAGAAATCACTCGCCGATTTTCAAGAGAAGAAACGTTTATATTCATCATTAACTTAACGCAGAAAAATCATTCTGTTCCGCAAAAGCTAATTGGTAAAAAAGATATTCTGACTGGATCAATCCTTGAAGAAAATCAGCTGCTTACTCCAAACGAAGTGCGAATCATCGTTGAATAAATTAAAGCCAGCCGTTTTTAAAAACGGCTGGCTCTTTCAATCGGAATATTGTTTCATATATTTATATTTTTTAGTTAATTATTTTATATGAACTTTTCCAAATGCTTCGTATAATATAGTTATTCAATCCCGGGATTTTATATTTTGAAATTATTGGTTGACGCTTAGTTTCGTTTACTATTATTTGTAATCGGTAACATAAAGAAGGGAGTTATAAGCATGGCAGACAAGGAATATCATAAAATCGCAAAAGCGGTGTTAGAAGCAGTTGGGGGAAAAGAGAATATTATATCAATGGCTCATTGTGCCACCCGTTTAAGACTGGTCGTAAAAGATCGTGAGAAAATCAATGATGAGATGGTTGATCAAATCGATAAAGCAAAAGGCTTCTTTTTCACTTCTGGACAATATCAAATCATTTTTGGAACTGGTATTGTAAATCGCGTCTATGAAGCAATGGAGGAGATCGGAGTTGACGCCACTTCTAAGTCAGAATTGAAGGAGCAAGCTTCTGAGCAGGAGGGGAATCGCTTCAAGCGAATCATTCGAGTTTTTGGTGATGTATTCGTTCCCATCATCCCCGCATTAGTAGCCACTGGGCTATTCATGGGTTTAAGGGGACTGATTACTCAGCCGCAAATTCTTTCTTGGTTCAATATGGCTCCTGAAGATATTTCGCAGAATTTTTTAACGATCACTCAGATTTTGACAGATACCGCATTTGGTTTCTTACCAGTACTAGTTTGCTGGTCAGCGTTTCGCGTTTTTGGAGGCAGTCCATTATTAGGTATCGTTCTTGGCTTGATGTTAGTAAGTCCGAGTCTGCCTACTTCATGGGATGTTGCTCAAGGAACCGGGGATCCGTTACTGTTTTTTGGCTTCATAAAAGTTGCCGGCTACCAAGGTTCAGTGCTACCGGCATTCATTATGGGATTTTTAGGAGCGAACATAGAAAAACGTATCCGTCGTGCCGTTCCGCCAGCGTTAGATTTAATTGTTACGCCCTTTGTTAGTTTGCTAATCATGATTTTACTAGCACTATTTATAGTAGGACCAATCTTCCACGAGGTTGAATTGCTGATGCTTAAAGCAGTGGAAGTAATTTTAGCATTGCCTTTTGGTATTGGCGGTCTCTTGTATGGCATGATCAATCAGGTAATTGTGGTAACCGGCTTGCATCATGCGTTGAATTTGATCGAAATTCAAATGTTAGCAGATACTGGCTGGAATGCGGTGAACCCAATCAGTTCAGCATCTATCTGTGCTCAAGCGGGAGCGGCATTAGCGGTGGCAATCAAATCAAAACAAACCAAAATCAAGGCCATTGCGTTTCCTTCTACTTTATCCGCACTATTAGGTATTACGGAGCCGGCGATCTTTGGGATTAACCTGCGTTTTGGAAAACCTTTTGTTATGGGCTTAATCGGCGGCGGAGCTGGTGGCTTTCTAGCGAGTCTTTTCAACTTACGAGGGACTGGCATGTCAATAACGGCGATTCCAGGCTTGCTTTTATATCTTAATAGTCAAATAGTTTTATATATCGTGGTCTGTGTCGTAGGATTTAGTGTTGCCTTTGGATTAACGTATATGTTTGGTTATAAAGACGAGACAGAAGAAACTAAAAAAAGTGTGGTTGATGATGAAAATGACAGTATCACAGTTGTCCAATAAGGATAAATATAAGCCGTATCATTTATGGGAAAAAGGGTATAAGGAACGACTAGAAAAAATCGCGGAACACTCTATATGGCGACAAAAATACCACATTCAGCCACGATCAGGACTGTTAAATGATCCGAACGGGTTCTCCTATTATAATGGGAAATGGCATCTTTTTTATCAATCTTATCCCTTTGGAACGATTCATGGATTAAAGTCTTGGTACCACGTAGAATCAAAAGATCTTATTTCATGGGAAGAAAAAGGAGCCGCTATTGTACCTGATGGACCATTTGATAGCCATGGTGCGTATTCTGGCTCAGCGATTCCTGCAAAAGATGGATTGAAATTGTTTTACACCGGTAATGTCCGCAGTCAAGATTGGGAGCGTCGTTCTTATCAACTAGGAGCTGTAATGGATCTTAATGGAGCTGTAGCAAAGAATCCAAAGCCATTGATAGCTGCTCCGCCAAAGGGATATACGCAGCATTTTCGTGATCCGCAGGTCTTTCGTTTTGAAGACTGCTTCTACATGATTCTAGGAGCTCAAAAAATAGGTGAAACGGGTGAGATACTTATTTATAGAAGTGTGGATCTAGAAGATTGGGAGCTGCTTGGCCCGTTAAATTTTACAGATCAGACGATGGGTTACATGATCGAATGTCCGCATTTAGTTGGTTTAACAAAGACGCCGATTTTGCTATTTTGCCCCCAAGGATTGGATCAGTCGCTCTTAGCGTATGACAATTTGAACCCCAATTGCTATTTGATTGGAGAGCATTTTGACTTAGAAAAGGGAGAGTTTCAGGCTAAGAGCTTTTTAAAGAATTTGGATGACGGCTTTGATGTTTATGCCACACAAGCAATAGATGCGCCTGATGGACGGACATTGGCGGTAAGCTGGTTAGGATTACCAGAATCACAATACCCTGTATGCAAGGACAAATGGACCAATTGTTTGAGCTTAGTCAAGGAGCTGACGGTTATAGATGGAGAGCTTCATCAATATCCTGTGGAAGAGCTTCAATTGTATAAACAATTGATCCATCAGAGTTCTAGTGCTCTTGAAGGAAAGGAATTGAAGCACCAGCTTGAAGAAAACTGCTACGAATACGAGCTATTGATAGAAGAAGGAAGCGGAACTCTCCATCTCTTTTCTGACAGTGGTATGAACCGTTCATTGGCTATTCGATTCGATACGGCAAAAGGAACGGTTACTGTGGACCGTTCTATGGTAGGAGAGCGGATTAAAGAGTCAAATAGTATTCGTCAAACGAGCCTGCCGCCTAATAAGGCAATCAAGATGAACATTTTTGTAGATTTTTCATCGATAGAAATCTTCTTTAATGACGGTATCAAGGTGCTTTCCGCGTTAGTTTTTCCGCAAGAGAACGACACCTATATCGGGTTAGAGGGAAGAGATGCTTGCTATATAGAGAAGCTTTATTTAATAGGAGGATCTTCAAATGTGGATTAGGAAGAAAGAAGTCGCTATTGAAATGCCGGTCAAAGGAGAGCTTATACCTATTGAAGAAGTTAATGATCCTATATTTTCATCAAAAACAATGGGAGAAGGCTTCGCTGTCAGACCGAAAAATGGAGAAATATTCGCTCCAGTCTCCGGAAAGGTAATCAGTATCTTTGAAACGAAGCATGCGATAGGAATTGAAACTAAAAACGGAGTAAGTTTGTTAATTCATATGGGGATCGATTCTGTTGAACTAAAGGGAGTTCCCTTTACCCTATTTGTTTCAGAAGGCAGAAAAATCAAGCAGGGGTCAAAAATTGCTGAAATGGATCTGGCCTATTTCAAAGAGGCTGGAAAGTCGGATGAAGTGGTGTTTGTTCTTACAGAAAAAGACCAATATAAAAATTTCTCAATTGATCAATACGGCGATATTTCTATGAATGAGCAAATAGGTACGATAGTGATTTAACCCTCTGATTGCAGATGGACGAAATAAAGTATAAAAATAGAAAGCCGAACGCTCATATTGCTGTCGATTGCGATGGTATATGGACGTTTGGCTTTTCCTTTTGTTAAGTATTTTTCAAAAAGGCTTTTGAATCAAAGCTTTTTTCAGGAAGATTATCATAAGCGATTCTTATTCATTGACAAAACAGAGGTTTTACATGAATATTAGAATGAACGTTCTAATAAAATGAAGTTAGACTCTAGTGTTGAGAAGGGAGAGAGCCGTTTGGGAAGAAAAAAAGAGTTTGATAAGCAGCTCGTACTAAAAAAAGCGATGGATGTTTTTTGGAAACAAGGGTATGAACATACTTCCATGCAGGATCTTGTAGATGCTATGACAATTCATCGGCGAAGTATTTACGATACTTTTGGCGATAAGCATCATCTATTTATCGCTGCATTGAAGCTCTATGAAGAAATGCTTGAAACGGTGATGACGGAAAAGGTTTCAGAAGGCAAGAATGTGCAGGATAAATTGAAGCATATTTTTTCTATTTCCATAGCAGCTGAGGAGCCGGGAAAAGGATGTTTAATTGTGAACACTGCGACTGAATTGTCTTCTATCGATCCTGTTATAGCAGAAGAAATTCGTTCCTTCTTTGGACGCGAAGAGCAATTTCTCTTTAATATCCTTTTGTCAGCACAAGAGCAAAATGAACTGTCACCTGATGCTGACATCGCGTCACTGGCTTCCTATATTCAAAATGCTCTTGTGGGTATCAGGGTGCTATCAAAGACAACCAATGATAACGAAAAACTGGATCGTATTATTGAACAAACATTATCGATTATTAAGTAAGGAAAGTTTCAAAAATAGGAATTTTACTCCATGAATCTGCTGAGGAATGAACGATTATCACAGATTGTGAAAAGCTATTAAGGCAGGCTCGTGGAGAATTTTCTTTAAACAGGAGAGTGAGAATAAGATGAAAGCAGCACAAATACAAAAATATTCAAAGGATATCAATGTTCAAGTTGTTGATATTCCCGTTCCGAAAATAGGAGAAACAGAAGTTCTGATTAAGGTCAAAACCGCAGCAGTAAATCCACTAGAACTCTTAAATATTACGGGTAGTGTGAAGCTGATTCAAGATTACGAAAAACCATTCACGCTTGGGAATGAGTTGACCGGTGTGATTGAAGAAGTAGGGAGTCGAGTAGTGAATTTTAAAAAAGGAGACAAGGTTTACTCGCGATTACCTATTGCTAAAATAGGAGCTTTTGCTGAGTATGCGGCTGTGGATCAATCAGCGATCTGGTACCTGCCTCAGAATCTTGACTATGTTACAGGAGCAGGAGTGCCGTTGACAGGTTTAACTGCTTATCAAGGATTGACAGAAGTGCTGCAGGCTAAACCAGGACAATCTGTTTTTATCCCTGGCGGCTCGGGCAGCTTTGGCCAAATGGCCGTTCCTATTGCCAAGGCTCTTGGATTACAGGTAATCGTTTCAGGAAACGCGGCAGCAAAAGATCGGATCCTTCAAGCGGGAGCGGATCAGTATTTAGATTATAAAAAGGAAAATTATTGGGAAGTATTAGATAACGTTGACTTTGTTATCGACACCTTGGGAGTCAACGAGATTGATCACGAACTTTCTATATTGAAGCCTAATGGGAAATTGCTTAGCCTAATCGCAGGACCGAACAAACAATTTGCTATTGAACAAAAACTGCCGAAGTGGAAGCAATGGTTGTTTGGAGCGGCCGGTTCAAAATTAGACAAAAAGGCTGAAAAACAGCAGGCAGAGTATCGCTTTATTTTCGTCCGTTCAGATGGTGAACAGCTGCGAAAAGTTACCGAAATTGTAGAGAAAAACAATATAGTTCCGGCTATTGATCCCCATGATTTCACTATTGAACAAATCAATGAAGCTATATCATATGTAAAAAATGGTCATCCTAATGGCAAAGTGGTTATCAAATTCACTTAAGGAATAAAGCGGATCGTATGGTAATTTTTTGTAACTAGTAGTGTCTATCTGAAAAAAGAGGCGTATGTTTGATTCTGCTCCTCCGATTTTAAATAAACGAGTTTTTAAAGAGTGATGGATAAGCACGAATTACTATGGCTGTGCAGGACTCTCATTTTGGGAATCCTGCATTCAACTACTAAAGCTTCATTGTACTTGCTAAAAAAGGCGCAAATAGGCAAAGATTCCTTTATTTTTCATACAAGGCAGCGATGTCCTGTATTCTTCGTTTCATTTCCTCACGCACATGGGCAGGCTCTAAACACTCGCATTTATCGCCAAAGCTGAAAAGAATATTGTAGTAAAAATCGTTCTCAATAAAAGGAAAAAGGACGATGTAATGCTCCTCGCCATCTGGCGAAAAGTGATCAAAGGAACAATGGTCAAGCACGATATCCATGACTGAGCGATGGATCCGAAGCGTGATCTCTATTTGCAGTGTCTCAAAAATATCGTAAATTTCCAGCTGAGGTTTTTGATACTCTCGCGGTGTAAAGGTTTCATTTTGGATGTGCAGATTCGATAGGCGAGATAGTTTAAATAGGCGGAAATCCTTTCTTTTGCAACAATAGCCTTGGACATACCAATGATTGCCCTTCAATACCAGCTGATAAGGTTCGATTGTTCGCTCGGTTGTGTTTCCCTGCTGATTCGCATAGGTGAAGGAAGACAGTTTATTTTCTTGTAAAGCTTTTTTGAGTATCTCTAGATAGGTTTGGATATTTCTGTTGCCCATCCAAGGACTCAGATCAATGTGGATTTGATTGGCTTTTACTTCAATATCCCTTGCACTGTCTGCGGGGATAAAGCTTTTGACCTTTGCCAGAGCATTTGTCAGTTCTTCTCCTTGGACCATATTAGAGAGACTGGAAAGACTCAACAGCAGGGTAGACAAGTCTCCTTTTGAAAAGACCTTTTTATCAACTTTGTATTGCTCCATAATCTCAAAGCCGCCATTTACTCCAGGAGTGGAGCGAATCGGAATTCCTGCCACATTTAGCGAATCAATGTCGCGATAAATCGTACGGGGAGAAACTTCAAATTGATCTGCGAGCTCTTGAGCGCCTATTCTTTTTTTATCAAGCAGAATCATAATAATGCTAATGAGTCGTTCCACTTTCATTTGATCACACCTCCGAAACTTTCTTTAATTTCATCATAGATTGTTGCCATAATGGTGTCAACAATACTTAGGTATACTACTAGTAGATAAACCAATCAATCTATTTAGATCAAAGAAAATGGAGGAAATTTTATGACGACAATTTATGTTTATATTCTTGATACATTCGCTGACTGGGAGCTGGGAAATGTGACCTCAGAGTTGAAATCAGGTCGATTTTTCAAAAAGGACGGGCCGCAAGTATCGCTCAAAACAGTGAGTTACTATAAAGACCCAATTCAGTCAATGGGTGGGATGACAATCGTACCTGATTGCTTGATCGATGACGTGGTGGTGAGTGAAAAAAATGTACTGCTGCTGCCAGGAGCGAACACGTGGGCTGAACCAAAGCATAGCGCCATCATTGAAAAAGCCAGCGAATTCCTTTCGGCAGGTGCCACAGTTGGTGCAATCTGCGGAGCGACTGCTGCACTGGCTAACTTTGGTCTATTGAACGAACGAGCACATACCAGCAATGGGCCAGGCTTTCTTGAAATGTTCTCGTCTAATTACAGCGGGCAAGAGTTTTACGTAGATGAACCATCAGTAGCAGGTGATCATTTGATTACAGCAAGCTCTACTGGAGGCTTGCTGTGGGCTAAACAGATTATTGAGCGATTAGATGTTTTTCAAGCAGATACACTGGAAGCTTGGTATGAGTATTTTAGTACTGGTAAGCCAGAATATTTTTATGCATTGATGGGCTCTTTGCCAACGGGGGATGAAGAGTGATTTAATTGGATTTCTAGGTTCATTTTTGTCATAAATTTCTTATGTTGTGTTTAAAATAGTGATTCTTATATCAAAAAGAAAGGACTCTCCTTTTAAAAGAGTCCTTTCTTTTTTTATTTATAACGATATTATTACGAAGAACAATGAATTTTCTCTTCAAAAATTGGTAGAATGAAAATGATTTGAGTAATTTATTTTGGATATGTGAATATTCAAGGGGGACCACACTTTTAGCAATAGTTATTTCCGTTATTTTAACGAATAATGGCAAAAAAGAAAAAAGCAGTATCCGTTTAGATAGTCTTCTGTAAAAGATGAAGCTTAACGGCTTTTTTTGCTTTTTTAGCGAAACTATTTCGTGTTTTTCTTAAAACCCGGAAAAATCACGTGAATTCAAATTATATGCAACGTATTATCCGAAGAAGATGAGTTAATTATAATATGCATATTATTTATTTGCAAGTTTTATTTTATTTTTTTGTGACTTTTTTGTGATAATAGTGATTTATTTTGATAATCCAATAGATTGGTTCATTGTTTTTCAATAGGGTTATCCACATTTTGATCAAATGCGTTATTACAAATGCCGTCAAATAAACCGTCAAAGAGAAAGGGAATGTTAAATGAGTAGACGCGGTGAAAATATTTATAAAAGAAAAGATGGGCGATGGGAAGGTCGCTATCAAAAAGGACGAACCCCCGATGGAAAAATCAAATATGGTTCTGTTTATGGACGGAGCTATCAAGAAACCAAATACAAACTATATCCATTGAAGATAAAATATCAGAGATTGATCTCCATGCAGGGAACTTGCGCTATCCCTTTTTATCAATGGGCAAATCATTGGCTGACAACGATACGAGGAACTATAAAACCAGCAACCTATGCCAGTTATGATTACAAAATGATTCACTTTATTTTACCAATGCTGAATGATACCTATCTCAATGAGCTCGACGAAGCAGCGATCAAAGGCTTGTTGGACTCATGGAAAGCCAAGCAATTTAAAGAATCGACCATTCGGGTAGTTTTTCAGGAGTTGAAAAGTTGTTTGTCGCTTGCTGTAAAACAAGGATACTTAGTAAGCAATCCCTGTGATCAGATTGTTTTACCTAAGCAGGATAAGAAGCGGGTATGTGCACTTAGTAAAAAGGAGCAGGCAATGCTAGAGCGGACACTTGCGGACACTCCGCTAAATAAAAGATTACCAGTTATTCTTGCTCTTCAAACAGGTATGCGCATTGGCGAAATCGCAGCACTTCAATGGAAAAACGTTGATTTTGATTCGAATGTGATCCATGTAGAGCACACGTTTCAACGGATTCCTTCGGTGGATCGAGGACAGAAGGCTTCGGAATTAGTCTTATCCTCGCCCAAAACCAGCGCCTCAAAACGGCTTATCCCGATGTCTCGACGGGTTCGGCAGGAATTGCTCAAGGCCAGAGAGCAGCGAACAGGGTCATTTATTATTTCGACAAAAGGAGGACCTAGTGAACCGCGGTTAATTGGCTATCATTTTCATCAGTTAATGAAGAAAGCTCAATTAATCGGCAAGCATTTTCATCAATTGCGACATACTTTTGCAACACGTTGCGTTGAAAGGAATCGAGATATTGCATCCATCAGTGCGTTATTGGGACACTCTTCGACACAAATGACCTTAGATACCTATTCTTCAGCACTATTAGAGCAGCGGATGAAAGTCATTGAGTCTATCGCCTAACTAAATATTTTATAAAAAACGAACGTTATTTAATATTCGGGTAGTTTTTTTTTCTTTTTTTGCCTTTTTTTCATAGTGGCAGCACTAGAGAATAAGTTTGCTTTTTCTTCTTAAATAAAGAGTGTGGTTTGCTCTTTTTTCAAATCCTTTTTTTCTCTAAAAAAAATAGACCGTCATTTTCTGGTCACGGTATCGTAAAAAGCTGATTCGTACAAGAGTTTAGCTGGATTACTTGTTTTTAAGAAAAACAAGTAACTTCCATTTTACCGAAAAAAACAATAAATGTATATCAAAGTATGTATCCATAGAAGAGGATGTTATTTATCGGTCTCAAATGCTTCGGCATTTTAGATAAAAAAAAGAATTTTGAAGGAGCGTATCAAACAATGAAAAGAAAATTATTTGCAGGTTTAGTTACCAGCCTGTCAGTCGCAGGTCTATGTGTGGCAAGTGGGGCAAGCGTGTTGGCGGCAGAAGTGGACAGAGCGAACACAGATGTCGGAATTGGGTTTACTGAACACGGACCTGGTCAAGAGGATGGACCACTAGAAATTACTTGGGCACCACTTAGCTTGGACTTTTATAATGGTAATGAAGTAAATACAGCAGTTAAGGCATTTCCTGAAATATCTGGAAACAAAAAATATACTGTCGTGAAAGATGAACGTGCTGGCGCGACCGATGAGTGGAAATTAACTGCTAGCTTGAGTGAGTTAACTAGTCCTAGAGCAAGTGGAACTGGTGTGGACAAGTTAACAGGTGCAGAACTACAGTTTACTACAGCAGTTAAAGGATACGAGGGTGTGAATCCACCGGAATCTGCTGGATCAGTTACTACTGATGCTAGAACAGCTGTTGCTGCTACTTCAGGCAATATCAGTGCAGGTGCTGCTGCAACTAAAGTATTGGAAGACGGAACTGCTGGAAGCGGTACTTTCCAAGGTCAATCAGCTTTAGAAATGGACAATATTAATTTAGAAGTACCCGCAAATGTAGCGAAAGCTGGAGCTCAATATACAGGTACACTAACTTGGTCATTGGATGACGTAATTTAAGTATAAATCAAATCGAAAAAAGCACGAAGGATTAGGGGGAGGAGGAAATGCCGCCCCCTAATTTTTCTATTGACTGCTTGTCAAGAGTGCTGAGTTTTAGGAGGCTCTTCGTGAAAATATGTAACTATTTATCTAAACGATTGCCCTATTTGATGTTGATTTTGTTATGGTTGTTCATCCCTATCGAGAGTCAAGCAGAAGACAAATCTGCACCAGCTCAAATGGGGTTTGCAGTGGAAAGTGTGATTCCGGAAAATCAAGTAGATACGACGAAATCGTATTTTTATCTGTCTATGTCACCAAATGACCGACAAACGATTCAGGTGAAGATTAAAAATCTGCAAAAAGAACCGGTAACGATAAAAATTGCCGTGCATGATGCCGTCAGCAGTTCTGTAGGAGCGATCGATTACGCCAAAAATAAACCGAAGTTAGACCCGAGTTTAACGGATCCAATCACCAGTTTGGTACATATCAAAGATGATCGAAGCGAAGTGACGATAGAGCCGGAGGAAGAGACGACAGTTTCTTTTGAGATTGCTTTACCGGAACGAGCATTTTCTGGTGTGAAGCTTGGTTCGTTACGATTTGTTCGTAAGGATAAAGAGCAAAAAAATCAAACGGGATTGATTCCTCAGTATGCACGGGTAGTGGCTTTAATGCTCACACAAGATGAAGAACAGTTTAATCACGGGGCAGATTTAAAGCTTAAGAAAGCGGATTTACAATTATCTAACGGGCGTAAAGTAGTTGCGGCTCGGATACAGAATGATCAGCCGAAAGTATTACAAGAACTAACGATTCAAGGGAGCGTGCAGAAAAAAGGCGAGGAAAATGTGTTAGCCAAACACAAGATGGAAGACTTTTCTGTTGCTCCAAACTCAAACTTTGATTTTGAGATTCCCTTAGGATTGGAGAAATTCCAACCGGGCACCTATGTTTTTCATGGGAAAGCACAAGGAGATGATCGAACATGGAAGTGGACGAAAGAATTCACGATTGGTCAAGAACAAGCTGATCGAATCAATGATGAAACGGTTTACCGAGTTCTGCTGCCGTCATGGGTACCATGGGTTGTTGGTGGACTTCTCCTTATTTTCATTTGTCTCTTTGCCGCTTTGTTCTCTCGCTTACGGAAGTGGCAAGCAGCGAGTAAAAAAAACGAAGGGACGTGATAAAATGAAACGGATAGGCACTATTTTTTTGCTGGTTTTATTGCCCCTGTTTGCTGTTGTTCAACCTAGTTTTGCCCAAGAAAAGGAGACAACAGTGGGGATTGGATTTGTTAAAACAACAAATGACTCGCCAAAAAACGAGCCAATTAACCAAGTACTCCCTAAAACAGACAATGCTGTTCACGCAACAGAGTGGACGCCGGCTAAACGCCTGCCACAGACCGGTTCTGTGCTCTCTCGGTGGATGCAGATATTAGGCAGTTTATGTCTGATGCTGGTTTTCTGGTTGTTTCTATATGTCATACTCAAAGAGGAGGAATCCATCACTGATGTCTAAACGTGTAAAATACCTGCTTTTAGTAGGGTTATTGCTTTCACAATTTAGTAATTTTCCGTTCGTTTCAGCAGAAACGATGACAAGCGAAATCAGTTCTACACTAAGTTCAGTGGCGGATGATCCAAGAACACAAAGTTCAAGTAATGAATCTACTTCTACTAAAAGCATTGAACAAAAGGTAGAAACGGATACTTCAGAAATACCTGAATCAGATCTACCAGAGGCCGATAGCAGATCCAGTGAAACTATTCCAAAAGAGAAAACCAATGATGCAGAAACGATTCGGCCACAAGCTGGTAAAACCCTGATTGAGGGAGTGGACATCGATGCAGATTTCGCGGAAATTTTACGAACAGGTGCGGATCTTCGGGATCCTAAATATGGTGAATGGTCTGGAGATGATAAAGGAAAAGACCAGTTGACGGTTGAAGATATGGAGGAACTAACTTACGTAAATATAGGTCACTATCACAAAAATGTGCAGTCTTTAAAGGGGATTGAATACGCAGTAAACCTTGAACGTTTGGAGGTCAATGGTAATAAATTAACTAATGTAGATCTGAGGGCGCTGCCAAAGCTAATTTATCTTGCCTTACGGGATTCTAAATTAGAAAAAGTGGATATCAGTAATTCTTTATTGTTGGAGACCATTTATTTAGACCGTAATCAACTAACGGATATCAATATGCCGCCCGCTTTCCCAAAGCTTAAATCATTGTATCTGAACAATAATCAATTAACAAGCTTAGAAATGGTTGAAGCACCAATAATGGAAACGTTAAGGTGCTACGATAATCAATTAACGAGTTTAGATGTAACTAAAGCTACTAAGCTGGGTGGTCTGTATTGTTGGAATAATCATTTAACGAGTTTAGATGTAACTAATAATTCATATATGACTATCATGGTCTGCTATGACAATGAGCTAACGAGCTTGGATGTAAGCAACATGCCAATTCTAAAAAAACTTTGGTGCATGAATAATAGAATCTCAGACATCACCAGTGCTTATGGATTAACTGAACTTAAAGATTTCGATGCCTCAGATCAAAGGCTGCAATTCGGAGTCCCTATTAATCAGAATGGTAAAATGATTGTCGATCTTTTAAAGACAAGTGCGCATGCTGGATTAAGCGTTGTGAATCAAACAATAGGAGGGCCACCAATTTTTACGATATCTGGAGATGTTATTGAGATGTCCAATATCGTTTATGATGATGTTGATGGAAATAGTTTAGCTTTTGAATATGATCCTGACCAATTAACAGAGGGAACGACTCCTATTGTGACTAAGCAATTTAGTGGAACGATTACGTTTGTTTCTGTCAGTGATTTGAAGAACCAGTTAAAACCTGAAAAGCAACGACTAACTTCAGGAGAAGAAGTTACTTGGACGTGGACAATGGAAAGCTTTGGAAATATTCCGGCAGAACAAATTTATGCAAACTTAGAGTTGCCTAGCGGCTTAACACTTGTACCAGGCAGTGTAACACTCGATGGAAATAGTGTGTCTGATAATATAGTAAACGGCACGACTACAGTCAGTGATTTAGCACCTGGCGATAGCCATCTAATCACTTTTAAGACCATTTGCCAAGGAAACGCGGAAGAATGGCTGGAGGCGATTGGAAAACTGACTTGGGGACCACCAGCCAATGCGAATCAATCAAAAGGGGCTGTTCAAATCTTAGATGATGAGCAAGTTGAACTTCCTGATGAGCCGTCCAATGATATGGAACTGCTCTCCGTACCGCTTTCCTTCCGTTATGGCATTTGGGGTGTAGAAAATACCGCACAAGTGATTCCTTTGCAGTCGTCGTTGTATCAGACCAATACAAATGTAGTAACAAGCGGGTTTTATACTCGTTTGCGAGACGATCGGACGATAAGTACTGGTTGGAAACTAACGGCACAGTTATCTGATTTTTCTGATACATCGAATGAAGCAATGCCGAATGGTGCAGGAGCTGCTTTGTATATGGAAAACATGAAGCTGGAATCAGTCCTCAATCGTGGATCGCAGCAAGAAGCGATCGATCCGTCACCGACGGGCGTGCCTTCTAATTTTTCTGCGAATACCATCCTTAATGCTGGTTCAACAGCTACAACATTGGTATCAGCAAGCAGCGGTGAAGGAAATGGAACTTGGCAAGTACGTGTTCCGTTCGACAAAGTTACCCTGCATCTTCCACCAAATGCTGGGAAACGCGGCAAGCATTATACTGCGAAATTAACCTGGTCATTAGATGATACTTTGTAAGATAGGAGGCATTTGATGTCAATACAAGTATGGATCGGTCTTTCTGGCGGACTGGGCATTCTTTCACTAGGAAGCTTTTTATACTTCTTTATGAAAGATAGTCGGTTACGATTAGCGATCGGCAAGAAAAGCACCACACTCCTTCTAGATTGCGGCCTATTGTTTGTTTCCATTGCCGCTCTCGCTGCAGCTGTGCTGCTTTATCTAGATTGGCAAGAACAATTGGCATATTTTTTAAATCGATAACAAAGGAGACCGATAGATGGCGGAAATATTGATCCTCACTAAAAACTCTTTAGCAGAACAACCGCTACAAAATACACTTCAACGCTTGAACGACGAAGTCTATTGCTCTTCTCGTTTATTCTTTGAGATAGATCGATGTTCAGACCTTTTCTCATTTTTTTCTTTAGTCATTCTAAGTGATTCGATTTCTACAATCGAGATATCACACTATTGGTCATCGCTAAAGAAATCAAAGCTTCCGATAATCAGAAAAGGGAATAAAGCATTAGTTCGTCAAAGCGACTATGACTGGATGATTGAAGAAATAGACGACTGGATAGAAGATCAGATGTCGGTTGCTGAAATTGTTGATATGGTCACAAAATACACAATAAAACCGAAAGAAACCGTGACTTCTAAAGGCGGTAGCTCTACTGATCCATCTCCTTACTCAGACGTTAGCTATTACCAATTCGTTTCTAGTTTGTCGTCTAAAGAGCAACAATTTCTGTTACGAATGTATGAAGCACAAGGTGAAACAGTATCCAGAGAACAGCTTTGTGAGAGACTTTGGAACCGTGAACCTACAAATTCCTCTCTTTGCCAGCTATCCACGATTGTCCATCGACTAAAAAATAAGCTGAGCTTAGTAGGATTGAATGAACAAGATATAAAAACTTTATGGGGAAAAGGATACTTTATTGAGCCTACACTACATTCGTTTTTAGAAAAATATGAGTTTCATTAAATGAGGATAGATTAAAAACAGGTCAACAATGTACAATGTTGGCTTGTTTTTTTGTCAAAAATAAGCGGATGGAATAGGCCAGATAAGCTATAAAAATAGGGCTATCAATAGAATTAAAATTGAGAAGATGGAGTTTATTGAATGATTCAAATAGCAGGCAAAGAAAATCAATGATTCTCTTTACCTGCTATCTATTTATTTTGACTGCAACCTGTACACAACCATCACTCCTCTCTTTATACTTATTGACAAAGGAAAGGAATTAGTGAAGTCTATTAGGTAATAGGATAGGGGAGGAGCAAAGAAATGAACTTTGAAGAATTAAAATGCTTTCAAAAGGTCTACCAACTAAAAAGTATGAATCGGGCAGCGAAGGAGTTGTTTTTAACTGCTCAAGGCGTAGGCAGAATCATTAACAAATTGGAGAATGAACTCAATGCCCGTTTCTTTGTCAGAAGTGTCAAAGGAATGGAGCCGACTAGGAGCGCTGAAATTTTATACGAGCATAGTCAAGAGCTTTTAGATAAATTCAGTATTATCAATGCTGCGATTCAACAGGAGAATGAGCGAGAAAACAAGTTAACTCTCCATTGCGCCAGAGGATCATTAAATGCTTTGTCCTTTGATGGGCTCGCTCACTTTATTGAGGATCATAAGGAAATCGAGATTTCTTGGAGTGAAATGCCTAATGACGAAGTTAAGAATAGCATATACATGCGACAGGCAAATGCGGGCTTAGTTATCGGAAAAACCAATTTGGAGGATGTGGATGAGGTCTTTATCGCACGAAGAGAGACTAAAGTATTAATTTATGAAGGACATCCGTTATATATGAAAGAAGTGATCACTCCTGCAGATTTGGCAAATGAACGAATCGTCATTTTAAACCAGAAGTATCAAATTTTTCATGAGTTCAATCACTATTGTGAACGAAATAACATATCACCGAAAATTGTTGGGTTAACAGAGGACAGTCATCTGTTGTATAAGCTGTGTCAAAGCGGCCAAGGCTTAGGGATCATTCTTGACTTTTCAGTGGATGCATTTGATATGAAGAAATTGAAGATGATTCCGCTAGAAACGCCTATTTACTGGGATGTATATCTGATTTACCCTCATTCTAATGAGCTGCTTCAACAGGTAGAATGGTTAGAAAACTACCTGCTTAGTTGTAACAAAAAGAGATAAGGACAACCGGTTTTGTTGATAGAGGAGTGACTCATATCTATGCTACTGTTAGAGCAAATATATTGTTAATCATTTAACAAGACAGGAGCGAATAGAAATGAAACGTAAATTCCCAAATCTATCTAAACCTATTAGGATCGGAAATGTGATGTTCAGGAATCGAATGTTCTCTGCGCCGATGGGGGGAACAGATATTACCGCGGATTTCTGTATTGGTCCCGCCTCTAAAGCTTTTTATGAATTAAGGGCTAAGGGAGGAGCAGGGGCAGTAACAGTATCTGAGGTCATGGTTCATGGCGAGACAGATGGTTCCCATGCCTATCATTTGGATTTGAGTATCCCAGGATCTCTAGCAAGCGCAACCTATACAGCGGATGCGATTCGCCGTCATGGATCAATTCCAAGTGTTGAATTATCTCATTCGGGTCAATTTGCTGGCACTTATCTGGCTGATAAGACTAAGAAGAAGTCACTAACTCAATGGGGAGTTTCTCCAACGGTTCGTGCTGATGGCGTCCATGTTCAGCCATTGACACAAGAGAAAATTAACGAGATCGTCCAAGCCTACGGTGAAGCAGCTGGGCTGGCAAAACGGGCAGGTTTTGAGATGGTCATGGTTCATGGTGGACATGGCTGGTTGATCAATCAATTTCTTTCACCGCTTTTTAACAAACGAGAGGATCACTACGGAGGAAGCTTGGAAAACCGCTGCCGATTTGCGGTGGAAGTGCTGAAGAGTGTCAGAGCGGCAGTTGGCGAAAGCTTTCCTATTGAATTTCGGATGAGCGGATCGGAATTTGTTGAGGGCGGATATGATATTGCTGAAGGTGTAGAAATTGCTAAAAGAATCGAAGAATATGTTGATTTGATTCATGTATCAGCTGGTACGTATCAAGGAACTTTTGGAATCACTCATCCCTCGATGTTCACCGAACATGGAACCAATGTTTTTCTAGCGGCAGAAATCAAGAAACAGGTTAAAAAGCCCGTCGCAACAATCGGAGGTCTGAATGATCCAGCGCAGATGGAGGAAATTATTGCTTCTGGGAAAGCCGATGTAGTAGAGATGGCGAGAGCGCTTTTGGCAGACCCATTTTTACCGCGTAAAGTAATGGTAAATGAGGATCAAGACATTGTTCATTGTCTTCGCTGTTTTGTTTGTATGGCCGAGCGTGCGGAAACGACTACTCGTCGCTGTACAGTCAATCCACTGATTGGGCGAGAGCTGGAGGGGACCGATATTTATCCAGCACCTGTAAAGAAAAAGGTCGTGGTAGTTGGTGGAGGGCCAGGCGGTTTAGAAGCCGCAAAAACAGCAGCGCAACGTGGTCATCAAGTCATCTTATTTGAAAAGGATGCTGAGTTGGGCGGTATTCTAAATTGTGAAGCTGCGATTCCCTTCAAATATGAAATGTATCAATTAGGTCAAACCTTTGCTAAACAAGCGCGTGATTTAGGAGTTGATATTCGCCTAAATACAGCAGCGAACAAACAGAATATTGAGGCAGAACAGCCAGATGCGTTAATTATTGCTGCTGGATCATCTCCGATCCTTCCAAAGCTTGAGGGGATTGACGGACCGAATGTAACATTGATCAATAACTATCATAAAAAGCCGGATGCAATTAAAGATTCTGTTGTGATTTTAGGTGGAGGTCTGGCAGGCTGTGAAGCAGCGATCCATTTTGCCCGCCAAGGCAAAATGGTAACCGTTGTCGAAATGAGAAAAGAAGTAGCACCGGATGCCAATGTTCGTCATCGACCGTTACTAATTCAAGAGCTGGCAAAAGGAGTAGATGTAAAAACAGAACATCAAGGGGTGAGAATCACATCAGAAGGATTATGGTGTTTGAGTCCTTCCAACCAAGAGATATTAATCCCTGCGAAATCAGTAGTTGTCGCGGTTGGTCAACGACCAAATAGAAGCGTAGCAGAAGAACTTTTGGATGCTGCACCATTCGTCGTTGAGATTGGCGATGTTGTTCGGGCATCGACCATCACTACAGCTGTTTATCAAGGCTATCATGCTGCGATGGATATTTAGGAGGGCGACTATGATGGAAAAGAAAAGATGGCTGATATTGATTGCTTGTTGTGTGATTAATCTTTGTTTAGGTTCTATTTATTCGTGGAGCGTGTTTGCTACTCCGATGGCGGATTATTTAACTTCTTTCTCGGGATCGTTGGTAACAACAGCCGATTTAGCGTTGGTCTATACAGTAGCGAATTCAGTAGGTCCGATTACGATGATCACAGGAGGATGGTTCAATGACCGCTTTGGACCAAGAAATGTGATTCTAGTTGGAGGCATTCTGTTTACAGGCGGCTTGATTTTGTCTGGTTTTGCTAACAGCACCGGCTTTCTTCTTGTTAGCTATGGGCTAGTTAGTGGCCTTGGATTAGGAATGGCTTATGGGTGTACGATTTCTACGGTAGTGAAATATTTTCCAGATAAACGCGGATTAGTTGGCGGGATCGCGACCGCGGTTTATGGCTTAAGCGCAGTTGTGATTTCTCCGATCGTTACTATGATTGTTGAAAAATCAAGTGCCCCGACGGCCTTTAAGGTGATTGGTGGAGTTTTTATGGTGTTGATAATCATCAGCAGTTTCTTTGTCAAACGACCTCCAGAAAATTTCAAACCTGAAGGCTGGCAGCCAAAGGAAAACCATGCTCGCGTGGAAAGCGTTGAAAAAAACTGGCAGGAAATGATGAAATCACCGATTTTTTATGTGATGATCATTCTATTAACCTGTGGTGCCTTTAGCGGAATGATGGTAATTTCTCAGGCGGCAGGAATTGCACAAGGAATGATTGGGATGGATATTTTAGCAGCCAGTTCAGCAGTTTCTATTTTAGCTCTGTTTAATTCTTGTGGTCGAATAATCGCAGGTTATTTATCGGATCGGATTGGACGAATCAATACGCTGATGATTGCTTGTACATTCTCTATCGCGGGTGTAACGGTACTCTTTTTCACCAGTGAAGGAACGACTACTTTGTTTTATATAGGAATTTCGATCATCGGCCTTTGCTTTGGCGCTTTTATGGGGATTTTCCCAGGATTTACAGCAGATCAGTTTGGAGCAAAAAACAACAGTGTAAACTATGGAATTATGTTTATCGGCTTTGCCTTGGCTGGTTATTTTGGTCCAACCGTGATGCGGAGTGTTTTACAGCGCGAAGGCTCCTATCAAAATGCATTCATAATCGCCGCAGGGCTAAGTGGGATAGGGCTGCTTCTGTGCGGACTATATAAGATTATGACAAAGAAGGCAGCTTCAATAGAAGAAACAGCATAAAAAAGGTCGGAAAAGACTGCTGCTTGGCAGTCTTTTCTGACCTTTTGTTTTCTTGTAAAACAATACTCTAGACAGTACTAATAATGCATCAGTTTTTTTTTCAGCGATTTTAATGTAGATGGGTTCAATAATTTCGGCATGGAAGATTGAGTTCCTCCATTATCATTTTGTTGAATGGATAGCTTCCTGAATTTTTTCAAGACTCGGAATAGAGTTTGTATCATCTGTCGTCATAACTAAAGTAAACAGGAGATCCATGATGAGCATCTGAGCAAGCCGCCTTGTGTATATACCCATATTCTTATATTTTAATTCTTCAGTAGTGGCTATTAACGCATAGTTTGATGCTTTTACAAGAGAAGTATTATTGAAACTTGTAATTGCAATAATTGGTACATCATTCTTATTTAACATATCGGTAACCCTTAAAATATCCGAATTTTCTCCACTATGAGAGACAATAATCGCACAACTCTCACGTGTGAGCTTGCTGGCTTTTAGTAATTGCATATGATAATCCAAGTTGTATTCAACATCTAAAGGGGAACGCAAAAACTTATGAAAACCATCCAAAGCTACTGGTGCAGAACCACCAAGTCCAAAGAAGACAATTTTTTTTGTTTTAACTAAAAGATCAACCGCTTGTTGCAATTGTTCGTAGTCAATGAGACTAGCTGTGGTCGATAATGATTGCGTCGAGACCTCGACAACTTTTTCAGTAATCGATTGAATACTGTCTTCCTCGTAAATACCTTCAAAAATTTTCTTCTTTGAATTATTTGATAAAAGAACAGTCAACTCCTTAAAACCAGAAAGACCTATTTTTTTAGAAAATAAAAAGACTGTAGATTCCGCTACTCCACAAATTTCGGAAATCTCTGATATCGTCTTGTTTTTAGCTTCCTCGGGACTGTGCAAAAGGTAATCGGCAATTTTCTTTTCTTTTTTTGTCATTGTTGGATAGTTTGTTTGAATAACACTCTCTAAGTAAATCATAAATACCCTCCTAAATGAAAATCGAAATAATTCGAAAAAATAATTTTACTTTTCGAAAAAATTCTATATAATAAAAATATATTTATTCTGAGGTGTGAAAAATAAAAAAATTTCATTTTTAGTATAACACAGTTTCACCAATGAATAAATTCGTTAAATTTTAGGAGGGATTGAATATGTCAGAAGTAGGTTTAGTAAGAGTAGATAGCCGTTTGTTGCATGGCCAAGTTGTAACACGCTGGATCGGTCAAGTGAATGCGAAAGAAGTAATTATTTTCGACGATGAGTTGTCTAAAGATGAGTTTATGATTGAAGTTTTTCAAATGGCTGCACCAAATGGCGTAAACCTGATTGTTAAATCAGTGGATGAGGTTGAGGGTTTCTTGCATGACAGACCTTTAAAAAATTCCATTATTCTCTTTAAGAATATTCCAATGCTACTCAAAGGAATGAAAGCGAATACAATGATTAAAAAGGTTCAGATTGGAGGGATTGGAGGAGGCCCAAACCGAGTGGTTGTGTTCAAAAATATTACATTGACAAAAGAAGAGTATGAAGACTTAAAAGGTTTGACTGCAAAAGGAGTCAGTATTTATCTTCAGACAGTTCCAGAAGAAAAGGAAATTACTTTAGCAGATATTCAAAATAAGTTCAGATAGGAGGGAAAAGAGTATGACTATTGTTCAAGCAATAATTCTTGGTGTTCTATTCTGTTTTTGCCGTATGGGTATTTTGTACACTTGGCCTAAAAATATTCCTTTGTTTGGAGCATTACTGATTGGGATTGTATTAGGTGATGTTCCTCAAGCAATGATTATTGGCGCTGCGATCCAAGCAATTTATATGGGTGTCATTCAGCCGGGCGGCAATATTCCAACAGATCAAGTGTTGGCTACCTTTATAGCTCTGCCAATTGCAATTCAAACTAATTTGTCTCCAGAGGTGGCAGTTACTTTAGCTGTCCCAGTGGGGTTATTGGGAGTATTATTGGATTATATTCGTAGAACAGTCAATGCGGCGTGGGTTCACATGGCTGATAATTATGCAGAAAAGGCTGACGTCAAGGGAATTATGCGTGCTCATTTCTTATATCCCACCTTATCACTTATTTTCATTTATATCATTCCCGTAGCAATCGCGATATATCTCGGACCGAGTGCTGTTAAAAGCTTCATGAACATTATTCCAGATTGGATCATGACAGGACTTCAAGTCGCTGGTGGTATTCTTCCAGCACTAGGTTTTGCAATTACAATTTCTGTAATTGGTAAAAAGGGAATTCTCCCATACTTCATTTTGGGCTTTTTCTTATTCCAATATGCACAACAAGTTAATACGATTGCCTTTGCATTATTAGGAATGTTTTTAGCCTTCTTGCATATAACATTCACGAAATCAAATACATCTGAGGAAGCGGGGATATTATAATGAGCGAGCATCAAGTAAACACAGATAAGTTGTTAACGAAAAAGGATATTCGACGTTCTTGGATGATGTGGTTAGGAACTTGTGAGTTGTCAAATTCTTTTGAACGATTACAAAGCCTTTCCTTTGTTGGCTGTCTTGCACCAATTTTAAAAAAACTATATAAAGATGACGAACAATTGAGTTTGGCTTTAAAACGTCATTTGACTTTTTTTAATACTGAAGGAATTTGGGGAAGTTTGATTCACGGCATTGTAATAGCGATGGAAGAGGAAAGAGCAAAAGGTGAAGATATTTCTGATGATATGATTACTGGTTTGAAGACAGGATTTATGGGCCCTTTAGCTGGAATCGGAGATACTGTTGACTGGGGAACCATTCGTCCAATCGTAATTGGGCTATTTTTACCTTTAGCTTCAGCAGGAAGTTGGATTGCCGGGTTAGGTCCGTTTGTTGTAGTAAGTCTAATCACTTCTTCAATTAGTTATTACTTGTGGCACTTAGGTTATAAGGTAGGACGTAAAAGTATCCTTCAAGTACTTAAGGACGGTCGCATCAATCAATTTATTATGGCGTCTAGTATTTTAGGGATGTTCATGATGGGTATACTATCTTCCCAATACGTTAAGATGGAATTAACACCATTTTTAATCGTAAATGGTGAGAAAACAACAGTCCAATCCTATGTTGATCAAATATTGCCTGGACTACTACCAATAGCTGCAGTATTTATCCTCTATTACTTAATTAAGAAAAAGAATGTTAAGTACACTACGATTTTGTTAGGGGTTTTAGTTTTTTCTTTATTAGGGGCCTTAGTAGGATTATTTTAGTGGGAGGAAAGTCATGCAATCAAATGTAAAAAAAACTATCTACCAAAATGTAGATTCAAATAAGTCTGAATTAATTCAGATTAGCGAGTATATCCATAAACATCCAGAATTGGGGTATAAAGAATTTAAGGCGGTAAAAAAAATAAGTGACTATTTAGAAACAAAAGGGAATCAAGTTGAGCGTCCATTTTGTGAATTAGCGACTTCTTTTAAAGCATCATATACGCACGGAGAGGGAAAAAATCACATCGCTGTATTAGCAGAATATGATGCATTGCCAAAATTAGGTCATGCATGTGGGCACAATATTATTTGTACTTCTGCAGTTGGAGCCTTTCTAGCAACAAAAAAAGCAATGGAAGATCACGATATCTCTGGAAAAATTTCGATTATTGGGACACCTGCTGAAGAAGGCGGAGGTGGAAAAATAAAATTAATAGAAGCTGGAGCTTTTGTTGATGTAGACGCTTCTATAATGGTTCATCCGACCTCTGGAACCACGCGGATTGCTGGGAGGTGTACAACTACCTATTCATTTACGATTGAGTTTTTTGGTAAATCTGCTCATGCAGCTAGCCAACCATTTAAAGGAATTAATGCATTGGATGCAGCAAATCTTTTTTTTAATGCCATTGGATTTTTGCGTCAACAAGTAACGTCGGATGTTCGAATGTCCGGGTATATCGTTGAGGGAGGAACTGCTAGTAATGTGATACCAGACTATACCAAAATTGAGTACAGTGTTCGCTGCATGGAAGAACTCGAGATGATTAGTTTAGTGGAAAGGGTCAAAAAATGTATTGAAGCAGCAGCTTTAGCGACAGGATGTGAAGTGGACATCACCGAGGAGAAAGGGTATGCGGCAAGAACATTTAGCCATACATTAGGAAACATTTGTCGTTCGGCTTTGGAAGATGTGGATGAAGAAGTTTTATCTGGATTTCCAGATGATTTTGGCTCAACTGACTTTGGAAATGTTAGTCAAATTATGCCAACAGCAAATCCATATTTCAGCTTGAATCCTACTAGAGTATCACTTCATACTCCAGAGTATGAGAGGTTGGCAATCCAACCGATAAGTCATAATGCAATCGAGCGCTCAGCAAAGGCCATGAGTCAAACAATTATCGAGTGTTTTTTAGATCCTCAAATACTAGTTCAGGCAAAAAATGAGCGAAAGGATAGCTTGATTATAGACACAAAACCAAGATAAACATATGTATTTCTATCTATATTAGTAAAATCTGTAACGAGAATTGGAGGAAAAAATGAACAATCATATCCTTATTTTAACTCATGGAGACTTTGGTGATAGTCTATTAAGGTCGGCGCAAATGATTATTGGGGATTTTGAGAATGTTTCTGCGATTTCCTTATTGCCAGAAGATTCTGGCGAAGCATTTTATAAAAAAGTCATAGAGGAGATATCAGAAATTAAGAAGGATATTGTCTGCTTAGTCGATTTGTTTGGAGGAAGTCCGTGCAATACTGCATTGAGATTGTCAGAAAATCGAAACATTGAAATCGTCTGTGGACTTAATTTACCAATGTTTATTGAGTTGTATAATCAGCTAAGTCTTTCTGAAGGATTCAATAGTGAGACACTAATTGATACAACTAGAGACAATATTTTTGATGTAACAAAAAGGTTTTTAGCCAATAAAAGCTAGAAGATATTTCATTAATTTTTAAACTTTATCAGATATATCCTAGTGAAAATTACGCTATGAGAATTCTCTGATACGCAAAATAAAAGAACAATTATTTGAATTTTTGAAAGCACATAAACAGCTTGTCTGTTTATGTGCTTTTTGTGATTTTTTAAACTTCAAAATAAACTTTCTAGAACTTGAGTATTTTTTTAAAATAACGGTTTGATATTAGTTTAAACTATAGTTAGAATCGACTAGCATCATGTTGTTGATTGGATTGCTTAAAAATGGGGATGAAAGCGGATACTTTAAAATCTGTAAATGACCTATACTATGGGTGAGCTCAATTGATAACTAAGAGAGGATGAATGCTAGAAATAAAAATTACAGGAAAGGATGATTGAAATGGATAAACGAAGTGAGCGGATTCTAAATTATCTGGTTTATCATTCTCAAGTTGATAGTCGAACATTAATGAACGAGTTTGATATTACTCGAAATCAACTGAACTATAGTATCAAGAAAATCAATAGCTGGTGTGAGGAGTTAAATTTTCCAGAACTAATGCGAACAAGAAATGGTTTTTTCTATTTGTCTCCAGAGCTGCTAGCCCATTTTAAGGAGGACAAAATTTCTGAGAAATCTACGGCTTCTTTTTACACTGAAAAAGACCGATGCAACATTATTCTTCTAATCATTTTTACAAAACCTAGTTACTTGTCTCTTGATCACTTTATGATTGATTTGCAAATCAGTAAGAATACTGTTTTAAGATCATTACGCTACCTAAAAAAGGAATTACCAAATGAAATCAAGCTTTCGTATTCTCGTACACTTGGATATGATCTATCGGGAAATGAGTGGGATTTAAGAAAATTATTGATAGAGACGATTGACGAATTGAGAAAAATACCCAATGGAGATCAGTTATTAAAGACTTTTACAGAGTCCATCAGTGATGAAATAGCTAACTTTCATGAGATTTTAGAGGATGCGGAAGAAACACTTAAGGTCAAATTTTCAGATGAGCAAATAGAAGTACTGCCCTATATTCTTGCAATCATTGCTTATCGAATAACGAATGGGTACACCATACAAGAATCATTTCAAATCAATAATAGTATGTTAGCAGACACAAAGGAATATGCCGTGGCAAGTGAAATGTTTGAAGAGTGGGCAGAGTTTCCTGATCAAGAGAAACTATTCATTACCTTGCAGCTGTTAACGACGAATATTATCTCGGGAGACATTTTGACGGAAGAGCTTTCTCAACAATTATCAATAATTATTGAGGATTGTTTAACCTCTTTTGAAAAGAAAGCTTGCGTCACCTTGACGGATAAGCAGCATTTAAAGGAACGAATGATCTTGCACATGAAACCTGCTTTCTATCGGATGAGGTATCACTTGAATTTGAGAATGGAAATTGAAGATATTCAAATTGATCCGAAATACTATGCTTTTAAGGAAATTATTCTAGAAGCTTTTCAACCGCTTCAGGAATTTATTGGCGAGACGATCCCAGATGATGAATTCTTATTTATTACAATGTTTGTTTTGAGTGCTTTATCGGAAGTAAAAAAAGGACGTAAAGAATATCAGGCGGTCGTCGTTTGTAAAAGCGGTGTTCTAATTTCCCAAACACTTAATACTTTTTTACAAAAAATTTTTCCAGAGTTTACCTTCTTACCTCCATGCTCATTGAGAAGTTTTTCGAAAATCAAAAATCAAGTAGATGTAGTATTTTCAACAGTCCCCATAAAAGGGGTGGAGAAGCTATTTATTGTAAAGCCGATTATGAGTCAATATGAATTGAGACTTTTAAAAAGTCATGTCCTAAGAGAAATGGATGGAGGAACACATCAAGAAATCGACGCTTTATTGCAAAGAATCATGTCGGCTGTAGAGGAATACACCGTTGTTCAGGATCGATCATCCCTTGAAAAAAAATTAGTGGACGTATTTCAAACAAGAGAAAATCACCAACGGGATCATGCGCCAAATTCAGAACATCGTTTACTAGATCTTTTATCGATTGAAGCTGTTCAGGTTGTTGAAAGTGTGGAGAACTATCAAGAAGCGATTATTAAAGGAAGCCAACCGCTTCTAGCAAAAAAGCAGATTACATCCAATTATATACAGACCATGATTGATTCGCACGATATCGATGATTCTTATATTGTTTTGGGTGATGAAGTAGCTATCCCTCACGCTCGACCAGAGGAAGGTGTAAAGGATTTAGCCGTCTCCCTACTGTATGTCAAGGATGGCGTAAATTTTTCAAGAGACTGTCTTGTCCATTTCGTATTTATTATCGCTCCTATAAATCAAGAGAGCCATATTAATGCCCTTTTTGAAATAATGAGTATCGCAGAAAATAAAAAAATATTAAAAACTATGAAAAAAAGCAATACATCGCATGAGCTATTAAACTGTCTAAATATTGGTGAAGGTGAGGAAGACAAATGAATGTTGAAGAACTAGTTAGAGAAGATTTAGTGATTTTCTCTAAAGCCAAAACTAAATCTGAAGTATTAAGTGAACTTTCTGATTTATTAATTGTGAATAAGCATGTGAAAGCATCATATAAAGATGCCGTTTTAGAAAGAGAAGAGGCTTTCCCAACAGGCTTGGAAACCGAAAAATTTGGAGTTGCTATTCCTCATACAGACAGTATTCACGTGAATGAACCTGCTGTGGCAATTGCTCTTTTAGAAAAGAAGCTCCCATTTATTCAGATGGGAACGAGCGATGAAGTGGTACAAGTTGAAGTAATTTTTATGTTGGCGCTAAAAAAGGCGGAGGATCAGTTGGAAGTCTTACAAGTTTTTATTGACCTGATTCAAAATGATTCGATTATGAAGAAACTGGTTACCGGAAACAATCCAAAGGAAATTATCAAAACGATTCAGGAGTTTTCTGAACAAATATCATAGGAGTGATAAAAATGTTAGCACCCATTCTTGATAGAGTTCTGTATTTTAATCTGGGCTCATTCGGACGAATGATCGTTGAATTAATCCAAAATAATAAATGGTTCTTTCTTTCAATGTTTCTGATTTATGGGGGAATCATACTATATGCGAAAGTAATTTGGTCCCATTACATGCCTAAGAAAATGTACAGCTATTTAAAGAGTACCGAGTTAAAGAATCGTTCAATTGAGGAGTTATACCAAGGATGGTTAAGATATCGAAAGAACTTACCACAGTATATTTTAGTACCCACGCACAATGAATTTTGGGTAAAGCCAGCAGCGAAAATGACCGGAACAGAGCAAAAACTTTTTTATAATTCAAATAGAAAAAAGATGAATGAAAAAGATTGTTTTACACTAATTGCCGAACAACTGTAGCCAACAATTAATTTAGGAGGAATATATTATGGAAAAAAAACGAATTTATGTGTGTTGCGGATCTGGGATTGCGACTTCAACGGTCATTTCCAAGAAGGTAAAGGAAGCGGTTGAAGCAAATAAGATTCCGTATACGCTAGAACAATGTACCGTGCAACAAATTTCTTCAAAAGTAGCGACTCTAAAGCCAGATTTAATCGTTAGCTCCGCTCAAATCCCAACAGATGTTAAAGACGTACCAGTGGTGATGGGGCGTTCATTCTTAACAGGGATCAAAAAGCAAGAAACGATCGATCAGATTATTTCAATTCTAAAACAGTAAGTATGTAAATAGGAGGAAAAAAGATGACTGCAATTTTTGATTTTTTTCAGTACATTGTCAATTTAGGGGTTAGTGTAATGATGCCTCTTATCATTACGGTGTTGGGATTAATATTTGGAAATAAGTTTTCAGCATCCTTCAAATCTGGTTTGACTGTTGGGGTCGGATTTGTTGGGCTGAATGTAATTGCGACTTTGATGACGTCTGCGATCAGCCCTGTAACTAAAGCATTAGTGGAGAACTATAATTTTCATTTAGTTGCTACCGATATTGGTTGGGGAGTTGGTTCGTCCTTAGCTTGGGGAACACAGATTGTTCCATTCGTATTTATCACAGTTATAGCAACGAATGTAGTCATGATTTTGTTGAATTGGACAAAAACTATGGATGTGGACATTTGGAATTTCTGGCACTCCATGATGATTGCTGGCGCGCTATATTTAACGACTAAAAGCATGATTCTAGCGCTGTTAAGTGCAGTGATCAATATGGCGATTGTGTTTAAGATTGCTGACTGGACACAAAAAGATTTAGATGAAGTTTTGGGATTAGAAGGTATTTCGTTTCCACAAATTCAGTCAAGCGGCTGGGCTTTAATCGGCTATCCTTTAAATTGGTTACTTGATCGAATTCCGGGTATTAAAAATATTTCTTGGACACCAGAAAAAGTCCAAAGCAAGCTGGGTATTTTCGGTGAACCAATGTTAATCGGTTTGTTTGTTGGAGGAATCTTAGCTACAGCAGCAAAAATGCCTTTAGATCAAATTTTGCAAACAGCGGTGACAATAGCTGCAAGTTTAGTCCTAATGCCTAGAATGGTCGCTTTATTAATGGACGGTTTGATGTTGATTTCTGAATCAGCGCAGGAGTGGATGCAAAAAAGATTTGAAGGTCGAGAATTATATATTGGATTAGATTCAGCTTTGGGAATTGGGCATCCGTATGTCTTAACAACAGGATTATTGATGATTCCTGTCGCTCTTATCCTGGCGTTTATCTTGCCAGGGAATAAAGTTTTACCCTTAGCCGATTTGACAGCGTTACCATATTTTATGATATTTGCGATTGTGCCTTCAAAAGGGAATTTATTCCGTGGACTTGTTACAGGGGTGATTTTTACAGCGATTATCTTGTACTGTGCTACTTATGCGGCACCGATCGTCACTCAGCTAGCGACACAAGTGGGATATGAGATGCCGGCTGACACTGAGATGGTTACTTCATTAGCGGTTGGTTCTCAGTGGTACACATGGATTATATATGCTTTATTCAAGGCAATTGGAGGAGTTTTCTAAGCGTCCTAAATAGAAAAAACACTAGAAATTGGAGGAATATTTAATGAAAGCAGCATTGATGTATGGAGCAAATGATATCCGGATTGAGGAAATTAAAAAGCCCGATTATGACGAAGAGGGATTGCTCTTGAAGGTCGAGGTAATCGGCTTATGCGGTTCTGATATAAGAAATGTGACCACTGATTCAAGGAAAGGGGACTATCCTCATATTTATGGTCATGAAGTTGTAGGGACAGTCTCAGAAATCGGTGAAAAGTGTACAAAGTTCAAAGTAGGTGATCGGTTATATGTCTATCCTGCAGTACCTTGTCTAGAGTGTGAGTATTGTCGCGCTGGGAATAGTCACAGCTGTAAAAATTTGAAGGCTTATGACAGAATCCAAGGCGGCTTTGCTCAATATATGGCTGTGCCATCGTGGGGAGTAAATGGACCGAATATCTATAAAATTCCAGAAGCAGTATTGTTTGAAACAGCAGTGATGGCAGAACCGTTATCGTCAGTATACGCTTGCTTGGATAATGTAAAGGTTCAAATTGGACAGACGATAGTCATTGTCGGAGCTGGTCCGATTGGATGCCTTCAGGCAGAATTGGCCAAAATACGTGGAGCAAATAAAGTAATTATGGTTGAAATTAACGATCAAAGACTGGCAGAGTCTAAAGCGTTCGGAGTTGACCATACAATCAACAGCTTAAAAGTTGATGCAGTAGAAGAAGTGAAAAAGCTGACTGATGGACAAGGGGCTCATGTCGTCATTTCGGCAAATCCTTCTACTAAAGCACAAACTCAAGCCGTTTACATGGTTCGGCCAAACGGTACCTTGGTATTTTTTGGCGGCGTTCCAAAAGGGGAAATGACACCTATTGATACAAACTTCCTTCATTATAATAGCATTTGGGTGTACGGCCATTATGGTTCAAATACGATCCAAGTAAAGGAAGCTTTTGACACTATTGTTTCAGGCAGAATTGATGCTTCTCGCTATATTTCAGAAATCATGCCATTGAGTCAATTGTACGATGCGATCCAGTTAATGAAGAGTGGGAAGGCAAATAAAGTGTTGATTAAGCCTTGGATGAACTAAATTGAGTTTTAGAGGAACTTTTTAGTAGACATAAATAAATTATCGTTTTTTAAAATATGGAGGGATTTATTTGAAGAACATTTTACAGTATAAACCAGTTCAAGAAATGATCGAGGTAACATCGAATCTCTACCGTTTAGGTTGGGATGAAAGAAACGGAGGGAATATCACCTATTTATTGGAGGAAAAAGACGTTCAAGAAGTGATCGATACGAAAAAAATTATTTGTAATATTCCCATGAGCTTTGATGGTCAAGCGTTAGCTGGAAAGTATTTCTTAGTTACTGGTTCGGGTAAATATTTTAAGAATGTAAAATCTGATCCTGAAAACAATTTAGGTATTCTAAGGGTTGCTGAAGATGCTCACAGTGTGGATCTGCTGTGGGGCTACAGCGATGGTGGGGTGCCAACTAGTGAATTACCTGCTCATTTTATGAGTCATATTGCACGGCTGGAGGTTGATCCAGAGAATAAGGTTGTTATGCATTGTCACGCGACACATTTACTGGCTATGACTTTTACCCATGAATTAACTTCAAAAGCATTTTCTCGAACATTATGGGAAATGTGTACAGAGTGTCTGGTCGTTTTTCCAGAAGGGGTAAGTGTGTTGCCTTGGTTAATTCCTGGATCTAATGAGATTGGTGAAGCAACAGCTGACGCAATGAAGAACTTCCGATTGGTTCTATGGTCTTTTCATGGTGTTTATGGGGCTGGAAGATCCATTGATGAAACATTTGGCTTAATTGAAACCGCCGAAAAAGCGGCTGAAGTTTACACGTATGTAAAAGCCCAAGGAGGAGTCAAACAGAAAATTTCTGATGAAAACTTTAAGGAGCTAGCTAAGCAGTTTGGTGTTACTCCGAACAAAGATTTTTTCAAAATATAAGGGGGAGAAAAGATGGCAAACAGAATCATTTTAAATGAGACCTCATACTTTGGTAAAGGGGCAATTAAACACATCATAGATGAATTACAGCAACGCGGCTATGAAAAAATTGCAGTTGTAACAGACAAAGCTTTGATCGATTTAGGGGTTGCAACAAAAGTCACTCGTTTATTGGAAGAAGCTAGAGTGGACTACGTGATTTATGATGACATCGTTCCAAATCCTACTATTGAAAATGTAAAAGCCGGCGTTGAGTTTGTTAAGCGTTCAGCTGCAGAATGTATGATTGCGATTGGCGGGGGTTCACCAATTGACACGGCTAAAGCAATAGGGATTATTTTAACAAATCCTGAATTTTCCGATGTTGTTAGTTTAGAAGGAGAAGCGAAGACGAAAAATCCAAGCTTGCCAATTTTTGCGGTACCGACGACCTCTGGAACGGCAGCAGAGGTAACAATAAACTATGTAATTACCGATAAAGAAAATCAAAGGAAGTTCGTTTGTGTAGATCCACATGATATTCCAATTGTTGCTTTTGTTGATAGCGATATGATGATGGGAATGCCCAAATCATTATGCGCCGCTACAGGAATGGATGCCATGACTCATGCTATTGAAGGATATATAACCAAGGGTGCTTGGGAAATGACAGATATGATGCACTTAAAGGCAATCGAAATCATCGGGCGTTCTTTGCGTGATTCAGTTGCTGGAAATCAGCTTGGAAGAGAGAATATGGCTCTTGGTCAGTATATAGCTGGAATGGGGTTTTCAAATGTCGGATTAGGATTAGTACACGGTATGGCCCATCCTCTATCCGCATGGTATAACATCCCTCATGGTGTTGCTTGTGCGTCGTTATTGCCAACAATTATGCGCTTCAATAAGGAACATACTGGAGAAAAATACAGAGCTATTGCTGTTGTCTTAGGGATCGAAGGTGCGGATACAATGGATTTGGAAACAGTTCGTAATGCTGCATGTGATGCTGTTGACACCTTAAGTAAAGATGTGGGTATCCCTAGTACGATTTCAGAATTGGGTGTGAAAGCTGAAGATCTGCCAAAAATTGCTGAGGATGCCTTTAAAGATGTTTGTAGTCCTGGTAATCCAAGAGAGGCTTTAGTCAAAGAGATTATTGAATTATATAAAAGCTTAATGTAATTCGAGACTTTCCTACCAAAGATTGGAGAAAAGCTATGGAAATCATTCAAACACCGTTCTTTTGCGTTAATCCGAAAGGATATTTATTTGGCACAGAGCTGCTCGACTTGGCTCTGTGTGCGGATGAATTAGCGTTTCGATATGACCTGACGATATTTTTCACAGTACCATTTACTGAGGCATACCAAGTGGTAAGTCAAACTAAAAATTTAATCATTACATCACAGCACATGGATGGAATACCTTCTGGAAGAGGGATGGGCCATATCTTTCCTGAATCGCTAGTTTCAGTAGGAGCCAAAGCTACTTTTTTGAATCATGCTGAACACCCAATGACCTATCACGACTTGGAAAAAGCTGTAAAAAGAGCAAAAGAGCTAGGCTTACACACAATTATTTGTGCCAATTCAGTAACTGAAGGAAAAGCTGTAGCTCTGCTTGAACCATCAATTATTGTTTGTGAGCCTACTGAATTGATTGGCTCAGGCACAACAAGTGACAAAAGCTATATGGCCGAATGTAATGCAGCTATCAGGGAGATTTCACCAAAAACGAAAATATTACAGGCAGCCGGAATAAGTTCAGCAGCTGATGTTAAAAAAGTACTTGAATCTGGAGCCGATGGGACTGGCGGAACGAGTGGAATTGTTTGTTCCAGCTCCCCAAAGACTACATTACGAGAAATGATTGAGGTTCTTTTGACATACAAGGAGGAATGCTATCCGATGAAAGTCGCAACTAAAGAATTGATCTTGAAATCAAATGGGCGCCGTATTACTTATCATAATGTTACCCAGCAAGTAAACGAGTTTATTAAAGAAAGCGGTATACGATATGGTTTGTGTCTAGTTCAATCACAGCATACTACGTGCTCAGTAATTTTTGAAGAGTTTATGCATGATCTTGATTTTAATGGGGATGATTACCTGCAAGTGGATATGAATACGATATTAGACCGCTTGATACCGAGAGAGCTGTCAGAAAATACCAATTATCGATACCCTGGACCAGCACATAAAGATTTCTTGTTCAAATTGGATCATCCAGAGCACCCTTCAGATCCAGCAATCTTACTGAATGGCGATGCACATATCCGGTCATCTATTTTTGGAGCAAGTGAGACTTTTGCCTTAAATGATGGCGCTTTGTCTATCGGTGTTGTAGGTTCCATTTATTTTGTTGATTTCGATCAAAACCGGGTGAGAGAACGTACTTGTCGAATACAAATAATGGGAAATTAATTTCAATAAAAGAAAGGCTAGCTCGTTCGATAGAAACCTTCTATCGAACGTTTTTTGTGTTAGGGGAAAAGCTATCTATAAAATAAAACAGTTACCGGATTTAAGTATAAGTAAGGAAAATTTGGTTATCAAGAGAGAGAAAGAAGAAAGGATTCTATTAAATAAAACGTATATATAGTTTAAATGAGCAAACTTTTTTTCAAAGTGATTTTTTGAAAGCTTTATTCCATTCTAAGCACATTGTTTTAGTTGTTCTGAATCAGAATCCGCAGTAAAATTTGAAGGAAGGATGTCATTGAGCTTGTTTCGGACATCTCAGGTAAAAATAGATGAGAAAGAAGGGTTATGATGTACGTAGCAGATGAAAAAAGGTATGAAACGATGAAGTACAATCGAGTTGGAAAATCAGGTTTGAAGCTTCCTGCGATTTCACTGGGATTGTGGAACAATTTTGGCGGCTATGACCATTTTGAAAAGCAGCGGGAGATTGTATTGGGGGCTTTTGATCGAGGAATTACACATTTTGATTTAGCCAATAATTATGGTCCGCCTGCAGGAGCAGCTGAAGAGAATTTTGGGCGTATCATGACTCAGGATTTAAAGCCTTACCGTGATGAGCTGATCATTTCATCAAAAGCCGGTTACTATATGTGGCCTGGACCCTATGGTGAGTGGGGATCAAAGAAAAATATCATTGCCAGCTGTGATCAAAGTCTGAAGCGATTGGGCTTGGATTATGTTGACATTTTTTACCATCATCGCCCAGATTACGACACCCCCTTAGAAGAAACGGCGGGTGCTTTGGATCTGCTTGTTCGTCAAGGGAAGGCTCTATATATTGGCATTTCCAATTACGATGCACAAAGGACAGCCGCAATCGCGAAAATCTTTAAAGAATTAAAGACGCCTTTTATTATTCATCAACCACGGTATAACATGTTTGATCGGTGGATTGAGGATGGATTAACAGATGTGTTGGAAGAAGAAGGGCTTGGAGCTATTGTCTTTAGCCCGTTGGCACAAGGCTTATTGACAGATCGATATTTGGATGGAATTCCAGAAGATTCTCGTGCACACCGTTCTGAGATTCAATTTTTAAATGAAGAAAATGTGGAGGATACGCTGTCAATTGTTCGTGAGCTGAATCAAATTGCAAAACAGCGTGGTCAGACATTAGCCCAAATGGCGGTGGCGTGGAATCAGCAGCAAAAAGCTGTTATCAGCGTATTAGTCGGAGCATCTAAACTAAGTCAATTAGAAGATAATATAAAGGCACTGAATAATCTAGATTTCAGTGCAGATGAACTGTCAACGATCGAGCGGATTCTAGCGAAGAAATAATTTTGATTCACATCGGATCAAAAATAGTCCATTTCTGCCAATCGATTTCATCAAGTAAAAAAAGGATAAATAAAATTAAAAGCCTAAACTGCATAGTTCTATGCAGTTTAGGCTTTTATTACGCTTCATCTTCGTCTTGAACGCGGAACATTTTATTGTATCTCTCTTCATCTTCTTGGTTGTCTCGAATCACTTTCGAAAGAGTGAAAGAAGAGGAGATCAAACCAACAGAACCCATTAAATAGTATCCTTTGACCATCAATGGTTCTTTTAATGTATATAGACCAATAAGTATAAGTACACAAAAGAATATGAATGTAGCCCAAGATAACAACACAAAGGCTGGTGTATTCCTGTAAGCTTTCTTTTTGATATTATTATTCAACAAATCACCTCCTGAATCTTTAAAGATTAAACATCTCGCGGCACTATGAATAGTTGAGTTATTGTCATAATGAACATATAAATTTGAAAGGATATACATCTGCTCTGTAGAAAATTACCCCAAAAAACCAAACAAACAACAATTTTCCCCAATCACCACTTTTTTCAAAACATTATTCATCATTTTTTTCAAAACAATAAGTATATTTTATATTAAATGATAATAAATATCAATTGCTTTTTTTGATTGCTGTTCTCAGGTGAAAATGAGTGATTTTGTTTACCTATTTTTTCAAATCAGTACTAAAGCATCTCAACTGACAATTTCTATGGATAAATAGTCAGTGATAAAAAATGATACTGAACAAGGTAGTTTTTTGAGCTCTTGTGTAATCTTTAGCGTGATAATCTTTCGATACTGATGGTTTTCGAAGTTGAGTATTGATCGTATAGTCCTTACTCGTCTTATCAAGAGCTACTCGATTGTATACAAAAAGTGCTCTTCTAGGTTCGTTCCCAGAAGAGTCAGCTCATGTTTTTTTCACAATCTATATACCCATTAACTATCTTGGTTTTATAAAGACCAAGATAGTAAAACAATCAACAGATAACAAATATAACGTGATATTAATTATTTGTTAGCAACATTATATGTCAGCTAGAGTGAAATATCAACTTATTTTTTGACTTTTATTAGTAAAATATCGTGAAATTAAATTATTGAGATTAATTAAGAAATGATTGAGGCTTCGAAATCACAATTATCTGGCAAAAGCTGTACGTTTAGAACGTCAGTTGCGCCGTCAATATAGAAGGAGAATCACATGCGTAGAGGAGAAAATATTTATCAGAGAAAAGACGGTCGTTGGGAAGGACGGTATAAAAAAGGACGTAAGGCTGATGGAAAAGTAAAGTATGGCTATGTCTATGGAAAGACCTTGCAAGAAGTGCGGGTAAAACTTTATCCATTAAAGGTTCATTATCAAACCATTCAAAAAATTCAAGGGAGCTCCTGCATCCCCTTTGAGGAGTGGGGGTATCAATGGCTACAATCGATTCAATATGAGGTGAAGCCGTCTACCTATGAGAACTATCACTACAAACTAATCAAGTATGTTTTTCCTTTTATCGGAAACCAGCTATTAAACGAGTTGAACTCTGAAATAGGAAAACAATTGGTTCAGCAATGGGTTCGTTTAGGCTTAAAGGCCTCCACTATGAAAGCTGCTATGCGCATAGTGTGTCAATGTTTAAATCATGCAAAAAGGTTAGACCATTTGAAAGAGAACCCTTTTTCTACTATTAAAATGCCAAAAGAGAAGAAAAAAAAGATTCGCTCGTTGACCAAAAAAGAACAACAAAATTTGGAAAAGGTTGCTTTAAAAGAAGGAGGGGCACGGGGATTACCAACCTATTTGGCATTGTATACGGGCTTACGAATTGGGGAAGTTGCGGCATTGCGTTGGTCGAATATCGATTTTGAACGAGACATCATACATGTCAATAATACTTATCAACGACTTGCTTTGACAAGCGAGACGCAAAGGACTCAGCTAAGCTATGATACTGCTAAAACCGAAGCAGCGGTAAGAATAGTTCCGTTCGGTATGAAGCTAAAAAAACAATTACTTCGATTAAGGAAGCAATCAACTAGCCTTTATGTATTTTCGAAAAATGGTCGACCAATGGAACCGCGATTGTTGACGTATCATTTTCATCGTTTACGTGATCAAGCAGGTATTCAGGATATTCATTTCCACCAATTGCGTCATACCTTCGCAACTCGTTGTTTGGAGGCTCAAGGAGATATCTTATCTGTGAGCGCTATGTTGGGACATACGTCTACGCAATTAACATTAGATACCTATGCCGATTCGATGATGGAGCAGCGAATGCATGTCATTGTTCAACTGGAGAAAATCCTTCAGTAATTACTAAACAATTTTAAAAAATGAATACACAATTTTGGGTGCTTTCTTTTTCAAATTTAAAGAAAGCGCTTACTTTAAACGGTGATAGTAAAGCAATCACGAAATTTTCAGTCGTCATAAAAAAAATCGAACAACTCTACATTATGCTTGCCATCCTTTTCTATTTGCCGTCAGATTACGTCAAACACCGCTTGTAATCACTTTTACACCAACGTTTTAGACGTGCTTCTTGGTTTTTATAAGACCAAGGTAAAAATGAATGGGTGTTTATTTCTATGATTCATTTTACCAGATAACCTTTTTTTCTGTTAAAAGTTATGGGTGAGAAAACGAAAAGTTTCGCTTGTTTTTTGTGAGAGTTAGAAATGAACCTATTCGATATCATAATTTTTTGGTTTTTATGATGGACTGGAGCGAATCACAATGATTTAACAGCTGTTGCTGAAATTTGATCAAGATAGTTACTCTAATCCAGTTGAGTCAAAGTGGAGGTGTATAGTTTTTGGAAAAAAAGTCTAAGAACTTTATAAAAATGAGGGGTGTGATCAGAAAAACAAAAATTTTGCTGAGCATCTGGGTGGTTCTGGGGATTAATGTACCAGTATTTTCAGAGGTTGCTTTAGCTGAGACGGAAACAACAACGACGAATACTTCTTCACGAGAGGCTACTCAGAGCAATGTAGTAGAAAATGAACTATCTGAGAATAGTCAATCAACGCCGATAAAGGAATCTGATGAACGCAAAACCACAGAAGAAAGCAATGCTTTGGTTCCAGAAAATAGTGAACCCGAAAAGAATATAAAGCGTGCTGCGAAAAACACTAGAGGAACAACAGATGCTGCTGTCTCGAAAATAACTGTTTCAAATACAGGAATAGTTTTGAAAAATGATGGAAGCTATCTCTTGATGGATACACCAAAAGATTATGTGGATGGTACATACGATCCTGACACTCATGTGAAGGAAGAAGGTCAGTACGACGAGAACACCATCGTTGAATTTTCGAATTCAGGGAGCACCACTATTAATGAACTCTATTCTGAAAGAAAACCTTCAGGTGTTAATCAGATTCAGCAAATCATTATTGCAGATGGCACGTTTAGTGAGTTAACCATTTTAAGTGACTCTGCTTTGGCTGTTCATAACAATTTGGATTATGGAATCAAGGTTTCAAAATTGATCATTGGAGAGAGAGAGGAACTGGACTGGAAGCCAGTTAAACTAGATGTATCATCAAATAAAATTGGGATTTATACGGTTGATGGGACGGAGAACATTACCGGAGATGTTCATACTTCGGCGAATCAAGCAGGCATTAGCGTAACAAAAGAAAACCCGCCTGCTCGCGAGGATTATTCAGCAATGAGCGCTTTTCGGGAGAAGCTCGAGCAAGAAAATGCATACGGCGAGTATATAGGAGAAATCGGGACAAAAATGCATGCAGAAGCAAGTGGAAGTTCGGGTTCAGGGGCTGTATTTACAAGGTATACGTTGGACGGAGCCGAGTTGACCGGTAAGTCCAATTCAGAAGGCTACGGTGTTTTTTCGACAGAAGGAGCAGCCGTAGAAACAAAATATGGATCTGCCGGGGAAGCAACTGATCGTTTTTATGAAGCCTATCTAACGGGAGAAGCCTCTACTGGTATTGGTATTTTTATTGAGGGGATCCTACTAAATTATGGTGGGAAAATTGATGGTACTTCCGTATCGGGAAATGGGGTAGAAGCGAATTATTACGAAGCTTATCCTGATTCACATAGCGGGGAGGATTTTCTTTCTGATTTAAAGGGAACAACCAACACAGGCTTTGGAATAATAATGAGAAACTTTTATGATAATGGCGGAGTGCATGAGATTACAGCGGGGTCAATACAACTGACTTCAGGAACAATCAATGGTCAATCAACAGATGGTACGGGGATTTTTGCTGGAGGGATTCGAGTAGAACCAGAACAAGAGGTAGGAGTTACAGGCTCTGCTATCAAAGGACAAGGAATCGTAGCGGAGGAGATGCTTACGAATAAGTATGACTCTCCAAAACCAAAGATTTCTATTTTGGGCGAATCGACTGGCGAGTCTAATACGACCATGGCAACGATTGAACAGTTATTTTCAGACAACAATATTTCAAGCGGTGAATTACCTACGTCCGCTGGAGCTATTTTACTTCGGGGATTAGATCATTCAGGAGTTGATTTAAGCTTAAAGGCAACCGCACCGATTGAAATAGACGCCTCCTATGGTATTTATTCAAACGATGAAATGGAGTCAAGAATTGGCATTGTAGGAGATAAGAATGTGTCGGTTGAGGCCAAGGGAGATCATGGTATAAAAGCCGCTCAATTGGATATCCGCTTGGAAGAGGCATTATCAGATACGGCAGGGGTGATAACCGTAGATGTGGATGCTCGTTCAGCAGGAATTCAGACAAAACGGGATATCTCCATTACTGGGTATAGTGAAACCGAGCATGATACAGGATCGAAAATCAACATTGTCGCTAGTGAAGGAAAGGGTATCGTTGCACAACAAGGCCTGAGGCTGTCCTTTACAGGTGATTCCAATTTATATCAAATTCCAGTAACGATTTCAGCAAGAGACATTGCTATAGAAGCGGATAATACTAGTGGAGATGAAGGGGCTAGTACACAGATAGAGTTCTCTGGAATCAATGCCACGATTATCAATGCTGCGATTGGGATTAAAGGGATGGACCAAAATAATTATAATTTCTCAGATAGCTATTTATCCATTAAAACTAGTGACAAAGGAATCGAACTCAAGGAATCGGATGAATCAGGCTATATGACGCTTTATAGAACCTCTATGGAGATTGAGAGTGGTACCTACGGATTTAGAACCGACAATATCTCTTTAAACATTGAAGGCGGAGGGAGTCAGCGAAAAGGGCATTTAAGCGATAGCATAGACGTAATAGCTCAAAAATATCCAATCTGGTTTGCTGGGATTTCTTCAGAAGGACAACCGATTCTCACCATCTATAATAACAAGAATTATGATGAAGAATGGAATGAACAACCCAATGAGTTGAGCATTAAGGCAACTTCTAAAACCCTTCAACCCGATAAAGGAAGCTATCCAGCTTTTTATGTAGAGAATCATCAAATAGATACAGATGGGTCTCTAGAGGACATTAAAATCATTGAAAATTATGAAACAAAGGTTTCTGATCCTTTCAATGCGACACCGACGACACCTTATTCAACAGCTGCAGATTTCAATATTGAAAAATATGCTAATTATGAGTGGACAGCTGTTAGGACGGATACGAATAACGATATTGTTATTGATACATCTCAGATTGCTCAAAACAAATTGTTTACCTCGGATACCGACTACACTGAAGCAAAATTGACTGCGAGACGTTTGAATCATAAATCAGCAGAACGAATTTTTACTGATGAGAGTAGTGTTGTAAATCCAGACATGATTTTACACGAGATCAATATGTTAGTCCGACGTGAACAGCAATATACTGTCACGTATGATCCTAACGGAGCGGATGGCGGAACGACTCCTAATGATCCAACATTATATAGCCAAGGTGATATAGTGAATGTCGCTCCACAAGGTGATTTAGTCAAATCCGATCACAAATTCGTTGGTTGGCTAAACAGTGTGGATAATCAAATCTATCAAAATCCATTCTTATCCAGTTCACCAACTACGTATACGATGGCACAAGCAGATGTAATTTTTACAGCTCAGTGGCAGCCAGATAGTATCGTCGAGGAGTTAGAATTGTTAACCGCAAAGATTCCTGACCAGTTAAAATTTGGGACACATAAAATAGAAAACAGCGCAGATAAGACCTACTACGCAACAGATAGCGGAAGTGATAATGAGAATGCGGCGGCGACAGATATGACAACAGGAGCGGTCGGTGTTAAGGATACTCGCTTATCCACTGTTGGTTGGAGTCTGACAGTAAAGCAGCTGACTCAATTTAAGACAGCCTCCAATCAAGAACTGACCGGAGCTCAACTATCGTTTCATGCTGGACAACCCGACTTGAGTCAAAGTACTGGAGGAGCACCAGGCGGTGTAAGTGATCAAAGAGTCACCCTAACCCCCAATGTCTCAAGTCAGCTGCTACTAGCCTCAAATGGACAAGGTAAAGGAATCGTTGAATTGCCGCTTGAAAAATTTAAGCTAGAGATCCCTAGCACCGCTGAAAAGTATGCTAGTGACTATACAACTCAAATAGAGTGGCTGGTGTCAAATATACCGTAAACGGAGGAAGGGAGAAGAACGAATGAAAAAGCAGCTGATGAGAATTTTTGCTTGCCTGTTCTTGAGCCTGTTCGTATTTCTAGCAAACACCTCTATTGGGTACGGTGCTCAGGAATTGGAAAATAATAAAAATGGTTCAACCGGCAAAGTTGGCTTCTATTTAGAAGACACAAAAACTTCTGAGAGCAATACGAAAGAAGAAACGGTTTCTAAAACACGACCTTCCTCTGACTCACGATCACAATCCAATAAGCAGTTTCCGCAAACAGGCAGCTTGATAAAGTGGTCGACAGTTGGTATAGGGATAGGCATAATAGCGTTTTGTATCATGCTTTATTTAACTAAGTTAGTAAAACACTTGTTGTTTTATTATAAAAAAAATTAAGGAGAGAATAATATGAAGAAAAGAACATTAGGTTATGTGTGTGGAGTCGTTGGGATTTCACTATTAAGTTTGAATGCGGGGTTGCCAACAGCTGCTGCAGCGGTCACTAAAACAACAGATGGGCATGTTGCTTATGTTGAAGGGGACTTAGAGTTAGTTGGCTCTGACTTACCAGATGACCTTGACTTTGGATCGCATACGATTCAGTACGACACGGATAAGACTTATTACGCAACTGACAGCGGAACCGATAATGAAAACGCGTCAGCATCGGATCTTACAACAAGTGCGGTAAAGGTAATCGATGGCCGTAGTGCGGCTAGCAAAGGCTGGAGTGTAACGGTTCAACAAACGGCTCAATTCAATGATGGTACAAATGATTTAGCTTCAGCAGAATTGGCTGCATATGGTGATCCAACTTCAGTTCCAGTTTCTGGTTCAACTGATTTTACTTCTGGAAAATTGACGTTAATTCCTGGCCAGGAGAAAAAAGTAATGGGCGCAACAGCTACTGAAACTGGTTCTGTCGGAAAAGGGACAACTACTTTAAACTTAACACACTTTACATTGGACGTACCGGGGGCATCTGCTAAATCAGTAGGTACCTACGATTCTGAAATCGTTTGGACTGTTTCAGCAACTCCAGCAACTTAATAAGTTACGAGTAAGATTGGCTCAAACATTTCTGATTTTTAAGGCAATGTTTGAGCCAGTTTTTATGATAAATAAGATGAAATAAAAGAGAGGTCAGTACATGAAAAGCCGTAAGTTTGTTATTTTTTTACTAAGCACATTTCTGATTTTTAGTGGGTTAGCATTTGCCCAAACAGCCCAAGCAGTTGACGGGTTAAAATTTAGCGTGACGCCTAATATCCCTGATAATCAATACAATAAGGAAGTCTCCTATTTTGATTTGCTTATGAATCCTGGAGACGAACAAGAAATTGCAGTTCTGCTGAAAAACCCTACAGATGAAAATGTAGTTATATTGCCGCAGATAAATTCAGCAATGACTAACACTGGCGGAGTTGTTGAATATTCCAATCATAATAATAAAGAGCGTGTATATGATAAAAGTTTAAAACACAATATTGAAGATATTGTGCAATTGTCAGAAAAAGAGATTACGTTGTCTCCAGGGGAAGAAAGAGAGTTGAAATTAACGATCACTATGCCCTCGGAAGAATTCAAAGGCGTGATTGCTGGGGGGATTTACTTAGCTCAAAAAGGTGAATCGAGCAAGAATAATGACGAAAAATCCAGCAAAGAAACCTCAACCAGTTTAAAAAATCTTTATGGCTATCAAATCGCCTTATTATTGCGAAATAATGACGAGTTAGTAACACCAAAAGTTGTTTTTGAAGGAGCTCAGGCGGACCAATTGAACGTACGAAATGCAGTGTCTCTGAAAGTACGCAACAGCACTCCTACATATATAAATAAAGTGAACTATCAGGCTGAATTAAAGAAAAAAGGATCAGATGAGGTAATCGCTAAAACAGATCAAAAAGATATGCAATTTGCCCCTAACACCATTTTTGACTTATTTGTTTCTATGAAAGGGAAGCAATATGAAGCAGGTGACTATGTTTTGACTGGATCGATCGTTTCTGGAAATAATAAGTGGCCAGTCAACGAAGAGTTTACAGTGACCCGCGAACAAGCAAATAAATTTAATGAAGCTGATCCAGATGTTGAGCCTGAAAGTTATACCCTAGTTATTATTCTTGGAGCAATCGTTGCTGTAGCTGTTTTAGTAGCAATCTATTTGATTCGCAAAAACAAACAGCAAAAAGCATTATTGGAAAAATTGAAGAATGAAAAAAAATAAAAACAAATCTTAATTAGAGCTGGATAGAAATCATGCATCAGTTTTTTGGTGTTAAGCTAATAAAATTTCAGAATAGCGTAGGTGTGTTTTAACTGGATGCAAATTGCTAAAACACTCAAAACAACGGAGGGACATTATGACTAAAATTTTAATACTAACGAAAAATTCACTCGCCGAACAAGACCTTCAAAGCGCCCTTCAACGGTTAAACGACGAGGTGTATTGCTCGTCTAGTTTACTGTATCAGGCAGCGGACTGTTTGGAACTTATTCAACACTTTTCTGTAATAATCCTTAGCGATACGATTTCAACTCTAGAATTAGTGGATTGTTTACCAATTTTGCTCAAAAGCGGCCGCAAAATTGTTCGTAAAGGGGATCGAGAGTTAATCAAAAGCGGAGAGTTTTCATGGATGTTAGAGGATATTGATGATTGGATCGATGCTAAAACGCCAACAGCAGAACTTGTAGAAGTAATTGCAAGAAACAATGTTTCAGAAAAAAAAGAGTCACAACAGGAAAGTCAGATGTCACTTAACAAAATGAATGGGAAAGGATTATCAGAAATCAAATGCCAACACTTTCTTTCTGGCCTATCCAATAACGAACGGAAAGTGCTTCTCCAGCTGTACAAGGCAGAAAGCAAGACTGTTGCAAGAGAAGACTTTTGTCAAAGTTTATGGGATAGCGCTCCAACAAACTCTAACCTGAGCCAACTATCATCGTTAATTAATCGATTAAAAATAAAAATTGAGGAAGTCGGATTTGAAAAGTCTGAGCTGCAAACGGTTTGGGGAAAGGGGTATCGAATGGGATTGGCTATCCATTCCTTTCTAGCAAAAAACGAATTTGGTGTGAAATCGTAATTTTTTAGTGTACAGAAAAGGGATGAGGTGTATTCCGTCTACGTGACAGGATACACTTCAAATTATCTTTTCTGTACACTTTTGTTTTACATAATGGTTCTCTGTCTTTTGAAAAGACTTATAGAACAATCCGTTCAAAACCAGCATAATCAGGCATCCAAAATCTGAAGGATTTTCTGGTTGATAGCGAGGATATCTGAAAGAGTTACTTGGGCATCAATCAGCAGCGTTTCAACGAAGGAGTCGCTCTCAGAAAGAAAATTTGTACTTATACAGAAATCCGCATTTTGATAGGCTATCGAGTTACTTATTTCAAGGTTGTAAAAGCTTTGAAAAGTACTTTTAATCCGCTCGATGACAAAAAATTCAAGAACAGTAGGCAAGTCAGTCTCTACTTTTATTCTAATTTTTTTTGCAAATTTAGAGGGACTTTCAATCAGTGTACTTGCTATTGCAAATGTTAGAGCTAATCCTTGACGTTTGTCAGGATCATCAGGATAAACAGCTGATTGGGCTAATAAATTGGTCGTGTGGAACAGCAGCTTTGGAAAATGCTTTTTTATATATTTTTCTACTTCGTATCCAGTTACTGTAAAGCTTGTTTTGCCAAACAGTTCTACAGATAGACAGCCTGCCATAATTGTACTTAAAAAGCTTTGTTTAGTGTTCGTTGAAAAGGTGTCAAAATCAGAAAAATGATTTGAGTCTTTCAATAATTCGCTGAAAGGATTTGGATAGGGCAATAGTCCTGCAGGAGCTTTGTCTAAGAAATGAACCAATTTACTATTTAGTAAATAAAAATTAGAGTTAGAATAGAACCAAAGAATCAGAAAGTAGATTTCTGTTCGATCTAAAAGATACTTTGAATGTAGCTCTTCTAACAATGCCGTGTTGAAATCACTATCTGTACTCAAGATGATTGCCAGCAAGTTTTTAGCGATATAAGGAGAATGCTTGATAGAGTCAATTTTCTTTCCCTCGATACGAAAGCCCTTTCTAAAACGTAGAATAGTGACGGCAAAAACGTAACAGGTAAGCTTAAGGCCTATGTCATTGTACTTAATAGTATTTTTAGCAAAAATACTAGCTACAAGTTCTTCACATTTTTTCTCAGAAATACCAGGGAATGGCCAATAGGACCCATGGTAGATATTCCAAAAAAAGGCAACTGCGAAAAATCGAATTTTTGCCTCGTCTCCACGCAGTAGGACATTTCCATCTCTTCTTTTTAAGGAAAGTCCGATATCTTCAAAGAGAGGCTTTAACTCATAAAGGCGCTTTCGAACCTTCGATTCAGAAATAAAATTATCATGAGTGAATTTTATGATATTTATTTCATTATTCTGTAAAAGCAGTTCTACTAATTTGAAAAATGGATTCGTTTGAATGACCTGTTGATAAATAATTTTATAGTCTTTTTTAGTTCCAGTAAATTTATATCCTTGACCACGTTTAGCAAGCAAGATTTCTTTTGATCTATTTTCTTCTATGTAAGGGGTATTCTGCAATAAATCAAAGTATTTATAAATAGAATGTCGATTCATTTTTAATTGGGTACTTAATTCCTCAACGTCTATAAATCGAGGGTTCTTATATAATACTCGGAGCAGCTCCAGCTCTTTTACTGACTCATTTCCCAAGAAATTATTTAAATGAATCATGGTAGACCTCCGTTTTCTATAAGAAACAGTATATATTTAATTTTATTCAAATATTAACATAATTTGGCTCTGAAGATATCTTTTTAACTTAAGTGACCGTTGGTATATATTTTACAAGAGAAACTAGAAAATCATGAGGATGTATACGCAAAAAAGCGCCTGCTAAATAGCAGACGCTCAATAAATTGAAAGAAACTATTCATCTTGCTTGAGAATTCCTTCTGGTAGAGTGGAGTTCCTTTAACACAGAATTTAGAGCGAAAAAATCCTCATAGCTTAAATTTTGATTGATAAAAACTACGGGTTTTCCACTAATACTCAAGCGATGAGTATTTGGGGCAGAACTGGTCGCGATGATTAAGTCATGCTCCTCGCTGGCATTTTTAACAAAATGAATGTGATACCAATTGATAAAAATGGATGAAATTCTTTGTTTTACTCGTTGTTCTGCAAAAACGGGCAGATCGCTTTCGAAATAAATTGTAATGGGCGGTTCAAATTTACTTAGTTGTTCTATCGAAATAAGAAACAGTGTATACCTCATATGTAGTTGTTCCCTCTCCCGAAAAAGTGCTAGATTGGTGTGTGCCTGCAAATCATCGATCAATTGATACACCTCGTTTGCAGCAAAAGGATACGAAGCTTTAGTTTCTGTCGTGATATCATACCCAATAATACCGATTGGGAAGCCCTTGAAAATATCTGTAAAAAGATGGCACGCAATGAAATACCCCATGGTACTTTTCTCTAGATCATCATCAACAGGAATTTCAAAACGCTGCTTGAAAAAATGAAAAAAATCCTTTGAAGCTTCATAAGCAGGCGTGTTGTATTTCTTATGGGCCTCAATGAAACGCGCACTTAATTCGGGGAAATCATATGTTTTTACAAATGTTTGCAGCACAATTAGGAAAAAATTTATTTCGTTATCTGAGAGTAGATATTCCTTTAAAGCAGAATCCAATTGCAGCTGATGATTCACTTCTTCATACACATTCCATTCAGAACGCCAATCAATCATTTTTCCTTGATGGTAACGTAAAATGATGATCGCTAAGGAGTAACTTAATAGACGCTTATCTGTTTCGCTCAAATCACTGGAGTTAAGCCTTTCTAGTGCCAGAATATCATTTATTGTTCTGTTGATTTTCTCTTCTTTTAATGTAGGAAAAGGCCAGCAGCTTCCTTTAAAGGTCATCCATGTCGAAATAAGAAAATACATTCTAATTTGAGATTCGCTGCCGATCAATTCATAGCTGCCATTTTTATAGATTATTTGGATACCATAGGGAGCTAAGTTTTTTCTGAAAGAACGAATTTTTCTTTTAATAGTAGATTCACTAACAAAGAATTCTTGTTCTAGCTGTGTTAGGTTATTTGGCTGACTTGAAAAAAAGCGACGCATCAGTTTTATCGTTAAGGTATCTTCCAATAGATAGACCTTAAATTGAGAAAGGATATTTTTATTTTTTGCCTCCAAAAATATGCCCTGACTCTTGCTAATCAAAATCTGCAGGTCACCCTTCGCGAACTTTTCTGAATCCTCTGCGAGCTCTTTACAATATTTCAAGATCGTTTTCTTTTCAATTGAAGTTAGTGCAGAAAGCTTTTCTGCACTATACCATTGTGAAGTATTCTCAATAATACTTAAGATTCTTAATTTGGTTCGAATATTCTTATTAAAAATATAAGGATCAATCATCGTAACCCTCCATTTCTTTTATCCAGATGAGCTTATCATAATTATGTAAATAGTAAAAAAGTAATCCATTATTTTGACGGTCATTTTTTTCCATTTCTTAATGGTATTTTTCGATCTGCACGAAGACTTGAAAGTCTCTATAATTCGTAAAGTCAACTCAAAACACAAAGGAGAATAACTTTATGAAGAATAATTCAAACACAACTCGATATTTGAAGGGGGCTGTGATTGCTACAGTATTGGCTAGTCCATTATTATACAACACGCATTATTTTGCCAAGGAGAATGATCACGTCAAGGTAGTAAACACGGAAAAACATCAACCAAAGCTGCTTGATTTAGATGCTCAGGCTAAATTAGATGCTATCGAACCAACAATGAACTTAAACACAGGTTTTACCGATACCTTCAGAACGCTGACTGCTGATGGAGATGTACTCCATGTTAGTACGAAAGGGAAATCAGGATTTTCGGCAGGAGTCGGAGCCCAATTTAAACAAGAAATTTTTATTGATCCTGAAATTGCCGATGAATTCTTTTCAACACCAAATTATGAAAAATACATTCGAGGAACGGTTACTCGACCAAGTGGACTTGGGACAACCACGAATAAGATTGAAGGCGATCTTTGGAACAAAAAAACAGGCCTTTTCAATTCTGAAACGATGTATTATGAAGCAAATGGTCAGAAGATCGTTTATAAATCACCAAACTTTACTGTTAATTTAAGTTCGGTAACCTTACAAACAGATCTGTATATTGACTTAGGCCAATGGCATAAAGATACGAACCGTTTAGTTGAGCGGAAAGATTCTTACTCAATTCGTTCACGCAGCAGCTCTGCTGATTTTATTACGATAGGCGGCAAAGGCTCGATCGTTTCGGTTGTCAATGGTGAGAGCATTTTAGATTCTTGGATTGAAAATCCTGTTGAAGATACGACAATGTACCGTCTGGAAGAGCAGCCATCATTTTTCTATGGAAATGGTTTGCAGGATGAAAAAAATGAGCATGAAACAGACTATGTCATTGAATTGGCGGTAAACAATCAGCCTTATCGGGAAATAGCAATGGATGAAAAAGGAGATTGGGAGTTTGACTTTGGTACCTATCTGAAGGACAGTGATGTAGTTTCTGCCCGGGTCAAGGGAACAGAAAAATATACAAACAATAATGGAAAAGTAAATACTAAATACTCTGATTTTGTTTATGCAATAAATGAAACGGATATTGTCCCTTGGAAAGATTGGAAGGTTGAAGCGCCTGCAATTGCTCAAGCGTATGAAGAAGAATTTTTAGTTCAAATGACGACACCTGTTCAAAACAGACAATTAAATCGTTCTTATCAATTAGAAGTAACACTTAATGGTGAAGAGATTTACAAAAAAGAAAATATTAAAGACGACGTAGATGTTGTTGTTCCTTATATAGATGGGCTGAAAGATGGGGATGTCGTTGAAGCAACAATTACTGGTAAGCAATCAGGTGAGGCAGATAAAACAGCGAAGTCTCAAATGGTTGTTGTGAAAGAAGAGACAGACGGCTATGAAGACTGGGAAGTGCAGCCGGCAGTCTTCAAGAATACATTTTCTGCTGGGGAAACAATGATTTCAGGCTTTATCCCCATCCAAAACCATGCTGGAGAACGTACGTATGACTATGAATTGTATGTCAATGACACATTGGTAGATTCAGAAAAAGATATTGAAGCCGTATTGAAGTCTTATCCGTTTGAAGCAGAAGTAGATGAATTGGCTCCAAATGATGTAGTGAAGGCTGTAGTCATTGGGCATCAAGATAAAAAAGCAGATAAAGTAGTTGAAACAACCCAGGTGGTCAACGACAACACCGATTGGAATGACTGGAAGATCACTACACCTACATTAAATGAAGTAACCGATGCAGATCACGCGTTAACAGGAAATACGGGTAGCCAAAGCACAGAGTTTGGACGCACGTATGCCATTGAAGCGTTTGTGAATCAAAAATCAGTAGGCACTATTGATGTGGAAGCAGACAAAGAATTCAAATTTGATTTGCCGCAAGACGTGAAGCTGGCCGAAAATGACGAAGTAGCTATAAAAGTTATAGGTTCTCAAGCAGGTCGAGAAGACAAATACAGTGAGGAAGCAAAACGTACTGTAACTGAAGCTTCAAATTACACAGGCTGGAAAATCAATCAGCCTACGCTAAATAGTGTGAAAAGTACAGATGAAGAATTAACTGGCTCAATTGGCAGCCAAGACACAGAATTTGGACGTACCTACGAGCTAGAAGCTTTCGTCAACGAAGAATCAATTGGAAAAATTGATGCTGAAGCTGGAAAAGAGTTCAAATTTACGCTACCAAAAGAAGTGAAATTAGCTGATGGCGATGAAGTAGCTGTTCAAGTAATCGGTCACCAAGCGGACAAAAAAGATAAGACCAGTGAAAAAGTGGCTGTGAAGGTTGAAGACATATCAGATTATGATGAATGGGTCGTTGAAGAAGCAAGTCTTAATGAACTATTCGAACATGATGCAACGATTTCAGGCCATATCCCTCAAGAAGATAGCAATTTTGACCGGAATTACGATCTAGTTGTCCGCATTAACGGTGAGGAAACAGCTTCTAAAGCGGTTATTTCTGATACAGATTACAAAGTAACGCTTCCTAAATCTATTGATTTAATAGAAAATGATGAAGTTTCTGTTCAAGTAATCGGTCACCAACCAGATAAAGAAGACAAAGCTAGTGAAGAAACTAAAATGACTGTTGCCAAAAAATCTTATCCAACTACATCAAAATTTGAGATTGGCTACTGGGAAAACTTTGGCTTAGTGTATGAAGGAAAGATCGAGAATGAAGGATGGGACCTATCAGATGCCGCACGTGTTACCAAGACAGCTAATCTAATTGATGCAGAAACAAAACAAGTTGCAGCCAAACTAGACGTGGCAAATACAGACTGGTATCAAGAAGGACGTTTCAATGGCTATCAAATCATTGCCAGCAATGATGTATTAGGAGCACTAGATGAAGGAACATACACGATTCAAATGACTGTTGCCATTGATGGCGAAGTTGTTGAGGAAACAGAGCTAGATTTGACTCAAATGATCTCACGTATGGGACCAATCCATGACAATTATGCTGATTTAGAAAAAGTAGTTGTTAAGAGCAACACTGTTCAACCAAAGGTTATCGGCAATCGACCTGGAATTTCTATTACTAAAAATTCAACTGACTCGATCAAGCTAGTGAACAAATACTGGAATAAAGAAAATCAGCTAGTTTTTGAAGGCTATCTTGATAGCGAAACAGCTCGTTCTGGTTCAAGTAAAAATTTAGTCGTTACTAACAAAGATGGCGAAGTCGTGTATGAAAAAGCAAGTTTGACATCTGCACCAAGTTCATGGGGGCTGCCGACAGAGATTTCAGATGAAGAATCCTTCCAAGCGATTATTCCAGAAGAATTTTCGGATCAAGCAGCGTTCACCTATACTTTGGTGGTAAATGAAGACAATGGACAGGAACTTTTTAGCGGCACATTTGGCTAGTCTCACAGGGCACGAAAGAAGGAAAAAGAATGTTTACATTACCACCCATGCTGTTTATCATTGCGAAATGGATCTGTTTCGTTTTAGTAGTGATTGTTTTTGCCAATTTAATTTACTTTACTTGTCTCTCTCTTTTTGGGTTAATTAAACCCAAAAGAGAGTACAAGCTTGTTGCAGATAAGAAAAAATTCGTTTTTGTTGTTCCTGCTCATAATGAAGAAGAGGTTATTGAAGCCACGATCGAAAGCTTATTGAACCAAAATTATCGTAAGGATTTATATGATATTGTTGTTATTGCCGATAATTGCACGGATAATACGCTAGACATCATCCAAAGCTTTAATCAAGAAAACGTTGTTGCCTTTGAAAATACTTCGCTGCCGGATGAACCCAGAGGGAAACCCCATGCGATTGCCAAATATATTGCTACTGATCATTGGAAAAGCTACGATTATGTTGCCTTTATCGATGCCGACAATATTGTGGAATCGAATTATTTGAGAGAAATGAATGCTCAGCTGATTGCACATCCAGAATTTACCGCTGTCCAAGGATATTTAGGGATGAAGAATGTCTCCACATCCATAACAGCTACAGGCTATGCAGCGGTCTATTTTATTACGAATCGAGCAGTTCAATATGCGAATTACCGTCTAGGTTGGAATGCGGCGATTGGAGGAACTGGCTTCGTGCTGGATACAGTCTATCTAGCAGAGCGAGGCTGGAATCCTAGAAGCTACACTGAAGACTTTGAGCTTCAGGTCGAGCTTTCGATGGCAGGAAAGAAGAGTGGCTGGAACCATTTCGCAGTCGTGCATGATGAAAAACCGAACTCTTTTATTGCCAGTCATAATCAGCGCACGCGCTGGGCGCAAGGACATTGGTTTGTTGCTATTACTACTACAATGAAACAAATTACGACATTGTTTAAAGCAAAATCACTGCAGGAATTCCTTAGTAAAGTGGAAACATTATTCTATTCCTATTCAATGGTCAGACCAATTGCTTATTTGTGTATTCTATTGCTAATGCTGATAGATCATCGACTAGCTAACTATCTTCCGCATACCTTTTCGTTACTTATGTTTTGGTTATCCATCGAATGTCTGAACTTTTTTGTTATTCCAATAGTCTATTTTTCACAAGAAGCAGCCCCGTATTTCGATAAAAAGGAAGGGGTTATTGCTAAGCTATTATTTTATGTGCGCTTAACAATTGGTTTTGTCTGGAACTCTTTGACCTATATGATTGCCCAAGTGATCGGCTTTTTCACCTGGTTTAAACCGCAAAATAACTGGAAGAAAACTGTTCACAATGCTACTTTTGATAGATAGGAGCCTTTGATAAATGAAAAATAAAAAATTAGTGAATGCTTTGTTTCTCTCAAGTATGATTGTTTTTTTGACGTTTTTCTTTCTGACAACAATAAATTAGAAATGAACTGTATAGGACTACAAACAGGAAGCTTCTCGCTTATCATAGATAAGTGAGAAGATTCCTATTCTTTTATTAGCAGGAAAAGGAATAGTTTGTATGCCAATTTGGTTGCTAATTGATACAATCTTTTTGTATAGTTTAATTAAACAGAAAATGTAAGCCCTTACTTTTTCGGTGGGAAATGGAGGAGTGATAAAAAATGAGAGAAATTAGAGAGATAAAAATCGTTGAAATGGATCAATATTGTGAGATAGCTTTTCATTCTTACCCTAGTTATAAGGACTTTTCTGATGAAGGGAAGAAAGACTTTATTCGTGAAATGCTTTTTATGAGAAAGCACGATCCAGATATTCAATTTTGGGGGATGTTTGAGGGAAAGAAATTAATTGCTCAAATGCGGCTGCTGACCTTTAAAATGAATTTTCTGAATAAGACTATTCAAGTAGGCGGCTTAGGATCGTTAGCTGTTCATTTAATGTATAAAAGACAGGGGATTGCCCGCGAAATGATCGATTTTTGTGAAGAGTATTTCTTGGATCAAAAAATTCCTTTAGTTACTTTACTCCCTTTTTCGCCTCCTTTTTATTACAACAAAGGCTATGGCTATGGTACTAAAATGAATAGATATATTGTACCGACCAGTGTCTTGCCTAAATATGCAGGTGAAAATACATGTGATTTTGCCACAAAGAAAGAGATATCTAAATTAAAAAAAGCGCATTCAGAAATGCTGCATCAAACACATGGAATGGCGGAAAAGATGGCTTATGAATGGGAGAATAATTTTGCGGATCCAGAAAATCTGTTTATTAAAAGTGTTGATCAACAAGGTGAGACGGATGGGTACGCCATTTTCAAGTTCAAGAGTACCGATGCCGACAATTATACTAAAATTCAAATTTTAGTGAGGGAATTGGTTTATACAAACCGGGAAGTACTGTCTAAATTAATCGGCTTCTTTGCAAACCAAAGCGATCAAGCACAAACGATTGAGATAAAAACCTATGAAGAAGATTTTCACTATTTGTTCTCTAATCCCTTAAGCTGCTCAGAAAATGCTACGGAGTATGGCTATTTTGAAACAAATACGCAATATATCGGGAACATGTATAAAATAATTGACCTGCCTCTTATGCTGAAGCATGTAACGCACAGAAGGTATAACAACCAGAGTGTTTGCTTCACATTGACACTACAAGAAGGTTCTAGTGAACAGGTGTATAACATCGTGATAAAAGAAGGCGATATAGAAATAAAACGAACGAAGGAACCTTTTGATTTAAGTGTTGCGCTAACGCTGTCAGATTTCAGTTCAATTTTTGTTGGAGCGACGACATTTGGAAAAATTTACGCTGCGGGACGACTAGAGTGCTCTGATCCGAATAGAATAAAAAGCCTAGATGATGCTTTTTCTGTAGAACGAGGACCAGTTTGCTGGAGTGATTATTAACGAACTGAATAATAACATGAATTGAGTCGATAAACGAGGTGTGAGAGATCGCAGCATAGGAAAGGGCTCAATTCTTTTTTTTACTCAACTAGTAAGGGTTTTGTGATAAAAATATCAATATATTGCTTTTTATTATTAATAAATATGAAATTTTGGTTCTTCATTTTAGAAACCATATGATTCTGGTTTTCAGTACTCTATAATTTTAGAAAACGCATTCAACAAAGGGAATGAGGTGAAAATCCTCAACAGCCCCTTTCTACTGTATACGCAGACGAAATCAAAGAAAGCCACTTTAAGGGAAGGCTTGAGAGTAGGATGAAGCGAAGTCAGGATACCTTTGTTGAGAGCGAGTAAGAGAATGGATTGGGAAATTCTTTTATACTTCAGATGAGCAGAGGAAAATTGTGCCTTTTTTGTTGTATAAAGCCCTAATTCATTGGAATTAGGGCTATTTGGCATTTCTCAGATAGATAGAAGGAGAAGACAATGAGGATTCAAAGGATTGAGCATCGGATCATCCAATTATTGATCGTTTTATTTGGAATCAGCTTTTTGACATTTTCTTTGGTTCATTTTTCACCAGGTGATCCTGCTGAAATCATGTTGACAGAATGTGGAAATATTCCTACTCCAGAACTACTAGCTCAAGCAAGAAAAGATCTTGGATTGGATCAGCCATTATTCGTGCAGTACGGCAGCTGGTTAAAGGGAGTAATTACTGGGGATATGGGAATGAGCTATTCATTCAAAGTGCCGGTTTTTCAAAAGCTGATTGCTTGTTTAATCCCCACGATTGCCTTGGCGATAGTGTCGCTATTTATCATGGTCGTTGTTTCTATACCTTTTGGCTTTTTATCAGCAATTTATCACAATAAATGGTTGGACTATTTGATTCGCCTTTTTTCGTTTATCGGCATCTCAGTGCCAAGCTTTTGGATTGGCCTTATTTTGTTAAGAATCTTCGGAGTCAACCTTGGTTGGGTGACGGTATCTGGAGGGAGTGCGGATGCCCGGTCAATAATCTTACCGGCAGTGACCTTGGCTTTAGCTATGTCTGCTAAGTATACTCGTCAGGTTCGAGTCAGTGTATTGGAGGAATTGAATAAGGAATATGTGATAGGAGCAAGAATGCGTGGGGTTTCCGAGAAAAAAATTCTCTTTCGTCATGTTTTACCTAATGTATTGCTGCCGTTAATCACGATACTGGGTTTGTCCTTTGGCAGTTTGTTGGGAGGAACAGCGGTGGTGGAAATTATTTACAACTGGCCCGGATTAGGAAATATGGCGGTACAAGCAATCGCTTGTCGAGATTTTCCATTGATCCAAGGGTACGTTTTAATGATCTCTTTATTCTATATGTTGATCAACCTTCTTATAGATATGTTGTATCCAATGATAGATCCACGCTTAAAGGAGAAATAAGATATGAAAAGTTTTTGGAACCTTCTTAAAAGGAATAAGCAGTTGGCTATATCATTGATTTTACTATCAATGATAATTTTAGTGGCGTTATTCGCTGAAAAATTTGCTCCTTTTGATCCACTAGATGCGGATATGGATAAATCTTTGATAGCACCAAATGAAATCAATAAATTGGGGACAGATAAGCTGGGAAGGGATCTATTGTCAAGGGTGATTTTCGGGACGCGAGCGTCGCTAGGCTCCACAATGATTATGGTAGGAATCATTTTTGTGGTAGGAACATTATTAGGCATGATTGCCGGTTTTTTTGGTGGCTGGATCGATCCTATCATTATGCGATTAGCAGATATGATGATTTCCTTTCCCGGACTCGTCTTGGCCATTGCTATTGCGGGAGTGTTAGGTCCAAATTTAACCAATGCCGTGATTGCTATTACTGCTGTCAGTTGGACGAAATATGCAAGACTTTCTAGAAGCTTAGTTTTACGACTCAAAAAAAATGTCTATATGACCGCTGCTTTGGTGACAGGAGTCAGGAACCGTCGTTTGATGACTCACTATGTATTTCCTAATATTTTCTCGACGATGCTGATAACTGCAATGACAGATATAGGAACTTTAATGCTGGAGATTGCCTCGTTGTCATTTCTGGGATTTGGGGCACAAGCTCCCACACCAGAATGGGGACTAATGCTGAATGAAGGAAGGACTTATCTAGCAACCGCTCCTTGGTTGATGATCTATCCAGGATTAGCGATAGCGATTGTAGTGATTACTTTTAACCTTTTAGGAGATAGTATCAGTGATTTGATGGAACCCCCTCATTAGAGAGGACAAGAATTTGAGGCCGCTTTTTTGCAGACAAGAGGAGATGAAATAGATGAAGAAATGGTTGAATCACGGAATTAAGCTGATGCTGATGATTCTATTAATCAGCGGATTGGCAGGCTGTGGAAAGGAAAAAGAGGCGGAAAGTAAGAAAGGAACCGCAATGACATTTGGTGTTACTAGTTTTGCGGATACGTTAGAACCTACAGAGCAATATTTTGGCTGGGTAATTTCTCGATATGGGGTTGGAGAGAATCTAGTCCGATTTAATAAGGAAGGGAAGCTTGAGCCAAGTCTAGCAGAGAAGTGGTCTGTAAGCGAAGATCAATTGACCTGGAACTTCAACATTCGAAAAGGAGTAAAGTTCTCCAATGGGACTGATTTGACACCAGAGCTTGTCAAAAAATCTTTGGAGCGTTCCTTTGAGTTAAATGATCGATCTTCGACATTTTTTGAACTAGATTCGATTCACGTGGATGAAGAGAATATTCTTATCAAAACGAAAAAGCCCTCCGCAGTAGTTCCGGGAAGCTTAGCGGATCCATTATTTTTAATCGTTGATACAACAGTAAATACAGATTCCTTTGCGAAAGATGGTCCTATTTGTACAGGCCCGTACGCCGTTGAACGCTTTGATCCCACAGAAGAATGTAAGCTAGTAAAAAACGACTATTATTGGGACGGGGAAGTTCCATTGGCTGAGGTCACGATGAAATGTATTGATGATCAAGCCACTCGGTCAATGGCTTTGCAAAATGGTGAAATTCAAGTAGCCTATAACCTGAAAACAGAAAATATGGAAGAGTTCAAAAACAATAAAACGATAAAAATGCTGGAGTTAGACTCTTTACGGTCGACATATTCCTTTATGAATCAAAAAGGACCATTAAAGGATCTGAAACTGCGTCAAGCATTGATTCGCGGCTTAAATCGTGAAGCCTATGCGAAAAAGCTGTTAAGAGGCGGAGCAACTCCAGGAAAAGCTCCGATTCCTGCAACGTTAGATTTCGGTTTTGATGAATTAAAAGATGAAAATGCCTATGATCCTGAAGCGGCAAAAAAACTCTTAGCTGAAGCTGGCTATCAGGATAAGGATGGTGATGGGTATGTGGAAATGCCTGATGGTAAACCATTAGATTTAGAATTTGTTATTTATACGAGCCGTGAAGAATTGAATGTATACGCTCAAGCAGCTCAAGCAGATTTGAAAAATATTGGTATCAAAGTAACCTTGAATACGGTTAGCTATGAGACTTTGTTAGATATGCGGGATTCTGCCAGCTTTGATCTATTGATTTGGAATGTATTGGTTGCAAATACAGGAGACCCAGAAAATTATCTTAGAGAGAATTGGCACAGTAAGTCTCCATCTAATCAAGCAAACTACAAAAATGAAAAAGTGGATGCATTGATTGATGAGTTGGCCGTCACATTTGACGAAAATAAGCGCCGCAACTTAGTTATCGAAATACAACAATTAATAATGGATGATGCCGCAACCATCTTCTTTGGGTATGAAATCACGTATTTATTCTATTCAAATAAGGTAAAAGGAGCAGAATTGTATCCGATGGACTATTACTGGCTGACGAAGGAGATTGCATTTCAATAGAGAGTGAGAAGCGATGCTGAAAATTGAGAATTTATCGATCTGTTATGAAGGAAACTCGCAAACAAGCGTAGAAAATTTTAATTTAGAAGTTGCCAAAGGGGAGATTGTTTGTATCGTTGGAGAAAGCGGAAGCGGGAAATCGAGTATTTTGAAAGCCGTTTTGGGAGCCTTGTCAAAAAGTGTTCAAATAAAAGGAGAGATTATGTTTGAGGAACGCGCTCTTTTAGACCAAAGCTTATCTGAATGGCAAAATATACGCGGAACGAAGCTTTCAATGATTTTTCAAGATAGCAATGGTTCATTGAATCCGGTTCGGAAAATTGGCAAACAATATGAAGAATATATTATTCAGCATGAACCGATGAATACCTCCCAAGCAAGAGAAAGAGCAAAAGCGATGCTAAAAAAAATGGATCTTCATAATGCTGAAAATATTTTGAACAGTTTTCCACACCAGCTTAGCGGAGGAATGACTCAGAGAGTGAGTATCGCAATTGCACTGACATTCACTCCAGAAGTATTGTTGGCAGATGAGCCGACTAGCGCGCTTGATGTTGTTATACAAAAACAGGTAGTGGAAGAATTACTGCGTGTTCGAAAAAATTTTAATACTGCGATAGTACTGGTCACTCATAATTTGGCGTTGGGAGCATACATGGCTGATAAGCTGATTGTGATGGAAAAAGGCAGGATTGTTGACAGTGGAGCGGTACTAGATGTATTAGAACATCCGAAAAGTATCTACACAAAAAAATTATTAGCTGCTGTTCCTGAGCTGGAAAGGGAGGCCTATGTCTGAAACACTTTTAACTATTCAAGAGCTGACTAAGGAATATATTTTATCAAATGGAAAAAAGCTCACAGCCTGCAATGAACTCTCACTTTCAATAAAAAAGGGGCAGACGCTTGGAGTCGTTGGAGAAAGCGGTTCAGGAAAATCGACATTGGCAAATATGCTAATGCTGATAGAGAAGCCTACAAAAGGGAGTATTTTTTATCACGATAAAAATCTTCTTATGCTGAAGAAACATGAAATTCATCAACTTCGTCCGAATATACAAATTGTATTTCAAGATCCGCAAGCTTCTCTTAACCCTAAAATGAAGGTTATTGATACGGTGGTAGAACCATTGATAAATTACAAGAGGCTGGATAAAAAGAATAAATACGCGAAAGCGATTGAGTTGCTGCAGATGGTCGATCTTTCAGAAGATTATCTAAATCGATATCCTCGTCAGTTAAGTGGTGGTCAGTGTCAGAGAGTAAGTATTGCTCGCGCATTGGCTTTAGAACCTGAATTATTGATTTGTGATGAAGCGACATCGGCCTTGGATGCTTCTGTTCAAAAATCGATTATTGATTTATTGATCAAGCTGCAACAACAGACTCAAATGGCAATGTTGTTTATCAGTCATGATCTCGCATTAGTTCACTCGCTCACTGATGAGCTTCTAGTGATGAAAAACGGTGTTATTGTTGATCGATTATTTCAAGCTCAAGATATGATTAAATCAAAGGTTTCATATACGCAAAGCTTGCTAACATCTGTCTACTCTCTAAAAAAAGTTAAGGAGCAACTGATAAAGAATGAACAAAATAAAGAGTATACTCCATGAGCAAAATTCAGGAACAACCAATAACTTTTTCTGGCAAATCACGGGAACGGAATTAACTATCCCAATAACGATTATTAAGGGAAGATTTTCTGGTTCTACTTTATTGATTACGGCAGGTATACATGGTTCTGAATATCCAGGCATTGAGGCAGCTAGAAGGTTGCTCAAAGAAATACAACCAGAAGATTTTGCGGGAGCGATAATCATTTTACCATGTGTTAATCAAAGAGCTTTCTTTGCAAGAACAGCTTTTATTAATCCAATGGATGGAAAGAATATAAATCGCTGTTTTCCCGGAAAGGCTCGAGGATCAGAGACTGAAAAAATTACTTATGCTTTAGAAAAAGAAATTTTTCCGCTTGCTGACTTTTACTTAGATTTTCATAGTGGTGATTTGCCAGAGAGTCTTGAGCAATTTGTTTTTATTCCAAGTTTCGGGGCAAACTCTGTAGTTCAAACTGCTTATCGGGGAGCGAATCATCTGAAACTGCCATTTGGAGTAGTTTCTCACAGCCGGATTGGTAGCTGCACTTATGCGTGTTCGATTGGGTTGCCTGCATTATTAATCGAACGTGGTGGTTTTGGAGAATGCTTGCCTGAAGCAATTGATGGCTTTATTGACGATGCATATCAGATTATGGCTTTTTTAGAGATGATCGAAAAACGAACATCGGACAAAGAGGAATTACCACTAATCCGAAGCGTCCATTACTCCTACAGTCCGGTCTCAGGTCTTTGGCACCCTGCTCTTAGTGTAGGCATGGTGGTTAAAAAGGATCAGTTTTTGGGAAGTATAGAAGATTTCTTTGGAACGGTTTTATATGAGTGTTTTGCAGAACAAGAAGGGAAAATCTTGTATCAGGTAGGCAGCTTGGCAATAAATCAAGGGGAGCATTTAATTGCCTATGGACATTGACTGATGATTACATTTATTCAACTTAATATAGATACACCTAGATGCTCATTTTAAAGAACATAGAATAGCTCGCTGGAACAATTATTAAAAATTTTCAACCACCGAAAAAAGGTGAAGCCGTGAACAAAGGGAGGGCGAGAATTGTTCTTGATCGAGGCGCTAATTGTGTCGGAGGTCACAGTTCAGTCTTTTGACAAATAGAAGTCATTTTTTTATTCTATAGCCAGTGGAGGAGCTCCCGCTAATTGAATAAAACGAAATTACCAGGTGTATGGATGTACTGAAACAAAAAGCAGATAGCAGTTGAATATATGCAATCCATTAGGAGGTATTTTGATGACAAAAAGAATCTCACTTGAACAAGCCGCAATAGAATTTAGTGAAGCAAATGCACCTCACCCGCGAATTTATGAGTTGCCACCCGAGGAAGGGCGTGCATTATTAGAAGAAGTTCAAGAATCACCAGTAGAAAAACAGCCCGTTACGATTGAAGACGAAACATTGAATACCGGCAAATGGGGCGAGATCAATGTCCGTTTCATTCGACCAGAAGGCACGACGGAAAAATTGCCGCTGATCTTCTATATACATGGTGCTGGCTGGGTATTCGGCAGCGCGAAAACTCATGATAAGCTAGTACGAGAACTCGCAGTACGAACAAATTCTGTTGTCGTATTTCCTGAATACAGCCGCTCTCCAGAGGCAAAATATCCAACAGCTATTGAGCAAAACTATGCGATATTGCAGCAGCTGCCAGAGCTTGCCAAACAGAAAAATTTTGATGTGGATCACTTAACAGTGGCAGGCGACTCGGTCGGCGGGAATATGTCTATCGTAATGACGATCCTGACAAAGCAGCGCGGCGGTATTCCAATCAAGCAGCAGGTTCTTTATTATCCAGTAACGGATGCGAATTTTGATACAGATTCCTACAATGAATTTCAAGAGGATTATTTCTTGACCAAAGAAGGGATGCAATGGTTCTGGGATCAATACACGACAGATGAAAATCAGCGTAAGGAAATCACAGCCTCACCATTAAGGGCTTCTATCGAAGAGTTAAAAGGACTGCCAGCAGCCATGATTTTAAACGGCGAAGCTGATGTCCTACGCGATGAAGGCGAGGCCTATGCACGCAAGCTTCGTGAAGCGGGGGTTGAAGTAACTCAAGTTCGTTTCCAAGGGATGATCCATGATTTCGTCATGGTCAACTCACTCGATCAAACAAACGCTGCTCGTGCCGCGATGACCCTATCAACGGAGTGGATTAAGGAACGGAATAAATAAGCTTGAAATTAGATTTTTACTTGTAGAAGCCTTGCCAGTTCTAGAGCATCAAATAGTGAAGGCTTGTGTATGAAGCGAATTGATTGTTCAGTGCGATATTATGAAAAGTGAGGCTCTATTCAGTCTTAACTGGTGGAAGAAAAGTTCTCCTATAGCTGGACTGATGGGTGATAAATAAATTTAGGCAATACCAAGATACTTTGAGTGGTGTTTTGGTATTGCCTTTTTTGCATTTGCGAAGATAAAAGGAATGGTTTGTATAAATAATAGCTCGATGATCCTGAACAGATGCTTTCTCTTTTTATAAATAGAACTGGCTGTGCTTTAAAAACTAAGTATTTAAAAGTTTTCAGTTTTTCTCTCAATATTAGGATGGTAGATAATTTTCTATTGACAGAGCTCTCTCGAGTTGTATCCTTATACAAAAGGTGGTGTTCCAATTGTTAGATAATCCAATGCAATATGTGTTCAATTATGAGTTTAGAGATGTTACGGTTAAGGACTTGGTCAAGTCTAAAAAACTTGAAGCAAGTGAGGTATATGCAGATGAATTAAGCTTGGATAATATAATCAAAAGTGCAACTGTTATGGATGTAGAAGATATTGTTCCTTGGTTGCATGAAGGAGATGTTGTTTTTATTAGTAGATTCATGAAAAATTGCTTTACTAATATTTTTATTCAGCGAATTCTACTAAAAAAAGTATCGTGTGTTATAACACAAAAGAAGTTCAAAAAATATGTGACAGATGAGCAGTTTGAGTTATTGAAGAAGAACAATCTACCGATTATTTTTGTCTCAGATTCTTCATCTTGGAGTGATTTGATTGTTGCGATACAGAACTTGATTATTCAAAACCAGACCCATTATTTAGTTGAGAATCAAGAGTTTCAAAATTCTATTATAAATTATTTATCGAGTAGTAGTTCTCAAAATAGTTTATGTGATATTGTGCACAGTCTAACTGGAATAACTATCGCAATCACGAATCGTAATCTTCAGCTAGTGGATTACTCAAAAGATAATGATTGGGAATCGGACTTAGCTGGATTAACAAAAAAAGAGTTAGTCGAAAAAAAAGCAATCGGAGAAAATTTTAATGAATTGCCAATATTCGGGTTTCACTATTCAAGAGAAAGCCAAGCAGAAACACCTGATTATTTTGTTATTCCTGATCGTTTATCAAGATATGGTGCATGTTTTTATATCATCGTTAAGCATAAAGAAGAGACTTTATATTTATCTCCTCAGATTATAGGTCGAATAGAAACAGTGGAGTCAATTTACTCATTGAAGCATAGTATTATCTCAGATTTGAGAAAGTCCAATTATTATTTTAAGACGGTAGTTTTTGAAGATTTATTGGAAATGGAAGAGAGAGATGAAAAGAAACGCCATCATATCAGTTTGAATTTGAAACAAGACTTGAAAGAATATTATCACTTAATAATAATAAAAAATGCCAAAGACAATACGATTTGCAAAAATGTTGATTTATTAACAGGCTTTATTGATTATATTAAGCACAAGGGGTTTGCTGATGATGAGCTTCTACTGTTTGTTTATAAAGAGCATTGGATCATTTTGATTGATGATTCCATCCATTCTATTAAGAAGACCGGTGATACAATTTATGAGTTACTGGTTACATATTTTGAGAATGATGGATTTGTTATAGGAATCAGCAATCTACACCATTATTGGGAGTTAAAACAGGCGTTTAATGAAGCCTCATTTGCTGTTGATTATTTGGTCCATAATAGTAATTCCCAATCAACATTGCTATACAATGAGTTAGGAATAATTAAGCTTTTTACAGACCAGAATAGTCAAATCAATAGTGTTTATACTAATGAAATGTACCGAACTTTTTTGAAGCCTGTTTTAGAGTATGATAAGGAGCAGCAAACGGCATTATATGAAACCTTGGTCACATTTTTTTCCAATGACTTGTCTTTCGTAAAGACGAGTGCAACTCTGTTTATCCATGTGAATACCTTAAGGGCTCGAATAAAAACAATCGAAAAAATTTTGAATGTAGATACAAATCGAATTGATAGCCTAATGAATATACGGTTGGCAGTTCTATTGTATCAGTTTGGGTATTTTGAAAAAATAGAATAGTCATTGAAACAGGCCTTACATAAATTGTAAGGTCTTTTTTGATTTTTACTAGGCAAGTCTCCTTTGTTTGTTCATACAATTGTAAGCCTTTTCTTTTGTGTATTTAGCTAATTCATTTTTAGAGTAGATTCTTCTAAACTTAAATTGTTCATAATTATTGTTCTGTAGAACATTTGATAAAACAGCTAGGAGTGCGCAACCAAAATTAGCTTCGAAGGGGAGTATGTATAGAAGTACTTGAAAATAAGTAAGAACATTATAGAAGGGAGTGTCTAGTAGTATGGTTGACGATACAACAAAAAGTAAAAAGAAAATGAAGGGACTCAATTCCTTTGTTGTCATGTTTGTTGTAATGGTCTTTATAACGCTTTTAACATGGGTAATCCCAGGCGGGGAATACCAATTGGACAAAGCAGGCAACGCAATAGCAGGAACTTATTCTGCTTTGCCTTCAAATAAACAAGGGCTGTGGGATATTATTGTGGCCCCGATTATTGGAATGGTCGGTAATAGTGCAGTTAGTGGAGCAGTCGCCATTTCATTATACGTTATGCTTTTCGGAAGTTTTCTAGAAATGATGGATGAAACAGGAGTTATTGGGTTAGTTTTGAAGTCTGTTTCAAAGCGATTTGAAAAGCATCCTTATGTGCTTATTACCGTCTTAACATTCATTATGGCTTTTTTAGGAACAACCCAAGGTTCCTATGAAGAAGGGTATGTTTACGTCTCATTGTTCCTTCCAATTTTTTTAGCACTTGGAATGGACTCTATTACTGTATTAATGATCACTGTTTTTGGGACGCAAATTGGGTGTGCGTCTTCTGTGATAAACCCTTTCTCAACCGGGATAGCGTCAGATATTGCGGGAATCTCATTTGGTAGTGGGATAATGGAAAGACTGTTGATTTTTTTCGTATTAACCGGTTTTGTTTCATTTATAATTTGCCTTTATGCGAAAAGTGTCAAAGCTCATCCAGAGCGTTCTATCCAATTTTTTAGGCGCGATGACGATTTACTTGAGTTTGGTGGAGGATCAGAAAATTCTGACAATGATCAGTCAATGAGTGGAAAGGAAAAGTCCTTAGTAGCGGTATTCATTAGCACCTTTGTCATCATGGTTTTAGCGTTATTTCCATGGACATCTATAAATGAGAATTTCACACTTTTTCAAGATATCGCAGAATGGATTAATACCACACCTATTATTAACACGATCATCGGCAGTGATGTCGTTGCATTTGGAGATTGGTACTTTGTAGAATTATGCGGCTTAATGCTCATTATGAGTATTATTTCAGGGAAGGTCGCTGGATTTTCAATTGATAAAATAATCAAGATTATTATGAAAGGTGCTGGAGCATTAATTTCAACAGCATTGATGGTTCCTATGGCAAGAGGCATACAAGTATTAATGACGCAAGGAAATATTACGGCAACAATTTTGAATGCTACAGAAAAAAGCATCGGCTCATTACCATTAATCATTTTCGTCATTTTTGCCTTTGTCATTTATCTAGTGTTTGCTTGTTTTCTTCCTAGTTCAACTGGACTTGCTGGAGCGACTATAGCAGTCATGGTTCCGTTAGGGAGTTTTGTAGGCGTTGAGCCTTTCATTATGATCATTATTTATAATTTTGCTTTAGGGATAGCGAAGATGTTTACGCCAACCTCGATTATTGTTATGACCTGTACGCAATATGCAAAGATAGACTATTTGTCTTGGGTTAGAGGTGTTTGGAAACAATTAGCCATGATTTTTGCAGTTTGTTTAGCGATTGTTTTACTTCTAGTCATCGTTACCTAAGTAATTAACTAAAGGAATATATCAATTTAAGTCAATGAACATTCATATTAAAAAATGAGTTAAACGGAGGAGAAAAAATGACAGTATCAATTAAAGGAAGACACTTTTTAGCTTTGGAGGATTTTACTCCTGAGGAGATTCGCTATTTGCTTGATCTAGCATTACAATTGAAAGAAGAGAAACATGCAGGAAAAAATCAACAGGAATTTATCGGAAAAAACTTATTGATGCTTTTTGAAATGAATTCTACTCGAACACGATGTGCTTTCGAGACCTCTGGCTGTGATCTTGGAATGGGGACGACATTTCTGTCTAATTCACATTTTGGGGAAACAGAGACGATTAAAGATTCGATGAGAGTATTTAGCAGCATGTATGATACCATCGGTTATCGTGGAGCTAAACATAGTACTTTATTGGAAATGACAAAGCACAGTACGATTCCAATTATTAATGGGTATACCGATCACCAGCATCCTACACAAATGTTGGCCGATGCGATGACTTTAGATGAAATATGGGGACGTGAAGGATACAAAGGAAAGACATTATGCTTTATTGGTAGAGGTGGAGCCGTTAATTCCTTTTCTTACGGTGTGATTTGCGCGATGCTAGGGATGAATTTCACTTATATCACTTCTTATATGGATTTAGAGGAAGCAATGGACGGCTTAACTCAGGCGCAACGTGACCTTTTCCATCAATTTGTACCAGAAGGAGAAGTATCACCTAACTGGAACACTAAAATGGATCCTAAAAAGCGCAAAATTGTGGAAGATTTATTTGCTAAGTATAGCCCAGATTGCAAATTTATTGAAACCGATAACATTGATGCAATTAAAGGTGTCGACATTATTACGACGGAAAATTGGGGGTTCTTTACCGATCCAGTTGAAACATGGTTACCTGGAATTATTCGTTTCCGACCTTATCAAGTTAATCGTGAGCTTATGGAGCGCACAGAAAATCCGAACTGTATTGCTCTTCACATGCTTCCAGCAACACATAATATGGATCATGCCTCTGGTCAAAGGTTGCTTACTGCGGTAGATGACAAAGATTTACAAGAGTTTCTGAAGAAAGGAATGGAAGTAACGGACGAGGTCTTTGAAGAAAATGCAGCGCATATTTTTAGAGAGGCTGAAAATAGATTGCATACTATTAAAGCAGTTATTCGTGCTGTTCAATAATTTTTTATCCAAAACAAGGAGGAAGTTATGAATAATTTAGAGTATAAAGAACTAGATTACAAGGATTTTAGATTTCCGGGTGAGTTTGAACCCCAGGAAGCAGTAATCCTAGGCTGGCCAGAAATGGCTGAATGTGTTAAAGGGTACAGTCTTCATCAGGCTTTTGCACAATTAATTAAAATTATTGTTGAACAAGCTAATGATGTAACCGTTTATGTAAACTGTCCAAAAGAAGAGATGGTAACTAGTTGTAAAAAAGCTCTTGCTGAAGAAAAAGTAGACATCGAAAAAGTAAAAATTACTACGTATCCTGATGGCAGTAATTGGACAAGAGATTATGGACCAGACATGATGGTGGACGATAGAGGAAATAAGATTTTAGCTAATCCACGCTTCAATATGTATGGGCAAAGTACAATTGACAGTACTACTTCACAACTTTGTGCAAGATTTGCTCCTCATTTAGCATTAGAAATGGGGTATAGAGATTTTGTTAATTCAACATTGATTACTGAAGGCGGCGACAAAGAGTTCAATGGTAATGGTGTCCTGATGACACTAAGAGATACGGAGGTAACTAAGCGCAATCCGCATATGTCTACAGAAGAAGTGGAAAAAGAGTTAAAACGATTGTTCAATGTCAAGAAAGTTATATGGTTTGAAAAAGGTGTTTTTGATGATGAACTAACCACTTCAGGTGTTTTGGACTATGTAGATGGTGAGCCCGTTTACCGCTCTTCTTCTGCGAATGGGCATATTGACGAGTTCTGTCGATTTGTTGATACGAATACGATTATATTAGCCGAAGTTACAGAAGAGGAAGCAGCAACAATGAACTCACATAGGATCACGAAAGAACGTCTAGACGCGGCGTATGAAATCCTAAATAATTCTACAGATGCTGCTGGGCAGCCATTCAAAATTTTGAGAATGCCCATCCCTGAGCCATTTTATGTTCATACAAAGAAAGGTGATTGGATTAATGACACTTGGACTTGTCGCTACAGCGAAGGCGGCGACTATTTGGATGATGGAACACCGATGCCTCACGGAGATATGGTTATGCAGCCGGCCTTAAGCTATTGCAACTTTTTAATCTTAAACAATATTGTAATTGCTCAATCCTATTGGGAGGAAGGTCGACCAGAAAGCATTAAGGAACTGGATAAACAAGCATTAGCGGTTTTACAAGAGGCCTTTCCTGATCGGAAAATCGTACCATTCGTTAGTACAGCATTAAACATTCGCGGTGGCGGCGTTCATTGTGCAACAAAGAACATACCAATCTCAGCCAAATAATTGATAAAAGCTAATATCTCAGCACTGAATCAACTGTGTTGAGATATTCATGATTAAGGAGTCCTATATATGACGAAACCTAAAATTGTAATTGCGTTAGGCGGGAATGCCCTGCAATCAAAAGAGAGTGAGGCAACTGCAGAAGCACAACTAGAAATTGTACGAGAAACTTGTGAGCATATAGCTGAAATTAGCGGCCGCGGATATGAAATGACTATTGTACACGGGAATGGACCTCAAGTTGGACGAATCATCTTAGCCAGTGAGACGGCCAAAGATGAAGTACCTCCGATGCCTTTTGATGTATGTAGTGCAATGTCACAAGGCTATATTGGGTATCATCTTCAACAAGCGCTGAAATATGCACTTAATAAACGGAATCGGAATGTTCCAGTAGTAACAGTCGCAACACAAATGATTGTAGAGCCAAATGATCCAGCGTTTCAAACACCGAATAAACCAATTGGACCATTTTATTCTAAAGAAGAAGCGACATTACTTGAAAAAGAAAAAGGGTATGATTTGAAGGAAGATGCTGGACGTGGGTGGCGTCGTGTCGTTGCTTCACCTTTGCCAAGAAAAATTGTTGAGATTGATGCAGTAAAAATGCTGTGGAACAATGCAATTGTGATTACCTGTGGCGGCGGCGGAATCCCAGTAATTGAAAAGTCAGATGGACTATTAGAAGGAGTCCCGGCTGTGATTGATAAAGATTACGCAGCTGAACTTTTAGCTGAACAAGTTGAGGCGGATTTTTTACTCATTCTTACAGAAGTAGAAAAAGTGGCAATTAATTTTAATAAGCCTAATCAAAAAAACTTAAGCAGCATGAGTCTCACAGAAGCAACCAAATATGTGGAAGAAGGCCATTTTGCAGCAGGTAGTATGTTGCCAAAAGTTCAAGCAGCAATGAAATTTGTTAGAAGTAATCCGTCAAAAAAGGCAATTATTACTTCGTTGGACAAAGTAATAGAAGCTTTAGATGGTAAAACTGGAACACATATTACATTTGCTTAGATAGTCAAATTGCTTCAAGGCTACTTATTAATCGACTTCACATAGAAATTTTACGATGAACCTGAAGGAAAATTCTGGAGAAAATGAAGAAGTTGCATGAACTGAAAAAAATTATCCCAAAAAAAGATAGGTGAATAGACGATAACACGACTTTTATGTTTTGAAGCGAATGAAGAACGAAAAGTGTTTGTTAATGAATGGGTGAAAAAAACTGGTGTTCAAGTAGATACTGTTCCTTACAAACTCACTTTGGAAACTGTAGATATGGTTCGAGGATATGATGGTGTTTCCATATCAGAAGCTGGGAAATTCGATTCTTCCATTTTTCCTCAACTAAGTAAATATGGAATTAAACACTTAGCGCAGAGAACATCTGGTTTTGAAGGGTTTGACTTGGAAGCTGCCAAGCGCAGTGGAATTATTATTACAAACGTTTCTAGCTACTCACCAGAATCTATCGCGGAGTTCACGCTTATGCTCGCACTCCAGCTAGTAAGAAGATCAAAGGATTTGGATCAACGTGTTAAAAGGTTTGATTTCAATTGGAGTCCAGAGGTAAGAGGGAAGGTAATGAAGGAACAAACAGTTGCTATTATAGGCGTTGGACGAATTGGTTATGAAGTGGCAAAATTGTTCAAGGCTTTTGGTTCGACCATCAACGGTTATGCTACGCACCGCAATAAAAATGCGAATGATCTATTTGAATACAAAGATTCAATTGAAGAAGCAATCCATAATGCAGATATAATAACTCTTCATATACCTGGAAAGGAAAAGAACCATCATTTATTTGATAAAAAAATGTTCAATAAGTTTAAACCAGGGGCTTGCTTGATTAATACTTCTCGTGGTTCATTAGTTAATACATCGGATCTAATTGAAGCATTAGATAGTGGGAGAGTTTCAGCAGCAGCTTTAGATGTTTATGAAAATGAAGCGGAATACATTCCTGGTAAACATGAAGAAATTTCAGATACTGTTTTCAAAGAATTACTAAACCATCCGAAAGTTACTTTTTATCCCCACTGCGCCTACTATACTGATGTTTCCATGCGAAATATGGTCCATTATGCGTTGGATTCGATTATAGAGGTTATTGAGACTGGCGATAGCTTTTCAAGAGTCAACTAGTCTATGATTTTAATAAAATTGACAAAATTAGTAAAGTAGTTGAATAGACAAGGCAGTAAAAAACATTAATAGAAATCTGTGACCCATTAAAACTATTAGATTTGAAACAGAGCTGATTTAGAAAGGAAATCTTCTAAATCAGCTCTGTTTTGCTGTTTTCTGTTCTAAATATTTCTCTACCCATGACAAATTTTTCCACTCCGATTGTTCGTAGCCGTTGCGCTCTTTCCATAGTAATATCGCCGTCCACCCAAAGCTCCTGTTTTGGAAATGATTGTCTGGTTTTGCTAATTTTTTCACTCATTTCTTCAATAAACATTTGACCTTGTCCATCGGGTTCACTGGTCATCAATAAAAGCATGGAGGTTCTTTTAATCAGGTAGGCATATTCTATTAAAGAAGTAGTTGGTAAAAAGGCTAGACCAACCTTGATATTGTTTTGCTGACAGTAAAAAATCAGTTCAGCGAGATTTTGGCAGGATTCGGCATGAATAAAAACAGTGCAAGGTAAGTAGTCAACAAGCAGTTTCACGTATTTTTCTGGTTGAGTCACCATTAGATGGATATTAAAGGACATTGGAGTTAAATAACGTAGTTCCTGAATAGTTGCAAGACCAAAAGTAATATTATTAACAAAATTGCCATCCTCAATGTCTAAATGAATTTCTTGAAAACCATTCGCTTCTACTTTTAATAGTTCTTTTGCTAAATAGAGTTGTTTCGCAGAAGCTAAGGATGGTATAATCCTGTTCCTCATCATTACAGTTCCCCCTTTCTCTTCCTACTATCTATGATAATAATTCAAGAAATATTTTTCAGTAGTCAATTTTTAGAGAAGATTTTCAAATTTCTGCTCATTGTACGATCCACACAGCTAAATTATGCTAGTAGTGTAATAAATAACCGAAAGGAGGTAAATCAATGAAAGCGAATCAGCGTTTATTAGAACTGATCTATTTTTTCGAAACGAATCCCAAAACGTCGATCAAAGATATTGAGTCGCAGTTAAATATTCCAGAAAGTGCCGTGCGTTATGAAATTGATAATCTGAACTATTATCTTAGAATGATGGAACTACCAGAAATTCAAAAGGAAAATAATGGTCAGCTTATTTCAACTGTAGTGAATTTTGAACCTGTAAATCAATTATTAGAAGAAATCTATAGGCCTGATTCGAAAAAAAGACGAGATTATTTAACGTTCAAGTTAGTACTCGCAGGAAAAATCAATATTCAAAAGGAATCGATATTTCTAGATGTAACTAGAAATACAGTCAAATCAGATTTGAGGAGTGTCATTCAAGTTCTCGAACGTGAACGAATATACGTAAAAGAACGGAAAATCATTGCTGGAAACGAATTGGAGATGCGCCGCTTTATTTTGAACCGTTATCGAGAAAATTATTTGGTTCTCTTCTCTGAAAAGGAGAAACGACTGATCTCTAATCCCATTGAACGAAGAATTCTTGAGGATCTTGAAGATATTGATTTTGGAAAAATGGCGGCTCAAATAAAAGAGTTAGCAAAAAACTATCCATTCACTAACTTTTATGAAACATTTTTGTTAAATGTACTAGTGACCATTCATCGTAATCATTATGGTCATTCAATTCAAGAAGTTCAAAACGTCTCTCAAATTCAAGCACTTGGGGAATATATAGCTATCAGGAAACTCATGCAGAGTATCGGAGGGAGTTATAATTTTTCTGAAAGAGAGATCGCCTATTTGACGGAAATTTTAGTCAGTTATAGTGAAGAGTCAATCAATCAGAGTTACCAGAAGAATCTTTTGTCTTTCAAATTATTTGTTTCCAAACTAGTGACTAGTGTTGGTAAGGAGCTTGGGATGGAATTAACAGAAGATCCTATTCTAATGGAAGGGCTTTATCAACACGTTAAAAGCACGATTTATCGAAAGAATAACTCCTATGAGATGGATAGTGAGATTTATCAACAAGCTATTGGGAACTATCAAAGCTTATTTTCGCTTTTAGAAAAAAATATTGAGTTTTATCAGAATGAACTTAATGTTCACTTTACAAAAGAAGACATTGCTTTGTTTGTGATTCATTTCTTAGGAGGGATAAGAAGATTTCAAGAAACACATCAGCCTAATTTAAGAGTTTTACTCGTATGTCATTCAGGCTATGGAACATCAGTCCTTTTAAAAAATCTGATCGAAAAAAATTATAACGTTGAGGTGATTGGAACTTCTTCCATCTATCAAATCAATGATTACCTTTCTCAAAACATTGATTTGATCGTGAGTACCTTATATTTTTCCTTTGAAATTAAAAAAACAGTAGAAGTTCCCATTCTGTTTATTTCGCCGTTCTTAACCTTTAATGATGATCAGAAGTTAAAAGAATTTGGAATTACTAGAAAACGGGAAAAAAATAAAATTTCTGTAAATAAATTATTGAAAGTGCTAGAGCGTCATACCACTATTTCTAATTCCTTAAGTTTGAAAAAGGACTTATTAGCTGCTTTTCCAGAGAATCTACAAGAGGAGCGAAAAGAATCTAGTCTGTTTGATGGCCTCAAAGATGAAGACATTACTTTCGTTCAAGAAATAGAGGATTGGCAAACGGGATTGTCCATGTGCTGCCAATCGCTGGAACAAAACCAAGTTGTGAAAAAGAGTTATTTGGAGGGAATATCTCAATCCGTTAATTTATATGGTGCCCATTTTGTTATTCGGAATCAAATTGCGATTCCTCACGGCAGTGAGAAAAGCGGAGTTTTAAAATCAGGTATCCATATTCTTTATGTGAAAAATCCAGTTATTTTTCCAAATGAATTACCAGTAAGACTGATATTCTTTATTGCTTCGAAAGAAAAAGAGCTATTAATAAATACAGTGATGACTATCAATGCTATTTCTCATGATAAAAAGTTTTATCAAAAATTAGACCACGCAATTGAAAAAGCAGAATCCTTATCTGATTTCTTCAAAGAGTGGCTCGATGGAGTGTGATAAGATGCTTAACCAAGATTTTGTTTATTTTGACGAAGAATACAAATCAGCCCGGGATTTACTCTCACAAATTGCCAAGGATTTGTATAAAAAAGGCTACGTTAAAGAAACGTATGAACAGTCTATTATTTCTAGAGAAGAGAAGTACCCTACAGGTTTGAAGTTAGCAGGCTTGAATATCGCAATCTGTCATACAGAACCTAAAGATGCTGTTAAAAATACCTTGTTTTTAGTAAAACCAGCTCAGCCCGTATTTTTTAAGAATGCTGAGACATTAGAAATACTGCCGGTGGATTTGGTCATTGGTTTGGTATTCAGTGATGGGAAAATCCATTTAAAGAATCTTTCTTTTTTAGCTCAGTTATTTACCAATCAACAATTCATTCAGGAAATTAAGCAGGCGGCTTCAAAGAGAGAACTGATAACGACCTTTTCTCATTTTGCGCAGATAGGAGGAGAGCAATGGAGCGATTGAAGCAGTTGATTATGGAATTATCCGATTTACCAGGAAATGTTGGTTACGAAGATCAAGTCATTCAGTATTTGCTAGACAGTTTAGGCGAGGAAAAGCAGGTTTCTCTCGATATATTAGGAAACTTGACCGTTCACTTAACGCCAAAAAACATAGGAAAACAAAGAGTTATGCTTTTTGGACATATGGATGAGGTTGGCATGATGGTCAATCATATCGACAAAAATGGATTTATCTACTGTGAGAAACTGGGTTCATTGAATCCTACTTGCCTTGCAGGTTTAAAGCTCGAGTTACATGGGGAGAAAGGATCAGTCAATGGGGTCGTGGGAGTAAAGTCTCATCATTTGGCAAAACAAAAAGAGGGAAAAATTCCAGAGAATGCTCGGGACTACTATTTGGATATTGGGGCTTTAAGTAGGGACGAAGTATTAGATGCAGGAATTGACATAGGATCTCCGGTCACTTTCAAGCCACAATTCTTGCAATTATATGGAAACTGCATCGCAAACAAGGCGATGGATGACCGTGCGTTGTTAGGAATTTTACTCTATTTGACTGAGAATTTAGCCATTGAGAAATTAGACGTAGACTTATATCTAGTATTTAGCGTTCAAGAGGAATTCAACACTCGCGGGATTATGCCGACTGTTAGAGAGATTCATCCAGATATTGTTATTGGTTTAGATGTTACTCCGGCAACTGACACACCGGATTTATCCGGATTATCGGAGATTAAGTTAGGAAAAGGTCCCGCATTAACTTTCATGAACCATCATAGTCGCGGCACATTAGCAGGCATTGTTCCAAATAAACGATTTTTGACCTATTTAGAAAGTATGGGAGAAAGAGCTGGTATACCGATTCAGAGAGAAGTAGCCACAGGGATTTTGACTGAGACAGCTTATATCGCCATTGAAAATAATCAAACTGTTGTAGCGAATATTTCATTGCCTACTCGATATACACATTCGCCTGTTGAAGTTATCCATTTGGAAGATGCACTAGGAATTTATCAATTGTTGGCAGAATTTCTACTTTCTTTAGATGGCACTCAAAAGTTTGGAAAAAATAGTGATTTTGAAAGGAATGATAATAAATGAAAAAAGTGATTGTAGCCTGTGGAACTGGTATGGCTACTTCTTCCATGATCGCGGAGAAAGTCAGACAGGTTCTAGAGGACAACGAGGTGGAGTACACGCTTTCTCAAGCACAATTAAGTGAGTTAGACATGTACAAAGAAGCAGATTTATTTGTAACGGCGATGCGGGTCGAAGAAGATTACGGAGTACCGATGGTTGTTGGCACGCCTTTCTTGGTAGGAATCGGGGAAGCTGAAGCAGCTGCGAAGATTATTGAAATTCTAAAAAATTGATTTGATAAGGAGGAAGATTGATGGAAGCAATACTCGATTATATTTTATCACTAGGCTCGACAGTATTTGTTCCAATTGTTCTGTTCATTATTGGTCTAATATTTGGTTTAGGTTTTTTCAAGTCTATCAAATCAGGAATTACTGTAGGTGTGGGATTTATTGGTTTCAATTTAGCAGTTGGACTTATTTCCAGTTTTTTGTCGCCAGCTGTCAATTTAATTGTGGAGCGTTTCGGATTTAATCTAACGGTCATTGACCTAGGGTCTGGTGCGGGGGCTGGAGTTGCTTTTTCAACAGTAGTCGGTGCGTTAATTATCCCAGCGGTTTTCATTTTAAACGTAATCCTTTTGGCTATTGGTGCCACTAAAACGATGAACATTGATATTTTTAATTATTCTCATTACGCCTTTACTGGAGCAGTCGTCCATACTGTGACAGGAAATTTGATTTTAGGGATGGGAGTAGCCTTAGTGCAAGCCACATGGTCACTATTATCTGCCGATTACACAGCAAAAAGAGTCCAAAATGAGTTAGGAGTTGAAAGTATTTCAATTCCTCAGGGCTATGCAGCAAGCAGTGTTCCGTTATTCGTGATTCTAGATAAGATTTACAGTAAAATTCCTTTTCTCCAAAACTCAACTTTGGATATTAAAGGCTTACAGAAAAAAGTCGGATTTATGGGAGATCCAGTGATAATCGGTGGAATATTGGGTATCATTTTAAGTTTATTGTCTGGTTATGGCTTTAAAGATGGTGCGAACCTTGTAATGGGTGTCTGCGGAATTATGGTACTGTTTCCGAGAATGATCAAAATTATCGTGGAAGGTCTGATGCCTCTATCGGAAGCCGCAAAGGGATTTTTTGCAAAGCATTTCTCTGGAAAAGAAGTGTACATCGGACTCGATTCCGCAGTTACCTTGGGACATCCTACTACTATGATTATTGGAACAATACTGATTCCTATTACGTTGATACTAGCAGCAATTTTACCAGGAAATCGTGTGTTGCCTTTAGCTGATTTAGCTTTTGCTGCGTTCTTTATCTGTATGGCGACTATTATCCATAAAGGAAATATCCTAAAAACCTTAATTAGTGGTGTCATTAATATGACAGGTATTTTATACATTGCAACTTGGATTTCACCTTATTTTACAAAACTAGCGGAAAAAGGCGGCGTGTCAGAATCCGGTGATAAGGTCAGTGCCTTATGGGCAGGGAATGTCTTTGATTTTGTTATCGCAAACATTGGATTTTTGGGTTATCTTGGCTTGGCCATTTTAATTATAGCAACTTGTTTTATAACGATTTTTGTAAAAAGGAATGCTTTAAAAGATTAAACATCAGGAGGGAACAACATGACTTGGTTAAAAGAAAAATTAGGTACAGAAAAGGCAATTATTGCAATGTGTCATTTCGATGCGTTGCCGGGGGATCCTCATTTTAATGAGGAAGGTGGTATGGAAAGAGTGATTGAGCATGCCAAAGCTGATTTTTTAGCGCTTCAAGAAGGCGGCGTTGACGCAGTAATGTTTTCTAATGAGTTTTCTTTACCTTATTTAACAGATGTTCGGACAGAGACAGTAGCCGCAATGGCACGAATCATTGGAGAGCTGAAACCATTAATTAATATACCATTTGGAGTAAATGTTTTATGGGATGCTAAAAAATCGTTAGACTTAGCAAAAGCCGTAGATGCTGTTTTTGTAAGAGAGATTTTTACTGGAGTATACGGGTCAGATTTTGGCTTATGGAACACAAATGTCGGAGAGACTGTTCGACATCAAAAACAAATTGGCGCTCAAAACGTGAAACTTCTATTTAATATCGTTCCGGAGGCTGCTACTTATCTTGGTGATCGTGACATTACAAGTGTTGCCAAATCAACTGTTTTCAATAATCGTCCAGATGCACTTTGTGTCTCAGGTTTGACAGCTGGAACAGAAACAGACGCTAATACTTTAAAGGTCGTCAAAGATGTTGTTCCCAATACTGTTGTTTTCGCTAACACTGGTGTCAGACTGAACAATGTTGAAGAACAATTAAAGATCGCTGATGGTGCTGTTGTGGGTACTACGTTTAAGAAAGATGGCGTCTTCGAAAATCATGTTGATCAGGCACGTGTGAAGGAATTTATGGACAAGGTCAAAGCGTTCCGCGAGCAATCTCATTCATGAGAAAACCAGCTGTGATTAATCGTTATAAATTTGTGATTGATTTTGATGGTACGATTTCAATTAATGATAGTACGACAATGCTGGCTGAAATGTATATTCCTGATCTACATCAGAAATATTTAAGGGAGATTCGAAATGGAAATATTTCTGTAAGGAAATATATAAAAGAACAATTAGAAGCAATTAGGATTACCAAAGAAGAGTACATTCGTACATTACGAAACGAGATGCAGATTGACTTGACCTTCAAAAATTTTCTGATAAAGAATTGGGATTTTATGATTGTAAGTGCGGGCACTCTACAAAATGTTTTTTACTCATTAGAAGCAAAAGGGATAGATATCTCACAAAAACAAATTATTTCAAATCAGTTGACTTTCAATGGTGAAGAATTGAAAGTGGAGGCACCGCGCCAATATGATGATCAGGAAAATGGTATTAATAAGGCTGAAGTCATCAGGAACTATCAGCGACAAGGATATCAAGTTGTTTTTATAGGTGACAGTATTTCAGATTTTGAAGGTGCTAAAGTTTCGGATATTGTGTATGCCAAAAAGAGCCAGAAATTAGCGAAGTACCTCAAAGCACAAAATATTCCTTTTATTGAGTATCAAAATTTTGACGAAATTGTTCGTCATTTTCAACGATATTTAGTTGGTATGAAGTAAATGATAGTTCTATAAAATCCAAGCAGCTTCTTTGGATTTTGTAGGACTATCTTTTTTGGGGGAATCTGTATTGAAGACATGCTTTGTTTGACTATGGGATATAAATAGAAGATCGTCTTTAAATGATGAGAGTGCTTATGATTTCAGCTAACTAGTTCGTAGATGTTTTTGAATAGCTTTTTGTTGAATCATTATACAAATATTTCTCTCCCTGGAGTTTATTTCTTCTTTAATAATTATAGTAAATAAAAAATAGCTACATTCTATATTGAAAACCCCTGTCACTTCAATTAAAATTTAATTATCATACGCTATTATGATAATTAAAAATGGAAAAGAGGGTACTCGTTTTGCTAGAATTTTTTAAACAGCTTTCGCTAATCAAGCGGATCGTCATAGGGATTATCATTGGGGGAATATTAGGTGTTTTTCTTCCTCAATGGAGCTTCATTGCGATCCTAGGCAGTTTGTTTGTTGGCGCGTTAAAAGGGATTGCGCCACTATTGGTATTTGTGTTGATCATGTCTTCGGTATCGAAACATCAAGCGGAAACGCAAACGTTCATTAAGCCAATCATTTCTTTGTACTTATTTACCACTTTATTAGCAGCAACTGTTGCTGTATTGGCTAGTTATATTTTCCCGCTAACTATTTCGTTACAAGAGGTTTCGGGTTCTCAAGAAGCGCCCAAAGCTCTGATCGATGTATTGACGACTATTTTGAATAATATTGTTCAAAATCCGTTACAGGCAATGATTGATGGTAATTATTTAGGGGTTCTATTTTGGTCCGCTTTAATTGGTTTTGCACTACGTACACGGAAAAATTCGGTAAAAGAAGTCATTGACGAATTCTCTCAAGCAATTACTGGGGTAGTCCAGTTAGTTATTGCGATGGCACCATTTGGTATCGCGGGTCTTGTTTTTGATTCGGTCGCATCAACTGGTTTGGCTGGTTTAGCGCAATACGGCCGTCTTTTGCTTCTATTAGTAGGTACAATGTTGGTTGTAGATTTGATTATTTATCCTTTAGTCGCTTTTGTGATCATTAGACAAAATCCATATCCGCTCGTTTGGTTCTGCTTAAAAGAAAGTGCGATTCCAGCATTTTTCACTCGAAGTTCTGCAGCCAATATCCCAATCAATATGATGTTGGCTAAACGCTTAGGCTTAACAAAAGAATCGTATTCTATTTCGTTACCACTAGGTGCAACCATTAATATGGGGGGAGCGGCGATTACTATCTCTATAATGACCTTAGCGACTGTTCAAACTTTAGGAATCGCTGTTCCTTTTAGTTTGACCTTAATGCTATGTGTATTGTCAGCCTTAGCTGCTTGTGGAGCTTCAGGAATTGCCGGTGGCTCGTTATTATTGATTCCATTAGCCTGCAGTCTCTTTGGGATTTCTAACGATATTGCTATGCAAGTTGTTGGTGTTGGCTTCATTATCGGGGTAGTTCAAGATTCTGTTGAGACAGCAGTGAACTCATCCAACGATTTATTTTTCACGGCTATTGGTGAATTTTCAGATCTGCGCAAACGTGGAGAAAAAATTAATCTAAAGGAACGCTTGGCAGAGAAATAAAGAACGTTGATTCAGTTCTCAAGAAATGAATGAATTAGGAGTGTACAGAAGATGTACACTCCTATTTTTTGTATGTTTTGAAAACCATAGGCTATGCCTATGGTTCCAGAGAGCTTCCAGCGTGGTATTAAAAAAGCCTCCCAAAATTGATAAACTGATGATGGTTTCCCGACCGCATCACAATCAAATTTAGGAGGTATCCTTATGATGAAGGATAAAGAAAGTTTAGCACACTCAAAATGGAGATGTAAGTATCATATTGTATTTGCACCAAAATATCGTAGACAAATCATTTATGGGAAATATAGAGAAAGTATCGGAGCAATCATCCGTAAGCTTTGCGAAAGAAAAGGGGTAGAAATTCATGAAGCAAATGCTTGTAAGGATCACGTTCATCTTCTTGTCAGCATTCCACCAAAGCTAAGTGTGGCTCAATTTATGGGATATTTAAAAGGAAAAAGCAGCTTAATGATATTCGATCGACATGCGGAGTTGAAATATCGATATGGGAATCGTAAATTTTGGTGTCGCGGATACTATGTGGATACGGTTGGTCGAAATAAGGAACAGATAGCAGAATACATTCGTAAACAACTCAAAGAAGATCATGTAGCGGACCAGTTAACGTTGTTTGAAGAAGTAGATCCATTTACAGGAGAAAAAAACAAGAAGAAATAAAGAGAGATTCTTTTAGAATCAGCGAGTAGATGTGGTGCGGGAGGAAGCCTTCAGATGGCCTTTCAGGCCAAGGCCGGTAATAGAGGCTTTCAGCCGAAGAGCAAACCACCCGTTTCACGGGTGGTTTTGATTCTATAATAGAGCAAGTTATTCACTTTTTTTATCTGGGCGCATAATTGGAAACAGTACAGAATCTCTTAGATTTTTTGTTCCAGTGATTACTTGAATTAATCGATCTATGCCCATACCCCAACCCGAAATCGGCGGCATACCGTGACGCATAGCAGTAAGGTAGTCAGTATCCATTACCATGGCTTCCTGATCCCCCTCTTTATTTAATTTTGCCTGTTGCTCAAGTCTTCGTTCTTGTTCAGTAGGATCAACAAGTTCAGAATAGCCATTAATAATTTCAGCACCGTTAATAATTAATTGAAAACGATCTGTGATTTGCGGATTTTCGTCATTTGCTCGAGCTAGTGGTGATAGCTCAATAGGATGCTCTGTTAAAAAGGTTGGTTGAATAATCTGTGGACGACTTACTTTTTTATAGAGCAAATCAATTAGGTTTCCTTTGCCCATTGAGTCTAAGTCATCCGTGCTATTGAGTTCAATGTTGTTTCTTTTAATTTCTTTCAATAAGCTTTTTGCTGTATCGAACTGATTTATGTCTATTCCACAATCTTTGATAAGCAGCTCTCGAAAGGTCACAATTGGCCATTCGCCATCAAATTCTATAAGACGTTCATTTATGGAAATCTGTGTTTTACCATAGACCTCTTTTATTACTGAAACGAGCATTTCTTGTAGAAACTTCATATTGTCTAAATAGTTATAATATGCGCAATAAGCCTCTAACATAGTAAAATCCTGCAAATGAGTAGCGTCCATCCCCTCATTGCGAAAACAACGGGCAAATTCAAATACTTTGGTAAACCCGCCTACAATGGCCCTTTTTAAATAAGTTTCAGGAGCTATACGCAAAAAAACATCAATATCTAAAGCATTATGGTGTGATACGAAAGGCTTAGCCAAAGCACCAGAAGGCTTATTGGTCAATACAGGTGTCTCAATTTCAATATATTGCTCATTCTCTAAATAGCGTCTAATCGCTTGAATGATTTTCGTTCGTAACAAGAAACGCTCCTTGGCTTCTTTATTCATGATTAAATCAAGATATCGTTGACGATAAATAATCTCAGAATTCTGCACCCCATGAAATTTTTCCGGTAGTGGAAGGTAGCTCTTGCCTAAAAAAGTATACTCTTTTACTCTTAACGTTTTTTCTCCTGTTTTAGTTGTAAAAATGGCGCCCTCTAATCCGATAAAATCACCAGTATCAATTATTTGATGAAAATGGTTGTAGCTTTCCTCGCCAACCTCATCTTTTTTGATAGCTGCTTGTACTTCACCATCAATGTCAGAGATACGGAAAAAAGTTAGTTTTCCTATTTTTCGAACAGCGGTTATTCTACCAGCAATCTTTACATCAGTTGTCCCGTCCTCTAGAGAGGCAACTTTACAAATCTTTTCATTAACTTCGTATCTGTCAGGATAAGGATTTTTTATCTCCTTTAGTTTTGCTATTCTCACTTCTTCTAATGACAAATTATCCATATTGATTCCTCCTTAAAATAAAAAAAGCCTTCATCCATAAAAGGACGAAAGCTTTTGTTTCGTGGTACCATCTTTTTTCATCTATACCTCTCGGTACAAATCTCTGCAAGTACGGGTAAATTACCGATACTCTGATGCTATAATGGGCATTCCCATCGCAGCCTCAATACTTAAAAGTATAATCGGTGCGCCGCTCCGAGTCTTTTCAGTAAGCTTATTTTGTACCTTCTTTCAGCAACCGAAGGCTCTCTGTAACAAAAGTTGAAGCAAACATTCTCTCTTCATAGCGTTTCATTTCTTTTAAGTATGTTCACATGAAGTCAGTAAAAAGTCAACCGCTCAAAAAAAGATATTTATCTGTGAAGCTATGAAACAAGAGCTAAAGAGATATTGATTGCCCGTGGTAATCAACGACATAAGGAGATTTGAAATACCTATAAGAAATCTTTTCCTGCTGTTTTTGAAGAGGAAATTGAGAAACGAGGAGACTTGTTTGCGCTATTAAAAAACTTTTAAATGTTTTTATAAAATACTTTTTAAGGGTAAATAAAAGTATTTTCTGTAGAAGATTAGGGCACGATAGGGAGGAGGCATCGTCGATTATCAATGATTATCTATGCCGGCCATTCGTTTTGCGTGTAAGAATTTCTAATTGCCTGAGGATCTATAAAAAATCATCCTTGATTGACGAGGAGAGATAAGAAAAAATCAATGATCAACTTAGTAGATCGTTGTATCTTTTCAAAAGCTGTTGATAGTGAGCATACAGCAATGTAAAGCGATTATTACTTTTTTCATCCCAAGGCTTTGGCTTGCCGCAATAATGCAGAACAACGGTATTTTTGGCTACCCAGTGAGAGTTCTGTTTGCCGAGGCTTTTTGTGAGGTAGACATTAGATTTTCTAGTATCGTAATTCCATATTTCTTCGGGGATCTCTTTGATATATTTTCCATAAAGGAAGTTTAGAATGTCTTGATCAGGAAGTAATAGGTAATCGCCGAATTCATGAATCGTCTTGAAAATATCTTCTAGCTGGACGATTTCACGAACTTTTTCCATATCCATAAGCATCACGCCAGAGTTATAGTAGCCATGATCCGTACCCAAACGAATATTATTGAAGCCTTCTGTCAAGTTAGTTAACCCAGCATGAGTCGCTGCTCCTAGCATGTTTCCATTCAAATCAAAATCCCATAAGGAGCTTAATGGATTAATGATTAAGGTGTCAGGGTCCAAATACACTACCTTTTTGACGGTATTTGGCAATAATTTACCGCTGGCTAGACGAAAATACATTTCTTTTGGATAACGCTCTACAGTAGGGGCATTAGAGAATAATTCCATAGGGACCTTAATTTCATGGAACGTCATTTTCCATTGGGCCAATAGACGATTAAGCTGTTGTAGTTTACTATCAGGTATCCGCTCATGTATCAACCAAATAGTAAAGTCTTGAGCTGGATTATTAACGTGTAGTGAGGTAAGCATGACATGCAGCGGCTCCAAGTAATTTTCATCTAAAGTAATTAAGATATCTATCGTTTCAGCCATCGTGCAGCTTCCTTTCCAAAATATAGATTATTTTTGGGGAAATAAAAAAGGAATGTTTTCCTCTATGACAATAGTCAAGTGGCGAAACCGACTACTTAGGAGGTACATTCCCTACGAACAAATTTACCATAGAAACAAGGCTCGCTCTAGCCTAAAAAAAAGATTTGAATAAAACTTTATGTTTTTGTCTTGAACCAATTTTTTATATGAATAAATAGGTCAGAGTGAACGCTCGTGTATTGTTGGAATAATTGCTCCAAACGATACACGAGCTTTTTAAATTGCTGGGTTGGTCCCTCTAGTTATTTAAATACGACATCCAAAATTTTCAAGGAATAAACCATCAGATGGAAGTTTCTAATTTTGTCATGAATAATCGAATCCTCCATAATCGTGTAAAAAGCTTCTTTCAGCTCATCGATGTTTAAAGAGTCGGTTTTTCTACGTATTTTTTTGAAGAATAGCTCCATCTTAGCGTTAAGAATAGTGAAAATTTGCGCTTTTAATGGCATAAAGTGATTCAAGTCGATCCCATGATTCATTTGAAAGAGCAGCTTCATTCTTTTCTGCTGCTCCACAGAACTCGTCATTTCAATCAGGTTATCAGTTAAACGGGTCAAATCTTCTTTTGACTCAATCGAAGGAATGATCGCTTCTAGTTCAGTAATAAACGTGTGATTAGCCGAGTGTAGTAAATCGACCTGGTTCTTGTAGTGCTGATAGAATCTTTTTTTACTAACCTTGGACGCTGCAAGCAGCTCATTCAAAGAAATTGCCAAGTAGTTCTTGTCCTCAATCAGTTTTTTTGCTCCATGCATCAATTGATTTTGTAAGTTGTTTTTTATTGTATTTGCGGATACTGTAAATTGCATTGTTTTTATCACTCCGATCCTTTGTTAAGTGGTTCCAATATCACTGCTACCTGAGAAGAATTTTCAATATTTCTCTTTTTTGAAAGCCGATAACCATCATTGACGATCACTGAGAACTCGCCTTTTTCTTTTAAAACCAATTTCATTAGCTTTGAAATATAGTTTTGTTTAAGATTCCCGTTAATGATCAGCTTTCCTTTGGCTTGCTTTAAATACTCTTTGATCTTTTTGATAGAAAAATGACTATTTTTGTGGAACTCTTTAAAGGTAAGAAAGTGTTTTATATTTTTGGGTTTACTGCCTAATAAGATATCTGTTTCGACAATAGGCTGTTTTGCTAAGTTTTGACGTTGAGCAATGTATTTTCGAATTTTATTGATCATAGTGAAGGCACCTCTTTCTTTTTATTAGACAAAGGAAATTTCATCATGCAGCTTTTTTTCAGCGTTTAATAGGGATATTCCCAATTATTGGCTGCGTAATCCTCTAGTGTTTTCAGTACACCATCGCTATTGTTTGATGGAATGATTTTATCAGCGAGTTGTCGGATACTAGGATCAGCATTTCCCGGAACAAAGGATCTGCCTGCATACGTCAACATTTCCTCATCATTTCGGTCATTTCCAAAAGCAATCATTTGAGAAGGGCGGATAGCATATTTGTTTCCTAGCCTTTCTAAACCGGTCGCTTTATTTATGTCAGGCGAAAGAATATCCAAAGTTCCATGTCCAGCTGCTTTAACACAAATATTCCCGCCAAAATTTTTTTCGATCACTTTTGTCATATAGACTTTACTGTCACTAGGAAGCAAACAGGTGATTTTAAAAAACTGATCCTTAGGTAGTTGTTTGATGTTTTCCATGACTTTTAAATTAACAAAAAACCGTTTTGCTAAAGAGAGAACTTTTTCGTTTTTAGAATCTGTATAGGCAAAGCGCTTTCCAGAAAGCAAGATCTCGATCCTGGGTATTCGTTTAAGTAAGGCTAAGATCTGAGCGATTTTGGATGTGGGGATCGAACTAGCGACCAGCTCCTCCTGTTCTGCTAAAACATGCGCGCCATTTTCCGCTATGATTGAAATGTGGTCATTGAATGAAAACTGCGAGCGGAGCCTCGAGTGCTGGTTCCCACTTGCGGCAACAAATTTGACGCCATTCTCCTCCATTTTTTCAAAGATTTTACGAAAGCGCGTGTTATCGTAGGTCAGATCGTCTCTTAAAAAGGTGCCATCCATATCTGCGGCAATAAGTTTGATCATTTTGTTTCCTCCATTCATGAGTTTATTCGCTATAGGAGTTATTTTTTTGATTGTTCCAATAGACGACAAACGTATAGTAAAATGATATAAAATAGTTATAAGCTATCCCTTAAAGGGAAGGTCAAGGAGGATAAGATGGATCATAAGGATTTGTTAACAATTGGAAAGCTCGCTGAACTCTCAGGGGTTCATGTCAAAGCGTTGAGATACTATGATCGTATCGGAATATTGCCGCCAGCTTGGGTGAGTGAAGAGAATGGGTATCGCTATTATTCTCAAGAACATATCTATTTAGTTGAAATCATCAAGCTTTGTGCAGAAATAAGTATTCCGTTAAAGGACTTAAAGGAGTATTTATCCGAAGATGGATCGATCGAAAATATCTCCGAGCTTGCGGATGTCGGTATTGAGATGTTGAAAAAAAGAGTGAAGGAATTTCAGGAAGGTTTAGGCTTTCTGGAGGAGTTGAAAAAAGAGATTCAACGTTCGTCAGATATGAAAGAAAATAATCAGGCTACGCTGATTGAATTTGATGCCACTGATTATTGGTTAGAGCCATTCGATGGTCGAATAGATGACATTGCTTATCATACTTTATTGGCAAAGGTATTTAAGAAGTTAGAAAAGCTGGGCCTACAAACCAAATATGAAATGGGTACTGCTCTTATATGTGAAGAAGATACGTATCGTTCTTATATTTTTATCGCACTAGAGGACGAGGAAAAGAATTCAACATTTGATTCTGTCATTCGTGTGCCAGCGACTTCTTATTTAGCAAAAATAACCGCTGAGACAAGGTTAACTTCAGCAAATGAGGTTTTCCCAGAGCTCTTTAAAAAAGAACATCCCAAAATCATATTCGAGCTGGAACTGATAACCGTTCAAATGAATCGAAGCCTGCCGAGATACGAAATGAGATGTTCATTGCCCGCAAAATAAAAAAAGTTCTTATGACGTTTTGTTGGAAAACGCTGTAAGAACTTTTTTGTATTTTATAGGTTGTGTCTGATTTGAGATTATGAGCTTGCTGGATTAAAAGCTAGTTCAATTGCTTCTAACCTATTTGTTAAAGTGAATAATTGATAAAAGAGAAGGGCGGCGAAAACGTGCCGCCCTGGGTATTTTTGCGATTAGAATAGAATCGTCTCGGTAGTTTCTACCAGCATAGCTGTCTCTACCGTATCGAAGAGATCTTCTCCTTCTTTAGAGAATAGCTTCAATGGACCGATTCGTTCTAATAGACCTTTGATTTGCCCGGGTGTTTTGCTCGTATCTGGATTAGCGAAGCTCCATGTTTGTTTCTTTCCTGCACTGCTTCTGAAAATGGCGACTAGTTTTAACATATCATTTCCTCCGATTTCTTTTTTATGATGTTAGTTGGTGTAACGTGTTTGGCTGGTTAGGACAACACTATCAAGCTCGCTGCCGTCAGGTGATAGAAGAGTCATGATTTCGCCTAACTCTAAGATGGCACTTTCTTCTGGAGCGTCCACGACATTTTGAAAGTTGATGTTTTGCAATTTTTCCTCATTTGGCGCATTGACCTGTACCTTTAATTTGTTTCCAATTCGTTGAATCATTTTCATTCCTCCAAGTTGAATTTTTTATAGTTCCGGCCGGTGAGGTAAGAATACCGCAAAACGAAAAAAACGCCTCCTGCCAATTTCGTGAAAAGTGGGTCAATTTCGGAGGGCGATACCTATTTATTTGACAGAAATGTTGATTTAATAGGTTTTCTAAAAATTCTAAATCGCCAAGACCTCCGTAAAAGGCCCTTAAATCCAGTTATACGAGCTTGACAAAATTATTTGTTTGTGAAAGGGCTTTATTTGTGTTTAAGAGGCTGGTAAATCAGTTTTTGTAGACAAAAAGACTCGTCTGTAGAAACATAGGCGAGTCAAAAATTTATTTATAAAAAGCTTGCATTATGTGATAGGCATGCAGTCACAGATCGGAAAGGTCACTGACACACATTAAAATTTTTGAGAGGAATTATTCTTGAGGGCTTCTCATTTTTACTTCAGCCGCTAACTGCGTCAGCTTTTCGCTATCTAGAATTAGATAGTTTTTTTTTTCTTTTATGATGTAGCCTTTTTCCACAAAATGTGCGAACACGTAAAGCAGGTGTCGATAGGAGACACCTAGGTATTCAGCGACCTGAGTGTGTTTTTCGCGATAGATGCCTTCGTTTTGTGTCAATAAAATGAAGGAAGCTAAACGCTGCGAAAGAGGATAGCCTTGATTTTTTGTTGATGCTTTAATGTTTCGATAGTTTTTATGAGCAAAGTAAATACATAATTTTTGTAAAAAAAGTGTGTCGGACAGCAGCCGCTTTTGGCAATCCTTTTGTGCCAAAGCAAGGCACCAGCAATCATCGATCGCCTGTACACTAAAAGCTGTTTGATTTTCATCTACCAATTCCATCTCGCCGATAAAGCAGGGCGGTGAAAAGAAATCGATCAGTGCCAATTTACCATTAGCCAAGGTGTCATACAGCTTGGCTTTACCTTTGACTAAATAAAACAAATGCGTTGGCGGTTGATTTTCTTTGACGATATAGCTGTTGGCTGGAAAGAAAAATAGTTGAGTATCTAAGCTGACATCAAAGGAAAATTGATTCAAAAAGCCCGAAGAGCGGATAAATTGCTGCTTTAATTGCTCATTGTGCAATTTCTTCATTTTTCTGTCTCCTTGTATGAGATTTCTCATATTTGTGATAGGAAGGAACTCGCTATAATGCAAATAAATAAAGGAAATAAATTTGTAGGAGGCGTTAAAATGGAAAAGCGAAAAATTATTCTCGACTGTGATCCAGGGCACGATGATGCGATTACAATGTTGATGGCGGCAGTCCATCCGAAAATTGATCTATTAGGAATTACTATTGTAGCAGGAAATCAAACGTTGGACAAGACGGTGGTAAATGGGTTGAATGTCTGCCAATTATTGGATATCGATGCGAAGGTCTATGCGGGGATGCCAAAACCACTAGTACGAGAACAAGTAGTGGCAGACAATGTTCATGGTGAATCTGGTTTAGACGGACCAGTCTTTGGCCCGCTTCATCGTCAGGTAGAAAAAACACATGCGATTAAATACATCATTGATACTCTGTTGGAAAGCGATGGGGATATTACGCTGGTGCCAGTTGGTCCACTAACCAATATCGCGGTTGCTATGCGGACAGAGCCAAGGATCGTTCCTAAGATCAAGGAAATTGTTTTGATGGGTGGCGCTTATGGAACAGGCAATTTCACACCTTCAGCTGAGTTCAATATTTTTGCCGATCCAGAGGCGGCACAAGTCGTCTTTACCTCTGGTGCTCCGATTGTCATGATGGGATTGGATTTGACGAATCAAACACTTTGTACGATGGAGGTTATTGAACGGATGGAAGCAGTTGGAAATGCTGCTGGTAAATTATTCGGAGATATTATGCGGTTTACACTGAAAAGCCAATTCGAGTGCTTTGGGTTGGAGGCAGGCCCTGTACACGATGCGACATGCGTGGCCTATCTGATTCATCCAGAAGCCTTTGAAACGCAAGACATGTTTGTAGAAATCGATACGAATCAAGGACCTTGCTACGGGAGAACGGTCTGTGATGAATTGAATGTCTTGAAGCAAGCACCAAATGCGAAGGTTGGTAAAAAGATCGATACCGATTATTTCTGGGATTTGGTAGAGGAATGTATCAAGAAGTATTCAGACGTATATGTTGGTGCAAAATAACGAACCATGAGAGAAGCAATTGAATAAAATAAATGAATTGTTTCTCTTCTATATTATGTAAGCGGTTTATCTAGGAGGATTTGAAAATGAAAGTTGTAGTAGTTGGGAGCATTAATTTAGATCTGGTTGTTCAAGCAGATCGCTTTCCGAAAGTTGGCGAAACAATGTTTGGGACAGACAGTAAGATGCTGCCCGGAGGAAAAGGTGCCAATCAAGCTGTTGCGGCAGCGCGACTGGGTGCAGAGGTTACCATGGTCGGGTGTGTCGGAAACGATGCTTATGGTGAGATTGTATTGAAAAATTTTCAAGAGAATCAGGTCGATGTCTCTTGTGTAAAAAAAGTGGCAGAGCCTACCGGAGTGGCTTATATAACGATCGCGGAAAACGATAATTCAATCATTCTGGTACAAGGAGCTAATGCCTGTGTGGATCGTTCACTGATCGATGCCTCTAAAGCTCAGATTTTAGCAGCGGACATCGTCATCACTCAATGTGAGATTCCACTGAATACAATCGAATATTTGATTGATCTGTGTGCTGAAAATGACGTATGCCTGGTGCTGAATCCAGCACCAGCACCGGAGATTGATCCAGCGCACTTAGTCAAGGTGGCTTTTTTAACCCCGAATGAAATTGAGATCAATCAGCTTTTTGAACAGGAGGCGGAGTCGGTATTACAGAAGTATCCGAATCAAATCATTATGACTTATGGCGCAAATGGGGTTCGCTATCATGATGGAGAAAAAATCGTAGAGATTTCCAGCTATCAAGTTCCAGTGGTGGATACGACAGGCGCTGGTGACACTTTTAATGCAGCATTTGCAGTGGCTTTTGGACAGAAACAGGATCTGGCAGCGGCCATCGACTTTGCGAACCTAGCAGCTAGTAAGACAGTTCAAGGATTAGGAGCACAAAGCGCTATGCCGAGAATCGAAGAGCTGGTTTAGCAAGGAGAAGCTTTGAGATATCGATTTTGCTTTTTGCAGCTATCGGTCAAAGAAATCCTATGTTTAGACAATTGATAGATGTGATGAGCATCTAACTTATTATTCTTTTGAAAAACAATGCATGAAAACGAACTAGGAGGAATACAAAATGAAAAAAACAAAATTATTTTCTTTGGGTCTTGTGGCAATGGCGGCGTTAGTGGCGTTTAGTGGTTGTGGTGGTGGAAACAAAAGCGGTGCTTCTGATAAAGGAAGCTCAGATCATAGTGTCGTGATGGTGACCGATGTCAGCGGAGTAGATGATAAATCCTTCAATCAATCGGCATGGGAAGGTCTGCAAAAATGGGGGAAGGAAAATAAATTCAAACGAGGAATCGGCGGCTATGACTATATTCAATCCAATGAGATCGCTCAATTTGCCTCGAACATCGATACTGCTGTGTCGAATAATTTCAAGACGGTGTTTGGGATTGGGTATTTACTGGCGGATTCGATTGAAGCAGCGGCCGGACAAAACCCGGATACCAATTTCGTCATTATCGATACTGTAATTGAGGGTAAGGATAACGTTGTATCTGCGACCTTCCGTGACAATGAAGTGGGTTACATTGCGGGTGTCTCTGCCGGCTACACGACCAAAACCAACAAAGTCGGCTTCATCGGCGGCGAAGAAGGCAAGGTAATTGATCGTTATGAAGCAGGGTTTGTTAAAGGAGTCAAAGATACAGCGAAGAAGCTGAACAAGGAAATCTCGGTAGATGTGAAATATGCAGCATCCTTTGGCGATCCGGCAAAAGGGAAGGCCTTAGCAGCAAATATTTATCAAAACGGTGCGGATATCATTTATCAAGCGGCTGGCGGAACTGGCGCCGGTGTTTTCTCAGAAGCAAAGGCCTTGAATTCAGAAAAAAATGAAGCAGATAAAGTTTGGGTATTAGGCGTGGATCGCGATCAACAGGACGAAGGTGAGTACAAATCAAAAGATGGAAAAGAAAGCAATTTCTGTCTTGCTTCAACGATTAAATCTGTTGGTGTGGTGGTTCAAGATATCTCTACTCGTGCATTAGAAGATAAGTTCCCTGGCGGCAAACACCTGTCCTTTGGTTTGAAGGATGGCGGTGTAGAAATGACCGACGGCTATCTAAGCGATGAAGCAAAAGCGGCAGTGAAGGAAGCGAAGGAGCAAGTGATTTCTGGCGATATCAAGGTTCCTGAAACACCTGAGGATTAGTAATAGACAGGTCCCCTCTGGATTGTTCAGAGGGGATCACTAGAAGGGAAGAAAGGATGCGAATCAACGTGACAGAAGAACAGTATGTCATCGAAATGCGGCATATCACAAAGCAATTCGGCGATTTTAAAGCCAATGACGATATCAATCTGCAAATTCGCAAGGGTGAAATCCATGCGCTCTTAGGAGAAAATGGCGCTGGTAAATCGACCTTGATGAATGTATTGTCGGGGTTATTGCAACCAACCTCAGGTGAGATTTACATGAATGGACAAGCAGTCAGCATCGCCAGTCCAACCAAAGCAAATCAGCTTGGAATCGGAATGGTCCACCAGCATTTTATGTTAGTTGATGCTTTTACAGTGACTGAAAATATTATTTTAGGCAGTGAGTTAAGTACAAATGGCGTGTTGGATCAGAAAAAAGCCAAGGAAGAGATTACTCGATTATCTAATAACTATGGTTTGCAGGTCGATCCAGATGCGTATGTTCGGGATATTTCGGTCGGAATGCAGCAACGAGTAGAAATCTTGAAAACCTTGTATCGCGGTGCGAATGTGTTGATCTTCGATGAGCCGACAGCAGTTTTGACGCCGCAGGAAATCGATGAACTGATCACGATCATGGCAACATTAGTTGACGAGGGCAAGTCAATCATTTTGATTACTCATAAGCTGGATGAGATCAAAAAAGTCGCTGACCGTTGTTCAGTTATTCGCCGAGGCCGTTATATTGGAACGGTTGATGTAAAAGATGTGAGTTCTCAGGAATTGGCAGATATGATGGTAGGACGCTCGGTTTCTTTCAAGACGGACAAACAGCCGCCGACGATCGGTGAGATCGTTCTTTCTATTGAAGATTTAGTAGTAAAGGAAAGCCGTGGGCTGGATGCGGTGAAAAACTTGAGTTTAGTTGTTCATCGTGGCGAGGTCTTAGGAATCGCCGGTATTGATGGGAATGGTCAATCAGAGTTGATCCAGGCATTGACGGGTTTGCGAAAAGTGGAAAGCGGCACGATCATGATTGATGGAAAAGATGTGACTGGCAACAAGCCGCGGGAGATCACTGAGAATGGGGTTGGACATGTACCAGAGGATCGCCATAAGTATGGCTTGGTTTTACCTATGCCATTATCGGAAAATATTGCTCTGCAATCTTATTATCATGAACCTTTTAGTAAAAATGGTATTTTGAATTTCGCGGAGATCCAGCAATACGCTAGTCGCTTGATTGAAGAATACGATGTTCGAACGACTAGTGAACAGGCGCCAGCGGCATCATTATCTGGTGGAAATCAGCAAAAAGCGATTATTGCTCGAGAAGTGGACCGAGATCCAGAGCTTCTGATTGTGGCGCAGCCGACGCGAGGCTTAGATGTCGGTGCTATTGAATATATTCATAAACGTTTGATAGAACAGCGAGATAAAAATAAAGGAGTCCTGTTGGTCAGCTTTGAGTTGGATGAAATTTTGAATGTTTCGGACCGTATAGCGGTGATTCATGCAGGAGAGATTGTCGGGATCGTTGATCCGCAGGAAACAACGGAAAGAGAGCTGGGCCTGCTGATGGCGGGATATAGCTTAGAAGATGCCAGAAAAGAGTTAGTAAAGGTGGGGGGAACAAATGAATGATCGTTCTGGACAACTCAGAAATGCGCTGGTGCCGATTATCTCGGTCGTTTTAGGATTTATTTTGGGAGGATTGCTGATGCTTGCGACCGGATATAATCCGCTCTTAGGGTACCAGGCGATGTTCCGTTCAGCCTTTCAAAGCAGTATCTCTATTGGTGAGATCTTAGTTGGTGCCGGACCGCTAATTTTTACTGCATTAGGTTTCTCAGTGGCTAATTCAGCAGGATTTTTCAACGTCGGTCTATCGGGACAAGCGTTATGCGGCTGGGTAGCGAGTATTTGGGTAGCGTTGAGTATGCCTGATTCACCAAAAGTAGTGGTAGTACCTTTGGCGATTCTTGCAGGAGCAGCAGCTGGTGCTTTGGCAGCGGCAATCCCTGGCTTGCTGAGAGCTTATTTTGGGACTAGTGAGGTCATCGTCACGATTATGATGAATTATGTTTTATTGTATTTTGCCAATCACATAGTCAATAATGTCATGGCACCAACGATCATTTCCAATAAAGGTGTTACTAAAATCGTGGGAACGAATGGGTTACTACGAGAAGAGTGGCTGACAAATCTGTTTGGCGCGTCACGAGTCAATATGGGGTTTGTTCTTGCCTTGATCTTCTTAGTTCTGGTTTGGTTTCTGATGAAACGGACGACCTTGGGATTTGAGATTCGCTCAGTTGGAATCAATCCTTTTGCCTCTGAATATGCTGGTATGAGCAGTAGACGCACGATCGTGATCTCTATGCTGATATCTGGGCTGTTAGCTGGATTAGGCGGGGTGGTTCAAGGACTAGGAACATTTGGCAATTATTTTGTTCAAGGGTCCTCGATCAGTATCGGCTTTGATGGTATGGCTGTTTCCTTATTAGGAAATGGCGGTTCGGTCGGGATTCTTTTATCAGCACTGCTTTTCAGTATTCTGAAGCTCGGCGGACAGGGAATGCAGTTTGCTGGTGTTCCAAGTGAACTGGCAAATAGTGTGATTCCGCTGATCATCTTCTTTGTCGGAATCAACTATGTAGTTGGACGGGCATTAGACAAAGCTGGAGAGCATAAGAAGGAGAAGAAAAAGCGAGAAGTAAGAACAGTCCAGTCGTTAAATCATAAACAGGAAGGAGCTGATTTGGAATGAACATCCAGTTAATAGGTTCATTGATCTCTCAAACCCTCGTTTATGCAGCACCTTTGATTTTAACGGCATTAGGCGGTGTCTTTTCTGAACGTAGCGGAATCGTAAATGTCGGATTAGAGGGAATCATGGTAGTTGGTGCATTTAGTTCGGTTATTTTCAATTTAAGCTTCGCAGATCAATTTGGTATGATGACGCCTTGGCTGGGAGTCCTCGTTGGTGGAATTGCCGGGTTAGTGTTCTCCTTAATCCATGCGGCAGCCACGATCAATTTCCGTGCGGACCACGTTATCAGTGGGACGGTCATGAACCTATTGGCGCCACCATTGACGATCTTTTTGATTAAAGTGATGTATGGCAAGGGACAAACCGATACGATTCAGCAGCAATTTGGCTATTATGATTTCCCTGGTTTAAGCAAGCTTCCGATTCTGGGCGACCTGCTTTTCAAGCGTACTAGTTTGCCAGCCTTTTTTGCGATCGCTGTTGCAGTTGCAGCATGGTTCGTCATTTATAAAACCAAATTTGGTCTGCGATTACGTTCAGTCGGAGAGAATCCGCAAGCAGCAGATACTTTAGGGATCAATGTCTATGCGATGCGTTATGCGGGCGTGCTGATTTCTGGATTTCTTGGCGGTATGGGCGGAGCAGTGTTTGCTCAGTCAATTGCCGGGCGTTTTGCCATCACTACAATCGCTGGACAAGGATTTATCTCTTTAGCAGCAATGATCTTTGGTAAATGGAATCCACTCGGTGCGATGGGAGCCGCGGTTTTCTTTGGCTTCGCGCAAAATCTCAGTATTGCCGGATCTAACTTGCCGGTCATTTCGCAGATTCCTGATGTGTATCTGCAATCTGCGCCATACGTACTAACGATTCTCGTGTTAGTTGTCTTCTTAGGAAAAGCTACAGGGCCAAAAGCAGGCGGAGTGAACTATATAAAATCGAAATAGTTAGAAATACGAAAAGAAACTAATTCCTAGCGATTGGTTTCTTTTCTTGTTGTTAAAGGAAGTGTAAAACTTGAGGTATTCAAGTAGAGCAATTCCGATTCGTAAATTTATATTTAAACATATATAATATATTGAAATATGTATGTATTGCGATAAGTAGCGTAAAGGGGGTTACTCAATACCGCTTACAGGCAAAAAAGAATGATTGGATTGTCATTAGAAAAAACAGTTTCCTCATCAATTACAACATTCTGTAACCGGAAAAAAGAAAACTATAGCAGTTCATACAAACCGAGATTTGCCAATAGGTACTGAACAGAAGCTTTTGAAACAGTTAGGTCTGAAAAAGTGAGAGCTAGGAGGAATTACTTAATGGAAAATCGTAGCTTAATTTATGCAATGCGTGTCACAAAACTAGCAGATAATGATTTTTATGTGGATTATCCTTTTGATGATATGAGTATTCAGGGAAGTGCAGAGTCATTAGAAGAAGCAATTGAGATCGCTAAAAGCTCATTAGAATTTACGCTATTTGATATGTATGAGGAGAACGAAGAATTTCCTGTTTTTGATGAAAGTAAGGTATCCGAGCTAGAAAAAACCAAGGAATCGAATCAGCATATCACATTGATAGGTACAAGTATGAGATCTATTATTGAAACTTTTGGAGAAAAGAAAATAGTTAAATCTATTACTATTCCTCAGTATCAAGAATTTTGGCTTAAGAAAACGAAACTTAATTTATCACAATTCGTCCAAGATAAATTAAATGATGAAATTGGGAAATAACGAAAGCCGAAAAAAGAGAATAATGAAGAAGAGTGTGTATATGGTAGATTTTTTTGGGGGGATCAGCAAAACAACCACACCAAAAAGTAAATGGACAGTATGGTTAATAGTTGATTCGGGGGCTAACACAAAATACAATGTCGCTAAAGGATCAAAAATGTTTAACACTGAAAAAGAAGCAGAAGTATGGATTGATAACTATGTTAGTAGTTTACCGTTTGGAACATCTGTTTCTAGCTACGGCGTTATGGAAATTCCAAAGTAAATTAATAGGTGTAAAAAAAAGACACTCAAAATTATTTTGGTTCTTTCTGAAGCTTTATATCAAAACTTCAGAAGGAACCTTATTTTTTTGAATGTCTTTTTTGACGTTTAAAAGAGTCTCTTATCTGTAAATTTAGTTGTATGAGTAAATGAATTTCGGTTATGATACGAATGAGGTGATTTCGTGCTAACTTATCGACAGGTATTAATTTTATCCTATATTTTAAGTATGAAAGAGGGCGTCTTGCTAGCAACGTTAGCTCAAACTTTAGAGGTATCTGATAAGACTGTAAAAAATGAAGTTGCAGCAATCAATCAGCTGTTGCCGAAGGAAGAACAAATTCAGTACATAGGAAAAAAAGGCTACTTTATTGAAGAGGCTGGCAGGACAATCGATAAAATTATGGATGAATCTTTTCAAGAAAATCACGAGGAGTATGTAGACAGGGATAGAACGAACCGTATTTTAATGATTTTACTATTTGAAAAGGATTATATTAGCATGGAAGCGCTAGGTCGAAAGTTGTTTTTGTCTAAGTCCATGCTGAATAAGCTAATGGATGTTTCCTGGAGATTGCGGAATTATATTGAAGTTTCTCCTACAAAGGGTTTACGTTTACCATGGTCTGAAAGTAAAAAGAGAAATTTTCTGGCTAAATCTTTTATTATCAGCCCAGCAACACTGGCACTCGTTCAGCAAGACTCAGAGGCTCTTTCGGCTATGGATACTTTGTATCAAATTTTACAAAAAGCCGTGTTAGCCCATCATTATACAGTTGCTGGAGATGCTTTTACCGCGTTTCATCGGTATATGTCAGTAACGATGATTCGTACACAGCAGGGCTTTCTTTTAGAAGAAGAGGTTACAAAAGTACCCCTTTCAAATTTAATGATGGAGGTAAATCAGCAGATTCAATCAGAGTTACAGGTAATTTTGAACGAAAAGGATCTGTGGAGCTGCCAAAAGAAGTTAAATGAGTTGAATGTTCTGCATTCTATAAAAAAAGATGGCTTTACTGAATATATGGAGGTCCTGAAGGATAATCTGGATTTGTTTAGCAAAGAAATAAAAAAAGATTTCAACATTACTATTGAGATGACTGAATCGCTGCGGGAAAACTTTTTACTGCATATGTACAAGCTGAAAATTAGAAATGACAATGGCACAGATGTTCCGAACTTTAATAAGCGAACGATTAATGAGCATTATCCTTTCTCAGCCCAAGTGATAAGAGATTATTTTCTTCCGATTTTTAAGTTAGACATTAGAGAATCGGAAGTATCCTATATTATTCTCTATTTTGCAAAATTTTTAGAACCTTCAATGCCAAAGCAGGAACTTTTGCTTATTAGTGATAGTGCTCCCAGCTTGATTTATGATGCACAGAGGAAGCTAATGCAGCGACTTGAAGGGTGCTCTGTAACAATCATTCCCCAATATAAATATTTAGCAGCTATGGAAGAGTACAATGCCCGTTTTCTAGCGATTCTTACCACGGAGGTTCCAGTTATTGTAAAAAATCATCGAGCGTTGTTAATTGATAAATTCCTAGTTCAGGAAGATTATGGCCTCATTGAGCTTTACCTGCAGGGATGTCTGCGTAGCAATGAGAAAACCAGACTAGAAGAAAATTATCGGCGTTTTGTTTCCGAAGATGATGTAATTAAGGGAGCTTATAAGTTCGTGGCGGAGCTTTTTCCTGAAGAACAGCTTGGCGACTTTAAACGCTATGACTTGGTTTTAGAAAAAAATATTGGTTACTTTGCTTCTTTTTCAAGTGAGAAGAGCCAAATAAGAATTAAAAAGCTGCAAACACCTATTTTGTACAAGGACCATTTTTTAGAAATGGTAATTGTTGCTGAATATAATCCAACGACAAATAATCTAGAGGGCTTTTTCCAAGTGATTCATCACTTACTTCAAACATCTACTTAAGCAAAAAATACAAGGAATTGATCGGCTCCTAGTATACCCATTCACTTTTTTTCCATTTTTTTTGGAAAAAGACTGAATGGTTTTTTTTATGCAGCTTTTTATAATAAGAAGTAACAATAGAACAGATGGAGAGAGGAGTAGAAAGATGTATCATAAACGAATTTCTAAGTTCCCTGAGGACTTTTTGTTTGCCGCAGCGACCTCAGCGTTTCAAGTAGAAGGAGGGGTTGACTGTGGTGGCAGAGGGATAGCGGTTCATGATTTACAGCCGAAGAAACCAGGGATTACTGATTTCTCTGTAGCCAGCGATCATTACCATCACTATAAAGAAGATATTGCTTTGATGAAAGAACTGGGGTTAAAAGCCTATCGTTTATCTATTTCATGGGTTCGTATTATGCCGGATGGAGAAAGCGTCAACCCAGAGGGAGTGGCTTTTTATGATCGTCTGTTACAAGAGGTTGTTGATAACGGCATGGAGCCGATTGTGACAATTTATCATTTTGAATACCCGCAAGCATTAGTAGAAAAATATGGTGGCTGGTTGGACCGCAAAGCCATTGACGATTTTGAACGGTTTGCGACAGTACTTTTTGAAAATTATGGAGATCGTGTGAAGCACTGGCTGACTATTAATGAACAGGATCATTTACTAAAAATTAGTGGACGTCTTGGTTTTCCTGAAGAATTGACAGGTCAGGATTATTTAAAAGCAGCTGAGCAGGCAAATTATCACATGTGTACAGCAACGGCTTGCGTAATTAAAAAATGTCATGAGCTTTTGCCAACCGCTAAAATTGGTCCTGTGATTAATCCCATGCCGGCTCTGGCTGGCAGCAACAAACCAGAGGATACAATTGCGGCGATGGAATTTAATGAACTTTCCACGTACTATATCACCGAACTGCATTGTCGTGGGGAGTATTCACCTCTTCATTGGAAATATATGGAGGATCGTGGCATCCTTCCTGAGATTCGTGAGGAAGACATGCAGCTGATGAAAGAAAATACACCGGATTTCTTGGCGATGAACTATTATTTAAATCAAACGGTTGCCAAAAGTCAGAAGAAAGAATTTGGCTATCATGACAAAGCTGTCTTCATCAATGAAGAGCCGGGTATTTATAAAATTGTAGAAAATGAGCATGTTCCACAAACGGACTGGGGTTGGAACATTTGTCCTGAAGGGCTTAAAATCGCGATTATGGATTTCTACCATCGCTATCGTCTGCCAATTCTGATTACTGAAAATGGGTTAGGAGCTTACGATAAGCTGGAGAATGGAGAAATCAATGACGATTATCGTATTGAATATCTGCAGAATCATTTATCACAAATCAAAGATTGTATCGGAATGGGGTATCCGGTTTTCGGTTATTGTGCGTGGTCCTTTATGGACTTGGTTAGTGGACGTGAAGGCATGGATAAACGCTATGGGTTTGTTTACGTTAATCGAAATAATGAAGAGCTGCTGGATATGAAGCGCATCAAAAAGAAGAGTTTTTATTGGTATCAAAATATGATTAAGGAAAGAGGGGAATCGCTATGACCAATCAAGAAATTGCCAAGGAGATTTTGTCGTTTGTTGGAGGAAAAGAGAATATTACGAATGTTACCCACTGTGCGACAAGACTACGTTTAAACGTAAAAGATGAAGCAGCGGTAAAAATGGATCGCTTGAATGATATTCCTGATGTAATCAAAGCACAATTCAGCAGTGGCCAACTGCAAGTTATTCTTGGTGGAAAGGTAACAGGTGTCTACAGTGCATTTACGGCATTGGTTCCAAGTGGTGATGAGGAACAAGTTGAGGAGAAGAAGAAGTTTTCTTTCGGCTCGTTGATTGAAACCATCGCAGGCATTTTTAGTCCGACATTACCTATTTTAATTGGTTGCGGGATGATTCAATCCGTGAATGCTCTGTTGGTCAACTTTCAACTAATTTCACCAGAATCTGGTGCGTATGCGTTGCTGCAAATGACTGGTGATTTAATCTTTTATTTCTTGCCATTCTTCCTGGCCATTAGTGCAGCAAGAAAGTTCAAGACAAACGAATATATGGCAGTTGCTTTGGCTGCGGCTTACATGTATCCGACCATTCAAAATGGTGCGTTGACTGCAGCAGAAACAGGGATCAAGGCATTAGATTTCTTTGGCTTGCCGCTATTGTTCGTTAATTATAAGGCAACCGTTTTTCCAATTATTTTTGCAGTCTGGATTATGAGCTATATCTATAAATGGATCAATAAGTTGATTCCGGATGCTTTTAAGATTCTAGCAGTTCCTATGCTTACCTTATTTATCATGGTTCCCTTACAACTAGGTATTTTAGGACCGATCGGCTCGTACACGGGGATCTATATCGCTCAAGGTGTTAACTGGTTATATAATACGGGGGGAATTATTGGCGCCTTCCTTCTGGGGGCATTAAGACCCGTTCTGGTAATGTTTGGTATGCATTATGCCATTACTCCAATTATGGTTCAAGAAGTTGCTGAAACAGGGAAAACAGTGATTATTCCTGCGCTACTGGTTGGAAATTTAGCGCAATCAGGTGCGGCTTTTGCGGTGGCTGTCAAATTGAGAAACAAAGCTCAGAAGGCCGGTGCGTTTTCAGCTGCCTTCACAGCCTTTTTAGGAATTACCGAACCGGCAATGTATGGCTACAATTTAAAATATAAAAAGCCATTTTACGCAGCCTTACTTTCCGCTGGGGTGGCAGCTGCTTACTTAAGTATTTTCCATGCATCCAGTAATGCAGTCGCTTTACCAGGAATTCTGGCATTATCTACGTATAAAGCAAGTAGTTTTATTCATATTATTATTGGAGTAGTGATTGCGGTAGTCGGCGCATTCTGTTTAACCTTTGTATTAGGAATTGGCGAACAAAAGGAAGAAAAAACAGGAGCAGGTACCACAAATTCAGCCGATTTAACTTCAAGCATGACAGTTCAAGAAATGAGGTCACCGGTTAAAGGGGAGCAAATTGAGTTGGCTCAGATACAGGATGAAGTCTTTTCTAAGGAACTAATGGGGAAAGGTTTTGCTGTGTTACCAAGTGAAGGAAAAGTCTATGCTCCTTTTGACGGAGAAGTAACCATGCTTTTTGATACCCTGCATGCCATTGGTTTAACCTCAACGCAGGGGGCAGAAGTCTTAATTCATGTTGGAATGGATACCGTCAATTTGAAAGGGCAGCATTTTACTCCTAAAGTAAAAGTAGGAGATCAGGTGAAGGCTGGAGATCTATTGTTGGAGTTTGATCTTGAAAAAATCAAAGAAGCAGGATATTTAACAGATACTCCTGTTGTTGTTACTAATGGTATGCCCTATACAGTAGTCTAAATTGAAGCAATCGTAAAAGAATTCTTTACTTGTTGAAAGATAAGTAAAGAATTTTTTTTGCGTTCATGCTCCAGATGATTTTAGGGCATAAAAGTATGGTCATTCCAGCTATCTAAATTGGTGGATGTAAGGAGGATCAGACCTATTTTCGAGTTCATTATCTAAGAAAAATAGTGGACATTGCTGCCTATACCCCCAACTTAATAGAAAACGATATGAACATTTTAGACCAGAAAATGGAAAATTAGAGAAGCATTTAACAAGGAGTGGAACGGTAACTCTGCTTGACGAAAACCACATGTGTTACGAAAATAAACCAATTATTTACAATATTCGTAAAAGAGTTCAGCCATATATTCTTCACTTTCGTTAAAGTCGTTCATAATCCATTCAATTAGTATATTAAAAAAACCACCGGTCAAAAATTTGATGGTATATTTTTCCTTTTCTGGAGAATAAGACTTGTCACAAACAATTGTTTTACAGATGTCTTCTAAAAAAGTATTGCACTTATCAAGTAGGAGATAGGTTAGTTTTGATTCGATCAGATTTAATAAAAGCGTTTTTTCCGCTTTGAAAGTAGAGAAAAACAGCAATACAACTTCATAGCTATTATCTAATCCGACACGTTCTATCGCTTTTTCATATTCGGCGAAGCAGTCATTCAAGTAGTCAGTGATGACATCCTCAAGCACTTCGTAATTTCGATAAAAGGCCATTCTGGAGACACCTGCTTTTGCGGTGACTTCAGTGACGGATATTTTATGAAAGTCCTTTTTTTCCATGATGATCATGAGCGCAGTAAAGATACTTTCCTTTGTGATTGCGTTTTTGTAGCTGTTCATCGCATTAGCCATAACACTTTGCCCCAATCTGTAACGTTTGGAGGGGTTACACTTGAAACACCTCTTTGAAAGGAGTATATTTCATTTTGCGAGAGGTTGCAACTGTAACATCTAGAAAAATAAGGTGAGGGTTACTGAGATGAATGAAAAAAGAAATGCAAAAAAAAGATGGACAGAAAAAGAAATAGGTTCTCAAATTGGTAAGAATGTAGTGATTACTGGTACTGGCGGACTAGGATATGAAGCAGCGATAACTTTGGCAGGTGCAGGCGCGAATGTGATCATTGCAGGACGCAATCCTGAAAAGGGGAGAAAAGCGGTGGATGGCATAAAATCCGTTTATCCTAATGCGATAATCAGCTTTCAACAGCTTGATCTGGCAGATTTGGCTTCAATAAAAAAATTTAGTGAAGTGATTCAGTCACGCTTTAAAAAACTGGACATTCTCATCAATAATGCCGGTGTCATGGCGGTTCCAGAGAGACACGTGACGAAAGATAAATTTGAATTGCAGCTTGGGACGAATTATCTTGGGCATTTTGCATTGACGGCGCACCTCATCCCGCTTCTTCGCAAGGTGCAAACTCCCCGTGTCGTAACAGTGAGCAGTATGGCGCATCGTTCTGGAAAGATTCATTTTGATGATCTACAGCTAGAGCAAAATTATGATCCTGATGTTGCTTACTCTCAATCTAAGCTGGCTTGCTTGATGTTTGCTCTTGAGCTACATAAGCGCAGTGTTGCGGCAGGCTGGGGGATCACCAGTATCGGTGTTCATCCAGGTGGGGTGGCGACTGATTTGATAGATAATGGTCCAGGCAAAACGCTCTATACCCGATTGATTTATCATACTCTCCAAACACCTAGTGAAGGGGCCAGAGCTTCTTTACTTGCGGCTACATCATCCGAAGCCCAAAGCGGTTCATTTTATGGACCAACAAGACTGATGGAGATTTATGGAAAGCCAAAATTGATTGAACCTGCAAGCCAAGCATTAGATGCTCAGGCTTCTGCAAAATTATGGGATATATCCAGTGAACTGGTTCATGCGGACTTTATGTAGAATCCAGATCAAGCGTGGAAAGATTTCTTGAAGACAAGCCCCTATTAGTATTTATCTAACAAACGCTTTTATGATAAACTATATGAACGATTAAGATCATAAAAATGGAAAAAGAGACAGGCATTTAAGAAGGGGTGAGTCAAATTGATTAAGCGTATTCGGGAAATAGGTGCTGAGTATCCAATTCTAGCACACATAATTGGTTATTTTCTTTTGGCTATAGGTTTGGGAGCTTTTGATTTGTATGTGAATGATAAGATCGGCTTTGCTGTTTTTATGGGGCCTCTAGTTCTCTTTTTATACTGGCTCCTTGAATCGTATTATCGCCTTTCGTATAAAAAAATATGGCTTATTTACTTTGTTGTACTCTTCATCTTTCTAACAATTTTTGATAGAGGAGCTTGGGTAGATTGGACATCTTCGCTCGTTCAATTAGGGGCAGCTGCAATAGTAGCGAGTCTCGCTGTAGTTTTCTCTAGAAGAGAAGGAAGAAGCTAAACGAAAAATCGATTGGCTTACAATCTGCTTGTACGAAACTTGGCAACAGATTGGTCGTAAAAATATATCTGAGTGACTCATGCTGTCTCAACCGAACTAAATACGGGAAAATAATTATATTAAAAGACCAGAAAATGAGATGTCTATTATATCTCCTCTTTCGGGTCTTTTTCCTTAGCTCAACACTTTGCAAAATAAAAACTGTGGAGCAACTCCTTGAATAGTGGTTACTTATTTCAAAAATCATTATGGCAAATATTTTTCATAAATTCTTGAGTCTCTATCTGGGAATGGGTAGCTAATATCCAATTTCTCTTTATCTATTTGTCTAAAGCCGTTCTTTTCATAAAAGAAATGTGAACGTTTTTCGTTTTCTGGTGTATCTAAGACAACTCTATTAAAGTCTGCATTTAGGGCATACTGAAGAAAGGTTTCAAACAATTGGGCGCCTAATCTAATGGGATCTCCTCTGAATTCAGGATAAGTAAAAAATTTTTTTAATACAACAACCTCATTATTGATTGGTAATAACGCGATTGATCCTACAACTCGATTTTCTTTCAAAGCAATCCAAAATTCGCCATTATTATCTTGATAATATGATTTAATATTGAAAACATCACTCTGTTCAGCCATTTTAATATCTAAGTCGGCCTCAATATTTTGACAATAGTTTATTAAATCGACTAGTTCTGCTAAATGTTGAGAATTCTCTTTGTATTTGACAATTTCCATTATGCTCACTCAATTCTTACTAAGATATGTAGTCTATTTGACGTTGACAACTAATAGGCTACAATCTATAATAACACCAAAAAAACTTCGGAAAAATCGAATTATATGGATTTTGAATTCGATGAAACCGAATCGAAGGACATCACCTATGGAACTTAAAAATTTGATTACTTTTAAAACAATTGTTGAGACTGGAAGCTTTCAAAATGCTTCCTTCCAACTGAATTATGCTCAATCAACAGTTACAAATCAAATTCAACAACTTGAAAATGAGTTCAACGTCAAATTATTTGAAAAAGTTGGAAGGCAAATGATGCTTACTCAAGCTGGGAAAGATTTAATTCCACATATTAATAGCATTATTGATACCATGTCTTTGATAAAAAACTACCATAATAGAGACAATACAAAATTAGAAGGTGAATTAAGAATTGCGCTTCCAGAATCGTTGTTAACTTATCAGCTTCAGCCGATACTCAAAAAATTTCATCAAGAAGCACCGAATGTAAAATTACATCTGAGAACCATGAATTGTTATCAAATACCTAGTGAGGTTCATTCTGGTATAGTAGATTTAGGCGTTTATTATGATGTCGAAGAGCGAATACCTAATTTAATAATAAATAAAATTTGGAAACACTCGGTTGTTTTGATTGGCAGCCCACAATTAGATACAACAAAAATAGATTTTTCAAAACCCAATCAAACAATTGATAGCTGTTTGCTGACAAATGACCCAGACAGCATATTTCAAAAGCGGTTGAATCGCTATTTAAAGAAAATGAATATAAATTTTTCACATAGTATGAATATTGGAAGCATAGAAACAATAAAAAGAAGCACCCAAAGTAATCTTGGAATCGCAATACTTCCGAGATTCGTGGTTGAAAAAGAGTTGACCGCGAATGACATAAAGGAAATTCCTATAAATTTTTCAAAAGGCCAAACGCAGATTGAAACCATTTATGCGTTCCATAAGAACAAGTGGATGTCTCCTAGTATGAAGCTCTTTATAAACTTATTGGAAAATGAAAAGGCAGACGAAGAGTTTATTTAGTTTCTTCAAATTGCTGAGGAGCAATGAAGAAATTCTTAACAAGCACTCTTTATATTTTTCCTAGGTTTATAGTTCCATTCGTTTAGTGTTTCTTCCTACGTTGAATTCTTCGTAAATATCCCGCTCAGTTTTTGCAGCAGTCCATTCCTTTTTTTAGGGATGGTTTCTTTTTTGTCTGATGAGCTGGGACTAGGCGATCGATCTTCTGAATGGTTGCTTTCTACAGGTAGATAGGAGTCGGTCTCAACTGCTTCTATTTGTTTGATAGGACGAGTGATAGGTAGGCTTGTGTGTAGTTCTATCGGCTCCTCTTTTGTGTCAAGCTTGTCAGTTGGAACTTTGTTTAGCGCCTTAGGGCAGACTAAATCGACAAACTTTCCGTAATTAATCGGCTTGAAGGGATTCAAGCAAGAAACGGGCATAGGGTTCTTGACTGGCTTTTCTGGCAATGGCTCGGATTCGACAGGAGCGTCTGGATTAAATTGAATGTACTTTACTGTTTCGATGTATTTAGCAGTGACGACTTCCGCGAAGGTTTTTATGCCGTTTTCTTCTTCAAAAATATCTAAGGTGGTCAGTAATTCTAGGGCTTCATGAACTTCTTCGGGCGTTTTATCAACAGTCGGACTTTTGATCGTCAGATTGTGCTTTTCGCCGACACTGTTTTTAAAGGTGGATACGAGCTTTTTGACTTTGATAGTTTTCATGTTTTTCGTCCTTTCTTTTTAGTTTTTTTTACGATTACTCGACCTGTGTTTCGTTGTTAAATAAAAGGATACTAGAAAAGCGGCTGCGGACTTCGTGGATCGCTTTTTCGGCGTATTGTCGGACAGGAAAGACGCGGATCGTTAAGTATTTCCACTGTTTTGATACGAAGTACTCTTTAAAGTGGAAAAAGTATTTTTTCATAATTTTCGTAACCTTGCGTTGGGTGAATAGATGGTGCACAAGATCCTTTAGAACCAAGTGAAATTCGCTATCTCCTAGGCGATTTCGGACTTGCAGGGCGATCAGATATTGTACGGTGGCATCGGAGTCGCCGGAGATTCTGTAATACGAGACGATACGTTTTTCCAGCGTGGATTTTTTCAAGCCAAATAGCTGTTGACGGGTAAAAGGTTGTTCGTTCATAGGTTTTTCCTCCTCGATTTAGAAATGAGTGAACAGATGCGAGTCCGTTGATGTCATTTCCTTTGAATAGTGTGGTTTCGATAGTTTCTTGATACTTTGCGCTTTCGATCGAAAAGAAAGCAGCGTTTTTAAAAAGGGTTAAAAAAGTAAGACGTTCCAGAAGACTGCGCAGTTCCTCTGGTTTTAAATCTGTCCTAGGATTTATGTAGTACCAGCGATGGTGTGTATCATCGTCGGATTTGTAGTCAATGATGAGCCTGATCATGTTTCTTCCTCCTTGAAAAGAGAAGGGCGGCGAAAACGTACCGCCCTCGACACTTTTACGATTAAAATAGAATCGTCTCAGTAGTTTCTACCAGCATAGCTGTTTCCACTGTGTCAAAGAGATCTTCTCCTTCTTTAGAGAATAGCTTCAATGGCCCGATTCGTTCCAATAGCCCCTTGATTTGCGCGGGCGTCTTATTCGTATCTGGATTGGCGAAGCTCCACGTTTGTTTCTTTCCTGCACTGCTTCTAAAAATGGCAACTAGTTTTAACATATCATTTCCTCCGATTTCTTTTTTTATTTATGGTGTTACCTAACGAATGGCCCGCTGTAAGCGATTGACCTTCTGGTGTCGGATTGCCTTTAGCAGGCCATTGGGTTGGATAGACTATTTGGTGTAACGAGTTTGGCTGGTTAGGACAACACTATCAAGCTCGCTGCCGTCAGGTGATAGAAGAGTCATGATTTCGCCTAACTCTAAGATGGCACTTTCTTCTGGAGCGTCCACGACATTTTGAAAGTTGATGTTTTGCAATTTTTCCTCGTTTGGCGCATTGACCTGTACCTTTAATTTGTTTCCAATTCGTTGAATCATTTTCATTCCTCCAAGTTAAATTTTTATGGTTCCGGCCGGTGAGGCAAGAATACCCTAAAATGAAAAAAACACCTCCTGCCAATTTCGTGAAAAGTGGGTCAATTTCGGAGGAACGATACTTATTCATTTAACAGAAATGTTGATTTAATAGGTTTTCTAAAAATTCTGAATCTCCAAAACCTCCGTAAAAGGCCCCCAAATCCAGTTATACGAGCTTGACAAAATTATTTGTTTATGAAAGGGCTTTATCTTCGTCCGAAAGGCTGGTAGAACAGTGTTTATAAATAAAAGACTCGTCTGTAAAAACACAGATGAGTTAAAAATTTATTCTTAAAAAAGCTTGCATGAGTAAATGGTGTGTGAATAAGCGGGTTTGGAAGACTGACATTTTCTTTTGTGTTCGGGAGGTAATTTTTGTAAAGAATAATGAGTTTATTAGGTAATAATTAATTTACATCTGCGCTGGATTTGTTAATTAGTCAAAGTATATTAATCGGTATAATTATAAATGGTGATGTTAATAATCAATATTAAGCTTATTGTAAGGAGGAGGCAGGGTTGTATTAAAAATCGGAAAGTGTGAAATGAACGACAGCATCTCCTCACCCCCTTCGATATAAATAAGAAATATGTAGGTAAAGAAATGGATAACTTTCGATGAGGGAAAAACAAGAGGAAGAAGTCGTTAGAGGAAATGCTGGTAAATCAATACCCGTATTAACATTATCAAAACGATCAATTAAAAATGGAGGAAAAAGAATGAAAAAGAAATTCTACTGTATAATAAGCTTGCTTTTAATAGTTATTAATTTCTTTCCACCAATTTTTCAATCAATACAAGCGACCGCAACAAGTACAGAACAGAATAAAACGATTCAATCAGAACAACAACCAATAAAAGATATTGATTTTATAGATAAAGTTGAAGCAGATAGCAGTGAGGCTCCTAAAGAAGACCTTACTACAAGAAGTTCGATGGATAATCAACAAGAAAATTATTCTGACTTAATACAAGCTATGTCAGAGGTTGACACAGTAGTTAATATGAGTATAAGTGATTCAACGGGGAATCCCTTAGCCCCCAATGCATCTATTGATGAATATGAAAGCTTCAGGATTGATGTAGATTTTTTCGTCCCTAATAATACTGTCCAATCAGGAGATACTACCACCCTTACACTACCAGCATCATTAAAGATTTCTAGTTTAACAGCTGAGTTCAGTGTATATGATACTATGGGATACGAAGTTGCCAAGGTAAAAGTTGAACCGGGGAATAAGACGATCACTATAACATACACGGATTATGTAGAGCTGAATTCAGATGTCTCAGGTAGTTTTTATTACTATGTGCAAGTGGATAGCGTCACTGTTACTGAAGAAAAAGACATACCAATTGATATCACAGTTAACAATGGAACAGAATATCACGCAGGAGACATCCATTATCCTGGTCCTATAATTATTCCTGAGACCAGTATTGATAAAATTGGTTGGATGGATGCAGTCACACCTTACACAGGTTTTTATGAAATCTACGTCAATAGAAACAATAGTAAAATGCGCAATGTCTCCTTACATGATGAATTAGAAAATGCTGGGATAACTATTATTCCAAGTACGATTTCTATCACAAAAGGACAATGGACCAAAAATGGACAAGGCAAATTTGTTCTAATTAATACATCGAATGTTACTGCAAACTATACCGTTACTATGGATCAGGGAAATACTGGTTTTGTTATCGAATTAGGTGATATATCAGAAACAGAAGGTTTTATCATAAGCTATCAGACAGAGATATCTTATGATTTGATTGACGGAGAAGAAATTAATAATAAAGTTACTATCAATTATGATGAAACCAAAACAGAAGAAAAAATCACTCAATATATTTATAGAAAAACTGGAGGAGCTGCAGAAGGATACACCTACAGTATTGAAATTATAAAGAAAGATAAGGATAATAATAAACTAGCTGGAGCAGAATTTGAGGTAGTTAGAGATCGAACCAATGAAGTAGTTGGAAAAATAACGTCAGATACAAATGGGAGTGCAGTGTTAAACGGTCTATTAAAAGATGATTATACTATTAAAGAAATAAAGGCTCCCCAAGGCTACCAACTGTCGGCTCAAGAAATTACCATCTCTCAAAACAATTTTGATGAGAATAAATATTTTGGTTCGGAGTTCATTAACGAAAGAATAGAAGGTACCGTCGTTCTTCAAGCGAATAAGGTATTAAACGGAAAAACCTTAGCAGATAAGGCGTTCAAATTTGTTCTGAAAGACGAAAACAATCAAGAAATACAAACACAAAGCAATGATGCCGCAGGTGCAATTAGCTTTGACGAAATAAAGTATAAAAAAGCAGGCACCTACAAGTACACGATTCAAGAAGTAAAAGGTACGGAAGAAGGAATCACTTATGATGATCACGTCTTAAATGTAACAGTGACAGTAGAAGAAAAAGACGGAAAATTAGTAGCGACGCCTTCATATAGCGGTGAGCAGACCTTTGTTAATGATTACAAGTCCCCAGAAGATTCTGTAGTATTACAAGCAAAGAAAGTATTGAATGGAAAAAGCTTAACAGACGGGGCATTCAAATTCATTCTGAAGGACGATAAGGATCAAGAAATACAAACACAAAGCAACGATGCCGCAGGTGCGATTAACTTTGATGAAATAAAATACAAAAAAGCAGGCACCTACAAGTACACGATTCAAGAGGTAAAAGGTACAGAAGAAGGAATCACTTATGATGACCACGTCTTAAATGTAACAGTGACAGTAGAAGAAAAAGACGGAAAATTAGTAGCGACGCCTTCATATAGTGGTGAGCAAACCTTTGTTAATGTTTATGGAGCACCCACTGGTTCTGCGATATTACAAGCAAAGAAAGTATTGAATGGAAAAACCTTAACAGATAAGGCATTCAAATTCATTCTGAAGGACGACAAGGATCAAGAAATACAAACACAAAGCAACGATGCCGCAGGTGCGATTAACTTTGATGAAATAAAATACAAAAAAGCAGGCACCTACAAGTACACGATTCAAGAGGTAAAAGGTACAGAAGAAGGAATCACTTATGATGACCACGTCTTAAATGTAACAGTGACAGTAGAAGAAAAAGACGGAAAATTAATAGCGACGCCTTCATATAGCGGTGAGCAAACCTTTGTTAACACTTATAAGGGAATGAATATGGTGGGCAACCAAAAGAATTTCTCAAATTGGATACACAGGAAATTACTTCCTAATACTGGGGAACAAAAATCAAGATCAATGATCATTGCCGGTATGAGCATACTAGTACTTTTAATTCTTTTTGTAATAGTGCCTAAATACAAAAAAAGTAATTAGAGAACAATTGCACTTTTTGATGAAGGATACTTAATTAGGTATTTCCATTAGTAAAACGGGCAGCTAGACTTATTTCCTAAATACTATTTTGAATGCTTGAGGTATAAATATATCTGATTTTAATCATTAAGGGTGTATATATATTTTGGTGAATTAAGAAAAGAGGGAAGAACATGGCGATACTGAGAAAAACAGAAATCATTTCTATTCCAGAATCCCTCATGGTTGGAATAGAGGTAGTGAATGGCGGAAAGCAAAATCCTGTTCCCGTTTTATGGAAGAAACTACTTGAAAATAATACATTGGACACAATGTCCCAGAATGATACCATTTTAGATATGTATGTTGGTTGGATGGGTGATTACAATCCTCAAAATGGCACCTTTAAATATCTAGCAGGCTATATCATGCCATTAGGATACGATATTCCAAAAGGCTTCTCATATAGACAGATCTCAACCAGCAACATTGGGATAGCTGAAATAGAAATAAGCAATTCAAATAGAAATGTATTCAGTCAATTACACGATATGACCGTTGCCGGTATTCATCAACAGGGCTATGAACCAGACTATACTTTTGGTTGGAGTGCAGAAGCTTATCCATTTGACTTAGCTTTTGAGGCAACATCTGGAATATTACATTATATTTGCCCGTGTAAAAAATCTGAAGAGTAGAATATGAACGGTGTTCTATTGTTGGAAGAGTCAAAGAGAGTAGGCGTTTCTATCCATCGATCAAAACAAAAATAATAGGAATGGTCACTTAAAAATTTTATAAATCACGACAGCCCTGCTTCAGCTCGAAGCGGGGCTGTTTTCGTCAAAGCCGTTCTTTTCCAATGGGCATGTCATCTAGAAAACCTGGTTCAGCGTCTATCGATTCACCTTTAGCGGCAGCCGCATCAAAAATATTTGCCTGCTTTTTGACAAATGTAATCGAATCGTCGTTACCCTTGAAAGCAAGGTATTCAATATCTTCACCAATTCTAAATTTAGCTGGTATTGAAAAAAAGCTCTACTCCTGACCGAGTAGGGCTTATGTGTTTCTAGCATTCTGAATCTGTACTTTTTGCCAGTCTATTATAGTATAAGAGCCAGTTTTTAATAAAGGCTTCGGTGCAGTTATTGAAGCGTATTTATCTTTACATTTCATTCGCAATAATTTCTTGCCACAGCGCTATGGCAAGACTTTGTATTCCTTTTGTAAACGCTATCTTATATGATCAAGTTATCGAAGGAAAGGATGGTTTGATCAATGAGTAGATGTTCAAAAATTTGTGTGAGGAGGGAATGCCGCAGCTCGCCGGTTTGATGGCGAATGAAGAGGAACAAGGAAAACGCTAGTGTTCATTGATTTTGCTCAAGACAACGATAGAAAATGGTACATTGGATAAAGTAAAAAAAGATTAGGAGGAATTAGGATGAAAAAAGCGCTAATTGTTTGTGCAGGCGGGATGTCTTCTTCGATCATCGCCAAAAAAACAACGGAAAATTTGCAGAAAGGCGGAAAGGATATCGAGGTGAACGCCACTTCTCAATCACAAGGGGCGACGATTATCGGAAAAGATGAATATGAGCTGTATCTGGTAAGTCCACAAACGAAAATGTATTTTGACAGTTTGGAAAAGGCGGCGAATAAGTTTAATAAGCCTATTGTTAATATCCCGCCGCAGGCATACGTACCGATTCCAATGGGGATAGACAAGTTATCGAAGCTGATTACAGACAATATTGATTAAGGATTGATTGATATGTTGAGCAAAAGAGAGGCACAAATTCTTAAATTACTTTTTGATTGCAAGTATACCTATTTGACGAGCCAAGAAATCGCCTCTGGTATCGACGTTTCAAATCGTACCGCTAGAAAATATCTACATCAATTAGAGGACACGTTAAAAGGAAAAGGCCTGGCAGTAATCGAAGGTAAGCAGGGCAACGGCTACAGATTGAAAATAAACAAGCCGAAGGAGTTCGATGAATTTTACTACCAAGAGGTGAAAAGTAATTATGCCTCAAAGGACATTCGAACGATTCAGGAATCGATTGACCGGCAGTACTATATTTTGAATCACCTGTTTTTTGAACGAAGTGAGGTTTATGTCGATTGTTTAGCAGATGAATTGTATGTTTCTCGCTCAACGATTTCAAATGACTTAGTTGAGATAAAAAAATTATTAAACCCTTATTTGATAGAGCTCCAGAGTAAGAATAATAAAGGGATCTTCGTGGTTGGAAGCGAGCAGAACATTCGCCACTTCATCATGAACTATTTCTTCATGGATCGTTTACACGACAATTTATTTACGTTTTCGATGTATGCGAATTTATTAGAGGGCATAAGTATCGAAGAAATCGTCATCATTGTTCTGGATGAGTGCCGAGAATCTCAACTAAAGCTTTCTGATTTTATCGTCTACAACCTAGTGCTTCATATCGGATTAGCGATCAAGCGAATCCAAAACGGGTTTCAAATGGATATCCCAGCGCCAATGGTGGTTGAAGCTAAATCAGTCGAATATCAAACAGCGCTTAAAATAATCACTAGAATCGAAGAAACGATCGATCTCACTTTTTCTGCGGAAGAGGCGGATTATATTGCTCTTCATTTGAGGAATAAGATCACGGCCAAGACGATTTTTCAAAAGGCAGAATTTAGTGAAGCTGAAATCAGAGCACAGTTGTTGAATACATTGAAGCAAATTGATCAGGTAACGGAGTATACACTAGAAGACGACATGATCCTAATTGATGGTTTGATGATGCACTTCATTCCTCTTTTAACCAGACTTCAAAATGGTTCCAGCATGGAGAATCCTCTGTTGGAGGAAATAAAGTCGCAGTATCCCGATCATTTTCAAGTAACCGTCGACTATTTTTCACAGATGCCTGTCTTCCAAACCTATCAGGTCACAGATAGCGAGTGGGCGTACATCACGATTCATTTAACCGCGGCAGTAGAGCGATTTTACAACGAGCAAAAGGCGCATGTACTAGTCATTTGCGCGACAGGCTTAGGCAGTTCGCAAATGATAAAAAATCGCCTTGAAAGAGAGTTTGGCACAAAAATATTGATTGAGAAGGTCATCAGCTATTATGAGATCGCTAACCAAGACCTGGATCACATCGATTTGATCATTTCTACGATTAATTTGCGGAATATGGTCCTGAATGTGCCGATAGTAAATGTCAGTGTGTTTCTCAGAGAAGAGGATATTCGAAATATCAACCATGAGATATCCAGCTTTAAAGGGGTAAAGCTCACGCATTCATTAACAGAAAACGAACCTTCTTTCGTCAAGGAACGAGTGCGCTTAATAAAAGCCTGCTTCAAACCGGAATTGTTTTATCTGATTGATAGAAAAACAGAGAAGGATGCAGTGATAAAGGAGCTGGTCACACGAATCGAGCGTGTCGAGCAGCAGGACCTATATGAAAGCTTCTCAAAGCAATTACTGCTGAGGGAATCCTACAGCTCCGTCGTTTTCTCAGAATATCTGGCTGTTCCGCATCCGATCGAAGCGTTGACGAACGAAGCCCATGTCGCCATTGCGGTCGCAAAAGACGGAATCGACTGGGGAGCTGAATCATCAACGATCCAGCTGGTATTCTTGCTTTCGCCAGATAAGCTAGGAAAATTTGAGATCGAAAAAATTAGTCAAATGCTAATGGAAATTATTGAAGATAATCAGTTTAGAGAGCGATTAATCATTAGTGAAAGCTTTGACCAATTTATTGAAGCTTTCACCAATCAACTAGAGAAAAAATCCTGTTAGGGAGGGAACAAAATGGATTCAGAAAAATTACAAGAGGTCGCTTTCCAGATTATTTTAAGCAGCGGCGATGCTAGAACCTTGGTTCATGAAGCATTTGCGCAAATGCGAGCAGAAAAATTTAATGATGCTGAGTCTCGATTAAATGAAGCGAATGACTCGCTGGTGAAGGCCCATAAAGTACAGACAGAGCTGCTTCAGCAATATGCGAACGGAGAGCGGATCGAGATGGAGATTATTATGGTCCATGCACAGGACCATTTGATGACAACGATGACTCTGAGAGAAGTCGCGTTAGAGATGCTGTCACTATATAAAAAGGTTTCATAAAAGGGGAGAGAAACAAATGAGCAAACGAAATAGCAATCAATTAAAGAAGGAAACAGCGTTAAAGAATTTCAGATACAGCCGCTTCTTATTACTCAGATATCTCTTGGCAGGATTTTTCTTCACAAACCTGTATTGGGCTCTTTTATTAAAAATGAGTCATAGTCCATGGGTTATTTTGCCTGTTCTTTTGATTGCTATTTCGATCCCAGCCATTGCGGAGCATCTTCGTTTATACGGATATCCGTCAGATGATGTGAGTGATCAGTTGAAATTTCAGCGATTGTATCAACGAATCCAATTATCAATCAATGGTATCCTGCTCATTTCAATCTTAACTAACATCGGATATAGCGATTTGTTTCCGTTTCTTTCCGATACCTTCGCCACAAAAGGAGCAATCATTTTTATTCAATTAGTGGGGATTTTATTGTCTGAAGTTGTTCTGCGCAGAGTAAAAAAGATCTACCAGCAGCAGGATAAGCACCTGTCATATATCACAGAATTTATCAAACTTAATAAATAGAGAGTGAGTGAAAAAAATGGACGGATCAAACAGCAGGTTATTTACATTTTTGGAAAAGTCTTTAATGGGACCGATGGGGAAGCTGGCCCAGTTTAAAATCGTTCGAGCGATTATGGGCGCAGGGATGGGTGCCATTCCCTTTACGATCGTCGGGTCAATGTTCTTGGTATTTAATATTTTGCCGATGACAATGCCGTTTTTAGAAGGTATTTTTAATTCAACATTCTTCAAGATCAGTGATTTGTATATGTTAGCCAACAGTACGACAATGGGGATTCTAGCTTTGTATTTCTGTGTAGGATTGGGCTATGAATATACGAAAATCATTGCTGAAGAAGAAGATTTGAATGTAGCTCCTTTAACAGGTGCGCTATTGTCTATGTTTGCATTCTTTTTATCAATTCCGCAATTAGTGATTGAAAACGGGAGTATCGTACGTTTGACAAACGCTGATGAAGCTATTATTAATGGATGGGCAATAGGAGCTGATGGGGTCTCACGCTTAGGAACAGTAGGTATTTTTACCGGAATCATCATGGCGGTCATCGCTGTACAGCTCTATCGCTTGTGTATCGCTAGAAATTGGGTCATCAAAATGCCGGAGGAAGTACCAGAAGGTGTTTCAAGAGCCTTTACAGCCCTAGTACCTGCATTTATCGTCGCATTTGTCGTCTTGATCATCACAGGTATCTTGGTGGTATTCAATACGGATATTTTCCAATTGATCGCTGTTCCATTCGGCTTTGTGACAAGCCTGACGAGCAGCTGGATCGGGGTCATGGTTATTTACTTCTTAGTACATGCATTATGGCTTGTAGGTATTCATGGCGCGAACATTATCTTCTCACTGATCACACCAATCACATTAGGAAATTTGGCGCTAAATGCAGAAGGCGCACATATTCCTTTGGCTGGTGAATTCAATAACGCCTTTGTAACCGTTGGCGGATCAGGAGCAACTCTAGGATTATGTTTCTTCTTAGTGTATATGGCAAAATCAGAACAGCTGAAGGTTCTAGGAAAAGCTGCACTAGTTCCAGCAATCTTCAATATCAATGAGCCGATGATCTTCGGTATTCCATTGATCTATAATCCATATCTTGCGATTCCGTTCTTCTTAGCACCAATGGCCTCCGCAACAATCGGCTACTTCGCGATTCAATTAGAATTGATTCGTCCAGTCATCGCTAATATGCCTTGGCCATCACCAGTAGGTATCGGAGCATTCATTAGTACCGGGGGAGATTGGAAAGCAGCGGTTGTCGCTGTAATATGTGCAGTAGTATCCTTTGTCATCTATCTGCCATTTGCCAAATCTTATGACCTTCGATTAGTGAAGGAAGAAGCTGAAAACGCTACAGAAAGCACAACAGAAGGATTAGCATAAACGAAAAAATGATCTAGTGTGGTTTTGAGAGAATTCCCACACGTTGACCATCATAAATAATGAAAGAAATCCCTGCTTCTTGCTGAGCAGGGATTTCTTGTTTCTAGCACTTTCTCATATAAAAATATAAATCATGAAATTAATATTCAATTACGATAGCGGATGCGCTATCATAAATATACAAAGAAACCTCAATTTGATTTCATAAGGCGGAAGGAGTAAATAAATTAAAAGATTTTTCAAATTCGATTCCTGAAAAAGATTCTGCTAAAAACGTTAAAAAACGGTATGAGAAAGGAGAACTTCAATGGGCAAAATTGATGAATTAATTAATAAGAAAAAAGCTGAAAGTGCAATTTTTGCTACGGAGTATGAAAAGGAAGCACAACGCTTAGATATTGCGATTGCTTTAACTCAATTGCGAAAAGAATTAGGGCTAACCCAGCGTGAATTGGCTGAAAAAGTAGGGAAACCCCAATCAACCATTGCTAGGATTGAAAATGGATCAATGAATCCTAGCTTGACTATTCTCCATGAAATTGCAACTAAAGTAGGAAAAGAGCTACATGTAGAGTTTAAGTAGTTTTGATCAATTACAGAAAAATCGGTAAATCAGTAGGCGCGATTTTTCGTAAAGATACTTCTCCAAAAGTTGGCGAAGTCTACATACAATTATCAAATAGAAGTCTGATTTCACATTAATTTATTGTACTAGAAACGCTTTGAAAAAAAATCAATTGTTTTCTCTAGTCGTTCTTATTCACATGGTACAATAATACGTGAAAAAATGAGTGAGAAGATTGGAGAAGATAAAATGGAAAAAGAATATATTGTAGAGGCGAGAACAGGAATAAACATTAAAGTGAATGAAGGAGAACTAATCGAGATAATCGATTTAGCAGGGCAACAAGTCGTAGATTTCTTTGCGCTAAATCAAATAAATCCCAAAGAATTTTTATCAGCAGGGGTCACCATAGATTGTAACGAAAGCTTGAAAGTTACAGTGGGGGATAGACTTTATACAAATCATTACAAAAAAATGTTTACGATAATCGATGATGATGTAAAGGAGCATGATTTGCTACATCCATGTTGTCGGACGGAAATGTATGATTTCTTTTACAAAACAGGTGAGAATCATCCTAGCTGTTTATCAAATATTAATGAGTCTCTTCTTGAAACCTTTGATATTCGTAAGGAAGAAATTACTCCTTTTAATATATTTATGTATACTAAAATATTACCAGATGGAAAAATTTCTGTGGAGCCCCCTAAATCTAAAGCAGGAGATAAAATTGTTTTAAGAGCTGAAATGGATGCTTTGCTGGCTGTGGCAGCGTGCAGTGTTTCTGAAAGTGACTGTAATGGAGGAAGATGTACTCCAGTCAAGATTGTTATAAAAAAGCCGGTAAATGAGAGAATCATCTAGGTTTCTCTTCTTATGAGTGTAAAACAACTGAAAAGTTCTTCATGGTTAGCTGGTAGCGATCGTAGAGACTATAACTTTGTTGAAACTGTTCCAGATGATTTTATTGATGCCCCGCTAAGAAAAGTGACGGTACTATTTCAAAGGGACAAGGACTAACTGATAACAAAAAAGACGGGCAAAGCGCCCCGTCTTTTTTTAAATTTTACAGCTGATCGTGAGAAGGTGAAATACTGTTGTAGCAACAAATCAGATCCCTTTTCTTAAGCAATCGATTGCACCAAGATTGCAATGCATGGGCGTTTAACATAGTTATGAAAAATTGTTCTGCTAATTCTTATAAGAGATATGATATACTAACTCTGATGAAGTAAACAAAGTTTACTAAAGAAGGTGAAATTATGGCAACAATACAAGATATAGCTGATGAAGTTGGTATTTCTAAAGCAGCCGTTTCTAGGATACTTAATCGAAAAGGCAAGTTTAATGATAGTACAAAGGAAAAAGTATTCAGAGTCGCAAAAGAATGGGGTTACTCAATACCTGGAGAGAATCAAATTTTAGACGAAAAGTTTTTTAAAACAATAGGAGCTGTTTTCCCCACAGGGCATATTGCTTATTACAGTGTTCTAGTCTCATTGTTAGAACAAGCTGCCTATAGTTTTGGTTATAGTTTGATGATTTGTAGTTCTTTGTATGATAAAGAAAAAGAAGAACTTTTTTTTGAAGAATTAAGAGAAAAAAGAATTAGCGGAATAATTTACGGAAGTTTTACAAATGATGCCAATTTACCTATAGATGAAAATCTTCCAATCGTCACTATTGGACATCAGCTTTCTGAAAACATACCAGTGATTAAGTCAGATAATCATTTGGCAGGAGTAATTGCAGCTAAGCACTTAATTATGAAGAACTGCGAGAACTTCTTATATATATCCGCCTATCAGGTAGGAGAATATAATGATGATCGATACAAAGGATTTGCTGAAGAATTAGAAAAAAACGATAAGAAACTCAGGTCTTATTTTACTGGAATTAATGAAAGAAACAAAGATGTACCAAGTGTAATCACTCAAATGTTTATCGAGAATCCAGAGGCAGATGGTATTTTTGTTGAATCCTATACTCTGGCTATTCAGTGTTTAAAAGTCTGTAAATCCTTGGGGATTAATGTTCCCGAAGATCTGAAAATTGTTACCTACGGAAGTCAGATATTAAGCTCCTATAGCTTTCCGGAGATAACAATGATATCTGAAAATACAAATCAAATTGCACATGAAGCAGTATCGTCTTTGATTGATATCATTGAAAAAGAGAGTAATGAAACTTCTGATATACCTAACAAACAAATTATTATACCTGTTGCATTGATTGAAAAACAAACAACATAAAACGAGTGAATGAGACTAGAGACACTATTCTTTTTAAGGATACTGTTTTTAGTCTTTTTTTTATTATTTTAAGTAAACATGTTGACTTAAATAGTAAACGAGTTTACTATTAGTGGTGTAAACGTTAACAATAATAAGCACAGGCCATGCTTAAGAATTTGGAGGAAAATTATGTCGGATAAATTTAAAGACACCGCTAAAAGTATTATTGAACTTTCTGGTGGAAAAACGAATATTTCTAATGCATTACACTGCGCAACTAGAGTCCGTTTTAATATAAAGAATTTTGATTTAGTGAATATTGAGAGGTTAAAAGAAGTGCCTAGGGTACTCGGGGTTATGAAAGTGGGAGATCAGCTGCAAATCATCATTGGAGCCGATGTCAATAATGTTTTTGATGAGGTAACTACTATCTTAAATGAAGGGACAGAAGAGAACGAGCTTGAAGTTTTACCTGATAAAAGTAAAAGGAATGGCTTTAAATCCTTAGGTTTAGGAATTCTTGATGGACTTTCTGGAACAATGGGACCTGTTATTCCCGCAATAGTCGCTTGTGCGCTTTTCAAAATGTTTACTGCTATTTTAGGACCAGATTTGTTAAATTTACTCCCAGTAGAAAGCGATATTTTCACTCTGCTGACATTTGTAGGAGACGCAGGTTTCTACTTTTTCCCAGTAATTGTAGGCTATTCTGCGGCTAAAAAATTTGGTGTTACACCAGTTCTAGGTATCTTATTAGGAGCAATTTTAATTCACCCGACCCTTATTCAAATGGTGACAGAGGGGGCTAAATTCACCGTTTTTGGACTACCTGTTTACATGTTGGATTACAGTGGAACAATCATTCCAACTATCCTTTCTGTGTGGGTAATGAGCTATGTAGAGAAATTCTTTAATAAGTATATTCATAGCTCGATAAGAAGTGTTTTTGCACCTGCATTTACCATATTTGTTATGTTGCCACTATCTTTGTGTTTCATTGGCCCAGCAGGAGCATTTCTAGGAAACTATGTTGTAAACGGACTTTTAGGGTTACAAAATTATATTGGATTTCTAGGTATAGCGATTATCTCAGCTTTGTATCCAATTCTTGTAATGACTGGTATGCACATGGTACTCATTACGGCTCTTTTCCAAATCTTTGCCACGCAGGGATGGGATGGCTTCGCAGGCCCAGCTCTTTGCTATGCTAGTTTTTCTGTAATGGGAGTCGCGCTAGGTGCTTTCTTCAGATTAAAAGACAAGTCACAAAAATCTTTAGCCGCTAGCTATGCAATAACGGCTATCGTTGCTGGAACTTCTGAGCCTGTAATCTATGGGATATGCACTCGTTATAAAAAACCTTTTATAGGATTGATAGCAGGAGGCTTTGCAGGCGGGCTGTATGGAGGGCTCACTAAAGTAATCTCTGCAACACTAGTTCCTTCATCTAGTGTGACGGCAACACTAGCTTTCGTAGGAAAATCTACAAGTAATATATATAATGGCGTAATCGCCTCGTTGATTGCACTTGTTGTGGCTGCTGTTTGTACTTATTTTTTCGGTTTTGAAAAAGACGAACCTGGATTAGAGAGGTAAACATGTTTCATAAAAAAATAGAATTGAATGATACCGCATTTGTTGAGGCGTATATCCCGGACCCAATCATCTCATACGAAGTTAATAGAAAGTGGCCAGCAGTAGTTATTTGTCCTGGAGGAGGCTATATGATTTCTGCGATCAAAGAAGGGGAAGCCGTGGCAATGCAATTTTTATCCCAAGGGTATGCTTGTTTTGTTTTAAGATACTCTACGTTTATTAAAAGTCGAGAGGCTTGCTACAAAGAGTTAGCAGATATAAACGACAACGGTTATTATCCCTCTCAAATACTTGAGCTCATGGAAACGCTGCTTCTTATCCAGGAGAATTCTGAGGAATGGTCTATAGACAAAGATCACATTTTTACAATTGGTTTCTCAGCAGGAGCACATATCGTTGCTATGGAGGCTTTTAGGTGGAATGATGAGGAATTAGTCAGCAAATTAAAATTTGTGCCAAAATCAAAAGAGTTGAAACCTAGAGGAAGTATTTTGTGCTATCCCATGCTGAATGCCAGAATGGATCATTTTACGAATAGTGAATTATCCAAATTTCAAAAGGACATGATGAATAAATGCCTACACAAAAGCATTAGTCCAACTTTAGAACAAAGCAAAGAATTAGAGGTTGAAAACTATCTGCAATCAGATATTCCGGAGTTATTTATCTGGCATACTACTGAAGATGCTGTTACGAATGCGAAACATACAACATCTTTAGTGAAAAAAATTCAAGATTTTGGACTGCCATGTGAATATCATCTTTTTAGACAGGGGCGACATGGATTGGCCTGTGGGAATAAGCAATATGCGAATAAGACGGATGATATAAATAAATATATTGGTATGTGGTTACCATTAGTTTTTAATTGGATGGGAGAAATATAACGAATGCTGGACGAAGACAAAACAATTTTTGACTATAGACTGAAAAAAGAAGAAAAGTATTGTGACATGATAAAAGAAGAAAGACTAAAGGATGATATTGAGAAGATTTCTTATTTTTCTAAACACTGTGGCTATATAGATGGATATGTCTATAGACCTGAAGGATACGACTATGAAACCAATTTACCTGTTGTCTTTAACTTCCATGGCGGCGGGATGGTACTAAGGTATTGTGAACAGGATGGAATTTATTGTCAAGAGATTGCAAATAAGGCTCGAGTAGCGGTTATTAATGTTGACTATGTAGTTGCGCCTGAGTACAAGTTCCCAGTACCGATACTTTCATCCTATGATTTTATTGACCAGGTTCTTGATAATAGTGAAATATATAATCTTCAAAAAAACAATGTTCTATTAATGGGCCATAGCGCAGGAGGCTATATTTCAGCAGCACTATGTGTGTTAAACGACGCTCAAAAAAGACTTAATATTAAGGGATTGATTGCAGATTACGCTGTTTTGAGACAGGATACACCGCCATCATATAGAAAGACAAATGACAAAGATAAATCAATTCCTGTTTCTAGAATGGAAGAGTATTTTAATTGGTATTTTAATAAGAATGAAGACACAGCAAATCCGTTAGCTTCACCAATTAATGCTAATGGAAGTATCTTTCCTTCTGCTCTTATTATCTCTGCTGAATATGATTCTTTGAAGCAGGAGGAAGCAGAGTTTGCACAGAAGTTACTTAAAAGTGGTGTTGAAGTAGAATATAAAGAATTTAAGGATACGATGCACGGTTTTACACATAAATGGTTTGATGAATTTCATGAAGATCAATCAAAAAAAGCGTGGGCCTTGATGGGAGAATTTATTCAAACAAAATTATTTAGCTAAATTAAGTTCAAAACTTAAGAGAAAAGTGACTGGGATATAGGTCCAGTTCAAAAAAATAAACGGTAGAAAGAAACATTGATTTTTACTAAACAAAGAGAACTCTCTGATAGACTTAAAGCGTCGGAACAAAAAGTCTGGAGAGTTCTCTTATGTTTAAAATTACAACATACAGCAAGTCATTTTACCGCTTGATTGTACACTAGTTATAACTAAGCTGAGTACTCTAAGTATGCAAAATAAAATGAAGTAATTATTCTTCCTAATTTCCAATACTAAGTTCAGCAGATAACAACCAACTATCACATTGATATCTGCTGAACTTTAGAGGATTTTGTGGTTTTTAGTTATTTTCAAGTTATTTACTTAGTATTAAATTTGTGATACTCTTTTCAAGTTAGGGGGTGATTTCATGGACAGCAAAGGGGACATTTTATTTAAATCTAAAACTGACAGTTTAAAAAATGGAATTGTTTTTCTATTACTTGGCATTGCAATGATTGTAGGATCTAATTTTATTTATACACCAATAGTACTTATAATCTTTGGCTTAATATCTATTCTCATTGGCTTATATATACTTATCTTCAAGAGAGCTGACAATGTTATTATCTATGAAAATGCAATTTCATTAAAGAATAATCAAATAATTGACAAAGATAGTATCAAATCAATATCCTATAAAAAAGTTAAACCAAAAGGTTCTCTTCCATCTTATTACGCAGTTTTATTATTAAACAATGATTCAGAGCAACTTATCAATATTGCTTTCAATTCAATGATCAATAAGGATTTTGAAAAAATAATTAAATCATATCTAGACTAAAACCGTTTAAACGGTTTTTTTTTTGCAAAAATACAGGTCTATAGCTTAATAACTATTGGCTCTATTTGCCTGGTCAATTAAATCAAATTGCCTACAAGGGTATGCCGCAAAAATTGTAACAGGATCGTTAATAAAAAGAGTTTCATCTAATTTGTAGTTGCTTTTTAGAGGCGTTCTCATAGTGTGAAATTCAATTGAGAAACATAGGTCATTAATGAAAACGCTTTATATTTTTCGTTTATTCCCGTATAGTTATTGGTGAAGGGGGAGGTATCATGAAGAAAATTTGTTTTGTACTAACAGTCAGTACAGGGATAAACTATGGTTCAATATTCGCTGCGCCAGCTATTAAAAATAACGAGAGCTTGAAAGACTATTTTTCAAAGTATTATGACGTTTCTATTGATTACATTAGGGATAGAGACACTGTTGACTATTTGGTGGTTCCTAAACCGTTTACGCCTTTTGAAAATGAGAATAATCTCCCAATAATCGAAGTACCTGCTGTATTGTTTATGAAAAAAGACTATGAAGAAATAAAGTCTTATATTGACGATTATTTTGCTGGTGATCAATAAAAAGCTTAGGTAATTTTCACAGTTGAATTTTTTCGAGAAAAGCGAATTTGTAGAGAAAATCTACATAATTCGCTTTTTTTCCGTATCTGAAATAAGAGAGTTCGTATTTATATGCTTTATTCGCTTCTTTTTTTAAGAGAATCGAGCATAAAGAAGATGACACCGACGAGTATTGGTGAAGCAATATAGTCCAAAAGCTTATCAATGAATGAGTTATGAATGTAAGACTCGTTCACGAATAAAATAAAAGTAATCGAGAATACAAAAAAGAAAGAATAAAGCTTGATTGTTGAGCGTTTCAAAGTAAAAACTCCTTTTTGGTTCATTGTACCACTAGAGGTTTAGAACAATATAGACCTAAAAATAGAAGAAGTCATAAGAAACAAAAGAATGACAGAAGATGAACTCCAATTTTGTAAGTCAAATTTGAGTCTAGCTGGAGCTCTAGAAAAGACAATACAAGTTTATTCATGAAGATGGGCTGTCCCAGAGAAAAATATAGATATAGCCATTTCCTTGTTCACATTTTCTGAGCAAATTTAAAACAGTAAGAAAAATTTACTCGTATATAGTTTTATTAAGGCCACAACAACGATGATTAATTGGATTGTATAGCAAATTTTTTTCGAGGCTCCTCTGTCTTTTTTCAAAAAATTATAGAGAAGGATATTGATTCCTGTACCAATAAAAAGGAAAGCAATAGCAAAAGATATTTCGTCACCAAAATATACAGTATGTCGAATAGACCTGTGCATTCTGGAACTACTGTAACTATTTGGAATATTGTGTTGAGCAAATAAAGGATTCCAAAAATAGAAAGTAAGATATTTTTTTAGGAATATATAGCTAAATACAATAATCCCAATAAATGTTTGGACTAAAAAAATTTTTATTTTTTTCAAAATAGTTACTCCTCTTTGAAAAATAAATTTTATGGAGACGTTTTTTCTATCAAAAGAGAAAAGACCGCCACGACTCGAAGGAGTGTGAGTAGCGGTCAATAAGCTGATTGGAATACATTTTCGATGATGTATCAACTCAGAAATAGTTTATCAGAGAAAAATGCGAGTCACAAGAGTAGCGGCTAATTCTTTTAACGGTGAACGTTCATAGTTCATGAACCTATCATGTATGTTTAAGATGAATCAAAATCATTGGGTTTAATGTGCGAGAGAAAGGTTTCCTTTTTGCGTATCTTATCAAAGAAGAACTTTGATAGTACGCCATTTGCCGTGATATAATAGGAGCGAAGAAAAGCTCTTTTCAGGCAAGCGCGACCATCTGAAAGGGAGCGATTTTCTATGCAAAAATTCTTGCCAACGAACGATTTACTTTTTAAAAAATTCCTAACATCGGAAGATTCCCAGCACATCCTAAAAGCCTTTGTCAAAGACCTCCTCGGCATTGAGTTCAAGTCACTGAAGCCAAAACAGACCTATCATATCGACAGTTATATTGAGAACTATGAAAAACAGCAAAAAGAAGCCAAAAAGGAAAAGAAAGTCCTCTATACCGAAGTGGATGTCTTAGCCGAAGCTGACGATGGCAGCCGTACGACTATCGAATGTCAGGTTCAGAACCAAGATTACTTCAACGCGAGAGCCCTATTTTACTTAACAGAAGCATACCGAGCGCCTTTTGGCAGGAAATCAAATTCTAAAGAAAAAGAAAGTAACTATTCCAGCTTGTACCCAGCCTATGGGATCAATATCGTGGATTTCTATCCAGCGTCAAAAGATGCCAATGCCCTGCAAAGATATCATTTATTGGAGGAACAGTCTTATACCCCCTTTGTGAATGATGAAGGAAAAGAACTTTTGATTCTCTGTTTTCTAAGCCTAAGAAATAAGAATATCGATCGTACCAGTGCCGCTTATCATTGGCAGTTTTTTCTAAAAGAAGGAGAAGTCTTAGAGAACGCCCCTGAATACATCAAAGAAGCAAAACAAAAAGTCGACTATCATAACCTCGAAAGGAGCGAACAAACAATGATTATGAAAATGGAAAAGGCCGAAGCTACCTTTAAAGCCATTGTTTCTATGGAGAAACGGAAAGCGTTGGAAGAAGGAATCGAAAGAGGTATAGAAGAAGGTATGGAAAAGGGTATAGAAAAAGGTGAGAGATAAAATATACCCTATAAAGTAGACAGATTTAGAAAGAGGGTTCCCTTAAAGTAGACACTTAGACAAAGGGGTGTTCCCACTAAAGTGGACACAGAAAATATCTTCGGGAAGATGTTAATATATAACAAAGCATCTAGTAGGAGAGAAGAAATGAGAGAGTATACCAAGAAGCAAATAAAAGAACTAGAGTCTAATGAATACACTTTAAAGGTCACCTCAAAAAAAATGTACTTTACTGCAAAATTTAAAAAAGATTTCTGGATTAGTTATCAAGCTGGAAATGCACCGAGAAAAATTATTAGCGATTTTGGATACGATGTATCCATGTTTCCTCAAAAACGAATTGATAGTCTTGTTCAAAGAATAAAACATCAAGCAATGTCAGGAGAAGGTTTTAAAGAAGGTGAAGATCACAGTAAACGAGTAGCTATTAAAAAAATTCAATTACAAGAAGATCTTTCACCACAATCATTAAAACAAATACAACACGAACTTTTATACTTGCGCCAAGAAGTCGAATTTCTAAAAAAAATTACAAAAATCAACAATTCAAAATGAATCGACAAAACATGAGTGAATCTAGCCGTAAGTTTGAGGTTATCCATGAGATGTTGACTCAAGAAGACAATGTATTGTCCGTCGTTATGCTTTGCGAAATTGCAGGGGTATCACGCTCTGGTTATTATCGCTGGGTAGAAAATGCACCTAAGCGCAAAGAAAAAGAGGATAATGATAAAGCCGATTTTGAAAAAATTTTAAAAGCCTATAATTGCCGAGGGTATGCCAAAGGTGCACGTAGTATACATATGAATTTATTACATCAAACACCGCCAATAGTGATGAATGTTAAAAAAATAAGGCGCTTAATGAAAAAGTATGGATTAATTTGCCCTGTACGCAAGGCAAATCCATATCGAAGAATGGCTAAGGCATTAAAAACAAGCAATGTAGCAGAAAATCTATTAAACCGGGAATTCACAGCGCACGGTGCAAGAGCTGTGCTTCTAACAGATATTACATATATTCCGTATAATGAGGGATTCTGTTATCTATCAACGATCCTGGATGCTTATACCAAGCAAGTACTAGCATATGTTCTCAGTAAATCGCTGGAAGTGGATTTTGTTTTAGAAACAATTGATCAAATGATGGAAAATCACGGTGAAACTTTGACGATGGAAACTTTAATTCACAGTGATCAGGGGTTTCACTATACGAGCTGTAGCTTTATTCAACTAGTAAAAGACAAAAACATGAGACAATCAATGTCGCGTCGAGGGAATTGTTGGGATAATGCTCCTCAAGAGAGTTTCTATGGTCATATGAAAGACGAAATAGATATTAGTCAATATACAGGGTTTGATGAAGTAAAAGCAATTATAGATAATTGGATGACCTATTATAATAATGAACGCTATCAATGGCAATTAGCTAAGTTATCCCCTAATGAATACTATCAATACATAACAACGGGAAAGTATCCATTAAAAGGAATCACACCACCTAAAAATAGTTAAGTAGCTATAGCAATATCTACCTGAAAAGTTATCTCCCTTTTTCTTAAAGTGTCCTTGACATAGGGTACGTTTCAAGAATCGGGACCCAAAAAGGTGCAGCAAAGAAACAACAGGAGATTGCAATGAATCTACTTAAAATGAATTTATCGGTTAAGCAAATCTCAGAGGCCACAACCCTGAGTATTCAAGAAATAGAGAGCATAAAAAATAAATATATCGTCTAGAGGACAGCCCAGATGGGTTGTTCTTTTTTAATGGAGAGAAAATTTCATCGTGAACTAAAGAATTTCTTCGACAATAACTTGTCGCGTCTTTTTTTGAGATATATCTTTCGTAGTAATCGGCGTTCTATTGGATGGGGAAGTGGGAGAGCGAGTGCTAAACCATCGGAATCTTTGTGAAGTATTTTAATAATCTAAAAAAAAGAAACGCCGAGGCGTCCCCTTAAGGTAATTTGAATAAAACAACATTATTTGACTTAGAGCCAGAATATTATGACGAATAATAAGCCAGTTCACAGATCTAACACAATAAAACGAGGGTGTTCTTATCTACATTTTATTCAAGATTCTTGAATGCTCTTATGATAAAGGTTTTTTAATGGTTAATACCGTTGGCGGATGAGAACAAAAAGTAACCAAAAATGCGGTCCCCTTCAATCTACCTTCTAATTTTTTTCGATGTATTGGCAATAACCACTACAGGAATAGTCGGCAAAATAATCATTGCAATCAGAAGCTTTGCGGACAATAAATTGGAAACCAAACACACCAAGGAAAGATAAACTAGAAACGAACCGACGAGCTTTCCTAATTGATGCCCGTCATACTGTTTCTTTTCTTCCTTAGTCATGGTGTTGTAGCCGGCGATCAGGAATAACCATTTACCACGAATCAACTGAAGTCCGCTAATAAGCAATAGAAGACCGACGATTTCCATAAAAGGATGAATAATCGAAGACATAAAAAGACCTCCTTAAACTGATGAGATAGTGACCGATCTTTCACTTAACTGAGTGTCAATAAGGATAGCAGCGGACTTTTTGTGATAGAAGGAACAGGTCTTGAGCGAATGTTCACAAGAACGACAAGTCCAGAATTAATTGAAATTTCAATAGCAGCTTTTAAAGATTCTTGCTCCCGCTTGAAATTATGAATATCAGGTGAAAGTAACTTGTAGTAGGTGATTGATCAGGTATATATTTCATTTACTTTTCTACTGGTACATGATTTTTTCATCCCTTGTTCTGCAGCCGCTAAAAGCATTCTATTAAGCTTTCTCGCTTGTACTGGACAAACAGCAATACAGCGCATACAAGAAATACATTTTTCCTTATCAAGCGAGGAAGGATTATCTATTGAAATCGCTTGCACAGGACATTGCTCGGCACAAATCCCACATTCAATACAAGCCTTGGTTGCTTTTGGTTTTATTGGAACTCCCTTGTATTCTTTATAAGGATAATTGCCTGGAACCTCAAATGAATGGAGGCTTTTTCGATGCCTAATCACATCTTTGATCTGATTTGCATAATTAGATAACTCTTTCTTATCCGTTGTATCAGGACGTTGTGTGCCAAAATGTCGAACAATTGAATGTTCTGCATTGGCAGCTATCGCAGCACCGACTTCAAAACCACAAGCGATTGCTTCGTTCTTAAGTTCCAATAAAGCGTCATCATAAGCGCGGTTTCCAAAAACAGCAACAATAATGGCTAACGCGCCATCAGCTTGCGTTTGCTTTACACGCTCTATGGCAGTGGGAGCAACTCGTCCGCCAAAGACAGGAACACCGATGAAACAGATATCCTCTTTTTCAAAATGATAGGCGCTGTAATCTTTATCATGTTTTGACAAATCAATAGAAGTATCTAACGTGATTTCTGCAAGCAAAACATCTAAAACTTTTTCTACTCCTCCAGTGGGACTAAAATACATTGAATAGACACTCATAATTCATCCTCCTGTTTCTTCTGATGATAAGTATTCATACTCGTCTAACAATTGTTTTAACGTATAATTTGACATTGCTTCTTGAACGGCATCTGAAATGGCTAAGTAGGGTTTTTCTAGTAATTTATTGATTTTGCTTCCGACAGGGCAATCAGGTGATGGATTTGGATGAACGCCAACCAATGCATCCAAGCTAACTGTATCAACAGCTTGATAAACACGCCAAATGGAAATATCTTCTGGAGCCATTATTAACGCAGCACCTCCAGTTCCTCGTTGTACATCTACTATGCCTGCTTTTTTTAAACGTCCCAACGTATTCCGAACCACCACTGGGTTACTTCCGATACTCATTGCTAACAATTCGCTGGTAAGCTTTTGCTCTTTAAATACATCCAGTAGGATAAGTAAATGCAGTGCAATGGATGTCTTGGTGCTAATTCGCATAAGAATCACCTCTCATAATTCTCAGTATATCAAAGAAGTATTCCGTTGTAAAAATTGAATTTACAACGAGCGGAATATAAATTCATCAATAAGCAGGGGAGATAGTACATTATTTCGCTCTGTTCTTACCTTAATCAGAAAGAGGGAAGAAATATCTCACCTAATTCATGAAGATGACACTACTGCACACAAAAAACTGCTGTTAAATTAGTGTAGTCACTAAGAAATGAGGAAAGTAATCGATAAATTACTGATTGGAATCTCTAGTAGCTATTAATGCAATGACAATTAGAGAAATGAAGGCTGAGGTGACTCCCAAAAAATCTAGTAATATCTGAGATAGTGAGAATAATGGAAAATCAATATGTAGGATATCTTTTAGTTTAATAATTGCGTATAAATTTACAAACAAAACTAAAAAAAATAAGAAAGAGCGCTTATCATAAAACGATAACAGTTTGAGTATTTTCTTTAACATGTTGGATCATTCCCCATTTGTTTTTAATGATTATACCAAAGAAATAGTGGTACATCCCGATATTTTATAGGTTAAGTTGGACTGGAATGACAACCTTGTTTTTTCAAAAATTATAAGGGGTCATGAAAACTTCGTGCTATTGCTCCGGTTGCCTTGACATAGAGCCTCCTCGAATCTGATGATATTTGGCAGAAGCTCAATCATAAGTGTTTGAGCTGTCTACCCACCAGTAATCACATCCGGGCTCATTATCAAGAGGATGCTTCGCCAATCTCTGGTGACGATAAGCCAATGGTAAAAGAAAGACCTCAGATGTTCAAATAAGAACAATCAGAAAATATGAGTCCCAAAATATTGAATAAAAGAGATATAGCTCAAAAAAATCTGTTGCAAAGAATTTCATTCTAAATACTGCAACAGCTGATGATTTAAAGCTAGTTAAAGAATGGCTGGATAAGGCTGAAAAACAACTTAATACATAAAAAAATGGAGAGCTGGAAATCAGCCCTCCTTTTCTATTATCTATAGTATTTTCATGCTACTTCTTTCTATTCTTCTTTTTCAGTAACAGTTCCATTTCTTTAATTACTAATCTCTAATATTTCCTTTTGACATAAATTTTTCCATTCTTTATTTTATATATCTTTTTTTGGGAATCCATGGAAATTCTCAACTCATTAATATCAGTATTTGTGTCTTTAAGAAATTCTCTGATTGCTCCATTAAAAAAAGCTGGCTTCATTTTACATAAGAATAAAATAACGAGAATTATATAGAGACTATTATTGGAAAACAAGTATTTTAAATCTCTTTTAGATGGAGAAAAATCATACTTTAACCAGATGGAAAGAAAACTAGCTATCAAACAAGTTAAAAGATAGGCTCCCATTGCTAGTATCCAATATTTTCTATAGGTAGCATTTAATTTCTTATACATCCTTCTCACCACTATATGAGATTATAAAATACAACAAGCAAAGTATAAAGAATTAAAATAACAGTCTCTTTGAATTCTTATCCTATACCCCAAGGACTTTAACATAATCATCAAGTAATCTTTCATTATTAACAGTCGGATCAATGATCTCTCTAAACTCTCCCTGAGACTTCATAACTAGCTCTGCAAGTTTCATCTCTGTGCCTTCATTAGCCCCTGAGTTATTCAAAGTCTTTCTGATAAAAGCTAAACTTGTTAGCATCACACCCATAGTATTTATTGGTGTGAGTGTTAGCCTTTTTTGCCCTTCTTATTTCCAAATGAAACGGAGGGTTAGGTATGGGAAAAGACGTACGTGATCAATAAGCAGGGGAGATAGTACATTATTTCGCTCTGTTCTTACCTCAGTCAGAAAGAGGGAAGGAAGATTAACCTAAATATGAGTTTAGGTTCTAACACATAGAAAAAAGACTAGCCAAGCTAGTCTCAAAATAGTTAATTATAAAGCGGCTGCATAGTTGGCCACTTTTGATAGAAAATCTTTTCTTTTTCTTTCGTCGGTATTGCGAAGAAAGGGTAAAGTAATCGATCGAGTCGTCTTAATGCCACACATTTTTAGTACTTGCTTTTTAAGAACCTTGTTATAGTCTTGCTGAAAAATTTTGGCGTACATGTTGGGTGTGTCGTGAGTCGTCACTATAGTGGCAGTTTTATTCGGCAATAAAGCGATAGGCAAGACCCCTTTATATTCATAGGCAAAGCCTTTAACAAATACTCTATCAATATATCCTTTAAGTATTGCTGGCATCCCACTCCACCAAATTGGATAGATAAAGATCACATGATCCGCCCATATTAAATCATCTCGATACTCTTTTGTGGATACATTTTCCTTTAAGTCTCTGCGTCTATTGTTTTCGTCAAAATGAAGTACAGGATCAAAATTTTCTTTATATAAATCAAGAATTTTAACCGTATGCTTGGACGATATATTCTGTTTGAAAGAGTCTAAAATTGCGTAATTAAAGCTCTTCACGTTGGGATGGGAATAACCAACTAAAATATTCATGAAATTCTCCTAATGTTTTTACTAAGTTTAAAATAGTAGGGACGAATAATCAATCATACTTTAGTCTTAAAGCCTTTGTTATCGGACGAACCAACATAGATCCAGAAGCTGGAGCTGTCATGTAGAAAATAAAAAAGCTATTTGTTCAAAAACAAATAGCAATTAACTGGGAATAGAATTCTAGATAGAATCATATAAATTCAAAAAGCGATCGCCTCGTAAAATTTGATTGTATCATCTGCAGACATAAACTCATTGTCGTAGCATTTTTTTTATATAAATTTCGTATCCCAAACTATGTGCTACTTTTACAGTAGTATCTATAAAAAACTGTGTTTGTGCCCCACATATTTCTATGGATTTAGCAAATCATTGATTGTAGTAGGTTTTCAGTTCATCCCAAGTTATTTCCCCACTATCATCATGAGAAATAACTACACCCAATTTGAAAAGATGCAAACCCTGAGTTGCACTATTACTTATATTAGTAATTTTTAAGCGAACCCACCCTTCGGCATTTGGAACAGCATTTTCAGTATAACCAATATCTCTATTGCGGAATCCTATGCGACTAGTTTTATCTATAAAATCTTCACTAGTATATTTGTAATAATCATCTTCCGGATCAAAGTGAGGAATGTAATATGAGAACTCACTTCGTATATATGCACTGTGAGAAGACTCTTGTAGTGGAAGTGATGTTATATCTAATTTAAAACGAATATCTCCATTTTCATCTGTTTTAAACTTATAATAAAACTCAGCGGATTCACTATCATCTCGTTTTCCGGTATTCCCTAAAGGAAACCAAGAAACTCTTTTAAATGGATAATCTTCGAATAAGGCATTTTCCGATGAATTCAGAGGTAGGGCATCGACTTCATTGGAAGTTACTGATAACAAACTTGAATTGGAAGGTAAAGTCAAAGGTGTACTTTTAGTTTCAACAGCAGACGCGTCAACAGTTCCCAAAGACAAACAGAAAATTAATCCGAAAAAGAATGAAAGAATAAATTTTTTTCATGTTAGCCCCTCCCGCTAAATTTCTTACAATTCAATTGTAACAGATGACAAGGTACTAAAAGGGTTTTTACCAAAAGCTTGGTTCTTTTTAAGAATATCGGGAATATTCTGACAATTTAGCAAAACAACCAAAAAAGCCACCTCAAAAGAGATGACCTAGCTAAGTAAAATTATAACATATAAGGGGTGGCGATTGTGAGATTCCAATGGCTGAAAGATTATCAAGACTTAGAGGATCAAATCCTTTATTTAAAATGGAACCTTAATAAATCAAGATTAGAGCTTAATCTCTGGGTTTATGGTGATTTGTCAGATGTCAGTTTAGATGAAAACCCTTGATCTTCATCTCTTGAAAAGAGTATCAGTAAAATTGAGATGGAGATCACGCTTCAAGAAAATCAAAGAAATGAGATGATTTCCTTAATCGAAGTTTATCAAGCCTGCAAATAAAAAGTCAATCAGAAATTACTAAAAAATTTGTCTGTTTTGAGAGCATGACAAATAGAACCACCGAAAATCGCTGGTTTTTAATTTAATTCATACGTGCATGGCGCTATTCCATTTTTGGAAATGAAGCTAGGTATTCTTTTACACGTCCGTAGTAGACACGCAAGAATTTATTTGATCCAGCGGTCATATAGACATAATAAGGTTTTCCTTCTGCTCTCTTTTTAGAAATGAACGTGTATACAGGATCGTCTTCTGGGGAATTTTTAACTAAAGTATTCATGACTTGAAAAAGAGTCTTTCGAAGCTGTGCAGAGCCACGCTTAGAGGTGCGAACACCCTTTTGATTATAAGTGCCAGATTGATTCACACCAGGATCGACACCCGCAAAAGCAGTTAATGCTCCTCTGCGAGAGAAACGACTAATGTCGCCAATTTCTGCTATAAGCTGAGGACCTAATGACGCTCCAACACCTTTCATGGACATGACTACAGGATATTCCGGCAATTGTGAAGCCAGTTGGTCCATTTGTAAACGAAGTTGTTCAACGGTTTTGGAAAGAGTATTTAATTGCTCAATTGCCTGCATAATAAGCAATTTAGTCATTTTATCTTTGGGTAAAATAGCAACTAATTCTTTGGATGATTTAAGAAGTTGTTCAGGTTTATTTGGTTGAAAGTCATATCCGTTACGCTTACAAAATTTTCGATACCGTTCGGTAAATGCGTTCAAGGACATATTTCGAACACAATCAACATGCCAAAAAGTTGTAACAAAATCAACCCATTTTTGACTTCCGTTGGATCGTGCCGGACTAGAGAAAAACGTATTGGCTCCAGGGAAAGTTTGATCCAAAAGAGAAATGAGATTATTTTTAATGGCAGTTTTATTCTTCGTATAAAAATCAAATTGACGGTTCAGGGTCTTTAATTGATCTCTTTGCTTATCCACAAGATTGTACTGTCGCAGGTCGTTCCAGTTGTCAAGCGCGTAGCGAGCGATCTTAATAGCGTCTTTTTTATCAGATTTTACTTTACGTAAAGTGTTATTTCCAAAATCTTTAACGAGTTTGGGATTTACTACACTGACATAAAAGCCTGCGTCAGAAAGCCAATGTGCAACAGGTTCGTGATAGCGCCCTGTGTATTCCATGACGATCCTGATGTCTCCTTCTAGCTTTAAAAGAGAATGAATCAACTCATTAATATCACTAGAAGTATGGCTGATCTCGCGAGGACTCAAAACAACTTCACCGAAGGGACGGATAATCGAAATAACGCTTTTACCTTTAGAAACATCAACACCTACTGCGTTCAAAATAATCCTCTCCTTAAAAATTATTGCAATGAAATGCCAGCATTAGCACATTGCCGATTCAATCTACTGGGGGTGACACGAACGTACTGGAAAACAGCAGTTCAACCTGCATAAAACGAACGCTGTGAATGAGCAGCTGGTTGACAGACTTGATAGCGGACGTGATAGTCCAAGGAGGTTTTACGCCTGACCATTGCTTTCTCATTCTAACAGCTTAAGCAACATGATAGATAAAAGGGATTACTTAAGTTAGTCCCTTATAACCTATAAATATATTGTAGTAGGAGGTTTTATGAATACAAACAATACATGTGATTTTCAAATAGGGCGATTAGACGGAGAGAAATATGTAATCATGCAGAACTTTCAATCGATGGCTGAGTTTTGGAAACGGAATAACGGTGGCATTACGGTTCAATACACTTTAAGCTTCCAAAAATTGGATATGCCTGACACAGATGCAACGTTTCTGAGAGAAATCTTTACTACGGGAGGACGGCGAATGAAGACAATCAAACATAAAGTTTATAAGCATGGAAGTTATCTTTACGCCTTAAAAGGTGCAGGTTTCGAATCATTAAGTATTGATTCAGAAATTAAAAAAATGGAGAAGCTACATCAAATCGCTCCATCAAGTACGACTATAGAAAAAGTGAAATTAAACGATAATCAGCTAGGTTTACTAAAAGATATAGAAATGATGTGGACGCAACGAGAACAACATGAACTGTCTTACAAAACCGCAGCGGTTTTTGAAGTATTAAATTCTGATTTTGAATATGAAGTTTATGGAAATGATATTGACGAGGTAGTGAAGATTTTCATTGGAATTTAGTTCCGTGATCCACGCCATTGAGGAGAGGAAATCAAATGATCAAACTAATTATTTTATCGATTATTTCATCAGGAATCGTTTCATTTCTTATGATGAAATTTCAAATGAGGATGATTGAGAAATGGATGGATAGGTCTTTTGAAGAAGAAACTAAGCGAATAAAAAGCTACCTGTCTAAAGACAAATAGCGCAAAAGTTTTTACCAAAAGGAGTAATTCTAATTAGTCCTTTTTGGATTTCAGGTCCGGATAAAACTGGTACCCTATCGGCATCGATATTCGATGAGGGGAATTCGACGGCAACTCTACGGATTTCATCGTATTCATTGTTTAGTCTCTTTATTTCTTGATCAAGAAGATGATACTCTTCCGTTTCTTTAAAAATGTCGTAAATACCCTCTTTAATTTTTAGTTCTTGGTAGGTTATTTCACATAAACCTAATCTTGAGAGGTTATCTAAAGAGGGGCTAATACGACTTTGAGGAATCGACTTCTCGTTTCCTAAGAATAGGTTGGAGAATACCACATCATATCCGCCAGTGCTATAGTTCTTTTTAAGTGAACAAATAAGGGCTTCGTTTTCTGTTGTATGAATAGATAGCAGATTTTCTGCATCCAAGGGAGTCAGCTGTTTGATAATTTCAACATACGACGAATGGACGATGTCTTCTTTAGATGAATCCATAGAGGATGCAATTAATTTTGCGAACATGATTCTCAAAGGTTCGTCCTCAATGTAATATTTCGATGCTTCAAGGGCAGGACCCAATATTTTTAGTTCAGGTTCTTTTAAATTAGCAGGATCAATTTTTGATGCTTCTTCTAGTAGAGAAGTTTTATATGCGTCAATATTAGCGTTCTGTTTAGCGCGAAGCATCTCGGCCTTTTCACTCGATGTGTGACCGAAATTAATGTACCACCAGTCTTCAACAGTTTGAATTGGACCTTTGAATAGACCTGCAGAGGCTGCACCTCCTAACATTCCTGAAATAATCGGAAAAAATGAAGAAGGATCCATAATTTCAACTCCTTATTAATAGTTTAAATGAATTATATATGAAAACAGGTTACAAAAAAAGAAAATCTACATTAACTCATTCAATTGTAGAAAAGTATCTGTCAGCAACAGTTGAAAAAGCTGCTAAACATTATGATGTTACAATAAAATCCGATTCGATAGATTTCATATTTCCATATTGGCTGTTGTAAATATCTTGCGCCATATTTCCAGATCCTTTCTTAATTCGCATTATCGCCCTGAGCCGTAAAGGCGTACTATGCTTATCATGTAAGGATAGAAAAACTTTTACCATCCCATTTAATACAAATAATATCGACATTTTTGATTTTAGGTTTTGTTCGCAACATTTCTTTTGAAAACAAATACTGCAATGTTTTAATAGTAAAAGCATGAGTAACGATCAGGACGTTTGGATTATTCAAGTGAATAAAATTATCAGCTGTATCTTTGAGAAAACTTTCCAATCTATCCGTAATCATATGAAACGGTTCAACCATCCCTGTTATGTCGGATTTATAAATAACCTCATGAACTTCTGGCAGACGAAAATTAAGTTCTGAAAAATCATTTTGTATCTGTAATTCATTCATCATACTGGAAATGAACTTATCATTATTTTCTGCTTCCCAGCAGCCCAAACACCACTCACGGAGCCTTGAATCAGTAATAACTTGCAGTTCATTTTGCCCCTGTGCAGTTAATATGGTTTTTGCAGTTTGTAAAGCTCTGGATGTATCACTTGAAAATGCAGCCGAAAATTGGATATTTTTCAGTTGCAGTCCTAATTGTGTGGCTGTTTGGATTCCTCTTTCAGTTAATGGAGAATCTGCCCAACCTTGTGCTTTATTTAATCGGTTAAGTAATGTTTCCCCATGTCGAGTAACGTAGAAAGTAACTGTTGAATTCATGTTTTATCCTCCGAAATAAACCTATGTAATCGCTTCACCTTATCGGCAATAGTCGAACCAAGAAATTACTAGCATTATAGCAAAACCACTCGCTCAGAACAACGCTGTAGGAAGAAGTAATGTTGACGAAAGGGGAGTTTAAAAAAGAACTACAGGAAGTAAGGTCAAGAAAATTTGCCTACATTGAAAGCACGACAAAGCTGGGGAAAAAGAGAAAAGAGATTGAAGAATATGTTCAAAAGATCCGGTAATAGAAGCTATGACGGAAAAAGACTGCCGCATTTTAAAACGGCAGTCTAAAGGCTAGTGGGGAAGCTAATTTGTCAGTTAGTTACCTAGCCCTATGTCTATTAACTAGACTATTTCATTGTAGCAAGAGTATGTTGGCAGTTTCAAACGCGAACGGTAGTAATGAGGAAATTTTTGCAATGAAACTAAAAGAATTAATTGAGCAACATACAGTAAGAATTGTCTACTGTGGTAATTGTGAGTGTGGAGAGAGAAAGTATGATTTGATTACAGATCATAATCTTGCTTATCCACCATTTCATGAGTCGACTATTAGGGATGTGAAACCGGAGTTGTTGGAGGGGAAGGTAAATGAAAAAGCAAATCGAAATTCAAAATAGAAATGTAAAAACATTACCTGATTTGATCAAGGATAATCCTGACCTAAGAATCATGCCTATGGTTGAAAGTGAGATTGTTATTAGTGATGACTTCTCAAGTTTGCTGGGATCGTTTGGAATAACGGAGAACGAATCTATTTTAAAATCTCATGATGAAGAAGAATTGGTACAAGATGTACTAGATGATATACCAGCAGAAATAAATGACAAGATAGCTGATAAAACGGCGACAGAGGCTGTTAAAAATTACGAATGGGAAAAGGCGAATATTGTTGCCAGCGGTGGTAAAGCCGATAGATGGCGGCTCCAGTCTTGGGATATCTGTAGTTGAAACGGAGCAGAATTTGAAAATTGCGGTAAAAGAGGCGATTCATTACTCGAATCATCCTAGAATAATAATAGAAGATAAAATAGAAGGAAGAGATTTTTCTGTAGGAATACTTGGAAATCAAGTTCTGCCGGTAATTGAAATGATCCCTAAAACAGGCTTCTATGATTATCAAAATAAATATCAAAAGGGGCGAACGGAAGGGATTGTTCCTGCAAAAATAGATTATAAGTTAGCAGACCAGCTCAACGTTTTAGCAGTGAAACTTCATAAGATATTAGGGTTGTCAGTTTGTTCGAGAACAGATTTTTTAGTGGATAAAAACAATCGTATTTTTGCGACTGAAATCAATTCTTTGCCAAGTATGACCTTGAATAGTTCGTTTTCACAGGCTGCCGGGGCCATGGGGCTTGGGTTTAGTGAATTGTGTGAATGCATTATTAAAGAATCGTTGAAAAAATATGAAAAATAGGCTGTGTTGAAAGGAATACGAAGGAGCTGCAACAAGCTGGAGTTTTGGAAAATGGAGGAAAGAAAATGAATGTAGTAATTGGTTTGGGACTGTTCCTACTTGGAGGATTTATTGGAGTAGCAGTAATGTGTTTAGTACAGGTTGGAAGGTCTGATAGCAAAGAGAAACGGGAGTTGCGGGAATAGTGTGAAAAGGAATTACACGTCAGTATGACAAAAAGAAACTCTTATACGAATCGTTCATTTTTTAAAAGAATGTGGTGAGAAAAATGGAAAAGAATATAGGATTGAGGATGTTTTCATCTGAAGATGCACTGAAAAAAGAAGTTAAAGGCCTGATCGAGTCATTAGAATACAGTGCTGAAGAAACGAAGGCGATTTATTTCCAACAGCTGGGTCAATGTGAAAGTTACTCCGAATTGCAGGAGTTGATAAGTGTGATTGAGATTGGGGAACAACAGCTACGTGAAATAGAACGATCATTGTTCCAAGCGTTAGAAACTTATGTCTGGAGGATCAATGAATTTAAGTGTTTGCCGATGAATGATAAAACGCAGTGGGTTGAAAAAATAGTCGCCTGCGATTTTCCGGAAAACATGGCTGATGTATTCAGTAAAGCACTAGCGGCAGAAAAAGAAGCGAGTAAAAATATACGAGAAGCAAGCAGGGCAGTTTATGACGGCTGGACGATCTCAATAGACTATCAGCTATGAATCGGCTTAGTTTAATAGTGGAATTTAAATAACTTTTGTTATGCGGTGGGATCTCACAAGAAAGTATATTTGAGTCTAACACTAAGGAAGAGAAAAACAAATTGAATCGTCAAACCAATCAAATCTTTATTGAAAATGAAAGGAAGTTTTTTATTCGTAATTAACCCAATTTTTTTAGGAGGTATAAGAAATTTGGACAGTTGAAATGACTATTCTTATGAATTTTCACGTTAAAATAAAGTGAGTTATTTTTGAGTGATGTCAGTTTTAATGAGATGTGGCTAGCAAATGATCCGTCCAGAAGAAATGTTCAGAAAATTTGTACGATATAGTGATCATAAGGAGAGAAAGCTAATGAAAAAAAATGCAGGGAAATTATTGGTTGTCTTAATGTTGATACTCCGGTTTTTACCAGTCACTGAATTGAGTCTGGCTGCTACCACTGAGCCGGAGCCATTGCAAAATCAGCAGTCTACTATGACGAAGCCGTTGAAGGAAGCTGTGCCCGTTTCCAGTACCAGCAGCTCTTCGGTGTCTAGCGCATCAAAAATAAGTGAGATTAGCCAAACAAATCAGTCAGCTGCAAGCTCTTCTGATAAAACAACGATTTCAATATCTAAATCACAGTTGTCAGCGAAGACAGTATCCTCAACTTCTGCATCGATGGAGCCAAAGAAGAGACTGGCAAAAGCTGAGCAACCAACAATCACGATTGATTATGAACAAGAGTCATTGACAGGCTTTGATGCGGGTGCGGAATATAGCTTAAGTTATGACTCGACTACTGTTCCAATTAACGGAGCTGTCGACTATCCGATAGCAGAAGTGATGATGGGGAAAACGTTGACGATCATTCGAAAAGGGGATGGCGGCTCCATAGAGGATAGCGAGGCACAGCTGCTCACACTTCCCAAGCGTCCAGTTGTTACTTCTAGTTATGTACGTGTTTCAGATGAGAGTTCCCTTGGAGCCAATGACGGAAGTTTAGGCGCTATGGGTGCAGATATGGAATATCGGTTAAAAGGGGATGGAGAATGGTTAGTTTTACCTCACTACACAACAGGCACAGGTCCACTGGCCCCGGGAGATTACGAAATCAGGTTTAAGGCAGTCCAATCAAAGAACCAATTCAAAAGTTTGACTTATATCCAAAAGATTAAGGCCGGAATTGATCGAGAAGAAATCCCTAAGGTAACGATTGATTATGAAAAAGAAACCTTGGAGGGCTTTGATCCTGCTGGAAAATATGAAGTGAAATACGATGCGAGTACGCAGTTTACAGTGGATGGGGAGACGAGCCTCAAAATCACAGATGGTACAAATGGCACGACCAATATGTTTAGTAAGGTTTGGAAAATTACCAAAAAGAACACGGATAGTACTAGACCTGACAGTGTCGAGCAAAAGTTAACTATTAAAGCACGTCAACAAATGATGAATAATTGGGTAACCGCAAAAGACGAAACGGCTAAAGATAAAAATGATGGACAGTTGACTAGCATTTATGCTGATAGAGAATATCGCATGGTCGGCGATCAAGAGTGGATACGAGGAAATGCGAACAATTCACTTGTTACCGGACTTAAACCAGGAGAGTATGAGATTCGAATAGCGGCAAGTAATGCCAATCAACAGTTTGTTAGCAATATCATTAAAAAGACGATCAATCCAGGAATTGCGAGAGAAGAAATGCCAAATATCACGATTGATTATCAAAAAGAACTGTTAGAAGGCTTTGATTCTAGTGGGAAATATGAATTACGCTTTGGTGAAAAGGCGATACCTGTGTCAAGTGAAACTGCGCATAAAATCACTGAAGAAATGTTTGGCAAAGGCTGGAAAATTGTTCGATTGGGTGATGGGAGCACTACACAGGATAGTGAAGCACAATCATTAACGATTGCCTGGCGACCAGCATTTTTCGAATCCCATCTGTATCCACAACATGAAAGCGTGAAGGGAGCAAATGATGGTGTTTTAGCGTCCTCTACTAGAGATACGGAATATCGGAAAAAAGGGGAGATGGCTTGGATCGCTATGGATACTTCTACTGGCGAATCCGGTCCACTTGCTCCGGGAACCTATGAAATTAGGCGTAAAGCAGATCAAGCTACTGGGAAATTCAATAGTGTGATTCTTGAATGTACGATTTTGCCAGGTTTGGCAAGAGAAGAAAGACCGAATATTACGGTTGATTATGAGGAAGAGCGACTAGAAGGATTTGACGTAGCGGCGTCTTATAAAATCTCCTTTAATCAGGATGTTGTACTTGTCACTGGAGCGGCAACTTTTAAGATTCCGGAAGAAATGCTTTTAAATAGGGTGTGGAAGGTTGTCAAAGAAGGCGATGGTCAGAACACGCAGGATAGCGAACCGCAAGACTTATTAATCAAATCACGGCCATTTTTATCAGAGACATCGATCAAGGCAGAAGATGAGACAGAAAAAGATAGGCATGATGGGAAATTAACCGGTGTTAGTTTAGATCGAGAATATCGAATGCTTGGGGATACAGATTGGAACAAAGGCAGTTCCAATGGACAGGTCGGGGGACTTAAGCCGGGAGATTATGAGATTCGATATGCACCGAGTAATGCAAGTGAAAAATTTGCCAGCAATATTGTAACGAAAACAATCGAAGCGGGACTAATAACAGAAGAGACACCGGAATTTGCTATTGATTATGAAAAAGAACTACTAACGAATTTGGATCCAACGGCTACTTATGAATTAAAGGTGGTTGATACATTCCCACCTCATACTGAAACAGGAGAATCTTTTACTATCGCATCAGGGAGCAGCACCTATCAGATAAAGGATGACATGCTAGGCAAGAGATGGTTCATTATCAGAAAAGCTCGTTCAAGCGAATACAACGACAGCGTTGAACAAAGTATTTATTTGGATAAACGTTGGACTATCAACGTTACAACCTTTACGGCCATTAAAGAAACTCAACCTGGCGTAAAAGACGGCAAGCTGAAAAATATTTTCAAAAACGCTCATTATCGTAAAAAGGGAGAAATGCCATGGCTTGAGGGCGCAACTAATGGAACGATTGAAAATTTAGAAGAAACAGTGTATGAAATTCAATATAAAGCAGATGCTGGTCAACGGATGTTCGCTAGTAAGATTGTTGAAGTGGATCTTGCTCAAGGGCTGATTCAGAAGATCAAACCAGCAATTAAAATAGATTATGAACGAGAGGTGCTCTATGATTATTTACCAAATGAGCAATACAAGACTGCCTCTTATGTCGTAGATCATTGGATAAATGCGCCGCAACCTAAAAATCTAGAAGTGCCAATAACGGAAGAAATGTTTGAAACATGGACGTATATCAATATTGAAGGACAGTCGGGAGTTTCCGTTTCAAGTGATATACAGAAGTTTGTCATTCCAGCACGGCAAACGATTGATGAAAAAAACATTTCAGTTGAAAATGAAAGTTATATGGGAGCAGAAGATGGGCGATTGACTGGTATCTTTCCAACAATGGAATACCGAAAATCTGGAACCAACACTTGGCATAAAGGAACTGTGGACGGGATCATCAAGGATCTATCTGTTGGAAGCTATGAAGTTCGATTAGCAAGTAGTAACACAGCACAAAAATTTGCGAGTCTGTCCATCAATAAGCAGATCAAGGCAGGCATTCCTAAAGCGGAAACACCGCAACTCAGTGTTAATTATGAAGAGGAAATGCTTGATGGGTTGGATGAGTCAGCAGAGTATCAAATTACTGTCGAGAGCAAAAATTATCCTGTTAAGGCAATGAAAAGCTATGCTCTTCTTCCAGAAATGTTTGGCAAAACCATTTCAATCGTTCGCCTTGGAGATGGCAAGAATCGTTTGACTAGTGATCCACAGCAACTAACAATCAAAGCTCGTCCAACCTTTGACGAAAAAGCCATACAAGTAGTCAATGAGAGTAGTAAGAATAAGAAGGATGGTCAGCTAAAAGGATTAACTGCGGACATGGAATACCGCAAAGTTGGCGACACGGCATGGCATCGAGGAACACAAGATGGGGTAATTTCAAATTTAGCCTCTGGAACTTATGAAATTCGTCTCGCGAGCAGTAATGACGATCAGCGATTTGCAAGTGAAAGTATTGAAAAGACTATCAAGACGGATACCGAGAATAAGACTCCAGTTATACCAGATGATCGGACAACGAAGCCTTCTAGTGAAAAACCGGTTATAAAGCCAACAACAAAGCCGATACCAAAGTCAGTCAATGCACCAAAAACAACCAGAGTATCTAGCACTAAGACGCTGCTTAAAGCAGGTGATGAAAAGTCTATTACTGTGACTCTAATTGGGATGGGAATGTTGACAGGATTAGCTCTCTATTGGAGGAAACGTCAAAAAAAATATTAGGATCATAATAATTTGATTCTAATAGAAACTATCGGTATTGATCGGGCTGTAATCAAATCAGGTGATTCTCTCAATAGCTGAGGGGAGAGCCTGATTTTTTACATGAGAATAGTGAATAGAATTGTAAGCGTCATATACCAAGGTGTACTTAAAAGCCCAGCGTCCAACCTATAGAATAGGGAGAACGCTGGGCTTCTCTAAAGTTTGCTAATAGCTTGCACGACAATCCGCTTGGACTGTTTGATTCCACGGTAAATAAGCTGCTAGCGCAGTTTTTGTTACACTTGACAGGTTGGGGATTTGTTCGAATAAGTAGGATAACCTTCGGACAAAAAATCGTCCAGGTAATCTGAGGTTCAACGTTTACCATGGAACTCAGTTTTTTTAGGTTGAGGCGAAAGCATAGAAATTTTAAGATAAATTTGATAATTGGTATTTTAAATGTATTTCTTATTGATGAAACTGTGTTAGAATGAACTAAGAGATTTGATAATCGAATAAAAAATGCTGAAAAGACAATCTGTAAAGAATAGTAGGTGAGGACATGCCAATAAAACTAAAACAAGTAATAATTGAAAATGTAAAAAATGTGGAGTATGGAGAGATTCTTTTTAAAGAGAAAGAAAAGTTTCTAAATGTTGTAGGTATTTATGGGCAGAATGGTTCTGGAAAGACGACTCTAGTGGATGTACTTGAAATAATAAGAAAGCTCATTCTAAACGACTCGCTCAATGAGTTAGATTCTGGGATGCTAAATGCATCAGATGCTACGATTACGATTACAATTGAAGACGTAGATAATAGAATAATACGTTATATTCTTGTTTTGAGGAAAGTGGTAAAAGAGAATCAAGAAGTTATTCAAGTTCAAAAAGAGGAAATTCAAACAAGAATCCTTGAAAAGTATAAACCAACTAAGACAGTTGCTATCTTCAATAGGGACTCCGATGAATTGGTTTCTTTTAATATTAATGAAGCTCCTGCTAGCAAGGATGCATTGAATGTTATTCTTGATGTGATTACTGAGAATAAATCATCATTTCTTTTTAGCTCCAGTTTTATCAAACTTATAAGTGAAAAGGAAAAATTGAATGAATTACTTGAGTCAATAAACATACTTAAAGCTTTTTCTGACAATTTACGTATTTACACAAGCGAATATGCTGGACTGATATCCGCAAATATCTTTGCACCAGTAGGCGTTCATTTCAAAATGGGTGATGCTAATATACACGGTATCCTGCCTTTTCGATTAAGGGGCCCAGAAAGCTATGTTCCAAAGCGTATGTTAACAACGTATGAAAATGTTATTCGTCAAATGAACATCATCCTTCCAGAGATTATTCCAGGACTTTCTCTAAGCATGATTCAAAAGGATACTCGAGTAAATCAAAAAGGTGAAGAAGAGGTACAATTAGGATTTCTTTCTAATCGAGGAGAAAAACGCTTTTCATTGGTTTACGAATCAGATGGTATTAAGAAAATTATTGGATTGGTCAGCTATCTTATTGAGGTTTACAATAACCCCAGCATAATAGCAGTGATTGATGAGCTGGATTCCGGGGTCTATGAGTATCTATTGGGCGAAATAATTTCCGTGATGTCTACAGGTGCAAAAGGTCAATTGATATTCACCTCCCATAATTTGAGAGTCCTAGAAGTATTGGAAACGAATAAAATTATTGCTTCGACCTCTAATCCGATGAACCGATATATTAAGTTGAGACATGTGAAAGAATCAAATAATCTTCGAGATTTGTACTTGCGTACGATTCAATTGGGGGGACAAAAGGAAGAGCTTTACCAAGGGAAGAGTTCAGCTGATTTAAGGATTGCTTTCATGAAGGCAGGTAAGATGGTTGACTAAAAAGAAAAAGGTAATTGTGTTGATTGTTGAAGGAATTACTGATGAAATGGTAATGAATCCTATTAATAAGTTAATAGAAAACCATCAATTATTTGTAAAAGTGATTCATGGAGATGTATATTCGAATATATGGAATCAAAATAAACCGGCAAAAACTATCGTTGGAGAAATCATGAAACAAGTGAAGCAAGAAACAAAATTTAACGATAGTGATATAGAAATGGTTTTACAACTTATCGATACTGATGGAATTTTCTTAGAAAAAGATTGTTTTATTGTAAAAGAGCAAGCGGTAGTAGGTGCGAAAACATACGCCTATGATTTGGATGAAAGTAAAGTAATTTTGAGATCTGAAAAAGATAAGACACGACTTCATGAGATTTGGGATAGAAAGAAGAAACTTATTCTCCCGTTGATTGGAGGAATAACCTATGGCAAATCAAAAATTCCATTCACTCTATATTATAATTCGTTAAATTTGGATCATGTCATTGCAGATAAAATTTTGTTGGATTATGAAAAGGAAGAGAATGCTTTAGATTTTATTGTTAACCTTAACGACGACGTAGAAGCATTTAAGAGATTCTTTCGGGAAAAGTGTCCATACGATAGCTTCAAAGAGTCTTGGAAAAAGATTCAAGAAGAAACTCGATGGAATACTTCAAAATCAAATGTGATCTTTTTAATTCAGGAGATCATTCTAAAAGAGAAAGAAGCGACAAAAGAATAATGTCTTATTAGTCTGCTTAACTTAAATTCGGCAAATGAAATTCAGAATTAGAAAGACCGCTGTCCAATCGTTCTATACACTATTTTTTGAGATGTGTTAAAAAAATCTGCAATAAACCAGAGTTTCTATACTTGGAACTCTGGTTTTTTAGTTCATTGCAGTGATCAATAGTAGTTGTTGTCTTGAATGATGAAATAATCGTGTCGATTAGTATGAGCAGTAGAATATAATAAAGGCAAGCAACTTTTTTCACTAAGGGGAGTAGTGATGCCTAAACTATTAACCGCTGACGATGAAAAATAAATCGTAAAGCTATTAAAGTTTTATTTGGAAATCAGGTTATTCTCTCAATAGTTGAAGGAAAGCCTGATTTTTTATATAAAAGCAGTGAAAAGTTTTTTGTCTACTTATAATTAAATGATTTCTTCGGTAAGCGCCGGGCCAACTGAGAATCTAGATGACATTTAGCTCGATTGCTATCCTACAATCAGGAGAAAGTCGTTTTTCAATTATTTCACTTTTTTGACCGCTGACTGTACAAGAAAGGTACAAATCCAGATACTCTGTTGTAAGAACAGGCACATTTTGTAATACCTCAAATAGATATAGAGATTTTCCAAGTAAACATTTTTTAGAAAAAAGTCTCAAATTTCATTTTTCTTGATTATTGAATTCTGTTTCCGATAGTTTAGCGGTGTTATGCCAACAATATTTTTGAATATCTTCTGAAAATAGCTTTGATTCGAAAATGAAAGTTGATCAGAAATTTCAGAAATCGACAATTCTGTCAAAACTAATTTTTTCTGAGCGTCTTCTATTTTTTTTTCATTGATATAGTGAGGTAAATTTTTTCCTGTAACTTTTTTAAACTTTGAAGAAAGATATTCAGGAGAATATCCAATATTTTGGGCTATATCTGCGATTGATAATTTATCTCTAAAATTGTCCGCAACATAGTTTAAACATTTATTGATCTCTACATCAGCAATTTGATTTAAATTATTTCGTGAGATTTTTAGCAGCTTTACACGTTTGCAATAGTCGTTAACCATTGTATAACATATCGTTTTTAAATCATCAAAAGAATTGGTTTTTTCAATTTTTTTAATATAAAGGCCTCCCAATCTATAACATATGTCAGAATCTATACCTGCAGATATGGCAGCCCTTAGCGTTAAGGAGTTTAGTATAATAACAGCATTTTTATAGTGACGTAAAGAATTAGGACCTAGCTTCCCTAGGTTATCTGAGAAGCTCTCTAGCAAAGAGTTCATAGCATCGATATCGCCTTCCCGAACGCAATAATAGAGCTGAGCTTCATAGTTAATAGAATTAGTATGCTCTTTTAAATATACATTTTCACTATCAAATTCAATTACTTGTTTTTGAATGACTTCTAGAAGGCTTGTATCAATGTTTCTAGTTAATAAATTCTGTGGATAAATAATTTCTTGATTAATAAAACAATTCGCAGTACAAATCATATTTAGAAAACTTTCTAAAGGAATATAGGGTATGTTGAATGAACTATTAAGCAAGTCATTTTTATTCCCACTCCACTTATTACTCATCTTAGAAAGTAACTTATTCAGATCTTCTTCTGAAGACAAACTTATTGAAGCCGGACCAATAATAATCTCCAAATCCTTCACTGAAGATCTCAAATATCCAATTATCAGAAAATCTTCTGTTATAAAAAAATCAACTAGCTTTTCTTTTTTGAAATATGAGAGTAAATTAGCGTGACTATTTTTGAATGGAAAATTAGTAAAAATAATTTCGTTTTCCTCCAGAATAGTATAAGAAATTTGTTGAGTCTTTGATTGTAAATCAAAAAAATGAATGATCACGTCATTGTCTAGGTTCAAAAAATCATCTCCTTCATTTGAATAGTATAATATTTTCCTATAAATCACAAGAATGCGTTTTCAAATTATGATATTCTTTGTTCACAGTTTTAGAAAAGGGAGATGTTCTATTTGGAGGAAGTACAAATTAAAAATCAAAATGAAGAAAAATTGCCTATAGGTAAATTTTTTGCGTGGAAAGGTAGGGATATTTCGCTATCAGGACTGCAGGTAATTGTTTTAGGGTATTTGTTATTATTTTGTACGGATGTTTTACATTTGTCGCCAGCATTTGTTGGTACTTTATTAATGGTAAGCAAGATAATAAATGCAGTAACCAATCTATTTGCCGGTTATTTAGTAGATAATACGAATACTCGGTTTGGAAGAGGTCGGCCATATGAATTTGCGGTAATTGGGGCTTGGTTATGTACGATCCTATTATTTAGTTGTCCGCCTGAATGGTCGACAAATGTAAAAGCAATTTGGGTTGTGATTATGTATTTTTTCATTTTTTCAATATTTAACTCGTTGCTATTTGCAGCACAAACACCGTATATGGTCAGAGCATTTCCTTCTCGCTCGCAGGTGATAAAAGTATCATCTTACGGTGGTGTAATTTCTATGCTGGGATCTATGATTGTCAGCATAACTTTTCCAATTATGATGGGACGATTAGCATCCTCTGGCGATGGCTGGAGTGCTCTAATTTTAATTTATGCGATCCCTTTAGGTTTGATCGGTATTTTACGATTGATTTTTGTTAAAGAGGATACATCATTAGATGCTGGTGATGCTGGACAAAAACTAAGTGTTAAAGAAATTGGACAAATGTTTAAGAAAAATAAATACATTTGGATATATGCGGCCATTATGGGGTTATTCAATGTCATACAAGGTATGAATGTCTCTGCCCAATATTTTACTTATGTTGTTGGTAATATTTCTCTTCAAGGAATCATGGGAATGGTATCAATGATAATGCTACCTATAATGTTCATTTTTCCGAAACTGATGAAAAAAATGAGCGTAGCAAATTTGATTCAAGCTGCAACGATACTTTCTGGCTTGGGATATGTTGTGAATTTTTTCGCGAAAGACAATATTCCTATGCTAATTGTAGGTAGTATTTTAGTTAGTTTAGTAATGCTACCTTTATCGTACTTAGGAAACGTGATTATTATGAATTTAGCCACATACAATGAATCTTTAGGTTTAAAAAGAATGGAGGGTAGTACCAATGTAAGTGTTGGATTTGTTGGTCAAGTATTTAATGGAATTGGAACTGGGTTAATTGGAATTTTACTTGGTGTTGCAGGCTATGTTGGAGGAAATCCTGAACAATCTGTGAAAACACTATTAATGATAAGAAGTATTTATGCATTAATTCCATTGGGATGTATGATTGGAATATTTTTCTTTGCATGGAGATTAGGTGGTCTGGAAAAATTACTTTCACAATTAGAGCAAAATAAAAAAATAAAAGAGTAGGAAGAAAATGGTATATAAATCAATTCAACAATTCCAGCTTAGGCAGGAGTTTGGTTCGGAAAAACAAGCACTCGCTGTTCTAAATAAAGCTAGAGAGCTAGGATTTGAGCAAATCGAACTCAATGGTTTTATGTTACAGAAAATGTCACTAGGGGTTCGTGGGTTACTTAGAATTTCTGGGATGCCACTTGGAAAAGCGGGAAATTTAAACTGGAAAGAATTAATTAGTGAGAGTGGCCTTGGAGTAACTAGTATTCATCAATATTTCAACGGATTAGAAAAAGAACCAGAGAAAAGTATCGAGGAGGCAAGAAACTTTGGAACTAATAATATAGTTTTAACTGGTCTTCAAAAATTTGATTTTAGTAGTTTAGACAATGTTCTGGCTCTATGTGAATCTCTAAATAAAATTGGTGAACGATTGTCGAAAGACAAGATAAATTTTTTATATCATAACCATAATTGTGAGTTTCTTAAAGTTGATAATGAAAAAACTGCGTTTGATATTATTCTGGAAGAAACTGACAAACGTTATGTTGCTTTTGAATTTGATTCATATTGGCCAGCTGAAGCAGGATGCGACATAACCAAGTTAATGAATCAGATTGGTGAACGGTTGAAACTTTATCACATTAATGACAGAGGGAATCGACCCTCAGGCCGGACAACGTCAATTTTGAAATCGGATAGCATAGAATTGGGCTACGGAAACATGAATTTAGAAAAATACATTGAGATTGCGCTATCAAATAATGTTGAGGCAATCGTATTAGAAACGACTAAAAATTGGATTAACAATAGCGGCATTCAGTCGATGGAATTAAGTGCGCGTTTTATGAATAAATATGTTCGTTAGGAAGGATTATTAGAATGGATGAACTAAAAAAATATTTTATTACTAGTAGAGATGATGAATATGTTGAAGGGAAAGTAAATGTTTTTCTAAGCAAATTTAGCATTAATAGAAGTATTAAATCTGCTCGAATCTTTATAACAGCTTTAGGTTTGTATGAAGCGGAAATAAATGGAACAAAAATAGGTAATCAATTATTTGCGCCTGGATTTACTTATTATCCAAAGGATTTATTTTATCAAAGCTATGATATTACAAAAGAGCTGAGTACAGAAAATAATGAGTTAAAAATTTATTTGGGTCAAGGCTGGTATAGCGGTAGATTTACTCACGAGAATCTTGTGAAAATTTATGGCGATCAGACAGCTGTTTCTTGGATAATAGAAGTGAAGTTTGAAGATGGCACTTTGGCAAAGTTCGTGTCTGATGAATCTGTGCAGGAAATTTATTCTCCGTACTTATACGCAGGATTTTATGATGGAGAAATTTACGATAGACGAATAAAAGAAGAACAAATAGGATGTGCCGCTTCTTATTCTGGAAAGGTCCCTTCAAATTTAACAGAGACATATTTGAAGGTAATAGAAAAAGAAAAGATGCCTATAAAAGAGGTTTTTGATAAAGAAGGCAAAACAATCATTGATTTTGGTCAGAATTTTGCTGGGATCATCGAAGTGAATTGCGGCTTACTTCCTAAAGATGCAAAAATTAGGTTACGACATGGAGAAATATTAACACAAGATGGCGAACTATATACTGATAATTTAAGAAAAGCAAAAGCTGAAATCGTTCTATATGCTGATGGACAAAAAGGAACATATCGCCCACGTTTTACCTATATGGGATTTAGATATGTGGAGCTTACAGGTGTTGACTATCAATATGGATTATTAAATGCAAAAGCAATTTATTCTGATATGGAAGAGACAGGTAGTTTCTCATCAGAAAATAAGATGATTGATCGATTATTTAAAAACCAATTGTGGGGACAAAAATCAAATTATGTAGAGGTACCAACAGACTGTCCACAACGAGATGAACGAATGGGCTACACTGGTGATGGACAAGCATATGCTTTAACCGGTAGTTATAATTTTGACACAGAAGATTTTTGGCGTAAATTCTTCAAAGACATTAGATACAGCCAAAGTGATAATTCAGAGGGATATGTTGCACCGACAGTTCCTGCGAATGGTCCAGGAGGAATTGGATTTTTAAGTATGCTTGGATGGGGGAATGCGGTGACTATCATTCCTGAGATGATTTATTGGCAATATGGATCAAAAGAATTTCAAGAAGAGAATTATGAAAGTATGAAATTGTTTATTGATAGTGAAATTCGTCATATGACGGATGATTTATGGTTAGCTCCTAACTTAGGGGATTGGTTAATGCATGGCAAGGGGATGGAATGGATGGCTATGAACAATGGGCCAGTATCTAACTCTTTCATTATTAATGATTTACAAATTATGACTAATTTGGCACATCGGCTAAACAAAAAAGAAGATTATGATAAGTATAAAAATCAACTTGAAAAATCTACAGAAGCTTATATAAAAACATTCATCGATAGTGAGGGCGTTGTCCAAGGTGATTATCAAGGTGGATATGTTATGGCGTTAGCATATGTTGTAAGAGATGAGTCATTGAGGAAAAAGTTGCTGTCAAAATTAGTAAATGATGTTAATAATAATGGATTAAATACTGGCTTTTTTGCTACAGAATATCTATTGCCGTTGTTGATTGAAGCAGGTGAATCAAAATTAGCATATGACACTTTATTAGATGAATCTTGTCCAGGGTGGATGTATCAAGTAAAGAATGGTGCGACAACAATTTGGGAGCGCTGGGACGCATTGAAAGAAGATGGAAGCGTTAACGATCAAAAGGTTGAGCAGAGAGATGAAAATATGGTTTCTTTCAATCATTATGCTTTTGGAAGTGTCGGAAAGTTCTATTATCAATATATTTTAGGGATCAAACCATTAGAACCTGGATTTAAAAAAATAATGATTAAACCTTATATGGACGAAAGAGTTGGAAGTGTATCAGGAACTTATAAGTCTAGAGCAGGTGAAATTAGTGTTTCTTGGAAATACCAAGACGGAAAGAAAATTTCCGTATCTATTAAAACGCCTCAAAAAACATATGTTGAATTACCAGATGGACAAAATTTTGAAGTAGAACCAGGAGAGTATAAGTACGTAGTTTCTAATTAATAAAAGGAAAAGGATGATAAAAATGACATTTTATTTAGGTGCTTCAACAGCAGCACATCAAATTGAAGGTAACAATATCCATAGTGATTTTTGGGCGCAGGAACAGATGAAAAACTCTATTTTTGATGAGCCATCACTAGAAGCTGTAGATCACTATAATAGGTATCAAGAGGACATTGATTTATTAAAAGAAGCAGGGTTTAACGCTTATCGTTTTTCGATTGAATGGGCAAGAATTGAACCAGAAAAAAATAAATTTGATATGAAAGAAATGAAGCACTATTTGGATGTAATCAACTACTGTAATGAATCCGGAATTGAACCATTTATTACGTTACACCACTTTTCTAGTCCAAAATGGTTAATTACAGAAGGCGGTTGGGAAGCCGAATCAACAATTGAGTATTTTAAAAAGTACACAGAATTTGTTGTTTCAAATTTAGGCGATTCGGTTAAATATATTTGTACTATTAATGAAGCTAACATGGGAATTCAGCTAGCGGCAATTATTGAGCGGATTTTAAAACAAATGGGAATAAATCCTCAAGTTGGTATTTCGGAAGCATTGGGTGAGAGTCAAAAAGAACAAATGCTTGAGACTGAAAAAGTTTTTGGACTTAAACCAGGAGAAATGGCGAATACTTTCCTTTCGCAACGATCTGATAGAGGAGATAAAATTATTATAGATTGTCATATTGCGGCAAGAGAAGTGATTCGATCGATAAATAAAGATATAAAAGTTGGCCTAACACTTAGTTTACACGATCTGCAACTTGGTGATGACAGTAAAGAGGCAAAAGAACGTGTAGCTAAAGCATGGGATGCAGAATTCTTACACTATTTACCAGCCATAAAAGAAGATGATTTTTTTGGTGCACAGAACTATACAAGAGAAGTTTTTACAGCAGATGGAGTCCAAAAGGTCGAAGATGAAGCTCTTTTAACGGAAATGGGTTATGAAGATTATCCGCAAGCACTGGAGCATGTAGTTCGAAAGGTTTACGAAAATTTTAAGGGCGACATTTTTATTACTGAAAATGGAATTGCAGCATCCGATGATGTTAAGCGAGTAGCATTTATCGATGTGGTGGCTGATGGGGTAAAACGAATGATTTCTGATGGGTTACCAATCAAAGGGTATTTCCATTGGAGCCTGATGGATAATTTTGAATGGCAAAAAGGATTTTCAATGAAGTTTGGTCTTGTTGAAGTTGATAGAGCAAATCAGATGAGAAAACCGAAGCCTAGTTTATATTATTTAGGGAAAAAATTTAAATAATCTATTACGTGTATTTTTGTTGGAGAAATATGGCTGGTCATTTCGTACAGCCATATTTCTTGGAAAAGAAACTATAATTAGCTCAGAAATTCAATAAAATTTAATGCTTTAACTTGTTATAATAAAGTGAGAAATCGAAAGTTAGATAGTGATGAAAATAATTGATCTAATTGTCGGAAAGGAAAAATAATGTTTGAAGATCAAAACGTTGTAACCGATAACGGCACAAATTCAATGGAGTATTATCGAAAAACAACATATTGGCAGATTATTCTGTCGCAGATGAATAATGCATCAGCAATGATTTTTCATTTTTTAGTTGGAATGATTAGTTACTTAGCCAATGAAGGCTATGGCATTTTGATAGCCGTTATCGGATTAATATTGACTATAACACGAGTTTTTGATGGACTTATTGATCCTTTTATAGCTTTAATTATTGAACGAATAAATACTAGATATGGAAAAATCAGATTATTTTTGACAATAGGCTGGTTAGTGCGAGCGATGGCAACCTTAATGCTGTTTGTGTGGGGAGTGGAAAAAAATTTTGGTATAGTTCATTTTATTTGTATGTATCTCGTATTTATTATCGGCTCATCATTTTATGATATTGCAGGAAATATGATACCAACAGTTATGACTAATGACCCCCATCAGAGGCCTATCATTCAGGTTTGGAGTACAATATATAGTTATGTTGTACCTACTATTTTCACACTTGGGACAACTTTGTTCTTGTTACCAAAATTTGATAATCAATATAGTGTGGAGTTGTTGAAACTAATTGCGTTAATAACAGTGCCTGTCTCCTTCGTCTTTACAATATTATGTTGTATAGCTATCAGTGATGTGGATAAACCAGAAAATTTTATTAACTTATCAAACGAAGAAGAGCAGAATATAAATATAAAGGATATGTTAGAACTGTTTAAAAAAAATAAACCGTTCCAAATGTTTTTAATATCCTCGATTTCTGCTAAATTGGCTCAACAAACAACGAGTCAAGCAATTGTGACAACTTTATTCTTTGGTATACTGCTAGGTAATATACAATTAGGTATGGTAATGAACACTGTTTGTCTCCTACCGTCAATTATTTTTGCTTTTGCTGGAGCAAAATATGCTGGAAAATTTGGAAATAAGGAAACGGTGGTTACATGGACAAGAATTAGTATAGCCGTATCAATTTTAAGTATACTTTTCTTAATGAGTATAGATACAAGAGTGATTCCTAAAAATATTTTTTTAATGGCACTATTTTCAGTCTTGCTTATATTAAGCACAGGTTCAAAAATGTGTGTGACCATAGCGAATGGAGCTATGAGGTCTGACATTGTTGATTATGAATTAGATTTATCTGGAAAATTTATGCCAGCAGTTATTACATCAACCTATAATTTTATAGATCAATTTATTACTTCTTTAGGATCAATGATTGCAACAGGAGCAGTTGCATTGATCGGTTATTCAACTAGAGCTCCTCAGCCCACTGACAGTCTAACAAAGCCTATAAAATATATGACAATATTTTTATACTTTGGTGTTCCAATTCTAGGTTGGATAATTGGATTGTTTGTAATGAACTACTATAAATTGACACATAATGAAATGGTTGAATTACAAAAAAGACTACATATTAAACAAAAAAATAGAGAGACAGATTTTAAAATTAAGTGAGCCAGTTGAAGTGTTGTTCTTCAACTGGCTTTATTTAAGGGAGGATGATTTGCTTGTTTGTAGTAAAGCTACATTTCGTGCTAAATTATTTTTAGTTTATCCCAGAAAGGTTATTTTAATAACAATACAGGTTTAGTGAAATAGATAACAATGATATGATATGGGTAGCAAATGATGGCTTGGAGGAAAGATGGATGAATGAGAATCCTGAATGGCTCAATAAAATTGTGACGTTACCGGAGATAAACACGAATATAAAATTATTTGGCGGACATAAGCAACGAGTCGAATATCCTTGGATTGCTGAACGTGAGACACATTTCTCCTTTGAAGTGATGATCATTCTAGAAGGTGTTCAGCATACTTCGTTTAGCGGTCGGGCGTATGACTTTTCTGCAGAAAGTATAGTCTTGATCCCGCCAGGAACCTCTCATGAAAATTCTTGTGCCTCTAATGAAGGCTTGAAATATTTTTGCGCGCACTTTGATATTGATGATCCGAGTATCCAACAAACATTGCTTATGTATTGTCCAATTCTTCTCAGAAAAGAGAATGAGGCATATGGTGAGATTGCGCGTATCTTACACACCTATGTAGAGTTGCTGGACAATGAATCTTTTAGTCTGAAAGAGAAATTAATTGTGGAGAAGCTGTTGATTGAACTAGTTATTGCTCTGCTTGATTATGCGAATTACGAAAAAATCAAGATGGAATCATCGGATAATTCATCTTTGGTTTTAGCTAAAGCAATTGCGGATACCATTCAACAGAACTTTCGGAAGTTTACGAAGTATCCGACAGAAGAAAATCGGTATCTTTTATCAATGAATTATGTAGCAGCGAATCTGAACATCAGTGAAAGCACCATGCTGAAGGTATTGAAAAAGGTTTATGGTGTCAGTCCTAAAAAATATTTGGATCAGCTTCGTTATAATGAGTCCAAATTTTTACTGCATCAGCCGAATCTTTCTATTAGCGAGATCGCAGAGGTGGTCGGCTATCAAAATCTTTCTCATTTTTCTAGACAGTTCAAAACATGGTGCAATGCTTCACCGAATGAGTATAGGCATTTAAATCATAAGAATTCTAAGATTAATTAAATAGGATTTCTCACGGCTCTAAGTCAAATAGTGTTGTTTCAATCAAATCACCTTAAGGAGACGCTTCGGCGTTTCCTTTTTTTGAGTTATTAAATGATGTCACAGAAATTCTGGTGGATCAGCACTCGCTTACGGAGATGACGGAAAGTCCTGAAGCCAAAAGCAATGCGCTTAATTACTTTGATCAGATTGTTTTTCCCCTCCAACTTGCCATTGGAATACGGATACTTCAAGGCATTAATGATCGCCGTTCGATGTTTATTAAGATAGGTCACGGCTTTTTTAAAACCAGCGTTTAATGACTGAGGCAAGGAATCGATCAAGTCAAAAAAGCTGTTAAAATCTTTCGCATCAAAGGCACCTAACAAATTCTGGTAGATGTCATAACTTTGACGAAGCTGTGGATCAACGGAAAGCAGATAATCTAAAACCTCCGATTCTGTTAGATATTTCTGTTTGAATAGTGGAAATTGTTTCAATGATTGATAGTTTAGTTTGGAATTTTTCTTCAAGACGGTGCGCCAGTACTTTTTTAGTTTCCGATAGTCTTTTTGTGCTTGCGAATCACTCTTTTTCAATTGGTTCATCGCTTGAATGCGTTGTTTGTTTAAAGCGCGAGTCAGCTGTTGAATGACATGAAAACGGTCGATTGAAATCCGTGCATTGGGAAACACTTCTTTCGTCACAATGCCGTAAGAAGCATTCATATCCATGACAACGTGTGTGACTCGACGTCTCGCTTTGAAAGAAAAACGTTGAAAGTACGCTCTTAACTTGAAATTCCGACGATCATCTAGAATATCGAAGATTTTCCCGGTATCCGCGTCACTGATGATAAAACACATAGCCCCTTCACAGTCCTTGGTTCCCTTAAATTCATCGATCAAAAGATGCTTTGGTAAGTACTCAGGGTTTCTTTTCGGCTCTTTAAAAAAAGTGTCCAGTACCCGCTCAACCGTTTTCGAAGAAACAGAATAGCGTTCGGCAATATCTTTCATGGAGATTTTTTTCTTTAGATCAACGGCGATCGCAAATTTCAATGCTTGAGAAATATAGCAGTTTTCAGCGACATAATACGTTTTGGCAGAAAAAGTATGAAAACAATGCCTGCAGAGAAACCGTTGTTTATATAAATGAAGATACGTTGGTACTTCCTGATAAGGAAGCATCTGAATCCGGCTGTCTTTCCAGCCATGACGAATCACAGAATCAAAGCCGCAAAGTTCACAGTGAGGCGGTTCGTAGGACAGTGTCCCCGTAAATACGTTCGCAGATTTACCGCGGATGCGTTCCTTATTTATCGCATCTTTAGGAAACGAGATATGAGAATCTTTGATATTTAGCAACAATTTGATGGCTTTATCTGTATTTTCATCTTTAAGTTTGATATTCTTAGTTACGGACATTTGGTTGACCTCCTATGGTTTGGTTTGGCGATTTAATTATAGGACAACCAAGTGTCTTTTTGTATTATAAAAAGAAAAGGGTGTTCCTACTCACTTTTGAGTAACAACACCAAATATTATAGAACCTTTCTCACAAGACCAGTTGTGCACTGGTTTTTTTTTTACGGAAAATGGTAAAAGTTACCCGATTTTTGATATATAACTATCGTTTTGAATCTTTTATTATAAATGCATGATAAGGAAAACGATTTCAATGAAAGCCTTATGTCATTCGAATAATTAGCAGCTAGCATAAGCAGAGTTGAAAGCGTCGTCATAATTACTTATCACTTTATTCTGAAAGGGGTCCCTTCGAACCAAGTAAAGAAGACATTCAGCGATAAAAAACTATATGGCGCAACAAAAGAAATTTACGACGACTTAGCTCATAGCTAAAGAGAAAGGAACATCTAAATGGCAACTATTCAAAATCCAATTATTCCCGGCATGGCACCGGATCCATCAATTATTCGAGTAGGAGAAATGTATTATATCGCAACTTCTACGTTTCATTGGAATCCTGCGATTCAAATTTTTCAATCAACAGATTTAGCAAACTGGGAATTGATTGATTATGTACTGAAAAAGGGTGAGGTCAATCTAAGAGGGACGAATACACCTGCAGGCATTTGGGCACCGCATTTATCTTATGATGAAGCGACTAAAAGATACTGGTTAGCCTATTCGCATATGGTAAATATGGCTGGACGCGAGTTTAATTCAGATTCCTATGCTATGTGGGCGGATGATATCACTGGACCGTGGTCTGAGCCAATCTTTCTAACAGCAATCGGATTTGATCCAGCGATTTTCCATGATGAGGATGGAAAGCACTACTTGTCAATTTTAGAGTGGGAAACGCGAGAGGGATATCAAGCGCCTGGACATATTGTTATTGCGGAGGCGGACTTAGAGAATGGCGGTATTCTTGGTGATTGGCATCGGATCAATCATGGCTTTACGACAAGAGGTTGTGCGGAAGCACCACAAATTTATAAACGTAATGGCTATTACTATTTATTGATCGCTGCTGGCGGAACAGGCTATGGGCATGGGGTAGAGATTGGACGATCGAAAACTGTTTTTGGTCCTTATGAGCCGCATCCGTCAGGTGAACCAATTATCACATCTGCACCTAGACATCTTTTTTCATTGGGTGATCCTGATGCGGGACACTTTGAAATGTACAATCCTGAATCAGTCATGCAAAAGGCTGGACATGGCTCATTAGTTGAGACGACAACTGGCGAGTGGTATATCCCACATTTGATGTCGCGTCCACTTGAAGGAACCTTGCTAAATCCGCTGGGGCGAGAAACTTCTATTCAGAAAATGCATTGGACTGAGGATGGCTGGCTAGAAATGGCGGACGGGTCGAATTTAGCGAAGATGGAAGTAGAGGCCATGGTGAACAGTGGAGAACTAATCCCTCTTTCTCACGATGTCAATGATGATTTTTCTGGAGACTATGATTTACGATTTATGACGCCATATCGTGAGCAAGAAAATCGTTGGGTAAATACCCAAGAAAGAGAGGGGCATCTGCGTATTTATGGAGAAAATTCCTTCTTTTCACAGATAAACCCAGCAATCATGGCGACACGCGCTACGTCATTCAACTATGAGGTTCAGACAAAAGTAGAATTTCATCCAGATCATTATTCAGAAACTGCGGGAATGGGTCTTTATTATGATTCAAACAATTGGCTATATCTTCATTTAACTTATTCGGAAGAAAAAGAAACGACCGTGTTAACGATTTTACAAGCAAAGCTTGGACAAAGAATCGAGTATCCTTATCATCAATTATCGATTGAAGAGGGCTCAGTAGAGTTGAAATTGGTTTATGACAATGGCTTAGCAGATCTGCTTTATCTGAAGGATGGTCAATGGGAACGATTTGCTGAAAAAATCGATGTTGCCTATCTCTCTGATGAAGGGGTGAATGGGGAACCAGGAGAAATTGGCGGATTCACCGCATTATTCAATTTTATCGGTTCTGTTGATGCACATCAAAGAGATTCCTACGCGGACTTTGATTATTACACAGTGAAGAACAAAGAACGAAACAAAGGAGAATAAAAAATGACAAATACTGTTTCATTAAAACGCCTCGTACCTGGTCTGATTATTGGACCCGCATCTTGGTTAGGACCATATATCGCTGCGGCAAGTCTCTTTTTACCAGCCTTGATCCAACAAATTGATGCAGAGAATAAAATTCAGCTTGTTGCATTGTTTTCTACATGCGGAATGGTTTTTGCGGCTGTTTCTAATATGGTTGCAGGTTATCTTTCTGACCGTACGCGCTCTCGTTTTGGTAAACGAACGCCTTGGCTAGTCGGTGGTGCGGCAGCGTTTATGATCTCAATGATCTTAGCTTCTATGGCAAATAGTATCCCCTTTCTTCTAATCAGCTGGATGTTGGGACAAATCGCGTTGAATTTCATTGTTGCGCCAATGGTTGCTTGGCTGGATCTCGCACCAGAGGACGGTAAAGGAACTGCTTCAGGTGCATATGGCGGATTAGGAATGGCGTTAGGAAACAACGGCTTCACGATCTTTGCGGCTATGTTTTTAGGCCAATTTAGACTCGGCTTCATCATTTTTGGAATTATTACGTTTATCGGCACATTGCTTGCTGCGATCATTGTTAGAGAACCGTCAAATTTGGACGAAGTGCTTGAGGAATCTGCTAAGAAAGAGAAAAAGACGTTAAAGGAATCCTTAGCAATTTTTCCTAGCTGGTCGATCGGCAGAGATTATTATTTAGCCTTAATTGGAAAATTATTTCAAGGAGTAGGAAATTTCTCGATTACTGGATATCTGTTATTTATTATGACGGACTTTCTTCACAAAGGCACAGCTGGGACGCAGCAGTCTATCCAATTGATCAATACGATCATGCTGATATTTGGAATCGCGATGGGCTTCATTGCAGGCCCATTAGCTGACAAATATAAAGTGTTGAAGCTGCCCGTTGGTCTGTCTACAATCTCTTTAGGAATCGGTGCTTTAAGCATGTTCTTTCTGCAAAATGATGTTGGAATCATCATCTATGGCTTTGCAGCTGGGTTAGGGATGGGCATTTGGAATTCTTTAGATAACTTACTGAATCTAGAGGTGATACCTGACAAGAATCGAATTGCCTTTTTCCTTGGCGTGTATAATCTGGGAAACACGATTACTCAGGCCATCGCACCGGTATTGGCTGCTTTTGTTATCTCACAATTCAGCTTTTCTGCTATTTTTATTGTGTCGTTCATTTTCTCCGCAATCGGAGGAATTTCCATTCTGTCTATCAAATCTGTTACTCGCTAATTAGTGATGTTGGAAATATTTTAATAGAATCAACCTAAAAAAATCTGCAATAAACCAGAGTTTCTATACTTGGAACTCTGGTTTTTTAGTTTATTGCAGTGATCAATAGTAGTTGCTGCCTTGAATGATGAAATAAACGTGTCCATTAGTATGGGCAGTAGAATATAATAAAGGTAAGCGAATTTTTCACTGAGGGGGAATAGAGATGCCTAAACTATTGATCGCTGACGATGAAAAAGAAATCGTAGAGCTGTTAAAGTTTTATTTGGAAAAAGATCAGATGACAATATTTGACGCTCATGATGGTCAAGAAGCATTGAGAATCTTTGAAACAGAAGAGATTGATTTAGTTATATTAGATATCATGATGCCAAAGATAGATGGGTTTCAATTAACAAAAGCGATTCGAGAAAAAAGTAATGTGCCTATCATGATTCTTTCTGCTAAAACGGAGGCAACAGATAAAATTTTCGGGTTGGATCTAGGCGCGGATGATTACATTAGCAAGCCCTTTGATGCACTTGAAGTCGTTGCAAGAGTTCGGGCCAATCTCCGTCGACTATATGACTTGGGCAATGATCGGAAAATGAAGGGCAGCTTGAAGGTGGCTGATTTAGAATTGGACTTAGATCGATGCATCCTTATCCGTGAGATGGAGGAGATCGAGTTGACTTCTGTTGAGTTTAAGGTGCTGTTTCTTTTTATGAACAGCCCAGGGCAGGTGTTTTCTAAGGAGCAAATTTATGAAACTGGCTGGAAAAATGCTGACGCTGTCGATGATAATACGATCCGTGTGTGCATCAGCAAACTCAGAAATAAGGTCGGAGAATCACGAATTCATACGATTCGTGGTCTGGGCTATCGAATGGAGAAATAGTATGCAAAATTTACGGTCATTTCTAATTAAACTATTTCTAGGTGTAACCATTCCATTGGTACTGCTGAATACGGTCATTGATAGTCTGTTTATTCGCTACACGAATGCCTTTTCGGAGAGCAAATCTTTGATGATTTCAGGTTTTTTTGGTGTAACAGCTGTTAAAGTAGTTATCTTTGTTCTTATTCTATACATTTTCATCCGTATTCTTACAAAACGAATTCAGCTTGAGAATGTTGCTTATAATCAGGAGAAGACACAGTTATTTGCTACGATCGCTCACGATTTAAAAACACCGAGCACTTCGGTATTAGGCTATGCGAAGCTGTTGCTTGAGGAAAAAAATATAGATCCTCAAAAAGAAAGACAGATGCTGGAAACGATCTATGACAAAGCCGATCAAAGCAATCAAATGTTAGAGTTGATGCTGCAATATGCACGGTTGGAGGGGACAGATTATCCGCTTCATTTAGAAAGCAGTGATTTCAGCCGGTTGATCAGAGAAATTGTTGCGTCACATTATGCTGCGTTTGAGGAAAAAAAGATGGAGTTGCAGATTGATGTATCGAATACTCCTGTAAAAGCAATGATCGATCCATTGGAATTTGGTCGAGCGTTGCATAATATTCTGGTCAACGCTCTTTCACATAATCCAGCGGGAACTAAGATATTGATTCAGCTGCGTGTCGGTGATCAGCTAGAGCTGTTGATCGCAGATAGTGGTAAAAAATTGGCAAAAGAGTTTATTCCAGTAATGTTTGATCCCTTTGTTCAAGAAGATTCTTCAAGAAGCAAAACGGGAACCGGCCTTGGCTTGGCAATTACGAAGCAGATTATTGATAAGCATAACGGAACGATTCAGCTAGTCGAAAATATTTCGGACTATACAAAGGGCTTTCTGATCAAACTCCCGAAGTAGATGATTGATGGATTTTTAATCTTCAGTTAATGTTTATCGATTCTTGAATTAAGCATTCAGCATTATGCTGAGAGTAAATAAAGAATCATTAATTGGAGGAATAATCATGAAATCCAAAATAAAAAGTATTGTCGTTTGTTTGTTGTGCTTAGTTATTTCCTTTGTCACTCGTCCAGCCGCTGCCCAGTGGTTAAAGCTGTCTTTGCCATTTCAGGGGAGTATGCTTTTATTTATAGCAAGCGATCTATTACTTACGTTTATTGCTATTCGTGTCTTAATAAAACTTGCGTACAATGAGCCTTTGGCTGAATTTCGGATTGATCGAATTCATTTCAAAGCAAAGTGGTTCATCTTAGCGCTATTATTACCCCTGGGAGTAGTCGCAGCTACGATCTTATTCACCAGAGGGTCATTCACTCTAGTAAATCAGCCCATGGATCAGCTTGCTACGGTCCTTGTACCAGGAGTGTTGGGTGCTGGATTATTAGCGAGCTTAACGGAGGAAATGATTTTTCGCGGAGTAATCATGCGTGTTATCGAAAGAGAATGGTCCCCTCGAATTGCTTTTCTGGTTCCTTCGCTGCTATTTGCAATTTTACATGTATTAAACGGACGTTTATCTTTAAAGGAATGTTTGCTGGTCATTGTGGCGGGCACGTTAACAGGTATACTTTTTTCAATGGGAGCATATTTTTCTGGCACGATTTGGTGCAGCTTCTTGTATCATTTTTGCTGGAACCTGATTGTAAGCAGCGGAATCTTTATGATGAGCAACGTTGAGAATCCAATCTCGCCTATTCAATACGTGATTCAAGACAAAAATATCCTTTTGACCGGCGGAGTGTTTGGTATTCAGTCATCTGTTTTTGCAATTGTAGGGTACGTTGTCGCCATCGTATTCTTATTGGTTCAAAGCGTATGGATGAGAAACAGGTCTGATATATGACGGTATAATTATTAAGCCTTCTGATTTATTTAATTAGGAAAAATTGAACGATATTGATCTTCACAGTAAGAACAAGTCATAGTGAAAAGCTCTTTTTTTGGTTTGGTATTGGAAGCCAAAAATAACTGATTTTCACTATGATATTTTTATGTTTTAAGGACTATGAAAACATGATTACAGTTTTTTTCTATCCAAAAATTCAAAATGAAGGATCAAAAGGTAAAGAAATTTTTAAGTGAAAACGAAATAATGGAGGTAGTATATTTCACTCGAAAAGATGGATGAATTTGTCTGGAAACCCAAGTATGAAGATAGTGGTTATAGTTATTTTATCAACCGATGTGCTGTTAAAAGTTTTTTAAAGAATTTGATGGGAAGAGGGGGAGTTGATTCAAGTACTTTGGGTCTGTTGTTGAAACATATGGTAATAGTATGTTTTTGCTGAAGGCATACTGTTAACAGGAAAGATCGAGTATGAAGTTAGCTCCCCTAAGTAAGTCTATTCAGTCACTTGGAAATATGATAAAAACGTTATTTTAATTCACTTGAAAAAATAAGGGTTCAATAAGAAACATAGGTGAAAATCCTAAATTTGATTCAAAAAATTTTTTTAAAATTAAAATAATTATTTGGCGATAGAAAGCTTGACGTAAATGTATTTATTCACAAATTTCGCTCTTCTGTTATAGTGCAGATCAGAATTTTACTTGACAACTATAACAGAACGACCCATAATTTTTAGAGAAATTATGTAAAGGGTGGTTAGATAATGACAACGAGGATGGGAGTGAAGAAAATGATGCACAGTATTGGTGAAGCGGCAGAGATTTGTCACGTTTCAAGAAAGACGTTGCGCTTCTACGAGGAATTAGGATTGCTTATACCTGATCATGTCAGCCCAAAGAATGGCTATCGATATTATAGCGAAGATACCGTAATGATGATTCCGATTCTGAAGTACTACAAGCAAATGGGCTTTCGCCTGCAAGAAATGACTGGAATTTCAGACACGACGGATTACTTTTTTCATCAACGGAACTTTTTGAGTAAGCTTGATGAGCTGAAAAGGGAAGAGGAGCGCATTCAAAATTGCCATGAGTCGGTATCTGATTGGGTAGGGTTGTTAAACGAAGGTACGATGGCCATGGAAAATAATGTGAACAACATCAGTCTAAAGTATATTGATCGTGATAGTTATTACTTTTTAGAACAAAATTTTGAATACGATTACAAGGCATCAATTATAAATATTGAGTGGACCAATTATTTAGAGCATTTTGAAAGTGAGATCACAGGACCGGTTATTCTAAGTTTTTCTGACTATAAGGCAAAGGCAGAGGGCATTATCAAACATGCGACGGTCGTACAAAAGCCTGTTCGAAATAGTAAATATTTAATACCAAGGCAAGATTACGGTGGACAGATGTTTGCTTGTCTGTATCATTTAGGGGATCATAAAAATATTTCTGAAAAATATCAACTTTTAGAAGAATGGGCCGCGGATCACAACTATAAAATCGGTCCAAACTGTTATGAGCGCTATGTCATTGATTATTGGTCCACTCAAGATCCAAATAAGTTTGTTACAGAAATTATGGTACCTGCAACGAAAATGTAGTTTTAATAGCCTAGCAGCCTCGTGTTGCTAGGCTATTTTTTACGGCAAAATTTGAAAGAACGCATGGTGATTTTCTGAAAACATAAAATAACTCGCAGCATTGTCTCTAAGGGCAAGGTTTCGATAAAGAGCAATAATTTGTTTAAAAACACTGATAAAACAGGATTGTTCGTAAGGATGATAATTTTCTATCGTTTTCATTTACTAAGATTTGCTGAAAAATTTTTGCGGAAATGGCGGAAAAATAATTTTGGTGACAAAAACGAAATTAATTTTTCTAAATCCTGTACTAATTTATAAATAAGATGTTTTTCGTTGGGGAAAAAATGATTGTAAGTAAACAATTAGTATAAATTCGGGAATAAATCAATTTTGTTAAGCAAACGACGATATACCGTTCTCGATTGATACAGTTAATTGAGAATGGCCTCTGTATCAAAAATAAAGATTGTGTATCAGTGCACAATTTTTTTAAATTATTTTATTGACTTATACCGTAAGGGAACGACCTAAAGTGAAGATGCAAAAAATAAAAGCAGTTTGAGCGTGAACCGCAAACGGGAGGAACACAAATGAAGTACGATGCTTTGGGAATGGTAGAGACAAGAGGGCTGGTGGGCTCAATTGAAGCGGCTGATGCAATGGTCAAGGCTGCTAATGTTTCCTTGATTGGAAAAGAGCTTGTAGGCGGTGGTATTGTCACCGTTATGGTGCGTGGCGATGTAGGTGCTGTCAAAGCTGCAACGGATGCAGGAGCAACAGCCGCACAAAGAGTGGGTGAACTATTGTCTGTTCACGTAATTCCTCGACCACATGGTGAAGTTGAGACTATTCTTCCAGCGACAACAAATGATTAATGATTAAGGAGAATTCAGATGGACGGTGAAAAAAGTGTAATGCAAACATCCGCGACTGCGGAAGCGAAAATGAAAGCGGTCGGTAAAAAGTTTCAGATTGCTGGGCTCGGAAATGGGTTATTTTCTGGGTTAACCTACGGAATATATTCCACGTTAGTTGTGGTGGCAAGTGGTTACAATCCATTGGCCAGCGCTGCGGGTATTTTGGCGGCTCCCTTTGTGGCTTCTGGCTTAAACGATTTATTTGCCGGGATTTGGCTATTATTCTATAACGCAAAACAGGGTCGTTTAAAAGAGTTGACGAGAACATTGAAAACCAAACCGGGTCAAATGCTTGTTGTAGGTTTTTTGCTGGGCGGACCAGTTGCCAACGGTGCTTATTTGATCGGACTTGCGTTAGCAGGTGCTTATGCGATTCCGATTTCAGCGACTTGCAGCTTATTTGGTTCTTTATTCGCGTGGATTTTCTTAAAACAAAAACCAACTAAACGGGTAGTTTTCGGAATGGTTTTATGTGTGATGGGAGCTATCATTATTAATTTTGTAAAACCAGAGGGCGCACCAAACTTCACATTAGGAATTATTTGTGCGTTAATTGCCGCAGTTTGCTGGGGACTTGAAGGCGTGTTCTCAAGCTTCGGCGGTGCCATGATCGATACAGATGTGGCGGTTAATTTACGAGAGTTGATTTCGGGTCTCGCTGTTTTAGTTCTGATCGTTCCACTTATTGGCGCACTTAAGTTGTTAGGCGGGACGTTAGCTGCTGGTATCCCGATTTTATGGTTGGCATTGGCAGGCTTAAGTGCCGCAGCATCCTTCGTGTGCTGGTATAAAGCCAATTCGATGGTCGGCTGTGCGATTGGGATGTCATTGAATGTAACCTATGCCTTCTGGGGTGTGTTGTTCAGCGTTATGTTCTTGGGACAATCATTTACAACGACGATCGTCATTGGATCTGTCGTCATTGTTTTAGGCGCCATTATCGTAACAATGAATCCTTTAGACTTATTCAGAAAAGGAGATGCTTAAGATGGTTCTACCAAGTCGAATGGCTGTTTTGAACTATATGTCCGATGGAGAAGAAGTGGATGTAAAAAGTGTCATGTCCGCATTGAAAAAGGACTATGGAAACGAAGGTCAGTTTAATAAAAAAATGTATCTAGATCATCTGTTAGCTCTTGAGGCGAATGGCTTAGTAGAGATGACTAGCTACGATTTAGATAGTGAAAATGAATTAGTGATGCGTTATCAAATTACAGAAGATGGCGAGCAAACAGTCTCTAAGTATGTCGATGCCGCATATCGTAAAGGGTAAGGAGGCTTACAGGTGAGGTATAAAGGTGAAGAAGCACTAGGATTAGTCGAAACAGTCGGATTGGTTCCAGCATTGAAGGCCTGTGATGAAATGCTGAAGGCGGCGAATGTAGAATTGATTTCTTATGAAAATATCGGTTCTACTTTGGTTACGATCATGATCAAAGGCGATGTCGCTGCGGTTGAAGCCTCTGTTTCAGCTGGTGCCAAAGCTGCAGCAGAAATCGGCACATTAACGGCACAAAATGTGATGCCAAGACCAATTCACGCTGTAGGAGATATCGTTTCAGTTCATGATATTGACCAATAAGTAAGCAAATAGGACGATATACGGCATGAGAATAGGACTCATATTTCGGTTTATGAAAAATGAATACATTTATACGAATAAGGAGTGAAAAAATGGAAAGATACGAAGCAATCGGAGCGATCGAGACATTCGGTTTGGTGTTTGTTTTAGAAGCAGCCGATGCGATGTGTAAAGCAGCTGATGTTGATTTAGTCGGCTATGAAAATGTGGCCTCCGGCTATATTTCAGTCATCGTCAGAGGCGATGTCGCCGCGTGCAAAACAGCGGTTGAATCTGGGGTCGCAGCTGTAGAAGAAATGGGTGCGGAGGTTTATAGCTCGGTAGTTATTCCTAGCCCGCACATTGATTTAGGGAAAATCATCGATCGCTATTCATTGGAGCAATTACTGCCAGCATAAGGGTTTCAGTCCAACTTTTTCAAGTTTGTCGAAAATGGGAACAAAAAAAGGATCAGGAAATGACTGGTTTAAGAATCTAGTTGGATGATATACGGCTTGAAAATCGGACTTATTTTTCCTGAATTTAGAAAAATGAATCCATCAATATGAAAAAGGAGTAGGGAACATGCAGTTTGTGGATAAAGATTTGAAATCGATCCAAGAAGCCCGCATCTTAACTGAATCCGCTCGTGATGCTCAGTTTTTGTTAAAGGATTATGATCAGCAAACCATTGATCGTATGCTGAAAAAGCTTATCACAGAGGTGAAAGAGAGCTTGCCTGAGCTCGTTGCCTTTGAGGTTGCCGCTACAGGCAAGGGAAATGAAAAGGATAAATTATCTTTGTGGCAAATTTTCTTAGATCAATTTGCTGAATCGTTGCATGAACCGGTCCTTGGTGTTTTAGAGGATACTGGCGAATTGAAGCAAATCGGTGTGCCGTTAGGAGTGATTGCCGCTATTCTACCGGGGGAAAATATTTTGTTGAATGCCTTTTTTGCCACGATCAGTGCATTGAAGGGTGGAAATACGATTATTTTGATCCCGCAGGCACGAACAGAAGCAGTCGTTGCGAAGCTTTATGATGTTTTCCAACAAAGTAACGCCGGCTTTCCAAAGTCCAGCTTTTGCTTTATGGAAAATACGGCGATTGAAGGAATCAGTGTGCTAACCGAGCAGGCGGCGGTCGCCTTAGTAGTGAATATCGGACATTCGTCCTATTTTGACTGCTCCAAACCGACCATTTATGGTGCCGTCGGTTCGACGCCAGTCTTTATTGAACGAACGGCAGATATTGACCACGCGGTAGATGAAATCATTACTAGCCGCGGCTTTGACAACGGCTTGCTGCCAGCGGCGGAGCAATTTGTGATCGCGGAAAGTGTGATCGCCAGCGAAGTCAAAGAAAAGATGATTCGTGCTGGGGCACATTTTATGAGCTCTGATGAAGAAAAGCAGCTTTTGAGTAAATTATTTCTAGATAACGAAGTGAATCCGACAGTGATTGGTAAAGATGCGAAAACATTGGCGAAGATTTCTGGATTTCCAGTTGCTGAAGGAACGCGTGTTTTAGTATCGGAACAGCCTTACATTTTTGAAGAGAATCCATTTACGAATGCGCTGCCTTGTCCGGTAATGACCTATTATCTGGAATCGGACTGGATTCATGCCTGTGATAAATGCATTCAGTTGCTGAAGGAGAAGCGGAACGGTCATACCTTGGCGATTCATTCGAAAAATTCGGCGATCATTCGTGAATTTGGTCTCAAAAAGCCCATCGGACGTATGCTGGTCAATACAGGAGCAGGCTTTGCCGGAATCGGGCTTGATTCGACTTTGCCGGTGTCCATGATATTAGGCGGCATGACAACAGGTCGAGGATATGTGGCGAAAAACATTACCGCGAAGGATTTCACTTATGTTCGGGAAATCGGCTACAGTACGACTAAAGAAATAGGTCTTGCAGGTGAAAAAGTAGAGCCGATCACGATCGATCAGCAAGCACTTTTGGAAAAAATCTTAAGAAAAATCATTGAATAAAGTGGGGGAAATAGATGGACATCAAAGAATTTTCAGCGAAATTAGCTGAGGCGACAAAAGAATTAAGCTCAGAAGAAAGACAAGCCTTGATGAAAATGTTCGCTACCGTATCAGACGAAGTAAAAAAAGATGATGTTGCGATAGAAATCTTGGCATCTGACGAAGGGACCACGATTCCTGATGGGATCACCAAACGTTTGCAAGCGCTTAAGGACAATTATTTGGAGCAAGTACCGTCAATCACGACTTATCGTGCACGGGCAATCACTAAGATTGCCAAAGAGAATCCCGGTATGCCAAAAATTGTCTTGCGAGCTAAATGCTTCCGTTATTGCTGTGAAACGGCACCGTTAGTCATTCAAGATCATGAATTAATCGTGGGTGCACCAAACGGCAAACCGCGGGCTGGGGCTTTTTCTCCGGATATTGCATGGCGTTGGATGGAAGATGAAATTGATACGATCGGCAGCCGTGCGCAAGATCCGTTCTACATTTCGGATGAAGACAAAAAAATTATGCGTGAAGAGCTTTTCCCATTCTGGAAGGGCAAATCTGTTGATGAGTATTGTGAAGATCAGTACCGCGAAGCAGGTGTATGGGAATTATCCGGCGAATCATTTGTATCCGATTGTTCCTACCATGCATTAAATGGTGGTGGCGATTCGAACCCTGGTTATGATGTTATTTTAATGAAAAAAGGCATGATCGACATCCAAAATGAAGCGAAAGCGCATTTGGAGGAGTTAGATTATGAAAATCCAGATGATATCGAAAAAATCTATTTCTATAAGTCAATCATCGATACAACTGAAGGGGTTATGATCTATGCGCGCCGGATGGCAGACTATGCCGCAGAGCTTGCTGCGAAGGAAACAAACCCTAAACGGAAGGCTGAGCTATTAAAAATCTCCGAAGTGAACCGCAGAGTCCCAGCTCACAAACCAGAGAACTTCTGGGAAGCCATTCAAGCAGTCTGGACCATCGAATCCTTGCTGGTTGTAGAAGAAAATCAAACAGGTATGTCGATTGGACGGGTCGATCAATACATGTATCCATACTTTAAAGCTGATTTGGAAGAAGGCCGCATGAACGAATTCCAAGCCTTTGAATTAGCTGGCTGTATGCTGATCAAAATGTCAGAAATGATGTGGATCACCAGCGAAGGCGGTTCGAAATTTTTCGCAGGTTATCAACCATTCGTCAATATGTGTGTCGGCGGAGTTACTCGTCAAGGACGTGATGCAACGAACGAATTGACTTACTTATTGATGGATGCTGTGCGTCATGTGAAGGTTTATCAGCCATCACTCGCTTGTCGAATTCACACCCATTCACCTCGGGAATATCTGAAAAAAATTGTTGATGTTGTTCGTGCAGGGATGGGCTTCCCGGCATGTCACTTTGACGATACACATATCAAAATGATGTTGGCTAAAGGAGTATCCATCGAGGACGCGAGAGATTACTGCTTAATGGGCTGTGTTGAGCCGCAAAAATCTGGTCGTCTATATCAATGGACGTCAACAGCCTATACTCAATGGCCGATCTGTATTGAGCTTGTGATGAATAAGGGCGTGCCGTTGTGGTATGGCAAACAGGTTTGTCCAGATATGGGAGACTTGTCTCGTTTTGCGACATATGAAGAATTCGAAGAGGCTGTGAAAGAAGAAATCAAATATATCACCAAATGGACGGATGTCGCTACGGTGATTTCACAACGTGTTCATCGTGATCTTGCTCCAAAACCATTGATGTCAATCATGTATGAAGGCTGTATGGAAAATGGAAAAGATGTGTCCTCCGGCGGTGCGATGTATAACTTTGGACCAGGGGTGGTTTGGTCAGGTTTGGCAACTTATGCGGATTCGATGGCGGCGATCAAGAAGCTCGTTTTTGATGAGAAGAAATACTCGTTGCAGGAACTAAATGAGGGACTAAAAGCCGATTTTGTTAATTATGATCGTATGAGAACTGATTGTCTGAATGCACCGAAATATGGGAATGATGATGATTATGCCGATTTAATTGCGGCTGACTTGATCAACTTTACCGAAGCGGAGCACCGTAAATATAAAACGTTGTATTCCGTATTAAGTCACGGAACATTGTCTATTTCAAACAATACTCCGTTTGGTCAAATGACCGGAGCTTCTGCGAACGGCCGGAAAGCTTGGACGCCATTGTCTGACGGAATTAGTCCAACACAAGGGGCGGACTTTAAAGGCCCGACTGCGATTATTAAATCGATTTCCAAAATGTCTAATGACAGCATGAATATCGGAATGGTCCATAACTTTAAGATTATGTCTGGTTTGCTTGATACACCAGAAGGTGAGGAAAGTCTGATTACGCTGCTGAAAACAGCTTGTCATTTGGGTAATGGAGAAATGCAATTTAACTATTTAGATAACAATACATTGGTTGAGGCGCAAAAACATCCTGAACAATATCGCGATCTGATCGTCCGAGTTGCAGGGTATAGTGCATTCTTCGTGGAATTATGTAAAGACGTGCAGGATGAAATCATTTCACGGACAATGTTGACGAAATTTTAGAATATAAGCTGGAGCTTGGAATGGATGGTTGATGTGATAGAGGAACGGATAGAGCGGCAAGCAATGGTTTTCAATGTACAAAAATACAGCCTGTATGACGGTCCTGGGATCAGAACTATCGTCTTTTTCAAAGGCTGTCCATTGCGCTGCCAATGGTGTGCCAATCCAGAAGGAATCAAGCGTAAGTTTGAAGTCATGTATAAGGAAAGTGTCTGTAATGATTGCGGGGCATGTGTAGAAGCGTGTCCTTTAGGGATTCATTACGTGGATGAAAATGGCAAGCATCAGGTTCGGCGTGATATTTCCTGTAATGGTTGTCAGAAATGTGTGGAGGCCTGTCCGAAGCAGGCCTTGAACATCACTGGGACAATCAAGACTATTTCAGAATTGATGGAGGTCATTCATGAGGATGACGCCTTTTATGAAATATCTGGCGGCGGGGTGACATTTAGCGGAGGCGAGTGTACGGCACAGCCTGAAGCGGCACTTGCCCTTTTGAAGGCCTGTAAGGCGGATGGTATCAATACAGCTATTGAGACTTGCGGGCACAGCAATATGAAGAAGCTGATGGAAATAGCCGATTACACAGATCTTTTCTTATATGATATGAAGCATATGGATCCAGTTCGACATAATGAACTAACGGGAATCAGTAATGAGAAAATCTTAGAAAACTTGAAAGAATTACTGGTTCGCGGATATAAGGTTCAGATCAGGATGCCGATGCTGAAGATGATCAATGATAGTCATGAAGAAATTAAAGAGATCGTGGATTTCTTGTTGCCGTATAAAGACATGCCGAATTTTAAAGGGATCGATTTATTGCCTTATCACAAATTGGGGGTCAATAAATATGGTCAATTAGGTATGGAATATCCAGTTGAAGGAGATCCGAGCCTGGCTGAGGAGGATTTAGATCGAATCGAAGGCTGGATCGCCGGGTATGATTTTCCAGTACGCGTCGTTCGACATTAGGGAGGAAGCAGTCATGTCAGATTTGATAGCACAACGGGTAATCGAAGAATCGGTACCCGGAAAACAGATTACGCTGGCTCATGTAATCGCAGCACCTATCGCAAGTGTCTATCACTCTTTAGGGCTGGATGAAGCTGGAGCCATAGGCATTTTGACGCTTTCCCCTTTTGAAACAGCTATGATTGCGGCCGATACGGCCGCAAAAGTGGCTGATGTTGAGATTGGATTTTTGGATCGATTTACAGGATCTGTTGTGATCACTGGTGACGTAGAAAGCGTTGAAACGAGTTTGAACGAGGTCCTGCGAGTCTTTAAAGAAGTCTTGAAATTTACTGTGGTGGATGTGACGAGAACATGAGGGTGCTTTTGGTGGGACCAAGGAATAGCGGCAAAATGAAGTTGGCGAATTATCTGGAGGGAACAACAGCGGCCCCTTTAAAAAAAGTGGCTAGTATCGTTTACCATAAGCGAACCATTATCGTTCCTGACAGCTATTTGGAAAGTCCTTGGATGCATAAACATGTGATCGCTTTGCAGCAGTCGGCAAGCTGCGGATTTTTTTTGCAGCCTGTGACAGCTCGGTATCGCAGTTACCCGCCAAACTTTGCCAAAGCTTTTCGGATTCCGCTTTATGGCATTGTAACGTTTGAGAAAACCTATACGCAGGAGGCCTTGCAGCAAGCCAGAGAGCAGCTCTTGGCCTGCGGTCTGGAAAAAATCGACTGGACTCTTGATTTGGACAAGGAAGATTTAAGTCAGATTGAACAATATTTTTAGGAAGGAGGAGAGAGTGTGGGAAGTTTTAAAATGGCAACAAAAATTTATTCTGGCAGTCAAGCCACGGCTTGCTTAAAAGAATGTCATTATCAACGAGTTTTAGTGATCTGTGATCCTTTTATGCTGATCAGCGGTATGGTAAAAAAAGTGACGAATCTTTTGTCTGAAGCCAGCATACCGTATCAGCTATTTTCTGAAATTATACCGGATCCAACGATTGAAGTGGTGACGAAGGGTGTGGCTTACGCAGCAGCTTTCCAGCCGGACGCGATTATTGCTCTAGGAGGCGGTTCTGCTTTAGACACTGCAAAAGCAGTAAGGCAGATTTATCAGCAAGCAACTGAGGATATTGCAGTGCAATTGGTTTGTATTCCAACAACAAGCGGAACAGGAAGTGAAGTGACCTCGTTTGCTGTGATCTCTGATCCATCGGTCAACGGCAAGTACGCGCTGGTGGATGATGCGATGATCCCAGATATCGCTATACTGGATCCTGATTTTACCTTAACAGTGCCTAGTAATGTTACTGCGGATACTGGAATTGATGTCTTGACCCATACATTAGAAGCCTACGTATCAACTGAAGCGACTGACTTTACCGATGCTTGTGCGGAAAAAGCGATGCGAATGATCTGGCAGGATTTGCCTAAGGTCGTCGCAAAGGGTGAGAATCGGGAGCTGCGGGAAAAAGTCCATAACGCCTCTTGCTTAGCAGGGATGGCATTCAGCGAAGCTTCATTGGGGATTTGTCATAGTTTAGCTCATGCGTTAGGCGGCCGCTTTCATATCCCACATGGGCAAGCCAATGCACTATTGTTGCCTCATGTTATCGGCTTTAATGCTGGAATCGAGACTAATGAGGACTCATTGGCTTTATGTAAGTATGCTGAAGCAGCTAAGTTGCTGGGCATTCGCTCCATGACAGATAGAGCGACTGTCAACTTACTCATTGCTGGAATTCAAAAAATGACAAGAACATTCGGTATCCCAAAATTAGTTACAGAGCTGGGAATTGCTGAAGCTGAATTTGTTAAAGCAATTCCAGAAATGGCCGCAGCTGCGCTGAAGGACAAATGCACGCTAACAAATCCGCGAAAAGTAACAGAAGCGAATTTGGCCGATATTTATTCTAGAATTTGTCGAGGTGGGTATTGATGCATTTTATCACTGAACAAGAGCTGCAGCTCAAATACCGCCAAGGAAAGCTGAAAACTATCATGCTCACAGACGAGGAGCGCTTAACACCGGGGGCAAAGCAGTTTTTAAATGACCATCAAGTGCCTTTGGTTTCAAGCGATACTCTAAGTTTGTCAGGCGAAGTAACAAATGATACAAGTGCAGAAATGACCTTAGCCAATAGGCGAGAAACTTTTTTTCTTCTATTAGAAGTAGAACTTTGGGAAGCTGCTGTGAAGGCACATGACGTGCATTCAGCAAGTTGCGAACGAATCGCTTGTCTTGCACAGTCTATAAGAGTCATTATGACGGAGGATTTTCCGGAGCTGGTATTTCCAGAAGTTGAGGACTGTGAAGAAACAGTACTTGATGAAATCACTAAAGCAGAAGTGTTTTGTCCAGGTGGAAAAGTCATCTTGAAGCTGAGACGGGCGATTATACAGGCGACTGCTTTACAAACTTGTGTTACTTCAGAGCAGAAGCTTGCTCTGGAACAATCGATTGATTTAATCAAAACAGAAATTTGTCTACTGGGCAAGCTTTAAGAATATTTGTTAAACATTGGAGGATAAGCATGTGATGACGATGACCGATATGAACGCCTGTGACCAATTAGTCGCGGAGTTCGAAGCAGTAATTAAGAAACCAAAAAAGAGTTCAACGGGTGTTTACTATACTGGTGTCGACCTAGGTACAGCGTGTATCGTCTTAGCTGTCATGGATGAAAACTATCAGCCTGTAGCAGGTGCTTATCGTTATGCCGATGTTGTTAAAGATGGCATGGTCGTAGATTACATTGGTGCCATTCAGATTGTCAAAGAACTGAAAGCTGAGCTAGAGGAAAAGCTGGAAACGGAGCTGCTATATGCTGCGGCGGCGATCCCTCCTGGGACAGGTGATTTGGACGGCGGGGCAATAAACAATGTCGTGCTGGGAGCGGGCTTTGAATTAACGAATGTCTTGGATGAACCTACGGCAGCGAATCAGGTGCTGCAGATACAAAATGGGGCAGTCGTTGATATTGGAGGCGGAACAACCGGAATTTCCATCGTTAAGGATGGGGAAGTTGTAAGAGTAGCAGATGATGCTACTGGCGGTACGCATTTGACCTTGGTTACAGCCGGCGCGTATAAAATTTCTTTTCAAGAAGCTGAGCTGTACAAGCGAGATCAGAAAAACCATCAAGAGCTAATTGGTGTTTTAAAACCAGTAGTAGAAAAAATCGCGACGATCATCACGACGCAAACTAGCGGCTTCGAAATTGATGGCTTGTATCTAGTCGGCGGCACTGCTTGTTTGACTGGAATTGAAGGGATCATTGAAGCGAAGACGAAGATCAAAACCTATAAACCGTTGAATCCAATGTTTGTGACACCGCTTGGTATTGCCTTAAGCTGTACAGATGAAATCATGTAAACAGATTTGGCGATGGGATAAAAGGTTCAAGGCGGGCCCTTTACTCTTTTATCCTGTTGCCAGATTGAATTATGGAGGAGGGTACGAGAATGGATTGTCGGATAATTAAATCACCTGGCGAAGATACGCTTGCTATCTTGAACCGCCGCAAAGGATCGGGAGCCAAAACGGCTTTGGAGACACCAGATGCAGTAGGGCTGGTTCAAGGAAAATTGATCGAAATGGTTTGTGCGGCGGATGTCGCTGAAAAAGCAGTTGGGGTGACTGTGGAGGATATTCGCGGCAGCTGTCCGCAAAATATGATCATGCTGGCGATTTTTGGCGATACCGCATCCGTTGAATCAGCGATCGAAGAAATAAAACGAAGAGATAAGGAACGAAAATGGTAACGGCGCGATTGATCGATAATATTTGGGCAACACGAAAATCAGAGCAGCTGAATGGTCTAAAGCTGATGATCGCAGAAGTCATTGGAGGTTCTCGCGATGGAGAACAGATGATTGTCTGTGATGTCATTGGTGCCGGGATTGGCGATCGAGTGATCGTTACTTGCGGCAGTGCGGCTAGAAGGATGCTGGAAGATGATGCGATTCCAGTAGATGCTGCAGTGATTGGTATTATCGATGATAGCTGTGAACTTGTTTAGGAGGATCAGTGACAATGAAAAAACTAATTTGTGCTGATGATGTGACGAAAGCACATGAAGCTGGCGAATCCCTCTGTGTAGATTCGGATACGATTATCACACCAGCTGCTGAAGATTTGATCGATGAGCTGCAGGTATCGTTGAAGGAATGCAGTGCAGCAGAGAAATCAGCGGATGTACTGCCAGATAGTCTCAGCAAAGAAACATTGTTGGATTTACTAAAGATGATTCTGGCTGGTGAAACAGTTCCTTTTCAATGTGAGAAGCACGAGAGCGGTTTGAAAGTTGTGAAGGGAAACAGTGTTGATATGCGTACCTTTGACACGGGAAATCCTAATGCAAAAGTGTTTTATCAGGAGCTCGTCAACAAAGAGGAAGCAGACATCAGAGCCGGTTTTCTGGAGATCGATCATTCGCAATTTGATTGGGAATTGCCATATGAGGAAATTGATTACGTGATCAGCGGAACCTTAGAAATGACGATCGAGGGCGTAAAATATACGGCACACCCTGGTGATGTTGTCTTTGTACCCAAAGGCAGTAAGGTCACTTGGGCTTCGCCAGATAAAGTGAAATTATTTTACGCAACGTATCCAGCCAATTGGTCGGATTTAGTGTAAGTAGCTAGTAAGCGATGAACGAGATCTAGCGGAAGGAGCAGAGAATGAACGCATTAGGATTAGTCGAGACAAAAGGCTTGATTGCAGCGATTGAGGCCAGTGATGTCATGTTGAAAACAGCCAAAGTCAGTCTGCGGCAAAAGGAAATTGTTGGGGGCGGCTTGGTAACTGTGATGGTAACCGGAGATGTCGGAGCTGTGAAAACAGCAGTAGATGCAGCGTCTTTGGCCGTGTCCAATCTTGGTGAAGCATTGCTAGCTTCGATCCACGTGATTCCTCGTCCGGATGAAGGCTTAGCGATTTTTGAATCCGCTGAAGAGAAATCGGTTGAAGCATTCGATATTAGCCCGACTTTGGATACAGAAAAGGCACTATCAGAAGAGGAAGCTCAAGCAGAAGCGGAACCACAGGCAATGATCAGTGAAGAAAGCGAAGTACCTGCGGATCAAACAGAAACAGCAGCTGAATCGACAGAAGTTTCAGCTGGACAGCCAATCACGGAAGCAGATTTTTTGAACTGGCGTAAGGCGGGAAAGACTGCGGAAATCAGTGAAGCTTTAGCAGCGATGAAAGTAATTGACCTGCGTAAGCTGGCTAAAAAGCAAACGAACTTCACCATCAGCAAAAAGGATGTCCACAAGGCTAATAAAGAACAGCTGGTTGCCGCGTTGATGAAGCATTTTGAACAGCATTAAAAAGGATTTTCCTGACTACGCTATTAGGAATAAGGCGTTTAGTTTCTGTTTTTGCAGTGAAGCTGAATCATAGAATAGCTACAGACCCAAAAATCATCAACGAAGGATTTAAAAATGATGGAGGGCTAAAAAATAAGTACCTCAATGTGAAAAAGGAGTAAAAAGAATGAATAAGTTTGACAAAGATTTATGCTCCGTTCAAGAAGCACGTGATTTAACTCGAGCAGGTCATGTTGCCGCTCAAGAGCTTGCGACGTTTACCCAAGAGCAAGTGGACAAAATTTTGAAAAACATGAAAGAAGCGGCAGAAAAATTTTCTGTTTGTTTAGCGAAAGCAGCGGTTGATGAAACTGGCTTTGGGAAAGTAGCAGACAAAGCCTATAAAAATCATGCGGCCGGGGCATTATTGTACGAAGAAATCAAGGATGAGAAAACGGTTGGAATCATTCACGAAGACACGACCAAGGGAACGTTTGATGTGGCGGAACCAGTTGGTTTAGTGATGGGGATCATTCCTTCAACGAATCCGACTTCTACGGTGATTTTCAAAGCGATGATCGCCTTGAAGTCCAGAAACGCGATTGTCTTTGCACCGCATCCAGCGGCTGCCGAATGTACAAAAAAAGCGGCTGATATGATGAGCCGTGCAGCCGAAGCAGCCGGTGCGCCAAAAGGAGTGATCAGCTGTGTTTCGACTCCAACGATGGCCTCCACCAATGAGCTGATGCACGCGGAGGAAGTGAAGCTGATTATTGCCACCGGCGGGCCGGGAATGGTAAAAGCGGCTTACAGTTCAGGAAAGCCGGCAATTGGTGTGGGAGCGGGAAATTCCCCTGCGTACATTGAAAAGAGTGCGGACGTGAAAAAGGCTGTTGCTCAAATAATTGCCAGTAAAACATTTGATAATGGGACGATTTGTGCTTCAGAGCAATCGATTATCTGTGAAGAAAGCAATGAGGCGGAAGTGATTGCCGAATTGAAAGCACAAGGCGGCTACTTCATGTCAGAAGAAGAAACCAAAAAGGTTTGCGGATTGCTTTTCAAAGGCGGCGGTCACGCAATGAATGCTAAATTTGTAGGCCGGACGCCGCAGGTAATTGCCGAAGCCGCAGGGTTCACAGTGCCGCAGACAACCACCGTCCTAATTGGTCGCCAGAAGGGTGTCGGAGCAGGTAGTCCTCTTTCATTTGAAAAGCTGACGACTGTGCTGGCATTTTATACCACGAAGGATTGGCAAGAGGCGTGTCAACTAAGTATAGATTTATTACAAAATGGAATTGGGCATACAATGAGTATCCACACGAATGATCGAGAGATCGTCCTAAAATTTGCCGCAAAACCTGCTTCGCGAATTTTAGTAAATACAGGCGGCAGTCAAGGCGGCACAGGTATCAGCACAGGCCTGCCGATTTCCTTTACCTTAGGTTGTGGAACCTTTGGCGGCAGCTCCGTTTCTGAAAATGTCAGTCCGAAGCACTTGTTGAACATAAAGAAGGTCGCTTACGGCTTGAAGGATGTGACAAGCATAGTGACTGAAGATACCAGTTTTTCTCATCCAGAACTGGATGGACCAATCTCGGCTTCTTTAGCAGCCGGCGCCTCAACGGTTGAGCAGTCTGCTGAGCCGCAGGCAGAAAATGCGGACGATCCGAACTTTTCTGCCGCAGAGCTGAGCGAATTAGCAGAAGTAGTAAGAAAAGTTTTGACTCAAATGAACGCCTAAGGATTTCCAGGCAAATAACGAATTGAAGGAGTACCAATGGAAGATTATGAAGCGATATTAAATGCGATTATGGCACATTTAAATCCTAACGATATCCCCAAAGACAAGACGATTCCAGTTGGAATTTCTAATCGTCATATCCATTTAAGCCAAGCCGCGGTAGATAAATTATTTGGCAGTGATTACCAATTAACCAAATTAAAGGATTTATCTCAGCCGGGTCAATATGCCTGTAAGGAATGTTTGACGATTTGCGGACCCAGAGGTGTGATTGAAAAAGTTCGCATTTTAGGACCAGTCAGAGGGGAAACGCAGGTAGAAATTTTGCAAAGTGATACCTTTAAGCTAGGGATTAAGGGAGCTTTGCGATTATCTGGCGATTTACGGAATACCCCTGGACTCACATTAATCGGTCCAAACGGTTCTTATGAGATCCAGCAGGGCGTCATTATTGCCAAACGTCATATCCATATGCTGCCGGAAGAGGCAGAGCGATTTGGTGTGACCGATGGGCAAATTGTCTCGATTGATTTTGAAGGTGAACGAGGCGGCAGCTTAAACAATGTAGTAATTCGCGCGACTGCGAATTCAGGCTTGGAGTGTCACATTGATACTGAAGAAGCCAATGCTCTTGGCGTGGTACCAGGAACATCAATAAAAATCAGAAAATAATTTAGGAGGAATACAAAAATGAAATCAGATGCATTAGGAATGATCGAAACAAAAGGCTTAATTGGCTCTATTGAGGCAGCGGACGCAATGGTGAAGGCGGCAAATGTTACCTTAGTCGGTAAAGAACGCGTTGGCGGCGGAATCGTAACGGTCTTGGTTCGTGGCGATGTTGGCGCAGTGAAAGCTGCTACAGACGCTGGTGCAGCAGCAGCGCAACGTGTGGGTGAGTTATTATCTGTTCACGTTATTCCACGTCCACATTCAGAAGTGGAAACCATTTTACCAACGACAAATGCCTAATTTTAAACACTTAAAAAGAGTCATACTTTAAAGTAAAAGACCTACCCACTTTCTTGATGAGCTGGCAGATCAGTCAGCGGTCATTGAAGCGGGCTAGGTTTTTTTTGCGGCTTCAGGCACGTGGCTGTTAGTAGGCGGGATTTTTTTGAATTTACGATCAGAATCGGTTCTACATTCTGGTAGTAAAGTTATTTATAATTATGACATTAGTTATTAAATGAAATTGAATTTAATCTAAAATTAAAAAATAGTCCAATTAGGATAACAATTATTCGAATAAATAAATATTTTAACTTGTCTAAAGAGGCGATTTTTCTTTGTAACATAAAATAATATTAGGTAAAAGGGCTTTTTGGTTAAAAAAATAGAATATTCCCATGCGGATAGTTTTGTGATATGATTAGCAAAAAATAATGAAAGTACATTTGACGGATAGGGTTTTATTAAGTTATGTCGTCTGTTTTTTATAGTTAAGGTGTAATCTATGAGAGAAGAAATAAAAAAAGCGGATATTATTGTTATAAAAGTTGGGACTAGTCTGCTAGTATCCCCGGAAAGCGGTGTTCTTGAGTCCGCGATCGAGAAGCTGGCAGATGTATTGTCGGAGCTGATGGCATCAGGAAAGAGGCTTCTTTTGGTTTCTTCAGGAGCGGTCGGAGCAGGGGCGATTCAATTAGGCGAGGTCTCCAAATTTACGGCGGCGGCTGTGGGGCAGGGCCTGCTTACTAGCTTATATGAGTCCGCCTTCAAAAAGCAGAATCAAAAGATTGGTCAGCTGCTGCTAAGTCGGGATAATTTGACGGTCTCGGAGGATCGGCAGGTCTTCATTCAAACGATCCATGAGCTTTTAGACAATCGTATTTTACCGATTATCAACGAAAATGATGCGGTGACGGTAGCTGATGGAGCGCACAGAACGAAGTTTGAAGACAATGATGAATTGTCCTTATTGATTGCTGAGGCGGTTGAAGCGGATCTGCTGATCATGCTGACGGATGTAAATGGTCTTTATTCGGAGAATCCTTTGGTAAATGAGGAAGCAAAAATGATTCGACATTTGAGTGAGATTGATCAGCGCCTATTAGAGGAATCTGATCCTCATTTAGGAGAGCTGAGTCGCGGCGGGATTCGCAGTAAGCTGAAAACAGCGACTGGTGCGTTGACGGCAAATATCTCAATGGTGTTGGCGAATGGTCGAAACCCTCATGTGCTGTTTGATATTTTGGCAGGACGTGAGATTGGTACATTATTCAAAAAATAGTAGCAGGGAGGAATGGAAGTGCTAAAAGTAGATGGACAGCTGTCCTTTTTCGAACAGCGGGAAACGATTCAAGCCGCATTGTTCGCTGGATTTACCTCTGAGAATGCCACGTTTCCAATTGCCAGTACGGAAATAGGCGAGGAGGTTCCGACGAAAGAGGCATTAGCAGCTAAGCTAAAAAAAGCGTTGACGACAAGTGAGCAGCCTGCGGATTATCATGCGGCGAGTCAGTATTCTGAAGCGGTGATCGATTTTGAATGGCGTGAAGCAACGGGTTTGGAAAAGCTATTTAGTACGGGGCCTTTCTTGGCGGATCGTGATTATGATTTTTTACCGGATGATTTGACAGTAAAAATGGTTTTGCCAGAAAAATGCAGCGGTTCCTTCATGGTTGCTGCGTGCAATGTTGCTTTTCGTTTGGGAATGGAAACGACGGGGATTACGGATTGGCTGCTGACTGAGAAATATGAGGGTGGCCCAGCAATTCTGTTTCGTGAGGCGGCGGCTTGCCAAATGGTGCAAGAGGATGAACTGGTTATTATAGAAGGTACTGGAAAAGAGTTAGAAGATTTTTCAGCGATAGTGTGCGAGCAATTTCCGAAGCTCTCTGCTTTTGAAACATGGACTAGCTATCTGCAGAAATTGGTCGACAGTTTCTTAATGAAGAATCTAGATGGTCAATTGGCCTACACTGCTAGCCTTTCTTCGGCAAAAGCGACTGCCTATGTATCGCCTGAGATCAATCAACGCCGTGAAGAAGTCGAACAGGCCTTTCCAGATACGACTTTTATTGATCACCGATCTATGGTGAAGGTTTACCAGCAAGAGTTTGATTTAACCTGGGAAGTGGATGAGTTTCTGAAGCTTCTATCCTCTGCGTATTCGGAAATCAAAGCAGGTGATCAGGTGGAAATCACCGGGGTTTTGAGTGAAAATCCGCTCGTACGTGAGGAACTAACGCAAAAAATTCAAGCGGAATTGGCGGCACGAAAGGCTGAAGGCACGGTCGAATTGGTTTGTGCTCATAAGCAGGGCTATTCATGGATCAACGACATCCTCCTGCCTAAACTAAAAAGTCAGAAAATTAAAAAGATTACAATTGCTTTCAAACCCTTTTTACCAGCTGGTGTGACTGAGTGGACCGACGAATCAGGAGCGACCCCAACCTATAATAATGTGGACGGTCATGATTCTGATAAATGGAATGATCTGCCGATTCGGTATTTGCAGGAGCTGTATCCGATTCAAGATAATCTGATGACGGCTTTTGATTTATCAGCGGATCAGGTTGAATTTGTCACCTATTCTGGATCAGAAGATTTGACCTATGAGGTTTCGGTTCAAACAGATCGTGAGGTAAAGAAGTGGAGCTATTTGGCCAGCTATTCTGAACGGCCGTATTTATCCGCCTATCCTGGCATGGGGAAGGTTCATCCGCCGACTGGGCGAGTGCAAGTAAAGGTCAATGGAGTCCGTTGTCTGGAGGAAACCTTTGCTACGGATGTTGAAAAAATCTGGAGGGCATATCAGGATGAGGTTCTGCCAGAATGTCGTGCTTGGATCGAGGAGCAGGGAGAATTAACGCAAGCGCAGCAACCATTTTTTGCACAATTGCAATTAGAAATTGCAGCCAGTGAACCGGATGAACGGCTTTCAAGTCGAAACGATCTTTTATCCAGCTTGGATGCGTTGCATGAAGATTTGTATTTTGCAGGGGCGGATTATTTCAAAAATTACGGCATGGAAGTTAGCGGCAAGATGTTCGAGGAGCCGGGTCTGATTTTACCAATAATCAGGCAAGAAATCGGCAGGCCGAGATTCAAAGCGACACTTTTAAAACAGGTGAGTAAAACGGCTCAAATTATTGCAGATGATCAAGTTGTGTCCCATCCGACCAAACGCAAGGATGTTCATTGCACTCTTCAATCAATCAGTTATCAGCAGCAGAAGCTTACCGCGGCAATCCAAGTCGAGGGAGCCTCGGCTCAGGTGGTGGAGGCCTACGCCAAGCTTTTTGAACAGGGCTTAATCGCGCAAGAGTTTGATTTTTGTTCGTTTGATCAAGTAGTCTTTCAGGTAGAAAATCAGCGATTTATTGCTGAAAGCCGACCAAAGCAGCCGGAAATCGTCCAGGATTTGACGATCGATCAGATTGATTTATTTCCTGATCAGGTGATTGGGTATGAAGAATATTTGGCAATCATCCAACAATTGAAGCGAGTGCCGCAGATCGCGGTTTATCAGATTGCTACGTCTTATTTGGGTCGCGAAATATACGCGATTGAATTACTGCCGCGGGCTGCTGCTTCAGGGTATGTCTCAAGAACGAAGCGTTTGACAAATTATCCGTCCGAAATCATCAACGCTCGTCATCATGCCAACGAGGTGTCGGGGACGAATGGCGCTTTCTTACTATTGAAGGAATTGCTGACGAATCCCAAGTATGAGGACATGACTGATCGCTTAAATCTAGTGATCGTTCCTTTGGAAAATGTGGATGGCGCGGCGATTCATTACGAATTGCAGAAGGAGACCCCTGAGTGGAAGCTGCATGTGGCTCGCTTTAATGGTGTAGGAAAAGAGTTCTACCATGAGTATTTCAATCTCGAAACGCAGCATACCGAGGCTTTAGGAATGACTCGCTTATACGAACGATGTGTTCCTGATGTGATGGTCGATAACCATGGTGTGCCGACACATGAATGGGAGCAGCCATTTTCCGGATACACCTCCCCATCCTACAAAGGCTTCTGGCTGCCGCGTTCATTGCTGTATGGGTATTTTTGGGTACCGACGGATGAGAACTATCGCTCAAATATCGCGTTGAATAAACGGATTGAAGACGTGATCGCGGATGCGATCGGCGCCGTTCCAGAAATGAAGCGCTGGAATGAGGAATGGGCGGCACAATTTGAGGTCTATGCGCATAAATGGCTGCCGAAGCTGTTTCCGGCAGAATACTATAAAGAAATGATCAACTATTGGATCGGTTTTGCGGCAGACCCGCAGCACCGATATCCATCGATTCGTTTTCCTTGGCTGACATCTGTAGCCTACACAAGTGAGGTTGCTGATGAAACGGCGCAGGGGGATTATTTGCGATTGTGTGCTGAAGCGCATGTGGTTCATGATTTGGCTACTATTGATTTGCTATTAGCGGCAACCGCACTTTATCAGACTTCAGCTGTGTTCACAGAAGAAGAAATAACTATCGGCTATACTCGGCTTCGACCGATTATTGCATCACAATAAGGAGGAAAAATTTATATGGAATTAGCTAAATTAATTGGTATTTTGATTGTTATTATTGGCTTTGCCTTGAAGTTAGATTCGATTCTAATCATTTTAGTGGCTGCGGTCGTTACGGCGATCACGGGTGGATTAGGAGTGGAAGGATTGTTGACGACCTTAGGAACGAGCTTTGTTTCTAACCGTTCGATGGCGATTTTTATTTTGATCATGCTGGTGACTGGTACTTTGGAGCGAAACGGCTTGAAGGAATCGGCGGCGAAGCTGATTGGAAAGATCAAAAATGCCTCGGCCGGCGCGGTAATTGGGGCATATGGAGTGATGCGTTCCATCTTTGCGGCCTTCAACATTAGCTTTGGCGGTGTAGCGGGCTTTGTTCGTCCAATTATTATGCCAATGGTGATCGGTTCAATCGAAGCCAAGGGCAAGGAGCCAGAAGAGGAGTATGTTGAAGAATTAAAGGGAATGTCTTCAGGGATGGAAAACATTGCATGGTTCTTCTTCCAAGTATTATTTGTTGGGGGTCCGGGCGCATTGCTTGTTCAAGCGACATTGAAGGATCTAGGATATGAAACAAGCTTATTAGATTTAGCGAAGGTCGAAATTCCGGTGGCATTATTTGCGGTCATCGTTGCGATTGTTTATTACTTCTTAAAAGACCGAAAATTATACAAAAAATACTACGGCAACAATAAATAGGGAGGGAAGCACATGTCATTTTTTCTAAGTCAGGATGTATTATTATCTGAGAAATTACTTGAAATCATTTATATTATTATGGGCGCGGTAGCTATTTATACCGGGATCAAAAACGCTCGCGATAAAGCCAATGCGACACCGATCGGAACAGCGATCTTTTGGTGTGCCTTAGGGGTCGTAATGATGTTTGGCCGATGGATTCCGCCAATGATCAATGGACTATTGGTCATTCTTATGACCTTGCCGCCAATCTTTAAAAAGGTCAGCAAAGGCAAGGAAAGTGCGCCGGCCGAAACGGTTACTAAGAAAATGGCGGATAAGATCGGTATGAAGATTTTTATTCCGGCCTTATCAATGGGGATTTTTGCGATTATCTTTGCCGTGTTCACACAGCTAGGTGCCTTGGTTGGTGTCGGAGTTGGTGTGTTAGTGGCGATCGTTATTTTGATGGTTTATTCAAATTCAAACAAGCCAAAGGTATTCCTGGATGATGCTGAACGGATGCTGTCGACAGTAGGACCGCTAAGCATGCTGCCAATGCTGTTGGCCAGCTTGGGAGCGATCTTTACAGCGGCTGGAGTCGGCGAAGTTATCTCTGAGCTTGTGGCAAAGGTTATTCCGAAGGGCAATGTGAATTTAGGAATCATTGTTTTTGCTATCGGTATGATGCTGTTCACTATGATTATGGGAAATGCCTTTGCGGCGATCACGGTAATGACGGTGGGGATCGGTGCGCCTTTCGTATTAGCATACGGGGCTGATCCGGTGTTAATCGGTATGGTGGCGTTAACCTGCGGCTATTGCGGAACCTTGTGTACACCGATGGCGGCAAACTTCAATATCGTGCCAGTTGCCATGTTAGAGATGAAGGATCGCTTTGGCGTAATCAAGAATCAGGCCGTACTGGCAGTAATCTTTTTAGTTTTCCAAATCTGTTACATGATTTTATTTAAATAAACGAGTAAAGTAAGTATAGTAAAGGAAAGGTGACGAGTATGAAAGTATTGATTACCGGTTTTGACCCCTTTGGCGGAGCAGCGATCAATCCTGCTTATGAAGCAGTGAAACGTTTGCCAGATACGATTGAAGGCGCAGAAATTCATAAATTAGAAATCCCAACGGTTTTTAAAAAGGACGGCGAGGTTCTAGCAAAGGCGATAGAAGAGCAGCAGCCGGATATCGTTATATGTGTGGGACAAGCAGGCGGCCGATCAGATATCTCGATCGAAAAGGTTGCGATCAATTTGATGGAGGCGCGTATTCCAGATAATGAACAGCAGCAGCCATTAAACCAAGTGATTCATGAGGACGGCGAAACAGCTTATTTTGCGACGATTCCTGTCAAAGCGATGGTAAGCAACGTGAAGAAAGCGGGGATTCCGTCAAGTGTTTCTTATACAGCAGGGACCTTTGTCTGCAACGATATCATGTATCGCTTGCTCTATTTAGCAGATAAGCAAAAGAAGAACATCAAAGGCGGATTTATCCATGTTCCATATTTGCCGGAACAAGTTTTGGACTTGCCGGTAGGAACACCGAGCTTATCCGTTGAAACGATCGCCAAAGGTTTAGAGGCGGCCGTGGCAGCAGCAGTGACGACAGATGAAGATCAGCACGTTGCAATGGGAACAATCATGTAATAATAAAAACACAGAAGAGGATCAAGCAGATGATGACTGCTTGATCCTCTTTTTTATTATGCAGTTTTATACGATGAAGGGATTGTCTGCCCGACTATTTTGTCACAGTTTCCCAAAATCGTTCCAACGTATCCAGTTGGGTCAGCTGACGGTTGCATTGGTTGCTGTCTGTACAAATGTAATTCCCTTTTTTCGTATAGGTTCCGTCTCCCGCTGATTTGGTCGTTGCTAAAAAGAAGGCGACAGTGCTGATTTGATTGCAGATGGCACAGTGACCCTTTTGCACATCCGTGCTGAAGCTTCCATAAACACCCGTAAAACGTCCGTCGATTTTTCGAATCAGGTACTTACGGTTCGTTCCGCTGTCATTCCAGCCCAAATAGCTCAGCTCGTGAAAATCCAATGTCGCAAGCTCAGGAAATTGCATCTTCTTAACTTTTCGAAAGCTTTTTTCGATTTGTTTTGTTGAAGGGGTATCCATTGGAATAGTGAAGCGTTTCATTTCCTCAAAAAGCTTTTCGAATTTTTCTCTAGTCAGCCCGGTATCGAGAAACTGATCCCAATAAGCTGCCAAGGCAGGGTCGCGCTTGAATAATTCTTCGGTCTTTCCTTGGATCAATGTTTGCAAAGTCAAGATGACCTGCTTGTCATTTACGGAATGGTACGCACTCACAAGTTCACTGATCTGCTGTTTGCAATACCAATATTCATAGGGTTGTAAAACTAATTTTTCTGTATTCATTATTTTCCTCGTTTCTTTTCTTTGAGGAAAATTTATTTCCGTCAAAGAACTAATCGTTTAATAGGTAACTGGATTGTTCTTTGAGCGTACGATACAAGATGAATATATCACCATGATCTCCTCCTAATGTTGCATGATTCTTGGATAGGATAAATCATTCTCGTACTTTCTACAAGTCTTTTTTCTTTTATCCCTGTAATTTTTAAGAAAAAGCGTATTTTCATCGGTCAAAATAGTTGATAAAGTAAACTAAATATTTTATACTCGATTTAGTTGATAAAGTAAACTATTTAGCGAAAGGTCGTGATAGCTGGTGGATACCCGTGATATTAGAAGCTTTAACCGATACTACACAAAAATTTTAGGAGTCTTTGATCAAACGGTTTTTGATTTGGATTATTCCATGATCGAGATGCGGATATTGGGTGAGATTGGTCGTCATCCGAGTATTACGGCAAACGAACTGACAAAACGTTTAAATATTAAAAAGAGCTACCTGAGCCGGATATTAAGCAAGCTGGAGCGAAATGACTATATTTATAAGAAAAAAAATCCCGATGATAGTAGGAGTTTGCAGCTTTTTCTGACGGAAAAAGGACTGGAATTGAACAAATACGTCGAGGCAGAATCAGACAAAAAGGTTTTGGAATTGCTGGAACCCTTGGATACCCAGAATTATCAGGAGTTGGTCACTGCTATGAAGACGATTGAACAAATATTAGGCAAGGTTGCTCCAGAGGAACAGAAAAACTAGTTAAAGGAGTCGATAAAATTGGCAGAAGTAACGATTGTCCTATTTGAAGAAAAATATACCCAAGAGGTCGTTGATTTGATCCTCCCGATCCAAAGAGAGGAATTTAACATTGATATCAGCATTGAGGATCAGCCGGATCTTTTGAGAATCAAAGAGGAGTATATCGATACCGGCGGGAATTTTTGGGTCGCGCTTTCCAATGGCCAGGTGGTTGGAAGTATCGCGTTAGTGAAACTGGAAAATCATTGCGGCGCCATCAAAAAAATGTTCGCCGCAAAAGAGTTCCGCGGTGAAAAGCAAGTGGGAAAGAAACTGCTGAACACGTTGATCTCTTATTGTAAGGATCAAGGCTATGAGCGAATCTATCTAGGAACGGTGGATGTGTTAAAAGCAGCACAAAAATTCTATAAAAAGAACGGCTTTGAATTGATTGCTAAGACTGAAATGCCGAAGGACTATCATTTAATGGACGTCGATACTGTATTTTTTATGAGAGAGCTGACAAAGAATTAGCTGCCTATGTCCCTAGCTCCATCAAAAGTGGTGGAATTAGGGGTTCTTTGTCCATGTACATATAAGATAAAAATATCGCAAAAGAAATATACGCCCATTCTTTTATTTCATCATTAGCAACCAAAGCAAATGAACCGCCTTATCAAATCATTGCCAACCTGATAAACTGAGAGCATAAAGAAAACGAAGGAGGGTTTGCCATGAGCTTATTGAATTCGCCGATCCAGATTGGACGTTTAGAGATCGTGAATCGATTAGTTATGCCGCCGATGGCTACGGCGAAATCCCAAGAAAATGGCGAGGTTACACGTGAGCTTTGTGAATATTATGCTGAAAAATCGCGGGGCGGTCACATTGGCCTGATTATTACCGAGCATAGTTATGTCAGCCCCGCAGGCAAGGCTAGTAAAGGGCAAGTATCAATTGCTAAGGACAGCGATATTGCCGGCTTGGAGAAAGTGGTTGAGATGATTCATCAAAATGGCTCAAAGACTTTTGCCCAGCTTGCTCATGCAGGAGGCTTAGCAAAAAAGGAAATCACTGGTTATGAGCCATTAAGTGCTAGCGCAGTCGAGCTGCCGGAAACCGCCAGAAGTAAAACGATCCCGACTGAGATGACGGAAGAGGATATCCAGAAGCTCATCGCCGATTTTGCGGCGGCAGCCTTGAGAGCAAAGAGGGCGGGATTTGATGGCGTGGAGCTTCACTCAGCTCACGGTTATTTACTGAACCAGTTTTATTCTCCGCTAACCAATAGGCGTGAAGATCGCTATCATGGACATTCGATCGATGGAAGAATCCGGCTGCATTTAGATATCCTGCAGGCAATTCGCGAAATTGTTGGAGAGGATTATCCGGTTGCTATACGCTTAGGAGCGAGCGATCATTTGGCTGGTGGAACGACGATTGAGGATAGTGTGGCAGCAGCGAAGAAATTCGAAGAAGCCGGTGTTTGTTTGCTGGATATTTCTGGCGGCTTCAGCTTCTATACGAATCCCTATACCAAGGAACAGGGATATTTCAGTGATTTAACGGAGTCAATCAAGCAGAACGTCAGAATTCCGGTTTTATTAACGGGCGGGATTGTAGATGGCGTTGTCGCGGAGCGGCTTTTACGGGAGGAAAAGGCGGATATGATCGGAGTAGGGCGAGCGATACTGAAGGATTCCGATTGGGCGAAGCAGGCAATTTCTTCATTAGGATAATACAGGATTGAACAGGTGAATAAAAAAGTCAAACGCTCTTATTACTTTCATAATGGAAGGTAATAGGGGCGTTTGACTTTCATTTTTTAAAGTATTTTTCCAAAAAACTTTCGAATCATTCCGTTTTATTATGTCTGAAGAAATTCGGTGTTTGACCGGTTTCCTTTTGGAACAGCTTGAATATGGAGGGGACACTTTTATAGCCGATTTTCATCGCAATCGTACTCAAGCTTTCGTCGGTTTCACTCATGAGTCGTTTCGCTTCGGATAAGCGCTTTTGATCGATCAATTCTTGAAAGCTGCTGCCGGTTTTGTCCTTGAGCAAATTGCTTAGGTAGTTTTTATTGTAGCCGAATGTCTGTCCTAGTGATTTTAGTGAAACGTCTGTGTAGTTGTCGTTAATATATTTAAGGATTTGAATAAGCGGGTCATTTGTAGTTATTTTTTTGTTTGTGCTTATTACGGGTAAATGAGAGATTTCTACCATTAACGCACAATACAGTAGGTTTATAAGCAGTTCCTTTTCTGAATTTCTACGATTGAAAGCGGCTAATAGTAACGATTCTATCATTTTCTTAGCGAGCGGATTTCCTGCTGTGTCTAAAATAATATAGTTGCCATGCTCGTGCTGTCCATTCGCGGATTGAAAGAAAAAATCTGTTATTAAATTGCTGGAAGGAGAAAGGTTGGGCAATATGTGATTTTGAATCGACTCATCCTCTAATAGAATATTGATAATGATGTCCTCTGAATTCACGTAATCGATTTGTTGAATCACTTTTCGATCCAAAATAACTAGCTGCTCCTTTTCCAATTGAAACTTTTCACCGTTTAAGCGCTGGGTACAGCTGCCGTTTAGCACATAGTTTATCTCGATAAAGCTGTGGGTGTGGGCGGGAGTATACGAAAATCTTGAATGCTTGTTCAGGGAAATATTTCCATACTTAAAAAAATCGACCTTAGGAATTTCAGGAACAATCGAGCTGTTGTAATTCAGATTCATCGTATTAATGTTTTTTCCGGTTTTCTTTTGTAAATCCTCAAGGGCAGTGACTGCATGCAGCTGCTTTAGCAATTCCTTCATTTTTTTCTCCTCCTTTTCCGCTCATTTTATATCGACCGTGATTTCTTTATTACTAAAATAGCATATGACCTGTAAATTGGCTATAAACCTTCTTAGTATTTGAAATTGAAGCAAGGATATGAAAGCGGTTAATATATGGATGCAAGAAGAAAGGAGTTTTAAAAAAATGGATAGTAATACAAAAAAGAAGTCTTTGGTCAAGGAATATAGCCCATTGGCAACGGCTGCGGGGATTGGATCAATGCTGGGATCAGGATGTATCGTTGGACTTTCCGCGACAATTCCGGTGTGGCAAAGAGGATTGGATCTGACAACGGCGCAGGTTGGTTTTATTTCTGGGGGCTTAACATTCGCTATTGCCTTTGGTTCGTTATTTGCTGGGAAAATCACCAGCTTGTTCGGCTTGTTCAAATCATTTAACTGGATTAATTTATTTTATGCCATTGGTTCTGCTATTTGTGTCTTCTCAGGAAGCTTTGCGATGTTATTGGCTGGAGTATTAGTGATGGGCGTTGCTTCAGGAGCGGATTTGCCGATCAGCTTGACGGTCGTATCTCACGACGCACCCGACGAGAAAACATCGGCAGAGCTGGTATCGTCAACTCAGATTTTTTGGCAGGTAGGGATTTTCATTTCGTATATTTGTTCTTTTTTACTATCTGGAGTCAGCGGCGTCTTAGGTGCACGGATCGTATTTGCCATTTTGCTTACATTTTCTTTGTTTACTTGGATTTGGCGCACTCTTTCTAAAAAATTCAAGCATTTTCATGAAGAAGGCATCAAGCGTCAGCAGCAAATCAAGACAGAAACGATTGGAAAACAAGAGGTCTCTATTAAGTCCGTACTGTTTGGAGAAAATAAAAACAAATTCTTAGGCTACTTCTTAGCGATTCTTATTTTCTATGTTTGCTGGAACCTGCTGGCCAATACATGGGGACAATTTCAAACCTATGCCCTTACAAATGCAGGGGCGTCTCAGTCTCAAGCGACTGGTTTGGGAATCGTGCTGAATATTGTTTCACTAGTAACAACGATTTTATTTGCGTCAGTTTCCGGCGGGAAATACCGAAACAAAGCGTTCTTTGTCGGTGCTTTTGTTCAATTTATGGCAATGCTGGGCATGGCCATCATTGGCGGCGGAACAGGCTTCATTATGCTGGCGATCACGATCGGCTTCTACAATTTTGGGAATCCGATGGCGGGAGAAGCGATCTATAAGGTTTGGACACAGGAATCGTTCCCGGCGGAAGTGCGAGCATCGATTCAAGGGTTTATTAACGGCTTTTCTCGGGTATGCTGCGGATTGTTCGCCTTTGTGACACCCTTTTTAGTAGCTCCTGGAAAAATTCAAACTTCTATGTACGGGTTTGCCGGAATTGTTTTGTGTGCGACCTTTGCCGGAATCATCATGATGCGGCTGCAAAAGAAAAATAAAACAACACAGTATGAGCCAGGGAATGACAACGAGCTCAATACGGATAATGTATAGGTGGGGAAATCGATGATAAAAGAAGATCAAACAAGATGGCTTTGGTATCCAGGCGATTTTGAGATAAGACAGGGCTTGCTGCAGAATTTTTCAAGAGAAGAACGCAGCTATGATTGGCCGGCTTATTGGAACATGGATGATTGCCATAAAAATGTTAAATTCAAACGGTATTATGATTTGGCGGCTGAGACCAGCTTTGTTGTTCACGCAGTCGGTGTTGGATACGCTGAAGTAAATGGAAAAAAATATCCTTTTGGCGAGGAAATTCATTGTGAGCCGGGTAAAAATAAGGTTCGCGTATTTGTCGGTAACACAGAGGGACTGCCGGCAATGTATATTGAAGGCGAAGTCATTAAAAGTGATATCGGCTGGGCAGCAAGTAATTTTATCGAGGAGCTGCCAGCAGGCTGGAGCGCTTTATACTTAGCGCAGGATCGTGATCCTAACAAGGTTTACTTCGCGACCGAGACGGTTCAGGCTGTGTCAGTAGCAGAATGTCAAGGCGGCGTATTGCTTGATTATGGGCGCGCGATTTTTGGAACGATTGCTATCAAAAAATTGAATACGGCTAAGCCTGTGACGATTTGCTACGGGGAATCGGATGCGGAAGCGCTGGATATTGAAATGTGCTATTACAAAGAGGAAAATGCGGTGGCGGATACAGTTCCTAGAAAACGTGCGTTTCGCCATTTATTCATTCCTGGCCTCACACCAGAGCAGGTGGAAATCGATGCGATCCATGAGTTTATCCCATTGGAGAATCAAGCCTCATTCCATTCGGATAATGCGCTGATGAACAAAATTTGGGATATCTCTGTTGAGACCTTCACCTTGTGCAGCGGGCTGTTCTTCCTTGATGGAATCAAGCGAGATCGCTGGATTTGGTCAGGAGATGCGTATCAAAGCTATTTCATCAATCAGTATTTGTTCTTTGATGAGGATATCAATACGAGAACTATGTTGGCACTTCGAGGTCAAAATGAGATCAAGCAGCACATGAATACGATCGTTGATTACTCTATATTATGGATTATCGCAGTAGAAAATCATTATATGATGTCTGGCAATGTTGAATTTTTGAAACAAATCTATCCGAAAATGAAGAGCTTGATGGATTATTTAGTGGCTCAAACAGATGAGCTTGGCTTTATTTATGGAAGAGAAAAGGACTGGATCTTTATTGACTGGTCCGAAATGGACAAAGACGGCACATTAGCGGCAGAGCAGGTCTTATTACTTAAGGCTTATAACGCGATGATCGTTTGCGGATCGATCGTAGGGGAAAATACTGCTGAATATAGTCAAAAATATACTGTACTGGAAAAAAATCTGATGACTTATTTCTGGGATGAGGAAAAGGGCGCCTTCATTGATTCTTATCAATCAGGCAACAGACATGTAACCAGACATGCCAACATTTTTGCTGTGTTGTTCGATTTTGTCGATGAAACGAAAGCAGATAAAATTTTGAAGAATGTGCTATTGAATGATGAGATTACTCAAATCACAACACCATACTTCAAATATTATGAGCAAGATGCATTGTGTAAATTAGGACAGACCCAGACCGTTTATCAAATCATTTGTGATTACTGGGGTGGCATGGTCGAACAAAACGCGGTGACTTTCTGGGAGGAATACATTCCTGAAGAGACCGGCAATGATGTGTATGAGATGTATGGCGATCCTTTTGGCAAAAGCCTATGTCATGCTTGGGGTGCTAGTCCGATTTATTTGATTGGAAGATATTTCGCCGGTATCAGCCCAACTTCTCCTGGCTATGCCACGTTTCTAATTGAACCGCAATTGGCGTGCTTCTCTGAACTGGAAAGTACATTCCCGGTTAAAAATGGCTCTGTCACACTTAAAAAGAATAAGGATCAGCTGATTGTTTGTTCAACAAAAGAGGGCGGGACCCTTAAACTGAATGGGAAAGCGTTCGAGCTAGCAGCAAACCAAGAGTACACTTTTGAATTAGCAAATGAGCTGGCAGAAAATTTAAGCTAGCCTGAAAAGCGGCATAAGGAGGGCGGAGCATTGGAAAATACAAAGATTAGGTTGATTGAAAAAATTGGTTTTGCTTTAACGAATCTTGGAAACATTCCGATCATGACGTTATTGAATACCTATCTGTTGATTTTTTATACAGATGTTGTTGGAATTAGTCCCGCAGTAGTTGGTACGTTGTTTTTGATTTCGCGGCTGTTAGATGGAGTAAGCGACCCGTTGCTGGGCTTCTTGATCGACCGTTTTCCCAAAACGAGATTTGGAAAATACAAGCCGATCTTAGTTTTAGGGACGATCATCTGCTGTATCAATTATCTGCTAGTTTGGTTTTCGCCACTGATGTTTTCAGGCCAGAAGATCCTGGCGATCAGTGTCTCATACATTCTTTTGGGAATCACCTTTGATCTGATGGACATTCCGTTGAACAGCTTAATCCCTGTATTAACGGGTCGCGAATCTGAACGAAATGTTTTGTCTTCGATAAAGGGGGTCTCCTACACTGTCGGCCCCACGTTATTAAACATCGCTGCACCTTTGATTCTTGCCAGCTACAGTAATCAAGTCTCTGGCTATCTGCTGCTGATTGTCGGAACAGTGATTGTAGTCGCCTTTTTTACGATCGTTGGAACTTTGACACTTAAGGAGCGGGTGATCGAGGAGATCGATCACACTAAAGAGAAGAAAAATTACTCGATTAAAGACGCGGTAAAGATTCTGAAGGTCAGAGAAGTAGCGACACTTTTTATCAGTATGCTGTTTATCACTGCGGCTACCAATATTTTTAATGGTTCGCTGCTGTATTATTTAAGCTACATTATTAAGGATACTCGATTGCTCAGCTTGGCTAGCTTTTTAGGATTATTCGGCGCATTAGGAGCGGGTGTAATCGTACCTATTATTTCTAAAAAAATAGGCAAGATAAGGCTATACACGGCTGCACTGGTATTAATCAGCGGGGCAATGCTGCTTTTGATTGGTTTTAAGAGTTCACGATTGGTCTTTTTGATCGGCTATGTGCTGGTGCAGTCTGGATTAGGCTTTACGAACACGCTGCAATACAGTATTTCGGCAGATAATGTCGATATCATACGAAAAAAATTGGGCTTTGAACCAGCCGCATTAATCGCATCACTAAATTCCCTCATTATGAAATTTGCAATGGCAGTAGGAGGTGCGATCCCTGGCTTTATTCTATCCTACACTGGCTATGTAGCGAATCAGGAGCAGGTGGGGAGTGCGTCAACCGGGATCATCGTAGCAACTTTTGTGATTCCTTTTGTATTATACGTTTTGACGATGCTGGTCTTTAATTATGGCTATGGCTTTTCACCCAATAAATTATTTTCAAAGGAAAACAGGAAATCGTCTGTGTGAAAGTCGAAATGGATTAAAAAATACTCTTCAACATATGGAGAGATAAGTGTTAATTGAAACCAAGGTCTGCTATCTGCCAGATTTTGGTTTTTTTGATTTGATTTTTCCTGCTAGACTCCCCCGAGCAAAAAAGCGAATTCTCCTCTTGACACATGAACGATCATTCATGTATAATTAAATAAAACATATGATCACATGCACATATGTAAATATTGTCATGCGAAAAGAGGAGATAACTATGGAAAAAGCGAACGTGAACATCCACGATCACGAGACAGGGCACGACCACGACCACGATCATCATAGTCACGATCATGATCACAGTCATGGCGGAGGTTTTACGATTTTTATGTTTTTTGTTGGTATCGCGGCTTTTATTGGCGGCTATATTTTAGAAGGGAACAATGTGCTTTATTCAAATGCGGCCTTTATTATCGCGGTTGTTACCGCAGGCTATCATATCATTCTTGAGGGCTTAGGGGATACCTTCAAGGATTCCATCAGTGCCAGAAAATTTCAACCGAATGTCCACTTTTTGATGGCGTTGGCGGCGGCTGGCGCGATCGCGATTGGGAATTATGAAGAGGCGGCGATGCTGATTGTCATTTTTGCAGCGGCTCATTTTTTGGAGGCCTATGTTGATGGCAAGAGCAAGCGAGAAATAACGAATTTGCTAAACATGAACCCAACGGAAGCCAGAGTGCTTGCTCCTGATGGCAGCACAGAGGTTGTTCCTGTTGAAAAGGTAAAGGTTGGTGATATTCTGCAGGTTTTGAATGGCGATCAAGTACCTACAGATGGGATTGTCCGAACAGGAACGACTGCGATCGATGAATCTTCTATCAATGGAGAGAGTATTCCGAAAGAAAAAACGGTCGGTGATGAAGTTTACGGCAGCACGATCAATGGTGCGGGAACCTTCACGATGGAGGTCACGAAGGACAGCTCAGAGACGGTCTTTTCCAAAATCCTGCAGCTGGTCAATCAGTCGCAGAAGAGCTTGACGAAGACAGCGACATTGATTCAACGATTAGAACCTAAATATGTCACGGTTGTCTTGGTGCTGTTTCCCTTTGTTCTTTTGGCAGGTCCGTATATTTTCGGCTGGAGCTGGGAATTGAGCCTGTATCGCAGTATGGTGTATTTAATTTCTGTTTCGCCCTGTGCGTTAGCGGCCAGTGCGGTACCGACGACATTGGCGACGATCTCTAATTTGTCTAAAAAGGGAGTATTGGTAAAAGGCGGCGCCTATTTATCAACATTACAGGGCTTAAAGGCAATCTCCTTTGATAAAACAGGGACATTGACAAACGGCAAGCCGCAGGTCACAGATTATTCTTTTGAGCAGGCGCTGGATCAAGACGCGTTGATTGATCTGATTGTGGCGATGGAGAAGCAATCGAATCATCCATTAGCTGCGGCGATCATCAATAAATTCCCTGTTAAAGACGAACTTGCGCTTGAGGTGGAAAATGAAGTCGGCCGCGGTTTGTCAACGATCTATCAGGGCGATCATTATCGCATTGGCAAACCGACCTCCTTTGAGCAGGCCTCGTTTGTCTATAAAGAAAAGGAAAGACAGCTTTCTTCGGAAGGAAAGACCGTTGTATTTATTGGGAAAAATGAAACGGTTATCGGCTTGATTGCTTTAATGGATGTGCCCAATCGCTACGCAAAGGATGCCATCCGCTATTTCAAAGAAGCTGGTCTTCATACGACGATGATCACCGGAGATGGGAAGCTTACTGGCGAGGCAGTTGGAAAACAGATTGGCGTCGATGAGGTTGCAGCAAACGTGATGCCGGAGGACAAGGCCGCGATCGTTCAAGAACAGCAAAAGAAATACGGGTCAACAGGGATGCTGGGAGACGGAATCAATGATGCGCCTGCGCTGGTTACCGCAGATGTCGGTGTAGCGATGGGGGATGGAACAGACGTGGCGATGGATGTGGCTGATTTGGTATTGATGAAAAATGATTTGTCCAAATTAGTCTATGCTCACAAGCTCAGCAAAAAGATGGATAAGGTGACGTGGCAGAACATCGCATTCTCCATATTTGTCGTCCTATTCCTGGTTACCTTGAACTTTTTAGGAAAGATGGATATTACCATCGGCGTCATTCTCCATGAAGGCAGCACGATCGTAGTGATTTTAAATGCCCTTAGAATGTTAAAGACACCTAAAAAACTTTTAAATGATTGAAAACTTTTAAAAAAAGAGAAATGGACCGATCACAAAAGAACGTGATTGGTCCATTTTTTTTGCAGCTGTTTTATAGTTCGGCCTTTAAGATTTGCTTTGCAATGACATCCGTAGTGATCAGGTCAGTGATCAGCTGATTTTTGCAGGAATAATAGACACCTGACCACTTATCCTCGTGATACGCCAAAGCCACGACCTGCGGAATTTTCTTGAGGTCTTCAATTCCGATGCCGATGACATTCGTATTTGTGACATGATCGACCTCAACGCCGTTTTTATCGAAAAATCGGGAGTTCATATCGCCAACGACCTGCAGATCATGCAATTCCTTGATATCAGACTCTGAAAGGTACCCAATTTCCTGCATGGTATTAATGTGATAAGGGGAGGAAATACTGACAATTGCCAGATCCACCTGCTTTGCCTCCTCAAGAATCTCACGAATGTATTCATTGTTTTCAAACTCAGCACGTATGGTAGGGTTGCTGACTAGTGCAGGGGTATATAAATATTTTGATGAGCTTCTCGTCTTTCTTGCGAACTCATAGCAAAGCTGATTGGAGTGGATATCAAAATTATTTATTCCCATCCCGCCAATAAGAGGAATAAAGACCTTGTCAGAATATGATTCAAACGGAAACTGGGTGACCAATGCTTTGATCGATTTTCCCCAAGAGAGTCCGATTGATTGGACATTTTCAATTTTTCCTTTGATTGCCAAAGCGGCAGTTTGCCCCAAGACCTTCTCAATTTCTGAGGTGGAGAGATTATTCGTATCAATGACTGTCGCTGATTTAAGACCAAATTTTTCCTCAAGCTTGTTCTCTAGCTCCACTGAGTAGACCTCTTCACTATTAAAGAAAAATTCAATGAAGCCTTGGTTTCTCGCGGCAACCAGCCATTTCGAGATTAGGGATCTGGAAACCCCGAGTTTTTTGGATATTTGTACTTGGGTTAATCCTTCTTTGTAATAGAGAGTAGCCACCTTGATCAGGTTTCTCTCTTCAGATTTATTCATGTCAAAACCTCCTATTGAAGAATGCTGTAAAAGACTCTTCTTCATCTTATACTAAAAACCCTAAAAAAAAAAGTTAAAAATCCCAATTGACATAAATTGTGTCACCTGCTATTATGAACTCGAACATACCAAGTGACACGAGTTGTGTCATATGGTATGGAATCGCGCGCGCGTAGCAAATTCTACAAGAGGAGGAAGGTTATGGATTTTTTAGTTAAATTATCAGACGGTTTTATTGGGATGTTTCAAGCAGGGGCTGAGACCTTTGTCGGCTTTCTAACAGGGATCATTCCATTGCTGATCACATTGATTCTTTTTGTAAACGCTTTGATTAAGATCATTGGCGAGGAAAGAGTGTTTGGATTCATGCAAATGTGCACGAAGTTTTTCGTTTTACGCTATACACTGATTCCGTTTTTAGCTTGTTTTTTCCTAACAAACCCAATGTGTTACACATTCGGTCGATTTTTAAAGGAGGAGCATAAAGCTGCTTATTACGATGCAACCGTATCAATGGTTCACCCAATTGTTGGTCTGTTTCCTCATGCGAATGCTGCAGAACTTTTTGTTTATTTAGGTGTTGCCCAAGGCTTTGCTAAGGTCGGGAACCAAAGCGAGCTGGCGCTGAGATATCTAATGGCCGGTTTTGTCGTGATTCTTATTCGCGGAGTCATCACCGAACGAATTGCAGCTGTTTTATCCAGTCGAGACAAGAAAAAAGCAGTGAATGCTTAGAGTGAAGGCGGAGGGAAAAAAATGAGTAAAAAAGTGATTGTTCATAAAGGAAAAGGCGGATGGGGCGGCCCATTAACACTTGTTCCAGATCATAAAAAGCAATATGTCATCAGTGTGACCGGCGGCGGCATTCATCCGGTGGCTGAGAAAATTGCTGAATTAACGGGAACGACAGCTGTGGATGCGTTCAAGAATCCGGTTGAAAAGGAAGAAACACTGGCTGCTGTAATCGATTGCGGCGGGACCGCTCGCTGCGGCACCTATCCGCGAATGAATATTCCGACGGTTAATGTAAAGCTTCAGGCACCTTCTGGACCGTTATCCAAATTTATGACAGAGGATATCTTTGTTTCAGGAACAACGATCAACGATCTTGAGTTGGTCACAGGCGATGCTGCCGCTGAGATCGCGGCAGAGGAAATCCAACCAGAACCTAAGGCTTCAATAGTAGAAGAAAAACCAACCGAGAGCACCAAACCAGATCCTGCTCCCAATGGAAAACGAGGCTTCATCGGCTTTATCGATAAAATTGGTCGGGCAGCCGGTAACTTCATTAATATTATGTACCAAGCGGGAAGAGAAACGATTGAAACAGTGATGACGAACATTCTCCCGTTTATGGCATTTGTTGCTACATTGATCGGAATAATAAATTATACCGGAATCGGCGATTTGATCGCGAAGGTCTTGTCTCCATTGGCGGGCAGTCTGATTGGACTGGTTGTGTTAGGATTGATCACTAGTTTGCCTTTCTTGTCTCCATTATTAGCGCCGGGAGCGGTTATTGCTTCGGTTATCGGTCTATTGATCGGAACAGAAATTGCAAACGGAACCATCCCAGCACATTATGCGCTGCCTGCATTATTTGCCATTAATTCTCAGGTAGGCTGTGATTTTGCTCCAGTTGGGATGACCTTAGGAGAGGCGGACCCTGAAACAATTTCAACTGGGGTACCGGCGATTCTGTTTTCACGTGTGATTACAGGTCCCTTGGCAGTAGTAGTTGCCTACTTCATGTCATTCGGACTTTAAAAAAAATAGGGGTGAGTAAATTGATTCCAGACAAAATCAAATTTGGATGTTTAGTAGAAAAGGGCGTTGCAGAAGTAAAGGAAATGCCGATGCCAAAGCTTTTGGCAGATGAAATCTTAGTGAAGCAGGATGCTTGTAATATTTGTACGACAGATTATCAGCAGTGGCTGGGTCTGCGGGAGCATCAGGGCTATCCAATGGCAGGCGGTCACGAATGCTCTGGTACGATCATCGCCAAGGGTTCTGAGGTAGGCGATACGTATGAAGTCGGCGATCGTGTAAGTGTTGTCTATGATTATTGCGGGTATTGCGAGGAATGCAAGCACGGAGAGGTTACGGGCTGTGAGAATATCAAACAGTTCGGTAAAAACTACTCTGAAGAGTACTATGGAATATTTGGCTTTGCCAACTATTTTGTTCGCAAGGCGAAAAGCTTTGTCAAAATGAATCCAGATTTGCCGGCGTCTGAAGCTGCATTTGTTGAACCGCTGTCCTCTGTCATTCAAAATATGAAAAAGTTACGAGTGAAGGCAGGAACCGATACGGTCGTAGTCATTGGCGGCGGAACTATGGGCTTGCTTAATGCGGAAACAGCCAGAGCCTTTGGTGCGAAGGTGATTGTCTCTGAATTAATGGAGAAAAAGGTAGCGGTCGCAAAAGCGATGGGCTTTGAAGTGATCAATCCTAAGGAAGAAGACCCTGTCCAAAAGGTAAAAGAGCTGACGAACGGCAAAGGGGCAGACATCGTGATTGTTGCGGTAGGAGCGACACCAGCCAATAATCAAGCGCTGGAGATGGTGAAGCCTAAAGATGGGAAGATTTCAATGTACGCGGCAGGGTATCCGGCACCAGAAATGGATGTTGATCCGAACAAAGTGCATTATATGCGTCTTGAGCTGATCGGCACCTATGGGTCAACATTAGAGGACTTTTCGGATGCTGCTGAAATGCTGAATACTGGCAGAGTCGATGTTTCGAAGCTGGTAGAGACGCAGATCCCGTTGGATGATATTCAAAAAGCGTTCGAAACAGCAAGCACTCCCGGTAATTACCGAGTTTCAGTGATTTTAGATTAAAAGGATAGGAGAACGAGTGAATGGTTAAATGTTTGGCAATTGCAGATTTATTCATCGATAAGCAAATGATGGAGAATGGTTTGGCCGATTTGAAGGAAAAGGGCATCGAGGTAGTCGTAAAAGAGTGGCAGCATGACGATCTAGAAGCCCTTCAAAAGGACAATATCACACTTGAAAAGCAAGGAAGCGAAGCGGTCGATTTACCGGACTATTTAATAGAAGGAATCGAAGAGTACGACTACTTGATCACCCAGTTTGCGCCAGTCGGTAAAAAAGTGATCGACAAGGCAAAAAACTTAAAATTTGTTGGTGTGTTGCGTGCCGGAATCGAAAACGTCAATAGACAATACGCTGAAGAAAAAGGGATCACAGTGTTTAATACGCCTGGTCGAAGTGAGACGAGTGTTTCTGAATATGCTGTGGGGCTGATGCTTTCTGAAATTCGAAACATCGCCAGAGCGGATCGCAAATTACGAAATGGCGAGTGGGAAAAATCTTATCCAAACGGTGTGCTGGCTCCTGAGTTGAAGGAATCGGTTGTAGGATTGGTCGGCTATGGGGCGATTGGTCAAAAGGTAGCGAATCTGGTTCGACCATTTGGCGGAAAAATCATTTTCTTTGATGATTACTTCAAAGGCGAAACAGAGGATACACAAGTTTCTCTGGAGGAATTGGTTACGCAGGCGGACATTATTTCGATGCACTATCGTCTGACAGCCGAGACAAGAAATATGCTGAATAAAGAGCATTTCAAGAAAATGAAAACATCGGCAGTTGTCATTAATAGTGCACGTTCGGGATTGATCAACGAAGCGGATTTGATTGAAGCGTTGCAGACCAAAGAGATTACCGGTGCGGCAGTGGATGTTTTTGAACAAGAGCCTCTACCAGCAGATCACCCGTATTTAGCCTTGGAAAATGTAACGATCACTCCCCACATCGCGGGATCGACGATTGGCAATTTCGCTAATTCACCTAAAATTTTGGCGAATCGCCTCATCAATGAATACCTTTAACAGATAGGAGAATACGTATGGCTGAACTTCGCTTAGCATTGCTTGTGGTCCTGTTGTTGGTTCTGAATGTGATCACCTCTCTGAGACATTCGAATTATTACAAGAAAACAGTCAACAGCATTTTGAAAGAAAACCGAGCGGGCTTTTTAGGGATTGGAATGACTCAAAGTAAATTTAAAGCACGAAGTATTGTACTGATGGTCGCCGATCCAAACGGCGTCATTGAAGAGTGCCAGGTGATGACTGGATTGACGATCTTTGCGAAGTTCAAGCGGTATTCCGAGATTGAAGACTATTGCATCGATACGATCCCAGAACACATCTTAAAGGTAAAACATGGCGAAGCCTTAAAGCAATCAATCGACTTTATCAAAAACGAAATCGAAAATAAGCAAACATCGGAGGAAAGATAGAATGACATTATATGGAAAGCTTTTGGAAAGAGAACAAAATGGCGCACCGATCAAAGTTGGAGTAATCGGGGCAGGACAAATGGGCTTTGGGATGGTCTCTCAGATCTCAACAATTCCCGGTATGATCGTTGCAGGAATCAGTGATATCAATCTAGATGCCGCGAAAAGAGCAGCGGATGCCTACAATGCCAGTGCGGAGAAAAAAGTCGACATTTTGACAAGCACCGATTTTAAAGAAATCGTCCATTCTAAAAATGTAGAAGTGATCGTCGACGCGACGGGTGTTCCAGAGGCAGGAGCGAAAATCTCACTAGAAACATTGATCGCTAAAAAACATTTGGTTCTATTAAATGTAGAGATCGATATCACGGTTGGTCCTTTAATGAAGAAATTATACGACGCAGCGGACCTTGTCTACACTGGTTCAGACGGGGATGAGCCTGCGGCAACGGTTCAAATGTATGAATTTGCTAAGAGCATGGGGATGGAAGTCCTTGTCGCCGGCAAAGGGAAAAACAATGCCTTAAAAGTAAGTGCCAATCCAGATACTGCCCAGGCAGAAGCGGATTCCAAAGGGATGAACAGTCATATGCTGGCTGCCTTCCAGGATGGAACGAAGACAATGGCTGAAATGAATCTCCTGTCCAATGCGATCGGCTACCTGCCGGATGTTGTGGGAATGCATGGAGTCTCAGCTGATTTAGACGGAACAGTCGAAAAATTAAACCTGAAAGAAAACGGCGGCGTGTTAAATAGCTTCGGCGTTGTTGAATATGTTGACGGTATTGCTCCAGGGATCTTCTGTATTGTGAAGGGGCAAAACGAAGGCGTCCAGCATGAATTGAATTATTTACTGAAAAAGGGCGAGCGTGATCATCATATCCTATTCCGTCCGTACCACTTGTGCAGTCTGGAAACACCGTTGACCATCGCTCGAGCAGTACTAGAGCATGACACAGCGATCGTTCCTTTAGGAGCACCGATTTCTGAGACAGTGGCTGTTGCGAAACGCGACATCAAAGCAGGTGAAAAAATCGACGGAATCGGCGGCTATTGTGTTCGCGGTGTGTTGGAAACACATGCGGAAATGAAGAAAAACGGCAATGTGCCGATTGGTTTAGTCGGCGGCGGTTCGGTAGCCAAGCGTGATATCAAGGACGGTGCTTTCTTGACAATTGATGATATTGAGCTGGACGAATCAACGACGGTTTACAAACTGCGTAAATTGCAGGATGAGACCTTTGCCTAAAAACCTATGAGGAGCCTAAGCATGTACAAAACAAAAATTGTAGAAATCGGTTCGATCGTTGAGGATTTCGCGGAGGAGTTCCTGTTGATTTTATTCGGACCCCAAGCAACAGCAGAGTTAAGAGATATTTGTGTCATTCATGAAGGCGCGGATGCTCCGAAAAATGTGATCCAAAAGAATGGACGCTTGACCATCGGGGAGCAGGAGTACCATATCCTTGAGGTTGGAGAAGAGGCGAACCCCAATTTTGAGACGCTGGGACACATTTCCCTCTATTTTAGAGATGGCGAGAACAATGAGATTCTGCCTGGCGCGATTCTAGTCGAACCAAAGGTGTTTCCAACACTGGCTGTCGGAGATGAGATTTCATTCGAGTAGCGTAAAAAACAGTTAATCCATAGTAAAGGAAGATAATGATGAATACTTTTGAAGAAAAAAATATTATAAAAATTGCTTGCTTATACTACGAGGATGGACTGACGCAGGCTCAGATCGCTAAAATAATCGGTGTTTCCCGCTCCCTTGTTTCCAAGCTGCTGCTTGATGCAAGGGAACAAGGGATCGTGGAAATTACTATTAATAGTAAAAATGAATACACCTCAAAGCTGGAGCGCTCCTTAGAAGCCGTCTACGGATTAAAGACCGCGATGGTCGTCGATTCAAAGGATCTCACGAACGAAGAGGTGGAAAAGGTAGCAGCCAACTATGGGGCCTATTACCTAAATAGCCGCCTGAAATCCATCAAAAAGCTCGGGATTTCGTGGGGCAAAGGAATCCGGCGAGTGGTTGATTCCGTCATTCACAGCTCAAACACGGAGGTAGCCGTGATCCCGCTGATTGGCGGGATGGGAGACTCTCATGTCAATATCCATTCCAATCAGCTGTGCTATGATCTGGCTCGAAAAATTCGCGGGCAATCCAAATATCTGTATGCGCCCGCGATGCTGTCGGATGAACAGCTGGCGATCGCTTTACGCAGCAATCAGACGATAAAATCAGTTCTTGATGATGGCGCCAACGTTGATTTTGCGATCGTAGGCTTAGGAAATCCCTATGCCGGAAGCACGATGGAGGAAATCGGCTATTTGACGGAAGCAGATATTCAGCAGCTGAAAACGGACGAAGCACTGGGAGATATCAATTCCAACTTCTTCGATGCTAGAGGAGAAAAAGTCGACAATGAGATCAATAAAAGTATCGTGGGGATCACTTTAGAGGATATCAGAAAGATTCCTCAAGTAATGACGATTGTTGATGACCTCAGAAGAATGCCAATCGCCAAAATCGCGATTGAGACGAAGCTGATCAATATCCTCGTAACGACAGATAAAGTCGCGCAGGCCTTATTAGAGGAAGTTGCGGAATAAACGCCGAAAATGTTTACAAACGTAAAGTTTTTTTGAGAAATACTTAATGAAATGAAAGTAAATCCCCCATAAACCATCGACTTTGAAGGTTTATGGAGGATTTGCTTTTAGTATAAAAAGGACAGCGAACCCGTTTAATTTCTGGGTTCGCTGTCTTTGGTAAGGTGCCGCTAGTCTATTGAACGGCGATAAAAATAGAAATTTCCCCAGCAGGAGGGTAGTTTTCAAAATCAAATTCATACACTCGCTGGATTACTTGGGCTTCCTCCTCTGACCATATTTTCTTCCAGGCATTCAGGACGCCTAATTCGTCAGAGCTATCCACTTTGTATTCCTTCCACTGGTATTTGGAAGTATCAAAATCCCCCTCAGCCTCAGTTTCTTTGCAGATGGAAAGAGAATAGTCCCCTTTGTAATCACTTTCGTAATCATGATACACCGCCGCAATACTTTTTCCTTGTTCCTTCGCCTGTGCGATAAAGGCATTGCTTTGCTGCCATAGGCCCATAATTTTTTCTTGGATAGCAGCGTCTTTAAAGTTATTCGTTCTAACGGTATTCGAAATTGAAAATTTCATTTCAAAACCTCCTCTATAGTATGGTTTAATAGTACTATGGAAACTATGACATCTAATGTCATAGTTTATAAAAAATATTTAAGAGGAGAAAATCTATTGAATAATGGTCGGTTATTTGGAATTATCTATCATCTTCTGAACGCAAAATGAACGACTTCCAGCGAATTAGCCACAATGTTTGATGTATCTGATAGAACTATTTTCAGAGATATAAACGCACTCAGCTCTCTAGGAATACCTATCTGTGCAGAAACGGGCCGAAATGGCGGCATTTATTTGATGGATCATTTTGTCTTAGACAAGGTTTTATTTTCAAAAGAGGAGCAAGAAAGCCTGTTGCTAGCACTGAAGGGCATCAAAGCAATCGAACCGGAAAAAAGTGAGCAGGCCTATTCAAAATTGCAATCATTGTTCAAGCTTCCCGAGGACAATTGGCTGGAGGTCGATTTTTCTCCTTGGTATCAGGAAAACGAGGGTGCCCAATTCGATAGGCTCAAATCAGGAATTTTAAATAGGAAGAAGGTTGCATTTGAGTATATAAGTCAGTCGAATCAACGAGAAAAAAGGGTGTGTAATCCATTAAAGCTGATTTTCAAATCACAAACATGGTACCTGCAAGCCTTTTGCTTATCGAGGAAGGATTTCAGGGTCTTCAAAATCAGCCGCATGCAGTCTCTCAAAATAATGGACGAAACCTTTACTCCAATGGTCGTTCCTGAGATAGCTGTTCCTGAAAGGGAGGGTCAGAGGATTGAATTGACCTTGGCCTTTTCTAAAGAAATTCTCTATCGAGTATTTGATGATTTTGATCATCAGGACATAACGATTCAAAAGGATGGTTCTGCGATCGTTACCACTCAAGTAACTGATCAGCGTTGGCTCATTAGACAGTTGCTGTCCTATGGGAAACACCTGAAAATTTTGAGTCCAGACAGTATTAAGGAACGAATGAAGCATGAAATAGAGGAGATAAGAGCAAATTATGATTTTTAGGGTTGTCAGAAGGTTGTCTTTAGAAACCTAGTTTTGAAGCAGCAGCAGAATTGTTTAAAAATTTAAAGTAATTTCGAAAAATACTTTACAAAACGAAAGCGAATGAGCGGATAAACCTTCGATAATGAGGTTTTTTTGGTTATTGGCTTTTTTGCTATGCTTCGCTTGAATCTTAATTTTTCATTAAGGTTTTCTCAGTATAGCCTTTCTAATCGGTTACAATAAGGAGAAATGACTAACTAAAAGGTAGCGATACTTGTCGTAAAGTCAGGTTCTTGAACAGTTTTTAGATTGACTGTAAGAAACGACAAACGGTTTGCGTACTTTTTATAGAGAATAGAAAAAGGGTGAGATGTTTTGAAAAATGGTAGTCAGGCAATTCCCAGCTCCCTCATGGAGGTGCGAGAAAATACCTACAATTTGCAGTTTATCGTTGGTGATGCGGTTGATTTTTTATTCAACGAAGGCAAGAGTGCGCTGTCGGGCACGGTGCTCAAAAAATACACCAACGGCTGTTTGGTGGACATTAGTCAGGATTCTAGACTGACGAAGGATGAAATCGATCAGTACAATCAGAAGGTAGTCGTCAATTATAAAAAGATCAAAGGAGTGGTTCATGATGGATGAGGCGGAGTTTGAGGATTTAGAGCTTCACGTACTTACACTTGCTTTTCAAATCGATGGCTTGAAGCAAAATAAAAGCAGCTTGACTCGTGAACAAAAGGCTTCATTAGAAATTCTCGAAGAAGACTATCGGTATTATAAAAGCCAATACGACCAGAGAGTAAAAAAAGTGGAGAAAATAGTTTCCAAAGAAGCGAGTTTTGGCGATTGGTAGCTTAAAAAGAGGCAGATGGCCGATTATACAAGTGTATAGTCGGTCTTTTTTTTATCGAAAAAAAGAAATTTTTCGTTATTTTATGGCGCGTGAATGATTGGTGTAATAACAATTCGTTCCTGAGAATTATTATGCTTAATTTAATATTAATTTTTTGGTGTGTAATTTGGTTGCAAATAAGCGTATTTTGATTATGTAGATATCTCACACCACAGAATTGAAACTATTTTTGACGAAAGGAGGATTTTTTTGAAAGAGTATGGTTTGAACAACAAAAAATTGTTTTCGCTTTCACGTAAAACTTTGGAAAAAAGAATCAGCAGCTACTATCATGAAACAAACGATGGAACGGCCACCCTCGAGATGTTGATCACGCTGCAGGTTCGGGAAGACTTATGTAAAGCGGATTTTTCATATGTATTAAGAACTCTTGTGCAGCGAATCTTTTTAAAAACTAGATCTACTGCTGCTATGCGTCGCTATTATTTATATTTTATTGATTATTTCGGAAAAGAAGATTGGCAGTTATTGTCGGTCAAATTGTTTCCAGCGCAAACATTTATCTCCGAAAAGCTTGAGCATCTTTACAGCCAAGTCATTGGAAAACCGCTGACAAGCTTAGCAGAATCATGACGTGAGGATTAGGAAGGAGGCAAAAAATACGAAAAAAGAAGGGATAAAAAATGATAAGTACATTTACATTAGATGCAGAATTTGAAAATGGCAACGGCAAATCGCATCATTTTCGTTTTAAAAATTTTGATGTGTCAAAAACAGGGGAGCAGATCCGTTCCTCATTAGAAAAATTAACCAAGCTGAGTCTGTTTGAAAAGGATGGCGTTCAATTATTCAAAAAGGTGAAGCATGCGACTGTCATCGAAGAAAGAGTAACTGATCTTTTTGATGATTCAGCGAAATTCAAGAATTCGCCAAAAGCTGCAACTGATCCGTTGAGCACGATGATGAAGGCGGCAACCAGCACTGCGATTGAAGAGCCTGTCAAAGCGCAGGGTGAGCCAGCACCAACAACAAAAGCAGAAGCTGACCCAGCCACTATCCGTTTCCCGGAAGATTTGCGAATTACCGAGGAACGACCAAAAGAGGATGTATTGATTCAACACATCGAACTTCCTGAAGGGCTCGATCCGTGGTCGCTAACTCAAGAGCAGGCCATATCACTGATTTCGGCCTGTCTGCCAGCTAATGCGGCACCGGTCAATCTAGAAGTCGATGATCAATCTGTTCCGGCGAGCCTGACCCTCACGGCGATGGTGGAGGAAAGGGCGGCTCCGTCCAAGGCACCAGCAGTCAATCAGTCGCCACCAGCACAACCAAAGAAAAAACGAAAGCGGTTACTCGATCGTGTCTGCAGGCGCGAGTAGCTGACTGACTGTATCTCATCAGAAAAGCCAACGTTGGTATGGGATCGAATAGTCAGTAGAAATCAACATGAATAAAAATTTTAGCCCGTTTTATCACGGGCTATTTGTGGTGAACGGAAGCCGGCTGATTGAATAAACTATTTTTCTTAAAAGAAATCGATCGCGTTTGCGTATTTTTTTTAAAAGATTTACATTGATGAATCATTTTATTCAAGGAGGACAAGCAGTGAAGGTTACGTATGAAAAGGAACCGATTGATTTTTGTGATTACCATGCAGAACGGGTGATCCATATTACAACGTTGGCAGGTGAAGAGCTGATAAAGTTCAATCTGTTAGATAAGGATCGCAATCATTTGTGCACAGTTACGGAAAAACCGGATAACGCGCCGATCGAGGTTAGTGAGGATAATCTAACCTCGGAGGAGATAAAAGAAATCGCGGGGGTTTTAAATGAGATGTACCCAGAAGTTGAGTGGGAAGAAGAGGACCTTGAGGACACGCTGTGGGTTTTTGGACTTCAGGTCACGAGAAATGAGTCCTTGCTGGAATATAGCAGGAGGTTCGACACTCAGGTAGTCCAATATGATTTCACTTCCACTGACGAGGTGTTGGAGGATGACGAAGAAGTATGTGAGTTGGAATTTTTTGAGGAGCACTTGACGGATACGGTCATAATCGAAAACATTCTGATTCCCAAAATCCTCGAATATGATGGACTGGATACGATTATTTTGAAAATCATTCAAGGCGGGATTTTGAGGTGCTACCGGCTGGTGATCAAAAAAATGATTGGCGATTAATTAGTCATAAACTGTTTGATTTGGTAAGCCTACTAAAGGAATGGATTAACCGTGATCAATAAAGAGATTTTTTTGAGTTTCCATTGACAAATTTGAAAAAGACAAGTAGCTTTGCACTATAGCTGAAAAATGAAAAGCAGCTATCGACGTTTTAGAGGATAGAAATGAGTCTAACGTCGTTGAAAAGCAGCTGTTTTGAAAGTAGAAAGAAGGATGTTGATGAAAGGGTATAGTGTGCGGCTGGTTCGTCTGATTTTTGGGTTGTTTTTATTTGCTTTAGGGTCGTTTTTGACGATTCAGGCAAATATCGGATTGGCCTCATGGGAAGCCTTCAGTATGGGGATTGCGAATCTGACCGACCAAACCTATGGAAATATTTTGATCATTAGCGGGGTAGTGATTCTAGGTGTAGATGTGCTGTTGAAGGAAAAGGTCGGCTTTGGTACGATTCTGAATACGATTTTGATTGGGGTTTTTGTTGATATGATCCAAGCTTTTGAGATTGTTCCTCAGATGCATAGTTTTTTCTCTGGAGTTGTGATGCTGCTGCTGGGGCAGGTGTCTATTTGTATCGGCAGCTATTTTTATATCGGTGCTTCGATGGGCTGTGGTCCGCGGGATGCTTTAATGGTGGCTCTTGGGAAACGGATGCCGAACGTACCGATTGGAATCACTCGCGGTTTGATCGAGGGTACGGTTCTATTGATCGGGTGGCTGCTAGGTGCGAAGGTTGGCATTGGGACTGTTATTTCTGTTTTTGGGATCAGTTTCATTTTGGAGACCACCTTCAAGCTGCTGCATTTTGACGTGACCAATGTCGATCATGAAAGTGTTGTGGATACAGTAAGGGCGTTGTAAATTTTTCCAGTGAAAGGCGAAGCTTTGACCGCTTATGTGGTTAGAGCTTTTTTGCTTTGCAGACCCGCTTTCAGCAGAGAATAGTTATTTTAAAAAAGGCAAAGAGGCAGTTGGCTTGTAGGCCGATCATTTTCAGAAATAGTTGCTTGTTGTAAATGGTAAAAACAGCCTTTTTTTATCAATTCATTGATTTATTTTTTAACAAATTAAGCGATTGTAAGCAGATTATTGTGAAAATAAAAAAAAGTGAGCTATGCTAATTAGTGAAAGAGGGACAGTCAATCATTGAGAATCTTTTTTATAAAAGCTGTCCAGGTTATTTTATGATGCCGGAAAAATTAGTTAACAGGAGGAATTTATCATGGCAGACAATTACGGAAACAAGCCGCTTCATGAGCAATCAAGTGGAGCTGAATCCACTCATGCCTCTCAAAAGGAGCAAGAGATTAAAGGTGATTTGGTTTATGACGACAAGGTCATCCAAAAAATCATAGGTGTCGCAATCGAGCAAGTGGATGGGCTATTAACAGTTGACGGAGGCTTTCTCTCCAATGCGAAGGAAAAATTAGTCAATACAGAAGATGTCACTGCTGGCATCGAAACAGAAGTGGGCAAGAAGCAGGTCGCTGTGGATATGGATGTCGTCGTTGAGTATGGTCGCGACATTACAGCTGTTGCTGAAAAAATTCGCACAGTGATTCGTGACGAGGTTGCGAAGATGACTCATTTGGAAGTCATTGAAGTAAATATTCACGTGGTGGATATCAAGACGCAAAAAGAGTTTGAAGAAGACAGCGAAACCGTTCAAGACAAGGTCACAAGTGCGGCTAAATCAACCGGAGAATTTGCCTCAAAGCAAACGGATAAGGCGAAAGATGCTGTAAACCGCGGGACGGATAAAGCACAAGAAAGAATGGAAACTGCACAAGAACCACGAGTAAAATAAGTTTATTAGGAGGAATTTGACATGGGATTATTATGGTCATTAATTATTGGAGCAGTCATCGGCGCAATTGCCGGTGCAATTACAGGTAAAGGAAATAGTATGGGATGGATCGCGAATATTATTGCTGGGTTAGTAGGTTCTTGGTTAGGGCAAGCATTATTAGGCTCTTGGGGACCTTCATTGGCAGGGATGGCCTTGGTGCCATCAATTATTGGCGCGATTATCTTAGTGCTGATCGTTTCTTTCTTCTTAGGAAGATCCAAATAGGAAAAAACAATGTTAGTTATTGTGGATATGCAGAATCGTATTTTAGATGCGAATGATAAGAATCATGTTCCAGGAGCAGATTTCCTTATTCCCAAACTGCAGCAGCGTTTGAAAAAGGCGCGCGAGTCTGGCGAGATGGTGCTTTTCACGCGGGATATTCCCATCGAACATAAAAATGAATCGGAGGAGCTGTTTGGCTTACAGATCATAGATGAGCTGGCTCCTTTGTCGGATGAGTATGTGTTTAAGAAAAATTATTATGCTTTGCCGCCAGAATCGTTAATCCAGGTTCGGGAATTAACAGCGGAACGAAAACAGGAAAAAAGCCAAATCGAAGTGGCCGGTGTAGAATTAAGCGTATGTGTGTTAGCCAACACACTGGCTTTGCAGGGGGCACTTCCTGAAGGGAATTTTTCTATTGATTCGGATTTAGTTGCAGGAAACCACTTGAACGAAGCGACCCTCAGTTTACTGAAGGAATTCAATATTGAATGTAAATAGACAATACGCTCTAACCTTTTGACAGGGTTAGAGTTTTTTATTTCCTGCGTAAGAAAAGCCAAGCGGCAAACAAGGTGGTCAATTGATTTTTTTTTTATCCAAAAAAGGGTTTTAAAAAAGAAACGATAACTAGTCAAGCACTTACAGGGTCGTTATACTTAAGAGAGAAACAAAGAGTTAAAAAGTTGTATTATATGAAAGAAAAAAGCAGGGGTAGACGGGTGAATAGAAAATACTTAAAAAGGAAACAGTCTTTCGGTGATTATCAGGCGGCCAGAGTGGTTTGGGTCCATACCCGAGAGGATGAAACATTACTTAAAGCAGATATTTTGGATAAAACAGGAAAGGTAGTCTATAAGATAACCGAGCCGCCACAAAGCGAACTCTATGAAATTTCGGCGAATGCTCTGACCTTTGAACAGCTGGAAGAGATCACACACCTCTTGCGAACAAGTGATCTTGAGAGGAACTGGGAAGAGGAAATAGACTACGATGATGAGGAAGATATTGCCTTTGTCTTAGGTTTTTTTGGGGAATGTGTGGCCTCACGTCATTCGCTAATGCGGGAAAGCAGAAAAACGGAGGATGTGATTGTTGAATATACCTTTGATTCTAGTGAGGATTATACTGGCGATGAAATCTGTAAAACAGACTATTTAAAAAAAGAAGCAACAGAAGATGACCTGATCGAGGAGTATTTGCTGCCGAAGCTTTTAGAGCAGGAGGGAATGGATACGCTTCGCGTACACATTGCCGCAGCAGGTGTGGTCAACAGTTACTTAGTGACCATACAGGAATAGGCGTTCGAAAAAAACGGCGATGCCTGCTGAATAAGAGGCATTGCCGTTTTTTTAATAATCCAACTGCTTTAATCTAAGCTTCACGTTGTTCTTGTCAATGAATTCAATCGTATACAAAGTACCGATATCCTGCTTCAAATTTTCAAGTTTTGTCTCATCGCCAAACGAATTCAGAATGCGCAAAATTTTGTAAACAGCGATGGTTCCAAGGCCGCCGCTGCCATATTGAAAGCCCAATTCAGCCGTCTCGGAGATTCGGCCTCTTTCAATTTCTTTCAACAGCTCGTTGAATTCACCCTTGACAATGAATTGGTCCTCTTGTTCTCGGACCTTTTGCCGCAGCTCATTCAAGGTGGTTACTTGATAAAGCTCGTCACTATCACGAATTTGCCGCAGCGCATCTAACACTTCGCCTGGACTGTGCTCCGTTCCTTTAGCGATAGCGATAATCGTTTTAGAGCTGTAGGTTTCCGGATCACGTTTACTTGCTTTGGAAAGGGTCTGTTCGGAGATACCAGCAGATTTCGATAAATCGTACCGAGTCAAACCTTGTTTCTGCAAAAAAATATCTAAAACGTTCTTCATTTCCGCTCCTCCTTACTTTCACGACAGCGAACGATTACTCAACTACATTTTAGTATCGAAATGCTGGATTGTCTATAGCTCGGTGGGTTTCTTTACGGGATAAACTTAAATTACTATAAACTAATTGGCTTTCTATCATGTTAGCTATTTCTGCAATTTTTGTAAGCGTTCGCTCAATTGCTTCAGTGATTTTCTAAAAGTGGTCAAACGCTTTAATTTATCTTTAAATATTGAGTTTTAAATTCGAAAAGATAGCTAGTCGGAACCCGTAGATTCCTTTATACTGAAGGTGAAAATAGAAAGAATCAGGGAGATAAAAAAGGTGAAAATAAAATATTTGAAAAGGCTTCAGAGTTTTGGCGGATACCAAGCCAGTCGAGTGATTTGGATCACGACGTTGAAGGATGAATTATTGATGAAGTTTAATATTTTAGATAAAGACGGGATTCTGCTCTATCAAATCAGCGAACGGCCAGAGTATGAAGAGGTAGATTTAATCGACTATTCCTTGTCCAACGTGCACTTGAAGGAAATAGGAAATTTTTTCAAGGAGGATTTTCCTGAGATAGAATACGATTGGGACGATCAGGAAGAAAAGACGATCATATTGGGTTATTTTGGCGAGTTTCTAGCAAGACGGCATTGGTTGGCCAGAGATAGTAAAAAGTGCGACGATATCATTGTTGATTTCACCTTTAGTTCTTCTACGGGAGAGTCAGGCGAAAGTGCCAGCAAGGTGGAATATATCGTAAAAGGGACTACCGAAGATGAAATCATTGAGAATATCCTGCTTCCGAGGCTGATGGAGCGCGAAAGATTGGATAGAATCTTCGTTAATATTGCCGAAGCGGGAGCCGTTAATAGCTATCTAATCACGGTACAAGAGGATAAATAATTATTACTTGCAGTGTTTTAAGGCAGATACAAGAGGTGTATCTGTCTTTTTTTGTTCATTTATTCAGTAAAATTAAAAATTTACTCTTGCCCTAAAGTGAACTCCAAGGTGTATGCTTATTTCAACAGATAAAGCAGGCACAATAAAAGGACACGGACATGCAACAAATCGCCCCATTGGATCAAAGGCGGTCAGGCTTTTTTGATCCTCGTGATCCAGGAGCGGTAAAAATTTTAGTGAGATAGATAAATGAAAAAGAGGTGAAGGCATGAATATTAAGGAAGTTAGTGAAAAATACGATCTTACACCAGACACTTTGCGCTATTATGAACGCATCGGAGTCATCCCGCCGATCGCTCGTGACAAAAATGGCTACCGCGATTTTTCCGAAACGGATTTGAATTGGGTTTATTTCGCGAAAGTCTTGCGAAATGCTGGTGTTTCGATTGAAGGCTTGATTGATTATACCCGTCTTTCACGTGATGGCGGGGAAACTTTAGTTGCTAGAAAAGCGATTCTTCAGGAGCATTTAGAGGAGGCTGAGGAAAAAATCAAAGCGCTGGAAGAAGCCAGAGACTATTTGAAGTATAAATTGGATAATTACGATACCCATATGGTGGCTTATGAAAATGAGAAGCTGAAAATCAATAATGAGCCTGTTTGACTAGCTGGATCAAAAAGGAAGAACTGAAGACGACAGGGATCAACTTGATAGATAAAAAGGAGCGAGGAAATGAAAATGTTATATTTAATGCGGCATGGGGAAACCTTGTTTAATCAGCAGAAGAAAATTCAAGGCTGGTGTGATTCGCCGCTTACGGAGTTAGGCAAAAAGCAGGCATTAGTCGCACGGGAGTATTTTATAGCGAACAACATCAACTTACATAGTGCTTATGCCTCTACATCCGAACGAGCCTGTGATACGTTGGAGCTGGTGACGAACGTGGATTATACGAGAGTCAAAGGCCTGAAGGAATGGAATTTCGGAGATTTAGAAGCGGAGCATGAATACTTGAATCCGCCCTTGCCCTATGGAGACTTTTTCGTCGATTTTGGCGGTGAAAGCGAGTTGGAATTTCGAGCAAGAGTTTCCCAAACGATTTTTGACTTGGTTCAAAAGGATGCCGGGGAGAATATTCTGATGGTTTCTCATGGTGCTTCCTGCAGGCAATTTATGCGGGTTTGGGATCATACAAGCCACATTGATTTACCTGGACGCATCGCGAACTGCTGCATCTTGAAGTTCACTTTTGAGAAGGATCAGTTTGAGTTACAAGAAATAGTCAATCACGATTTCACTTCTGTTTTATAAACTAAAAAGCGATTCTACTTTACAGATGTTAAGTAGAATCGTTTTTTTAGTTACTATTGGCATCCTCCGACAAGCTGCCCTTTTCGATCCACGTGTTCTTTTTCTTAAAGTCCGACAGATTTTTTTGGAACTCTTTGGCATATAAAAGAGAGAACAGAGTATCCAAAATATATTCGAAGGCAACCTGTGAAGAGAAGGTGCTGACTTTTAAGAAGTCCATCTCCTCTTGGGTGAAGACGATCGCTTGAGCAGCGAGGGGGATCAGATTTGACTGGCTATTGCCGGTAAGCAGCACAGCAGGAATATTTTCATTCAAAAAGTGCTTCATCATTCGTTCATATTGCGGCACTCTTGCCCGATAGGTGATAAAAATGGCGCAATCGTTACTAGTCAGGCTCGCGGCATTCCAATCCTCATCGGCGTATTCATCCGCGATGATCAAAAAGCGGTTGATTTTCACCAGCTTATTTTGAAAGCTGCGGGCACGTATCTGTGAATCTCCTTGCGCAAATAGGAAAATCCGCTCGGCCTTTGCTAGCAGGTTGACGGTGTCATCAAGTATTTGATCCTCTAATTGGGCATAGGTTCGTTGGACCGTATTGATCGTCAAATCGGCAATTTTTTTAGCGATTTCTTTGGTTGAGTCCTGAGGCATAAAAGGGAAATTCGCATCCACTGGTTCTGAACGATAAAGCTCGCTGTGGGCGATCTCTGAAACAGCGACTCGAAAATCGCGAAAGCCGTCGTAGCCCATTTTTTGTGCTAAACGAATCACGGAGGAGTGAGACGTATAGGTGTTTTTGGCGAGCTCAGCGACATTGATCGCCGGGATGGTTGTCAGATGCTGCAAAATGTAGTCCGCGATTCTTTTTTCGGTATTGGTCAGGTCCTTTTGCAGCCGTAGTTTATCTATTAAGAGCATGTGATCACCTCAGTCCTTATCATAACGTAAATTCAACAAATCCAGAAGAACTGCCGCCCATTTTTCCCAATTTTTGGTATAAATGTTCAAGATTTCAGCGAAATGGATTGAATGCTTGGATAAAACGACCTGATTTGGCAGAAAGGCTTTTTTAGCAGCGAGAGTCTTTTATAATGAATGCAGCAAAACAAATTTGGAGGGATTTATTCATGTTAACTATCGCATATATTGGAAACGGAAAGAGTACGAACCGCTATCACTTACCATTTTCGACTAAATTAACGGACAAAATCAACGTCAAAACGATCTATTCGCCAAGTGGCCGAATCACCTGGAAGAAAAATCCTGGTACGAATTATACGTCAGATATCAATGACATTTACAATGATCCGGAAATTCAGCTGGTAGTAGTGACCACGCCAAGTCCGCTGCATTTTAAATTGGGTAAAGAGGTTCTGGAGCATGGGAAAAACGTCTTGATTGAAAAGCCGTTTACGGAAACCTCAGCAGAAGCAAGAGAGCTGTATCGACTAGCGGATGAAAAGGGCTTGTTCGTACAATGCTATCAAAACCGCCGCTATGATTCGGACTTTTTGACTGTTCAAAAGGTGATCGAAAGCGGTGTGCTTGGGGATCTGCTGGAGGTGGAGATGCATTATGACTATTATCGTCCGGAGGTTCCAGAAGGTGTCGAGAAATTCTCCATCGGCACCAGCTATCTGTATGGGCATGCCTGTCACACATTGGATCAGGTGATCTCTTATTTTGGTCAGCCGGATGATGTTCATTACGAAGTGCGTCAGCTTTTAGGGGATGATCGGATGAACGATTATTTTGATTTAGATCTCTTTTATGGCCGGATGAAGGTCTCGGTAAAATCCAGCTACTTCCGCTTAAAGGAACGGCCAAGCTTTGTGGTTTATGGCAAGAAGGGCGTTTTTGTGAAGGAGACCAAGGACCGCCAAGAGGAACATTTGAAGATGTTTTATATGCCGGAAAACAAGGATTTCGGGATTGATTTGCCTGAACATTATGGTACGCTGACTTATATGGATGACAAAGGCGTGTTTCATGAAGAAAAGGTGGTCTCAGAGATCGGTGATTACAGCCGGGTATATGAAGACATCTACGAAACGCTAATCAACGGCAAACCAAAAGCCGTTAAAGATGAAGAAACGCTGCTTCAGATCGAAATGTTGGAAAAAGGGATTCAGCAAGTAATCAACTAGTCAAAGAAAGAAGGGATTTCCATGAAATTAGCCATTTTTGGTTCGGGCAAAATTGTACAGGAGTTTTTACCGATTACGAAGGACTTACCTGAAATTCAAGTGAAGGCCATCTTAGGAACGAAACGCAGTCAGGAAAAAACGGAGAAAATCCAAGCCGAGTATGGGATTGAGGCATCGTATACGGAGATTGACGAGTGCCTGCAAAGTGACGCCTTCGATACTGTTTATGTCGCGGTGCCGAATCATTTGCATTACAGCTTTGCCAAAAAAGCACTGGAGGCTGGAAAACACGTGATTTGCGAGAAGCCCTTCACGTTGAAGTATGCCGAATTATTGGATCTAGAGCAGCTGGCGTTAGAAAAGGGCTTGGTTTTAGTCGAGGCTATCACGAATCAATACTTGGTCAATTACCAAGGAATCAAGGAAGCCAGTAAACATATCGGCAAGCTGAAAATCATTGAATGTAATTATTCGCAATACTCCTCCCGCTACGATGCCTTCAAGGAAGGGACGATTTTGCCAGCCTTCAATCCTAAGATGGGTGGCGGCGCTTTGATGGATATCAATATTTACAACATTCATCTGGTAGTGGGCTTGCTGGGAAAACCGCAACAGGTTCACTATTATGCGAACATCGAGCGTGATATCGACACTTCGGGTATGCTGCTGCTGGATTATGGCGATGTAAAAGTCGTCTGTATCGGAGCGAAGGATTCAGAGGCGACGATCCGTTCAACGATCCAAGGAACAGAAGGCTCTGTTGTAGTGAACGGTCCGACCAATACACTGAACAGCTACACCACTGAAGTACTTTCGGGGGAAAAAGAAACCTTTGACCACAAGGACCACCCTCATCGGATGTATGATGAATTCAAGCTATTTAATCAAGTGATCGACAACAAGGACCTGTCCTTTGTTAAACAGCAGCTTGCTCATAGTAAAATCGTGATGGAGATCGTGGAAGCAGCGTTGACAGATGCTGGAATCGTTTTGGGATAAGTCTCTGCTTTTTTGAAAAAAAGACTTGCCTTGAAGTGAACTCTAACGTGTATAGTAGGAGTCATTAAGGAAGGTGTGAAGTAGATGGAATATGCAAAATTAGGAAACACTGGACTAGATGTCTCAAGAATCTGCCTAGGCTCCATGAGCTTTGGCGATCCTAAAAACTGGATCCACAAATGGGTCTTGGAGGAAGAGGACAGCCGCCCATTGATCAAGAAGGCCTTGGAATTAGGGATTAATTTTTTTGATACGGCCAATGTTTATTCTTTAGGACGCAGTGAAGAGATTCTGGGAAAAGCGTTGAAGGATTACGCGAAGCGCGACGAGATCGTTTTGGCAACGAAGGTTCATCAAAAAATGTTCGACGGTCCGAATGGTCAAGGCTTATCGAGAAAAGCGATCCTATCGCAGATCGATCAAAGCCTGCAACGCCTGCAGACGGATTATGTGGATCTATATATTATTCATCGTTGGGATTATGATACGCCGATCGAAGAAACGATGGAGGCTCTGCACGATGTTGTGAAGGCTGGAAAGGCTCGTTATATTGGCGCTTCGGCGATGTTCGCCTATCAATTTCAACAGGCGAATTCCATTGCTGAAAAAAATGGCTGGACCAAGTTCGTTTCGATGCAAAACCATTTGAATCTGATTTATCGTGAAGAGGAACGCGAAATGATTCCTTACTGCCGTTCGGAAAAGATTGCGTTGACGCCCTATAGTCCAATGGCGTCTGGCCGACTGATTCGTGATCGCTCAGAAGAAACCAAGCGCAGCACGACAGATAGCGCTCAAAAATCGAAATATGACGAAACGGCTGATAAAGACCAGCTGATCATTGATCGTGTAGCGGAGCTGGCGGATAAATATGAGACGAATCGCGTAAATATCGCACTAGGCTGGCTCCTGCAAAAGGATCCAGTGGTTGCTCCGGTTGTCGGCGCTACAAAAATGAGCCACATCGAAACAGCCGTTGGTGCCGTTGATTTCAAATTAACCAAAGAGGATGTTCACTATTTGGAAGAGCCTTACATTCCCCACAAAGTAGTCGGACACAATTAGAAATAGCTCAAAAAACTGCAGCCTTTTGTTGGCGGCAGTTTTTTTCCTCTTGACTTAAAGTCCACTTCAGCCTGTATGCTGGAACTAACTAATATGGAGGTGAGAAGTGTGAAAAAGCTGTTTTGGTTAGCCGCCGTTACGTTCTTTTTAGGCGCATGCGGCTCAAACAATGTAAAAAATGAGGATGCCAGTCTGGGTGAAGCGGATCGTTCAAGCACACCCGCTAAAGTGAAAAAGTCGAAGAAGGACGGGGGAAAATCGATTGTTGTCTATTATTCCTTGACCGAAAATACGCGGGCTGTTGCAGAAGAAATTCAGAAGCAGGTGGAGGGGGCGAGCTTGAGGATCGAAACACAGGAGCCCTATCCAGAGGAGTATGATGAGGTGCTGGATATCGTTCAAGCCCAAAGAGAAAGAAACGAGCTGCCTGCCATTGTTTCGAAGGAAATCACTTTAGCCGATTATGATGTCATTTATCTGGGAGCACCGATTTGGTTTGGCGAACCTGCGCTGCCAGTCGAACAGTGGCTGCGTGAGAATGATTTGGCAGGTAAGAGGGTGTATCCCTTCTTCACGAGCGGCAGCAGCTCAATCAATGAATCGATGAAGCATTACAGCAAGCTGCTTGATGGCTCAACGCTAGGTAAAGGGCTGGGGATCAACTCTTCGAACAAACAGCATACCGCGGAGCTAGTCGAGGAATGGTTGGCTCAATTGGATTGAGCGCCAGAGGATGAGAGGCAAAGCCAGCAGGCGCTTTGTCTCTTTTTTCAATTGGCCTCTTAACCAGCGCTTTGATTTTAGCTGGAAGCCTGATAAAATTGAAAAGAACGAGTTTATACATAGCTAGACAATAAAGGAGTGACACGCGTGAATATCTCAGAGGTGGCAACAAAATTTGAAATGACTCCGGCAACGATTCGCTATTATGAAAAGCAGGGATTGATTCCGCCGATCACCCGGAATGCCTCTGGCGTGAGGGATTTTCAAGAGGAGGATTTAAATTGGGTCGAGTTCATTAAATGCATGCGGGATTCGGGACTTTCGATTGATTCCCTCGCTCGCTATTCAGAGCTGTATCAGCAGGGAACCGCCACTTTAATGGAACGAAAAGCGATTCTGCTGGAGGAATACCAGAAGCTGCTGGAAACGCAGCAGCTGATCAACCAAACAGTCGCTCGCTTGGAAACGAAGCTGGACAATTATGATCAGATGATTGAAGAGTGTGAGCAGCAGCTAGTTTCCGGTGCTAATAAAACGGCTGCTGAAAAGGTCTAAGGAAGGGGGGATGAGCCATGTATTTGTTTCAAAGAATTGAGGAAGCTGCATTCAAGCAAAATGATGCGAGGCGGACAATTGGAGAGTTCATTCTTGAAAATCGTGACCAGCTGCAGGAGCTAAGTATGGATGAGATCGCTAAAAGAACCTTCACTTCAAAACCAACGCTGGTTCGTTTTGCCAAGTATTTTGATTATTCTGGTTGGAAGGAGTTCATGTATGCCTTTACTCATGAGGTCGCTTACTATGATGAGAATGCCTATGAAGCTGTCGATCCCAATTTCCCCTTTTCTGCTGAAGATGATTCGCTGCAGATCATTGAACATCTCGTAACGCTAAAAATGCAAAGCATAAAGGACACTGTTTCTCATATCGCGGCGGAGGATTTGAATCATGCGGCAGAGCTGATTCAAAAAGCCGAAAATATCGTCATTTATGGGACTAGCCCGAATTCTTATTACGGCGAGCTGTTTAAGCGAAACCTGCTGACGATCCAGAAAAGGGCTTTTCTATCAAAGGCTGGAGAAAACGGCTTGATTTCTAGTGCGTTGACGAATCGGGATTGTGCCATCATCATCTCCTATTCAGGAAATAATCCCGATGAAAATCCTACTAGCAATGTCAAGAAACTAAAACGTTCGGGTGTACCGATCATCAGTATCACCAGCGGGGGAAAGAATTATCTTAGAGACTATTCCGATGTGGTGCTGAATATTTCCAGCAAAGAGCGGCTGTATTCAAAGATTGCAAACTTCGCGACACAGGAATCCATCCTATTCTTATTAGACGCGCTGTTTTCAAAGGTCTTTGCACTAAATTATCAAGTGAATATGGACAATAAAATCGCAAATTCAAAGGTTTTAGAAACAAAGAGACAATCTGACTCGAAGGACTTATCGGAGCACTTCTAAAGAAGGCCGAACGGTCATTTATTATCACATACGATAGTAAATGACTGTTCGGTTTTCGTTTTGTACGATATTTTTTAAAAGACTTTTTGGCGGCAGCTTAAACTAGCAGGCAGGGGCCGAGGACGAAAAAATGAAACGTATTTCAAGAAATTGACCTCCTCGTTTAGAAAAAGTGGAATACGTTTTAAGGTATGGACAAACTATTGGAAACGCTATCTAAGCATGGTAGAGTTCAATTACAAGCAAGACTTGATTAACCGGTTAGATCAAAAAAATCATCTTGTTCCGCTGAAAGGAGAGTCCCATGAGTAAGAAATATGAAGGTTTAGCTCATGATATTGTAGAAAAGTTTGGTGGCAAAGAGAATATAACTGAAGGCTACCATTGTCAGACACGTCTTCGATTTAAAGTGATCGATGAGTCTAAAATCGATACCGAGGGTTTAGAAGGGTTAGATGGAGTAGAAAAATATATTTTTAACGCGGGTGTCCATCAGATCGTGATCGGAACCCACGTAAAAGATGTTTTTGAAGAAATTGAAAAAATCATTGATCTTGATCCGACAAAAGAAGTTCAAACAGAGAAGAAAGGGATTTTGACGGCTATTATTGAGTTTGTCGCTGGAACGTTTCAACCAGTTATTCCGGCTTTGTCTGGCGCAGGGATGGTAAAAGCGGTCCTCGCTTTACTGATTGTCTTCCAGGTGATCTCGCCTGAGTCGCAAACCTATTACCTGTTGAACATGTTTGCCGATGGTGTTTTCTTCTTCTTACCGATTATTCTGGCATTTACCGAGGCGCAGAAGCTTCGCTGCAACCCAATTTTAGCAGCCTCTGTCGCTGCGATGATGCTGCATCCTAACTGGGGAGCGCTAGTAACCGCAGGAGATCCAGTCAGCTTTTTTGAAATTATTCCATTCACACTCGCTACGTATACTGGCTCCGTCATTCCGATTTTACTGGTGATTTTTGTCCAATCCTACGTAGAGAAATTTTTGAATCGTGTGATCCCTAAATCGGTGGAGCTTGTTTTCGTACCGATGCTGACTTTTTTAGTCATGGGAACATTAGCATTTTCTGTATTAGGACCTTTAGGCAGTATACTTGGCGGGTATTTAGCGAGCTTCTTTACCTTCCTAAGCGTCAATGCCAGCTGGGTACCAGCTGTTTTGATCGGCGGCTTTTTACCGATCATGGTCATGTTCGGCCTTCACAATGGAGTCGCTCCTCTTGGGGTGATGCAGATGGCGGAGCTAGGCTACGATAGTATTTTTGGCCCGGGCTGTGTCTGCTCAAATATCGCACAGGCGACCGCTTCGGCAGTTGTGGCCTTTAGAACAAAGGATAAAAAATTACGCCAGCTGGCGACCTCTGGTTCAATCACTGCTTATATGGGGATTACAGAGCCGACCCTTTATGGCGTGAACTTGCCTAAAAAATACCCGTTGATTTCCGCAATGATCGGTGGTGGGTTAGGCGGCTTATACGCTGGTTTGACCAATACTCATCGCTTTGCTACAGGCTCATCCGGGTTACCTGCGATTTTGCTATACATCGGTGATGACACGATGCGCTTTTTCTGGAATATCGTGATCGCATTGATCATATCTGCCGTATCGACCGCAATTTTGACTTACTTTTTGAGCTTTAAATTTGAAAAGGAAGAGAACGAATTAGAAATTCCAGAAATGAAAGAAGTTATTTTGGAGGATACGCTGATGATCAGTCCGATTAGAGGACAAGTCCTTCCACTGAATGAGGTTCACGATGAGGCGTTTGCTTCTGAAGCACTGGGTAAAGGCTTTGCGATCGAGCCAGTCGAAGGAAAGGTAGTCGCTCCGTTTGATGGAGAAATAGCTGCTGTCTTCCCGACAAAGCATGCGATTGGGCTAGTTTCAGAGACTGGGGTAGAAATTCTGATTCATGTTGGATTGAACACTGTCGAACTGAAGGGGAAATATTTTGACGTATTGGTGGAAGCGAACGAGAAAGTCAAAAAGGGACAGCCGATCTTGACCTTTGAGCTAGAGCAGCTTCAGGCAGCAGGATACGATACGCAGGTTCCAGTTGTTGTGACCAATACGCCTCAGTACTCCGCGATCGAAACGATCACGATCGGGCAAACGGACTGTAATCAAGATATTTTGGCTGTGAGAGTTTAGCGCTGGACAACGAACGCTGGCAGAAACGAGAAGGAGAATCAGAATGGCTTTAGATAAAAACTTTTTATGGGGCGGAGCGACCGCTGCCAATCAAACAGAGGGCGGCGTACTTGAAGGCGGCCGGCAATTGGCCAATATCGATGTATTACCGTACGGAGAAGATCGAAAGAAGGTAGCGGCCGGCGAACTGGAAATGCTCGATTGGAAAGAAGGGTATTACTATCCTGCTAAAGAAGCGATCGATATGTACCATCATTATATGGAAGATATTCGGCTTTTCGCTGAGATGGGCTTTAAGGTGTATCGGATGTCGCTTTCCTGGTCACGTATTTTCCCTAACGGAGATGACGAGACACCGAACGAAGCCGGCTTGAAATTTTATGAAGACATTTTTAATGAACTAAAAAAATATGGGATCGAACCACTTGTTACGATCACGCACTTTGATATCCCCATTCATTTGATCAAGGAGTATGGCGGCTGGAGAAGCCGTAAAATGGTCGATTTTTACACCCGCTACGCTGAAACAGTCATCACCCGATACAAAGGTCTGGTGCATTATTGGCTGACGATCAATGAAATCAATATTTTGCTTCACCAGCCCTTTGTTGGCGGCGGCATCGTCTTTAAGGAAGGCGAAAACAAAGAAGCGATCAAGTATCAGGCGGCGCATCATCAACTGGTCGCCAGTGCATTAACTACGAAAATTGCTCATGAGGTCGATCCTGAGAATAAAGTCGGCTGTATGCTGGCTGGCGGCAGTCATTATCCCTACACCTGCCGGCCGGAGGATTATCAAGAAGCGATCAAGCGCGATCGTGAAGGCTATTTTTTCATTGATGTCCAGGCAAGAGGCAACTATCCTAATTATGCGCTGAAAAAATTTGAACGAGAAGGCTTGTCCATTCAAATGGCGCCTGAAGACAAAGAGATATTGGCCGCATCGCCGGTCGATTTCGTGACATTTTCTTATTATTGTTCACGAACCGTCAGTGCGCATCCAGAGGACTATGAGCAGGCCACCGGAAATCTTTTTGCCTCAATCAAAAATGAGCATTTGCCATCAACTGAATGGGGCTGGCAGATCGATCCGCTGGGCTTGCGAAATTCCTTGAACCAGCTGTATGATCGTTATCAAAAGCCCTTGTTTATCGTAGAAAATGGGTTAGGAGCGGTGGATGTTCCTGATGAAAATGGCTATGTCGAGGATGACTATCGGATCGACTATCTGGAAAAGCATGTTCAAGCCTTCATGGATGCAGTGGAAATTGATGGTGTAGAGCTTCTTGGCTATACTACCTGGGGCTGTATTGATCTGATTGCAGCAAGTACTGGTCAAATGAGCAAACGGTACGGCTTTGTGTATGTCGATCGTGATGACCAGGGCAATGGTACGTTAAGACGGACAAAGAAAAAATCCTTTGATTGGTACAAACAAGTGATTGCGACAAATGGAGAAGCCGTAAGAAATCAAATCCCCTCAGCAGTCCTTTAGTGAAACAGAATGAATAGAAAGCCAATCGCTCCTAAACTTTCGAAATTTAAAGAAAAGGGACCGTTTGGCTTTCGTTTTGTTAAGTATTTTTCGAAAATACATTACACACGCTAGCTGCTGCCGCAGTTCGGTTGGGTTGAAATCGCCCGAGGATTTAATTGAGGACCATCTAAAATCGATAAATGAGGCGGTTAAAAAAGGCGATTCATCGAAACAATTTTCTTATATTCTAAAAGTGAATTGAAAAGTATCTGCAAGAATAGTAATCTAGTTAGAAATGCAGGTTTATTTGAGCAATTCATGAGAATGTGAGGGAAATAATGGGAAAAATAATTTTTTTAGATATTGATGGTACGTTGTGTAATGATGCTGGGCTTGTTCCAGACAGTGCCAAAGAAGCGATCATTCATGCATATGAAAGAGGACACCGTTTTTATTTATGTACAGGGCGTTCTAAAGCAGAGATTTCTGACGAAGTCCTTGCGTTGCCGATCAGCGGAATCATCGGTGCTGGCGGCGGCTACTGTGAGATCGATGGCGAAGTGATTTTTCATCATGTGTTTGATTCTGCGGAATTAAAGAAGATGATTCGTTTTCTAGAGGGGCATCAGATTGAATACTATCTTGAATCAAATCAAGGGCTGTTTGCGAGCGCCAAGCTAAGAGAGCGTCTGATTCAGCTTAGTTTAGGCGATAGTGCTGAGGAATCGGAGGAAGGACAGAAAAAAATCGCTGCGATCCAGTGGTTTTTGGACCTTCTAATCGAGGATTCGAGTTTAATCGACTATGAAGACGTGAATAAGCTTTCCTTTATTAATCATTCGGTTCCTTATGAGGTTATCCATGAGGAGTATGACGGAGACTTTCATATGTTGAGAAGTACCGTTCCGGCATTTGGACCAGACAGCGGCGAGATTGGTCTGAAAAATATCAATAAGAAGACTGCTATTGAAATGGTACTAGAAAAGATCCAGCGCAGCAAAGAGGATTGTCTGGCCTTTGGTGATGGGAACAATGATTTGGTCATGTTTGAAGCTGTCGGAGTCGGTATCGCCATGGGAAATGCCAAAGATGAATTGAAGGCTGCAGCGGACGAGATCACATTGACTCATGATGAGGGCGGGATCGCGCATATTTTGGCTAAGCTGAATTAATTGAAGAATTTATAAAAAGCGCTGCGTTCAAATGACGCAGCTTTTTAGTTTGCGGGAATAATCTGCTATAGTAAAAGAAAAAGCAAAGAGGCAATGTTATGGAGATCAGACTTTTACGCTATTTTTGGGCAGTTGCTCAAGAGGGAAATATTTCACGGGCAGCCCGTATCTTGAATATTACTCAGCCTACCTTGAGCCGACAAATCAAGGAGCTTGAGGAAAGTATCGGCAGACCGCTTTTTCATCGGGAAAAAAATCGCCTAAGCTTGACTCAGGATGGCTATTTTTTAAAGGAACGTGCCGAAGAAATCTTAGTATTGGATAAAAAGCTGGAGCAGGCCTTTTCAGCGCAGCGAAATGAGGAATTAAGCGGTACGATCTCGATTGGCTGTGTGGAAGCAGACAATTCAGATACGGTCGCCATGCTTTTAGAGGAGCTGATCAGTGATTATCCTCAGATCAGATTCAATTTAGTTACCGGCACAAGTGACGATATTTCGGACCGTTTAGAAAAGGGCATATTGGACCTTGCAGTATTGATCGAGCCTGTTTCATTGAAGGAAGTCGAAGCGTTGACCCTGCCGCGGGAGGAAAAATGGGGATTTCTGATCTCCAAAGAATTGTTCATCGCCAATAATGAATATATCCAGCCAGAGGATATTCGCGGGTTGCCGATCCTGTGCTCAGGTCGTGCAGAGGTTCAAAGCTTATTGGCTGAATGGTCGGGAGTTCCCTTTGACCAGTTGAATATCGTCGGCAATTACAATTTAATTTTCAATGTGCTGCCGCTGGTAGATCATAAGGTTGGTGCTGCGTTAGCGATCGAAGGAGCGATTTCGGATCGCAAATTGGAAGAGACAGTGTTTATTCCGTTGAAGCCGGCGATTAAAACCAACTGTGTTTTAGTTTGGAAAAAGCGGGTTCAAACACCGGCGGTTCAAGAGCTAATCAATCGGTTCAATCATGCCTTCAGGCTATAGTAGTATGACTATATAGGCATTAGACATAGTTGATAAAGAGTCGTATTCTGAAGTTGTTCAGGATACGACTCTTTTTTGTAAAAGGAAAGAGCCGCAGAATAATAAGAAAAGAGGAGGGAGCAGAATGACCGCAGTAGTTGTTCTTTTTTCCAGAGCTGGAGAAAACTACATTGATGGAAAAAGGCAAATGGTCTCAGTTGGAAACACCGCGATTTTGGGAGAAAAAATCAGTCAGCAGTTAACGATTCCTATGTATGAATTATTACCGTTAACGCCATATTCAGACAATTATGATGAGGCCGTGCAAAAGGCTGAGGAGGAGAAAAAAACTTCCGCGCAGGTAGCCTATGAAAAGCTGTCTGTTGACCTTGAACAGGTGGATACGATTTTTCTTGGCTACCCAAATTGGTGGGGAACCTATCCGCGGATCATCGCGACTTTTTTAGCAGAACACAATTGGCAGAATAAAACAATCTATCCTTTCATTACTCACGAAGGCAGTGCCTTTGGTTCAAGTATCCAAGACTTGCAGGCGGCTTGTGCAGGAGCCGAGATCAAGACGGGATTAGCCGTTCGCGGCTCAAAGACCAGTCGTGCGGATACCGCAGTGAAAAATTGGCTGCTATCCTATTCAAAATAAAAACAATTATCAGGAGGAACTTATAATGGCAAAACATGAAGAAGTAAAAAATGGTGTGATTTTTCCAATCGGAGAAAAAAATGATGCCTATGCACAATATTTTATCGGACAAAGCTATTTAGAGACATTAGTTGCTGATCCAGCGGTCAATGTCGGTGTTGGCAATGTCACCTTTGAACCTGGCTGCCGCAACAATTGGCACATCCATCATGATGGGTATCAATTATTACTAGTAACTGGAGGAGAAGGCTGGTATCAGGAGGAAGGAAAAGCAGCACAACTCTTGAAAGCCGGAGACGTGATCGTAACCCATGATGGCGTGAAGCATTGGCACGGAGCCACCAAAGACAGCTGGTTTGAACATGTAGCCATTACAGCAGGCACACCCGAATGGCTGGAACCAGTAAGTGACGAATGGTACAACAAATTAGAACAATAAGGAGAGAATAAATCATGAAAAAACAAACAGCTGGAAGAGAACAATTAGGAGAATTTGCACCGCAATTTGCCGCATTAAATGACGATGTATTATTTGGCGAGGTTTGGGCAAAAGAGGAGGAGCTTTCTGCTCACGATCGCAGCATGATTACCTGCTCTGCCCTTTTAGCAATGGGGGCACCGCAGCTTGAAGCACATTTGAAAATCGCCAAAGAAAATGGCGTGACAAAAGAAGAAATCAGCGCGTTGATCACCCATTTAGCCTTTTATGCTGGTTGGCCAAAAGCTTGGAGTGCTTTTTCAATGGCGAAGGAAATTTTTGACTAAGGATGTAGACAACAGGAGGAAGTTTGTATTAATGAAGAGCCCTTTGAGTGGACAGATCGCTGATGGCGACCGTCCAATGGTTTGGTTATATTTATGAACCGAGTAGCTAAGTCTGCTTTATTGTCGGTTTCATTATTGGTGGTAACAGGAGGTGCGATAGCTGGAAATATCCCGGCTATCGCCCAAGCTTACCCCGACATCAACGCAACATATATTGAGTTATTAACGACGATTCCGTCGTTTTTCATTATCACAACCGTGCTGATCAGTCCTAAAATCGCACAGGTCATCGGTAAAAAAAGAACGGTCCAATTAGGAATTCTGCTGGTCATTATTTCCGGAGCAATGCCTGCAGCAACCAGCTCGTTCTTCTCACTCTTCTTAAGCAGACTGCTTTTTGGCATAGGAGTCGGATTGTTTAATCCATTGCTGTATTCATTAGCCGCCACCTTTTTTAAGGGGAGGGAGTTAGCTTCAGTGATTGGCCTGCAGAGTGCATTCGAAGGAATCGGAGGGATGCTTTTCACCTTCACTGTCGGTCAATTATTACTAGTGAGCTGGCGGGTTTCCTTTTTCACCTATTTTCTTGCCATTCCAATTCTGCTCGTTTTTTCCTTTTTTGTTCCTGAAACAGAAACAGCCGCGATTGAAAAGCATCAAGACAAAAGAAAACGGCCGCTTACGCCGCAATTTGTCCGATATTTGATTTTTCTGCTGATTACAGTGACTGTTTACATGTCTATCGCGGTAAAGGTGACTGCCTTCTTTGTAACTAAGGGGATTGGAAATGCGACAGACGGCAGTAACTATCTCGCAATAGTAGGTCTTGGGGCAATGCTGGCAGGGATTCTTTTTGGAAGAATCGTTTCAATTCTAAAAGAATGGACCTTGCCAGCGGCTTATCTGCTTTTGGGCTTTTCGCTGATTTTATTAGCATTTTCTACAAATTTAGTGATGGCCGCCCTGTCAGCAGCTCTATGCGGATTTGGCTTTAGAACATTCATTCCATATATCTTTAACGAGATAAATCAGCAGGCGGAAAATGCAGAACGAAACACGTCGATTTTGCTGATCACCTTCAATATTGGTTCGGCCTTTGCGCCAATTTCCATTGCGCTGCTTCAAGGATTGTTGCCAGTATTAACAGGCGCTGGATTGTTTGTTGGGGAAGGAGCTCTGATGATTGCGCTGGCTGTCATTTTGACCATTATGGAGAAAAAGCCCCTCCTGGTGAGTCGTATGAATCATCTTTTCTACAAAGAAAAAAGAAGAACGAAGAGAAATCAAGAGTAGAAAGATCGTTATTTCACCTGAGGATGCAGCAAGAACAATCCTGTTTGCAATTGAGCAGCCAGCCGAGGTTTGGGTAATTGAAATGAAATGGATGTTCAGCATCGGACTATGGATTACTATCAAAGAATTTCAGCACCTCACAAAGACTTTATCACAATGGAAGGTACTGGTCATTTGCCATTCATCGATCATTCGAAAGAGTTTTCGAAAATGGTAGTGAAGGCATTGAACAGAATTCATTAGTTTTTCTACACTTAAAAGCAGGGAGAGTACTAAGATTTCGACTCTCCCTGCTTGCTTATTATAAATAATGTCGTATTTCTGCCGCTTCTTTCAAGCTTCCTTCGATGATGTGCTTTTTTAGTTTCTCCAAATCGGAAAAATCAGGCTGCTCTACGATGACCGTATCCAGAACAGTATATTTTGGCATCGCAGCCTTATCTACATTCCATTTTAAATGCTTCAGCTTATTCCAGTAATCGATTTGCAGGTCGGCATTTTGAGCCATCAGCCAAAGTTCAAATCGCATGTCTTGATGATTCAAAACGATCCCAAAGCGCAGCCCATCATTCCTCAGCTGCTGATCAAAGAAGGGAAAGTAGGTATAATCCAAATAGCCGTCCGAAAGATTTCCGACCTTATAATCCGTTGAGTTTATAAAGAAATCCGTTCGGACACTCCGGATAAATTTCAAAAGACCCGCGTACGCACGACAAACAGGACTGTCCGTGTAAATGGCCTGCTGGTAGATTTTGATATCTTCGGATAAATTTGACTCCATGGAAAAACCTCCTTATTTGAGTGGGCTGATCAGGCTTATTTTTTGCGAAATTGTTGGATCAAAAAAACAAAAATAAAGAAAAATAGCGCCTCCCAAAGGGTCGTCGTCCAACTGTATCTCGGGCTGATACCGAAAGTTAGATTTCCTATATTGGAAATAAGCAGATAAACCAGTGTGACTAAGAAAGAGTTTCGTAATCTACGCATCATAAAAAACACCCTCCATTCTACCTAAAAGTATAAACGAGGAGGCTCCATGCGTCCAATATTGTATGGGACGAGTATTATTTCTGATTTTTCCTTCTAGCAAAAGTGCCAGAGGCCCCTAGAGCGACCCCGATCGCCAAGCCGATGGCCAAGTTGTCCATAAGAAGGCCAAAAACCAACCCTAAGGACAATCCAATCGCCAGCGAACTCCCATCATCTTTTTTCATTTTTATTGCCCCATTTCCTGATTTCATTAAGCATACTAATCAGCTATCTTTATTGTAACGGATGAACAATGAAAAAAATAGGCAACTAAAAAAAATCAAATGTTCCATTTTTGATTTATCACAATTTTTCTGGCTAATTCGTCTATAATAAACGAATCACTAAGAACAAAAAACTTCCACTTTTGTGGGAGTTTTTTGTTTCGCTAAATAATAGCAGGGATCGTTTTTCTTTCGTTTTTCCTTTCGAAAATGACTATTCGATCGGGCTTGAAGATCAATTAAAATAACAGGAATTAGAGAGGTGGAATAATTGGATAAACGGAACGATTTTAGGCTGCGCTTACATTGTTGCCAAAAAAGATTGCAAGAATCTCTACTTATCAAGAAAAATAAAGGGTTATATACTCACCTTAGACGAGAGGAAGATATAGATGAAAGATCGAACAGTAAAAATATTGCGGATTTTTATAACTTCTGATTATCCAGTCACACTTGCCAAACTGGAGGAAGAATTTCATACCAGTGCGCGAACGATTCGAAATGAATTACGGGAAATCAATCAATTTTTAGCTGCCGAAAAGATTCCAGAAATCAAAAATCTTCGAAAAAGGGGCTATCAATTAATCCTGAGCTCAGAAGAAAAGAAGGCCTTGTTAAAACAGATCGATTTAGTCAATGATGAACGCTACTTGGATCGTGAAAGCCGAATTTTTGATTTGATTCTTTCCTTTTCGCTAGGAAAAAAGGCGACCTTTCTTTATCAAAAGGAGGAAGAATACCAAATCTCTAAAAGCTCACTGGATGAGGATATGCGTCGCGTCAGAAATATTTTAACCGAATATGGCATTGAGGTTTTAAGTGTGCCAAAGCAGGGAATCATCCTGCAGGGGGCGGAACGATCGATTCGAACGATGATCTATGACATCATCAACAATTCAGTAGGCGTGATTGCGCCTCAAGGTGAGCAGGAATATTCCATCAATCGGACGATTTTAAACCATTATATTCCACAGCATTTATTAAAAAAACTAGATCAGCTCTACGTTGAGTCGATGGCTTCAATGGAGGACGCAATTTATCGAAATCAGCTGCTGGTATTCACAGCAGTATGGCTGAGCCGGTATCTGCGAGAAGATTTGATTGCCAGCTCGGCTTGGGAGGCTGCGGATACCCCTCAAAGCGACATTCGTGATTTTGTGACAGCGATCTGTGAGGCATTTCAACTCTCACCACCAGAAGTCGAAATCAAATACATTGTTTTCATGTTGAATACCTTTAACTCAAGAGATATGAATAATTCGATCGAATGGGTTCAGGCACAGCTTCTTTCGATACAACTGATGCAGTTTGTTGAAGCAAAAACGAAGATTCCCTTTTCGAGAAAAGAGGAGATGCTGCAAGAAGGTCTGTACAAGCATCTCGTTGGTCTGATCAATCGAGTGAAGAGTGATATTCAAATCGTCAATCCATTGAAGGAAAATATCAAAAAGAATTATGGCAATATTTATTCCGCCATTCATCAATTCACCCCCTCGATCGAGCAGGTGACCGGCAAGCAAATAACAGAAGATGAGATTGCTTTTCTCACGATTCATTTTTCCACCTCTGTCAGTGCGATTAATCAGGATCTTCATTACATCTATAAAGCGGTAGTCATTTGCAACCACGGAGTTGCGACCGGCAAGCTGCTGTCGGAAAACCTGAAGGAGCTCTTTAATATTGAGGTTCTGGCTGTACTGAGCTCACGAGAAGTGGACTTGATCGAAAAGCTAGATGTGGATTTGATATTCAGTACAGTAGCGATTGATTACCTGCAAAAGCCTGTGTTGGAGCTGGAGCCGATCATCAAGGAGGAAAGTAAAAAAAGAATCACCAGCTTTTTGAATGAGAATCAGAAGCTCAAGCGTCTAGTCAATAACGAGGATTCCACACAATTGTTCTACGCGCTGATCGATACCATTGAAAAAAGCGGCGGCGAGGTGTCAGGAGATATTTATAAAGAATTGGAAACGCTTTTTGACAAAAATCAATTAACGATAAACAAGAAGGAGATTCAGCCGATGTTAGAAGACGTACTAAAGGACAGCAATATTTTATTGAATGAGAAGGTAAACACTTGGGAGGAATCGATTCGCAGGGTTTCCGAACCATTAGTAAATGAACAGGTGATCGAGCCTCGGTATGTGACCGCCATGATCAACTCGGTAAAAGAATATGGTCCTTATATCGTGATCGGCAAATACATCGCATTGGCGCATGCGCGTCCTGAGGATGGCGTCAATCAGCTAGGGATCAGCGTGGCAACGATCAACGAGCCTATCGAATTTGGCAACGAAGAGAACGATCCGGTGAAAATTATTTTTTGCTTAGCAGCCATCGATGCCTATTCTCACTTAAATATTATGAGAAGCCTGATCGAATTGATCAATGATGAAGCCAAGGTAGATCGTTTGAGTCGAGAAACAGATATCGAAAGGTTCAAGGAAATCTTATTTAGTTAGGGAATTATGTTTTTACTATAAATATAAAACAGAAATGGAGAGAAAAAAGATGGGAAAACAGGTATCAATTTTATTCGTATGCGGGGCAGGGCTAGGAAGCAGTTTCGCTGCTCAAATGGCAGCGGAGGACGTGCTGAATGCACATGGCGTTGATGCAAAATTGGATCATGTAGATATTTCTACAGCGGCATCGTCACAATCTGACATTATTATCACAGCACAAAATTTCAAGTCGCAGTTTGAAAAATTTTCGATTGATGAAGAGAAAACAGCCATCGTTTATTTAAAAAATATCGTCTCAAAACCAGAAATCGAAGAAAAGCTTTTACCAATCTTAGAGTCAAAAGGTGCGTTGTAAAAAACAATAAGGATGCCAGTTTGCCAGTTTTACTTCTTGCTTCAGCAAGTTAGTAAAATGGTATGCGCAACGACAATCAGACTCATTTTTCATGTTTTCGAAAAATGATTTCTAAAATAGGAGTTAGCCTTTGTCTGAGTGCATTATGTAGAAATGGTATGTCAGCATGAAAATCAAACTCATTTTTCGGTTTGTGAAAAATGAATACACTAATATGAATAAGGATGCCAGTTCCACTTTTCACAGTTAGCAAAGGGGAGCGAAACAAAACACAAAAAAGTATCCCACTAAAACAGAGCATCTAGTGGAATGGTATACGGCATGAAAATCAAACTCATTTTTCGAATTTTGAAAAATGAATACACTAATATGAATAAGGATGTCAGTTCCACTCTTCGCAGTTATCACAATGAAAAGAGATAAAACGCAAGAATTAACCCACTAGAACAGAGCACCTAGTGGAATGGTATACGGCATGAAAATCAGACTCATTTTTCGAATTTTGAAAAATGAATACTTAAATATGAATAAGGATGCCAGTTCCACTCTTCGCAGTTATCACAATGAAAAGAGATAAAACGCAAGAATTAACCCACTAGAACAGTGCACCTAGTGGAATGGTATACGGCATGAAAATCAGACTCATTTTTCGAATTTTGAAAAATGAATACTCTAATATGAATAAGGAGCGAAACAAATGGGAATTGTTAATTTCATCATCGAGAATATTTTGACACAGGCGTCGATCACGATCGCTTTGATCGCGATGCTAGGGCTATGCTTGCAGAAAAAATCAGCTGGACAAGTTATATCAGGCACGCTGAAAACCTTACTTGGCTTTCAAGTATTGAGTGCCGGTTCCAGCATTATTGTCGGCAGCTTGACTTATTTTGGCGAGATCTTTACTGCTGGTTTCCACATGCAGGGGATCATTCCTTCAATCGAAGCAATCAACGGACAAGCGATGAATGAGTTGGGCTTAGGCCGTGACATCGCACTGACTTTTCTAGGTATTTTTATTGTTAATATTCTGATTGCTCGTTTTACGAAATGGAAATACATTTTCTTAACGGGTCAAGCGATTCTTTGGATGGCAACGATGACGACTGTTTTTGGTTATTTTTCTGGATTAAGAGGACTAGTGCTGATCGTTGTTGGAAGTATCGTTGGAGCGATTTTTGCTGTTGCGATGCCGGCGATCGCTCAACCGATTATTCGAAAAATTACCGGATCCGACGATATCGCTTTAGGACACTTCTGTACGATTGGTTATATGTTTGAAGCAGGTGTTGCATACATCTTTGGTGAACGCGGGGAGAACAAAAAATCAATCGAAGACATCAATTTGCCAAAATCCTTTGAGTTTTTACAGGACACGTATTTGTCAGTCATGGTCGTGATGGTTCCGTTATATATCATCACTGCGGCCTTTGCTGGTCAAGGCGTCGGTGATCACGGAGCGCAACACTATCTGATGTTTGCTTTCTTACAGGCCATTCAATTTGTTGTCGGCGTTTATGTGCTGTTATCAGGTGTACGTCTGTTGCTAGGTGAAATCGTACCGGCATTCCGCGGAATCGCCATGAAGCTTGTACCAAATGCGATTCCTGCATTGGACTGCCCTGTATTTTTCCCATATTCACCAAATGCCGTAATTCTAGGATTCATTACAACGACGATCGGTACGATCATCGCCATGTTTGTCCTGCCGACTTTTGGATTAGCGATGATTTTACCAGGTATGCTGACAAATTTCTTTGCGGGAGGAACAGCAGGGATTTTCGGAAACGCGACTGGGGGAAGAAGAGGAGCCATCATTGGCGGGATCGCCCACGGCTTCTTTATCACCTTATTGCCAGCGCTTTTAGTAACGATCTTCAATCAAATGGGCTTTATCAATGCCACGGCAACTGACGTAGATACTGTTACAGCAGCCTTGTTATATGCTTGGATTCTTAGTCCAATCTTGAAAATGTTCTAAAATTAGGAGGTTTCAACATGTTTGGTTTTTTTAAGAAAAAGAACAAAACAGAAAAATCAGTAGAAAAAATTGAGCTGTCGGCTGAAGAAAAGGAAGCTTTAGTAAAAGAGCAGCAGGAATTAGTGGTCAAAGCTGCTGAAGCTGAACAGGCGAATCCAATTGAAAAAAGTGAATTAGCCAGTCTGTATGAAACGCTTGGCTTGAACCAGGCCAAGCTGGAGCAGATTGATTCTGCCATCGAAAGTTTTGAAAAAAGCTTAGACTACAAACTGACGATCGGTGATGGCTACAAGAAATTAATGAGCCTTTACAATGGGAAACGTGCGGAGGCTGCTCGCAATGGCGATGATGCGGGTATCGAAAAGTATATGGGCAAAATGGACGAAATGCGTCAAATTGCCAAAAAAGTGACGATCAGCGGGTAATTAATCAAAAGAAAAGAAGGTATTGGATAAATGTATAAAACATTAAAAGAAGTAACGCAAATAGCAGAAGATTTGAACATGACGATTGGGGCGTTTAATACGCACAATTTGGAAATGCTGCCGGAAATGATTCGTGCAGCAAAGGAAATGGGTTCTCCGATCATTATTCAAACGAGTATCGATACTGCTAAATATATTGGCTACGATGTGATGGTCGCAGTGGTAAAGGAGATAGCGAATACGGAAATGGTAGATGTGGCATTGCATTTAGACCATGCCAGAGACTTTAATGAGATCAAGGCAGCGATTGATGCAGGCTATTCCAGCGTGATGTATGACGGTTCACATTTACCCTTCAAAGAAAACATCGCCAAAACGAAAGCAGTCGTTGAATATGCTCATGCCAAAGGGGTTTCTGTTGAAGGCGAACTAGGGACGATCGGCGGTACAGAAGAAGGAATTTCTGTAGCAGAAAACGACAAGGTTTATACAAAACCTGCTGATGCGGTAGAGTTTGTAAAACAGACAGCGATTGATGCTCTTGCCATCGCAATTGGAACGAATCACGGACAATTCAAATCCAAAACAGAAGTAAACATTCCATTATTAAAGGAAATTCATGCAGTGGTAGATGTACCATTAGTCATTCATGGCGGTACTGGTGTGAAGGAGGAGGATTATCCAGAATTGATCAACAATGGCATCCGCAAATTTAACGTTGGAACCGAATTATTAGTGAATTGGACCAAAGTGGCGAAGGAGTCATTCGGAGAAACAGAAGTAAATAAATCGCTTCGTCATAATGTCATACCAGCTAATCAGGCGGTCAAAGAAATCGTTAAACATAAAATCAGTCTGTTTATGAACGTGGACAGCCCTTTAGCGATGCAAAAGTAAGATGAAAAAGTATTTGATTTTGATCGCAGGCAGTCCGGCAACGGGAAAGTCTTATCTGATCAATGAAATGCGGCGTGTTCTAGGAGATTTCTTCCTGATCACGCCGGATGAGGGGAAGGAAATCCTGGCTGATCAGATCGGCTTTGACAATCTAACGGAGAAGAATGAGTTAGAGAGCAAAGTTTGGACGTTCTATTACAATGCTCTATCTTTATATATGGAAGCAGGGAAGCGCATCGTAGTTTCCGAATATCCTTTTAGTGATAAACAAAAAACTAAATTAAAAAATTTAGCCGAACGCTATCACTACGAACCAATCACGATTCGTTTAGTCGCAGATTTTGACGTTCTTTGGCATCGTAGAAAGGCCAGAGATGTTGAACCTGATCGCCACCTGAGCCACATTATGACTCATTATCATTTTGGCGATACACTGATTGATCGAACACAGGCGGATAATCTGATTACAAAGGAAGCCTTTCGTGAAATTATCGACGCACGAGGATACAACCAATTTCAATTAGGCCATTTAACAGAATTTGATGTATCTGATTTCTCAACAGTTAATTACGAGCCCTTTCTAAAAGAATTAGCTGAACAAATAGCACAGAACCGCTGATCCCTCAGATCAGCGGTTCTTTTGTCCTTTTTTGATGACATAAATGAGAATGTAGAAATTTTTCGTTCATAACTTTTAAAATTCTTGTTGACAAAAATATCAAGACGTCGTACTATATTTATGAAATCGATACCATAAGGCGGTGATGTATTGGCAACTATCAAAGATGTAGCAAAAAAGGCAGGTCTTTCTGTTTCGACAGTTTCTAGGTACTTAAATAACCATCCGTATATTTCTGAAGACAAACGAAAACGAATCCAAGATGCTATGGCAGAATTGGATTATACTCCAAGCTCTGTGGCTACTCAGTTACGCTCCAAAAAGGGGACAATGATTGGGATTTTAGTTTCTCGAATTGTCAACCCATTCTTTTCCCATCTAGTAGATTCAATCGAAAAAAATGCACGAGCTCATGGCTACAACGTTTTAGTGATGCAAACTTATGATGACAAGAAAGCAGAGACGAATATGCTTGAGATGCTAAAGCAGCAAGTAATTGCCGGATTGATTATGTGTTCGATTGAGGGAGATTCGAAAAACATTGAAGCCTATCGGGAATATGGCCCGATTGTCTTATGTAACGAACAGATCCCGGATACCACTCTGCCACAGGTTTTTACGAATCAGGAAGCAGCCAGCTTTGATGCAACGAGCTATTTGATCAACAAAGGACATAAAAAAATTGCTTATTGTACAGGGGGAACATTGACACGTGGAGGACACGGAAATTCTCGTACCGAAGGATTTGAACGAGCGTTGAGGGAGTCCAACTTGCCAATGAAAATTGACTGGATATTTAAACAGGTGCATACAGTCGAAGATGGCAAAAAGGTAGCAGATAAATTACTAGCGTTAACAGAAGATGATCGCCCCGATGCAGTATTCACCAGCAGCGATGAAGTAGCCAGCGGCATTCTAGCAAGATATTTAGAGGTCGGGAAAAGGGTACCAGAAGATCTGGCAATTATGGGATTTGATAATCAGCCTTTTACTGAGATGTTGGCGGTGCCTTTAACGACAATTGCACAGCCAGTTGAAGCTTTAGGTCGAGAATCGAGTAATTTACTAATGGCACATATGGAGGGAGAAAAGTATCAGCTGGATAAATCTGATTTGGTACTAAAATTGATTATACGAAAATCTGCTTAGCAGATTTTTTTAAAATTAAAATATGGTATCGATACCATAAAAAGGAGCGAGAGTTTTGGAGATGACTTTAGAAAAGAAACAGTGGTTGAATGAAGAGCAGATTTTTTGGAAGGAAGAGGTAGTTTATCAGATATATCCAAAGAGTTTTTATGATAGTAACGGAGATGGTATTGGCGATATCAAAGGTATTATTAAAAAATTAGATTATCTGCAAGAGCTTGGTGTTACAATGTTGTGGATTTGTCCAATTTTTACTTCACCAATGGTTGATAATGGCTACGATATAGCCGATTATAAAGGTATACAGGCAGATTTTGGTACGATGGCTGATCTGACGGAGCTGATTGCATCTGCAAAGGAAAGGAACATCAAGCTGATTCTCGACTTAGTAGTAAATCATTCTTCCGATGAACATGCCTGGTTCCAAGCAGCTTTAGCAGATAAAGAAAGTGTCTATCGAGACTACTATATTTTTAAAGCTGGTAAGGCTGGAAATCCACCAAATAATTGGCGTTCGATTTTTGGCGGCAGTGTTTGGGAACCTGTTCCAAATGAAGACAATATGTATTACTTTCATACCTTTGATAAAAAACAGCCCGATCTAAATTGGGAGAATCCAGCATTAAGAAAGCAAATTTATGAAATGATTAATTGGTGGATGGAAATGGGAATCGCTGGGTTTCGAATTGACTCTATCACCTTCATAAAAAAAGATCAGGATTATAGTGATGCGGTAATAGACGGTTCTGATGGTTTAGGGAGTGTAAAGAATAAAACAAGGAATCGCCCTGGAATCGAGGCATTTCTAATTGAACTGAATAACGAAACTTTTAAAAAATATGAATGTGTAAGTGTTGGAGAAGCACCTGGTGTTCCATATGAGCAATATGCTCAATATATCGGCAAGGATGGTTATTTTAATATGATTTTTGATTTCCATTATGCAGATATTGATGTTAAAAACGGCAGTGAATGGTTTCGTCGCACAAAATGGCAGCCTCAGGATTTAAAGGAATTATTATTTCGGAGTCAACAAGCGATACAAAGCAGCGGCTGGGGAGCAAATTTTTTAGAAAATCATGATCAGCCTCGCTCGTTATCAAAATATATTACAGACGAACATTATCAGAATGAAATTGGAGCAAAAGCGTTAGGAGCTTTGTTCTTCTTTTTAAGAGGAACCCCGTTTATCTATCAGGGACAAGAAATTGGTATGAAAAATTTTCAACGTGAAACGATCGAAGATTTTAATGATGTATCTAGTATCGATAATTACCATCGTTCACTATTAGAAGGTTATTCTGAGAAAGAAGCGCTAGATTTTGTGAATTGGCGTTCCAGAGATAATACTCGAACCCCGTTTCAATGGAATGCTTCAAGTAATGCCGGTTTTAGTAAATCTACAAATTCTTGGATAAAATCAACTGGGAATCAGAAAGATGTGAATGCCGCGGATCAGATTCATCGATCCAATTCAGTTTTTTCCTTTTATAAAAAAATGATTCAATTGCGCAATCACTCTACTTACCGTGACACGTTGATCTACGGACATTTTACTCCTTTGAAAACAGCTGATGCGGTGATCGCTTATGAAAGAACAGGGAAAGAGCAGGTTCAAGTATTTGTTAACTTAAGTAACCAATTGCAGAAAATCCAAGCTTCAGGAGAAGTTTTGCTGAATAACTATTGTGAGCTGAGTAAAGAGGATGGTTCGCAGGTATTACAACCATATCAGGCTGTTGTAATCAGAAAGGGTGAAAAACATGACTAAAATAAACTATCAAGAGATCGCAAAAAAACTTGTTTCCGTTATAGGAGAAGATAATATTGTTTCTGCTACCCATTGCGCCACCCGTTTACGACTACAAGTGAAGGACCGAAAAGCCATTGATGACAGTCAAGTAGAGCAGGTGGAAGAAGTCAAAGGAGTCTTTTACAATGCGGGTCAATATCAAGTGATCCTTGGAGCAGGAATCGTGAACAAAGTTTTTGATGCATTACAATCGATCTATTCATTTAATGAAGTATCCAAAGATCAAATGGCAAAAGATGATTCATCTGCTTTACAACGAGCCGTTCGTAATATTGCTGATATCTTTGTCCCGATCATTCCGATTTTAGGTGCAACTGGGTTATTTCTCGGGTTGAAGGGCGTCCTGTTTAATGAAACTGTGCTAAATACGATGGGGCTGTCACCAAACAGTATCCCCGAATGGTTGAGTGCTTCGGTGACAGTATTGACCGATACCGCATTTGGTTTCTTAACAGCTTTCATTTGTTGGTCAGCATTCAAAAAAATGGGCGGCTTGCCGATTATCGGATTCTTGATAGGATTAATGCTGGTTTCACCAGCGTTGCCTAATGCCTATGCTGTTGCCGGAGGGACAGCAGAACCAATCATGGCTTTTGGCGTGATTCCTTTGGTGGGTTACCAAGGATCGATTTTGACTGCGCTGATCACAGGAATGATCGGCGCTACATTGGAGAAAAAATTACGTAAAGTCATGCCCAATGCAATGGATCTGATTTTCACTCCTTTTGTCGTGATACTCGTTTCAGTTTTTATAGCTCTATTTGTTTTAGGACCCATTGTTCATGGATTTGAAGGACAAGCGGTCAAAGTTATTGAAATGTTCTTGCACTTGCCATTAGGTCTTGGCGGTTTGATTATTGGATTTTTGTATCCGATTGCAGTAATGACTGGTATGCATCACATGTTCATCATGATTGAGACATCTTTAATCGCTACTACTGGTTTCAATCCATTGATTACTGTTTGTGCAATGTACGGTTTTGCGAATGCAGCTGTTTGTCTGGCAATTGCTTTGAGAACCAAAAGTACATCAATCAAGACAGCTGGAATTTCAGCGACGGTCACTCAAATGCTAGGAGTTAGTGAACCAGCTTTATTTGGGGTGGTGATGCGAACTGGGATGAAAGCGATAATAGTTATGTTAGGAAGCTCAGCAATTGGCGGAATGGTTCTCTCATTATTAGGAATTCAAGCAAATAGTTATGGCTTAGCTGTGTTGCTGTCGCCTTTGATGTATATATATGAACCATATCAAGTAATTACCTATGTATTGATTGGAATCGGTACCTTCATTCTGGCTTTTGTTCTAACCAATATCTTTGTAATCAAGAAAAGTGCAAAAGTCGAAAACATCTCGCAATCACAAAGAAAAGCAAAAAATGTAAAAGTCTATTCTCCAATTGAAGGAGAAATTATTCCAATTACAGAAGTCAATGATCAGGTTTTTGCCAGCAAAATGATGGGTGAAGGTTTTGCTGTATTGCCAAGTAAGGAGGCAATTAAGGCGCCCATTTCGGGTTTAGTAAAAATGATTGCACCAACAAAGCATGCGATTGGAATCACCGCAGATGATGGTTTGGAATTATTACTGCATCTAGGAATTGATACTGTTGAACTGAATGGCGAGCCATTTAACTTAACCATTAAAGAAGGAGATACCATTCAGCAAGGACAGGTGATCGGATCAATTGATTTAAAAATGATCGAAGGAAAAGGCAAAGATGCAACAGTGATGGTGATCATCACGGATTCCAAGGAAACAATCTCAGGTTTGGAATACAATCAAGACTATGTTTTGCCCATCCTAGGCTCTTAGGCGAATAACATGGAGTAGACACAGGAAAATCGTTATAAGGTGTATCAGGAATGGATGAGTATGTTAATAACTTGAAGACAACTATTGTCTTCAAAAGTGATGATTGCCCAGAGACAGATCTGCCGAATGATTTTAATGGACTTATTTTTTTAGTTGGACGAAAGAATGGAGGAAATCGAGAGAAGAGAAGGTTGTTGATTCATCTGAACGGTTTATCAGGCTAACAAACATTTGTCGTGATAGCGTGCTCTTTTTCAAATCCAACCGATTAAAAGACTAATCTTAATAATATTTATTCTCAATTCGACATGCGATGTTTTAATCAATAGTGGAGAGAAGTTCTTAACATCAATTATTATCCAATCGATAATAAAAAAATTTGGTAAGAAAGATAGAGAATGATAACGTATCAAAGCAATCTATTATGAATTAGAATAAATCAAAATGGGTAACGAAGAATTCTTCGTTACCCATTTTGATTTGTACATGAGTTACCTATTTTTCTCCAAAATGGCTTCATGCTGTCGGCTGTATTTGGCAATTTTTCGATCAATTTTATCCAGATATGCCTGCGTTTGCGCCAATTGCTTTTCAACCTCTTTCTTGTGTTCCGTAAAGAAATTAAGTCGGTTTTCATAGGTTGGATCACCAGCCATCGACCATTCGACAAATTGCTTAATGTCGTTTAATTGCATTCCGGTATTTTTCAAGCAGGTGATAATGGATAAATACTCCAGATCCTTCTCGTCAAAATAGCGGCGGCCATGTTCATCTCGTGCCACAAAAGGAAGCAGCCCTTTCTGATCATAAAATCTTAATGTATAGGCACTAAGGCCTGTTTTCTTAGAAATATCACTTATTTTGTAGGACAACTTTTTCTCCTCCTTTGTCATTTCTATTTTAACAGATGTTGGGTGCGGTTATTGCGAACACTTTAGAATCAGCTGGATTGTTTTAGCCGCTTCTTCTCCTTGGGGGAGGCAATTTTCCGCTAACTTGCTAATCTCACTATCCGTTGGAAAAATACCGACTTCCTCAAAAGTAAGCGGCAAGTGGGCGGCGCGGAAAAAATTTTCCATTGCATGAATCCCTTTTAATGCGGTTTCTTCAGCACATTCGCAAGGAGCGATTTTCATACTATTGACAGCAAATGCCACAAAGCGTTTCAAGCGCTTCTGATAAACCGCGCGTGCCCAGTTTGACCAAACAATACTTAATGCGAAAACAGGAGATAGGTCAAAATACACACTGAGTTCATGGGCCATTTTCAGTACTGAAAAATCAGTATACCTTTCTGGAATACGTGGTGAATAGCGGATTACTTCTATTAAATTGTTCGGTTCACGATAAGAGACAGTGTCTATCAGGTTGTGGAGCAGCGCTTCGTAAAGCTTGTCAATGACCGGTGAATGTTCTTGCTTTGTCACATACATCGTAGCGATCTGCATAATAAAATAGGTATTCTTTTTTGCGATGGCTTCCTCCTGATAATCCTTTGCAGGGTTCGGACTTGTGTGAGGGTAGTATAGTAATTGCTGCATAATAAGCACTCCTTTTTTGATTTGGATTAGGGCAAATTGTTTTGTTGCATATTATTTATTGGATAAATTTAGCTTAATACTTTGAGTATACTCTAAGTCAACAGGTAAATGAGCATCAGTTAGAGTAAAGGCTGACTGATTTTTTTGTGTAGAAGAATGCTATACTAAAAGAAACTATCGGGAGGTGGGGGAATTGGAGATTCGTCCTGTGCAGGAATCAGATCGCGCATTTTGGTTCACGCTAGATCAGCATTTGCCAAAGGAGCAATTTGATCAGAAGGTTCGGGAAAAGCTTGGGTACGTTTTATCGGTCGACGGTGTGGCCGTAGGACTAATGAGATACAATTTTTTCTGGGACGAGCACCCTTTCTGTACGATGCTGTATGTGGCCGAAGAATACCAAGGCAGAGGCTATGGTAGAGCATTAATGATATTTTGGGAAAAAGAGATGCAGCAGCGGGGCTATAAAATGCTGATGACCTCGACTCAAGTAGATGAGCAGGCCCAGCACTTTTACCGCAAATTAGGTTATCAGGATGCCGGTGGTTTACTGATTCCGGTTCCTGATTATCAGCAGCCGATGGAGATTTTTTTTGTCAAAGGAATTTAAGGAGGAGAAGAATGAACTATCAAGGAACATTGATCGCAGTGGCAGATATTGAAAGGGCCAAAGAGTTTTATCATTCTGTTTTAGGATTGGAAGTAATGGTGGATGCGGGTGAGCATATACAATTGACAGGTGGATTATTTTTACAAACGGTGGATAGTTGGGCGGAATTTATTCATAAAAAAGCAACGGAAGTCGTGCTTGAGAATAATGCCAGCGAATTGTACTTTGAGACGGATGACATGGATGATTTCATCAAACTGCTGGATGGTCGGAGCGATATCCTTTATCTGCATCCTCTGCTGGAGCATAGCTGGGGACAACGAGCTGTGCGTTTCTATGATTTGGATAAGCACATTATTGAGGTATCTGAGAGTATCACCATGGTAGTCAGACGCTTCCTTGATTCTGGTTTGACGATCGAGGAAACAGCAAATCGAACAGGCGTAGATGTTGGCTACATCGAAAATGTTTTGAAGCAGTAATCACTGTTTGATTGGCAAAGGAGTAGAATCTAGTGAAGGGAAAGAAAGCAAGAATAGGTGCGGCTCTCAAAGCTAGAGGTACAATTTTCGATGGGCGAACCAATCATCTTTTCATTTGGTATACGCAATTTTTATGTTGCTGATCCAGAAGGGAACTTACTGGAAATTGGCAGTACAAAAGAAAAATAAATTTTTTACAACGTAGGAAAAATAAGTGATTCAAAAGCCATTTTCAAAATAACTTAACAAAACGAAAGTCAAACGACGATTGTACTTAACGAAATGAAAGTATAATCGTTGTTTGGCTTTTCTTATTTTCTTAAAGACTTACTTGTTTCAAAAGTGTTTCATAACATGAAACGCTCCCCAATATATGTTTCACTGATACATTCGAACGCAATGGTATAGACGTAGTAAAGGCTCAGATGATAGATTCAAAGTATAAATAAAAGCGCTTACATAAGGGAGGAGGGGGTACGGATGGAAACGAAAAAGAAATTGGGGTTCTTTTCAATTTTAGCACTGGCATTTTCTTCTGTCTTTTCATTGGAATTGATTTCCTCTCAGGCAAAACTAGGGCCATCGTTAATAGTCAATTTCATTTTTATTGGCTGTACCTATTTTTTAGCTCATGGTCTTATCTGTGCAGAATTGGGATCAACTTATCCGGATCAAGGTGGAATTTACGTTTGGGTCAAGCGAGCCTATGGTGACAAGTGGGCTGCTCGTACGACCTGGTGGTATTGGTTGAATGTAGCTGGGTTTATACCAGCAACAGCGGTCGTGATGGTATCTATCGTAAAAGAAATGTTTTTCCCCAATTTGTCTGTTTGGGGCATCGTACTTATCTGTATCGCATGTGTTTGGTTTGTAGTGATCTTCAATTGCATTGATTTGCAGAAGGCCCAATGGCTGCCGATTATCAGTTCAATCAGCAAGGTCTTAGTGACATTCGTTTTGATAGCAGGGGGACTTTACTCAAGCTTTACTCACGGGGTGCAGCATTCTTTTGCGACAGATTCATGGCTGCCTGAATGGGATTTAAGTTTTGCTGCATTGATTCCAGTTTACGTATACAGTGTGACAGGGTTTGATTTAATCAGCTGTTCAGCAGGCGAACTTGAAAACCCCAGAAAGAATGTTCCGAAAACAGTCTTTTTGAGCGGATTTTTTACAATCTTCTTTTATATTCTTTCTGCTTCAGCGATTATCATGGTTTTGCCAACAGGAAGTATCAGTGAGACATCAGGACTTTTTGATACAGTTGTTGCAATGTTTGGTAGTAAATGGCTAGTGAATGTTATCGGAATCGTCACGTTCGTTGGCTTTTTAGGCTATGTATTCGGTTGGGCGTTGGGTGGTAATAAAGTAGCACTTGAAGCAGGTGAAAGCGGCGAGCTGCCAAAGTTTTTTGCAAAGACAAATCGCGCCTATGCTCCTGTAGGTTCCGCTGTTCTATTAGGGATTGTTTCGACAGGGTTATTGATTTTTTATGGTATTACTGCCAGTACAAGCGAAAGCTTATTTTGGACCTTATTGGCGTTCACCTCAATCATCTTTTTCTTGCCCTATATCGTTTTGAGCTTTACTTTTTTGAAGCTGCGTAAAATGGATCAAGCGATCAAGCGACCGTTTAAAGTACCATTTGGTAAAAAAACGGCGTATTTGGTTGCGATCGTTCATGCTATCTTCTTGGTTTTCAGCAGTATTTCATTTTTAATTCCGCCAGAAGGAGATAATCCTCACCTCTATGTCATCAGCCTGATCGTTGGCCTGGCTTTATCGATCGGTTGCGGTGAAGGTTTGATCTATCTTGCAATGAAACAGCAAAAAGCATCGGTGCTCGATGCATAAAAAATAAAGGAGTGTTTTCATTATGGCAAAAAGACTTGCTTCAACACCAAAAAAAGACGGCTTTCGGATGCCGGGTGAGTTTGAACCGCAGAAACAAATTTGGATGATTTGGCCAGAGCGACCGGATAATTGGCAGCATGGCGGAAAGGATGCTCAAAAAGCTTTCACCGATGTGGCTAATGCCATCAGCAAATTTACCCCTGTCACGATGTGCGTTTCTGCAGCTCAATATGAGCATTGTCGTAATTCCTTACCAAACAATATCCGTGTTGTGGAGATCGCGAATGATGATGCCTGGATGAGAGATTGCGGACCAACCTTTGTAGTCAATGATAAAGGGGATGTCCGTGCAGTTGATTGGGACTTTAACGCATGGGGCGGACTGGTCGACGGCTTATATTTTCCATGGGCAGAAGATCAAAAATTAGCTCAAAAGGTTTGCGAGATTGAATCTATCGATACGTATCACACACCGGACTTTGTTTTAGAAGGCGGCTCAATCCACGTCGATGGCGAAGGGACAGTCATGGTGACAGAAATGTGCCTGCTGTCAGAAGGACGTAATCCGCATTTAAATAAGGCAGAAATTGAAGAGATGCTGAAGGAATATTTGAATACTGAAAAAGTTTTGTGGATCCCTCGTGGAATTGATCCAGAAGAAACCAACGGACATGTCGATGATGTGGCTTGTTTTGTTCGCCCCGGAGAAGCAGCGTGCATCTACACAGAGGATACAGATCATCCATTCTATGAAGTGGCAAAAGAGACCTATGACTATCTAAGCAGTCAGACAGATGCGAAGGGTCGAAAGCTGAAAGTACACAAGCTGTGCACGACGATTGATCCAGTGACTTATGGTGAAGAATATGAGGTTGATACAGTCGCCGGCAGTATTCCAAGACACGCAGACGATATATGCATCACTTCTTATATGAATTTTTTAATTACGAATGGTGCTATTATCGCTCCACAATATGGCGATAAAAATGATTCCTTGGCATTAGAACAATTGCAGGAAATGTTCCCAAAACATGAAATCGTGGGTGTTCAAACGAGACAAGTCGTCTATGGCGGAGGGAATATCCATTGTATTACGCAACAGCAGCCAAAGGGATAGAGTTGCTGTGTCACAAAATTAACAGAAGGACCTGTGCATGGATAGCCAAGTCATTTATTATGTTTTATTCATTATTAAGCGATAGGAGTAGAGAAGATGAGACATTTTATTGATACAAATGAATTTACGAAAACAGAGCTTTTGACTATTATCAATCTTTCTCTGTTGATCAAGGATTGTGTGAAGAAGGGGTACTATCCGCCGTTGATGCGGCGTAAAACATTAGGCATGATTTTTCAGCAAAGTTCCACTCGTACACGAGTTTCGTTTGAGACAGCGATGGAGCAGTTGGGCGGGCATGCTCAGTATTTAGGACCAGGAATGATTCAACTAGGAGGTCATGAAACGATTGGAGATACCGGGAAGGTCCTTTCTCGATTGGTCGATGTGGTGATGGCACGGGTAGCGGAGCATCAAACGGTTGTCGATTTAGCAGAGGTTTCGACTGTGCCAGTTATTAATGCGATGAGCGATTTCAATCATCCTACCCAGGAAATCGGTGACTTGTGTACCATTGTTGAAAATTTACCTGAAGGAAAACGCCTAGAGGATGTAAAAGTAACGTTTGTTGGAGATGCAACGCAGGTTTGTGCGTCGTTGGGTTTTATCACAACAAAATTAGGCATGAATTTCGTTCATTATGGTCCAAAAGGCTATCAATTGAATGAAGAGTATCAATCCGTTTTAGCAAAAAATGTACAGGAAAATGGCGGGAGCTTCCTAGTAACAGATGATCCGAAACGGGCTTTGCCGGGGACCGATTTTGTTTATACAGATGTTTGGTATGGGCTTTACGAAAGTGAGCTGTCTCCGGAAGAAAGAAATCGAATTTTTATGCCGAAATATCAAGTCAATCGTGAATTGCTAGAGCAGTGCAGTCTTGGTGTGAAATTTTTACATTGCTTGCCGGCAACTAGAGGTGAAGAGGTCACGGATGAGGTCTTAGATTCATCGATTTCCTTAGCTTTTGATGAGGCAGAGAATCGTCTGACCGCCATGCGCGGCTTGCTGGTCTATCTAACCAACTATCAAAAGGACAGCAGCGAGTACGAACAGCTGGCCGCAAAAGAGAAACTCAACAGCTTTTTGGAAAGCTTAGAATAGGACGTGATTACTATGGCGAAAATTGTTGTAGCATTAGGCGGCAATGCCTTAGGAAATTCAGCGATCGAACAATTATCTCGTGCGCAATTAGCGGCTAAATCAATTGTCGACTTGATTGTTAAAGGGCATAAAGTGGTTATCGCTCACGGCAATGGACCGCAGGTTGGTCAAATCCGCTTGGCGTTTGAAACGAGTGGTGAGAAGGAGGTTATGCCGTTAGCAGAATGCATCGCAATGAGTCAAGGATACATCGGGTATCATTTGCAACAAGCAATCGATGAGGAGCTGGAGAGCCGCGGGATAAAGGACGTACCAGTTATTTCAATGCTTACTCAAGTAGTAGTGGCTGCGGACGATCCGGTCTTTCAATGTCCGACAAAACCAATCGGCGGCTATTATTCCGAGGAAGAAGCGAAAAGATTAATGGCAGAAACGAACATCAGCTATCAAGAGGATTCTGGGCGAGGCTGGCGGCGAGTGGTCCCTTCTCCAAAACCCATTGATATTTATGAGAAAAACAGTCTTCAGACATTAGTCAATGCTGGACAAGTAGTCATCGCCTGCGGTGGTGGTGGGATTCCGGTAGTGTATCACGGAACAAAATATGCCGGAGTTGACGCGGTGATCGACAAAGATTTTGCAGCATCAAAAATGGCAACTCTAATTGAGGCGGACGTGTTTGTTATCTTGACAGCGGTTGATTACGTTTATGTCAATTTCGGTAAGGAGAATCAAAAAGCATTGAAGGAAGTCAGTCTCGCACAAATGCAGCAATATATTGCAGAAAATCAATTTCCGGCTGGCAGTATGCTCCCGAAAGTAGAAGCAGCCTGCGAGTTTGTCAGCAGCGGAAAGAAAAAAACTGCTATTATTGCCAATCTTGAGCAGGTAGCTCAGGCAATCACAGCAGAAACAGGAACGATTATTCGCTTGTAGTAGCGCGTTTTAAGCGTTTATAAAGAATCAATTCGACAATAGCGATCATCGAAATACGGGAAGTCATATCAAGACTGTCATAAATAATTTCATCAGTAAAAATATAAAAATCAATATCGCATAAATTTTGCACAACATTGGTGACCGCTCGAGTAAAGCTGACGATTGTTGCTTGCGAGGATTGCTTGACTAGTTCGATGGTTTCAATAATTGCCGAGCTGTCCCCAGTGTAGGCGAAGGCAAATAAAATGTCATTGTCATTAATGTTATGCACCGCATTGCGGATAGCCGCTTTATCTGCTAGCAATACGGAACGAAAGCCTTGAGCAGTGAACAGCCAATCAACATATCGCAAGGCCTGCAGGTCCAATTCTTCACCGATTAAATAGATTACAGGATCGTTGTCCAATAGTTGATTGAACTTCTCCATGCGTTCTTGATCAGCAACACGGACGGATTCCATAATATTTTTAAGATATTCTTCACGATAATCCTTTTGCTTAATGGAGTGGGGGATTTCCTGCGGTGCCTCTGGCGTATTTGATAGACTATCCACGAAATCGCTGTAGCCTTCGAAGCCTAATTTTTTAGTGAAGCGGAAAATCGTTGCTGAAGAGACATAGCATTTCTTAGCCAGCTGGCGAATGCTGTAATGCTTCGCTTCTTCAAAATTTTTCAAAACATATTGAAAAATTCTTCTTTCTGATTCATTTAATTGCGGAAAATTTTGATTTGCTGCTGAATAGAAATTTTTCGTTTCTGTCACAGAACCACCTGCTTTCTTGTAATTTTATTATAACTCAAATTCTACTATCAAAACGATTCAATTTGACTAACTGGAGGTCTGGTAAAATGAAGCTATCACATGATAAAAATTACCCAATCAAGCATTTTGTAGACAACTATGATCTGTCCAAAGAGGAAATTCAAGATATTTTAAGTACGATTATTCAATTAAAGGAAGCGGCGTATCAAAATGCGGTTCCTCAATTATTAAAGGGTGCGACCTTAGCGATGATTTTTGAAGAACCATCGACTCGCACTCGGGTATCCTTTGAGACCGCAATGGCAGAGTTAGGAGGGCATGCACTGTATTTAAAACCTGGAGAGATTCACTTTGGTTCTCATGAAGCAATCAAAGATACCGCTCAAGTATTGTCTAGTATGTGTGATGGGATAATGTTGCGGACGGAAGACCATGAATTAGTGCTAAATTTGGCAAAATACGCTACGGTACCTGTTTTCAATGCCATGACCTATTATATTCATCCGACACAAGGATTAGCCGATGTTTTGACCATGATGGAGCATCTGCCTGCTGGGAAAACGTTAGATGATAGCCAAATCGTTTTTGTCGGAGATTCTGGCGAAAACGGTATTATGTCGATGGAACATGCGCATTTAGCTGCATCATTGGGTTTGAAATACACGATTGCTTCACCAAAGAAGTATTCCATCAGCCAAGCGGAAATCGATAAAGTAAATAAAAAAATGGCAATCACCGGAGGGAAACTAACTGTGACCGAGAATGTTGAAGAAGCAGTAAAAAATGCTGACTTTATCATTCCGGATGTTTGGTACTATTATGGTTACGAAGATGAAAAAGAAGAACGGACAGCAGCATTTTATCCCCGCTATCAATTGAACATGCAAATGTTGGAAATGGCACCAGCGCATTGTAAAGCCATGCATTGTCTGCCTGCAAATCGAGAAGTTGAGATTACTAGTGAGGTACTGGATCACCCGACGCGTTCCTTGGTTTTTCAAGAGGCAGAAAACCGGCTGCATGTACAAAGAGGTTTGTTAGCTTGGTACTTGTATCCTCGATTAAAACGGGCGGATAAACAGACCAAGGCATTTTATGAAGGAAAAATACGAGCCTTCCTTGATCAAAAGCTAAACTAGAAAGGTAGGGGATAGGTTATGGAAAATGTAAAAAAACTTGGTTTCATTGACATTGTCTCTCTTTCCTTTGCGGCGGTTTTCTCCCTTGAGCTGATTGCTTCGCAGGCGTCGATGGGGCCATCTTTGATCTTCTGTTTTATCGTCCTAGGTGTGACCTTCTTTCTTTCTCACGGATTGATTTGTGCAGAGCTTGGTTCGACCTACCCTGATCAGGGTGGGATCTATGTGTGGATCAAGCGAGCCTATGGCGATCGCTGGGCCGCACGAACGACTTGGTGGTATTGGATCAATGTCGCTGGCTTCATTCCATCGACCTTAGTGGTGATGGGATCGATTCTACAGATGTTGTTTTTCCCGGATCTTTCTGTCTGGGGGATGGTAATATTTTGTATTATTTGTACGTGGTTTATTGTTGCTTTTAACTGTATTGATCTGCAGGATGCCAAGTGGCTTACGATGATCAGTACGATATGCAAATTGATTGCTTGTCTAGCGTTGATCGTGGGTGCGGGAATAACAATATCTTCCAGAGGAGCACAAACAGAATTTTCTTTAAAGACAATCATTCCTACTTTTGATCTGGGCTTCTTTTCACTTGTTCCTGTTTACGTATATGCTTTAACGGGCTATGACCTAATCAGCTGTTCGGCTGGAGAAATGGAAAATCCTAGTAAAAATGTACCAAAAGCTGTTTTTTCAAGCGGCATATGTACGATCGTTCTCTACATCATTGCAGCGGTTTCGATGCTTATCATTTTACCAGCAGATCAAATCGATCCGGATTCTGGTTTGTTTACGGCTTTTGGTCAAGTGTTTGGAACACAGGTGATGGTCGGTGTAGCGGTGATTTCCTTTATCGCATTCTTAGGCTATATCTTCAGCTGGGCATTGGGCGGAAATAAAGCAGCACTAGAGGCTGGATTGGAAGGGGAGCTTCCCAAAATTTTTGCTAAAACAAATAAGGTTCATGCCCCGATTGGATCAGCTATTCTATTGGGCTTATCGTCAACTGCACTTTTAGTGTTTTATGGTCTGATTGCTTCTAGTAATGCCAACTTATTTTGGACGCTGCTTTCTTTCACATCGATCATTTTCTTTTTACCGTATATCGTACTTTCCTTTGCATTTATTACGTTAAGAAAAAAAGATCCCACCATCGAACGGCCTTTCCGCATTCCAGGAGGCGATGGTGTCGGAAAATTAGTCGCGGGAGTTCAATTTGTATTCTTTGCTTTTAGCACAATCTTTTTCTTTTTACCGCCTGAAGGAGAGAATCCCGTGTCTTATGTCTTATTTTTAGTGGTTGGCGTAGGGTTAGCCGTAGTAGTTGGCGAGTGGTTAATCGATAAGTCAATCAAAGAACGCACGTTGAGAGAAGCTGAAACTAGTGAATAAAAAAGGACCTTAGAAGCTGGATGCTGAATCCAACTTCTAAGGTTTTTTAGATGCATAAAGATAGAAAAGCCACTCGGAATCTTTGCGGCGATTATCAAACGGAAGATAGCCGGCATACTTATAGATATAGTCGATTTTCCAGCCGCCCGTTTTGCTCCTTTTCTCGTTGAGCAGCTGCAGTAAATCCTGTGCTCGCGGATCATCAGTACATTGACCTTTTTGAACAATATAAATCAAGTCGGTAAATGAAAGATGGTAGCTTTGTGGAAACATACTATCTGTAATATGGGGACTGATGGGGCGCCCATTGGAAAGCCGTTGAAACATTTTGTGCTGAAGCATGTAATCAATTCCTAAGTGAATCATTTCATTGACCTTCTCATCCGAAGCATCGACGTTTTCTTGATAAGTCAACAATGCACGAAGGGTTTTTCCAATGCCGATAAAGCAAGGAACATGGTTCATACAGCCGCCAAACTTGCAGATCCCTTTGTGGGGCCAGGTTGTTTTTTGTTTACGGTCAAAGACTTGATACTGTTTTATCCAAGCAAGAGCATTTTGTGCTTCCGGGGATTTGCCTAAACCTAATCGAGAGTAGGCTTCAAACAGCAACGCGTTATAGCAGGGGACGATCTCCTCCATTTTCCCGGTAAACGAAAAGCCCTCCGGTGTTGCTAAGTGCTGGTTTACATAAGAAATCAACATTTGAGTCATCGGCAACTTCTCAGCATAGGGAATTTCTGCCAAACCAATCAAAGCAAAAATTTTACCTAAAGGGTTTAAATCGGACATCGCAGTATATTTCTGCACGATGACTGACTGCTTAAGCAAATCGAGCGGATCTTCAACAATGTTTCTATTCATAAGTAATTCTAACGCCTGATCCATCATAAATCCCTTCTTCCTTCACTCTATTATCTCAAATGAGCCGCCGTTTGAAAACGGATTCTAAAAAATTCCTGAGAGGAGATGCAATCCACTTTTAAAACCTGTATGTTAGAGATAGTTCATTATCTACTAACATGTAAGAGGAAGGTGCCTAAATGAAAAAGCATCCATTGGAAGGTAAAATTGCTAAAGTAATGTTTGATTCAGGACTACAATTTCGGCTTGATTTTTTAGAGGACTATCAAATGCGTTGGACCTCGATTCGAAAAGAAGATGCAGGAGCAACGGATGTGGAAACGATCCATATTGAAGAGTATCCTGGCGGTATTTTTTCCATTGATTGGGTGGAGGAGTCGGGCTTATGCGTTTCCTATACGCTGGACACTGCTAACAGCTACGTGAAAAGTTTTATGACTTTTACAGATGAGGGTTATCGCGGTGGAAGGAGACCATTTGTTCACGAAGGACCGTTTCATTTTATTCTAGAAAACGGCGAGCCAGATACAGCACTTGTGTGAGACTTCATCACTAGGCTTCAACTGAAGTCCAAAATATAATAGAAAGCCAAACGCTCATTTACTTTAATAATTTAAAGTGATAAGGGCGTTTGGCTTTCTTTTTGTAAAGTATTTTTCAAAATGGCTTTTGAGTTAGCTGTTTTTCGAACGAAGTAGTATCCTAGTTCACTCCATGACGTGTGATACAATCGATATTATTGGTCTGATAATTATCAAGCTGTGAGATGCTTTTCTGAGTAAGATGAATCCATGAATGAGGTGAAGGAAATGATCAAAGATTTAAATCAGTTGATGGCGTATATCGAAGCCCACCTGACACAAGAGCTTTCATTATCAGAGGCGGCTAAAACGGTAGGTATATCAGAATACCACTTGAAGCGAACGTTCTCTTTTATCGCGGGGATTTCTTTAGTTGAGTACATCAAAAATCGGCGGTTAGCACGAGCGAACACCGATCTGGTCAACGGCGCGTCGGTAACGAATGTCGCATTCAACTATCAGTATCAATCGGTAGAAGGATTTTCCCGGGCCTTTCGAGAATGGTCAGGCTTCTTACCGTCAGAGGTGATAAAAAATCGCCAACAAAAATCGTTTCCTCAGCGCTCATTCTATATGGACATTAAAGGAGGAGTTTCAATGGATTTTAAAATCGAAAAAAAGGATGCGTTCCATTTAGTTGGCGTTTCTAAGCAAGTCCCGCTGCAATTTGAAGGCGTAAACGAGGCAATCCAGACATTGGCTCAAGAGATTACAGAAAAACAAAAGACAGAAATGCATGAATTGGGGGATCTGTATCCTCATCAGGTGCTGAATGCGTCATACGCTTTCGATGGAGAACGGATGGAAGAAAAGGGGACGCTGACTCATTTTATCGGCTTTGCGACAACGCAGGAAAATCCTTTTGATGATTTGGAACAGCTTCAAGTCGCCGAACAGACCTGGGCCGTTTTTCCTATTAAAGGACCCTTCCCGCAAACGTTACAGGATACTTGGGGGAAAATCTATTCTGAATGGCTGCCTTCTTCAGACTATGAGCTCGTTCAAGCACCAGAAATCTCTTTTTCGAATTTTGCTGAAGGCTTAGAAAAGTGCAGCAGCGAGATTTGGATAGCTGTGAAGGAAAAATAGAAGGATGTAAGAATCTTCTGATCAAATAAAGTAAAAAATATAAATAGAAAGCCAAACGCTCATTTACTTTAATAATTTAAAGTGATAAGGGCGTTTGGCTTTTACTTTGTAAAGTATTTTTCAAAACGGCTTTTGAGTTAGCTGTTTATACTCAGCTCTTTGATTTCCGTTATTTGGATAGTTTGAATATATTTGAGCACCTGATTCTTATCGATCGTACCGTTTGTCTCAAATAAGGAATTGGATATTCCGCAGGCCATAGCATATTTGATCGCAGCCTCAAATGTATAGCCCTTACTGATCGCAAAGGCCATTCCGCCAACAGTGGAATCGCCGCAGCCCGTCGTATTGACGATCGCTACTTCAGGGATCTGTACGTCATAAATCATTGAGTGATGCTTGACAATCGCGCCATCTCCGCCTTGGGAAATCATGATCGTTTCAATATTGTCAAAAAGCGGGTCATGTAAAATTGTAACGAGCTCTTCGGTTGTCTGGATTGCACTTCCAACCAGCTCCTCTAATTCATGGGTGTTTGGTTTGATAAAGCTTGGACGAACTGCTTGTTGACTCAAAACATTTTTCAACTGATCACCGGAAATATCCATCAAAATTGGGAAATCTTCCCCTACAATCGACCGAATAAAGCCCAATAGATGCAAATGAAAGTGCGCATCATCTGAGTTTACTGAACCAGAAATACAAATGGCATCAATGGCGTATTTTTTTAGGAGATCACCAACATGCTGAAAGAAAAGCTGCTGATTTTCCTTCGAGAGATAAAGCCCTCTTTCCACCAGTTCTGTGTGAGTGTTCCCATCATGCATGATTGTAATCGCATTTCGCGAGTTTCCTTCAACAGTAAGAAACTCAAGCTGATAACGTTCTTCGGCGATCAGCGTATCTAGGATCATCTTCCCAACGGGACCGCCCAAAATCCCTGTTAGTACCACTTCTTCACCAGACTGAGCAATGACTCTGCCGGCATTAATGCCTTTTCCGCCGATGGATGTATGAGGATTCTCTACACGATTTACCTGGTCCAAATTTAGCGAAGAAACTAGATAATTATAATCCATTGAGGGGTTCAAGGTAATCGTCAGAATCATTCCTGTTCCTCCTTAATGATTTTCGTAAATGAACTATAATAGTCAAAAGTTGTCTCTGAAAGCTGATCATCGGTCACTAAGTAATCAACATCAGACAGAGAGTAGAAGGTGTAGACATCGGATCGATTAAATTTGGAGCTGTCGGCGACAACACATTTTTTGCGTGAATGGGCAAAGGCGACGCGTTGAATCGAACCTTCGATTGAATTTGCCGTAGTGACATTGTTGTCAAAGACCCCATTGGTCGCTGCGAAGGCGATATCGATATTCAAGTTGTCAAAACTCTTTTCGGCAATTTCGCCATAAAACTCTTCTGTGGTTCGCGAAAATTCTCCGCCAGTCAACAACACACGATAATCCGTGTTATAAATCAAATAATTAAAAGCCAACAGACTATTTGTGATCACAAATAAGTTTGCTTTTTTGATTTCTGGCAAAGCATGGAGCATGGTTGTTCCAGCCCCGATGTAGATCGTGTCGTTATCCGAAATGATACTGTTCATTACTTTTCCAATAAACTTTTTCTCAGGAACATTGGTATCGATTTTTTCCTGAGTGGAGAGTTCCTGCTCAATTTTTTCAAGCTTTTGCGCTCCGCCATAAATTTTTACTAATAAGGATTGTTCTGCAAGTTCATTAATGTCTCTTCGAATCGTCATATCGGAGACACCTAAGTTTGAAGATATTTCTGGGATGGATAAGTAGTCATTTTCATGTAACAAATCCAAAATTCTTTCCTGCCGCTCTTTTTTTAACATGAAATCACCTCTAATTAAGTAAGCTCTTACAATAAACCGAATCGTACTCGGCTATGTTTATACATTAATTAATAGCATTTAAAGAAAGAAAAAGCAAGGATTAAATGTTCAGTTATGTTAAAGTTTGTTAAAGTATCGAAATGTTATTGGAAGACAATTGTTCTGAAGTGAAATAAAATGTTAAGTAAGCGTTGACAAACATTTTTACACGTTGTATATTTACATTGTAAAACACATCTTAACAAAGTTTAACAAAATGTTTCAAAAAGGAAATTGAAAGGAGTGAGACGATTCGTGGACTACAAAGAAATGTTTGATCAGCAGTTGATTAGTCTCGAGGTAGAAGGAGAGAGTGAGGAGCGTGTATTTGAACAGGTTGCGGATCACCTAAAAGAACTAGGATTTGTCAACGACGGCTATTTAAACGGTATCACTGCAAGGGAGGAACGATTTCCAACAGGTCTGATCACGCAGCATCTGAATATTGCATTGCCGCATTCGGATCCTGAATATATTGAGAAGCCCTTTGTTTATATTGCCCGGCTGAAAAATGAGGTGAAGGTCAAGCAAATGGGAGACAGTCAAGAAATGGGGGTCAAAAATTTGTTCTTTCTTGGGATTAAGGACCCTAAAGGACAGGTCGGATTGCTGCAGGCGTTTATGGAATTATTTATGAAAGAGGAGTTCGTTCAAGCATTTATGCAGGAACAGGATGAAAAGAACATCTATCAATTATTTACACAACATATTTAAGTAGAAGATTTAATAAATGAATTTATAGAAGCTGGAGGAAGTTTAAATGAAAAGAAGATTGATCGTTGCATGTGGAAGCGGAGTAGCTACAAGTCAAACAATTGCTAGTAAGATCGCCGGATTATTGGAAGATGATGGCATCGATTTCCCAGTCGAGGCAGTCGACTACAAATCGATTCAAAGCGAACTGCCATCTACGGGTATTTATGTTTATGTTGCACAGCCAGATGATGAAGTGCTGGAAAAGGCTGAGGAGCTTGGTGTGAAGGTATTTCCGGGTATTCCATTTTTAACAGGGATGGGTGCGGATCAGATTTACGATGACATCAAAGCATTAGTTGAATAAGGAACAGAAAATTTAATAAGGAAAGAAGTGGGAAGTGTGCAAATATTTCAGGATATCATTAACTATATTTTAGGGTTAGGTTCAGCTATTTTCGTTCCATTGATCATTTTGATTTTAGGACTTATTGCCGGGATGAAGTTCAAAAAGGCATTTATGTCAGCGATTACTTTAGGAATCGCCTTTACCGGGATGTCGATGGTCATTGGGTTCATGTCTAATGCTGTAAGTCCAGCGTCAGAAGCATTAGCGAAAAATACAGGACTTAATTTGCCAGCCTTAGATTTAGGCTGGACAGGAGCGGCGAGTATCACGTGGTCTTGGTCATATGCGTTTGTTTTCTTCGCGGTCGTTCTTGGCGTGAACTTTGTGATGCTGATTTTGAATTGGACGAAGACATTAAACGTCGATATGTGGAATGTTTGGGGAAAGGCTTTGACAGCTTATCTTGTCTACTTTATCAGCGGCAGCTTACTGGCTGGATTCGCTACGGCGATCGTTCAAGTTATTTTGGAATTAAAAATGGGGGATATGTTCCAACGTCATATTGAAGACCTGACCGGCATTCCTTTGGTAACGGTTACTCACCTGATGAATATTTCGGCGGTTCTATTATTGCCGATTAATGTGATCATGGATAAGATTCCTTTCTTTAATAGACGAGCAGATACAAAAGCCTTGAAGAAAAAAATCGGGGTTTTCTCTGAGAATTCTGTGATGGGCTTTATCATCGGTTTAGGACTTGGATTAGCGGCGGCTTACGGAGTGTCAGGTTCATTGAACTTGGCGATTCAAATTGCGACAGCGATGGCTCTGTTCCCAATGATCTCTAAAATGTTTATGCAATCACTTTCTCCATTGGCAGATGCTATGTCTGAAATGATGAAGAAGCGTTTCAAGGATCGTGAAGTTTACATTGGGTTAGACTGGCCGGTTTTAGCGGGGCGCTCTGAAATTTGGGTTACTGCGATTCTGTTAGTCCCTGTATTTATCGGGTATGCGATCATTTTGCCAGGCAACGCAGTCTTACCATTGGCGGGGATCATCAATTATTCCATCGCTGTAGGCGGCTTGCTGCTAACAGGCGGAAACCTGGTCAGAATGCTGATCATGGGTGTCATCTCGATGCCGATCTATCTTTATGCAGCAACATATTTAACACCTATCTTGACAGGATTGGCTGATAAGACAGGCGCGGTTGAAGGAATCAAAAAAGGGCAGCAAATCACATGGTCTTCTATTGAAGGACCCGAATTCCGAATCCTATTTGCAGAAGCGTTTAAAGGCAACATCTTAGGGATTGTTGGTGCTATCGTCTTTGTCGGAATGTTTGTCTGGCTGTATAAATACATGACAAAAGCAAAAGTTCCTAGTCAAAGATATGAAGAAGCAGCAGATAAAAAAGTCAAAGGCATGAAAGTGGCTGGGTAATAAAAATAATTGAAGGCAGGTAAAGTAAATGAAGAATAGAAAAGAGCATAAAGAAAAAACCAAATGGTTCGCTGTCTTGTTTCTTGCGGTCATCAGCTTTATCCTAGCCTTCATGACCCAGCAACTGGTCTTTAACTTTATCGCCATTGGATTAGCGATCCTTGTTTATAAATATGGCAATCTCGTACTCTTCAAGGAGTATGATGAACGTCGCAGGCAAAAATACCAGGAAGCGATGCAGATTAGAAGTGCCGCACAAATAGCGATTAAAAGTAAGAAAATATTCAAAAAATAGAAAAGGTGGTCTCGACTATGTCAGATGGACGGATGATTTTTGAAAGAGAGCGCGAAGATTTAGCGCGGATTGTGAAATTAATTTTTGCACGAAAGAACACAAATGTCGCAGGAGGCAACTTTTCATTTAAAACGACAGATAGAAACGGAAAAGAATACATTATTATGACACCAACAATGATGTCGGAGGCCTATCTGGGCGAAGTTTCACCGGCACAAATTTTAGTGGTGGAGCCTCATACGCGAAAAGTGATCGACGGTGTTGGAAAGCTGACACGAGAAATCAATTTACATGAGGCGGTATATGATACCAATCCTGAAATCAAAGCAGTCTTGCATGCCCATGCCCCAAATTCAATGTTTTGGGCTACAGCTGGCCTAGATATGCCAAACCTAACAGAAGCCACACAAAAAATCGGGTATGTTCCGGTACTTGGCTTTGAGCCGAACTGCTCGCCTGAGTTAGCAGAGCTGGTCTCGAATTATATGGAAAAAGAGAAGCTTGAGCTGCCTAATATGCTGCTGTTGAACAGTCACGGTGTATTGATCAGCGCTCCAGGTGAAACAGGAATCGAAGCGATCCATAAAGCCTTGCAAATTCTGGATACAACGGAATGGAATGCGGAGATTGCATACAAACAAACGATTTTCCAATCGTTGGGATTATTGGATGGCTACTATTCAAAAGGCAAGCAAGTCGGTACGCTAGAAGATCTGAAGGATCACAGCCCGATCTACAATCGCGATGAGGTGTTTGCGGGCGGAGACTAAAAAAAGAACAAACGTAAAGTCTTTTTCAAAAATACTTAACAAAATGAAAGCCGAACGCTCTTTTACTTTCAATTATGAAAGTGGAGGAGCGTTCGGCCTTTTTGCGTATCTTTTTTTCAAGGCGGATTGGTCAGGTTTGCGGCTTAATTTAGCCAGCCAAAATCAGACAAGCACTTATGGACATCTTTTTCAAAAGTAGAGCCATTGATACCATGGGATTCAATCTTATTTGTGGCCAAACGCAAATTCCTAAAACGATCAGCATAGCGTGAGTTATCCGGCAAGATATACAGATCGATTCCATCGTCGTCAAAGCCAAGCATCGAAGCGATTTTCTTTGCGGCTTCATAAGTTGATTGCTCATTTTGACTAGAAAAGTGATAGATGCCCTTTGGCAAATGAATGATTTTGTCGAATTGTTCCGCTAAATTGCTCGCGTAGGTCATCCCGCGACACTCATTGACAGTAAACATTGTTGGTTTTTGAAAAAACATCGCCTTCATTACATTGGTGAGGATGTTGGGACTGCTTTTGATACCAGGGGATGAGAGTCCCATCATCCAAGAAAGACGTAGAATCACGGAATCTATCTGATTTTCAATTAAAAAATTCTCGACTTCGATTTTTTGCTGCCCGTAGACGGAGCTGCTGTTAACAAGCGTATCCTCCTTAAAGGGGAGGTTCTCGGTTCGATTATTGAAGACCTGTTCGGTACTTAAAAAAATAAAGCGTGCGCCTTTTTTATGACAAGCTTTGGCAATAGTAATCGCACTCTCCGTGTTCACCTTATGCGTGTCGCGTGGATTTGCTTCACAATCAGAAGTTTGTGTTCGAGCAGCAGCGTGAAAGACGAAATCATAATCCATGCGCTCAAAAAAGCGAGTTACTGCTTCAGGATCGGCTAGGTCAACTTCCTTTCGAGTAATTGGGATAAAATCAAAATGAGTCTGATTAACAGATTGGATCAAGGAAGCTAAATACCCATTAGCCCCTGTAATCGCGATTTTTTTCATTTTCTTACTCCCTCAGATAGTAATTTTCCCATCAATCGCTTCTTTCTTTAGGCTTTCAATAATAGGAATACCCGAGCTGGTACCAATGCGTTCTGCACCGCAAGCGATCATTTCTTTGAAGGTTTGCGCATCACGGATACCGCCCGCAGCTTTCACCTTTACATCTGGTCCAACGTTTTCTTTCATTAATTTGACATCCTCAAAAGTGGCCCCAGATGGAGCAAAGCCAGTCGAGGTTTTGATGAAGTCGGGTTTTACAGTCTTGGCAATCTTAGATAAAGCGATTTTTTCAGCATCTTCAAGATAAGCATTTTCAAAAATCACTTTGGAGATTACATTATTTTTTTGGCAAACGGATACAATTTGTTCCATTTCAGTTTGCAGATAGGCCCAGTTCTTTTCTTTTACTTCGGTGATATTGACAACGTAGTCGATTTCCGTCGCACCATTTTTGATGGCATCCTGTGTTTCAGCGACCTTTGATTCGATTGAAGTTTGCCCCAATGGGAAACTGATTGCCGCTCCGATATTGACATCAGTTGCCTTTAGCAGGCGGCTGCATAATTCAGATTGAACCTGATTGATTGCGACCATTTTAAAATGATAGTCTTTCGCCTCATTACACAAAATCCTCATATCCTCTTTAGTGGCAGTTGGTTTTAGGTTTGTGTGGTCGATAAAACGAGCTAATTGGTCAATCGTGTAGCTTTTCATAAAATCCCTCCTGTATATGTAATTACATAAAAAATAGTAAAGCATATTTATTCGCTTGTCAATGATAAAAAAACTATTGACAACGCTTACTATAGGAATTATAGTTATGACATAAAATAAAATGTAATTACATATAAAGAGAGGGAGCAAAGAATGAAACTACTACTACTAAGTCACGGAGAGCTCTGCCAAGGGCTCATCTCCAGCTACCAGATGATCGCTGGGGAAAACAAAGATATTGCCGCAGTTAGTTTGACAGATACGGGTATTCAAGATTTTTCTGAACGGTTGAACAAGGTGTTAACAGGATTAGAGGCGGAGGATGTCTTGATTTTGACGGATATTAAAGGAGGAACTCCATATAACGAAGCGTACAAATACTATTTATCAAACGAGAATCGGGTACAGCTAGTTGCTGGAATGAACTTGCCGATGGTTATTGAAGCCGGTCTTAATCTATCAAATAAGGACCTGCAAGCCATCACAGAAATCGCCATAGAAATGGGAAGAGGCGGCATCGAAGGAGTCGTTAATGACACCTTTGAAGAGGATATAGAGTTTTAAACGTAATCGAAGCATTCTTTGAGTGTTATAGATAGGAATTATTTTTTACTATTTTAATTTAGGAGGAAGCAATTATGACAATCACTTTAGCAAGAATCGATGATCGTGTGATCCATGGTCAAACTACTACGAGGTGGACGAAAGCGCGATCCGTACAAGGGATTTTGGTAGTAGGTGATGACATCGCGCAAGATGAGCTGCGGAAAAAGGTACTTAAGGCTGCAGCCGGGAACTTGAAGCTAGGGATTTACACTACAGAGCAAGCGGTAGAAAGTATCCCGAAAGGAAAAGATTCGACAAAGGATTTCTTCTTAATCAGTAATTCGCCCCAAACCTTTGCGGAGCTTGTACGATTAGGTGTGGATTTTGGCGGAAAATTAAACGTTGGACCGATGAATACCCGCGAAGGAGCAAAGGTCTTAGGCAGAACAGTAGCTATCGATGAAAAAGATTATGAGGCGTTTGATTATATGGAGCAGCAAGGCATTGAAATCGGCTTCCAGCTTTTGCCCGATGACGAATCGAAACCATGGAAAATCATGAAGGCGAAGTATGATTCATTAACAAATTAGCTAGAGTGTTTGTTAAAAACGACAAAAACGCAAAAAGTAACACAAGGGAAAAGAACACCTAGTGGAATGGTATACGGCATGAAAATCAAACTCATTTTTCGAATTTTGAAAAATGAATACATTAATATGAATAAGGAGGATAAAAGATGGATGGCAGTTTGTTTTTACCAGCGTTATTGACCGGAATTTTTTGTTATTTAGGGGCGATCGAAAGCCCGTGGTTATTTGGAATGAGTGGTGGGTTTTATGTTGTAGGACGCCCTCTGGTAGCAGGTTTTTTGGTGGGGATTGCTTTTGGCGATATTAAAGCAGGAGTGTTGTGCGGATTAGCCGTGCAGGCTGTGTTCATTGCGAACTTATCAACCGGCGGCGCAACAAATAGTGAGATCACTTATGCTGCGTATGGCGGAATAGGGCTTGCGCTGGCTACGACAAGAGAGCCTGCGGTTGCGGTGACACTATCGATTCTAATTGGTCAAACCTTTGGACTTATCTTTTACAATACACGTATGGCGTTGTACTCTTTTTGGAATACACGGGCACAAAACGCAGCTGAAGCAAATGATGATCGAGGGATTATGCTTAATCATATTGCTTATCCGCAAATCACCACTTTCTTTCTTCGAGCAGTTCCAATTTTTGCGGCTATTTTCTTTGGTCGAGGCTTAGTTGATTGGCTATTAAACAATGTGCCGCAGGTTGTTACGGATACTATTTCAGTTCTGGGGGGCGTGTTGCCAGCTTTAGGAATTGCGATGCTGATGGGGATAGTAGTCAAAGAAAAGGTTCATTTAGTGTTCTTTTTCGCTGGCTTTGTTTTAATGGCCTTTGCGAAGCTAAACATGATTGCTTTAGTCTTTCTTGCGGCGATGGTGGCTTATGTGGTTTATTTAAGCACCGGAAAATCCAGCGGCGACAGCAAGCTTGTCGCTACGACGAATGGATCAGTTGAGCAAAATGAAGCAGCTTACGAGGACGACGACCTGTTTTAAAGGAGGAAAAATAGATGGAGAATCGATTAACGAAAAAAGAATTGCGTCAAATATGGAAACGTTGGGGCTTTACTCACTTATCATCGATGAGTTATGAAAAATTGCAAGCACATGCTTGGGCCTATTCGTACTTGCCATTTGCCGAAAAGTACTATAAAAATGATGCTGATGCCAAGCGAAGATTGCTCCTTAGGCATTCGATGTTCTATAATACTGAACCGCAGACGGGACAATTGATAAACGGAATTGTCGCATCATTAGAAGAGGAGATCGCTATTGGCGGTGATGTCCCAGAAGAAATGCCGGTAAATATTAAGACGACCTTAATGGGACCACTGGCAGGGATCGGTGATTCGATCATCCAAGGAATTATCGTGCCGATATTGCTTTCTATCGCGATGGGGCTAGCTGCTGGAGGAAATGCTTTAGGGCCAATATTTTACATTGTAAGCTATGGAATTATTGGTCCATTGATATCTTACTTGTGCTTTATGAATGGCTATCGTTTAGGCGTAAGCGCGATTGATGTCATTATCGGAGAGAATGCGAAACGAATTACTGATGCGTTCAATATCTTAGGGATTATGGTAGTAGGCGGGTTGGCAGCGTCCAACATCGCGTTGACGACTAAAATAAAAATTCCGATGGGTGATGAGGTGCAAAAGCTGCAAAATGTTTTGGATGGGATTTTTCCTAATGTTTTGCCTTTAGTCATGGTCTTGCTGGCTTGGTATTTACTGACATCTAAACAGATGACAGCCACAAAAGTGATCCTTGTTTTGACGGTTATTTCTGCCATTGGTGTTGTGATTGGTGTGTTTTAAACAAGAGACGTGTTTCTTATGAAACGCGTCTTCTTTTCTTTACAAAATAATGAAAAGCATAGGAGGAGCATCATGTATATTTTAAAACCAGAATCTCGAGAACGCATATGGGGGACACCACGACTGCATGATTATTACGGTGATCAGCAGATAGATAAGATCGGTTCTGTCTATTCAGCAAGCGGCGTATCTGAGATCGATTGTCCTGTAGTGAACGAAGAAAAAACATTTAGTGAAATAATCGCAGAGGATCCAAAAAAATTTGGACTGAAGACAGGTGACGTTTATCCTCTGATTATTTCATTTACAGCCTGTGATGAAAACCTCAGCATTCAGGTTCATCCTACTGATGATTATGCTCAAAGCGTGGAACAGCTGCCATATGGAAAGAGTGAAGCGTGGTACTTCATTCAGCCTCCTGAAAAAGGCTGGATTTATGCTGAGCAGCAAATTCCTGAAAAATCGGTTCTTTTAGAAGCAGCGAAGAAAAATGAGTACACAAAAATTCTAAAAGAGTATCCTGTTGCCAAGCATGAGTTGATCTATATTCCTTCAGGTACGATTCACGCTTTGACAAAGGGGTCGCTGGTTTATGAGATTCAACAATCGTCAGATATTACGTATCGTTTTTATGACTATGACCGGATAGATAAGAATGGGAAAAAACGGCCGCTTCATATCGAAAAGGCTATTGAAACGCTGCATCCTGAAAAACAAGTAGAAAAGCGAACCTTTCCGCCAGGCAACACATTTGCCCAAAGAGAATTCAGTATTCAACACTTGAAAGGAAAACAAATTGTAGAAAACAAATCGGAAATAGCCAGTATTTTGACAATTATAGCTGGCCAGCTGACGATTGCCGGAGAAACGTGTCAGACGGGTCAAAGTATTGTTCTATTAAAAGATGAAATGATTGAGCTGCCGGAAACTGCTGAAGCCGTTTTGGCTACACCAATACGTTATTGGGAAGAATAATTATGGTATAATAAACACAATTAATTGAGGAGTAGGTAGCTTATGAATATCCCGTTGCATAAAAAAATTCGAATGGACTTACTGGAAAAAATTCAAAATGGCGATTACCAAGAAAATCATCTCATTCCCACAGAAATGGAACTGGCTGAACAATACAGTGTTAGCCGGCCGACTGTTCGTCAAGCGGTACAGGCGTTGGTGGACGAGGGGTATTTGGAAAAACGAAAAAAACGAGGCACAATCGTTAAAAAGAATAAAATCCAGCAGGAATTCACCCATGTGATTGAGAGTTTTGATTCAGAGATGAGCAGAAAAGGAATCATCCCTAAAACAAAAGTCTTAAACTTCCAAAAAGTCGCGGCTAGTGAAGAAGTCGCTGAAAATTTAGAATTGAAGCAGGGGGACGCGGTTTATAAGTTAACCCGTTTGCGTTACGCTGAGGTGAAGCCGGTTGTTCTAGTGACTAGTTATATACCATATGAACGGTTTCCCGATTTTCAGCAGGTTGATTTTACCAAAGAAAAAATGTATCAGGTCTTTGAAGAGATGGGCTATCCGATTAGAACCGTCACTAGAAAATTGGAGGTGATCAAATCAGACGAAACGATTAGTGATTTGCTAGATGTTGAAGAGGGCGATCCGATGTTCTATTTCCATACGCAAGGATTTTCTGAGAATCGAGTGCCTGTAGAATACTCGATATCAAAATATCGCGGGGACATCAACTACTTTGTTTTTGAATTAGCACAATAGGCCTTGAATTCAAGGCCTATTTTCTGTGAAACCTTGAAGGCATCGCATGTCCATTTGAACTTTAAAGAAATGTACTGCAAGAAAAATCACTCTAGCACTTTACTTAAGAATTTGATAGTCTTAAACAGAAAAGAGGGGATGAAATGTTAAAAACGGATCGATTTCAGGCAATCATGTCGTTATTGGAAGTAAGCGGAACGGTACGAGTGAGCGATATCATGGATAAATTAGCGGTTTCCGATATGACTGTTCGACGTGATCTGGATGAATTAGAGAAACAAGGATTATTAGAGCGGGTGCATGGCGGTGCGAAATTAAAGGATTTTTATCGTCACGTTGAGCTTTCACATACGGAAAAACAAATCATGCTCCAGGAGGAAAAGCAACGTATTGTCGAAAAGGCTAATGAGCTGATCAATGATGGCGACACCCTTTTTCTTGGTCCAGGAACGACGATTGAATTATTGTCAAAAATTGTCCGAGCAGATTCATTGCGGATCGTGACGAATTGTCTGCCGGTGTTTGAAGAATTGAACAAGCATAAAGGAAATCGGAAAATTTATCTATTAGGCGGAGAGCTGCGGGAGACGACCCAATGTTTTGTTGGTGAAATTACGAATAAATCGCTAAATGACATGAATTTTCACAAGGCCTTTTTTAGCTGCAATGCACTCAATGAACAAAAAATCATGACCTCCACGTTTGAAGAAGGTCAGACGCAACAAATCGCTTTGAATAATTCTGTTGAACGTTTCCTATTGATTGATCATTCAAAGATTGGAAAGAAAGATTTTTCTGTCTATTATAATTTACAAGAAGTTACCGCGGTAATTACAGATGAAGACGAACAGAAGCATTATGAAAAAATTGAAAAAGAAGAAAAGTATATTGTTTAAAAAGCTATCTGGTCCTTTGAAACTTCTATCAAAAGATTTCAAAGGTTTTTTTCCAGCAATTCTTTTCTTTCATACATTCATTTGAGAAATAAAATTTTCATGTACATTCCGTTTGTTTATGTTTGTTTTTTGATTGTTTAGGCGCGGAGAATGTCAACCCGTTCACTCATTCTCGCGGTATATTAGAAGAGGATTTTGTACGATTCTATAGGCTTTGCTTTAAAAAGCGACTCTCTTAACTAAAAAAAATAAACATTTTTTGTCTGAAAGTGTTTACAAATGTATTTTAAGGTGCTATCCTATTAGTGAAATCGAAATATTAGTGGATTGTTACTATTGAATTAGGCAAAAACCGCAAGTAACTGATTGGTCTATCAATCGGTTGTTTGCGGTTTTTTTTGTAGAAGTGGGGTGAAAAAAATGTACAGAGTAGTTCAGGTGTTGAACAACAACATTGCCATCGTAAAAAAGAATCATGAACAGGCGATTGCAATGGGAAAGGGACTGGTTTTTCAGAAGAAGAAGGGCGACTTGCTGTCGGAGGATGCAATTCAAAATCTGTTTGTACTAAAGAGTGAAGAATCAAAACAAAATTTTTCTTTCTTATTAAAGGATGTTCCGTTGGATTTTATTACAACTGCTTATGAAATTATTGAAAACGCTATCCATAATTATCAGTATTCTGTTCAAGAGTATATTTATGTCACATTAACAGATCACATCTATTGGAATTACAAGAAATTGATGAAGGGAGAATATCAAAATAGTTTTTTACCGGATATTAGTAAACAATATCCCAAAGAATATCAGATTGCTAAAGATGGCCTGCGAATCATCAAAGAGCGGTTAGATATCGCTTTTCCAGAAGATGAGCTAAAAAACATTAGTATTCATTTTATCAATGCTCAAGGAAAAACGCCGGAGCCTGTCACAACGCCGGCAGATGCGTATGAAGAGCAGCAGCGTGTCATGCAGATCATTGAAGAAGCTTTACGAAAACGAAACATTGTTCGAACAGAAAAAACGCAAAATTTTTATGATCGCCTGATGATTCATTTACGCTATATGCTGGAACGAACGGAAGAAGAAAGAGTCGATGAATTTGCGGAGAAGATGGAAGAGGATTTGAAAAAGGATTACCCAGAAGCCTACAGTGTGGCAGAGGAAATGTATCGGATCATTGTAGAGAATACGGGATTAAAGCTACATGCTGGAGAAAAAGTTTATTTTACGATTCATATTCAACGATTACTTTAGTTTGATGGAGGAGAGAAACGAATGAAGAAATTACCAGAACATTTTATTTTTGGCGGAGCAACAGCTGCTTATCAATGTGAAGGAGCAACCAAAGAAGGCGGAAAAGGCGCAGTAGCCTGGGATGATTTTTTAGCTGAACAGGGCCGCTTCAGTCCCGATCCAGCGAGTGATTTTTATCATCAATATCCAGTGGACATTGAATTATGTGAGAAGTTCGGGGTAAATGGCTTGCGTCTGTCGATTGCTTGGAGTCGTATTTTTCCAAAGGGTACAGGTGAACCGAATCAAGAGGGAATTGATTACTACCATGCAATTTTTAAAAAGTGTCAGGAGCATCACGTTATTCCATTTGTAACGCTGCATCATTTTGATACACCAAAAGCTCTGTTTGATCAAAATGATTTTCTAAATCGCGACAATATTGACGCGTTTGCGAATTATGCAAAATTCTGCTTTGAAGAATTTACTGAAGTGGCGTATTGGAGCACCTTTAATGAAATTTATCCCGTCGCTACGAATCAGTATTTACTCGGTGTTTTCCCACCAGGGATCAAATTTGATTTTACGAAGATTATTATGTGTCTTCACAACATGATGGTGGCTCACGCCAAAACCGTGAACATTTTTAAAGAGAATGGGTATGCTGGAGAAATCGGCGTCGTCCATTCATTAGAAACAAAATACGCGAATTCAGATTCTGAAGAAGACAAGCATGCGGCATTTTTAGAAGATGCTTTGTCCATCCGATTTTTACTGGAGGCTACGTATCTTGGACGCTATACGGAGGAACTGCAGGGGGCATTAGACGAAATTTGTGAAGCCCAAAATGCAACGTATGAGTTTTTAGAAGAGGATTACATTGAGATGGAAAAAGCGTCTCATCGCAATGATTTTTTAGGAATCAATCATTATCACAGTCATTTTTGTAAAGCATATAAAGGACCGAATGAAATTTATCACAACGGGACTGGCGACAAAGGAACTTCGGTGTACCGGGTGAACGGGATCGCTGAACGCGTTTATCGCGATGATATTCCGAGAACTGATTGGGATTGGTTGATTTATCCTGATGGGTTGTATGATCTTTTGATGCGAATCAAAAAGGAGTATCCGCATTACAAGAAAATTTATATCACCGAGAACGGGATGGGCTACAAGGATGATTTCGAGGATGGAGTTATCATGGATGCGCCGCGAATTGATTATTTACGTCAATACCTAGGAGCGTTAAGTGATGCAATCGAAGATGGAGTCAATGTAGAAGGCTACTTCTTGTGGTCATTGATGGATATGTTCTCTTGGACCAATGGATACAATAAGCGCTATGGCTTATTCTATGTTGATTTTGAAACACAAAAGCGTTATCCGAAAGAATCAGCCTATTGGTATAAGTTTGTTAGTGAAACGAAAACGATTATTTAGTAAAGCGATAGATGGAATCAGCGCTTGATTGCATCTATCAGCTAATTGAAATGAAAAGGGATACATCGCTGTAGGAGGGAAAGAGTATGAATAAGGAAGAATTACAGATGTTAGGCTTTGAAATCGTGGCCTATTCAGGCGACGCGAGAAGCACATTGATGAAGCTGCTAAGCGAGGTGCGTCAGGGGAAATTTGAAAATGTCGAAGACGCATTAAAGGACGCTGATGAAAATCTGAAATTGGCGCATAATTCGCAAACGAAAATATTAGCGGATGAAGCGGCAGGCAGCAACCTGGATATTGGATTTATTTTTATCCATGGACAGGATCATTTAATGACCACTTTATTGTTAAGAGATTTAGTACAGGATTTTATTGAGCTTTATAAGGAGAAGTATCAAAAGTAAAAATGAAGAAGGAGATGGAGTAAGGTGAATGCAATTATTAAACAAATCGAAAAAGGAAAACCATTTTTTGAAAAAATTTCCCGAAATATTTATTTAGGTGCTATACGAGACGGCTTTTTAACAGCCATGCCAGCCATTTTATTTTCTAGTATTTTTATCATGATCGCTGCAATTCCTGAAGTTTTCGGAGTAACTTTACCAGAAGCATTCTCGACTTGGCTGTGGAAGGTCTATGGCTATTCAATGGGAATCGTTGGTTTGTTAGTAGCTGCGACTACAGCACGTTGTTTAGCGGGATCGATAAATCGTCGGTTGGAAGATGGAAAGAATATCAATGAAGTGTCTGTTATGTTGGCATCGATCGCTGGTTTCTTCATGCTGAGCGTAGAGCAGATCGACGGCGGTTTTGCCAGTGATTTTATGGGGACAAAAGGACTGTTGGCTTCATTCGTTGCCGCCTTTCTCACAGTAAATGTCTATAAATTCTGTGTTAAGCGCGATATTACGATCAGAATGCCGAAGGAAGTTCCTGGGACGATCTCGCAAATGTTTCGTGATGTGATTCCCTTCTCTTTTGCAGTGTTTGGTGCCGTTTTGATTGATTTGCTGTTCCGCAATGTCTTTCAAGGTTCGTTTGCTAATACAGCGATTACTGCTTTGCAGCCGCTATTTACAGCAGCAGACGGTTATCTAGGAATCGCCATTATTTGGGGAGCGATGGCATTATTCTGGTTCGTTGGGGTACACGGTCCGTCAATCGTGGAGCCGGCGATCGCAGCGATTATTTATGCGAATGTTGAAACGAATTTAATGCTATTCCAAAACGGCGAACAGGCCTCCAAAGTTTTGACTGTTGGTATGGGAAATTTCGTTGGAACAATGGGTGGTACCGGTGCGACGCTAGTAGTTCCGTTCTTATTCTTACTATTTGCTCGTTCTAAACAACTGAAAGCCGTAGGAAAGGCCTCGTTCGTTCCTGTCATTTTTGCAGTAAATGAACCGCTTTTGTTTGCGGCGCCGATCATTTTAAATCCGTATTTCTTTATTCCATTTTTATTGGCACCGATTGTTAACGTCTGGATCTTTAAATTCTTTGTTGATGTATTAAGCATGAATAGCTTTATGTATGTTTTGCCATGGGCCACGCCGGCACCAATCGGGTTAGTCCTGGGGACCGGAGTCAGTGTGATGGCGATCGTTTTAGCACTCGTGCTGATCGCTGTGGATTCAGTGATTTACTTACCGTTCATTAAGGCGTATGATGCAGTGCTGATTGAAGAGGAGAGTAAAAATACGCAGCTGAAGGCTACCGAAGCTGCTGGAATTGAAACGATGCAAGATGCGGGAACAGCTGTTGTGGAGGCGTTGGCAGAGGATACGATCGAGAAAATAGGCGATGGCAAGCGAGTGTTGGTGCTATGTGCCGGTGCTGGTACGAGCGCGATGCTAGCCAATGCCTTAGAAGAAGGCGCGAAGGAAACAGGCGCGAATATTCAAGCACAAGCTGGCGCTTACGGTTCGCATTATGATATTATGAAAAATTTTGATTTGATTGTCTTGGCACCGCAGGTCAACTCTTACTTAACGGACATTCAAAAGGATGCGGAGAAAGTTGGCGTGAAGGTCGTAGCAACAAAAGGCGCAGAGTATATTAAATTAACGCGTGATCCAAAGGGCGCTGTTGATTTTGTTTTAGCAGAGATTTAATACTTATTTTGGAAGTTTATAGTCGAAGCAGCCTTCGCTATAGACTTCCAAAATTAGTCTACTAATCTGTTTAACTATAAACAATATCGCTGAAGAACTTGAGACCAAGCCGACAGTTGAGTATAAAGCGAGGAATAAGGATGTTAAAAACAGATCGATTGCAAGCGATCATGTTGCTGCTTGGACCTAAGGGGCGAGTTCAAAGCAGCGAGGTCATGGAGAAATTAGCAGTATCTGATATGACGGTCAGACGTGATTTAGCTGAATTAGAGAAACAAGGACTGGTAGAACGATTTCACGGCGGGGCAAAATTACAAAATTTTTACCTGCAGGAGGAGCTTTCTCATATTGACAAAAAAATCATCCATCATGAGCAAAAGGAGAGGATCGCGCGCCGAGCGAGTGAACTAATTAATGATGGCGACACTATTTTTCTTGGGCCTGGAACAACTATCGAATTATTGGCTCAGTGTATTCAGGCGGATTTTCTGCGGATTGTAACGAATTGTCGACCGGTTTTCGATCAGTTGAATAAGCACAAAAAAAATTGGAAGCTCTATCTGTTAGGTGGGGAATTGCGGGAGAAAACGCAGTGTTTGGTTGGCGAAATTGCGGATCAATCGTTAGAGAGCATGTACTTTCAGAAGGCCTTTGTGAGCTGCAATGCGGTAAATGGGCAAAAGATCATGACATCGACATTTGAAGAGGGGCAGACGCAACAGATTGCCTTAAACAAATCCGATGCGCGATATTTGCTGATCGATCATTCCAAAATAGGGAAAAGAGATTTTTCTGTCTATTATAGTCTGCGGGATGTGACGACAGTTATTACCGATGAGCACGAACAGAAGTACTATGAAAAACTTGAGAATGTGGAAACATCTATCGTTTAATAAGCAAAACCCGGAGATTTCGTTTCTCCGGGTTTTGTTTGTTTTATTTTGCCTCAGCAGCATAAGCAACGTTGCCCTTAGCTGATGCCGGAGCGGTTTTTTCTTCTTTTTCTGCTGCATAAGCGGCATTGCGTTTTTTCATTTGACGAGCATACCAGATGAAGATCAACAGGTAAGCGCCCAGTGCTAAAGCAGCGTAGAGGACAAATTCAATTTGACCTTGAGAAGCATTGCCGACTAAGTAGCCTAAGAATTTTTCGATTGGGCCCTCCATGGTCGTATGAGAAATCATCGCAGATTCGCTTAATCCTGATGGAAAGGCGCCGACAGCTTTGGCTGTTTGAGTGACAAAAGGAGCGATCAATGTTCCGGACCATAAGAACAACGGCAACTCAATTGCACCGATGACGATCATTCGAATCAATTTTCCGCGAGTGACTACCAGCAGTGCCGGTGTAACACCCATGGCAATGATCCCGCCCAACGGCAATAATTTATTACCTGGTAAAATGATGGCTTCCAATAGCATGATTGGAGCTAAAACGTTAGCCGCTGCCCAGATTTCTGCGCGACCAGCGAGGAAAGGCCAGTCTAAACCGATATTGATGGTGCGGCCTTTTAGACGTTTGTTGGCAAAGTCAGTAATCCCTTGAGATAACGGTTCGACGGCAGCGATGAACCAGGCGCCGATCAAAGAGAACAATTCCAAACAAACCGCGGCAGTGAAGGCGAGTGAGAAAATTTGGGTTGGTGTTTGTCCAGCTAACAGCCCGACGAAAATACCTAAATAGATACCAATCGCAAATTTTGATCCCCAAAAGCCGATCTTGCTGTTTAATTTAGCGGCATCGAAGTCGTATTTATCCAGCCAAGGAAAGACCTTATCAAAAATTTTGTCAAAAACCATGATGATTGGATTCATCATGTAATTCATGTGGGTTGTTGTCATCGGATTGCTGTCAGGTGCGTTCAATAAATCATTGAAGGTCGGCTTCATCAAATCTGAGTTCCAAATTTTAAGAACCCCAATGAAAATAACCAAAGCAGAGGCGATGAACAGATTTGCACCGCAGAAGATGGCGAACAAGCCGACGATCGCTAAATGCCAAATATCAAAGATATCTACGTCCAAGGTGTTGGTCTTTTTCATTGCCAACATGATGATGTTAACGATCACCATAATCAATAGGAAGTAAAGAGTGTAGGGGGAGCCCCAGGTGATGGTTGCTAATGGTGCCCACCCTACATCTGTGATGTTCAAAGAAATTCCTGTACGTTCAACAAAAGCGGTCATTGCGTCTGAAAAAGCAGTCGTTAAAATTCCAATAATAGCTCCGATCCCAGTTAAGGCGATCCCAAGTTTGATCCCACCTTCTAGGGCGCGTGACGGTTTCACTTTAAAAAATAGGGCGATAACAGTTAGTACGATGGTCATTAATGGTGCCGCCCCTAAATTAATTAGAGGAGTAAACAGTTGATTGGCGATATCAATAATTGTACTCATTCGTTTGTCCTTTCTTGGAACTAGTGGAAATTCACTAGTCTTCCACATGACGTTTTTTGATTAGCTGTATCTGGCTCAATGAATCGACCCTCATGGTTATAGGCTGAGCAAGTTGGTTCATTGAGCCATTTTTCGATTATTTGTTCAGCGATTGGATCGCGCTCTCCATACTTTGATAAACAGGCTCTGCCATCGCAGGGATACGATAGAGAATTGCACCTGCGTCAACAATGGGAATATTTACGTTGAAGCCCAAGTCCGTATTAGCGATTTGCGCGAAAATGTCATAATGCGAAAGCATGTCTTCATTGATGTCTTTGATCATTACGGCATCGCAGGTCACTTGATAGCCGCGGTTGCTCAATTCGGTTTCTAAGGCACTTTTGATTTGGTGGCTTGAATTCACTCCTGCACCACAGGCTGCTAAAATTTTGATCATGATTGTACTCTCCTTAATAAAATTATTTTTTATCCTGCAAATTATGCAGAAATTTCCATGTTAAAGTGTTCCTCTAAAAACTGATAGATCGCTTCTGTTTCCTCAAGCTTGAAAAACGCACAGAGCTCAGCTTTATCGACCGAATTGATGAAATCCATGATATCAGCCAGCATACCGGCCTGTGCTTCACCGTTTTCGTTCAAAATCATAAATAAGAAACGGGCAGAGAGTTGCTCGCTAGGCGAGATCATATTGTGAAATGTGATCTCTTTGTTCAATTTGATTGGAATGATTCGAGTTGTTTTGACATATTCGCTTTCCGTATGAGGGATCGCTATGTCAGGCAATCCTTCAGAAACAGGAGAAAGATCCAAGCCAGTCGGATAATTTCTTTCCCGCTCTAAAAGATTCTCCAAAAAATCCTCAGTAACTAACTGTTTGTTTAAGAGATCCAAATAAACTTCTTCGAAAACTTTTTCTTGTGTGTCCTGGTTGGAAACATAGGTTGTTTCTCTAAAAAAAAGCTTTTTCAAACAGAACAGCTCCTTTCTTAGTTCGTTTGTGTTTGTTTACACGTTGAGTATAATCGCTTACATCTGCTTTGTCAACACAAAACGAAAATAAATAAACATATACTGTTGAAAAATGTTTGATAATGTTTTATTATAAGTGTGTGGAGGGACAACCTATGCTGAAAACAGAGCGTCAACAATCAATCTTGGCCATGTGCGATCGCTATGGGACGATCACAGTGAAGTTCATTCAGGAAGTATTAGATGTTTCTGATATGACCATTCGGCGAGACCTGGAAGAGCTCGCTCAAAGGAAGAAGCTGCTGCGTGTTCATGGCGGCGCACAGAAAATAAACAATCAGGAAGTTTTCACATCTTCTATAGAAACAAACGAACTTTCCCATAATGAAAAAAAGAAGCTGCATACCAGAGAAAAAGAATACATCGCAAGAAATGCGGCGGCCTACATCACTAAAGAAGATGACACGATCTTCCTTGGTTCCGGGACGACGATTGAGTTGATGACTCAATACATCGAATCGTCTTCATTGCGGATTGTGACCAACAGTTTGCCGGTTTTCAATTTATTAAGTGAAACCAAACGATTTGAACTTTATCTGATCGGCGGACTCTATCGTGAAAAGACTGGTGCTTTTGTCGGTTCGATCGCCAATGAGGCAGTCCAGAAAATCGGGATCAAGAAGGCCTTTGTCGGTGTCAATGGCTTAAAAGGACCAGAGGTGTCCAACTTCAGTATTGAAGAAGGAACGCTGCAGAAAATCGTGTTGGACAACGCCGCTGAGAAATGTTTGGTTTCTGATGCGAACAAGTTCGATCATAGCGATTTTTATAATTTCTACGATCTGCGCAAGGTTGATGCACTATTTACGGATTCTACTCTTTCAGCAGAGCTGAAGAGTTATTATCAGCAATACACCAAAATTATTCAATAAAATAAGCGAGCTTTATTAGGAGGAGGAAATAGCAATGCGTGTAGTAATTGGTTCAGACAGTGATGGGATGAGACTCAAGGAAGTCATTAAGGAAGATCTGATCAATAAAGGATTTACTGTAGTAGACAAAAGTGAAACTGCTTCGGAGGATTTTGTGGAATCCACGTTGGCGATCGCCAATGATTTAAATGAAAACGAGGGCAGCTTAGGAGTAGCGATCGATGGTTATGGTGCCGGAAGCTTTATTACAGCGGTGAAGGTAAAAGGGATGGTGGCAGCGGAGGTCTCTGATGAGCGCAGTGCCTATATGACAAGGGAGCACAACAATTCCCGCATGATCACTCTCGGTTCAAAAATCGTCGGCGATGAGCTGGCACTAAACATCGTTCGAGAATTTTTACAGGCGAACTATGATGGCGGCCGTCATCAAATTCGGGTCGATATGCTAAACAAAATGGCGTAATCAGAAAGGATGAATAGAATGAAAATCGCAATCGGCTGTGACCACATCGTCACAGATACAAAAATGGCTGTATCAGATTTCTTAAAATCAAAGGGACATGAAGTGTTGGATATGGGGACGTATGACTTTACTCGAACCCATTATCCGATTTATGGAAAAAAAGTCGGGGAAGCTGTAACCAATGGTGAAGCAGATTTAGGTGTTTGCTTATGTGGTACCGGGGTTGGGATTAACAATGCGGTCAATAAGGTTCCTGGGATTCGCAGTGCTTTGGTGCGGGACATGACCACCGCGATTTACGCGAAGGAGCAATTGAATGCTAATGTGATTGGTTTTGGCGCTCGAATCACCGGCGAATTCTTGATCTGTGACATTTTGGAGGCCTTTATCCAAGCAGAGTATCAAGAAACGGAAGAAAACAAAAAATTGATCGCCAAGATTGATCATGTCGAAAAAGCCAGCGCTGATCAAGCCGATCCGCATTTCTTCGATGAATTTATCGAAAAATGGGACCGCGGCGAATACCACGATTAAGAGGGCGGTTAAATGATTCTAACTATTACGATGAATCCTTCGATCGACATTTCCTATCCACTAGCAGAATTTAAGCTGGATACAGTTAATCGAGTGAAAAATGTTCGCAAAACAGCTGGGGGCAAGGGGTTGAATGTGACCCGCATCTTGAAACAATTAGAGGCCGAGGTGACTGCCAGCGGTTTGATCGGAGGATTTTTAGGAGAAGAAATCAAGAAAGAATTGGATCAGAATAGAATTTCTCATGACTTTTTACCAATCAGCGGGGAGACGCGGAATTGCATCGCTGTGCTGCACGAGGGGCAGCAGACGGAAATTCTAGAAAGCGGACCGGTTATTTCTGAAGCAGAAGCGGCGAAATTTCTGCAGCATTTCGAACGCTTAGCGGCAAAAGCAGATATTATCTCTATTTCCGGCAGCCTGCCGGAGGGATTACCGATGGATTATTATAGCCGCATGCTGCAGGTATGTCGGGAAAAACCAGTGGTTTTAGACTGCTCCGGCGACGCTTTGAACGCAGTACTTGTTGGTGAGGTTAAGCCTCGCTTGATCAAGCCGAACTCCGAAGAGCTTGCAGGATTACTAGGTCGAAGTGTTTCTAGCGATACAGCAGCATTAAAAGCGGCGTTGTCTGATCCGATGTTTGCGGGGATCGAATGGATCGTCGTTTCTATGGGCGGCGAGGGCGCGTTTGCGAAGCACCGCGATACATTTTATCGTGTCACCATTCCTAAAATCACAGTGGCAAATCCTGTCGGGTCCGGCGATGCGACGGTGGCTGGTTTAACTGCGGCGCTTGAAAAAGAGCGGTCTGCTGAAGACGTGTTAAAGCAGGGCAACGTTTTAGGAATGTTAAATGCCGAAGAAGCAACAACGGGACACGTAAATCTTACCAACTATCACTCATTATTCGAACAAATTGAAGTAGCGGAAGTCTAATAGGAGGGCATGAAAATGAACGAAGAAAAGCGGCAATTTATCAAGCAATTATGCAATGAAGAGGGAGTGATCGGAGCGCTAGCAATCGATCAGCGGGGAGCATTGAAAAAAATGATCACGAAGTTCAAGGGCAGCGCTGCCGAAGAATCGGAGATTATCGAATTTAAGGAACTTGTCTCCTCTCAATTAACCAAATACGCGTCATCGATTTTGCTAGATCCGGAATATGGATTACCCGCAGCGAGTGTACGAGCAGAAACGGCCGGTCTATTACTAGCCTATGAAAAAACAGGCTATGACGCATCAACTCCTGGCCGGTTACCGGATTTATTATCGATCTGGTCAGTCAAACGCCTAAAGGAAGCCGGCGCCGATGCCTGCAAATTTTTGCTTTATTATGATGTGGATGAAGCCAAAGAAATCAACGACCAAAAGCATGCCTTCATCGAACGCATCGGTTCAGAATGTCAGGCAGAGAACCTGCCATTTTTCCTAGAGCTGGTTTCTTACGATGCGGATATTTCTGACGCAGGCTCGAAGGCATATGCACTTAAAAAACCGCATAAGGTGAATGAAATGATGAAGGAATTTTCTGATCCGCGTTATGGTGTAGATGTCTTAAAAGTAGAAGTACCAGTCAATATGAATTACGTTGAAGGCTACGCTGCCGGTGAAGTCGTGTATACCAAAGCAGAAGCTGCAAACTTCTTCAAGGAACAGGCCGAAGCAACGAACTTGCCATTCATCTTTTTGAGTGCTGGTGTAAAAGCCGAGCTGTTTCAGGAAACGCTGCGCTTTGCGAAAAACGCGGGCTCAACCTTCAATGGTGTACTTTGCGGCCGTGCCACATGGGCTGACGGAGTAGAAAGCTATATCGCGGATGGTAAAGAAGCGGCGATTGAATGGATGAATACACAAGGACGTAAAAATATTGAAGAATTAAATGCGGTGTTGAAAGAAACCGCCACACCAGTGGAAGCACTGACTGCCGCTTTGTCTTAAAAAGAATTTCCAACTAAATTTATCAATTAAGACCCAGATACCTAAACTCTGGCAAAATGTCTGATAAAGGCACTTTGCTGAAGGAGCTTTCGTGTCTGGGTTTTTCAATACGGCTTTCTATTTCGGTGAAGGATTGATCCAGTTCTAATAATCAGAAACAGATCAAGTATAGAAAAAATAGTACAGGAGAATCCGTTCATAAAATGATAATAGGCCGATTTCAATTTTTCTTTAATAAACGAAAGAAAAATCACTAAAAACCTTTCGTTTATAAAGTATTTCTGTGATTCACTTAATTATTTTAGCGAAGCACTTTATTGAATGAAGTGAAGCTTGGTTCTATTCGACTCGCTAACAAGTTTTAGGGTGGGAAAATCGCCGAGAATGAGACATCTGAGACCATGTTTCATCGACACGCGGATTTTGAATAGAAAGCTTTTGAGACGGAACTAGAAAAACTCTTTACCGTAAGTATAATAAGAATATAAAGCAAAACGACTATATACTTTCGAAATGGAAAGAATATAGTCGTTTTACTTTCATTTTGTTAAGTTTTTTTCAAAACGGCTTTCGGGATTATATGCTTTTTAGCCTTCAGCTTTTTTTGACTATTTGACGAAAATCTTGAAATCTTCACAAAAATAAAATGGACATTCATAAAGAAGCTGTACTATTCTAAAAAGAATAGGAACGATCATTTTATCCAATTGAGGAGTGAGAATAGATGCGTGTATTGGTAGTTGAGGACAATCGTGAATTGGCTTTGTCAGTGAAAAAGGGCCTGGAGCAAGAGAATATTTCAGTAGATCTAGCTTATGATGGTGAGCTGGGAGAAGAAAAGGCCTTCGTAAATGCCTACGATGGCATCTTGTTGGATTTGAATTTGCCTAAAAAGGATGGGCTAGAAGTTTTGCGGCATTTAAGAGAATCCGAGGTTGAAAGTCCGGTGATTATTATTACTGCTCGCGATGAGATCGAAGAGCGGGCGAAGGGATTAGATTTTGGTGCCGATGACTATTTAGTTAAGCCTTTTGAGCTATTAGAGCTGAAAGCGCGTCTGCGGGCAGTTATTAGACGGTATCATGGCCGCGCGCTGCCGCAGATTTCGATCGGAGGGCTGATGGTTGATCCTGTTTCGCGCAAGGCCAGCTATCTGCAAAAGGAAATTTTATTGAAGCCGAAGGAATTTGATATTTTGCTGTGTATCGCGCAGCGTTATCCGGCGGTTGTCTCGTCTGAAGAAATATCTGAGCATGTCTATGATGAAGATTTTGATCCATTTTCTTCCGTCCTGCGCGTTCATCTGGCTCGCTTGAAAAAGAAGCTGGCTGAAGCTGCGGAGAAGGAAGTCTTAAAAACGATCCGAGCAAAGGGGTATCAACTATGCGACTAAATTTTAAAATGACGATTACCATGCTGACGTTCTCATTGCTGGTGACCGGAGTGATTTTAGGTAGCTTTTTCTTTTTGCGAAACAATGTAGAAAGTATCAGCTTTGCTTCTGCGTTGGGTGAGAATGTTTATATCATGGGAGAAGAGGCGACGGTCCAGTCAAAAACAAACTTGGATGTCTCAGAATCAAAAAACGGTGAGACAATGAACATTTCAATGCTGGACAAGGCTTATCGAGATGAGCTGTTCAAGTATTTACCGGCGATGGTGCTGGTGATTTGTTCGGCAGTTTTATTGCTGACCTTTTTGCTCTGGCTAGTATTACGCAAAATTTACAGCAATCAAATAGTGGCGATCACTCATGACTTAACGTTTATTGATCAATTGCCTAAAAATACCGTAAAAGATGAGGTGCTTAGTGAAGCCTTCAACAAATTAAAGGATAAATTTGACGGCCATCTGGAGGATTATCGCCGCTTGAATAGCTATTTGACCCATGAACAAAAGAATGCCATCGCGATTTTGCGCACCAATCTTGAAATTGAGCGTCAAAGTGCGAATCAAGGAAATTTAGCACTTTTAGATCGTTTAACTGACAGTATCGATGATATTTTGACCTTATCGAACAATACGAGTGATCTTGGAGAAGAGGTCGTAGATGTTTCTTTAGTCTGTGCAGAGGTTTGCGATGCCTATAAAAAGAATTATCCGAATCTTTTGTTTCAGTTTGATGAGGAGGCTTCCACGCTGATCAAAGGACGCGATCGTTGGATTTATCGCGCGGTTTCCAATTTGGTGGACAATGCGATTAAATATGGTGAGGGCAAGCTGGTAACCGTGACGATCACAAACCAAAACGAAAGTGTCATTATTGAAGTGAGGGATCAGGGAATTGGGATACCTCAAGAAAAACAGTCAGAGATTTTTTCCCATCACTACCGAGTCAACGGCTTGAAGCAAGACGGTTACGGAATCGGGCTGTCAGTGGTGTCCCACGTCTGTGATTTGTGTCGCGGGTTTGTTTACTTAGAAAGTATGGAAAAACTAGGTTCGACGTTTTATTTAAGTTTTCCTAGTGTGGGTTAACATTCAGTTAACAGAGAATTTGCTACGATACGCTCATAGGAGGAGAGAAAGCGATGATCATCATCCGACATGCTTGGCTAAATCTTAAGCGCAACCGCCTCAGTCACTTGAAGCTCAGCTGTTTCATTTTTCTGCTTACGCTGACTGTTTTCTCAATGCTGCAGATCTATCGAAGGGCGACGATTTATTTTACAGAGTATCGCGATCAAGCAGCGACTGTTGTAAAGGGCGTTCAGGATTTAAATCAAACAGGACAAGCAAACAAATTGAATACAACCGATTATGAACGATTGAAACAGTTGCCATACGTAAAGAGGAGTCAATTAACCGGGCAAAGCATCATCTCATCGTCTATAGCCCAACCGACAGAGCAGGATCAAACAGCTGTTGGGTATTATAGCTTTTCGTCGGAGGCTAACAACGGAAATTATCTACCGGTGACGATGCTGGACGATGACTCTTTAAAAACACTTTTAACTGATAAAAAAGAACAGCTTCAGGGAACGGTCCCGCTGGAAAAAGGAACGTGTGTCATCAGCGAAGCATTGGCAAATGCCAATAAGCTCAAGGTGAATGATACCATCCAGCTCGGCGCAAAAGGCCAGGAGCAAAAGGTCAGAATCGCAGGGATTGCGAACTATTCAACAACGGAACAGCTGGCAACGCTCAATACACTGCTGATCAACTGGAAAACAGAAACGATGCTACAGAAAAATATCATGCAGCCTTTTTCCACTGTGATGTTCCAATTGACCAGCAAAAAGGAAATAAAAAAATTTGTAAAAGACTTTAAAAAAATGGACTCCTTTAAAAACTATTCGCTGATCAGTCAGAGCTGGTCGCAGGGATTGCTTCAGACAACCAAAGACACGCTGGACTTACTGTTTAATGGGCTAATCGTTGCCTTAATTTTGGGAGTAGTTCTGATCGCTGCTGTTTATCAGTACCATATCAAACAGCGAAAAGATTTTTATACGCTGCACTTGATGGGGCTGGATCGCAGAATTTTGTCCTTCAGCAGCTCGCTGGAATATCTGGTCATTGTTATAGTGATTGGTCTCAGTGCATTTTTTACTTCCCAACAGCTCAGCCGCTGGATCACTGGAGGATGGCTGCTCAAGCTTCAGAAGAACTTGGCCCAGCAGGAGCCGTTTGTAGACTGGCTATTGCCTCATTTTGAGCAAAATGCTGGGGCGGGCTGGCAGAATTACGCTGGAGCATTCTTCTTAGGTGTTGGCCTGCTAATCATGCTTCTGCTGGTGAATCTCCGAATCGCTCAGATCATTCGTGATCCGTTACAGGAGGTGGCCAGAAGATGACTGAATGGGTATTAAAAAATGTCGAGTATCGTTATGAGCGTTCAGAGATAAAAACGCTGGACGGGATTCACGGAAGCTTTCAAACAGGAAAAAGCTACCAGATTTTTGGGAACCCAGGCAGCGGAAAATCAACGTTATTGGCTCTTTTTGCCGGCTTGGCGGTTTGCACCAAAGGCTCTCTGACAGTTTCAGGTCAGGAAATCGCTTCTCTTGAGCGAAACATTTACCGTGGCCGTGAGACGACGTGCCTCTTTCAAGCAGGAAGCTTATTAAAGGATTCCCCTTTAGCGAATCTGGAGATGGAAGTCTTGCTTTCTGGTGCCAAGCTTGAGAAAGAGCGGCTGAAAAGAATCCTGCTAGCTGTAGGGCTGGCGGAAAATCAGTTGAAGACTCCGACAAATCGATTATCAGAAAAAAATCGTCAATTAGTGGCCCTAGCGAAGCTGCTTGCTAAGCAGCATGCCAAGCTGATTTTAATCGATGAGCCTGAAAAAGTGTTCAGTGAATGCGGAGTGCCAGTTGCCATGGAGCTTCTTAGAAACCACTGCCTACAGCAGGAAAAGTGTTTAATTTTTACCACTCAATCAACACAATCGGTCCAATTTGCGGATGAACTATGGGGTCTTAATGGAGGGAAATTACTCTTTATTAAGGAACAACACCCTTAGGCAAGATCTCGCTTTCCAACCATCTAAGTTCTTTAATAGGAAGGATACGAAGATGAATTATTGGAAACGAGCGAAAAGCAGTATTTTTAGAAGCAAAGGAAAATCATTGATCTTGTTTGCGGTCATTTTTGTTTTAGGCAATGTGATTGCCGGAGCGATTGCGATTCAGCAATCAACGGCAAATGTTGAGAAAAAAATGAAGCAGCAGCTAGGAGCGACTGTCGCTCCCGAATTAGATTTGAATAAAATATTAGAGCAAAACGAAAACGGAGAGGTTCAAGCCACTTCACAGCATGAAAGCCTAAAAGAGGAAACAATCAAAAAGATGGGCAGCTCTCCATATGTAAAGGATTATGATTATAGCTATCTTGCGTACTTGACGGTAAAGAATTTCAAGACCTATGAGCTGAAGCAGCAGGGAGATATGCAATTCTCCACGCCATTCAAATCTATGACCTTAAAGGGCAGCAACAGCACCGAGCCGATGGATTTCAAAAATAAGAAGGTCAAATTAGTCGATGGACGAATGCTGACAAAAGAGGAGCTGTCTGGAAAAAAACCAGTTGCTTTGATTTCAAAAAAGGTCGCGGATGAAAATGGCCTCTCGGTTGGCGATCAAATGGTATTGGATACGTTGAGTTTGGCACCGAAAGAAGACGGCACGATGGATTCGCAGGATTCGACTGAGCATGCTGTGAAAATCGTGGGGTTATTTGAACCTATCAAATTGGATAAAAAGAAAAGCGATGGACAGAGCGGTCAGGAGTCCATGAATCAGCAGATTACCGAGATGGAGCTGTATAATACGGCTTTTGTTTCCAACGGTCTCGTTCGAGAAGTCAATAAAATCGAAGCTGAGAACCTGCCGGCTGAATCGCAAAAGGAAATGAGCGAGGAAGTAGCGCCGATCTTCACACTGAAATCACCAGATGATGTTGACGCCTTTAAAGCAGAAATCAAGCCGTTACTGCCGAGTGGATACAAAGCTGTCGCTTCCACTGATGAATTTGACAAAGTAGGCGCTAGTGTGAAGCGTCTCTCTAAAATTTCTGGTTATGTAGTATTATTGGCCGTTTTGGCTTCATTATTAATCATTTCACTAGTAGTCGTACTCTTCATGAAGGATCGTCGCCATGAATGGGGGATTTATCTATCCTTAGGCGAACATCGAAAGAATATCATGAAACAGGTGGTTGCTGAATTATTAGTCATCAGCGTTGCCGCATTGTTGATCTCTCTTATATCGGGGAATGTTTTAGGAAAAATGGTTTCGGAATCCTTGATCGCCGGCGATACGCTGGATCAAGCGGCCCAAAATGTCGGAAATCAAATGATTTCGATGGGAGGCGTCTCTGTTTTAGGGTCTTCACTATCGAATCAAGATGTTCTAAGCAATTATGAAGTACGTTTTACCTTACCGTATATCGCCACTTTCTTAATTGCCGGTATTGGTACAATTCTATTGGCCGCTATCTTACCATTAACCTATGTAATGCGGCTTAATCCTAAGAAAATCATGATGTAAAGGGGTATGACAATGACAATTTTAGAAGCAAGAGAGTTAAGTTATTTCTATCAAGATGGTGGAAAGCAGCGCATGATTCTGCAAGACACGTCAGTGAAATTTGAAAAGGGGCGCTTTTATACGATCTTGGGCGAGTCAGGTTCAGGCAAAACCACCTTTTTATCGCTGATCAGTGCATTGGATACGCCCAGCTCCGGTGAAATCTTATATAACGGGGAAGACATTAAGAAAATCGGTCATGAACGCTTCCGTCGGGATGATGTCAGTATCATTTTTCAAAACTACAATTTAGTTCCATATTTGACGGGATTGGAGAATGTTTTGGTTGCGATGTCGATCACGGATAACGAAATGCCGAAGGACACGATTGAGATAGCCTATAACCTTTTGGATTATATCGGAATTAATAAGGCCAAGGCTGATCGTTTGGTCAACCAGCTTTCCGGTGGTGAACAGCAGCGGATCGCGATTGCCCGTGCTTTGGCGACCAATGTGGACATTATCCTAGCCGATGAACCGACAGGAAATCTGGATGTGGGGATGGAGGAAGAGATCGTAACGATTTTTAAGGAATTGGCTGCCATTCACAATAAATGTGTGATCGTGGTGACCCATTCAAGAGAGATCGCGGAACAATCCGATGAGACCTTCTATTTAAATCAAGGTGAGCTGCTGCCGTATGAGTGATTTTCTATCGAACTTCAATGGTGATAATTACGATCGCCGAAAGGAAGAGAAGGAGCCGCGCAAGGAGCTGCCGAAGCAAGAAAAGCAGCCACCACCTAAAAAAGCCCCTTCCTCAGAGGAACGAAAAGAGCCGCCTGAGCCGCAACTAAAGCGAAGAAATCCTGGCTTGAAGGACGGCATCGATCCTTCCTATCAAAAACAAAAAAAACGGAAACAGCGCTTGATAATTTTGGCAGTTATTGCGGCGTGCGTGCTGCTAGGGGGATTCTACTATCAGCAGACACACGTTAAAGTGCCAAATTTCATCGGAAAGAATCTGACGGATGTTCAGGTTTGGGCAACGGAGAATAAGGTGAAGCCTAAGATCAAGCAAATTTACGATCGAGGGAAGGATGCCAATACGATTTTATCTCAAGAAGAAAAAGCCGGTTCGCGTGTTAAAAAGGGCGGTGTGCTGAATGTGACCAACAGCTTAGGCGCGGATCCCGATGAAAAGCTGCCGCTTCCGGATTTTATGAAAATGAACAAGCAGCAGGCAGAGAGATGGATCAAAGAGAACAAAGCGGAAAATCTTTCCTTGATTGAAGAATACAGCGATACTATTGAAAAAGGCCGCCCGCTTCGAGCAGAGATTGCTAACGCAGAGGTAACGCCAGAAACGTATAAACGAAAAGATGCAGCCAAGGTTTATTTCTCAAAAGGAAAGCAGACGTACCAAAAAGACATCAAGGTACCGGATTTTCAACGGAAGCCGCGTAGTGAGGTGGAAACCTGGGCGAAGAACAATGAAATCGATTTGACCTACGAGGAAAAAACCTCCAATGAAATACCCGCAGACAGCATCATGGAGCAAAGCATCGCAAAAGATGAAAAGATCGCGAAAAAGGATAAAATGAGCGTGACTGTGTCCTTAGGTAAAGGCTATGTTGTTCCGAATTTTTCAGATTACAGCTTGGAAGATGCTGGTACTGCTTTGGAGGGTGTACAGGTGCAGGCAAAGGGCGTTTATACAGAAAACCTGCCATATGGTCAATTAGTCTCACAAAGCGTTGAAGCGGGAAAGGTCCTGAGTGCGAAGGATGATTTAACGATCAAAGTTTACTATTCTTTAGGCCGTCCCTACATGAAGGATTTGCGAGGAACAATGGTGGAAGGCGGACTGCAGAAATACTTCCACGATGAATTCCAATCAAAAGGGGCAAATATCAATTATGTCATTCGCCGTGTAGACTCTGATCAGCCTAAAGGAACTGTTGTGGGAATGAGTCATTTCAGTGATTATATTCCGTTGAATCTGACTGTATCGATCGACATCAGCTTAGGCAATCTAGGATCAGCGCCGACTAGCTTCCCAAACAACAATAATGGAGGCGGAAGCGACAGCGGAGAGAATCAAGAAACCCCTAGCGAATAGGCGCAGATCGTAAGAAGATATATTATTATTGCCAAAAAAAGAAATAAATTTTATAAACCCATTCACTAGTTTAGTGAATGGGTTTATTTGTGTTCGTCTAAACATAATTATTTGTGTTATAATAGGAATTATATTAATATTAAATCAATCATAAATATCATTTATTTGTTTTTGTAAAATGGAGGATTTATAAATGGAAGGAACAACAGAAGAGCAAGATCGAATTCGCCGAGGGACGTTGCTAATTTCAGTATTGCTGCTATTGAGCAGTGTGGGAGGCTATTTCGTTTATCAGCATTTCTACCAGCCGGAGCTGCAGGTAACATTTGTCAGCAGAAAAGTTTTGCCGGAAACAGGCACACGAAAAAAAGAAGCCGAGAAATCTTCTGAAGAGACAAAAAATTATTCAGAAATAAAAGTAAATCAGTCAAGCAGAAAAACAGTTAAAGAGCTGGAGCAAGACCCATTGAAGGCACAAGCATCATTGTCTGGAGAGCATTTGAAAAAGAAAACTCCCGCTGACTCTCGTTTAAGGGTGTTCAGACTGAGTGATAAAATAGAGGTTTTACCGTAAGCAATTAAATGACTTATTTCAGAGTTTAAAACAAGAGATAGACAAGCTTTCTGAAATAATTCCCTCTATTGTAGAGGAACATAAATAAAAGAAAGCGTTGACACAGCAAAAATCATCCTTTACAATGAGGGTGAGAAAACTTAAATCAAAGCAACGGTGGTAGTTGCTGCTTTGAGTATGTTACTGATTGTGCAGGCAGAACTCAAATTACCTTAGGATAAATACACTATCCTTAGGTAATTTGGGTTTTTTTGTTTGAAAGGAGGGAAAGCATGATAATCAGTCAAATTTTGAACAACAATGTAGCTATTGTAAAAAAAGGGAGCAACACCCAAACACGTGGAAATGAAATTATCGTTTACTCGAAAGGAGTCGCTTTTAAACGAAAAGTTGGCGACAGCATTGAAGAAAAAGACATTCAAAAAACGTACGTACTGGATTCACATGATAAATTGGAGCATTTCAGCTACTTACTTTCAAACACCAAAGATGAATACCTACAGATTGTAACCAAGACGATCGAATATGGTGAAAAAGTCATTCAGAAGAATGTTTCCGATTATCTCTATCTGGCGTTGCTGGATCACATTGATTTTGCGATAAAACGATTGCAGAAAGAACAGATCGTTAAAAGTCCACTAGATTGGGAGGTTCGAAAGTTTTATCCAGACCATTATAAAATTGGACTTTACGCTGTGAAATTGATTGAAGAAGCAACTGGCATGGCTTGTCCAAATGAGGAAGCAGTTTCTGTCGCGTTACATTTTATCAATCTCCAAACAAAGGGTAGTGAAGAGGATAATATGATGCGAATGATGGAAACTGTACGTGACATTTTATCCATTATTAAGTATCACTTCCGATTAGATTTTGAAGAGGAAAGTATCAATTACATTCGTTTAGTCACTCATCTCCAATATTTCATTATACGGATGTTTAAGAATGAGGCATTTACGTCAAATGAGACTGAGCTCAATCGACAAATTCGTAAACTTTATCCAGAAGCTTATAGCTGTGTGAACAAAATACGCATTTATGTTAGAGACGCATTTGAAAAGGAGCTTTCTGATGATGAAGAAGCTTATCTGATGCTTCACATTCAGCGTGTCACAAAACGAGAAGAGGGGAACTAAAATGAACTATCAAGAATTTTGCCACCAGTTGATCGAGTTGGTCGGCGGCAAAGAAAATATTCAAAGTGTAACGAATTGTATGACGCGTTTGCGTTTTAAATTAAAAGATCGCAGTATTGCCAAAACCGAAGAAATCAAGGATTTGCCAGATGTAATCGATGTAGTTTCTAATGATGTGGCCTATCAAGTGATCATCGGAACACAGGTCCAAGATATTCGTCCGGAGATGAATCAGATTTTAGGTTTAAGCGGAGAAAACGTTAAAAGTGAATCTGGTGAAAAAGAAAAATTTGTTACGATGGCCTTGCGCATTTTGTCTGAAGCAATGGGCCCGATCCTAACTCCGATAATGGCTGCCGGTTTGTTGGCCGGAATTTTATCACTGATCTCATTGACCGGATTAGTATCAGCAGAAAGCTCAACTTATCTGATTTTGGATGCGATTCGCCAGTCCGTGTTTTTCTTCCTGCCAGTTTTGATTGCGATTTCATTTAGTCGTCAATTAGGTGTGAATGAGTATTTGGCGGTCGTAATCGCGCTGACACTGATGTCTGAATCCATCAATGGTGCGAAAGGGTTAGATTTTCTTGGGCTAAAATTACCTGAGACGACCTATTCAAACTCATTCTTCCCGATTATTCTTAGTATCATTTTCATGAAGTACTTAACGAAAGCATTGGAGAAAATCATTCCCAAAGCACTCCAATACTTCTTTAATCCAGTCCTGATATTGATCATTACTTTACCAATCACCTTGATTTTATTCGGACCATTGGGAACGTATATTGGTGATGGTTTAAATTTCGTTTTTGACTTTATTGGAAATACATTTGGAAGCTGGAGTGTCGTGATGTTGTATGCGGCTTTGCAGCCGTTCCTGATCACAATTGGTGCAGGAAACTTTATTATTCCGATCTTTATGAACTCTTATGCAACATTAGGCTACGATCCGGTCTTTACAGCTGCATGGATTATTTCAGATATTGCTGTATGTGGTGCGGTTATGGGCTATTTCTTCCGCTCGAAGGACAAAAAGCAAAAGCAGCTATTTGGTACAACTGCCTTTAGTGCTTTCATGAGTGTAACTGAGCCAGCTATTTATGGGGTATTTGTTAAATATCGTCGTCCCTACATCGCTGTAATGATTGGCGGGGGGCTAGGAGGTTTATTTGCCGGGTTAATGAAAGTCGTAGGTTACGCTCCTGTTGGTTTGTTTGGTCTTGCTTCATTTATTGGAAAAGACAATTACTCAAACTTTTATATGATGGTGATTGCAGTCATTATTGGTTTTATCGGCGCAGGAATCGCGGCATTTGTTTTAGGTATTCCTGATGATGACAAAGTAAAAGAAAAGCAGGCAGTGTCAGTTGAAACAGGAGAAGAAGCAGTTACAAAATTGTTAGTCAAAGCACCTGTCAAAGGAACAAATGTCGCATTGAGCAAGGTCAATGATAAGGCTTTTTCTTCATCTGCTTTAGGAAAAGGCTTAGGGATCGAACCTGAGGAAGATACGATCTATGCACCTGTTGATGGGGAGGTCGTAAGTTTATTCCCTACCAATCATGCGATCGGAATCAAAACGGAATACGGCGTTGAGATATTGATTCATATTGGCATCAACACAGTCGAGCTGGATGGAAAACACTTTGAAGCATTTGTTAAACAAGGCGATAAAGTTTCAGCAGGGGATGCCATTTTGAAAGCGAATATGGCCGAAATCAGAAATGCAGGGTATGATCCAGTCGTAATTACGGTCATTACAAATACGGCAGATTATTTAGATGTTTTACCATCAAATGATCCGAGCTTGAATAACGAAGAGGACTGTTTAACAGTCGTAGTCTAAATAATGGAGGTTGAGAACGTGACAAAATTATCTAAAGATTTTTTATGGGGTGGCAGTATTGCTGCTCATCAATTAGAAGGTGCTTGGCAGGAAGGCGGTAAAGGACCTGCAATAATGGATTTTGCGACTTCAGGATCTGCCACGACACCAAGAGAATATACAAAAACGATTGAAGCTGGCAGACAATACCCTTCTCATGAGGGAATCGATTTTTACCATCGTTACAAGGAGGATATTAAACTCTTTGGCGAAATGGGGTTTAAAAGCCTGCGAATTTCGATTGATTGGTCACGGATTTATCCGAACGGAGATGAGGATACACCCAACTCGGAAGGTTTAGCCTATTATCAAAGTGTAGTGGATGAATTATTAAAGAATGGAATTGAACCGATCGTGACTATGTATCATTTTGAATTGCCGATGAACTTGGTAACTAAGTATGGTTCATGGAAAAATCGTCAGGTGGTTGATTTCTATTTGAGATTTGTGGGTACGATGGTTAATGCGTTAAGGGGCAAGGTCAAATACTGGGTGACCTTTAATGAAATGAACCATATTGATCCGCAAACAGAAGCTTCGGATATGTTTACCTATATTTTGGCAGGATTAAAATATAGTGAATTAGAGGGAAATAAGAAAGAAATCTTGGCACTTTTGGGTTATAACATGACCTTAGCTAGTGTCAAAGCAACGAAACTGATCCATGAGATCGATCCAGAAAGTAAAGTCGGCTGTGTATTTGGGATTACTCCGACTTATCCAATCAATTGTGATCCGATCAATGTGTTGAATGCTTTTAAAGAAATGGATCGTGATTTTTATCAGATCGATGCTATGTGCAACGGGGAATTTCCAGCGTACAAATTAAGAGAATATGCTGATATGGGTATTGAGATTGGATTTACGGAAGAGGATAAGCAGGCTTTTACGGAAGGTAAGCTTGATTTTATTGGAATGAATTATTACATGAGCGCTGTTGCGATGTATGAAGGCGGCGAAGAGGATGAAGGATCGTTATTTGGTGGTGTACAAAATCCATTTCTTGAAAAAAGTAAGTGGGGTTGGGGGATTGATCCAATCGGCTTAAGATACTTGTTGAACTATACTTATCGCCGGTATGGATTGCCGATCATCATTTGTGAAAATGGTCTAGGAGCAGCGGATGAGGTTGGATCAGACGGAGTGGTTCATGATGATTATCGGATTGATTTTTTACAGAAGCATTTAAGTGAACTGAAAAAGGCTGTAGAGGAAGACAAAGTTGATTGTTTTGGCTACTTGATGTGGGGACCGATTGACCTAGTGAGTGCGACGACTGGGGAGATGAAAAAACGCTATGGGTTTATTTATGTCGATAAACACGATGATGGGACGGGTGATTTATCTAGAAAACCTAAAGATTCGTTTTATTGGTATCAACATCTGATCGAAACCAATGGGGAGGAGTTATAGAAATGAAAAAAGTATTCGGTACATTGTTGACTTGTTTGTTGGGACTTACATTGATGGGTGGATTTTTAAAAGGTCAGGAAGCAGAAGCAGCAAAGAAAAATGATGAAATCACGATCTATCTGATTCGTCACGGGAAGACTTTTTTCAATACAACCGGGCAAGTACAGGGCTTCGCGGACTCCCCTCTGACGGATAAAGGAATCAGCCAAGCGAAAAAGCTGGGAACTGGATTAAAGGATATCCAATTTGACTTGGCTTATTCTAGCGATTTAGGTCGCCAACGCAATACTGCAAAGCTGATTCTTTCAAAAAGCGATAAGAAAAAGCCAGTGTTGAAAGAACATGATGGCTTTAAGGAATGGAATTATGGCGGGTATGAAGGCAAGACGGACAAGGAAATGTGGGAACCCATTTTTGAAGCAAATGGCTTAAAGCTAGATGAAAACTGGTCAGATTATGAGAAACTAGTCGAAAAAATCGGTGACGACGGGATTGCCAATGCAATCGCAGCAAATGATCCATTAAAAGCAGCGGAAAACTATGATGAAATTACAACTCGCGGGAAAGCTGCAATGAAAACTGTGATCAAAGACGCAAAGAAGGCAAAGGCTAAAAATGTCATGGTGGTTTCTTCAGGCAGTATGATCCCAACGATTTTAGAACTGCTTGTTCCTGAAGAGTACAACGGAGAGATTTTAGATAATTGCAGCGTGACCACGTTAACATACAAAGACGGCAAGTACACGTTAGATAAAGTCGGTGATACACAATATATTGAATAAAAAGAGTACGAACTGAAAAAGCTTAACAAAGATAAAGAGAAACGCTGATAAACTTTAAAAATGGAAAGTTTATCAGCGTTTCTCTTTTCTTATATAAAGTATTATGGTTTATCGCTTTATTTTTCTTGCCTAACGCAAATTAGAAAACGCACCGAATTTTGTCATCAATTCGTCAAATCCAGGAACGGTTTCTTCCCGATTCCAATCTCGCTGCAATTCACACGCCAGCTGAGCGATGGAGGTTAATTGAGCCCCTGCTTGTTCGACACGCCGCAGCGCAGTTTCATGGGCGATTGGCGAGGTTCCACCAACAGCGTCAACGATCGGATACACTTCATAGCCCTCTTTTAAAGCATCCAATGTTGGGAAGGTCAGACAGGCCTCTGTCCATAAAGCAAGGATCAGGATTTTCTTCCGACCAGTAGCTTTGATGGCTTCATTGTATTCTTTATCCTCCCAAGCATTGATCGAGCTGCGGTCATACGAAGGGACATCTTCGCCGACAGCCTTTTTCAAGACAGGGATCGTATCGGTATTCCAGCCCTTTTCAACATTGACCGTCGAAAGAACAATTGGGATATGATAAAGCTTGGCAAGTTCGATAACAATCTCCGTATTGCGGATCAGTTCTGAACGATTCATGGAATTGATCGAGTTGATCTGAGTCGGCTGGTAATCAATTACAGTCAATACAGTATTTTCTGGTGAAAGCAATTCGTCTTCCGTTCTTTTTGCATAGCTAGTCATTCTATCCACTCCTTTAATCTAATGCCCACATTGTAACGCGGAATAGAAAAAATCACGAAGATTTCGTTTTGGTATGACTGGCTAGTTTTTCAAGAAGGAGCGTACCGGCGTTAGAGAAAATCTGTTTCTTTTTCCAGATAATATTGATTCTGGCGTTTAGGGCTGGTTTAAGCGGAACAAAAACCAAGCCGCTACCCTTTGTATTAATAATTCCATCAATACAAAAGGCCACAATGTTTCCTTCTTTGACTAATAAGGAGGCATTATAAAGCAGATTATAGCTGCCGGCAATATTGAAATGACTCAGATTTTCTCCCAGCCATTCTGACAGCTGATTGTTCACGAGTGTTTGATTGGAAATCAATAATGCGTGATCGGTCAAGTCCTTGGGCGTCACAAAAGCTTTAGAGGCTAAGGCATGATTTTCATTGATAAGGATGCCCCAGCGATCAGAAATTGGGAGTGGGAGATACTCATATTTTTGTTTTTCTACCGGATCAATCACCAGACCGAAATCCAACAGGCCCATATCAATTTTATCCTTCACATCATCGGCGTTTCCGCTATAAAGATGGACATTGATATCAGGATACTTTTCCATCAGCTCATTCAAGATAACTGATAAAAAATGAAACGCTTGGGTTTCTCCGCCGCCAATCATAATGTCGCCGCCGATCACTTCATTTTTCTGCAAATTTGATGTTGTAGTATCCACTAATGACAGGATTTCTTTGCCGCGATTTTGCAGATAGACGCCATCTTCTGTTAAAGAAATTTCTCGATTTCCGCGAATAAAGAGCTGTACGCCCAGTTCCTCCTCTAAATCCTTCAGCTGCTTTGACAAGGTGGGCTGAGAAAGGTGCAAAACTTCGGCGGCTTTACTGATGGTCTTTTCTCTAGCGACTGTTAAAAAATAATTTAATACACGTAATTCCATCTAATCACTCCTATAGATATTAACGATAGTTAGCTATGCAATATAAGTATTATTCATCGCAAGTATAACGAAGTATACTAGATTCAGCAACTAGAGGAGGAATGATACGATGAGCAAAGAGGAGCTGTTAACCCAGATCCAAGGAGCGGAGATTTTGCCTGGCTCCGACCTCTATGAGGAGATTCATGTGCTGAAGGCCGACAATGAGCGGCTCGTTATGGAAATGAACGAAAAATATCATACGCCCCAAGAGATCCGTGCGTATTTAGAAGAGATCACCGAGAAGAAAATCGATGATTCTGTTACGATTTCTCAGCCCTTTTATACGGATTTCGGCAAGCATATTTCATTTGGCAAGGACATTTTCATCAACCAAAATGTCACCTTTGTTGATTTAGGCGGTATTGCGATTGAAGATCATGTCTTGATTGGTCCAATGTGCCGGATTATTTCCGTCAATCATTTGATAGATCCGAAAAAACGCAGAGGAGTAACCGCAGCATCAGTCAACATTCACGAAAATGCTTGGTTAGGGGCGAATGTCACCGTTTTGCCAGGAGTAACGATTGGTAAAAATGCGATCGTTGCTGCGGATTCAACCGTTACCAAGGACGTCCCTGCGAATGTGATTGTAGCTGGTACACCGGCTAAAGTTATTAAGGAAATCTAGTTTGCGAAAAGAAGTGAAACAAAGGTTCGTTCATAGGAGGGATGAGAGTGAAGTTTCTACGAATGCTGCTTGTTATCGGCTTGCTTTGGAGCGGTCTTGCCGTATTGTCCACCTGCTCTGCAACAGAAAAATCCACCTATGATCAATCAACCGAGAGGACTAAAGAGGAACGTGTAGACATGCTGCGACTGCAAGTGAACGGGAACGAACTGCAAATAGAATGGGAAACGAATCCAACCGCAAAAAAGCTGCAACAACTATTGCCGAAGAAATTCACGATGCAGGATTTGCATCAAAATGAAAAATATTATGACCTGCCTGAAAACCTTCCTAGTGAGGCCAAAAAAGTTGGCAAAATCGAAGCAGGAGACATTATGCTTTATGGAGAAAGGACCCTTGTGGTATTCTATCAGTCCTTTGATACAAGCTACTCTTATACTAGAGTTGGTCGGATCGTCAATAATCAACAGCTGATTGAGCAGCTAGGAAACGCTCAAGTAGAAGTCGAAAGAATCAATTAAGAAAGCAGGGAATAAATGTGTTAAAAGAAACTTATACATTAACAAACGGAGTCAAAATACCAAAAATTGCCTATGGAACATGGAAAATCACGAATGACCAAGTAACTGAAAAAGTCTTAGAAGCGATCGAAGTAGGCTATCGTCATATTGATACTGCACAGGCCTATGAAAACGAAGAAGGCGTAGGAGCCGCAATCAAAGCCAGCACTCAGCCGCGAGAGGAGCTGTTTATTACAACGAAGCTTGCTGCTGAAATCAAGGATTACGAAGGTGCGGTCAAGGCCATCGATGACTCACTAAGAAAACTAGACTTGGACTATATTGATTTGATGATCATTCACAGTCCGAAGCCATGGGTAGATTTCCAAGGCGACAATCATTATTTTGAAGGCAATTTAGCCGCTTGGCAAGCGTTAGAAGAAGCCTATCAGGCTGGAAAGCTGCGAGCGATTGGTGTTTCCAATTTTGAAGTGGTGGACTTAGAGAATCTATTAGAACATACTACGATCAAGCCAATGGTAAATCAAGTGCTCGCTCACATTGGCCAAACACCCTTCGAGGTCATCGATTATTCTCAAGCAAATAACTTGCTGGTAGAAGCCTATTCACCAATCGCCCATGGTGCAATGCTTCAAAGTGAAACGATTACAGCTTTGGCGAAAAAATACGAGGTATCGATCCCGCAGCTGGCTATTCGCTACTGCCTGCAATTAGATCTTTTACCGTTGCCAAAAACGCAGAATCGCCAACACATGGCTAATAACGCGGATGTTGATTTTCAAATTTCACCAGAGGATATGGAGACGCTGAAGGCGTTAAGTAGTGATTTTGATTACGGAAAAAACAATGATACGCCTGTTTTTAAAAAAGTATTAGGCGATCGAAAAGAATAATGATAAAAGCGAATGACTTTACTACTTTCGATTATGAAAGTAATAAGGCCATTCGCTTTCGTTTTGTTAAGTATTTTTCAAAATGACTTTAATTCTGTTATGTTTTGTTCTATAGAATACTTTTTTTAATTGACGGATCAATGATGTCTTCTAGACAGAATGTGTGATTCTCATAGGTTAAAATAAATATCGCACAATTTGGAAACGAACGAATGAGGTCGGCTTCATCGCCTTGCCAGATCGTTTGAAGAAAGCTGATGCAAGCCCCGTTATGAGACATCGCCAAGACATTTTGGTGATCCTCCTGCGCCATGATTTGATACAGCGCAGTAGTCATTCGTTTTTGGACCATCGCCATGGATTCGCCGCCAAATTGCAAATAAAAATTCTCAAAATATTCCTTTCCCTGCGGTTGTAAAAATTGCTGCTCGCCCTCGAAGGAGCCAAACCCCATCTCCTTCAGTTCTTTCAAGCGTTGGTAGCTTTTATTATTCGTTATGATCTCCAAGGTGTCACAAGCACGTTCTTGGGTAGAAGAGTAGAGGTGATCAAATTGAATCCCATTTTCTTGAAAAAATTCTCGTGCTTGGTGGGCCTGCTCGATCCCTTTTTCGGTCAAAGGCGAATCACAGGCGCCCTGAACTTTTTTTAATTGGTTAAAAAGTGTTTCTCCATGCCTCATTAAGAATAGCTGCTTTTTCATTTTTACCTCCAATTTATCGATTCGTTAAATACATCAACGTCAATTTGAGAATGCACCCTCTGTTTTTCCAGAAGTGCACGGTGATTGATTAGGTTTACATAAAATAATTATTAAAAAGATAGACCTGTCAACATCTTTGGCAGGTCCATCTTGCACTAATAGCTGAGCTCAATCCTAGCTGTAAAATAGTCTAAAATCAATATCCTGTTCATGATTACCAAATTTTTTCCCGTAGATTGTACAGCCGCCAACATTGGCAGCATCAGATTTGACTTCGATCCGCAAAGTCCAAAGCTGGGTGTCTGATGAATGAAAGTCACTGATTTTGGTGGCAGACAAGGGTTCACCCTCCATGTAAGTTCCATGGTCCATTATTCGAATCGTTTTAAGCAGTCCGTACTGATTCAAATTATCTGGATACCAGGAGGGATTATTTTTTCCGCGAGTATCAGAGAAATCTCCAGGTGAAGTCCATGTTCCCAAGTCCTTCCCATTTAGCGAAAAAGAGATATCGGATGGCCAGTTATTGTTTGAAAAAGGAAATTCGGAGGCGATCTCCATGGAGATTTCCAGCATTTCCAGCTTTTGATCATCCTCTAATAAATTAGGAATTTGGTATTCGATGTAGCCTTGGGTAAACCAGAGAATTTGAGCATTCATTCTTGAAGGATCCATAAAATATTTTGGATGGTCATTGATCCCAATGAAATCCTCTGAAGTAGCTAGACCACAGGGGGGAACAATCGAAAAATTTGTGTATTGACCAATCGGGATCGATGTATCAAGTGTATTGTAGGCCGTGTAGATTTTTTTTGGAAAATTTATCGTAATAGAATCGACCTTCAAGCTAGAAACTTTTGAGCGGCCCAGACGATCGGTAGTGATAAGACCGGCGTTTTCTAGTTTTTTTATGTGCATGGTCACGATTGCACTGCTGAGTCCAAGCTCCGAAGCGACTTCTTTTACACTCATCTTCTTTTTAGAGAGCAACTGAATAATAGTTAAACGAACCGAACTGGCTAGTGCTTCATAAACTGGAAGAGAATCTTGAGTAATATCTAGCTGCATAAAAAATCTCCTTTGAATTAACGATTACCTTAATTATACAATTTGAAAGCGAAAAATCAATGGAATAAGGTTAATAAAAACATTAATCAAGTAATGGATTTGTAATTTAGATTAATAATTTTATGTTTGACTTTAGATATTTATTGATCTATGATGGGAATGTAAAAGAAAAGCGCTTTCTGTTTACTTGTTTGATTAATGTAAATGTTAAGGGAGATTATTATGGTAAACAATCAAAAAAAGCATTTTTGGAGTTTTGCTGGAAGTCACTTTGCGTATTTCTTCTCTTGGGCTGTTGTCTATGGCTATCTGACCTTATGGTTGGAGCAGGTCGCCGGATTAGGAGGAACAGCGGCTGGGCTGTTGTTTTCGGTTATGGCGGGAATCTCTTTGGCCTTTCAACCAATATTCGGGATTCTTTCTGACCGTCTGAAGTTCAAAAAGACATTATTAGCCGCTATTTCGCTCAGTGCGATCTTTATCGGACCCTTTTTCCAATGGCTGATGCTGCCATTGTTGGAAATCAATTTATATCTAGGCATCTTAACGGCAGGATTGTATCTGAGCTTTGTTTTAAATGGCGGTGTTGGTGTCATTGAACAATACATCGAGCGTGCAAGCTGGGTTAACAATTTCGAATACGGGCATTCTCGCATGGGCGGTTCGCTGGCTGGAATCGTAGCGACGCTGATTGCCGGCAGACTGTTTGTTTGGAATCCGACAGCGATTTTTTGGGCCTGTTCTGTTGCGGGAACAATTTTGTCTATTTTAGTCATTTTCTTCGATAAGGTAGATGTGACTGAAGAGGACTTGACTCAGTCAACAGAAGACTCGAAGCTAGACCGAAAAACGATTTTCTCGATCTTTAAATTGAAGAACTTTTGGGCCTTGGCCTTGTTTTATATTGGCGCAGCTGCTTTATATGATGTATTCGATCAACAATTTATTGTTTATTTTAAGAGCTTCTTTGAAAACGGAAATGACGGAACGATCATTTATAGCTACATGGCGTCCGCTCAAGTGGGATTAGAACTTTTACTTATGATACCAATGCCTTATATCATTAATAAAATCGGCGCTAAACGAGGATTAATCATCTTTGGATTTATTACATTTTTACGTATTTTTGGTAGCGCTCTCTCACCGAGCTATCCATTCCTGATCTTTTTCCGTATTTTGGCAGGTTTGGAAATGCCGTTGCTGCTTGTTTCAATTATGAAGTATATCTCTCATACCTTTGACCGAAAATTATATGCAACAATCTATATGTTAGGCTCGAATTTTGCCAAACAAGTATCTGTCTTCATTTTTTCAACAATCTCAGGAAGCTTATACGATGGCATTGGTTTTCACAAGACCTACTTATTATTAGCTGGTATCGTATTGGTAATTACGATAATCAGTATCTTTACTTTAGAAAATGATAAAAAAACTGAAAAGACAATCACAGCCGCAGAAGACGCGGTTGAAATCAGATAATGGAGGAAGTCACATGCAAAACACCTACAATAACCCGATCGTTTTAGAAAGAGCCGACCCTTGGGTCTATAAACATCAGGATGGTTGGTATTACTTTATGGGCTCTGTTCCCGGCTATCAAACGTTGGAGCTGCGCAGAGCCAAATCACTGAATGAGCTCGGTTCAGCAGAAGCTGTCACGATCTGGCATGCTCACGAAACGGGGAACATGAGCCAGCTGATTTGGGCGCCGGAAATCCACTATATCCAAGGAAAATGGTATATCTATTTTGCTGCAAGCGACCATTCTGACATTCGGGATCAGCACCATCATCATCGCATGTTTGTCATAGAAAATGAACAGGCGAATCCTTTTGAAGGGGAATGGGTCGAAAAAGGTCAGATCGTCACACAGTTTGAAAGCTTCAGCTTAGACGCAACAACCTTTGAGCATCAAGGCAAGCTTTATTATGTGTGGGCCCAGCTGGACCCGCGTATACCCGGAAACTCAAATCTGTACATTTCTGAAATGGCGAATCCGTGGACATTAACCGGAAAACAAACCTTGTTGACGATTCCAGAGTATGATTGGGAGAAAATCGGCTTTTGGGTAAATGAAGGACCCGCTGTGATCAAGCGAAATGGCAAAATTTTCATCACTTATTCGGGAAGCGCGACAGATGAAAATTATGCGATGGGCTTACTCTGGGCAGATGACACCAGTGATCTATTGGACGGCTTTTCGTGGCACAAGAGCCAAGAACCTGTATTTGTATCCTCCGAGAAGAACCAGCAATATGGTCCCGGCCATAACTCATTTACTAGAAATGAGGCGGATACCGAGGATGTGTTGATTTTCCATGCGCGTCCTGAGAAGAACAAGGTGGGGGATCCATTGGATAATCCAAATCGTCATGCGAATGCTCAAGTTTTTTCGTGGGATGAAAAAGGCTTTCCGCAATTTGGCGAACCCGCTCCATACAAGGAAAAAGAATTAGTCAAATAAATCCGCAAGAAATTTCATTCTCGAACTTATGACAGACCTGTTGACACTTCAGGTCTGTTTTATCGTTGTTTCTTAGAGAAATCAAACAGTGGTTATCAATTGAAGTCTATCAATCATCCAGCTATACAATCCCAAATAAAACCTGTTATTGTCGAATAGGCACTTTATCGGCTGTTTTTTTATTTATAAACCCTCCACTATAACACCAACCCTGAATCGCTTTGTTAAGATAAGGACTGATGAAAGAGGAGGATTGTATGCATTCAATGACTGAGGAGAACTATTTAACAGAGGTTTCGGCGAAGCTCGAAGAAAAGATTGTAGAAGTAGAAGAAGCCCTACAGGCAAACGAGAAGAATTACAAAGAGCTGAAGCATTATACGATCGACTATAAAAATGAGCTGGACAAATATGAAGTCTACAATCATCATCAAAATTTGAATTATCTCGACAGTCGAAGTGTACTGGAAGCAAATGTATTGAAAAAGCTGAACTATCAGAAAGCGACACCGTACTTCAGCAAGATTGCTTTTCAATTTGACGAGGAGGACGAAACGGAAGATTTTTACATTGGCCGCTACGGCTTTGCGGATAAATATGGAGAACAATTAATCTATGATTGGCGGGCGCCGATTTCCTCAATGTACTATGATTTTTCTCTTGGGGATGCCTATTACGAATCGCATAATCAGAAATTCTTTGGACAGCTGCGCTTGAAGCGGCAATTTGAAATCAAAAATGGCAAAATCGAGCTTATCGTCGATACAAACGATGCTGTTAATGATGAATTGCTCATGAGAGAGCTGGGGAAAAGCACCTCCAATGAAATGAAGACGATCATCCATACGATTCAAAGAGAACAAAATGCGGCGATCCGCGATACAAAGACGAAAAATTTAGTGATTCAAGGTGCCGCTGGATCAGGCAAAACCTCGATCGCTCTTCATCGCATGGCTTATCTGCTTTATCAGAAAAAAGAGGAATTGTCGTCTGCTGATATTTTGATCGTTTCACCTAATCAGGTATTTGCGGATTATATCTCAACCGTTTTACCTGAGCTGGGAGAAGATGATCTGCCGCAGGTGGATATTGTTCGTTTAGGAATGCTGTTTATTGAGGAAAACTATCAAGTAACTGATCGTCAGGATGAGCTAAAGGAAACTTTGGAAAATCCCGACTCGAAGCTGGCAGCAAATTACCGCTACAAACAATCTAAAGACTTTTTTACTAAGCTGAAGGATTATTTTGAAGAATTGAAAGCTCAATTATTCTTAACGGAAATCACCATCGCCGATCAGCGAATCCTTCCTGAAGAAGTCAAACGATTGGTCGATCAGCAGACGGATAAAAGCCTCTTCGAACTTATCCAAGAGGTTTCCGCACTTCTAAGCAAACGCGTTTCGGAGCCGAAGCGGGAAGCATTTTCAAAACAGCTTGAGCAGCAGTTCAAGAAAAACGTAAAAACAACTGGCAGTTTAGCAGATTATTATAAATTTCTCGCAGCGAACAGCTTGGAATTTGCGAAAGAGCGGAATACGATTCATTACTCTGATTTATTTCCCTATTTATTGTTCAAATCTATGATTGAAGGAATCAAGCCCAATAAACAGGTCAAGCATTTAGTGATCGATGAAATGCAGGATTATTCTGTCCTGCAGCTTTCAGTGATCGATCGACTGTTTCCTTGCCAAAAGACGATCTGCGGAGACGTTCATCAATCATTGGTCTCGTCGGATACAGATTTTTTAACGGAGATCCAATCTGTACTGCCCAATGTACGACTGCTGAAATTTACGACGAGCTATCGATCCAGCTTTGAGATTATGACCTTTGCCAAACAATTTATTGACGACTCGCAGGAGATTCAACCTGTCGAGCGACATGGAAAAGCAGTCGAGATTCATTCTTACGAAAAAGAAGTTTTGAAGCAAAAAATCGCAGACTTCAAAGAAAGTGACCATAAATCTTGTGGTATAATTTGTCAAGATTGGCAGGCAGCGGCAAAAATCGAAGCAGCACTGCCCAATGAGACCCTCGTTCGCTTCGAAAAGGAGACGAAAAAAATTGCGGAGGGAATCATTCTAACAACAACGCAATTTGCGAAGGGCTTGGAATTTGATCAGGTTATTTTGCCAGATATTCGTAGGAGTCAGTTAAGTGAGAAAAGCACCAGACTTTATACGAGCTGTTCCAGAGCACTGCATGAACTGACACTTTTAGTTAAAGATTGAGGAAATGAAGATGAAAACATACAGCACTTCTGAGGTGGCAGCCCTCGTTGGTTTACATCCGAATACGATCCGTCGTTACGAGGAATGGGAGCTGATACCCATTCCTCCCAGAGCGAATAATGGGTATCGTGTTTTTACTGATTACCATGTTGAAACGATCAAAATTGCTCAGATCGCTTTTCAGATCGAGGTTTTACAATCCGGCCTGCGCATGATCATGGTGGATATGGTCAAGGCGGTTGCCCGCTATGATTTCACCGAGGCACAAGCTTTACTTGATCGTTATCTCCAGTTAGTGGACCAGGAGATTTCTAATGCCCATGAAGTAATCAAGGTAGTAGAAAATCTTCTCGCTGGCAGGTTGGAAGAAGAGGACCTCTTTCTGACTAGAAGCGAAACGGCTGAATACCTCGGTGTAACTTCTGAGGCTTTGCGCAACTGGGAACGCAACGGATTGCTTGCAATTAAAAGAAGTAAAAATAATTATCGCGTTTACGATGCAGAGGATATTAAACGTTTAAAGATCATTCGAACATTACGATCAGCCAAATATTCACTGGCAGCCATTTTGCGCATGCTAAATGCCATCGATCAGGAAAAGCAGGATATCAAAACGTTATTGAATCCAACCGATCCGGATGACAGTATCCTCACAGCCTGCGACAATTTGATTGATTCGCTAGAAAAGGCGAAAGATAATGCGGGTGAATTGAAGCAACGAGTGAAGGAAATGCAGAACCTTTTTTTTAATTAGAAAAAGCGTTTGCATTTTTTGAAGACGTAATGCTATAATTCTTGTAGAAATGAATACAAATGGATAGTGATTGCATTAAGCAAGCTAAACCTGTTGATAAATCGAGCGTGTGAAACGCTTTATTTGTTGACGGGTTTTTGTTGTTTTAAAAAGCGATCAACCCAAAATAATAAGAAACGAGGACGAAGTGAATGACATTTCCTAAAGATTTTTTATGGGGCGGAGCAACAGCCGCCAATCAATGCGAAGGTGCCTGGAATATCGGCGGAAAGGGTGAAAGTATTCCAGACCATATGCGTGCTGGAGGTCTTCATAAACATCGTGTGATGACACCAACGATCGAACCCGATGGCTACTATCCTAACCATGATGGGATTGATTTTTACCATCGCTACAAAGAAGATATCGCATTGTTTGCGGAGATGGGCTTTAAGGTGTTTCGCTTGAGTATCGCCTGGTCACGGATTTTCCCCAAAGGTGATGAGACTGAACCAAATGAAGAGGGACTGGCTTTTTATGATCGAGTTTTTGACGAATGCAAAAAATATGGCATTGAACCATTAGTGACGATCAGTCATTTTGAGCTGCCTTACGCACTGGCAGAAAATTATGGCGGTTTTTCCGATCGTAAAACAATCGACTTTTTCGTAAACTATGCGACGACACTATTCGAACGTTACAAAGATAAAGTAAAGTACTGGCTAACCTTTAATGAAATCAATTTTGGCACACTGCCATTAGGCGGTCGAAACCTATTAGGTATCTTAGATGAAGAGGATAATGAGGAACGTCGTTTTCAGGCTTTACATCATATGTTCCTAGCTAGTGCAAAAGCAGTGAAAATCGGACACCAAATTAATCCAGATTTCCAAATCGGCTGTATGCTGGCTTATATGACGATGTATCCGTTGACCTGTAAACCAGAGGACGTGTTAGCTAGCCAAGAGCTGGTTAAAAAGTTGAACTGGTTCTGCGGTGACGTGCAAGTAAAAGGCAAATACCCTTATTATATGAAGAATTATTTTGCGAAGCATGGCATTCATTTGACGATTGAGGCTGGCGATGAGGAGATTTTGAAAGAGGGAACAGTTGATTACTATACCTTCTCTTACTATATGACGAGCTGCGCCACAGCAAATATTGATGAAAGCGGCGATCGTGTTGGCGGAAATCTATTTGGCGGTGTAAAAAATAATTATCTGGAAACGAGTGAATGGGGCTGGCAGATCGACCCGGTTGGCCTGCGTTTTACACTAAACGAATTATATGATCGCTACGAGATTCCATTAATGATTGTAGAAAATGGCTTAGGTGCCGTTGATAAGGTTGAGGCAGATGGGGCGATCCACGATGACTATCGAATCGATTATTTCCGTCGCCACATAGAAGAAATGGACAAAGCGATCGCTGATGGGGTGAATCTAATCGGATACACACCTTGGGGTTGTATTGATCTGGTTTCTGGCGGCACAGGAGAAATGTCGAAGCGCTACGGTTTTATTTATGTCGACAAAGATGACGAAGGAAACGGCAGCTTTGATCGTAGCCGCAAGGACAGTTTTTATTGGTATAAAAAAGTGATTGCGACCAATGGAGAAGAGCTAGCTTCTGAATAAAGAGTAGAATCAAATGAAAAGCCGAACGACACTTTTACTATTGAAAATGATCGTAAAAGTCCGTTCGGCTTTATTTTTGTAAAGTATTTTTAGCAATGACGTTAAATAGTTAAATAATGCTATACATTCATTGCTGCTTCATAGGCTGCCCAAATGGCGTCCATAACATTGGTTGGTTTCTTGGCATCACCGATCAGATGGACATTGTCAGCCTGGATTGCTTGATAAAGAGTATCATCCGATGTGTACCCAACAGATACAACGATATCGTCCGCTGGGATTTCATGTAGTTTTGGCATTCCCTGTACACCTAGAGCAAACATATGCTGGGCACGATTGGCGACGTTCGGATAATTTTTGACTGTCTCAGTCACATAAGCGATCCCATCTGCAAATTTATCGACCACTGAGTTTTTCAACACGGTCACTTGATAATAATCTAGAAGCTCCATCATCATATTGTAGTTTGCCGCAGATAAGCCAAACGCATTCAAAATCGTTTCGCTGGCTTCCACGATCGTGACTTTTTTGCCTTTTTTCGCTAAGTCATAAGCAATTTCGCAGCCAGTCAGACCACCGCCGACAATGACAACATTTTCACCTTCAACCTCTTTGTATCGCAGCGCCTCGATGGCATAGGACACATGGTTATCGTCAAATCCTGGTGTATCTAAGCGACGTTCGTTTGCTCCAGTGGCAACGAAGATTTCATCATAGCCCTTCGTCTGAGCCTCAGTCACTTCGCTGTTCATGTGGATGTTCACCTTTAGATCATTCATTTGCTTCTTATACCAAGCCAGCAGTTGTCGATCATCTTCTTTAAAATCGGGCGTAGCTGCCGCTACAAAGACGCCGCCCAACTGATCCGTTTTTTCAAATAAATCAACAGCGTGTCCGCGAATGGCTGCAACTCGAGCAGCTTCCATTCCGCCAATTCCGCCGCCAACGACTAAGATTTTTTTCTTTGTCTCAGCAGGAGTCAAGGCATAGCTCTTTTCACGACCGCAAGCCGGATTGACTGCACAAGAAATATCTTTGAATTGGAAAATCCGTCCTAAACATCCTTGATGACAATAAATACACGGACGCACATCGTCTAAACGTCCTTCCGCAAATTTATTTGGCGCCTGAGGATCAGCCAACAGTGGACGACCCATACCCATAATATCCAGTTCTCCATTAGCAATCACTTGATCTGCGAGCGAAGGATCATCAAATCTTCCTGCGCAGGCGACTGGAATAGAGACGACTTCTTTCACCTTCATGACATCTTCTAAATTGCAGGCCTTTGGCATATACATAGGGGGATGCGCCCAGAACCAGGAATCGTAGCTGCCGTTATCGCAATTCAGCATATCATAGCCAAATTCTTCTAGTTTCTTCGCGACAACAAAGGATTCTTCGTAATCACGTCCCTTTTCTTCAAATGCTTCACCGGGAATGGCACCGCGGTTAAAGTCTTTAACATAGCTCTTCACGCTGTAGCGCATCGAAACTGGAAAGTCTTGTCCGCAGGCTTCTTTGATTCCTTCGACAATCTCTTTGATGATCCGTAAACGATTATCCAGTGAACCACCGTATTCATCCGTTCGACGGTTAAAGAAGGAGATTGCGAATTGATCCAGCAAGTAGCCTTCATGAACTGCGTGAATCTCAACACCGTCCCCGCCAGCCTCTTGAACCAATTTAGCGCCCTTAGCAAAGTTCTCAATGTACTCTTTGATCTCTTCTTTTGACATGCCGCGATCTGTTTTGGTAGGGTCCCAAACATTTTGGATCGGAGCAGGGGCAGGACAAATACCGACTAATCCGTGATTTGCACGACCAGTCAAAGCAGTCAATTGGACGAATACCTTTCCGCCGGCTTCGTGAACGCCATCCATCAAATACTTCATCTCTCTAACATAGCCCTCTGGATTATTTAAAATACAAAAACCCATGTTTGATACAACGGGCATCAGCCCAGTAATGATCAGCCCAGTACCGCCTTTTGCTCTTTCAATGTAGTAATCGGCACCTTCTTTTGTATAAGCGACAGTCTCGGTACTTAGTAAACGAGGCGAGAAGACACCCATCGGCATCATAGCGATCCGATTGGGAATTTCAACAGAACCAATTTGTAAAGGGGAAAACAAATGTTTAAATTTTGATGACATACAGCAAATCCTCCTTCATTAAATGATGTTGTGAAAATATGATCAAATAGTATAATTAAAGTATAGAATATCTGATAAAGAAGACTATGATTTTAGCGCCCGAGGAATATAACTATTACGCGAGGGGAGCGGAAAAGCAGATGACAGAAAGAGGAACTCAATGTACTCAGTTTTCCAAATCGCAGGATTATTCAAATGGTTTGTCTCAGTTGAACTATCAATACACGATCAATAGTCCAAAAGAAACCCTGTCCGTCTCCAGAATTTATCAATTAGACCGCTTGGTATTAACGCACAGTATTGTCGATCGTTCTCAAGGTGTTTTTACCCGATGTACCAAGGATCAAAAAGGTTATTTGGCTTTTCGTTTTATCAGAAATGGTTTTGAACGTCATTCAGATGGAAAAAACACGAGCATTCTAAAAGACTATACGATTGGTATCTTTGATCTGCGTGAAATAAGCCATTATCAACGCGAAAAAAGGACAGAAGGAATCAATCTATTCATTCAACAGGATTGTCAAACAGAGAAAATCTTAGCCGATTCAACCACCAGTAAAACGATTGACGCCCAAAGAGGGATGGGGCGGGAATTACTAGAGATGATCTTTCAAATCGCGGAACAATTTTCCTATTGCTCGGAAGAAGAGAATCGCTTACTATTGAAGCATTTCTTGCAGATTTTTTGTGAATGGCTCTCCGAGACCGCGCCGTTTTTAGACAGTCAAAATTATAATGAGCTCTTAGTAAGTGCGACGGATTTTATGCGACAGAACCTCCAGGATGCTGATTTGACAATTGAGCAGACCGCGGAGCATTGTCAAACATCGATCCGCACTTTGCAAAAAGTCTTTCAAATTGCTGACTTGTCTTTTAGTCACTATTTGAATGATTTAAGATTGACTGCTGCTGCAATCCGCTTGTATCAAACCACTAGTCCGGTAACAGCCATTGCCTTTCAATGCGGTTACAACAATTCTGCGTATTTTAGTAAACGCTTCAAGGAAAAGTATCATCTATCGCCGATCCGCTACCGCAAAAAAGTCCAGGCAATGGTGAAATCAAACGAAGCAGCAGAAAGAAAATGTCCGTTGCTAGAAAAATTCTTTCCATAATGTAGAAGAGGCAGCAGCTGTGCGAAGTCATTTCACACAGCTGTGTTTCGTTACCTTTTATACAAGCGTTTTCTTTGATTTGGCTTCGACATTCTTGCATAATAAAAGAAAATTTATAGGGGTGAGCAATATGTCAACGATGGTATTTGTCAATTATCCAGTGAAAGATGTGCAAGCTTCGACCGTTTTTTATGAAAAGTTAGGCTTTAAGAAGAATGAAAATTTCTCTAACGAGCGTTCCAGCTCAATGGTGTGGGATGATACATTTTGGATTATGCTGCTGGAATACGATTTTTATAACCTATTCCTGAAGAACAAAAAAATTGCAGACACGAAGAGTCAGAGCGGTACACTCACAGCGTTTTCTGTTGAGAGTGCGGATGCTGTCAGGAAAATAGCAGAGGCGGCAAAGGCGAATGGCGGCGATTATTTTTCGGTTGATATGGGAATACCAGAAGATCAGATGTTTAGCTTAGAAGTAACAGATTTAGATGGCAATCAGTTTGAGCCCGTTTGGATGCCCATTTCATAAACAGAAGCGGTTGATGTTCTATACATTAAGTAGTTGCCTCGCACTTTCAGAATATGGTATGATTTTTTCGAACTGGAAAATTGGAGCTAGGGTTCCACTCAAACGAGGATCGTGACCGAGGGCTTCATCTTTTACCATATGTAAAAGGCACCTATTGATATAAAAGATCCGAGGGGAAAGGTTCAGTGTATTTGTGATGCACTGACTTTCCTCTTTTTTTGCGTGTCTGCAGGTCGGTCTGTGCATCGTTCAAATAAATCAATTTTTAATGGAGGGTAATTATGAAGAAATTGGCTTTTTTTGATTTGGATGGAACGTTATGCTGCGGCGGAGGGCTGCAAGTAGAACCAGAAATGATCGCAGCTTTTAGTGAATTGAGAGCAAAGGGTATTCTGCCAGTAATCGCTACGGGCCGCAGCTATTACGAAGTGAAGGAACTGCTGAAACAGTTGCGTGTGGAGCACTTTATTTTGTCAAATGGTTGTTACGTTCGGTTAGCAGGAAAAACTCTTTTGGATGCTAAATTTTCACAGACAGAAATCGAAACGATTCTGCAAATCGCTGATCAATATCAAGTTTCTGCTGGTTATTTTAATCAAGAAGGCTTTGCCATAACAAATTATTCGGAGATAGTGGAGGAGCACGTGACGTATATGGGAATCAAAGAGGTTCCGGTAGAGGTTGATTTTTATCAAAATAATCCAGTCAATTTTATGAATCTTTACGTAAATGCAGCGTTGGAAAAAGAAGTGAAAAAGGAATTAAGCACGGTGGCAGATACGGTTCGTTTTGCCCCTTTGGCAATTGATGTATTGCCTAAAAATGTCTCAAAAGGAGCTGCGATACAGATATTTTTGAACTCAATGGCAGGCACTCAGATGGAAACATATGCTTTTGGTGATCAGAACAATGATCTAAGTATGTTTCAATTAGTGGATCATGGAATCGCTATGCATCATGGGACCGAGGAATTAAAGGAACAAGCATCCTATATAGCTAAAACAGAGAATGGCGTACTGGAGGGATTAAGGCATTACGGTTTGATTTCCTAGAAGTATGAGGAAAGAATGAGACTTTAGGCTGATGCTCTCATATTAAGAATTCGTTAAGATGAAACTATCAATTAATAGAGAGTTGGAAAGCGTGTGAAGGGAAATAAACGAAATATTACGTTTTTGATGTTGGGTCAATTTATTTCGGTGTTTGGTGGGGCTATCTTACGATTTGCTTTGTCGTTGTTTGTATTAGATGTGACAGGAAGAGCGGATATATTTGCGACAGTTTTAGCAATTTCGAGCATTCCTGTATTATTTGCTCCAATTGGCGGAGCCATCGCAGATCGGTTTAACCGAAAAAACTTGATGGTGCTGATGGATGTTGCGAATGCAATGATTGCTGGGTTTCTCTTTTTTGTGATTGGAACCTCCCAATCGGTTCTATCCATCGGTTTTTTACTGTTCATTTTGGCAATTGTGGGAAGTTTTGACACACCCGTTGTTGGAGCAAGTATTCCATTATTAGTAGAAGAAAAGGATCTGGAAAAAATCAATGGTCTATCTAATGGGATTTTGCAATTATCAAATGTCATTGCACCAATTATTGGAGGCATTTTTTATGGATTGGTCGGGGCGAATGTGCTAGTCGGCAGCAGTATTATCTTTTTCGCTGCAGCCGCATTAATCGAGAGCTTTTTGAAAATTCCATTTGAAAAACGGGAACAATCACCTGGCACTATCCTAGAAATCTTGACCGGGGATTTGAAGGATGGCTTCCATGAGGTGAAGAATAACCGTGTGATTTTTAAGACGATAATTATGGCAGCTGCTATCAATTTTGTACTGACTTCATTCTTCATTGTTGGTTTGCCAGTGATTCTGCGGATGACCTTGCAGGTAAATGATACGATGTATGGGGTCGGAATGGCCGTCTTCAGCTTATCTAGTATTATCGGTGCGGTGTTTGCTGGACCACTAACAAAAAATTTGAAATTCAATAATTTTTATCGCGTGTTTATGTATTCAGGGATCGCTTTGCTGATCATGAACATAATGTTGAGTTTGACGGGAACGACAATCGGTTTTATGATTGTCATTCTTATGGAAATCGTGATCGGAATGATGCTCAGCGCCATTTCAGTTTATATGATCTCACTGATTCAGCGAATCACACCTAAAGAAAATCTAGGTAAAATCATGGCGACTGTGATCGCGGTTTGTCAATGTGCAGTTCCATTAGGACAATTACTAATGGGGTTATTGTTCAAACAGAACAGTGCTTCGATCTTTATTCCCTTATTCTTAATCAGCGGACTAGTATTAGTGATTTCCTTTATATGCTTTAAGCTGTTCAAAGAAACCAAAGATAGTGATATATACAAAACAGTAAATGAGTAATCAGCAAAGGCATCAGCTCTATAAAGCTGATGCTTTTTATACGTTAAACAATAATTAATTATCGTTTAACGACAAAAATATATTGTTTTGTAATGATATTCGTGCTAAAATAATGGTGAAAGGGAGGAATTAGAATGAACGTGACCAGATTTCGAAATTTATGCGGTGCATTAAATTTAGTTTTAAAGTTTATGGCCTTGATTGCCGTCGTTTCAGTTTTTGCTGGCATTGGCAACTATCTTAACAACTCTTTCACTGTCAGTCGTGACTTCTCACCGGGCTTTACATTGATAAATACTAGCAGTGGCAGTTTAGAAGATTTTACGAATTCACAAATCGCTTTGGCTGAAGTAGTTACCAAATCATTATCATTACTTGTTGTAGCCTTTTTACTTGTTGTCGGCAGTAATATTTTATTGGATATTTGGCTAGAGAAGTCGCCATTTAGCGAAAAACAAACACAGCGATTAACTGTCATATCACTTGGAATCATAATACTGTCGCTTGTTCAGTCGCCTCTTTTTTCAGCCGTTCTCTCGGCAGCTTCTCCAAGTGCTCGTTTTATCAGTTTTGATATCGGCTGGTTGTTTATATTTGGCATGGTCATGCTTTGTATGACTGGAATATTCAAATATGGGGCGGCTTTACAAAAATTGTCCGATGATACGGTCTAAGGGGTGAGGGCAATGGGAATTCAAGTTCAACTAGACCTAGAGATGGTAAAGAAAAGAATCAAATTGAACGATTTAGCTGACGCAGTAGGGATCACGCCTGCTAACCTTTCTCGGTTGAAAAATGGAAAGGTTAGTGCGATACGTTTCTCGACTTTAGAAAAAATATGTGAAGTCCTTGACTGTCAGCCAGGAGATATCCTAATTTATCAAAAAACATGAACGAGATAAGTTTAATGCTTATCTTGTTTTTTCGTTTGATTTTTGAAATACTGAATAAAAAGCTAAAGGAGCAGCATATGTATTATGATAAAGAAATCACTAAATTGATTGAAAGTAGCGACCTTTGTTTTCTTGGTTCTGTAACAGAAGCCGGTTATCCAATGATTCGAGCGATGCTGAAGCCAATTAAGGTAGAAGAAAATCGGTTTTATTTGCATACAAATACATCGTCAAGAAAAGTACAACAATTTTTGGATAATGCTAAAGCCTGTCTCTATTTTTATAATCCGCTAACTTTCACTGGGGTAACATTGATGGGTGAGATGGAGGTAGTCTCAAAGGAGGCTGAGAAACAGGCTTTCTGGCGTGATGAGTATCAGATTTATTATGAAAAAGGCGGCGGATTACCAGATTTTACTGTACTAAAATTTACAGGAAAAACAGGGGAGTTTTATCAAAATTTTCAGACGACATCCTTTTAGATCAACAATTGTAGACCATATAAAGATAGTGTAAAGAAATGCGTGCAAGTTTCACACTATCTTTAGGTCTTTTTTTTTATGCTTACAAGGTAAAGGATAACGATGTGAAAGGAAGAGAAATGAAATGACGATTGTTTTAGGAATTATCGGACTCTTATTAATGATCTATCTTTTCTGGTTTTTATTTAAGGGGGAAGAGCTATGAGCAGTGTAATCTATCAAGCAATATTTTTCCTATTTATTTTGTTAATAATAGCATTGCCGTTAGGGTGGTATATTAAAGAAATTATGCAGGGAAGGATTCCTAAAGGTGTACGCTTTTTACAACCGGTGGAACATTTCTTTTATAAAGCAATCGGTCCAATCAGTAAAAAAGAAATGTCTGCGAAACGTTATGCTATGAATGTGGTGCTGTTAAGTATTTCTTCAATTATATTATTAGTCATTATTTTAATGACGCAGCACTTTTTACCAGGGGGAACAGCAGTAGAGAATTTGTCATTGCCATTAGCACTAAACACGGCAGTCAGCTTCGTGACCAATACCAATTGGCAGGCATACGCTGGTGAAACAACGCTATCAAATGCGTCACAGATGTTTGGCCTAACAGTACAAAACTTTATTTCGGCAGGTGTCGGAATTTCTGTGTTAGCGGCCTTGCTGCGGGGACTTTCACAAGTAAAAAAGAAGGCCCTAGGAAACTTTTGGCAAGATTTGACACGTAGTCTAATTTATATATTGCTGCCGCTGTCACTAATTCTTGCTGTTTTATTAATTTCGCAGGGCACGGTTCAGTCATTTAAATCAGGAGTTGGCTATCAGGGCTTGGAAGGAAAAAGTCTGTGGCTCTATTTAGGACCTGTAGCTAGTCAGGTAGCAATCAAGCAGTTAGGAACAAATGGCGGCGGATTCTTTGGCGCCAACTCGGCTTATCCCTTTGAAAATCCGACGCTGCTTTCTAACTTTTTAGAGAATATCGCAATTCTGCTGATTCCAGCCGCTTTGATTTTTGCTTTTGGTTTTTGGGTCAAAGATTGGAAGCAGGGACGAACGATTATGATTGTTTCCTTATTTTTCCTATTGATTGCTTTCATTGGAGTCGGCTTTAGTGAGTATTACGGCCCACAATTTTCGCAGGTTATCGGCGCAACAAATCTGGAAGGAAAAGAAATTCGGCTAGGTATCGGCTGGTCCAGTCTGTGGTCAGTAGCAACGACGGCGGCCTCTAATGGTTCTGTAAACGCAATGTTGGATAGCTTTACGCCGCTTGGCGGTGCGATTCCGCTGTTTTTGATGCAGCTTGGCGAAATTATCTTCGGGGGAGTCGGCAGCGGACTTTATGGGATGCTGGCTTTTCTATTGCTGGCCGTCTTTATCGCTGGTCTTTTAGTAGGACGAACACCCGAATACTTGGGGAAAAAAATTGAAGCCTATGATATCAAGATGGCTAGTCTCGTCATTTTAACCCCTTTGATGCTGACTCTATTTGGTGCGATGGCCTTGGTCTTGCATCCAGAGATAATGACGTGGCTGACAAATCGAGGCCCGCACGCATTTAGTGAATTGCTTTATGGCGCAACGTCATTAGCGAACAATAACGGGAGTGCCTTTGGCGGTTTACTAGCAGATACGACGTTCACAAATATTCTAGGAAGCTTATTAATGGCTGTTTCAAGATATTTACCGATCTTTGCAATTTTATTCTTAGCAGAAAATATGGGTGGTAAAAGAAGAGCAGCTTTAAGCTCTGGAACGCTATCGACGGTTAGTCCAACATTTGTTTCTATGTTGATTATTGTTATTTTGGTGATCGGGGCTTTAAGCTTTTTGCCATCGTTGGCGCTTGGTCCGATTGCAGAATTCTTTACGATGAACTAGATGGAGTGAATGAAAATGAAGAAAATCTATCAATGGGCCGTGGGTCAATCATTTAAAAAATTAGACCCGCGCCAACAAATCAAAAATCCGGTCATGTTTGTGGTCTATCTTGGAGCGATCATCACGACGGTGTTATGTTTTTATCCAGTAAATGTCCCTATCTGGTTCAGCATTTCAGTAACGATTTTTCTTTGGCTGACGCTGCTCTTTGCGAATTTCGCTGAAGCTGTGGCAGAGGGACGGGGAAAAGCGCAGGCAGATAGTTTGAAGCAGGCAAAAAAGGAAGTAATGACCTATAAAATAAAAGGGCTAGAAGATATCAAAGAAGAGAATTTCATAGAATTACGTTCCTCTGATTTGAAGCGCGGCGACTTGGTTTATGTACGTGCGGGAGAGCAAATTCCAGCGGATGGTGATGTAATTGATGGTGCAGCTTCAGTTGATGAAAGTGCTATTACCGGTGAATCCGCTCCAGTAATTCGTGAATCTGGAGGAGATCGCAGCGCAGTGACTGGCGGAACCACCGTTGTTTCCGATTACTTGGTGATACGCGTCACTTCGGAAAATGGTCAATCCTTCTTGGACAAGATGATCGCTATGGTAGAAGGAACTCAGCGAAAAAAGACACCAAATGAGATTGGATTGCAGATTTTCTTGATTACCCTGACTATTATTTTCTTGACTGTATCAATTACACTTGTTCCATTTACTGATTTTAGCAGTCAGCTATCCGGGAAAGGGGAAGCTCTATCCATGATTATCGTGATTGCACTCTTAATTTGTCTGGCGCCAACCACAATCGGTGCCTTGATTTCTTCTATCGGTATCGCAGGAATGAGTCGCTTGACGAAAGAAAATGTCATCGCCATGAGTGGACGTGCGATCGAAGCGGCAGGGGACGTGGATGTTCTTTTACTAGACAAAACAGGAACCATTACATTGGGAAACCGTCGAGCAAGCGAGTTTTTGCCTGTTAATGGTGTCAGTGAAGAACAGCTGGCGGATGCGGCACAACTGTCTTCTTTGGCAGACGAAACAGCAGAAGGCCGGAGTATCGTAATTTTGGCGAAGGAACGGTTCAATTTGCGAGAAAGAGAATTTCAGCAATCAGAGGTTAAATTTATCGATTTTAGTGCTAAAACTAGAATGAGCGGAATTGATTATCGCGGAGATGAAATCCGTAAAGGCGCAGCCGACACGATGAAAAAATACGTGAGATCCAAAGGAGAAGCCTATCCGCCTGAATGTGACGATATTGTTGCTAAAATGGCTCGCGCAGGCGGAACTCCTTTGGTAGTAGTAAAAAATGATCGTGTAATGGGTGTCGTTTATTTAAAAGATATCGTGAAAAATGGCGTAAAGGATAAATTTGCCGATATGCGTAAGATGGGTATCAAGACTATCATGATTACCGGAGACAATCCGCTAACGGCAGCAGCGATCGCAGCGGAAGCGGGTGTGGATGATTTTCTAGCCGAAGCCACCCCTGAAAATAAAATGGATTTGATTCGTGACTATCAAGAAAAAGGACATTTGGTCGCTATGACTGGTGACGGCACCAATGATGCGCCAGCGCTGGCTCAAGCGGATGTAGCAATGGCAATGAACACCGGAACTCAAGCCGCCAAAGAAGCAGGAAATATGATCGATTTGGATTCCAGCCCAACTAAGCTACTGCAGGTCGTACAGATCGGTAAACAACTATTAATGACTCGCGGTGCTTTAACTACGTTTAGCATTGCAAATGATATTGCGAAATATTTCGCGGTAATACCGGTCTTGTTTTACAGTATTTATCCGCAATTAGATCGATTAAACATTATGGGATTAGGGAGTCCGTTGACTGCGATATTGTCGGCCGTGATTTATAATGCTGTAGTTATCATTGCCTTAATCCCCTTAGCGTTGAAAGGAGTGCAGTATCAAGAAAAACCGGCTAGTCAGATTTTACGACATAATCTATTGATCTATGGATTAGGCGGGATCATCGCACCGTTTATTTTTATCAAGGTGATTGATGTAATCCTCTCATTGATTATTTTATAGAAGGAGCAGGACAATGAAAAAAAGTATTTTAGGAAGCTTACGATTTTTGATGTTGAGCTTGATCGTCTTTGGTGGACTGTACACTGTTGCAGTTACTGGTATTGGACAGCTTTTCTTTTCAGATCAGGCCAATGGAAGCCAAATTACCGTGAATAATCAAACCGTTGGGTCAAAATTGATTGGGCAGTCCTTTGAACAACCGAAATATTTTTCTGGACGCAGTGAGAAAGTCAGCCAGCTATCCCCTGCTTCACCAGAACAAAAGAAGCTAGTTGAAAGTCGCCGAGCAGCTGAACTGGCAAAAAATCCGACCGAAAAGAATGTTCCAAATGACCTTGTAACAGCATCGGGCAGTGGTGTTGACCCGGATATTAGCCTATCTGCGGCAGAATTCCAGGTTGCTCGAATTGCCGAAGTGCGGGGACTATCTCAAGGATCCATTCGAAAAATTATTGCTGAACATCGTCAAAAGGATTGGTTTTCTGAGCGATACTATGTCAATGTTTTGCAGTTGAACCTAGCATTAGATAAACTAGAAGCATGATAGTCCATAATTCTCTAATCGTTTTTCGGTTAGAGAATTATTGTGCCTGCAAAGAAAGGAGGAACTTTGATGCAAACAGTAGAAGAGCCATGGGTGAAAAGACATCGTGGGCGCCTGCGGGTGTTTTTTGGGTTTGCTGCTGGTGTTGGAAAAACTTACGGCATGCTGGCAGAAGCTCATGAATTATTACTGATGGGAAAAAATGTGGTGATCGGTTATATTGAACCGCATGATCGTCCAGATACCAATCGACTAGTGGAAGGATTACCCCAAATTCCTCCAAAAAAAATTCTCTATAAGCAAATGGTTTTGACCGAGCCGGATATTGATCAAATCATTCAACAAAAACCGGAAATCGTTTTGATTGATGAATTGGCTCATACCAATGCGAAAGGGTCTCGAAACCGCAAACGATACCAGGATGTCGATGAGCTGTTGAACGCTGGAATCGATGTTTTTACTACCGTCAATGTTCAACACATCGAAAGTTTAAACGACATCGTTGAAGAAGTTACCGGAATCGAGGTCAAGGAAACGGTTCCGGATACTTTTCTGCAGCAGGCCACAATCAAGGTAATCGACGTAGAGCCGGATGAATTGATAGAACGCCTAGAGCAAGGAAAAATCTATGCCAATGAAAATGCCAAACGTGCGTTGCAGCACTTCTTCATCCCACAAAAGCTGGATCAACTTCGGGGACTTGCGATCCAACGTGCATCGGATCATATTAATCGGATCAGTGGGAAAACATTAAGAATACAAAGCAAACTTCTGACAGTCGTGAATGATGCCTTCCCAAGAATGACAGAAAAGTGTATTCGCTGGACAGCTCGTTTGGCTCAAGGCCTAGGGGCGGAGTGGACAGTCATTCAGATTCGGACACAAGAGGATACACCTACTAATATTCCATTAGCAGATAAGCTAGGGGCAGAGGTAATAAGTATTGAAGAAGACGATAGCTTTGAGACGATTGTCGAGTTCGCCAAAATGACAGGTGTTACAGATATCATTATGGGGAAAAATCTGCGTCAACCATGGTATGAGAAGATTTTTACTGAAGCATTCGATGATCGTTTATTAAAACGCTTGAATGATACCGAGCTGCATCTGATTCCTTTCAATGAAGAAAAGCAATCTTGGTTCTTTAAGACACGAACAGTCATTGAAGGGGGCGGAAAAGATCTGAGCATTGCGGTGGGAGGCGTGTTTCTAGCGACCATTGTGACAGAATTGATGCAATACCTTCACGTTGGCGATCAAAATCTGATGCTGGTCTATATTTTTTTCATTCTACTAGTCGCTCGGACAACATCTGGCTATTTTTGGAGCGCTCTTTCTTCTATTTTAAGTGTGCTGTCTTTCAACTGGTTTTTTGTCGAGCCGCTATACTCACTGACAGTCTATAAACAGGGCTATCCGATTACTTTATTAATAATGTTTGTCGTCGCCTTGATGATCAGTAATTTGATGGTTCGTTTGAAAAAACAAGCAGACAGCTCAATGGAAAAAGAACATCAGATGGAAATCTTATATGAATTGAACAAGCAATATGTGTTAGCTGAAAGTCGAAAACAAATCCTCGATATTTCTGCTACTTATTTATCCAGATTATTGGATCGAGAAGTAATTATTTTTGATCCCCGAGCAAAGGTCGAGAGCGTTCATTGTGTATCAAATAAGCAATCCGTTCTGGATAAAAAGGATGAGGCAGCTGTTGCTTTTTGGGCTGCGAAAAATCAAAAAGAAGCTGGTAACGGCACAGATACATTGATCGGCGCCAAAGGCTTTTATCTGCCGATCGTCGCAAGTGGAAAAACGTTGGCCGTATTAGGTATTGAAAGAAATGCGAACCTTGAGCTAGAAAATGATCAGCTAAACTATCTGAAGCTGGTATTGACCCAAATCGCTGTAATTTTAGAACAAACTGAATTGAAGGAGGAAAAAGAGCAGGTAGAATTGGAAAACGAGCGTGAAAAGGTCCGAAGCAACCTGTTGCGTGCAGTATCGCATGATTTAAGAACACCGTTAACGGTTATTTCTGGGATCGCCGAGACGTTAGGTATCGGGACGGATTTAAAAGAAGAAACCCGCCAAAAATTGTTAAAAGATATCCAGGAAGAGTCCCAATGGCTGATTCGAATGGTAGAAAATTTATTATCCATCACTCGAATCAATATGGATACGATGAAGGTTACAAAAACTGCTGAACCCGTAGAAGAGATTATCGAAGCTGTTTACAAGCACTTAAAGAAGGTTTATCCCGATGGGCAGGTTGAGATTCATCTGCCTGAAGAGGTCATATTTATTCAAGCAGATCCCATTTTGATCGAACAAGCGCTATTCAATCTCGTTGGAAATGCTTTTCGACACGGTGAAAAGAATCAACTGGTCAAATTGACCGTTTACCAAGAAAAGGAACAAACAGTCTTTGAAATTGAAAATCGCGGAGAGATACCACTGAAACAATTTCAAAAGATTCAGTCAAATTTAACCAGTACGAATGAAGTACCAGTTGATTCAAAAAATGGTTTGGGCATTGGGTTAAGTATTGTAAAAACGATTATTCATGCCCATAATGGCAAAATGGAAATGACCGTCGGAGAAGGCAAGACACTCGTTAGAATTTATTTGAAGTGAGGGGACATTGTATGAAGCAATCCATTTTATTGATTGAAGATGATCCGAATATTACAGATTTTATGGAAGTTGTCTTGGACCAAGAACGTTATCAATTGACGATCGCCAGTAATGGAATGGAGGCCTTGACCGCATTGCAGACCACATCGATTGATTTAGTGTTATTAGACTTAGGGCTGCCAGATATTGATGGCATTGATCTGTTGAAAATCCTTCGCAAACGAATGCATTTGCCTATTATCATTATTTCTGCGAGAAACAATGAAGAAGAGAAAGTGAAGGCTTTGGACTTAGGGGCGGATGACTATGTAACAAAACCGTTTGGTACAAATGAATTATTGGCACGTATTCGTACAGCTTTACGCCATCAAAATGTTCAAATGGAAGCACTAGCGGTTGTAGAAAATAAAGAGCTAAAAATTGATTTTGAGCGACAGCTAGTTTACAAAAAAGGTAAAGAAATTCATTTGACTAAAAATGAATACCGAATTTTAGCATTAATGTTTCATCAGTTAGGCAAGGTGGTCACTTATCAAGCCTTGATGACAGAGGTTTGGGGACCTTACAGTGATGATTCTCAAACCTTGCGAGTAAACATGTCTAATATTCGAAAAAAAATTGAGCAGGACACGTTGAAGCCTGAATATCTGATTACCGAAATCGGAGTAGGTTATCGGCTGCGTGACCATCGTTCAGAATAATTTTTTTATGTCGACCACTCAGGTCGGCATTTTTTGTTCAAAAATAGTTAAGCATCACTAATTCTCCCAATTAAGGTTAGATTTGAAAAGAACGAAAGCATTTAATTATAATTATTGTAAATTGAAACCAGAGTATCTTTGTTGTTAATGATTATCTTTATCATTTAGATGTTTCTATTTTCAATTAGAACTACCACGTGCTAATCTAGTTTTGAAGATAAATGGAGGCGCATGATGATGAGTAATTCAAAGAAATTTTTATCCACGGTAGTAATAGGAATCATTGCATTGGTATTGGAGTTTGGTTTTCAACAGAATCGAGCAGCTTTTTGGTTAGTTGCTATTGTGGGTGGGATCATGACGATCTCTATGCTGATTGGAATGATCAAGACATTACGTTCAGGAAAATATGGGGTAGATATTTTGGCGATCACCGCGATCGTCGCTACTTTATTAGTTGGTGAATATTGGGCAAGTCTGATGGTTTTGATTATGTTGACTGGTGGAGACAGCTTAGAAGATTATGCTAGCCATCAAGCAAGCAGGGAGCTGCGTTCTCTCTTGGATAATTCGCCACGAATCGCTCATCGCATCGAAGGTGAAGAGATCAGTGATTTGGCGGTGGAAGAGGTCCAAGTTGGTGACATGATAATGGTGAAGCCTGGTGAATTAGTGCCCGTCGATGGGCGGGTAGTTATGGGCGAATCCTTTGTGGATGAGTCCTCATTAACAGGAGAATCTAAGCCAATTGAGAAAAAAATCAACGATGAGCTGATGTCTGGTTCCATTAACGGAGATGCGGCTTTGCGCTTCAAAGTGACAAAAGCCGCAAAGGATAGCCAGTATCAAACCTTAGTGAAGCTAGTTAAGGAATCAGAGGCGAAGCCAGCTCATTTTGTTCGTTTAGCTGATCGATATGCGGTTCCCTTCACAATTATTGCCTATTTAATTGGCGGCATCGCTTGGTTTGTCTCAAAGGATCCTGTTCGCTTCGCCGAAGTGCTGGTAGTGGCTTCTCCTTGTCCATTGATATTAGCAGCCCCTGTAGCACTAGTCGCTGGGATGAGCCGTTCAAGTCGAAATGGGATCGTAGTGAAAACAGGGACGACAATTGAGAAATTAGCGCGAGCAAAAAGTATCGCTTTTGATAAAACTGGCACATTGACAGAAGGAAAGCTTTCGGTGGAAGAAATTATGGTAGCTTCTAATGATTTTTCCAAAGAAGAACTGATGGTGTATGCAGCTAGTGGCGAACAAGAATCTAGTCATATTTTGGCTCGATCACTCGTCGCTTATGCGAAAGAAAAGGGCGACACTTTATATCCTGTATCAAAGCTGGAGGAGATTACAGGGCAAGGGATTCAGGCTGACGTAAACGGGAAAAAAATTCGTGTCGGAAAGGCTTCATTTGTTGGGTCAACAATCGAATTAAGCAATCAGCAAACAGCTGTTTATGTTTCTTTAGAGGATCGATATATTGGATATATTACTTTTACGGATATTGTTCGTAAAGAATCTGCTGATACAATCAAAGCATTGAACGAATTAGGCATAAATAAGACCATTATGTTAACGGGAGACCATAAATCCATTGCCAATCAAATTGCTAGTGAAGTAGGCATTTCAGAGGTCCATGCAGAATGCTTACCAGAAGAGAAAATCAATGTTTTAAAAGATTTGGATGAAACCGATCGGCCAGCTATCATGGTTGGTGATGGGGTAAATGATGCACCTGCTTTGGCGATTGCCGATATCGGTATCGCTATGGGGGCTCACGGATCAACGGCTGCCAGTGAGAGCGCCGATGCAGTAATTCTGAAAGATGACTTAAGTCGAGTCTCAGAAGCTGTTCGTTTATCTCAATACACCATGCGAATTGCTCGACAATCCGTATTGATCGGTATCGTGATTTGTGTCGTTTTGATGCTGATTGCAAGTACTGGTGTGATTCCAGCTTTGCTGGGAGCTGCCCTGCAAGAAGTCATCGATACAGTTTCAATTTTGTCTGCTTTGAGAGCAAGAAAAGATCGCTAAACGCTTCTCAGAAGAATAGTTAAAAAAAAGTGCCATGTTCAGTCTGATTGACTAAGCATGGCACTTTATTGTATTAACGTTTTCGATCTATTTTCCAATTGCTCCGATTTTATCTAGTAAGTTCTTACATGCTAATAACAATGTCCGCCTCGGCCTCTTTGTCCGCCGGCACCTGATCCATCGCGTAATCCGTGATGTGTTCCAGCACGACCAGCACCATTTTGCTGATTTTGTCCTGCTTGTGGAGTATAAGTACTTGGTTGAATAGCAGAATTTTCGCTATTTTGTTGTCCGCCGCCCACATTTTGATCATAAAGTGCAGTCTCATTATTGGCTTGCTGATTAGCCCCGGCTTGACCATAATTGTCTCCATTACCATAACCGTTCCCGGCGAATTGTTGTGGATCTACAGCATCAGTGTTTTGCTGTCCATATTGATTCCCGGTGCCGTCTTGTGGCTGTACAGCGTAATTTGTCGCTTCAGCGGCATTCGGCTGTGGAGTGTTTGTGGTGGCGTTGTCTTGCTTTTCCTCATAATTTGGACAATTAGGAATTCTCGGTCCGTTCGCTTGTCCAGTGCCATCTTGTTTTCCATTTCCGTAGCCGTTCTGTGCACCCGTTCCATTTCTTTGATCAAAGCCGTTCAAAATATGATTTTGACGCAATGGACAATCTTCTCTAGGCGCTTTGTAAATATTATTGATCGTACAATAGCGTAAATTTTGAACGCCTTCTCCAGAAACAGCAGCATCCGCACGTAAAGTCGCGAAGCTCAGCATTCCAATAAAGAGCAAAGCTGCGGAAGTCATTCCCTTTTTATGCTTCATCATAAATGATCTCCTCCTTTTCAACTATAGTATAGGAAGAGAATGTGTCAAAAGTATGGCAATTAAAACGAAGGAAGAAAAATTTTGATTGTAAATTGTTCTTCATCAGCCTCTGCCGTAATTTGACCATGATGGCGGCGAATGACCTGTTTTGCAATCGACAAGCCAAGTCCAGTCCCATTTTTGTAGTTCTGGTGTTGACGATGGAAAGAGTCGAAGAGATGATCCGTATCAGGTATTGGAGCAAGCAGCTGATTAGAAAGGGAGATGTTCAACGTTTCCTCCTCATTTGAAATAGTGAGTCTGATCACAGACTTTTCAGGGGAGTACTTATTGGCATTATCCAGTAATATCTTGATCACTTGAGTAATGCGCATGTAATCTCCATCGATCATTTTAGGCTCCGTAAGCTGATTGATTAGCTGCACAGATTGCTCCTTATCACTAAAAACGATTCGATAACTTCGCAACGCGTCGTTAATACAGTCTAAAGGATTGACCAATTCCTTTTGCAGCTGAAACTCCGTAGACTGTAGACGGCTTAGCTCTAATAGATCGTTGACGAGCCTTTCTAGATTTGTGCTTTCCTTTAATAACTGTTGTAGATACTCTGTTTCTTCTGCGCTGCTTAGATACCCATCATTCATTGCTTCTAACGAACTTTTTATTACCATGACAGGTGTTCGAAGCTCATGAGAGATTTGCGAAAGAAAGTCTTTCTCTGATTGTTCCTTGCGTTCTCGAGCGGATTTTGCCTCGGCTAATCGTTGACTTAGTAGAGTGAGCTGGTCTCCAAGTTCCTGCAATTCATCCTTGGTCTGAATAGATAGTCTTTCGTGATAGTTTTCTTTTGTAAGCTCACCGGCATAATTTCGCATAGTTTCAATTGGTCTGACAAAACGCTTAGATAAACGCCAGGCAAGGATACTTGCAAGAATGACAGCCCCAAGAAGACTGATTAGCAGCATAAAATAGCCAGATAATTGATTTTTATGAATAGCATCTACTTTTGAATGCATAAGCACAACACCTTTGACTGAGTCTTCAGACAAGATAGGAGTGGCAATCGTTAGTTCTTGTAATTGAAAAAGATTTCTTTTTTTTGCCACTTGTGTTTGTTTGCTGGCAAATGTTTTCGCCACAATGCTCTTAGCTTCATCAGGAGGGCTTTCCCGGTTGATTGAATCCTCGTGATGATAATTAATGATCGTGTTCATTTTTGAATCCAGTACCCAAACATTCTCACCAGCTATTTGATTGATAAAGCGCAAAAAGGCGCCATATCCACCGCTGCCTCCTTTTTGGCCTGTGCGAGATCCACTAGTAAAATAATCTGAAAGGGTGGCGCTAATCAATTCACTTCGATGGGTCATTTCCTCCTGATGCAGATCCTCTGTTTGTTTCGCGAAAAGAATGCCGAAGAAAAGAGCACTCATTGTAGCAAAAATCAGTAATAAGCCCACGAATTGCTGGATCAGTCGAATCGTAATTTTTTTCATGTGGATTCCTCGATTCGGTACCCTTCACCCCAAACAGTCTCGATCTGCCAGTCACTAACGCCAGCTTTTTTCAATTTTGCCCGCAAACGCTTAATATGGCTATCTACTGTGCGGCTGTCACCGTAATAATCGTAACCCCAAACAGTGTCTAGCAGATTGTCGCGAGTAAAGACTTTGTTTGGATATTTTGCAAATAAAACCAGTAATTCAAATTCCTTTTTAGTCAATTTGAGTTCTTTATCCTGGACGACAGCTTGACGATTTTCCAAAAGCAGGCGCATCGATCCTAAAGTCAGCTGTTTTATCATAGATTCTTTCTCAAAATCAATGCGCCGCATAATCGCCTTGATTCGATACAAGACTTCTTTTGGTGAAAAGGGTTTAATGATATAGTCGTCCGCACCTACCTCTAAACCTAAAATACGATCTGCATCCTCCGATTTAGCCGTGATCATGATGATGGGAACCGTAGATTTTTCACGAATTTGTTGGCATATCTCAAACCCGTTTACATGCGGGAGCATGATGTCCAATAAGATAAAATCGACGGGATGACTGTCAAAGTAAGGAAGCGCATCTTTACCGTCATAAACAACATCTGTCTCATAGCCAGCTTCCTTCAAGTAGCGATTCAAAACATCCACGATTTGTGTGTTGTCTTCGATGATCAATAGTTTCATATCGGGCCTTCCTTTCAAAAGGGTGTCTGTCTATTCATTATATCGCAACTCTCTCATGGAAGGAGTCCCAAAAAGAAAATAGGATAAGATAGGGTTGTCTCAATGTAAATACATAATCATATAAGAAAATATCCGCGATTTATTGCTAAAAAAATAAGGTAAGCAAAATAAGACACTCTTTCGCGGCAATTGAGCAATAATTTACAATCCAAATTTTTTGAAAGCGTTTTTTGTTATGATACACTGATTTTGTAAGTTCGATTAAAGCTATTCTTCGTATAAAAGGGGATGTTTATTTCAGAGCTCATTATTCGATTCAACCAACCGATTTATTTAAAAAGGAATGAGGTGTTTATCTATGTTTTCTTTTCGAGAACGATCGAAAATGATTCAAAATTTGGAAGATCAAACCTTTGATTTAGTAATCATTGGCGGCGGAATCACAGGAGCGGGAGTCGCATTGCAGGCAGCAGCTTCGGGTCTATCTGTCGCGTTAGTAGAAATGCAGGATTTTGCTGAAGGGACATCTTCCAGATCTACGAAATTAGTGCATGGGGGATTACGCTATCTAAAAACCTTTGATGTAGAGGTTGTAGCGGACACAGTAAGCGAGCGGGCGATTATTCAAAGCGTTGCGCCGCATATTCCGAAAGCGGATCCAATGATTTTACCGATTTTTGATGAACCAGGTTCCACCTTCAATATGTTCTCTGTAAAAGTAGCAATGGATCTTTATGATCACTTAGCAGGGATCACCGGCGGTAAATATGCCAACTATATGCTGTCGAAGGAAGAAATTTTAGAACGAGAACCGCAGTTAGAATCAGAAGGGTTATTAGGTGGAGGCGTTTATCTAGACTATCGTAATAACGATGCTCGTTTAGTAATTGAAAATATCAAGCGAGCAGTCGAAGATGGTGCCATCGCTGTTAGTCGTATAAAGGTTGAAGAAATTGATCATGACGAGCAAGGAAAAGTATCCGGTGTAAAAGCCAAAGATTTATTGAGTGATCAAACAATCACCATCAAAAGCAGACTAGTGATCAATACTGCTGGACCATGGTCTGATTTTGTCAATAAGCTGGACGATAAAATCGACCACAAGCCTCACATGAGGCCAACCAAAGGTGTCCATTTAGTTGTAGATGGCGAGAAGCTGAAGGTTCCTCAACCAACGTATTTTGACACGGGTGAAAATGATGGCCGAATGATTTTTGTTATTCCTAGAGAAAGCAAAACCTATTTTGGTACGACTGATACGGATTATCAGGGAGATTTCAACCATCCAACCGTCGAGCAAGAGGACGTTGACTATTTATTGAAAATCGTTAATCTTCGTTATCCTGAAGCAAATCTGGCAATCAATGATATCGAAGCTGCATGGGCAGGGTTACGACCTCTGATTAGTAATGCAGGCGGCGATTATAACGGAACGAAAAAGGAAAAAATCAGCGATGAGAATTTTGAGAAAATCATTCGCGCGGCTGGAGATTATGCCAATGGAAAACAATCCCGTCCGGAAGTAGAAAAAACAATCAGCGATGCGGCAAAAGAAGAACCGAAAGACAATCCATCGGCGGTTTCACGCGGCAGTGATTTGACTATCGCAAAAGATGGCCTTTTGATTCTATCTGGCGGAAAGCTGACGGATTACCGTTTGATGGCCACTGGGGCAATGAAGAAAATTATTTCTTTATTGTCTGACAGTAATTTTAAATTGATCGATTCTGAAAATTATCCAGTCTCTGGTGGAGAAATCGATCCGAATAATGTCAATGAAGAATTAGAGAAAATTGCTAAAAAGGGTGAAGAGCAGGGCTTAAGTGCTGAAGATGCAAAGTTCTTAGCAGAGCTTTATGGATCAAACGCAGAAAAAGTTTTTGCCTTGAAGGATCAAGGGCCATTTGAAGGTCTTTCATTGGCAGAGTCTATGTCGTTACGCTACGCCATGGAGTCTGAGATGACGTTAACACCGGTTGATTATTTATTACGCCGGACAAACTATATGCTGTTTATCAGTCACCGCTTAATGGAAATTAAGGATGCAGTGGTTGATGCTATGGCAGACTATTTTGATTGGGATGCTGCAACGAAGAAAAGCTATCAATCACAATTAGAGCAGCAAATCAAAGAAACACAATTAACGGATTTAAAAAAGCACCAAATATAATATAAAAGGAGTGGGAACATGGAGTCTTATATCATGTCAATCGATCAAGGAACAACGTCAAGCAGGGCAATCGTTTTCGACAAAGCTGGTAAGGAAGTAAGTTCATCACAAAAAGAATTTACACAGCATTTTCCAAAACCAGGCTGGGTAGAACATGATGCAAATGAGATTTGGAATTCTGTTCAATCAGTTATCGCAGGTGCGCTAATTGAAGGTGGACTGAAACCAGATCAAATTGAAGGGATCGGAATTACCAATCAACGTGAAACAACAGTCATTTGGGAAAAAGAAACCGGACATCCAATCTATAATGCTATCGTCTGGCAATCCAAACAAACTAGTGATATCGCCGATGAATTGAAAGAACAAGGCCACTCAGAAATGATTCAAAAGAAAACTGGGCTGTTGATTGATTCCTATTTCTCAGCAACAAAGGTGAAATGGATCTTGGATCATGTTGAAGGCTCACGCGAACGGGCGAAAAACGGGGAATTACTATTTGGAACAATTGACACCTGGCTTGTTTGGAAGCTGACGGGCGGAGAAGCTCATGTTTCTGATTACACCAATGCCAGTCGGACGATGATGTACAACATTTACGATTTGAAATGGGATCAAGAAATTTTAGACCTTTTGGATATTCCAAAAGAAATATTACCAGAAGTGAAATCCAATTCAGAAATTTATGGACATACGGCAGACTATCATTTCTACGGAAATAAGGTGCCAATTGCCGGTATGGCGGGGGACCAGCAGGCAGCATTAGTTGGACAGTTGGCCTTTGACAAAGGAATGGTTAAAAACACCTATGGAACGGGTGCCTTTATTGTCATGAATACTGGGGAAGAACCAATTCTTTCTGAAAACGGATTATTGACGACGATCGGATACGGCATCGACGGCAAGGTCACCTACGCATTAGAAGGAAGTGTTTTCGTTGCAGGTTCTGCAATCCAATGGCTGCGTGACGGCTTGCGGATGTTCCAAAAGGCACCACAGTCAGAAGACTATGCAAAACGGGTAGACAGCAGTGAAAATGTTTATGTCGTTCCAGCCTTCACCGGACTAGGTGCACCTTATTGGGATCAGCAGGCACGTGGTGCGATCTTCGGATTGACTCGTGGAACAACAAAGGAACATTTCATTCGTGCCACCCTTGAATCATTGGCTTATCAAACGGCGGATGTGGTGAAAACAATGAACAAGGATTCTGGTACAGATATCAAGCTATTGCGTGTTGATGGCGGCGCGTCGAAAAATGATCTATTACTGCAATTCCAAGCAGATATTTTACAGACACCAGTAGAGCGGGCTCCATATCTTGAGACAACAGCCTTAGGTGTGGCTTATCTAGCTGGTCTGGCAGTAGGATATTGGAAAGATGTTGATGAAATCAAAAAATTTGCTTCTGATGGTCAACGCTATGAACCAGAAATGGATAAAGAAGTGACAGACGATCTTTATAAAGGCTGGCAAGAGGCCGTTCAAGCGACGATGCAATATAAACATCAACCAAAAGAAAAATAAGGCAATCAGTCAGCTGCACAACGCAACTAAATTTTTATGAGAGAAAAAATTTATTGTGTAGCTGACATAGCACCAAAAATTAAAGGGGATGAGTTTATGGACACAAGTATGTCAACGCAGGTTATTGGAGAAATTATTGGAACAATGGTCTTAGTATTATTAGGTGATGGTGTCGTGGCAGGTGTAAGCTTGCGTAAAACCAAAGCGGAAGGTGCGGGCTGGATCGCCATTACATTAGGCTGGGGCGCTGCCGTTACAATTGGAGCTTATGCGGCAGGCTACATGTCATTTGCACACCTGAACCCCGCAGTGACGATTGGTATGGCAATTGCTGGGAAGATTGGTTGGGACATGGTCGTTCCATACATTTTAGGTCAAATGATCGGTGCGATCATCGGTGCGGTTCTGGTCTATATCCATTATTACCCGCATTGGAAGGAAACGAACGATCAAGCGGCGATACTAGGTGTATTTTCTACAGGTCCGGCAATCCGCAGTCTAGGTGCCAATCTGATCAGTGAAATAATCGGAACCTTCATGCTGGTATTCGCTTTATTAGCGTTTGGTATGAGTAAATTTGGTGATGGATTAAATCCGATCGCTGTGGGTATTTTGATTTTAGTTATTGGACTGTCTCTGGGCGGTACGACTGGTTATGCAATCAACCCAGCTCGAGACTTAGGTCCGCGAATCGCTCATGCTTTCTTGCCAATTCCCAACAAAGGCGGTTCTGATTGGGGCTACTCTTGGGTTCCAGTTGTAGGTCCAATTATTGGCGGTATATTAGCCGCATTGTTGTTTATGATCTTACCAATGTAAGTCTTTTGGGGTAATAGAAATCAGTCTATTACCCTAATGTGCTTTAAACATAAAGTAAAATGAAAGGGACGAAAACAATAGAAACAGAACGACTAATAATTAGAAAATTTGTACCAGGTGATTGGCCGGATCTGTTAGAGTATCTGTCAGATCCACGCGTTGTTAAATATGAGCCTTACGGACCGATCAATCAGCAGCAGAGTATTGAAATCGCTCAAAGTCATAGCGAGTCTGATGAATTCTGGGCGGTTTGCTTGAAGAATAAGGTAATCGGAAACATCTATCTTGAGGAGGTTGTTCAGGATAGCTGGGAACTGGGCTTTGTCTTTCATTATGACTTTCAGCATCAAGGCTATGGCTATGAGGCTGCTTCGAGGCTGATCGATCAAGTTTTCGCACAAGGAGCTCATCGGATTTTTGCGGAGTGTCATCCGGATAATCAGGCTTCTTGGAGGTTATTAGAAAAATTAGGATTCAAAAGAGAAGGGCATTTGCGAAAGAATCTCTTCTTTAATAAAGCAGAGGATGGCACACCAATCTGGCAAGACACACTTGTCTATGGATTGCTTAGAGAAGAGTACACGTAAAAACAATATAAAGGAAAAAACTTAAGAGAACTGAGGAGGAAGTGCAAGTGAAAAAAATAATCAATGATCCGAAAAATGTTGTAGAGGAAATGGTCAGCGGATTGGTTGGCGCTTATCCAGATTATGTGAAGCAGGTCCCTGAAACATTAGTTGTTGCCCGCAGTGATGACTTTGATCAAGTTGCTTTAGTCAGCGGCGGCGGCAGCGGACATGAGCCCTCTCATGCTGGCTTTGTCGGCGATGGGATGTTGAGTGCGGCCGTTTGCGGACAGGTCTTTACTTCCCCAACGCCAGATCAAATCCATGAAGCGATCAAAGCCACGGATAAAGGAAAAGGAACCTTGATGATCGTTAAAAATTACTCAGGTGATGTCATGAACTTTGATATGGCTAAGGATTTGGCTGAAATGGATGATATTGAAGTAGATTCTGTATTAGTCGATGATGATATCGCAGTTGAAGACAGCACCTATACACAAGGCCGCCGCGGAGTGGCTGGAACGGTGTTGGTTCATAAGATTTTAGGTGGTTTAGCTCGTGAAGGAAAATCGGTTTCTGAACTGGCCGGCTATGGAAAAGAGTTAGTCAAAGATATTAAAACAGTCGGAATTGCTTTGTCTGGAGCAACTGTTCCGGAAGTAGGCAAGCCTGGTTTTATTTTAGCGGACGATGAAATGGAATTTGGTGTCGGTATCCATGGCGAGCCCGGCTATCGTCGAGAAAAAGTTAAACCTTCTTATGATATCGCAAAAGAGATTATTGGCAAGCTAAAAGCAGAATTCAATTGGCAAAAAGGCGATAAATACGGTCTGTTTGTCAATGGTATGGGTGCTACTCCATTAATGGAACTGTTCATTATGTTTAATGATGCAAAGAACATTCTTGCTGAAGATGGAATCGAGCTGACATTCAATAAAGTCGGCAATTATATGACATCGCTTGAAATGGCAGGAGCATCCATCACGATGATCAAATTAGACGAAGAGCGCTTACGTTTATTAAATGAGCCTGTTCACACGATTGCTTGGTAAAAAACTAAGCTTTTGAGCTGGCTAAATTAAAGGAATCGCAAGCTGAAGAAAAGAGTATTCAAGGAGGCCCACTATGTTTACACCAGAAAATTTGCGCAAAACGTTGGAACTATTCAATGAAAAGATTCAAATCAAAAAGGACTATTTAAGCGAGCTAGACACACCAATCGGTGATGGCGACCATGGAAACAACATGGCTCGAGGCATGGATGCGGTGATGGCGGCGGATCTATCTGGAGAATTACCGGATATTTTTAAAGCGACCGCGATGGCATTGATCAGCAAGGTTGGTGGAGCATCCGGTCCTCTTTATGGAACGGCTATGATGGAAATGATGAAGGCCAGCAAAGAGTCAAGTGAGCCTGAAATACTGTTGAACGCGGCTATCGCCGGAATCGAAAAACGCGGAAATTCAACCGTTGGTGAAAAAACGATGTTAGATTTATGGGTACCGGCAGTAGAAAATTTGAATAACGGTACTTTAAATCCAGCTACACTAGAAATATTAGTTGAACAAACAAAAAATATTAAAGCGACCAAAGGCAGAGCTTCTTATGTCGGCGAACGTTCGATTGGCCATATTGATCCAGGTGCGATGTCGTCTGCGTATTTCTTTGAGTCAATGATTGAGGCAGGTGTTTTCAGTGACTAGAGGTGTTGTGTTAGTTTCACATACGAAAGAAATACCAGAAGGTCTGAAGCGATTGATCGGCGAAGTCGCTAAAGGAGTACCTGTAACTACAGCGGGAGGCCTAGAGGACGGCGGCGTCGGAACTTCAATGGAGCGAATTTCCCAAGCAATCGAAGAAAATTCGGCAGATGAGTTGTTAGCTTTTTATGATTTGGGCAGTGCAAAAATGAATTTGGAAATGGCCATCGAAATGACAGACAAAAAAGTGACACTGTTTGATACAGCTTTGGTCGAAAGCGCTTATACTGCTTGTGCATTATTGGCGGCCGATGCAGAGGAAGCAGAGATTGAAAAGCAATTAGCTGAGTTAAAAATAAAATAAACTTTTACAGAATTCGCTTACCATATTTAAAGTCTTTTTGAAAAATACTTAACAAAAGTAAAGTCGAACGCTTATATTTCTATCGATTACGATAGTATATGAGCGTTCGACTTTTCTTATTTACGTTCTGGAAAATGGAAATCCACTAGCGCCGTATTTAGGAACTGATTGAATTCTTTCATTAATAGAAATTTTTCGACGGTTTCAGTGATAAAGTTATCTGACGTGAGAATTTCCTGATCAGTCAAAGAAAGCTCCAAATACATGCTCTTGTATTTTAAGAACTCAGCAACAGGCGAATCCGCATAAGCTTCATATCCCCGCGGCATCCGTTTTAATTGCTTACCCATTACGCGATAATATTTCTTAAAAGTGGGGTTTTCGATGATCGATAGAAATTCTGCTTCGCGTTCCAACAGTGCTTGACGAATAAGCTCAGTAGCTTCTGAAAACATATCCGCAAATAGTCCGCCGCCTAAAAAAGATTGGTTGTTTGGTTTTAGGAAAAGGAAATAGCCGCAGGGAATCGGCAGCTTGCCCTTGGGACCGATATGTGCCCGCAAAACGGAATTATAAGGTGCTTTATCATGACTAAAGCGTGTATCGCGGTTCAGTTTAAAGGTTAGATTTTTTGCTGGAATCAGCGGTATTTCTGGATCTTTCTCATGAAGCGCCTGTGACAAGGCATCTACTAATTGATTAAACGCTTCAATAACTGTCGTTCGTTCTTGCTTTGTTTCATGGAACCAATCTCGGTTATTATTCTTTTCCAAATTAGATAAGTAATCAAACATTTTTTCATATGTCATAGACCGTATTCTCCTTCGTTAATTCTGATAACTGCTTTGATACCAATAATTCTTTTAAAAACTGCTGAGGATCAAACGCGGACTGATAATGAGACAGTGCTTCAAATAGAAGCGTTTGCTCATCTAGATACTCCATATTGCTTTTCTGTTGAAGAATCTCTGCTTGCTCCAGCTGTATCATGGTTGAATAGTCGAGCCGCGATGGCTGAACCCGCTTCTGCTGAAGAGCGAAGGGGACTCTTTTTTTACAGTCGCATCTCCCACCAGCAAGCCCACAGTTGGTCTCTAAAAAATTCCCCATTTTTTCGCGGATTCGGGAAAGCCTTTTTCGATAAGCAGCGGGAGTCATCTGTAGGAGTTCACCCGCGAATTGACTGTTCATTTTGAACATCGTTCCTAAAATGAAGAGACAACGATCTTGTGGAGTCAAGCATTGAAGCATGATGTTTGTACACGAGAGTTTCAATTCTTGAGCTAGCTCATCTTGCTCGATTTCATTGAAGGACTCATCATAAGCTGGTATAGGTCGCTCAAGGTCTTTTTGCATAACGTCAAAAGTCAACTGTTCCCGAAAGGTACGCTTTTTTTGATCGTTTATTAAATGATTGATCGCAATCCGGTACACCCAGGTACTGAAACGACTTTGCTGTTTAAAGGAGGAGAGGCTTGAAATAGCTTTTAACAAAATCTCTTGCGTAGCATCCTCAGCGTCAAAGACATTTCCTAACATCCGCAGGGAAAGATTGAACACGCTGTCTTTTACTTCATTTAGCAACTCTGTCAAAGAGTCAGCATCTCCATTCAATGAAGAGTGGACGAATCGTTTCTCTTGGTCGATATCCATTTTTTAACCTCCTTTATTAATTAGACAAATTAAAACAGTAAGTGTGACAGGAAATTTAATTTTCTAGCTCTATTTTGGCAGATCCTGTTCTGTCTTTCTATAAAATGTTTCAAATGATGGTGGGGAATCGCTTCATTTCAATATTGACAAACTGATATATACTGTTATACACTGTTTGTGAAGAGGTGGATTCTCATGAAACTAATTATTCAGCACTCGTCAATGACCCCCATCTATGAACAGTTAGTAGAACAAGTAAAAGCGGCGATCATTCAGGGAGAATTGAAAGAGAACGATTCATTGCCATCTGTACGAACTTTGGCGAAAGAACTGAAAATCAGTGCACTCACAGTAAAAAAAGCCTATGATGCTTTGGATCAAGAAGGAATGATTACAACTGTACATGGGAAGGGAAGCTTTGTTTGCGGAGTAGATCCATCGTTAAAGTGGGAAGAGCAGCTTAAAGGAATACAGGATGAGCTTGAAGGAATTATCACGAAAGCACGTTTGGTTGGATTAAGTGATCAAGAGTTGAAGGAACTTATGGAACTAATACTGGAGGAATCATAATGCTTACACTAAAAAATGTAAAAAAAGACTATCAAGATTTCAGATTAGACTGTTCTTTGACACTTCAGAAAGGTGAAATCGTTGGTTTAGTTGGACGAAATGGTGCAGGAAAAAGTACCGCTTTTAAAATCGCTTTGGGGTTAGTTACTCATGAGGGAGGAACAGTAGAACTTTTCGAAAAACCGATTCATAAAGTTACTGCCAAAGATCGACAACGTTTAGGCGTTTCATTAGCAGATTCGAGCTTTAATGAGTTTTTTTCCATTAAGGAAATTATTTCGATGCTTAAAAATTTTTACCCTCAATTTGAAAAAGCTTTTTTTCTGGAGAAATGCATTGAATTTCAGCTGCCTTTAGATAAGCCGCTAAAAGAATTTTCCACTGGCATGAAGGCTCGTCTAAATATTTTAGTGGCGATCAGTCATAATGCAGAGCTGCTGATCTTAGATGAACCAACAGCCGGTTTGGATGTTATTGCTCGTGGAGAAATCTTAACCCTGCTGCAAGAGTATCTGGAGCAGGATGAATCTCGCAGTATTTTGATTAGCTCGCATATTTCAACGGATTTAGAACAACTTTGTGATTCCTTGTATTTTATTGATCAAGGAAAAATCGTCCTTAATGAGGATACTGATGTATTATTGGATGATTATGGTATTTTGAAATTAACGACCGATCAATATTATGAACTGGATAAGGCGCATATTGAAAAGGCACTACCTGCTAGCTTCGGTTATCGCTGCTTAACGAAGCAACGACGGTTCTATCATGAAAATTATCCAGACATTGTAATAGAAAAGGCCAATATCGATGAAATCGTCCTTATGCTGATGGGAGGGAATTAGAATGAAAGGTTTATATATTAAGGATCTCCGCTTGCTCGCAAAGCAAAAATTATTCTTTTTGGCGATCATTTTTCTGACTGTGATGAACGCTTATAATCTCGAAAGTTTGTCGATTGTTCCATCATTGATGCTCTTTTTCTTTGTAACATTGATTTTTACTACAGTTACTTATGATGAGATGAACCATGGATTGACTTTTCTATTCACTTTACCAATCTCTCGAAAAAAATATATTGTCCAAAAATATTCGTTGGCAATTATCGGTTCGATTGCTGCTTTATTGTTATCGATAGCAATAGTTTTTATTATGACTAGAATTCAAGGAAAGTCGGTCAATCTTGAAGCCTTCAGTATTATATTGTTCAGCCTTTTTATCGCTGGTTTGTTCTATATCAGCTTGATGATGCCAATATATTTTAAGTTTGGGGAAGAAAAGAGCAGAATGATTATGATTCTCGTGATGGGTGTAATTTTCTTTTTCGCTTTCTTAGGAAGATCATTGGTTGAGAGACTTAGCATTGATATCGACATGATTTTACAGCGTATCACTAATGCACCGCTATGGCTGATGTTGGCAGCAGGAACAACAGCTGCAGGGATTCTATGTATTCTTTCCTATTTTCTATCATTTAGAATCCTTGGAAAGAAAGAGTTTTAGCAGCACATGGAGTCAACAAAAAGTTTAGGAGTGATCATTTTGAAGATGATTACTCCTATTTTTTTAACAATTTTTAGGGCGGCTTTATTGATGGTACTGTTTCATCAACACTTTCTTCAACAGTTCAGGAAGGCCGCTAAACTGTTGAAGCTGATCGAAATAGTCTGTACAGAATCACGAATCTAGCTACGGGCAGTGTCTGGCATGCTTTTTGCCTAATAATATAGTAAGAAAGCTGTTGAAAAGGAAAAACTAGGATTGACTTTGTATTTGCTTTTTTTATTATAAAGAGAAGGGGGAGATGGCATGAAAGAAGAATTATTGAATTATTTAAAAAATCAAACCGCTTTTCTCAATTTAGAGGACCTTAGCGAATTGTTCACCGCTTCTAAGCTCGCTGAAATTTTTAGCGTAAAAAGAAATACGGTGAGTCAGTATTTGAATCAGCTGACCGAAAGCGGAGAACTTGTAAAAATAAATTCTCGTCCAGTCTATTATTTTCATAAGGGGGCCTTTGAAAAGCAATTTTTTAGCTTGAGAGCAAATTATTATGAAAGCGTTCAGACGATTTTGTCGGAACAGCCAATGTTTGGTAAAGAGCAGGACTTCTTTTCTTTGCTGATTGGGCATGATAAAAGCTTGAATCGCGTCATTGAGCAGATCAAGGCAGCTCTCAATTATCCGGATGGCGGCTTGCCGGTTTTGATCAATGGTGAAAGCGGGACGGGAAAAAGCTATTTAGTCAAGCTAATTCATCACTATTGTATTCAAAATGAGCTTCTGCCCGAAGATGCCCCATTCATTACGTTAAATTGCGCGCAATATGCCAATAACCCCGAGCTGTTGACCAGCAATCTCTTTGGAAGCGTGAAGGGTGCCTATACCGGAGCTGAGTCGGATCGTAAAGGAGCTTTTGAGGCAGCCGATGGCGGGATTTTATTTTTGGATGAGGTCCATCGTTTAAATGCTGAAGGGCAGGAAAAATTATTTACTTATTTGGATCAAGGAGAAATTTATCGAATGGGGGATACTGCTCATCCGATTACTGTAAGAACGAGGTTATTTTTTGCGACGACGGAGGAGCTGACTAGTAATTTTCTGAATACGTTTATTCGACGGATTCCTATCCAGGTAACAATTCCTTCATTACAGCAAAGGGGCAGGAATGAACGCCTGGAATTGATTTATTCCTTCTTAATCAACGAGCAGGTGAAAATCAAACGACAGCTGGTGATTACTGGACAAACCCTTGAATTGTTAGCAAGCGGAAGCTTCAAAGGAAACATCGGTGAGTTAAAAAATATTATCAAGGTAATGGCGGCACAGGCCCTTTCCGAAGCTAATGATCAGCAGCAGATCAAGCTGACGATTTATCACCTGCCTGAATCGTTACTCTCTGCAAGCAGTCAGAATCTGCAGACCTCGTTACCAGAAGAAGTGGTGATCACAAGTGAGTCCAGATTAGATAACTTGATGCTGTCAAATACTCAAAGTCAAAAAAGAGTGGAAGATTCATTTACTAAAGTGATTCTGGAGTATCAGAAATCTCAAGGAGAGCTGACTGATTGTCACTTGAAGCTAAAAGAAATCGTAGATCAATTGTTCGACTATCTGCTTTTTGAAACAGATCGCCAGCAAAAGCATGAGATGCTGCTGTATCTAACGCAATATGTTCGAGAAACCTTTCGGCAAATGGAAAGTGCTTACCAGGTCAAGTTCAACGGAAACAGTGTGTATGCTGTCGGCTATTACTTGTTCCAAAGAGGCTCAAATCGCTGGCTATCAGAAGACATTCAAATCATGGAGCTGATCCGTCAGCTGGAACGACAGATATCCGAGGCCTATCCAGCGAGTTATCATTATGTGGAGCGTATCTTGGAATTGTGCCGTCCAAAAATAGATATCGAGGTATCAGCGATGGATCGAATCGTTTTGACCTTGTATTTGAAGAAAGCGGATTGGACGAAGGAACAGGGCATGGCGAAAGCCGTGATCGTCGCTCATGGATATGCGACTGCCAGCAGTATTGCCAATGTGGCGAATCGTTTTTTAGAAAAGGATATTTTTGAATCGTTTGATATGCCTTTGGATGTGACTCCTCAGCAAATCGCCGAAGAAATTTTGGATTATAGCGAAAACAACGACATCTCTAATGGGCTGGTCATTCTGGTAGACATGGGCAGTCTCAAGGAAATTTATCAATATTTTCCAAAACAAATCAACGTTCCAATCGTGATTATGAATAATGTGACGACACCGTTAGCGATTGCTATCGGAGAAAATATCAAGCATCAGCGCACCTTGAATGAGCTGGCAAGTAAATCAGCGGCTGAAGCCGTTTTTGATTGGGAAATTATTTATCCTGAGGAAAATCGAACCAAAGCATTATTGACGACTTGCCAAACGGGGATTGGAACGGCAACGCAGATTTGCCATTTACTCGAAAAAAGTCTGCCCAGCACATGTGAATTAAAGATATTGCCATATGAATATCGCGTATTGGAAGAGAAAAAATCAGAAGAGACTGTCTTTTCTGTCTATGACGTGCTAGGGATCATCGGAACAGATGACCCGCTGATTCCAGAAATGCCTTACCTGTCCTTAGAAGAGCTGATCTCAGGAGATGAACAGAAGGTCTTGACTGAATGGTTGGCCCCAGTGATGACCGCAGAAGAAAATCAGATTTTCAATAGGAATGTGATCCGCAATTTTTCTCTGGAGAAGGTGATTGATTCTGTCACGATCCTGGATACGGATAAGGTCATGAGTGAGATCGATCTATTTATGCGGGATTTGGAGTTAGCTGGGAGAATCCAGCTTTCTAACGCCAAGAAGCTGGCGCTGTATGTTCATGTCAGCTGTTTGATCGAGCGTTTGATTCGAAATGTTCCGATTGAAACCTATGAGGGTTATCATGATTTGTATCAGTGTCAAAAAGACATGCTGGAAATCATCAAACAAGCTTTTAGTGTCATTGAAAAGGATTATAGTGTCACGATTCCTGATTCTGAGATCGCCTACATTTTTGATATTGTCTATAAGAATGCAGATACCACGATGAAAGATGAGGAATTTTAAAAAAGCAAGCGGTGCGCCACTAAAGTTGGCACACCGCTTGCTTTTATTTAAGTGTAGAGAAGATTGAGAGGTGAAAAGTAGTGGAAAGAATGCTGGTTCTAGCATCACATGGGAAGTTAGCGTCAGGAATCCATTCTTCTTTGGGGCTGATCTGCGGAAACCCTATCAAGATCGAAACGTTGGATTGCTATTTGACCGAAGGCTTTGATTTAGAAAAAGAAGTAAGTGGCCTGCTGGAGCGTTACCGTGAGTATGAATTGGTTGTCGTAACGGATTTATTCGGCGGCAGTGTGAATAATGAGTTTTTAGCACACATGGATCGTTCAAATTTTTATTTAGTTGCAGGGATGAACTTGCCATTTCTGGTTGAATTGTCCATGCAGCTCAAGAATGCTGAATCACTTCCTCAGCTGATTGAAGCATCGCTGGAAACGTCAAAGCAGACGATTCAATTTTGCAATCAATTAATTAGCGGCGAAATAGAAGAAGAGGAATTTTAAAGCAATAGAAAATGGAGGGATAAAAATGATTTTATTGACAAGAGTGGATCATCGGTTGCTTCATGGGCAAGTGGCATTTTCATGGACGCAAGGCTTAGGAGCAGACTGCATTCTGATTGCAAATGATGATGTACCAACAAATGAGCTGCGCAAAACCACTATCAAGCTGGCGAAACCGCAGGGCGTAAAATTAGTGATTAAAAATATTGAGGATTCCATCGCGGCGTTACAAAGCGGGGTAACAGATAAATATAAATTATTTATCGTAGTGGAATCAATTGCTGACGCAAAAAAATTAGCCGATGCATATCCCCAAATTCAAAAAATCAACTTAGGCGGAATCAAAGCCAAAGAGGGCACGCGGAGCATTGGAAAAGCAGTTAATGTTTTGCCTGAAGAGGAAGTTTTGCTGAAGGAATTGGTGGATCAGGGTCTGGAAGTAGAGATTCGACAAGTTCCGACAGATAAAAAAGTGGCTGTTACTGAAGTCCTTTAAAAAAGAAAGGTTGAAAAAATATGCTCATTCAAGCAATTTTACTTGGGTTAGTTGCATTTATCGCTCAGTCTGAGTACGCATTAGGCACCTCCCTTTTGTCTCGTCCAATTGTTACAGGTTTATTTACCGGAATTGTATTAGGCGATATAAAGGCTGGAATTATTATGGGAGCAACATTGGAATTAGCATTCATTGGTTCTTTCTCTGTAGGAGCAGCGATTCCTCCAGATGTTGTTACAGGCGGCGTTTTAGGAACGGCCTTTGCCATCACGGCTGGTGCCGGGACAGAGACAGCGTTGCTGCTGGGCTTGCCAATTGCGACACTGACATTGATTTTGAAAAATATCTATCTTGGAATTTTGATCCCAATCATGAACCAAAAGGCTGATAAATACGCTGAAGATGGGAACTACAAAGGAGTCGAACGGATGCATTTAACGGCCGGCTTTGGCCTTTCCTTGATGCTGGGCTTAGTCGTTATGATCTCATTTATGGTAGGCAGTAAAACAATCGGTAATTTATTGGACATGATTCCTGACTTTATTCAACACGGACTGTCAGTGGCTACTGGTTTGATCCCAGCACTAGGATTCGCGATGCTGGCGCGTCTTTTGATCAACAAACAAGTTGCTCCGTATTTCTTCTTAGGCTTTGCACTAGCTGCCTACTTAGAAATTCCGGTAACTGGAATCGCGATTTTTGGAGCAATTGTAGCGGTAGTTGTGGTGAATATTATGAATGTGCGCGGTGGGCAGAATAATAGTGCTCAGACTTCAACAGGGGAGGTAGTTGATGATGATGACTTCTAATGAGAATAATGAGTTGAAAATCACTAAGAAGGATTTGAACAAGGTATTTTGGCGGTCCTTCCAAATGGAGTTTTCCTGGAATTATGAACGTCAGATGAATCTTGCTTATTGTTACGCGATGATCCCGATTTTGAAGAAGCTGTACAAAACGAAAGAAAGTATGGCCGGGGCGTTGAAACGACATTTGGAATTCTTTAATACTACACCGCATATCGTGACCTTGATTTTAGGGATCAACGCGGCGATGGAAGAGGAAAATGCGAATGATGCCAACTTCGATGTTTCAACCATCGATAACATCAAAACTTCATTGATGGGACCACTGGCAGGTATTGGTGATTCGTTCTTCTGGGGCACCTTGCGCCTGATCGCTACGGGGGTAGGAACTTCTCTAGCTATGCAGGGAAACATCTTGGGACCCATCTTGTTCGTACTGATTTTTAATACTCCTCACTTGCTATTCCGTTATTTTGGAACCTCTTGGGGGTATAAGCTGGGGACAGGATTCTTAAAGAAAATCCAGGAAAACGGTATGATGGGCAGCTTGACGTTAGGAGCGTCAATCATCGGGCTAATGGTTGTTGGCGGAATGACAGCATCAATGATCGATATTAATATCCCGTTGAAAATCGGCTCTGGGGAAAATGCCGTGACCGTACAAAGTATTTTTGATGATATCGTACCAAGAATCTTGTCGCTTGGGGCTTTCGGAGCAGTATTCTATCTGCTTAAAAAGGAAGTAAAGGCGTTGACGATTTTACTGGGCTTGGCTCTTTTTGGAATCCTTGGTTCATGGATCGGCTTCTTTTAGAAATGGAGGGATAAGATGGCAGCAATGACCATGCTTGATTATATCAATCAAGAGCAGGAAACATTAACAAAAATTTTAAATGATTATGATTTCTCAAGTGATCATAAACTAGCAAAAATGAACACTGTGACGATTCTCGCTACAGGCTCCTCCTATAATGCTTGCTTGTCCGCCAAGCTGGCGTTTGAAAGGATCGCTGATGTCAGTATTGTAATTGAAGAGCCGTACAATTTTAACCATTACGGCCGGCTGATCAGCGGAACTGACACAATCATCGGTGTTTCTCAAAGTGGAAAAAGTGCATCGACGATTGATGCCATGAAAAAATTCAGTGATCGTAACATTCAACAGCTTGTCTTAACTAGTGACTTAGAAAGTCCGATCGCTCAAGTAGTTGATCAAGTGCTCGATTTGAATATGGGAATCGAAACAGTCGGTTTTGTCACTAAAGGATTTTCAGCAACCTTATTACAGCTGATGCTGCTTGCGATTAAAGTGGGGATTTCAAAGAACCTGATCGATGAACAGCGATTATCCGAGCTGACACAAGAGCTGCAGGAAGCAATCAGCCAGATTGAAACGGTCATCAATAAATCCAATGCCTTTTTTGAACAGCACGAGAACCTATTAAAGCTGGGCGGCCGATTTGTCGCATTAGGCTATGGTCCAAACTGGGGAACAGCGAAGGAATTTGAGACGAAGTTCACAGAAACTGTTCGGCGTCCGAGTCAAGGCTTTGAGCTGGAGGCCTATATGCATGGTCCTTACTTAGAGGCTGATTGGGCGCATACATTATTCTTCATTGAGACACCTAGTGTGAATCAAAGCCGCTCACAAGCACTGGCGGAGTATATGGACAGCTATGTTGGAAAAGTGTTGAAAATAACGACGGATAAAAGTTCCGACAAGGATGTTCTGGGCTTAGATGTCACCCTTTCGGAGTGCTTCTCTCCATTACTATTAATTATTCCATTCCAGCTGCTGGCCTATCGTACCGCTGCGGCAAAAGGAATTGATTTGAGTAAACGGATTTTTGATGATTTTGACTCAGTTTTAAAAAGCAAAATATAAAATTTAAGGAGTTTTAGACATGTTAAAATTTAATGAACAGCAGCAGATTGAGGATATTCAAGGCGCATTAGAATTACGTCCGCAGGTAGAAAAAATTATTGATGAGGTTTGGGATAAGGGCTATGACAATATCTTCTATTTAGGAATTGGCGGAACCTACGCTTCAGCTATGCAGGCGGTTACCTATATGAACGGTCGCAGTGATCTGCCTGTTTATGTACAGCATGCTGCAGAATACTATACAACTGGAAACCGCAGACTGACGAAAGACTCATTGGTCATTCTTTCATCTGTGACAGGAACGACCGAAGAAGTTGTGAAGGCAGTCGCTGAAATGAAAAAAGTCGGAGCAACATTACTCGGCTTCATCGACACAGCAGGAACGAGCTTGGCAGAAAGCTGTGACCATGTGATCACTTATCCAGCACCGGGAACGGAACAAATCAAATTCTTTATGGCTGCAGATCGTTTGCTGGAGAAAAATGGAGATTTCCCTGACTATGCAGAATATTATGCAGAACTAGAACAATATTTACCTAAAGGCTTGGTTGAAGCAGAAAAACAAGCGGAGGACTTCGGACGAGAATTCGCAGAAAAACATCGTCACGATGATATGCACTATTTTATCGGAGCCGGAAATCAATGGGGAGCGGTTTACTCTTATGCGATGTGCTATTGGGAAGAGCAAAGCTGGCTTCGTTCTAAGTCAATCCATGCTGCAGAATTCTTGCACGGCACATTGGAGATCGTTGATGAAACAACTCCTGTAACTTTATTCCTAGGAGAAGACGAACAGCGTCCATTGGCAGAACGGGTAAAAAATCTATTGCCGCGCATTTGTGGAAACTACACGTTTATCGATTCAAAGGATTACCCAATTGAAGGGATCAGCGAAAAAAATCGCGGCAGAGTCTTACCGCATCTATTGATGCATTGTGTGACTCAACGGATTGATGCACATGTTGAAAAATTAAATTGTCATCCTTTAGATATTCGTCGTTATTACCGTCAGTTTGATTATTAATTAACAATACAAAAGTATTTCTCAAAAATACTTAACAAAAAGAAAGCCAAACGGTCATTTCACTTTCATTATTGAAAGTATTTTGATCGTTTGACTTTTTTATTTACTCGACAAACCAGCAAAGTAAGCACCTTCATATTCTTGAATCCGAAAACACAATATATTGTGTTACATTTTGTCATATCACGAAATACACACAAAATCTAGTCTTTACAATGAAAAAATTTAGGAGTACTATTATCAAGGATTTGAAAGAAAAATTTAGTTTACTATGAAGGGATGGATGAAACAATGCTATTGATAGCGGGTACGATCGGAGCTGGGAAAAGCAGTCTGACAGACATGTTATCACAGGAAATGAACTCAAGACCATTTTATGAGAACGTGGACGATAACGAAGTACTGCCATTGTTTTACTCGAATCCGGAAAAATATACGTTTCTGTTGCAGATATTCTTTTTAAATAAACGTTTCTTGGCTATGAAAGATGCCTTGCAGCAAGCCGATAACGTGCTGGATCGCTCGATTTATGAGGATAGTCTGCTTTTTCATTTAAATGCGGATCTTGGCCGAGTAAGTCAAGAGGAGGTGCTGCAATACGACAACTTGTTAGACACGATGCTGAAGGAGTTAGAGCATACAGCGCCTAAAAAAAGACCTGACTTATTGGTCCATATCAAAGTTTCCTTTGACGTGATGCTGGAGCGGATCGAAAAACGTGGACGCGACTATGAACAAATCGCGGCGAACCCTGAATTATTCGACTATTATCGAATGGTCAATGAACGATATGAGAAGTGGTATGACAGCTTTGAAATCTGTCCAAAAATTCAAATCGATGGGGATCGCTATGATTTTGTAGCTGATCCGCAGGCAGCGGAGGCAGTTATTAAGCAGATCAAGGAAGAAACGAACAAATTAAACCTGCTTGAGTTCCAAAACTCAAACTATTATTCAAAAGAAACGATTGAAAAAGGCATTTTTTAGTATTTCAATTTTTTTGAACAAATAAAGAACGACCGTTTTCTAGAAGGAGCCAATTATGTTCACTTATCTCAAATTTTTACTTCACCAATTAAAAGGCTGGCCACAACAAAACTACTATTTATTTTTCTTTAGTTTAGGCTGCCAGGTGATGACCTTAGTCAATCAGCCGATCACACTGCTCACGGTGATCACATTTATCGGAACGATTTTAGGGGTATTATGTATTCTTTCTATTAATGCAGCGAAATCGGTCAATGGTATTTTAGGAATTATTTCCGCGATTTGCTTCATTTATGTCGGCTACTCAGCCAAGAATTATTTGAGTATCGGCGAACAGATCGCGTATATGATCACATTGGATATTCCCGTACTGTTAAGCAAGGAATGGAACCACAACATGGCGTCGAAAATCCGTAGGTTTACTGGAAAAACATGGTTCATCGCACTCATCAGTACGATCATCGTCTACTTTGTTTCTGGCTATTTGATCCAAAGATTTACTGACGATCCTCGCCCTTGGATCGATGCCATCGCCTTTTCAATTAGTCTAAGTGCAGGAATTATCAGCTTCCTGCGTTACAATAATCAATATTTTTGGTGGCTGGCTTCAGGACTTGCTCAGATGGTTCTTTGGTACATTTCCTTCAGACACGGTTCGGCAAGCTTGGCAATGTTTGTAAACAGCTCGGTCTATTTGATCAATGATATTTTAGCCTTCACTGTGTCTCCGTGGTACAACAAGAAGGAACGGGAAAGAATGCAGCGGATGGAAGAGGAATATTATCATTTAAGCCATTAGCTTGAACAGAAGAGACTTTAATGACTATTTTCACGTCATTAAAGTCTCTTTTTTGTGCGATCATTCATCGGATAACAGCCATTCAATTTCGTCAGTAATCCATGCTCCCGGTTTCTTTACCGGATCAAAGGCTACCCAAGAGCTCTTCATAAAAATCTTTTCCGCTTGCCAGCAGCCTTGTTTAGTTTGCTTTGCTTTCAAATATTCTAGGGCTTCGCGACACTCAGGCTGCCCTAACAGCTTCTCTGTTTTCATGACTCCTAATACTTCTATGATATTTGTCCGATAGGGGTAGGGATAAAAGAGTGTGATCAGATCCTCATATAAATAGTCCTGGTTGTTTTGATGAAAAATCACACGATGTTTCAGGATATAATCCAGTCCCTGCTGTAATTTTGCTTGAAGCCCAGGGAAATCGCCGTATTTTTGCGAGTATTCAGAAAGCACCTTAACTGATTTTACAAGACCGTCATAACAAGGTGATTTGCCGACACATCCGCCAAACCGCTGAAAAAGGTCCGCTCCATGCCAACTGGAGGGTTCATTTTTATCGAATGGAAAATAGGTAAGTATCCATTGAAGTCCCTTTTCCGCCCATTGTTTTTTTCCAGCCCGCAGAAAAATAAGGGTACAAATTGCATGATGACAAGCCAAAATGCCATCGTTTTTCCCCGTTAGTGAAAAGCCATCCGGAGTATCCACAAAGTGATGAAGCGTCTCAAGCATCGTTTGAACTTGATCCAAACACTCAAAAGCAGGTATCTCAGAAAGTTCAGCCAGCAAAAACTCCAGCTTGCGTAAACCGGTGAAGGTATCTGTCCGGTAAGGGGCTGCTAGAATCGCGGCAATAATTTCTGATTTATCTAAATAGGAGTGAATTTCCGCTGATTCCAGCGACGTTTGAGCTCGTACAGCTTTTTTTAATTGCAAGGCAGAATCCAATTCTGCTTCATTAAATATCATATAGACACCTCAAAATCCATATTAGTTGCTATAAGTGTAGCATTCTATGGTGGACTAGAACAGCTGATCTTGGCTGATAACCAAATCGCTGCTCATTGACCGACGAAAAAAAGAACAGGTATTATTTAAATAGGAATATTCTTTGAAAATTCAATGAACTATGAGATTTTAATTTAATAATAAGTTATTGTAAGGGTAATCAATAAACTGAATAGAAGAGGCTTCCTATGAGATATTTGTATCAGCAGTTACTAGCTTTTTGGCTGCTTATTATTTTAACCTTGGTTTTGATCAGTGTATCATTTACGAATATTAATAAGCGGACATTAGCTGCTCAGAACTATAATGAGATGATGAAGTATATAAAATCTGTCAATGCCACGTTAAATGGTTTTCATACAGATTTATCCGATTCTTTTTCCGAACCCTATGGCAACTTAAGCAGGGAAGAGATACTACCCTATTATCTGTTTAATGCAGAGCAAGTATTAGCGAATCAACAGATCAAGTTTGTATTAATTGATAGTCAAAAAAATATTATTTATCCAAAGAATAACAAGGAGCTTCAAAAATCCTTATTAGATGATTGGGAATGGGAACAGCTCAAACAAGGGGCAAATATCTCTAAAACCATCAAGTATGATCTTGATGGAAAGCCTAATCAGACCTCCTATGTTCTTTCGAATCGGTCTGTTTCCAATGAATTTAACGGCGTACTCATTGCATCAAAGTCAGCTAAGGACTTGGAATATAGTGAAAAACTGATTTCGGATAATTTATTAAAAGGATTTATCATTTCATCATTGTTTGGCGGAGCGATCAGTTTTGGCCTTGCGGCTAGACAGGTGAAGAAAATAAATGACTTAAAACGCGCAGTCAATCAGATCGCGAATGGAAACTACGAAATCGAGATCGAGGAAAAGGACAATAAAGACGAATTCAACGAGCTGGCGCATGATTTTAATAAAATGGCAGTCGCTTTGCAGGAGAATGAAAAGGAAATTATTCGGCAGGAAGAATTACGGAAACAGTTTATGGCGAATACCTCACACGAAATGCGAACACCATTGACCACAATCAAAGGATTATTGGAGGGCTTTGAGTATGGGGCGATCCCAGAGAGCCAAAAAGAAAAAGCTGTTTCATTGATGCAAAACGAAACGGACCGCTTGATTCGATTAGTGAAGCAAAATCTAGACTTCGAAAATATTCGAAGTCAGCAAATTACACTATCTGCTACTACGTTTAATGGAACAGAAGCGATCAAAAATATCATCGCTCAATTAGGCAAAAAGGCAGAGTCAATGAATGATCAGATTGTTTTATTAAATGAGGAGACGGTTGCTATTTACGCGGATCATGATCGGTTTATTCAGATCATGGTGAACATCATTCAAAATGCGATTCAATTTACCAAAAATGGGGAAATAAAAATAGTTTTAAAGGAAACAGATTCAGATGTCCTCATCTCCGTTGAGGACAATGGCATCGGCATGACGGAAGAGGAGCAAAAAAATATCTGGGATCGCTATTTTAAAGCAGATCCGTCCCGAAAAAACACAAAATTAGGGGAATCGGGGCTTGGTTTATCGATCGTGAAGGAACTGGTGCGATTGCATAGGGGTTCAATCGATGCGTTTAGTGAGAAGGATCAGGGCACGACCTTTACCGTTCGATTTCCTAAAGAAGGTTAAATAATAAAGGCTGCTGGTAAGATGATTATCAGCAGTTTTTTTTCGATAAACTGTTTACTAGATATTTGTTATACTTATAAAAATGGGAAAAAAGGAGAAAAGGTGTGTCAGTATACTTATTACTAATTGTACTTTTTGCGTTCATCTGTTTTGAAGGCTATCGATTTAGAAGTGACATTAAAGCTGCCTATGAGCGTTTGAATCACTATGAGGTGAAGTCCATTAATACTAGCTTTGGGAAAATGACCTATCTGGATGAAGGTTCTGGTGAAGCGATGATCATCTCTCATGGAATTTTTGGCGGCTATGATCAAGGATTGACAAGTCTGCGACAAGTAGTAGGAGATCGACAACGAAAAATTTCCCCCTCACGTTTCGGCTATGTAGGGACAGAGCTGCCTCAAGAACCCACACCGAAAAATCAGGCTAAGGCCTTTGTAGAACTGCTGGATCAACTAAAAATTGAAAAAAGTTATGTTTTGGGAACATCAGCTGGTGGAGCAGCAACCTTGCGCATGGCTTTGGAGCATCCGCATCGAGTAAAAGGCATCATCCTTTTATCTTCCGGAGCACCTGATAAAAAGAGGTCACCAGATGAGGTGAAGGAGATGGGCCTACAAGGTCCCCCGCCAATTATTGTGAATGACTTTATCATGTGGTTTACGATGAAACATTTTGGCTTTATTTTCAATCACATGATGGGTTCAAGAGTTGTGACAAATACTCTTTTTGAAACGATGCTGCCTGCAACGCCCAGACGAAAAGGAGTCAAGGCAGATAGTGAAATCACTAATACAGATATGACCTTAAACTACGAGGACTATCCGTTAGAGCAGCTGCAGGTACCAGTCTTAGTTTGCCATGCAAAAGATGATCCCATGGCAAACTATGAAGCGATAGATAAATTCATTCAACGAGTAACTGACGCGGATACCGCGATTTGTGAGACCGGTGGACATACGATTGAGGGTAATGGAGATTTTGTTAATCAAGCGATTCTTGATTTTATTGACAAAACCAATCGAGCGGAGAAATTCTCTTAAGTCATCCCAGAGCTTTCATACGTGATCCACTTGTGATGGTATACTTGTTTTAAACTGTATCAAGGAAAGGTGAGTCGATGAAAGCTGTTATTTCAGGCAGTACTGTTTTTCAAGAAGACTATCTGCAGCTGCAAAAAGATTTTAAGGATAAAGGAATTGACGTGATTGATTATCCGCGATTCAGTCAGAACCTAACAGCAGAGTACCCTCAAATTTTGACGAGCTTCTTTAAAAATATTGAAGCAACCGATATCTTTTTTTTATTCAATCAAGATAAAAATGGTGTGTCAGGTTGTATTGGTGCGGCAAGCTTTTCTGAACTGACCTATTGTCTGATGCAAAATCTTATTCATAACAAAAAGATCAAGATTATTTTATTCAAGGAGCCGTCAAAGGAGAATTTTTGCTTTGATGAGGTGAGTCTCTGGCTGGAGAATGAGTGGGTGGAGGTGGCCTCGCTCAGCTTCCTGTAACCGAATTTTGAATGATCATAAAGGAGTTTCAACAATGTTAAAGCGTTTTTTTAGTTATTATCGTCCTTATAAAGGATTGTTTCTATTAGATTTTACCTGTGCTGTATTTGCGGGTCTGCTAGAGCTGGCCTTTCCAGTTGCGGTCAATCAGGTGATTGATAAGATTATGCCGCAAAAGGAATTTCGTGTCATTCTGCTGGCCTGCTTCGCTCTTTTTCTATTTTATGTATTAAATACGGTCCTGCAATATATTGTTGTATTTTTTGGTCATCAGCTGGGGGTCAATATTGAGACGGATATGCGCCGGGAATTATTTGCCCATTTACAAACTCAACCATATGAATATTATGACAACCAAAAAACTGGGAAGCTGATCAGTCGTTTGACCACCGATTTGTTTGAAATATCAGAGGTCGCGCATCATGGTCCAGAGGATGTTTTTATTACAGTGATGACATTGGTAGGGGCGTTTTTGCTGATGCTCAACACACATGTAAAATTAGCGATTGCAACCTTTGCCGTATTGCCGCTAATCACGGTTGCTTTAGTCTTCTTCAATAAGAAGATGACCAATGTAAATACGCGTATTTATGAGGATTTAGGTGAATTTAACGCGGGAGTGGAGGCTTCTGTCAGCGGGATTCGAGTAACACAATCCTTTGCTAATGAGGAGTATGAATACCATCGGTTTGGCGGGTTAAGTGAAGCCTATCGAAAATCAAAGATTCTATTTTACCGAATAATGGCCATCAGCTCAGCGTATAACTACTTGTTGATTCGTTTAATTAATTTGTTCACACTGATTTTTGGCTCTTATTATGTGATCAAAGGGGAATTGACGAACGGTCAATTTGTCGGGTTCATTCTCCTTGCGAATGTTTTTGTTCGTCCAATCGAAAAGGTCAACACTATGATCGAAAGCTATCCAAAGGGGATCGCAGGATTCAAACGGCTGACAGAGGAATTAGATAAAAAGCCCACGATTGTCGATCAGCCAAATGCGGTGAAGGTGACACAGTTATCAGGAGATATTCATTATGAGGACGTATCCTTTTCCTATGGGGATGGAAAAAAAGTATTGAATCATGTGAATCTGACCATCAAAACAGGCGAAACCGTAGCTTTTGTCGGGCAAAGCGGCTCTGGAAAGACCACCTTGTGTAATTTGCTGCCGCGTTTTTACGAGGTGACTGAGGGACGGATCACTATCGATCGGCTGGATATTCGAGAAATGACACTAGCCTCTTTGCGAAATCAAATCGGAATCGTCCAGCAGGATGTTTTCCTGTTTCCAGGAAGCATTCGCGAAAACATTGCTTATGGTCGATTGGACGCCAGTGAAGAAGAGATCCTGACGGCAGCTAAATTGGCCCATCTGGAGGGTGTTTTAGAAACAATGCCTGAGGGAATCAATACCCAGATCGGTGAACGGGGCGTTAAGCTTTCCGGAGGACAAAAGCAGCGAGTGGCGATTGCTCGAATGTTTCTGAAAAATCCGCCGATTCTGATTTTAGATGAAGCGACCTCTGCTTTGGACACGGAAACTGAGCAGGTGATTCAGGATTCCTTGAATTCCTTAGCAAAAGGACGGACCACCATGATCATTGCCCATCGTTTAGCCTCGATCAAGCATGCGACCCGAATCGTCGTTGTTAGCTCTGAAGGAATCCTCGAACAGGGGACTCACGAAGAATTAATGGAAAAAGGCGGAGCGTATCGCCAATTATATGACGCACAATTCAGAAAATAAAAGAAAACGGCCAATCATAAAATCCTGTGGGAGATTACGACTGACCGTTTTTAATTTTACAGGCGCACTTGGAAGTTATGATTCACTTCTGCTTTGATGACTGGATGGGCTTTTAAGTATTCCGCGATGAGTTCAGTCATATCGATTGGGATTTCCCGCACGATTTTTTCTGCACGGAACATCCTATAATTTCCGCCGCCGATCGCGCGGTATTGATTCGTCACAACTTCTAGCTCTTGCTCTAAAGTAATTGGCTTGCCTTGAAAGTCAAGCCGTGTTATCCGCTGACCAGCCGGCTGGCTCATATCGATCGTGTAATCAATGCCTTCATACATATCATAATTATAATATTGTGGTTTAGGATGGATAAACGCGGGATTGAACACGATCCGACCATTTTCCACCGCAAGATAATTCGCGGTCTGCTCCAGTGCGGATCGTAATTCGGCCCCATTGATTTTAATGACCGCTAAGGTGTTGGGATAGATGTAGTTGGTAATGACATCCCGCATCGTAATCGTCTTGCCAAATCCTTTTCCATCATTATTGAAGAGCGCTGTACCAGAGATTTTTGCACCGCTGGCGAATAGTTGGACGCGATTAATAAACTCGACGTATGGATGCTCCTCAATGCGTGCCTGCATTGGATCGAGAATGCGCATATCGCCTGACACTTCACCTAAAGTTTGATCCAGCCAGCTTTCCAGTTCTGCTTCAACTGGTCTGATCACTGAGAGAATTTCAGGATCAGGCTTCACCGCCTCCACAGAATGCAGCGCGGCACAGCTGTCAACGACAACAGCCTGATCGCCATTTTTTTCTACCGTTAACTGAATTTCTCCAATATGATTTCCTCGATACCCCGGCTGCACAATTTGAACGCCGTTGATTTTTGCCGCGATGGTTCGGTGCTGATGCCCAGTGAAAAGGGCATCAATTCCAGCAACCTCCTGCAGTAAGGCATATCCTTCATTTTCACCAGTCAGTGCTTCAGTCGCCTCACCCGTGGAGAGTTCCTTTTCAAAACCGCCGTGATAACTGACCACGACCAAATCTGCCTGCTGCTTCAAGAGAGGAATGTACTTCTTTGCAGTATCAACGATGCTTTCAAAAACCATGCCTTTAAGGGTTTCTGGTTTTTCCCAATGGGGGATATACTGCGTAGTTAGTCCCAAAACAGCGATCTTTATTCCAGCTTTTTCGATAATCGTATAGGCCTTGCCGAAATACGGCTGGCCTGTATGATTTAAGACATTCGCCGCTAGAACAGGCGCAGTATAATTTTCAATCGCTTCTTTTAAATAGTCAATTCCGTAGTTAAACTCATGATTTCCGATGACTTGAACATCATAATGCATCTTATTGATCAGATCGGTTAGCTCCTTGGCTGAATGTTTTTCTTTGGCCAGGTAGTAGCTCAAGGGGGAGCCTTGTATGAAATCGCCATTCTCAATCGTAATCACTGGGCCTTCAGCTTTTGATCGAAGCTCTTTCAATTTTGCGGCTATTTTAGCCGCGCCAAGGGCTAACGCCTCTTTACCAGAATAATCTGTGGGAGAAATATAGCCATGCATATCGCTGGTTTCAAGAAAAGTAATTTTCATTTTGGCTTCTCCTTTCTTCATAGTAGTTTTTTACAATAATACAGAAGAGACCGAAGAAGCTGTCGCTGTTCGGTCTCTTCTCCAACTTGATTATTTACTCATATCAAGAGTCTTCAGAACATGGCCTGAAAGAAAATTCTCTGTTGTTTGCTGCGTCACTCGCCCCTGTTGGAGGTGGTAAAGATTATAGCCGTGACGTTCTTCAAACCGTACAAGACCATCCCCTTCGTCCTCGCCGACAAAAGACATGCTGGACACTGTAAAATAGGGGATACCGGCGATGTCGTCGTTAAAAGTATGGTGCGTATGACCATTTAATATGCAGCTAATGTTGTAGGGAGCGATCAGCTGCAGGAAACGTTCAGCTCCCGGCCATTCTGGAATACTGCTTTGATGTGCCAGCAAATGATGATGGGTTACCAAAACGATCGGCTGGTTTTTCTCCCGCTCCAACGTTTTTTTCAGCCATTGAAATTGCTGCTCATCCACAATACCATCCGCATGCCCATAGCATGAATTGTCAAAAGCAATCACGGTGAAGTCAGGCAGATATTCTACTTGATTATACGGCTCAGCGGAGGCTGCTTCATTACACCAGCCAGCTCGAAAATGTTCCTTGATATCGTGATTTCCTAAAGTAACAACGACTTTGGTGTCTCCTAAAAAATCTTTCAGCCATTCTCGTAAATAGCGATAATCTTCTACATCGCCATCCTCAGTTAAATCGCCGCTAATGATCACTAGATCCAGCACCGTTTGCTGCTGAAGCTGCTTCAAGCATTGCTCCAACGGAATAAGCGGATTTTGCATCTTTGCGAGCATCCCTTTATAGCCTTCATCGCAGGCCTCATACTTTCTGCGAAAATGTATATCTGATATATGCAATATATTCATTTTTATCTCAATTTCTTTCTTATGATTCCGGTTATTTGATCTAAAATAAACACGGTAACAACAACACCGAGCAATATTATGCTGACCTTGCTCCACGAACGCGTTTGAATCGCGAAAATCAATGGCGCACCAATTCCGCCAGCTCCAACTAGCCCAAGTGTTGCGGCACTGCGGACAGCAATCTCAAAATGGTTTAATGCCAGGGAAGAGTAGATAGGCATCAGATAGGGAACACGTACATAAAAAATCGTCTGCCAAAAATTTGCTCCTACGGCATGCATTTCTTCCACCAAACGCTCGTCCATTGCTTCCATTTCTTCAGTAAATAATTTTCCCAGCATTCCAATTTGATGAACACCGATCGCCATGACACCGGCAAACGGTCCTGGCCCAACGACCTTCACAAAAATAATGGCAAAAACCAGCTCAGGGAAGGCACGCAGCACATTGCAAATAAATTTCCCTAACTTAGTGACCCAAGGATGCGCCTGCCATAGATTTACTGCACTGATTAACGTGATGGGGATAGCTAAAACGGTGGCAATCATCGTTCCTAAGCAGGCAATGCCGATCGTCAGCAACAACAGACTCAGCAAGTCTTCGCCGCTGCCGTCATAGAGAAATCCCCAATCAGGTTGAGATAAGCCGCGTAAAACATCCATTCCCATGGAAGGTGAAAAAGTACGTAGTCCTGAATAGTCAAGCGTCATTGCTGAAAGGATAACAAGAATAATTACGACGATCAGTGAAAGGATCGTTTTTCTACTCATCTCACGAATCATCATAGAAGGGACCTCCTAACCTGCTCGCTCAATTTATCCACGAGTGCGACAGTGATCAAAATCGTCAGAATGATAATCGACACCCGTTCGTAATTCAGCAGAGCCAATGAGGAATTCAGGATCACTCCGATCCCGCCAGCACCAACGTAACCAAGAACGGTAGAGGCGCGAACATTGACCTCAAACGCGTAAAAAGCATAGCTGGCAAATTGACTCAATACCTGCGGGGCAATCGACCAGACAGCGATCTGCATTTTATTCGCACCAACAGCCGCCGCAGCTTCGATTGGTCCGAAATCAATTGTCTCAATTGCTTGGAACATTAGCTGCGACACCATGCCGAAGGTGAATACTGCGATCGTCAATACGCCTGTTGCTTCACCGATACCGAAAATTGCGACAAAAAGAGCAGCCAAAAGCAGGGTAGGAATGGTGCGAACCAAGCCCAGCAGAAAACGAAAAATCGTAGATAGCCAACGATTTTCAGTTACGACAGTCGTTGCTAGAAAGCTGACAGGGATCGCAAAAACCAGCCCAATCACAGTTCCCAAAAGCGACATTTGCAGTGTTTTGATCATCGGTTCGACTAATTTAGGCAAATAACTGAAATCAGGATGGATAAACCGCGATAAGAAGGCGGTCATCTGACTAGAATTTTGAAAGACCTGCGAAAATTCAGCTGCCGTAATCCAGGCACTGCCTTGAAAACAGGCAAATAGAAATAGAAGAATAAGCAGGTGCTTATACCACTTAAAGTGAACGGTCTCTTTCAAGCTCATCAATTTCGCCTGCCTTTTCTTCAAAAATTGCTTTGCCGTAAATCTGACTCAGCCGTTCGTCCGTCAAAGCTTCCGGTGTTCCATCAAAAACGACCTGCCCCGCATTCAAAGCGATGACCCTAGTGGAAAACTCACGCGCCAGCGGCACTGAATGAAGGTTGACGATTACGGTTTTGTTCATTGTTTGATTAATTTTTTTCAGATCCTGCATGACTTTTTGAGTAGTGATGGGGTCTAGTGAAGCGACCGGTTCATCTGCCAAAATAATCGGAGCCTGCTGTACCAAAGCTCGAGCAATCGAAACCCGCTGCTGCTGTCCGCCGCTAAGCTCGTCACTGCGTGTTTGTAATTTATCCGATAGGCCGACCGTTTCCAGTGCTTCCTTCGTTTGCTGATAATCCTCTTTGGTGAAGAGACCAAAAATACTTTTCCAAGTCGAATAATAGCCCAATCTGCCAGAGAGCACATTTTTCTGAACCGTACTGCGCTTCACAAGATTGAAGCTTTGTGAGATCAAGCCGATCTGCCGGCGGATCGTCCGCAATTCCTTCTTGTTGGCTTTTGTAATAGAGGTGCCATTGATACGGATATCTCCTTTAGTAGTATCAACTAAACGGTTGATGCTGCGTAAAAGAGTACTTTTACCGGCACCGCTCAAACCGATGATGGAAACAAATTCGCCATCTTCAATTGTTAGGTTGATATCCTTCAGACCTACAACGCCGTTCGGATACACCTTTGAAACCTTGTCAAAAATTATCATGATCCGTCTCCATTTTTTAAAGTGTCAGCAAAATAAACTTGCTGACACTTCCTGTTGTTTTATTCCGCTGCTTTTTTCGTATAGTCTCTGATCGTATCATAGGCAGAGTCGGCAGCTTCTTCATAGCCTTGATGACCCCATAAAGACATGGCTTCAGAGCCGTCTTCGTCATCCTTCATATTAAGGAAGGTCTTTTTGATTTTTGCTTTCAAATCCTTTGACATATCGGGTTGAACCGCGATGGCGTCATTGGGAATATCGCCTTCAGTTAAGTACAATACTTTTAAATCCTTGAATAGATCATTGTCTGAGAAGTTTGAGGCAAATACGTTTCTTGCTCCTTCAAAAACAAAGGCAGCATCCATTTGCTTATTCAATACGGCAGTGATCTCACTTGGGATATCATTGACGGTTGTCATTTTTGTATCCGCTGTTGGATCAATCCCAGCATTTTTTAATTCAGCTACAGGATAAATATAACCGCTGGCTGAGTTTGGACTCAATGTAGCGATATTTTTGCCTTTTAAATCCGTCAATTTGTTCAAGCCGCTATCCGCACGAACCAAAACTTCGCCTTTAAAGGTATTCGTCAATTTATCTTTCAACGGCAGGCCAGTTTCTTGATCGTAGTCACCTAGCTGTGACGTTAGAATCGCTTCGGCAGCGCCAGCATCTTTTGCTTGAACATAGGCTGCTGGAGGCATGATACCGATATCTACTTGCCCAGAAGACATGGCTTCAACAATGGTTGAATAGTCAGTAGCTAAAGTAACCTCTACATCGCGGTCCAATTTTTTTGACAGGTATTTAGCAAATGGTTTTGCCTTTGCTTCCATACTGCCGTCATTGTTTGTCGGAACGAACTGAACGACCAATTTTTCTTTGCTGTCCTTTTCTGAGCTGCTGTTTGTTTTACCAGAGCCGCAACCAACTAAAGCCGTAAGTAGCATCACTCCGATAAACCCTTTTGCTAACTGTTTTAACTGCATTTTTCTCCTCCTGTTGGATGTAATTTCTATTACGTCTAAATCATAGCAAGGAATAAAAAATAATGAAGTGACGCACGTCCTATTTTACACAACTTTTACATACAATTTACATATAAATATAAAAATCGTTCGTATTGAGACTAAAAACATTCTAGGCTATAATAAAGAAAAACTCTTTAGAGGTGACTTTTTTCATGAAAAAAATTCAAGACACGGAACAGCTGTCTGCCTACGTTGAGATGCATAATTTGCAGGATTATATGGATTCAGATTTCTTGGCGATGGCTTCTTTGCAGTATTTCGAAAAGGAAGAGCACCTCATTCAAACGGGAACGACTTCTGATTATCTGTACTTTTTAGTAGATGGAACGGTAATGGTTTATTCCTATTCCTCGGATACTCAAAATATTTGTATCGACTATGCCAAGCCTGCTACACCGCTTGGCGAGGCGTCTTCTCTATGGGGCTTGCTGCCCAAAAGCAGTGTAAAGGCCGTCTCAAATTGTATCTGCGTCAGCATCCCCCTGAATAAATACCGTTCACAGCTGCAAGAGGATGTTCGCTTTTTACAGAATATTTGCCAGCTGTTGAGCTATCGACTAAACTCAGGGATCAACCTAGCCAATTCATTAACTGAGCCAGTCGAGACTCGCTTGGCAAAGTTCATCCTCGAGCATCACGAAAACAACCAGTTTTCATTTCGCTTAACCACCTGTGCATCCATTTTAAATGTCAGCTATCGGCATCTTTTACGAACGATCACGAATTTTAGAGAGGCGAACATCATAGAAAAGAAGAAGAATGGTTATTTGATTCATGATGTCGCTGCGCTGGAGGAGCTAGCCGAAAATCTCAGCAGTCCCGCTAAATCATAGAAAATCCGCACATCCTTGTGATTATTGTTCATTGCAAGGGTGTTTTTTTGCTGAAGGAAGAGCCAATAACTAAAATTTTGGAAAAAACGAATAGTTTTCAAGATATAGGTATGCTATACTTTTGAAAGCTCAATGTGTCAAGACACATAAAAGGAGAGAAAAACGGTGAAAAAACTATTTGTTTCATTATTATTTCTAGCTTCACTGGGAACGTTAGTTGGGTGTGCACAAAATCAAGAAAAGGCAAAATCTGAAAAAGAAACGAGCAAGATAGCGCTGGTTTTGGGATTTGGCGGGGTGGATGATCGTTCCTTTAATCAGGCTGGCTGGGAAGGGCTTGAAGCTTGGGGAAAGGACAAAAAGCTGACGGCTAAAAAAGATTTTACGTATATCGAAACGAATAATCCCGAGGACAATAGCACGAATATTGATCAGGCTATAAAAAATGGCTTTACTACGATTATCAGCTTAAGCTATCTGCAAGCTGAGGAATTAAAAAACGCCGCAGAAGCAAATCCGAAATTAAAATTTGCACTTGTAGATGGGGAGGTATCAGGCAAAAAGAACATTTCCTCTGCTTCTTTTAAGGATCAGGAAAGTGCTTATTTAGCAGGATTAGCGGCTGCCTATACGACTAAAAGTAATAAAGTAGGCTTTATCGGCGGAATGGAAGGGCCCGTCATCCAGCGTTTTCAAAGCGGTTTTGAGGCAGGAGTCAAAGCCGGAGCAGACGCTCAGAGCAAGGAAATAGCTGTGAACGTCCAATACGCCGCATCATTTGACTCGCCAGACAAAGGAAAGGCCATTGCTGCTTCGATGTATAAAGATGGAGCCGATATTCTTTATCAAGCAGCAGGAAGTACGGGGGCCGGCGTTTTCCAAGAGGCGAAGGCCCGTAATGAAAATGATTATAGTAAAAAGGTTTGGGTCATTGGTGTCGATCGTGATCAAGAAGATGAGGGTGACTATAAGCTCGAAAATGGAGAAACTGGCAACTTCACTCTAACCTCCACGAAAAAGAACGTGGGAGCAGCCGTTAAGGAATTTGCGGAAACCTCCTATAATGGAAAGTTTCCTGGTGGAAAGCATCTGACTTTTGGTCTAAAGGAAGAGGGCGTCGATCTGACAAAAGGTCAGCTGTCTGAAGAAGCCTATCAAGCTGTTTCGGAGGCTAAAAAGAACATTATCAGTGACGAACTGACAGTACCGGAAAAGTAATTTCTTTAATAAAAGGATTCTAGATAGGAGCATTGATAAGCTGGTTTGAGCTATCAATGCTCTATTTTTATGGGTGTGCTGCCATGCTTTTTACCGTATACTTATTTATGGGGACAGGCATTTCCCAAAATGAAGGAGGCAATCATGCTGAATTTCACAAAGGCTACGGCCATTTATACGATTATATACGCGATCATCAGCTTTATCTTGCTGGTAAGCTTTGGCTTTTTTATGATTGCTTCACGAGGGACATTCCTTTTGACACCTTTGATTGGACTGCCATTTTTTATCGGCTTTTTACATATCGTCGGTTTTGTTTGTGAGATTACGTGTCTTCGAATAAATAAGGATTCCCCCGCCAAAAGAAAGCTGATCTTTCTTTCTCTGATCTTTTATACGATTGAAATTTTCGCTTTGCTGCTTCCTATGATGGCTATTTTGATAAAAATGAATGCCGCGTATAGCCAAAAAATCGTTTTCCTTGCACTGGCGAGTATTCCGGTGACCAAGCTGTGTTTACTGGTGCTTTCAATCATTATTCTGGTGAAGTTTCGAAAGAAGCAGGTTCCCTTTTAACCAGACTTCACTGGCTGCCAGTTTAAAGTCTTTTTGAAGAATACTTTACAAAAGGAAAGCCAAATGGTCATATTACTGTTGATTTCGACAGTAAATGACCATTTGGCTTTTTGTTTGTATCATTTTTGCTGCTTCTTTAAGTCGTTTTCCCCTGAATGAGCTTTATCGGCAGTGAATAATATTGTTCCAGCTTTTTATCTGGGGTTGTGATACGTTGGATCAACAAATCGACCAGCAAATCAGCAAAATCAGAAATGGGCTGAGCGATTGTAGACAACTGAGGAAAATAATTCTGGACAAATTTTGTTCCGTCATAGCCAATCAGCTTCAAATCCTCTGGAATCGAAATCTTCATTTCTTGACAGATATTATAGACCAGTATTGCAGTCATATCGTCGGTACAAAACAAGCTGTCCAGCTCTTCATTTTCTAAAATCCGCTTAATCTCCAAGGTTTTTAGAGCCATTGAGCTTGCTCTCGAATCAATGTTAAAGACTCGCGGTTCTAAATTTTTTTCTGATAAAAACTGCTCGTATCCTTCCAAACGTCCATTTGTCGGCGAATGCGACTTCAAGCTGCCAGTCAGAATGCCGATTTTTCTGCAGCCTCGCAGATATAAATTCTCCGTTGCCAAATAGCCGCCATGAAAGTTATCACTCCCGATGATCGGAATATTCTTAGACAAATAACGGTCGAAGGAAACGATCGGAAGTCCAATATCCTCGTATTCCTTAATTCCTAAGTTGTGGGCACCGGCTATGATGCCATCCACTCGATTTGCTGAAAGCATATTGATGTAGGCACGTTCTTTTTCTTTATTATTGGCACTATTGCAAAGAATTGTTTTGTAGCCTTGTTCAAATAGCGTGGCTTCTAGTTTATCGACGAGTTCACCAAAAAAAGGATTCGAAACTGTCGGGAAGATGAGTCCAATCAGCTGGGTATTTTTCCCCTGCAAAGAACGGGCGAGAGAATTCGGCTGATAGTTTAACTCCTTCATGGCCAGATGCACCTTATCAATGGTCTTTTGGCTTAGTGATCCGTAGTTATTGATCACACGTGAGACCGTAGTGGGGGATACACCTGCTTTTTTTGCAACATCCGTCAATTTGATTGCCATGGTATCGTTGTACTCCTTAATCGTTTTTCATGTTCCGCAAGCACCAGAAATCTCCGGTAAAATCGCCAGAAGTTCCTTCAAGATAAACATTTTTTTCCACTTCATTTGGAAATACCCGGGCAGTAAAAACAGCTTGTCCGCCATTTACAAAGATTTCGCAAACCGAATGATCAACAAAAATTTGTAATGACAAAGGACTCTCCTTCTGAAGTGCAAGACTTCGAGTTGTTCCGTATTCCTGAGCAAAGGTATGGCTTGTGTGTGTGCGGTCTACACTTATCATACCATTTTTTGTATCAAAATCGATGGTGAATGAGTGATCCCTTTGCATATCTGAATAAAGGTGCAGCCTTCCTTGACTATCGTCGGAAAAATGGAGCATTAATTCATAGCAGTTATTGGTTTTTTCAGCAAGCGCAAGGGGCCGTGAAACAAGCTTTCCCTCAATAGGCGTTTGTTCCTGTCTCAACTCGACTAGCTCCTTGACAGGCTTTTGATACAATTGCCCATCCTTGAGCTGCAATTCTTTTATGATGCTTAAACAGTGTGCCCACCCCTCTGAATCACTGGGATATTCCACTTCAGGAAGCCCGATCCAGCTTACTGCCAGAGCCCGGCCATCAGGTGCGTTAAAGGCTTGTGTGGCATAAACATCAAACCCGTAATCCAAATTCATTAATGGACTTGGCTTTGTTAATGAAGGGCGATCCGTTTCGAATGTCTCGGCGACGATATAAGTATTGGGATAAATATTTTGGTAAGCCATGATTTTCTTGCTCAATCCTTGAGGACAGAAGAGAAAAACGGGCTGCTCATCAATAAACACTAGATTTGGACATTCCACCATGAAGCCCAGCGACTGGTTTGTAAAATCTAAAGGTCCTGAAAAATGCAGGCTTTCTAAAGAATCGCCTGAATAAACCAACACTTTTCCTTCAAGTGCTTCAGTTTGAGCACCAATCAGAAGCCAATATTTCTCCTGATAGAAAAACACCTGCGGATCACGAAATTCATGGGTATACCCTTTAGGCGGAGCAGGAATAATCGGTTGCTCATCCTTGATAATCTCTCCATCATTCGTCATGTGAGCCAACATTTGATAGGACCCTCGCTGCCAATTTGAATCCCGTACATTTCCTGTGTAGGCTAGTACCAGCTCATCATCAATGACTATTCCCGAACCTGAATAAACACCGTGCTGATCATAAGCAGAATCAGGTAGGAGGGCAATCCCTTCAGAGGCCCAATCCACGAGATTGCTTGATGAAACATGGGCCCAGGACTTCACTCCATGGACAGGTCCCATTGGATAGAGCTGATAGAAGAGCTGCCATTTTCCATTGAAATATGAAAAACCATTCGGATCGTTTAGCAGACCGCTTTCCGGTTGAATATGATACCCTTGCCGCCACTTTGAACCGCGAACAATTTCATTTAGAGCTGTTTGGTAAGACGTATCCCATTGATCATAAGGGAGGTAACGCAGATCGTCAGTCCAATTTTTAATTAAGTCCATGTTTGTTTCTCCTTCCATAGGTAGAGGAACTATTTTCTAGGCTGACTCATAGGTCCAGCCAATCATTAAAAAAACGCCTTCGTTTGCTAATAAGATACTTCAAAAACCTACAATTGTCAAACGTATATCATTTATATAATTATTGATGTAACAATATACAGGAGATTTTAAAGGTGATTAAAAAATATTTTTGATAAACGTTTGACATTTCGAGAATATGCTGTATGATAAAGGTGAAAAAAGCGATTACAATAGGAGGGAGATAAATAATGAATCATCAAAAGGTAGCAGCAGAGGTCAACAAAGCAGTGGGGGAAGGGAATATTCAAGCAGCCGCTCACTGTGCTACACGATTACGCCTAGTACTAAAAGATCCCAGTAAAGTGGATCACGCAGCCTTAGATAACAACGAGGATGTAAAAGGAACTTTTGAAGCGAATGGTCAATTTCAAATCATTATTGGACCAGGAGATGTAAACAAGGTTTATGCCGAATTAGTCAAGTTGACAAATGTTAAGGAGGCCTCTACAGAAGATTTGAAAGCGGTCGCCGCTGAAGGGAAGAAGGTCAATCCCGCGATGGCATTTATCAAAGTGCTGTCGGATATCTTTGTTCCAATCGTTCCAGCCCTAGTCGCCGGCGGTTTGCTGATGGCGATCAACAACGTATTGACCTCTCAGAATTTGTTTGGTCCGCAATCAGTGGTAGAAATGTTTCCAAATATTAAAGACGTTGCCAGTATTATCAATTTGTTAGCTTCTGCACCGTTTGCCTTTCTTCCAATTTTAGTCGGGTTCTCAGCGACAAAACGTTTTGGGGGAAATGGTTATCTAGGAGCTGCGATGGGGATGGCAATGGTCATGCCTGATTTGATCAATGGTTATGGTGTCGCAAATGCGATTGCCGAAGGATCAATGCCCTACTGGAATATCTTTGGTTTGCAGGTGGCACAGGCCGGATATCAAGGTTCTGTATTGCCCGTACTAGCCGTTTCTTGGATTTTAGCCACGTTGGAAAAATTCTTCCACAAGAAAATCTCGGCCGCATTCGATTATACATTCACACCCATGTTAGCAATTATTATTACCGGTTTCTTAACCTTCATTTTCGTTGGTCCTGTAATGCGAATCGTTTCTGATGGTCTTACAGATGGACTAGTGTGGTTGTATCAAGCAACTGGAGCGGTCGGCTTAGGAATTTTTGGGCTGTTTTATTCGCCAATCGTGATTACCGGACTTCACCAAAGTTTCCCGGCAATCGAAACGACCTTATTAGCAGATGTAGCACGGACAGGCGGTTCCTTCATTTTCCCTGTTGCATCAATGGCAAACATTGCTCAAGGCGCTGCAGCATTAGCCATCTTTGTTTTAACAAAAAATGAAAAGCAAAAAAGCTTGGCTTCCTCAGCAAGTATCTCCGCACTCCTTGGAATCACAGAACCTGCGATTTTCGGGATTAATTTAAAATTAAAATTCCCGTTTGTCTGTGCCATGATCGCTTCAGGAGTCGCTAGTGTTTCATTGGGACTTTTCCATGTATTATCCGTAGCGATGGGCCCAGCAAGTGTGATCGGCTTTATCTCCATCGCACCTAAATCAATTCCATTCTTTATGATTGGCGTAGTAATCAGTTTTGTTTTAGGTTTCGTACTGACATTTGTTTATGGAAAGAAAAAAATGGACGTACCTATAACAGACGCCGCTGCTGCAGAAGAAGCTGTCATGATCAATGAAGAGCCTGATCAGTCTGCGGGTGTTCAAGATGATGTATTAGCAGCGGTTGTGGCCGGAAAAGTTGTGCCGTTAAAAGAAGTGAACGATCCAGTCTTCGCAACAGAAATGATGGGGAAGGGGATCGCGATCGCACCTGATAGCAATCAATTATTTGCTCCAACTGATGGTGTTCTGACTGTAATGTACGATTCCAAGCACGCCTATGGCATTCAAGCAGATAGCGGGGCAGAAATTCTCATTCATATCGGGATCGATACAGTCAATCTTGCAGGGAAGTTCTTCTCAACCAATAAAAAGAAGGGAGAACGAGTGAAAAAAGGGGAATTGCTGGGAACCTTTGACAGAGAAGCAATCAAGAACGCCGGTTATGATGATACAGTCATGATTTTGGTCACAAATTCACCTGCATATAGCGACATCAGTCCATTAGACAAGAAGAACGTTGCTGAAGGCGAAGATATTCTCGCGGTGAGTAAAGCCTATGAGCAATAAATGGTGGCAAAAGGCGGTCATTTATCAGATCTATCCCCGCAGCTTTCAAGACAGCAACAACGACGGGATCGGAGATTTACAGGGAATCATCCAAAGATTAGACTATCTGGCTTTTTTAGGAGTAGACGCCCTCTGGCTGAGTCCAGTCTATTCTTCTCCCAATGATGATAACGGCTATGATATCAGTGATTATCAAGCGATCGGCCCCGAATACGGAACAATGGCGGATATGGATTGTTTAATCAAAGAAGCAGAAAGTCGAAAAATCAAAATCATTATGGATTTAGTCGTAAATCATACATCTGATGAGCATATCTGGTTTCAAGAAGCCTTAAAAAGTAAAGACAATCCTTACCACGATTTTTATGTGTGGCGAAGACCTGTTGCTGGTGGTCCGCCCAATGGCTTGAAATCTAATTTTGGCGGTTCTTCCTGGACCTATGTTCCTCATCTTGATGAATATTATTTGCACCTGCACTCTAAAAAACAGCCAGATTTGAATTGGGAAAATCCGAAGATGAAACAAGCTATCTGGGATATGATGAACTTTTGGCTAGAAAAAGGGATTGGCGGCTTCCGTTTAGACGTGATTGATTTGATTGGTAAAGAGCCGGATCATGAAATCACTCAAAATGGGCCGAAGCTGCATGACCTGCTGCAGGAAATGAACCATAAAACCTTTGGAAACTATGATGTTGTTACGGTTGGAGAAACATGGGGAGCGACCCCTGAGATCGCCGAATTGTATTCAAGTCCTGACAGAGATGAGCTGTCGATGGTTTTCCAGTTTGAGCATATCAATCTGGATAAGCAGCCGGGAAAACGCAAATGGGACCTAAAAGAATTGAATCCCTACGAACTTCATGAGGTTTTCTCGAAGTGGCAGATCAAATTAGACCAAAAAGGGTGGAACTCCTTATTTTGGAACAATCACGATTTACCGCGAATCATCTCTCGTTGGGGCGATGATTCGGACGAGTATCGGGAAATCAGCGGAAAAATGCTGGCGATCTATCTTCATTTCATGAAGGGGACTCCTTATATCTATCAAGGAGAAGAGCTTGGAATGATCAATTATCCTGTCAAAGAGATTCAAGAGGTGGATGATCTTGAAAGCATTCAAATGTACAACGAGCGATTAAAGCAAGGATACCCCGTCGACGATTTGATTACTTCAATCAATGCTAAAGGACGAGATAACGCTCGACATCCGATGCAGTGGGACACGCAGCTCAATGCTGGTTTTTCTGCGGAAAAGCCTTGGCTGCCTGTACATTCTAACTACAGGACAGTCAATGCGGCGGCAGCCCTTGCTGATGAAAATTCGCTCTTTTACACATATAAACAATTGATAACTCTGAGAAAACAATTTGATGTGATCACAAATGGCGAGTATCAAATAGTAGAAACAAATAATCCGTTGGTATTAGCCTATCAGCGCTTTGACGATGAAGAAGAATTAACGGTTGTCGTGAATTTCTCTAAAGCTGTCCAGACGTATAAAGTGGCTCAAACCTTAGCGGAGCATGAGATCCTGATCCATAATTATCCTGAAAGACCCGAACAGTGGCAGCAATTAGCGCCCTACGAGGCATATGCTGTTCGTCGATCCAACTAAAAGCTTTCCCCGCAGCGAGCATAAGTTGCGGGGAAAGCTTTTTAGTTTATACTTTTTTCCAATGGAACAGCAAAGTCGAAAAATCTTCTTTGATTCGCGGAATCGCGATACCGGCAACGTTTAATTCAGCACCGGAAACAATCTCACCAGTTTCTGTATTTTTGTAAGCTGCTTGATCATCCAGATAGCGAGTTTTTAGGTAGTTCACAGGAACCGCCGGACGAGCTAGTCCGTTAAAATAGAAGATCATCGCCTCAATGTCATTCTTGATCAGCCACGCAGAGGCAAAGTATTCATCGGCCGAACGCAGCCGATAAAATTTTCCAAACTGGAGCAATCTGCGGTGAGCCTTGTAAAAATTGATTTGCTCTATAATTTCTGTTCTTTCGGTATTCGCTAAACTCGTCAAGTCTAATTCATAACCAAAGTTACCGCTCATAGCGATCAGGCTTCGGGTATGCAAAGATGTTTTACGACCGACCTGATGATTCGGTACCGGTGAAACATGCGCCCCCATCATAATCGGCGGATATAAAAGGCTGTACCCATATTGGATTTTACTGCGGCAAAGCGCATCCGTGTTATCACTGGTCCAGGTCTGAGCCATATAATACATCATCCCCGGATCAAAACGACCGCCGCCGCTTGAACAATTTTCAAATAGACAGGCGGGAAAACGCTTGGTGATCGTATCAAGCACCTGATAAAGCCCCAATACATATCGATGAGAAATTTCCTTCTGCTGCTCTGCTGGGTAAGCCAAACTGCCGACTTCTGTCAGATGGCGATTCATATCCCACTTGATATAGTCGATTTTACCTGTAGACAGGTACTTGCTTAGAATCGCGATTAAATATTCTTGAACAGCAACTTGACTCAAGTCCAACACAAACTGTCTGCGCCCCTCTGTCAGCGGATAATCAGGTACTTGCAGCGCCCACTCAGGATGCGCTTCAAACAGACGGCTATTTTCAGAAATCATCTCCGGCTCGAACCATAAGCCGAACATCAATCCTTTTCGTTGGATTTTTTCCGCTAAACCAACGATGCCCTGCGGCAATTTTTCCTGATTCTCAAACCAATCTCCTAAGGAAGTCGTATCATCGTTTCGCTGGCCAAACCAGCCATCATCCAAAACAAAAAGCTCGATTCCAGTCTCTTTAGCCAAATCTGCTTGTTTTAACAGATCGGCTTCATGAAAATCAAAATAATTTGCCTCCCACGTGTTCAACAGGATCGGTCGTTCTTGCTTTTGCCACAGAGCAGGAGCCAAGTGATTCTGATAAAGGTGATGGAAGGTTTGAGACATGCCGTTAAACCCACTAGTCGAATAGTTAATAATAACTTCAGGTGTTTGAAAGTCTTCACTCGGCCCTAGGCACCACTCAAAGGTCTCCGGCTGAATTCCTATTTGCACGCGGCTCGATCCGTATTGCTCCACCTCTACCTGGGCCGCAAAGTTCCCGCTATAAGCCAGATGAAACGCGTAGACTTCCCCTTGAAATTCATCTGTCTTAGCATCAACCAGGGCTAAAAACGGCTGGTGCTGCGGACTACTTGTTCCGCGGGCACTTTCGATCTTTTGAACGCCCGCATGTAACGGCTGCCGGCTGATGTTCGCTTCATTTGTATGAGATCCGTTCAATGTAACCATGTCAAAATCGCTACGAGGGAAGTCGATCATCATCGATCCGGCATTTTCAAGAAAAACTGTGTCCTCACTGTGATTAACGAAGCGAACACTGCGGGTAATAGCTGGATACTCTTCAAAAAGGGTGTAGCTAAGAATCATCTCGAGCTTCTGGATTTCATCAATCAGGACAATTTCCAGCGTTTCAGCAAGCGTAGCACGTAAACTGGGTAATCCCTTTAAAGAAGGCTTTCCTGTAAAAATCGAATGAGTGTGATAAACAAAATTGGTGACCGTCGTTCCATTTGATCGACGAATCTGGTAATTGCTGATGCGGTGATCCCCAGTGCCTTGTGTACTGGTTTCCATCGGTAAAGAATTTAATGAGAACCTGCGATCAGCTTTATCGGGGTTTGTGGCGAATCCGCGATCGATTCGCAGCAATGCATTGCTGCCGGAATAAAAGGGCAGTGTCCGACCAAAATAACGATGAGTAATATATTTTTCTTTTTCAATCCCAATGACATAGCTGATCGCTGAATTGGATAGATGAAATATTTCTTTTTCTGAATCAAATAAAATCGGCATGAAATCTACTCCTTGTATATTAGAGTTAGGGTTTTAACCTTCCGGTTTTGATTGGATAACCCTATGAACCATCGTTATTTAAATTTGGTATTAACTCATTCATTTTGAGATAATATATTTATTGGATTGAGAGGCTATGCCGTTTACTCCTTGAGTTTTTGAAGCTCGTAATCGAAAGACTGGCACCTCTCTCTGATAAGTGGATCACGTATGAGTTAGATGTTGAAAGTTTTTGCTTTACTCCGTATCTCGTACAAGGTAGTGACGCTTTTCAGTTGAGTGGATTTCAATCCAAAATATTTTTTTAGAAAGGTCAAATGCATGTACTTCTTAGGAATTGATATCGGCAAGCGAACCCACGTAGCTTCTTTAATGAGTAAAGAAGGTAAGGTAATATTAAAAGGTTTTTCTTTCCCTAACACTACTGAAGGAGCTGACTCACTGATTGAGCGGATTTCAAAATATTCAGAGACTCCCGCTGACTTTGTTGTCGGAATGGAGGCTACAGGGCATTATTGGCTCTCTATCTTTTCATACCTCCACGAATCAGACTTTTTGATTCACGTTGTGAATCCTCTTCAAACCGATGGCTGGCGCAAAGGAACAGAAATCAGAAAACGAAAAAATGATATTATTGATTCTGTTTTGATTGCAGACTTAATGCGTTATGGTTCCTTTGTAGAAACAGTATTGTCTGATGAAAATGTTTTTTCGTTAAAACAACTTTCACGTTACCGAACCTATTTAGTAGGTACCGTAAGCGACTTCAAACGAAAAATCATAACTATACTAGATCAAGTGTTTCCTGAATATACATCAATTTTTACCAAACAAAGTATTTTCGGAAAAGCGTCTAAAGAGTTATTGCTTGAGTTTAGTTCTCCTGTAGAGCTAGAAGAAATTTCGGCAGAAACGTTGGCTCAATATTTAGCTGAGTTAAGCAGAAACCGAATAAAGCCAGAGAAAGCAGATCAATTGAAGCAAGCAGCTTCTAACTCCTTTGGAGTAAAATTTGCTCAAGAAGCTTTTACATTTCAATTACGCTCCATGATTGAACAATTGAAATTCATCGAAAGCCAAGTAAAGGAGACTGAAAAAGAAATTAAGCGCATAATGAGCGATTTAGACTCCGTTATTCTCACAATCCCTGGAATCGGTCCCATAAATGGCGCGACTATTCTTGGTGAAATTGGAGACATTCACAAATTTTCTAATCCGAAAAAACTGGTTGCTTATGCTGGCATAGACGCTTCTGTGTCCCAATCGGGGCAATATGAAGCAACACATAATGTTATGAGCAAGCGTGGATCTCCTTACTTACGAAAAGCCCTGTTTTCAGCTGCTCTGGTTGCTTCTCAATGTGATCCTGTTTTTCGCGCGTTTTATCAGAAAAAAATTTCTGAAGGTAAGCATCATCTGACGGCCTTAGGTGCTGTTTCTCGTAAGCTTTGTTATGTAATCCATGCTATTTTGACTAAAAATGAACCTTATAAGATTGTTTCCGATTAGCTATTGAACAATCAAAAAAAATCTAATAGTGGAAGGTCTATTTGTTGCACTCATTTTTAGACTTAATTGTTATAAAATATTTTTTTTATTTAGCTATTTTTCACTTGACTCTATATAGTTAGTCTTTCTACTATATACTGTAAGCATAAGGAATCCGACTTGCGGGAACAAGAATAAATAATTTAGATTAGGCGGGTAGAAAATTGCAGAATTATTTTTCTCAGTCATACTATTATATGGATAACTACAATCTGCCTTTCTTGAAGGGAATAGGCATAGGACACGGTGATGCACACTACTTTTGGGAGAATAAGGACCGAAAAGATCATCAAGTCGTACTGCAATACACTTTGGCTGGTGTCGGCTACTTTGAATCAGGAGATCAGCGCAGCATTCAGAGAAGAGGCAGTTTTTTTCTCGCTGAAATTCCTAGCGATTGCCGTTATTATGGGAAGGAGGATTGGCAGTTTTTATATTTAGAATTTTCCAAGGAAGTGCTTCAATTATTCTATCCAATCAATCAGACCCATCATTCCAGTTCGCCGGAGTTTCAAGAACTGCTAATAAAATTGTGTGCTGAGCTAAAAGCCTGTTCGGAGGTGCCTTTTTTTGAGAATACTCAATTGGCATACTCCTTGATCTTGGCGTTAAAAAAGGAATTGCTGACGAAGCGGGTAGAAAAATACCCCTTAGCGAAGGAAATAAAAAAATATTTGGAGCAGCACTATCAAAGTGACGTGGGGCTGATGGACGTCGAAGAACAGTTTGGGGTATCCAGATACAAAGCCATCCGCCTGTTCGAGAAAGCCTACAGTATTTCACCCATGGCCTATCTAAAAAAATATCGCATCAAACGAGCTTTGCCCTTTCTAACCGATGGGCAGCGAACGGTTCATCAGATTGCTCAGCTTGTTGGTATGGCAAATGGTAATTATTTTGCTAAGGTCTTTAAAGCAGAGATGGGCATTTCACCTAGTGATTATCAAAAAAGTAAGCAACGCTTTAACGAAGAATCATAGGACTGATCGAAGAGGTTAAACGCTTTTGATCAGCTACATAAATAAAAAGCCAAACGATCAAATACTTTCGTAATTTAAAGTAAAATGATCGTTTGGCTTTCGTTTTGTAAAGTATTTTTCAAAAAGACTTTTCGCTTGTCCCTTTTTTGGGCTACAGATATTCTTGAAGAATCTCTTTATTTTCCGGTCTTTTTTCCATTTCCAGCTGGGCAATTTTATGCACGAGAGCAGCAAGTGTGATGCTCCTCATCTCATCCTCTACTTTTTTCTGAAGTTCCTCGTATTTTTCATTCAACACATCCTGGATATTTGCGCCGACAATGCAATTAGGATTGGTTTTCGGATCGACTTGGATCAGGTTTGTGTTTCCCTCAATGCTTTTATAGATCTCTAATAAAGTGATTTCTGCCGGAGCTTTTGCGAGGGTAGGGGTCGGCTTGCCAATTTGTGTATGGATCAGCTCCGCTTTTTTTAGCTGACTCATGATTTTGCGAACATTTGCTGGATTGGTCTCCACACTTCCGGCGATCATTTCGCTGGATAGGGCATCCGTTCCCTGAAAGATTTCGATGTAAGCAAGAATGTGGATCGCGTCACTGAATTGTACCGAATACTTCATACTATCTGCTCCTTTCAACATTTCTTTCTTGACATATCTTATCATACTACTTATGATTAAAGGTGTAAATTATAAATGTACAGCTAAAAAATAAGGAGTGGATCATATGAAGTATTTAGTCACAGGAGCAACCGGTGGATTTGGCGATTATGCGTTAAATTATTTAAAAGAAGAGGTGCCAGTCTCTGATATTTTTGCTTTGGTTCGAAGTGAAGAAAAGGGAGCTGCTTTAAAAGAAGCTGGTGTGAACATACGTATTGGCGATTATGCAGATAAGGCTTCGATGAAAAAAGCTTTGGAAGGAATCGATCGCTTGTTATTCGTTTCCGGAGCACCTGGCAACCGGCAGGAAGAACATGCGAATGTAGTCGAAGCCGCAAAGGAAGCCGGCGTTTCTTATATCGCCTATACGAGCTTTGCTGGCGCGGATAAAGCAACCAGTCCTTTGGCTGCGGATCACATTTTTACCGAAGGATTGATTGAAAAGACTGGCATCATGCATACCTTTTTGCGTAATAACTGGTATTTGGAAAATGAAATGCCGATAGTTGATGCCGCGTTAAAGGGCGGAAAATTTGTTTACGCGGCAGGTGATGGAAAAACTGGTTGGGCGATGAAACGGGAATATGCAGAAGTTGCCGCAAAGGCACTAGCAGGAACCGATTATCCCGCTATTTTAGAGCTTTCCGGCACACCAATCAGCTATGCTGCTTTAGCGGACAGCTTGAAAAAAGTCACGGAAAAGGATTTTGAAGTCATCGGCTCAGATGATCAAGGCTTTATTGAGAACCTTGTCGCAAATGGAATGCCTCAATCCGTAGCAGAAATATTCCTGTCTTTTCAATATGATATTAAGAATAATCAGCTGGATGTTGTTTCCGATGACTTTGAAAAAGCATTAGGCCGGCCATTGATCCGCTTGGAAGCAGGATTCAAGGAGCTGTTGGATTAATCAATAGAAGAGGTGAATGAGATGAAATATGCGGTGACTGGTGCCACTGGGAATCTGGGAAGTCGTGTAGTGAAAAGACTAACTGCTTTAGTGGAGAAAAAAGACCTTGTGGCAATCGTACACTCGATGAGCAAGGCAAAAGCTTTACAGGAACAAGCGATTGCAGTGAGACAAGGAGATTATTCGGATAGCGCAAGTATGACTGAAGCGCTCCAAGGAATCGATTTATTGATCTACATTCCTAGTAAAACGTATGATGTTGTTCAACGAGTGCAGGAATTGGAAAATACATTGACCGCGATGAGCCATGCAAAGGTTAAAAAGATTATCTTCGTCAGCTTTTTTGCGGATCAAGAAAAGAATCCTTTTACTATGTCGCCTTATTATGGCTATGCGCCAAGACGCTTGGCAGGTTCTGATTTCGCCTATACGATCGTCAAAAACGCATTATATGCGGATCCACTGGTGCCTTATTTGCCTGAGCTGATTGAACGTAAAAACATTATCTATCCAATCGGAGCAGAGAAGCTATCCTTTATTTCTTTAGACGATAGCGCAGAGGCGCTTGCCCGATTAGCGATTCAACCGGAGCTGAGAGATAGGGGACAGACTTATCTGTTAAGTCAGAAGAACAACTATTCAATGCCCGAGCTGGCTGCTGTCATGAGTGCCGTTACCGATAAAACATTCGGCTATCAGCCGGTAAGTCTCACGACATTTGCAGAGATTTACAAAGGGGACGGCGATGGCAACGAGTTAGCCTCGATGTATCATGGCGGAGCGTTGGGCATGCTAAGCGGGGTAACCAATGATTTTGAAACGATCACTGGCCATGCACCGACAGATATGAGGACCTTTTTGCAGGAGAATTATTCAAATTAACCAAACGGGTAAAAAACATTCAAATCGTAAAGTCTTTTTGAAAAAAACTTTACAAAACGAAAGCCAAACAAACGTCTCACTTTCAAAAATGAAAGGGGCGGCTTGTTTGGCTTTTTTCGTTTTATCTCAAACTATTGGGAAATAATCTCAAACATGACTACAAGATCTTCACACGCCATTTGGACCTTAGACTTTTCAATCAATATATTTTTGCCGGTCATGATGTATGAGGGCATGATTCGAATATCCTGATAATAAAGTGCTGTGCTCCGCAGCTTGTAGGTAGAGATTGCGGGAACGGCATTTTTCTTAGTCGCTTTTTTAGTAATTTTATTAAAGCATTTTTTTGCTACGTCTCCCATCAGCATGATGACCTGAACATTCGGGAAAAGCGACAGCTCCTTTTCTAGGTAAGGTAGGCTCCTGTCGATACTCGCATTAGCGACTGTCGTTTCTGTTTTAGGGGTCTTAATGGCATTCGTTAGGTAAATACCCTTAGACAAAATATCCTGAATCGTTGTTACTTCAATCCCAGCCTTTTGAAAGAGCGGAATCGTGGTTTCCATGTAGGCAGCATCTTCAGGACCGTAAAAATCATTTTCCGGATATGCGGGAACAACCTCGTTGATCATAATCGCCTTTATCGCTGCCGGATCTATATCGATATCGTTCAAATGAATCTGTTCATCCGCGCCAAAAACGGCTTCAAGCTCTTGTTTTATATTCATTTTTTCACCCTCCTATGACTTTAGTGTACAATAGAAAACTTGACGATGCATGTCCAGTTTCTATCACTTCTTTTGAAATTGCTAAGCAAACAATACTAAGGATACGGTATAATAATCGTTTAGCAGGAAAGGAGCGGGAAAGATGGAAGAAAAATATCTGACCAATGATTTATTGTCAATTACTGGTATGACACGGGATACGCTGCGCCACTATGAGCAAAAAGGGCTCATCCACCCAGAAAAGGATACCTATAATAACTATCGCCAATTTCGTTTTGCTGATATTTATCGTCTCTTGACGATCGATTTTTATCGTAAACGGGGATTTTCGATCAACGAGGTCAAAAATTTGCAGGAGAATTTTAATGAACTGGATTTCCCGCAATTGATGCAGCAGAAAAAACTGGAGATGGAGGAGAAGCTTCAGTACTACTCCAGTACCTTAGATCGAATCAACAAGCTGGCGAAGTTTCAGCAGGAGCTGGCAGAAACACTAGATTGTTTCACTCTTGAACGCATGCCGTTATATGAGGTGTTAGGCTCATTCAGTGAATTTGATGCCTTCGAAGAATACCATCAAATTTTGGCTCATTGTTCAAATGAAGATATTCTTTCTTCGATTGTTCGAAGCTTTGCGTTTGATGAGACTGGACTCAATCACTCCCGAATGCTGATTGTCAAAGAAGTTAGTGATAATTGCTTACAGGAGGGCAAAGAGTATTTAAATGCTTCGCGCTGCATCCGGCTGATCGTGACTGAGACCCTAGGCGAAGAAAACAGTGAAGAGATGGCGCATCAATTATTTGAAAAAATTTTAAACTACTCCTTAGAAAAGAACTTGGAACCTCTTGGAGAAGCCTTTGTTTTTACCAAGATGGTCACTTACCAAGATCGAAATGAACAAGCTGTACTAGAAATTTTTGTTCCTGTAAAATAGCCGCTTGACCCGGGGGCAGCCCCCGCCTCTATACTTAAAGCCAGATAAGAAATAGGGGGAATAACAATGACAAAAGCAGCGAAAAGATTTATTTTATATACGTATTTGATTTTTTGGGGAATGATCCTGGCGATTGGCGGTCTCATGGTTGCAACAGGAAGTACACAGCCAGCCAATAGTTTACAGATTCTTTCTTCGTGGGCACCCACACTGGCAGTGGTGATTTTCTGGAAAAAATTGCGCCCTAACACTGATTTAAAAAAATTTATCACAACGAAATTTTCGACACCGCTAAATTTGAAGACAGTAGCGTTAACTATAAGCATCCATCTGCTGTTTTTAGCGGGCTCTTTACTTATTGTGTCCACTATTTTGAAGCAGCCAATTCAAGACCTGCTGATTTTATCTCCAGGCTTTTTACTATCGTCGATGCTCAATCATAGTATTCGAGGCCCTTTGGGAGAAGAGCTGGGCTGGCGGGGATTTCTCATGGAGGAGCTGTTAAAAAATTTTCAGCCATTAACGATGTCGATCCTTTTAGGTTTGATTTGGGCTGGCTGGCATCTTCCTTTGTGGTTCATGTCTGGCTATAGCGGAACCGACCTGCTGCAATACGTTTTATTCTTTACGCTTTGGTGCGTTGCTCAATCGATCATCATCACACTGCTTTATCAGCGGAACAGCAATTTATTGATTCCGATACTCTTTCATTTTTTAAGCAATTACTTGTTAGGCTTACAGAAGGTAGAATTATTGCTGCTTTTAAAAATCAATGCCAGCTTGTGTTTGCTCGCAGCGATTATCTGCGGTGTGGTTCTTTATCGAAAAAGAAATCTTTAAATTGACTTATGCGACCTGCGATTACCTGCAGGTTGCATTTTTTGTTTTGCGGCTTCATTGCTAAGCAAAATATTTTCCTAAAAAATTGAATCGTGTTACGGTAATTTTATCAAGTGATAAGTGGAGGTAATAACTATGTTTTTAGCGATTAATGAAATCAAACATTCCAAGCTGCGTTATACGCTAGTAATGGGTGTCATGTTTTTGATTGCTTACCTAGTGTTCTTTTTGACGGGGTTGGCCTATGGGCTGGCGCAGGACAATCGGACTGCGGTAGACAAATGGAATGCGGATAACATCCTTTTAACTGAGGAGGCAAACAATAATTTAAATATGTCAATGATTCCTCTGAAGACCTTTGACGAGGTGAAGGCAGATAAAAAAGCATATCTCGCACAAACGGCTGGCGTCATAAAAGGCGACAGCGGAGAAAAAATTGATGTCAGCTTTTTCGGCATCGACAAGGATCAATTTTTAGCACCTAAGCTGACAAGCGGAAAAATGTTTGCCTCTGATGAAGAAGCAGTGGCAGACATTTCATTGAAGGATCAATACCAGCTAAAGCTAGGCGAGACAGTCAAAATAGCGGGAAATGATAAAACCTTGAAAATCGTTGGTTTTACGGATAACGCCAAGTTTAACGTCGCACCTGTTCTTTACACGACGATCGGTGCGTATCAGGAAATTCGTTTTGAAACACAGGGGACGAGTGAAAATACACGAATCAATGCGATCATCACTCGCGGGGATGTTCAGTCGGTGCCTGATGACTTGGATCAAATCAGCATCAAAAACTTTATCAATGATCTGCCTGGATACAGCGCGCAGGTCCTGACCTTTGGATTCATGATCGGTTTCTTGATCGTGATAGCCGCGATCGTCATCGGAATATTTATTTACGTATTAACGATGCAAAAAGCTGAAATCTTTGGCGTCATGAAGGCTCAAGGAATTTCCAGCCGCTACATTTCAAATTCCGTGATCGCCCAAACCTTTTTACTCGCGACGGTTGGTGTCGTCATCGGTTTAGGCGCGACTTTGGGAACAGCCTTGGTGCTGCCGGATGCGGTGCCGTTTCAGGTCAATATGCTGTTCTTTGGCGGGATTAGCATCTTGATGATTCTAGTTGCCTTGATCGGTGCGTTCTTCTCCGTTCGAACCATCGTGAAGATTGACCCATTGAAGGCTATCGGATAGGAGGAAAAAACATGAGTGCCATTGAATTTAAGCAAGTAGAGAAAAATTTCAAAGACGGCGATTCAACGATCGAAGCCTTAAAGGAAACGAACTTCTCCGTAGAAAAAGGGGAGTTTGTTGCGATCATCGGACCATCGGGTTCAGGTAAAAGTACCTTTTTGACAATTGCGGGAGGACTACAATCACCTTCTTCAGGCGAGGTTTTGATTAATGATGAGGACTTTAGTGAGAAGAAGGAAAAGGAGCGGGCAAAATTACGCTTCAAAGAAATCGGTTTTATTTTGCAGGCATCTAATCTAGTTCCATTTTTAACCGTCAAAAAGCAATTAAAACTAGTCGACAAAGTCAGCAAAAATGACAATTCAGAGGTCGCGGAAAAATTATTCCAGCAGCTAGGCATCGCCAGCCTAGAAAATAAATACCCTGAAGAGCTTTCTGGCGGAGAACGTCAGCGGGTGGCTATCGCACGGGCCTTATACCATGATCCAACGATTATTCTGGCAGATGAACCAACGGCCAGTCTAGACTCTGAAAAGGCATATGAGGTCGTCAAAATTCTAGCCAAAGAGACAAAAGAAAAGAATAAAGCCACGATCATGGTGACTCATGACACCCGGCTAGTAAAATTTTGTGACCGAATTTTAGAAATGAAAGATGGAAAACTAAAAGAAAAATCCGTTTCTAAGGACGAAAGTTAAGCAGATAGCGTATAATGGTTGTACCAAAGAAAAATGAGGCGATTCGATGTATGAAGAGATTTTAGATGTTGCCGAAGAACTTTTTATGAAGCAGGGATATAATGACACATCTACTCGGCAAATCGCAAAGATCCTTGGGATTACTCAACCAAATATCTACTATCATTTTAAGAACAAAGAAACTATTTATTATCAAGTAATGCAGCGCTTAGCAAACGAGGTCGGTGAGAATCTGCGGGGCTGGGCCGCAAAAGAGACGAGCTTTGAGGAGAAAATCATGGAGATGGCCCTGTATCTCCAGAAAAGACATCCATTCAGCCTGTTTATGATGATGCATGACATCCAGCATACACTGAAGCCAGAAACGGCGAAAAAATTATTTACGCTTTGGAAGGATTCCTATAAGAAGCCTTTTCTTGAAGCCTTCGAAGCGGAAGCCAAAATCAGAGCTTCGGTGGATGCTGATTTTGCGGTGGGACAATTATTTGTCTTGATTTCTTCGTATCTGGACTCACCAAAGGAAACAGCCAAAGAAGATTTGGAAAAGGCTGTGCAGCTTTTTTTCTACGGGGTGCTGAAATAATGTGAGAAGAACTTGTCTAGTGTTAAGGACAAGTTCTTTTTTTGTAAATCAATTAAATTTTTGGAAATTGCTTTTCTTGTCGCTCCTATACAATAAGGATAAGCAGAAATTAACGAGAAGGAGGGAAGAGTTGTGGAATATAATCTGGCTGTTGTGGACAATGAGGCTCCCTATGTAATGGTTTACAGCAAGGAGGGCAGCGAACGGCATTTTGATTTGGGCTCGAATGAAGACAAGCGGCGTGTCGCTTTGATCAAAGAAGGCTTCCATTTGGTTGCTGTTTCAAATGGGATTGAGTACTGGGAAAAATTGAAGAAGTAGGAAAGAGGCCGCATATTCGTTCGGCTTTCGTTTTAAAACAGAAAAATCCCTGCCTTCGAAATTGAGGGCAGGGATTTGTTTTAGGCTAAGACTGCTGCAATCATGTCTGGCAGCTCTTTTTTCATAACGCGTTTTGTAGCTAGAGCGTCAGTATAGGTAATTGTTTGATCCGCTGAAACCGTAGCTAATAATTGACGGTCTTTTTTAGGCGGATTGTAGAATACCTCGATTGCTTTTTCTGTATCTGACCATTCAGCAGAATAATTTGATTTCGTTTTCAAGGATTGATTCAAGGCTTCCGCTTGTTCGGCAGTCACACCAGCGCCGGCTGGTTCTTTGACCACATCAGCTAAAATATCCTGTGCCAGTTCAGCTGCTTTATCCGTATCTTCCTTGACCACAGCGGTTTCTGATTTGAAGCTTTCTGACCACAGGTTGTAGATGCTGTTGGTCAATTGATTCAGTGTGTTTGTGTGTGGTTTTTGAATATGCGCATCAACTAATTCTTTGAATGAGTGATCCTGCTCTGTGCTTTGAATATGACGTGTTTTTCCCTCAGGCGTTTTTTCCTCTAGATGGAGCTGGTGAGGATTCGCCTTGTCAAAATAGATTTTCACATCACTATGGATATGATTAGCCAGTGTTTCCTCCACTTGAGCAAAGGTCTTGCTGATTTGTTTGTTACGAATTTTGATTGATTTTTTAATGCTTTTCAAATTCACGAGTATCATTCAGTCGCTTTCTTTTAGGAATTGTTCTAATCGATAGTATTATAGCATACTTCGCAAAAAGTGCAGTAGAAATAAGGTAAAAGATGTTATTTGATTTAAAAAAAGCAAATTTTCTACTAAAATGATGAAAAATGTCCGCTTAACAGCTTTTTTCCTTACAATAAGCAAAGCAGTTTTCCTTGTGGAAAGCGCCAAAAAAATCCCTATCAGTCTGATAGGGATTCTGGGTTTAACGCAAATCATCCAAAAATGCTGTCTTCTCCGGATCGATCTCGTCTTTCATTTTTATCACTCTGGCAGGGGTTCCTGCGACAACGGCGCCGGCAGGTACGTCCTTAGTAACAACTGCGCCTGCTGCGACGACCGCATCTTTTCCAATATGAACGCCTTCTAAAACGACCGCGTTGGCTCCGACTAAAACATTGTCCTCCACAACGACTGGTGACGCGCTAGGCGGCTCAAGAACACCTGCTAACACTGCACCTGCACCGATATGCGCATGCTTTCCGACCGTCGCCCGTGCACCTAAGATGGCGCCCATGTCGATCATCGTACTTTCGCCGATGGAAGCACCGATATTAATGATCGCGCCCATCATGATGACCGCTTTGTCGCCAATTTCTACACGGTCGCGAATCAATGCGCCTGGCTCTATCCGGGCATTGACCGTTGAAATATCCAGCATCGGAATCGCTGAATTTCTGCGATCATTTTCAACATGCACTTCGCTGATCGCTGCCTGCTGCTCCTTTAATACTTCTTGGACAGCCTGACTGTCACCAATTAAGATCCAGGTTTTCTCTTGTCCGAAAAATTGAACTTTTTCCTTGGTGACTCCTGACAGATCGCCTTGAACATAGGCCTTGACCGGTGTCATTTTTTCAGCGTTTTTAATATATTTTGCTATTTCATAAGGATCGGTTAACGTCATCAAATTCCCCCAAGTATTCTTTTTACTTCTTTAAAACTCAGCTCTCGTCAATCAGCTTTTCCATATCGTATAAGCCAGCCGTTTTATCGCTGACATACTTAGCGGCTTTTACCGCACCGCTAGCAAAAATATTACGCGATAAAGCTAAATGATTCAACTCAATCACCTCGTCAGGTCCGGCATAGATTACCGTATGCTCGCCAGGGATCGTTCCGCCGCGAACGGCATGGATGCCAAGTTCGGATAAGGGATTTTCTAGATCATTGCCATGACGCCCATAAATATAGGTTTTCTTTTCCTCAACCGCGTCGTTGACTGCATCGGCCAATAAAAGAGCCGTACCGCTAGGGGAATCCTTTTTCTGATTGTGGTGCTTTTCAACGATTTCAATATTGAACTCTTCTTCTAAGACGGGAGTGATCTCGCGAATGGCTTTTGCCAATAAATTGATTCCTAAAGACATGTTGGCAGAGAAGAAAACAGCGGTTTGCTCAGCGGTTTTCGCCAATTGTTCCTTCACTTCATCCGTCAGACCCGTAGTAGCTACGACCACCGGGATTTTTTTTGCTGCCGCATAATCCAGCACTGCCGGTACAGCAGAATAGTGAGAAAAATCAATGATGACATCAGCCTTCACCTGGCAGTCCGCAATCGTCTGATAAGTAGGGAAGTCCGCTTCGAAGTCTTCACGATCAATACCAGCCACGACCTGCATCTCAGGCTGCTGAGCGATCATTGTTTGCAGGACTTGTCCCATTCGGCCATTGGCGCCGCTCAAAATAATATCGATCATTTATTTAACGACCTCCAGCCCATATGCTGTCATTTCTTTTCTCAGACCTTCAACCGTTTCTGCTTTAGCTGCTGAAAGAGGCAGACGGAAGTTTGGTTCGATTTTTCCTAATAATCCAACACCGGTTTTTACAGGGATAGGATTGACTTCACAGAAAATCGCATGGATCAATGGCAGCTGTGCCAATTGAAGCTCTTTCGCCAATGGGAAATTGCCATCCAATAGGGCTTTAGTCAGCTCATGAGTTTGACGAGGGGCAATATTGGCGATCGTCGAAATCGATCCTTTTCCTCCAAGAGCCATGATCGGCAAGACTTGATCATCATTGCCAGAGTAGATGGCAAAATCATCCGGCATGATACGCGCGATCTCCGCAATCTGGGAGATGTTTCCGCTGGCTTCTTTGATAGCTACCACATTCGGGATTTCAGCCAAGCGTTTCACCATTTCCGGTGCGATGTTCATATTGGTACGAGAGGCTACAGAATATAAAATAATCGGTAATTTCACACTTTGAGCGATTTTTTGATAATGTAAAAACAAGCCTTCATTAGAAGCTTTATTATAATATGGAGTCACGATCAATAGGGCATCGGCACCAACTTTTTCCGCACCTGTCGATAATTCGATCGCGTGTTGCGTGTCATTCACACCGGTTCCTGCGATAACTGGGATTCGTCCGTTTGCTTTGTTGACGACGGCTTCAATCACAGCGATGTGTTCATCATTCGCTAGGGTAGACGCTTCACCAGTCGTTCCGCAAGCGATGATTGCATCTGTACCCTCGCTGATTTGCCATTCGACTAGTTCCTCTAGTTTCTTGTAATCAACGGCACCATCAGCTTTCATAGGGGTAACCAAAGCAACACCAGATCCTTCAAATATTTTCAAGAGAAACAACTCCTTTTTCTTTTTTTCAAAGCCTTTATAAAAAGGTCCTTAATAGTAGAATTATATCCCAATTATTAACGAATGCCAACGAAAATCTCATGAAAATTTTAAACAGCAAAGGACAAAAAAACAGAGACACTAATGTCCCTGCAGGTTTAATTGATACATCAGCCATAAATCCAGACTGGCAATCAGAAAATAGATGGTTCCTACTTTATTTCCAAATAGTAAAAAGAACCCGATCGAGCCGATCGAATATACACCCAGCTCTAAAAATAATTTATTTCGTCCAGTCAGAACAGTGGGGGACTTGGGTGCCCCATACCTTGCCCAAACTAGTGTAATCGACAGGGCTAAGACCACAAAAAGAACTTTTAGATACACTTGCTTTTTTATGAATAATCCGCTGAAAAGACCACCGACAGTTCCTACTTCAAGTAAAAAACGCAGAGCCAAAACAATACTAGCCACAAATGCACCTCCAAATATATTTGAACTTTGATTAAAGAATAAACGCGACAGCGACAAAAAGATACGTCCAGCGTAGATCTTTTTCACATAAAAGATAGAGGACTCCGGCAACTAGCGAGAAAAAGAGGGTGTAGACCCCGCCGCTGAAGCCCTGTAATAGAAAATGAATCAGTCCCCAAGTGATGGCCAGCAGCAGGCCGCCGCTAGGAAAGTGGGGAGACAACTGAAACTGCGCTTCGCAGAATTTTTGACCAAAAGCGATCACTAACACGATCAAGCTGCATTCAGCTAAGTAATACATCGTCCGAAAAACAAGGGCACTCGCGCTTCGATTCAATTCGCCATTAAACTCAACGACGGGCTTGAAGCCGCCAAAACCGATTGTAGTAACAAGGATCACAGCCGCTACAAGAACAAGAATCGCCACTAGCTTCTTCTTATCTGGTGAGTGAGACGTACTGAAAACATCGAAATCGAAACGTTTCTTTGCATAATAGATCAGAAAAAGCGAAACACCTGACCATAAAATGGCCGTCAACGCAGCGTTCACTGCCACGCTTAAACCATTTGTTACCATTCCCAGAATCAATTCCAAACTAAACCCCGCAAATGCATAAAGTGCCAACCACAAAAAATCGATCGGCAAGATCTTTTTTTCCTTTTCCAAAAATAAATCCTCCAAGTCCTTTTTCTATTCAGTCTATCAATTACTAAGGAAGAAATCATTAACAATCTGGCTTCAATTTATTTAGCTATCAATTTTAAGGGAATTTATAAGATTGAGCTTTCTGGCTTTCGAAAAGATTGAAACAGGAAGGCGTTCGAGCTATTGTTACATCTGTCTGCGATCATTGCCGAAAAAATCAACGGATCGCACGGTTTTAGAAGGGAATAATCCAAAGTGAAGATTTTACTATGTGAAGACGAAGATAAAATGCGTGAGCTATTGAAGAAATTTTTCGAAAAGGAAGGCTATACAGTGGTAGAAGCCAGCGATGGCGAAGCTGCCATGGAGAAATTTTACGCAGAGACCTTTGACTTGGCGATTTTGGACTGGATGATGCCAAAAATGACAGGGCTGGAGGCCGCTAAAAGAATGAAAAGCGAGCGCAATATCAAAATCTTGATGTTGACGGCCAAAAATCTGCCAGAAGATGAGGTACGAGCATTAATGACCGGTGTCGATGACTATTTAGCGAAGCCGTTTCATGCCCAGGTCCTTTTAGCGCGGGCAGCGAAATTGTTAGGAGTGATTCAGCAAGATATCAAGCAGCCGCTGATTTTTATCCCCAATGAGAAGCGTGCATTGTTAAATGATGTGGCGCTGAGTCTGACCAACAGGGAGTATGACATGCTGTATTATCTGTATCAGAATCAAGGTCTGCCTTTAACACGGGAACAGATTCTTTTATCCGTTTGGGGAATGGATCATGAAAATGATGAAAGGACCGTCGACAGTTTTATTCGTATTTTACGAGAAAAGGTAGGGAAAGAACTTATCCAAACTGTTTATGGAACAGGCTACCGCTTTGAATTACCGAAAAAATAGTCTGACTCGCGCATTTATCCAGCGTATCGCGATCATCTTTATTTTGATTCTGTCACTCGTTACGATTTTTTATCGCTGGGGCTTTCCAACCTATTATTATTGGAAGATGGAGCAGCCGGTCAAGGAAGCGCAAAAATTGATACAAAGCGGGAAAAAAGAGCAAGTAGACGATGAGCTGGTAGTTATCGCAATCGAGAACAAGCCCGCTATTTCAAATGAGGAGTTGACCAGCGACATGGCCTTCCGCTTGAGCCAAGCCGGGATCTCATTGAATCGCTTTTGGATTGATCAGACAACTACCGCCGCTGTTAAAAAAGGGCGGTCAGTCCAACGATTATACAATCAGACGCGGCAACGAAATGATTTCTATACTATTTTCTTTGCTCAAGACAACAAATTCTACTTAATAGGGACGAGTATTCCAGATTTTCAGGCGGCTATCCAAACATTATTTCCGATTTTAATCGCGGCGACGAGTGTCTTTTTGGTGCTGCTGCTTGGTCTGATCGTTCTCTTAGTCCGGCGGCAGATCATCGAACCGATTCGCCGCTTAGAACAAACGACTCGAAACATCTCCCAATTGAATTTTGCCGACTCCGATATCACGGTTGAAAATGAGCTGGGGAATCTAAGTCAATCGATCAATCAAATGAAGCGGTCGCTTCAAGAACATGAAATGGAGATGCTTGAGCGCAATGATCAATTGAAGGCCTTCTCGTCTAATTTGGCCCATGAGCTAAAAACTCCCTTATCCGTTATGCAGCTGCTCGTTGACGGTGAAAAAATGGCGTTAGAGAATCCCAGCTTCTTAGACGATCTTGATCAGCAGCTCATCAATATGAACGAATTAGTCGCCAATCTGCTGCACTATAGTCAACAGTTAAAGGAAGCAATCCAGTTAGAGCCGGTGGCGATCAACGGGCTAATCGAAAAAGAAGTGGCCCAGCAGCAGCTCATTGATCAAAAATTCAAAATTGCGCTTGAGGTAGAACCCTGTCAGCTTGATACAAATGAGCCATTGCTGAAGGTCGTACTGATCAATCTATTAACAAACGGGATCAAATACAGCCTGAATAAACAAATGAGCATTAGCGGTAAAAAGAAACACGATCATTATTTGCTGATTTTTGAGAATTTGTCTGCAAAAATATCCCCTAAGCAGATCACTCAGCTAACCAAACCGTTTGTAGTAGGGGAGGCATCACGAAATAATCACCTGGCAGGAACCGGCTTAGGCCTTTCGATCGTCGAACAAACACTCCAGCGAATCGGTGGAGAATTGACACTTCAGCAGAAAGAACATCGTTTTATCGCGACCGTTATCCTTCCTATCAAGCAAAAACCAGTCCATTAAGTTGTGCTGGTTTTTCTTTTGCACAAGTTTTGCATAATTGTTTTCTATGCTTTGCTCATGGGAGAGGATCGGATGACGAATCAAGCAAAACGAAGAGTGATTATTGGAATCCTGGTATTTGCACTGCTTCTATCGGGTAGTGCATTGGCGATTCTATCACTGCAATAGAACGAAAAAACGAAAAGGCAGGTCAACTTATGTTTAAAAAAATTTTCATCGGACTAGTATTAATTTTAGTCTGCATTCCTATTTATGCCTTCAAAATCGAACCCAGCTTAGCAGTGGTTCACCGGCTGCAGTTAGGCAATAAATCAATGCCCAAGGAATTAAAAGTCCTTCAGCTTTCAGACATTCAAGTATCTGAAAGCTATTCAACGAAACGGTTGGATAAGGTCATTCGTAAAGTCAATAAAGAAAAACCGGATATCATTGTATTTACTGGCGATCTTTTTGATAATTACGCACAATACAATCACGAACCGGAAATCATTGAGAAGCTTAAGGAAATGAAAGCAACGATTGGGAAATACGCGGTTTGGGGAAATCATGATTATGGCGGCGGAGCAGCTAGAGTCTATCAGCAGGTCATGAATGCAGCGAATTTTGAAGTATTAAAAAATGCTGGTGAAACATTGACTCTCGCAAATGGCAAAAAAGTCTTCATTGGAGGGTTGGATGATTCTCTACTAGGTGCTCCTTCGATCGAGGAAACCTTGAGCTATCGCCAAAGATACGACTATTCTATATTACTTACTCATGAACCAGATGTAGCGGATGGATTTGTGGGCACCAATACACAATTAGTATTGGCCGGACACAGTCATGGCGGGCAGGTCCGCCTGCCGTTTTATGAAGTAAAAAATGTTTTAGCAAAAAAATATACTCGCGGACTCTATGAACTGAAGGATCATACCAAGCTATACGTCAATACCGGGCTGGGCACGACCGCCATTCACGCGCGATTGGGCGTACCGCCGGAAATTTCCGTCTTTCACTTGCATTTTTAAACACATTTTCCAAGTGGGTGTCGCCTAAAGTTTGTTGGACATTATGGGAAAATGGTATGATAGCAACGAAAGAAAGGAACGATCAAAGTGAAAAAATGGAAAAAGCTCCTTCTGATCCTTGTTATCGGATTAGCCCTCGTATTAGGTGGTGGCATAGCGTATTTAAAAACGCAAAGCTATTCTCCAACCAATAATGCATTGCAGACCGCAAAAAAAGCAGAGGACAGCGGGGATTGGTTGTATTTCTCTGGCAAGGATCAAACAAAACCTATGATCATTTTTTATCCGGGCGCACTTGTTGAACCCGAAAGCTATAGCCCTTGGGCACAAACCTTAGCCAAAGCAGGATATCCCGTTTATATCCTGAAAATGCCTCTGGATTTAGCCGTTTTAGCACCTAACCGCGGGGAAAAGGTTCTTTCTGAACACCCCAAGCGCGACTATATAGTAGGTGGCCATTCTTTAGGCGGCGTCATGGCCAGCCGCTTTGCAAAAGGGCATACCAATCATCTGGAGGGCGTCTTTTTCTTGGCTAGTTATCCAGATACAAAAGGAACCTTAGCAGATAAAAACCTCCCTGTATTGTCCTTGACTGCGGAAAATGATCGCGTCTTAAATCATGACGCCTATAAAAAGGCCAAGCAGGACTTACCTAAGTCTACCGATTATCAAGAAATCAGTGGCGGAAATCACGCCGGCTTTGGATCTTATGGTCCACAAAAAGGGGATGGCAAATCCGAGATCAATGATCAGAATCAACAAGTTGCCCAACAGCTGCTTTTATGGCTAAAGGAAAATGTTAACCATTAGCTTAGAAAATAGAAGGAACAAAACGAAAAGCCAAACGATCTTAAGCTTTCATAATTGAAAGTAAAAAGATTGTTTGGCTTTCATTTTGTTAAGTTTTTTTCGAAAAGACTTTAAGAATGTTAACTGGTACTAATTTATTTTCTTTAATAAGTAGATAGCGGCTCCGAATAGGCTAGTTCCCAGCAGAACCCAGATAATGCTGCTTCGGTCGTCATTGGTTTTAGGATAGCGCTTGTTAGAGGTGCTGGTCGTTTTAATGATTGCCGCTTTCCTGGAAGACTCGCTTGTTTTTGGTTCTTCCGTAGTAGCTGCCGGAGCGGTACTCTCGGTTGTCGAACTTTGAGTGGTACTAGGTTCTGTAGTACTTGGCTCCGTGGTACTTGGTTCTGTGGTACTTGGTTCTGTAGTGCTTGGCTCCGTGGTACTTGGTTCCGTGGTACTTGGTTCTGTTTCCTTATACGTATTAATCATAGTAAAGTGATTGTTTTCTTTATTTATTGAAAATTCAAAATCTGCGGGGATATTTACTTCATTGACATTATAAATGATTGTATCTCCAGCGTTGTTATACAAGGGCAGATCATTGTTAACACCTTGCACAGGTACAGTTGAAACAGTCGACTTGAAATTTTTCTCTTTTGTTAGTGAAAGAGTATCCGACGCTGCCCATGAACTTGGGTTGGCTAACGGTGTTCGAATCACTTGGTAGTCTATTTTGTCAGGAATCATTGATGCTGGTGCATTTTTCCATTGCTTTTCTAGGCTAAGGTCGACTTTGGGTGCTTTGATTGATGGAATCGGAAAATCTAGCAGCGATGAGCCATCACTTGCCGGGTCCAAGGTCGTTCGCTGGTTACACAAATACCAGAATTCACCTTTAAAATCATTTGCCTCGGTATTTAATCGAACTTGATACGTCACGGTAATACGTTCGTTTACACCTAAGGCAAAGTTCGAAACAGTGATTACTTGATTTTGCTCAGTGACTTCTAAATTTCTTACTAACTCATCGGCTGGCAGCCAGTTTCCGCTAGAATCCTTTTTCCAACCAGCTTTCCTGTAGTTTGCTTCAGAAAAATTTCCACTGCCTTGCAGCAAAATATCTTCACCCATTGGGTCAGTTACAGTGCCCTTTGGGATAGTTTTCGTTGCCGAGTTGATAATATTTTTTAACGCATCCCCTAATCCTAGAAGATTTTCGTCTATAGGACTATAGTGACTCTCTTTGTCCGCGATATTTCGTGCAATATATTCCCCTCTAGGAGTGGGGGCAGTACCGATGGAATAAGTGATGATGCCTTTTTCCTTTAAAGCAACGATTGTTCCAAGAGTGGCATCAGTAACAACGGTTTTATCGACCTTGTTCCCATTGGCATCAGAAATCGTATCACTAGTATTAAATTGTGGCGACTCAGTCTGAAAGTCTTTATTATAAGCAGCAGTATGGTAACCATTATAATCCGTAATTTGACCAGTATTTGGGTAGGTAGCTGCATTATCCACAGGAAGGTAGCTGCGATTTGCACTGCCATCTCCAACGTGAATCAAGATTTTCTCAGCCCCTGGTCTGCCTTGATTCAATAAAAGCTCTTGACCTGCGATCAATCCCTTTTGTATAAAAGTACCCGTATGGCTTTCAGCGGTGTTAGTCAAAAAGTTTTGCAGCTGATTCATGTCATTTGTCAAGCCGTTTGTAGAATACACATTTCTGTTGTAGGCGACAATCCCGATTTGAGCAACTCCGTTTGATAAGGAATCCCCTAATTCTGCACCGAACTCCTGCAGTCCTCTTAATGTGTTGGTCAATTTCTCCCCCTGCATAGAAGAAGAGTAGTCAATAACTAAGACAATATCTAACGGTGGGTGAGGAATCTCATTTCCTTTAATATCTAGGGTCACATCGAACAATCCTTGCTTTTTCGGATTGGATTTGACTGTCTTTCTAACATAGGCCTGATCCTGATAGTTAACGAAACCCTCAGAATCTACCGGTAGTTGATTTGTGTTTGTGTAGCCGTAATTGTACGTATCTCCATTTGCGACTCCATTACTTATGAAATTACCCGCGTTCGTTGATTCGTATTGAAAAGGACTCTCAGCAGCCAACGTTGTTGTAGAATTGGCAACAAAGAAAACAAATAGCATAGCTATAACAGTCCCGAACGACGTAAAAAACTTATTTTTCATAATATCCTCCATTAGTAACTTTATTTCGTCTCGATTATAACACTTATCGCTTTATTCTCGTAAAGATACACTCATAAATAAAGATGAAAACGCCTAACAGTTTTATTAATGACAGAATGCATCAAGAGATAATGGAGAAGCGTTTTAAAAGTAGGAATAATTACTTTCTTTAAGTAGAAGAGACTCGCTGAAATAATTTTTTTGAAAGGGTATTCATTATTTTATGGGCATAGAAAGCCTGATGTGATAGGAAAAAGCTTCTAAGAATCATTATACTTTAATAATTATTAATTTATTGGTGTGTAAAAGACGTGACAAAAGGAGTATTTTGTTGTTGTAGATATCTCAAATAATAATTAGTAAATTCTAGAGTGAAAGGAGGCAACCCCATGAAAGAATTTGGACTGAGCAAACAGAAATTATTTAGTCTCACTCGCCAGACATTGGAAAAACGCATTCGTAAATTTTATTTTGAAACGAAAGATGGAAAGGCCGCCATCGAAATGCTGATCACACTTCAGGTGAGAGATGACTTGTGTGAAGCAGATTTTTCAAATATGCTGCGATCACTCGTACAGCATATCTTCTTAAAAACAAGATCAACCGCAGCCATGCGCCGCTATTATTTTTATTTCACTACCTATTTCCAAGAAAAAGATTGGCAATTATTATTAATTAAATTATTTCCAGCACAAACATTTATCGCTGAAAAGCTTGAGCACCTATACACACAAGTTATCAAAGCGCCTTCAACAAGATTGGCGGAATCATGACCTGATTAACAGAAAAAGTGGAAGATAACAAACGAAAGGGAAGAGAAGCAAATGATTGAAACATATACATTAGATGCGGAATTTGCTAACAGCAACGGCAAATCCCAACATCTTCGAATAAAAGATGTAGACCCAACCAAAACCGCAGATGAAATCAAAGCCGCTTTAACAAAAATGACGAAGCTCACTTTGTTTGAAAAAGACGGGGTTGGTTTATACAAAGAAGTGCTGCACGCTACACGAATCAAAAAGACCGTGAAACCAATTTTTGATGATCAAACAAAAGAAGTAATCCAGACGCCATCGCCTATGATGATGGAAACAGAACCTTTGTCTGTAAAAGAAGACGCACTGCAACAGGTGCAAGAACCTGTGGATACTATAGAAAATATTCGCATTCCTGAGGATTTGACTATCATAGAAGAAATACCAGAGCCGGGTGTGCTGATTCAAAATATCGAGCTTCCTATGGGGATTGACCCTTGGTCATTAAACGAGGAGCAAGCAGGTATTTTGCTTCTTTCATGTGTACCCAATGGCGCCTCGCTGATAAACATTGAAATCAATGATCAAGTGGCACCTCCAAGACTGATCGTTACATCGGGGATTGAACAGGAGAGTTTGCCGGCTGAAACACCGACAGCAACCCAATCTCCGCCGGCAAAACCCAAAAAAGCCCGAAATCGGCGTCTGAATCGGATTCGTAAACAAGAATAACCAATCGTGTGTCTCATCAAAAAATCCAACGTTGGTATGAGGCGCAGGTTTAAACGAAGCAACAAACCAAATAAAAATTTTTGCCCGCTAAAGCAGCGGGCTATTTGGCATAGGAATCGGACGAATAATAAACTGTCAACAGCTCTTTCGGTAATCAGAAGGAGAAAGAGTGGTCGCTTTCTTAAACACCTTTGAAAAGGCTAACGGTTCTGGAAAACCTACGGAATTAGCAATGATATTAATCGGATGGTCAGTTGTACTTAACAGCTCTTTCGCTTTGTCAATCTGAACCTTACGCAGAAATGCTTTTGGACTCATCAGGTATTTCTTTTTGAATACGTGAGAAAGATGATTAGGATGTACGCCCAATTCTGAAGCAAGCTCATTAATTTGAATCCCATCATGAAAGTGTAGGTCAATATATCTTCTTGCTTGAAAGGCAATTGAAGTATCCATAATAGAAACTTTTTTTATTTCCTTATTTTCCAATAAATGCCCCACAAGAGTGTTCAGAACGCCATTTCCTTTAAGATATTTTGACAGATCATTGCTGTCCATCTCGATAATCTCAGCGATTTGCTTATGAAAAAAATGGCGGTCCGGCTCTTCCAGCTCAAAGATCGGATTCTGTTGTTGACAAAGTAATTGAACATATTGATCAACTTGGGTTCCTAGAAAACCGATCCATGAATAATTCCATGGGTCGTCGGCTGAAGCTTTGTATGTAATGAGGTCTTTAGCTGGGCTTATAAATCCTTGACCGGCACTTAGTTGAAAGCTTTTCTTATTAAGCGTAAAGGTGCCCTTTCCTGAGGTTATGAAATGAATGAAATATTACTCTCGAGAAATTGGGCCGTATGTATAATTAGGTTCACAATTTTGGATGCCGCAGCTATAAAAATTGAAATCAGAAATCATTTTTCTTTCAAACTTGTGGCTTTTATCGGTATATTGCCATTTACCATACATTTTCGTTCCTCTTCTCATCTTTTTCTTATAAATCATTTTAGCATGAAATCGTAAGAGTATTTGATTTTGACATGAAATACTCTTTTTTTTACATGTATTCATTAGATATTGCCATGTTACGCTTGTTTTATCACAAGTATGGAGGAAAGCTCAATGAATGATTGGTGGAAAAAAGCAACAGTTTATGAAATCTATCCTAGAAGTTTTAAAGACACGAATAATGATGGTATTGGTGATATTCAGGGGATTATTGAGAAGCTTGATTATCTAGAGAATTTGGGGATCGATCTTTTGTGGGTGACTCCTATGTATGTCTCTCCTCAACATGACAATGGTTATGATATTTCGGATTATTACGCTATTGACCCTTTATATGGAACGATGGAAGACTTTGATAGATTAATCCAAGTGGCTAAAAAAAGAAATATCTATCTAATGATGGACATGGTTCTAAACCATACTTCTATTGAGCATAAATGGTTCAAAGAATCTCGAAAGTCGAAAGACAATCCTTATCGCGACTATTATTTTTGGAAAGATCTCAAGCCTGATGGCTCCGCTCCAAATAATTGGACCTCTCGGTTTGGCGGAAGCGCGTGGAAATATGATGAGAAAACAGAACAAGCCTATCTACACCTATTTGATGAGACTCAGGCCGATTTAAATTGGGAAAATGAAAATGTTCGAAACGAATGCTACAAGATCTTAGATTTTTGGGCGAAAAAGGGAATAAAGGGCTTCCGATTGGATGTGGTCAATCTACTTTCTAAAACACCTGGATTGCCTGATGATCCAGTTCTTGGTCCGACGGGTGATGGTCGTACGCACAATGTTGATGGTCCTAAAATCCACGAATATCTTCATGCTATGAACCAAGAAGTATTTAAATCTATGCAGCTGGTAACAGTAGGGGAAATGTCTTCTTCTACACCTGAGCAATGTTTATTATACTCGCAAGAAGAACGTGAAGAGCTCTCTATGATCTTCAGTTTTCATCATATGAAATCAGATTATAAGGGGAAGGCTAAGTGGACCAATGAACCCTTCTCACTGGAGAAGTTAAAGGCGAGCCAATCGCTTTTTCAAGAGAAGATGCATAAGGGCAAGGGCTGGAATGCACTATTTTATTCAAATCATGACCAGCCAAGAGCACTGTCTCGTTTTGCGGATGACCGTATGTATCGACAAGAGAGCGCTAAGCTGTTAGCTATCACTCTCTTCGGTCAGCAGGGGACTACGTTCATTTATCAAGGAGAAGAGATTGGTATGACCAATGCCTATTTTTCAAGCATTGATGACTATAAAGATACTGAAAGCCTAGCAGCCTATGAGGAGCTGATCGCTTCTGGCTTCAGCGAAAGAGAAGCTCTGATCATTTTGCAACAAAAATCAAGAGATAACGCCCGTACCCCAATGCAATGGGATAACAGCATATACAAAGGCTTTTCAACTAGAGAACCTTGGTTAAGAATAAATCCAGATGAAATAAGTGCAGAAAAAGAAATGAGCGATGAAAACTCGGTGTTTTACACCTACCAAAGACTAATCGCGTATCGAAAAAAATATCCAATCTTTACTGAGGGAAGTTACCGAGCGCTTGATGCCGAAAACAAAGAGCTATTCATTTATGAACGACTTTATAACGAGGAAAAACTCTTGATTATCAGCAATTTTAGCAATAAAAATATCCACTACAAAATGCCAGCTGATTACCGAGAACCCCATAGAATCAACATATTAGAAAGCAACTATGGAAGAGAGAACCTATCAGCTACTCTGGAATTGAAGCCCTACGAAAGTTTACTGTTGTTTCGCGAGTAAACAAAAAAACTTCAAGTTTTCTTGAAGTTTTTTTATTGTTTAGCTGATATGGCCGGCATTAAATAAAGGTGGCCCGCTAAAAGCGATGTTTCTATCTCACGTCTATAGGATTCCTAGGTTGTCATGAACATTTACGCCGACAGCATTGGTTAGCTCAATTGCTTCTCTATTTTCGAAAGCGATAATCACAGTGGTTTGCTTTCCTTGCTCCAAAATAAATGGCAGGTCAACAGTCGCCAGTAATGTTTGTTCACTGATCGTTTGCCCACTATCAACATGCACTTCAATTCCTTGACCGTTCAGTTCAACTGTATCGATACCGATATGAACCAGAACCGGCTGTCCTTTTTTTGTTTCTAATAAGATTGTATGTTTGGTTGGGAAAACGCTGACCACTTTACCATTGATTGGGCTGTAAACAGCTGCTTCTTCTGGCTCAATGCCAAATCCAGCGCCCATCGCTTTCGAAGAAAAAACGGGATCGTTAACATCTTCTATTTTGATCAATTCACCGCTTACTGCGGCAAATACTACTTCTTTTTTTCGGTTGAAAAACATCCTACACACTCTCCGCTTCTATTTTCTTTAGTTTTATTTTTTGAACGATACAATCACCTTTAGGATTTTCCAAGGCCAGACCGCAGTTGATCAACTCTGAACCAGAATACACTTGTCTAGTTGTTTCTTCTTGGTAAAGTGCGTGATGGTCAAGACCAGGCAGCTTGATCAATAAACTCAAATCAAACACTTGATACCTATTGCGAAATAGATAAATCACGGCTTGCTCTTTATTCAAGAACATCCACCCACAGGTATTTCCTTCAAAAGGGGACTGCAGTCTATGAAAAGTTCCTTCCATAATGAGTTTTCTTTCTTGTTTGTACTCTTTTAAATGGCTTCGAACGGCTTTTTTCTCATCCTCTGTCAATTGAGCAATGTTCATTTCATAACCCATATTGGTAGAAGAAGCGAGAGCAGCTCGAGTTTTAAAGGGAACCACCCGATTTGTTTGATGATTAGGTACATCAGAAACATGGCCAGTCATTGATGAAATGGGGAACAAGTAGCTAGCACCATATTGAATTTGCTGCCTATCTAAACCATCCGTATTATCGCTGATCCACGTTTGCGGAAAATAGAAAAGCATTCCAGGGTCTAATCTACCGCCGCCGCTAGAGCAATTCTCGAAAAGAACCTCAGGAAAGGCACTTGTTAATTCATTGAGAACCCGATACAGTCCTAACATATAACGATGGGGGTATTCAGTTGATTCAAACGTTTGCTGCTGGGAAAAAGGGTCGGTCATATGGCGATTCATGTCCCATTTAACGTAGCTCACACCAAGTTCCATGATTGTTTTAGCGACAGTTTCAATAATGAAGTGCTGGACCTCTGGGTTTGTAAGATCCAATACATATTGATTTCGACCCAGCAGCGGCTCATAATTTTTACTTCTCATAACCCAGTCAGGATGCTTTTGAAGTAATTCCGTCTTTGGCGAAATCATCTCAGGCTCAAACCAAATGCCAAATCCAATATTTTTTTCTTTGGCATAATCAACTAAGGGCTTGAGGCCATCTGGAAATTTATCTGTATCAACAGTCCAATCTCCCAAAGATGTTTTACTGCTGTTTCTCTTTCCATACCAGCCATCGTCCAATACTACTGTTTCAAAGCCTAGATCAGCAGCAGCATCAATCAAATCAATGATTCGTTTGTGATTGACATCATAATAGGTCATTTCCCAACTATTAATGAGAAGCGGCCGCTCTTTATTTTTCCAAGCTGGAGAAATCAAATGATCAGTGAAGAAGCGATGGAAACTTTGCGAACTGCCATTAAAGCCTCGATCGCTATAAGATAAAAGGGCTTGAGGACTGTAAAAAGTTTCCTCAGCATTTAGCTGCCATGAAAATGTCTCGCTAGCTAACCCAGCTTGCATTCGTAAGTGATCATATTGATCTCTTTCTAATATGATTTCGTGATTCCCGCTGTAAATCAAGGTCATGGCATGAACTTCACCACGGAACTCATCGGCCCCTTTTGATAAAGCAATGTAAGGCGGATACTGTGGCCCGCTAGCGCCTCTAGAGCTACCAATCTTATATAGCCCATGCTGAATCTCACTGCGATTTAACTGAAACTCCTTTTGATGGGTTCCATAAAAGGTTGTGGAAAGCTGCTGGTCGTATCTAACATCAATGGAAGCACTGAATAATTTGGCTATTTTTATTGGCCGAGTTCCGATATTTTTTATTTTTGATGACCGGACGATCACAGAAGAATCTGCAAAAATTGTATAGTACAAAGCTAATTCTATTTCAGCAATCTGATCAGATAAATAAATGATCAGGGTTTGTGCTTCTTCATCAGCACCTCTTGCATGAGGCAAATCAGATAGTTGGTTTACTCCATTTTTGATTTCATAGCTTTGAAAACAGAATCTGACCAGCTCATCGCCATTTGCTTGTTGAATCTGTACTGCAGAATTCCTGAAATCTCCTTGATGGGGATAGGGGAACTCGAAGGGGAGAAATTCAGGAGAGACCTCAGGCTTTTCAGCAATAGGAGCTGCAGCAAAAGTTCTCTTTTTCAACGGCGGGCGATTACTAAAATGATAGCTCGTTAATTTTTTCCCCCAGTAACGATGAACCAGATAGGTATCTTCAACAATTTCCATAATATAGGTGATCTGCTCATTGGATAAGGTAAAGGTATTTGCTTCGGCATTGAAATGAATGAGATCCTGCATGATTAGTTATGATCCTTTCTGTATTCAGTAGGGGATATCCCCATTTCTTTTCTAAAAAATTTTGAGAAGGAGAGGGCGTCAGTAAAGCCAACTGAACCGGCAATCAGATTAATTGGATCATCGCTTTCCGTCAATAATTTTTTGGCTTTGTTGATTTTTAAATTGGTTAAATACTTCTTGGGTGAAACGCCGATCTCCTCTTTAAACATTGCTGATAAATAGTTAGGATGGATACCTACAGAATAGGCGATATCAGAAATTTGAATATCATCGTGATAATGCAGATCCATATATCGCATTGCCTGAAAAGAAGGGGAGGTCTGATGATCGTTTACCGTTTCTATCTCACACTCCCCTAAGAGCGTCCCTACAATGTCATACATAATTCCATTAATCTTAAAATATGAACCAAAGGTGTTCTGATTTAGTTCAATTATTTCCTCGATTCTTTTTTCATAAAAAGAAGCATCCGCACAATCCATCACGAAGCTAGCTTTGCTTGATTGAAGCAAGGTTTGAACAAAATTGACTGATTCTATGCCAGTAAAGCCAATCCAGGAATACTTCCAAGGATCTTGCTGATTTGCTGTATAGGTAGAAACAACATTTGCCGGTACAATAAAGAGTTGATTCTCATGTACTTCAATCTGCTGATTTTCTATTTCCAGCAGTCCTTTGCCCTCCTTCACAAAATGAATAAAGTGATAGTCTCTTCTTTTGGGCCCGTAACTATAATCGGGCTCACAATATTCAATCCCACTGTTATACAAAATGAAGTCTGAGATACTCTTCTTTGAAAAATCAGTAAACCTATCCGTATACTCTCTCAAATTATTATTCATGGTCCTATTATACATAGCAACGCTTAACAAAGAATGGCCGTCTTAGAAATTTCCATATATCCATTAATTTTTTCCATATTCCAAATGGATTAAAGGATGTTAAGATTTCATCAACCAAGGTTATGAAAACGCATTAATGCAAATGATTTTAAGGAGGTAGTAACGGATTTGGCGAATCAGCACAAGAATTCTTTCCATATAGAGCCGGCAAAAGGATTATTGAACGATCCAAATGGATTAATTCAATTTAAAGGAACCTATTATTTTTTTCATCAATGGAATCGTTTTGAAACTAATCACGAGTATAAAGAGTGGGGACTGTTTACTTCAAAGGATTTAGTACAGTGGGAAAGTCAAGGTTCCGCGATTTTACCAGATACAGAAAGTGATAAAAATGGCATCTACTCGGGAAGCGCGATTGAAAAAGATGGAAAAATGTATCTTTTCTATACGGGAAACAGCAAAAATCAAGGAAAGAGAGCGAGCTGCCAAAAAATCGCCTACTCAGAAGACGGAAAAACCTTTATCAAAATGGAAAAAGTTATCAAAACGCCTGCTGGCTATACAGAGCATCATCGAGATCCCAAGGTTTGGCAAAAAAATGGCAAGTGGTGGATGATCGTAGGGGCGCAGTCAGCAGCAAATGTCGGAGCTGTCACATTGTTTGAATCCAGTGATTTAATTAATTGGCATTATCAGGGTGAATTTTATTCAAATGAGTTATTAGATCAGATGTGTGAGTGTCCAGATGTATTTTCCCTATCTGAAGAAGCAGATATCTTGCTGGTATGCCCGCAAAAAAGAACCCCTATTGAAGAATCAGATTTGTCGCTTTCTAGTTACGCAGGATACTTAGTGGGAAAAGTAGATTATCAGCAAAAGAAATTTATTGAAAAAGAAGCATTACGAAAAATAGACTATGGATTTGATTTTTACGCCCCGCAAACCTTTGAAGATGATAAGAAAAGACGAATTATCACCGCCTGGATGTCTCGAATGGGCGATAAGGAAGAGGTCTACTGTCCTACAGTTGCCGACGGTTACCTGCATTGCTTGACCATGCCTAGAGAGCTGAAATGGAAAAACGATCGTCTTTATCAGCTTCCCTTAGAAGAATATCAGGCATTGAGAAAGGATCAATGCAACTATCGCGAAGATTCACTATTGATCAAAAATCAAAACGATACCTATGAGATGATTATCGAGTTTCAGGCTGCAATCACAGATTTTTCCATGACTTTAAATTCCGAAAGAAATTCAATTAGCTATAGAGAAGGCCGCTTGGAAATCAGCCGCATCAATTGGGTTTCAGGCGAGAGGGAAGCGAAAGTGCTTCCGGTGGATTCTCTTTCTAAGCTGCATATTTTCAATGACAATTCAGCAATGGAAGTGTTTATCAATGATGGCGAATACGTTTTTTCAATGAGAACCTTCAGCACCAGTGGCAGGGATGTCTACTATCAGAATTTAGGACACAACGGGTCAGTTATGTTTTATAATTATTAAGGAGGATAACAGATGAATAACAAAGAGATCGCAAAAAAAATCTTAGAGCTAGTCGGCGGAAATGAAAATGTCCAATCAGTGACACATTGCGCGACCAGACTTAGAATTATCACAAATGATAAGGATAAAATCGATATCAAAGCAGTCGAAGATATCGATAAAGTAAAGGGAAGCTTCTTCAATTCAGGGCAGTATCAAGTCATTTTGGGCACTGGTCTAGTGAATAAGGTATACGATGAATTCGTTCCGCTGATCGATGGTTCTGATAAGCCGTCAGATCAACAGCCAGCAGAAAAACAAAAAATGACTTTCCAACGAGCTATCAGAATATTCGGAGATGTTTTTGTTCCAATAATTCCCGTTTTAGTCGCTACAGGGCTTTTCATGGGACTTCGAGGGTTATTCACGCAAGAAGCTGTTTTAGGTGTCATCGGTCTTACTCCAGCGGACATTCCGCAGCAATTTCTAATGTTTACTCAAATTTTAACCGATACGGCTTTTGCCTTTTTACCTGCTTTAGTCGCTTGGTCTACCTTTAGAATTTTTGGCGGAACCCCTATTTTAGGGATCGTTCTAGGCTTAATGCTGGTAAGCTCTGTCCTGCCAAATGCCTATGAAGTAGGGCAGCAAGCAGCTGAACCAATGGTATTTTTCGGATTTATCAAGGTGGTTGGCTATCAAGGCTCCGTATTGCCAGCCTTTGTAACTGGAATTTTAGGCTCAAAAATCGAAGTATTTTTGAGAAAACGAATTCCTGATTCACTGGATCTAATTTTAACACCATTCTTAACTTTATTAACTGGACTTATTCTAGCACTGTTCATTATTGGACCCATTTTCCATGAAGTAGAGATCGGTGTTTTACATGCAGTAGAATTCCTATTAAATCTGCCTCTTGGGATTGGCGGATTGATTTATGGCAGCTTCGGTCAATTGCTGGGCATTTTTGGAATTCACCATATCCTAAATTTCTTAGAAATCAGCATGTTAGGGCAAGATGGCTGGAACTATTTGAATCCAATTGGAACTTGTGGAAATATTGCCCAAGCCGGGGCTGTTCTAGCAGTAGCGATCAAATCAGTTTCACCAAAAATGAAACAAATTGCTTATCCTTCAGCACTATCAGCAGCACTAGGGATTACCGAACCTGCAATTTTCGGTGTCACGCTGCGTCTAATTAAACCCTATATCATGTCAATGATTGGCGGAGGTGTCGGCGGATTCTTGGCATCCATTCTGCAACTTAAGGCAACCGGGATGGCTTTAACAGGAATCCCAGGAACACTGCTCTATTTAAATGAACAGCTGCCATTTTATATTCTAGTCAATCTTGTCGCTTTTGGTGTTTCTTTCGGATTAACCTGGACGTTTGGTTATAAAAAAGATCAAGAATTGTAAGCCACTCTGGTTTATCAATTGAGTAGACAATAGCTAAAAGCGGAGAAAACCAAAAAATTTCTCCGCTTTTATTAATTGGGCAACGCAGTTAGCGTGACTGATGAACTCCAGAATCTCTAGCTCATAGTGGGAATCTCCCCTGAGCCTTTTCTTGGTTTCTGAAAGAATTGTATGATAAAAATAAGAAAATCATTGTTGACAGCGCTTTTCTAATTTGCTATATTGAGCGTGTAAACAAATAGGGTGTAACTATTAAATTAGGCACGACCTGGGAAAACACTTTCCTTAGGTCGTTTTTTGTTGTTTTAACTATTATAATCAATTGAATTTAGAGTATTTTATAGAGAGGCTCGGTGCAACGATGAAGGTTGTTAAAAAAATCAATCATAATGTAGTACTAATTGATGATGAGGGAGTAGAAAAAATTGCGATGGGCAAAGGAATTGGGTTCTCCGCCGTCGTTAATCAAACTTTTGATCCAGCTCTTGCAGATAAATTTTTTACTTTAGATTCCAAAGAAAAAACAAAAATGTTTAGTGAGATGGCTGCCCAAATACCAATAGAATTCATAGAATTTTCAGAAGAAATCATTCAATTTATTTCAAAGAGAATTGCTTCACCGTTAGACTCAAATATTTATATCGCATTGACGGATCACATTTATTTTGCGATTCAACGGCAAAAAGAAGATAGTCAGGTAACAGCCATTATGCTGCCAGAGATGAAGCTGCTTTATCCAGAGGAGTATGAAACAGCAAATGAAGTCGTTGCTTTGATCAATCACCGTTACAATACAGAGCTGGGAGCGAATGAAGTCGGCTTCATCACAATGCATATCATCAATGCAGAGCTGGGCGAACGAAACAGTTTGAACAGTCTAAAAATTTTAGAGATGACCAAGACAATTTTAGAGGATTTGGAAAATACCTTTGGTTATCGGTTTGATAAAGATTCACTGACTTATCATCGGATGATGATCCACATCAAATTTTTAGTGAAGCGTTTGATTTATCAGGAGGAATCTCCGACTGAGAATATCGGCTTTTTTACAAGTACCTTTAAAGAAAGCAAACCATATCAAACGGCAGTAGCGATCAAAAATATGATCGAAAAAAACTTTCAATTGGACGTTCAGGAGAACGAAGTCATTTATCTGGCAATCCACTTGGCAAGAATTCAATAAGCAGGGCGTAACTATTAGGTAGGCGCAACCTTTTGACACAGGAGAAAAATCTGTGCTCATTAGGTTGCGCCTATTTTTAGTATAAAAAGAAAGGAAGGAAATAATGGGAAAAGTAATCTTCAATTCAGACGATTTCGGCTACAGCTATGGAGTGAACTACGGGATCGTGGATGCTTATCAACGAGGGATCTTGACATCAACTACTTTAATGGCCAATATGCCGGGGTTTGAACACGCTGTAAAACTAAAAAAAGAGCTTCCAGATTTAGGGGTAGGGGTCCATTTGACATTGACTTGCGGCAAACCACTCTTGAAAAATGTGGATAGTTTGATGGAGGATGACAAGTTTAAGCACTTATCATATTATAAGCAACCTTTTGAAGTAGACGGAGATCAACTCTATCAGGAATGGAACGCGCAAATTCAAAAAGTCTATCGCGCCGGAGTTATTCCAACACACTTGGACAGTCATCACCATACGCATACCTTTGGAATGAATCAGGAAGTAGTTGTTGCACTAGCAAAAAAATATGATTTGCCCGTTCGAGGAAATTTTGAGAGAAATGCAGACGTTCGACATACGGATTATTTTGAACCTTATTTCGATGATGTTGGAGAAATGTCTGTCGAAAAAAGGCAAATTGATTGTTCCATTGACGAGTATCTAGAACGCTTGATATCCGTTTTACGAGAAAAGAGAACGGTAGAGATTATGTGTCACACGGCTTATCTTGATCAGGATTTGTTGAATGGATCGAGTTTTGTCTATCCAAGAATCAATCAAGTGGCGTTTTTGATTCATTCAGATTTTGCGCAGCAGGTTAAAAGGGATCGTTTGATTGAGTTAGCAACATATAAAGATATATAGCCTAAGGAGGAGAAAAAATGTCAACTTTTAAAGCAAATATACAAAAATTAGGAAGAGCAATGCTGCTGCCTGTAGCTGCGATGCCATTAGCTGGATTGATCATGCGACTCTCAGCTGATGACATGTTGAATATTCCAGTGATTGGGGCAGCCGGAAATGCTGTATTTGGAAATTTGGATATTCTGTTTGCGATTGGTGTTACGATCGGTTTTGCGAAAACAAAAGATAAAGGCATCCCGGCACTTACTGGATTCTTAGCGATCGCTACTTTGAAAAAGGGGTTAGAAATCATGAATCCAGCCGTCAATATGGGGATATTCGGTGGGATTATTTCTGGTTTGATCGCAGCTTGGACTTATAACCGTTTCAAAGAACAAAAGCTGCCTATGGTGTTCTCGTATTTTGCAGGTGAGAAATTTCCATTGACGATGGTGATGATTTTACAAACAATCACTTCGGTTGTTTTTGGGATATTATGGCCGTTTGCCCAAGCTGGAATTGACAGCTTTGCTAGATTGTTAGTGAACATGGGGGCATTAGGGGTCGGGATTTTCATGTTCTTGAATCGTTTATTAATTCCATTTGGTCTTCATCATGTACTGAATACGTACGTTTACTACGATCTAGGAAGCTACACAGCGCCGAATGGAGAAGTATTCCGAGGGGAAATGACTCGTTTCATCAACGGTGATCCGCAAGCAGGGCTATTCTTGTCAGGTTTCTTCGTAGTTATGATGTTCGGCGTACCAGCGATCTGTTTAGCAATCTATCGTGCAGCGTTTAAAGAGAACAAAGCTATGGTCAAAGGGATTATGGGAAGCGGCGCCGCTACATCCTTCATCTCAAATATTACAGAACCAGTGGAATTCAGCTTCATGTTTCTTTCTCCAATGCTGTATGTTGTCCACGCGGCTTTTGCCGGTTTAGCGGGAATCGTTTGTTATCTGCTGAATATTCGGATTGGCTACACTTTTGGTGCCACTATCGTTGATTACCTAATCAATTTTAGAATAGCGACTAACGCTATCTTAATCATTCCAATCGGAATTGTTTTCTTTGCACTGTACTATTTTACTTTCTATTATCTGATCAAGAAGCAGAACATTCAAACTTTAGGAAGAGAAGTCGCAACAGAATTCGGAACAGAAGCAGTAGAAGATGAAAAAGAATTAGGTTTGGCAAGTAAAAATTATGAATATATGGCAAAAAAAATGCTACAGGCTTTTGGCGGATCAGAGAATATTTCTGATGCCTTTAGCTGTAATACTCGCTTAAGAGTTGAAGTTGAAAATCCAGCAATCGTCGACGAACAGCGGATCAAGCAACTAGGCGTCAGCGGTGTGATCAAGCCAACAGAAAAAAATTATCAAGTCATTATTGGGTTGGAAGTAACTTATGTAATGGCAGAATTTAATAAATTATTGGAACAATAGGGAGGACGTAAATCATGACAAACAAACAAATCATAACAATTGCCGGTGGAGGCAGTACTTATACACCAGGAATTATTCAAGCTGTTCTGAACAATGCGGATCGTTTGCCGCTTTCAGAGATTCGCCTGTACGATATTGATGCTGAAAGAAATGCTGATATGTATTTGATTATTCAATATATGTTGAAAAAAGAGGGATTCAAGGATGTTGTCATTTCTTCAACAGAAGATCCGGAGACGGCCTTTACAGGGTGTGATTTTATCTTTTCACAAATTCGAGTTGGCGGAATGAAAATGCGTGAGAAAGACGAAAAAATTCCGTTAAGTCACGGATTAGTTGGTCAGGAAACTTGCGGATTGGGTGGCTTTGCTTACGGAATGCGATCAATGAGTGGACTGTTGGAAATCGTGGGTTACGTACAACAGTATGCACCTGATGCTTGGATTTTAAATTACACAAATCCAGAATCAATTGTTTCAGAAGCTGTTCGCAGACAATATCCACAAGCGAAGATGATCAACGCTTGTGATATGACGATTTCAATTGAAGAAACGATTGCAGTCAATTATGGTTATGATCGGAAAAATTGGATACCGACTTATTACGGGCTGAATCATTTCGGCTGGTACACATCCATTTATGATAAAGAATTGAAAAAAGACATTATGCCAGAGCTTATTGAAAAATTGAACACTCAGGAAATGCAGGTAGCTGATTTTAACGCAGGAGATAAAACATGGCAAGAAGCATTTAGTATGATGTCTGTGATCACAAAGAGCTTCCCGCAACATATTCCGAATAACTATTTAGAGTATTACTTGTATCCAAATATGGTCGTAGAACATTCAGATAAAAACTACACTCGCGCCAATATGGTGATGGAAGGTAGAGAAAAGAACACCAAGGAAATGGCTGAGAAAATTCGCGGAGGAGCGACAGATGACGTTTTGAACTTCAACTTTGGGGAACATGGACAATACATTGTTGATATGGCAACATCGTTATTGAATGATGAACGTCAGCGCTTTATGCTGATAGTACCTAATCAGGGTGCTATACCAAACTTGCGATCAGACGCTGTGGTAGAAGTACCAGCTTATGTTGGAGCAACCGGAGTTGAACCGATAGCACTAAGAGAACCAATTTGCGATTTTCATAAGGGATTGATGGAGGCACAAGTAGCAGCTGAAAAATTATTAGTTGATGCTTACTTTGAAGGATCCTATCAAAAAGCATTGCAGGCTTTCACACTGAATCAAACGGTTCCGAATGCTCAAGTAGCTAAAAAAGTATTAGATGAAATGATCGAGGCCAATAAAGAATTCTGGCCGGAATTAGTCTAGAGGTGATGAGAAAATGCTCTTCTTTAAAACAAAGAAAGTTCTGAAGTCTGTTGCAAATGGTCACGTTCTACCTTTAGAGGCAGTAAAAGATGAAGTTTTCTCCTCAAAGATGATGGGTGAGGGCTATGCAATAAGTCAACATGACGGTAAGGTCTATGCACCGATTGAGGGAATTGTTGAGAGCATTTTCCCAACACTGCATGCTATAACAATTGAAAGTAAAACTGGAGAGAAATTACTGATTCACATGGGGTTAGATACTGTGGAACTAAAAGGAGTTCCTTTTTCAATCAAAGTAGCAGAAGGACAGAACGTTAAAACAGGAACATTACTCGCCTTTATGGACTTACAGCAATTAAAGAATGCTCAAAAGGACGATACCATCATCGTGGTTTTTCCAGAAATGACCAAGGGTGAGTTGCTGAAAAAAAATCAAACAGTAACATTACAAGACGAACTGTTCAAATTTTAGATCAGGAAGAGACTGGGTAGATGCCTGGTCTTTTCTTATAACGATTATTTTAGCCTTTTAGGAGAAACCAATGATTATTTTATGTTTATTACCCGCATTAGGATGGGGCTTTATGCCAATCATCGCACAACTGACAAATGCCAAACCAATCAATCAACTTTTAGGAACAACGACAGTGGCCCTTCTGATCGGCTCGCTTTTCACAGTCATCGTGCAGCCGAATTATAGTAGCGGAAGTTTTCTAGCAGCCATTTTTTCTGGGTGTTTTTGGTCGATCGGTCAATATCTCCAATTCTATTCATTTCAATTATTACCAGTATCTGAGGCCATGCCGATTTCCAATGGGACTCAACTAATCGGAACAACTTTCATTGCGGCTTTATTTTTTGGCGAATGGTCAAATATGAAAATGGCAGGCATAGGGATAGGAGGAATTTTACTGATTATTGTTGGAATTATTTTCACTTCCTATTTAGAAAAACAAGATAACACCTCGCTATTAAAAACAACTAAAAGCAAAGCGCTTATCTGTTTGCTGCTGTCTTCTTTAGCTTTAACAATTTATGTAACTTTGCCGCAAGCATTCCAAGCTAGTGGAGCAGAGGTTCTATTTCCACAAGCAATCGGAATGTGGTTCTTATCGATAGCATTATCTTTAAGCAAACGTGACGAGACAAGCTGGAGACAGGTGAAAAAAAACTTTGGGACAGGAATCGCTTGGAGTATAGCAAATATCAGTTTATTTCTTACTATACCGTTGATTGGCGTCGCCAAAAGTTTTACCTTTTCACAACTAGCAGTATTAATCTCAATTTATGCGGGGCTGGTTTTTTTGAAGGTTCAAAAAACAAAAAAGGAATGGCGAATGATCAGTTTAGGCGCTGCACTTATTACAATAGGGATATTGCTGATTGGTTCGATTAAATAAATGTCTAGTCATCATTCGGTAGCTAGACTGCTTTTAAGTATCAATAGAAAAACAAAGCGAATAACTGTAAGGGATTTGAAAAGCTATCAAGATCTCCTTATGAATAAACCAAGAAACTGCATTGATTTAGAGGTACTTCAAAACGAAATAGCGTGGTATAGAAACGATTGAAACACAAACTGATGGAGCTGCATTCACTGATCGCAAAAGCATAGCAAATTATTTGCTATACGTAGATGAACATAAAAGCAGAAAAGAACACTAATTCTTGCCAAAAATAGGAAGAATCAGTGCTCTTTTTTACTGAGATTTTTGTAGTAATGATCAAGACCAAAATAAAGCTCGTTTCATAAGAAAGTAGGAAAAAAACAAAATTTACCTCTCAAAAGAATAACGTTCATTTTTCGCGTTTTTTCGAAAGAAATTTTTTACTCAATAAGTGATGTAAATCCCGCTAAAGCAGCGGGCTATTTGGCATAAGTGTATTTTCACGTCCAAAGATCATTCATCGCATCGCGTTTTTTCTTACCAGCGATATGGGTATAGACCGTCGTAGCCGAGGTGCCCGACTGTCCAAGCTGTTCAGCGACCTGAACGAGTGAGTTTGTTTTACTATATAGCTGGGTTGCTACCGAATGACGCAGTTTGTGTGGTGAGATTTTAATTTTGAAGGCCTCTGAATATTTTCCAACCATCGCTTCAACAGCACCGCTGGCGATGCGTTTTGCTTTGCCGCGGTAGCGGGTGAGGAAAAGAGCCGTTTCATTCTCATCTGGCTGATAAAGCTGTGCTCTTTGCGAAAGATATGCGGTTAAATATTCGATGGCGATCGAAGAAATGACCACCATGTCCCATTTTCCGCCTTTACGATAAACACGCGCTTCACCAGCGGTTAAATCAAGATCCTGCAAATTCATATTCACCAATTCAGACAAACGCATCCCTGTCCCAAGAAAGAGACCGATAATCGCGAGGTCACGCACTTGGTTTTTCTTAAAGGCAGTGATCGCTTGACGAGTCTCCAGAGTATCGATATAGCGGGTTTCAATAAAATCCAGAAAATCCAACGCTTCATCATCTAAGAACAATTTCTTCTCAATCGCGGCACCACGTTCGGCCATCGTCTTATTATCCTTGACATTTGCGACTTTTCCCATCATATTGTGTTCAAGATAAGGTTTGCCGGTCGTGCGATCGATCGCTTCATTCAAATAATTGAAGAGGGATCGTAAAGCAGTGACGCCACGCTGAACCGTTGCATTTTGACGCAAGGGTAGGGCTTGCTCACTTTCTTCCAGTCGTTTCTTGGTGGATTCTTTTAAAATTTTTGGCGCCTTCACCAAGTGGGCTTTATAAAACTCCAGATCCTCCGGCCAAAGTGCCGAAAATTCTGTCAAAGTAATCTCTGACAGTTTTTCTGCCGAGGAAAAGCCTTCTTGGATCAGCCAATTTAGAAACCGCCGATATTCCTTGGCATACTCATACAAGGTGATGGAAGAATACTGATCTCCGCTTTTTTTCCGAAAATAATTTTGGACAAACCAAGGAAAAAATTGGATTTCCTCCTCCATTCGTCGATTGGCTTCCTGTTGATTCATCTGTGCCAGCTCCTTTATAACCAAAAGTATAAAGCAGAGCCGCAAGCTTGTCAAACATCAGTTATTTTATAAACTTAAACTATCTTTTGAACAACGCCAATATATTTCAACCAGTTATTTAAAGATGATTGGTCATAAAAATAGTTGTTCATTTTTCGGAAGAAATTCTTTAGTACCGGAGATATACTTTACTAGTAAAAACATTGCAAGAGGAGAGAGGAAGAATGATTACTTCAAAGAAAAAGCGCGAAGAATACTATCATGCTTTAAAGGAAAAGGATCGAAACTATGATGGAATCTTTTTTGCCGGAATCAAGACCACCGGAATTTTTTGTCATCCAACGTGCCGTGCCCGCAAACCTAAATTTGAAAACTGTGAATTTTATCCAACAGCAGAAGAAGCCTTGCTGGCAGGATATCGTCCATGTAAAATTTGTCAGCCTCTATCATTTCCGCAAGCCATTCCTGAAGAGGTGCAATTGCTGGTCAATGCCGTAGAGGAGCAGCCGGAAAAGCGCTGGAAGGAGGCTGATTTTTCGGCGATCGGTTTAAATTCGGCCACAGCTCGCAGAAAATTTAAAGAGGTTTACAAGATGACATTTGTTCAATATGCACGTGCGCGCCGAATGGGTTTGGCATTTAAAGAGATTCGGCGAGGAAGCAAAGTGATTGAGCAGCAGCTAGAAGCAGGCTATGAATCCTCTAGCGGATTTAACGATGCGTTCACCAAAATCATGGGGAATCCTGCAAAGAAGGTCGCCGCACGTCAGCTGAATGCTTCCTTTATTTCAACTCCGATCGGACGGATGCTTAGCTTAAGTGATGATGACTATCTGTATTTACTGGAATTTGAAGATCGGCGAGGGTTGGAGCGGGAAATCGAACAGCTCCGATTAAAATACAATTTTCGGATCATTTATGGGCAAACAGCCGTTAATCAGCTGGTGGAGGAACAATTAGGCGAGTATTTCCAAGGCGTACGGACTGAATTCTCATTGCCGTTGTTTTATGACGGTTCGCCATTCCAAAAAGAAGTATGGAAAATCTTAGAAACAATTCCCAGCGGCAAAACCTTAAGCTATCGGGATATCGCTCTTCTTTTGGGAGATAAAAATAAGGTTCGAGCGGTCGGCCGAGCAAATGGGTCAAATAAAATGGCGATCGTCATTCCGTGTCATCGAGTGATCGGAAGTGATGGAAACCTGACCGGATACGCTGGCGGTATAGAACGAAAGCAGTATCTGCTGGAGCTGGAGAAAAGAGCAGCACTACAAAAACAAGAATAGTCCACAAAAAGCGCCCTTCATGCCAGGCCTCCAAAAAGTTAGAGCATAAATCCAGCTTCTGGAGGTCGATACATGTGGGGCGCTTTTTTACTTGAATCGGAAAATAACTACTACAAACAGCAGAAAGAGAAAGAACATCACAGCTAATAAACAATAAATCTTGCGCTTAAGCTTAAGAAAGTCAGCCGTCTCGGCCGAGTTCATTTTACTGATCGTTTTTCGCCGAGTAAAAAGATAGAGCAGCAGGCCGCCGCCATTTTGTCCTCCGGTAGCAATGATAGACCAAAATCTGGGATTTTTAATTCCACGGCTTTTAGCATCCAGCATGACCATGGTAAAAACGTAGTAGCACAAAAAGCCAGCCGTCATTAGCAGTAAAACCATCAGAAAAATCATTATCAGTAGTTGATTCATACTATTCAGCTCCTAAATTTTTTTAATGATCAGGTAGAAAAGTGACAGGCTGTTGGCGCCGATCAAAGCAAAAAGAATCAATAAAAAAGGTTCGCTCATTCTCTGATTGAGCAAAAGAACCATCATCAATAAGAAATTGACTGAAAGCATGGCAATAAAAATTTTAAGAAAATGATTAACGACCGTATTTTCTTGTAAATGCTTGACCATCTCCTGATCTCCTTTCAATAATTCGTCTAAAGACAAGCCATAAATTTCCGATAAGCGAATGATTCGTTCAATATCCGGATAGCTTCTCCCATTTTCCCAGTTTGACATCGTTTGCCGGGTAATCCCCAGCTCTTCAGCGACATAATCCTGTGTTAAATTCAATTCGTTTCTTCGTTCCTTTAATCGTTGTCCAACATCCATATCTACACCTCAAATACTATCAATCTTTCCTCTAGCATAAAGCAAAAGTCTTTTCCCTGCGAGAAAAAGTTAGGTAAAAAAGCTTTTACATGCGATGATTAAAGGGTTTTGGCTGCTAAAAAGACAATCCTTTTCTATTAATCAGTGAATCAAAATGAACTCTAAAAAGACTCGCTGCTAAATTTTTTTACTAAAACAATTTGACAACACGATTCGATTCACGTATATTCTAAATAGATACCAATGGTATGTAAGGAGCTGAACCGATGGCTAGAGGAAAAAATCCAGAAGAGACCCGACAAAAGATTCTAACTGTTTCTGAAAAATTATTCTTGGAGAAAGGGTATGATAATACCTCCATCCAAGATATCGTGAATGGCTTAGGTGGAATGACAAAGGGTGCCATTTACCAGCATTTCCGTTCGAAGTTTGAAATCTTCGAAACGATCATTGAACCGGCAGAAACAGCTGAAGAAAGCTTGAAAAAGCACTCAGGAAATACAGGCTTGGAAAAATTGCAAAACGCGATCTTAGACGCCTTCACAGATTATTCCCGCATGAAGCTGAATTACTCAGCCGCGGTTACCTTACGAAGCCCGCGATTTATTGGAGAACAATTTCTCTCGATGTTCAACGAAGTCATTCCAGAGATTAAGAAAATCGTAGAAGAGGGGATTAGGGACGGTTCCATCGATACAGAATACCCCGAAGAAGTTGCTGACGTTTTGATGATGCATTTGAATACCTGGATCGGGTTGCACCTGACTGTCTACACAGAAGAGCAGCTTAAGCGAAAACTTCTTTTCACCAAAAAAATCTTTGATGAAATCGGTGTTCCGATTTTTAATGAACAGCTTGTCACAGAAGCAAATAAAATGTTTGAATACATTAAAAAAGATAGCAACTAATCAGCTATTTTTTTTAGACCAATAGATACCAACGGTAGGTATGTAATTATTTAACCTTTTTGCTCAGTTAACTCATTCGTTTTTGAAATCGCCACTTACAGTTTAAGAAAGCAGGTATAGTATGAAAAACAATAAAAATTTTAACTTATTGATCGGAAGTCAACTATTTTCCGTTTTAGGGACCACGATCGTCCAGTTTGTCATTTCCTTGTACGTATTAGATATTACTAAATCCGCCTTTACATTTAGCGTGATCGCTTCGTTATCCATTGTAGGTCGGTTAATTTGTTTGCCTTTTTGCGGTGTATTAGCGGATCGTTTGCCGAAAAGGAATCTGATGCTGCTGATGGATTTTCTGTATCTTGTTTTATCTGTTGGCTTGTTCCTCGTTACGCGATTAGCCGATCCGGTTACTGCAATCGGTATACTAACGGTAATCATCGGAATGGTTTCGGCCTTTGAAACGCCGGTCGTTCAATCCGCCATTCCAGTCATTTGTGCAGCCGAAGAGATTCCGCGAGCAAACGGCATCATCAGCTCAATCGGAACGTTGGGGACAGTTTTGGGTCCAATCATTGCCGGGATCATCTATCGTTTTGACGCGGTATATCAGATTTTTATGATCACTGGAGTATTATTCCTGCTGGCGATCCTTTGTGAAATCGTACTGAGTATCCCTGTTCAACCACAAGCAGGGGTGGAGGGGACGCTTTTACAAATCGTTGCGGGAGATTTAAAGGAAGTAACCAGCTATTTGAAGGCCCAAAAGGTAATTGTAAAAGTTGCGGTAGTCGCATTTCTGCTAAACTTTTTCTTAGCATCATTTATTCAAGTGATCATTCCTTATGTTTCTCGAATCCAATTAGGTGTCAGTGACGCGCAATATGGCTTAATGAATACGATTTTTGCCATCGGCAGTTTGTTGGGAACCGTCATTTATGGGGTCATTGCCAATCGTTTGAATGAAACGAGTATTACCAAGAATTTGATTTTAGTGGCGATTCTCTTCGGGCTATTAGTGATTCCATTCGGCTTGATTCAAGATCCAACAGCCGCTTTCTGGGTCATGACGATCCTTGTGGCCGGTGCAATGGCGGTAGTTACGGTGGTTTCAGTACAATTAATTGTCTATATCCAATTAGTTTCTGATCAGGCTTTGCTTGGTCGGATCATGTCATTAGTCATGATCGTCACTACACTGGCGGTGCCTTTAGGACAAGTGATGTATGGTGCTTTTGCGGCAGTCGCTTCTGGAGAAATGCTGATTGCATTAATCATTGGGACAGCGACCATAACTATTTTAATCGCGATCTTCTCAATCAGAATTTTCAAACAAATGCGCTTAGAAAAAGAACTATAAGGAGAACGGCTCTACGAAAAAACTCAACCCATTTTCTTTATAGATCCATAAATTTTTTGTTGAAGCCAGGGAGCATTCTGTTTCGCTTTTCTTGCTATACTAAAAATGAATGGATCAAGCACTAAGGAGGGATTGGAATGAGCTTTTTCAGCTATCAGGGAAAGAACATTTTTTACGAGACAATCGGAGAAGGAAAGCCACTCGTTTTTTTGCATGGAAATACCTCGTCTTCAAAATTATTTACTCCTATGCTGCCTCTTTACACCGACTTTCAGGTCGTCTTGATTGATTTTTTAGGCTATGGACGCTCTGATCGGTTAGATAAATTTCCAACAGAACTTTGGAAAGACGAAGCGAGGCAGACAATCGCCCTGCTAGAGCACTTAGCGCTCAGCGACGTAAATCTGGTTGGAACAAGCGGTGGGGCTTGGGTAGCGATCAATACCGCTTTTTTGAGACCAGATCTTATCGCCACTGTCACCGCCGACAGCTTTGACGGTCGTACTTTTCATGACGGTTTTGACCAGGCATTATTGGCAGAGCGCTCGACAACGCTGGCAGATCCGGAAGCCTCTCAATTTTATCATTGGTGTATTGGCGAGGATTGGAAAGAGGTCGTCGAAAGAGATACAGATTCCATGTGGCGGCTGATCGTCTCACGCAGAGAACTGTTCTTTGATTCTCTGCAAATTTTGCAAGCGCCTCTGCTTTTGACCGCTACGAAAAGGGACGAGATGATTCGGCCGAATATCGAACGGGAGTATCAAGCAATCGTCGGTGAAGTGGTACAGGGGCAATTCAAACTTTTTGAGAAGCCGGGACATCCCGCGATTGGCTCCAGTGCAGAGGAAGTAGCAGAAACCATCAATCAATTTATTGCCGAATATAGTTGAGAATACAGCGTGAAGGAATCAACGCTTCAGCCTTAAAATAAAAAGTTCCAATTTTACTATATATAATAGTAGAATCGGAACTTTTTTTGCGTCGAAAATCACTTTCTGTTTCGTATATGCTCCTCAAGCCAATCAAGCAATTTCTGATAAATGTCAGTTGCCGTTGGATTTTTCTCTCGATCGAAGTCGTGTTCAATCCTATCCAACTCTAGAAAAGTACATTGCTTAACGGCAGCTGCCATTTGTTGGGACGAAACGATCGGAACATCTGGATCTTTCCTGCAATGAGCCATAAAGACAGGCGGAAACTGCTCTAATTGTTTGTCATTGACCGTCAATTCATTGAGTTTTGGTCCTAAATAGCTGAGCCAATTCCCATACTGCCTAGCTGAAAGATACAAGGGAAATCTTTCGGCCACTCCGCTAACCACAGTCGGTTGATTTTGGATAAGCTGCTGTGCGGTTAGAGGGGGAACCTTAGGATAATGATTATAAAACGGGCTTGGTAAAACGAACTCCTCATGATCAAAATGATGATACCCGTAAAAACGAATCAGCCCCAGCTGGTGTTGATAATGATTAGCAGTCAAAATAGAAGCCAAGCAGCCGCCAGCTGACCGGCCAAATAAGAAAAAACCTGGTTCTAATAGATTCAGTCGAGACTGATAATTCTCTGAAAACCAGTGAACCCCTGCTTCTAAGCAATGAACAATTTCTCTTAATGGGGTCTCAGGTGCAAGCGGATAATCAAATGCTAAAACATGAAAGCCGTTTTTTAAAAAGAGCGCCAGATACGCTTCAGGAAGATCCTCACGATCCCCGAAAAGAAACCCGCCGCCATGAAAATAGAGAATTGTTTTATCCTTTGCCTCTGTCGCTGTTGCTGGAAAAAAGGAGACCTTCAATAGGAGCTCCTTCCAGGTTTTATAGATAAATTGCTGTTTTCTCATAAGATTCCTTCTTTCTACTTTCATTATAATGATTTGATTAGCAGGAATTCACAGTGCTTTAGCACAAATGGATATCAATTTTTGTCACTTATGAACAATGAAGTTCGAACTATTAGCGCTTACAATGAGGTTACTAGATAAAGGAGGTCCATGGAATGACTTTAGAAAAACGATTAGATACTACAATCAACGCATTATCCCAAATAGGCAGCGATCCAACCGGTGGTATGACACGGCTGCTCTATTCAGATTCCTGGCTAGAGGCACAAAAATTTGTTGAAGGCAAAATGCAGGAAATCGGATTAGAGACTTCCTATGATGCGATCGGAAATTTATTTGGCCGCGTAGCTGGAACAAAATATCCGGAGGAAACGATCCTTTCTGGTTCCCATATCGATACTGTCGTCAACGGCGGTACCTTAGATGGACAATTTGGTGTGATGGCCGCCTACCTAGCCATCCAGCAATTACTTGAAACCTACGGCAAGCCTTTGCGTTCATTAGAAGTCATTTCAATGGCCGAAGAAGAAGGCAGCCGTTTTCCGACTGTGTTCTGGGGAAGTAAAAACTTCGTAGGGGAGGCCTCGAGAGAACAGGTTGAAGAGATTGCTGATTCTGAAGGGCTGAAGTTCGTTGATGAAATGCGCCGCCAAGGCTTTGATTTCTCTGAGGAAGCGAATGCCAGACGTGACGATATCAAAGCATTTGTAGAGATCCATATTGAACAAGGAAACGTCTTAGAAAATGAGAAGCTGCAAATCGGTGTTGTCAATAATATCGCAGGCCAAAAACGCTATACCTTTGTTTTAAAAGGTGAAGCCAATCACGCTGGTACAACGCCAATGGGGTATCGTCGGGATGCTGTCTACGGTTTTTCCAAAATCTGTTCAGGAATCATCGATCGTGCATTCGCAGAAGGGGATCCGCTAGTGGTGACCTTTGGCAAGGTTGAACCTAAACCTAATACTGTCAATGTTGTTCCAGGCGAAGTCCTATTTACAATGGATTGCCGCCACACAGATGCTGCGGAGCTGACGCGATTTACCAAAGAAGCTGAGGAGTATATGAAAAAGGTCGCCAACGAGCTTGAATTAGAGTTGGAGATCGATTTATGGATGAATGAAGCGCCCGTTCCAATGGATGCTGACGTAGTAAAAGTCGTAGAAGGTGCTGCAAAAACCAAAGAAAAGAAATACAAAGTGATGCATAGTGGCGCTGGTCATGATTCTCAAGTCATCGCACCGCATTATCCGACTGCGATGATCTTTGTGCCAAGCATTAAGGGAATCAGCCACAATCCAGCAGAGGCGACTGACTTAGCAGACCTGGTTGCCGGCGTCGAGGTATTAGCACAAGCACTCTACGAATTGGCCTATAAAGAGTAGGAAAGAGGGAAGAATATGGGGTACAAAAATAATCATATCGGCTATATTGACGGCTTATTAGAATCAAGAGCTGTTATCAAAAAGAATAATTACGCGGTTCTTCCGCATGAAGGCTTGGTCAACAATGTGATACCGGGATTTGAAAATTGCGATTGTTCCATTCTAGGCTCCACGAAACTTGGTGCGAGCTTTGTAGATTACATCATGACTTTCCATCAAGGTGGTAAAAATGCGCTCGGCTTCGGCGGCGACGGCATCGAGACCTTAGTTTACGTGATCGATGGAAAGCTGGAAGTAAGCGACAGCAAGGAAAGTCATACGATCCTCTCTGGCGGCTATGTTTACTTGCCCGCTGGAGAAAAAATGTTTTTAGCGAATGCACAGGAAGAAGACACAGAATTTTTCTTATATAAGAAACGCTACCAGCCATTAGAAGGACACAATGCCTATAAAGTAGTCGGTAATGTAAACGAAATTGAGCCGATCCACTATGAGGGCATGAAAGATGTACTGCTTTGGGACTTTTTACCGAAGGATCTCGGCTTTGACATGAATTTCCATATCTTATCTTTTGAGCCTGGCGCAAGTCACGGCTATATTGAGACACATTATCAGGAACACGGAGCGTATCTGCTTTCTGGAAAAGGAATGTACAACTTAGACAATGATTGGCTGCCAGTAGAAAAAGGAGATTACATCTTTATGAGCGCTTACGTTCATCAGGCAGCGTACGCAGTTGGCAGAGATGAGCCATTAAAATACGTTTACTCAAAGGACTGCAACCGTGATCCTGAAATTTAGAAAAAGGAAGTAGTTTGTACGATGGAAGAAACAATGATTGTTCAACCAGTAAGATTACATGAGTTGATTCAAGATAAATTGATACAAGCCGGTTTGAAAGAGGAACATGCGGATACAGTGGCGGAACATTTAGTTTTTGCGGATGCTTGCGGTATCCATTCTCACGGAGCGGTGCGTGTCGATTACTATGCAGAACGTATAGCAAAAGGCGGAGTAACGACCGATCCTCAGATTACCTTTGAACGAACCGGCGCAAGTACAGGAATCGTTCATGGAGATAATGGCGTCGGCCAATACGTCGCGCTGCGAGCGTTGGAATACGCGATCGATCAGGCGAAAGAATCTGGGGCAGCGATTGTTGGTGTGAAGCGAATCAGTCATTGCGGTGCGCTTTCCTATTATGTAAAACGTGCCGCAGAAGAGAACCTAATCGCCATTTCTATGTGCCAGTCTGACCCGATGGTAGTTCCTTTTGGCGGTTCAGAAAACTACTTTGGAACCAATCCAATCGCCTTTGCGGCACCTAGAGAATACGGGGCTCCGGTTGTTTTTGACATGGCGACAACTGTTCAGGCTTGGGGAAAAATTTTGGACGCCCGTTCAAAAAATCAAGACATCCCAGATACCTGGGCAGTGGATGTGAATGGACAACCAACAACGAATCCTCATGAGGTGAATGGCCTGCTGCCAATGGCCGGACCTAAGGGATTTGGCTTAATGATGATGGTGGATGTCTTATCGGGCATGCTCTTAGGCCTTCCATTTGGAAAAAATGTTTCTTCTATGTATAGCGATCTGACGGAAAAAAGAAATCTTGGACAACTATTCATTCTGATTGATCCAAGACGCTTCACGGATCTGCCTAGCTTTAAACACAACATTGAGACCATGATCGAAGAGCTGCATGACATCGCCCCAGCAGCTGGCTTTAAGCAGGTTTATTATCCAGGCGAGACAAATCAAGTCAAATACGATCAGTATATGGCTGAGGGAATTCCTGTCACGAAACGCGTATTAGACTATTTGGAAAGTACTACCATCCATTTCGATCAATACGGAGAAACTGGAAGTTTTGCAACTAAGTAACAGAAAGTGAGGGAATCAAGTGTTACACACGATTATTCAGAAAAATAGCTATCAAGATTCGATCGTATTGATGCTGCTAACGAATCGATTAAATACATTGGCTGGAGTGAAGAAGGCTTCGGTTATGATGGGGACTCCCGCTAATAAGGACATTTTCAAAACTGGCGGACTTTACACTCCAGAACTGGAAGAAGCATCCTCCAATGACATGGCAATCGTTTTAGACATTCGAGATAAAGACGAAAAGTTAATTCAAGACGTATTAAGTACGATTGACGAATTTCTAGCCGAACAAAGCAAAGGCGGAAATGAGAAGGGGACAGAGACAGTAAAAACCTGGGATAAGGCGTTAGAGCTTGGTCAAGAGGCCCACGTTGCAGTCTTTTCTATTCCAGGAACGCATGCGGCAGTAGAAATTGAACACGCTTTGAATGAAGGCAAGCACGTTTTCTGCTTTAGCGACAATGTCGCGCTGGCAGACGAAGTTCGTCTGAAACAGCTGGCTCACGAAAAAGGGCTGCTGCTGATGGGGCCTGACTGCGGTACAGGGATCATCAATGGTATTCCTGTAGCCTTTACCAATGCTGTCCGTAAAGGAAGTATCGGAGTCGTGGGCGCTTCCGGAACCGGGATTCAGGAAGTGACAACACTGATTCATAAATTAGGCGGCGGTGTAACTAACGCAATTGGCACCGGCGGACGCGACTTAAAAGCCGAGGTTGGCGGAATCACCTTAAAAGACAGTGTCGCAACACTGGAGCAGGACCCAGATACAAAAGTTATCGTGGTGATCTCAAAACCGCCTGCCCCAAGCGTTCGTGATGAGGTCTTGGAGCTGTTAAGAGGCTCTTCTAAACCAGTTGTTACCATCTTTTTAGGAGAAGAACCAACCGATCATGAGGAAAATCTATACCGAGCCTATACCTTGGAAGAAGCTGCTGAAATAGCTGTTCAATTAATGCAAGGCAAAGACGTAGTGCAGAAAAATACCGCTTTAGCTGATCCAGGTTATCAATTTACCCCAGAGCAAACTGGGATCAAAGGATTGTATTCTGGCGGTACGTTAGCTTATGAAGCCGCTATGTTAATGAAGCGAGCGCTAGGGTTAAAGGATGATCAGAAGGCAGAAGATGGTTTTATCTTAAAAGACGGTGTTCATGAAATCATTGATTTAGGCGATGATATCTATACGCAAGGCAAACCACACCCAATGATCGACCCAAGCAAACGCCAAGAAATGCTGGCACAAGCAGCGGATGAACCAACAACAGCGGTAATCCTGTTAGATGATGTTTTAGGATACGGCTCGCACGCGAATATGGCAAACGAATTGGCGCCCACTATCAAGGAAATCAAAGAAAAAGCGGCGTCTGACGGCCGAGAATTGGTGGTCATCGCAACGATCGTCGGTACGGATGAAGATCCGCAAGATATGGCTGAACAGAAGAATATTCTGAAAGATGCTGGTGTCGTTCTTTGTGATAGTAACGCCCAAGCAGTCAAAATGGCACTATTGATCCTTGGCCATCCATTGACATTGCCTGAAAGAAAGATCTTACCAAAGAAAAACAGCGGGAAAGCTTCAGCAGCTCCTTCAAAAGAGATGCTACGTCTTCTAACAAATGATGCCTTTATCAACATTGGCTTACGCAGTTTTTCTGACGCAATCACCAGTCATAACGGCAAAGCCGTCCAATTTGATTGGCAGCCGGTGGCAGGTGGGAATATCACCTTGCAAAAAGCATTGCAATTTTTGAATAAGGCAATATTGAATTAGGAGGAGAATGAAACGTGTATAAAACAATTGATGAAGCAAACCAAGCGGTCGCCGCAAAAATTGTAGCTGGTTCTCCGTTCCTACTAGACGTAGTACCCGCCAAGACAGTCATTACTGAATTAAATGAAGGAAAGGTTTTGCTGCATGCAGGACCGCCGATTCGCTATGATCAAATGATCGATCCTATTCAAGGAGCGTGTGTTGGGGCGGCATTGTTTGAAGGCTGGGGCGAAACTGAAGAAGACGTTCGGCGGCAGCTAGCGTCCGGCGAAGTAACACTCATCCCTTGTCATCACGTGGATGCGGTGGGGCCAATGGGAGGGATTACCTCTGCCAATATGGCCGTACTAGTAGTAGAAAACAAAACCGACGGCAATCGCGCATACTGTACGATGAATGAGGGTATTGGTGCGGTTCTACGTTTTGGAGCCTATTCAGAAGAGGTCGTCAATCGATTACATTGGATGAAAAATACTTTGGGGCCTGTGTTAAGCGCTGCGTTAAAAACCATGGAGAACGGGTTGAATATCAATGTATTAGTGGCCAAGGCAATTTCGATGGGGGATGAGTTCCACCAACGAAATATCGCTGCCTCTCTGGCATTTCTGAAGGAAGTTGCTCCGGCAATCGTTTCATTAGAAGGATTCGAAAGTGAAAAGCAGGAAGTCATTCAATTTTTGGCGGACACGGATCAGTTCTTCTTGAATATCATGATGGCCTCTGCAAAGGCCGTAATGGACGGTGCACGAAAAATCCAAGAAGGAACAATCGTTACAGCAATGTGCCGAAATGGCCATGAATTTGGAATCCGTATCGCCGGAATGGGGGACGAATGGTTTACAGGTCCCGTGAATACACCAAAAGGCCTGTACTTCTCCGGCTTCAGCGAGGCAGACGCATCACCGGATATGGGGGATAGCGCCATCACAGAAACCTTTGGTGTTGGCGGCATGGCAATGATCGCCGCTCCGGCGGTTACTCGTTTTGTCGGCTCAGGGGGCTTTTACGATGCCTTGAACACCAGCAATGAAATGACTGAAATCTGTATTGACAGCAATCCGAATTTCCCAGTTCCAACTTGGGATTTCAAAGGAATCTGCTTAGGAATCGATGCACGAAAAGTGGTGGAAACAGGCATTTTACCAGTTATTAATACTGGAATTGCTAATAAGAAAGCTGGTCTGGGACAAATTGGCGCAGGCACAGTGACACCGCCAATCGATTGCTTTGAAAAGGCTGTCTTAGCCTATGCGAAGAAATTAGGGTTTAACGAATAAGGAGAGGAAAGCGATGCTGATAGAGTCCTGCTGTTTGGATCAAGAAATCTACAACCGTTCATTTCCTAAAAGCTGGTGGCGGGTACACAGTAAATTTGGCCGCAGCTTTAATATTCAAGATGAGACGTGTCAGCATTTAGCCGTTGTCTCCACTGAACAAAGTGCCATTGTCCCAAACGGAATCTATTTAAGAGCGACTGATTTTGAACAGCTGTCAGCGGAAATAAACGTAGATGACTGTTTGATTATTCAAAATCAAACGCTTAGATTTACAAACAGTCAATTGCTGCTTTCTGGAAAAACCTATCAGACCTTTCAAAGTCGAAGAACCAAAAAAATCGACGCAGCTATATGGGCTGACTATGAATGCTGCATCAGAAGACTTGAAAAAGAGACCGGCTATCAGGAAGGCTTGAACGCGGTTTTTGCTAGTGAGCATCGCTTTGTATCAGCAATCGATGCCTTGTGCGCTGATCAGCTGTCTCAGCAGCGTCAGGCACTGCACTTTTTAATCGGTCGCGGCCCCGGATTAACGCCATCTGGCGATGATATGATCATCGGACATTTAGCGGCTCGTCTATTGCTGGATAAGCAAAATCAAAAGCTGCAAACGTATTTACGCACCAAAATGACTGCGGTGGAGGATTTGACCACGGATGTCAGTAAGCATTATCTGCTGTGCAGTTTGAATCAGCGCTTTAATCAATCTGTTTTGAGCTTACAAGAGGCATTAGTTGATCCAAACAGGCAGCTGCAACATGCGATTCACACTGTTTTGAAAACAGGACATACCTCGGGAGCAGATTTCTTGGCAGGTTTTACAAGAACCCTCGCCTATTTTAATAAAACACACGGAGTGAACGAGAAGAAAATTTACGGAACAAAGTAAAATAAATCGTTGTTAACCTATGTAGAACCACATGCGTTAACAACGAAATCATTCAGAAAAAATGAGGAGAAAGAACATGGCAAATCGTGTAGTTATTGCTCTTGGCGGCAATGCGATTTTGAAACCTGGTCAATCGGAAACAGTTGAAGCACAGCTGGAAAATATCAAGACCAGTGCGGATATGATCGCAAAGATTGAAAAGCTGGATTACCAGATCGTTGTGACTCATGGTAATGGACCGCAGGTAGGCAATATTTTGCGGCAAAATGAAGAAGCCAAAAATATCGTACCACCATTTCCTTTAGATGTCTGCAACGCGGAATCGCAAGGATTCATCGGCTATTTAATGGAACAAACCATTAAAAATAAGATTGAGGAGGAGGGGTTGACGAGCGAAGTCGTGACACTTTTAACTCAGGTAGAGGTATCTGCGGAGGATGAAGCTTTCCAAAAACCAACCAAACCAATCGGCGTATTTTATACAAAAGCAGAAGCAGAAAAAATGTCGAAGGAACGCAATTGGAAGATGATGGAGGATGCGGGGCGCGGGTATCGTCGAGTTGTGCCGTCACCTAGACCTCTAACGATCCACGGAGTCAATTCCATCGTGAATTTACTGAATCAAAATACGATCGTCGTAGCCGGCGGAGGCGGGGGAATCCCTGTATCGAGAAAAGAGAACGGGCTCTTGAGCGGAATTGAAGCGGTCATTGATAAAGACCGTACAGGGAAGAAGCTGTCTGAGCAGGTAGATGCCGATGTCTTCATGATGCTGACAGATGTCAGCAACGTCTATATTAATTACGGCAAACCAAATCAAGAAAAGTTAGAAACGATTACGCCGGAAATTGCTCAAAAGCATTTTGAAGACGGTCACTTCGCTGACGGCAGCATGGGGCCGAAGATTGAAGCGGCGATTCACTTTGCACGCCAAGGAAAAACCTCGATCATTTGCGCCTTAGAGGAAGCAGACCAGGCTCTATTAGGTAAAGCAGGTACACGGATAGTCGGGTAATATCCCCGCTATTCGTGTACCTGAAGATGTTTTATAAATTGTCCTCCTCCGAAAGCTCTAAGGCCAAACGCAAGTCAAGGCTGACACCAGAATCATGGATATTTTTGCCAATGATCTCGTTGCATTGATCAATGCGATATTTAATCGTGTTTCGATGAACGAACAGCGCTTTGGCCGTTCGCGCAATTTCACAATGAAAATCGAGGTAGTATTTCAAGGTTTTTCGCAGCTCGATCATAGATGCTTCTTTGGGGTAGGCAAGCTCTTTTAAGGTAATTTCACAAAAATAGGTAATATCCGATGGCCCCATTTTTTCAAAAAGACTGCGCATCCCTTTTTGCTGGTATTGATAGGTCAAGGGAAGAGTCGAGAGCAATTGCATCTCTTCAAAGGCCGTTTTCGCTTCAATATAAGATTTCGCGATATCATCGATCGAGTCATAGATCGTTCCTATGCCAAATTGCAGCTGGATATCCAAACGTTCAAATAAATCCGCCGCTACAGTTTTTAGAATATTTTCCAGATTTTCCTGCTTGTGCTGGACCACTATCGCATAGTGAGCCGTGTCTTTGACCTTAAAGAGGGTAACGTCCTTAATATGATGAGCAAGCTTATCGCTCAACCAGTTAAAGCCTATTTGACTGACTTCCTCTTGATACCTGATTTTCGAATGATAGGGCTCTTTTTGCTGGCAGGCAACATAGACTACACGATAATGTCGTGCTTTAACCAGGCCATAGGTCGTCCCTGAATCAAGCCAATCGCGCGGTTCTTGGTTGGGTGCTTGCTGAATTTCGATCATTCGAGTCAAAAAATCCGTTTTCAAAATATCGTAGGACTCTTGAATCTTTTGATTTTTATACAGCATGAAGGACAACACAAGGGCCGCCTGCTCTAAGGCAAAATTTGATACAGGGTAGGGAATCTTCTCCGGATTCAAAATGACCAGCGAATGTGGAAAATAATGATTATGCTCAACCGAAAAATAAGAGACCAAAAAGGTTTTTTGATCCAAATCCTTGATCAAGATGGAATCCTCTTTCTTATTCACGAAATTGGGATCGGCTAATTTGACCTGGTCAATATAATATTCTGCTGGCTTAGTTGTTTTTGAAAAGTGTTTGGATGCTGCATAAACGCGTTTATAAGGATCAACTAAAATGACCGGCGTATTGATTAATCGGCCAAAGTCAGAAATAAAACGCGCAATACTTACATCATTTACAAGCATATTTGAAAAACGACGCTGAATATCCAAGGCGTAGTTCAATTGTTCTGTCTGTTTATCCCACAATAAATTCAGCATTTGATGGAGCAGACTGCCTAATGGGATCGAAATGGGAATTTGAACAATGGGAAATTGCTTTTGATTGGCGTAATCAATGACCTGCTGTTCGATTTCATCAATGTATCGCCCAACCTTGATCCCTAAACCAGCCGCATTTTTTTCCTGAAGCGAATCAATCAGATCAAATATCTGACTTTGATCGTTCTTGTAAATCATTGCAGTGGTTAAAAGAAAGGTCTTTTCAGGAATATAGAAAGAAATATCTGGCGTTTCACTGATTTCAATACTGTCAACCTGCAGGTTCGCATACTCTGCATTCGTCAGTAAAATCAGATCAGAAAAACGCGGGATTTGTAATAAATCAAGTATCGTTCTCATAGCACAACCTCCTAGCTAGAGTATAGGCAAGGCGGCGAGGATAAACAAGGGTCAATTAGTTATTTCGACCAGAAGAAGCAACTTTTTGTGCAAAAAGAACAATTAGCTTTACCAAATTAAAGAGAAAAAGAGGGATTTTTATGTTTTCAGAATTAGTAATACCAAGCCGAACGATTATGACACCAGGACCCGTTGAAGCACACCCGAATGTTTTAAGGGTGATGAGCTCAACTATTCTAGGTCAGTTTGATCCAGCCTTTTTGACGATCATGGATGACGTAAAGGAGATGATCAAGATACCGTTTGGAACAAAAAATGAGCAGGCTTTCGCTATTGACGGCACCTCGCGCTCTGGTTTGGAGGCAGCTTTAATTGCTTTGATTGAACCGGGAGATAAGGTCCTAATTCCTGTTTATGGCCGTTTCGCTTATTTATTAGGTGAGATTTGCGAGCGGGCCAAAGCAGAGGTCAAATATTTAGAAAAGGATTGGTCAGAGCCCTTTGATCAGAAGGAGATCATTCAAGCAATCGATGAATTTCAGCCGAAAATCGTTACGATGGTGCATGGCGAAACTGCGAATGGGCAAATGCAGACTCTAGATCAGATCGGAGCTGCCTGCCGAGAAAGAGATATTTTCTTTGTGGTCGATATGGTTGCAACCTATGGCGGGGTACCGATTTTTGTCGATGATTGGTATGTCGACATCGCAATTGGCGGTACTCAAAAATGTGTCAGTGTACCATCTGGTATGTCTTTAGTCACATACAATGATCGGGTGGAAAAGGTTCTGACCAGTCGCTACCAAAAAGAATTAGGATTAAGCAAAGTGGATCGCAATGACAATCACATCAGCAGCAATTATTTAGATTTGAGTCAGCTGCAGCGCTATTGGAATTCTGAGCGGATCAACCACCACACTGAAGCAACTAGTATGATTTATGCGCTGCATGAAGGGCTGCGGACAATGATCAATGAAGGGATTGAAAACGTCTGGGCACGTCATCAATTAAATGACCAAGCGATCGTGGCAGGTATCAGAGCTATGGGCTTGGGTTTCTATGGCAATTTGGATACAAAAATGCCGACGGTGACCCCCATTTTAATTCCTGAAGGAGCAGATGATGGGGAAGCGATCCGTAATATGCTGCTGGAAGTATTTGGTGTTGAAATTGCATCTTCCTTCGGTGACTTGAAGGGAAAAGTTTGGCGGATTGGAAACATGGGCTACAGCAGCCGTCGAGAAAATGTTCTTCAGGTTTTAGGCGCATTGGAATCTGCATTAATTTATTATGGCGCGACTGTCAATAAAGGGGAAGCAGTAAAAGCAGCGTTGCAGATTTATGAAGGATAACCAATTCACTCCGAATAAATTGGTTAATTTGCACAAATTTTTTTAAACATTTGTTTCAATTGTCAATGTATCTAATCTATATAAATTTTACAATGGAAATAGGCAATGAAAAGGCATCCATTGCCTATTTTATACTAATAAATGAATGTATACGGAGGAAGAATGATGGAAATGAATAAAGAACGGGCCGGCATGGAGTACTGGAAGAAGATTATTGTTTTGCTTTGCTCTGGCTGGGTATCGATTTGGATTTATCGCTCAGCATTATCACCAGTCTATCCACAAATCAATGCGTCATTAGGAGGAAATGTTTCTGATACCGCTTTAGGATCGATTTCAAGCTTCTACTTCTTAGGTTATGTAATTATGCAGATTCCTGCTGGTTTTTTAGTTGATAGAATTGGGAAAAAGAAAGTACTTATTCCCGGCTTTATATTTTTTGCTTTGGCCGCATTTATCATTTCTCAAGCATCAACTATCTCAATGATCTATATTGGCAGCTTCATAGCAGGGATTGGTTGCGGATCTTTCTACGGATCGGCATACTCTCTTACTTCCCAGAATATTCCAGCAGATAAGAAGAGCTTCTCTACAGCAATCGTAAATAGCGGTTCTGCAGTCGGTTCTGGTCTGGGAATGATTCTTTCCAGTTATCTGGTTGTTCAGTTGGGCCTTCCATGGCAGGTAATGATGTACATTTCAATCGGATTAACGCTAGTAATGCTGGGGGCATTCAGTCTTGTTATTCGTAGTAATAAAGATGATGTAGCGTTCAATAAACCGAAAGAAAAAGTAGAAGAAAAACCTAAAGAAGCCGTTTCAATGAAGTCTTTACTATCGCCAGCAATGCTATTTACCTATATACTTTATTTTGCTACCTGCTATGCTTATTACATGACAGTCACTTGGCTGCCAAATTTTTTAGGAACAGAACGTGGATTTCAAGGCGCAGCTATTGGTTTTTCTTCATCTTTGGTAGCGTTCGCATCAATTCCTGGAGCATTATTCTTTAGCCGGCTAGCGGATAAATATATGGACAGAAAAGTACGATTCATTGTTATTTTAGAAATCCTGGCAGCAGTAATGCTGTTGATCACTGTACAATCTTCGACATCGACCTTTTTGATGATCGCTTTGATTTTATATGGTTTTCTAGGTAAGCTAGCGGTTGAACCAATCATTATTTCTTGGTTAGGAGAAAATGCACCGCAAGTTGGAATTGGAACTACTTTAGGGGTGTTCAATTTCTTCGGGATGATGTCATCGGTGATTGCTCCTACCTTAACTGGATCGATTTCTGATGCTACAGGCTCCAAAGTTATGGGATTCTATATTGCGATCGTTCTTTTAGTGGCTGGATCACTCCTATTTCTACTATCTAACTTAAAAAAAGCTAAATAGCTATGCAGCGATTTCCTTCTATATAAGAGAGCGAGGTAATTTAATGAGAGCACTTCGGAAAATAAGCTTAACGAATCAAATTATGATAGCAATGGTCCTAGGAATCATACTAGGTGCAATTTTTCAAAAGAATATTGTAGGAATCAAAATTATTGGTGATTTGTTTTTACGCTTAATTCAAATGTCGGTAGTAATCTTGATTATGGGCTCGGTAATAGAAGCTGTTGGTGGGTTAGAAATTAAAGAATTACGAAAGATAGGTTTGAGATTAATTTTGTGGTTCATGGGATCAACCATTCTAGCTGCGGGTATAGGAATCGTATTTGGTTTAGTATTTAAACCAGGTGTTGGTTTAACCCACACACTTTCTGGTGTCAGCGATTTTGCAGTCAATGATGGTGGGCTGCAAGAAGTAATTTTAGGGTTTATTCCACAAAATATTGTCACCGCAATGGCAGAGGCGAATATGATTCAAGTGATTGTTTTCTCTCTCATGTTCGGCTTGGCCTTAAGTATGGTAAAAAGTGATGAAAGCAATACACATATTTTAGATTGGATATCGAACTTCAATAATGTTGTTTTAAAAATGGTTACAATGATTATGAAACTTGCACCAATTGGTATTTTTAGTTTGATTACTGCAGTAGTCGGAGATATAGGTATTGGCGTTTTAGGAACATTGATGAAATTTTTATTGACCTTTGGTGTCGCTGCAGTCTTATACTTGTTGATCTGGTTTCTGATAACTGGCGTTTATTGTAAGGTAAGTGTTCCTCGTCTAATCAAAAACATTTGGAGAATCACAATGATTGCTGTCACTACGACCTCTTCAGCTGTTTCTTTACCAATCAAAATCGAAGATGGGAGAGAAAAATTAGGAATTGGTGACCGCATCAATAAATTAGTAATGCCTTTAGGAATGAGCTTGAACAGTAATGGGTTAGCCATGTATTTATCTTTATCCATCGTAACTTTTGCTCAGTTTTTCAAAATCGAACTTAGTATTGGTCAACTAACACAGGCAATCTTACTTTCTACTTTAGCTTGTTTAGGCACAGTCGTCGTTCCCGGTGGAGGCCTTGTAGCATTGGCAACCGTAATGCCAATGTTAGGTCTGCCAACAGAAAGTATCGCTTTGTTAGCTGGAATCGATTGGTTTTCTGGCGTGTTTAGAACCTTGTTGAACGTAGATATTGACGTTCTAGTTGCTATGATTATAGCGAGTGATGAAAACGAACTGAATCTAGAAATATTTAATGGGACAAAAAGTTATTCGGAATTGAGTAAATAAGTTGATCCTAGAAATTACGTGCTATCTCCATCGTTTTTAAATAGAAATCCGCTGATTATTTAATGCATATCACTAAATAATCAGCGGATTTTTAACACTAGTCAAACAATCGATAAACGAGGAATTATCAATAATCTGACAAGAGTATTTTAGTTGTTCATTTTGAACAATTGGCAGTACAGATTTTTGTACTTACATCCAATGAACACTTTAACTAAAACGCTTACAATAGGTTATAAGAAATGGGTAAGCTCAAAAGAAAAAAAGGAGGCGCAATAGTGGAAAATACGGATTATCAGGTTTCAGAAGAAGAAGTCGCTCGCTTTAAAGAACGCGGCTACAACGATGACATGCTGCCTAAGACACCAGAGAAGCGGAACATGGGAACGAAAAATTATTTTACTCTCTGGATGGGATCTGTTCACAACATTCCCAATTATACAGCAGTTGGAGGATTTCTATTTTTAGGGCTATCTCCAATCAACGTCATGATGGCTTTAGTCGTTAGCGCTCTTGTTGTGTCTTTATTTATGACAATGAATGGACGAGCAGGATCGAAATACGGAATTCCATTTGCTATCCATCTACGTTCGACTTATGGAGATGTCGGTGCGAAATTACCCGGCTTTCTAAGAGGCTGTGTCGCGGCGATCGCTTGGTTTGGTTTACAAAATTATACAGGTTCGTTAGCACTTTTAGTATTGATTGGAAAAATCTGGCCTGGCTTTTTAGCCATCGGCGGTTCAACCAGCTTCTTTGGAATTGGCCTTCCGGGTTTGATTGCCTTTACTCTTTTCTGGGCACTCAACATGCTGATCGGTCTTGGCGGCGGAAATATTCTAAATAAATTTACGGCAATTTTAAGTCCGCTGATCTACATTGTATTTGGCGGAATGGCGATCTGGGCGATTCGTGCTGCTGGTGGTGTGGGAGCTATCTTAGCTTTCGATACTAGCGGAGCAACACAGAGTATCAATCCGATTTTCGCGTATTTTATGATCATCAATTCGGTGTTGGCCGTTTGGGCAGCACCAGGAGCCAGTGTTTCCGACTTTACGCAAAATGCGAAGTCCACTCGCGATCAGACAGTTGGACAAATGGCCAGCTTGCTTGTTGCCTATTTGATCTTTGCTTTCTCCAGTGTAGCAATTCTGATTGGCGGATCTATCCATTATGGGATTCAGGAATGGAATGTGTTGAACATCGTTGATCGTTGGGATAATTTCCCTGCAATTATTATTGCTATGACTGTCTTTTTGTTAACGACTATCTCAACAAATGCAACGGGTAATATTATTCCGGCAGCGTATCAGCTTTCTGCTTTGTTCCCTAAAAAAGTCGATTATAAAAAAGGGGTTATTATTGCGAGTGTGATAAGCTACGTGATCATGCCTTGGAAGTTAATGGAAAATGCGGACAGTATTTTTATATTCTTAAATTCAATCGGCGCTGTGTTAGGACCGGTGGCTGGAGTAATGATCGCCCACTACTTCTTTATCAAAAAGCAAACCATTAATTTGGATGCGCTTTATATTGATCCAAAGGCCGACAATTCAAAAAATAGTTATCGCGGCTTGAATCGCCAAGCCTATATTGCGACAATCATCGCTTTGCTGATTTCACTTAGCGGACAATTTATCCCAGCATTGCAGGCGATTTCTAATGTTTCTTGGTTAGTTGGTTTCTCTTGTGCATTTGCTATTTACTATGTTTTGAAGAAATTAGGCTCTGAGGATAATACCGAGGAAGTCTTTGATTAAAAAAACTATATACAGAGAGGAAGTAAAAGAATGAGTCACGATTTAGTTATTAAGAATGGTCTAGTAATTTTGGAAAGCGGAGAAGTTGAAACAGATGTCGCAGTCAAAGATGGGGTTATTGCTGCCATTGGAAAAGGACTAGAAGGCGACAAAGTTATTGATGCTTCTGGATTAGTCGTTAGTCCGGGAATGGTAGATGCTCATGTCCATATCACCGATCCTGGAGGCGGCTATCGCGATGAGTGGGAAGGCTATGTCACTGGAACTGCTTCTTGTGCCAAAGGCGGTGTGACTTCGTTTATGGAAATGCCTTTAAATCAAGTCCCTGCTACTACAGATGCCGAAAGCTTGAAAATCAAGTACGAAGCAGGTAACAACAAGCTGCGTTCAGACGTTGCGTCATTCGGAGGATTGACACCTTTAAATCTTAAGGGTGGGATTCAAGAGTTAAACGATGGGGGAGTTGCCGCATACAAATGCTTCATGGCGACATGCGGAGACCGTACAATCGATGGCGATTTCATGAATGTCGATGACTATTCTTTATATGAAGGAATGAAACAAATTGCCAAAACAGGCAAAGTACTGGCGATCCATGCAGAAAATGCAGCGATCACAGACAAATTAGGCGAAATTGCTTATAAAAATGGTGAAACGACCTTGAAAGCTTATGTGGAAAGCCGTCCAGTCTTTACAGAAGTAGAGCCGATTCGTCGTGCGATTCTTTTAGCGAAAGAAACAGGCTGCCGCATCCATATCTGTCATGTTGCTTGTCCTGAAGGTGTAGAGGAAGTAACGAAAGCGCGTGCAGAAGGAGTCGACGTAACGTGTGAGACATGTACTCACTACCTATACTTCCACACTGATGAATTGGATGCCATCGGACCAGTGGTGAAATGCTCGCCGCCAATCCGTGATCTGGAAACACGCAAAGCAATGTGGGACAAAGTATTATCAGGCGAAATCGCATTTGTAACATCGGATCATTCTCCTTGTACGCCTGACTTGAAGGACAAAGAAAATGCCTTTGAAGCTTGGGGCGGAATTTCAGGTGTTCAAAATAATGTGGATGTTATGTATGACGAAGGGGTTCAAAAACGCGGCATGAGCTTGAAGATGTTTGCTGATATTATTGCGACAAACCCAGCTGATCGCTATGACTTAGATTCTAAAGGCCGCATTAGTATTGGAAAAGATGCGGACTTCGTATTGATCAAACCAAATGCGCCATATACGTTAAAAGCTGAAGATTTAGAATATCGCAATAAAATCAGTCCATACATCGGACGTGAAATTGGTGCGCAAGTCGTTCAAACAATTTTACGCGGCGAATCAATTTACAGTCAAACAGATGGCGTTACCTCAGAATTTCCAGGTGCATTTATTAAAAAATAGCCATCAGCAAATTCGATGGACTGTGCTGCAATAAAGTACAGTCCATCGAGATTTTTGATTTAAGGGAGGACGTAAAAATGGAACAACCAGTTATAAAAAAACGAGCTCCCTATTGGAAGCAAATTATCTTTGTCTTGACCGCAGGATGGATTGTGATTTGGATTTACCGAATGGTTTTAACGCCGATTTATCCGATTATTAGCGATTATTTTGGTGGAGCAACTGATTCAGAACTAGGTACTATTTCAAGTTTCTACTTCTTAGGATACGTGAGTATGCAAATTCCTTCTGGGATTCTTGTAGATCGTTTTGGCAAAAAACGCATCCTGATTCCAGGTTTTCTGCTTTTTGGAGTAGGCACCCTAATTGTTGGGACCGCCTCCAGCTTGTCAACCGTCTTTATTGGCAGTATCTTAGCTGGGTTAGGGTGCGGTACCTACTACGGAGTAGCCTATTCTCTAACCACTGAGTATGTACCTACAAATAAAAAAAGCTTGGCCACAGCCATTGTAAATAGCGGAACAGCAGTTGGTAGCGGATTAGGATTGATTTCTTCAAGCTTTTTAGTTGGCGAGGGCATTTTGCCATGGCAATTTTTATTATTCATTACTGCACTTTTAATCGTAGTAATGTTGGTCGTCTTTAAGAAATGGATTCGTGAGAAAGAAAAGAACACTAGACCAGAGAAAAACAACAATGAAAAATCAAAAAATTCTATCAAAGATTTATTTAAACTGCCAATGATTGCAGCCTATGTTTTATATTTCTCAACCTTGTACACCTATTATTTAATCGATACCTGGCTTCCTAACTTTTTAGAAACAGAACGGGGGTTTCAGGGAACGGCGATTGGGGTCGCATCTTCCTTAGTATTTTTTACAGCAATACCAGGAGCACTTTTTTTTAGTCGAATGGCTGACAAAATTCCTCATAAAAAGACAACAATTATCATCCTGCTTGAGCTATTAGCTGCGTGCGTCCTATTTATGACGATCACAACATCCAATCAGTCTTTGTTGATCATTGGAATAATGGCGTATGGCTTTTTGGGCAAATTGGCGGTAGAACCAATTATTATTTCATGGTTAGGACAATTCGCACCGAAAAAGAGCATCGCCACTACTTATGGCGTTTTTAATTTTTTTGGGATGTCTGCTTCAGTGATCGTTCCATCAGTAACTGGATTGATTTCTGATGCTACTGGCACAAAGGTTTATGCCTTTTATTTGGCAATTGGGATCATCTTTGCTGGTACGCTGGTATTCTATTTAATTAATAGAATTTGTCAGGGGAAAGAAGAAAAATCAGAAATTACTGAGTCAGCGTGTTAAAAATAATCGAACTAAATAGAGTACTAGACTGTGGGCTAACCATCCGCAATCTAGTACTCTATTTAGCAGTCCATTTTAATTAGAATCCGGCTCAGATAAGAAAAGTGCTACCCGCAATTGAAGCGAAAATTCGGGCTCATTGATGCTGGTATTCAACAGCTCTTCGCATTTTTTGATGCGGTATTTTACTGTGTTGCGATGGATAAACAGGAGTTCAGCTGTTTTTGTTATCTCACATTGCATATCGAGATACGTCATCAAGGTTCTTCTCAATTCCACGTCCTGTTCGTTCTCTGGATAGGCCAAGTTTTTCAAAATCGAAACACAAAAGTACCGCATATCCTCATTAGAAACATTTTCCGTAATTCGTTTAATCCCCTGTATTTTGTTGTAAGAAACAAACGCGGTTTTATCCTCAGATTCTTCTAAAGCTTGTTTGCTTTCTGCATAGGAGAAGTGGAGAAGATCAATATTATTTACTGGATCGCCAATACCGAATCGTGCATATACCCCGAACAATTCGAATAATTGCTTATGGATATCTTCCAAAATCGGCAGGATCTCCGTTTTTTGTTGAACAATAAAAACCCACTGATTCAACTGTTCGGTCGGAAACAGCATAATACTTTTGTACTTATCTTCCACTCGCAAATATAAGTAATCATAGGTCAGTGCATCCAGCTCTTTCGCGTAAAAGTGCCGTTCTTTTGGAACAAAGGATTCGATGTAGACTACACGATAATAATTAGAGTTTAGATTAGGAAAATGACGCTTATATTCTAACCAATCGGTGTCTTGAGAAGCTGTCTTTCGATTTAGAAGGTAGGTCAAAAAGCTCCGCCGCTCTGCTCTTTTTTCATTTAACAATGTCTGCTCCTTATAAAGAGCCAATGTTAACACGGTCAAGGATTGCTGGATTGCAAATTGAGAGAAGGGGTAGGGCAGCTCGTCTGGATCAAAAATCACCAGCATATAAGGCAAATAACGGTCTGAACTGAGTGGAAAAATATTGATCAGCATTTTTCCCTGCTCTGAATCTACTAAAAGATGTTCGCCGCGTCTTTCTTTTTGGCATTCACGGACCTTATTTAAAAAAGTCGTTTTTTGCGTTTTTAATGCAGCTAGATTGGAATAGGGCATGTGAGTGCTGATGATCTCGCCAAATGGATCAATCAGCAGGACCGATTGCCTGATCATAGAACTAAGCTCTTTTACTAATGTATCGACCGAAGCCCCGCGAATCATCAAATTGACAAACTTTTGCTGGATCTCTAAAGCAAAAAAGATTTGTTCAGTCTGATCATGCCAGAGAAAGCTAAGCAGCTTATGAGAAATATCTCCCAATTGCAGGCTGACCGGTATTTGTAAAATTGGAAAATTCAATTCATCAGCGACTGCCAACACTCTGGCATCAATTTCAGTTAAGTAGCGTCCAAGCTTAATCGCTAATCCGGCGGAGGGAACATTTGCGAGGGAACGAACCAAATCACATAACCCATCCGTATCCTCACCAAAGGCCATCGCAGTCGTCACTAGCAAGGCATTTTTTTGTATGTAATAGGAAATGTCTGGTGTTTCAAAAATTTCGATCGTGTCCAATGGTCGTTCCAGATCAGCATGCTTATTTAGCACGGATAGCTCAGAAAAGCGCGGAGTCTGAAGAATTTCTTTTATTGACGTCATAGTTTTCTCCTATTGTTTTGATTGGTTTCGTCCGACGATTGACTAAAATGGCTATAGACAAAAATTTCTGGTCGCATTTTTTAAAACTTCAACTGTTTGATTGGTTTTCTCTCGACTAGCACGAATGGCAGGCATTGACACACTAAGCGTAGCAAGGAGCGTCTGCTGCTGATCCATTAACGGTATCGCAACACATCTCACCCCCAGCTCACATTCCTCATCATCAATAGAAAAGCCTTGTTCTCTGACTTTAAGCAGTTCCTTTTTCAACGCCTTCTCAGTGACTATCGTTTGATTGGTCAAGGGCACTAATTGAGTCTGAGCTAAATAGTGCTCCAACTCTTCTTCAGACATTTTACTCAGATAGAGTTTTCCCGCACCGGTACAGTATAGGGGCGCACGTTTTCCGATTTTTTGTGTAACGTTCAACAGATTGTCCTGACTGTCGATCGATTCAATATAGACCAGCTCTTGCTTGTCACAAAGCGACAAACAAGTTGCCTCATTTAATTCACTTGAAATTTGCTGCATATACGGCCGAACCAGCGAAACGATATCGTGATTGATCGTTGTACTGTTGGTTAGTAGCTTGAATTTTAAGCTCAAAGAGTAATCCGCTGTTTTAGGATTCTGCTGCACGTAGCCCAGAGTCATCAAAGTATAGAGCAGTCGTGAAGCCGTAGCTTTTGGAATAGTGGTTTGCTTTGAAATATCATTTAACGTCATTGGGCTCTTAGCTGCCGTCATAATTTCAATAATCGCAAACACCTTTTGAACAGAGTGATTGATTTTGAGTTGCTTTTCTTCCATGTTAGAAGCTCCTTCTAAATATTATTAAGAGGTATCTTTTGTCCAATCTGAACAAATCGATTTTTCGAGTGACAAAAATACACCGTTTACATTGTCCGCCTATTGCTCACATGGTAACATGCAATAAAGTGAAACGCAATATCACATAGTGAAATAAACACAGGAAGAAGGAATGAATATGAAAGCAGCAGATGCGATCGTTCAGATTATGGTAAAGGAAGGAATCACCGATGCATTTGGTATCCCCGGAGCAGGGATCAATCCCGTCTACAAATATCTAGAGGAGGCGCCGATCGAACACTTTTGCATGCGCCATGAGGAGGCCTGTATGCATGCGGCAGATGGCTATTATCGTGCTTCTCACAAAATCAGTGCCGCACTTTGTACGTCAGGTCCTGGAGCAACCAACTTTGTCACTGGCCTATACACTGCTCATATTGATTCTATTCCAGTATTAGCAATCACAGGACAAGCCAATAGCTGGCAAATGAAACAGGATGCCTTCCAATGTGTGGATATGGAGAGCATCGCTAAAACGGTTTGTAAGAAAGTTTTCTGTGTGCTGGACGCGGAAAAAATCCCTGAGATTATGCAGGAAGCCTTCTATCTGATGCGCAATGGCAAGCCAGGCCCTGTTTTACTGGATCTGCCTTTAGATATCCAGCAGGCAGAAATCGACTTTGACATCAACAGCTACCAACCGGCAAAAAAAGAGTGCGTGAAACCAGAAACGGCTGATATTCAAAAAGCCGTAGATATGATCCAAAAAGCCCAAGCTCCGATCATCATTATGGGCGGCGGCGTGATCCTATCCCACGCAGAAAAAGAATTGATCGAATTTGCGGAGTTATTGGAAATCCCCGTAATCACTACTTATATGGCTAAGGGCGGATTGCCAGAGGAACATCCGCTAAATGCAGGTCATGCCGGTATTCAAGTAGGACAGCCGATCGGCAATAAATATTTCTTAGACTCTGACTTAGTGGTAGGTATCGGCAATCGCTTTACTGACCGCCACACTGGTAATTTGGCTGTGTACCGTGAAGGTCGTCAATTTATCCATATTGATATTGAACAAGGACAGATTGGAAAAGTATTTGACCCTGAATTAGGAATTGTCTCTGACGCCAAAGAAGCATTAACTGCTTTGATCGCGGAGGCAAAAGCCCGGGAGATACACCCAATCAATCCTCAAAGAGCTGCAGACCTGCCAGCAGTCAGAAATGAATTAGCTCGTAAAACAGACTTTGACAGCAGCCCAATGATGCCGCATCGAGTGTTCCACGAGATGAATGCTGCCTTTGATGACGCTACGATGTTTACTGCCGGCTGCGGCATTACTCAAATCTGGAGCGGACAATTACAAAAAATCAATCGTTCTCGCCGCTACCTGCCATCAGGCGGAGCTGGCACGTTAGGATATGAAGTCCCAGCAGCATTTGGAGCGAAGGTTGCCGATCCACAAGCACAATCAGTGACTGTTTTAGGTGATTTCGGCTTTACTTTCATGGGGGAAGAAATTGCCGTAGCAGCCGCTTTTAAGAAGCCGATCATCGTAATCATCGTCAACAACGCATATCTCGGCTTAATTCGTCAAAATCAAAAGGGTGCTTACGGCTTTGAATACGCTGTAGACATGCCGTATAACCAAGACGGCACGATGGATTATGTGAAGGTCGCTGAAGGCTTCGGCTGTGTTGGCGAACGCGTATTTACACCTGATGAACTAAAGGGCGCGATTCAGCGGGCGAAGGGGTCTGGTAAAACATACGTCATCGACGCGATTTGCAAGCCTGAGCAATTGTGTGATATGGGAAATGCTTTGGACAATGTAAAATCATTTGTTTAATTTGCCCTCATCTACAAGAAAACAACAAAAAAAGAAAGCGAGTGAAGAAGAGTGAGAGAAAGCATTCATAAATATTTTGATATGGGACTGATTCAATGGATGAGCTATCCACCGCAAAAGTACCCGTTGTTAGATACACTAACGAAGGTAGCCAGTGACCCGTATTTTAATGCGATCGAAATGACCCAGGTAAAAGAGGACAAGGGACGTGAAAACGCGCGGGATATTTTGGCGCAAAGTCATATGCGCGTGTGTTATGGCGCGCAGCCGCGCTTGCTGGGGCCGGGCTTGAATCCAAATGCGATCGATGAAGCGGAGCGGCTGAAGGCTGAAGAAACGTTGTTAGAAGCGATCGATGAAGCGGAATACTTAGGCGCAAAAGGAATCGCCTTCCTTTCTGGAAAGTGGGAGCCTGCGACAAAAGAAGAAGCCTATCAACAATTACTGAAGACCACACGTAATCTTTGCGACTATGCCGCGAAAAAGGACATGATGATCGAGCTGGAGATCTTCGACTATGATATGGATAAGTGTTCATTGATTGGGCCAGCACCGTTGGCAGCACAATTTGCGGCAGATATTTGCTTGACCCATAATAATTTTGGGTTGATCGTGGATTTATCCCACTTCCCAACGACTTATGAAACAAGTAAATTTGTGATTCAGTGTACGAAGCCCTACATCACTCATTTGCACATTGGCAACAATGTCGTCAAAGAAGGCTGCGAGGCTTATGGTGATCTGCATCCACGCTTTGGCTACCCAAACAGCGCAAATGATGTGCCAGAATTACTAGACTTCTTCCAAGTACTGAAGGACGAGGGTTTCTTAGATGCGAAGGCGCCGATGGTTCTGTCCTTTGAAGTCCAGCCAAGACCAGACGAGGATGGGGATATTATTGTTGCTAACACGAAGCGGGTCATCGAGCGGGCTTGGGCATTACTAGAAGAGTAGAGAGAAAGGGAAGGTTCTTATGAAAATTGTTGTATTAGACGGCTATACAGAAAATCCGGGAGATTTGAGCTGGGAGGCACTGGGCCGCTTAGGAGAGTTGACCGTTTATGATCGCACCCCTCAAGAGCAAGTTCTTGAGCGAATCGGGGATGCGGAGATTGTTTTAGTCAATAAAGTTCAAATGACCAAAGAAATCATTGAACAAGCAGCAAGCGTTAAATATATCGGTGTCTTAGCAACTGGCTACAATGTTGTGGATGTGGATACTGCTAAAGCGAAAGGAATCACCGTGACAAATATTCCGACATACGGAACAGACGGTGTCGCTCAATATGCGATCGCCTTGCTTTTGGAACTGTGTCACCGCATCGGCGATCATTCCAATACGGTTCACGCTGGAGATTGGACCAATAATGCCGATTGGTGTTATTGGAACTCGCCGCAAATGGAATTAGCGGGGAAAACCATTGGGATCATCGGTTATGGCCGAATTGGACAAAAAGTAGGCACGATCGCCCAGGCGCTTGGCATGAATGTTCTTGCTAATGATCGAGGGAAAACTCAGAAGACGTTGACAGAAGCAAAAATGGTGGAGCTGGATCAATTATTTAAGGAATCAGACATGATTTCCCTGCATTGCCCATTATTCCCGGAAACAGAAGGTCTAATCAATCAAGAAAATATCGCTAAGATGAAGGATGGTGTCTACATCGTCAATGATTCTCGCGGTCAATTGATCAATGAGGCGGATTTACGCGATGCGTTGAACAGCGGAAAAGTTGGCGGTGCTGCGGTCGATGTCGTTTCTACTGAACCAATTAAGAAGGACAATCCGTTGCTGCAGGCTAAAAACATCATCATCACGCCTCATATGGCCTGGGCATCTCGTGAAGCACGCGCTCGTCTGATGGCTATCGCTGTAGAAAACGTTGAAAAATTTCAACAAGGGACACCTGTAAATGTTGTTAACTAGACGATAACGAAAGGAGCATCGTTATGAAAATAGTAATCGCGATGGACTCCTTCAAAGGCAGCGCCAGCTCATTGGAAGCTGGCACTGCCGTAAAAAAAGGAATCCAGCTGGGAATGAGGCACTCTCAGGCTATCGAGATTTTACCCGTAGCCGATGGTGGAGAAGGAACGGTCGAAGCATTCATCACCGGTACTTCAGGCTCCATCGAAACAGCAGAAGTCACTGGACCATTCGAAAAAAAAGTGAATGCGCGATATGGGCTATTAAACAATCTAGCAATCCTCGAAGTTGCGGAAACCTCAGGAATCACTTTAGTCAAAAAAGCAGACTTAGATCCTTGGCTGGCCACCAGCTATGGCTTGGGAGAGCTGCTGAGAAAGCTGATCAAAACAGGTCATAGACACTTTTTAATTGGTTTAGGCGGCAGTGCTACAAATGATGGCGGTCTGGGAATGCTGCAGGCACTAGGGTATCGCTTCTTAAAGAAAAATGGCGAGGCAATTCCTCGAAGCGTTTGTGAAATAGAACACATTGAGACCGTTGATGATTCTATGGTACCAAAGGAATTGGCAGATTGTCATTTTACTATCGCTAGTGACGTGACGAATCCCTTGTGGGGAAAGCATGGTGCTACAGCCGTCTATGGTCCTCAAAAAGGAGTCAGATCAGCGGATATAGCAAAGTTTGATGCTTTGCTGCAGCACTTTTCTACTATTACGAAGGAATATTTGAAACAGGAATTTTCTCAAATCGCCGGTGCTGGTGCAGCAGGCGGACTGGGTTTTGCGATTCTGGCTTATTTAAACGGGAAGATTACACCAGGTTTCCAGCTATTGGCCAAGGAAAAACACTTTGAAGAGAAGATCGAGGCCTGCGATCTCGTGATAACAGGGGAAGGTCGGCTTGATGCGCAATCGGTTATGGGAAAGGTCCCATCCTCCTTGGCGAAGATCACTCAAAAGTACAACAAACCATTAATCGTGATTGCAGGCAGTACATCCGATGATGCCTATCAATGCAACGACCATGGGATCGATGCTTTCTTTTCGATCATTCATCGTATTGGAACAGAAGAGGAGCTTTTACAGCCTGCCGTCACAACTGAGAGTATCCAACAAACAGCAGAACAATTATTTCGTTTTTATCAAACAATGAAGGCGCTTTAAGGAAGGATGAGTAGTATGTCAAAATCAAAAATTGAGGAAAGACTGTTTAAAATAGCTGAAGTCGCTTGTTTTGATCCAGCAGAGGGAAAGAAAAGCTTCTTTTACGAAACCGAAAAAACAGCTGGTGCTTTATGGTGTTTAGAGCCTGGTCAAACTGTTTTTAATCATTCTCATACGACATCTGACGATCTGTGGATCTGTGTCCAAGGAACAGGAACCTTTTATCCAGGCTTTGGGGAAGAAATCGAAATTACGAAAGGCGACCTGATTATTTCACGCCCAGGAGAGCAGCATGGTATGAAAAATACCGGAGACGAACGCTTCATTTTTGTAGGAGTCGCAGGACCGCATCCAATGGATTTGATTACCCACTAATAAAAATAAGGAGGACACTCTCGTTTAGAATGTCCTCCTTATTTTTATGTCCACAAATCATCAATGACAGAACGTTTTTCCTTTTTGACGATATGAGTATAAATCTCTGTTGCCGAGGTACCGCGCTGTCCTAGAATCTCGCTGACAGTTTTCAGATTTTTGGTCTTTCTAAAAGCCATCGTGCCCACACTGTGCCGCAGCTTGTGTGGCGTTGTCCGTTTGCCAAAAGCAGTGGAGTACTTGTCGATCATCTTTTCGATCGAACCGCCTTCCATTCGTTTAGCCATATTCTTGTGTTTAGTCAAAAACAGCGCCGCTACAGAGTCATCTGCATTATAGAGAACCTTCCGCTGATCGATATACTCCTGGATGTAATCAATAAAGATAGGAGAGATCATCGCATGATCCATTGTGTCGCCTTTACGTTGGACCTGAATGTACAATCCTTCATAATTAAGGTCACTAACGTTCGTATTGACTAGTTCAGATAAACGAATGCCCGATCCAAGGAACAACGCTAAGATAGCCGTATCTCTGATTCGATTTTTTTCATAGGCTGTTTTGGCCTGGCGTGAGGTTACATTATTCCCGTAGCCCTCATAAACAAATTCAACAAAATCAATCGCATCTGAATCTAAATACAGCATCTTTTCAATTTTGTCTTTTCTTACCGCATCGGAAGCATCGACACCGCCATTTTCAATATTGACCATGATATTTCTTCGAAGCATGGGACGAATGATATATTCGCCTGTCTGTTCGTCAAATTCCTCAACCTCTTCATTTGCTAAATACTTAAAGAGGGAACGAAGAGCAGTGATGCTTCGTTGAACCGTTACTTTTAGTCGATGCGTATTTCTTTCGCTCAAGGGGGATTGAGAAAGCTCATTTTCTAGTTTGCCTTCAAAGGTTCGTTTTGGTGATTGATTCAAAAAGGACTTATATAAAACGATTTTATCTTTATTCAGCCGTTCAAAATCTTCCAAGCAGATCTCTGAAATAGCATTCACAGAAATGATTCTTTCAGAAGTGAGCCAGGTAAGAAATCGGCGATATTCTTTTGAGTACTCGTATAAAGTATTAGTCGAACGGGGGATGGCTTCTAAATACAACAGATATTTTTGGATGAAGTCTGGCAATTTTTCAAATTCTTTTTCATAACGTTCTCTTAGTAATTCTCGACTCATTCGATTCAGTCCTTTCATTAATTGATGGGAGAGGGGGATGATCCTCTAAATCTATTATAATTGGCATATACCAATTAGTCAAGCGTAAAATAACATGAATATAGATAAACGCGAAGGGAGTAGGGTTAGTAAAAATATTAACTATTGCTGAAAAATGGTTCTTTCTATAAAGCTTTAAATATACTACCAAAGTTATAAAATAACAAATATCAAAATACGAAAAAGGGGGAGACAGTAACAAAAAAAGACTCAAAGTATTTTTCAATCTAAGAAATTCATAATCAATTGTTGCACATAAACTTCATCTAACTATGGAAATTCATTTGAAATGTCTTAGCAAATCCTTGATAAACCAACATCTTTACACACGTTGGTTCAATTAATTTCGAAACCTTTTTGGCTTGAATCGTGAGCGAATCGTTGCTGTTGATGAAAATTCACTCTGAAAATATTCTGAAATTACCGCTTGTAAATGTCGCTTTTTTAGTGCTGTGCACAGTAAAAAAATCATGCTTTCGGGAAAATAGATATTGTTACGAAAACATGATTTCTTGTTGGCGATCGCCTTCGAGTATAAAATCAATGATTATCCGCTGCCAATCATCGAATCATCTATGCTTTCAATTACTAGCAAAAAAGCCTGTAATTAGCATGATCGATCACCGCTGCATTCGTGTATGATGACTTATTGACTATATTCAGCCTTGATTTGCTGTCAAACGTCGCTTCGTAATCGTTTAGATACTCATGATCGTATAACCAATTCGCTGATCGCAGTTTCTGATAGTTTATGTTGATCCTTCATCATTATTGTTGCTGCTTAGTTGTTCATCAATTAAATTTACTTTATGTCTTATCAGCTTTAACTAAAAAATGCTGACGCTTTAAAAAAGTTCTCACACTGATCATAAAAAATAAAAAAAGATCAATAATAATCTAGTTTTAACGCATTCGTGGTTTGATCAGCTCTTTCTTTTAAGCTCTTTTATGGTTTGAGAAAAACTAACATTATTCTCAAACCATAAAGGAACCCTTTCGTTAGACTTTGAGAATAAAAAATCAACAATTACTCTTTTGTTCAACAAAAACATGCTTGAAGTACTAAAGCTGCTCCAACATTTGGAACTTTCAGCACTTCAAGCATGTTCTCATTTGATATTTTTCTTGAAATTAATCAGCTTAACAGCTGTTTGCAAGCTTTCTTCGTTTTTAAGTGGAAGCAAAACGGCCGTTAATTTACCAGTTTTATGAATAGATGCTTCATTTGCTTCAAGCTGGTGGAACAAGTCGTTTGCAACAAGCTGCGGCCATACTCTTTCACCGAAATAAACCGTCACTTTTACACCTGTCTCCCAAATCGATAGCCAGCCGAGATTCTTCTTTTTAAATAGTATTTTACTTAGCCAGTTATTGCCATCCTTGTAGTAATTCCAATCTTCTTTGAAGGAATGGTTATGCAATTCCTCTAAAAGCTGTTGATAAAGACTTAGATTTTCCACTGATAGATGCTTGGCTAGGTTCTCAATGGTGGGAAATTCTGTTTGGTCCTTCAGTATTGGTTTCATTTAAAACGCCTCCTTTAGTGCCAGTTTAGCAAGTAAAACTCGTCATCACCTGTCAAGTTCTATATTTGTTTAACAGCTGCTCGATCCGATCAGCCATTTTTTCGCGATAATCTTGTGGGGCTAAGATTTCCAAATGATCCCCAAATGAAAATAGATAGTTCATCGTTGATTCATCATCAGGAAAGCGAATCACAACAATCGAGGTTCCATCCTCTTTTTGTACGATGTTGTCAAATTCTTCCTGTACGCGATAGGCAGCGCCCGAATCAAACGCAAGCGTCAACTCAATTATTTTTTCTGGCGGTGCTTGCTTTTCAGCGAAGACTTTTTTAGGTATCTCTCGATGAAACACTTCCGAAAACACTCGTAAATCCCGCATTCTAGTGATTTTAAGTAAGCGGCACTCGTCTCTTAAACGGCAAAAGGCGTAGAGATACCAGGCCTTGTCTCGAAAAACCAATTTTAAAGGCTCCAGCTCTCGTTCAGTAAATTGTCCTTTGCTGCTAAGATAGCTTATTTGAATGACTTTTTTAGAAAGAATCGCCCGCTGGAGCTCATCAAAAAGATGCGTCCGCAGACCAGTCCAATCTGAAAAATCAATCTCCATCCAATCAAGCTGCTCCTTTTTAAAAAGCATACTGAGCTTTGAAACTAGCGGGCTTGTCTCAGAACCCGCTGTAAGAGTCAGACTTTGAAGTGCCAGCAAAATTTCTCTTTGCTCTGTATCAGAAAACAATGTCCTGTCTAAAACATAATTTTCCTGAATGAAAATACCGCCGCCTTTTCCCCTGACTGCATAGACTGGAATTCCGGCAGCACTTAATGCGTCAATGTCTCGATAAATCGTTCGGGCGGAGACTTCGAATTTCTCAGCCAGTTCTGGAGCTGTAACCGAGCCCTTCTCTAATAAGATAAAAAGAATTTGCAATAGTCGGCTTTCGATCATCTGACATCCCCCCTCATCTTCTAGCATATCATGCAAAATAATTGGGTGAAAGCTTAAACCAGCAAAAATAAAGTTAAAGCCAAACGGTCATTGGCTATCATCATCGATAGGAAAATGACCGTTTGGCTTTCATTTTGTTAAGTTATTTTCAGAAAGACTTTATCTTTGCTGGCTATTATTTAGCAGTCAACGCGGCTTCCTTATTTAAGAAAAATGGGCGATAATATGCCGTCGCATTGCTCATCGGTAACACTTCTTCACTTAATTCGATGCCGATTTCTTTTATTAAATAGCTGCGGCGGGCCTGCATCCGAGCCCACATCTCTGGATATTCTGTTTGGATAGACGCTCGCAGATCCTCGTCGGCCAAAACAACGCCGCCCTCACAGCTCGCACCAGAATAACCTGGAACCGAAGGAATGATATCAAATTGGAAGATCATTCCGCTGGTGATTTTTTCCTTTGAATCAGGATAAATCGGCGATGCCAGCCATTCTTCATCGGCGCACAGGTGGCCTGGGTTCAAATGCCAGCCATAATGCGCTTTTGGCAAAACTTCTTCGATTTTATTGTACAAAGTCGCCCCAGCCATATTAGTAGTGATCGTTTCCAGCCAAGTCTTGACTGCGTTAAAATAAGGCTTAGCTACTCGATCTAAATAATCCCTTTCAGCCTCAGGTAATTCTTCGCTGGCAGTTACGGCATAGCCGCCGCGGCTTTGCAGACCGCCTTTATAGCCGCTGGTCATAGAAATTCGATCACCTAGCTGAATTTTTTTCCCGGTCGGATATAGGTTGGCCTTCTCAAAACGAGCGCCCGTCGCCATGATTGTCACAACACTTGTTGTTTGGCCAAAATCATTTAAATACGCACCGATCTCCATCTCGCTCTTACCTATGTCCAGTTGATCCATGGCCTTTAAGATGCAGTTTCCAGCAATCATAGCCCCAAATTCGTAGTGGGCAATTTCATTAGCTGTATTGGTGGTACGCAGACCATTTTCCCCAATCATTAAATAGGCAGCATTTTTATAATTCGCTTGAGGGGCAGCCTGTTTTAGTCCATCAACTAAAAAGTAAGGCAAATCATAAAGCACGGCATTTTCTTCTTGCTGGCTAGTAAAGTTTTTCCACCCAATCAAACCAATGGAAGCTGCCCTGTCCAAACCTGTTTGTTTCAAAATTTCTGGAACACTCAGCGTGGTTTCCATTGGTTGGTTCGGCAATGAAAGATGCGGCATATGAACCGCTTTTGCTTCCATTCGTGCAAATGGCACCTTGTTCAGATTCTCATTGCCTAAAACCATGTAGACCTCACCTGTTTGATGAAGAACGAGCAGCGCTTCTTCAAAACGCGGAACAAATCCGGTGAAATACTCAAAATTACCGCCATGCTCCAAGTCGGCGTATATCACGACGGCATCGAAGTTTTCGGCCTGCATTTTTTTCAATAAATTGCTTTTACGAACTGCCATCGTCTCATCAGTCAATTGAACCGGCAGGATAGTTTCATCTAGTTGGGGTGCTGCTGTTTTTTGTAATTTGATCATGTTGATTTAGCTCCTTCTTTTTTTCTATCATACCATAGCAGTCAGCTGGAAAATACGCGAAATAGTTCTTTATTTTTGACAATTTATCTTATTATATAGCTAAATAGCTCGCTTTTTTTGAAGAAAATCGGTAAAATTATAATCAGAATTAATTATTTTGAAAGGAGTCAAATATGAAACAGCTACTTAACTCCTCTACTTATCGACGAATCCAGTTCGTTGAATTTTTGGATCAGCTTCCGGCTTGGTGTGATATCAAAGAAGCAGCGAAAACTGTCGACTGCTCAGTAAAAACACTTCTATCTGACATTGATTTTATCAATGAGTTTTGGGGTGACTACATCTACATTGAATATTCCAAATTCCAAGGGGTACGTCTCAACAACATCACCTCAAATAAACTTGGAAATGTCTATGGAAAGATCTATCACGAATCTCTTGAATTTCAATTTTTGGAAAAGATGCTGTATGAGTCCAATCAAGACGCCGATTACTGGATCAATGAACTGTTTATGAGCGAAGCGTCCTTTTATCGGATGGTCAATGCGCTGGAAGACTTTTTGAAGCGGCGCGGTCTGCAGCTGGAACGGTCTCCATTTCGAGTCGTTGGACCTGATGAACGCTGGGTTCGCTTCTTTTACCAGCAATATTTTACTGAAGCCTATGCTGTCAATCAATGGCCTTTTACATTAAATCACGAAGATACGACTTGCTTCATTATGCGTACCTCGACCGATTTTGATGTCTCTTTAGACGATCGCGAGATTCAAGAGGCCGCCTATCTGTTTATGGTGACATTGAATCGAATGCACCAAGGGTTTTATTTGCCGGAAAGCGTCTATGCCGAAGAAGATGACACGATCGATAAGGTCATGGATTTCAGCCGGCCCTTTGCGGAGCATCTGTTGGCTGACACAGACTTTACCTTGCCGAAGAAGTGGTACAAGGAGATCAGCCGAACAGTTTTCCATGAGTTTTATAACTGGGATAATCCAGAACAGATCGTTCGGATAAATAATAAAATCGATATCTTTTTAAAGAATATCTCCCAAGCGATCGAATACCCGTTAGACCGTGATGATAAACGGAAAATCATGCAGGAGATGATGTCCTGGTATGTAGAGTACAATTTTTATCCTTATCGCCAGATCATGCTGTTTGATAAACATCAAAAATTTGCTCGAGAGATTCAGTTGGTTTATCCGATTTTCTCCGCTATCGTGAAGATCCATTTAAAGGATATCGAGAAGAAGTCACCAGAGCTTTGGACAGATATTCGTTTGAATAATGTCTTTTTCTTATTAATGAAGGAATGGACTCACCTGCCTATACATTTAGAAAAACTACGCCAAAAGGTTTCCATTTTGGTCGTTAGTGATTTAGGACGTAAGCATGCGGAGATGCTGCAGGACTTTTTGATTGCCAATTACAATGAACGAGTGGCCGTTGACACCTTTAACGAACCCGTCATCTCAACTGGACCAGATGATTTTAAAAGCTTTGCCTCTTATGATATCGTTGTGAGTAACAATCCGATTGATGGCTATGATCATAAGAATGTTCTGATCGTGAACAACTTCTTTTCTGCCTCCGATCGCGAGAATTTATGGAACCTTATCATAGCGGTCCAAAAGAATGGCGCCCGCAAGCATTTGAAAAAGCTAGGCAATATAAAAATGATGACCGCCAAAGAAATTTATTTTTCTCAGCGAGTATTAAATTTATAAAAATGAGCAGTACCGTAGAATTCTTCTTCTCCGGTACCGCTCATTTTTTTATTTATTGGCAAAAACAATTAAATTGTAGTCGTCGTTGATACAGGTTTGTAAAGTAATCCGTTCACCGCCATCTGTGCCGGTTATCTGTTCCCAATAATCCGTGCCGTCTGCGGCAACCCCAGAATCATCTACCGTCACAATTTGTGAAACAGTATAAGAAGTTACATTATTTGAGCCGTCTGATACCTCAACTGTTGCTCCGGTCCCTAATGAAAACAACACATTAAAGATACCAGGATTGTGACCGATGAAATGAGTATTTGCTCCATCATTTCCTGATTGGACAGTTGCTCCTCCCCACGTTGCTACTTGGTTTGGATTGGCATCAATCGTTGCTTGCCCGCTCCCTTGACCAGCGTTAGCGTAAGGAATAAATTGTCCATTGATCTCTAATTGATCTGGCTGAATAGCAGTTGGCGCCGGCTTAGCTGCGTTTTGTGTTTCTTCCGGTGCCGGTGCTTCATTTGTCGGTTCTTCCTCATTTATCGTTGGTTCAGGCCGGCTGTTTGTTTCGGCTGGAACTGCCGCCTCTGCTGCTGGGGCTGTCTCCGTAGTTGAAGAGGCCACAGGAGCCTGGCTTGATTCACTTGTTGCAGTTGAGCTTGATTGACTCACTGAAGCTGCCGTTGAAGCTTCAGTTGACTTTTTCGTTGCAGCTTCAGATTTTTTCGTTTCCTTCGTTGCCGTTTCTTTCACTGATGTTTGATCCGTTGTACTTGGTGAACTCGCCTGCGAGTCTGCCAATACAGATGCTGCCCCAGTGGTAACAAAAAGTGCGGCGATTACAATAAATTTTAAATAGGTACTCATTTCCATTTCCTCCTAAACAAAAAGCTGTTTGCTATTTGCCTACAAAGTAATGGAAAAACGCCCAAATCCCTTGAATACTGCTCATGAAATAACGATCAGCATTATTTTTGGTTACCAGAAGTTGGTCATTTAACAGGTTTTTGCGCAATAATTTCATAACTTTCCATTTTAGGAACAAAACTGGTCGAGCAAATTATTAGGGAATTTATTAATTATGACGTATTTACCTGTCAAAAACACACTAGGAAAAATCGTGAGGAACTAGTTGATACTCATTAATAGTATCAAAAAGACAATCACTTTCTTCTTTTCCTAAAGATTTTATATAAACTTTAAAAAGACTCAAAATATTAGAATCCCCCTTTGTACCAATGGTTTCCGCATGATTTTCAAATCCATATTTATTCGCTAAATACAACAAAAGAGTCTTTATAAAATCTTTATTCAAGTTTTCAAAAAGACTTTTGTAAAACTCTGAGCTTTCTTCAGTGATTTCCAAGTATTCTTCAAAATCTGCTGGAGCGGAAATTTCACTCGTAATTAGCCGAAGCTTCTCCTGCTCATCCGCCACAGAATAGGCTTCCAGTAACTGATTAAAGGCACTAGTTGCCATCGTGGAGGGCAATTCTAATTGCTTCTTCTTAGTCTGCTCTATCACGAAGAAGTGAACGGCGCTCTCAGGCTCGAGTAGCTGACGGATCATTACTTGAAATCGAAGGAACACACGTCTGTAATAATCATTTTGCTGAAAAAGAAGCTCCAGCTCAGGAAAGGTTTTTTGAGTTTTGATTTTTCTTAAAACATAGTGCGCTTCGATCTGATTTAGCACGAGTGTATGGATGGTCTTTTTCCCCAAAAGCAGTTTGCCGATCATTTGCTTAAAGACAATGTCAAAAAGATTATTCACATCTTTGCGATAGTCAAAGCCTAATTCCTGCTGATAGACATTTAGAAGCTCGTGTATGTGAGCTTCAGGAATATTCTTGATGAAGAAAGTCTCAGCTGCCAGATTATGCAGATAACGTTCATAAAAATCGATTCCCACAAAATCAGTTGGTACAGCCTCAGCAAGCTGATAATCTAGAAATGCCTGATCCACTTCTGCGGCAGCGTACTCAATATCATAGGTCGAGAAGAAATTTCCGATCTCATTTAAGCTTTCCTCTAAGGATTCGATTCCAAAGCTTTGATAGTTATCCTGAATTTCTTGGTAAAGATTTTGGAGGTTTCTTAGTCGACGCCGTAACCGTTCTTGGCCCTGCATAAAACGCTGTGGCAGACTCCCCTCCTCACCATTGGCTAATACAAATTCGATGGACTGCTGGATTCTTTCCGCCTGATCGATAGGTATGACACTTGTGCCGCTTAACCGCGCTTGCAGCTTCTCCATAAAAAAGGGGTAGAATGCCGGATCGAATAATTCGTTTTTCATCACTTTTCCTCCCAATCTGGAAAATCTTCAAATGAGCCCTGCAGCATTTCTAGATCTCCCTGGTACTCTTGATAGCGCTCTTGGATTTCTTCTAGAATCTCCTGATCAGTCATCTGACCTGAATGATGCGCTCGCAAATAATAAAAGATTGCTTGGCAGACGCTGAGATGCTCTAGGTAGTCACTTTTATAGAAAAGCGGCTCAGATACTAAAAAGTAGGCAATAGTATGCGTATTCTGCCAGCTAAAATCAAGCAGATGATGCTCCATAAAAAGCTGGTTTCGTTCCTCAGCAATCTCAGAAAAATCCGCTACGGACAATTGAAAGTTCTTATGTTTTGCTTGAAGCTCCTGATTGATCACTGCCCGCGGACTGGCTTCTTGCTGCGTCAAAAACTGGTTAAATAACGTCAAATCAAATCGTGCCATTGGCTTCCCCTCCTCTTTCAAAGACTTAATAGCACAATCCTGTCAGAAAGACAATCTTGAAATCACCCTCAAAATATGTTATTATAAAGAGAGTTAGGGAAGCTGATTTAACCATTCCTTAACTTTTTTTATTAGGAAAACCGAAGCGAAGAATAATCGAACTTTCTTAAAATAACTAAAGGAGCCTTTTATGGTCTTTTTTACTTTTCTCTATTTATTAATCGCTGCTTTTGTCATTTGGGTTTGGCAGCCACCTGCGATACCGAGGCTGATTCTTTTGCTGCTGCTGATTTTGATTTACTTATGGACTTCGAAGCGTTCCAGGCCCACAAAAAATAGCAAAAATTAAAAGCAAGTCAGATTAACTCTGACTTGCTTTTTTAAACGTGATCTTTTGAATTCTAATTGGATTTAAAGGTGCGTCCTCTTCATTGGTCACTTGATTGGCAATTTCTCGTACGACGGCCATTCCTTCAATCACCTGGCCAAAGACAGTATAACGGCCGTCCAGCTCAGGAATCCCTCCAACTGCCTCATAATGCGAGCGAACCTTTAGCGGCAGATTCATACGATACAGCTGCTCTTGATCAACATGATTTCGCTCCACGATATAGAATTGATTGCCATTGGTGTTGGGGCCATGATTGCCGAGACACACCGCGCCATCGAAGTGGTACAGCCCTTCATCCACCTCATCTTCAAAATAGCCCCCATAAATTGATTCTGCCTCTTTTCCTGAACCGTCTAAAGCCCCGCCTTGAATCACAAAATCTTTGATTACCCGCGCAAAGGGCGTGCCATCATAGAAGCCTTGCTTTGCTAATCCGCGCCAATTTTTTACCGCTTTCGGAGCGTCCTGCTGGAATAGCCGCATGGTAATTGTTCCCGCATCCGTTTCTATCTGACAAATCTCCTCTTGGGGGCGAATCGGTGTTAGCTGCAGCAAATATTGATTGGGATACTTGATCCCTCGATCTTGCTGGACAACCTTTTGGATATACCACTCTAATTTTTCGCCAACGTTTAAACGAGCGACTTTGATCAAGTAGGTATATTCTTTTTTCGCTGTCGCCACACGATACGAGATAAGCCCCCGCAAATTATTGTCGCTGTTTCCCTTTACCTTAAATAAAGACAGAAAATGTGTTTCCAAAAACGTTAACTCTTGTCCCTTTAAAGGATTAAAGTGTTTTCCTTCCTTCCCCAAAACGAAAGAGTCGATCCCCTCTTCGTCTCCTGTCGCCAGCTCTTCAGTAAAGCTCTGCATACGCTCCTTGATCTCCTGCTCATCCCAATGACGGGGAATCAAGTGCTTCCTGACAGGCTCAGCTTCCAGCTTCTTTTTGACTACGATCGCCGCAGCTCCAAGAATCCCTGCGGCCAAAATCCCCTTGCTCTTTTTCATGTTCTGCCTCCACCCTGAATTTTTCCTAATTGTACCAGAAAAATACCTGCTCAGTCATTCGTACCAACAATCCATAAGCTTTTTTAGCGAACGTCAACGGTTAGAAATAGAATAGCTGAGTGAGAAGTTTTAATGTCTTTTTGAAAAATACTTTACAAAAGGAAAGCGAACACGCAAAATACCTTCGTAATTCCTCGTATTTTACGTGTTCGACTTTCTCTTAGCTAGTGAAGCCGTCCTATTCAATTATAAGGATTTCTTGAACTTTCTAATTTTCTTAGCCGCCCAATCATAATGGCTTGAGGTGGATGAAACAAAGTAGCTGCCTAAAGTACTGCCGCCAACCCATGGAAATTGACCTTTCGAGAACAGTTCATCATTAGAAAAATCCTCGGCCAGCGTGATTACCTGCTGATGGCTTGCTGCTAAAAGCGCCAATGCTTTTTCATAGCTGGTCGTTTGATGCTTCTCCCAAAATTCATTATTCATCGCTCCGTAGCTCTTCCAATTATAGCCCTCCTTTAGAAATTGCTGCTGCTTGCCCTGCCGATTTGCCTCCACCCAATTCAGCAATAATTGATGCCATTCATACAAGTGGATCAAAACATCGCGCAAATTTTTATCTCGTTGCCAATGAGCCTGCTTTTCGTTTTCGACATCAAAGGTAAATGTCGTATCCAGCTCCTCTTTTGGAAGCGAATCTAGCAGATCCGTCATTTTCTTGTAGCCGTCGTTCGCTGCCTGAATCAAATCATGCTTTGTTGTTGGTCTTGCCATTGTAAGTTCCTCCTCATAGCTCTTTCTTTAAAACTAGTATGGACCAACACGTAACGTGGGAGTCAAGAAAAAACGACAAAAATTTGTGCTTTTCTTTTGCTCGTTTTCTAGAGAGAAGTTCAGCTGAAACAAAAAGACCTCTTTCAGCGTTTAACTGAAGAGGTCTTGAACTTAACTAATCCCTTTGTCGATTTGCTTCAATCGTCGATAATGGGCGTTGGTTTGCTCTAATTCACTCGGGCTGCCCTGCATCGTCAAGTGGCCATCCTCAATGAAGATAACCTTATCCATCGCATCAATTCCTTGCAAATGATGGGTGATCCAAATAACGGTCTTGCCCTGAAGCTCATGGAAAAAGGTATTAATCAAAGCCTGCTCTGTCACTGGATCAAGCCCAACAGTTGGCTCATCCAGTAAAATGATCGGTGCTTCTTGCAGCAGGATTCGAGCTAACGCCAGTCTCTGACGTTCCCCCCCAGAAAAACGCAAGCCAGCTTCATCCACCATCGTTTCTAAGCCTTCCGGCAACCCTTCAACCAATTCTTTCAATCCGACGCGAGTCAACACCTGCCATAATTCTTCTTCTGTGGCGGACTCATTTCCAATCCGCAGATTGTTCGCAATTGTCGTATGGAATAAATAAGGCGTTTGATGGATAACCCCGAGAGCTTTACTGATCTCATCACCAAACGCGTACGTATCCACTCCATTTAACGTAATTGCCCCTTCAGTTGCCCGCAGATCGCCGCGAATCAAATTAGCCAAGGTACTCTTACCTGAACCGCTGCGCCCCAATATCGCGATTTTTTCGCCAGGCTGCAACGTCAGGTCAATCTCTACTAAAACCTCTTTTGAACTTTCAGGATAATGGTAATGCACCTGATCGATCTTTAAGGTCAATGGGCCAGAAATTTCTGGCGCAACAGTCGAAGCTGTGTGAAGCGCCGGCAACTCATTTAGGTTCTTGATAGAATCTTGATAGCTATTCGTTTCTTGGGCTGCAGCTGGCAGCGGAGCAAACGCATCTATCAATGGAAAGACCGATAGAACAAATGCTGCGATCCAATTTGCGGCTCCCCCATGATTTCCGGGAAACCGTTGACTTGTCCATAGCAGCAAGGCGATCGTGATTACGCCAAACATTAACTGCAGCAGGAAATTGCGTTTTCGCTGGAAGCTTTGAAGCTTGCGATTGACTTCTCGCAGGGCTTCTTCGGATTCTTCATGGTGGTTCACATAATCCTGCCCCCGTTGACTAAAGATCCAATCAGACACGCCTAGCACATTATCCGTTAAGTCGCTGTACAATTGATTCTTCATCTGCTTTTGCTGCTCTTGTCGTGCGCCATTGATAATCACCGACCAGAGCGGCAGCAGAAACACTACGATACCAAGCAACAGCAGCATCGCCAACGCGAAAAACGGTGAAAAGTACCCAATTCCGATAATCACAAAGACATAAAGCAGCCATGCAATAATCGTTGGAAAAATCGTCCTCAGATATAAGTTCTGAATGTGGTTGATATCCTCAGAAAGCAGCCCGAGAATATCTCCCGTTCGATGATTCTGCTTAAAGAAGATCGCGTCCTGCTCCAATGAATCATAGAGCTTCACCCGTAAATTCGACGTCATTTTCAGGACCCAGTTATGACTGACTAGTCGCTCAACATAGCGAAAGACCGGTCGACCAATCCCGAATGCCCTTGTTAAAACGATTGGAATATAAATCAGTAAAATATTTTCCGGCAAGGAAGCCGCGCGGCTAATTAAGTAGCCGGAATTGAACATCAGGGCGCCGGCGCAGAAAAAGGTAATGAATCCTAAGGTCAAAGCAAGGATCAACGATTTCCTGTATTGCTTGAAAAATGGTTTGACCCACTCGTCTGTTTTTAAGACTTGAAATAACCCGATTCGATTCATGCTTCATCACCTCTCAATGCACGACTCAAAGTTGTGAAGGCCCCATTTTTTTGTTTCAGTTCCTCCAATGTTCCCTGTTCCACCAGCCTGCCATGATCCATGACCAGCAGGTAATCCATTTCCTCCAGCCAATGAAGCCGATGCGTCGCAAAGAAGACTAAATGATCCGCCATCAGCGGCAGCATTCGCTCCTTTAATTCAACCTCTGTCTCAATATCCAAGTGAGCAGTCGGCTCATCAAATAGTAAAACCTTCCGTTCCTGATCTAAGAAGGCGCGAGCCAATGCGATGCGCTGAGCTTGTCCACCACTTAACGCCCGGGCACCTTCTCCTAGTTTTGTGTCCAAACCATCCGGTAATTCCTTTACCAGCTCCGTCAAACCAGTGACCTCAATGGCCTTCACGATTTCCTCATCGGTGGCCTGTGGATGATAAAAGGCAATGTTTTCACGAACCGAACGTTGGAAAATATAAGGATTTTGCGGAATATAGATCAATTGCTCCTGCCAATGAGGCTGATCAAAAGCGCTCATTGCTTGTTCATTTAAGCGGATTTGACCTTCATCAGGATGCAAGAAACCACTTAAAAGATTGATTAATGTAGATTTTCCTGAACCGCTCATGCCGATGATCCCGATTTTTTTATAGCCTTGAACAGTAAAATCCGCTTCTGCTCCAAGCTTATCCGCATAATTATAACGCATGTTCACATCAAGTCGGCTATCCGCTGACCACGTTGGTATTTGGATCGCTGCATCCTGACTCTCAGGCAGCTCCAAGATTTGATTCACATCGTCCATTGCATTTTTCCCATCCAATGTCGCATGATAATCACTTGAAAAATCACGAATTGGTAAGAAATACTCTGGTGCCAGAATCAAGACAGTCAACGCCGGAAACAGAAAAATGGCCTCATTAATCAGGCGTAATCCCAACAGAACTGCCACCACTGCCACCGACAGTGTCGTAAAGAAATCCAACGCGAAAGTCGAGAGGATCGCGATCTTCAATGTACTCATCGTCGCCTTGCGGAAGCGTTCACTGGTCGTGAAGATACTTTTGCTGTATTGCTTGCTGATACCAAAAAACTTTAACGTATCGATTCCACGGAGAGAATCAATGAAGTGGTTCGACAAAAGTTGAAAAACCTTGTATTGCTTGTCCGCCTTACTTTGAGCCGCATAGCCCAAGATGATCATAAAAATAATGATCAGCGGAAAGACGATCAATAGAACCACACCCGATTCCCAGTCTAAAAGAAAAATCGCGACTAATAAAATCCACGGGATAATCATCATATTCAACATTTTTGGTAAAATCAGATGCAAGTATTCTTCTACTTGATTAATCCCATCCAAGGCCGTCGTTACTACGCTCCCCGTCCCCTGCTTTTGCACGACTTGCGGTCCCAAACGAAAAATCTTCCGCAGCAGCTGACTGCGTAAATCTTTGGCCTGCTGGTAAGCATACTCTTCCAACACATGCTCCCGCACATACGTCATCAAATGCCGCAGCGCAAAAGATACGAAGAACAGCAGTATCCAGTTAAATTGATTGCTTACTCCTTCTCCGTTCCATAAGTGAGTAATCGTCATAGATAATCCATACGCTTGCCCAATTATAAAGATTGCTTGCAGGACAGCAGATCCTGCAAGCAACATCAGAATTTTCTTGATACCGGGAAGTTGTAATAACTTCTTGTCGATCATGATTGAACTCCTAATTCCTTAATAATGTATTCATTTTTCTAAAAACACGAAAAATGAAACCGATTGTCATCACGCATACCATCCAACTAGTTCATTGCGCTTTTTTCTACTCAGCTATGTTGTGAAGTGTTACACCTCGTAAACTGGGAAAAGTTGGACTGGCATCCTAATTCCTTATTAATGTATTCATTTTTCTAAAAACACGAAAAATGAGACCGATTGTCATCACGCATACCATCCAACTAGTTCATTGCGCTTTTTTCTACTCAGCTATGTTGTGAAGTGTTACACCTCGTAAACTGGGAAAAGTTGGACTGGCATCCTAATTCCTTAATAATGTATTCATTTTTCTAAAATACGAAAAATGAGTCCGATTGTCATCACGCATACCATCCAACTAGTTTGTTGCGCTTTTTTCACTACTAAAAGCTGGACTGGTAATTTCATGTGGATGCTTGATCCGTTTACGGAAAATGTAGTAGGTCCATGCTGTATAAGCCAATACGAACGGTAAGATCGTCAATGAAATATAGGACATGATCTTTAAGGTGTACGGGCTTGATGACGCATTTTCGATCAATAGATCATTGCCTGGGATCGAGCTGATCAATACCCGTGGGAACAATCCGCTAAACAATAATGCCACCAGAGCAATCAAGGTTAAGCCGCTAGTGATAAACGCCAGCATCTCCTTGTTCCTAAAGACAGAAACATTTGCGATCACCGTCAGTAAAACAATCACCGCTAATAAAATCAAGGTAACTGCAAAGTTGTTTTGGAAGAAGTCCGTTTTGAAATACATCAACACAGCAAATACGACTAAACCGACGTACAGCACGCCATAAAAGAACTGTGCGTAATTTTTCGCTCGGTAACGAATCGGTCCTTCCGTTCGCAATGAAATGTAGTTCAACCCATGCAGGTAGCATAATAAAGTCAATGCTACGCCGCCGACGATCGAATACAAATTGATGTAATCTGTAAAGGTCGCCATCATATTATGATTGGCATCCAGCGGCATCCCTTGAATCATACTAATGAACAAAACACCGAAAAAGAAAGGCACAAGAAAGCTGCCGATACTCAATGTCCAGTTCCATAGCTGTTTACGTTCCTTCGGCATGCTGGCACGAAACTCAAAGGAAACTCCGCGAATGATCAAACCAAATAAAATAATAAACAGGATCAAGTAATAGCCGCTAAACAACGAGGCATACCAATACGGAAACGAAGCGAACATCGCACCGCCTGCCGTCAACAGCCAAACCTCATTGCCATCCCAAACGGGTCCGATTGTTTGTACGATTTGGTCTTTTTCATGCTCGTCATGGGCTAAGGTTTGTACCGACATCCCTACACCAAAGTCAAAGCCTTCTAAAAAGAAGAAGCCGGAAAATAGGACGCCGATCAATAAGAACCATAATAATTGTAAACTACTCATGAGAGAACGCCCCCTTGTCAAAAGGATCGATCGAATCAGAATCTTCATTGATTTGATCCAATTCAGGTCCTTTGCTTAATTCACGTTTGACTAAATAAATCATCGTTACCGCTAAACCTGAGAACAATAAGAAATAAACGATATTTGAAATCAACAATGATGTTACCGATACATTTGGCGACACACTGTCTTCGATCGTAAACAACCCATAGACAGTCCAAGGATAACGACCTAATTCAGTCACCAGCCATCCAGCGGTATTTGCCAAAAACGGCGCAAAGGTACAAAGACCCATCACCCAAAGCATCCAACGCTTTTCGTAAAGAATCGGTTTCTTCTTACGCGTGAAGAACAAGCCAAGAATCGCCACCAATAGCATTAACATGCCAAAGCCGGCCATAATCCGGAAATTCCAGAACAAGACATTCACTGGCGGATAATAATTTCGATCCCCATATTTTTTGACTAATTCCTTATTAACCGTATCCATCCCTTTGATGGAGCCTGAAGGCTTATTATAAGAAAGAATACTTAACATGTAAGGGATTTGCACACCAAATACTTGCTTATGCTCCCGTTCATTGTCCCATGCGATCAAGGTCCAAGCTGCTGGATCCCCTGTATCTTCATAGGTTCCTTCCATCGCCGCAAATTTCATCGGCTGGCCTTCAATCAACGCTTTCATTTGCGCATCACCGGCGCCTAAAACCATGATCGAGCCAAATAAAGTAATCACAAGACCAATCCGCATCGATTTCATGAAAAATTCCCGCATCTGAGGTTCCTTGCGTTTTAACAATTGGAATGCCGCAAGTCCTGCCGCAATCATTCCGCCCATCGTAATCGCTGCTGCGATTACGTGACCAAACTCATACCAGACTTTTGGATTTGCGATCACCGCACCAAAATTAGTCATTTCTGCTCGACCGTTACGAAGGGCGTAGCCGACTGGATGCTGCATAAAACTATTTGCTGCTAAAATCCAGAAAGCTGATAACATCGAAGCTATGGTAACTAACCAAATAAAAATGACGTGGGTGCACGGTTTTACTCGATCCCATGTAAACATCCAGAGTCCTAAGAACGTTGATTCCATAAAGAAGGCCAATAAAGCCTCTATTGCTAACGGCGCGCCAAAAATATCACCAACGAACCGTGAATAATCTGACCAGTTCATCCCAAATTGAAATTCTTGAATGATCCCAGTCACGACGCCCACCGCAAAGCTCAATAGGAAAATATTTCCCCAAAATTTTGTCAATTGACGATATTTTTCATTTTTCGTTTTAACATATAAAGTTTCCATAATGGCAACAACCAAAACCATCCCAATTGAGAATGGTACGAAGAAAAAGTGAAAAACTGTTGTCATGGCAAATTGAAAACGGGCCAACGTCACTATATCCATTTTAATTCCTCCCCTACTATTGTGAATAACAAAACTAAAAAATAAAACCCTTTGTATAATACTATAATCCTTAAGAAATAAAATGCCAAATGTTCAGCTTAAGCGCTTTTTATTTCTGAATTTTGAAAAAAGAGGAAAATAACTATTTACGCAAAAAAATAGCCCCTTGATCACTAAGACCAAGCGGCTATTAGAAAAAACTATTCCGCGCCAGAATAAACTTCGAGGTGCTGCGGCAATACTTTAAAGCGCAGCGGCAGCTCCGGCCCTTCATCACCATCGACACTCGGATGCAGCTCCGCATCCTCCTTTACCGTCAAACGCCCCTCCTTAAAAGGGGTATAGCCGATCGTTTCAGTCGATTGATCCACGCCTTTGATAATCTCAGGCACACTTTTCAGCCGATCTGTGATGCTTTGATCTTTTAAATAGAGCAAATACAATTGACCATCATTGTTCTCTGCCTCAGGAACGATATGGGTAAATCCGCCAATCGTACGTGTCAGTACGATGACGACTGCGCTGCTTTCAATCTCTGTTTTCTCGCCATCGATCTCTAAAGTAAAATGATAATTTTCGTCGTTAAAGACTTCCTTTATACCATTCACGAAATACGCCAACTTGCCGAACTTCGTCTTCTCTTCAACATCCACATCGCTGATTGCTTCAGGAATACTGCCGACTGATACGATATTCATAAAATAATCGTCATTGATTTTGCCGATGTCCAAGCTTGTCTTACGTTCAGTATCAAACGAAGCGATCGCTTCTGCTGGATCCATTGAGATATTCAAGGAACGCCCCAAATCATTTACCGTTCCTAGCGGGAAAAAGCCGAATTTCGGTCGATAGTCTTGCTCAGCCAACCCATTGATCGCTTCATTCACCGTGCCATCGCCGCCCATCGCAAAGACACTGTCAACTTTTTCTTCAGCAGCTTCTCGTGCAAATTTCGTCGCATCGCCGCCCTTTTCCGTTTCTCGTACTTCTACCTCGTCAAAAAAATTTTGCAATTTTTCTTGTGCTTGTTTTTCGTAGTCCTTCGCTTCTTCATTCCCAGAGCTGGGATTGACAATCAGTACTGCTTTTTTCATTGTTTCTTTTCTCCCCTTTTCGCTAACCTGGAATTCTACTTACTAAGTATTTTTTATTTCCTTTTCAGTATAACAGGCAACAGACATCTTACCTTGGGAGACGACTTATCCTGAATCAAAAATCAAGTCACGCAAAATAGCCCGGAGCCGAAAGAATCTTTTTTAATGGAAGATTCTCACAAATCAGGGTTTGTGCTATTTAAGGGGGTATTTTAGGTCTTCGTCTTAACCAACGTTGGATGTATCCATTATTTTTTAGCGATGATTGTAGTGCACTAGGTCCTTCTATTTTCACAATAAGGATGAATCGCGCAGTTTCTTCCCTATTGATAGCTTTTTTGCATGGTGGCATGAACGTTCTGCTACCACTTTCATTTAGCTTATTAAGTTCAGTCTCAGGTAGTTGGGAAATTAGAACCTAGATCAGTTCCCCGGAATTTTCCGCAGATATCCTTATCTACGAATAGTTGACCTCCAATTGTTTCAGGGCAGACTCCACCTGTTCTGTCTTTTAGTAGCTTTTTGACTAGTCATTTCGTCAAGAACCCACTAGTCCTTGTAACGGTTCTTTGATAAATTGCGTATATAATTGCTCAAGCTTTTCAGCGATAAGGGTTTTGATCGAACGCAAACGCAGCGTTAATAGCCGCCACTCTTTTGCGTCAAAATATTCTTCAAAATAAATATAGTAGCGACGCAAAGTGGTGGGCACCCCGTCAATAGGACAATGAAATATTTAAAGAGTTTATGAGCTGCTTTTCGGTTAGCGAAAGGCAGCTTTTTTCTATTTGAAGAAGCGTCTAAACAATCATTAAGCTGCTTCGTAGTATTGGTTGTGGTATTCCATCGGTGTTAAGATGTGCAGTTTTCGTTGATAGCGACCATTGTTATAGTAGTCGATATAAGAATCGATCATTGTCATCAATTCGTCGCGACTGATAAATTTTCTGCCGTAATACTGTTCGCGTTTGAGAATCCCCCAAAAGCCTTCCATTGGTCCGTTATCAATACATTTTCCTACTCGAGACATGCTTTGCGTCATTTCTGCTTTAACGATTTTCTTGTAAAAATTCACATGGGTATATTGAAAGCCGCGATCACTATGAAAGAGCGGATGAGCGTCTGGTTCAAGGGCAACTGCTTGATCGAAGGTATCAAAAACAAGGTTCAAGTCATTCGTATCCCGAATCACGTAAGAGACGATACGACGATCATACAAATCTAAAATGGCGCTTAGATAAAGTTTCTTCACTTCAGGTCCCACATAATATTTGAACTCCGTGACATCGGTCAGCCATTTTTGATTCGGCGCTTCAGCAGTAAACTTCCGATCTAGGATATTCTCGGCAACATGATAGGGTTGGTTCGCACGTTTCGTGATACTGTTGGCTGAATGTTTAATCGTTGACTGAATGCCTTCGTGTCGGCAGATCCGCAAGACGCGTTTGTCATTTACATGGATATCATGTTCTCGATTCAGTGTATTATTTATACTGCGATAGCCTTTTTCTGGATGGTCGTCATGAATCGTTCGGATTACTTTGGCTAATTCCATATTTTCCACTGTTCGTTCGCTATACGGATGTTTGATCCAACGAAGATAAGCAGAACGGGTAACCTGTAAAAGTTTACACATTGGGAGAATGGCATAGCCTTTTTCCTCGTGAAGCTCTTTGATTGCTTCGTAAGACACGATTTTTCGGACTTGTCCTAGTGATCCCTCCTTTCTAATTCCCTGACTTTTTTTAATAAATCAATCTCCATCTGTTGGTCCTTTACTTGTTCTTCCAGTTGGGCGATTTTGATCTGCGCTTCTTCTTCAGGCGTTCGGCTAACTTGCTTGGCTTTGCGTCGCCCTCGCCGATCTTCTAAACCAGCTTTGCCTTTTTCTTCATATCGTTTGACCCATTGGTATAAATTGGCATAGTTCACTTGGTACTTAACAGCTGTCCCGCTATAATCATACTCATTGGCAATACAATAGAGGACCATTTCGATTCGTTCATCTAGACTGAATTTTTTTGTTTGTCTCACTTTACTTCCACCACTTTCTGATTTGAAGTCTCCATGAGTATTATATATCCTAATCCAGTCTCGAAGTTGCCTTTCACTTCTTAAACCATATTTTTGAGCAACTTGATCAAGGCCTCTGTTACCATCTAAGTAATCCCGAACAGCTGTCAATTTTAGATCTTTAGAATAATGCTTATTTTTCTTGGTAGCGAGCAATCCAGTTGGTCCTTCATTTTCATAGAGAATACACCACCTGCGAATCGTTCTAATGCTTACTTGAGCTTTCTGAGCAGCTTGGCTTCTACTAATCTCTCCATTTAAACACTGTTCAACAATAGCCACTCGTTCTACTGGAGTCCCTGACATCTTTCTTTTTCCCATACTAAAAACCCCTAACTAAGATTTAATTGTTTCTTTGTCCTAGTTAGGGGTAGCATATCAAAGCACGTGTCGATTTTGTTTTTAAAAATAGATGACGGACTAATTCCTTTAAAAAATAGGAAAAATCTGCATCACACAGCTCCTCTCTCACCTGAAGCGCTATCATAATTTTGACAATCTTATTCTCATCGTGAGTTTCTTCGTAATACGCCATCAGACGTTTTTCAAGTGTTTTTCTTTTTAGGGTAAATATCTGATTAGCTGTCAAATGTAATTCTGTCATGCTGCCGCCTCCTTTTTGTATTTGCTTGTGACCACGATTAAACGATACTCTAGGTAAAGATTCAAAGTCAATCGGTCATCGATTATTGGAGAATTATGTCGTAAATCAGTGACATTTTTCGACAATTTTTTAGAACTACGCAAAGAATTTGGCAAACTAGGCGCAAAAAAAGAAGCTTGCGATTTCGCAAAAGCTTCCTTTCAGATTTAACATTCTTTAGTCGTTTAAATTGTAGCGTAATTTCATGTGTTCAGAACCAGAGATGACCATATCGCCAAATAGCTTGGTTTGACGTTTCAAGGATTCGTCTGCTAATTTTTCATTCGCAGCTTCCAGGTATTTTTGGACATCTGTTTGATTATTCACGGCTTTATCGGTTTCGTTTTGAATGCCGCGATAAACGGACATTGCTTCTAAATCGAAGGTATTACGGAAATCAACATAGAAATTGTAATCCGTATCGCCCAGCAGTGCAGTTGCACAGCTCAACCAGTACATATTATTCAAATCAAAAGTACCTGTCGCATTCTTGTAGCATGCCGGTGTATCGTTAACGTTTGAGTAGAACGGTACCACTGTATTGAAGGTATTCGCACCATAGGCTAACCAATGAACGCCGGCGATTTCTGCTGGCACATTGTTGCGGATTTGCAAAATATGCACATTGTGGTTCCGATTGATTCCGATAGGACGGATCAATGTTTTTTCTGCTTCTGTACCATCCCCATAAGGATCGTATTTCGTATTTTCAAAGTGAGAACTTAAAACAAATTTGACATCTTCGATCGAGATTTTGCGGTTCGCACGACAGATGAATGGCAAATTCTGATCCATTGGGTCTTGTTCTACTTCGGGCGTGAAATATTTTTGACCATACCAAGCCCGAGGATTATTATAAACCGTATCTTTAATAGAAGAGCTTCCGAAAATGTGACGCAGATTGTAGCCTTCAAAATCAGGATTCAGATGATTGTCTTCGATCAGCGCTTTTAGATCGTCGGAGCAAAGAGTATCTGCTGAATCAAAATCAAAGTCATCAATATTCATGCGGTTTGGCGCAACAACATACGCATCGTCTGGAATCCGAACTGCCGCCCAATGATGCCCGCCGATTGTTTCCAACCACCAAACTTCGTCTTGATCAGAAAAGGCGATGCCGTTTGGCTCATAGGTCCCGTATTCTGTTAATAAAGAACCTAAGCGTTCAACCCCTTCTTTTGCACTGTGAATATAAGGTAATACCAAAGTAACGATATCTTCTTCACCGATGCCGCCTTCAACATACGGATCAAGCCCTTGAATCCGCGGATTTGTCGTGATCGTTTCTGTTGCGGACATTGCAACATTTTCACTGTTGATTCCGGCAGCTGGCCAAATACCGTTGGTTAAAATGGAGTTTGGCATAGAAGTGTAGCGCAATGGATTATCAGGCAAGTCGACTTTTACGCCGCTGATTACAGCTTGATACTGTCTTGGCTGATCTTCTGGTTGAACTACCACAAAACGTTGTGGGTCTAAAGCTTCATGCCCATCATCGTTCCTTGAAATAATAGTTGAGCCATCAATTGATGCTTTCTTTCCGACTAGTACAGTGGTACATGAACCTTTTACTCTTTTTGTCATACTTGAAACACTCTCCCTTTTCATGGTAACTCAAGTATAACGCTAAAAAAATGAAACACCAAATGAAATCCTAGCGTAAGATTTCCGCCACCAGTTCTCCCGTTTTTTCCGTTCCTTGCTGCTCTAATGAACGCACGATTTTTGAACCGATCACTACACCATCGCAGATCTGTTGGAAGCTTTTAACATGCTCACTAGTAGAGATGCCGAAGCCAGCTAAAACCGGGATATCACTAACAGCCTTGACTTTCGCTAAGTGCTCCAGCAAATCCTTACGAAAGTTTTGATCCGTCCCAGTGATTCCGTTGACAGTAACCGCATAAATGAACCCTTCCGCCTCTGCCGTCAACTGTTCGATCCGCTCAGCCGGACTCGTCAATGAAACTAATGTTAATAATGCTTTATCTCCTAAATCTGGCAGCACCAAATCGCGATGCTCATAAGGCAAATCAGGAATAATAAAGCCTTGGACATCCGTTTCCTGCAGGTCTTTGACTAATTCTTTGATGCCATAACGGAAGAAAGAATTGCTGTAGCCCATCAAGATCAACGGAACGTCTGAATGAATTTCCTGCAAAACCGCAATCAGCTTTTTCAGAGTAACCTGCTGAGCAAAAGCGCGTAAGCCAGCCGCTTGAATCGTTGGTCCATCTGCCACAGGATCAGAAAAGGGAACGCCCAGCTCAATAGCTGCAGCTCCTTGTTCTGCCAGCATCGCGATCTCTTCTTCTAATTTATCCAGACCTTGGGCGCCCGCCATGATATAGGGCACAAATAATTTTTCTGTTTCTGCTTTGTTTTTTAACGTTTGCGTCAATGGTTTCATTTTGCTGCCTCCATTCGTTCTTTGATTTGCTGGACATCCTTATCCCCGCGTCCTGAAAGATTCATCACGAGTATTTGGTCCTTTTTCATCGTTGGCGCTAGTTTTATGACTTGGGCTAAGGCATGAGAACTTTCCAGTGCCGGGATGATGCCTTCCATTCGTGAAAGATAATGGAAGGCAGCGACTGCCTCTTCATCAGTGATGGCCGCATATTCCGCCCGACCAATAGCGTGCAGAAAGGAATGCTCCGGCCCGATTCCCGGATAATCAAGCCCTGCCGATATCGAGAAGGCCTCTTGCACCTGGCCATCATCGTCTTGCAGCAGATGCATCTTAGCACCATGTAAAATGCCCACACTGCCTTTATTAATAGAAGCCGCATGCTCTTCTGTATCCAAGCCATGTCCGGAAGCTTCTACCCCCATCAAACGAACCTCTTCGTCTTCAATAAACGGATAAAACATGCCCATCGCATTGCTTCCGCCGCCAACACACGCCATTACCAAATCAGGCAGACGACCTTCCGCTTCTAAGATTTGTCTGCGAGTCTCAGTCCCAATCACGCTTTGGTAATCCCGAACAATCTCAGGAAACGGATGCGGACCTAGCACTGATCCCATCACATAATGGGTATCTTCTACAGTTGCGACCCAATAACGTAATGCCTCGTTCACAGCATCCTTCAAGGTCTTGCTGCCGGAAGTGACACTTTCAACCTTCGCGCCTAAAAGCTCCATCCGAAAGACATTCAACGCCTGACGCTTCACGTCAATCTCACCCATAAAAATCGTACATTCCATGCCGAAAAGTGCCGCAGCCGTTGCCGTTGCTACTCCATGCTGACCAGCACCAGTTTCAGCAACAACCTTTCTTTTACCCATTTTTTTCGCCAGCAGTACTTGTCCTAACGCATTGTTGATCTTATGTGCCCCCGTGTGGTTTAAATCTTCCCGCTTCAAGTAAATCTTGGCCCCGCCTAAATCATTGGTCAAGCGTTCCGCAAAATAAAGCGGATTTTCGCGCCCAACATATTGTTTTAAATAATAAGTTAGCTCCTTCTGAAATTCCAAGTCTTGCTTCGATTCCTCATAGGTCGCTTCTAATTCCTGAATAGCATACATTAAAGTCTCTGGTACAAACTTCCCGCCATATTCCCCATAAAAGCCTGCTTTATTAGGTACTTGATACATGAAACCACTCCTCGTTCATAATAGTGTATTCATTTTTTATAAAAAATGAGTTTGTTTTTCTCTCCGTCTATCATTCCACTAAACGCTTTGAGCGCTAACTGTCTTTACTTATTTTGTCGTTTATTATTCGATCATACTGGGAAAAGTGGAACTGACATCCTCGCTCAATCTTTTGTATTCATTTTTTATAAAAAATGAGTTTGTTCTTCTCTCCGTATATCATTCCACTAAACGTTTTGAACGCTATCTGTCTTTACTTAATTTTGTCTTTTATTGCCAAATCATACTGGGAAAAGTGGAACTGACATCCTCGTTCAATCTTTTGTATTCATTTTTTATAAAAAATGAGTTTGTTTTTCTCTCCGTCTATCATTCCAGTAAACGATCTTTCAATAAAATGGGTATTGCACTCGCCATTTTTACTATATGAATTCTTGTCGATCCACAGCTTTGACTGCCTGACAAAAGGCCTTAATCTTTGCGTGGTCTTTTTCACCATTGGTCTCTACCCCGCTAGATACATCTACTGCTCGCGGCTGGAAAAAACGGATCGCCTCGCCAACATTTTCTGGTTTCAATCCTCCTGCTAACCAGAGCTTTTCTTTCGGCAAACGCCGCTGATCTACTAAGTGCCAATTGAACGTTTGTCCATTGCCGCCCATCAGTTTAGCCGGCGGAGCGTCTAACAAAAGATGCGGATAATTAAAAAAATAAGAAGTCTCTTGATCCTCGATACTGAAGGCTCGGATAATGGGCCGTGAAAGCTCCGTCAAATTGGAGCTTCCATGAATTTGGATCATGTCTAAGCCGGCAATTGCAACGATTTCCTCAACTTCTGCTTCCTCTGGTGAAACGAAAACACCGACCTTTTTAATCTCCTCCGGCACCTCCTGAGTGAGCTCTCGAACTTCTTCCGGCGTAACTTGCCGCGGACTTTCTGCGAAAACGAAGCCTAAATAATCGGCACCGGCCGCCACTGCCGCGTCAATCGCGGCGCGATTCTTCAAGCCGCAGATCTTGATTTGTGTCATTTTCTTCTCACCTGCAATTCCCTGACCTTCTCGACTGGATTCGCTGCTCGCATCAAGGTCTCTCCAACTAAAACGCCATGATAATTGTGTTTTACTTTTTCAACATCCTCCCCTATTTTAAAACCCGATTCACTGATGTAAATAACGTCTCCTTCAGGTTGAGCCAGTTCAATACTCGTTTGAAGCGAAACTTTGAATGTTTTTAGGTTGCGATTATTGATGCCGATGATGTTTGCTCCAATTGCCTGCGCTTGTGCCAACTCATCAGCATTGTGTACTTCCATCAGAACCTCTAGATTCCTGGCTTGTGCTTGCTGATAAAGTTCAGCTAACCGCGAAGCTGACAATGCCGCCACAATCAGCAGCACCATGCTCGCGCCAGCTTTTTTTGCTCGATCCAATTGCCGCTCATCAATGATAAAATCTTTGCATAGAATCGGTACGTCTACCACCTGAGCGACAGCCGCTAGATCGTTAATCTTGCCTTTAAAGAAAACGGGGTCGGTCAATACAGAGATAGCGCTGACCCCGGCTTTTTCATAGTCCTCTGCTTGCTGTAAAATGTCTACGTCATCATTGATGGTACCTTTCGAGGGGGATGCGCGTTTGATTTCACCGATTACATGCATTTTCTCAGGATGTTCTTTCACTGTTTGATAAAAAGAAGGCCGCGATTTTTCTGGTACTTCTTGAACCGCAGTTAAATTTTCAACTTCCCGTTCCTTTTCGATTAAGATCGTTGACAAAAAGTCCACTTAAGCCACCTCCTGTTGTTTTGCAATTAATTGCTGTAAACGATCATAAGCTGCACCAGAAAGAATCGATTGCTCCGCTTCTGTGATTCCCTCAGTCAGCGTTTTGACGCGACCACTTGCTAAAAAGCCCAGACCAGCGTTTAGCAATACCGTTTCATAATACGCAGAAGGCACACCCTGTAAGACAGAAAGCAAGATATCTTTATTTTTTTCAACCGAACCGCCGATGATTCCGTTTAATGGAACACGCCTGAAGCCGACTTCTTCCGGAACAAAAGTAAATTCCTCGACAGTCCCTTCTTGATAAAGTGCGCAATGGGTTGTTCCAGCTAAATTTGCTTCATCCATTCCGCCATGCCCATGAACTACAATTGCCCGCTCGCGTCCCAACTGCCCTAAGGTTTTAGCTGTTTCAACTAACGAGTCCCCCGCATAAGTTCCCATCAGCTGATGTTCTAATGGGTAAGGATTGATGATTGGTCCTAGTAGATTGAAAATCGTCGGTGTCGCTAATTCCTTGCGAATGTGCATCACTGCACCCATCGCAGGATGCAGCGTTGGTGCGAACAAAAAGGCGATCCCTGCTTCTTTCAGCAGATAGTCGATCTTAGCAGGACTGACTGTCAGTGAAATCCCTAATGCCTCTAACACATCAGCACTGCCGGATTTGCTGGAAATACTTCGATTGCCGTGCTTAGCCATAGGTATGCCGCCGCCTGCTAAAACAAATGCTGCGGTAGTACTGATATTGAAGCTATGGGTGTGATCACCCCCCGTACCGCAATTGTCCATCACTCCTGCCGGTGCCGCCAGCATCGGTGTTCCTTTGCCCTGCATCACTTGTGCTAATCCTGTCAGTTCCGTTGCAGCCACTCCTTTGACCTTCAACCCGACCAATAATCCGCTGATTTGACTGTCTGTTAATTGTTGTTCAAAGATCGCTTTTCCCAGTTGCTGCATCTCGTTAATCGTTAGATCGCTCCCACGATACACTTTTTCAAATAATTCTTGCATTTAAATCCCTGCTTTCTGTAAAAATTGATTAATGTAGCTCGCGCCATCTTCTGTCCCGATAGATTCTGGATGGAATTGCAGCCCAAAGATGGGGTATCGTTTATGGCGAACGGCCATGATACAGCCCTCTGATTTATCGGTTACTTCTAGATCCTGCGGAAGCTCATCAGGGTCGATCATCAGCGAATGGTAGCGCATGACCTGTCGTTCTGCCTGTCCTTGCAATCGGGATTGCTTCCCGTGCATGATCGTCGGCGCTTTGATGATTTTGCCGCCGAAGACTTCACCGATCGCCTGGTGTCCTAGACAGATTCCTAAGATTGGCTTTTTTCGGTAGAAGCGGCGAATAAGCATTTCCATATTTCCCGCTTCAGCAGGCCGTCCCGGTCCGGGCGAAAGAACGATGGCTGAGGCTTCTGCCGCTGCGGAAAACAATTGCGGATCATCATTGCGTAAAATGGTGACTGCTTCAGGCAAAAGCTGAACCAAATTATAGGTAAATGAATCATAATTATCGACTAATAAAATCATTGTCCCACCTCCATTAATGCTTTGGCTTTTTGTAATGTCTCAACATATTCGCTGTTTGGATCAGAGTCATAAACGATCCCGGCTCCAGCCTGTACGTGGGCCTTTTGCTCTTTAACTACCATCGTGCGGATAGCGATAGCAAAATCTGCTTGATCGTTTTGACCCAAGAATCCGACAGCTCCTGCATATACAGAACGTTTCACCTTCTCCCATTGATAGATACGGGTCATTGCACGGATTTTCGGTGCTCCGCTGACGGTTCCTGCTGGCAGTGTGGCCTTCAAGGCATCTATCGCAGTATGTTCCGGCTTTAATTTGCCAGTAACGACTGATACAAGGTGCATGACAAAGCGGTAACGCTCGATCGTTAGATAGGTCGGTACTGTTACCGAGCCGTGAACCGCGACCTTGCCTAAGTCATTTCTTCCGAGATCCACCAGCATGCGATGTTCAGCAACTTCTTTCGGATCCTTTTGCAGCTCTTCAGCCAAATTCTCGTCTTGTTTTTCAGTTTCCCCACGTTTTCTCGTTCCAGCGATCGGATTCGTTGTAACAAGCTCTCCCTCAACTGTCACCAAACTTTCTGGTGAGCTGCCGATTACTTGAACGTCCGAAAAATCCAAATAGTAAAGATAGGCTGAAGGATTACTGTCTCTTAACTGCCGATAATAGCTGAAGGAATCCATTGAAAATTCTGCCGAAAGTCGTTGAGAAGGAACCACCTGGAACAAATCCCCTTCGATGATTTTTTCTTTCGCTAGTTTGACGATGCCTTCAAACTCTGCCTGAGAAAAATTGCTGGTAAAATGCAGTGGTTTGATTTCCAGCTCTGGTATTGCACATTCCTGCTGCAGCTTTTGCTCCAACTCATCCATTCGGCGTTCTAATTTTTCCTTAGAATCGCCGCTGTAGCTATTTCCTACAACTAAAAAACTGATTTGGCGCTGCTTGTCATAAACCACGTAAGATTCATAAAGATAAAATTGCAGATCTGGAAGCTTTAGCTCATCCTTGGGAATATCGCCAATATTTTCATAGCAGGCTGCGATATCATACCCGACATACCCAAGTGCTCCTCCTTGAAAAGGCAGATCTGATGCATCAAAGTCCTCCTTGAGCGTATATTTTTCTAATTCCTTTAAGGGGTCCTCGCAGGGATAGCTTTCAGCCCCATTATGAAAATTTCCATTCTGATACGTTAGCTTTCTGACTGGATCAAAAGCGATGATCGCATAATCCTGTGTTTCAGCTTTCCGTTCGAATAAACAAGTCCCACGAGCCTTCAAGCAATAATAAATAGAGATTGGATTCAGTCTTTTATCCGTTAATTCTTTAATGATTTCCATGTCAAAACTCCTTAATAAATAAATTTTCTGCTGCTGACTAGCTAAACATGTTCGCTATCCCCCTTAAGAGCCGCGAATACAAAAAAGCCCCCAAACCAAAGAAACTCTGGTTTGAGGGCGCAAGCAGCACGGTACCACCTCTTTTTTACTGTTCGAAAACAGCAACTCTAATCGTCCAACAACGATCGCACTCTGTATCGGGAGCTCCCGTCGTTCCCTACTGCTGTTCAGGAACGCTCCAACAAGTCCATTCACTAGGGAAAAAATGTTTCTTCTCATCAACCGAAACTTTCTGTGATTTTTTCTTTCCTAGCTACTTCTCTTGCTTATGATTTATTTTTGATTTCCTTTTTTTTGCAACTTGGCGACTGATCGCCCATTGTCATGCAATAAAAAATATTTCTCGGCACCCAGAGCCATCAATTACAGAAAGCGGAACAAACAAAAAAGCCCCCAAGTCGAACAAAACTCGACTTGAGGGCGGTTATTCCACGGTGCCACCTCAGTGTATGCCAAACAAGGCATTTCTCATTCAGTCGTCCAACAACGACCTTGCTCTGTATCGGGAGCTCCCGGAAGTTCCTACTAACTATTTCAAAACTTCGTCCAAAAGGCCATTCGCATAATAATCCTTACTGATTCACAGCACCATCAGCTCTCTGAAAAGGCTCATTTATGTTACTTCTCTTTTGTTAGACATTTATTTTTTTGAATAATACGCGTTTTTTTTCTGCTTGTCAACGCTTTTTGCTAAAAAAATTATTTCTCGTCGATTCTTTGACTGTTCTAAACTCACTGAACTTGCTAAAATGAAAACATTGGAGGCGAAAGCGATGAAAAAATTTTTTTCTGCACTCGTTACTTGGTTACGGCATTTTTTGTCAGGAACCTTTTATAATCGTAAAAATGTTTGGCGTGCCTTTCCTGAATTTTTTGAGGCTGCGTCTGAACAAACTTATCGCATTCCCGACTTAGAAAGTGCCGATACCCTCAGCTTCAAACAGGAAAAAGCCGTGTGCCCATCGATGACTCCTCAAGGTATGACCCTGACGGAAAACTATGTGCTGATCTCCGCTTATTGTCATGATCATCGCCACAACTCTGTCATACATGTTTTGGATAGACTCACAGGTCTCAAGCTTAAAACGATCATCTTACCGGATCTTCCTCACGCTGGCGGTTTGGCCTATGATCCAATACATCAAAAAATTTGGATTAGCAATACTGCCGGAAAGAACGCCGCGGTGACAGCCCTAGCTCTCGAGCAGATTGAGGAATACACTGAAAATTCTGGGCCGATCAATTATCAGCAAAAAAATGTCTTAAAGGAGCTGCCGCGAGCCTCTGCGATCACTTATGATCACGGCTTTCTAGTAGTGGCGCTTTTTGCTTTAAATGGTTTTGGGCAGGTCGTCTGTTATCCAATTGATGGTAAAGGCGGCTTAGCAAATCCGACCAGCAGGAGTTTGATTGAATCCCCCTTTGGTTCGTTAACGATTCCAGCAAAGGTCCAAGGGGTCACTTTTTACAAGAATTTCCTGCTGCTCTCTCAATCCTGGGGCAAACAGCCAGGGCAAATTTTTATCTTTGACATCCGGCAGACAACAAATTTCGCCGATCTTGATCAAGCCGTAAAAATTATCGCGACTCCTCCTTACTTGGAACAGATTTATGTTGAAGGCGATCAGTTGTATACACTCTTTGAAAGTGGTGCTGCGGCCTATCGCAAGAAAACCTCATTTGTTATGAAGGATATTTTACAATTAGATTTGCTAGAGCTGCTAAAATAAACCTGCGCTCCGAAACAATCGTTTTGTTTCAGAGCGCAGGTTTATTTCACCGTTCCTATAAAAAGGGTGCCATCTGGTGCTGCTGGAGCGCCTTTACTGATCACGAATTCAAACGCCTTCCCGCTTTTTTCGGTCGCGACAGCCAGATGGCAAAGGGCAATCCCAACGTCCAGATCTGTCATTTTATACATCATTCCAGGCAATCCATTGATTTTTTTCTGGCGATAAACAAAAATCGGACCATCTTTGGCAATGAAAAACCAGGGCTGTCCGTTCAAACCTGATGGCGCCAAACGTGCCGCATCAATTCTGGAATCTTTTCCTTCAGAAATCTCTGCTAACGGTTTCCGATCAAAATCCTTTAAAGCCCGCTGCTCAGGCTTCTCTGGTTCACCAAACGCCATACCGATAATAAAATCAGCATCTGCTTCCTTTGGTTTCATCATGCCGATCCAACGTGAAGCATAGCCTTGAGAAAATAAATAGAGATCGACATGCTGAAATAAAAAGCCCGCACAAGTATTTCTCAAAGGCTGCTCCTTGCCATAAATCAAGAAGTAATGCGGCGCTTTAGGAACCCCCACTCCCTTGACCATTTCCGGACCTACGATTTTATAGCTGATCTTCGCATCTGGCAAAAGCGGCTTAACGGTTTCAATAAAAGCTTTCATTTCCTTGATTTTTTCCTCAGGCAGCGGTGTTGAAGTGAAATTACGAGTCGATTTCCGAGTAAAAATACTTGAATACAGATCCATATACAACCTCCTTATAATGAGTCGTTCATTTATTCAACTATATGATTCTTTCTACCATTTCGCAAGACTACTAACTGTCCTGACCAAAAAAGGCTAGTTCGTGAAGCCAGACATGAATAAACCTGCTGCAAAGCGATTTCTTCATAATAACGGTAAAAAAACGCTAGGGATCACCCCCTAACGTTTGCTAGTCTACATATTTTGAATCAGTATTATTCAGCCATGCATAGCCAAGCCCCATGACCAAGCCGCCGCCAACGAAATTCCCAATTAAAGTGAAGAATAAATTGTGAGCGACATTTCCTGCAGTCATCTCAGCGATCGTTCCGTGAGAAGCAAAATACGCGAGTGAAAATGCTGGGAAGTTGGCAATTACGTGCTCAAAACCTAAGAAGGCGAAAATGAAAATAATAAAGATGATCGACATCACCTTCGCTGCGTCATCCTTCATACGCATGCTGACTAAAACGGCCGTATTTACTACAATATTGGCAAACATGCCTTCAACTAGGATTTGTCCGGTTGACTTTGTCAATTTAGACGCAATCCCTGTAAACATATAGTTATCGGCTTCCAAATGACCAAATGGTGCTGTTAATGATAACAGGTAGCCGCACAGGACTCCGCCAATTAAATTGAACAAAATACAAGTGAATAATAATTTTAAAGCAAAGGATACCGACATTTTTTTCTTGTACACACCAATCGTGGTGTAAAGCATATTAGATGTTCCCAATTCTGCATTCATAAATAGGATCATTACCAGTGACCAGCTAAACATGAACGCATACGCCATTTTTTCCAAACCTGGAATCGCTTCTTGCATGCGAATGGCAATATAAAAAGCAATAGCCGTTCCTAAGGCCAAAAACAAACAGGCAAACATTGAACGTACTGCATAACGAGGCAAACTCGAATTAAACAAATCAATTTTTTTACTGATTGAATACTCCAGCTGAGACATCAAAGTTGAGTGAGTGTTCACATGCTTTTCGCTTTCAGTCGCAGGTGTTTCTTCAATTTCCATAAATAAATCCGATTTCATAGGTTTCCTTCCTTCTTGGCCGCAGCCATAATGTAAGGGTATCATACAAGATTTTCATAATATTTTCAATGAAAAATTGGTAAAATATGAAATATTGAGAAAAATTGCACAAGTTATTTAATTTTCTGAGTAAAAATCGTATGATGGAAGAAACGATTGGGAGGGATTTTTATGTCCAAGCAAATTTTGAAAGCAGAAGTAGCCTCTTTAGGCGGTTTGCAGCTGAAATGCTCTGCGCGCGGGTTTGAATTTTTGATCGATGAACCAGAAAATGTAGGGGGAAGCAACGAAGCGATGAACCCGCTAGAAGCCCTGCTTTGCTCATTAGGAGCCTGCAAAATGATGGTCGTCCGTTTTTTCTATCAAGCAAAACACATCAACCTGAAATCTATGCGTGTAGAAATATTGGGTGAGATCGATTCAGATCGGCTGAAGGGCACGCCCGATGTAAAAGTCGGCTTCTCGAAGATCATCACGAACTACTACATCGAAGCAGACAATAGCGAGGAAGAAATCGCGGAGCTGGTCGCCTTCGTTGAAAGAACTTGTCCAGTCAAAGATACCATCGTCAATGCTCCGGAGATGGAGCTTCATATTAATCCATAAAAATAAACCTGCTAAAAGAGCGCCTTGTCTTTTAGCAGGTTTCCATTTTTTAACAATCCAGTTTCATTTCGTATTGATCACAAAAATGATCAAAGCCTAGTTCCTCCAACGTTAGAATCCACTCTTGATCAGTAAAATTAATATTGTGTAAGCGAACATCTTGAAAACGCCCACTTAGATTGACCATCAGCTGGCCCAATTCCGATACATGCCCTTCACGCCTGCCCCACTGCTTCACGTGACCATTCTCTTTTTGATAAATAATAAATGCGGCGCATTGCTTCGGCATCCCTGTGAACATAATCCTATAATCCTCCGGGAAGGCTTGTAGAATTTCTGTTCGATTTTCAAAAGAAGGGGCATCGTGCATCAATGGGGACAATGATTCTAAGGGAAAATCATTGATCGCCAATTCTTGGAAATCCTCGGTTCCTGTCGCTGTTTCTTTTGCATTTCCACGGAAACAAGCATACTCTTTCATAATCTTTAGTCCCATTTTTTGATAGGTGGCGACTGCAGGTGCATTCGTTTGAATCACCTCTAGCCCGTAGTAGGCAAAATCATGTTGCTTTAATAACACCATACAAAAATCCATCATCTTGGAATAAAGTCCTTTTCGGCGATGTGCTGGAACCACTCCGGTCGCTGCATCAAACGCGACCTGCTCATTATTATACTGCCCGACTGCGTTTAGCAAAACCGCTACTAATTCATCCCCGACAAAGGCCCCGCAGGATAAATCATAGCGCACATTCTCACTATGGAAACGGTGATACAACGCATCATCGCTCAACTCCATTTTCACGTAATAATCAGAAAACGCTGCCCGCATACATTCAGCAATCTTATGGAACGCTACACCTGTTAAGTCTTTGATTTCGTACATTTTATTGCCCCTTTCTTCCGCTAATACAGAAATGCCAACCGACCATTACACGCATTTAACTTCCACGCTATCTCTTACTATTAAAATAGCACAGAACGATTTAACTAAAAAGCAGATGAGCGTACTCTTACTAAGAAAATATAAACCAACTTCTCCGTCAAGGCAGCACTCAGAACAAATGAAAAGCCAAATCCCTATTTACTATCCTAATCGATCGTAAACTAAGCGTTTGGCTTTCATTTCGTTAAGTTTTTTTCAAAAAGACGTTAAATCACCTCTTTGCAGAAGACGGATTAAACAGCTTCCTTCTCTGTCATTTTGGCGGTACTGCTGCCTTTTTTCGAAGCAAAAGAAAGGATAATCCCTAATGCGATCGAACTGAAGGCTGCCACGACCACGCGAATATTCTCAGGTAAGAGAAAAACGATCGTGTGGACTGGAATCCAAAAACAAATGCCTACCTTCAACCAGTTGAAGGTAACAAAGGTGGCCCAGTCAATTTTGCCAATCAATCCCTTTAAAGTCACCGGTTCCTTTGCTGCGGAGGTTTCGATCCACAGCTCCATGATTCGATGAAACGTATTCATCGCTGGTGCAAAGGTCAGGTTCATAATGCTGCTTCCACAAAAGGCTTGGGCAAATGATACCCCAGCAAACGGTAGCAGCTTTCCTGCCTGTGCTAAGCCGGCGCCGCCCATAAAGACGGGAAAAACAAGTGTCACCATGCAGCCGATAATGCCCCAAACGACTGCTCGGAGAAGGACTTGAGATGAGAACTGATACTCACCAGCTACGATACGTTTGCCGAATAAATCACCCATCGTGGCTAAAATCCCAAATTGAATGAAGCCGCCGATATAGGGATGGGCACCGCTTGCCGCTAGTATTGGATCTCTGGTAGCTGGGATCACAAATAGGACCAATAATCCTGCCAGCAGAAGACCCCAAACAATGTCCCCTTTTTTCATCTTATCCCCCTCCTATCATTTGGGTGGCTGATACTCTTTATCCATGACCACAACAGCCTTAATGACCTCACCGCTGATGGAATCTGCTTCTGCCTGATTGATATTTTCAAAATCATAGTATTTGATAAATTGATCAAATGGGAACTCCCCGCGTTTGTAAAACTCAATTAAGTTTGGCAAATGGTATTTAGCGATGGTATCTCCAATCAGTACCCCCCGCACTTTTTTATTGCCAAAAACTAAATCGAAGAAGGTATTTACTTCGAAGTTTTTCTGAGTTACTGCCAACGGTACAAAAGTCCCAGAATTACTAACAGAATGAAGGGCTTTCGTCATTACAGGTCCGACTCCCGTTGAATCAATGACATAATCTAGCCCTCGGCCATCCGTCAAGTCCTTGATAAATTTCTCTGGGTCATCTTCCTTGCTGTTAAAGATATGGCTTGCGCCTAGTTCCTTTGCTTTAGCTAATCGCTGGTCATTGATGTCGATCGCAACAATTGGATAGCAGCCGGCGATTTTTGCCGCCATGACTGCAGAGAAGCCTACTGCGCCAGTTCCGAAAACAGCGATTCCTTCACCAACTTTTGGCTGAAGGACGCTTAGAACCGCTCCGCTTCCTGTTCCAAGTCCACAACCTAATGGCCCAAGCAAACGCAAGTCCACGTCCTTATCGACTTTTACGACATTTGATTCTTCTGTCAAGCTGTAGGTTGAGAAGGAAGATTGGTTAAAGAAGTTATTGACCTCCGTGCCATCCTCCGTATGCAGAATGAACTCTCCCCGCGGGTTTTTCCCTAAATTATTGACAGTAAACCATTTTTCACAAGACGATGGATGGCCTTCCGCGCAATGTTTACATTCTCCGCAATAAGCATAGGATAAAATCACATGATCGCCAGGTGCCACTGATGTGACTGCATTTCCGATTCTTTCAACGATTCCCGCACCTTCATGACCTAAAACGTTAGGAAAATTAATACTGTTGCCATTTCTTTCACCATAATCGGAACGGCATAACCCTGATGCCACAACTTTTACCAAGACATCCTTTGAGCCGACCTCCGCTAATTCTAATTCGGTGATTTCATATGGCGCTCCTTTTTCCTTTACTAATGCCGCTTTGACTTTCATTCGTGTTACTCCTTGTATATTAGAGTTAGGGTTTTAACCTTCCGGTTTTGATTGGATAACCCTATGAACCATCGTTATTTAAATTTGGTATTAACTCATTCATTTTGAGATAATATATTTATTGGATTGAGAGGCTATGCCGTTTACTCCTTGAGTTTTTGAAGCTCGTAATCGAAAGACTGGCACCTCTCTCTGATAAGTGGATCACGTATGAGTTAGATGTTGAAAGTTTTTGCTTTACTCCGTATCTCGTACAAGGTAGTGACGCTTTTCAGTTGAGTGGATTTCAATCCAAAATATTTTTTTAGAAAGGTCAAATGCATGTACTTCTTAGGAATTGATATCGGCAAGCGAACCCACGTAGCTTCTTTAATGAGTAAAGAAGGTAAGGTAATATTAAAAGGTTTTTCTTTCCCTAACACTACTGAAGGAGCTGACTCACTGATTGAGCGGATTTCAAAATATTCAGAGACTCCCGCTGACTTTGTTGTCGGAATGGAGGCTACAGGGCATTATTGGCTCTCTATCTTTTCATACCTCCACGAATCAGACTTTTTGATTCACGTTGTGAATCCTCTTCAAACCGATGGCTGGCGCAAAGGAACAGAAATCAGAAAACGAAAAAATGATATTATTGATTCTGTTTTGATTGCAGACTTAATGCGTTATGGTTCCTTTGTAGAAACAGTATTGTCTGATGAAAATGTTTTTTCGTTAAAACAACTTTCACGTTACCGAACCTATTTAGTAGGTACCGTAAGCGACTTCAAACGAAAAATCATAACTATACTAGATCAAGTGTTTCCTGAATATACATCAATTTTTACCAAACAAAGTATTTTCGGAAAAGCGTCTAAAGAGTTATTGCTTGAGTTTAGTTCTCCTGTAGAGCTAGAAGAAATTTCGGCAGAAACGTTGGCTCAATATTTAGCTGAGTTAAGCAGAAACCGAATAAAGCCAGAGAAAGCAGATCAATTGAAGCAAGCAGCTTCTAACTCCTTTGGAGTAAAATTTGCTCAAGAAGCTTTTACATTTCAATTACGCTCCATGATTGAACAATTGAAATTCATCGAAAGCCAAGTAAAGGAGACTGAAAAAGAAATTAAGCGCATAATGAGCGATTTAGACTCCGTTATTCTCACAATCCCTGGAATCGGTCCCATAAATGGCGCGACTATTCTTGGTGAAATTGGAGACATTCACAAATTTTCTAATCCGAAAAAACTGGTTGCTTATGCTGGCATAGACGCTTCTGTGTCCCAATCGGGGCAATATGAAGCAACACATAATGTTATGAGCAAGCGTGGATCTCCTTACTTACGAAAAGCCCTGTTTTCAGCTGCTCTGGTTGCTTCTCAATGTGATCCTGTTTTTCGCGCGTTTTATCAGAAAAAAATTTCTGAAGGTAAGCATCATCTGACGGCCTTAGGTGCTGTTTCTCGTAAGCTTTGTTATGTAATCCATGCTATTTTGACTAAAAATGAACCTTATAAGATTGTTTCCGATTAGCTATTGAACAATCAAAAAAAATCTAATAGTGGAAGGTCTATTTGTTGCACTCATTTTTAGACTTAATTGTTATAAAATATTTTTTTTATTTAGCTATTTTTCACTTGACTCTATATAGTTAGTCTTTCTTAATTTAAGGTATGTTTATCTATAGTGAAACGCTTTCATTTCTTCTTCTCCCAGCACTACCCGTTCTGCCCCTTTCGACAGAGCGATCATCTCGTGTTCGCCAGGCACAGCAACGATTGGCGCGATAAAGCTAACCCGCTTCTTCAATTCCGATACGACCATTTGCGAGTACGCTACACCGCCAGTCAGCACGATACGGTCTACTGCTCCATTTGCTACTGTAGCAAGACTTCCGATTCCTTTAGCAATTTGGTAAATGTAGCCGTCGTAGACTGTTTTTAATTCCTTATCACCTGCGACTATGCGTTCTTCGATTTTTTTGGCGTTACTTGTTCCTGCATAAGATTTTAATCCGCCTTCTCGCTTATAAATCCGCAGCATTTCTTTCAATGAATGCTCATAGCACATCGGCATCAAATATTTCAACGGCAGGCCGCCAGTTCGTTCAGTCGAAAACGGCCCTTCATCATCAGAGATCAAGTCAATCATCTTGCCATTATGATGGATACTGATCGTATTTCCGCCGCCCAAGTGTGCCACGATGAATGTTGCGTTTTGATACTCCAGCCCTTCTTCCCGAGCAACCTTCATTGCCACCGCCCGCATATTTAAGGCATGACCGACACTTTTGCGTTCAATCCCTTTTAGACCTGAGATTCGGGCCACATCTTCAAACTCGTCCACCGACACCGGATCATAAATCAAGGCGATCGTTTTCTCACTGCCCTGCTCCTTGATCTCATTAGCCAAAATGGCTCCTAAATTCGAAGGATGCTCGATTTGTGTGATGTTTTTCAAATAATCGATCATTTCGTCGTTGACCTCATAGGCTCCAGACGAAACGGGAGGCAGGCTGCCGCCGCGCCCAGCTACAGCGTCCAACTCCTTAGGATCAATCCCTTCTTCTTTCATAAATGCTAATAAGATGTCCCGCCGAAATTCCATTTGATCCACGACATTTTGAAACTTCCGTAATTCTTCTGTTGAGTGAGAGATTCCCTGTTCCTTGATAATCTCTCCATCTACATAATAGGAAACCTTGGTCGATGTCGACCCCGGGTTAATTGCTAAAATTTTCATCTGCTATCCCCTCTTGCTGCAATACATGGCGACTACTATCGAATAGGCCTTTTCCTCTTCCGTCGACCCGCGAGAAACCATAACGATCGGCACACTTGCCCCCATGATCAAGCCCGCCATCTTAGCACCGGCCAAAATCGTCAAGCTTTTGCCTAACACATTCATTGTGGTAATATCTGGCCCTACAACGATATCAGCATCTCCAGCCACCGGACTATCGTAGTGCTTGATTTCAGCTACCTCTTTGCTTAGCGAAAGATCTAAAGAAATCGGTCCATCGATCCAACAGCTGTCTGGGGCTTCCGCCTGCAGCTCATTCATAATTTCTTCTGCTTCTATCGTCGATGCAATCTTAGGATTGACTTTTTCTGCGGCGGCTAATAAGCCGACCTTTGGCTTTTTGATCCCAATTTTATTCATCACTTCGATTCCATGCTGAATCAAAATTTTCTTATCCGCTTTGCTTGGTGCGGTGACCATGCCCCCGTCAGTCGTCAACAACAGCTTGTGATAGCTCGGAATCTCATTTAATGCTACATGGCTTAATAAAGCGCTCGTTGCGATGCCCTTCTCACGATCTACCACTGCTTTTAAGAAGGTACGTGTTTGGATATGTCCCTTCATCAAGAAATCGATCTCTTTTTTATGAACCATTTCCACACCAATTGCCGCACACGCTTCTTCGGTATCTGCGGAAACAATTCGCGCAGACAACCCCAGCTGTGCTAAAATCCCGCTTATTTTTTCCTCGTCGCCAATTAAAATCGGTTCTAAATACTCTCTGACTTTTTCGTTAAAAACGGATTGAATCGTCACTTCATCGTTCGCACAAACGACACCAATACGAATTTTTTTGTCACTTGAAAAATTAGCCAGCAGCTCATCAAATTTTTGCATAGCCATCACCTAATCCCATGGATTGCCGTCATGTTTTGGTGGAATCGGCTGTGCAATGCGCGAAATGTTGATCAAATGAGTGTAGGTCAGGTTTTCCGAAATAATATTATTTCCCCAAGAACCGCAGCCCAGCGAAACCGTTGGATTCAGTCCATTGGCTGGAGAGCCGCCGGCATCAATTGTTGGTTGATTCACGACTAAACGACTGACTGGTAATACCTCACCTGCATATATTTGATGCTCTTTTGTATGACTGAACAGCCCTGCCGAATGACCCGCGCCTTCTAATAAGAGGTTTTCCCGTGCAAAGGCCACCGCCTCCTCAAACGTGTCATAGCTTTTCAGTGCCAAAACAGGGGCCATTTTCTCCTTACAGAACAACTCTTCCTTACCAACTGCTTCGACTTTTACCGCAATAATTTGGCTGTCAGCCGGCAGCACAACACCTGCCGCATCAGCGATCACTTTCGGATCCTGACCGATCATTTCTGGATTGGCTTTTCCATCAATAAACAGCGTTTCTCGCAATTTAGCTAATTCTGATTCCTCTGTAATAACCGCCGCTTGTTTGGCACGTAAAGCTTCAAAAACCTCCGTTTCTTTCTCTACTGGATAAAAGAGACTTTGCTGACAAGCACAAACGATCCCATTATCAAAGGAACGGCCAATGACTGATAACTCAGCTGCTGCTTCAACGTCAAAATCTCGGTCTAAAATGGCTTGAACATTGCCTGGTCCTACGCCATAAGCCGGATGTCCGCTAGAATAAGCCGATTTCACCAAGCCCGGACCACCGGTCGCTACGATCAAGTCGACAGATTTCATTAATTCTTGTGACAATTCAATACTTGGCTCTTCAATCACCTGGAGCAGATCTCGTGGTGCCCCAACACTGACAAGTGCTTCACGCATCAATTCAATCGTTTCTTTCGTCGTCTTCTTTGAACGAGGGTGAGGAGAAACGATCATGGCGTTTTTACCTTTCAATGCCATTAACCCATTGCCTAACGGTGTGATCGTCGGATTAGTCGTTGGTGTTACGGACCCGATGACCCCTCGTGGATGAGCAATCTCAATCAGACCTTCCTCAGGAATTTCCTTAATTACCCCAACGGACGGCTTGTCCTTCAAACTAGCAAAAATATTCGTGGCCATCCCCTGATTTTTACCGATTTTATGATCCAAACGTCCCAAACGAGTTTCTTCAATCGCCAACTTTGCTAATGGCTCAGCTTGCTCAAAAACTGCTTTTGAAATCGTATAAAGCATCTTATCTACTTGTGCCTGATCGTACCCGCTAATCTCCTCCATCGCAACACGTGCCTGTTGTACCATTTCTTCAATCGTCATTTTCTCAAGCTCCTTTCATTTTTACATACATCGGTGTATGTATATTGCAACTTCAATATACCCAACTTATGAAAGCGCTGTCAATTTAGTGAAAAAAGGAACTTGCTCGCAAAAGGTTGCTGCGAACAAGTTCCTCTTTTTTTTAAAGATTTGTAAAAATAATCGAAATACTTCGTCTGATGCCCTCCGGCGTGTAATTTTTTGTAACCTCATCCGGTGTTCCCGAACCGTACATTCCCTCAAAATAATTGTAAAGCATGCTTGAAATTGCAGATGCGTCATTCTCATTTAATCCTTCTTTTCTCAAGCCTTCTAAGAAAAATTTATATAAACGTCCGCGTGTTTCACGAAAAGTGTCCAGCAGCTCAGCGAATTCCGGATAGACCTCTAACGTTTTTAATGACTGCTGCATAAACTTAAAGCCTTCTAGGTTTTGAGACGGAACCACCAGTATTTGTACGACTTTCTCTTCAAAGCTCAGGCTTTCATCAAGCATGATTGCTCGTTTTTCCGCCTTGATTTTATCGATTGTCATACGCACAACCTCACCGAATATCTCCGACTTATTTTTAAAATGCCAATACGCCGCTCCACGGCTAACATTCGCATCCTTTGATATTTTGTCTAAAGAAGTATTTTCGAAACCCACTTCATAAAAATTTTGAAATGCCGTTTCTAACAGCCGCTGCTTTGTTATCAAGCTGTCCTGTTTTCGTTTCATTGTCATCTCTCCCGTTTTAAAAAAACAAAAATCCGCTCTTTTCTGCCTCATTTTGACTCTTTTTCATTTCTAGTAAAATTTCACGAAATCTAAGAGATTGTGAAATTTTTCTTTTCTATCTCTGCTGATATTTGTGCCCTCAGCAAAATGAATACGATTCCATTTTCACACAAATGGCTCCTTTTTAAAAGAGAAAAAAGCTGCCAAGTTTTCACTCGACAGCTTTCGCTGATTGAACTATTACTTCATCGGCGGAATAATCGCCAATAAGCCGTTGCTTAAAGTGACATAAATTGAAGAAGTGGTAGGCAACGCTTCATTAAACGTATCCTTCACAGGTAAAGCCGTTGCTGCTAAAGCAATCAAGCTCTCACTGCGGAAAAGATTAACAAAATGCTTCGTCGACATCACTTGTGGAATACGCGGACTATTGAGAATACTTGCAATCAATTTTGCTTGTACTTGATCGTTCACATCAATCTTCGCTTTTGTTGCTTTGATTTCAGGCCCGGTAGCTTTTTCTTTGGTCTCTTTCGCATGATCGAACTCAGTTAAGTCATAAGCACTGATGATCGCATTCAATTTTTCTGCGTATTGCTTATCTGTCGCATAGCGTCCTTGAAGATGTTTGGTGGCATCCTTGTAAGATTCTGTTTGATCTTTCCAAGTGGCTTTGTAGAAATCATTGTTGCCTGAGATGCCTTTTTTAATTAATTTCGCGTAATCTTCTAACGACTCCTTATAGGAAGGATATTTCCTAAACTCAGAGGTAATCTGGAAGCTTGCGCCGACATTATCCTGTTCTAACGTTTGGAAGGTGACACCTTGATCCTTGTATTTCCCTTTGATCCCAAACAAGTTGTAGTTTGGTTCACTGGCTAATGAACTATTCCCCGATCCGCTTTCTAAAATCGCTTGTGCGATCATAACAGAGGAGTAAATGCCATTCTTCTGTCCAATTTCACGGGAAGTTTCGCCAATTTTTTTAATAAATTGATCTGTTGTTTGATTCTTGTTAAAAATAAATGGCTGGTTCGGGCTGTATTCTCCAAAAGCGTTCGACAATGAACCGGTTGCTTTTGGTAAGCCGGCGATGTTCACACGAACCGCAAAGGTTGGCGCAAACGCGCTGATACTGCCGATTTTCACTACATCACCTGGCTGCGGTGCATGGATATATTGACCATTGCCGATGTAAATAGCCACGTGTGTGGTGACACTCGTCGGTGCTCCCCAGAATAATAGATCCCCTGGCTGCGCTTCGCTAACCGGAATCTGCGTTCCAGCATATTGCTGATCCCCTGTCCAGCCGCCGATATTATGGCCAGTTGCATTCGCATAAACTACATAGGCTAAGCCAGAACAGTCAAATGCATTTGGTCCCTTAGCTCCCCATACATAGGGCTTTCCAAGATGACGGTAGGCTTCTTGGACGATCGCCGTTTGCACCTCATTACTAAAGGTTGGTGCCGCTTGATTAGAAGGAACACGAACATCGGAAGCTGATCCATCCGCTTCAGGCTGGCGATTTGCTGCTGCCTGCTCTTGATTCGCTGATGGGGTGTTCACAGCTGGTTTTTGTGTATTTTGTTTGTTTGAATTATTGGCAGGCTTATCGTTGTTCGTATTATTTTGATTATTGCTATTACCTGTATTGCCGCCAGGTTTTTCTTCTGGCTTCGGCGTTGGTGTAGGCGCTGGTTTCTCTTCCTTCACCGTTTCTAGTTGAATGGATACATCTGAATCCGGCATCGTAAATATGCCGTTAACCTCAGCGCTTGATAAAATCACTGCTCCTGTTGCTGCATTGACCGCTTTAACCTCTTTTACCTTGACACCTTCAGGTAATGTCACTGAGTAATGAACCACAGTGTTAGCGATTAATCCTTTATCGGATGTATATTGAAAAGCAATCTGTGCGCCATTCGCATCACTAAACGTATTATTAGCCATTGGATTGCCATTGGCTAATAAATTGTATTGGGTCGGTTCAGGTTCAGGAGCTGGTGCTTCAGAACTTTCTGTGCTTCCTGGAGTTGAACTTTCGGTCGATTGTTGATTTGATGAAGTCGTAGCAGGATCGCTGGCCACTGTTCCACTTTCTTCAGCAAGCGCTTGTTGTGAAGATAAAATAGTTGGGCCAAACAACGTTCCCAATGCTAGTAAACTCACAATCTTATTGTACTTCACATCTATACCTCATTTCCAAATTAAATATACGTGCATATATAATTATTTTTCTTAATTACTTACTATAATATCATTAATTTAAATGCCTGTCTAAGGAGTTGATCATTGTTCATAAAATCTTCTAAATTAACAATACACAAAAATGGATTTTATTGATTTAGACATACTTTATCTTTTTAATGACTGCTATATCAATAATTGCTTCAAAAATGAAACATAAAATATAAAATGGCTATTCAAAAAGATTTCCCCCTTTCCCTAACAATAATCGATTTATTTAACACAATATTAAAAAAGTGAAATGAATTAGTTGACGAAAATAAATATTTTTATAAGTAAACATACGCAATAAAGTAAAAAAGTCTCGAATAATCAGCGATTCACTGACTATTCGAGACTTTTCGTATTTAAAAGCTTCTATATTATAGAATAAATTGGCGCTGAACAACCGCTCTTTAAGTTTTTTTGATTGCTAAACCTTCTCTTTAACGATTTTTTGCATCAATTTTGAAATGGCACGTTCGTGAAAATGCGTCATTCGGACGCTTTCGCCGTTTTCTGTGCGCCAAATCTTATTTTCATAAAAACCAACACTGTCCCGTTTCCCATCCATCAGCTCTTTGGCGTATCCCAGAACAAGACGAATCGCTTCACGTGTAGGCTCATCACTCTTAAAATACCCTGGATAGCTGCGCAGGTATTCATCGAGATCACTATTATGGGATACTTTCCAATCTTCAATGAAATCTTCTAATGCTGTGACTACATTACTCGTTTGAATCTTCCATAGTGTTATATCTACCTGATTTTTCATAATCATACCTCCATTATTCAATCCCTTTACTCTTCCTATTATAAAGGGTTTTCATTTTAATCGGCTGAGATATCCGGAAATTTTCTATTAAAAAAACTAAAAGAAGCTCCATTGATTTGGAGTAAACCTTTTACATTTGAGGTTTACCTTTTATCTGAGACAGTGGATTTGACTTCTTATTGTTTGTCATTTCAGTTATACTAATAGTAATTGAATGATAAGGATGATTTTTTATGCTAACACTTTTAATAAATAAAATTACAGAACGTTCGAAGGGAAACAAGCGAACCAGTGTTGGAATCTTGGCGGGAGTCTTAGGGTTGATCTCAAACCTTGTCCTCTTTCTCGCCAAATTTTTTATTGGTTCACTTTCAGGAAGTGTCTCGATTATGGCGGATGCAATGAACAACTTATCCGATACGGCTTCGTCCTTCATTACCCTTGCCGGCTTTAAAATTGCTGGCAAGCCAGCCGATGAGGATCATCCTTACGGTCATGAACGCTTTGAATATATCAGCGGCTTCGTCATCTCCATTTTAGTGACCTATGTCGGGTTTCGTTTTTTAGACAGCTCTTTTGTTAAAATTCTGCATCCTAGCAGTGTGCTGCTTTCTCCAATTGTCTACATCGTTTTGGTCTTATCGATTTTAATGAAGTTCTGGCAATCCTTTATGTATCGCAGATTGAGTCGCGAAATCAATTCTGATACCCTAAAGGCCACCGCCCAAGACAGTATCAACGATGTCTATACGACCATCGCGGTTTTGATTTCTGCTGTTATCGAATGGTTCAGCGGCTGGCGTATCGACGGCTATATCGGCTTTCTGATCGCCTTGTACATCATTTATTCAGGGATCAAAATGATTATGGGTTTCATCAATGATTTGATGGGCGTTCGTCCGCGCGAGGAAGAGGTTTTAGCGATTCGCAAGCATTTGGATAACTATCCAGACATCATCGGCTACCATGATCTGTTGATTCATAGCTATGGACCAAATAGTGTATTCGCTTCTGTTCATATTGAAGTCAATCAAGATTGGAGCCTGTCTCACGCCCATGAAGTGATTGATACGATCGAATACGATGTAAAACAGAATCTAGGCGTCGATCTGGTTTGTCATTTAGACCCTTATCCGATCGATGATCCCGATTTCAAACGAATCGCTCCTGAGTTAAAGAAAATTTTGAAGGACATCCACCAGCAGCTGCGGTTTCATGATTTGCGTGTAGATAAAAACACTACTCCAGAAACGATTTATTTCGATTTGGTCGTGCCTGAGGATTTAAAAAAGGTCACCAACTCGCAATTGCAGGATCAAATCAGCAGTCGCTTTATTACGCAAAGTGAGCCGGCAAAATTAAGCATTACCTTTGATCGAACCTATTTATTATAGCGAAAAAGCATTAGTCGAATGCTGTGCTCCTTCTATATAAAGGAAGCACAGCAAAACGACCAATGCTTTTTTAGCTTTTTCGTTCAACTAATTGATAGTAGGTTCGGGCCGTCAGCCGATAGACGATAAAATACAGTAGGGCAAAGATGACGGTCACGATCCCGCAAATAAGCAGGAACAGCTGCCAATTTACCAAACCAAATAGAACAAGCAGCTTTCGAATAAGTGGAAAAGCAAATGCCAAATGGATAACTGCGATTACCAATGGGAAAGAAAACACCATTGATACTTGACTGCGAATAACCTTTTTGACCTCCTTGTGCCCCATCCCCACCTTTTGTAAGATTTCAAAGCGCTCACGATCATCCATACCCTCAGAGATTTGTTTATAGTAAATGATCAAGGCTGTCGCCAAAATGAAGGTCGCACCGAATGTGATCCCTAAAAACATAAAGCCGGCGGTAATTAATCGGTTCTCAGATACAAAGGTCGCTTTGTCATCGAAAGTGTACTGGCGTTCTCCTAAAGCCTGCTGCATTTCGTATCGCAACGCTTGCGCAAAGTCTATCCGTTTCTTTTCCCCTTTTAAATCAATATTGAATAGAAAGCTGTACTTAGGACCGCGTTCCCTATTGTCCGCTTTTTTAGGAATCCAGCTATTCAAGCAACGATCGATAACCTGTTGATTTGCCATCACTACCACAAAGGAATCGGTCAATTCAACCTGTTGATTGATTCCTGGGAATTGATGGATTCGCTTTTTGATTTGAAAGCTCTGATTTTTGAATGTTAATTTATCTGATTGGTGATCACCGCTAACAGGATAGAAATAAATCTCATCCTCCTTCAGCTCCGGCTTTTCCTTCGTATGCTTTTCATATTCCTGTGCAGTCATAAAGAGCATCATGACAGCGGTAGATGCTTTTGAACTATAGTAATCGTTCAAATTCAAGTAGCTATAAGAATCCGCTTTGGGAGAAAACATGATGCTTTGTGTCGAGGTCAAATACACCTGGTCAAAAATCGGCGCTTGCTTCTCTGCACTGACCTTGCTGATGATTTTTTTAACCTGTTCGGGCTGATGGTTCGTTGTAATCGCGACATCTCGTGGATAACGTGACTCCTCAACGTCCTTCTTTCCGAGATAAAGACTTGCCGTTGTGGCTACAGTAACTAAGACCATTGTCGATAGAATACAAATACTGGCTAACCCTGCTGCATTTTGCTTCATCCGATACATCATGCTTGAGACCGAAATAAAATGATTCGTCTTGTAATAAAAACGTGGATTCCTTTTTAACAGCTTCAGCAAGGCAATACTTCCAGCCGTAAATAAGAAATAGGTGCCGAAAATGACTAAAACAACGGCTACAAAAAACAAGTTCAATGCATTCAATGGCGATTCAATCGTTACAGCGATCCAATAGGCACTGACGATACATACTAGCCCTATGATTGCTAATAACCAACGTGCTTTCGGTTCCTGCTCCCCTTTTTTGGCGCCTTGTAAAAGGGTGATAGGCTTTGTTCGTTTAATTTGCAGACAGTTGATTAAAAATAGCAAGAAGAAGATTCCGGCAAACAGCATAGTAACGAAGCCTAAGCTTTCAGGCATAATTTTAAAGACAAACTCCGTTCCGACACCGATCATTCGATGCAGCACTAGAAAAGCGAGCTTCGATAGCACTAAACCCGTAATCAAACCGCTGATCACCACTAGTAAAAAACTGAGAAACGATTCCCAGATCAACAGCTGATAAAGCTCGCTCTTGCCTAATCCTAAGATATTGTACAAGCCCAGCTCTCTTTTTCGCTGCTTCAGCAGGAAGCTATTCGTATAAAAAGAAAAGATCACAGTAAAAATCATAATAATAATATGGCCCAGACCAAACATTGAGCTGGCGGAAGCTCCGCCCGGTAATGCGCGCATCCCTTCATTATTCACAATGATTTGTGTCATCGTATTGATCGCCACTAAAAACAACATCGAAATTAGAAAGGGCGAGTAGCCGCGATGATTTTTTCTTAAGTTAGTAAAAGCTAATTTTCCATAAAACATCCGTTACGCCTCCTTTGATTGCAAGGCTGTCAATGTCTCGTTGATGGTTTCCAAAAACTCATAGTTATCCTTGTTCCCTCGATAAAGCTGGTGGTAAACCTGGCCATCCTTAATGAAAAGCACACGTTTCGCATGACTGGCCGCGATCGAGCTATGGGTCACCATCAAAATCGTCTGCCCATTATAATTCAGGCGTTGAAAAATTTGCAGCAGCTGTTCAGAGGTCTTGGAGTCCAACGCCCCTGTCGGCTCATCGGCTAACAGCAAATCTGGGTTGGTAATGATCGCTCTTGCCACAGCCACTCGCTGTTTTTGACCGCCGGACAATTCGTAAGGATATTTTTCTAATAGCTTTTCAATCCCTAAAGCCTGAACCACCGGGGTAAGTCTATTCATTAATTGATTGACCGGTGTTCGGGATAAAACTAAGGGCAATAAAATATTGTCCTTAACTGAAAATGTATCCAATAAATTAAAATCCTGAAAGACAAACCCAAGATGGTCTCGCCGAAAAGCGGCCGCGTTTTTTTCCTTAATGATGTTCAAGTCCATTCCATCTAATAAAATCGTTCCCGAAGATGGCTTGTCCAATGTCGCGATCAGATTTAACAAGGTACTTTTTCCTGAACCTGATTCCCCCATGATTGCGACATAATCACTCTTTTCAACAGAAAAATCGATCGCTCGCAATGCTTCTACAGGCATTCCTTTGAACTGAGTTTGATAAACCTTTTTAACGTTTTCCACTTTTAATAGTTCATTCATTGTGAAATCCTCCTTGTTCAGCTTGATGTAATCGGTCCTAACCAAAAAAACTAGGTCAGCCCTGCTACTTCATCATAGAATGTCGCCCTTAAAAACACTACTTACGAAAATAAATCCAAACTTACAATCATGAAAGTTTGGATTTATTCAAACGCTGATATTTCTTCAGGAAAGACGATGGTAACCGCTGTTCCTTTTTTTACCTTTGATTCAATATAGATGCGGCAGCCTAATTTAGCTGCTGCCTCCTTGCTTAGATACAGACCTAGCCCGCTGGCTCTTTGCTGCTCTCGGCCATTTAACCCGGTATAGCCCTTTTCAAAAACTCTCGGTAAGTCCTCCGCCTGAATCCCCATTCCCGTGTCACGAATCGTTAGCTGATTATCCGCAAAAGAAATGCTGATCGTTCCATTTTCAGTATATTTGATCGCGTTAAAAATGACCTGCTCTAAAATAAAAATCAGCCACTTTTTATCCGAATAGACCACACCCTCAAGCTGTCCAAGCTGCAGGCTTAGATCCTTTTGGGAGAAAAAGGTCGCATATTTTTTTACAACTGATTTTACAACTTTTTCAATTGATAATTGCTGAAAAACCAAATCCGCTTGGTCTAAATTTTGACGCATGTAATTTAAAATCATCTGCAGGTATTCATTGATCTTAAAGACTTCATTTTTCATCATTCGGGGCTCCAGCTGCCCTGATTGAATCAATAGATCTAAAGCTGCGACGGGGGTCTTGATTTGATGCAGCCAGAGTCCAAAGTCGTTCAGCATGTCCTTTTGCTTTTGCTGAAGCGCTTCTTGCTGTTGATTTTTAGTTTCCAAAACCAATCGTAACGTTTCTTGATAATTCTTCTCGCTCAAGGTCTGCGCTTTTGGCAGAAAAACTAGGCTGCCTAGCTGTAAATCCTTCGTTATTAATTGCTCCAGCCGCTTTTGCTTGCGTGCCGCTCGATAAAAAGAGACGATGGAATAGACCACCAGCATAAACATTGTAAACAGCCAGCCATCCCAAAAAGGCGCGAAGTCTAGTTCATAAAGATAAAATGTCAAAAAGATCAAGCCCCAGAAAACAACATACATCCCATAGACGATCCGCCGTTCATAAAAAAAACTTTTTAGCAGCTTCATTTTTTTCCCTCTATTAAGTATCCTTTGTTTTTGACCGTTTGAATCAAGCTGTTGATTCCAAAATCATTCAGCTTCTTGCGTAATCGCGTCAAATTAACCGCCAAAGTATTGTTGTCAATAAAATCATCACTTTGCCACAAGGTCTCAATGATTTGCTCCCGCGGAACGATTTTCCCCTGCGCGGAAAAGAGGACACTCAGGATACGTGATTCATTGGGGGTTAAGGGCAAGTGATCCTTTGACGATTGAATTTGATTAATCGCCGGCACAAACTGATACTCGTCAAAAGAATATGTCAGCTGTTGTCCGTATTGATAACTGCGCCGCAGCAATGCTTGGATCTTTGCTAATAAAATGGTCAGCTCAAATGGTTTTTCAATGAACTCATCAGCTCCCATATTCAAAGCCATCACCTGATTCATTTGATCTTTGGCAGAAGACAAGAAAATGATCGGCACCTCAGATACCTTTCGAATCTCTTGACACCAATAAAAACCATTAAAATAAGGCAAAGAGATATCTAGGATGACTAAATCCGGCTGCGCCTTTTGATAATCATCAAAAACATGCTGAAAATCAGTTGCGGCGGCACATTCCATTCCCCACTGTGTCAAATGCTGCTGAATGACCGAAACGATCGTCATGTCGTCTTCTACAAGAAAAATTTTACTCGTCATTTATCGTACCTTCTACTTTTTCCTTTTATTATACTAGAAAACTCCCTCATAATAGAAGATTCATTTTGTAAAACGCTGGGAAGTTCAACAAAAGTTTTTTTGAAAAATACTTTACAAAAAGAAAGCCAAACAACCATTTTACCTTCAATTATGAAAGTATTTGATCGTTTGGCCTTTGTTTATTCTTTTTTCTGTAGTTAGAATGCTCGGTAGACGTATTGATTTTTTGGTGCACTGACTGTCTGTACGCTGCTGACTTCAACTGATGGGATTTGCCGATCAAAAGGCTCAAAGAAATCCAGCGTGAGTATTCCTTCAACATGCAGCCACTGATTATTCTTCACCGTCAAGTGCTCCGGCAATTTGGTCATCAAGCCAAACACGCCAGAATCAGCAACACAGTGAATGATCCCAAAACGGAACAGAAAGTCGTATTTCTGATTGTTCTTATTCGCTTCATATACGAAGCCGCTAAATGAAACCTTTTTGCCGACGAAAGAATTAGGATAATTATAGATTAATTCCATCATCTCTAAGTAATTTTCATCCGTAATCACCAATTGTTGATCAGCCTCGTATTTCTTCATCAGCTTCGTCATCTGATCGTTATAGTCGCTTTTATTGTAATAGATACTCGTATCAGGCTTCAAATACTGTGTGCTCATCTCAGGGTCCCCCACGGATTCCTTGCTGATAGGAAAACTAAACCCTTTCGCTTCAACAATCGTCGTATCTAGGCTAATCGTTGGAAACAGCGTACCTGCAATCAACGGAAGCACTAGCAGTAAATAAGCCATTCCTCTTTGATAAGGTTTATTCAAGCCGTGATCGTGCCCTTCATGAACCAGCTGCTGTTCTTTCCCACTCGCCCATATTCTCAGCTGTACCAGAGCCAATAAAAGCGACAAAAACATCGTCAGAAAAATTAAATAGCGATAATGCACGTTGATGTATTGATCTAATTTTCCAGAAACCTGCAGGTACATCATCCATTCAAAATAGCCAGATAAAATCAGAAAACGTATCATCATTTCGCTCCTTTGTTGTTTAAGTATTCCTTTAATCTCAATACTGCGTGTCATTCGTCCAAAATAGTGTTCATTTGCGAATCTGTCAGTCTAGATCACAAGCGCATAAATCGTGACAATCACACTAATCAAAGCAATCAATTGCAGAATAAATTTCCCATGAAAACTGCGCTTCATCATCATCAAGTTTTTGATATCCACCATTGGGCCAAAAACGAGAAAGCCCACGATGGCATTGGTGCCAAACAGGCTTAATAAGGATGAGCCGACAAAGGCATCCGCTTCCGAACAAAGCGACATAGTAAAGGCCAAAAACAGCATCACTAAAATACCGATGATTTTAGATGAGGTCAGCTGCAGCATAAATTGCGTAGGCAAAAAGACCTGCATCCCGCTGGCGATTAAGGCGCCAATAATCAAATAGCGTCCCGTGTCAAAGAATTCATCGATTCCATGAACGAGGACGGACCAAATTTTCCCGCCAAAAGCTGGAGTTTCTTCTTGGTCGTGCTGATGATCCTCGTGAATATGCCCCACTGACTTCAAAATCGGTGAACGATTGAAATAGGCGATCCATGAGCCCACAATCAAAGCCACAACAAAACTACCTATTGCTCTCAATAAGGCAAATCGGACACTGTTGCCGAACGCGATATACGTTGAAAATAAAACGATGGGGTTGATGATTGGAGCAGTCACCATAAATGCAAATGCCGTATGCTCCGGCACTCCCTTACGCATGAACTGCGTAACGATCGGTACGATCCCGCATTCGCATGAAGGAAAAAAGAACCCTAAAAAGGAGCCGACAAGAATTGCTAGAAATCTATTTTTAGGCAGGATTCTTTTTACCCGTTCAGGTGTTAAAAAGACCTGCAGCGCTCCTGAGATGAGGCAGCCTAATAGAACAAAAGGGATCGCCTCGATGACAATCGATAGAAAGATCGCGCTCATTTGTAAAATCGAATGTGGCAGAAAATTAAACATGTCTCTCCTCCAAAATTTTCACTGTTTAAAGATATACTCTTTTTCTTCAAAAGATACAAGAAATTTTCGATTCACAAACTTTTTTTTACCTTTTTTTATCGTTTAGCCCTTTTGAAACACAAAAAAACCCGCTCATAAAGAGCGGGTTAGTATTTGCTATTTTACAGCGTCTTTTATTATGGCAGTTTTATCACTTGTTCAAACTGGTCAAAACTCGCTTTAAATCAACGTTTAATAACAATTTGTTTACGATAAAAATTCGAGCTAGAACGGACTAGTTGAGATTTTTTGCCCCTTTTTTGCCCCCTTTTTATTCGAGAATTCTGTTGACTTAATACGCATTGCGTATTATAATAAGAGTATAGAAAGGGGGAAGGAAATGCTAGAGAAAATCATAGCTTCAATAATCACTCTCATAACTGCTCGTCAGCTTTGGCACAGCGGGACAAAAGCAAAGTATGAGAGCGAAATCAAGAAGCTAGAGCTTCAAAAGAAGCGCAGAGGGGGCTAACCCCTTCTCTGCTTCTTCTTTAATTCTAGCATATATATTATGATAAATGTAGTGGACATCATTCTCGGCCTTTCAATTATTGCCCTCGTATTTGCTGGCGTTCGATATCTCTATTACAAGAAATTTAAGTAGGTGTTTAGTGTGAAATGGTTTGATATGTACAAAAGAGATTTTGGTTTCACGAGCAACTATAAACTCGCCCAGGCAACAAAGATAATGCCTAGTAGTTTGACACGCTTGAACAATTCTAATGACTGGGAAAATGTGAAAATTGGTACAATGATCCGTTTAGCCAATGCCGCCGACAAAACGCTAGATGATTTTGTAGAATACCTCAGAAACCAAAAAGTATAGGAGAGTGAAAAATGAAGTTTGGCATTAGAAAACCAAGTATTAAGAAGTCATTTAAGGCTAGAACTACGGGGAAAGCAAAACGAAAAGTCAAAAAAGTTAGTAGTCCAGGATACGGTAAAAAAGGAGCAGGTTGGGTCAAAGACCCTAAAAAAGCGGCTTATAACAAAGGCTACAAAAAGACGACCGCTAGCTTTTGGGATATATTCAAATAGAAAAACTCACACCCGTTATTAAAGTTAAGGGTGTGAGTTTTTTGTCAGTTCTATTTATATCCCATAGCTCTCCATGTAGCTTTGCCAACGATCCCATCAGCTTTCAATCCTCTACCATACTGATAATACCAAACAGCGTTATAAGTATCTTTCCCGAAAACTCCGTCAACCTTGACTCCCACTATTCGTTGAACAATCTTAACATCGTTTCCCATAGAACCATAAGCCAATAAAGGCTTTGCTTTCGCAGCTTCTACCGTTTCTGCACCAATCAAATCATTGGCTACAGGAGTAACACCTGTTACAACTCCTAAACTAACTACTGCCATCAACCCAATAATAACTTTTTTCATAAAATAACCTCCATTTTCATTATTTATAATACTATCACATAACTTCTATATGTTCAATATGTTTTCGAAAAGAGATAATTAATATAAAATAAAGCAATATAGTTAGTTCGTAATTGTTAAAAATAATAATTCTAAATAGAAAAAGCACTCGTCATGAGTGCTTTTTCCGTATGTCTTGCAAATAATACTCAGCTGAGCAATGGGTACAAAAATGGACTGGCGGAACGTATGGGAGGTCCCCACCAGTCTTGGAACCAGAATTGTTAGCAATGACACTAACATTTTTTATTATATCAAACAAATATTTTGTGTCAAATTACAAAAAAAGAGCAGATCAACTCATTTACGAATCAATCTGCTAGATAATTTTGAGGTCAACAACGAGCAAGCTGCCGACAACTTACTTATAACTTACAAAGAATTTGTGTCAATTAAAAAAGGCTCGGCACGCTTTCTGGGAAAAGCTGACCGAACCTCTGGAATACATTGCTTATTTTAATAAGCTGTTTTTGATTATATCACAACATTTTATTTCGTCAATTTGACAAAAAAACGGTTGAAAAAGTAGGGACTCAACCGTGTAGACAACTTAAAAATACTGAAGTAAGCGATTAAGGTCATTATGGTCAAAAATGATCTTGCGACAAAAAGTCCCTACTGTTTTTGTCTGAAAGGAGGACTATCCTTATGATTATAGAATAGTCTTCTACGATCTTTTAATCAAAAATATTGCTCATTGCACAAAAAAAGACTGATCTGAAGCTAGCTCGATCAGTCTTCGGGATAAAAATAAGCCTCGAAGTAAGCTTGGTTTGATTATAACAAATGATTTACCTGCGTTCAATTGTCTATTAATAAGAAAACATTGTGTATTAATACTTCAAGTAATACAATAAAAAAAGAGAGAGACCGATATTTCCCCACAGCCCCTCCGTCAAAGGTTGCTGTATCTGGTCTCTCTCTTTTTTAATAGTAGCCATTTGTTACTTGTAGAGCAAGAAATTAGCCTACTACATACATCAAAACGGCAGTTTATTCGCATTTAAAGCTTGCTGCATTGCCTTCACTAGATCACTCTGAGGACTAATAAATCCATCAACAGTAGTTTTAAACGCTCGCTGTAGGGCTTTAATCGTTTCAGTCCCACCGAGTCCGTCAATCACCCCTGTGTAAAATCCTTTTGGTTTTAAACGTTTCTGCATTTCCCGAATCAATTGCGATCCGATCAACGTACGATCAAACTGTGCCGCATAGATAAACTGATTGCAGTTTTCCTTGTATTGATGACTAACAACGCCATCTCTACTTGATAATGTGCAATACTCCTGGAGCCTACGAGTTACAGCGGGTCCCCAAGAACCGTCAATGGCTAATTTACTGCTATTGCCTGGTGTTCCCGTGGATCCGGATCCCACCCACCGCAAATAACAATTCCAAGGATAGTTGTAGTATGGACTGACATTCGTTTCGCGTCCGGTTTGATCGCCGCCCTTACCACCTGAGATTTTTCCACGCTCATCAATTGAAGCTTGAGCGAGTTTCCCACCGCCAATGTAAACAGCAACATGATTCACATCATTCAACAGAATATCGCCTGCTTGCGGTCTACCATTGTTGGCTACAACTTTCCAACCTCTTGCGGTTAGATTAGATCGCATATTTCCTGTATACGTCGCACTACCTGTATCAAACCCAGCTTCTCGTAATGCATGCAAAACGAGAGCTGAGCAATCTGTTTCGCCGCCGTTTCGAAAATCTTGACGGTTACTTTGATCGTACCCCAGGCTAACAGTGACACACCAATAAATCATACGGTTAATGAATGTTTGAATATTTCCAGCCATTTCTAACCCCTCCTATCGTACGTTATTTTCTTGGTCGTCTGGATCCACGCTGATTTTTTCATCTTCCTGTCCATTCGCTTGTAATCTCTTGATAATTGGATCAAACATGTTTGTCGCGATCCCTAGTTTATTCAGATTTTCTACGATACTCATCATCTCGTTAAGCGTTTCGAGTGCATAAACTGTAATGATCACACTTGTAGAAAAGAGACTAGGTAAAACGATTGTTAGTGGAACGATCGCAACCAGCACCAACAAAAGAGCGAATTTCTTTAGTAATCCATTACTCATTTTTTTCGATTTTAAATCTCGATTAATATAAGCTTGAATGAACCCAGTCACTACGTCTATAGCCATTAGCACCAAAACAAATGCTAACCAGATAAGCAACTTTCCGTGTTCATTCTCCATCATTGTTTGCGCCCATAGAATCATTTTCATATCCATTTATCTCACTTTCCTTTTCTGATTTTGGCTGTTGCTACTAATAAATAAAAAGACACACCCGAAGGTGTGCCGTGTCATTGATGAATTCCCCAAACGCTCTTTAGCGCCATACCTCCCAGCGGCATATCTTGTCGGATGGTTCCACCATTCGCTAAATTTGCCACCGATTCTTTAAGAGTAAGTGTTTTATTATCCTTCACGGTTATGTTCAGCTCGCCGAATTCAATTGCTGGGTTTGTATTTACACTGTTCGGTAAGTTGAAGCTTCGCAAAGAAAACTCTGTCGGCTTTGCATAAAGCGGGACGTCCACAAAATGAGACCCTGCCGTTCGTAATCCTCGATACTCAAATCGCAAGATATCAAAATCTAAGTATGATTGTGACAACGGTATCTCTGTCTCTGTCTGCCCCGTTACATTACCGATCCATAAACGTAAGGGACTCAGATATTTCCATGGATTCCATGTAGTCCCGAACTTCGTTCGAATTGCGAATTTTGGTGAGGGCTGATGAGTGATAAGAATCTGAAAAATATTCACCTCATCGTCACCTGCATCTGCATTAGATCCAAAATTCCTTAAAACTATAACATGGCTCCACTGTGATACTTGTGTCACTAAGAAAGGACCATTTGTAACCTTGTCCATCGGCGGCAACATGTAAATCCCACCTTGTACAACATCGTTTAAATCCACACCGTCCAGAAAGCCGCCTTTTGCACCAACCAGTCCATGCATGACCGCCGTACCCTCTGAGGCAGGTACAAAACCCGCCACATTGATACGAGCGTCTGAGTGCTCACTAAATCCATTGGAACCAATATGGTTCATAACAATTGCCCAGAGGGCGGATAAACTTTGTTTTTCTTCCATTTGATTCCCTCCTAAATACTAAATTCTAACGACTCACCAACGCCCAAGCGATTAAATTTCAACTTGGTGTCCGTTACCTCAATAATGTCAACGGCCACCTCTGTATCTGTTCCAATTTCTCTGGTAACAGTTCCATCAGGAGCTGAGCAAACTTGGCTAATGCGGGTTACATGCCGGATCGTTCCGGTTTCGGAAAATTCATCCTTATGCTTATGGCCAGATACGACGGCCAACAAACGATTTTTCGGCTTGTTTTTAAAGTCGACTGTGCCACTAACTGGAAAATTGGAATTGTTCCCCGATAGAATAGCACCCGTGCTGTTGTTAAACGCCTGCAGCAGCGTCAACATAACACCGTGATTGATGTTATACGTGAGATCGCTCGACATGCCGTTTGTTCCGTTTAGTGGGCAATGTTGCACGATCAACACTCGATAGTCATCGGGACATTCTTGTAAACTGGTTTTCACAAAATTAAAGGTTTCTGTAGTGATAATGCTATATAGGTCCCTGGGATATTGATTGACATTATTATAAAATCTTTCTGGATTGTCATAAGTCGAAACTGCAAGAATCATCAATTTATGTTTCTCACTGACAAGCTTCCGATTAAATGAGGAGACTTTATAGACGTCTTTTAATTCCTGCAGGCTCAAAAAGACCGATCGATCTTTGACAGGCTTGTAACACACGGCATCATCATGATTCCCAATCTGGTACACCGTTGGACACTCAAACATGTCCCCGATCTTTCGAACGTCTTCGTTTGCCTTACGAGTCAGTTCTTTGTTCTCTCGGCCATGGACATTATCACCGTTCAAAATAGCCAGATCACAATGCTTTGAAAAAAGCCCATGCATCTGGAGGTATTTAATACTTAATTGACTTGCTAAGCCATGATCGGCAATACCACCCAAGTAGATAGATTTTTGATAATGCATATCCGTGATCAGATTAATCTTAAATGCATTCTGATTGATCTTAGATACGTTTGTTTCGTAGAACTGAATTAATCGATCTTCTAGTCCGCCATTTAAAGCAAGGAAAGCCGGATCATTACTTCCATCAATTCTACTTTGAATCTCTTTCACACCGGAGTCATTTGCATCTAGTCGCTCTTTTAATGTTGGATAGGCCGATTCTTCTTGTGGTTTACGTGCCTCTATCAATTCCGTTAATACTTTGCCACCAGGGTCAACATCTTGAATAATTTCTTTATTAGAATCAACGAAGTTCCCCCACTCGTCTTTTTGCTGGTTGGAGTAGTCGATGAATTCCTCTTTTTGCTCGGTCAACTCCTTGTCGTGCTTATTTAGCATTTCATCAAGTATCGAAACATGGACCGTTGCTTGATCTGCAGACATGTCTGCTTGATCAATGACCCGCATTTCAAAATTACAGGAAGTGATCTCTTTTCCGTACCGATCAAAGATCTGGAAATAGGCATTCTGATACTTCCCGGGTACGGAAAGATTCTCTTTGGTGAATGTATAGAGATAAGAACCACTTTCGTTCGTTCTATTAGCTGAACCGTCGGTTAAATCGCCCTTTGGGTTGTTACCAATGAATCGAACGGTAAACTGAGTATTGTCAATTCGTACACCGTTATTCGTGATAATCAGCTTTAATTGTGCGATCTCTTCATTTTGACGTGCGGCCACTGCATAGCCTGTTTCAAACTTATTGATATCAAGCCAAATTTCTTCGTAGATCACTTCATTCACCTACTTTTTATCTTTGTCGTTTGATTCATTATTTTTAGAATCTAGTTCGTCTTTCAATCGAACGTTTTCAGCTTGTAATGCTTCACAAGCTACCTGCAATTCAATGTTTTGCATGGTCAATTTGCCAAGTTCAATGGCTAACATTTCGCTATTCTTTTGAATTCTTGGGTCCATTTCTGGTTTATTCATTTTCATTCTCCTTTTTCTTCCAAGGGGGCAAAGTAACTTTTCCGCTCACTTTCTTTTCTTTGACTTCTTTTATTTCGATTGGAATATCAGCTAAATTTTTTACATCTATATTGGTCGATTCACTACCCAATCTTCCCATGAATATAATCCTCCTGACGTTTTAATATAAGTATCCCCGTTAACAAATACAATTCCTGAGCTGTCATGTAAAAGAGCAATACCTGCAACACCGTTAACTTTATATTGAGTCACTTGCATATACTGCGAACCGCTTAGAATTCCTAAATAGTCTGTATAGACTCCTTTTTTCGCGTAGAAATTTAATTCTGAATGTACTCCTCGTCGTGTGTACAGTTGCCCTTTTGGATCCGCTGTTAACATTGGCGTGTATGTCGTCGCATTTTCACTTTCTCGATAAGTCATTGATATGTAGTCGCCCTCTTCATACTCGAGATCGAATACAAGTCCTTTTACTTGAGGAAAGTATTTCTTTGTATTGGTTCCGATAAAACCAACTGGTCTATCATCTCGCCAAATACCTATACCACTTTGATTGAACTCTGAAACAAGGCTGTCTCCTGAATAGATTGAGACTGCTCTAGGCGTAATGCGAACCGCAGAACCATTATCCAACTTAAAATCATTTGAATTTAAATCAATGTAACTATTTCCATTGGCTGACTCGATTCGACCTTTTTTCATTGTGACATTCCCTGTGGTCATGTTTATTTCCAATCCTGGCCCTGTAATCTTTCCCTTTGCAAACTCTGCAACGCCTGTATCCAAATTCAAAAAGAAATTCGGACCGGCCAAAATCCCCGTTTGAATAAATCGGGCATTAAATACGCCGTCAATGGTCCAAGCGGTGTGGAAATTATCCATATTGAAATCACCGTCAATAAAGCCGATTCCCTCAGAATTTGCGACTAGAAAGTGATCAGATGTTTCTAGCGATAAGCCATTCATCCAGACAGTCGCAAACGGCGTGCGATCGTCTCCTATGCCTAAATCTTCTTGATTCAACATGATAAACGCTCCGCCTTTGGCTCCTCGGATAATATCCGATTGCCATTTAGCTATTTGTTCAGACGTATAAAACGAAGCTTTTTCCTCATCTATCCGTTCAAGATCTAACTTGATATCAGAGGATGTTTTGATAGATGACTTTTTAGCCAAATTATCTCCTACAGACGAATTCACTTTTCCGGTTAATCGATCAATAGTAACACTAAAGATTCTTGCTCTATAATGATAATCTCGGTCGTAACGGTGAACTTGAATCGTATTACCGATCTCATCGCCTGAGAATACTTCTGTTTTAAATTGAACCAACGGACGGCTTATTTCAATTAGAGCGTTGTATGTGTTTAACAACAACTGCTCTTTGTCTTCGATGTCGTCGAAAATTGTAACACCTTCACGCTTTCCCATCTTCCCATTTTTCAGCGGTATCCCGTACAAAGCCGTCATTTCTGGCAACTCGATGAAGTTCTGTCCTTTTGGTTTATTTACAGGCTTACCATCTGATTTTTTCCATTCAATGTCTGTAAATTCGATTCTACGTCCGTACCCGTCGCCGACCTCTTCACCTTTGCCGCGACCAATTAGCGACGTATAAAGTTGTGATCGAGTTTGTTCTTTCACAATAGAAAGAGCACTGCCACCATAAGTAAAACGCTTGTTGGAGGCAGTACCGATCTTGTCGTATATTTCAATATATTTATCTGTGATACGCCTATTTTCGATCTTACATTTAAACCTGATTTCACAACCATGGCTCTGCAGCTGTTTCAAACAATCCTTCACCGATTGATAGTAGAAGTTATCTGTAACCATTGGTAGATTAGGTATTACATATCCTACCCGCCATTCACCCTCTGTGGCTTCTAAGATTTGACTTGCTACATAGTTCATCGTTCTGTTTGTAGGTCTAATGTCTTTTACAATAAACCCTTCAAGTTCTCGGACTGCGAAATTCACACCAACAAAGTCGCCTCTGTTGTGTGGATCTTCACCCGTTTGAATGGCATACATTGAAAAAGTTCCATCTGATTCTTTCACGGCCATATATGCAGCTGATTCTATCCTCTTGTCGTACTCTGTAGAAACGTAGAGCCTATCATTGAGAAGCTCCGACTTGTCTGCAGTAATTTCCATTTGTTGTTTGTTCTGAGTGAGGTATTTCTTTGTTACCATCCTGATAAGTTGCTGCTTATCATCAAAAAAATAAACGGTTGATGAATATTTCATATATACACCTCTCTGCACTGGACCACCATTACTCCGTTGTTGCACTCCAAGACATCCCCTCTATGGATGTAAAAATTTTCAAAGTCAGAGTCCAGATCAATAATAGCTGTTTTATCAACGCCATTCACAAGTAGGATCCCTTGATCAAAATCAAATACGAGAGTATTTCCAGAATAAATGGATCCTCCTGTTATTTTGATTATCTTACCCGTCATTTTATTTTTAATTTGTATGCTTGATCCCCGAACAATTTGTACTTCGATTTTTTCTGGTGTTGTTTCAACAGGAGACTTTATAGTTATCTGGCTACCGCTTTGTTTCGTCTTTGAATACTTCAAAGGATCTTGACAATAGATTTCGTAAGAGCCCTCGAAGCATCCGGAGCTTATCGTAATGTCTTCCTCGTCGAATTTAGAAAGCCGTCCAAAATAATAGATACCAGGGTCGTCTTGAAAGACTATCGGGACATCTTTTTCTTTGTACAAAAATTGTTTTAAATCCCTTTGCAGTTTTCGAATATCCCCAAACTCTTCAAAATACATCATATATCTAATCTTTAATGTATTATCAGAAATTTTTTGAGTGGATATTTTAGATCCGACTGCTACTTGATCAACTTCAAAGAGGACAGAGAGTGTTCCTCTGCCCTCGACTTTAGTTGTACGATAAGTATCAAATACTCTTTCAAGAAGTCGGCCATCGTATTGGAATGAATACGGCTGAATAGGTACCATCGCTGTTTCTTCCATCAAAAGTCCTCTTTCCTAAAACATACTTTGTATATCAATTTCTCGTCCCTGAAGCTCACTGATTTTAGCAACAAGTTTCCCGATGATGTCCTCGCCAAACTTAAACACAACGGAAATCTCACGATCCTGATCCTGCTGTGTATGAGTAATATTAGATTCATCTGTTCTGAGAAATGCCGCCTTTCCTGCAGGTTGGATATTCCCCCGTTGCTGATCGTAGTTGAATATGGATGAGTCCAATTCAGGATTAAAACTTAATGTATCCGCCGCTGTGTCTAAGGCTCTCTGCATCGCGTCAGAATCTCTTTCAATTCCTACAGCGATACCTTTAGGGATCCACTGACCGACTTCATCTCGGAAGACTCTTGACGGCGATTTGATGCCAAGTTTTTTCTTCATCCATTTCAAAGCATTTCCTGCTGCATTCGCAGCTGCGTCCATTAACGAACTTGCGGCTCCTGATATCCCAGAGGATACACCTCGGATAATATCTCTGCCGATAGATCCCCAATTGACATTAGAAAATGCGGATTTCACTTCTCTGAAGACTCTCGGAAGCGTCCTCAGTAAAGCAGGAATTGCTTGTATAATTCCCTTTCCTAATTCACCTAACAATTTGATTCCTTGGCGTAAAATTTGCGGCAAATTTCTACCGATCGCGGAAACGAGTTGAGCGAAAATCTGTGCAATCATTGGAATCAACTGCGGGATAATCTGCACAACACCTTTAATCAATGCCTTAAGTATTTGAATCCCGCCTTGAATAATTTTCGGCAAATTGGATAAGACTGCATTCGTTATCACACCAATGAACTGAACGACTATCGGTACTAATTTAGGAATTGTTTTCACGACTCCATTGATCAGTGATAAAAGGATCTTTATCCCACTATCGATAATTTTCGGTAGCATCACACTAACTTGTGCCGCAAAGTTCGCTAGGACTTGCTTCGCCGCACCAATCATCTGAGGCATGTTTTGCATGATTCCGTTAATCAGCCCTTGTTGAAGTTGTAATCCGGCCATTAGTAACTGTGGTCCCGCCGATATCAATCCCTGCAGCAACGTTTGAATAATCGTTATTGCTGACGAAACTAAAGACGGTAGATTTTGAGTCAATCCACTAACAAGCGTCACTATAATATCAATACCAGCCTGCAATACAACAGGGAACATCTGTTGAAAAAGCAACGCCACAGAAGCCACTAGTTGTGCTCCTTGAGCAATTAACCCGGGCAGTGCTGAAACAATCGAATTCGTAAAGTTGGCCACTAGTTCAGGTCCTTTGGTGATTGCAAGCATGATCATTTGATTAATCTGATCGCCGAAGCCAGCCTGCAATAGCCCCACCCCGGCAAGTATGCCGGCAATGATCACTCCTGGACCCAACATTTTAAGTGCTATTCCCATTATCGAGGTTAATGCGCTTGTAGTTTGACCTACGATACCCGTTACTGCTCCTGCTCCTTTTGACAGCATTGTCTGAGCCCCAGAGCCTATTTTCCCGAAGAAAGGTGTAACTTTTTCAAACTTTGATGTAACTCCACTTAACTTATTTCCGACTGCTTCGATTCCTGTGGTCGGTATACTTTTAAGCTTGCTATTGAATGATGTGACTTTAGACACTAGAGAATCGGGAAATATCTTACTTGCAATATTCCCAGTTCCAGAACCGATGGATGACAATATACTCTTGAAGCTCATTAAGCCTTGTTTGCCTTTTGACGTAAAATCCATCACGGAATTTTTCGCTTTTCCCATGCTATCGGTTGCTTTACTTGGGATTAATTTAAATGAATCAGCGAAAGTACCAGCCACATGACTCGCAGTTTCTAACCCTTTAGCCACTGGTGCAAGTGCAGTCGTCACTTTTCCAGTAATCTGTAAAGCAGGTCCTAAGCCTACAGCTAAAGCCGATCCCATTTTGACCGCTTGTAGAATTGTCCCTTTCATCTCAGGGCTTAATCCGTCAAATTGTGATTTTAAATCTGTCACAAATTTAACAGCATCTGAAAAGGCCTTTCCGAATTTTTCTCCAAATTCTCCGGCTTTTTCTTCAAGGCCTCCTAACATGTCAGTAGCATTACCGATCAACGGTTTCATTTGACTAAAGAAACCGCCACCCTTACCGCCAGCGTCTAAGAAATTCGCTCCAATACGACCAACAGCCGCCCACATATTTTTAAGGGATGCTGTAAAAGACATATCCCCCATGATTGCAGCTGCTCCACCGATATTCTTTTCGATCGCAGCCATAAACATCTCTGAAGATATTTCTCCCTTAGATGCTAGGTCTTTAACCTCACCTGCAGCAACTCCAGCCTCTTCGGCCAACCATTGATAGATTGGTATGCCTCGATCAGATAGTTGCTCCAAGTTCTCTGTATAGGCCTTCTGACCCGTTTGAACCTTGTTAACAATTGCGCCCATTTCCGACATGGATACCCCGGCAATTGCTGCCGCATCTGCTGTCGTTTTCAGGTACTTAGTCAACTTTTCACCGGGTTCAATTCCAGCAGCTACCGCATTGGCTGCAGTTGTCGCCGCTTCATCCATCCCGAACGAGGTTCCCTTTACAGATTCAAGAGCTGATTTCATGATTTCTTCTACAGCTCCAGCATCGTGTCCTAACCCTGTTAGTTTGGCTCGTGCGTCATCAATACCAGTTAAACGGGCAAACCCTTTAGCCAGCGTAATTCCGCCTAATGCTGTTGCTGCACCAATTGCGGGTTTGGTAATTTTAGAGGTTAGAAATGACCCAGCTGCAGAAGCTTTGCTCCCTATGGATGCCAAACCATTAGAAAGAGTGTGGTTTGCTGACTTTGCTTTCTGCGTAACGCGGTCAATCACACCGGAAGCCTCATCTTTGGCACCAATCTTCCCAAACATTTCGAAAATATTAACCGCCATTGACTGCACCTCCTGATGTGTTGTTCAGCATAGCCAGCGCTTTATCAGCCGCTGTTTTTGCCTCTGTCTCGATTTGTTCTTTCGACTTGCCTGAGCCAACAACCTCATCTTTCCAATCATTGAAAGATGTCTCACGGAAAGGATTCGATAGATAGACTCTCCAAAGCTCATCGTTTTGATGTTCTCGGTACATGGTAGAAAGGAAATCGCATACCTTCCGAAAAGGAATCGTAGACAACAAAAAAGAGACGTCCCCGTAACGTTTAAAAAGGATGTCTCTTAACTTCATTTGTCCGCCGTTTCGCTCAACTAGAATAGCAAGTCGGATAATTCCTTGAGCTCCGGCTTTGCGAAAAAAGCTTTGATTAATAGTACGTAGGTGACTAATTTCATCTCTCCGATATCTTCAACCGTCTTATTCGTTAGTTTAGCTAACAAGCCGTTTAATTCTGGACGGATAATGCTGATATTGGAAAGAACAAGCTTTACAATTTTCCCGATAATCTCAAAGCTTGATTCTGATAATTCATTTTGAATATCAGTAATTTTACTTTGCATTTCCTGCACTTTTGATAAGTTCTCGGTATCCTTGGCTGCAATAGCTGCTAAACCTTTAGCCTGTTGGGCTTTAATTGAGCTTTTATCTCGTTCAGCTAAAAACTCAATAACTAGATCAGCAACATTCAATCGTTCGCAAATCTCCAGCACTTCAAACAGATCATCACTTTCAAGCTCACGCATTGGATAAGCTGCCAGCTTCGCCGAAACTTTTGCCTCTTTTGCCGCTTGCCGTTCTTTTTCAGCTGCTTCTTGCGCTTGTTTTAGCTCCTCATCTGTCTTTTTAGGCAATTCTGTCACTTTACTTTTACTCATTATTTAGTCGCTCCTTTATCTTCGTCTTTTACTTTACTTGCCTCAGGAGCTCCGTCAATTTGTTTCTCTGCAAGCATTGGGGCTTTAGCTGGTGCAACATCCATTTTGGGGTACAAGATCGTGACTGGTAACGCCATCGTGTCCAAATTATCTGCCCCGGTTCGAGCTTCAAAAGTAACCGTGTAAATTGCTTCCTCTTTGTCTTTTGGCTCTACCTCCAGACCGCTCGTACAAATAGCATAATGAAAAATGATAATGATCGGTTTATCCGATCCTGCTAAAGTTCCAACATACGCCATATTTTCAACATAGTCGGTTGTAGTAATCTTATCTTTCGGCTTAATAATAGTGTAACCAGGTGGAAAGTCTCCGCCTTCTCCGCTTTCAGTAGCATCAGCAAGCAAAATCATTTTTAGGTTATCCAGAGTCATTTCAATAAAGTTTAACTCTGCAGTAGCCTCAGCCTCTTCGATCATGTCCGACCCGACAGGTGTGGTAAAAATCCCATCGACTTCTACTTGTCGATAAGTGTTTTTAATAGTGATCTTTGATCCTCCAGAGGTCGCCCCAATCAAATCAAAAGCCCATTTACTTTCAGTTTTATCCCACTTTAGATTTTTAACCCATGCCCCGGCATTCAAAAGATAGAAGTTCGGTGTTTCTTTTGAATAACCTGTTTTAGGTAACTTCTCGCTAGTAATAGCCATTTTATTTCCTCCAATCAATTTTCGCGTACAATTGCAGCGTATGACGTTGTAACGTATCCGATCCTGTAGGTATTCCTGAATCGTTCTGGTAATTGATCTGTACCAAAAAATCATCAGTTAACTGATTAAACGGCTCATGATCTGGAAACTTCTCAAGAATTGCGGACACTGCTTTTAACAAATCCACATCGCTGTTTTTTTTATCATCGAATACATCCATATCAATATAGAAACCTTGTCCAGTGAATCGTATAGGCTCACCCGATAGAGTAAACGTCATATATGGATAAACTACTTTTTTCTTTCTGTTTTTCATGTAATAGCTTTCTGGAATCGCTTGACGAAAAAGCGACTCAAGATAATTTATTACTTTGATACGTTCACTCATTAAATCCCTCCAAAAATTTGTTTGGCCAAAGCTTCAATTTTACTTTTATTCTGTCTGAATGCTGGCCTTAGGTATGGCTGCGGCGGCTGTCCATATGTGAAATGCCATTCACCAGATGGATCTTGATAGACCCATCCGCCTTTTCTTCCCCGCCCGTTTTCCGCAAACTCCCCAGTTCCGAACTCGATGTAAATTGCATACTCAACACTCGTTCCGACATACCCGACAAGCTCTCTTTCATCAACAACATAGTCAATAGACCCTTTTAGTCTCGCCGTCTGAACTGGTGCCAATAACACCGCTTGACCTTGGACTAGAGTACATGCTGAAAGTAGCCACCGAATGGTAGCCAGATTGATTGCTCGCTTTGCTTGACTGGAATTATCAATAAACGCCATTACGTCCACCTCTTACAATAAATTTCCAAATGGTGTTCCAATTCCATCGGGTCGTCTACAAATGTTATTTCGAATTCTACGCCCGTCCTGGGATTTCTGATACGATCTGTAGTTAGAATAGGGAAAGACACATCTTCACTAATTAAAACCTGCTGGGAGGTCGCTATCAGGCTATTTTGATAGGTCTGTTCGTCTGATCCCGTTATCATGTCCATAAGTCCTGAGAGCTCATGAACGACGAGCCATTCAACAATCGGATTATTACGCTCATCGAGCTTTCCTGTCTTTTTCTCTCTCAAAATCTCAAATGGCAACATAGGATCACCACTTCAACAAACGATACTTATTTACAAAAGACATCATTGCAGCGGGATAACCTGCTACAATTTCCGTACTATTTTGATCGTAATACGTCTTAGACATACGAGAGACAGTTTCAGACTTCAACCCGACTTTATCAGCCATCTTTGAATCATATTTTAGAAGCTTTTTAACCCCGGCCACTATGTCGGCAGGGTAATCTATCTTGGTAACGAATGCCTGTCGATTGATACCAGTGAAAAAACGCGCTTCCTCAAAAGTGATTTCGTTTCCAGAGACCTCACTAACAACATAAAGCCCATCATTCCATTTGCTACCCGATATCTGGATCGTATCCCCTTTTCTGATTCCTTCGACCTCTTGATTAACAATAACGGTTTTCTCGCTACCAAATCTAAGCTCATGGAATCGAGCTTTTCGATTCTGAAATGGATTGTTTGTTAACTCTCTGATCGCTATTTCAATCCCATCAATGTCATCTTGAGTAACTGACGGATAGATTTTCTTCGCCTCTTCAAGGGTAATAATCATAAACTGCACTCCTTTCATAAGAAAAAGAGAGACAGCTTATTTGCCGTCTCCCTTGATATGTTCTACATATAATTCTTTTAGCTGAACATTGCTGATGTTGCCCTTAAAATTAACCTCTGCCGCTTTTAAAGCTGTTATCATCTGATCACGAGTTAATTCTTCAGAAGTACTCATAGAATCATCTAGGGCCTCCTCAAGAACTTTGATCTTTTCCTCATATTTAACTCTCATTGCCTCGTATTCCGCAACTGAGTATGACTTGCCGCCAGTTGCGTATTTTACGATATCATACTCTCCTGAGTCCTTATTGAACTCTACAACATCATAGCCTTGTTGTAGATAGTACTCTTGTTCAGACTCGTTAATCGTTAAAACTCGATTTTCCATTTTTACTTTCAAGTTTATCCCTCCATTTTTACCACGTTTGCAGCGGTACTCGTTTCCATTTGTTGGTTTCAACACAAATATAAAAATAGTTTTCATCCCAACGCATGCATCCAACTTCTCCAGTTGCTGTAGAACTAGATGGTGTATTCTTCTTTCTGAGCCTCATTGTGTCGCTGTTGACATCTAGTAGCCGCGTTGGATCATTGCAGCCAATTCCAATTCTTCCACCCGATCGATTAATGAAGAATACTGTTTCCCAAAAGGTACCATCATCCTTGTATCGATTGATTCGAAAGTCAGAACCTTTTTGCGCGCCCGTTTCTGCGGAAGTATCCGCACCAATACTCCAACGCCTATCCTCATCTTTTGCGTATTTACCGCTACCGAATTTTATTGATCGGTCAGCTCCAGGCTTGCCTTCAATATATAATCCTTGATTACCTGCTACAAGCTTGTTTGTAGAACGCGCCAACATGTCTGACATGGGTAAACCAAATGCATTCGGTACATTGGCAGGAGCGAAAGGAAATTCAAAGATTGTTTGTAATTGCCCCTTTTCATCTGGTAACTCAATACTAAAATGGTTATGCCACACTGGATTTTCTGGAGTAGAATCGTTTGCTTCTCCATGAGCTACCAGCCATGCGACTGTCCTCGGTTCACTTTCAGGATCAATATAACCCTCTTGTATAGCAATCGCAGCTTTTGCTTGCTGATGTTTGGCCACCATCCGAATCAACTCACCATAATGCGCCGCTTCCGTTCCGCTCTGGTTGTTCTTCTGTGCTTTCTGATACGATTCGAGAATCAGCCTCGACGTACTGTCAGAATTATTTAACCCACCCTCATCTGTAGAGACTAGTTTCAAATCTTTTGGTAATTCGAGACCTGCCTCAGATACTAAAAACTGACCGAACAAGTCGATCAGTTTCGCAAAATTCTCAGATGTTAATTCTTTATTAGCTCCGAAGAGTTCTTTTAACTGCTCTTTAGTTTCGGTCATTTAATCAACACCCCGCTATCTATCATCATACCCGAATCTAATCGCCCGATTTTTTCTCCAGGCATATTAGGGTTTCACAACAAATGCAATGCCATCTGCTTTAGTTTCGAACAAGATTACATCATCATATGATTGTTCATAGTATAAGTAATTCCCCGAGTTAGCCGCGGTCGGTTGATCCAGAGATACAAAACTGTATTTCTGAGGTGCAGCCATACATGGAATATGGATCAACATCATTTCAATCTGTTTGGCTGCAGGATCGTCTTTTGCTCCATCGGTGAAATCAAACATTGTTTTGAATCGCGAAGAAGGAACAGGTAGGATCTCCACTTCGTCCAAGCGGGCAACACGTCGGTCAATCTCGCCATTGCCGTTTTGAACAGACAACGAACGTGAAATACCCTCAGCAGCTTTTAAAATTCGTTTAGATGTTGGTGTCATATAAAGGACTCGCCCTTCAACTGGTACCTCAGCCTCATCCATAGCGGTCATCAGATCGTCAAAGGTATCCAAGATGTTTGCTTTAGTCAAAGCAAGTGACGTAATCGAAGAGGCCCCGTCGATCGCAACTTTCCGAGCATAAAGAGAAGAAAACATTTGTTTGTCCATCTCTGGGATTTTTTCTTCGTCGTTATATACTCGTGTAATATTGGCGATCGAAGTAACGTAATTTGTTTCATCAACGTCTGATGGGTCAACTAACGTATTCCAGTAACGTTCATTTTTCAATTCATACGTTTCCCATTGATTTTCGTAGTTGGCATCCACTGACGAAATAGTTCGACGCGTACGATCTTTCCGACCATTCAAGATTAGCAATTTAGGCAATTTGGCTGTCTTCTGTCCTGCCCATTTGATAATTGAATTTGACGGTGAATTCCATAGCCGTTGCGAATAAAGTAATCCATTCGCTGAATATCGTGCTTGTAATGCTTGTTGGTAAGCTGTTGCATAGTTCATAATTGCTGGCATAGTTTTTCCTACTTTCTTTTATTTGTTGGCTGTTTGTGGCAAGTCTGCTGTAAATGCATCAATCATCTGTTGTGTTGGATCAGGATCAGTTTGTTTGCCATCTCCCGGCTTTGGATTAATTCGTTGGAAATTATTCATCGGATTGGGGTTTGATTCTAGATTTTCCTCATCAGTTTCTTTATTCGAATCGACAGCTTGAAAGTAATTCGGGATTGATTCCTGCAGGTCTTTCACCCGGTTTTCTAAGTCCTTTACTGTCTTGCCATCCTCAGAGAGTTCCACCTCTCCCAACTTGAACCGGGCATATTCTAAATCTGTTGCCCCGGCTTCACTTAACGCAGCATTTACCAAATCATCGATGGTCCGCTGAGTTGCTTGTCCTTCCAGCTCAGTTACGCGACTTTCAGCCTGTTCTGCACGCTGAGTAAGCTGCTGCACTTCCTCGCTGTTAGCAGCTTGTTCAAGCTGTCCTTCTAGTTCGGTTGCTCGATTCTCGGCTGCAGTCAAACGTGTTTGTACAGCTTGTACAACGCGGCCATGATCAGCAACCACAGCGTCAATCTGTTCCTCGTTCAACCCTAAAGCTCTTAACTGTTCTCGATTCATATTTATGTCTCCCTTACGTTTTTTGACGGTGCAACGACACCGTGGGTTGGCATTTAGACGGTATGCACTAACCGATTGAACAGTTTTTAGCGTCGTATTCAGGACAAAATAAAAAGCCTAGCACTGTCTGCTAGACTTAAAATTTGATTCGATTAATAGATGACACCTTCTTGATATGGAACTTCTTCAAACTCTCCAGATGTTTCAATTTCAGGTGATTCATCAAAGAAGTAATACGCTAAAGTATTCAATATATTCTCCATCGAATCGGGCTCAGCTATATAAGTACCACCGATCGGATACTGAGAGTGAATCAGAGTATCAAAAAGATTGTCTTTATGCCCGTCAATGTACGTGACACCGTCAACTACTTCGATCATCAGCTTAACCCCACCAAAGAAACCTTTTGCTTTGATTTTTACCATCTTCGATCCACCTCCTCTTAAAAGCTCAGCAATATATGAATCACCCACTCAAACATTTCGCGATCTTTTGCGAGATCTAATGGTCGAGTGTATAGAGTATCTAATCCCATCGATAAGAGCTCGTAAGCTCTGCCACCGTAATCCTTACCCATATACGCGTTGAGAAAGTTATCTACTCGAGTGATCTCTTCTCGACCATAATTTGAGTTTGGAAATACATTTTTTAGCCTTACTGAATTTTCAGAGCCAGTTCTTAACTTATAAAATTCTTTTTCTGCTTCGAGTATAGCATTATTTACATACTCTTGTCTGTGTGTTAGTTCATGAATTGCGGTTCGGAACGAATTACTCGCTCCTCTTCTTTCCGAAAGTGCTAATGTTGCCGGACTTCCATGACTGTAATAACCTCTCTTGACATTTTTCAGATTGATTTTTCCATAATCAACAGAATTTTTTACCCAGTCTGTTGGCATTACATCATAGGCATCAACAACTGTTTTCCCGACTCTACTTCGGACACTACTTAGGTGGTCTTTCAAGTTAAGCTCACCTACGCCCATTTTCCGATATTTCGAAAGTGTATCTTTGATGTTTTGCGCATTTTCCAAGGCATTGTTTTGTTGTATCTGAACAAGCTCCCACTGTTTTCGTTGAAACAGATCAAGTAGAGCTTTATGTCTCGCTCGTAAATCAGAATCATCGTGTTTAGTAGATAAATTTTTTAGAGATTTTTCATACTCATCATATGAAATTAGACCGTCTTCTAATTGCCGATTTAAATTTATATTTTCCTCTTCAAAGGCTCTCACATTAGAATTAATATTGTCTCTCAATTCATCAAGGTCCGTTTTAGTTCTTCCCAAAAGGTCTGTAATATCATTTTCGTTGTTAAGCCTGGATAGAATGGAGTCATTGTTTAAAATTTCCTCGGCAATCTCATTTGCCAGAGAACTATTTGAGCTATTCTCTGATTTAGAACCTAACCAATCATTATAGTTTTGGTAGTCTATCTCTTCATGAGACTCATTGTCACGACGTAATGAAGGTTCATATCCTTCAATAACTGAGATCGTCGCACATCGACAGTTACAGTCCTCTGAGGCAATTCCAAACATATGCGGTTGTAATGCGCTATGTCCACCTACAGTGAATCGCTCATCAATTTCTTTCACTTGACCATCTAGTTCTCGGTGACTGGTCCGAGTATCCCCATCCAGCGTGGAAACCCATTTCTTTTTAACGTCAACGCCCAACTCTTTTGCATTGTTCTGTGATTGCTGACGAGTTACACCAGTAACACGCCCTGCTTCAGTTCTGGCAATGTTCATAGCCCGGCGATACTCAGCGCCACCGATATCAGCTATTTGTCTAGCCATCTTTTGAGTTGATAGCCCTTTACCGAACCCGCTCATAAGGACCCGATTAAGGTTCTTTTTCATCTTAGCGGTATTACCAGATAACCTAGTAGACAATTTACGAGAAGCCACAGGAGTGTTAATGATCACGTTCAGTTGTTTATCTGTCAGCATGCCGAATGCAAGTGGAATCTTCTTGGACATTTCAAACTCATAGAAAAGTGAGTTGTATGCCGTATCTCCGTTGTAGCGCAAAAAAGACCAGATAGAAGACTTCTGATCTTGTTCAACTATTCGAATTTTCCGATCCATCTGGTTTCGGATGGCTTCGAGTCGTTCCTTTTGCAGTTTCTTGGAAAACTTGTCAGTCTCGTCAATCTCTTTTTGCAAGGCAATGATCTCTTTTGAAATATCATTAGCCAAGTCCTTATACATCTGGTAAAGTTCTTTGCTAACATTTCTTTCAGACGCCTGGAGAAGTTTTTCAATCTCCCGTTGATACTTATTCTGCTTGACCATCCTCGATCACCTCGTTTTTTGGTGGTTCCAGATAGTCTTGTTCCTCCACACGTTGCTTGATTTCATCATAATCAATTTCTAACAGGTCACAGATTGCTTTCAACACTGTATCATCATCAAGACGAGCTGCAGCATCTAAGATCGTATCAAGTTCTACTTGCCTGCGCTCCGCTTTCGTCTTTTCGCGCTCCTCGACTTCAGTTTCATCGATCATCGTATCTCGTGTAATCGTGATCTCAATATCTGAAGTATCATAAGATTTTCCATGACGCTCGTTTATGTCGGCAACAATCAAAGCAACCATATGTTTGAGTAGCTTTCGTAATCGAACTTCCATCTTGTTACATTTCAGATCTAGTAGAGTGTATCGAGACTGAATTACCACATTGGTCACATTCCCGTCCCCTACTTGTGACGAGTCAAAGCCCATTCCAAATTTATAGATCCCCTCTTTGTCGGTTCGAAGCTTCTCTTTTCTTGCTTCCACAGGGATATTGACAGTGTGGACATCAAGACCGCCGTTTTCCCCAGTCCCTACGGCTCCGCGAGACCGTAAGTTATTGATCAAAGTCTCGTAATTATCACCAGAAAAGTTTTTGACAGCAAAAAATGGCTGGTCAAAGTCCTGTAAGTTGTTGGACAATGCACATGCCATTAAGTCATAATCATCTATTAACTGTTTGATGGGTTCCAGGTCTGTTGTTTTGTATTTGTTGTTGTCTAAACGCAGAAAAGGAATGAAATCCGGTGTCCCCAGTGCTGTACCCATCGAACGCCCAAAAGCTTCGTCGGTTTCAGGATCAATCCTAGTATCATGATACAAAGGATTTACTTGAACGTTGGGATCCAATTCGAAGGTCTTCATATACTCGCCTGTACTGGTGAAATACCAGACCTTTTCCTTATCCCAGAGCTCTGATCGTGTCACTTGAATCGTTTTTCCATCTTTGTAAATATCCGTGTCATAGTATCGAATGATCGCAATCAACTTATTGTCTGCATCGTAGATCTCAATCACTTTAAGGCTATCTGCTACGGCAAAACTAAGCCGTTCTTCACCTAACTCGGTATAAATGAATTCGTATCCTTTTTGAGAAGCTCCTTCAACGGCTTCTTGTAACATCAGTTGAAAATCCTCGTCAATGTATTGATCAAGATAAGCTTGCAGTCCTTGTTGCTCTGTCGTGACCTCAACAGGATTAGACAGAAGATACTGCGCTTTTTGGTCAATTAATTCAGTTAGATACGAATGCGGGATTTTTATATTGCTGCGGGATGTCTCTTCTCGGACAGTCCCTTCGTTGTCTTTGTAGAACAATCGAAAGTTTAGAATGTCATGCTTAAATTTATAATAGTTAACACCTTGCCGCATTTTATCCTTGTAGGTTGCAGCACGATCAGAATTGACCGCCTGCTTGATTGCAGTCGCCAACGTTTTGGGATTGTCCGATAGAAAATATTTTGGATCCAAGGCATTCACTCCTTTCAATTTGGTATAATTTGCATATAGAAAGCGAGGTGTTACATATTAAATTAAATCATGACTGTGTAAGAGCCATTTTGTTAACTGTAGAGGATGCTTCCTTTGAAGAATTAACTCACGGCATTGCTAGTGAAACATTACAATCCTACTCGCGTTTAAAAGAATTCTCTAAAGAAGAAATACTCTACAATTCTATACTATTGATAAATGCTGAGTATTTGTCTGGAAAAAATTCCATGGTTGATTATGCTGGAAATGTGATGTTTGAGTTAAACGGTCTTACATGGTCCGGCCATCATTTTTTAGATACCGTTCGTGATCCAAAAGTTTGGAGGGAAACTAAAAAGGTCGCAGGAAAATTTGCTAGTGTCTCACTTACATTTACAGAACGTATCGCCGCAAGCATCATCACAGGGTTAATCAAGAAAGAGACGGGTTTACCACTCTAAATTCCTTTCCTTGATAAAGTGTATAAAACCTACCATTCGCCTCAGGATATCTTTCATTCAATTTGATTGCCTCTGTTGGTGTAACAAGTATATCCCGGTTCGGAGCATTACTAACCCAAACTGGGATATTTTCACCATCCTTTTTGTAAAAGCATATAACCAAATTACGAGTCTCCATTTCTTACCCCCTCCTTCTAGTAAAGCCATCCGCCACCAGCCGCCATTGTTTCCGCAATACCAGTAGTAGCATCCGGCGCATCATCGTGCTTGTTTTTTCCTTCTCGTTGATATTTTGTCATTGCCTCATAATATTCCGACCATTTACTACGCCAATCCTCTGGGAAATAAACATTTTGTTCGATCCATGCGCTATTTGAATAGATTCGCGCTTCTTTGTTCGCTGACTGATAGAAATCTTCAACAGCAACTGAACACTTGCCCTTTACCTTGTCCCTTACAGATCGCGCAAAAGAACGCCCACCGTTGTTTCTTTCGATGCGCGCTTTATTGACTCTATTATTGATGTATTGGTTCGCAACAGCTGATTCTGTGTACTCCATCGGCTCTTGTGTGTAGATCACATCTAAAACCTCACATCGACCATCTGATGTTTCTCCCCAAGCAATCGAACAAAGATAGTCTTTCCCAGTGTCAGCCGTATCACAATACGACCAAACCTTTTTATATTCAGATCGTTGATCATAAGTTTTAAGGTTTTGATACAGCCTACCTTTCTGATCAATGGGTTCTTGCTGATAGTTAGCCTCGGCGATATCTAAGTTCATTTCCTGTACCACATCGAGATATTCATCATGGGTCATTATGTCTTCACATAGCATTGATTCATCATCTTGCACTGCTTTGTAACAGATTTGGTGGACGCTAGCGGTTCGCTTATCAAGCATCTTTCCAGCAAGATCATTACTTGACCATCTTGTCATGATCAATATCTGTTTTCTGGGCCTCTCCATCCGTTGAACTAATGTATTGTTATACCATTCCCAGTGAGAATCGAGTACACGTTCGTTGTACGCCTCCTCTGCAGTCTTGATAATATCATCAACAATCACATAATTAGCACCGATACCAGTGGATGTGCCGCCTGGAGACGTAGCTAAATAGTTCTTTTCTTCTGATCCGTCTAATGACCAGAAGCCTTTTGCTGCATCGCCGTGTTTTATTTGAACCTCTGGAAAGATATCTTTGAAATACTCGGCCTTGATATTTTCATTATCAACCATTATTCCATCTCGTGTTTGTTGTGCAAATAGTGATGAAAGGATCTGATTGTACGAGCCGGTAATGATCTTTGTTTTTGGATCCTGTCCAAACATCCACAATACAAAAAGCCTTGCAGTGAAAGTTTTACCATGGCGAGGTGGCATATTGATTACTAGTATCTTTTTATCAATCTTATCTTCGTAGAAATCTTGTAACGTTTGACATAAGTCTTTCAAATATAGACGATCATCTTTATAAAACTCAGGATAAAGCAGTTGGCAAAACAACCAAAAATCTCCTCTAGCTTTTCGAATCGCCAGCTCTCTTTGAACAATTGCATATTCCACACGATCAAGAGTCGTTGATTTTTTCATACCGTTTCACCAACTCTTCTAATTCTTCGTCTGACATTTCTTCGTATTGTTTTCGAATATCTACACCGCCAGAATGTTTGATATCTTGTTTGTCCGTATAGATTCCAGCAATCGTTAAAATCATTTTACGGTCTTGATGTCCTTTTTCAGTCAGCGCATACTTGTAGGAAGCGTTAAGGACGTCAGAAGCTTTTCCTTTGATCAAATCCATTGTTATCTCGTTAACTAATTTGGTAAACTCTTCGTTTTTCATTGCCTCATAATACTTGAATCGACTTATTGTAGCAGCCTTACAAATATCAGTAACTGATTTCCCGATGTATTCCGGATTTATCAATATTTCAAGCAGCTTTTTCTCTGCTGGTGTTGGCTTGTATCTGTTAGCATTTGTTAGGTCTTCCGACATCTTTAATCACCGCCTATTTATGTATTTGTTGGCATTCTCTTTGCAAAGTCTATTCCTGTCATTGATTCATTGCATTTTGAATGATAAAATTTTAACAATGCGAGTCTTGTTATTCCTTCAAGTAAAAGGCAAGCAGTCTAGAACCGTTGCGGAAACAGCGGTTCTTTTTGTACATTGATATATAACCTTCATACTGCTATAATTTTATGTGTATCCTTTTGAAAATTTGTTTTTCAATTAGACTACTACGGAAGTGGTAGTCTTTTTTTGTATACTAAAACAGCCTCACTAGGAGACTGCTAAGACTTCAAATTTAAATCAATGATTGCCCACAAAGTAAAGAACACTTGAGGCTCCATCTTTACATCAATCCGTGTTTCGGATACTTCATAGTATTTTTTTAATTCTTCTTTTGCCTGAGGATACTTTTTTCATAGATTAGTTTACATACTTCATCAAATCCATTATTTATAATTTCTGAGCTTGATAATTTAAATTGGTGTACGTTAAATTGTTCTTCCACTGTTTCTCCTCCTTAAAATAGAAATAGCCCGCTAGGAGACTTCTACTTCTTCCATGTTCCGTTGCTCAAATACTTCTCAACAAGGATATTATCAACTTTTGTTTCCACTCCATTGCTAAATACAACCTTATGCATCGTTCCTGCCGGTGTCGCTGTTCCAGTCAATCCGTTTTTCAATTTGAATTTAAACATATTATTCCTCCCCAAAATGAAAAGACCGCCTAAGCGATCTTGATTATGTATTATCACCGATTAAAAACCAGTAAACTATCGGTCGCCTCGTCAGGCGTTTTTCTTTTTCGAGTCAGACATCTAACACGTATCCTTGAGTTATATTCTGAAACGACACGCCACCCGCGTAAGGCGACAGTGATTGGCTGTATTACGACCAAGGCGTATTGGCATTGTTAAGAGGCTCCCTTGGTTTTGTATGTATTAAGCAACCTACACGAGCTTTCACTCTCCATATATCCGCCTATCCTCGGTTGCTATTGACGCGAAACGAAACTACCAACTGAGCTAAGCGTCTAAGTCACTGGAGTGGCACTGCCCCACTCACATATCTGCCTGCTTTGTTTTGATACCAGGCCTTTCTAGGTTCCTTAGAATTACTAGAGCGCCTCGCGTATTCTACTTCCGCCACAGTGACATAAAGACGGCACACCAATATACAAAGAGGAGCTACTCACTTTCTATATTAGAATTTGCGTGCCGACCGTGATCGTTAAGAATAAAGAATGCTGACAGGAGGGAGCTGTTCACCTCCTTCATATATTCTTTTATTTGTTGTGACCTGAGCAGTAGGTCACGGTTTATATCAACGGCTAGGCCGTATCTATACTTTCTTGATACTACTATTTTAGTTCATTTAAAATCAAAAATGCCCTAATTAATCCCTAACTTTCCCCTACTATTTCCCTAAAAAAACCCTACTTTTCAAAGGCTAGTAATTCGCCATCTTTATAAGCCTCAGCAAATTGGATTAAGGCGGACGCTTTTAACTTTTCAATGTTCTTCACTGAGTAGTAAAACTCTTCATATTGGCCGTATTCGTTTATACGGTACCCTTTGAGTTTTGCAGCTATTTCATTTACTTTGTAAGGATTCACTTCACAGTACGAGTAACTAAGTATCTTTCTATGGACATCAGACAGTGATTCTAACGCCATGTCGATCTCCTTCAACTTCCTTGTATAGTTCATACTATCCTTAGAAACATATTTAAACATTTTAGTTATCTTGTTTTCTTGTCCATTTTTACTGCTTTGATGTTTGGGCATATCGGAATATTGAATCGCTTGGGTTAGGTCATATACATGATCTCCATAACTAATTCTTCTTTTCATTGGTGCATAGTTCTTTAAAACGTCACGAGCATTATTTTTAGTGGCTCTCTCATTAATTTTAGGAAACAATACCATCAAATCAGTCACCTGGCCTTTCTCTTATGCTATAATGTTATGGATGAGATAGCGTTTAGCACTGAGCTTATGCTTGGTGCTTTTCTTATTTTCCGGATTGTAAGATTAATCTCTTTTGGAAAGGAAACCATTGCCAAACCTTTGCTACTTGTATATCAACTAAAATCTTTACACCCGAATTATCTATAAGTGCTGAATACCTTGTTTTATCCATCATTTTGATATCTTTCAGCTTTTCATACCCATGAACATGGGCCACTGAAATAACTTCCTTTAAACTTTTGTATCATTTATTTCACTTCCAATCCTGTTTTGTTGTATACTATTTGCGAGCTAAACTCACTTTTTTTACTAACATATTCAATACTAGCTCACTGACCACTGACTGATCCCAGTGGTCTTTTTTGTGGTAAAATTATTTTGTCTAGCGGAAACTAGGCGAAAGTTCTTTTTCCAAGACAGCCAGTGGTCGGCTGTCTTTTTCTGTTGTATAGTAAAATCATTAAGGAAAGATTACTATAAAAATTACACTACTCATCTTTCCTTAATGATTGACCACTGATCACATCCCAGTGGTCTTTTTTTATTTTTGTTTTAGGTGTAAAATACCTTTGAACTATTCAAATCAGCTACCCATAGTTCATTGACTGCTGCCATCTACAGCAGTCCTTTTTTGTGTCATCTACCGTTCGCGCTTGAATATTATAGTTCTATATTGCTAAGATTGAGGAGTCTATCGGAAAGTAGACAAAACATTGCTTGAGCTAGGTCTCTCATTGACAAATCGTTCCATTACCTAGCTCTTTGACTGCCGTTTAAAACTGCGGCAGTCTTTTTCTACACTATAGCTTCGATTGTATAATTTTCATCTAATAACCCCTTATGTTGTTAATCATTATTGTGATTACCCTTCACATTTGATACGATACAGGTGAATTAATTCATAAAAAATAATTCTGATCAACTCGCTGTCAGTTGGAATCAACTTAACGCTCTTCTTTTATTTAGTATTCAGATTTTTCCCAAATTTTTTATATTGTTTAGGAGGAAATATTATGCGCTACTACATTTGTGATAAACAACCCAATTCTTATGGTTATCATGAAGTGCATACTTCAATTTGCCCTGCCTCGCCTCCCAAAAATCGTCAAAAAAATGTTGGTCAATTTGCAAATTGTAACCTTGCAATAAAATCTTTATATGACTTAAACAAAGGAAAAAGATTTAAATTTATAGGCTGTAGATTGTGTTGTAGGCCTTGTTCTCATTCAATTGAACACTGATATTTATTATTCACATACACTGAATTTTTTCTATTTGATATCCTCCGCTAACATACTTATTCCCAACAAAGACATCCGATCACATTGCCTTAATTAATCAAATAAGTTAAAATTAACATTCAAATATGATTAAAAAAGGAGTCTAATTATGGGCAAACAGGAAAAAGTGTTAGACAGCATTAAATCTCTAGGAGTTACTCCGATTTCTGGTAATGGTATTATTGTTCAGTTCGCCGCTCCCAACTTGAGTGCCAAGGTTCTATCATTTTTATCTACCACTGAACCATTCTACGTTTTACAACTTTGCAAAAATGAACTTATCCTCGCTCAATTGAATACTGGTGGAATGGCCGTAGCAACAAAGATAAAGAAAAACACGGAGCCATTGAAAATAGATTTTTCAACAATTGAAAAAGTTGCTATTGAGGAACATGGGTTCAATTACAAAATTTCTATTTCTTCTGACGATGGAGATATCAATTTGGTTGCTCAGCAAAAGGAGCTTTCAAACGTTAGAAGTAGCGGCGCTATAACCGCTGAAAACGCATGGGGAACCGAGAACTGGCATGCTAACAATTTAGATGACACTCTAAACGAATTAAAAAAATTATCTAAATAGCTATTAAGGAGCATAGTTAGATATAGCTATGCTTCTATTTTTCTCATCTTCCTTGAATACCTACTCTATTGCCCCAGTTAGCGAACTTTCCTACTTAATTTCCTCCGTTAGATGACTTAATTAGATAGCACACTCAATTTTGTAACACCTTTCATTTATGATATTATTAGGATAATTATTGTCACTACAATAGATATATCTTAGCCTTTCACATAGGATAGAAATGGAGATTATTATGATTAAATTCTATTATCTACTACAAAATTCAACTAAAAACTTGATACGAAGCTCTGGGATTTTACTATCCTGCTCTTTGATTTGCCTTTCTTCCTTTTTGTCATTTTGTTTTCTCAATGCTGGGTTCTTTTTTTCATATTGGCATAGCTATTCTATTGAAGAAGCTACTGAACAAGGTATCGTAGGTATCATGGGTTTAACCTCACCCGCCGGAATGCTGACAACAATTTTTAAGTTTATCTCTGTATTCGTTGCGATTATGTTTATTTTATCCACACTTAGTGCTATCAGAAGACTATTTTTCCAAATGGGGAACGATCAGCGCCCTTCTTTTCAGACAATGAGTCTGGTCGGTGAAACAACGGAATTCATTAGTTTAGATTTCGCGTTCCAATCCATATATGTGACATTAACCACTCTCTTGATTGGCGTCACAGCTGCCAATAATATTTTCATTAATCTGTTGAACCGTTCACTAGCATCCGGTCCATTTGAGAAAATAGTCGCAGGTTTTAAAATTAATACTGGGTTCCACTTATTGGTCATTTTATGGAGCTGTGTTTATATCGGCTTTAGAGTTTTCTTTTTTATAAAAAGATATTTGCATTCTTTTTTTGATAACTCTATGACTCCAGAAGATACTTAACGTACTTAAAAAAATGACTATTTTATTGCCCCAAATAAGTAGCATTTTTTAACATATGGTCATCCTTTCTACTCACTTTTTACTTTTCTAGTAACTCTGGACAGTTGCCCTCAAAATCTGGACAGTTTGATTTCTAGAATTCCTTTTATATCAACGTTTATTCAACCATCTGGACAGTTGGACAGTTTTTTCAGGTTGCTACTGTATTTATATATATTCCTATTATTTTAAATATTTACTCTTACTATATATAAACTGTCCAACTGTCCAACAACTGTCTAGAAACACTTTCATATCAACGATAATTTGAGTTGGACAGTTTGTGTTAAACTGTCCATAACTGTCCAAACTGTCCAGAATTTTATAGACCTGGAACATTAACTGAGAATTCTCGATAAGCTTTTTTGAGTCCGATACCCAAATATCTAACTTTGCCTTTTTTCTCTTTAGTAAATTTATCCGAAACTTTTTTTCCAAACTGTGTTTGAGTAAATCCATGTTCATTCATTTCTTTCGCCCACTTGCACCTCTACTCCCTTCGTGCTATATTATGGGTAACCAAATAGCGAACTTTTAGTGTCTGCCCTGTTTAAACTTTGTGAAAAGTTACAAAACAGGGTAGATATTTTTTTTAGAAATTATATTAGGTTTATCTATTTACTCGGTGTAACTTTGTAACTTTTGCTTGAAAACTCAATAGTACCAAGGGTTTCAGAGGTTACAAAAAAGTTACAAGGTAGGGTACAGTTACAAAAATTTTCTGTTTTTAGATTAAAATTTTCTCATTTAAGGTTATTTTTCTTTTTTTGTAACCCTACCTGTAACTTTCTTATAACTTCGCTGTATCCCTTGTCGCTCTAAGGCTTAAGCCACTTTTTTCGACTTTGTGAAAAATGGGTCTGTAACCACTTTTGTAACCAATTTAGATAAGTGGATGACTCAGTTTTAACCACTCGGAGCACGGTCAATTAATTTAAAAACTTCTCAAAATTTAAAATTATCAAGAAAGAATTCTATACATTTCATCCATCCGCTGTTAAATGATCCATTATCAAAAGATTCTCGTTCTTCGTAAGCTTCTTTTAGGATTGAATACATTTTTATTTTACAATTTATCCACCCCAGAACATAAGCAGCTGTTCCTAAGACAATCAACAAAATTACTACGAATATCTCATTCATTTATTTCCCTCTATCCGATGGCATTCGTGTTAACTACTTCCTCGATCACTTCGAAAAGAACAAGGTTTTCTTCCCGCATAATGCCGTAGTAAATACTCATGATTGAATCATCGCTTTTTTCATGACGCATTTCTTTTTGAAGCAAACTATAAAATTCTTCTTGAAACCCTATGTTATCTTTCGTCAAATCAATAATTTTTTTAGCCGCTAAACTAATGTTGTTCAGGTTCGCCATAGTCTCTACCTCGATCTCTAATAGTGAGAGCTTAATTTGCTTATAGATATCTAGGACCATACACTCTTTTTTCTCTTGTTCAGAAAGATCGCTTGATTTAAGGCTCTCATAGCCTTCTGTCTCGCAATATGTTTTAAAATGTCTTGTTACCATTGGTAAAGCAATTTTCTTTTTAATATTTTCAATATCGATCATTTTTGTTTCCTCCATTTTTTTGATTTATGAAGTGGCCATATAGTAATGACCACTATTTTTATTCCTGATTGTTGCACTTCGGACATGGCATCCATTTAGCTGTGGATGATTGTTCATCAACGACTACCTTCTCACCGTGGCACATTGGACAAGGTTCTTGTGCTACTTCATCAGACAGCTGAGCAGCATTGCCAACAACCATAATTAAATCTTGCTGTAATGTTTCCGGATCTTTAATGCCATCGTTGATTTGATTTTTAATATCTCCGACTAATGTTTCTAAATTCGAAACCAAATTCTTTTTATTATCGACCATTGAAATCATGGAAGTCCTCCATTCTTAAAACTTTGGTTTACTACGCTTATCCTGCGTTTTTTTCGTAAATTTTATGATGTGACCGTCTACACCCTTATAAATCCGACTAGTGATTTTGGGGTTATATATTTCTTCCAACTGTTCGTTATTCAAGTTAGTGGTGATTATCGTGCGCTGTCGTGCGTTTAACACGCCGAAAATTACATTTTGGATATATTCTCCTGCTTCTCGGTTCTCACGCTTAAACGACGATTCAGAGCCTAAATCATCCAACACCAGTAAATCGACTTTCGAAAGTAGCTCGGTCATGTTTAATTCGGTGTATTTGCTCTGGCGATCTCCAAAACTCGCCTTGATCAATCTGAACATGTCATTCATCGAAATGAACAGACAGCTAACTAGTTGTTTTGAATTTTCATTAACTGCCTGAAGCATAGCCATAGCTAGATGTGATTTCCCGACTCCTGGAACACCGGTAAAAAGAGTATTGAAGCTAGGTATTTGATTCAGCTTTTCTCTTGCCGCTTCTCGTTCTCCGTCAGTACTCTCGTCATCAGCAATAATTTTTAAACATTCTTTTTCTGTGTCGAGCGTCTTCATGTATCCGCCTGCGGCTCTTCTGGCCATCAACAAAGCTTTTTCTGATTCTTCGTCTACTGGTTCGTAGTTACTGAACGACGCATTCCATAAGCTAGGATCGCCTACGATCGAGTCTTTTTTTAGCACTTCGATCGTTCGGCGTTTTCGATGTTTCATGGATGCTTGCTTTGATTCTTCTTGTTCCGCCTCTGTTAGTTGTTGCTTTCTACATTCAGTACAAAAAGGTTTTAGGTCTCTTAGCTGTACTAAGGGCTTACCGTGTACCGGACAAACATCTTTCGTTTCTTTCAATTCGTCTAACAACGGGAAATCCATCTAAAACACCACCGGGCTATTAGAATTCGATTCCTTTTTAGGTTTTAACTGTTCATTCAAATAACTATCAAACTTATTGCTGAACAATGTTTCTGGCCGGAGATAATTACTCATTTTAGGGTCATCTAGCCATTGAGAGGTTTTGATCTCGATAACTTTGATAAAATCATCATATCTTTGGCCCTCATTCCATCGTGCTTTTATTAAGTCTTTCCACTTATTTGTGACCTTGAAGGACCTGTCAGCTTTTTCATTCAGATACTTGATAATGTCCGAATAAGGGATCGAGTCGGGGTTACCCGACATATGGTCTTTATTACCACTGTTACTTTTAAGATTGTTAATATTAAGACTGTTAATATTAGTGGGGTCATTTTGTACCGGTACGCCGTGTACCGGTAAGCTTTGTACCGGTACAAAACATACCGATACGGATTTAGGCAAAGTATAGATATTGTTACTGAATCCATTTACAGTCCGTTTGCGTTCAATGTGTACATAATTTGATTCTTTTAGTTGTTTCATGTGTCGTTGAAGACGTTTTTCACTTATCGCTAAGTCATGGCACATCAGCTCAGTGGATGGAAATGCCGTATCTCCTGCACCACAATACGAACACAGATATGCGTATATAGCTTTGGCTTCGGCTGATAGGTTAGGATCCTTCATTACTAGTTTTGGGATCATCCCGTAACCCATTGACAGCAAGCTTTCTTGTTTAATACTGTTTTTCTCCATATTTCCACCTACAAAATTCAATTTTTGTTGCATTTTCATTCCTCATCGTGATAACATTCAGTTAATCGTATTTTCACTATTTGCTTACTTCAGCGGGAACTGGAGTAGGCTTTTTTTGTTCACCATTGCGAGCATACTTTTCTAAATCTTGCATCATCTCTTTTCCAGCATCCGAACCCATTCTCAGGTACACTTTGTGAATTTCATCAGCAAGTTCGAGGCGTTCCTCTGGTGTTGCAGAATCGATAAATGAGACAAGCGAATTTACTTTATTACTCAGAACAACATTTCTAATTTCTTTCATTTTATTCACCCCATCTGTTCGATTCGTTCTGTCAATTTTATGAGAATAACTTTAACGATGTCATTTTCTTGCTTAGCGATCTCTTTTAGCAAACACTCGATTAATATTTTTCGTTCTTTCGAACCTGATTGCATAGCGTATTCCAATAAGTTTTTTAGTGATTTCACTAGGTCATTTCCGAAGTATTCTTCTGCTGTCATCATTGATTCGTTCCTCCTTCTGGTTAGTCTGGACATATGGCATTTGACACGTTTTGAATTTCATCTTTTAAAGTTGAAAGAACGTTGTTGATGTTTCCTAGCACTCCAGAATCAACTTGAAAATGAACTGAAAACTCATCGCCTTTAACCCTTGAGTACTCCATGTTCTCGATCACTCTTTCGATTAGACGAATCTGATCCGCAGCCGATGTAAGACTAATAGCATACTTTTGTAACTGCTTTTCTGATAAATTCATTGATTTTTCCTCCGTTGGTCATATTCCCATTCATCATACTGAATAAAAAGAATCAATCCGATCGCCACAAACAAACAGATTTTCAGTAATATTGGTAATACTGTAGCCACGCCACCGAATAATATGGATGCTAAAATGAGATTCACCCTCTTATTCATCGGTCTGCTCCTTTTCGAGTTCGTCTATTTTTTTCTGAAGTTCTTTTAATTCGTGGATCTTTCTAGTAAAGTGTTCCAAACGCTTTGTTGGTGTATCTAACTTGTTATCAATTACTAAATATTGATGCTTAACTATCTTTCCGTCCTTTAGGTGGGTACATAGCTGTTTATCGCCTGAAAAGAATTGAACGAAGATCGTTTGGTCATCAATCCCCTGCATTGTGTATCCTGGTAAACCATCAGCTGTTTCTAAAGTAGATTGACCGATGAAAGCTTCAATCGTTGGGAATTTTTTTGTCACATCTTTGAAAATTGCCGTGCCCTCTTTAAAAGCTTCTAGTACAAAATCTACATCCTCTATAAGTTGTTCCTGCTCTTTCCATAATTCGTCTAGTTTATCCATTGCTCATTCCTCCTGATTTTTATTAGTGCATCAAATGCACATTTTAATTCGTTCGTTAAATGGACGAATTAATCCCCATATACTACATGGTAATTCTTGCTTCCTCCTTGAATAATTGTCGGATAGTGGTTTTCAACTAGCCAAGCTAAAATTTTTTCTATCACACTTTTTGTATACTTGGTCACATCACCGCTCCAATTGTCCGTGGCCCCACCAAAGAATTTTGATTCTCCATCTTCCAAATCAATGGACGTTTGAATAAGTTGACTTACTGCTGTTTCATGCGGATTGCCTTTTTTGGAAAAGATCTTTAATTCTTTAGCAATCTCATTTGCTGAGTAATATTTTCCGCTAAGTTCTGGCATCTCCAGTAATTTTTCTCCGCTTAATACCTCTACAGCCTTATCCTGTAGTATTACCTTGTTTACTGTTGATGTAGCGTCTTTAGCCATATCTACATACATTTTTGCTTGACGTGATGTTGCATTCATTACACGCGCTGTAGCATTCATCCGTTTGATTTCTTCTAAGTCTGAATTGATATTCTTCGTTTGTTGCTTAGATTTAATGTGAGCTTCCATTTTGTTAAACGCTTCGATGTATTTCAATTTAAATTGGAGTGCCTTCTTACCTGTGAAGCCCATTGCTAAAATTGTGAAGCCATCTCTATTCATATAGATAACTCGTCGTTCGCGACCGTATGAATCAAGTTCGATTGCTTCGAAAAACATCTCCTCAAAATTGAGGACATCTTTTTTCAACTGATCAATATCTCGTAGAGTGTTATCGTGCCTTTTCTCAAAATTTTCTGCTAAATTTAAACTGTTTGTGACCGCTTTTCGATCTTTCATGATTACTAAATCTTTCATTTTGTTTCCCCCGTTTAATTTTTCAAAATAATTCCGTTTCTAAAATACGTTTCATTTAAATCGACTTCTTTGATTTCAATTGCCTCATACCATTCTTCAAGTTCAATCTGAACTGATGATCTACCTGCGTTTGTATTAATGTGTGCAACAAATTGCTGTCGTGCAGTTTCAGCATCCTTTAATGAATCGAAAATACCGATGATTTGAGTTTCAGAATTAAACTTTGAGATATCATAGCTAACAGCTACTAAGTAAAGTTTGTTCATCAACTGACCTCCTTCAAAATTTCTGTTGGTGTTACTTTTTTAGTTCTGTATTTGTTCTCATCTTTCCATCGTAGAAACCAAATGAACGTATGGACATGGATAAAAGTTGTAGAATGTCCTGGTCTAAGGATTCCATCTTTGAATTCGTCGATGTCTTCCATCTCTTTACAGTATTCAACCAGTGTTGTCTTTGACATTCCATGAAACATTTTTAGGATCAAGCCTTGTCGATACCAATCATCTGGTTTTACATTTTTTTCTGCAGATCTAATTAATTCTGCTAACGTCGGCTTTTTCATTCTGCATTCTCCCTCACAAAAGCAATTCCAAGATTATCAGCTATCAGTTGTCGATATATTTCAGCTTTAGGTCCACTCTGCATTCCAGACACTACTTGTTTAGTGTAAGTATCGGATTTGCCGATCACCGCAGCTAAATCTCTCCAGTTTTTTCCTTGTCGGTTCATTTGAACGATCACAATTTCTTTAAAATCGGTAATGAGCATTTTCCTACCCTCCTTTATATTTCTAGCTAGTTATCGAGCTTTTTTTAGAACTATGTATTGACTTATCACTAACACATATTGTAAAATCAAGGCATAGCTAAATAAGACTACAAAAACCCTTTAAATTAACTTTTCTGAGTTTGCCGACCGCGAAGTAGTTTAATTTTTAATGGTTCTCTTTAGTTTTGTTTCAAGCTCAATAACTAGCTTATGAATGAAGTATACTAACGTATTTTGTAAAAGTAAAGTATTTTTCTAACTTTTTTTGTAAAAACAACATCATAGGCTTTCAAGGGAGTGTGTTGTATGAACCTTTTGGAGCGAATAAAAAAACTTTGTAATCAACGTGGTATTAGTGTTTATCAACTTGAAGAAAAGATTGATATCGGAAGGAATACGATATATCAATGGAATAAGCGTACCCCCTCTACCGATAAAATTCAAAAAGTTGCGGATTATTTTGATGTATCCGTGGATTATCTTCTTGGCAGAACTGATGATCCTGAACCAATTGCTGAACTAGATAAGGGGCCGGGTTCAGATCTCATTGGCTATTTCAGACTTAACACTGCTGAGTTTGATCCTGATGAAACGGAAGATATAGAAGACTCTTTGAAGGATTACACTGATTTCTTAGTTCAAAAAGCTAGGGAACGAAAGGCAAGAGAGAATAAGCAGAAAAAATAATTTCCGAGGTTGGTAACTATATGGATTTTTATGATGAAAATGCTTTTCGAGACGCAACCTTTGTCGCTAACTCAATTGCGCAGCGAACAGCTGATTTTTATGATATTGAAGTTAAGGATGTTAAAAACTTTCACATTAAAGAATTTGTTGAAGATGACAAACTCGCCATTTATGCTGAACATTATTTCAAACCTCCCTTAGATAAATTAATGCTGGGATCAACACAAAAGGTTGAAGGGATAATTGTCCTAGCCGTAAACGCTTTGTCGATGGTTGAACGAAAGTTTTTCTCCGAGATGCATGAAACTATGCACGCCTATTGTGATCGTATTAAGGAAAACGACGGGAGAGCTTTCTCTGATCTCCTCTTAGAGGAAGGTTATCTTCCGGAAGACAAATACATTGAAAAAAGGGCAAATTTTGGAGCTGGTATTTTAATGGCCAATGATGAAGCTTTGATTTTCGGAATTAACAAGTTTAGAAACTTCTTGCATACTGCAAACTTCTTTTTTATGAGTAAAGGAGCTTTCAAAAATCGACTACGTGCATTTTTGGTTTTTGAAAGAAACTGTACTCCTCAGTATGCCTTCCAGCTTGTTCATAAATACGAGATGGGCTATGGAGTGGAATTTTATAAAACTATTAATATGCATTAAAAAGCCCGTGCTGGCACACGGACTAAACACCTCTGATGAGGTTGAACAATTTTATTATACCAGAAAAGAAAGGAGAAAAAATGAAAAAGATTATTAGTGCTTTAACAATTATCGCCCTCTCTTTAATCTGTTCTTCTTCCGTTCTAGCAGAATCGTTTAATTCGATTGAAAAACCTAGCGGAAGCATTTCTGATGGTGATACTTGGGTACGTGATGTGGGGGATGGTACAGACACGTACACGTTTAAACAGGGTGAGTGGCTACCAAAAGTAAGCTCCTCGATTCGCAGATCCGAGGCTAAGGAGAGATACAACAAGGATGTGTATGAACCGAATAGGATTAAACAATCTTTGTATATCGATAATGCCTTGAAAGACCCTGATGCTTTTAAAACGACCCCAGAGAATGAGGTCGAATATCTTACCCTCGGAGAAGGAAATGAAAAAGCTACTGTTAGAATTCCAAAGATTGAGGTAGATTCAAAAAAGGCCAACTCTTCATTTTACATTGATGAATTGGTCCCATTAATGCTTACTTCTTTGGTTTCAACCTACAATAACTCAGCAAGTTCTGATAGTGCAGACAGCGGTTCAACTGTGACTAGCACCAGTATATCCAGTAGCACAATCGATACAAGTAAAGAGTCAGTAGAGACAACTAGTACTACCGATTTGTCTGCCGAAAGTAGCATCGATATAAACACATCCGTGGCGCTAACCATTAGAGCCGAAGATCATACTTATGATGTGAAAGTTGGTAAAAAACTTACAAGAGAAGATTTACTAAAGATAGTTGAATATGACGGAGACAAAAACAACCTAAAAGTGACTATCTCAAACTCTGCGTTCGTTTATGTCACACCAAATGCGGAAGTTTATCATGTGGATTTGGATGATTTGTTAAGTAAAACGTCGGTGAGTCGAATCACAGTCATGACAGAACAGGAAGCATTAAAAAAAGGATTGAGAATGTCTACCGAAAATAATGACAAAAACATTGAAAATATCAATCTTTCTTTGCCAGGAAAATACAACGTAATGTTTGAAGATAGTAACGTCAGTACGAATTGTATAGTAACCGTTAAGGGGGCTGTAACAAGCCAATCAAGCGATAACTCTAATAACAATAGGGTCTCTTCTAATGAAGGAACGTTATCAAAGACTGCAGCAGGCTCTAATTTAAGCACTCAAAAAGTACTGCCAAAAACAGGTGATCGTTCAAACTCATTCTTAATTATCGGATTGATGAGTACACTCGGAGCATTAGGCTTGTTCTACGTATCTAATAGGAAATAACAAAACACGACCCCTTCCCCGCCAAGAGTTGTGATCGTGTTGAAAATAAATAACCTATAGGCATAGGCTTATTAACTGTGCCTATTATACCAAATAATAGGAGGTATTTACAATGTGGATTGAACAAACTAATGATGGACGTTTCAAATTTATTGAACGCTACAAAGATCCATATACCGAAAAGACTCGAAAAAAATCAGTGATACTGAATAGCCAATCTAAACAAGCGTGGAATAAAGCGCTAAGTATCCTGAATGATAAAATTGAAAACGAGCTGAACAAAAAGAAAATTGACAAAGTCTCCTTCCAGAACGTTTATACTGAGTGGGAAAATAATTATTTTAAATCTTTGAGACCTAACTCCAAGAACACATATATTGCTATTCGAAAAATTATTTTCAAGACTATCAATGAAGACATTTTAATTTCAAACATTGATACTAGACTATTGCAAAACTTCTTTGCCTCTCTCGACTATTCTCAGACCTATATCGCGCATATCAAGTCAAACCTTAACTTAGTATTCAAATATGCGATTAAACTAGGCTACGCCGATAATAACCCTGTGGAAAACGTGGAGATCATCTCTAAAGCGAAAACGTTAGAAGATATAGAACGAATTGAGGATAAGTACCTTGAAAAAGATGAAGTAAAACTGATCCTAGATCAACTATATAAAAGTCGTTTGACTTTCCGTGTCGGACGACTAGCAGAATTTATGTATTTAACAGGCGTTCGTTTTGGCGAGGCTGTTGCTCTACAGGAGAAAAATTTCGACATAAAGAATAGAGTTGTTCATATTCGAGGAACAATCGACTACAGCAAAGGATATAAGCAAAAAGCGATCGGACCTACCAAGACTCAAAAATCAAATAGAGATGTTCAGTTGACTCAACGGACGGTTGATCTAGTAAAACGTACTTTTGAGGAAAACAAACTTGATTTGCTATCCGAATCTGGTTTCAGTAACGATGGCTTCGTTTTTGTGACTCGATCAGGTACCCCAATGCAAAATAGTTCGTTCAATCGATCCTTTGCCGCTGCAGGTAAAAAAAGTGGAATTCACAAGCGATTAACTTCTCATATTCTTAGACATACCCATGTATCGCTACTCGCCGAACAGAATACACCGTTGAAAGCAATTATGGATCGAGTAGGACATGAAGATGCAGACGTCACTAATAAAATCTATACCCATATCACCGATAAAATGAAGACTGACTTAATCAGCCAGCTGGAAGAGAATGGTTTATAACCATTCTTTTTCTTTTTGCCCCTTTTCTGCCCCTTTTGACCATCCTGCAAAACAAAAACCCGCTAGAGCCTTACAGCCCCAACAGGTTTGATGTCGATATTATTTTACAGCGTCTTTTAATTGTTTACCAGCTTTAAAAGCAGGTGACTTGCTTGCTGCAATGGTGATTTCTTCACCAGTTTGAGGGTTGCGGCCTTTACGGGCAGCGCGTTCGCGTACTTCAAAGTTACCAAAGCCGATAACTTGGACTTTTTCGCCAGCTTTCAATGATGATTGGATTCCATCAAATAAAGCATCCACAGCTGATGTTGCGTCTTTTTTTGTCAATCCAGTCTTTTCTGCTACTTGTTCAACCAAACTTTGTTTATTGATCATAATGTATAGCCTCCACTATCTTTTTTAATGTATTCCATAGACAATTCTATTCGTTCTTGCGCAGAAAGGCAACAGTTAAAGCTCTATTTCTCTTTTTTTCGTTTTTCCACTTTTTTCGTTTTCTTTTATTGCGAATTAAAAAAATAAAAAAATTATAGAAAGATTTTCTAAATATTTTGTGTTTTTCCTTATTAAATTGGTCTTTCAAATTATAATAATTCTTAATGATAATTTGTTAAATAACAAAAATGACAGTAAATTAAGGTTTTCAGGCTTGTTTTACCATTCTTTGAACATTATATTAAATAAAAAAATGTTCAAGGAGTTTTACTGATGAATTTACGAGGGTTAATGAAAAAAGAAACGAGCAGAAGGCTGCGTATTATCGAGGAGCTCTATTACGCAAAGGACTATATCGCTTCGAAAGATTTAAGGGCCATGATGAAATGCTCGCTGCCGATACTGCTTAACGATATCGGCTTCCTAAATGGGGAGAACCTGCCATTTCAAATAAAAAAAAGTGATGGACTCTATTCCATTGAATTTGAGGAGCACGCGACACTAGATGTCGTCTACTCTTACATGCTTCGCAGAAATTTGGAATTTGAAATCTTTGAATCTCTTTTCTTTGAAGAGCACACGGGCATCCAGCCGGCAGCCAAAGAACTAAACTGCAGTTTTTCCAATATGCAGCGCTATCTGATCGCTATTAGAGAGCGCGTAGTGAAATGGGGGATCTCGGTCCTTAATCGTCCCCTGCATATTGAAGGAGACGAGCTGGTGATACGGGGCTTTTATTATAAATTCTTTAAAGAAGCGCGTGTGCCATTCACCAATTATAAATTTTCTCGTAGATTGGTGAGTGCTGTCGATCAGCTGATCCGCCAAATTTTGACAGAGAACAATGTCACAAACAATATGAATATCCATTTTCAACTGATGCACAGCTTCCTGATTGCCCTGCGCCGTCTAGATAATGGCTATACGCTTGAAGGACTTCCTGTTGATAGTGGCTTACTCATTCCAACAATAGAGCAGCTTCCTAGGCTGGTTCGATTCATCCGGCAAGAAAGTACGATAGACTTTACGGAAAAGGAATTAAGAGAGTGTCTATGGCCTTTGTTCAGTCATCAGTTGATTTTGAACCACTCCCAGCAATCCATTGCTCATAAAAAGAATAAGCAGCTGGCAAGTTTTTATGAAACCCACCATTTCTTATTGGAAAGTATCAACGATCTGCTGGCCTCTCCTCTTTCACAGGCTGAGATGGTGGAAATGATGCGCCTGTTAGGCAATGAACTCTTTTGCTATTTTCCCGATAAGCGTTCAATGGAAATTCTGCAGGAGCCGAATAGAATGCTTTTGAACCTAGTGGACAAAAAATACAGTCGGGAACTTAGTAAGCTTCGAAGGGTCGTCAGTGACTTTTTGATTCCTCAGAGAAAAGAAGCCTTTATCCCAATTTATATCTGCTGCTTGATTACGATAGTAGATAATATTTTTCAACGGCTGGCTGAATTAGACAAGCCCATCAAGGTTCTCTTGCTATCGGATGCTTCGACCTCTCACGAGCGGTTCTGGCAATCGATTTTGCCTGCCCACATCAACGGGGCAGTGAACTATGACTATTTTGAAACACCCTTTATTTTGCAGGAGCAGCTGACTAAATTAACGAAGGCTTACGATCTGATTGTTACCAATGTGACTATGACAGATCTAGAATCTGCCTGCCCGCTGATTGCGATCAATGCTTACCCTACTGCAAAAGATATTAAACGGATCCAAGAATTTATTAACGAGTTTGATCCACTCCCGTCACGAAAGGAACTATATAATGAACTTACGCCGTCTACTTAAACGAGATAGTCAGCGTCAATTGCAGCTAATCGAATTACTTTATTACTCTCCACACCCTCGTTCAAGCGAGGAGCTGATGACAACGATTCAATGTACACTACCCATCTTGCTAAGCGACATACGCGCCATTAATAAACAGAGTGACTATTATAAAATTAACAACGAAAATAGTTTGTATTCGTTAGATTTAAAGGATAATGCCACCTTAGATGTATTCATTTCAACGATGCTTACGAATTCAATGGCCTTTAAAATATTAGAGGTGATCTTTTATGAAGACTGCTATTCCTTAATCGAGCTTTCAAAGCGGCTCTTTTGCAGCTTGAGTACGGCCCAGGCCTTTATGATAAATCTACAAACCGTTCTGGCAGGCTGGAAAATGACCATTTTGCGCCGGCCCTACCGCTTAGCCGGAAATGAAGTGGCGATCCGGCATTTGTTTTTCCTGTATTTCTCAGAAAAGAAAGCAGAACGGGAAAGTACTCCCTTCAGCTCTGAATTCTTTCAATTTGGAGATGAGATCATTCGATCGATGATCGCCAATAATAAATTAGAGGTATCCTTGGCCCAGTACAATCGCTTGAGTCTTACCTTTTTTATCAGCTTGGTTCGCAATTCAAATGAACACTTCATCCCCATTGAAATGTTGAAATCAACAGCGGTCACTTCTCCCAGTCAACAAGCCATCGATAACTTCGATTACTATTTGATGGAGGAATTGGACCTTTTGTATTCTGAAGATGTTATGAAGGACAGCTTTTGGCTGCTCTATTCTGATTTATTTTTACTAGGAGACGAACAAATAGATCGAGCACTCCAAACCAACCATTCTTTGGCGTATCATTTTGAGACACATTTCATACTAGCGGAAAGGCTGAGTAAGATGCTCATCACTCCCTTGAGTGAACGAAAAAAGGAGCAGCTGGCAACGATTTTGGTCAACCAGCATCTTTTTCATGCTAAGACAAAGGAATTTATCAGTGTGCTGCAGGATCGAAAAAAAGAATGCTTGTACCTTTTAGATACCTTTCATGCTCACAGTGTTCATCAGCTGCGTAATTTAGTGATTAAATTCACAGATGAGTATGATCTTTTCAAGTCCTCCGAGTTTATCGATAACTATGTGTATCAAATTATCGCGGCGGTTCCCAGCTGCTTGAACGGTATGAAGCAGCTCGCTAAGCCGGTCAATCTGCTGATTGTTTCCAGCGATTCAAAAATGCAGGAAAGCTTATTGTCTGAGCTTTTGCGTCTTTCAATTAAAGGAAATTATGCGATCCATCAAATCAATGTCAATCAATTACATAATCAGAGCTATCTAGAAGTTTTTGAAGAATACGATGTGGTGATCAGTACTTCTACCTTCGATGTTCCAAGCTGTAAAACTCCGATCATCGCCGTTGAGCTCTGTCCTAGCATGCACTCAATAACTAAGATTCAACAGCTGATTGATAAAATCGTATTAGAAAACAACCAGTTCACCGCAAAATTAATTGAAGAAGGACTTGAGTAACATTACTCAAGTCCTTCTTTTAGTCGAGCTATTTCTTTATCCATCGAAGCCTTCTCTGCTGTCAGGCTGTCGATCATCCTTTGATACTTGTCTTTCCCATTCTTTTTACGAATGACATTTAATTGAACGGCTGAAAATAAAATGACCACTACTGCTAGAAATACGATTACAGCGAAAATAGCGCTTAATTCCATTCTAAAAAGTGTATATAGTAACACGATCAAAGCAATCACAATTTCAACGATGCTGAGTTTGGCTCTGCGGCCTCCCCCGAAAATGATCCGCTTTAGTATCGGTCCGTGCAATAATTCTTCATAACGAGTCAAGCGTGCTTCAAGGAAGCTGACTTGCTCTTTCAATAAATCAATTCGTTGTTTTTCCGGCATAGTGACTTCGCTCCTTAGTATCCTTGTACCCATTATCGCTAGTTCCTGCTGTTTTCGCAAATATTTTATTTATCATTATAAAAATAATAATTTTTGACAGTCTGCACACACAATAAGAACTTGCTAAGCATATACAGGCTACTATTAAAAAATGTAAAGGATTTCATTTGCTCACAATTGTTCATCGCCATTGAATACTTTGCGAATTCTTAGTTGAAATTGTTCTGAAATCCTGTACAATTATTTTGTAAGCGAATCCACTTCGTATACGAATAGTTAAGAAGGAGTGTGTCAAATGATTATTGGAATTCCAAAAGAAATCAAGAACAATGAAAACCGTGTTGCCCTTCCCCCATCTGGAGTATTTGATCTGACAAATCGTGGTCATCAAGTATTAGTAGAAAAAGATGCCGGCAAAGGTTCTGCGATCACTGATGAAGAGTATGCTGCCGCAGGTGCTACCATCATCAACGACGCTGCTGAAGTTTGGGCAGCTGACATGGTCATGAAAGTAAAGGAGCCGCTTCCTGAAGAGTATCAGTATTTCCGTAAAGGATTATTATTATTCACGTATCTGCACTTAGCAGCAAACAAACCTTTAACTGAAGCTTTAGTCAACAGCGGTGTAAATGCTATCGCTTATGAAAATGTACAACCGGCAGACAATACATTGCCATTACTTGCTCCAATGAGTGAAATCGCTGGCCGCATGGCGGCTCAAATCGGTGCCAACTACTTAGAACGCGTCAACGGCGGCAAAGGAATCTTGCTATCTGGTGTACCAGGCGTACGTCGAGGCAATGTCGTTGTTATCGGCGGCGGTGTGGTTGGATTGAACGCTGCGAAACTAGCCTTAGGATTAGGCGCGAATGTAACGATCTTGGATGTTAGCGTTCCTCGTTTGAAGGAACTAGATATCATCTTCGGCAACAGTGTTCAAACAATGATGTCAAATAGCTTCAATATCCAAGAATGCCTAAAAACAGCTGATTTAGTTATCGGGGCTGTCTTGATTCCAGGGCACAAAGCACCGACTTTAGTTACGAAGGAAATGGTTGCGACGATCCCTGATCACTCAGTCATCGTCGATGTAGCTATTGACCAAGGCGGAATCTTTGAAACAGAAGATCGGGTAACGACTCACGATGAACCGACTTATGTGAAAGAAGGCGTTGTTCACTATGCGGTAGCCAATATGCCAGGTGCCGTTCCGCAAACAGCTACCTATGCTTTAAGCAACAGCACAATGAGCTATGCGAACTTATTAGCGAACAACCCGCTAGAAGACTTATTGAAGGACAACTTAGCTCTTCGCCGCGGAGTCAATACCTATAATGGCAAGCTGACGATCGAAGCTGTAGCCAAAGATCTTGACATGACATATACACCGATCGATGGATTATTGAACGAAGAATTAATGATGAACTCTTAAAACAGGAAAAAACTGTCAGCGTCCTGCTGGCAGTTTTTTTTGTTATAATAGTCTGAAATCTTTTATTCTAGGAGGCCTACCATGATTTTTTCAGATTTTCCTTACGAACGTCCAGATCTTGTTCGCTATGAAGCGATCTTCAATAAAGTGACTACTCAGTTCTCTGAAGCGGCTGATTATTCAGAAGCCAAGCAAGCCTTGAAAGAGCTGAATCATTTACGCAGCAACATGTTTAAAAATATGAAATTATCCTATATTCGCTATTCGCTCAATAACAATGACTCCTTTTACCGCACGGAAAACGATTTTTGGGATCAGCAGGAGCCCTTGGTTAAGCAGATCCATAATCAGTTTTATAGAAGTCTGCTGGCGTCACCGTTCCGTTCACAATTGGAGGCAGACTTTCCTGAGACGCTTTTTCTTTTTGCGGAGGATCAGCTGCGGCTTTTAGACGACTCTGTCATTGAATTGAAGCAGCAGGAAAATGAAGCGATCAGCCAATATACTCTTTTAATCGCCACAGCTGAGATCGCGTTTGACGGAAAGACACGCACGCTCTCCGAATTGTCCGCATTTTTTACCGTTCCTGACCGAGAAACGCGCAAAGCCGCCCAGCAGGCTTACGAAGATTTTTTCGTTGCACATGAACAAGAGCTGGATACCATTTTCGATCAGCTGGTCAAGATTCGCCACCAACAGGCACAAAAGCTGGGCTTCAACAATTATGTGGACTATGGCGATCGCTTAATGAATCGCTGGGGCTACGATCGCCAGCAGCTGCAAGCCTTTCGCCAGTTTATCGTGGATGAGGTCGTACCGATCAACCAAAAGCTTTACCAACGGCAGAAGGAACGTCTAGGTGTAGAATCACTGACCCATTATGATTTGCCGCTGGTTTACCCAAATGGGAATCCGCGCCCGCAAGGAAATGCAGAAGAGCTGATCCAAAAAGCACAAACGATGTACCATGAATTATCCGAAGAGACGGGTGCCTTTTTCGATACCATGGCAAAGCAAAAGCTGCTGGATTTGACCAGTCGTCCCGGCAAACAAAACGGCGGCTACTGCGAGTTTATCGACGGCGTTCAACTGCCCTTTATCTTCGCTAATTTCAACGGCACGGCGGATGATATCGATGTCTTGACGCATGAAACAGGTCATGCTTTTCAAAGCTATTTATCGCGTTGGATCGAAGAACCGGAGCTGGTCTTTCCAACTTCTGATACTGCTGAGATCCATTCCATGAGCATGGAATTTTTCACGTGGCCTTGGATGAACACCTTTTTTGGCTCAGACAGTGAAAAATACAAATTTGCCCATTTAAGCAGTGCCCTGCAATTTTTACCCTACGGCGCCTTGGTCGATCATTACCAGGAAGAGGTTTATCTGCATCCTGATTGGTCGCCGGCTGAACGCAAAAACCGCTGGCGTCAGCTGGAGCAGATATATTGTCCAGAACGAAATTATCAAGAGTCTGAGGCATTAGCTCGCGGAATCTACTGGTACCGTCAAGGACACATTTTTGAAGTGCCCTTCTATTACATTGATTACACCTTAGCACAAGTATGCGCCTTACAATTTTGGGCACGCAGTGTGCTTGAAAAGGACCCCACAGCCTGGAGAGATTATCTGGCGATTTGCCGGGTTGGCGGCAGTAAGACCTTTTTGGAGACAGTCCAATTGGGACACCTTTCCTCTCCTTTTGATGCGCAGAAAATGACTGAATTATTAGCTTCAGTCGATCACTATCTAGCGGTTATCCCCGAAAGTGTATTACGTTAGAGGGAAAGCCTGCTGAAAATAATTTTTCAGCAGGCTTTTTGCTACGCTTTTTTTCTATTTAAGAAAAGTGCGGTGGAAAGAATGAGACAGGAACCGCCGACAAGAGACAAAATCGACCCAATCTGTTCGTTTGTTTTTGGCAGTGTGGTCTGTTTAACCGAGGCTGTTGAAAGTTGCTTCTGCTGCACTGGTTTATGAATGATTGGTACTGCTTCTGACAGCTTGTTCTTTTCCTCTGTTGGACCGCTTGCTGCTGTGTCTGCTGCTAGATTCCCGTTTCCAGCTGGATTGGGTTCATCAGGCATTTCTACATCGAGGGGAATCGTTGGATCAACAGCGCCAAAAATCCCTCCCATAGCGAAGGGCAGCTTAAAGGAGTAATTAAAAACGGCATCCGTCTCATATTCTTGATTGTATCGGACATCAAAATTTGAGACATTTTTGTAGGTGTAGGCCAGCCAATAGCGCATGTCAAAATTATTGGTACTATGATTGTTGATCTCACCGATTTTTATATACTCATTATGGATCTTATAATACAGCTGATTGTTTTTCGTCACATAAAAATGTTGGATATTATTGTTGTGGAATAAATCAATACTTTGCTCAAAATCAATGTCTGTAAAATTGAAAAAGCCTGACAGTTTTACTGGAGTGGCTGTAAGAGCATCTAAGAAAGAATAATTCAACAGCACATCCTTGATCCCCTTCATGGTGATTCCATTCTCTTTGTTGATATACAGAACTTGTCTTCCTGCCAAAGCTGTCCAGCCCTTGACCGTGATTCGCATATCAATGATCTTGCCCTTATAAGTACCAACGTTTTTATAGGTGACAGTAATCGTATTGGGTTTTTCCGAATCTAAATCAAACACATAGGAATAGCCGTCGCTTGTATAATTTTGCGTCCCTCCGACCACGTGCTCCTTCACATTCGCGAAATTCGGCATGAATTCATAGTCGTCAGGAACCTTCGTATTTTCATCAGTGACTGCTTTGCTGTGATCGACGATTTTCCCATCATGGTCATTTTTCAGCGCCGTTTTAGCTGTGGGCGTGGTCAAAACTTCAGCAGTTGCTTCGTCGTTCGTACTCGTTTCTTCTGATACACTTTCAGCCTTCGATTCCTGATCGATTGCTGAAGCTTCCTCACTTTCCTTATCTTCTTCTGCTGCCTCCATGGTTTCACTGGGCGCCTCTGGCGTTTGAGACACCGTCTCCGTCGCCACTGCATCCATCTCCGCCGTTTCCTCAACAACTGGTACCTCTGCCGCTTCTGACTCCTCTGTAATAGAGGCTGCTGGACTGCTGTCAGGGCTCTGGACTAGTTCAATTGAACTACTAGTCGCAGTGAGGTCGATCGTTTCATCTGCCCAAGCAGTACTGGTTACCATCGAAAAGCCTAAAATCATGGTTGAAAACAAATAAATACTTCTCTTCGCCATAAATTACTCCTTTTATAACATATTGTAAAATTATCATAACATTATTCAGCGGTATTAGGATAATTATTTTTAATAAATGGTATTTTTTGTGATGAATATATAATATTTGTCTAAAAAATGACTAGATAGATTCGAGGGGCTATTTATTTCGCTATTGCTTGTAGCTGTATTAGGAGTAAAATCATTTATTTCTTTTGCGATATTTTTATCAATAATTTTCAAACATCAAAAAAGACCCCTCGAAATGAGGAGTCCGTTCTATTTGGGAATTACCATCAAGCGATCATCGTTCATTTCATGAAGCTCGATCGGCCGTTGGTAAAACTCATTCAAAATTTCTTCTTTTAGCAGCGCGTCTCTTCGACCCTGCTTGAATATTTTCCCATCCCGGATCATCAGGACATGATTCAACAATGGCAGGATTTCTTCGGTATGGTGCGTCACATACAGCAGACTTGGTGCATCAGAGGCTTCCTTCATCTTTTTGATGCGCGACAATAGATCCTCTCGGGCAAATAAATCCAACCCGTTGCATGGTTCATCTAGGATCAACAGCTCAGGCTTTGCCATCAAGGCTCGGGCGATCAGCACAAGCTGCTTTTCTCCTTGAGATAAGACCTGATATACTTTGCCAATCAGCTTTTCCGCTCCCAATGAGGATAGGAGCTGCTTCGCCTCCTCCAGTTCGGCTTCCGTATATTCTTGATAAATACCGATGCTGGCAAATTTTCCAGAAAGCACGATCAACTCGGCTTGTTCTTCTCGATGAATTCGTTCCTGTAAGGATTGACTCACCCAACCGATCCGTTTGGTCAGGTCAGGAATCGATGTACGGCCAAACACTTCCCCTAAAACAGTCAGCTTCCCGCTGGAGGGCCATAAGTTTCCTGAGATCATATTCAGCATCAAGCTCTTCCCTGCACCGTTCAACCCTAAAATCGCCCAATCCTCACCAGCCTGGATGCGCCAATCGATATTCTGTAAAAGCTTCATCTGCTGGCGAACAAACTGCACGTGTTCAAAAGCTAAAATTTCCATAGATTCTCCTCCGCGTTTCCCTTTTTACAATTTTATCAAAAATACACAGAAAAGATACGTAAAATGATATAATTTTGACAGGTATAATTGAAAGGGGTTTAAAAAAATGAACTTTGAGCTATCAAACAGTACCTTTGCGCCTATCGCGAAGGTCTATCTACAACGTGGCGAACAATTACGAATCGAACCAGGAGCTATGGTCTATGAGCTCGGTGAAATAGAATTAGAAGGACAAATGAACACAAATGGCAAGAAAGGGCTCGGCGGCGCGCTAAGTGCCTTAGGCCGCTCAGTAACTAGCGGCGAAAGCTTCTTTATCAGCACAGCCACTGCACATTCTGATGACGCCATGATCGCGATCGCTCCTTCTGCTCCGGGAAAGATTTTTGCCTTGGATGTCGGTGCTGAACATTGGCGGCTGAACACTGGCGCTTTTCTCGCCAGCGAAGAACAGGTGAATTATCAAATGAAGCGTCAAAAGCTGTCGGGAGCCTTGCTGGGAGGCACCGGCGGACTGTTCGTTATGGAGACCACCGGCAGCGGGCAGATTTTGGTGTCTGCTTTTGGCGACATCGAGAAAATCGAGCTGGACGGCAATGCGCCGGCGATCATCGATAATCAGCACGTCATCGCTTGGAGCAGTTCATTAGATTACCAGATTAAGGTGGCATCCGGCACGTTCGGATTCAAAACCGGCGAAGGCGTCGTAAATGAGTTTCATGGCCGTGGGTCGGTCTATATTCAAACTCGAAATATCGAAAGCTTCGCAAATCATATCAACAGCTTCAACCCTAAATCTTAAAGATTGCCGGACAGGATTGTAACTGGAGGAAAGAACAGGTAAAATATGGTGGATACTGTTGCAGAAAGCTGGTTTATATGACTGATAAAACTAAACACGAAAACGAGTTGAAGGAAACCCCTTCACGGATGGCTCGTTATCATAATACCGAAGCGGTCGTACCGCCTAAAAAAGAACGTAAAAAAGAAGCTGTACAGGCAACTGAAGCAGAACCTATCGAAGCAGCCGCCACTGCAGCCATTCCGAAAAAACAGGCAAGCGCTCAGGAAAGAATGGTGCAAAGTACCGCTTGGCTGACGATCGGCAATATTTTTTCACGATTGCTAGGTGCAGTCTATGTTATTCCTTGGATTGCTTGGATGCAGCCTCATGGACTAGAGGCCAATTATCTCTATACAAAGGGCTATAATGTTTACGCCCTTTTCTTAATGATTTCTACCGCTGGAATTCCGGCGGCGGTCGCCAAACAGACGGCCCGTTATAATTCGATGAATGAATACGGATTAAGTAAAAAGCTGCTGTTCTACACGATGCGGCTAATGACTGTCGGCGGAATAATCTGTGCGGCTATTATGTTTATAGGAGCCCCCTATCTTTCGCAAGGAAACGCTGATTTAGTTCCTGTGATGCGTTCCCTGAGTGTGGTCCTGTTGATTTTCCCTGCGATGAGTGTGATGCGCGGTTTCTTCCAAGGAAACAACAATATGAAGCCGTACGCTATTTCTCAGATCATCGAGCAAATCGCGCGGGTCTGCTACATGTTAGCATCTGCCTTCATAATCATGCAGATCAACAACGGCAGCTATAAGACAGCCGTTGTTCATTCAACCTTTGCGGCCTTTATCGGTGTCGCTTTTGCGATGGGCGTACTGCTGTTCTCGCTGCTTAAGGAGCGTTCAGCCTTTCGTGAATTAATTAAAGAAAGCAACAATCAAATTACTTTTTCTGGGCGTCAGCTGATCCTTCAAATGATCCAGCAGGCGGTCCCATTTATTATCGTCGGCAGTGCGATCAGTATTTTTAAACTGATCGATCAATATTCCTTTGAGAAAATCATGTCAATCGTGACAGATAACTCCGCTGCGGAAAATGCCGACCTGTTTGCTTTGATCTCAGCCAATCCGGATAAATTAACCATGGTCGTGATCGCTCTCGGTACAGCGATGGCAACGGCCGGACTGCCGCTGATTACAGAACGCTTCACGAAAAAGGATCATCAGGGACTAGCAAGATTAGTAACGAATAATATTCAACTGCTTTTCTTTGTGATGATGCCTGCAACGGTGGGGATGATTGTCTTGGCCTATCCGTTGAATACATTGTTCTACTGGCCGAATGTACTCGGCTCTCAGCTACTAGCTGCTTCCTGTGTGGTGGGGATCATGATGGGGCTGTTCATGGTTTGTTCAACGATGCTTCAGGGGTTAGACGGCAATATGCAAGCCGTTTGGTTTTTGGCTGTCGGCATTTTTGTCAAAGCTGTCGCACAATTCCCATTAACGTATCTGTTTGAGGCTTACGGTCCATTAGTCGCGACCTTCGCAGGATTTTTAGTAGCGAACATGTTCTTGTTGGATCGAATCCATGTCATTACGAACTTCCCATTCCGAGAAACGATGACTGCCATCGCGAAAGTCACTGTGATGTCGATTACTATGGGAATCATCGCTTTCGTTGTGAAATTTGGCTGCGAAATGGTCTTAAGCTCAGATTCAAAAATGCAGTCTATGATCATTATTATCGTCGTAGCGGCCTTTGGCGGATTCACCTATATGATCTTAGCTTTGAAGACTCGAATGGCCGACAAGCTATTAGGTCCACGCGTCGACGGTATTCGCCGTCGTTTACGGATGCGTTAAAGAGCTTTGCAACATTCTTTGCTTAGGTCGTGGAGAATCCTGTTTTCTTAAATTTTAATAAAAAACCAAAAAAACAGCTCGGGGCTTAGGCCTCGGGCTGTTTTTCTGGAATCACCAAGTAGGTTGGTTCGATTGCTATATTTGCTAAAAATCGTTTGAAGTCACTAAAAGCGATCACCACTGTCGCTGTATTTGTGTTGGGATGAAACCCGATTTTTTTCGTTTGATCAATCGTTTCATCAATGACTAGTGTGATCTGATGTTCCGTGTCATGGGGCAGAGCTAACGGTGTCACCGATCCCCGCTCCAAGCCAAGCAAATCGAAAAGCTCCACTTCCGAGGCAAAAGATAGTTGACTTTCGCCTACTGCCTTGGCAAGCGCCTTGATGTCCAGTCGTTTTTTTCCTGGACAAATCACAAAGTAGTAGTTCCTCGTCTTCTTACTCTTCATCAAAAGATTTTTCACATCACTGCCATCAATCACAAAATCAATCTCCGCCACTGTGAAGACGGCCTTGTGATCCACTCGTTCATAAGGAATCTGCATTTCTGCTAACAGTTGATAGACTTCTGTAGCCGTCGCTTTTGACACCCCATCACCTGCTTTCTTTCAGCCAGTTGCGCCAAGTAATCATCGTTTTATTGACATGATTCAAAACTTCCAGCTCCAATTTCTTCGTATCCGCTACCTCCTGCTCTTGAAAGGTCCTTAATTTCTCATAGTTTTTCTGCAGCAGCTCATGGATCGGCTGGTTAGCCTCCGATGCTATCAGGCTGTTCGCTTCCGCCTTCAATTGTTGGATCACGATTGGTGTTGTTTCCTGAAAGTAGGGATAACCATACTTGTTCAAATTATTTTTATACGATTGCAGGGTTGCCAGCGAGGCTTCCAAAATTGCCGGGCCATCTGTTGTTCGTTTTGGTGCCTGAACAGCAGCCTTTTGCCGTCGCGGTCTTTCTTTTCGTTTAAGCGCCCACCGCGTAATCAAAAAAGTCGCTAAACAAACGAGCACGTTTGAAAGCAAAACTTCCGGGCGTAAAAGATTTTCAATCATGACTTTCACTTCCTCCAAGAGATGATACCATTATACCGAACTCACTTCTATTAAGGTATTCATTTTTCAAAAAATCTTGCGATACAGAAAAACACATTGAGGAAAATCCCCAATGTGTTTACTTTACAGCTATTTGGACTTTGGCTAATGCTTGCTCTAGGTCTGCGATCAAATCCTCTGTGTCCTCGATCCCTACAGATAAGCGCAACAGCCCCTCGGTCACACCTTGCTTGTCTCGTTCTTCCTTTGGTACGCAAGCATGGCTCATGGTCACTGGATAGGATAAAATGGATTCCACGCCTCCTAAACTGACTGCTGCAATCGGTATTTCCAAGGCATCCGCAAAGGTATATACTGCTTCTTGACTCGCCAATTCAAATGATAGTACCGCGCCGCCAGAAATTGCCTGTCGTTTGTGGACCTCATAGCCAGGATGGCTTGGTAAACCTGGATAATGGACTTTTTGTACAACGGGATGATTTTCCAGCATGTGACTGATTTTCTCGGCGCTGCGGGCACTTTGTTCCATCCGCAAGCCCATCGTTTTCAATCCGCGCATCGTCAGCCAGCAATCTTCCACGCCTAAGATTCCGCCTAAAACCTTTTGCTGCAGCTTGATTTGATTGTGCCAGTCCTCATCGTTGGTAACGACTAGCCCTGCCACAACATCACTATGACCATTAATAAATTTTGTCGCACTGTGAATCACTACATCCACACCCAGCGCCAACGGCTTCTGAAATTGTGGAGTCATAAACGTATTATCAATCATCGTCACTAAATGATGCTCCTTCGCGATTGCTACAACTCCCGCGATGTCTGTTACTGAAAGCAGCGGATTGGACGGCGTTTCTACATACAGCCCGCGCGTGTTCGGCCGAATCGCATGCTCCCACTCTTCAAGCTTGGTCTCATCCACAAATGTAACTTCGATGCCGAAGCGGTTCATCACCTCATTGACTAGTTGGAACGTTCCGCCATAAATACTCTTGCACATAACCAAGTGGTCACCCTGATTAAAACTCAATAGAACGGCCGAAATGGCTCCCATACCAGAGGCAAAAGCAGTTGCATAGTTCCCATTTTCCAACACAGCGACTGCTTCTTCCAGCGCTGTTCTGGTAGGATTGCCAAAGCGTGAATACGTATAAGCTTGTCCATCCTTGATGGAGGCTTGTTTAAAGGTCGAGCATTGATAAATCGGAATCGATGAAGCGCCAGTCTCATCGTCAAAGGCATGATAGCCATGAATTAATTTTGTCTTATCTCTCATCGCAGATCCCCCTCAATCATTTCTTACAAAATCAGCTTAACACGATTTAAAGCGGTTTCATGCTTTTTGGATGAATTCCCATAAGAAACTTAGCTTATTTTCAGGAATTCTTGGCGCTTTCTAATGGATGAAAAAATAGAACAGGGTCCCTAAAAACAGCAGCAGGCCAAAATTGACTGCGCTGAACAAACCAAGGAATTTTTTGGTTTTTGCAGGATAATAAATACGAAATAAATTGTAGCCGATCAGATTAGCCAGCGAAGCTATTAGCGTTCCCAGCCCCCCGATATTCACCCCTAAAATAACCGCCTGCTGATTTTCCGTAAACGGTGCGATCAAAAAAGCCGCTGGTACATTTGAGATGACTTGACTCAAGCCTAAGCCAGCCAAGTAGATTTGTTTTCCACTCAATGCTTGCAAAAAGGTTCTGATAAACTTAGCTTCACCGATATTTCCTACAATGATAAAGAAACAAACAAAGGTCAGCAATAATCCATAATCCACTTTCTTGAATAGCTCACGGCGATAAATCAGAAGAATCAGCGCTACCAATGGAATGCCCCATAGATAAGGCAGAACATCAAGAACGACCAAAATCATCACGAGCATCAAGCCCAGCAGTAAAAAGGTCTCTTTGCGATCAATCTGACTAGCCTCTAGACTGATCGTCTCTAGTGAATCCTTTGCGACTAAAAGACTCAAAACAGCTAACGACATAACGCTGAGCAATAGGACTAACGCCATCCAGGATAGAAATTGCCCTAGTGGAACGTGGTAGTAGTTATAGAGATATAAATTTTGCGGATTCCCAAATGGAAAGAAACTACTTCCCAGATTCGCTGCTACAATAATCAAGACGCTGCCTAAAAAGCGTCCCTTGAATTTTGGTAAAATCGATAAAAGCTTCAAATAAATCGGGAGTAACGTCAAGATCGCTACATCATTGGTTAAAAACATCGAGCCCACTAACGACAAAAGAATCATCAGCTGAACCAATTGCCGAGTATTCTTTGAATAATGCACTAATTTCTGAGCAATGAAGCGCAAAAGACCGACCTGCTCAAATCCTTGAATCAACAGCATCAAACCAAACAAGCTGAGGATCACCTTATCATCAATAAAATCGGTTGAAAAACGACCGATCAATGAGCTGATAACGGCTAACAACAGTGAGATACTGAGTAATTTATTTTCGCTAAAAAAATTTGCTGTTTTCTTCATTTGTCATGCCTCCGATATTAGCATACCCCAGAGGCTAAAATTTAGACAAAAATAAACTCTCGATCTGAGAGTTTCTGAATGGCATGCAATACGCTTAGGTCACCAGAAGCATAACAGCTAACAAGAACTAGCCAGCCTATCTTCTCATTGCTTAAACTGCTGCTCTCATCGAAAGAGAATCCCTGGTCTCCTTCATTCGAACCTCCTTTTAAGCCCTTTTCTGATAGAACTTTTGCAGGAAGCCTTTATTGTCGCTTTTTCTGTCAAAATTAAAGGATGCCCAATTGAGAGTTAAAATCCAATAATTTTGAAATGAAGCAAATAAAAAGACCCTCAATTTGAGAGTCTAATAAGCTAGCCTTTGTTAAACTTGCCTTTGCTTCAAAAATCTCTGCGTCAGATTCCTTTTGCTGCGATAATAGATTACCATCCCGATTTGAATAGCAGCAACGACTACAATAATCACGCTGATGAACATGCGGATCGAGGCTGTATCACCCGTTGAAATATAATGCAGCACATCGCCGCTGGACCAAGTCTGCTCTTGCAGTAAGTTCACCAGCTCCTGGCTAAAGATGTTGTTGTGCAGCAATAAAAGCACCCACATGACTGCAGAAACAGCGTGGTCAATGATCGACCAAACACACACGCGATTACTCCAACGCCGATCGATCAGCTTCAAGACACTAACGATCAGTGTTAAGATCGTTCCAATGATTAATACCGGTATCAAGAATCTCGTAAAGCTGTCGCTGAATAGCGAAACATTCACGAATCCATGATCTGTTTTGGAAAAAACTTGAGGCAACACACTCAAGGCACCGAGGATTAAAAAAGTATTGAAAACCAAGACAGCGACAATTTCCGCCACTGCGTCAGAGATGGGAATCTGCTTTTCTGTCGTCAACGGTGGCAAATCCTCCAGCTTCCACTCTTCACGTTTTTTATGATTCAACAGTCCCGTTCGCTCGGCGATCACAAAACCGATAGTCGTCCAAACAAGCGTCTGCATCACCCCTGATACTCCGCTTTGAATGCCCGTTTGAATCATCACTTGAAGTACGCTGCTTACGGTGCCGCTTTGCTGAAAGGTCTCAATTCCGCCGGCTACTGCTCCCACAATAAGAGTGATGACTCCAATGATCGGTACCAGTAGTTTTAGCAGACGAAGATAGTCATCATAGACCTGCGGAGAGATCAAATACCGGGGATTTTGCCGATATTGCTCCGCTAATTTCGTTGGCGACCCCATCGAGTGTAAAACCTGCTCGATCTCAGCATCACTCGGCTGCTCCGACAACATATCATAGATATTGCTCCGCAGCTCCTTTGCAACCTCTTCCCGTTCATTTTCCGGCAACTGCCCTACCACCGCAGCTATATAGCGTTCGATTAAATTTTTCATTTGTCACTCCTCCGTATAAATACCAATTAAACTTTTTTGCATGTCCTTCCACTCTTCAAATAATTTTGTTCGAACGTCTTTTCCTGTGTCGCTGATTGAATAATACTTCCGCGGCCTGCTCTCCGTCGTATCCCAATCACTTACCAGCAGCTCCTGCTTTTCCAAACGCCGCAGCAATGGATAAAGGGTGTTCGCTTCAATATCCATCCCCCGCTCCTGCAGCGTCTGCAAAAGGGCATAGCCGTAATGAGGCGTAGTCAAGCTGCCTAATACTGCCAACACCAAATTGCCTCTTTTTAATTCTGTGATATAGCTCTGTATAATATCCTTATCAGGCATGTGATCACCTCTTCTCGTTTATTATACTGTGTGTCACACATTATAGTCAATAATATATTATTTTTATAAGCAAAAAAACTCTCAAAAAAATTCGAGAGTTTTTGCTTTATTTCGTTTCTAAATCATGCAGGAACAAGCCGCTTAAAAGCTTCGGTTCAAACCAGGTTGATTTCGGCGGCATGATCTTCTTCGCATCCGCAACATCTAATAGATCCGTCATCTGAGTCGGATACATTGAAAAGGCCAGCTTCCAACCACCTGAATCAACTAGTTTTTCCAGCTCTTCAGTTCCGCGAATCCCACCAACAAAGTCAATGCGTTTATCGGTCCGAATGTCATCGATCCCGAAAATATCCTCCAGTACATATTTTTGCAGGAGTGCCACATCTAATTTCTCCACAGGATCATTAGGAACCTTCTCTGGTTTGATGCGCAAGGTATACCACGCGCTGCCGTCATATAACTGGCAATCACCGGCCTTTTCAGGCTTTTTGATCCCTGTTTTTGTCACTTGATAGTTCTCTGCCAAGCGCTCCATGAAATCAGCCGGCGGTGTTGACTTCAGCACACGATTGTATTCCCAAATCGCCAGCTCATCCTCTGGGAAGATGATGGACAAGAACTGCTCAGTCTCAGGATTTTGTTGCCCTGCTTCGCGTTTTTCCAGTCCGATCTTGACTGCTGATTCCGTCCGATGATGACCATCTGCGATGTACAAGGCATCAACCTCTGTAAATAACGCCGTCAGTTTCTCGATCGTTGCTGCTTGATCGATCACCCAAACACGATGAGTCACATCATGATAGCTGGTAAAATCATAAGCTGGCGTGTGGTCCTTCTGCCAAGTTTTAATCATCGTTTGAATCTCCGCCTGTGGACGATAGCTCAAGAAGATTGGACTCGTATTGGCATCACAGGTACGGATATGATTCATCCGATCGATTTCTTTTTCATGACGAGTAAACTCGTGCTTCTTAATTTTTTCATCAATGTAATCGCTGATTGACGTACATGCCACGATCCCTGTTTGACTACGGCCGTCCATCACCAATTCGTATAAATAGAAATAGGCATCTGATTCTTTAAACAGCCAGCCTTTTTCTAAAAATGCCGCTAGATTAGCCGCCGCTTTTTGATAGACCGTTTCATCGTAGGGCGAAAGCTCCGCAGGCAGGTCGATCTCCGCCTTGTCGATATGAAAATAACTATAAGGATTATCCGCCGCTAAGTCCTTGGCTTCCTGTGAATTTACTACATCGTAGGGCAAGGCCGCCACTTTGTCAGCTAATTCCGCCGCTGGGCGAATTCCTTTAAATGGATGAACTTGAACCATTAAAATTCACACTCCTCATCCCGCTTGATCGCGCGAACGCGGACAATGCCTTCATTTTTGCTCAGCTGATCAACGATCGCCGCGATTTTATCTGGATCGGTCTCAGAAACATCTACCAATGTATAGGCATGGTCATCCTTTCCGCGATTGACCATATTATCGATGTTGACATCTAGAGAAGCAATCTCTGATGCGATCAACCCCAGCATATTCGGTACATTGCGATTGATGATCGTGATACGATAAGGCGATTCAAAAGCCATTTCTACATTTGGAAAATTGACTGAACGCTTGATGACCCCTGTTTCCAAGAAGCGTTTTAAGCCGCGGGCTGCCATCTTCGCGCAGTTTACTTCGGCTTCCTCTGTTGAGGCGCCTAAATGCGGCAGTACCGTGATTTTGTCATTGCGCAGCAATTTTTCTTCCGCAAAATCAGTCGTAAAACCAGCGATCCGTTCTTCATTCACAGCCTTTACAACGGCATCGGTATCCACGATTTCACCGCGGGCAAAATTCAGCAAGTGCGCCGTTTTCTTCATTTGCATCAATTCTTCTGTACTGATTAAATGATGCGTATGCTCCGTCAATGGCACATGGATCGTCACGAAATCACAATTCGTCAATACTTCTTTCAAATCCTTTGCCCGTTTTACCCGACGAGAAATGCTCCACGCCGTATCAACAGAAACATATGGATCATAGCCCGTAACTTCCATTCCTAAACGATACGCATCGTTGGCCACCATCGCACCGATCGAGCCTAATCCGATGACGCCCAGCTTTTTGCCTTCTAATTCAGTGCCGGCAAATTGCGATTTTTGTGCCTCTGCCTGTTCATCAACGTTATTTCCCTCTAAAGTCTGTACCCAGCTGATTCCTTGAACCATTGGACGAACAGACAGCAGCAGACTCGCTACTACTAACTCTTTTACCGCATTGGCATTGGCCCCTGGTGTGTTGAAGACAACGATCCCTTTTTCCGTGCATTCCTTAACCGGAATATTGTTCGTTCCTGCCCCAGCTCGAGCAACACCTAAAACCGTTTTAGGAAAGTCATAATCATGCAGCTTTTGACTGCGTAAAATAATACCATCCGGCTCATCACTTTCATTGATTCGGTAATTTTCTTTATCAAAACGCGTCATACCTTCAGGAGCGATCGCGTTGAATGTTTTAATCTGAAACATTTAATTCCCTCCATTTTCCTTTTCAAACTTCGCCATAAACGCTACCAATGCTTCGACACCCTCAAGCGGGAAGGCATTGTATAGACTCGCTCGCATTCCGCCAACGGAACGGTGCCCCTTCAGATTTTCGAATCCTTCAGCTAAAGCCGCTTGGTTGAAGGCTTTGTCTAAAGCTTCATCCCCTGTGACAAATGGAATATTCGTAATTGATCGGCTCGCTTTTTCTACTGGACTTGTAAACAAGCTTGAATTTTCGATCGCGTCATATAAAAGCTGGGCTTTCTTCTGATCCTTTTCAGTGATCCCAGCGACTCCGCCTTGAGCCATCACCCATTCAAAGACTAATTTTGCAATATAGATGCTGTAGGTCGGCGGTGTATTATATAGAGAATCGTTTTTCGCCTGCAATGCATAATCCAGCATCGGCGCGAAGCCTGCTTCTTGATTGAGCAAATCTTCACGAATGATCACGACTGTAAGTCCGGCAGGGCCGATATTTTTCTGCGCACCCGCATAGATCACACCGAAATCTTCTACTTTATACTCGTTGGCTAAAATATTTGAAGACATGTCCGCAACAACTGGCACGTCGCCGAATGAAGGGATCTTCGCAAAAGCAGTTCCTTCGATCGTATTATTGGTGGTAATATGCACGTACGCTGCATTTTGATCAACAGCTTCCGGCATTTCAGGTATATAGGTAAAATTCTTATCTTCACTAGAGGCAATCACTTCAACTTCGACAGTATCCAAGGCCTTCGCAGCGCTAATGGCTTTTTTAGACCATGAACCCGTGTTGACGTATAACGCCTTTTTCCCTTGTGCTAAATTCAAAGGGACCATTGTAAATTGCAGGCTCGCACCGCCTTGCAGGAACAACACTTTATAGTTGTCAGGAATCGCCATCAGCTCTCTTAATAGAGCCTCAGCCGATTGGATGATTTCTTCAAACAAGGAGGAACGATGACTCAGCTCCATCACTGACATACCGCTATTTTTGTAATCAAGCATCTCGGACTGTGCGATCTCCAATACAGCTTTTGGTAGTACTGCGGGACCTGCAGAAAAATTATAAATCGTCATACTTATTCTCTCCTTTTCATATTTATGGAATTCATTAAAAAATGATTCCCATCCGCCAGTCGCATACTCTTTCCTTGATCGTTTGCGTCTCTATTAATGTAAGAAACAACGAAGAGAAGCAAGAGTATCCTTCTTTAAGATGTGATGACAATTATAACAGATGTCTTTAAATGATAAAAGACTAATCCTAAATTAATTTCACTGTAATTTGAATTTTTATCAGAAAATTTCATTTTTACTTACATAAATTATCCCTATTCTTTCATGAATTCGCGGCTGCCAGAACGGAATAGCAAGAAAATAAGAACGATTCACAGCAAGTCATCAAGAGATTTTGTGTGGTGAATCACTGAAGAAGACACCAAAAATACCGTCCTGATTTTTTTCAGAACGGTGCCTCCATTATTTCATTGACTGGCTCTTGCCTTTTTAACTATTTGCGTGACTCCTACATTAAAACAACCGGTTGTGCAGCACAAATAACCCTCGTATCAGGATACGAAAGAAGTCCGCCTATTTATGCCGTTTTTTCTTTTTACGACTGTTCCCATTTTTTCCCTTCTGATTATCCTTTTGACTCCCTTTGCCGGTTTTTCCTTCTTGACGGTCTCTTCGACTATTAATGAGCGCCTGAGCAGACAGCTGACTCCCACTGAGCGGTCGATTCTTACGCGATCGTTCCTTGACAGGCGTTGATTTGGGCGGCTCAGCGACACCGACCGCAAGGGGTTCACTCTTGGTAGAAGCAGAATTCGGAGCATGAGGGTCCTGCATAAAATCGGACATCGACGGCGGCGCAACGTCTGGTTCCTGTTCTTCTATTGAATCCGCTTGGCGCTCAACAAAGACAACCGCCACATCCTCCACCGTTTTTCCTTCCGGTAAATGCGCTTCAACCAAAGCCCAAGCCTCGGCATCGCTCAAGGTTCGCGGATCAAAGCCATGAGGCACCATAATCGTAAGCTCCTCTTTCGGTTCTTCTGAAATTTGGGCAGACTCCTGCTGTACCTCATCCTGCGACGGTTCTTTGGCATCTTCTTTTGGTTCTTCATGATGCATCACTTTAGCATTTTCAAAGTAGTCAAATTTGACGTATTGAGCAAATTTCCAGCTGTCCCCCTGCTGAAAGAGCTCTAAAGTCGTCAATAATTTCAACAGTCGGTAGGTCTTTTCCCACACTTCTTCTGTGGTCACCGCAGGGTTGATATCTCTTAACGTCCAGGTATGTCTTTTCCCGTTGCCTGCCTTAAAAACAGCCAGCAAATAATAATCATATTTAGAAATTTCTGTAGGCGCTTGGGCCACGGCATGGAGATAGTTGGTATTTAAACGAGATTCCTCGGTGAATTGAAAATAGGCCTTTTTATTGCTGAAAAGTCGATGAACGACGGTGTCGAACTCGCCGCTTTTGAAGTAGGGTTTGAAATAAGGGAGATTTTTGCGCAGCACATCGCTTGGTTCCGCAGTCAGAAACAATTCGCGGACCAGCTCCTTTAAGAAATCAGAATAGTCGCTTAAGACCAAGGCATTTTTAATCATAATCGCCACCGCATACTGGATGACGAAGGACACATTTTTAGTATGTTCGAAGTAACTAATAATTTTCTGCTCTAGCGCATCACGTTTAGTCACAAATAGCTGCATCTGAGTTAATGGTTTGGTTTGGACGTTTTTTTTCATAATTACTGACTCCCTCTCACTTTTGCATACGTTTTCATTTTTTCCTCAGAACTATCATACCGCAACAGAACCTCAATAAAAACAAAATACCAACCCAATTTTAGACAAAAAAATAAAGTATTTTACCACTTTGGCATCATGTCACAGGGTCATTTGTTTTAAGCTCTTAAAAAATTGCTAAAAAAGTCCAAACCAACACAATGATTGGCTTGGACTTTCAACTTCATACTATTTTTATTCTCGAGCTCTTCCAGCTCATAGCCATCGCTTTCTAAAACATGCCGCTCACCCAAAGACTCACTAACACAATCGCCATTACCACAGCTGTAAAAATGACCACGATGAGTGTTTTTGACAGCAGATCTTTTCCGAAACTTCGTTCTTTTCGCACCTTTTCTACATCTTCACCTTCCATGTAGGCAACGATTTCCTTGTAGGTCTTGACATTTTTTTCCTTTTTAAATTTTTCAAGTTTCATTGCTGCCCAAAATGATGGCAAAAATGGGATAAGAGAAAGCCACAACCCATTCTCTCCAAACAGTTTTATTGCTGGTCCAATCGAGATTGCTGCAATAAACGTACCAATTAACATAATGTAGACATACCTATCTGACTCATCTTTTTTGATCACTTTTTTCATTGTCTCCACGTCTCCTTTGACAAGTTCGTCTAAAGTCACGTTAAAAAGAACACTCAGCAATAACAGATTATGAATATCTGGATAGCTCCGTTCATTCTCCCAATTAGAGATAGTTTGGCGAGAAACATAGATTTTTTCGGATAACTCTTCTTGTGAGTAACCTGCCCCTTCGCGTAATTTTTTGATCTGTTTGCTTAAATTCATTTCATCCGCTCCTTCAGCCTCACGATAAAACTTCTTGCTGCTCCCTGCTAGCAAAAATCTTTGTCATCGGCTTTTCCATCCATGTCAAAAGTCTTTATCAAGCCCAATATACTTGATTTAACAACGTTTCTTATTTCTCTGCTCAGCGGTCAAAACTATTCAGTGCTCCATGCAGCAGTATCGTTGAATAGCAATTCTTCGTTTGCCAACGCAGTAATCCTAAAACTAACCCATAGCATAAGCCGCTCAAATCATTGTATCCAGTTCATCTCTTTTCCACTCAAGAAGCAATCGAATCCTGCCAGATAGAAAATAGAACAATCAGCAAATAAGCAGATACCCACTCATTTAAAATAACATATATAGCGATTATAAATAATCAACTTAGTAAAGAACAAAGTTGAGCTGCTGCTTCAAGTTGAAAAAATATCCCTTTGATAGAATAGCTACATTCAAAACATCAATCAGCTTTAAGAGCACTCTTTGCCTCATTTGCTTCTCCTTCCAATACAATTACTTCATCAGATTCCCTGCTTTTCTACATGTGTTTGATCCATTATTTAGTATCCGCTTCTCCACGTTCGATAGATTCAAAAATTTCGATCGGCGGGGTCGTCATACATTTTGAGATGACCTCGGCAACTTCCTCTGGTGATTCCTTCACACCGTTTCGTATCCAGCGTTTGACGATCGCGATCGCACCATAATAGATGAACTCCTGCTGCAGCTTCTCCAGTTCTGTTGACTCATTGGCGTTTAGGCGGATCTTTCTTTGAACCGCAGAGACATATGCTCGTTCCAGCTTCTCAATAAATTGTGGGCGTCCATATTCCCCAAGCAATGTTTGAGCCGTATCCTTTCGTTCATACAAGAAATTCATCACAACCAAACAAGCCTCCTTAAAGAATCGTGCTACGTGTTGCCGCCCATAGACATCGATTTTTTCAGTCACTGCCCAGCCGATATGATCGTTCAGGACCTGCTCAAAATTGGCGTAGATCTCCTCTTCCACCTCTTCTAAGACGGCATATTTATCTGGAAAATGATGATAAAAGGTTCCACGATTGATTTTTGCTTGCTTCGCTAGATTAGCGACGGTAATTTCTTCGAAGCCCACTTCATCCATCATTGTAAAAAAAGTCTGGATGATATGCAGCTTTGTCCGATCGGTTTTATTCGACATATTTTCCTCCAACAATTTGACCTGATTTGTTGAATTTTTGAACACTTACTTGGTAAATGATCAACTTTTGCACACTCGCCTCGTAATTGTTCGTTGTTCAACACCTTATTTCAGCTTAAACTATGGATCATAGAAAATCAACACAGTGTTCAATTAGGAGGAATCTCATGAATTACATTCAGGCATCCAAACTGAAAAAAACGTATCGAACAGCAACAGCAGAAATTCCAGCATTATCAGATATCTCGTTCTCACTAGATAAAGGCGAATTCACTGTCATTTTAGGGCCAAGCGGCTCGGGAAAAACTACCCTGCTAAACCTTTTAGGCGGCATGGATCAGCCCACGAGCGGCGAACTATTTGTCCAGCAGGAACCGATTCACAGCTACAAAGAAAAGGAATTAGCAAAATACCGGCGTAAAAATGTCGGATTCATTTTTCAATTTTACAATTTGATTCCGACGTTGACTGCATTGGAAAATGTCGCGATTACTCAAAAGATTGCCAAGGACTCCTTTCAGGCTAAAGATATTCTGGAGAAGGTCCAGCTTTCCCATCGCTTAATGAACTTTCCACAGGAGCTATCTGGCGGTGAACAGCAGCGTGTTTCTATCGCCCGAGCTGTCTGCAAAAATCCACAGCTTATTTTGTGCGATGAGCCTACTGGCGCTTTAGACAGTGAAATAGGTAAGCAGGTGCTGCATCTGCTGAAGGAAATGGCCGTCAACTATGGGCATACCATTCTCGTAGTCACGCATAATGCTTCGATTGCTCAAATCGCTGACCGCGTGATCCATTTAAAGGATGGCGTGATCATAGAAAATATTCGCCAAGAGCAGCCTTTAGAGATTGATGAGGTGATTTGGTAATGCTTCGTAAAACCTTTCGTGATCTGCGAAAAAATTGGATCAGTTTTCTCTCTGTCTTTCTGATGAGCTTTATTTGCCTATTCATTTTTACTGGTATTTTTCATTTTGGTCAGCAAATGGGGACCACTGGAAAACAGTTCTCAAAGAATAGCCATTTAGCCGACAGTACATTGACTGTTGCGAATTTCAACGAGCAAAAAGAAGCACAGACAAAGAAATTATCCTCCATTAAGCAGATTGCCCATCGATCAGTCGGACGCTATCAAAACGAACAGTTTTCCTTGACCATTCTAAGCTTTGATCACTCTTATACCAGCAAGCCGCAGGTTATTCGCGGAGCAAAGCTTTCTGATCAAGCCGGTATTTGGCTAGATGAAGATTTTTTTCAGGCAAATGAGCAACAACTGGGCGATTATTTTTCGATTGATAACCAGCGCTACGAAATTTTAGGAACGGTTCGTCAGCCAGAATTCATCTATCATACCGAGAACAAGGATCAGCCGCTGCCGAATCATAAAAAGAGCGGGTATGCTTACCTATCTGAGCAGTATTTTGACCAATTGCCGATCTATCCTTCTCATCAGCTTTTATTGAAAACAAACAAAGACAGCAACATCCCTTGGTTAGAAAATGAGCTCTCCGACATTTGGGGAGATGAGTATCTGCAATTGACCGAAACCAACAATGGGAGCGGTCTTTCGATCTTCCTTGATCGTGTCACTCAAGTTCAGCGCTTGGCCTTTCTTTTTTCAAGTCTGTTCTTACTGTTAACGCTGATCACGATAGAAGCGACAATGCGGCGATTCGTCAAACAGCAGCAGCTGCAGATCGCCGTGCTGAAAGCACAGGGCTTTAGTGGCTGGTCGATCCTGCTGCATTATTTGTCCTTCAGCATGATCGTAACTTTTTTTGGATCTGTCCTTGGCTGCTTTTTAGGGCCAAAGCTGCTCTCTCCTGCTTTACTTTCAGCGATCGGCAAACAATTCTCTGTTCCTAAGTGGCTGGAAGTCCAGACAACTCTTGGGTATGCCATTGTCGCAGTTATCACATTTCTCAGCATGCTCATTACTTTAATTCCCGTACTACCGCTTGTAAACCAACTCCCTGCAGTCATCATGCAAAAGCAATCTACTCAACGCTTTAAACGAGTTTGGCTGGAACAAACAAGGCTCTGGTCTTACCTGCCCTTTTCCTTGCAGTGGACTTTGCGGGATATCCAAAGAAATATTCGCCGGGCAGTATTAGGAATTTTTGGGGCAATGGGCTGTATGCTTTTACTGATCGCGGCTTTAGGAATCAAGGACTCCATCAATTTTTCTTTGGATTCTGTCTTTAATGACACTTATCATTATCAAGAAAAAGTCAGCTTCAAAAGGCCCATGAGTGCTCAGGATCGACACTCGACAGTCCAGCATCTCACTTCTGATTATCAATGGATGGAGCAGCAATCAGTAAAACTGCTGAAAGGTTCGAAAGAACAAACCGTCCAGGCAACGATTGTTTCCAATGGTCGTCAGCTGAACCTACCTGAAATTGAACTGAAGAACCTGACAGCCAATCAGGTCGCACTATCTGAAGCACTGGCAAAAGATTTGGATGTAACGGCCGAGGAGACGCTTTACATTAAGCTGCAGCAGCAGATTCTTCCGGTGTTTATCAAAAAATTACTTCCCATTTCGTCTCCGCAAGGGATATTCCTTTCGCAACGAACTTGGGAAAATTTGAAGCAGCCCTTCGAACCACAAAGTCTTTTGTTGAATGAAAAAAATCAGCTGGCGCCATCGCCTTTGATCGCCGGCAGAAGTGAAAAGCTGCAGCAGTTTAAAGACTCTCAAGCACTAATTGAGGGGATTCTAACAATCGTTTCCCTATTGATCCTAGCTGCATTGACTTTAGGAATCACCATCATGATGAATTGTCACCTGCTGATCTTTTCCGAACGCTTTATTGAATTTGCGACTCTGAAGGTTTTAGGATTTACGAAATGGGAAGTTCTTTCATTGTCCTTTTTAGAGACCTCCTTATTAACCTTGCTGGGCTGGCTGCTAGGCATCCCCGCCGGTTGGCTGTTTCTTAATACCTACGTAGCCCTGCTTTCCACAGAGCAGCAGCAATACCTGCCGTATCTCTCTTTTCAAAGCCTGATGCTTGCCAGCCTCGTCTTGCTTGCATGCATGCTGCTGGTTCAGGCGTATTTAAACAATCGTATCAATCGAATCGATTTCGCCACTGCTTTGAAGCCGGCTGAATAAAAAAATCAGGTTCCCTGCTCGAACTATCGAACGGGGAACCTGATTTATCTACAGTGTGAAAAACTCCTAACGTCAATGCGCTAGGAGTTCTCTATCTTATTCAGCTTTTGAACGACGTACATAGTTTTGGTAAAGAATAATACCGACGACGGTAAATCCTACTGGCCCTGCGATCATCCAAAGAGTATCGCGAACGCCCGCGCCTTCGATGATTGGTTGGAAGATCGTGAAGACATTCGCACCCAATACTAGTAGAAAGACGACGACACTGATAGCCATTGTCATACCATGAGATTTGTACACTTCGAACGGACGATCCAAGCCATCTTTTTTCTTGAATTTAGGGAACGCATAGATCAAGAACAAGTAAGGCAATGTCATTGATACATTCGCCATCAAAGTCAAGATGTTATAGAAGGCAGATGGATCTGGTGTAGCGAATGAAGCAATCAAGATGATCGCAACAACGATCGCACATTGTACCCACATTGCGTAGCTTGGCATACCGTTAGCATTCAATTCAGTGAATTTCTTAGGCCATAATTTCTTCGGTGTTCCCATGATCAACGTCTTCAATGGAGAATACGTCAATGTGAAGAACGCACCGCTGTAGGCTAAGAACATTCCTAAACCAGTGTATCGAGCAAACCAGTTACCCATACTGATAGCAGCGCTTTGGCTTAAGCCGATCGCGTCACCGAAAACGTAGCCCAAGTTGTTCATCATAACATAAGAAATATTTCCTAGGTTCGTTGAATCACCAGATAATACGTCTTGCCAGTTGGTACTTACACCCCATAAGAAGATCCCCAATGCGTAACCAACTGAAATGATCAACGCTGAAAGTACAACGCCTTTAGGGAATGTTTTTTCAGGATTTTTGGTTTTATCAACCATGCCCCCAACAGCTTCCAAACCACCATAAGCAAAGATCGCGAATACCGCGAATCCTAACAGGCCGATTGGACTTTGGTAACTAGGATTTGGAGAATGTAAAATATGATTGAATGGTTGAGCTAAGTGTCCACCATTTGCAACCAGAATAATTCCAGAAATCACAATCAAAACAACGTTTAAACTAGTTACCGCAATACCACCTAAGCTAGTGATTTTTACGATTCCTTTGACCCCTTTGATCGAAACCAAAGTAACGATGATCATCCATACACATGCTAATAAACCGACCACTTGGGTTGAGTTCATACCCAGCATATGTAATTTTTGCGTTTGGTCACTTCCGGCAAAAGCCGTTGTAAAAGGTATCCAAACTTTAGATGATGTAGAAACCATCCAGACAACGTAAGAAGCAAACCACATGAATGTTCCGATAAATGCGAAACGCGGTCCTACGCTGACCTCCAACCATTTATACATTCCACTGTTTTCGCCTTTGATTGTTGACCCAAATTCAGCCATCATCAATGCAAAAGGAATGAAAAACAGAATCGCAGCAACGACATAAAAGACGATTGAGCCATACCCCATCAAGTAGAATGCTACTGGACCGTTAGCAAACCCAAACACGGAGGTAAAGATCATCATGATCAGGGCACCAAGCGTCATGCCTTTTTCTGCTTTGGACATTGAAACCACTCCTATTCAATTTTGTCTCAGGACTCCTTCCACCACTGAAAGTCTTCATCAATTAGTTATTAATTGAGCAAGATTTTTTTAGTAACGAGCAGACCCTAAATGTTACTCTACAATGAAAAAACACGAAGCGCAAGAAACAGCATTGTCGAAATTTTCAGACAATTACTGCTATCAAAAGAACAATTTAATAAAAAGAAGCGGCTCTGTTAAATGATAAAATAACTATAATCCAAAGTGTTGCAGAACGCTAATTAAATTTGTTTTTTTATTATTTTCCTCCCCCTTCAAAAAAGGTTGTTATATCATGGCTCATTTCGGTCCAGCGAAAAATAGAAAGCGCTCACCTTTTATCCAACTCCTTTATTTAAAATTAAAAAAGTACATCCTTTTTACTAATAAAAGTAAGTAAGAACGGCTGTTTACTTTTTAAACATCCTTTATTATGAAAAAATAATTTAAATAATTTTATCTAAATGCCATTTTCGTTCCATCAATAAACAATCAAAAAGTATGGATAATTTAATTTTATTCCTCACATTTTAGTCTATTCACTTTGCTTAAAAATAAAAAAAGAACCTCACGTAAGAGATTCTTTCCTTTAAATTAGTTATTAGCTGTTTAGCTTTTTCCAAAAATTACTGTGATTGATCCACAGCCATCCGCCTGATAGGATGGCTAACCAGATCATGACACCGCCATTTAGCAATACAGGATGAATGTTCATTAAAACAGCGACTACGTATAGCGCGATCAAAATTGCTCCAACAATCATCGTCCCAAACATCCACAGCATCAGCCCATAATTCCCTACCCCTCTAGTGAAAAGCTGACTGATATTCGTCCAGGTCAGATTCAACAAGCGGTAATCTCGACTGAAAAAGTACAGCGACAGCAAGTAGGTACCCCATAATATTCCTGCGGTAAAGGTCAGCAGCAGAGCGATCGGAAAATGTAATGCGAGCGCGAGGAGCACACCCATAACACCTGAAATGCCCATTTGAATCCTGCAACCTACCCAAAATTTTTGTCGCAGGTATTTTTCCAATGACAGCGGCAGCGATTGAATAAAGAAGAAATTCTCTCGATCCAATGAAATCAGATTACTGACAAAGGAGGTTTGATTCAACGTAATAAAAGCAAAAACGATTCCGCAGACGAAAAATACCCCCATGAACTTTGTTCCCAATGTCGCGAGGCTGACCGGATTAGTCGTTACCATCGTTGCCACCATCACGATCGGCATGATCAATGACGAGGTCAGGACTTGCATGATCAGATTGGGATTTTTAAGCAATTGATGATTATAACTGGCTAATTGTTTTTTTAGCGATTGATTGCTTTTTCGTTTACGCTTCGTAGCTACCGTACGAGAGCCTTCATCACTGAACTGCTCATACAAACTAGGAACGACAAAAAATCGCAGTGCCAGCAAAAGCAAGCCTGTCAGAGCCAATAACGCGAGAAATGTTAGAATCCCTTTAGCTGTAAACGGTTCGCGCATCACCTGATAAAACGGCATGAAGATCGCGAGCGAGCCGCGGTCGGCAGCCCCTGCCGAATGGTCCATCGAGTTTTGTGTGAAATTAATCGCTAAGATTCCGCCGACTGAGACAACCATTGAAAAACCCAGCATCAAGCTAGTGAATAATTTCTTATGCTGGCGAAACAGCTTGGTCTTAGTCATCCCAAAAACAATCAGACTACATAAGCTGAATAAGAGAATGAAAAAGATCAAAAACAGCAAAATCGCTCCAATGACTGCAAAAACAATCGAATAACCGCTCTTAAACGCCGTCAAGAAAAACAAAATCAAAAGGGGTAATAGAAATGGCACGATCGTCATCCCTACTGCTAAAAATTTCGCAATAAAAACTTCCCCCCGCTTGATCGGCAGCGGCAAATAATCCTGCAGATCCTTGCTTTCAAAAAATACATTAAAAATAGTGGAAAGCGATTGAGAAAAACCAATCAGAGCAAATAAGGCCATATAGTACGTAAAGTATCCCGGTAATTTCGCGAAATCAATCAGTATCATCGTTGCTCCATAAATCACCAAAAAGATGACACCCGACAGCAGATATTGTTGGATAATACTACGGATGACCTGCTTTCCTTTACGGCCTTTTTTACGGATTTGATTCGTCGATGACGGATTGACATAAAGCATGTTTACCGCAATCAAACGCTTGATAATCCCGCTATTCATGAGCCGCCTCCTCGTATTCGGAAACATCCCCATCAGCCGCTTGACGCCCGGCCATCTTCAAATAGACGCTTTCCAGTGTTTCATTTGGATAATCCTGCAGCAGATTATCGACCGAGCCATTGTAGATCAGTTCTCCCTTTTTAAGGATCGCCAGTTCATCGCATAATTGCTGCGCAGTATCCAAAACATGCGTAGAAAAAATCACCGTTTTGCCTTTTTCTGCGTGCCGCTTGATCATTTCCTTCAAGTCAAATGCGGCCTGCGGGTCCAATCCTTGCAGCGGTTCGTCCAAAATCCAAATATCCGGATCAGGCAGCAGCGCGCCGATGATGATTGTCTTTTGCCGCATCCCATGAGAAAAACTTTCCAGTGTTTCCTCCTCATGCCCCACTAAGTCAAACAGCTCGATCAGCTCTTGTCGCCGGGCCTCTTGCCCCGTTAATTCATAAGCCGCTGACAGCAGATCCCAATACTCATTGGCGGTCAATTGTAAAAACATGTCGGGGGAATCAGGGACATAAGCAATCTTCTTCTTGATCGCCTGCCGATCCTCTTTTAAGTTTTTCCCGTCAAATAAAATTTCACCATTTGTTGGTTCAATAATGCTCACTAAACTTTTTATCGTTGTCGATTTTCCAGCGCCATTATGTCCTAGAAAGCCGAAAATTTCGCCTGCTTTGATCGTCAGACTTAAATTATCCAGCGCTTTTTTCTCTCCATAAACCTTTGTCACACCATTTAATTCAATCATGCTCATCACTCCTTCTTTCAACTATACGAGAAAAAAAGCCCCATGACAATAAACGCCACAAAAAAAACACTCCTGCGAGTGTTCTAAGCCTTGATTGGAATCCAGATCTCAATGATCGAGTTCTCCCGGCTCCACTGGAATTTGGCGCCGTATTTTTCAAAATGCAGAAAGTTAGTTTGAGCTAATGAAAGTCCCAGCTTCGGCACAAGGACTTGGTAGATTGCTTCATAGGTAGAGTAGATTTGGTCCATCGCCCCTCGATGCTCCACCACCAAATACCGGCAGGCAGGTATTTCCTTCAACAGAAAATCGGTTGGTATCTTTTTTGAGTGAGGAATCCCACAGTAATAAATCAGCTTTTCCTCCCGCCGCTCCATAAAGGCGAACTTTGTCCAAGCCCCTTGTTGCTGCGTCAATCCATTGACTTTTAACTGACGATTAAAAGCTGGCCAAAATGACAGGCAGCGTTCAAGATTTGTACTTTTTCGATTCGTCAATTCCAGCTCTAAGCCGATCACAGTAAAGTCCGGCAGTTCCTTCAGTTCATACTTCATCATACTTGATTATCCTTCATCGTTTTCAACCATTCTAACTGAAAGCCTTGGCAAATGACATCGGTTAATCAAAAACGGTAAATTCAACAAGGCTTAGCTAGCCTGCTGCCACTTTTTTTCAATGCTGGACTCAGCTGATTGACACTGTTCCCTCTTAATCGCAGTCGCTAAAATTTGTTCTTTTCGTTGGGCCTCAAATTCGTTGATGCGTTCCCAATAGTGCTTCTCTGTTTGCTCCTTTTGCCATTTTCTAATGTCAAATAGCACGATGATCGTCAGGATCAATAAAATAAGGGTTATCATTCTTCACACCTCCTACACCCTTATTCTATGGCTTCCTGCCAAAATCAATTAGGACATATGTCACATTTTCAAAAAAACTTTTTTTAATTTAAAAGCCGCTCGTCAGCTATTTTTAAGCAAAAGCGCTTTTTCCATCATTTTATGATAGTAAGGCCGCATCTCCGCTTCGGCAACTAGCTGGTCGATATCTGAAACAGCCAGCCATTTCACATCACTGTTCTCATCTTCTTTGATTCGCAGCGTCTGATTCTCCTCCGCCATAAAAAGATAGGTCGTGTTGATATGATGATGCGCCTTGACGAACTGCCCATTTTTGTAGTGAGCATTCACTGGTAAAATATCAAAGGCAAACAAGCCCTCATAGATCAGACGATATTCTTTTAGCCCTGTCTCCTCTTCCAGTTCCTTTTGCGCGACTTGCAAAAGGTCCTCACAGCCATCCGCATGTCCGCCAGTCCAAGAATAGGATTGGTAAATATTATGATAAACCATCAGCACCTTGTCATAGGTTGGATTTACTACCCACGCAGAGGAGGAAAAATGATACTCTGGATTTTCCCGCGTCAGCAGATGTTCTTGAAATTGCAGTCTCTCTAAAAAAATTTTTTTATCCGCTGCTTCTTGTGAGGTAAATGGTTGATAGTCCTTAATTTCTTTGATCAGTTTTTTCATCTTGTGCACCCTCTTATCTTTTGGCTTTATGTATATAGGGTATAACAAAGAGGCTGCAGCTTCTAGCCGCAACCTCTTAAAAAAATTATTTTGCTCGAACCGGCAGCCAAACTTGGAACTGGGCATTTTCGGGATTGGCATCCAGATACAATTCAATATCCGGCAGTTCATCGTATTCAAAGCCGGAAGTCGGCAACCATTCCTGAAACACCTGCTGCTGCAGCTCTTGGATCGCTCCAGGCATTGGTCCAGTCCCTGAAAAGATCGCCCATTTCGCCGCAGGAATCTCATACTGGGCAAACCCTTCTGGCACATTCTCACTCGCCACACCGATCACATATTCCCAGGCATCTTGAATCTCTGAAGTCATCAAGCTGATTCCTAATACGCCTGGATTGTTTTGATCCATCACTGGAATCAATTTTTGCAGTTCTCCGCTGGCACTTACCTCGTTCCAAAATTCTGGAATACGTTTTTGCGCCACCTCCATGTCCTGCTCAATTTTCAAACCAAGTCCTGTAACATGAAACGCTTCTTTGTCAATTAGTTGATATTCCATTGCGTGCACTCCCTTTACTGTAAGTTGGAAGGTCAGCATGGGGTAGCTAGTCAATTTTACTCCTGATTGCTTTGCTTCTTTCGGTGTGATTCCATGGACTCCTTTGAATACTCGATTAAAGGAAGTTGGAGAATCATAGCCGTATTTAACGGCTACATCGATGACTTTTTCGCCCCGCTGCAGGTCAACACCTGCTAAACTCATCCTGCGCCGTCGGATATATTCACCTAAGGTCACACCCGCGATGTATGAAAACATCCGCTGATAATGATAACTTGAGCACTGCGCCAGTTGCGCCGCCCTGTCCAAGTCGATCTCACCTGTTAAATTTTCCTCCACATAAGCAATACTACTATTGAAATGATCTAACCACTCCATCCAATTTCCTCCTGTCTCTACTATAATGGGACCAGTAAAGAAATACCTCTCAGAACGTGCCGCCTTTTGCGAGCTAGAAGCGCAGCTTTGCCAACCGATCAAAGGCCTCTGCCAAAACCTCCAATGATTGTGTTGCCGCCAGACGAATATAGTCGTCTCCTACCTTCTCGCCAAAGGCTTTTCCCGGAACGAACAAGACACCGCTCTGCTCCAAGACCGTTTCAACAAACGTCACCGAATCCAATCCGCTTTTACTGATATTAATAAAAGCATACATGCTGCCGGCAACTGGACGCAAGGATAAATACGGAATTTCTGCCACTCTTTTTTCAATGTATGCCAAACGCTCTTTAAAAATGGCGACCGTTGGGGGTACAAGCTCCTCATAATGCTTCAATGCATAGATCCCGCCACGCTGTGATGCTGTCGGTGCCGAATAAGTAATGCTCTCGTTGATCATTCCAGCAATTTGATTGATATAAGCAGGTGCCACCATGTAGCCCAGACGCCAGCCGGTCATCGCAAAGCCTTTTGAGACCCCGCTGATCGTAATCGTATTTTCTGGAGCCAGGCTAGCCATCGGTACGAATTTTTCTTTGAAGGCAAAATCCTCGTAAATTTCATCCGAAATAATGAAGAGGTCCTTTTCAATCGCCACTTCGGCGATTTGCTTCAAGGTAGCTTCAGAGAAAACAGCCCCCGTCGGATTGTTTGGCGAGTTAATGATGATGGCCTTTGTCCGATCCGTGATGGCAGCTTTTAAATCCGCTACATCTAATTGAAAGCCATTCTCCTCATAGGTCGGAACAAAAACCGGTGTTCCGCCAGATAAAACCACCTGTTCGCGATAAGGTGAAAAATACGGCTCGTGGATGATCACTTCATCACCCGGATCAAGCAGCACCTGCATCACCAAATACATCGCGTGCAAAGCACCAACTGTTCCACGAACTTGATTCAGCTGGAAGGTCAGACCATACTTTTTCTGATAAAAATCAACAACTGTCGTCAAAAATTCTTTGCTGCCATCAGGTGCTGTATAATTCGTTGCTCCTTTTTTTACATCCTCGTAGGCCGCTTCGATAATCGCCGAATTGGTAATCAAATCCGGATCACCGATTGACAAATCGATAATATCTTCCTTTTCTTTTGCTAGAACAGCGATCTTCATCAGCAAATTTTCTGCCGGCTGCTGGAAGCGTCGCGCGATTTTCCGTTTATCCATCCTTATTCCTCCGCCTCTATTACAATACCTTATTCAAGAAATCCTGCGTCCGACTATTTTGCGGATGATTAAAGATTTCCTCTGGGGTGCCCTCTTCTTGAATGACACCATCTGCCATGAAGATCACCCGATCCGCGACTTCCTTCGCAAAGCCCATCTCATGCGTCACTACAACCATGGTCATCCCTTTTTTGGCTAAATCCTGCATAACGGCCAATACTTCACCGACCATCTCGGGATCAAGCGCTGAGGTCGGTTCGTCAAACAGCATCACATCAGGATTCATCGCTAATGCGCGAGCGATTGCTACCCGCTGCTGCTGACCGCCAGAAAGACTGGCAGGATAACTATCCGCTTTTTCCTTCAAGCCAACCTGATCCAATAATGCCAGACCTTGGTCTTTTGCTTGAGCAGGATCTTCCTTTTTGATTTTCACCGGTGTGATCGTTAAATTCTCCAATACACTCATATGCGGGAACAGGTTGAAGCTTTGGAACACCATCCCCATCTTTTGGCGAATCTGATCGATATTACTGTCTGGTGCCGTGATATTTTGTCCTTCAAAAAAGATTTCGCCAGAGGTTGGTTCTTCTAATAAATTCAAACAGCGCAGGATCGTACTTTTCCCACTTCCTGAAGGTCCGATGATAACCACTACCTCGCCTTCTTTGACTGTAAGATCGATGGATTTCAACACTTCATTCTCGCCAAAGCTTTTTGACAGTTGTTTTACATTAATCATTCAGACCCATTCTCCTTTCAACTAACCCTAATAAACGGGAAATACAGAAGGTCAAGACAAAGTAGATCAGCGATACCAGCACGTATGGTAAGAACGGCTTGAAGCTGGCTCCTTGCACCACCCCTGTTTGGAAGATCAATTCAGATACCCCGATAACAGATACGACAGATGATTCTTTGATGATCGTCACAAACTCATTTCCTAAGGCTGGCAAAATATTTTTGATTGCCTGCGGAAAGACGATATAACGCATCGCTTCCTTCTGATTCATCCCTAACGAACGTGCAGCTTCCATTTGTCCTTTGTTTACTGCATTAATCCCTGCCCGAACAATTTCCGCAACATACGCCGCACTATTTAATGATACCGCGATACAACCTGCCAGTAATTTCGACAGATCCAGCCCTAAGACTCCTGTTCCGAAATAGACGATAAAGATTTGAACCAATAACGGTGTTCCTCGAACGTACTCAATATAGATGACCGCTAATGCTTTCAAGATTTTACTCTTGCTTAGTTTCATCAAGGCCAATAAACTACCGAAGATTAACCCAAACAACACGCCGACAAAAGCAAGTAGAATCGTGTACTTCGCTCCATTTAAATAATAAGGACCATATTTTTGCAGGAAGGATTGCTCATCTTGGAACATCAGATCATTGGCTTCCTTTTGATAATCCTTCAATAAATCTTTATCATTGATTGTTTTGATCGAAGCATTGACATGCTTTTTCAGCTCCGGTGTATTTTTCGACATAGCGATGGCCGTAACTTTTTCGCCCTGCTCAAATTTCACTGGGGCTAACTCCACATTGTCGCTTTGTTGGACATAAGCTTCCGCTACCGGCTGTTCTAATACGACCGCTTCGACCTTCTTATTCAATAAATTGTTGATCAAATCTGGGACCTTTTGCAATGAGGTCGGTTCCGCACCGGTCATTTCATTTTTAACTAAATCCTCTTGAGTCGTTTGCTTTTGCGCGCCTACGGATAATCCTTTGAAATCCTCTGTCGTCTTGAAATTGTCCTTTTCTCCTTTGCGAACCAAAACCTTTTGTTGCACAACAAAGTATGGATCAGAAAAATCAACTTCCTTTAACCGCTCTTCTGTGATTGACATACCGGAAATAACTAGATCGATCTTTCCCGTTTTCAAGGCGCCCAGCAACGCGTCGAAACCAAGCTCTTCTATCTTCAGCTTCACACCCATATCCTTCGCGATTTTTTGCGCGATTGATACATCAAAGCCGACAATTTTATCTTTTCCATCCACATCTGCGTGGAACTCATACGGTGCATAATCCGCTGACAATCCAACGACCAGCTCGCCGCTTTGTTGAATCCGTTCGTAGATCTCATCCTTTTCTGCACCTTGTGCCTTTGCCGGTAAAAAGCTGATCAGCATCAGCAAGACTGTGAGCAATGCGCCAATTTTCTTTTTCATACATCCCGCTCCCTTTTCCAAATAATGAATAATAATATAAGTATACGAATAAATAAAGAATAAATATTCAAAAAGCAACTTGCATTTATACTACCATAACCATTATAATAAAAAAAGAGTTTTCTAAAAATCTAATGAAAGAAGTTTGCTAATGACAAAACAATTAATCGTTCGCGGTGCTCCGCAGGAATATAAGCTAAAAGCACACGCCTGGGACTCGTTAGAATCCCATCTTAATAGAAGAAACATAAAGAATGTCCTGATCCTCCACGGAGAGAAATCCTGGGAAGCGGTAAAACCTTACTTTCCCGAACTATCAATAACAACAGCGTATCACTATTATGGCGGTCAATGTACAGATGCCGCAGCAGAAAGCTTTGCGTCTTTATGCAATCAGAAAAAATTCGATGGTATCATTGCAGTAGGTGGTGGAAAAGTCGCCGATTTAGGGAAGTTTGTTGCATACAAGGCACATTTGCCTATCATCATCCTGCCGACTTTGGCTGCTACCTGTGCGGCTTACACACCTTTAAGTGTGGTCTATGATGAAGCAGGAATCATGCTGCGTTATGATATTTTTCCAAAAGCAAGCGATCTTGTACTAATTGATCCAGCAGTCATTTTAGCCTCTCCCCGTGAATTGATGATCGCCGGTATTGGCGATACCTTGGCAAAGTGGTATGAATCTCATGCAATCATTTCCCAACTAACAGTGAAGCCGATTGAAGTACAGGTAGCAGAATTCGCTGCTCAAAAATGCCGTGAGATCCTTATTACTGAAAGCTCAGCGGCCTTAGAAGCAATGGCGCAAAATCAACTCAACCAAGCCTTTATCGATGTGGTTGAAGCCAATATTCTGCTAGCTGGAATGGTAGGAGGCTTCGGCGATGAGTACGGCCGAACCGCTGGCGCTCACTCCCTTCATGATGCCATGACCGTTTTACCCGGCAGCCATCAGCAGCTTCACGGCAACAAAGTAGCTTACGGAATTTTGGTTCAATTAATGATTGAAGAAAACTTGACAGAGATCGAGCAACTATTGCCCTTCTATCATCAATTGAATTTGCCGACAAGCTTAGCGGAGATGAATTTACATTTAACCGAAGAAGAGTACCAAGCCGTCGCTGAACGTGCCTGCGCTCCTGGCGAGATGATCCATCTAATGAAGCAAACGATCACGCCAGACCTCGTGATCCAAAAAATGAAGGCCCTAGAAGCCTTCACACAAGAATAACGAAAGGAGCTTGCGAAAATCCGCAAGCTCCTTTTTGGTCTAGTTCGGATAAAAAAACGCAAAAAAAAAAAGATACTTATAAAGCAAAGTATCTTTTAAAAAATTTTCCCAGTTCTAATGGCATAAATAGTTAAGGAAATTAGAATGAACAACGCCAACATCTCTAGAAGAAAGTCGGTGGTTTTTACTTCGTTTTTCGAAGTGTTCCTCTCTCGTTTCATTGCGCTATTAAGGCCCTCCTTACTTTTACACTGCAAGGATAACAAACCATTGGTATAGCCGCGTAACAATTCTTAATGAATTTAATTAGAATGTTATTAACGAATTCTAATTTACACTCGCTTTTTTCTCGAATAATTGATTTTGAACATTTTTGACGATTAGTACCAATGCCAGCAGCTCAAACACTTGAATCAGTGGAACACCGGCACCTGTATAGAAGAACATGAATAGCGCCTTACCCTTTGGCGCCCAAGTTGCGAACCAGGATACGCCAAACAGATAGACAAGATACGTCAGGAGCAAGCCAAGGAAAATAATTAAGTAATCCGCCAAAACACTGCGGGTCTTTTTCTTTTTGACATAGCCGGCTATAAAGATCAGCGCCGAACCCAAACTAACCAGCAGCAGTACCGGTGAAATGATGCGATACAGCAAAATAATCCCATTAATGATCAGCACGATCGGTCTCGTCCGCTTCGCTTCTGCCGCCATTCCTTCTTTAATAGTAGATACCGTTTTGACATTCAGCAGATCCAGAACTACCTGCGCCGGCTGCTCCGGCATAAAGATGGAACCGCCATAATCCGTTCGATAGCTTTTGTAGAGTGCCGTTTCCATTACTCCAGCCCGCAAATAACTGAAAACCTTCCCCATGTCTTCAGATTTCTTGCCATTGCTTTGCTTCGTTACAAAGAACAGCTTCTTTCTCTTGAGTTTGCCGGACTTAAAGCCTTCTGCCAGCTCCTCGTTGATCTGCTTGAAGACTTTCTCGTTCTCGCCGCCATTTTTATACAGACCTTCCCGTTGAAACATTTCACGCAGTCCCCAGACAAACATATCTCCAGGCAGCTCGCCATTTTTAACAGGCCAAGAATCCGGCCAAATCGAGTCCTTCAGCATCCAGTCAATTCCTTTACGGTACTTGGCAAAAGTCGGTGAAATTTTTTGTGCTTCGGCAAAGGTTCTTTTCGAAACCCAAATACCGTTGTCCTCGGCAATTGATTTCTTATCATAACCGCTATTATCGATCTGAATCAGATTTTCCGTCAATTTAGCAAAAGACGTTTTCGTTCGATCATTCGTGGTAAAAATACTATAGTGATCCTGATTCGTCTTAGAAATCAGCAGCGCTTCCCCTAAAGTAAAGAGCACAGGGGCGGCCAGCAGCAAAAGATTACTGATGATTTTTTGCTTGTTCATCGCCTTCAGTAGCTGCCAAAAATTACGAAGCACCTCTTTCAATGATGAGCCCAAAGACTGATTCTGAACAATGATGCCAAAAAGTGTACAAAACGTAGCAACTATATAAAGCGGCAGCAGCCAAATCGAATCTTCTCGCAAATACCAGAAAAAAGGAAAAGCAATCGTCAATAAAATCGACCAAGGAATTCGCGTTTTGATGGTTTCCTTCCTACGTAAATAAAGCCCCAGAATACCCGCTAAGACAAACAGGACTGTCGCAAAGACTAAACTATTGCGATAAACACGCAGCGAAAAATCTGATGTCAGTGTAGCTGGAGAATAGATCAAGAATAAAAAGCCTATACCGCTCAAATACTTATTCTTAATTAATGGTGATAAGGCTTTGATAATAGCAAATGCCGCCCCCATATTGACCAAACACAAAAACAAAGGATAGGACAACTGTGAAAAATGATTCACAAGCAAAAAGAACGTAAAAGACAAGCCTTTTGTCAACGTCCCCGTACCGTATTCTCCCAACCATTTGCCAGCTAAAATATTCAATGCTTGGTTAATAGAAAGCGCGTCATCGTAGCCTGCATGCATATATATTTTGATTGGCATCATCGCCGCGAGCACGAGTCGAAAAACAATCGCGAAGATAAAAATACCTATCAATACCCTTCCCATTAACTCTGGCTGATTCTTAAATCGATTTTTGATCATCATAGTTTAGAAAAAGGGATAAATGCAGGCAGGTTCCCTTCTGTTTCCATCATAAATTTTTGGAGCCAAATGACATCATGCCATTGATCAAACTTAAAGCCTATTTTAGGAAAATTCGCGACCTCCTGATACCCCAGCTTCTCATGAAAATCAATACTGGCTTGATTCCCGCCAGTTATACAGGCTGTCAAAATCGCGACATTTTGCTTTCTCAAGGTTTCTTCTAACGCACAATATAATTGCTTTCCCGCTCCATTGCCGCGTTTTTCACGATCGACATAGACACTGACTTCAACCGCCCAATCATAGGCAGCTCGATCTTTGTACGCATGAGCATAGGCATAGCCTAATATGCCCCCGTCCTCTTCCGCCACTAAATAAGGATAGCTGCTGACGGTTTTTTCAATTCTCTTAACAAAGTCCTCTTTGCTAGGTACCTCGTAATCAAAAGTAATAGTTGTTTCTAAAACATAGGGCGCATAAATCGCCACCAGTGAAGCTGCATCCATTGGTGATGCTACTCGAATTTTAATCATCTCAGACCTCCTTGCTGGTTCAATTCTATCACTCTGATAATTAAAAAAACACCCTCTCTAAAAAAGATCCATCGAAAATCTTAATAATTATTGCATTTTTTAACTAAATTAACGCTTAAATAATAAACACAACAGATAACAGGACGATGGAAATAATAACGGCTGGCTTCCCTCACTTCGTTATCGCATTGTGAATTTCTTGTTTTTTTCAGAAGACTGAAGCAGGAAAGGAAATTGGGTTTAGATTAGATTATAATGGTAATTCTTTAACCTTCATTGAATTAGTTTTACGTCTTCCTTATGGTTATTTTTATGTAAATATGCTTATATAGAAAGAGCGTCTTTCATCCGTTATTTTCAATTTATCGGTGTTGTGAACAAAGAGTGCGCTACCTGCGAGGGTCGGAAAATCAACGTAATAATTACCAATCAGCTTTCAGCGAGCACTACCAATAAAGGTAGTGCACTAGTCAGCAGGCTGAAAATAAATGGTTGTACGATAAAAAAAGCTTCATCACTAGGAACTAGGAGGAAATTTATGGAACAGCAGCAAACACCTGACAAGCATACAAAAGAGATGAGCTTGTTAGGTTTAAGTATGATTGTGATTGGTTCAATGCTGGGTGGCGGTGTATTTAACCTTCCCAGCAGTATCTCTCAATCAGCCGGCGTCATTGCTTCATTATTGGCGTGGCTAATTACCGGCGTCGGGGTCTTCTTTATCGCGAAGGTCTTTCAGACTCTTTCAAGGGAAGAACCAGAGATTATCGGCGGCATCTACTATTACGCCAAAGACGGCTTTGGCGATTATGTCGGATTCAACTCTGCTTGGGGCTATTGGCTAAGCAACATTATCGGGAACGTTTCTTTTGTCATTCTTTTTTTAGATGCCTTAAGCAAATTTATCCCCTCCATCGGCGGTTCTGGCGGTCAAATTGGGTTGTTTTTAGGTACGTTCATGATTTGGAGCGTCATCTTTTTGGTTGCTCGGGGGATTCGTACTGCCAGTATTTTGAATACGATCGCTACCAGCGCAAAAGTGGTGCCGATCCTATTAGCTATTTTCTTTTATTCATTCATTTCAAATATCAAACCTTTTCAATGGATGTTTTTGCTAAAAATATGCTGTTGAATGGTAAGCAGTTAGGCAGTGTTCCCACACAAATTCGTCATGCAATGCTGCAAACGATGTGGGTTTTCGTCGGAATCGAAGGCGCCGTCGTTCTATCTGGGCGAGCAAAACGCGCCCGTGATGTTGGTCGTGCAACGTTGATTGGCTACTCCATAACACTGGCAATCTATGTATTGATCGTGATGTTGAGTTTTGGCTCACTGCCGCAAGAACAGCTGGCTAACCTGCCAAGTCCTTCATTAAGCGGCGTTTTACGTGCCTCGACAGGTGCCTGGGCAAGCAATATGATTAATATTGGTGTCATAATTTCTGTATTAGGAGCCTGGATCTCATGGACAATTTTAGCTGCAGAAATTTCCTTTGACGCTGCTCAGGACAAGATGTTCCCAGCCTTCTTAGGCAAGGCCAACAAACAAAATGCACCGGTAAACGCCTTAGTTTTGAATGGCGTGATTATGCAAATCGTCTTTCTGATCTCTCGGTGGGCAATGGATGCCTTCCAAGCAGTGACCGATACTGCGACAACGATGGTTCTCGTCCCTTATGTTTTATCTGCCGCCTTCTTATGGCAAATTGCTAAAGCAAAGAAACATACTGGCCAGCAGTTTTTAGCGGTCGGCGGCGTCATTTACGGAATTTATATGCTCTATTCATCTGGAATCCTGAATCTGCTTTATTGTATCGGCATTTACGCATTGGGCTTTGTCTTTTGGCTGTGGAACAGTCATACGTATAAACGACCTGTTTTCAGGACAAAGCGAGACAAACTCTTATTTACGATTGTGACTGGCTTAGGTGTGCTAAGCTTGATCGTTTTTCTATTTCAATTAAGATAAAAGAAATGGCAGTGAGCAAACTCACTGCCATTTCCTCTATTTAAATAATTTGCATTGCCAGCGTGACCAAAAGCCCTAACGCATAACAGCTGTTAAACACAATCAGATTTTCCACCGCCAGCGGGAATGTCTTGTTTTTGATTTGTTCCTTCGTGAAACGCTTAGTCTGCGGGATAATCTTCAACAGACTAATAAAAGTCAGCAGGATCGGCCATTGATAAATCCCGGCAAACAATCCAATCAGAATCACTCCATAGCAGCTGTACATCAACACCTTAAATAATCGTACTCCCCACTCGCGGCCAATATAGAAGGGCAAGGTATAGCGATGATTTTCTACATCCTGCTCTAAGTCGCTTAAATTATTTGCCAGCATGATGTTCGCAATTGTCAGCATCAGCGGCAATGCTGCCCAGACAACTGCCAGCACCGCCAGCGTATTTCCTGTTACTGCAAAATGATCCATAGTCAATTCCATATAAAAGAGCCGTTGATCATAGGTGTTCAGATAAATCGTAATGGCAAAAATTCCCAAGCCTTCTGTGATACCGCTGAAGATTTCTCCTAGCGGCATTCTCGAAAGCGGGATCGGACCGTACGTATAAAACACCCCGACAAAAAAGCAAGCCGCCCCCATTGGTAAAAGCATCCAGCCGGTTTGAACAACTAATATCAGTCCGATGATCGCCGCGAAGCCCACCAAACCAAAAATGAGCTGTTGAATCTGTTTTTCCGATAGATTTTCTCGACCGATGACATTTTCTTCGTATTTGTATTTTTCCGAGTGAGCTTTTACGAAATCCATATAATTATTGATCGCCGTAATCGCCAAATCAAAGGCGAACATTCCGAAAAAGAAAATAAGTGTCTTGCCTGGATGAAACGCCTGAAAATAGGTGTTTGTAAATAGTACAGCGATCACAAAAGGAAAGATACCGGCAAATTTTGTGCGAATCTGCACGAGCTCGAAAAATGTTTCTCTGGTCATTTTATTTTGAGCGGCTCTCAGCCTCTTCGTATTGTCCATAATACCCCTCTTCCCAAAACTCATACCACCACAGCAAAAACATGTGGTGGTAATGAACTGCTAGATTAACGGATAAATTGCCAAAGCAACGTGGCTGCAAGGCCTAATGCATAAGAGCCATTGAATGTAACCAAATTTTTGATCGACATCGCAAAGGTCTTGCTTTTAATCTGTTCTTGGGTAAAAATTTTCGTTTGCGGATAAACCTTGACTAGGCTCACGAAGACCAAAAGTATCGGCCACTGGTAGATGCCAGCGACCCACCCGATCACAATAGCGGCATAGCAGCTGTACATCAATAGATTGAATAAGAGCACCGCATTTTTTTTGCCCAAATAAAACGGCAAGGTATAGCGATGATTGGCGATATCCTGCTCTAAATCACAAAGATTATTCGCCAGCATAATATTAGCGATCGTCGCGATCAGCGGTAACGAGGCCCAAACAACGGCTAGAGCCGCTGTTGTGCTTCCAGTAACCGCAAAATGCTTCAGATCCAGCTCCATGAAAAAGAGCCTTTGATCATACGTGTTCAAGTAAATTGTAATAGCAAAAATACCAAGCCCCATCGTTACACCGCTGAATACTTCCCCTAAAGGCATCCGAGACAATGGAATGGGACCAAAAGTGTAAAACACGCCGATGAAGCAGCAGGCACAGCCCATCACCAAAAGCAGCCAGCCTGTTTGAACAGCTAGAGTGAGTCCGACAATCGCCGCAAAGCCTATCAAGCCAAAAATAATCATTACGACCGTTCGTTCCGACAGCTGATCCTTGCCGATGACATTTTCCTGATATTTGTATTCCTCCGAATGGGCTTTGCGAAAATCCATGTAATTATTGATCGCCGTCGTTGCCATATCGAAAGCCAACATACCAAGGAAGAAAAAGAGAGTTTTTCCCCAATGGAAAGAATGGAAGTACGTATTGGTAAACAATACCGCAATCAAAAACGGAAACAAGCTCGCTAACTTGGTGCGTATCTCTACTAATTCAAAAAAACTTTTTCTTGTCATACTATTTCAAATCCTTATCGTTGCCCATCGTGTAGCCAGCTTCCTTATTCAGCTCAAAAGTATCTTTCAAACCAGAAGTTACATAGACTTTATCGTCTCGTGTCACAAAAATCGCTTCGGTATCCTTCAAATCCTCCACGTAGCTCATTCCTTCTTTGACCCCCATCGAAAAGACAGCGGTAGACAATCCATCGCCATCGATCGATTTTTTCGATACGATCGTCACCCCTGCGATATCATTGTCAAAGGGATACCCGGTCTTTGGATTGAACAGATGATGATACGTTTTGCCATCTGCTTCTAGGTAGCGCTCGTAGATACCCGATGTTACTAATGACATATTACTTTCTGGAATGCTGCCTAGAATTACGTTACGCGCTTGGTTAGGGTCTTGGATACCGACTGTCCAATCCTCCTTTTGATCGCCGCGAGGACTGCGTCCCATAACATAGACATTTCCGCCAAGGTCGATGATCGCCGTCGTTACTTCATTTTCTTTCAACACCTTAACGACTTCATCCGTGATATACCCTTTGGCGATTGCGCCTAGATCCAGCTTCATTCCTTTTTCCTTTAAATAGACCGTCTTATCCGTCTCATTAAATTCGACCTCGTGATAATTGACTAATTTCAATGCTTGATCGATCTCACTTTGTTCAGGCTTGCGAGCATCTGGGAAGCCAATGCGCCACAATGACGTGATCGATCCGATGGCCATATCGAAGCCGCCTTTAGAATCTTGACTATATTTGTAGGCTTCCTTCAATAGATAATACATATCGTCCGTCACTTTGACTGGTTTAATCCCCGCCTCTTTATTGATCTCATCGATCTCTGAACCTTCTTGATTAACAGTGATTTTATCAGCCAATTCCTTCACTCGAGCAAAAGCAGGCTTCAGCGCGGCCTTCTTACCATCATCATAAATACGAATCTGGACATAGGTACCCATCAAAAATTGTTTATCATCATAGGGCTTCTCATTTATTTTTGGTTTGTCACTGCCGCAAGCTGTCAGTACAACCAGAATCAAACTAAAGATCAGGATTACTATACGTTTTTTCACTTCCATACTTCCTTTACTAAAATTTTCACTTTATCATAGCGCGTTTACGCAAACTTTCAAAGTCTTTTTTATCTAAAGTATGATTGGTGATTTTCTAAGAAAAAAGGGTCTGTGACTGATCTGCCACAAACCCTTAAAAAGTTCCCTTAAGATTCAGGAATTATTTTTTAGTAACAATGTTATCCACTTGGATTGCTGTAGTGTTGCCTTTTTCAGCAGCATTCACTAATTGAGCAGCGTAAGTTTGGAACACATGTGATGAGTGCGTTGCGCCAGTAACCACTTCTACATCAGCAGGGGCACCTTTTTCAACTAACCCTTTGTTCAATTGTTCGATGTATTCTTTTGGTCCTACACCGCTTTTAGCCTTCATGTTCTTTTCATAGTCAGCATCATCTTTTTTAGACTTGCCATCTTTGTCGACCATGTCGAAGTTTGATTCAGTAATTTTTCCACCAGCAACAGTCATGTTGAAGATTGTACGGTAGCCATTAGAGTAGTTCTTTTCTTCTAATGTGTAGGTACCATCCTTCAGATCAGCACCATTATCGATTTCGATTGTTTTTGTGTCGCCTGCTTGAGCCGCTTGAACTAATTGTTGAGAGTAGTTTTTAAAGCTTTCGCTTGAATGTGTTGCACCAGTAACCACTTCAACTGCATCCGGATTTTGCGTTTGTTCTAAAGATTTATTCAGTTCTGGAATGTATTCTTTAGGACCAGTTTTCGTTTTTTCCTTCATATTCTTTTCGTACTCAGCATCTTTTTGCTTCGATTTTCCATCTTCATTCAAATAATCGTAGTTTGATTTCGTGATTTTTCCATCTTTAACAGTCATATCGAAAACTACTCGGTAGCCATTATTGTAGTTCTTTTCTTCAAGTTTGTAGGTGCCGTCTTTAAGATCGCCGCCTGCTTCTTTTTCAGCTGGCTTCACTGCTTCAGATGAGCTTGCTGAAGAACTTGATGCTGACTCTTTATCATTGTTTCCGCCACAAGCAGCTAATGCTATTGTAGAAAACGCTACCACAGCAAATCCTGATACTATTTTTTTCATTTTCATGATTAAACTCCACCTTTATTCTTTTTTTGTGATTCATTAAACAATAACTATTCTAAAATATTTTTTTATGTTTGTATACGATTATTCCGTTAAAACAATTTATTTTAATCCAATTATAAGGATAGTATCATTATTACTTTAGAATAATTGTGATAGACAAAAAAAAGAACTATATGTATAATGAGAGCGATTGTTCAGGTATTATCAATTCATTATTATTGTGCAGTCATTATCATTTAGAAGGAGCGGATTTTCAATGGCAAAACAGAAAATTGTCGTTGTGGGTGCAGGTTATGCAGGTGTTGCAGCAACGAAATTCATGGCCAAAAAGTTAAAAAAAGACGACGTTGAGATCACGTTGATTGACCGTCACTCTTACCATACAATGATGACCGAATTACACGAAGTAGCTGGCGGACGAGTAGAACCCGAAGCAGTCCAATACGATTTACAACGACTGTTTGCTCGCAAGAAAAATGTATCGCTAGTCACCGATACCGTTATTGGCATCGATAAAGAGAAAAAAATCGTCAAAACAAAGCTGGGCAAGTACCCCTTCGATCAATTGATCATTGGTATGGGCGGCGAGCCAAACGACTTCGGTACACCTGGGGTCAAAGAACATGGATTTACTTTATGGTCGATGGAAGACGCGATCAAGATTCGGAAACACATCGAAGATACAGTCGCAAAAGCAGCGCTTGAGCCTGATGAAGCCACTCGCCGTGCAATGCTGACCTTTGTGGTCTGCGGTTCTGGTTTTACTGGGATCGAAATGATCGGCGAATTGATGGAATGGAAAAATGTTCTGGCAAAAGAACATAAATTACGTCCTGAAGAGTTTACTTTGATGGTTGTGGAAGCCCTTCCTACTATTTTAAATATGCTTGATCGTAAAGACGCGGAAAAAGCGGAACGCTTTATGATGAAAAAAGGCATTCAGTTAAAGAAAGGCGCTCCTATTACCGAGGTAACCGCAGATCATATCGTCTTAAAGGACGGCTCGCAAATTCCAACGAACACTTTGATCTGGACTGCCGGTGTGAAAGGAACGACTGATGCAGCTGATTTTGGTTTGGAAGCTGCTCGCGGTCAGCGCTTATATGCCAACGAGTTTATGCAAGCTAAAGGCTACGAAGATAAAGACATCTACATCGTCGGTGATTTGGTTTATTATGAAGAAAACGATGATGGAAAGCCTACGCCGCAAATCGTTCAGGCTGCTGAACAAACGGCCCATACTGCTGCGGCTAATATCGTCGCAAAAATCAAAAATACGCAAAAGCACGAGTTCAAGAGTAATTATCAAGGCTTCATGGTTTCCATTGGTTCTAAATGGGGTGTTGCCAACCTAATGGACAAGGTTCATATGGCCGGCTTCATGGCGATTGTGATGAAACACATCGTTAACCTGAAATACTTCTTTGACATGCGCTCTGGCTACTACATGTTCCAATATATGATGCATGAGTTCTTCCATATCAAAAATGATCGTAATGTGACCCGCGGACATTCTTCTCGTTATGGCAATGTTCTTTGGAGCGTACCTTTACGCGTGTTCTACGGTTCAATGTGGCTGGTGGAAGCATCGAAAAAAGTAGTCGGCGACGGCAGCTATTTAAATCCAAGCTCTTGGTTTGGCAGCGGCTCGTGGTTTACTGATAAAGTCGTGTTCCCCTTCCCCTGGCTGCAGGAGCAAGTAACAACTGGCGCCTCAGCGGCTGGTTCACACGCAGCTGAAGCAACAACAGCGGCAACTGGTGCGGCTGGCGGAGCAACTGACGCAGCTGCGACTGCGGCGACACATTTTGGCTTTAACTATACATTTGGTGAAAACCCAATGCCCGTTTTTGAAAAAATGCCGAATTGGTTCGCGAAGATTATGGAATTTATGATGCCGAATAAAGATGTTGCACTATTCATGCAAAAATTCATGACCTTCGTTGAAATCGGAATCGCATTGGCCTTGATCTTTGGCTTATTCACTTGGTTAGCGAATGCTGCTACGATTGGTTTAGTCGTTGCCTTCTGTTTATCAGGTATGTTCTACTGGGTAAATATCTGGTTCATCCCTGTTGCCTTCGCCTTGATGAACGGCTCCGGTCGTGCATTAGGTCTGGACCGTTGGGTGATTCCTTGGATTCAGCGTACTGCTGGCAGATGGTGGTACGGAACACCGAGATCCATCTACGGAAAAGACAGCTCCAACTAATTTGACCAATATTGACGGAAAGTTCTAAAGGGCTTGTTTTTCTCTTTAGAACTTTCTTTATGTTATGATAAGAAAAAGATTTACGAACTCATTTTGCTTTGGAATGATCAGATGAAAATGGATCAATAGCGATCTTCAAAAGCGCCGACTTTTGCTTGGTTTCAACCAAGCTAGTTCGTTTATCCAGTATCCAGAGAAAAAATAAACGAGGTGTGTACTTTGAAACTGAAGGATTTTGCAAAAAATAGTTTGCTGCGGCCTTGGGACGGTATCATTGTTGTGATTCTTGTTTTGCTCTCCTTCGCTCCTGTCGTTGTCTTCAGTCTCAACCGCGGAACAAGCACCACACAAGAAGCAATCCTTTCGGTCGATGGAAAAGAGCTCAAAACCTTTGATCTTTCGGACAAGTCGCAGGCCTACACCTATCGTTATGAAGACAAAGATGGGGACTATAATCTAATTGAAATCAATGGAAATCGGATCCGAATCAAAGAAGCCGATTGCGGAGATCAGATCTGCGTACGCCGCGGTTGGATCGATCAATCCGGCGAAACGATTGTTTGTCTGCCCCATAAATTATTGATTGAAATCAAATCCTCAGACGGAGGGGAACCCGGCAGTGTCATTTACTAGCTGCCCTTATTATGAATAAAACACAAAAGTTGATCTACATAGCACTTCTAGTCGCTCAGGGTGTGATCTTGGGCTTAATCGAGAACATGTTTCCATCCCCTTTTGCCTTTGCGCCAGGGGCCAAGCTTGGTCTCGCCAATTTAATAACGATCGTTGCGCTGTTTACTATGCCAAAAAGAGACAGCTTCCGTTTGATTTGGATGCGTCTGATTTTAACGACCCTTTTAGGCGGAACAGTATCGACCTTCTTATATAGTATGAGCGGATCGCTGCTGAGCTATTTCGGTATGCTTTTAGTTAAAAGTCTTGGACCTAAACGCGTCAGTATTATCGGCATCAGTGCTGCCGGCGGTTTCCTGCATAATGTCGGCCAACTGCTGGTCGCCAGCTGGATTGCACAGTCTTGGACTGTCATGCTCTACTTGCCGGTCATGTCTTTTTTGGGAATTCTTGCTGGAATCGTCATTGGCATCGCGGGAAATTATCTGCTGGTTCACGTACGAGCGCTGCAAAAATTTCAATTGGACTATGAATTGACACAAAAAACGAAAAAAGGATCAGGGGGCTATCAAAAATGAAACTTCATCCCATGTGGCAAGAATATCCTGATCTTGCTAAGCAATTAACGACGACCCTTGAAATGATGGAAAATGTCGTCAAATTGAAAAATAAAAAAGTCGAATCGGCCGTATTAGATATGATCCACGCAGGCGGTAAGCTTTTACGTCCAGCCTATCAACTCCTGTTTGCCCAGTTTGGACCGGATCAAGACGAAAAAAAAGCCACCTCCTTGGCTGCCTCGATCGAAATGCTCCACACAGCTACCTTGATCCACGATGATATTGTGGATGAATCAGAATTACGACGCGGCTTGCCGACAATACGGTCGGCTTTTGGAAACGATACTGCGGTTTACGCCGGAGATTATTTGTTCATTTGCTGTTTCAAGCTACTGTCAGATTACTCTACTTCTCTAAGAAGCCTTCAATTGAATTCTCGCAGCATGGAAAAAATCTTAGACGGTGAGTTAGGTCAGATGGATGACCGCTATAAGCTAGATCAAACGGTGGATGAATACTTAGAGAACATTTCAGGAAAAACGGCGGAGCTTTTTGCTTTAAGCTGCTCCGTTGGTGCGTTTGAAAGCGGCAATAGTGAACGCTTCGCAAAAAAAGCTGGAATGATCGGACTAAATATCGGCATCGCTTTTCAAATCATGGACGATCTGCTGGATTATCAAGCGGATTCTACTACTTTAGGCAAGCCTGTTTTAGAAGACGTCCGTCAAGGGGTTTACTCCCTACCTTTGATCTACGCCCTCAATCAAGACAAAGGACAATTACGTCCTTATTTAGAAAAGAAAAAACAGATGACCAGCTCAGATACACAGCATGTTCAGCAGTTGGTTCATCAATTGGGCGGCGTGGCTTACGCACAACAGCTCGCTTCAGAATATACGGAACAAGCATTAAAGGATATTCAGAAATTACCGGAGAACTTTTTCGATACAAAGGAAAAGCTTGACCGTTTGACTCGACAAATCTTAACACGAAAAAGCTAAGCAAAAATCCGCCCAATGTGGGCGGATTTTTCAATTGCTATTTTTCAACTAAACCAAAGCTCATGCCTATAATCAAAATAACTAATACGATAATCGTAATCGCAACATATAGATAATCTTTTTCTTTCGCAAAAGCGAAGATTGATACCACCACTCGCAAAACAGGTGTCAGGATCAAGCAAAAAAGCCCTAGCATAATAAATGCTTCCCCATTTAAGCGCAGCAAGCCTTGAAAAATCAGGGACAAGCTGTTCGGTACCGGTCCACTGCTTGGTAAAAATATTAATAGGAGCATTCCAATTAAAATAATAGCAGCCGACACAATCACACCCACTCGTAAAATATATCCGATAGAGCGTTCGATTTTCAACATTTCTTCCTTATTTTCCACTAAATGATCACCCCGAATCCACGAAGAACCATTTGAATCCCCATAAACAATAAAATCGGAATGAAAATCATTCGAATCACGATTGGTTTTAAGCGCGTCATGATTCGGGATCCGATCGTTGCACCAACTAAAACACCCAATGCTAATGGGGCCGCGATTTCCGGTAAGATCGCTCCACTGAAAAAGTAAACCATCGCAGAAGCCGCCGCAGTCACTCCCATCATCAAATTACTAGTCGCACTTGAAGGCTTCAATGGCATTTTCATGATGGTATCCATCGCTGTTACCTTGAATACTCCGCTGCCGATTCCTAATAACCCCGACGCAATCCCCGCACCAAACATCATGGCGAAACCGCCTGGCACCTTTTCAACCTGATAATCGATCTGCTTATCCAGCACCTTATCGTAATAGGACCCGTTTAATTTCAATTTTTCAGCAAATGAGTCTCCTGTTGACTCTTTGATTTTTTTATCCGTTTTGCCGCGCAGCTTTTGAATCATATTGATGACTGAAAACAGTAAAAAGCCTCCGAATAAAATAAATAGAAAGCCTGTCGGCACAACTCCAGAAAGCAATGCACCAACGATTGCTCCGATCGTGGTCGCGATTTCTAAAAACATCGCGACTCGCAGATTCAGCATATCATCTTTCAAATAAGCGATCGTTGCTCCTGAACTCGTTGCGATCACACAAACAATGCTGGCAGCGATCGCATATTGGATGTCTAATCCCATTACCAACGTCAAAAAAGGCGTCAAAATGATTCCGCCGCCGATCCCTAAAATCGACCCTAATATTCCGGCCAGCACACCGACCACTAGTAATAATCCTATCTGACTAAGCATAATTTCCCGCCTTTCTGCTGTTATTATAGCGCAACATTCTTTCAAAGCAGAAAATTTAGCGTCCTTATTAAGAAATCCAATAATTATTTTTCATAAAATGGATGGTTTTCGCCAGCTATTCTTTCTCCTCTATATTCAATTGTTTATGCAGCAATTCTTTCACACGATCCACTTCCTCCTGCGGGATTCTTTGATAAGAAATCCCTTCTTCGCCAGTAAAGCCATCTCCGGTGAAGCCCTCACCCTGAACCTGCTGACTATCGATTTTTGTCAAACAAGAATGGTAGCCGGTCATGATTTTCTGCATTTGCTCGAATGTTAGATCCGTCCTTCCATTTTCTCCGATACCGTCCAAAATCTTCTGATAGCTGAAAAGACTTTTCATCGAAAGCATTTTTTTGATTAGCAATTCCATCACTTCTCTTTGCCTTCCCTGTCGGCCATAATCCCCTTTAGGATCTTCGTAGCGCATGCGGGAATATTGCAGCGCCTCCCAGCCATTCAAATGCTGTTTGCCTTTTGGATAGTCGATGCCTTCTGCGGAAAAAGCAAAATCATTATTTACAGTCACACCGCCGACTGCATCCACTAATGTCTGCAGACCGTCCATATTCACTGAAACATAATGATGGATCGGAATATCTAAAAACTGTTCAACCGTCTTCATGATCATCTCTGGACCTCCGATCGAATGAGCATGGTTGATCTTATCCTCATAGTCCGCCCCAACGATCTCAACAAATGAATCACGAGGAATACTTACCAAGGTGGTTTCTTTTGTTTGATTGTTCAATGTCGCTACCATGATCGTATTCGCTCGAAAATCTGTCTTTCTTTTAGCGTCATTCGCAATTCCCAAAATCAAAATACTCATCGGCTCAGATGCGTTCGGAGTCTTCCGTTTTCCTGTTCGCTCTACGGGAGAATACATCGAGTCCGCCATTTTTTGTGAACTATGATAAAACTTTACTGCAAAAACACTTAAGCCCGAAACAAGCACGACTAAAGCGGCAAGAACACCTAATATCCCCTTCTGCCATGATAAAACACGTGATTTTCTGATTCTCTTGCCTTTCGTCTGAGCTGGCAGCAAATATGGGTAAAATAATGCGGCAGTTCCAAAGGTCAGTCCAGCTCCAAGAAGTAAACCAGTGATAACGTCACTAAAATAGTGAACACCTAAATAAATTCTGCCGCCTGCAACCGCGATCAGCAGAAATAAAAGAACAAGCTTGAGAAGCAACGGCGGTTTTTTCTTGCTGAAAAAATAGAGCAAAAGGACTGAACAAATAAAGGTCGCTATGAGCAGCGAATGTCCACTAGGAAAACTGTAAGAAGTACGGGAGATATATTGGATTTGATCCGGTCGGGAGCGCTGGATCAGCTGCTTCAGTAAATAGCCTGCAGCACTTGCAAAAACCAAGTTCCCCAAAGCCCAAAATGCCAGCCCCTTATCATTTCTCCGCAGCAAAAGGACAGCAAGAGTAATGAAAATGGCGAGCATCGGAGCAATGGTGGCCAACTTAGCTATTGCTCCTACAAAAAGCGTTGCGTAGTAAATGTTTGGCAATCGATATTGAATGAATAGATGATCCAAGTGGTGTAGCCATTGCGCATTTGCTGTAATGGCAGTGGTAAATAAAAGGACTGCAAGCAATGCGCCTATACTTTTTATAAACAATTTTTTTCGCATAATGATTATTGATTCTCCGTTCTTTTTTCAGCTAACGACCTATTTTTCACTAAATCCCAACATAATCCCTAAGCCAATGCCTAGTACGATCAAGGAGGTCCCACCTTGGCTTAGTATCGGTAAGGGAATTCCGGTCAGCGGTAAAATACCAATCGCCGCACCAATGTTTTCAAAAATTTGAAACAGCAGACTAAACACAAACGCTGCTGCAATATAGAGATTCGCTTTATTATTTGTGTTTATTGCCGCAGACAGGACTTGGTAAAACAAATAGAAGTACAGAAAAATCACCAAGGTTCCGCCGATAAACCCAAAGCTCTCACCAATTACGGTAAAGATCATGTCCGATTCACGGACAGGCACATATACGGAAGCTTGCTCTGCCTCTCGCCCAAATAATCCGCCAGATCCAATCGCGTAGAGACTCTGTACCTGCTGATACGCAATAGAATCCCGATATTGAAACGGATCGGCCCAGGCGCGTACCCGATCCAATTGATAGGTTTTAAAGTGCAGCCAATAGAGCAGCCTATTCCCCCATTGACTAAATACTAAAACCAATAATGTGTTCCCTAGAGCGGCCCCCGCACCTGTAATAGCAGCAAGTATCTTCCAATGCACTCCAGAAATAACAAACAGCGCACCTAAAATAGCAATGAAAACCAAACTCGTTCCAAAATCCCGCTGCATGAACATCAACAAGAATGTCGGCAAACTATACAAGGCAATCTTGCCTAAATAATGCAGGTCGCTTTTCATGGTCCGCTGCTGGCAGTTCCGCTCATTGATCAGTGTTAGACGAACCATAAAAAGTATAAAGCTCAACTTCATAAGCTCTGATGGCTGAAAGGAAAAACCGCCAATTCGCAGCCAACGCTTTGTATTCGTTACGGTGTACATCGCGGGATCATAAAACCAATACAAAAGGAGCATTATCCCTAATGATAAAATGTAAAAAACAGGCGCGTATCGTAATAGATGCGCCGTTTTGATCCTGCTGACTACCCCCATCGCCAGCAGTGAAAGCAGGCAGAAAATAATCTGCCTGACTACTACCTTTTTCACCTCTGCTCCGTCTAAATCAGCGGCCATCGCCTGCACACCAACGCTGATCAAATAGAATAAAAAGATCGGCAAAAACAAAGAGTAATTAAATTCGTTGCTCAAACGTTTCATCATTTGTTCGGACCTCCGAAGAAAATTTTAGACAAATACCTAGAGCCGCTGAGAGGATCAGATAGCTGGTTCCTCCATAACTGATAAATGGCAGCGGCACGCCTGTCATGGGAATCAGTCCTAAAATACTGGCAATATTAATACTTGTTTGAATCAGTAATAGTGTTCCAACACCAAAATAAATCAAGCTGATCTGCTGGCTCGTTTCCTTTGCTGCTAGTACAAATAAACGAAGAGCGATCAAAAAAAGCAGCGCTAATACAATTAAGCCGACCACCACACCTAGTTCTTCGACTAAAATCGAATAGACAAAATCCGTTTCTGCAACTGGCAGGTAGCCTTTTTTCGTAATACTGTTCCCTAAACCTCGGCCAAAGAAACCGCCGTTATAAAGAGCATAATAAGAATTGCTCATTTGAAAGCCTTTTCCGTAGGGGTCGAGAAAAGGATCTCTCACTAGCCGAACGCGATCATAGGTATGGGCAAATAATTCCGGCAAAAGATGATGACTGCCCAGCAAAAGAATGACTCCTCCTATCAGTGCAATCCCTGCGATAAGCGTCAAAAAAATGATAAGTGAAAGCTGATAAGGCAATTGAGCAGTCGTGATGATCACTAAAGCAATCCCCCAAATAATAATCGCACCTGTCACTTTTGGCTGAAGCAGGATCAACAAACCGCTGAGTAAAACCAGTCCGCTGGGAACCAGTAGTTCGCGCCTCGTTCGTTTCACTCGGAAAAAATAGGCCAAATAAAGAATCAACGCGACATTCGTTACTTCAGAAGGCTGAAACTGGATGCCCAATAAGGAAACCCATCTTTGTGCGCCATTGATACTGACTCCGCTGATCTTTACCAGCAGCAGACTCACCAATCCTAGCGCCAATAAGCTTTTTGCCAATCCACCCTTCACTAAAACAGCGCATTTCACATGATAAATAATTGCAATCAGCAGCCAGCTCAGACCCATGAAAATGGCCTGTTTACTAAATAGCGTTAGCGGATTTTCTCCTTCGGCCATCAACCGATAAGAACTAGCGCTGAAAACAATTAAAAGACCGATTAGACTTGCTCCCAAATAAGGCAGCAGCAACAGCCAATCGATCTTTTTTCTTTTCATCATATCTCTCTCCCCTTCATCAAGTAATTGTTTGAGACGAGAGAGTCCACAGCAAATAACCTAAAAAAGAGACACCAATCGTTAGCAAAAAAACTAACAAGTTGGGTGTCTCACACAATCAATCTCATCGTCTGAGTTTTAGCACTAAACAACGTAAAGAATTACTCTTAGCTATTTTATGAAAAGCCTTAATCCGACAATTCCTATTTTACACATTGGCGTCTTTCGACGTTTCTGCGCAATAGCCTATGTTTGTTTAGGAGCCTCACCTAACAAGTTTACTTATATTTATTTTCACAAAGAATACTACGTTTTTTGTCAGCAAATAGCAAAAATTTCTATAGAAAACCCAAATTTCTTTAACTTTGCTTATGAAATCCTTTACTAAAAATTTACTAGGAATAACAAACCTTTTATGATATTTACATTAAGTAAAAAAATAGTATTTACTTTTTTACTATTCATTTCTGCTAAATTCTTTGCTTAGATAATTTTTTCGGAAAATACTAGGCCTTTTTCGTCAATAAAATGAATTGTTCAAATAACGAAAATCATCGCATAAAACTTGAACAGTTTATTTATAAAAATTGCTTTATTATTTATTCATTACTAATTACTTACAAAGGAGTTATATTTGTGAAAAAGGCTTTATATTTATCCGCAATCAGTTCTATCATTTTGGGCTCTGTTGTCGGTATTCCTCTCAAAGGGAGTGCTGAAACAAATACATATGACAGCGATTCAACTATTTCAACCAGCTCTGAACCCATTCCCTCTGCTAGTTCAGTAAACAGTATCCATTCAACATCAAGTGAAGCGGAAGCAGCCCCGTCAACCAGCACGTCGGCTTCAAGTGAAAGTACAACGGTTATTCCGTCAGCTGAAACAAGTTCAACAACGAACACAGTCGAAGCACGCGCTGCCAGCTTAGACACTTGGATGCCTGATCCAGTCCTGCAGCAAATCGTCGCAAAAGCTATTGGGAAAACAAAAGATACATTGACCCAAGAAGATATGCCGAAGCTGACCAGCCTCTTCATCCAAAATACCGACACTGCCTTAGCTAGCTTAAAAGGGTTAGAGCTGGCAGGTAATTTGGAATATTTCTACATGAATTCCAATAATCAAATCAGTGATTTTTCCGTGTTAGCCAGCTTGCCAAAATTGAAGCAGGTCTACCTGATGGGAACAAATGTCACCGATCAAAATGTTCCAATTTTCGGGCCGGTACTTACTCAATTAAATCTTTCTGGGAGCAGCGTGACCAATAACGTTTATGACAAAATCACTAAAATGACGAATTTGGAATCCTTAACCTTCGAATCCAATATGAACATTACCACTATTGAGCCTGTAATTGCTTTGACAAAACTAAAGGAATTGCGTGTCCAATTTTGCGGTATCACTGATTTTAAACCGATCAATCAAATGCCTGCACTGACACAGCTGGCTGCATACGGTCAGAATACTGGCCGAGGCGATGCTGCAACGCCGATCAATGCTGATCAATTGAATTACGATGCAGACAAACAGACGATCTACATTCCGTTTTCAATCATGCCAAACCGCATGACGAACTTCGATGGCTATGTACCGCCGTTCACTACTTCAAATAGTGCTAGTCAAACATATTTTGATTTCAATGGTGGACAGCTGGACAGCAGCCGCTTAGCTATAACAGACGAAGGGGTTACTGTTTCCGGTGTTACACAAGAAGAGTTTGATCAATTACAAACGTTTAAGTACAATGCCCGTTTGAATAATCCTGCTGGAACATACAATCAACCGGAAAGATTTACTTTTTACGCTATCTCAGCTGGAACCTATTTGCACCAATTCACTGTTCAACACACCACTCTTTCACCGGGGCTGATAATTAAATATGTAGATGAAAGCGGCGATCGAATTCGTGAAAATCAAACGATTACAGGAAATGTTGGAGAGTCTTATGATACGACCACGGAAAACTATCAGTTGACGATTCCTGGCTACTCCCTGGATCAAGATCAATTGCCTTCCAATGCAACTGGCGAATTAACTGCTGATCCACAAACGGTCACTTACGTTTATAAACGAAATTCAGCTATTTTAAATGCGCATGATTCCACGATTTACGTTGGCGATGCGTGGAAATTCGAGGACAACTTCGACGGCGGAACCGATCCTTATGGGCAGCCGATCACGATCAATGATGTTCAAACCGAAGGAAGCGTTGATAATACCAAAGTCGGGAAATATAAAATCACTTATACGTATAACCGTGTTCCTAATAGAAGCTGGACAGGCGATCATGCTGAAGCGACCGCTACAGTCACCGTGATCGATCCTGAAAAAGAAGCAAAACCTGTAACAATCAAGTACCTTGATCCAAAGGGCAAAGAAATTCATGCAAAAAAAGTCTTAACTGGTAAAATCGGAGCTGCTTTTGATGTGTCGGGCAAGGAATATCAGCCAACAATCAAAAACTATACCTTAGATAAAAAACAGCTTCCTAAAAATGCTAAAGGAAGCTTTAGCGATCAAGCACAAACGGTTATCTATGTCTATCAGCCTGTAATGACACCAGCGACTGAGACAAGCGAGCCTTCGGGAACTACTTCGTCCAGCGTTGATACAACAGCTACAACGACAACGGACACGCATTCAACAGGTGGAATTACTGATTCGAGCAAAGGCACTGTCAAACCGGCAGGCGGCTCTATCAACACCAAGCGACAAACGACCGCTACAAAAAATGCGGCCGCAAAATTACCGAAAACCGGCGAAGCGATTACTCCAAAGTATCTGATCGCTGGCACCAGCATGCTGCTTCTGGCAGCGGCTCTGCTTGTTTTCAGTCGCAAAAGAATAAAATAAAAGAACAGCCTGGCTAAAAAAATTTAGCCAGGCTGTTCTTTTATAGATTTGCTTCCAACCATTTCTGATAGAAAGCTAATTGTTCAGCCGTATGGAAGAAATGCTCTCCCTGCTCAAAGACAGTTAATAAGCTTTGAGCAGCCTCCGAAAATGTTTCAATGGTCGCTCTTGATGTCAAGTTGTCTTTTCCGCCATACAAAATATTTGTCGGGATATCCCATTTGATTGGATGCTCAACAACATAGGAATAATAATCCCATTCTACTGTTTTTACGGGCGTTTCAATCCGCTTTTCCCGCTTCAGATCAGCTGGAGTCCGTTGCGACCAAAGCAGCATATTTTCGATCAACTCCTGCATATCGACGATCGGCGACAAAAAGAACCCTTGATCGATCTTCCTATTTTGACACACTAGCATTCCAAAATACGCCCCCATGCTGCAGCCAAATAACGAAATACTTTCTGCCTGTTTTTCTAATTCAAAAAGGAGATGCTGCGCGTCTGCAACAACATTTTGCGGAGTCAGCTCATAGTCCTCTTCTTTGCGTTCCCCATGCTCCGGTAAATCAAAGCTCCAAACCTGATACCCCTTCTTCGTTGCCGTTTCCGCTAAAAGCCGAATCACGGTATCCTCTTTATGAGATTGATCTCCATGAAAAGCTAAAAGTATTTTTTTACTCGGTTCTCCCCAACGTATGACAGGAATCCCCTGAATCTTCCTCTGTTCTATTTTCATTTATTCCTCCACAATCTCCAATCCTAACCCAGCCGCGATAATCAGCGCTTGGTATGAATCGACCTTTAATCCCTTCAGCTGCTCCATTGAAAAGGCAATTTTGCCAAATTGATTGCTGGTAAAATCTAAACCAGACAATTTCGTACGCATCCAATTACTATTGTCCAAATCATTATTCAGCAAAAATAGATGCTTCCAGGTGACCTCAAAAAATTCGCTGTCGGTCATTTTACAATTTTCAAAAGCCACATTTTTCAAGTTGGTGGCGCTGAAGGAGCCAAAACTAATAAGACAATCCTTGAATTGACAATCCCGCAAATAGCTTTCCGCAAAATTACAGCCTGTCAGCTTGCAATTTTCTAAAACCACTTGATGGAAGCTGCCGCCGATCCATTCAAGATTGGAAAAATCACAATTTTTAATGACCACATTGCTGGCTTCAAAGCGGATCAGCTTCGTACGCTGCATCGTCACTTTTTCTAAAATCGATCGCCGCAGCACGAGATTTTCACAGTTCAAGTAGCTATAGTCAAACTCGACACCGTGAACCTCTTCAATCACAGCTTCGTCCTCTAAGTAAAAATTTTCAGTAAAACTCTTTGGTAAAATCGGTGATGCTGGATAATTTTTCTTCATCGCTCTACTCCTGCTCATCATTCATTTTATGTTCTAAGTTTCCCATAAATCATAAGATTTCTCTAGCCCAAATCTAAAAGAGAGTTTTAAAAGAGCTTTTTATTTTGAAGAATGATAAAATTTATCAACGAGGTGACCTTATGAGCAATAAAATAAAAGAATGGCTTCCGGTAGTCATAATCATAGCATTGATTTTTCTCGCTAGAATGTTTGTTTTTTCTCCAGTAAAAGTCGAAGGCCATTCGATGGACCCTAGCCTTCATGACAAACAGCGGCTGATTACGTCTAAAATATCCAACTTAGACAGACAAGACATCATCACTACTAAAGAGCCGGATAATCAAAGCATTTATGTAGTAAAACGCATCATCGGCTTGCCCGGTGATCACGTAGAAATGAAGAACAATGTCCTAACAATCAACGGCAAAGAATATGCTGAGACCTATCTCGATGAATTCAAAGAAAAGTTCAAAGAAGATAAGCTTTTCGAGGAGTATTCCTACAGCAAAGCGTTTCAAGAGCAGGCAGCCAACGCGACTAGTTTTACCGATGATTTCGATGTGGTCGTCCCTAAAAATCAATATTTCGTTTTAGGTGATAACCGATTGATCTCTAAAGACAGCCGGATCTTCGGCTTCGTTGACAAATCCTTGATCCAAGGAAAAGTGATTCTGCGTTTCTGGCCATTAAATGAGCTGAAGCTATTTTAAGCGTGCCGCAAAAGTAATAATTAGAAGGTCTTTTTGAAAAATACTTTACAAATTTAAAGTCAAACGCTCCTATTGCTTTCGATTACGAAAGTATAGGAGCGTTTGACTTTCATTTATGCTTTTAATAAAATTTGGAGTTGGGCTCATCGTTTCCTTCATCTACAGGAAGCTCTTAAACAATTATTCGAGCGGCTTAGTAATTTTTTCTGTCAGGATTTTCTTAGGGCCTAATAAGGTAACGTGGTGGATCTGTTCGATTGTTAAATGAAGCATGCCTCGTTCCTCCTCGTTCAAATAAATTTGTTCTTCTTTTTGACCGACGATTTTTCCCACAAGGTCATTCAAATAGTTTCCTTCATTGTCTAAGGTCTCCAGCTGAATAGCAAGCCGCTTATTTTTAAGATACCCTTGCTGCAAAACTTCTCCGATTTCTTCCAAACTCATTTGTTCTTTTCCGGCATTGATGTGATTCCGTTCCACAGCCTCCTTGCCTAAGACCGCCGTATGATCTGATAAGTAAAAACCAATCCACTTCATCATTCCGCGATCCTGGTAGGTTTGCTTAGCTTCCATAAAAAGCTGCTCTGCACTGTCATCATCATAAATCATGGCTAATCCATTCCTTCCATTCCACCAGCATGACCGCCCACCAAGCCGGCTCTCTTAATTGCTGTCGCGCCTTCGTTCAATGAATGCGCTCGAACGATCGAAGTGAAGCTGTAGCGGCTCCGAATTTGGGCAATGACCTCATCAATTTTTTCTTCCTTGATCGTTTGATTCGGATCTTCAAAAAGATTTAGCTGTAAACTGCCAGCCGGACGCAGAGAAGAGACAGTAATGGAAATATTTCGGACTTCAGATTTATCCCAATACTTTTCAAATAATGAAAAAGCAACACGAGTCAGCTCCTTCGCTTGATGCGTCGGCGGAATCTTCAGCTGGTGGTGAAATCCGCCGCGCTTCCCGCTGCCAAAATAGGCATAAGCGATCCCTAGATGCAGCGTACCTCCTAAGACGTCCGCTTTACGCAAACGTTGGGCGACCTGTTCGCAGATTTCCGCTATTACTGTCAAAATATCTCCTTTATGAGCATAATTTTTCGGTAGAACCTGTGAGTTGCCGATTGATTTTTCTTTAGTAGGATACAAATCTTTTTGCGAAAGCACTGACCGGTCGATTCCCCAAGCATGCATGTAATGCTGCATCCCCATCACGCCAAAATGATTTTTCAAAACAAACGGATCAGTGTGGGCTAAATCCCCCATCGTTCTTAATCCCATCATTTGATAGCGGCGTTCCATTCGATTGCCGATACCGCAAAAGTCATTCAAGCGCAGCGGCCAAATTTTTTCTGGAACATCCTGATAGTGCCATTGAGCAATACGCTCTTTATCGTGCTTCGCCTCAATGTCCATCGCAATTTTCGCTAATAGTGGGTTGTCCCCCATCCCAAGGGAGGTATAAATCCCTACCTTTTCAATGATTTCTTTCTGGATCATCCTGCCGACTTCTGCCGAACTATTGCCAAATAACTTCCAGCTATGAGTCAAATCACCAAATTGTTCATCAATACTATATGTATGAATGTCCTCTTCTGCCATATATGAACGAAGAATCTCCTGAATACGCATGTGATATTGGATATACAGCGTCATTCTTGGCGGCACGATATGCAGCCTTGGATGATTAGGAATTTCAAAACCGCGGCTGACATTACTGATCCCCAGCTCTTTTTTGGCCATCGGACTGGCCGCTAAAACCAACCCTTCATTCTCACGATCACCGCTCATGACGACTAATAAATCTTCCAGTGGTTCCAACCCATGCTCGATACATTCCACACTGGCGTAAAAACTTTTGGAGTCCATACAAAAAACATCTCTGACAGGTTCTCCTTCATAAATGTTCATCAAAACCACCTCCTAAAAACCAAACGTATGTTCGTTTTTAGTTTAAGATTATTCTGGCTTTTTGTCAATCATTTACTTAGCTGAGCTAATTTCATAATTCACCTTTTTAGAAAAGCAAACACTGGTCCAATTTCAAAATTTCGTTTTTTTGAAACTAGGCAACTATTTCTTTTCTCAGATCATTGTGTTGCTTGATCTTAATCACTTTTTGACACAAGTTTTCTCGAAAGAGCGTGCAGTTTTGGCATTTATCTAAAGGTTGCGTGAATTTCAACGCATCATAACGAGTATCAAAACTGTCATAGTTATAGCCATGCTCTAAAAAGCAAGTTGGCGCATATCCTTTCGTCCATTCGCCATCGTTTTTTGCGAATCGTTTCAGTGGGATAATCGGCTCAAAATGAAGGGCATGCGCTTCTTGATAAATCCCTTTGGCATCGTATCCTTTGTCGAAAATAAGGGCCGTGTTTTTGATTCCCAGTTTAGTCAACTCTCGCATCAAAGGAATCCCCACACTGACATCTGAAATTGGCGGAAGTCAAAATGGCGGACAAGATGTATTGTGATTCAGAAGTGACCGCCAAATGCGCTTTGTAGCCAAACCAATAATTATTTTTCCCTTGGCTATTCGCTTTGATTCCCCATTGAGGTGTAATAGGTAACTGAGCCCTAATTTCTTCCGTTGCCATTGCACGTTGATCGACACAGCTGGGGACTTGTGATTTTACTTTTTCAGCTGGCTTAGTGTGACCTTCTACTGCAGTGGCATCAAGCGCGATAACTTCTGAAAAAATAGTAAATTCCAGATCAATTTGTTTAAGTAACGTGTGATTTTGTTCGTTCAGAAGATGACTATTTCTATCAAACGTTTGTAAGATTCGAGAAAAGGTGGCTTCTGACGGCGTACGATCTGAGTATAAAAAGCCTAAACTAAGTTTGAAGCGAACATCTTGTTTGAGTCTCGCAACCAACGCAGCGACGGTCGGAACCCCTTCAAGATAACTGACAAGTAACGCACGAACAGCGGCTTCATAATTCACCGTGATAGGTGCTCCGACAAGAGTATTCTTTTGGAAAAGAAAAACAAGCGGCGATAAATCTAATGGGGAGAAAATCGTTAGATATTTCTCCTTAATATCTAGTTGTTCTAAAATTTGTAGATCAAATAAAGTAGGTTGTTGTATAATAGACACAAGGAATCCCCCTTTTGGAGTACGTGTCTTCTAGGACAACCTAATTGTACCAGATTGGGGAGGTTCCTTTTTTGTATGCTTTAAAAACACTGATATATCAAGGACTAATAATTATGAAATTTGCTCAATTATTTAAATTGATTAATTGCTTTAATTTGCTAGCTTTACGAACAGCCAAATAACAGGTTTGTTGATTCTCCAAAATTAAAATTCCATTCTTTGCATCTACTTGTTTGATTTTTTTCAAATGAACTAGGGTAGAGCGATGGGATCTGAAGAAATCTTTACCAAGCTTTTGCGCAATTTCATTTAAACTTCCCACAAATTCCAATCGTTCTTCCATAGTATAAACAACAATTTTGTGCTTGTTACTCGTTTCGAAAAATAAAATAGATTCAATAGGTAAAAAGTTAGTTTTATCTCCAATTAAGAAGGAAAATAGTGCTTGTTCCGATTGCCGGGCCGTTTGATTCATTCGTGTAACAATGACACTCAGACATTCACCCACACGCTTTTGAAGGCCATCTGTTCCATCCTTAATAATAAAATCAAGCGCATTCACCTTGAACTGAAAAGTCAGATGAGTCAATTCAGCATGAGTCGTCACAAAAATCAGATAACCGTCAGGATCACTTTTTCGGATTTCTTGAGCGAGTTGTAAACCATTATATTCAGGACAGTTTAAATCAATATCTAAGAAATAGACATTCTTTTGAGTATTTCCGGAAATAGTTTTTAACAACTTATGAGGATCTTCTGTTGCTAGTGCAATACTCATATCTAAATTTTCAATCATAATATACCGCTTAATAAAACGAGTCATCTTTTCTAATTGTGTCTGATCATCTTCACAAATATAAATAGAAATCATTTGAATTTTCTCCTTTTACATATCCAGTTTTTGAATCACAAGCGTTTCTTTTTGCTTCATATGAAAGGACGTATCTTCATACTCACCCACAATCTTCAATACACTACTTAAACCAAGTCCTCGGTTCTCTCCTTTAGTAGAAAAACCTTCCTGAAAGAATAAATGAAAAGGTTGTACATTAGCCTCAGTTGTATTTTGAATCACAACAATACATCCATGACTCTCTTGAATAAAAGCAATTTGAACCAATCGGTCTTCTGATAAAATGGCAGCTTCAATGGCATTATCTAAAATAATTCCCAAACAACGGCAGGCATCTAAAGTCGTCATCCTAAACTTTGAAACAGGCTCCACAATTTCTAAACTTACATGTAGTTGTCGGTTTTCTGCAGTAATTAATTTTGTCAAAAGTAAGCCACGAAGTTCAACTATCTTCATTTGGTTTAAGTCAGAAAAATTTAAGCGATACATGTCCATATCCTTACTTTTAGGCATCACATGTTCATAAAAGTAACTCTTCAATCCAGTTAAATCATTTTCATCTAAATACCCAGAAAAACCAAGTAAAATATTTTTCAAATCATGTCTAAAATGCCTAAGATCCCGCTGTGTTGCTTCTAGGGTATCAATATAAGCTAGCAATTGTTCCTGTTGTACTATCTTCTCAAGATACAAATCCTTTTGTCTACGTTCTCTCATACTGAAAATTAAAAAAATCAAAACACTTAGTAGCACAATCATTACGAATAGATTCATTTGATTTTCAGGATTCGTAAAGTAAGTCTCAGAAAGAATATTCTGCCGTTCTATGATTATTTTTGAAAATAAAATCGAGATTAAATAAATAGCTAATCCAGCCCAAGAAATATATACGGATAAATTCGTTCGATAAGTAAGTCTTTTTAAGAAACTTGTCTTCGTAACCCATTTGCGCAAAAATAAACAAGTAAAAATGGTGAAAATATTAAATAAAATTAGTGAAACGATTATGTTCAAGGGCTCAAATAAAGATCCAAATTTAATACTTTGAGTAATTCTCTCAATCATTGTAATTAGAAGCAATGATATTAAGATGATTGGCATTAGCTGGTAAATATCCTTCTTACGTAATAAAGAAAAAAGCAAAATACCAACAAAAGAAATATTATATACAGTTGAGATTTCAAGAAATAAGAATTTGAAGGCGGCCATGAATGATAGGAACAACAATAGTGCGCTGAAAGTAGCAGCAATCATTCCCCAAAATTCTTTTTTTGAAAAAAAGTCTTTAAAGGTGAGATATATGCTAATACCAGGCAAGAAAAAGTAACTGATAATAAAAAGAACACCCGTGACAATAACCCAAAAAATCTGCAAAATAAATCCTCCTTTTAACGCACAATGATTGTATCATTTTTCGAGAATGATTTATAGAAATTGCTTATTTGAAAATTTGATGGTATCCATTCCTATCTTAGCAGTAATTATTTTTAGAGCAGAATATACTTTAGGTAAGTAATTTTCGATTCTTTTTTTATCCATATTCACATTTAAATCAGTTACAACATCCATTCTTTCAGGCACATAGACAGCCGTGTCTCCGAGTGAGTTAATGATCGTTAAGTTCTCCAATGTGGTATCTTTTACTACATGAATATCTAATACTGCTTTTAATTAACTGATGTACCAGTCTAGAAAAACTATAGATCTGCTTTGTCGTCTGTATCTATTTCTAATTTATTATCAGTAGCTGTAACCTTATCTATCTTTTTTTGAAAGCTTCAGCTGTTTGCCCTTTAAGCGTAATCGTCGTTATTTCTTTCTCAGTCTCAACAATGTTAATTGTTACACATGACTCACCTGTCCCAAAAAATTGGACATAAAATACGAATAAAAGAATATCAAGCCACGGAAAAAGTGTCTAGAACATAAACTGTTTTGTTCTAGACACCTTATAACGAGATACACTGAAGATTTTAAAGAAGTGATTGTTACGTTAAATCAAACAGATTGCTTTGTTAGAGTTCATTTAGGCCTTCTATTGCATGATTAAAAGAATAAATTTAAATTATAAAATATGATTATGGTAAGCAAACTAATTAGAAGTAAAAAAACAGTCAACTTTTTACCCTTGTATTTATACCAGTTAGCCACTAAATAACCTGACATAGCAATTGTACTGAGTGGTAAAAGCCAGTTGATATAAAATAACCATTTCATTGAAGATATAATCATTGTTGGATTCATCGCAAATTTTAACGTCATAAAAAACGTACTTATCCAAACCAACAGACCGATGCTTGAAAAAATTGTTAAGAACATATAATTTTTCGACCAGTTAGTGCCTTTCTTTTTGTGCCTCTCTCTAATGAATTTAATTAATAAATAAATCAATGTTGCAAGAAAAGAAACAAAAGAGAGTACAAAAGCTATGAGATTAAAACGTTGTGTATTCAAAATAGTTACAGGTAAGAAGTCAGCAACAGTACCGAAACCGATTCTAAATACTTTCTCATCGTCGCTAAATTCAAAATATAAATGTTTAAGATTTAAGCCACCTTGTTCTATAGTTGTTTTTTGCTCATTTCCAACTTTTTGATAAATACCTGAATTTACTTCAACATATTGAATATACTCCGTTTCACCTGGAAGTTTTACATTAACTCCTCCTTTTTTGTCCTCTGTGATAATAATATCACTATCAAAAACGATAGAAGACAGCTTAGCCATTGTTGATTGCATTGTTCTTGCTGTTCGATAACGACCAACCAATTTCTTATCTGTCACACTTTTTTTAGGTGTCAAATCGTCATCAGGTAAACTTTCTCCATACAACAATGTTTCCAGTTCCTTCCGAATCCCAGTTGCTTCACCACCAATATTCGTTAATAAAACATATCCCAAGCGTTCTTCTGGAGCTAAACCCAGATGAGAAGAAAAACTTGATGTATTTTCGCTGTGCTCGATAATACGTTTATTAGCTACTTCTTTTTCCCAGAAACCATGAGCATTTCCAGGGGTATATGGTACCATACTATACGAATGTGCCTTTAGTTGTTCTAACGTGTCAGACTGCTTAAAAAGACTAAATGGAGCCTCCTTTTCATCGTTCAGTAAAGCCAGCATAAAATGAGACATATCAGTTGCAGTAGATAAGAGTGCTCCTGCCGGAATATCATTCCCTAAGAATCGCTTTCCTTTTTTTATTGAGGAAGCATCCGGCTCATAACCTAAGCTTAAATTGTCTTTTATTATTAATTGATCATCATAGATCATTGAAAAAGTTGAATGGTCCATTTTGAGTTGATCGTGAATAAATTTATTCATATAATCTGTGTAGCTTTGTCCAGTCACTTGTTCAATAATATAGCCACCTAAATTTGCTCCATAATTTGAATATGATGTGACTGTACCTGGTTGATATATTTGCTTTGGCTGGTTCTCTTTTGTAACGGTCTCTTTTAACGGTTTTAATTGCTCAACACTTTCTAAATCCATTCCTTCAATTTTTTCCTCAAATCCTGCTGTATGACTCATCAAATCTAAAATAGTTATTTTTTTATCAAATGTTAAGTTCAATGTTCCTTTAGGTAAATACTCTTGAATATCTGCATCCAGTTTGACTTTTCCCTCTTCCGCCAGCTTCATCAACATGCTCCAAGTGAAAAGCTTTGTAATAGATCCTACTTCAAAGACCGTTTTCCCCCCATCAACAGGAGTTTTTTTCTCAATATCTGAAACACCATATCCTTTTGTTAATATAATTTCTCCATCTTGTACGATTCCAATTGATGCCCCAGGAATTTTTTTCCCAATATATTTATCCATAATTTGATCTATTTGTCTTTCAATTGTTTCATCGGTTTTGACTTCTCTCTGCCCTTCTTGTGCAAGCACTGGCATACCTAACTGTAGAAATAACAACAATATGCCCATAGTTATCATTATTTTTTTCATTCTATCACCTTGTATTATTAATCTATCTGATTTCTAATACATTCACCTTTCTCAATTTATTTTTTTAACCACCCGTTGTGCTAGTTAATTTTAAAAGCATAAAATAAAACAGCTTTGCAATAGAATAAGCTCAAAACCACAATGAAATGAGTGAATATTCTATGCAAAGCCAACTACAAAATATCCAAACTTATTCAGTTTTTCAAACAACTTATCCCACTATATTGGAAAAGATTGAAGAAATATATCATAAATTTATACCTGACTTCGTTCGCTTCAAACGAAATGTTGACCAACAAAAACAGCCAGATACCGTGATTATTGCCACGTTTATTTGGGGAATCATGATGGTATTTTCAAATCAATCATGTACGTATCGTACAATTTGTGCTTTTTTATATCCTACTTCTGATTTTCCTAGTCGTTCTCGATATAGTAGAATCTGTAGGAATTTAAACAATGTTTCAAAAATTATTCTCTACGAATACGTAAAATCATTGGATAATCAAGCAACTTATGCTGTTAACTACAGTTTCTCTTGCCCATTGTGTGCCACCATTCGAAACAGACGTGCGAAACTTTTCTCTGAAGTCGCGAAAATTGGCTACAATTAAGCGAGTAAAATCATTTCCTTGCGTTGTTCTTTCCGATAAGTCCGTAGATATCATCTTTATTAACTGTCATTTGTACATAGTTAAAGTCATCATCTGTTTTGTACTGTTTCGTTAATTGCCCTGCCTTTAGTTTTGTTTCTGGCATATTCTTCCCTCCAATAACTCGTTTCGCTAACCTTAGTATAGATAGGAATAGCAACGAACAGTCGCTTTTTTCATTAATTGACAAATAGCTTCCTAAACGTCACATTCAAGAAAGAGAATGAGATTCAGGATTCGCGAACGTTATCTTGAAGTACGATTTTTGTATGTATGAAAGAGGAAGGAGACAATGGCTAAAAATAAGGTCCAAATAGTGTTGTGATTTGACGTTCAATAAACCTCTTATTAGCATATAGGGGGCGGTGAAAGATTCCGAGAAAATCCTACGTTAAGTAATATTCTTGTAATATAAGCATCGAATTGTGTGCTTGTCATAAACAATTCGATGCTTGTGTCTATAGTTAGTCAATATTTCTCAATGGTCGTAAAGCCCCAACTTCTGTGTCAGTCAATGTTGTCCAAATATAATCTCCCGTAATGGTGACTTGAAAAAATTAGATGATCCTAAGTTCCCACATAGGTATGATATAGACAAAGAGAAAAAAGAGTTCGAATTTGCTTATATCATCCTATAAAGGACGAATGGACCTCTAAATCATGGTTAAAAGATACTCTTATTCCTTGGGAAATTGAATGGTTACTTTTCTATGAATTGTGGCTCGCAACAGGAAACTGGTTGGGCGGTGGTGAACATCCCACATTACAAGACTCGCAAGAAAACTAATTAGAAAACAGTTCTTTAATTTAACCACTTTAGGTAATCACCACGAAGTGTTTCGCCCCAAGGCGAACTACTCCTTGTGGTGATTTTGACTGTTGCATAGCGGCGCAGCCGCCATGCATGCTTTTAAGCCCTTTCTTTGTCAAACGTATGAAAATCAACCCCATCGACACCACCCGCACCTGATTTATTCCTCATTACTTTCATTCTCGCCTATTTGTTTGCTTGAATTTTTCACTTATCATTACAAATCAGGATTCTCCTGTTCCTTCCAAAAGCCTATACCATATTCCTGTAACCTCTACACCGACAGCCGCCTAATCAATAAACAGGTAACCATTAGACTTATCCTAGGAGCCACACAAAGTCCCAGTTTTGACTGTACTTATTAGCCTTAACGATGCTTCATCAGTTCTTCACTTTCGTCCAGCTCTATGGCACACACCTGACAATTTTTTCTTATTGCCTTTTCACCATGCGCTCAGTACCGTAACTTTTGATTACAGCACCCATGAGTGGTTTATAGCCTATACCCTGCATATCGACTATGGAAGACCTACTTCCATCTTTTGAAAAGCATTGCTTTGGAAATACCTTTCCTCCTTTCAATTTTCCTCGCATTCAGGACACACTATGTGATAAACTTTTGTCGTCATTTGATGGCATAGAAAAACTCCTTTCGATAAAATGAGCGGTTGGTAGCCACTTAGTAGTATATCGAAAGGAGTTTTTAACGCTAAGGCTCTTTCGTCCACGCGTAGAAACGCGCGGTTTTTTTGTTTCACTCGCTAGCACGAGCGAAACTGACTGAAGTCATTAATAAAGAAAGCGAATGATTAGTAGAAATACTACTGTCATTCGCTTCTCTCCCGCATTATTCAGTTTCGGTATTCCATGTACCCCAAATATAGTTTTTTTCTACTTTAGAGATGAAATTACTGTCGCTAATTATATTATTTGAGTGATCTCAAATAACTCAATTTAACGAATGCAGTCCCAATTTATTTCCCTCTGTATCAATGAACAATGCAAAATATCCACTTTCATCAGCATGGGGGGTTTTGGGAACAATAATTGTTCCACCATTCTTTTCAACTTTGTTCAGTACAACTTGAAGGTTATCACCACCATCAAGATAGATTGTTACACCATTAGCTGAAGGGGTGTACCCTTCCCCTTGCATCAATACTCCAACAACCTTTTGTTCTTCAGTTGGGAATAACCCCATTTGTATTCCTGGGAAATCCATTTTCTCGATTTCAATTTCCAAAATTGATTGATAAAAATCAATAGCCCTTGAGATTTCCGTCGCTGGAATTTCCAATATAGAAACGAAACTGTTCATACTGATCTACCTCCATTTTTTATTATTATCATGATAATCTAGAATACTTCGACATTCATCTTAAAAGAATAGAAACATTGTTATTTCATTCAAAATCACCACTTAAAATAAGTTTACTATGAAATTAAAAATTAGTATTGTTCTGGATTGTCTTTTTCAAGCTCGAAATTAATAGTTTCGCTACACTGAGCAAAATCGGTGGGTCTTCCGGTATCGGAGGTCTTAATTTTATTCTATAATTCTTGCCAGAACAAACGGGAAAAGATAATTTTTCAATCATTCTTCCTCTCAAGCACTTCTGCAAATTAAAGTAGGAAATAATATTTGATGAATAGTCAATAGCGCAAGCCAGCAAGTAATATTCCCCTTTTGGAATATTTTCCAACACATTTAATGTCAAACTTTTAGTAGCTAACCCGCATATAGGTTTATGGTTTGGTATCGGTGTACGGAATAATCCGATAAAAAACAATCCTTTTTCAAAGTCTTTTGGGACCTCAATTGTGACATTACAGTAAAATATATCCTGCTTTTCATAATATTCCACTGTCTGGTGTACATTGTCATTTTCAAAGCTTTTTACTTCGTCAAATAATCCATTCATGTCGCTTCTATATTTTTGGGGAGAGCTTCCGGTGAATTTTTTGAATGTATTAGCAAAACTACTACTGCTTTCAAACATCGAAATATCTTGTAATTCAATAATTCTATTTGAATGCTCCATAGCAGCGATCCCTTTTTCTATTTTCAAGCTTGATAAATATTCTGCAATACTGAATCCATTTATTTCTTTGAATTTTCTGCTGAAATAATATTTATCATATCCCAAGTGATTTGCGATTTCTTCGCTTGTCATTCTCCTAATAAGTGCTTCATTCTTTATAAAGGTAATAATATCCGGCATCCTACTTCTCATAATTTCGTTTTGTCCTTTTTTAAATTTTGTTCAAAAGTTTATACTCGAGCATAGTCAAACACTTGTCCCCTGCTAAAATCCCCCCTAAACTTAGGATAAAGTATAGTAAATAGGGTATCTGAATTGGGAACAAGTTTTTGGAAAGGAAACTTATACTATATGTCAAAAGAATAATCTATATGGAATGGAGTCTCTCGACCAACCATATGTAAAATAGAGAAAACGAATAATTTGTAGAAATGCACTACTGTCATTCGTTTTTCTACCGCACTATTTCGTTCCTATGTTCCATGTCCCCCATTAAGGAACTGACCCAATAAACTCAAACAAAATAAAAAAGCACCTCTTGATGAATTCGAGTAAATGAATTTAACAAGAGGGAGGAGGCTTTTTCTTTCAGGTAGACTTCGAACTTTTTAGGAGTTTCAATTCTTGTGCGAACGATCTATGTTTTATAGCAACCCCTGTAAAATTCCTTAACTTGATGTCTACTATAGTAAGTATGCTCGTCCAGCCTAGTGGATCCGATTCGCAATTTAATCCTCGAAGTCTAGTACAACATTTCCACGCTTTCTGCCAGTTTCTACATATGAATATGCTTCTTTTACTTCATCAATCGTGTAAATTCTATCTATCACAGGTCTTAAAATATCCTGATTTGTAAGATTTACTAATAATTCTAAATCTTGAGTATTCTCTTTGACTAAGCCTTTAGCAACAGTATAAAACTTACCATTTTTTGTTAAGTACTTATCCCATTTTTTCTGTTTTGTTTTTCCAACAGTGTCGAAAATGAAATCATAGTTCTTTAGACTTCTCTCCCAATCTATTTTTGTATAATCAAGCGTGGAATCTGCACCAAGAAGACGTACCATATCAATGTTATTTGAACTACAAACGGCTGTCACTTCTAAACCAAAATGTTTGGCTAATTGTATGCTTGAAGAGCCTACAGCTCCGGATGCACCATATATAAGAATTTTAGAATTAGATTTTTTTTTCATTTTTCTTAAGTAGTGTAGAGCAGCATTTCCTCCGAAAGCTAACACAGACGCTTCTTTAAAGGACATTTTTTCAGGAATTTTAGAAATTGCTAAGTTTTGATTTAAAGAAATATACTCAGCGTGTCCACCAAATTTCATTCCAGTTGAAGCCACAATATGATCCCCTATATTGAATCGCGTTACATTGCTTCCAACTTTCTCAACAATTCCAGCTAAATCAGTCCCCAAAATAGGATTTCTTGGTTTTTGAATCCCAAATATTATACGAACAAAAGGATTAGAGGCATTTTTGACTACACAATCTCCACTAGCAACTGTAGTTGCCAGAACCCTAACTAAGATATCATTCTCTTTGACTTTTGGGATACTCAATTCTTTAATTTTTAAATGTTCTGTCGAACCGTATTTTTCACACACAATTGCTTTCACAATTACTCCTCCGTCTCTAAATAGAATAATTTTTCAACTGCTATACCAAAAAAGCGAGCTAACTTTAATGAGGATTCAATGCTGGGAAGAAATTTTCCTTTTTCTATTGCATTGATAGATTGCCTTGATATGCCTACTTGATCTGCTAATTCCTGTTGAGTCATATGATTCACACTCGTTCGATAAAACTTCAGTCTAGTGACTACTTTTTCCTTTTTCATATCTCAACCCCCATAATAATAAGCCTTTGTTAGGTTAACAATGGTAATTAAAAAGAAAAAGCCAAGCTTTAAAAGGTTAAGAATACTTTCTAATTGAGCGTTTGAAGCAAATGAAACCATTATTGCAAATAGAAATAGCGATAGTGCATAAGAGAAATTTCTAAGCACATTGTTATTAACAATTTTTTCCCACTCACCAATCTTTCCCACTTCCATCGGTATAAAAAACGATATAAAAATTTCCAGTAAAATGGAGCCGACAATAAGACTTACGAGCATTATTAAAAAGCTACGACCAATTAATACCAACTCATATTCAGAAAAATATTTTGATTCTATTGACTTATCAGAAACCAGAATTACAAACCAACTTAGAACAAATAATTTGATTACTTCTACTACGTTATAAATTTTTTTAGACATATACTACCTCCATTCGATTGTCAACAAAACTTGACATATTGAGCTTATACTTTTAAATGATTTCTGTCAAGTTTTATTGACAAAAATCGAATAGAGAAGTCCTTAGTATTAACAATATCGATATTTCGGTCAATGAAGAAAAATAGAATTTACTTTTAAAACGCAAAAATTCGTTTAGTTGATACATAAACTAGATATTCAGCTTTTGAAATCGAATTCTCGCTTTGGCTTTTAAAATGCGATCTAAATTTTCTTTAGAAAATTTAAAAATTCAATTTGTCTATTACCCAAAGGGATTATTTTACGCTGAATTCTAAAAAACCATTTCTGTCCTTTAGCAGTAAATCGCCAAATATCGGCAAGTAAGGTTCCCGACTTCAGCTGACTCTCTATTAAGTCATCTTTAGAAAATTCAACTTTTTGGATAAGTCTGTTCGTAAAATAGCTGATAAACAGAATAACGATCTTTTCATTATTCATTAACAAGATCGCATCTTGACTAATGGCAGAGAAGCCTTGTGCTCTTGCATAGCAGCAGACCATGTCCGTTTCACCATAGATTCGTTTAAAATTGTTTAACAGCGCAGACCTCACTATCAGCATCCTAATTCTCCCCCTTGTTCCATCTTTTTATAAATTAACGACTTTAAACACATCATTGTATTTAAAATCGTAGCCTTTTCCTTGTCCGGTTTTTGTATCTATGATAATTAACTGGTTAGACCCACTATTAGAATCGATAGTAAAAACCAGTGAATTATCAGAAAAGGCGTAATCTATCAGACTCGTGCTATTGGTTTTAATTGTCCATCTTGTTTCATTTTTTTTGACATCCCACAAACTAAGCAGCAACTTGCTGTCCCTTTCATTTGCTTCAGAATGTACAATGAGTAGATTTTCTTCACCTATAAGTAGCGGTGTAGATGGAAACTTTGGCTTTAAAAGCTCAACAGCAAATTGATCTGCCATGGAACCAAAAAAATCATCGTGCGGAACCGTAATGATACGCTCGCTCGTTTTATCAAGGATGTTCTTCTTGGTTAGCCCTTCGATTATTGAAAATGTATTTGTTTGTCGATCCGACGAGTGAATTAAAAGAAAGTGCGGATCAATCCATTTTTCCTCCGCCACTTTAGTCAATGATAGTTGTGAGGTTTCTTCGGAATAGCCAAATCCATATAAATATTTGGGCATTTTATCAAAAATATCCATCGCATTTAAATTCGGGCCTGCTACAGAAAATTTCTTAACCGCTTCCGCTTCTTGAATGGTTTTATTTGAGAAAAAACTTAAATAAGGAAACCTTGGATCGTTAGAAGAAATTGTTGTTGTGAATTCTAACGATTTTTTCATATTAACTGCTTGCAGGGATTTTTCGATTGTTCCGTTATCTTGATCGCCAAAATCGTTGAAGTCTTCTGATAACTTCTGAGCATTTAGGCTTTTCAAATCAAGCTGATACTGATCACCGATAGTAGTCTCGAAGAACAGCTGATTCTCTTTTTCAGACAGCCGATACCTATATCCATCAGAAGAAAGAACATTTTTCAGTTGCGGATTTTTCTTGATCAACTGCTCTGATGTCAAGATTTTTTCTCCTGTCTTTTTATTGATCCCTTCAATCTCTCCGTTCGATTGGTAGAAAATACCTTTGTTCGTTTCGCCTAAAAAAGCTGCTGATTCACTCGTTCCATTGTGAATCTTCTTTTTCCAATTTTTTTGGGGATTATTTAAAGACACCTTACTTATATAGGTACTCGTACTCACCTTATTTATAGTCCCTGTACTTCTAGCTTTGCTAACATTTTGTAAAGAATAGAAATCTTTTCCTACAATTAATTGATCCTTGATACCTACCGAGCTAGCACCCGTTAACGCAGTTGAAATAACTGTATACAGAACAAGCTGAATAAAAAAGAGATAAAGCAGTGCCGTATTTTTTCTTGGACTAGGCCGACTTCTTCCACTTAATCGAAAGAGTCCAAAAAGTTTAAATAAACACAATACGAAAGTAATCAGCAATAACGTCAATAAAATATTTTGAAAAATACTATCAGTATATTTAAAGATAAATTTAAGTCTCTCCGGATAGCTGTAGTTCATATTTTTACTCACTTTCATTAAAGATTCCAATAAATTGGCACAAAATTAACTGTTGCTACAGTTAATGAATTTCGTTAACAACAGTTAATTTTTCTATGCCATTCGTTTATTACTTAGTGCTTTTTTTCTTTAAATATGCTAATGCTATACTAACAAAGACAAGCATCGCTCCCACCAAATTAACAGATGGATTGACCGAATCATTTGTTTTCGGAAGCACTTTACCACTTTCGCTAGACCTATTATATGTTGTATGAGAATTTCTTAGACTAGCGCCCCCATTTCCTGACGTTGTTTTATCTAAAACAACGTTCTTGGATATCTTCTTATATTTATAAGCAACCTGAACAGTTGATTTTTGGAATTTTCCCGTTTTATTTTCTGGAGATTCAACTAACTCATAATTTTCGATAGTCTTTGGTTTTGTTTCATATGACTCTCCAATTTCACCAGACAATTGCTCCGCTTTGCTTATCTCTTTATCATCCATATCTAAATACTTTACGATTACGGTTCCCTTATCGTCTGTCTTTGGACGATCTTTCACTGTAACTGCCGCAACTTCTGAGGACGCATCATAGGAGTAAGTCACCTCGTACTCTCCGACTTTGGTATTGTCCATCTTACTATCATCAACCGTTACATTCGCGAATGAAACTGAGTTGCCGTCCTTGTCAAAAGCACTATCAAAATTGTCCTCTGCCTTCCACGGATCATTGACATAGATTGTCGAATCGTGGACGTTGACTGCTGTATTGCGTTCTTTTACTGTGATTGTTGCAATTGCTGTTACTCCATCATTCGTATAACTTACTTCATAAGCGCCAACTTTTTGATTATTCATTTTACTGTCGTCAACCATGATATCTTTGAAAGTTACTGTTGCTCCGGTTTTATCCAAAGCACTATCAAAATTATCTTCTGCTTTCCATGGATCATCTACATAGATTGTTGAATCGTGGACATTGACTGCTGTTAAACGATCTTTTACTGTAATCATTGCCGTTGCGGTCACGCCATCGTTTGTATAAGTTACTTCATACACGCCGGCTTTTTGATTGTTCATCTTGCTGTCGTCAACGGTGATTTTATCAAAAGCAACAGGGTTACCATCTTTATCCATTGCGCTATCGAAGTTATCCTCCGCCCTCCACGGATCATTTACGTAAATCGTCGAGTCATGCACATTTACATCAGTTTGTTTTGCCTTGACTGTCACTTTTGCTGTTGCGATTACACCATCATTGGTGTAAATCACCTCATAGACTCCTACTGTTTTATTATCCATTTTACTGTCATCTACAGTGATATCTTTGAAAGATACTGTTGCTCCAGTTTTATCCAAAGCGCTGTCAAAATTGTCTTCCGCTTTCCAGTCATCTCCCACATAAATCGTTGAATCATGAACGTTGATCGCTGTCAGTCGATCCTTTACAGTAATTGTTGCAATTGCTGTTACCCCATCATTCGTATAAGTTACTTCATACACGCCGGCTTTCTTATTATTCATTTTACTGTCATCTACAGTGATATCTCTGAAAGATACTGTTGCTCCGGTTTTATCCAAAGCACTATCAAAATTGTCTTCTGCTCTCCATGGATCATTTACATAGATTGTTGAATCGTGGACATTGATTGCTGTCATTCGATCCTTTACAGTGATTGTTGCAATTGCTGTTATTCCATCATTCGTATAAGTTACCTCATAAACGCCGGCTTTTTTATTATTCATTTTACTGTCATCTACAGTGATTTTATCAAATAAGACTGGAGCTCCATCGATATCCATCGCGCTATCAAAATTATCCTCCGCCTTCCACGCATCTCCAACATAGATCGTCGAATCGTGAACATTCACACCCGTTTGTTTTGCTTTGACTGTGATTTTCGCCGTTGCTGTCACACCATCGTTTGTGTAAGTTACTTCATAAACACCCGGAATCGTATTATCCATCTTGCTATCATCAACAGTAAGCTTTGTAAAAGCAACGGGAGTCCCATCTTTGTCTAAAGCACTGTCAAAATTATCTTCTGCCTTCCACGGATCATTCACATAAATTGTTGAATCATGGACATTGACTGCTGTCAGTTTTGGTTTGACAGTGATGGTTGCAGTTGCTGCTACACCATCATTTGTGTAGATAACCTGATAAACACCCGCTTTTTGGTTATTCATCTTACTGTCATCTACAGTAATTTTATCAAAAGTGATCGGCTTTCCAGTTTTGTCTAAGGCGCTATCAAAATTATCTTCAGCTTGCCATGAATCTCCGATATAAATCGTTGAATCATGAACGTTGACGGCCGTCAAACGATCTTTCACTGTAATCGTAGCCGTTGCAGTCACACCATCATTTGTATAAGTTACTTCATACACGCCAGCTTTTTTATTGTTCATCTTGCTGTCGTCTACAGTCAATTTATCAAAGGAGATCGAATTTCCATCTTTATCTAACGCGCTGTCAAAATTATCCTCAGCAGTCCAAGCATCCCCCACGTAAATCGTTGAATCATGGACATTGACCGCTGTTTGACGGTTTTTTACGGTAATGGTTGCAGTTGCTTTCAATCCATTAATTTCATAATCCACCTTATAAACACCTGCTTGAGATGTGTCGGCCGAACCGGTCACAACTCCGCCTTTGGCAATAAAATCAGCATAATCCGTTGCCACACCTACTCTGTCTAACAATTCGTCAAAATTATCTTCAGCCGCCCATGAATCTCCCACATAAATCGTCGAATCATGAACGTTTATAGCGGATTGATTTTTCTTATAGTAATAAGTAATCGTTTGTGGTGTCTTTTTGTCAATTGTACCAATCGCATTCGTTGGTAATCTTGTGTCATCAATATAATAATCAGGAATATCTAGCTTATACTCTGGCGTTGTCGCATCAAACGAATCCCCATCAAATCCTGATATTGTCTTTGATGCATGGAGCGGTTGATTGTTTTCATCCAAGTATTGAACAGTTACGTTGTTGAAGGTTTGTTTGACAACATACGTAACTGAAATATTTCCTGAAATATTGTATAACGGATGCGCTCCTGGATACCCGGGAACATTGCTTGGATTAAAATCAACTAAGTAAGATCCCTCTTTTTTTAAGATAATATCTGTTGATGTAAAATCAATCGCATCACCGTCATAGCCACCGGAAGGGCCCAACTTATTGCCATACATATCAGTAATAGGTAAAGGGATTGTAACCGGCAATTGATCAAAACCAACAACAAAGGTTCCAGAATCCCCTAGTATTTGATTATCAAAATTGAAATAGCACGCATGCCCTAGCGTCGTAACCGGCGAAATATCAGAAATAAAATTTCTCGATAAGACTACCGAATTCAATTGAAAGCAACTTGATAGATCAGGTAAATCATAAATTTTATTATCTGAAGCTGATATAGATTTCAAATTGGGTAAAGTCGTGATCATACTAATATCACTAAGATTATTCCAACTGACTTTTAAATCTTCCAGTTTTGACAATCCTGATAATGGAGTAATATCAGTTAAATTATTTTCCGAAGCCGTTAGATCAATTAAATTTTCTGCATACTGAAGTCCCTCAAGTGAGTTAATACCTTGATTATGGACATTCAATGTTTTCAAATTTAATAGATCAGCTTGCTTCAAATCTTCTACGGCAATTCCTAACCTTGTAGCAACTGCTTGTTGTAAGGTTTTGTCTGGCATCCATGTATCAATATTGGTGTCAGCTTTAGGAGTTGGTGTTCTTAGTTGCTCTTGACTAGAAACAGTGGCTTCAGTGGCTTCTCTTGATTCTTGTGTTGATTCACTAGAAATAATGGAGCTTTCTTGCATCTTCTCTTTTTCACTGTTCTCCAGAGGATTCTTCACTCGGAGGTTTTCAAGAGAAGAGCTGGTTGTTTGGCTCTCTTGTAGTGAACTTGTGGTTTCTTCTAATTTTTCCGCAACAACGATACTGGGAACTGAATCTGCTAAAAAGCTTGTTATCACGAATGTAGTTGCTAATCTGACAAAATATTTCTTATTCATAAATGTTCTCCCAACATAAAATAGATTTTTAATCAGTTTGTTTTTTTTGTGCGTCGTACTTATTATGTGAAATAGTAACTACATGATCACCGAATACTTCCCAATCTTTTGCTCGAGGTGGTGACAGCCAAATAATCGTCTGGTCCAATAATTCTTGATTGACTATATGATCTGAAAGAATCAGATCAGTATCCGGTCTTAAATGAGAATGGAATTTAAAATTGAAATTAGAGAAAGTGGCTATATTCTTCTTGATGAATTCATTGTACGCATCGCCATGGACAAAATTCACAAAAATATTAATCTCTGATCCGACAGTGCTATAAGGCATTATGTTTATGATTGACAATAGTAAATCAAAGAAAAACGATACCTTGTTGTGAGAAGCCTCTTGTTTTTCTTTCACATTCTTTTTGATGAAGCTGAAGCAGCTGTAAAAGTATTCCGGGAAATTTTCTTTGAAATAGGTCAAATCAATCTCTCGTAAGAAAACATCTTTGCATATGTCAATATACAAATAATCAAAGATGGTATCCTGCAGTTTTTCATTTTCGAGTAATTCCCTATTTACCGTGGAACTAATCGAGGATTGAAGCTCTTGATATAACGCATCACTATATTCTCTGCATAGAGTAAAATCCCTTACTATACCGTGTGCCTTAAAATCAATATCTCTGATATTTCCGATTAAACTAGCAGTCTCATTCTCGACATCCTCATCATTCAGACCAGACTTAATCAGCCAATCTTCACAAACTTCTATTAATTGCTCATTTCTGATTTCTAGTGGGTAATACGTTTTACTCAATACATTTTTTTTCTCAGCCTGAATGCGAACAAGGGAGACTAAAACATAATGTTTAAATCGACTTGAACTTGAGTAATGCCGGATACTTTTTTTCAAATCAGTTTCTAAATGAACGAAGTCTGCTTGAGCAGCAAGTGAGTAAAGCGAAAAACTGTCTTTATAGACTTTATAAAACAATGCTGAAAAAAACTGACGAATCAGCATTTCATCTCCTTGAATATGTCCTTTACCATCAAGCGAAAGGTTGTATTCTTTTAATTGATGGTTCACTCGATCAAATAGTCGATGGACACTAGTACGGCTAAGATAATTTTTTTCAGAATAGGATTTCTTTGAACCAAATTTATTGAAGAAAATACTTTTCAATAATAAAAATTCTTGTGATTGACTTAAATATTCTTCTTCCAGTATGTTTGAACTTACATAATACTGTTGCTGAAATTCAATTTGATCTTTGTCAATCGTAATATGAAAACTATTGTCCATCGGCAAACTAAGTGCATCCTCATTGAGTTCTCCCACGAGACTTTTTATCAAATAATTTGTATATCCTAATTCTTTTTCAAGTTCAACAAACTTTGTAGTGGCACCCAAACGATTTTCTAAATAGCGGAACAGAGTAAGTTTGGTCTGACTTCTTTCACTAATAAGTTTGTCTAACATCTTTCTATTCTCCTTTGTCCAAATAATAGCGTGCCGGACAAGTAGTAGCCTAAAGTAACTTGATTAAGATGTTCATTTCCACCACTACTCAATTTCTTCGGTTCAAATTCTAGCTCTGACTTTTTAAACAAATCTTCATTTAAAACAATCGGATCCGACCGATAACTAGTGCTTTTTGATAGCAGCTTAGCCTCCAGTTTCTGCATCGGTGAGTCTTCTACTTCAACAGTCGCAATCGCAACTCTATTTTTATATTCAAAACGTACTTGATAGATACCAGGTTTATTTACATCTACATCAGAAGTGATGGCAATCTCTTCAAAAGCCAACGGGTACCCATCTCTGTCAAAAGCGTCAATAAAGCAATCAATAGCTTCCCATTTTGAATGCGTATTGATTTTCATATCCCGTAGATTTATTTGGGATAAATCTTTTTTAACAATAATTTTAGCTTTTCCTTGGGCTGTGTTCTCTTCAATAGCAAATACGTTATTTTCAGTATTTTCTAAGATTTGAATTAAGAATGACAGTGCAAATAATACTCTTAAAAATTTTTTCCCCTTCATGAGAGATACTCCTAACATTTTGGTAGAAAAACTGTGCCAAGTTTTTCTTGGCACAGTTACCTCTTAATCCAAATTATCCTCGTTTACGTTTCCTTCTGAACCAAGCGATTATTGATGCGATACTAATCAGCGAAGCGCCTGAAACAATTGGTACAATCGAATTCGTTTCACCTGTTTGAGGATAGCTCTTTTGACTCGAAGTTACTGTACGACTAGCCGTATCTGGCAGCGTGTTCGAGCGAATATTCGTACTAGTATTGCCTAATTTATCATTTTGACCTGTCTTAACAGGAGTTGTACTGTCTGTAGTGTTCGTTGTTGAGCCTTTTTTATTATTTAGCACTTGAATTTTGGCAATTGCTGCTAATGAGCTTGGCAGCTCCGTTCCCCCTGCTCTGCTCGCTTTTTTAGAAGTCTCAAGAGCGTAGGTTACCTCATACGTTCCAATTTTACTCATATCGACTTCGCCAGAAACAGTCAGATCACTTAATTCCAAGCCATTTCCATAACGGTCTGTGGCAGATACGAAATTGTCTTTCGCTTCCCAAGTACCACCAATATAGATGACTGTGTCTTTTACAGTAATACTCGATTTATCTTTTAGCACAATCACATTGGCAGTTTGACTGATATCTCCCTGCGTAAATGTCAGCTGATAAGTTCCTGCCTTTTTCGAATCAACATTTTTGTCGCCAGTTACTTTAACATCTTTGAAGGAAACTTCACTGCCATCTTTTGTTGTGGCATTAATAAAATTATCTTCCGCTTTCCATTCATCACCTTCATAGATCGTCACGTCTCTAACCGTTAATGTTTCTTGATTCTCGACCACATGAACAGTTGCTTTTGCTTCTTTGGCTTTATAGCTGTAGGTAACTTCATAGTCGCCCACTTTATCTACATCAACAGCGGTTACTGCAGGAGCAGTTACTTGATCGAAGGCTACTGCCGTTCCAGCTTTATCCGTTGCTCCAACAAAATTATCTTCTGGACTCCATTTTCCACCGGTATAAATGGTTGAGTCTTTCGCAGTAATACTTGTTTGATTTTTCAAAACAGTCACTTTTCCAGTGGCTTGTTGATCACCGTATTCATAAATCACTTCATAAATTCCTTCTTTTGAAGGGTCTACCGTGTCATCTCCAGTGGTTTTCACCTTTTCAAAAGCGATAATACTGCCGTCTTTTGCTGTCGCGCTGACAAAGTTGTCTTCTACCTTCCAATCATCGCCTTCGTAAATCGTGATATCTCTAATAGTCAATGTCTCTTGGTTTTTTACTACATGGACTGTGACCTTAGTTTCTTTTCCATTGTAGCTATAGGTAATTTCATAGTTTCCAACCTTTGAGACGTTTACGGCGTCACTCGCTGGTGGTGTAATCTGACTAAAATCTACAGAAGCACCAGTCTTGTCTGTTGCACTAACAAAGTTATCCGCTGGATCCCAAGAACTGCCTTCATAAATAGTCGAATCTTTAGCAACAACTGATGTTTGATTTTTCAGTACAGTGACTTTTCCTACTGCTGTTTGATCGCCATGAGCATAAGTGACTTCATAATCTCCGGCAATACCGGTGTTAACTAAATTGGCATTGGTTACTTTAATATCTTTGAAAGCAACTGCATCGCCGTCTTTGGTTGTTGCGCCAACAAAATTATCTTCCGCTTTCCAAGCTTCTCCTTCATAAATTGTTACATCCTTAACTGTTAGTGTTTCCTGATTAGCCACCACATGAATGGTTGCTTTGGCTTCTTTGCCGCTATATTTATAGGTAACTTCATAATCTCCAACAACCGCACTATTTACTGCGTTACTGGCCGGTGCTGTTATTTGGCTAAAGTCTACAGCCGCACCTGTCTTATCTGTTGCACTGACAAAATTATCAGCCGGGCTCCATGAACTATTTACATAGATCGTTGAATCCTTTGCGACGATACTTGTTTGATTTTTCAAAACGGTTACTTTTCCGATAGCTGTTTGACCGCCATACACATACGTCACGTTGTAACTACCTTCTTGATTTACGTCGACCAAATCATCTCCTGTTACCGTGATATCTTTGTATTCTACTTTCATACCGTCTTTTGTCGTAGCATTTACAAAGTTATCGGCAGCGGTCCAAGTATCCCCTTGATAGATTGTTACATCTTTTACTGTTAACGTTTCTTGATTAGCAACTACATGAATGGTTGCTTTGGCTTCTTTGCCGTTGTATTTATAGGTGACTTCATAATCACCAACGACCGCAACATTTACCGCGTTGTTGGCCGGCCCAGTGATTTTACTGAAATCTACCGTTGAACCATCCTTATCAGTAGCAGAAACAAAATTATCGGCTGGATCCCAGCTGCCCCCTACATAAATCGTAGAATCCTTAGTTAGGATATTCGTTTGATTTTTTAGAACAATGACATTTCCTACAACGGTTTGTTTTCCATAGGTGTACGTTACTTTATACGTTCCTTCATTGGCAGTATCTACAGCATCTGCACCAGTAACCCCTACAGCAGAGAATGCCACTGCTTTGCCATCTTTATCCGTTGCAGAAACAAAATTGTCCTCTGCATCCCAAGAATCCCCTTCGTAAATCGTTACATCTTTTGCTTTTAATGTCTCTTTACTATCTACTACATGAATAGTTGCTTTGGCTTCTTTTCCGTTGTAACTGTACGTAACCTCGTAATCACCAAGCGTCGCAGTATCGACTTCATTCGCATTTGGTGCTGTCACTTTATCAAAAGCAACTGGCTTGCCGTCTTCATCCTTCGCGCTAACAAAGTTATCCTCTGGTGTCCATGTTTCGCCAACATAGATCGTAGAATCCTTAACAACGATTTCTGTTTGATCAAGCTTCCAAACGGCATAAAGTGTCACTGAACCATTTGCTTTGTCGGTCAGATTTTTAACAGCACCCTTATCTTGGAATTCCTTTGAACCAGAATCTTTTGTTGACCATCCTTGGAAAATGTAATTTTTACGGCTAAATGTATTCTCAGGAATAGCTTTTTCGACATCATAAATCATTGGCAGGTCAGCCATCGTCCCTGTACCGCCGTTGGCATCAAATGAAATCGTATAAGTATTTGCTTTCCAAATTGCATAGACTGTTTTATCCGAAGTAAAGCTGATTTTCTCACCATCTTTAAAATCTTCCACAGTAGCTACGTTTGAATTACTCCAACCCACAAACTCATAGCCTGTACGTTTTGGTACTGCTACCTCAGATAAATTAACTGTGTTGCCGAAGCCATATTCTTTTGTTACTTCATTTGGTTTGCTGCCAAAATTCTCGTTGTAGGTCACTTTAACTGTTTTTGCTCTCCAAACAGCTTTCAAATCTACTGTTGTTTTTGAACTGCTGCTTGTAAAGTCAATGATGTCTCCTGGTTGATATTCTTTCTTGTCATCATCCTTATCAACCCACTTCACAAAATCATAACCTGTCAGTGTAGGAACCTTATCTGGAATAGTTACTGAACCATCACCATTAACATCAAGCAACTCGCTTTGGCTTTCAGGAATGTCAGTCGCATTTTCAACACCCGCCGGTAAATAATCTGGCAAGTTTTGATCAAAATTGATTTGTGCCACTTCCGTACTAAAGACAATTGAATCGCTCTTCGCATTTAGAGTGGTTCCCGAGCCTTCTTCTTTGGCTGAATATTGGAATTGATTAATCGCTTTTTGATTGTCTGCATCAGGAATCAAAAAGTTCAGGACAGTGTCCAAACTATTATTTGGTGCAACAACTTTTAAACCAAAATCAATAAAGACCGCTGTTACATCTGTGACATCAGCAGGTTTTGTAGTAGTAAAACCATAAGAGGCAATTTTTGCTGCATCCCAACTCTGCAGATTCGATTCATAATTTGGCAACTCAGAGACTGCTTTGGTCGTGTAATAAACAGTAGCTCCATCAACACTTTCTAAACCTGCAAAGGAAACATTTCCAGTAGAACCGCGACCATCGTTCGAAGATGGAAGAATATCGTACAAACGGACATTACTAAAATTCGTATTCCCCGTATTTTGGATAGTTGCCTTCATCTGAGGCGTACCACCCTTTTCAACAGCGAAGTTCGTGGTATTCGACCAATCGTCAGAAGAACCTTTTCTCCCAGCTGTTCCACCGCTCAGCTTGGTTGCATAGACGACAGATAGTGGTGTATGTCCCCCGCTAGCCGTATATGAATTAAGCACAGAATTATCGAAGCCAAATGACTCAGCTACAGAATCGCCTAAATTATTTGTAATTCTCATTTGTGAAAATGTTGGGATATTATGACTTGCTGTAGCGTAAGCAACATCATATTTCCCTACTTTGGTACCCGAAACTACTTTTAATTCCAATGGGATAGAAAATGAAGGGCTAGTGCCATTCTTTTTTGCAATTCCAGTTGCTTCAAATTTGTAGTAATTGAACCTACTGTCTGAAGAAAGCAAAGTTACTTTGACAGAATCAGGATAATCGACTCCAGAAACTAAATCTTTATATTCTTTATAAGTATCAGGATTCTGTAATTGTAATTGTTTAGGAATACTGACTCTAACTTCAGGATTTGTCCAGTTTCCGAGAGCTTTTTCAGTGTTATATCCATTGATATTGTAATGAACTGTCTCCCCTGGTTTCCTATCTGTGGCATCACTACTTGTTACAGATACATATGCATCAGTTGTATGTGCCGGCGCGTAATAAATATTTCCTATATTAGACTTTTTAGACGCAGGCGTAGGTAGCTTGCCATCCTTCTCATCATCATAATCAAATGTCCAATAAGTCGTAGCTTTTGTGACACTATCCATAGCTATTTTGGTCCCGTCAGGCCAAGTATTCGAATCCCAATTCTTTGCAGTATAGTTAATCCTAAAGCCATTTTTAGAAGGCAACTCTCCTTCTGTTTGTCCATCGGTCCCCATTGGCACCACTACAATCTCACTGATAAACTCATTTTCATTCAGATTAGGCAATCCGACTTCTATTTTAGTCGTACCCAATCCACCATCAACTTTTCTCGTTGCACTAGTTTTTGCATTCTTGATGACTACTTCTGTTCGATAATGACCTTGTACAGCACTGCTGTCATTCGTATCAATTAATCCGACCACTACAACTGACTCATAGTTAATCTTCGAACTAACCGTTTCATCTTGAAAAAGAGTAGCTTTGGCATTTTTTATTGGCTTTTTACCTACGTTTTTAGTTGTTTGATTATGAATATAGGCATACCCTGTATTCATGGAGATACTTACGGACGAAGGATCACCAACTGTAACCATAGCTTCCTTAGACCCACCCGTAGAATTTGTAGCAGGGTTGTATAAATTCCATTCTTCTAAATCCGACTTTATATATTCTTTAGAGCCTTCTACAGTTGTCACTTTTCCATTTATTTTTTTGTAAGTCATTCCGAGTGTGACGTTGAATGTTTCTCCATTTTGGATACTAGATGGTGGCGTAAATTCCGCGTCCACCATTCTTCGGTTATCATTTACGTCTCCTGCATAAGCCCAAACAGGAAAACTAGAGGTGGCATCTTTCATTTTAGTGGAAAATCGGGTATATCCTACTGGAATTTCTGAATTATCTACAGATGTTTTCCCATCTGTTCCAAACGTATTTGTATAAACTGAATTCAAAGAAGAGCCTGTAGGTACCTGGACCCACATTTGGTTGATATCTTCATTGGTCATATCTAGTAAGCTATATTGATTAAATCTATTAAATAGATAACCTCGAGTACTGATTGGACCACTAGTATATTTTTCATCTGTTGGGTTAAATCTTTCCATCGTCACAGAAAAACCATCTCTAGTATTAGATTCAACATTCATTGCATCAGTGCTGGCAACTTCTGTTTGATCTGAATCATAAGTAGTCGCTTTCAGGCCTTCCCAAATAATCTGATCAGCTGGAATTTTCGCATTGTAATCATCATTAAATTTGAAACGTAAATTTAATGTCTCAACGGTGGTAGCTGTTTTCTTCAAATGAATGACCAGCTTATTTTCAGCTAGTTTTTCTTCATAAGATTCCACAATCGAATCCTCACTAGGTACTCCTGGATCAACAAAGCTAAAAATCGCATCTGTCATTGTGAAATGTTTAAATGTTGGATTTGATGGATCTGGTGTAAAACCATAAGGTATCTCAATCGTTGCTCCTTCGACATCAGCCTGACTAATTGATATAGCCAACGCAACCGTTAATTCTGTCGGCTTCACACCAGAAACAGGATCTGTATACGTCTGAAATTTCGTAGGTGCATTGATTCCAACTTTTATTCCATCAGTTTGCAGGCTGCTTTTTTCTAATTTTGCTGTATTTTCTTCTTCACTTTTTTCTGTTTCTTCATCAGTCGTACTTTCTTCAGTCACTTCAGATTCAGTATCACCTTTTTTTGAAGCATCTTCAGAAGTTCCTTCCTCATCAATTGTTTGCTCTGCGTCCATCGAATCACTAGACTCTGCTACAACTGTATCCGAGTTTAAAATAGCTGTATCTAGTTCTGATTCAAGAGTGCCTTTTGCACCTTCAGTATCTGTTTGACCAGTAACTGAAGTCTGCTCAGCTAATACAACAGCCGGTTGTATCACAGGATTCGAAGCTATAATTGCAGTACCTATAATTGCAATTGACTTTTTTTTCATTTCTATTCTCCTTAGTAATAATTTTTTAAAACACAACAATTTTCAAGCATGTAAATTTAGCCGTATACGACACTAGCTATTGCTTCACGCAACTCAACGGTACTCGCATTTGTCTTGATGAAATCATAGGTTGGGTTTCTGGTTTTTTCATCTTTCATATCAGCATTTTCAGTTTCTCGAAAGAATTTGTAGGGTACATTGTTAATTCTTGAAAAAAGTTTATCCACTTCAGGATCTGAAACAGTTTCACTTATGATGCATAAATTAAAATAATTCATCGCTTCTTTATCAGGTTCTCTCTCAATAAAGGTTTCCAAATAATTATTAGTAACGAAAACTTCGTGTCCTAAGAGCTGTAATATCCGCTGCGTTCTCTTTTCAGTTAAAACATTTTTTGTGAGTAATAATATTTTCATAATAATAATTCACGATGCTCCTTTCACTTTTATAAAATTATTGTCTGGCTAGTTCTAGTCAATTCTTGAATAGGCGTATCCTTTTCCCCATAAGGTTCTGATTTCGTGAGTCAGGATTGAATTTTCCTTCATTTTTCTATTTATTCTTTTTACCAATACAGATAGTTGAGATTTTTGAGAGCTTGTACAATCCCCATCCCAAACATGCTTGCAAATTTTTTCACGGGAAAATGCTTCATTCTCGCTGGCACTTAAGAAAGAAAAGACTCGCTGCTCATTTGAACTTAAATTTAGATTTTTTTCTGTATTATCTTCCTTTACGAAGTTGTCTTCTTTTACGTTATAGGCATACTCCACTTTTTCTTTTATCGTTTCCAACGTGTCATCTTGAGCAACCCAAGTTATTTTCGATATATAGGGATTTTCTTTCCCAAAAGAAGTCTCACATTCGAATAATAGTCCCATATTTCCTTGTGAAATCTTAGACAGTATTCTTTCATTTCTACTTTTTGAAATGGTGTTGCTAATAATACAAACATCAAACTTAAATTTAAGAATATCCTCGATATTTTGTAGAAAACTTTTATTTACAAAAACCTCATGACCTAATTGTTGAAGTTTATTTTGAAAATTTTCTTCAGCAAGGATATTTTCGGTCAATAATAAAATCTCCAACGCTATTTCCTCCCTCATATAATTAATAAAAAAACAAAGGTAATAATAAAGAAATGTAATTATATTCTCATTTCAAAACAAATTGTAACATAACTATAATTGATAGTATATTTCTTTAACGTTATATAGTGACCATTTTTTTGAAATATACGATAAAAAATTGGTCACTATTTGCTGATAACCTAAATTGATCATTAATTTAATCATATTTCCAATGATGAGAACAAATAAAAAAAGAAACAAATGAACTTTCATAAAAACTAAATTTCATCTGTTTCTTCTTTTTTATTTTCAGCGATTCCTTTAACTTTTTTCTACAAAACAGTGCTGTTCCTCTTTCGGAAAATCATTCGATCAACAATCATAGCACTGGGAATATTGCCAACAGAATTCAATAATGTGGCTGGAATATCAAATACTGTACTCAATAGAATGATGATCGACATCATTTCATTCGGCAGATTAAAGATTGAGATCATTAGTATTGCCGCGGATACGCCGCCTCCAGGAACAGTGCCCATGACGATTCCCGATAAAATTGCCGTTAAAATGACTAAGACTAAGGTGGAGAAATTCATATAATCAATATTACAAAGTTCTAAAATTAATAAAATTTTTAACACACTTGCACCTGTTGCTCCGTCTTTATGAATATTTGCTCCTAATGGAATGATTGTACTGGAAACATCTCTGTCAATGCCTAGCTGATCGCAGGCAGTTAGATTTGCTGGAATACATGCTGAACTAGATGCTGTCGCAACGGCTGTCAACGACGGAATCGTATTGAATCGCCAAAACAGCTTCACCTTCGCAACACCTCCAGAAAAATAGATGACGATACTATAAAAAATGAAATAAAACAAAATAGAGAATAAGAGAAAAAGAAGAAATATTTTTGCGTAGTTCTTTAAGATCGCAGCGCCTGTCTGACCGATACTGTATGAAAAATAGCAGCCAAAGCCAATCGGCGCAAACTTCATTAATGTTGAAATCATGGTATACAGAAGATCGGTAATGACTGAAAATAGCTCCTTTAATAACTTGGCTTTGTTGCCTAATTTTCTGATTGACGCTGCCGCCAATGCTGAAAATAGCAATAACGGAATCATATTCTCGGATTGAAACAGCTCCGGCAGATTTTTTACAGAGAGCATTCGAATGATTTTTTCTGTAAAGTCAACTTTCTCATTTATCTGCGGCAGCGTATTTATAATGGCATTGCTGTCAGAGGCTACCATAGACGGCAATGAAATACCTAATAGCAGTGCAATGAGACTCGCCGCCAAAGAAAACAGCAAAAATGTGACCATACTCAAAAATAAAATATGCTTGGCCTTTTCTACCGTTTTTGTAGAAATGATCGCTGTTATGACGCTAAAGAATATCAGCGGTGTGACTAAAACATAGAGAAAATTTAAATAGATGCTTCCCACAGGATAAGTAATAACCGAACTCTCTGGAAAAATTATCCCAACAAGCCCTCCGATACCTATACACAGAAGAAGTAAAAGGGATGATTTATAATTTGCGATGTACTTCATTTTTCTTCCTCCTGTGCTCCGTAAAACTGATTTACATAGTCATAAGACAATGTATCCTTTAGCAAGAGATCAAAATGATTTTTCTTTATCTGTTCACTTTGATTGAATAAATTAGTTATGCTGTTTCTACTCAACGAGGAGCCCAAGCTGACTCTTTTGACCCCGATCTTGTTTAATGCATCTATATTTTTTAACTGTTCATTTAATAAAACATTAATTGGCCCGGCAACTTCCTTAGTTACTATTTCCAGTTCATTAAATGGAATATTCCCTGGTATAAATACGCAATCGGCTCCCCATGAGAAATAGCTGTTGGCCCGTTCAATCGTCTTCCTCAATCGTTCTTTTTCCGAGCCAATCTGATTCCAGTAAATGTCTGTTCTGGAATTAATTAGAAAATCAATTCCCAGCTCATTCTTCAAATCGTTCATGACTTGCAGCTTTTTCTTCATTGACTGTGCTTCTGATAGTTTGTTGTTGGGCAAGCCATCTTCAATATTAAGGCCAACAGCGCCGGCAGCTAATACTTGTTTCGTATTTTCGTAGATCTCCCCCTCCTCTTCACCATACCCTCTTTCAAAATCAACAGATAAAGGGGTGGAGATTTTACTAGAAATGCGTTTAACAGTCTCTATTAAGAGACTAAACGGCAACGCTTCGCCATCTGAATATCCATTCGCAAAGGCTATTCCTGCACTTGTCGTAGCAATCGCCTTAAAGCCCTTTGCCTCAACGATTTTTGCGCCCCCTGCATCCCATATATTTGGTAAAACAAATAATTTCTTTTGCTTATGCAGCGCTTGTAACTGGGCCGCCGCTTCTTGTTGGTGAGTACTATTCATTTTATTCAACTCCTCATTCTGATAAGATAATAGTAAGTTAACACACAGATACTTCGATGACGGTCGAAGTGTAGAAAAGAGATGAAATTTATGAATGGAATCCCAAATCTGCCAGAAACAATTCAGCTTATTGGTGATCCAACAAGAATAGAATTAATGACTATTATGATCGATGGTCGCTATTACACCGTGACTGAACTTTCAAAAAGAACCCGCGTTTCCCTTAGTACCACGTCCTACCATTTAAAAAAGCTTACCCAGATAGGCTGGATAGATACTTATAAACAAGGAAAAAATGTGTACTATGGACTAATTAACGAGTCAATTGCGGACATACTGGAATTATTGATGACTATCTCCACACCTCAAAAGATCCAGTCCTACAATCAAAAACAAGAATATATAGAAATAAAAGAGGCCCGTACCTGCTATTCTCATTTAGCTGGAAAATTGGGGGTAAATTTGTTTGACTTCTTTATTGAGAAGGATTACTTAAGAAGGAAAAATCACGAAATTTCACTAACTGACGCTGGTCGAATATTTTTTGAAGAGATTGGGGTGAACTCACCTGAAGCGTTAAACGGAAAACTTTGCATGGATTGGAGTGAACGAAGATTCCATCTGGCTGGTCCTTTAGGTTCAGAAATTTGTGCCGCCTTTTTACGACGAGGCTGGATAATAAAATCCGATAAAAACCGAAGTGTCATTTTGTCAGCGGTTTCCCCTGCTTGGCTGCGGGCCGTCTATAAAAACAGGGACAGTCAAAAAGTACTCGTAAAGAATGAGCCGTCCTAATGTGGCATCGAAATCACAAGCAAGGAGAAACGTTAGTTAGATGAAAAAAATAGAAAGAATACTCGCAATGATTGTTCTGCTTTTAGAAAATGACGTCATCACAACTTCAGAATTTTCGGAAAGATTTGATGTCTCAAAAAGAACCGTCTTTCGCGATATCCAGACAATTGAAAATGCTGGCTTTCCGATCAGCTCCAGCTTTGGTCGAAATGGCGGGATCTCACTTATTGATTCCTTCAAGCTTCGCTCACTTAGCTTTACCGAAACAGAAAAGCAATTGATTTTGGATTCACTAACGGTCAACGAAAAAATAATCGGGGAAACGCATGAACCCAGTGTTTTAAAAGAGAAGGTCCGACTTCTTTCGAACCATTCATCAGACGATCGATCATTATCCTTAAGCTCGCCCACTGTTCACCGACCAGCAATTGAAAAATATGTTCTTGATATAAACAAGCAAATACGAGTTGCGATGACTAAAAAAATCAAAGCAGTGATCAAATACGCCGATGGAACTGGAGAAATGACCACGCGCACAGTGCAGCCTCACGAGCTGGGCCTATTTAATGGAAGCTGGTTTATGCGTGCCTACTGTGAACTGCGACAAGCTTTCCGATTTTTTAAAGTAACAAGAATTCGATCATTTACTTTAACAACTGAAAATTTCAGCCCAAAATTCGACAGTAAATCCGATCTTGCTTCATCTAAGGAATTTCAGATCAAACTAGAATTCCCAAAAAGCTCATTAGGAAGGCTATTTGACTATTATTTAGCGAATGAAATGCAAATACTGGACGATAAAATACGCGTCAGCTTTTCCTCTCATAGTTTAGAAGAAATAGCGGCCTATCTGCTTAGGTTTCATGGAAGTGTCACGATTTTAGCTCCTAATGAACTAAAACAAGAATATTCGCAAATAGTAAAAAAATTGAACAATGAATTAAATAGTGACATATAGCTGTCAGTATTGTTATTGCATACTAAGGATAATAATAGAAAAGGCGGCGAATTTTATGAACGTACATTTACAAAAAAAATCTGCATTTAAGGTAGTTGGTTTCAAAAAACACTTTCCTGTTGTTGAAGGCAAGGAAAATTTTGAGGAGATTGCGTCGATGTGGGCCTCCTTGACTCCAGAAATGATGGGCCAATTAATGACTGTCTCTGATGGTGAGATAAACGGTTTTTTGGGTGTTTCTGATGAAAATGGGCAAGAAAACTTTAACTACCTCATTGGAACAACTAGCAGGATAGACGATCACGAAGAGCTAGCTAGCATTGATTTTCCTGAAGCAGAGTGGGCGAAATTCGAATGTACCGGTCCTATCCCCCATGCGATGATGCAGCTGAAAAAGGAAATAATTTATTCTTGGCTGCCAAATTCCGACTACGACCAATTACCACTCCCTCGTTTTGAAATTTATTTTCAAGGCGACATGACATCTGATTCGTATAAAAGTGAGCTTTGGCTCCCTGTTAGAAGGAGGTAAAAAATAATGGATCTATTTAATGATTCTAATGTAAAAAGGAAGTTTGATGGGTACTCAGCTGAACAAAAGACAGCTTTACTAGAAATCCGACAACTAATTTTTGATATTAGCAGAGAAGTAGCCCCCGATGAAAGTTTGGTAGAAAACCTGAAATGGAATCAGCCCTCTTACACTGCTAAAAAAGGAACGCCGATCAGATTAGACACTTTTGGTGACGATAACATTGCTATTTTCTTTCATTGTCAGACACACCTTATCGAACAATTCAGAGAAATGTTCCAGGACGAGTTAACTTTTTCTAAAAACAGAGCGATCATTATTGATCCTGATGCGCCTCTCCCGATAGAGAATTTACGGATTTGTATTCAAATGGGCCTAACTTATCACAAAAATAAATAGCTCTTTTAAACAAAAAAATCAATCACTTAGCAACAAATACTAGGTGATTGATTTTTTGTATTTAAATTTCAAATAAACTTGAAACGCCGCAAAGAGTCGATCTCCCTGATTCGCCGGCTCCCACTACTTCACCCATTTCAAGAAAAAGGCATTCAACTCAGCAGAAGCGATCCCAGGTTTCTTATCAAGCTCTTTAACATATTCTGCAAAAAACTGCAGCTGCTCATCCAAAAAAGTATTCAACTGTGGTATTACTGCCTCTACGTCTAATTCGTCTCCCCTCTTCTTCCGAACCAATAGCTCGTCAATCACCTTCAACAACTCCGCTGATAAATCCGGCTGCTCCAATAATCGTTCAAACGCTACCGGCGGTCTTTGATGGTATTCTTTAATCCACATACATGCTAGTACTGGACGAAGCACATAAAAATATTTTTTGATTCGGACAAACTCTTTTTTAAAATATTCCCGATAGTTGCCTTCTGCCATATGAAGATAGTGATAAATCAACCGCTGCCCATCCATATTTTTTTCACTCAAGCGACGTAGTTCTACAACAAACTGAGTATCTTCCTGATAAACAATGGGAGAACTGAGCCATTCTAGTAAAGCGGGGTTGCTCTTTTGCAGCAAGCTCAGTGTCTTATCTAAATCCCAACCGCAAATATCTAATTGTTCATCAATAGGAAATTCTAAATGATCCTTTGTTTTTTCTAATTTCAAATACCAATCTTTTTCTCTTCGGTAGAGAAAACGTACATCATAGTCACTATCTTTAGAAGGAAATCCCCAAGCACGACTGCCGCTTTCTACTGCATAAAGAATCTCAATATTTTCTTGCTTGGCAATTTCTTGCAGGGCTTGTTTGATTTTTTCTTTCATTCCTATTCCTCCTACTTCACTTAAAGTCTTGGATCTAACCCTACCTCCTTGTCCATTTCAAACAATAAATTAGTTAAAAGATTCAAATAATCATTATTCTCCGCTGTCAGTTGAGTGGTAGGAAGCTTTAATAGCTCCTGAGCAAGCTCATACTCTTTGATCGATGTTCGTAATTTACGGAAAATATTTTTTCCTTGAATCAGTTTTTGATATTGGTGCGGACTGCGATAAGTAAACCCATAAATCAGTGTTAAATACGCTTCATTTCGAACCTTCAAAAAGGGTGCGACATGCTTTTTCTGATGCTCCGGCTTGATAACAATTCCTTCCATTTGCTGTTGCAGAGTCATTTGATCAAAATAATCTTGGGCCTGCTCCTCAGCATTTTCCGACCGAATATCTAACAGCAAGTATTCATCTTTGTTTAGAAATTGATAGATTTCAGATGTGGCTTGGTTCACAACAGCCTCTTCCATATTTTGATAGATGATTTTCAACAAATCAAAGGGCTTAAAATGCAATGGCGCTTCTTTTCCATAAAGTGCGATCTGCTGTTTGTACAAATCTAAGGCTTTCTCTTGATCCTGCAGCGGTACTTGATGAGGGGATGCCTTCAACCAGCCTCTAAACTGACGTGCTTGATGATCGCCATATTTTTTTGCCAACTGCTTTTTAGATAGATGATAGCTGTCTGTTTGGAAATCTGAAGCCGCTATTTGACTGCCTATTTGTTCAAACAGCTCAGTAAATTTGCTCTCCTTCAAAAAATTAACTTCTGTTTCGATTCCTTTAGCAACTGGTAAATACTCCAAATTGATTAAATTTTCACCCATCGCCCGCCATGGCAATAACTCACCATCCAGCAATAACATACGGATCTTATTTTTCTTCATGTAATCTGAAAATTGTGCCTGCAGCTCAGCAAAAACACCTTCAATTTCCGGGACTCGGATCTTGTAGCCCTTACGAGAAATCGCATAACAATCCTCCAGCTTATCAAACAAATAGACATTTGCTCGAGAACCCATATATTTTGGTTCCAACACGACCTGTTCAACACCCTGTTGACGATAATAGTTCAGTGCTTCTGACAAAGACTCTAAGTCATTTTGATCACTATTCGCTGCGGTTGGCGCCATCGTCCCCGATAAATACTGCACTTTATTTCTCACCATATGGAACAGTCGCTTACGTTCCTTATCAGATAGTCTCTCCCATGAGTGTAATTTAGGCCGTGAAAATAAATTCGGCAGTGCTTCAGTTGTTGTTTGTTCCGAAGAAACTGAAATCAACGCATTTCCTCTGCCGAACAGCTTAATCGCACTTAGCTTATTGCCATAAGCGACTCCTGTATCGATTCCATATTTATTTTTTATACGGTAGCTTTCCTTTGCGGCGATGTGCCCAAATACATGAACAGGAAGATTATACATACTTTCTTCTTCCAGCCATTGAAGCTGCTCTTGGATTGATTTTTCACGATTCAAGCGAAAATTTCGTTGATTTCGCAGTGAAACACTATCCATTTTTCCAAGGTATTGCTGATGGCATGGTGCATGGGTAACAATAAAGGACTGCTTTTCATCACCGATTCGTCGCAAAAATGGCTGGCTTCGCTCTACTAAATGATTGAATTTTGCCAAAGCTGCCGGCTCTTTCTTCAGGCAAGCAATTGATGTAAAATGCTGGTCAATCGTTTCCTGATCCGCCCCTTTAATCTCTCCTTTTAGATAGCGATAGACAAAATTTTCATGATTTCCCAGTACCAGTTGGAAATACTGCTGATTTCGATAAAGAAAATCAATGGTTTCAGTCGTTTGTTTGCCTTTGTCAATCCAATCCCCAAGCAGGATCAAAGAAAATGGTTGCTCCGTTGAAATCGTCATCTCCTCGCCAGTCACCTGATAGCCCAACTTCGATACGATTTTTTTCAAATCCGAGAGTGACTCATGAACATCTCCGATTACGGCGTAGTCCTGTTGATTAGACAATAACGTAGCTAAATAGGCTTCCTTATTGTCAACCTCTACACTAATTTTTTGAAAATCCTTTTGTTTGATTCGGTGAATTGCCGCATAGTCTTCTTTTGCCAGCTTTGGCAATACTTCCCGTTTCAAGCGATCTACGTGTTTGGTGATTAATACCTTTGAACGTTCAGACGCATAAAAATCTTCTCGCGGATAATCAAAAACAACTGCCTCTACACGATACTGTTTCTTGTCCGCGATCGCTTTGATTTCCTGACGAAAATCCTCTCCCAAGCCAATCGTATCAATAACCACGAATTCCGCATTGATCGGATAGCTGGTTAAAAACTCCAGTTTAGCGCTCAAGTAGGGAAAGGCAACACCTGAAGCTTCCATCATACTCGCCGCATATTTGTCATAGTCTCGACCTAGTAACTCTCTTCGCATGTCATCAGAAGATAGATGATGGATATTGGCTTGGAAATTCTTCTGGTCATCTTGAAAAGCCAGCTGCGGCATCAATACTTCCTTAGTGAAAGTTGTCTTGCCTGATTCAGTTGGTCCGATCAATAAAAAGATCGTATGGACTTTAGTCGTAATTTTCATAATATCTATTCCTTTCTTTCAATCATCGCACCTTGTGTTGTCGCGATCCCATTGACTTGATCTCCTGTTGTGAAAAATTGAATCGCAAATTCAGGACCGACCGTTGCTGATATCCATGTCTGAAAATCAAGTGCTCTCAATTCAAATTTGTGGTCTTCATGACGAAATTGTTTTTCCGACAATCCATAAAAACCGTTAAAATCTTTGTTAGGCGTGGACAAAATCAACCGATGGAATGGCTGATTCAGCAAACGCTGCAACAACGCTGCCGCTTCTTCCAAAGACATATGTTCAATGACTTCCATTAAAAGAATATCCCGGTCTGCTTGAGCTGGAACTTCGTCTAAAGAAGGATATAGAGTTACATTAGCCAGTCCCATTCGTTCACCGCGGTCTTTGGCATAAGCTAAAACCTCTGGGTCAATATCCACACCAATGTATGAATCAACCTTTTCAGCCATTCTAAAATAGGCTCCGCCGCCGCAGCCAACATCCAAAATATCGTGCTTCATATCCAGAAGCTCCCTTACCTTTTCAATTCGCGAATAGCCCGTTCCGCGATAAGAAAAAATAATTTCTTCGCGGCCGTTTTCTTCCAGCGCTTCTTTATAATTGAAAAATATTTCCTTTTTGTACATAAATTTTCGAACAAATAGGTTTCTCAAATAGTACGGTGCTTTAATAAATTGAAGTGCTTCGATTCCTCGTTGGATCAGTGATTCGCTTTCGTCTAAAAACGTACTGCTTTCCTTCGCTAAAAGCAGCAATACCAGGTGCGCGCCTTGAAGCAATCGTGAAAGCGAATCACAACTCATCTTCATTTGATAAAAGCCGTCCATTAATACTTCTTGCGAGATTTCAAATTCCGGTAGTATCCGACAGATGGATTGCAGCAATTCCAGTTTCTTTATTTCTATCATTGAAAGGGTCAGCTGATTAGACGATTTTTCCGCTTCAACGATTTTCATAGCCGACTTCAAGTATTCTGTCATTAGCGAGAGATAGACCTGCGGCGCAGAATACTGCTTCACATTCAAATAGTGCTTCTGTTCTTCCCTGGTTGAACGAAAGGACAAAATCGTTCCATAATCTTGAAAGTACATGCAATAGGTCTGCGGTGTTTCATACCAGCCAAAGCTCGTTCCATTTCGAATTTCACGCAGCTGCATTCCGCCTTCAGGATGTTTTTTGATTAATTGAGTAAATTCCGGATGATCGGAAGTAAGTGTTAAGATCGCCATGTTTGTTCCTCCTTGTGTTTTCTTGTCCTTATCTTAACCAATTCATAAAAATAGTTCTTTTAAAAAAGGGTGCGAACTTGATACAATGAGAAAAATAAGGAGAATCAAATGGCTAAAAAATTTCAAGAACTAGTTAAGCAATTTTCTACATTACGAAGCTATACGCGAGAATTTTTGATTTACGGCTTTAAAAGTCGAGAGGAAATCACTCTTTCCAGTCCCCGCACCTATGACAACGAACGCCGTCGATTAGAGAGCCTGCTTCATGACTATATCGAATCGCAAACTGTCAATAATAAAAAAATCTATCGTCTAGTTTTGCCGGCAAATCAAGCCGATAATCCGCTGCATATCCTATGGCAGACAAAATCCTTTACCCGTAATGATATTTTTTTGCATTTCGTGATTTTAGATATTTTGGCACAGGAAAACGCGTTCACTGTCAATGAGATCGTTCAGGCCATCGACGGTTACCTGTCCCTTTTCAACGACGATTATTTGATCGACAGCTTGACGATTCGCAACAAGCTGAATGAATATGCTCAGATGGACATTTTACGAAAGGAAAAGCAAGGAAAGCAATGGCTGTATGCCGTAAATCGCCGAACAGAATTTACTGCAAAGCAGCTGCAGGCGATTCAATTCTATAAGGAAACAGCGCCCGTTGGTGTGATTGGTGATTTTTTGCTCCAGCGTTACAAGGCGCCCTCTTCACCGTTTTGCTTCAAACATAAATTCGACAATCAAACCTTAGACAGCGAAATCCTGCTCTTCCTATTACAAGCCATCAAACAAAAACGACGAGTAAAGCTTTTCAAAGCAAATGGAGTCGAGATCCGTTTGACACCCTTAAAAGTCTACTCCAGCTGTGAGAGCGGGCGGCAATACCTCGTTGGTCTGCATTCAGGTCAATTGTATTCATTGCGGCTGGATTATTTAGAAAGCGGGGAGCTATTGAATGAAGCTGAACAGTTTTCTCGAGGACAAGAACGATTGACTGCGGCCGAAGCAACCTCCTGGAACTGCTCATTCACCGCTCGCAGACCAGTTAGCTATGAAATCCTGCTCCATCTGCCTGAGCACTATTTGTATCAGCGGCTGCTGCGGGAAAAACGACAAGGAACAGTTGAAATGCTGGAAGGAAATCTGTATAAATTTTCGATTAAGCTCGTTGATCCCCGCGGTATGGAGCCTTGGCTGCGAACATGGATGGGACGAATTGTTCGAATTACTTCCACGAATCGCACATGGGAAAATCAATTTTGGGCGGATGTTACAGAACTGAACAGTCTTTATGGATTGGAGGAATAAAATGGAGCTTTTTTCAGAAGTAAACAGTCTCTACTATCAGCTGATGACGAAAGCATTGCAGACAGAAACACTTGCACAACAGCAACAGTTATTGGATCAAGATGGTTTTAAAGAGACTCCCTTTGAAATGGTCGACTATTTGAAAGATGATGAGAACAGCTGGCATTTATTAAAGAATCACCGCTCAATCCTGAATCATCCACCACAGCCATTTCCTTTAACGAAATTAGAAAAAGCCTGGCTGACGGCAATCCAACAGGACCCCAAATTTCGTTCTGTTGGCGAACCCTTTGACTTGGAAGAAGTCGAACCGTTGTTTGATTGGCAGGATTATCAATATTTTGATCAGTTTATCAGTGAGGATCTGTTCGATGAAGACTACGAAAAAATTATTCAGCAATTGCTAGAGAGTATTCAACAAAAGGAGCTTGTGGTATTAGACTATCATTCAACTAAAAAAAGGAACGCGACTAGCCATCTTTTTCAGCCTTTAAAACTTGAGTATTCTATTAAAAACAATAAATTTCGCGTCCTAGGCAAGCGCAAAGCTGGAAAAAACTGGAAGCCGGTCGTTTTTAATTGTTCAGATATTCAGAACATTCAAGTCAAGGAACCCTTCGTGGCTAATAGCGAGCCAGTACATTCCAAGCTTTGCTCTATTGTTTGCGAACTAAAAGATGAGCGCAGTGCGCTTGAACGCGCGACCTTCCACTTTTCAAATTATCGCAAGATCCTTGAGCGATCAGATAATACGTTTTATCGCCTAACGATTTTTTATGAAAAGAAAGATGAAACGGAGCTGCTAATTAATGTCTTGTCTTTCGGTGCCCGCATGAAGGTCATTGAACCGAATCATTTTGTAGACTTGATTAAGCAGCGGTTGATCCTGCAGCAGCAACTTAACAACAAAAAGACGTTCGAAGCATAAGAGAAATGCTTCGAACGTCTTTTCACGTATAAAACCTAGGCTACTTTTTTACAAAGATCGCCTCCAGAACACTATAAAAAATCCCTGCCATAACAAAGATAATCCAGCTAAAGCCCCATGAATGAGTTAAAAATGACCAGCTAAAATAGATCATTACAACGATTGGCCAATATACCCGCTCCAGCAGATGCTTCGTACGAGCAGCATCCCCATATTTTTCCTGCATCGCGTTGGGTCCTAATGCATCCTCATCCGCAATGAAATATTTTTCCTTAATAAACTTGTCAAAGCTGCTGTAATTGATACTGCCGTAAATGATCAAAAATACACCGATCGCTAAAAAGAAGAACATCACTGGAATTCCGTATTCCGCATAGGTAAACATTTGGAAAAAGAAAATCGGCGATACGCTCAACACACACAGACAAATCCCAAAGACTAAACTAACCTGGAAGCTTTTTTGATACCCTTGTTTCAATTTCTGTGCTTCCTTATTTAAGTCTACAGGAATGTAGCGGTCGTTCAGCACAACATTGTTTTTAGAAAATTGCATCCCATTATAAATGATAACTCCGACACTAATAGCTATCAGAATGAAGAACAATAAAAAGCCCATCATCTCAGCGCCGCTGATACCCAACCCGACCAATGTTCCCACTGCTAGCAAACAGCCGCTGATGCCTAGACTGAGTCCTTTTGCGTCTTTCTTTCGCTCAGTCAAGTATTGATACATTTCGTCTTCTTCAATGCCGTCTTCAGGCTCTCTTTCGCGCGATGCAAATTCCAATTCTTCTCGCAGCTCGTCAACAGAGCCGAACTCACTGATGACTTGCCCGATTGCTTCGTGCTCGCTTTTTCCTTCATCTAATAATGCTAAATAATGGTCTTCCATAATCGTCAAAATCTCTTGCTTCGCACGTCGGACTTCTTTCGTATTTGGAAATTCGAGAAACAGCGTCTCTACATAATTTTTTATCGTATCCATAGTTTACCCTTCTTTCATAAATCGATTCACAACTATTTTAGTCTGCTTCCATTCGTCTCGCTTTTCTTCTAAAAAAGCCAAGCCTTTTTCGGTTATTTGATAGTACGTTCGTTTCTTTCCATGGGTAATTTCTCCCGGATAAGAATGGATGTAGCCATTTTTTTCCAACCGGTTGAAGGCGGAATAAAGCGTCGTCTCCTTGATGACATACACTTCCTCGCTCACATCTCTAATCTTTTGAGACACCGCATAGCCATAGGAATCGCCATCCTTCAGTACGGACAAAATGATGACATCATTGTACCCGCGAATTCCATCGCTCGAAATCATTTTGCCACCTCCTGAAATTACTTCATCTGTCGTTGTAATCATTGTACGACAATTACTACGACAGGTAAAGTAAAATTTTTTAGATTAATTGATAAATAATTTCTGTTATGGCAGAATCAACAACAGATATATGTATTTTTCCCCCTATTCAAACAAGCTTGGGGAAAAACATAAATTATACGCTATAAAGAAGGAAGTACGCTACATGCAAAAAATCGCAATTGTTGGCGGCGGCATCATTGGTATGACGCTGGCCAATTACTTAAATCAAAAAAACTATCAAGTAACCCTATTCGATGAGCCTACCGGACAAGCAACCAAAGCCAGTGCCGGGATCATCTCTCCTTGGCTTTCCAAGCGCCGGAACAAGCAATGGTACCAGCTTGCAAAAGATGGTGCGGCATTCTTCCCAAAACTAATCCAAGATTTTCAAATAGATCACACGATTTATCAACAATCGGGAACTCTGCTTTTACGTCCTGAGCATCAATTGGATGAGCTTCTTGCTTTAGCCGAGGAACGGAAGGCAAGTGCTCCTGAGATCGGCACGATCGAACGGCTTTCAGGCGAACAAACCCAGCAGGAACTGCCTTTGTTAAAGCCTCTGTCTTCTCTGAAAATCAGCGGCGGCGGTCGTTTAGATGGAAAAGCTTATCTGATTCATATGCGGAAAAAAGCGGAGGAAAAAGGAATTCATTTTGTTCCGCAGCGGGTTCAACTAGCAGATGAGCAAACGATTCTCTTCGACGAAAAAAAAGAAGCGTTCGATCAGATCATTTTAACTGTTGGTCCTCATTTGAAGGAGCTCCTCACACCTTTAGGTTATCAAGTAGATTTGCGGCCGCAAAAGGGACAGCTCCTGGTCTTCCAAACCGCGATCAAAAACAGTGGTGATTTTCCAGTTGCTATGCTGGATGGTGAAGCTGACCTGATTCCTTTTTTAGCTGGAAAAATTTTATTGGGCGCTACCCATGAAAATGACACTGGCTGGGATTTGAGAGAAACTCCTGAAGCATTTGAGCAGCTGACAAGCGGTGCGCATCGGTTTTTAGCAGAACCGGAAAAATTGTTGGCGGCACCCGCTCACTACCGGGTCGGCACCCGTGCTTATACTTCTGACTTTGCTCCATTTTTTGGTCCGTTGACTGATCATGTCCTTGTTGCCAGCGGATTAGGCTCTTCTGGTTTGACGACGGGCCCCTATATTGGCTATCTCTTGGCCCAATACCTGAATACCGGAAAAGCAGGCTGGCAAGGGTATCAAAAAGAGTTATCTCAGTATATTCACCGGTAAAAAGCAGCTGCTTCGAAAGCTATTTCGAAAAATACTTAACAAAATGAAAGCCGAACACTCAATTACTATCATCATTGAAAGTAATCAGAGTGTTCGGCTTTATATTATTCAATAATTTTTTTTGAGGTCGGTCTCTTTTGTATTACATCGGTTTTAAATTTTTTTCCAAGCGGTCAGTCATCCAAGCCAATCTGCTGGCTCTTCCAGCATCTGTTTTTGCGTCAAAATAAGCGCGCGTATAGGTTTTTCTGACTGAAGGCGGCATGTTTTCAAAGTTTTTTGACGCCTCAGCATTTCCTTTCAGCAGTGCTGATACTTCGGCAATCTGTTCCTCTGTGATTGCTGATGGTCGTGTGGCGTTCTCCCATTGACCGTTTTCCTTCGCTTCAGCGATTTTTTCACGCCCCAGCTCTGTCAGCAAGCCCTGTTCTTCCAGCTTTGCTACGATTTTTTTATTTTTCTCTGACCATTTACTGTTTTTACGGCGCAAAGCAAAATATTTAATGTAAGAATCTTCGTCAAGCTTTTTCATCACGCCATCAATCCAGCCAAAGCATAGTGCTTCTTCTAATGCTTCACCGGCCTTTAATGTCTTAACTTGCTTTGTTTTACCAAATACTAACCAGACACCGCCGCTAGTTTCCGCATTTTTTGACAGCCATGTGCGAAAATCTGCTCTTGTTTCAAATCGTAAGTTCTCCTCCATATTAGTTGTCCAAACCTAAAACGATCGGAGTCGATTTGAAGCCAATCCCCATACGGTCAATGCCCATATCAATCAATTCTAAAAAGTGTTCCCGCGTACGGATCCCGCCGCTGCCCTTGATTTTTATTCGACCTTTGCATTGATCCATCATAATTTCAATAACTTCCTTCGTAGCGCCCTTGCTTTCATAACCAGTGATAAAACCCGTACTTGTCTTAACAAAGTCTGCATTCGCGGCAATCGCGCATTCGCAGGCCTGACGAATCTGCTCTTCATTCAATGTATCGGTTTCAAAAATGACCTTCACCGCAGTTCCATGCGCATGACAAGCTTCGACGATCACACGAAGTTCTTTGGTAACATCCTCATATTTACCGCTGCGAATCCAACCAAAATTCGCAACAATATCCAATTCATAAATATCTTCTCGCTGACAATAGGTCTCTGCCTGCAAAACCTTAGAGGCAGTCGTACTGGTACCAAATGGAAAATCGCATACTACACAAATTTTTGTGTCTGTTCCTTTAGTCATCTCCGCTGCGATATCTAAAGAAGCTGGGTTGACACAAACGGTTGCACAATGATAGTCGATACCTTCTTGGATATACTGGCGAATCTCGGCTTCAGTAAAATCCGGCTTCAACACCGACTGATCGATATATGCACCTAACTCTTCGACGGTCATCTCACTAGCCCTTTTCATGGTTGATCCCTCCTATTTGATAAGCTTATCCTCTAATAAGAAGATAGTTCATTATCTGATAATTTAAGTATAGGGTATCCGTTATCCATTGTAAACGTTATCTTAGCTATGTCGCGCGATTTACCACAGCCTGCTGCTCTAGTTGTTTTTTTAATTCATTCAATGACACATTTTTAAAATCCTCATTTTTCATTCGCTTCCGATAAGCAGTGGCTGTTTCTCCTGTCAATTTCTTAAACATCCGGCTAAAGACAACCAAACTGTTAAATCCCGCTTGCTCCGCGACGCTCTCCACCGATTCATCCGTCATGGAAAGTAAAAATGCCGCCCGGTTGATGCGAACGCCTAAAATATAATCTCTAATACTAATATCCATATGATTGTGGAACACTCGTGATAAATGACTGCGATTAACCGCCAAATATCGCGCGATCCCTTCAACTGTCAATTGCTCTGCATAATGCGTTTTGATGTATTCTACAGCAGCTACTGCTAACGGCGAATATTTTTTTTGCTCACCTAAATGGACCTTCCCGCCGTCCTCTAAAAGTGCTGCTAAAAAACGATACGTCAGCTCATTTAAATGCAGTTCATTTTCTAACGTCTCTTCTGCAAAAGGAAGGCAAGCCAAAATCGTGTCGATATACTTTTGTACATCAGAAGAAACCATCGTATACTGGTCGGTTCTAAAGTGAGAGTGACGAATAATTTCATCCGCAGCAGCTCCGCCAAAAGAAAGCCAGCAATACATCCACGGATCTTCCCCGTCAGCTAAATAGAAGGTGGAATCTCCGGGACGAATCAAAAAGAGATCCCCCTTCTTTAAATGATATTGCTGATTTTTGACTTGATAAGTCCCTTTTCCTTCCATTACAATATGTAAAATATAATTCTGACGAATCGCTGGTCCAAAGGAATGGAAGGGCAACGTTTTTGAAATCCCGCAAAAATCAAAATGAAGATCCGTTTTCAAATGATGCTGCTCTTTTTTTAGAAAAATTGTCTGTTCCATCTTACCTCTCCCGTCTGATTTCCACTCTAAATTATACCGCATATTTTTTATGAATCATTAAGAATCCTCTCTTTTATTCATAGGCTTCATCGAAACGTCCCATTCCTCTATCCAAGCAGTGCTGTTTTATTGGATGGCGGCATTTTTTCTCTGCTTTCTATTTATCTGCTGGTATACTGGGAGATAGACTTTGCCAGCAAAGTCATCCAATGATCATCACAAAAAGCGGGAGGAAAACAATGGATACTTTCAAAAATTATTTAGCCCAAATTGAAGATGAAGCACATCGAGACAAATTGCGTGCACTTTTTCAATGGATTTTAACCGAGTTTCCTGAATTGGATACACGAATCGCGTGGAACGAACCCATGTTTACTCATCACGGAACATTTATCCTTGGAGTCAGCACGGCTAAAAACCATTTTTCCGTTTCACCTGAAGTCGCTTGTCTAAAAAAATTTTTACCAGCAATTCAAAACTTTGGGTACAGCCATACAACTAATATTTTTCGAATAAAATGGACTGAAGAGATCAACTATCCCCTCATCCGAGAAATGATCGCCTTCAACCTTGAGGATAAAGCGGAGTATGCTAAATTCTGGCGATAGCTGCTCTTTGGTTTAGAGCAAAAAAAATGCGACGCTTGAAATCAATGAAGAAATGCAACAAAAAGTTAAATGATCATCACAGAAGTACGTTTTAAAGAAAACGATTTCTTGTTAAATTGAAAGCAAGCACTATTGAAAAACTTCTACCCCTTGTCACTTTATTGATAAATCGATAAAATTAGCGGGACACGATGATTTCTTATTACATAAAAAGAGAGGTTTTTATTATGCAAATTACAGAACAAGCTTTTGGCAAAGACTATCACCTGATTACTATCAAAAATGAAGACGGTTTCCACCTAGCCGTTACTGATTTAGGCGCACGGATCGTTCGTTTAGGACGTGACAAGGAATTGATTTTAGGCTTCGATTCGGCAGAAGAATATTTGGAAAAGGATCCATTCATTGGCGGCACCATCGGACGGACGGCTGGTCGAATCGAAAACGGTCGTTTTACCCTTGACGATCAAGAGTACCAAGTAGCCGTTGATCCAACGACTGGACATTCTTTGCACGGCGGGAAACCCGGCTTTGAAGCAAAAAAATGGGACTACACTATTGAAAACGGCGATGACGAAGCATCGATCATTTTTACCACCGTCAGCCCTGACGGCGAACATGGTTTTCCTGGGAATTTGACTGTTGAAGTGCGGCATACCTTGACTGATGAGAATGTTTGGCGCGTAACAACCAAAGGAATCAGCGATCAAACGACGCTCTTCAATCCAACCAACCATGTCTACTTTAATTTGACCGGCGATGTTACTCAAGCGATCGATGACCATACCCTTTGGCTGAACAGCGAAAGTTTTGCTTCGTTGCGGCCAGATACGATTCCAACTGGTGAAATCACCGCAGCAGCAGGAACGCCCTTTGACTTCCAGACAGAAAAACCGTTAGCGGATGTATTTGCTAGCGACTTTGAACAAAAGAACCAATGCAACGGACTTGATCATCCTTTCTTCTTGAAGGAAAGTCATTTGCAGCAGACGGCAGCCAAATTGACCAGCCCAGACGGAAACATTGAATTGACAGTCTCTACAGATTCATCCAGCGTGGTGATCTTCACCGCAAACTTCGGCGAGGATGGTCCAGAAATACATGGAGAAAAACTAGCGCATCATGGCGGTATTACCTTTGAAACACAAATCGCCCCCGGTGCTGAACAATTCCCTGAATTCGGTTCAATTACGTTGCCTGCTAATGAGACCTTCGAAACGACAACAGAATATAAAATAACCTTGAAAGAAGCGAAGAAACATGGAAATTAAACGTGAATTAAACACTAAATTTGCTGAAATATTCGGGCCACATGAGACAACGCAATATTTTTCTCCGGGCCGGATCAACTTGATCGGCGAGCATACGGATTACAATGGCGGTCACGTCTTCCCCGCCTCTATCACCTATGGAACATACGGTGTTGCTGCTCCCCGCGAGGATAAAAAAATATTGGTCTATTCGACAAATTTTGAAGACATCGGCGTTATTACCTTTGATATCGACAAATTGGATTACGATAAAAAGGACAACTGGGCCAATTATGTAAAAGGCATGGTTCTAAAATTAAAGGAAGCGGGACATCTAATTGATCATGGCTTCGAATTGTTAGTTGAAGGAACGATCCCTAATGGTGCCGGTCTTTCCAGCAGTGCTTCTTTGGAACTATTGGTTGGTGTCGTATTGGAAGATTTATTCACCTTGGATACCGATCGGCTTGAGCTGGTCCAAACCGGTAAGAAAGTTGAAAATGAGTTTATTGGTGTAAATTCAGGTATCATGGATCAATTTGCGATTGGGTTTGGTGATGTGGATCAAGCAATTCTTTTAGACACCAACACACTGAAATACGAAATGGTTCCGGTGAAATTAGATGGCTATGCGGTGGTTATCATGAATACGAATAAACGTCGCGAACTGGCAGACTCCAAATATAATGAACGCCGCAGCGAGTGCGAAGAAGCTCTTGCTCGTTTACAAAAGAAGCTAGCGATTCAATCCTTAGGTGATCTGGATGAAGAAACCTTTGAATCCAACATCGACTTGATCGGCGAGGATACTTTGATTCGCCGTGCTCGTCATGCTGTAACCGAAAATCAACGAACCTTAGAGGCGAAGGCAGAATTAGAAAAGGGCCAGTTGGAAGCCTTTGGCAAATTATTGAACGCCTCTCATTATTCTTTGCGTCACGACTATGAAGTGACTGGAGTTGAATTGGACACGCTAGTTGATGCCGCTCAGGCACAAGCTGGTGTACTTGGTGCACGTATGACTGGCGCAGGTTTTGGCGGCTGTGCGATTGCCCTAGTCAAAGAGGAAGCTATTCCCAGCTTCAAAAACAACGTCTACGATGAATACATGAATGTTGTCGGCTACGCGCCAGACTTTTACGTTGCACATATCGGCAGCGGAGCCACGAAGATCGGCTAGTTCCCTCTCCTTCATCCCAAGTGGATGGAGGAGTTTTTATTTGCCTATTTTCTTCTAAGGGCTTTGCGGAAACCTATCCGTATACTACAATGAACAAAAAGGAGTTCTGATCATGACAAAAAAACGTGTATACATTCCTTTAGCAATTCTACTGGGGCTGCTAGGATTTAGTCCCATGCTGGTCTCTCTTTTGGGGACCAAACAAGAGGATAAACTGAACCCTAATTATTACTCAGATACCAATGAGTCACTTTTCAAATCTACTAAATAAACTGGAGCTATTTATGATCAAATTAATTGAAACTGTCAGTCGCACAGACTTGGAAACGATCGCTTCCATCTGGTTAAAAAGCAATCTTGACGCACATGACTTTATTGAAAAAAGCTATTGGCTTCATAACTACCCAGTCGTTAAAGCGATGCTTCCAAAGGCAAAACTCTATGTCTATTCTCAAAACGATGAAATCATCGGTTTTCTTGGAATGGTTGATGATTTTATTGCGGGAATTTTTGTTTTGAGTGAATACAGGTCTTTAGGCATCGGAACTCAATTACTAAATAAGGTGAAAACCAGCTGCTCGCACCTAAGCTTAAGTGTCTATTCAAAAAATGAGAGTGCCCTTCGTTTTTATCTCAAGCACGGCTTCAAAGCTCTAAAAAAGCAAACAGACCACGAAACAAACGAAGCGGAATGGTTAATGGAATGGACGGCTTGACCTCTTCGTTTCTAATTTTTCAGTCCTTCTAGTTTGACCGTGTCACATCGAGGGAATATACTCCTTCTAAAGAGGTGGTTGTAATCAAATTGAGCAAGTTCAATAATAAGTATACCTATTTAGCTGTTTCCTATTTTTTTGTTTCGCTTTTCTTCGCGTTTCAAGAAGGAACCATTCTTAAATGGGCGAGTTTCTTTTTTCTGATTTCTTTTGGCATCAACGCATTTAAAGCAATAAAGGAAGCCCAAAACTAGCGATAATTGCCCGTTTCTCTGCTATGAATGAAAATTATTTAAGCGATCATTATCTTTTCATATTTTTTCAGTAAGTGATACTATTTCCTCAAGGAGGTGAAAAATATGGAAAGAAAATCAACTTTTCGCTTGCCGTATTTTTTGATGGGGCTTCTCTTTATTTTAGTTTCTTTACTGTCATTTAGAGACCCGCAAAGCAGCTTACTTGCCATTGTTTATGTTTTTGCTCTTTCAGCCATTCTAAAAGGGATCTTTGAACTATTCTTTAGACGGAAAATCCATGAATTTACCAATCAAAAATCAACATTCTTGATCGTTCTTGGCGTATTTGATTTATTGGTGGGTATCTTCTTCTTGTTTAATCTCTCTGCCGGTTTAGTGGCGCTGCCTTTTGTCTTTGCGATTTGGTTCTTATTCGATTCAATTGCAGGCTTATTAACGGCAAGTATCTACAAAATCGAAAGTACCGGCTATTATTGGTTTCACGTTATCGTTAATGTTATCGGGATTTTATTAGGCATCATGCTTCTTTTTAATCCTTTAACTTCAGCATTGACACTTGCTTTCTTAGTCGGTTTCTATTTTATGATGGCGGGCATTTCGTTGATCGCCTATTCATTTTAAGAATTGAAAGCTTTTTTGAAAAATACTTAACAAAATGAAAGTCAAATGACCCTATCACTTAAGATTACGATAGTCTAGGATCATTTGGCTTTTTTTACGCAAAATCAGCTTTTTTTCCCTCAAATCGTTTTTTCTGAAAATTCTCTTAATTATTTATGTTAAAATGATAAAACATCATTCATTTAAGGAGGTTCCAATGAAAAAAGATTCTGGATTGGTTTATGGTTTTGGTGCATACATTATTTGGGGCATCCTGCCGCTTTACTGGAAATTATTGGGCAATGTAGCTTCTGTGGATACGTTGTTTTATCGAATTATTTGGTCACTGGTTTTCATGACAGTCTATTTGATCGTATTACGGAAATTTCCTCTCTTTATTCAAGAGGTAAAAGAACTGTTAAAAGATAAGCGAAGCATACTCGCCATCATCATGGCTGCGGTTTTCGTTTCTCTGAACTGGGGAATTTTTATCTATACCGTTTCTATCGGCGAGGTTCAGCAAGCTAGCTTGGGCTATTACATTAACCCGCTACTAAATGTGCTGGCTGGCGCGATTTATTTAAAGGAGCCTTTGACCAGACAAGCGAAGCTAGCTAGTCTTTCTGCATGTGCAGGAGTCATTCTATTGACCGTTCAAACCGGTGTTTTTCCTATTAAGTCCCTTTTATTGGCGGCTAGTTTTTGCTTATACGGCTTAACAAAAAAACAATTGAAGTTAAGCTCCGCTACCAGCATTACTCTGGAAACATTGATTATCGCACCTGTTGGTTTGATTTATTTATTTTTCCTGTCGCCAGTTGGATTTATGAATTATTCAACAAGCACCAATTTATTACTGATGGGTGCTGGGATTGTCACAGCGATTCCGTTACTGCTGTTTGCAACAGCCGTTAAAAAATTATCGTACATCACGCTTGGCTTTTTACAATACGTCAATCCTACTATTATGCTGGCAATGGCGATCTTTGTTTTTCACGAGCCTTACGCCTTACCACAATTTATCGCTTTCGCCTTTATTTGGTTAGGCATTCTGATTTTTATTCTTGGTAATTTCATCGAGTCACGTAAAAAAGGGATTCACTTGTAGAATCCCTTTTTTTTGTGCTCGCTTAATAGTTGAACTCATGCACAATCTCGCCAGACTTGAATACTTTGCTTGCTTTGACTTTGTCATAATTGGTCGCGTAGCAAAGGGCTTCCCGATGAGTCGTAAAGGTCTCCTCTGTCATTTCCCCAACAATTGTTTTTACCTGAACTACGTATTGATATTCCATATTTCTTCCTCTTTTCCTTTAAAACGCCGCAAGTCAGAACCATCTGAATAACATCTTTTCCGATAACCAATCTAGTTTGATAGGTTTATCATACCGAGCTTTTTATATAAACTCAATACCTTATGTGATGTTTTGTGACATTCGATTTAAATTTTTTCGAAAAAAGGACAATTCATGTAACTTTTATTCACATACTTCTTACTTCCTGTTGCTTTTTGTGCTTATAAATCAAAAATGAGCAAACTGTCTTTGTGTCTTTGACATTAAAAAAGACCCAAGCAACGACGCTTGGATCCCTCCATCAATCCTAGTTGTTCTTTTGAAAATTCTCGATATTTTCGATTACCTTTTGAGCCAACCGTACTTTTGCCATCGAAGTTAGACCTGCATTGGTTTTTCCGGCAAAAACATTTGGCAAACCAATCACTTCTTCTCCCAGCCCAGCTTCAGTGTCACTAAAGGCATAATTCCCCGACTGAGCTAACCAATGTTTCAACGCTGATACCTCGTGTGACGGTGCGATCGAGACATTCATCAAAATTTTTCCGTTGCCAAATGTTTGAAACGCAGCTTCATTTAATAAGACTACATTTTTATTCAGGCAAGTAATCAGGATATCGACCTTACTCAACAGTTCATCAAATGGCAGGTAATTCATCCCTAGCTCTTTTTCTATCTCTGGCTTGCGTGTTCGACTGTAGTAATGCACATCCATCCCGAAAAAGTTCATTGTTCGGGCAAGCAAGCTGCCGACAGTCCCCATACCGACGATGCCGACTTTGACACCTGTCAATTCCATCGGCTCATCCTTCCACATCGCCGGTCCGCGACCTTGCAGTAAACGAACCAATTCGCTAATGGCGTACTCCTTGACCCCTTCATCACCGTAATCGCGAACACCGGTCACAACAATCCCTTTTTTCTCTGCATGAAGAATGTCGACATTCGCATTTTCCGGTGCATATAAACTGGCACAGATGCCGATGTACCGAATGTTCGGACAAGCATCCAGCACTTCCTTATCAATAAAGCTTGTAAAGCTTAGCATGACGCAATCCGCATCCCCGATACGTTCAATGATCTCAGCTGATTCACTGGGAATATCTTCATAGAAGACAGCCTCATCTGCCAATTCTTTTAATTTCTCATCCCATTCAGGTAATAATTTGGTCGGCTCGATCGCCACCATTTTCTTAAACTTTTTCATGTTAGCCTCCTAGATATTCATACTGCCTTCATGATACGTCCTACAAATTTTCGCGTCAATGAAATTCAATCGCCCGAATAGGCAAAGCAGATTTCTTTGAGCGGCGATTTTCTTTATTCGCCTCATCTATTGGCGCTGGATTTATAGAAAGCAACGTTTAAATTGAACGTCTTTTTGATAAAAACTTTACAAAAATAAACCGAATGCTCCGATTTCTTTCATTTTGGAAAGTTTATGGGCATTCGGCTTTATCATTCACATTTTTTGTTTCTTAAACTAGATTTCTTTTTTAGGAGAAACTCGTCGACATTATTCCTTCGTTTTTGCCTCGACGATGTCCTTTACTAAATCATCGATAGCTGGGTCCTGCAAATAATTCTTCAATGTAACAATCCTCATTTTAGGATGCGCATTACGCGTTCGTTCTTCCAAATCCTGATGAACGACTACCATATCACTATCTGCTGGCACCTCTTCAATTCGATAGTTTTTGACTTCAATATCAGTGATGCCCGCCTTCTGCAATTTTTTCTTGAAGGTCGTAGCCCCCATTGCACTGCTGCCCATGCCGGCATCGCAAGCAAATGAGATTTTATTTACGCCAGCATTCATTGTGTTTGCTGCTTGAGCGTTGTCACCATTCAGCAGTTCTTTTCCTTCAGATTTCATTGATTTTGATTTTTGGACGGATTCTTCAAAGCTATCTTCGTCATCCGCCGTTTTATCTGCTTTCAAAATCACTGCTGTCACTAAGAAAGACACTGCTGTCGCGATCACTACTCCGGCGATTACCCCAAAGAAATTCCCTCGCGGAGTCAAAGCCAGATAAGAGAAAATTGAGCCCGGGCTCGGACCAGCGACCAACCCAACATTTAATAACTGAAAGGTCAAAGTTCCGGCCATACCACCTGCAATCATTGATAAAATAGTGATTGGCTTCATTAATACGTATGGGAAATACATTTCATGAATACCGCCAAAAAAGTGGATAATGATTGCCCCTGGAGCCGTTCGTTTCGCTACTTTTTTGCCAAAGAAGGAATATGCTAGCAGCAGGCCCAGACCAGGTCCAGGGTTTGACGCCACCATGAAATAGATTGACTTGCCCGCTTCTAATGTTTGCTGCATCCCTAACGGATAATAAACGCCTTGGTCAATCACATTATTTAAGAACAACACTTTTGCCGGCTCATTTATTAACGAAAGCAAAGGTAAGAAGCCCGTCGAAACCAGCGCTTCGATCGCATTCGTAACAAATTGATTGGCTGATTGGATTGTCGGACCAATAACTAAGTAAGACAAACACATCAAGATAAAACCGATGATGCCGATTGAAAAATTATTGACAACCATTTCAAATCCAGCCGGGATCTTTCCGTCTAAAAAGTCATCTGTCTTCTTCATTATCCAGCCGCCTAACGGACCGATCACCATCGCTCCCATGAACATTGGAATATCCGAACCGATAATCAGGCCGATCGTACCAATAGATCCCAATACTGCACCGCGGTGCCCGCCGATCATTCGCCCGCCAGTATACGCTAATAATAATGGCAATAAATAACTAACTGTAGGTCCGACTAACTCTCCTAGTGCTTCATTTGGAAACCAACCAGTAGGAATAAATAGTGCTGTAGCAATTCCCCACGCAATAAACGCACCAATGTTCGGCAACACCATATTCGTTAAGAAACCGCCAAAAGCCTGGATTCTCGCACGCATCGATACTTGTTTTGCTTCATTCGTTACATCCATTTCCTTCTCTCCTTTATTCCTTGATCAAATCCAACAACGCTTGTTCTGTCTCAACATCAAATAATTTCTGATACAATTTTTCATCACTCAGCAGTTCTCCTAAGCTGGCGATCAGCTCTAAGTGCCCGTCTGGTGAATCCGAAGAAAGTGTAAATAATACACTTACTGGCTCCTCACCAGGAAACATGACCGGCTCTGCCAAGCGCAGAAAAGTCATTCCAATGCCATGGCTGCCATTTTCTGGACGCGTATGAGGCATCGCCACTTGCGGCAGCAAGATAATATAATTTCCATTGTCTAAAACATTTTGGATCATCGCTTCCACATAGGATTCTTCTACAATGCCCTGCTCCAAAAGCGGCTGCGCCCCCAGTCGAATGGCCTCTTGCCAAGAAGCTATTGATTCAACAAAATTTGTCTTTCCCGTTAATTGCTCTTTTAACATCTGTGCCTCCTATCCCAGCGATTCATAAGCAGCCATCACTTCTTGAAGCAACGTGCCCGTCACATTCGAAATCTTTTTGATCGTTGTTTCTAAACCTTCTTTTTCAATCATCGCAGACAGCTTTTCGGCCTCTGGGTCAGCAGAGTTGCGATAAAGGTAACCAGCGGCAATAATTTTCAACCCTGCTTCGTGAGGCAAATCAAGTGCCTCTAGTTTTACTACCGGGGCAACTAACCGATCGTCCTGTCCCAGCTTTCTGATTGGCGAACCACCCACGCGGGCAATCTTGTCTGAAAGCCTTTGATTTCCTTGCCGCTTTAATGTTTTTTTGATAAAACTCGTTAGCTCCTCTTGGTCAAATTGGTATTCTCGAACAAAATAGGCTGCATTCTCTGCTAAAAATTGATTGACTAATGTCCATATTTTCTGATCTTGAATCGCTTCTTGAATAGTCCTGCAGCCTTGCAATGCACCAAGATACGCTATTGCTGCATGAGCTGCGTTAACGATAAACAACTTACGCTCAATATACGGCTGCATTTCATCGATCAAGACCACATCCTTTAGTTCGAAGAAAGTCGCAGGATCGAGTTGCTGACGATGAATCACCCATTCAAAGTAAGGCTCCACAACCGCGACCATTTTGTGATCAACGATTTTTCCAAGCGACTGACGATCAATCGCTGTATTTACAAAATAGGCCAATTGATCAACGATTGCTCGTTCTTTCTCAGCCAACAACCTATAAACTTCCTTTTTCAAAATTTCGCTAGCATTGATCACATTTTCATTGGCCAATATATTAATGCTGTTTTTTTGTTCAAAACGTTTGAGCAATCCCTTGGCGATTACAGGTGCGATCTTGGCTAAATTATCCGCGCCTACAGAGGTGGTTAAAATGTCCGCTTTTTCAATCGCTGAAATTACTTGTTCCATCTCGGTCAAGCTATTTAGAGCGGTCACCTGATCAATAAAAGCGGTGGTTCCCTCCTCATCAATAATTTCGATCGTATAGCCGCCATCCTGATTCAATTGCTGAATCAATTCTGCGTTCGTATCCACGAAACAAATTTCAAAACCATTTTCATGTAAGAGCTGACCTATAAACCCTCGCCCAATATTCCCTGCACCAAAATGTACTGCCTTCATCCTCTTCACCTACTCCAAGTTGGCATGATACTGCCACAAGCTGTGCATATCAATCTCTTTTTCTTCCACCATCATCAATGCAATACTGTCACCTAACAAAAGCAAGCATTGTTCAAACAAACTGGTCATTGGCTGAATCGATGGGATCTCTCCTGGTAAAGCCAGCTTGGTTTGAACTGGGATGCGAACGAATATATCCGTATACGCCTTCATCGAGCTGTTGGCGTTCGATCCGATATGTGCCACTGTCGCATCGAAACTCTTGGCCTTTTTCGCGATTGCTAGTGGAAAAGAGCTCTCTCCGCTGCCTGATCCAACAATCAACAAATCCTTTTTCGTGATTGCAGGTTCGGTGATTTGACCGACTACTACTGTTTGAATCCCCAGATGGGCCAGCCTTTTCGCGATTCCTTCCAACGATAGCAGGACACGACCGACACCCACGAAAAATACGCGCTCCGCTTTTTCAATTGCCGTTACCAGCTGCGCTACCTCTTCTACCTCAATATGATCTAAGGTTGCCGCGATTTCATTTATGATTTTCTGTTCTACTCTCTTAAATCCCAACAATTTCCCCTCCTATCTTACTAGAGCCGCTTTATTCACAGCCTCAGACAACAGCTGACGATTCTCCGCTAAGGTGTTGCCGGCGATAAATAGGCTTGTGCTTCCTAACACCAGGTTTGTGGCACCCGCGGTCAATAAGTCTGGAATTGAGGCCAATGACACGCGGCCATCGACTTGGAGGTCCACTGTCAACTCCTGCTCATCGATCAGCTGACGGAGGTCAGCGATTTTTTTCAACGCATAAGGAATTTGCTTTTCCGCTTTATTTGTCGCAAATCCCGGATTAATCAGCATTAGACACACACGGTCAATTTCCGGTAAAACATAATCCAAAACAGTTAAGGCTGTCGCCGGATTCAATGCAACCCCCACCTTTGTCCCTGCATTCTTAATCAATTGAATATACCGATCAACGTGCAGGCTGGTTTCATGGTGGAACGTAATTCCTTCCACTCCGATTTTCAGCATCTCACCAATAAAAAATTCATTGTCCTTCGACATGATATGCACATCAAAATTCATTGACGTGACTTCCCGCATTCGCTTGATCGTCTCTATTCCTAAAGGCATGCTTGGGCTGAATGAGCCGTCGATTACATCGATATGCAGCGTATCCATTCCAATATCTTCCAGCTCTATGATGCTTTTTTCTAAATTCACCAAATCTCCGCACATAATTGATGGCGATAGAATGATTTTCTTTTCCATGGACTTCCTCCTACTTGCAATGCGCTGATCTTCTCCGGATAAGACCAGCGTAGTTCGAATGCCGTACACCCTTTCATTACAAGCTCATTGTAACCGCTTAACAATCACAAGTCAACACAAACACGCAAATAACATAATTTTATATGCGTGTTTGTGCGCTTATTACCGATTAAAACGGAAGGAAATTGACAGAAAATCGCATACATGGCATGATAAACGTGAAGAAACAAGAAGGAGTGCGCACTATGTTAAAAGAGGAACGCCATCAGAAAATCCTTGATCTTTTAAATATTGAGCAAAAGGTAATTGCCAGTGATTTAAGCCAACGTTTCAATGTTTCAGAGGATACGATTCGGCGAGATTTGAAAGAATTGGATAATCAGGGGCTATTAAAAAGAGTTCACAGCGGTGCCTTGCGTGTAGGCCCGCCAATCACCGACTTCAATTATCGGGAAACGGTTGCTAGTGATCGTAAGAAAGAGCTGGCTCACAAGGCATTGCCGTTTTTGAAGGAAGATTCGGTCATAATTATTGACGGAAGTACCACCAATTTGGCTTTAGCGAAGGAGATTCCGCAAGATTTTCGGGCCACTATTATCACCAATAGCCCGCCGATCGCCATGGAATTAGCACAGCATCCAAACATTGAGATTATTAATATCGGCGGTGTGTTTTACAAACAATCGATGATCAATATCGGTGTACAGGCCTACAAGCAGCTGCGAAATATCCGAGCAGACCTTTATATCATGGGGATTTACAATCTTGATCTGGACGCGGGAACGAGTGTCCCTACCACGCAAGAATCTGAAATCAAACGGGAAATGGTTCGCATCTCCACGGAAGTTCTCGGAATGATCACTAATGATAAGTTCGGCACCATCAGCAATCACATCGTCGGCCCGGTCGACGATCTGACGTACTTGATTTCTGAAGATATTCCCGACAAAGTTCGCAAAGAATATAGCAAGCAAAAAATCGTCTTGATTGACTAATTACTCAGATTAACCTTCAAAAAAAATAAAAAGCCGAACAAGCAATACTATCCAAATAGATAGTCATATGCTTGCTCGGCTTTCATTTTGTAAAGTATTTCTCAAAAAAACTTTCAATTCATTAAGTTTTAAACCCAATCTTCATCCAAAATCGTGCCTTCAGCTACGATATTCGTATCGCCAATCAAGTACAGCTCCTCTTCCAAAACATTCACTTGAAGCTGTCCGCCTAATACTTCGATCACGACTGGATCACTTTTGACTAGGCCTTTTTTAGTCAGTGCATAGGCTGTCGAACCAGTTCCCGTGCCGCACGCCAAAGTAAAGTCCTCTACCCCTCGCTCATAGGTGCGTTCCACAACGGTTTGGTCCGGCAAGATATCATAGAAATTCACATTTGCCCCTTTTGTAAACGCAGGATGATTGCGCAGCTTTCTGGCAAAATCAACCATCGTCTCTAATTCGGTCATGGCAAGATCAGCTGCATGAACGACTAAATGAGGGATGCCCGGATGACCTAATTCGACATAATCCACTACTACCTCTTTGCCGTCAATCTGAATCACTTTATCGGCTTCATAAACGGTTGGTGAATTTAGCTGAACACGATAGCTGCGATTATCCAGGCGTTCCGCGGGAACATTACCGGCGATCGTCTCGATAATCATTTTTTCATTTGCGACACCCGTCTCATACGCCCAGCGAGCAACACAGCGTGCGCCGTTTCCGCACATCTCGGCTTCAGAGCCATCCGCATTGAAAAAACGTGCATAAAAATCACCATCACCGCGTGCAGACTCGATCGCAATCAAGGTATCTGCTCCAACTGAAATACGCCGCTTACAAACACGTGCCGAAAACGTCGTTAATTGATCACTAGAAAAATTCAGCTTTTGATTGTCGATCAAAATAAAATCATTTCCAGCGCCTTGTATTTTATAAAAGGGTACCTTCATGCTTTCGCCTCATTTCAACTGTCTTTAGTTCAAAAAGCTTGGGATTTCTTCATTTTGAATGATTTGGTCCAAGGTTTGTCGTTTTACTGTCAGCTCTGCCTGTCCTGCTTTGGTTAACACAACTGCCGGTATCGCCAGTTTATTATAATTGCTGGCCATTGAATAGCCATACGCTCCAGTTGAAAATGTAGCGAAGATATCGCCGGTTTCAACAGCTGGCAGCTCGATATCCTTCACTAAAATATCGGTGCTTTCGCAGGCTTTCCCAGAAACCGTCACTTTTTCGACTGCCGTATGGTCCGCTTTGTTCGCCAAAATGCCCGTATATTCCGCTTCATAAAGCCCCGGACGAATATTGTCTGTCATACCGCCATCGATACTGACATATTTACGCAGACCCGGAAGCTCTTTGATTGCGCCGATTTGATGCAGGCTGATTCCTGCTTCAGCTACAATACTGCGGCCTGGTTCAATAACTACTGCCGGCTGCGGAAATTGTTGCTTTTCACAAAAATCCAGCACTTTTTCCATCATTGGATCGGTGAAATAGCTAAAGGGCTTCGGCTGATCCGCATCCGTATAGCGAACCCCAAACCCGCCGCCAAAATTCAACTCTTTAATCGTATAGTCAAAGCGTTCTTTAACCATCTTCACTAAATCCAGCGCAATATCTACTGCTGCTAAGTGGGCATGGTTATCGAATAATTGACTGCCGACATGAAAATGGAAGCCTAAGAAATTCACCTCCGCTGTTTGGATCGCATTTTGAATTTGCGGAAACAAGATGGATTCATCGATCGGGATACCAAATTTCGAATCCTTTTGTCCCGTTGAAATAAATGAATGCGTTTGAACGTTCACTTCCGGCGTAATTCGAAATAGAATATCCACCACTTTTTGTTTTTCTTTGGCAATTGCCGCAATCAAGTCTACTTCCTGCAGGCTATCGACGATGATCCGGCCAACACCATAATCAATCGCCATTTCCAATTCTTCAATTGATTTGTTATTCCCGTTCATCTCAATGTGTTCAGCCGGAAACGCTCCTTTAATGGCTGTATAAAGCTCCCCGTCTGAAACGACATCTAAAGAAAAGCCTTGATTTTGAATGATTTTCAACATCGCCAGCGTGGAGAATGCTTTGCTGGCGAATGCTACTCGTACGTTTTCATACTTTTCGACAAAATCGCGTTGTAGTTCGTGACATTTCTCTTCGATCTTCGTTTGTGAAAAAACATATAGCGGCGTTCCAAATTTCTCTGCTAAGTCGACTGTATCACAGCCGTCCCACATCAAATGTCCATTTTGTACTTCAAATTCCATTATAAGCCCCCTCAATTAGTTTCCGTTCAATCCAGCGATCAGATTTACAAATGTCTGAATCCCTAAAAGCAGATTCACTTCGTCAAATTTCATTTTCCCACTATGCAGCGGATACGTATAGCCCTTTTCCTCATCACGAATCCCCAAGAAGAAAAACATCCCAGGAATTTCTTGCTGATACATTGAAAAATCTTCTGCGATCAAGTATGGCGGTGTTTCAACATAATAATCCGCAGCGACTTTTTCCAGTGTTTCCACCATCTTCGGATCATTATCCACCACTCGGTACATGTGATTGAAGTCGACTACCGCCTCACAGCCGTACCCTTTGGCGATTTCACCTGCTAATAATTCGGTCCGACGAACAACCTCATCATAAACCTTGTCATCAAATGCCCGCATCGTTCCATGTAAAACAACTTCCTTCGCTACAATATTCATCGCCTCACCGCCATGTATCGTCCCAAATGTCAAAACAACATTATCCAACGGTCCGATGTTTCTGGCTAAAATGCTATTCAACCCAGAAATCACTCCACCAGCCGCAACAATCGCGTCTTCTCCCAGCTGAGGCTGTGCGCCATGGGTACTGACGCCTTTAATCGTGATCGTCACTTCCGCATTACGGGCCATCATCGGTCCTGGTCGACAAGATATCTTTCCAGCCGGCAAATCAGGAAATACGTGCAAGCCCACGATTTCCTCCACACCTAGCTCTTGCAGAATACCTGTCTTCATGATCAGCTCTGCACCGCCTGGGCCTTCTTCCGCTGGTTGGAAAACAAAAACAAGCGTTCCTTGGATGGCTTCAGGATGTTTGTGTAAGTATGCAATAAATCCCAGCAAGGTTGCCATATGTCCATCATGCCCGCAAGCATGCATCTTCCCTGGTGTTTTCGAGGCAAAGGCGTAATCAGTCTGCTCCTCTACTGGCAAAGCATCAATATCTGAACGAAAGGCTAGCGTTTTTCCAGGCGTTTTCCCTCGTAAGACTGCAATCGTACCCGTTTCAATGACTTCATATGTCTCTGTGACACCAAAAGATGCCAGCTTTTTTCGAATATATGCTGCAGTTTGCTTTTCTTCCAGACCAAGTTCAGGAATCTGGTGCAACTCGCGCCGCATCGTGGTGACTAATTCCTCTAGTTCTTTGACTTGCGTATCGATCATCGTCTCACTCATTTCCTTAGATATTCTTAGAATAATGCTCGTTAGATTAGAATATCATTGATAGTTTCTCATATTATAGTATAGATTGCCGCTTGGGTCATTAATTTGTTTCGCAAATTTTCAGTATATGAAAAGAAAAATAGTTCCCCTTTCTTCTATTATATATAGTCAGTACTTTTTCAATCACAAGATCCAACGCCTCTTCTTTTATTACTTACATGATCAAAAAAGATTTTAATCGCCTTAAGCTCAATCATTTCAGGCTCTCTATATCAAACTACAAATAAAAATCAATCATATTTAAATATATGACTAGACATACTATCGAAAACATGATAAATTATAGCTGTAATCGATTACAAAAAAATCTAGAGGTGAAGAAAATGAATGGGTTTATGGATAAGCTAGCGGAGAAAATCATGCCCTTAGCGAACAAGCTAGGACAAAATCGTTATTTAACTGTACTTAGAGATGCCTTCATGTTGTCATTCCCGCTGACTATGTTTGGTTCAATCGTGGTTGTTATTAACAATCTGCCTTTTTTCAACGATGCCACTAAAGGCGTACTGAGTGAACTTTTTGGTAACGGGCAAAATGCTACCATGAGTATCATGTCTGTATTTGTAACATTCGGGATCGGCTATTATTTATCAGAATCATATGAAGTAGAAGGTATTTTCGGCGGAGCTGTTTCCTTTGCTAGCTTCTTGATTTTAACGCCATTTTTCATGACATTGGAAAACGGTGAAGAAGTCAGCGGCGTCTTATCTTTGGATCGTCTTGGAGCAAAAGGAATGTTTATCGGTATGATCGCCGCATTCCTTGCAGCAGAAATTTATTGCCGTATCACTAAACGAGGCTGGCAAATTAAAATGCCTGACGGTGTTCCGCCAGCAGTAACAAAATCTTTTGCGGCGTTAATTCCTGCAGTGATGACCTTAACAACATTCTTAATCGTCAATGCCATTATGACAGGTGTTTTCCATGCAAATCTGCATGATGTTATCTATGAAGTCATTCAAAAGCCTTTGACTGGTCTTGGAAGCAGCCTGCCTGCTACCTTGCTAGCTCTATTCTTGGTACAATTCTTATGGTTCTTTGGTCTGCATGGACAAATCATTGTAAACTCAGTGATGGATCCGATCTGGAATACTTTAATGCTTGATAATTTAGAGGCTTATAAAGCCGGCGACCCATTACCGCATATCATTTCAAAACCATTCATGGAAACATTTACTGTTGGTTTGGGTGGTTCTGGTATGACGCTAGCTGTCGTTATCTTGATGGCCTTTATCTTGAAGAAAAAACAATACCGTGATGTTGGACGTTTGGCTCTGGCACCTGGGATCTTCAATGTAAATGAACCGGCAATATTCGGCTTACCGATCGTTTTGAATGCGACGATCTTAATTCCTTGGGTGTTGGCACCGTTAGTCGTTACTACTATTAACTACTTAGTGATGGCTGCTGGGATCGTTCCTCCACCAACTGGTGTATCCGTTCCATGGACTGTTCCTATCGTTGCCAGTGGTATTTTAGCAACAAATTCTTGGCTGGGCGGAGCTTTGCAAGTTCTTGATTTCGTCATCGTCGGCCTAATCTGGTATCCGTTCTTACGTATTCTTGATCGTCAGCCAAATTTTGATATCGAATAATCAATCAAAAAAAGTTAAGGCAAATGCAAAAAGTTTGTCTTAACTTTTTTTATTCATTGTATAGACATTTGAATTTATGTATAATCATATTGAGGTGATATCGTTGCCAAAATACGAAGAAATCGCAAATACTTTACGGAATCGTATCAAAAGTGAAACTTATCCAGCCGGCTCTTTACTTCCGAAGCAAATCGAACTTGTTAAAGAGTTTTCTGTCAGCCGAATGACTGTCCAAAAAGCACTGGAAATTTTGACGCTGGAAGGACTATTATCATCTAAAAAAGGCGTAGGAACGACCGTTTTACACCATCCCTTTTTGACGAAAAACACTTCTTTCCTTTCTTACTATGAAGGATTGAGCGCAGAAATGGAAAAAGCGAACCGAAAATTGGAAAGCCAAGTCATTGAGTTCAATGTTGAATTTCCTGATCTCTCAATTCAGGAGAAGCTGCACATTTCAGAGGAAGAACCGGTCTATAACATTGTTCGTCTAAGAATTTTGGATGGCACCCCGTTTATCTTGGAACATACTTATATGCCGATTCAGGCAGTTCCGAACTTAAAGAAAGAGATCATTGAGGCGTCGATTTATCAATATATTAAAAACGAGCTTGGGGTCAAAATTACGGGTGCCTATCGTACGATTCGAGCAGACAAAAGCTCTGAGTATGATCAAAAATATCTTGATTGCGCGGTGGATGATCCTGTTTTAGAGATTCGGCAAATCGCTTACCAGCAAAACGGTGATCCAATCGAATACTCTCGCAGCCGAAATCGTTTTGACGTTCGCGACTATTCCTTCCTTGATATGAAAGGCAATTAAATGCCCGCAGACATATGTGAGCCGAAAGCCTTTTGGGAAAATACTTAACAAAATGAAAGCAAACGCTCCTATTACTTTAAACATTTAAAGTAATAGGAGCGTTCCGCTTTTATTTATGTCATTTTTTAGGCTCAATCTCTTCCGCTTTTACTCGGTCAGTGAGAGAATCAGGGCGGCTTTTCCCCCGTGCTCTGTATTTCCCAGCTCCAATCGGCCGTGGTGATCCTTTGCCACTCGCTCTACAATTGACAAGCCGATACCGTAATTAGTGTTCGCCGTACGGCTCTGGTCCTGCTGCCAAAACATTTCCTTTGCGTGGGTCAGCGCTGCTGGAGAAAAGCCCGGACCATTATCTTCAAAAATAAAAGACAGTTCCTGCTTCTGCTGTTCAATTCGAATAGTCACATCGCCTGCTTCAGTATGTCGAATCGCATTATCTCCAATATTTACTAAAGCTCGTGTCAGCATTACAGGAGCAGCAATAATTGTCAGATTCTCTTCTTTATTCTGGATAATGAAACGCAGCCCCTTTTGCTTGGCCAGCGGAAGAAGGGTCTTGCTCATTTCCTCCAAAATCGTTTCTATCGGAACAACGGTCTTCTCCTCTTGAAATACCTCAAAGTTCGAGATTTGCTGCAGCAGTCCAATATATTCCTTGGTTTTCAAACCAGACTCATAAATGTCAGTGATCAGCTGCTTCTGCTCATCCTCCCATTCCTCTTCTAGTAAAAGTTCCGCGTTCCCATTGATCACCGTCAATGGCGTATTGATATCATGAGTCAAAGCGGCAATTTCCTGTTTGCGCTGCTGCTGGGTCTCCCATTGCTGCACTAATGACTCTTTCAGCGCGCCCCTCATTTCCTCCATTGATTGCAGCACATGATCAAACTCCAGAATACCAGTGGATGCAGCAATGGCTGTTTCAAGATTCTTTTGCGTGATTTGCTGGCTCGCTTGCTCAACTAAAACGAGTTTGCCCTTTAGCTGTTTACTGGCTCTTCTGGCAAAGAGAATGAAAAATAGAACTAAGGCAAAAGAGATTCCTATAATAAAGAGAACTTCAAAATTTGGAAACAGCCTTCTTAAGCGTGAATTGGTAAATTGCGCTTTGTATTGCCATAAAAACAAAGCGTAAGTCCCATCGGAAAAAGTGAGGTACGCCGCTGTCGAATATGGCTCCTCTTTGTCCTTGTATTGCTTAGTGATCTTTTTCAAGGATTTCTTTGATAACGAACTGCTTTTTACAGCGCCATTTTTTGAAAAATAGACATACTGATAAAATTCAGGGGACAAATCGGCAGGAAATGTCTGACTTCCCTTCAGCCGTGTGATTTCTTTACGCGCTTCTGTTTCTCCCGCATTTGCCGGAGCGATCTTCTCGGTGGAAATCAACAACTGAAATGTCAGCAGCGTTAGCAGCAAAATGACTATGACTCCAAAGAAAGCCGACAATAAGAGATGTGAAACGTATCTGGTTAATCCAATCGTTTTTATTTTCGCCATCGATAACCAATCCCCCAGATCGTCTCAATCGGATCTTCCTTGAACTCTTTCAATTTTGCACGAACATTTTTGATGTGCTCAACGATCACACTTTCCTCCGAACTCCCGTCGTAGCCGAAGACCGCTTCATACAGCTGCGTTTTGGAAAACACTTGCCCTGCTGATTCCAACAGATGTGCACAAATCAGATATTCAGATTTAGTCAACGCAATCTCAGTTGAATCGTGAAATAATTTCTTTCCAGTCAGATCCAAGGAAAAATTGCCGCATCGCAAAACATGTGTGTGCCCACGTGATTCTCGCCGCAAATGGGCCGCAACACGTGCCCGCAGCTCTGAAACAGCAAAGGGCTTGCGAATATAATCATCCCCGCCGATTCCCAGACCGTGGATCAGCTCGCTCTCTCCAGCCTTGGCCGTGACAAAAAGAATCGGACAATCCACCAAGTTGCGAATTCGTTGACAATACGCGAACCCATCTTCCTCCGGCATCATGACATCTAATAACATCAAATCTGCGAACTTGGCTTTTTCCGGTGTAACTTCTTTCGTATGCGTGAAGGTCTCTACCTGATGCCCTTCCCGTAATAAAGCTGTTTTGATAAATGCTAAGATTTTTTCATCATCATCGATTGCAAAAATTTTTGCCATCCTCTCACCTCTTTGCTTCCATCATACGTGTAATAAGTTCAGACAACAAGCTCATTACAGCTCATTTTTACGTCCTTCCCATTGACTGAACCAAATCGATAAAAAGCCAAACATCATTAGTGTTAACAAAACCATGCTCAATTCCCCCAGCTGGATTTTCGTTAAAACATCCACACTGTTGTTTTCTAAATAAGCCGCCAGCAGCGGAACCATCCGCAGCCCCCAAGCACAGGGGAAAAGGAACCAAATCGTTTCGCCAAGTCCCGTCAGCAGCAAGGCTGAAAGCAACAGCTCCACCGCGGCCACGGAAAAATTGACATTCCGGCCAAAGCACAATCCTAACCAGAGATGAAAAAAATACTGAAAAAGCGCGCAGCACCAAACGATACCCACGAGTAATAAAATAAGAGCGAGCGACAATGAGTAATCAGAGCGAAACTGAGAAAGGATCAGATGGTAGCCTGCCCCAACAAATAGACAGGATAATAAACCGAAAATTACCAACAGAACCATTTTTGACGACAATGCCAGGAATTTTACCGGTGAGCTTAAAAGAAAGAAGCCGTCTCCTGCTTCGATTTCTTGATCTGCTACTATCGTCGTCAGCCAAGCTGCGAGGATAGGATAGATCAAAGCCAGTATTTGGAAAAAATTGATCGTTAATCTGTTTGCTTGATGATTCGTCCATTGCTGGTAGCTGAAAAAAATGACAATTCCCAACAGCGGAATGATCAGATGCAGCAACAAGAACGGGGTTCTTTTCACTTTCAAAATATCCGCCTGCAGGATTCTTTTAAACCTTCTCATGATAATGCCCCCCACTGCCAAACCATATGGTGGTTAAACAATAACCGAGAACAAATAGGCTGACGGTAATGATTAGCCCCGGAACGATAACACTTGTATCGTATAGCGGACTCCCAGCTGCTAATGGGACACCATTGGGATTGATTCCAATGATAGGCGCCATCAAACGCGGAGCAATCGCAAACGGCAGATACCAAAGATTGCCGCCCGCAAAGGTCTGGCTCGAACAGAAAATATTTAAAAATAGAATACTTAAAAAGGTAACGATCGAATTGAAGCGGTTTGCCAGAAACAAACCAAAGGGAATTTGCCAAAGCCAGCACACTGTCAATACTATTCCAGCTGCTACTCCGCGCCAAACAGGGTATTGAGCGGGAAACAGCAGACCGGAGAAAGTCGTGAGTCCAAAAACCAACCCATTGCCAAAAACTAAATAAAGTACCCCCGTCCAGATTTTCCCCTGCCAGATTTTCTTCGCCGAAATTGGCAGGATATTCACATTAAAAAAAGATAATTGCTTGTCTGAATCGATCAGATTGTTGCATATCAGGGCTGCCACCATCGGTAAAAGCAGCATATACCACCAATTGTAAGCACCAATCTGCGTGAACTGTCCGCCCATTAAGAAGATCGCCATAAGGCTGACTAACAGCGGAAACAAAACAATGCCCTTTCTGCCAAAACTCCGCTTTCCCTTCAGCAACTCTGCTTGAATAATTTTACCCATGAAAAGCAGCCTCCCCTACTTGTTTTTCTCTTGCCACATCCATAAAGAGCTTTTCCAGTGCTGCACTATTGTTAGGAAGTCCGCCCTGATATCCTAGCTGTCCATTCGCGATGATCCCAATCGTGTCCACGGTATTTTCTACTTCCGATAAGATGTGACTAGAAAGAATCACCGAGATTCCCTGCGCTGGAAATGAGCGAATCAATTCACGCAAAGCCTGAATTCCCAAAGGATCTAAACCGTTTGTCGGCTCATCCAAAATCAACAGCTTCGGTTGATTCAACAGAGCTAAAGCAATCCCCAGACGCTGCTTCATGCCCATCGAAAATTGACGTGCTTTTTTCTTACCGGTATTTCGCAAATCGACTATAGCCAACACCTCCTCTATTCTTGATGCCGATAAGCCTAAAGTCGTTGTTCGGACAAGTAAATTTTCATGAGCAGTTAAATTTCCATAAAGCGGCGGATTCTCAATCAAAGCACCGATCCCTGTTAAATCTTTGCGCTGCCACGGCTGACCCTGATAGATGATTTCTCCCTTTGAAGGCTTGATCAAGCCAGCAATCATTTTCAATGTTGTCGATTTCCCAGCACCATTGGCCCCCAACAGTCCGTACACTTCATTTTTAGGAATCGCCAGTGACAAATTATTTACGACTCTTTGCCCATGGTAGGCCTTCGTCAAATTTTTAGTAGTGAGTATCATTTCTTTCATCATTCATTCCTCCTTGTTCTACCTTTAGTATGAAAAACAACTATAAGGAAAGAATAAGGATTTTTACTTTTTTCCAAATATTTTTCAATAAAAAAGCCGCTTCGATAAATCCTTCATATAAATGAAATTTATCGTTACCCAACCTTTTGACTATAGTTTCCTTCTCCTTTTATACTTCCGTTGCACTTAAAATTTAGGAGGATTTATTTATGATTACTGGCTTAAACCTATTAAACAACCCATTCTTAAATAAAGGGACTGCGTTCACCAAAGAAGAACGCAAAAAATACGGAATCACAGGTATGCTTCCAAGTACCGTCCAAACATTAGAACAACAATCTGTTCAGGCTTACGGACAATATCTAAGCAAACCATCTGATTTAGAAAAACGGATTTTCTTGATGAACATCTTCAACACCAACCGCACTTTGTTCTACAAATTAATGGGTCAACATTTAGTTGAATTCATGCCAATCGTGTACGATCCAGTCGTTGCTGACTCGATCGAACAATACAATGAAATTTTTGTTGAACCGCAAGATGCCGCTTTTCTTTCAATCGATGATCCAGAAAGCATCAAAGACAGCTTGAAAAACGCTGCTGACGGTCGCGACATTCGTTTGATCGTAGTGACTGACGCTGAAGGAATCTTAGGCATGGGAGACTGGGGTGTTAACGGTGTCGACATCGCGATCGGTAAATTGATGGTCTACACTGCCGCTGCCGGGATCAACCCTGCACAAGTACTTCCTGTTTCAATCGACGCTGGTACCAACAACGAAACCTTATTGAACAACCCGCTTTACTTAGGTAACCGTCATGCCCGTGTGGAAGGCGATACTTACTATGACTTCATCGATCAATTCGTTGAAGCAGCAACGGATCTATTTCCTGAATTATTACTACACTGGGAAGACTTCGGACGTGGCAATGCCGCAAACATTTTAGATAAATACCAAGACAAGATCACTACCTTCAATGATGATATCCAAGGTACAGGAATCGTTGTTCTTGCTGGCGTCCTAGGCGGCTTGAACATCTCTGGCGAAGCGTTGAAAGACCAAACAATCTTGACATTTGGTGCTGGTACTGCCGGTGTCGGTATCGCAAACATTCTATTAAAAGAAATGGTTCGTCAAGGAACACCAGAAGACGAAGCTCGTAAACACTTCTACCAAGTGGACAAACAAGGTTTATTGTTTGAAGACACAGAAGGCCTAACTCCTGGTCAAATCCCATTTGCTAGAAAACGTGCTGAATTTACCAACAACGCTGAACTAACCAACTTAGAAGCGGTTGTAAAAGAAATTCACCCAACAATCATGATCGGTACATCGACTCAACCAGGTGCTTTCTCTGAAACTATCGTGAAAGAAATGGCTGCACATACTGCTCGTCCAATCATTATGCCTTTATCAAATCCGACAAAATTAGCGGAAGCAACGGCGAAAGACCTCATTGAATGGACAGATGGTAAAGCATTGATCGGAACTGGTATTCCTGCTGCTGATGTTGAATACAACGGCGTAACTTACCAAATCGGTCAAGCAAACAATGCGTTGATGTACCCAGGTCTAGGCTTAGGTCTGATCGCTTCAACGTCAACTCGCGTAAATGATGAAATCATTTCGCAAGCAAGCCGCGCACTAGGCGGAATCGTGGATGTTACAAAACCAGGTGCATCTATCCTGCCTCCAGTCGCTAAATTAACTGAGTTCTCTCAAATCATCGCTGAAACAGTTGTGAAATCAGTCGTTGATCAAAAATTAAACCGCGAAGAAATCTCAGACATCAAAGCTGCTGTTGAAGCTGCTAAATGGGTTCCTGAATACTAAAACAAGCTTCCCCATCCCCGAGAAATACGTGGTGAGAATCAAACTTTTTTTTTCGGGGTTTTGAAAAAATAAGTACTGTAACACGAAATAGGAGTAGATTTTACTCTACTCCCATTTTTTTGAAATTATCTTTAGTTTCACTACAGAAAGGATCTTTTAAAATGGCACAAAAAGAATCAACAACTGCGATGCCAGTTGAAGAAAAAAAGACCGGCTTTTGGTCAACCAAAATCACTGGCGTTAGCCTTCCTATCTATTTAATCATGGTCGTTGTTCTAATCATTGCGATGGCTTTGGGCAAATTACCTACGAACATGATCGGACCGATTGCTGTTTTAGTTATTTTTGGTAACTTATTCCATTTTATCGGTAACAAAATTCCCATCGTAAAAAGCTATTTAGGCGGCGGCTCTGTTTTTGCAATTTTCGCTTCTGCGGCTATCGCAACATTTGGTATCCTGCCTGATTACGTCGTTGAATCAACGAAAAACTTTGTCTCAAACATGGGTTTTCTTGATTTTTATATCGCTGCCTTGATCACGGGTAGTATCCTTGGTATGAACCGCAAGCTTTTGATGAAAGCTTCTGTTCGTTTTATTCCTGTAGCTCTTATTTCTATGGTTATCTCATTCTTCGCTGTCGGTCTTGTTGGTATGCTGATTGGAAATGGCTTCGCTAATTCTGTTCTTTACATTTCATTACCTGCAATGGCTGGTGGTGTTGGTGCCGGTGCTGTTCCACTATCATCCATCTACGCGCACGTTCTCGGAACAAATGCCTCATCAATCATTTCGCGTTTGATCCCTGCTACTGCAATGACGAACGTAATGGCAATTATCGGGGCTGCTTTGGTCGCTCGTATGGGTCAATCAATGCCAAAACTTAACGGTAACGGTAAGTTGATGGAAAAAGGCGATCTTGGCGATGGCAACCCTCGTGAAGTGAAACCTGATATCGCGCAACTAGGCGTTGGTCTGATGGTCGCTTTGACTTTCTTTATCCTAGGTCAAATCTGTAACTACTTTGTACCAAAGGTTCACGCTTATGCATTTATGATCATCATCGTGGTTATCTGCAAAATCACAGATATTCTTCCTGAATACTATGAGGATGCAGCTATCATGTTCAACAACTTGATCGTTAAAAACCTAACTGCCGCAGTTCTTGCTGGTATTGGTATTGCTCTATTGAACTTGAACGTTTTAGCCTCTGCTTTAACATGGCAATTTGTTGTTCTTTGCTTAACAAGTGTTGTTGTTATCTCAGTTGTTTCTGGTTTTGTTGGTCGCCTATTCGGCTTATACCCAGTCGAAGCAAGTATCACTGCTGGATTCTGTAACAACTCAATGGGCGGAACGGGTAACGTTGCTGTATTATCTGCCGCAAACCGGATGGAATTGATTGCCTTCGCTCAAATGGGCAACCGTTTAGGCGGCGCGATCGTACTAATCATTTCAGGATTCTTAATGCAGCTGTTTTCATAATTAATAAAGCTTATTTCGAAAAAACATTAAAAAAAGAAAGTCAAACCCGCATATTCCTTTCAATTCGGAAAGTATTTGTAGGTTTGGCTTTCTTTCTATAGTTATGCTGATTCTATTGTCGATTGTTTGTTACTATACTGCCGTAAAAAGAAAAACGAAAACAGCACTGTGAGCCCTTCCGTAATCGGCAAGCTCACCCAAGCACCCGTTAGTCCCCAAATAGCGGCCAACAGAATCACCAACGGAACCAGGAAAATGTACCCGCGGAACAATGCTAGGGCAAAGGCCTGTTTGGCATGACCGATGGCTGAAAAGAAAATACTGAATACAACATTCAACGACGAGCCGAACAAGGACAAGAAGAAAATCGGGATACCAAATGCGGCTAACTGAATCAGCATTGGATCATTTTCACGATTAAAGGCTGAAATAATCGGATATTTAAAAAAAAACAAGATCAGATACAAAACAACCGCCATGATAAAGCTGGTTCGCAAACCAAATGTCAACGTCTTTTGAATAGTGAGCGTGTCTCTTTTGTTCGCTGCACGACTGATCAAGGGCTGAATCCCCTGTGCGACCCCTGTAAACAAGGAAAGTGCTACAACTAAAATATTTGCTAGAACCCCATAAGCCGCGATCGCAATATCTCCCCCTAAACCAATCAGCACCTGATTGAAGACCAGAATACTGACACCTGTACTCATCTCCGCAAGAAAAGAAGAAAGACCCAGTTGAATACTTTTGGTGACTGTCAAAAGCTTCGGTCTCACCAAGCTTAGCGACAGACGGCGTTTTGAAAAATTACGATGGGTGCTCAAGATGGCTAAACTGACCAATGGTGATAAAACAGTTGCCAATGCCGCACCAGCCATCCCCATTTTCATTGGGAAAACAAAAATATAATCAAACAGCATATTAAAAACACTTGAACAAATCATGGCCTTCATCGCCAACTGCGGATTCTGATCATTTCGAATAAAGGCTAAGCACAAATTATTCAATATGAAAAAAGGGGCCATCACTAAAATGAAGCGCATATACATCGTCGTCAAATCCACCGTTGCTCCGCTGGCACCTAACAATAATGCGAGAAAACGGCTGGAAAAGAACCCCAGAACAGTAAAGAAGAGGCCGATGATTCCGCCGACAATCAGTAATTGAGAAAAATAATCTCCGCTTCTTCCCTTCAATGCAAAAAGCGTCGCACCGCCCATCCCCAACAGCAAACCAAGCCCCGTCAGCAAATTAAACAACGGCAGTGCAATATTCAATGCGGCTAGCCCCAACACTCCCACTCCATTTGCGATAAAGAATGTATCCGCCAAAATATACAAGGACAAGCCCAATGTACTCAGCACGCTTCGTGTAACATACCCTTTGATCTCACTCATCTAATTCCCTCCAAAAAAAATAGCATCCTACCCTCCAATGGCCTATGGGGTAGACTGCTGCTCAAAACAAAACCCGGCGATTTTGCTAAAAGTTCTTCATATTTCAATCCATTTTAGCAACGAATCGGCAAAAAGGCAAACCCGCTTTTTTAAACATCTAAAAACATCATCCGTTCACCGTTTTCCAGATCGTATTGGCGGCTGTCAATAAAACCAAATCGCTGATAATAGGGAATGATTTTTTTATTTTCTTCGTGGACACTTAGATAGATTCGCTCGATTTCATAATGCTGTTTTATAAAATCAATCAGCAATGGAATGAAAAAGCTGCCATAGCCTTTGCCTTGAAATTGAGCATCAATCATTAAGCGATCGAGCCAGATAGTTTTGCCTGCTTTAGCGCCGATCATCGAAAAGCCGACTAGCTGAGTATCATGGTACAAAGCTAATGGCCGCCATTGAAAGGACTGATCAAAGGCCGCCTCCAATAAGGATTGCTCATTGCTTTCAATAAAATCCTGCTGCTCTGTTGAAACAGATAATGCCGTGACTGCTCGCCAATTCTTTTCATCTACGGCTTTGATCGTTAAATTCATTGCTTGCGCCCTCCTTCTTCACGTGGGGTTCGTTAACTACCGTATCAAAAGCCAAAAAAAACAGCAATCGATAAAACCGACTGCTGCTTAAAGGTACGCATCATTTTAAGACTATTCCACCAGCTCTTTACGCTCTCGCATAAAAATAGCTGCTCCGACTGCGCCAATCAAAACAATGGTTCCAGCTACGTAACAAATTTGTATCAAGCCCTGATCAAAGGCCTTGATAACCATCTGCTGCAATCCACGGGCAAACGGTGCTTTACTCAACGCATCAGAAAAGGCAATCTGATGCCCTGAAAACGGACCCGCGTTAATCAGACCGTTCGTCAGCTTGTCAGGCAAGTGAAGACCTGCAGCATTTTGATTGATCACGTCAGCATAACGATCAGCCTCTACCAGACCTAAGATTACCACGCCAAAACTCGTTCCAAATTGTCGGAATACGTTCAATAAGCCAGAAGCCATTCCCATTTCTTCAGGCGCGACACCCTCCAGGCCAGCTGAATTTAGTACTGGATTGACAATCCCGTTCGCGATTCCGATCATGACTAAGGTTGGCCATAATTGGGCATACCCCATCGTCGGCGACAATTGCCCGATCAAGAAGATAAAGCCGGCACCACTGACTAATAAGCCAGCCACAATCATCCATTTTTTTGAAAATTTATTTCCCAGAATACCGACAACCGGTCCTAAAATCAACGACCAAACGGATAACGCCAATTGCCGAATACCTGTATCAAAGGCGGACCAGCCAATATAATTTTGCATCAGAACGGTCAAATAGGTATTGAACGCATAGATTCCTGAACCAAGTGCAAAAGCCACTAAAACCGATCCGATGAAGTTGATATTTTTAAACATCGTCAAATTCATCATGGGGTTTTTGACTTTTGCTTCAGCAAGAATGAACAGTCCCAAAAATACCGCAGCTAAGATTAACCAGCCGCCGACTTTGGGATTGGTCCACGCCCAATTAATATGCGTTTCCTTTTGAATCAACCCATAAATTCCACTGAATAATGCCGCAGCCGATAGGAACATTCCGATAAAATCGATTTTTTGATCCTTCCCGTAGCTTGGTGTTTCATTGACAAAACGAATCGTCATCAAGACCGCGATGATACCGATCGGCAGATTAATAAAGAAGATCGATTCCCAGCCAAAGGCGTCAACCAGCAACCCGCCAACCAGCGGTCCAGAAGCTGAAGACAAGCCGATGACAGAACCCAAAATCCCTAAAGCCAGACCACGCTGCTTGCCATCAAAGTTAGAGGCAACCAAGGCCATGGACAAGGACATCATTCCCGCACCGCCGACCGCTTGAATCCCGCGCCCAATATCTAAAACGACTAATGACGGCGCAAAACCATTTACCACTGAAGCGATCACGAATAAAATCAAACTGGCCAAAAAGACCTTTTTTCGACCATACATGTCGCCCATTTTTGATACGATCAATAACGTCACCGCAAAAACCAAGGTATACGCATTCAGAACCCATTGCAATTGCGTGAAGGGCTCATTGAAGGCTTTTTGCATGGTTGGCAAGGCCACATTCACTACGGTCACATCTAAAAGTCCCATAAAAACGCCTAAAGACATCGCAATCAATGAAAACCATTTTTTTGAAGAATTTTTCATATATTGTTACCACTCCCACTATCTCTATCTATTCATCGCAGATCAGGATACCCCTAGTTTCGATCAGCAATTTGTTTTTCAATCCAGGTTAATTTTGTTTTGGCGATTTGGATATCCAGCTCATAAGCTTCTACTAGAATACGGAAACGCTCCGCATTTTCTGGAAATCGTGTTTGATGCGCCACCATATCCTCCTGCGCCTTTTGATAAAAGGCTAGATCCTTTTCAATAAATGCTTGAAACTCTTCTAGAATCCTCAGCTGTTCTGTTCGCGTAACGCTATCTAATGAACGTAATTTAAAATGAATCATATCATTGCGTTTCGCGTCAGAAGGAACGGTTTCTTTCATCAATTCAATGAAGCGCTCCACACCTTTTGTGGTAATATGCCACAATTTCAGCTTTCGTCCTTCCTCATAGATCGTGGAAGTAACGAGCCCTTCCTTTTCCAATCTTTCTAATGAAGGATACAGCACACCGCTGGAAACTTTCCGCATCGGCTGTAAGGCTGAACCAACGATTTTTTGTAATTTGTAGCCGGTCTTATCACCAGTGATCAATGAACCTAAAAGCAATAAATCGTACATTATATCCTCCCCTCTGAAAAAGCTGCATCAGTCTTTTAGATATATCAACTTGCTAATTATAGGTCTTTTAGATACATTGTCAATGAAAAAGTATTTTCAAAAAACAGCGCATTTCCACTACAAAAAAAGATCCGCAGCCCTTCATTGAAAGGTACAGATCTTTTAATACATCTATTCTAATACTGCAATAAACTCGTCAGCTCGAACCCTGTATTCACCTTCGAATAAATCGAGCACACGACAAACAGTCGTTTCCCAGCAAATTCAGCATTCTTGAATCGGCGTGAGGATGCTGGAATATGGTGATGTCCGTGGATCGCTCCAATAATATTGTACCGTTCAAACAGTTTTTCAATTTTCGGCTCTTCACAAATATAGTCCTTATTGTAAGCCTCGGTCGTCTCGGGCAACAGGCTCAATTCATTAAACAACGGCGCATGAGAAACGATCACCGTCGGTATTTCTGTATTTTCGCCTAATAATTTTTCCAGAGCCTTTAAAATGAACTGCTGCTGGGCTTTTTTTCGTTTTACTAATGCAACAGGAATCGTAAGTCCGATGTAGCGGACGCCATCATGGATCAGGCTCTTATTATTCAGCACATTCATTTTTGGAAAACGAGCAGCAAGCTCCGCTTCGACAACTTCGTAAAAGGGATGATTTCCTGTCGGCAGTAAATACCAAGCCTCGTCTGGCTCCTGCAGCAATTCTTTAAACCATGCATAGTGGAAAAACGGACGCCATTTTTCCCATTGTCCATCTGTCTGATCCGTCGTTTCAGGCAATACATCTACTAATTCGTGACCGCCTATAAGGTAGATTCCTTCTATCTCTTCGTCGTGTACACGGGAATCAGAGACGTCCCCTGTCAGAATATTAAAATGCCGATTAAGAAACGGCAGCTTTCCATCCTTCGAATGAATATCTGAAACAACATTCACTAAATTTCGGTTTTCAGTGGAATGGACATTTCTGAAATATTTTTCTGCTTCGTCTGGATGGACACTGTGAGCCACATAGTTATCTCGCACTTTTGATAATTCTTCGCCATACTCTGAGCGTAAAAGCGGCTGTGTATTGACCAGTGAAGCAGAGTCCGTAGCCACAAGTGCATTTTCGAGCCCTTTTTTCACCTCTTGCGGCAGTAAGGACAACGCTGAATCAATGTCCGAATGAATCGTCAGCCCTTGATCCAACAATTGCTGATCTTGCCCCGCTGCTTCTAGCAGCTGAACATCCTTCCCATCGATCATTAATGGCAATGAATGAGCCAGCTGAACCACAAAATTCAAATACTCAGAAATATAGCCGGCAATCCCTGTTTTTACATTCTCGCTAAACAAAAACTTACCAGCAAGATTCGCCGACAACGGCCCCGTCTCATCATGCTGCATCAAGCGGCCGGCGATCTGAATCTCTAACAGCGGATTTTGCAAAATCGCGTTATACGCCTGCTTCACCTCAAAGGAGTTTTCTTCGACTCGATTACCCGTCACCTGGAAAATACTTAACGTCAAATATTTTTCCAATGTTGTCTGATGCAGCTCGATATAGCGCCGAATTTCCTCGGGATGAAGCAAATATTGAATCGCTGCCCGCTGAATATAGTTCCGCGCGGTATCATAAGGAATCGCTGAGTATACGAGGTCGCCCTTTGAAGAGATGGCCATTGAATGATTTCTGGTATTGTACGTCAATTGAAAGTACTGATTATTAAAGACAGTTTTATTGACTGGACGCCGTTTATTTTCTGGATAAAGCGCCATTCGTTCAACCAGCATCGGCGGCAGTGCGGCACTCGCTGGCAGAGACAGCTCTTGCTTTCTTATCATCAATTCTTTTTCATTTTCCTTCGATTTCATTCAAGCACCTCTATGTTCAAAGAGAAGTCATTCCTCTTTACGTACATTTCTATAGTATGTTCATTATAGCGTTTATCTCTGTTTCAAGCTTAATAAATTTCAAAATCAATAAAAATTTTAGTAAACCTCTCGCGACAGCTTGCTAGGAAGAATTGAAGAAAAGAGCTTTCCTGCAAAAAAATAAATAGAAAGCAGAATGACCCTTTTACTTTATCAATTGATAGTAAAAGGGGCATTCGCTTTCATTTTGTTAAGTATTTTCCAAAAAGACTTTCGGATTCGTCATTTATTCTTTTTAAATCATAAAAATTCGACTGCATCTATTTCATCTGTTTTTCAGCTAAACCGAATCATTTACTCGATCACAGCCTCTTCTACTTTCTCCTTATGCAGTTTCCGTTGAAATAGCTTAACAACTTCAACGATTGGAATAATTGAGAAGGAAACTCCGGCAACGACACCCCATTGTGTGCCATTCAATGACGCTACTCGGAAAATATCGTTAAGCCCTGGAACTAGGATGATCACACCCATCAAAACAAAGGAAAGCAAGATTGCCCAATTAAAGGTCTTATTTCGGAAAGGCCCTACTTTAAAGATCGACTGTTTTACCGACTTCACATTAAAGGCATGGAACAGCTGCATAAATCCAAGTGTCGCGAAACACATCGTCAGAGCATCTGCATGCTGTAAATTATACAGGGCTTGTGTTGAAAGTTCCGGCATATTCAATGCCGTATGTGCTGGATTCTGAATAGCAAACCAATAAACAAATAGTGTCAGTCCGCCTTCTAGGATTCCTTGATAAATGATGCTGCTAAAGACACCGCCGGAAAATAGATTCGAGCTTCTTCCTCGCGGTTTGTGGCTCATCAGATCTTTTTCTGCTGGCTCCATTCCTAAAGCAATCGCCGGAAAAGTATCGGTGACTAAATTGATCCATAATAGATGAATTGGCAGCAGTGTGTCCCAAGCAAACATTGTTGCAATAAACAATGTCAATACTTCTCCTAGGTTCGCTGCCAATAAATACTGAACCGTTTTTTGGATATTGGAAAATACTTTGCGACCTTCTTCTACTGCGACAACGATCGTAGCAAAATTATCATCCGCCAAGACCATATCGGACGCTCCTTTAGACACCTCGGTTCCGGTAATTCCCATACCGATACCAATATCGGCCTGCTTCAAGGACGGCGCATCATTGACGCCATCGCCAGTCATCGCTACTACCTTTCCCTCCTGCTGCCAGGCTTTGACGATTCGAACTTTATGCTCAGGCGATACACGTGCATAGACAGAATAATTGTATACCTGTTTCGCAAATACCTCATCACTCATCTCGTTCAGCTCGGCACCTGTTAAGACCGCGTTGGAATTACCGGAATGAATAATCCCCAATCGAACCGCGATCGCTTCGGCGGTATCTTTATGATCGCCAGTGATCATAATCGGACGTATCCCCGCTTCCTTAGCCATTCTGACTGCTTCAGCCGCTTCTTCTCGTTCCGGATCAATCATTCCCACCAAACCAGCAAAGCATAAATCATTTTCAAGTACTTCTGATGTCAGCTCTTGTGGGAACTGGTCAAGATACTTAAAGCCCATCGCTAACACTCGCAAGGCTTGTTTCGCCATATCCGCGTTATTGAACAAAATTTCGTTTCTTTGCTTTTCTGTCATCGAAACTTCTTCTCCAGCAACAAAGACACGATTCGTTCGTTGGATCAGCACATCCGGGGCACCCTTCACAGCCACTAGATAGCGCCCATTTGAAAGCTGATGCACAGTACTCATCAATTTGCGGTCTGAATCAAACGGCAGCTCGCCAACCCGCGGTTCCTGTTGCAGACTTTCGCCAAGAGAAAATTTCTGATCAATCCCAAACTGCACCAATGCTGTTTCAGTCGGATCACCAATCAAGCTGCCGTCTTGAGCAATTTTGGTATCATTCGCATAATTCATGATTTTTAGTGTCATGTTGTCCAGCTTAATCGGATTCTTAGAGGATTTTTGTTGAAAATCATCGTACCATTTTTCCACGGTCATTTGGTTCAGGGTCAAGGTTCCCGTTTTATCGGAAGCAATGATATCCGTACTCCCTAACGTTTCAACAGCCGGAAGTTTCCGAATGACCGAATTTCGTTTCGCCATCACTTGTGTTCCTAACGCTAAAATGATCGTGACGATCGCAGGCAAGCCTTCAGGAATCGCGGCTACCGCCAATGAAATAGACGTCAGCAGCATATCGACAAAAGAAGTGCCGTTAAACACTGTTCCAACAATGAACATGATCACGGCGATCGCGATGATAGCCATTGTCAAAAATTTTCCTAAATCATTCAAGTTATTCTTTAATGGCGTTTCAGCTTCATCCGCTTGCGCCAGCATGTCGGCGATTTTTCCTACTTCGGTACTCATTCCTGTATTTACCACGACCCCTTTTCCGCGGCCGTATGTAACATTACTGTTTGAAAAGGCCATGTTCACACGATCGCCAATACCGATATCTCCAGCCGGCAAGACAGTGATAGTCTTTTCCACAGGAACTGATTCACCCGTTAAAGCAGCCTCTTCAATTTTTAATGATGCGGCCTCCAACAGACGAATATCCGCTGGAACGACATCGCCTGCCTCCAGTAATACGATATCTCCAGGAACCAAATCATCACTTTTGATGGATAAGGTATGACCATCTCTTAAAACATTGGCGTTAGGCGTAGACATTTCCTTTAGAGCCTCGATCGCCTGCTCCGCCTTTGCTTCTTGAAAGACACCCATAATGGCGTTAATAATTACCACCAGCAAAATAATGATCGAATCCACAACTTCATGAGAAACAACAGCAGATATAATCGCGGCTGCCAATAAAACTAAAATCATAAAATCCTTGAATTGCTCCGCAAACTTCATGAACAAGCTCTTCTTTTTCCCTTCGGCTAATTCATTTTTTCCATAATCTGTCAGACGTTTTTGTGCTTCGCTTCCGCTTAGTCCTTCAGCCGATGAGTCTAGGTTCGCCAATACGTCCTCTGAAGTCTCTGAATAAAATTCCATCGTCCTTTGCTTTTTAGTTAACTCTGTCATATGCTCCTCCTGTTTTTCTTAAAAAAGAAGACTTGCGTATAATTCATCTCAAATACACAAGTCTTATTATTCAAATTTATTCCAGATAATGCGATATTTCCGTTTACTTTCTTAAAATATGAATCGCAAAGCCGCCAAACTCTCCAGCTAAATAAATATTTTTCAGCTTTCCAGCTTCATCGTAAGCCGCTGTCTCCATATTGAAAGAAAGACCTTTCTCCTTCAGTTCAGTAACAGCACCTTCTAAATCTGGTGTTCTCATAGCGATGTGGCCATTTTTACCTAGAAACGGACTTCTCATACATTCAAAATAATCTCCAGCGAATTCTGATTTTTGTCCATGACGGGAAGTCAAATTGAACATGTTGCTTAATAAAGCAGCCAGCTCCTCGGCCTCCTTAGTATTTTCTGTATTGATTCCAATATGTTCTAGCTCAAATTTATTTGTCATTTTCGCACCTCTTTATTTTTTTACATAGGGAACATGATCAGTGATCCAACAGTTAAAGCCAATAATCGAATGAAATATTGCGGTATCGTAAATACCCAAAACTCTTTTGCCGAATATTTTCCATATCCTAAGATCATAGCAGGCATGCCATCGATAGGCAGAAAGTGTCCGCACCAGCCCGAAATAACGATTGCACAGGCTGCCGCTGTAGGATCTAGTCCAAGATTCGAACATACAGCAATGGCTAAAGGTGTGAAAACATACACTGTACCGATCGTTGAACCGGTCAAAGTAGCTAGCAAGCTCGTCAAAATACAGAAAGCAAAGATCATCACAAATGGATTGACGTTTGTTCCCAGCATTCCGGCGACTGTCTCGCCAACTAAATTGGTGAGTCCTGTATTTCCTAAAGCGTCAGCAACACCAATGACACCAGCCGACATTAAAATGATTGGAGCACTGATGGCATCACGAATCTCTGCAAAATCCAATACACCAACAACTAAAATGGCAGCAACAGATAAACCAGCCATCGCATAGCCGGCGTCACCTATTCTGCTTTGCAGCAGCATTCCAACAACCGCAAAGATAAAGGCACCATACGTCACGTTTTGCTTCCATTTAGGCAATAAAGAAGCGGTTTCATTTACAGCTGAGTCTGTCTCCTCTTCATCCTCGTCTTTGATCGGATGATCCGGCAGGAATTTATATTGAATGATACAGTTCAGCAGGAAACCAAGGGATAAGAATAAATTGACAATAGCAAATTTAAAAACAGAAACATTTATCGCTTGTCCCGCTGCCCCAAGAACAGCAGTCACGATACCAAATTGCAAAGCCGTATTAAAAGGAATCAATGGATGATTCGCAGCAAAACCAGCAGTCATAATTACCTTTGATGGCGGAAGCTTCTTACTATAAGGCAGAGTAGAAAGTAAACCAATAGTAAGGACATAGTACGCCGTTGAACCAGTTCCGAACATGCTGCAGCCCAGCATAACCACTAGGATGATCAGCATATATGATTTGAAGCCGCCCTTATTCGCCATAGAAAACATGGCTTTTTTGAATACAACAATAAAATTGGTCTTCTGTAACGCCGCAATAATAGCCATAAACTCAGCCAACATGATGATCGTTGAGTTTGAAAATCCAGCAAATGCACCCTTGATATCAGTAATTCCAAATATAACCAGTAAAATACACGCAAATAGCGGCGGTGCGCCAAATGGCAGTTTGTCGATCATGATCAAAACAATCATTAATGCGGTGATTGCCAAGGCAATAATCATTTGAATAGTCATAGTAACCTCCCAAGCTTTATTTATCTATCCTTATCAAGTAGATAGAATATTGACCTCCTTAGGAAGAAAATATTCTATCCACTTTGAGCCATTTAAAGAAACGAATGGTTTAAAATGGCCTTTTCTATTGCATTCCTTTAGCCTTATTCTCTTCTAGAACCTTCTTGATTGCTTCGATTCCTTCTTCAGGAATTTGATTGAATGGCGCACGACAAGAACCTACATTGTGTCCAAGTAAACCAGTAGCTGTTTTCACGATCGTATTTGGATTGCCATATTTAAAGCAGGCTCTGAAGCTTTGAATACGTTCATTGGCTTTTTTGGCTTCCTCAATTTTGCCTTCAACAAACAAATCATAAATAGAAGCCATTGTTTGTGGGTAAACATTCGCACAGCCTGCAATGCCTCCGGTTCCGCCGGCTAACAGTGTCCAAATAATCAGTTGGTCATTGCCAGACAGAGTATAGAAATTGCCGTTCTTTTTCTTTTTTCCTGCATCGATATAGCCTAGGATGTTTGAAAAATTCCCGCTAGAATCTTTGGCACCTATAATATTTTCAATTTCAGCCAAACGTCCGACTGTTGCCGGTGCGATCGCATTTCCTGTCCGTGCTGGAATATTATATAAAACAATCGGCATGTCCACTGCTTCAGCGACTGTTTTATAATGCGTGTATAGTTCCTCTTGGCTTGCCGCGGCGAAGCTAGGCGTAATGAGAGACAGTACATCCGCTCCTGCTGCTTGCGCCATCTTACTTTGTTCGATCGTTTCTTTAGTAGAGAGTGTCCCTGTTCCGGCATAAATCGGGACACGCCCATTGGTTTGGTCAACAACGGTTTCCAGCACTACTTTTTTTTCTTCTGCCGTCAGAATATAGCCTTCGCCATTTGTCCCGAAAGGAAAAATACCGTGAATCCCATTTTCGATCATCCGCTCGACCTGCGCACGAAGCTCTTCTAGATTAATGCTTTCATCCTCATGCATCGGGGTCAAGATTGGGACAATGATTCCTTTTAATTCTGTTTGTTTCATTCAAATCGCTCCTCTAATTTTTTATCGTGTTCATAAAGCTGGTAAGAATGCGGTACCATTTCAGCGGAGACTTATTTATCTACGCCTTCACCTGATGTTGGATTGTATAATCCTTCTGCTTCTCGTTTTTCACCGAACAGCTCCTCTACCGTAAAACGTACATACTTCACACAAAGGCGATTTTTATAAGCATAGACTAAATGCAAAATACCTTTACTGTCTTGATAAAGCGTTGGGTATTCATGCTGTGAGTTGTTCGTTTTATTTTCTCTGCCAATATACCCTTCAGCCGGTTCAAGGATGCGACCGATCGGCCAAGACCTTCCATAATCCTCCGAAACCGAAACCACTACAGGATTTCGCAATCCCGGCCAAGTAACCTTGCCGAATTCTGCATTATTCGCAGCGTTCATGTTATATGCCAAAGCGATTTCTCCCGAGTGCAGCTTGATGGCACTGACGCTTGCATTGTTATTTGGCAGGACAGTCGCCTCTGGAACACTCCAGCTGTCCCCAAAATCATTGGATTCACTGACATACACATGGTCGGCAAAACGGCTGCGCATAAAGGCTACAAGATGGCCTTTTTCCACCTCGACAACATTCGCATGAACTCGTCCATTGCTGTCTGGCATCCGAACCGCTCGCCAGGTCTGGCCCTGATCATCAGAAATTTGAAATTCTGTCGGATCATTCGTCAGTCCTTCCGGTGAATCCTCACATAACCAAGTACTGAAAATCCAACGCCCATTACTCAAAATCTGAATAGCCTGACGAGAAAAAGTTCCTTCACTAGCGAATAAAACTTCTGGTTCTCCCCAGCTGGTTCCTTCATCACTTGATTTTTGAACCATGATGATCGAGGTAAACTGCATATTGTCCTTTCCCTCTTGACGACTTAACTGAGAGGTATAGATCAACCAGATCTGTCCATCTGGTGCTCGGAAGAAGGCTGGATTTTGTTCGCTGCGATCCTCCCCTTTTGATACAGTGACTGGCACTGACCACACCTGTGTGTCTGGATTCAGCTTTGATACCACGATTGAAATATCCCCGCTGCCTTCAAAACTGCCGGCAAACCATGCGCACAGCAGGCCGCCGTCTGTCGTTTCGATCAAGGTTGGTGCATGAGCGGTGTTATTACCGCCAGTTGGTATCAAGCCGAAATCTACATTTAAAAATTCATCGCGATACATAACCCCATTTGGTTCTGATTCTCTTACACGAGGTAAGCTTGTTGCCATTTTAACTCCTCCTTTTTTTCAATTGCGTTTATTTTTATGAGTTCTCTGCTAAACGAATAGCATAATCAATAGCATTCTCAAGACTAAGCTCACTTGCAGTCCATTTCCCTGCTTGATCAAAGGCTGTTCCGTGATCAACTGAGGTGCGGATAATCGGCAGATTCAAAGTGATATTGACTCCTTTGACCGCCTCCCAGCTAGCTGTTTTTTGATCATACACAAAGCCCAGCAGCTTCAACGGGATATGCCCCTGATCGTGATACATCGCAACAACAATGTCATACATCCCGCCATTTGCTTTAGAAAAGACCGTATCAGCCGGAAGCGAGCCATAAGCATTGATGCCTTCCGCCTTAGCTGCTTCAACAGCCGGATTGATCTCATTAATTTCCTCTTGACCAAACAGTCCATTTTCACCGCAATGAGGGTTTAAGCCTGCCACCGCAATCCGAGGTGTCTTTATCCCTAAGTTTTTACATGCCTGGTCAGCAATTCGAATGACATCCAGCACTCGCTCTTTGGTCGCCCGATCGCAGGCTTCACGTAAAGAAACGTGTGTGGAAACATGGACGACACGTAAATTTCCGTCAGCCAGCATCATCGTGTATTTATCTGTTCCTGTTAAATCAGCATAAATTTCGGTATGTCCGGCATAATGATGCCCCGCCGCATTCAGCGCTTCTTTATTTAAAGGATTCGTCACTGTCGCATCGATTTCCTTTGCTAAGGCTAATTCGATAACCTTTTTGACATATTGAAATGCGGCATTTCCGCCTGCCTTCGATACTTCACCGATGGGCAGCTCTGCCAAATCAACCACATTTAAATCGATTAAATCAATTGTCCCTAGTACGTATTTCCCCTCACTTGGGTGCTCAATCAGATTTACTGATAAATCCAGATCCGGATGCTTTGCCAGATAATGATCGACGACACTCTTATCCCCCACAAGAAGCGGTCTGCATCTGTCGTACAACTCTGATTTTTGAAAAGCCTTTAATGAAATTTCTGGTCCAATCCCAGCTGGATCGCCCATTGTGATACCGATGATTTTTTTCATAATTTAAAATCTCCTTCTATATAAATAAGGATCAATTATCGAATTTTCTGCATCGCTGCTACAGAATTTCCAAATAGATTTTTCTTGCATCCTCTGGCGTAACTTCCCGTTTATTATTGACAAGCAAGCGGGTAACTTCCATACCAGCTGCCACTAGCCCATCTAAGTCCTCTTCAGGTACGTTGAATTTTTTTAAACTTGTCGGAATTTCTAATACTTGAACAATTTCTTCTAATTGACTCAGCATATAGCCCGATTTTTGGTCAACAGTCAGCTCCTTGTCACCATTCTTGACCACACGATCATACGCGACAGCCAATAAATCCATAATTGCGGGCTGATTGAACTTCATCACTGGTGTCAGCAGCATCGCATTGGAGACACCATGAGCAATATGATATTTTCCTCCCAGCGGATACGAAAGCGCATGAACGGCAGTTGTTCCAGAAGAGGTAATGGCTACTCCAGCATAGAAGGAACCTAGAAGCATGCGGCTTTTTGCCTCCAACGCAGCTGGGTTGGTACACGCTTCGATGATATTGTTCATGATCAGATCCAATGCTTCTAATGCAAAGGTATTACTGATTGGGTTGGCCTTTGCCGAAGTAAAACACTCGATCGCATGACATAATGCATCGACGCCAGTCGCAGCCGCAATAGGTTTTGGCAGATTTTTGATCATCCGACTGTCCAAAAGCACATAGTCAGCGATCATTTCAGGATTGACGATGCCGATTTTTAATTCTTTTTCCGGTACACCGACGATACTATTCGGAGTTGCCTCCGCGCCTGTTCCAGCCGTAGTAGGAATCATCAAACTCGTGATTTGTTTTTTGGCAAGCAATGGATCATCTAACAAATCCTTGACCTTGTATTCATCCGTAGCTAGGATTGATGCAAGCTTAGCCACATCCATCACACTGCCCCCGCCGATAGCGATGATAAAATCCGCCTGTTCCTTTTTGAACTCGTCGACCATCGCCTGCGCCTCATGATAGCTTGGTTCTGCGGGAATCTCTGAAATGATCGTACAATCCACACCCGCTTTTTCAATTAGCGCTTTAGGCAAATCTGCTAATCCCGCTCCTAGAATTCCCTTATCTGTAAAAATTACGATTTTTTTGATACCTGTCGCGATAATTCCAGATAGCTGCTCAATCGCATGTTCCCCCGCAATGATATTCTTCGGCATTTTTAAACTGTAATCTACAAGCATTTTTCTTCCTCCATTTTCCGTTCTATTCTGTTAACTGACTGATTTCTTCAAAGAGCGCCTCATTCCCAAAGCCACCGGATTTAGTGATGACTTGGATTTCCTGTTCCTTCCATTTAATTGCTGAAAGAACGACTCCAGCACTGATTTCAGCAAGCGGCTTGATCTGATTGATCCCCAGCACACTCATCGACTGAAACAATGTATCTCCTCCTGTAAATAAAAAGGTGTTCTCCGACTTTTCTGACCAAATCGCTTGAGTCAGCTCCCCCAATGAGCGGCCAATCTTAAAACGAAAATCGGAAATCGCCAACCCCAGCTCTTGACTGTGCTGCTCAATTCCTTGGCTGGTCTCTTGACTCAAGGTTTCAAAAATGATCAATGCCTGATCGGCCATTAAACTCAGATAGTGAGCGACTTCCTTTTTTCCTTCTGAGCCGTTCCAATAATCCGGGCGCAGCAGCTGATGCGGTTTCAAAGAAATTCTAGGATAATTCCGCTGCTCCACATAATCAACTTGTTTTCTAGTAATAGGATTGACACTTCCGCAGATCACTACCAGCGGTCCTTTTAGTGAGAAGGATTTTGGCTCCGTTCTGGGAAATAATTTTTCGGCTAATACTTTCGCAAACCCTGCACAGCCGATCGAGATAGACAACAACTCCGCCTGCTCCAAAATATCGGCTTGCTTTTCCAGATCCTCATTCGTTTCAGCATCAAAAACTAAGACACCGTTGAGTGGTTCAGGCAGGTTTTCTTCTATTAAATAGCCATCAATATCTGCCTCTGCTTTTAACCTGCGCAGCACATTGCTTTCAATTACTGGCTCATATGGATCTTCTGCAAAAACACTTTGAGAAACTGGGATTCGATCTATGTAGAGATCACCATTAATCAGCACACGATTCATCTCAGGATACGCTGGTAAAAACGGAATTGCAGCTTCCTGACTCGCATCCAAAACGGCTTTGATCTCTGCACTGATATTCCCCCGTAACGCAGAATCGACCTTTTTATAAATAAATGGGATTCCAGCTTTTTTAGCGCTTACAATTATTGCATAAATTAATTTGTACGCCTCTTCAAAAGCTAAGTAGCGGCTTTCCGTATCGATCACCAAAACATCGACTTCTTCGTCAACATCGGAAAATCTTATTTTTGTGTCCGTTGAGACGAGCGTCGAGATCCCCTGCTTGGAAAATTGAACGCCGGTATCAAGGGCCCCTGTAAAATCATCTGCAATAACTAGCAGCTTTATCATCCATTCACCACCTTTGATTTCATGGTTTCATTTTAGCCTGCATTTTCGGCTTTGGATATTCACTAATAAAAATATTTGTTTCTTTTTGAAACGTTTTCATTTTTTCGATACTTATTTTTAATTAACATTGGTATAATAGTTTCAATATGAAACACAAGGAGAAACGACAATGTCGATTAAAATCAAAATTTTAGGTATTGCTCCCTACGATGAACTGAATAACTCGATGAATATCGTCAGTAAGCAATTTTCAGAAGTGGAATCAGATATTTACACTGCCGATTTGCAGGAAGGCCAAAAAGTGGCGGCAGAGCTTTTTCATGATGGTTATGACGCGATTATCTCCCGCGGCGGAACCGCCGACTTGATTCGTCAAGTGGTTTCCATCCCTGTCATCGATGTGTCGATCTCCATCTATGATATTTTGGGAACCATTCGATTAGCGAAGAATTATACTGAAAATTTTGCCATCGTCGGCTATGCCAGTATTACAGAAACCGCTCATTTGCTCTGTGACATTTTAGGCTACAACATAAAGATCATCACATTAGACGAAACGACTGACGCAAGTACAACCTTAGATGTTTTAGTTGAGGAAAATTATGAAATGATTCTCTGCGACGCGATCACGAATCGCTTGGCATTAACCAAAGCAATCAATACTATCTTGATTACCTCTGGTTTTGAAAGCGTCAAGCACGCTTATCAGGAGGCCTTGACCATCGCCAAACAATTAAAACGCGTTATCCATGAGAAATCGGTATTAGAAGAAAGCATCAAGCAGCAGAAACAGGATTTTGTTGTTCTAGACGATCGCTTTCACGTTTATTTTTCAAATGTCGCTTCTAATTTATCCAGCTCGCTTGCCAGATCCTTAAGCACAAAAAAAGATATGACAGACGAAAATCAATACTATCATACCTTTGAAAACAAAGTTTATATGCTTAGTGTAAAAAAAATAAGTATCGATGACTCGATTTATTATAGCTGTAATCTGAATGTTTCAACACCCCCGATTATTAATAACCGCTTTGGGATTTTTTATCAAAAACGCGCCGAGATTGAAGAAATTTTCACTACAAAGCTCCTATTTACTCAATTTATTCAAGAAGAGACAAAACGAAAATTACGACAGGTCAATAATTTTTATAATTCCATCATCATCGTAGGTGAAACCGGAACAGCAAAATCTAGTATTGCTTATCAAGCCTTCTTGAATCAAAAAATCCACAACAATCAATTGATTTCGATTGATGCAAAGCTGATGAACGAAAAGATGTGGAAATTTCTTGTCAACCCGACGAATGGACCGCTGGTTGATGAAAACAATACCCTGCTTTTTCAAAATATCGAACAGCTCTCTGTTCACGATGCAGAGCAGCTGATTACCATCGTAAAAAATACAAAGCTTCTGCAAAGGAATAATTTATTGTTCACTTATAATACAAACAACGTTAGTGAAGAAAAAATCTATCATCGTTTACTATTCGAATTAAATTGCGCCAGCATCTATGCACCGCCTATCAAGGAACGAAAACATGAGCTGAACGTGATCACCACGCTCCTGCTGAACAAGCTGAATATTGAATGCAACAAGGACGTGATCGGCTTCGATCCCAACGCCCTGAACGAGTTTCTGGCCTTTGACTGGCCAGGAAACTTCAACCAGCTGCAATCCGGTATCAAGGAGCTAGTGATAAACGCATCGACTCACTATATTTCTGAGCATCAGGTCGTCCAGCTGTTGAAAAAGGAACGCCTACTCCAAAATTTCTCGGACAGTCATCTTGGAAGCTTTTCCCTACAAACAAAGGTGGAGAACCCGACCCTTTTTGATTACTCAAAAGAAATTATTTTGAGTGTGCTGGAACAAAACAATGGAAATCAAACCAAGACTGCTGAACAGCTGGGGATCAGTCGAACGACACTTTGGCGCTATTTAAAGGAGGGGTAAATGACCCTTTTTCGATACTCATGACAGACAAGAGCTCTTTTAAATGTTTTTCCCTAGTTTTTTACAATGTTTAAAAAAACCGAATACTTTCTCTGCCTTTCTATCTCTTATAATGTAAGTAGATACGAAATAAGCAAAGAAATCAGGTGATTATTTTGGAGAAATATGTTTACGCCGCAATGTTATCCTTTTGCATTTTTCTGAAACTCACATCCGTCATCAGCCTTTCGTTCTTTTTACTATTATTTGGAATTGTTGCTGGGATTCTTGCTGGTCGCGTCTTTCTTTTCCGTAAATATGACCTGTTTTTACCGGTTTTTAAAGCCGATGTGCTTAGTGACAACGGGAAAATTTTGGTTTTATGTGCGAGTGTCTTTGTGTATCTCCTTTCGCTCTCTTTTATTGCCATTGGATCGTGGCTTTACTTGATATGATAGAAGCCGTTGTTGTCTTGTTTCAAAATTCGATTAAACAAAAAAGGATTGACTCTTCTAAGTCGATCCTCTTTTTTTATTCGTTGTCCTTGTGATGTTGTCCGTCATAGGTAGACATAATAATTTTATCAACAACTGTATTTTAAATTACCTAATAGCGCTGTACAAATCATTAGGTGGTTGAAGCAAAAATAAGATAATAAAAAAGCCAAACACTCATAGACAATCATAATCGAAAGTAATATGCGCATTTGGCTTTCATTTTGTTAAGTATTTTTCAAAAAAACTTTAAATCAGAAAGGTCCTTTGTCTTTTTTACTTGCTAGACTTAAGCGAGATCTGCTCCATTGGAAGCAATCACTTTTTTGTACCAATCAAACGAAGCCTTTTTCGAACGATCCAAAGTTCCGTTGCCCTGATCATCCAGATCCACGTATATGAAGCCATAACGCTTGCTCATTTCACCAGTGGATGCACTAACCAGATCAATACAGCCCCAAGGTGTATAGCCCATCAAATCAACACCATCTTCAACAGCTTCCTTCATCGCCTCGATATGCGCACGCAAATAATCAATACGATAGCCATCTTCGATCGACCCATCCGGTTGCACTTCATCGATTGCCCCCAGACCGTTTTCGACAATAAATAGCGGTACCTGATAACGACCATACAGCTCATTCATAGCGATTCGCAAACCTTCCGGATCAATTTGCCAGCCCCATTCGCTTGCTTTCAGGAATGGATTTTTTACGCCGCCAAGCAGATTGCCAGACGCCCCCTCTGTTTCTTCTGATGTTTCATCCACGACCATCGACATGTAGTAACTAAACCCAATATAATCCACTGGATAGTTCTTTAATAGCGTCAAATCTTCTTCTGTAATAACCAATTTTGCTTCATCGACACCATATTTTTTGTGCATCCGTTTAGTATAAGCTGGATAAGCACCACGAACCTGTACATCAGTACAGAAGAAATTGAATTCTTGATTTTGGACTAAATTCGCGGCTTGATTGATCGGATTTGAGTCGATACCGTAGCTCGTCGCATAAATGATCATGCAGCCAACTTGGATAGTTGGATCAATTTCACGAGCGATTTTAACCGCTAAACTGCTTGCTACAAATTGATTGTGCCACGCTTGAAAGACATTTTGCATCTCCGCTCCGCCGTTTGAAGCGACCATTCCCTGACTCAAGGCTGGAAAATGAAAGGCTGAATTGATCTCGTTAAAGGTCATCCAATAGTTCACCTTTTTACCGTAGCGAGTCAGGACTGTTTTCGCAAATCGTTCATAGAATTCAATCAATTGACGATTTTTCCAGCCGCCATATGCTGTTGCTAGATGCAGCGGCATTTCATAATGGGAGATCGTAATTACTGGCTCGATGCCATAGCTCAAGCACTCATCAATCAATGCGTCATAAAATTTCAGTCCCGCTTCATTTGGCTGCAGCTCATCACCCTTTGGAAAAATTCGTGACCAGGCGATCGAAAAACGATAGCACTTGAAACCCATTTCCGCGAATAATGCGATATCTTCACGAAAGCGCTCATAATGATCGATCCCGCGATGATTTGGATAGATATATTTTTCCTCGTCGATCTCCCAGGCAAATTCTGGTGATCCTATCACTTGAAACCGCTGCTTTCCGCCCGGCATCACATCAGCGACCGATAAGCCTTTACCATCCGTGTGATACGCACCTTCTAATTGATTCGCGGCAGTCGCGCCGCCCCATAAAAAATCTTTTTTAAACATGAAAAATCTCCTTTCATTTTGCGACAGCTCATACAATTGTCAAAATTCATTTCTCGAATCTTCGCCCGTCAGTCAACTAAGCGACATGTTTCGATGAGCAGATTTCAACTTCCACTACACTCTCACATTTCAATAATCTGTAAAAAAATTGGACTAACAAAAAAGGCCAAACCAAAATAAGACATTACATCTTATTAAGGTTTAGCCTGCTCTACCAGTCACTATCCTTCGTTCATAATTGTAACAATAAAAGCGTTTTCGTGCAAATTTTCTTGTTTTCTCGTTTTTTGCTGAGCACCCTTGGATGATCAAGTGAAATACAAAAAATACCCAAGCAGACAAATGATTGTTTATGTCTGCTTGGGTATTATATTTAGATTACTTTTAGTATACGCGAACACCAAAGTCTGGTGTGTAATATTGAGTTGAACCGTATTTCACGTTTTCACCTGGTTGCGGTGCGTGAATATATTGGTCGCCTCCTGCAGAAATCGCAACATGATAAGTCGAGCCTTGGTCACCCCAGAATAGGAGATCGCCTTGCTGCGCTTGGCTCACATCGATTTGCGTACCAGATGATTCCTGTGCAACTGTCCAAACACCGATATCCTTACCTGTTACTTGCTTGTAAACATATTGAGTCAAGCCAGAGCAGTCAAATCCGCTAGTATCTTTTCCACCCCATACATATGGTGTGCCGATATATTTTTCCGCTTCATTAACGACTTGTTCTCCACGAGAAGCTTCAGTCGTTTGCTCAGGAGCTGTTTGCTGCTGTTGTTGTTCTTGTTGTTGAGTCTGTTCTTGCTGTGTTTGTTCAGGTTGTGTTTCCGGCGTTGTTACAGGTGTTTCTGGAGCCGACGTTTGAGTCTCTTGCTCTTGCTGAGCGGGTGCCTCTTCTTCCTGAACTACTGGTGCTGTTGGCTCATTTTGTGGAGCTTCTGGAGTAACTGCCGGTGTTTCTGCTACTGGCGTTACTTCTGGTGTTGGTGTAGTATTAACAACTGATTGATCTACAGTCGGAGTTGTCGCTGCAACAGGTGTCACTGGTGTTGCTTGAGCAGCTGGCGCTGTGTTCTCATCTGTTGTACCATTGCCAACAACCACATTTTGTCCAGCATAGATGTTATTGTCAGTAATACTGTTCCAATCCGTGAACTCTTGCACGCCAATTCCAAATTGATCCGTGATAGAATGAACCGTGTCGCCAGATTGAACCGTATACTCTGTTGGTTGTTCTGGTGTCGCAACAGCAGGCTGTGCTACTGGCGGTGTCACTGGTTCAGTGGCATCATAGCTAGTTAAATCATGTTCTTGAATTGTTGAAACTAATTTTTGAACATAGCTTTGATCATTATTGAAGCGTCCTTCTAATGCTGCCGCAGCTGTTTGATAGTCTTTTGCATTACTGCGCCAAGTTCCGCTAAAGTAATTTTCATTGCCGTCACGAGAAGTAGTCTTGATGATTTCAATATAGTCTTGGATTGCTTCCTTATAAGATCCATATTGCTTTAATTCTTTTTTCTCAGATTGACCGGTTTCTGTGTTCTTCTTGTCTAACATCGCAGACTTGCCTTGATATTGACCTTCTAAACCAAATAGATTGTAATAAGGTGCTTGCGCATAAGCGTTTTGTCCCCAATCACTTTCAATGATGGCTTGTGCGATCATAATCGAAGAATAAAGATCATGTTTTTCGGCCAATGGCTTGATTTCATTTGAAATTTCATTGATAAAAGCTTTTTTATCAACATTTGACGTGGTTGCAGTCGTTTTGCCTTCAACAGCTTCTACTTCATGTGTGTTTAGTAATGGCGCTGCTACCGAAACCGTTACTAACGCTGTACCTACTACAGCAGACCCTTTTTTAAGGTAGCGATAATTAGTGGTCTTCTGCCGTTTTTGTTGACGCAGTTCACGTCGGGTTAAAACTTTATTTGACATTTAACATCTCTCCATTTCTCTCTCTCATTGCTTTCTTAACGTAATTAATTATAACACAATAGAAATGGTTGGTCATTGCTCAGAACCCGTGTTTTTTGATATTTTAGATTATTTTTTCAGATTTTAGACCAAAAACACCTATTTTTCAATTAATTTCAAAATCCTAAAAAAATTGATTCTGGAATCGCACTTTTAAAAACTTTTTAAAAATCTTTTTTGTTACTTTGAACAATCGAGGTGAAAATATGCTAAAAGACAAACTCAAGAATTTGCCAAAAACACCTGGTATCTACAAAATGAAAAACAGCCGGGGCGAGATCATCTATGTTGGCAAGGCAAAAAATTTGAAGCAGCGGGTCGGCTCCTATTTTATTCAAAACAAGCAACATTCACGGAAAGTTCTAGAGATGGTTCGTTGGATTGACGACTTTGATTATGAGCTGACGGATACGGAATTTGATGCCCTCTTATTAGAATGCCATGTCATTCATCAAATTCGTCCAAGATATAATCGAATGATGAATCATTACGAAAGCTACGGCTACTTTCAATTTTTGAGTAAAGCACCCTATTTAAGAGTCCTGAGCGAATGGTCTGAGGAAGGTTTAGTGATCGGTCCTTTCTTTAAGGAAAGCAAAATCCAAGAGCTGAAACAAATCATCAATAGTACCTACCGCTTAGACGGCCCATTGAAATATGTAGCTGGCATCGTCAAAAGCTATGACGAGCTCTCTCCAGAAGAAGAATTTGATTTGCGGATTGAAGAAATCAAAGAGACACTTTTAGGAAAGTCGACTGCTCTGCTGACAAGGATCGATCAGCGGGTTCAGGCTGCCAGTGAGCGGCATGATTACGAAGCCTCCTCCCAATGGTGGAATAATTATTTAACCGTCCAGCGCTTTTTACGGCGGAATAAGCAGCTGATCCAGATCATGCAAAATCAAACCTTTGTCGGCATTTTACCCGAGAATGGTGCTTATTATTGCTACCTCTATGCCAAAGGGGAACTGCTGAATCGAGTAATCTATCGACGTGAGCCCTCCTTTCAGCAGGCGAAAAAAAGACTGGAAAAAGGGGTTTCTGTTAAAACCTGGAAACGGCTTGAGGCAAAAGAACGACTAAACAAGGCCGATGTCGACCTATTTCCTATCTTCTTTAATTATTTGAATCAACACGGCCAGGTTTTGGGATTCGCGCCACAGGAAAAATAGCTGGTATTTGTATTCGATTTCATTCCTTGTTACAATCAGCGTAGGAGTTTAGGAAACGGGGGATGACTATGCAAATTGAGAAGATTACTAAGCCGGCACAAACGATCGTTTCGATGTCTACTCATATTTCACATGAGCACATACCAAATTACATCGGAACCTCTTTTGTAGATTTGTTAGAATATATACAAAAAAACGGCGCTGAGCTTGTAGGGACGCCATTTATTTCATACTTGAATCTGGATGAGTCGGGGCAGCCTAAAGATGAGCTTTTAGCGGTTGAGATCGGCTTTCCCATTAATAAGGAAATTCCTTCGACAGAAAAATTCCAAAGCTATGTTTTGCCTAGTTATCAGGCGGTTAGAACACTCTATGTCGGTGATTACGATGATTTAACCGATTCCTACAAGGAGTTGATTGATGCCATCAAACAAGACAATGGAATCTTCACCTTTCGCAGCTACGAGTATTTTTTGACAGATGCCTCCGTACCGCTAGAGGATCAAGAAACTATGATCGAGCTGACTTATCGATTAAAGCGAAAAAATCTGTTTACAGAATAGCTACCTCAATATTAAAATTGAATAAGAGCCCTTTGAACTAAAAATCAAAGGGCTTTTTTCGTTCTTATTTTTTTTGAAAGTCTTACTATCAGAAAAATCACTGTTTTTTTATTTCTTGCATCCCCTGCTTAATTCACCATAAAAAAACACCAAAGCAAAAAACATTAAGAAGTCTTTTAAAAGTCATTTATAACTTACGGCCATTTCCATCTAATTAATACTGCCGTTTCAGTGGGAGTTTATCTTTTATTCAATCACTTATAAGAAGAAATTAAGCGAATCCCCTGAAGAACCCTCGGTTACTTAGTTCTAATATTTATTATTTTACACACAACAAAAAAGTCTGCAAATAACCAAAATGATTATATAGACTTTTTATCAAAAACAGCTTCCAGAATTAACTAGTTCTTTTTGAAAATATGAAAAAACAAGTGATACGCGTGGAATTTGATTTTTAATCTTTTACTTTTCGCTGATCCGATGATACTTTTATCATTATTTGTTCGTTTTCCTCTTAAAAGGTTTGGCCCCACGCTTCAATGAGTGTCTGCCCTTTGGAATACGTCAAAATCGTCAAGCTGGAATTATCCACGATGCCACTCTCACGAATTTTCGCTAACGGGACACCCTTCAACGTATTTAATAAGGCCATCAATAAAATCCCATGGCTAACCACCAAAATTTTCTCACTTGGATACAGCTTAGCCGTCTCTTCGATTACCTTCGTACTTCGGGCAATCAAACTAGGGTAGGATTCTGCATGAAATTTTTCTGCGGCAAATAGGTCTGGCCGCGTTCGATAATTCTTTAGATCTTCAGGATATGCCGCCGTAATCTGATCAATCTTCTGACCGTCCCAATCCCCCAGCCGCATTTCTCGTAAATCTTCAACGACAGTCAATTCCGGAGGTGCCGCATTTTCCGCCAAAATAATGTTAGCCGTCGTTTGCGCCCGCATTTGCGGTGAAGACAACGCTACGTCAAAAGAGACAGTCTTTAAGTGTTGGGCCATCCTTTTGGTCGCCTCTACTCCTGATGGAATCAAAGGAGAATCGACAGTTCCACCATTGAAACGTCCTTCTGCATTGATTTCAGTCTTTCCATGTCGAACAAAATAAAATTGAGTCACACTCTCACTCCTCGTGTATTGTTAGGTTCATTAGTTAAAAGTGCGTTCGCCAAAGAGCGTTCCATTTCCAGTGCCCTTTGGGTTGTAACTGACAGCTTTCACCCATCCAGTATACACTAATAATCAGTGATTTATACCAAAAAGCAGAGTCCTTTCCGGCTCCGTCTTAAAAAATAACTATTTTATGAATTGAGATGTTCGTATATGCGTGACATTGTAATCGGATTCATTTATAATAAAAACAACAATGTACGTGACATCGCTTCGGTTTCACCTCATTTGGACCTTAATTCCACGAGAATCGAACCGATTTTTAACTCAGAATTAACTTCAAAATTAGCTTAGGCTGTTAATCTTATCGACTGGAGGGGAACGCATGGAAAACGAAAGAAAACAGACCAGCACTGATTTGGCACTAGCCACCGCCGGTATATTTAGTTTGATTCTTTTCAGCATCTTGATGCTCGCACGCGTAGTGGATCATCGCGAAGTAATGGATCTGTTCAGTCTCTTTACTGGTGCGGCCGCTGCTTTTTGTTACGGAAAATTCCTTTGGATCAAGCAGAAAAGCTGGTTAACATTATCAGTTATCCTCTTTGCCTTGTGTATTTTCTTTTTTATTCGCTATTTATTTTAGCCTGCTACTGTCGGTATTTTTACTGACAGTTTTTTTCTGTTGAAAATTTTGCTACTATTATATAGGGTACGATTTCAACTAAAATTTAAGGAGACAACTATGTCTGATTTCACAACACTCGTTAACTATCTAACGACGATTCCAAAAAATCCTGATTTTCACTCTGACACATTAATAATAGCTGGCAACAGCCTGCCTCATTTGATTGTTTCTGCTGCGCAATTTTGTGAAGCAGAACCTGCTATTCAACGTGTCCTTTTTGTCGGCGGAATTGGTCATGGGACCATCCCGCTAATCGCAAATTGCAAAAAGTTTTATCCAAAACTCGTTCGAACAGAATGGGAGCAGCTTTCCGAAGCAGAGATTACACAGGAAATATTTCTCCACTACTGTTCTCGTGAGCTCAGCTTGCTATTAGAAAAGAAGTCAACAAATACTGGTGAAAATGCCCGCTTCTCATACGAGCTTTTTTCTCAGAATGCACCAACGAATTTTTGGCTTGTTCAGGATCCGCTGGTACAAAAACGTGCCCACGTCACTTTTAGTAAAGAATGGCACTTACCTCTGTCCGCGATTCAGCCGCTCTTCTTCGAGCAGCCGAAATTAATTGCGTTTGACACGCGGCCCCATTTTAAAAATTCAGAGATGGATACTTGGTGGGAATCAGAATATTTCTTGTCTCTGGTCATCGGTGAAATTCGTCGTCTAAACGACGATGAAAACGGCTATGGACCGATGGGAACAGGATTTATTCCACATGTCGACGTGCCGCAGGATGTTTTGGCAAGCTATTTACGGTGTCGGAAATATTTAGAAAATGTCGAACGAAAATAAAAACGAAGCCTCTGCTTCCATTTGTTGAAAGCAGAGGCTTTATTTTATCATTTTCCTTTTTGTACGGATAAGATTTCTTTAGCAATTTGAGATTTTACCGCTGTGCCCGAAATAAGTAATCTCAACGGCTTGATAATTTGTAAACCAAATCCTGATTTTGTGTAATAAGATAGGCGGTAATGGAAATAATTGATCAGTTCAATAATCGCAAACAGCCAAATCAGCATACCAACAACTGAGAAGCTCTTTGTAAAAAGTAGAACTGGGATATAGGCTGCCAGCAAGCCATAATCCATGATTTTAAAGAGTTGATAGATTCTCGCGATCTGCTGTGTATCCAAAGCGTTCTGTTTTTTTAGCCTCATTAAGCAATTCAGCCAATAAAGTGAGCCCTGTACAAGAATGACTGTCAACACAATTAATGGATAATAAATCGCGGCTTTTCCGACCCATGGTTCCGCCCTTACCCACATGCCATAAACTACCCAAAATATCACCGCGCTAAATAGCTCCATAGAAAATAAATAGAACAATTCTTGCTTGATCGTTCTTTTCTTCAAAAAAACACCCCTGCTTTCCTTTTTTCACTCCATTTCTCTTTTGTCCACACAAAAGATACCTTTTAGTATATCACACCTAAATAGCCGCTTTCTTTTTTCTAAAAAAAAGAAGCCCTCTGTTAAGAGAACTTCTCGAGCTTTTATTCAATCACAGTACTGACAAAACCAGCAACCTTATCAAACAAATCTCCGAAAAACCCGGAAACACTTTGCCATAATCCACCGAAGTTTGGATTGGCAATAAAGTTCTGAACTTGTGTAATGACCTGATCCTTATACATATAAATGATAAATAGCAAAAACAATACACCGGCAATACGCCATAAAACGGACCCGACTTTAATTACAAAGAAAACTAACAACGCAATAAACGCAATAGCGATCAACTGATCCATCTCTGATTCCTCCTCACATTAGATATCTATATATACTCCAACGTCCATCTATTTACTTACGATTAACTTATAACAATAGTATGCCCTATTTTTTTATATTTGACATGGGTCGAAAGTCTGATATCGAATACGTAAAAAAATCTTTAGAGATTGGTTTCTTAGAATATGGTAAGCGCTTAACTTATTGTCTTATTAACCTTTTTAGTATATACCAAAAGAAAACGCACCTTATTTCTTTGTAATTTAACAGAAACTTTCTCATAAACTCTAAGCGTATTTACGCTGTATTAAAAATTATTCTCGTTACTATGAAAGCAAATAAAGCGTAAAAGGAGTCGTATTTGTGTCTACAATTACTGAACAAGCCTTAGAAGAACTAAGTCCCTTTGAATTAAGTCTCTTTTTAGAACAAAAGATTCATGAAAACAAAAATGTTACCAAGCTTTTGAATGCTGGTCGCGGAAATCCCAATTGGACCGCTCCTACACCTCGAGAAGCCTTCTTTTTACTCGGTCAGTTCGCTACACAAGAAACCCTATATGGCACTGGTGAACTAACCGCTGGAATGATCCAATCTGATGCAGATCGTGGTCAGCGCTTCGTTGAATTTTTAGCCGCTCATCCAGGAAAAGGTGCTGCCTTCTTGAAAAAAATCTGGTTTTCTGACAACAACTACCTTGGCATGCCAAAGGAAGCCTGGCTGACGGATATACTGGATCACATCATTGGCGATAATTATCCAAATCCTGTACGATGTTTGACTGCCTGCGAAGGGCCGATCAAAGCCTACTTGAATCAAGAGCTTTTCTCTGACAGTGCGATCCCCTTCGATATTTTCGCTGTTGAAGGCGGAACTGCGGGAATCTGCTATATTTTCGACACCTTATTCAATAATTTTCTATTGAATCGCGGCGATAAAATCGCATTGATGCTGCCGACCTTTGCGCCTTATTTAGAAATTCCTGAATTACCGAAATATTCTTTTGACATCGTCAAAGTCCAAGCAAAGCAAACTATGATTGATGGCAAAATGACCTATCAATACCCCGATGAAGAAATCAATAAGCTGCGCGATTCCGATATCAAAGCCGTTTTCGTGGTGAACCCAAGCAACCCGACAGCGAATGCTTTGGCACAGCCAACGATCGACTTGCTAAAGGATATCGTTGCAACGGACAATCCGGAGTTGATGATCTTGACCGATGATGTATATGGTACCTTTGTTCCGGTCTTCACCTCATTGTTCTCAGAAATTCCTTACAATACTGCCTGCATTTATTCGTATTCGAAATATTTTGGTGCGACTGGCTGGCGTGTAGGAACCATCGCCGTTGCCAAACACAATCTGTTTGACGAATTGATCGCGAACCTGCCGCAAGACAAGATCGAACAATTGAACGAGCGCTATGCTTCTTTGACCGCTGATCCAACAACCATTCCCTTTATTGATCGCTGTGTGGCTGACAGCCGCGATGTTGCCTTGAATCATGCCGCCGGTCTTTCTGCTCCGCAGCAGGTAATGATGGTTATGTTTAGTTTGTACAGCTTATTAGATGAAGGAAAAGCCTACAAGGCCGAAGTAATGGATATTTGCCGCCAACGAGAAAAGCTCTTGTTTAATACCTTAGGCCTGCAGGAACCGCTGGAGGATTTGGATACGGCCTATTATTGCGAGATCAATTACGAAGACTGGAGCCGCAAACGTTACGGCAACGCCTTCGCGGACTACTTAAAGAATAAATGGACTGTTACAAAAGTCCTGACTTCCCTCGCAGAAAAAGAACAGCTGATGCTTTTGAAAGCCAACGCTTTTGGCAGCAGTGAATGGGCTGTTCGTGTTTCTTTAGCCAATCTAGCTACTAATCAATACCCCGAGGTCGGCAAACGGATCATTCGTTTAACGGACGAAATTCGCGATCAATGGATGAAAACAAAATAGAGAAAAAGAGAAAAAAGGTTCAACATAAAAAAATGTTGAACCTTTTTCGTCTCTATTTATTGATGCGGCGATAATTTTTATCATAATAGTTTCCATTACGAATGTCATCGGGCATTCCTTCATAAGGCGCTTCACTAATGACATCCTCGTTATCTTCTCCCGCTTCACCAGCATACGTAATCTTCGCAAATTCAGGAACGACCAGCTTAGGATAAGTCTCATATTTTTCTCTTGCGGCAAGCATTTCGTCAATGTGTTCATTTTGGAATGTTACAGTAATTTCGGGATGCTCTTCCACCCATTTAGGAAAGAAAATCGTGCCATGAAGCTTTTCTTCATTTGGTAAAAAGTCTAACGCAACATCCGTTCCAGTGGGTTCTGTCCAAGTAATCTTATAGACACCTTCCGTTAGTAGATCCATTTGTACTTCCTGATCCTTCACCCAGCGTCCAGCAACCATTCCTCCGTGAATTCGATAATCTACCGTATGGTCATTTTTAGCGTACCATTCATATTCCCAGCCATTATCATAGGTATAAATAAAGTGTGTGCCGACAAAATCTGCTAATGTTTTAAATTGTTTCAATTTTATCCCTCCAATTAGTTAAACTAAAACATGTAATTATTTACATGTTTCAGTTTTCATGATTATGATAGAATGATTTCAGTTCATTGTCAAGGGAGAGGTTTAAGATCGCACAAAAAAATACGTTACAATATATTATTTTGGGAATGCTGCAGGAAGGTCAAAAGACCGGTTATGATATAAAAACTGCTTTTACCACTGAGATTGGCGAGTTTTGGCAAGCCAAACACAGTCAAATTTATCCAGAGCTGTCAAAGCTCACTAAAAAGGGCTGGATCAATTTTCAAACAGAGATCGTTGGAACAAAATTGGAGAAAAAGGTTTATTCACTAACGGACGCAGGAAGGACTGCCCTGCTGGAATGGCTGAAGGAACCCCTAACTGAGCTGCCGACAAATAAGGACGAGTTTGTTTTGAAGCTGTATTTCATAAAGAGTATCGAGGATGAACGATTGCCGGAAATGATTCAGCAGCAAATCGAACTGCATCAAAAAAAGCTGGAGCACTTGGAAAGTCGAAGGCACATCGTCTTCCCCGATGAAAAGATTCAGGAAAATTATGGGCATTATCTTATATTGATGCATGCGATTCATAGAGAGGAAGAATACTTGAGTTGGCTTGGGAGCATTGGAGCAACTAGGAAGGCTTAGCAAACTCGTTCTATTTGTGGTTAGCCCAGACATGATTTATACTGCTTTCTCAAGCTTTGACCCGATGAAAATTTTTCAGTATCTGGAGAGCCTCTTCCTACCTGCTCAAAAATGGATGAGGAAAAACAAAGCCAATTGGCTGTTTTCATCTGAGAAGCAACAGGATATATTATTACAAAACAAATGGAGTATCTCGATATGAAAAAAGTTGTTACAATCGCAGGTTCAGATGCCACTGGAGGCGGCGGACTTGAAGCGGATTTAAAAACCTTTCAGGAATTTGGTACTTTTGGTCTGGCGGCAATTACCTCCATCGTCACCTTGGAGCCAGCATCTGGCACGCACCATTTGCATCCCCTTTCCTTAGAGCTGATCCAAGAGCAAATCGCTTCTGTTTTTGCAGGTCCGGTTGATGCCGTCAAAACAGGGCTGCTGCCCTCACAGGAGATCATTGATTTAGTCAGTGAGTGTCTCCCAAAAGATCACCCATTCATCGTTGACCCAGTTATCGGCGGCAAGGGAACGCAGGATTTTATTAAAAACGAACAGGTTCAGGCTTTGAGAGAAAAATTATTGCCTCATGCACTGATTACAACACCAAATTTGCGTGAAGCGGGAATTTTATCGGAAATGGGCGAACTTACTTCGGAGAAGCAGATGCAGCAAGCAGCGAAAAAGATCGCTTTATTAGGTGTGAAGCAGGTGGTGATCAAGGGCGGCGCACGGTTGGATTCTGAAAAAACACTTGATCTGTATTATGACGGCAGTCATTTTCAACGATATCCCCACCCTGTCATTGACACGCCTTATAATCATGGTGCTGGGTGTACCTTTGCCGCAGCAATCACTGCGGCGATCGCTAAAAATTACCCCGTTGATAAAGCGGTCAAGTTGGCGATCGATTTTGTTCAGGCCGCAATCGCGATGGGAGAAAAAATAAATCCATATGTTGGGCATGTCTGGCATGGGGCTTACACACATGGAGAAAAACGATTGGAGTACTCTGATGAACAGTGACAAACGAATTCAAAACCTCGTACTAGTTGCCCTATTTTCGGCACTTACCTTGATGGGAACCATGATTAAGATTCCTCTGCCCACTGGTGCCTTTATCCACTTCGGAAATTCCGTCGTACTATTGGCTGTTCTGCTGATTGGTTATTGGCAGGGCGCTCTAGCTGGCGGAATCGGCTTTTTCGTTTTCGATATTTTAAATGGTTTCGCAGCCGAGGCGCCCTATTTCTTAATCGAGAGCTTTGTTGTGGGGGCAGCGGCTTACGCAGCATTTTCACTTTTTAAGCGCAAACCAACCCGCATTTACCAGATCGTTATTATCGGAATCTGTGCCGGCATCGCAAAATTTATCATGTCAGTCATCAAAGCGACTCTCATGTCGATGATCGCTGGCGCTCAGCTAAGACCGGCCTTCTTCGCCGCACTGGCTACGATGCCTGCCACTGTGATCAATATTTTTTCTACGATTTTGATTGTCAGCCTAGTCTATTTCCCTCTAAGACGTGCAATGCAGTTGATTTTTCATAATCAGCCTATTTAAATTATGCTATAATAAATGTCCTTGGCAGGGGCGAAAGCTTACGAAAAAGCCAGAAGCAGACAATCGGTTGAATCGATTGGGCTTCTGGCTTTTTTGCATTTAGCTATTCTTACTTAATATCCATAAAGTCAAAACGCTTAAAACTTTACAAAATAAAAGTATTTTTGGTAATTGCTTTTTTATTAAACCAAACTATCGAGTTATCGGATAAAGCGAACAACGCCTCTTCCCCTTGTCCAAAATCATCAGCCCAGATGCTTAGTGCCGTGCCGGTCATCGAATCATGACAGGAAAAGCTTCACCAAAATAGCAGTCACCTTTTTCTCAGCGCTATAAATTGTTCGATTGCTTCTCGATCCATCCCTTTTCATCCAAAAAATCAGCTTTTTTTATAGGATATCAAGCAAAAAAGCCATCATTCATTTTTTAAATAATTAAAATATTTTATGAATGCAAATTTCTTTTATTATTTTATTTTAATGTGTTATACTTTTATTTGTAAGTTTGTTATTAAATGAAAGGAGGAAAAACTATGACCTTTTTTGATCAAGAAAAACCCTATCGTGTAACGTTTGATTTAGCAGAAAACATCTTCATTGTCTATTCAACTGTTACTGGTCAACAAGCAACTGGAATCACCATTGAACAAGCGATCTATGACTTAAAAAAATCTGCCTAAGGAGCGCACCTCTCAATGAATGAAGCCTATAATTAAAAGCCTCTGCTTAACAATAGAAAGCAGGGGCTTTTTTGTGTGCTCAGCTTACATATTTGTTCGTTAACGATAAGGTAAATCTATGTCTGGCGGCCCCGCCTTCAGGTTATACTAAAGCAACAAAAAATACGGAGGTTGAAAAAATATGAAACATTTGTTATTTCCATTCTTCGCAATAAGTTATTTGTTAGCCCATGTGACCCTGCACCTGTCCCTCTACCCCATCAATTGGGTAGCAAGTTTATTCAAATAGTAGGAGAAAACAATGATAGAATTTCTTTTTCAATTTATTGATGGTTTGATTGGTTGGGGCTGGGAGCTTTTCGTTCAATTGGTCGAAATGATTTCCGATATTATCAATTACCTATTGTCTGCCCAACTGTAAAAATCTCGCTGAGTCCTTGAAAAAGGGCTCTTTTTTACTTGACTATGGACTACTTTTATTAGATGATGGGAAATTGAGTAAGAAAGTAGGAGAAACATGAGTATCTTAGATTTAACAGGGATCGCCCAGCAATTCGGCGATAAAATTTTATACGAGGATTTAGAATTGCATTTGAATAAAGGGGAACATCTTGGCCTGATTGGACAAAATGGGGCCGGAAAAAGTACCTTGATTAAGATTATTACTGGCGAACAGCTGCCAGATGAGGGCACGATCGCCTGGCAAAAAAATATCCACGTTGGGTATTTGGACCAATATGTTGAAGTTGATCCGACATTGTCGATCAAGGATTTTTTGAAGACCGCTTATGCGGCGGATTTTGCTAAAGAAGCAAAGATCGGCGAATTGTACATGGAGTATGGCGAATCGATGGATGACAAGCTGCTGGAAAAAGCGGGTCGCTTGCAGACGGAATTAGACCAAGGTGATTTTTATCAAATCGATACCTTGATCGCCGAAATGAGCAGCGGCTTAGGGCTGGATATTTTAGGCATGGGCACCCCTTTAGAGGATCTAAGCGGCGGACAACGCTCAAAACTGATTCTGGCAAAACTATTACTCGAAAAACCAGACGTTCTGATCTTGGATGAGCCGACGAATCATTTGGATGACGAACATGTCGCCTGGTTGAGCCAGTTTCTACAGGATTTTGCGGGAACCTTTGTGGTGATCTCCCATGATCGCGACTTTTTGAATCAGATTACGACTCACATTGCCGATATCGAATTCGGCAAGCTTACTAAATACACCGGAAATCTGACCAAAGCCTTAAAACAAAAGGAACAGTTTCAGGAAACCTACGTGAAGCAATACGCGTCACAAAAACGGCAAATTGAAAAAACCGAAGCTTATATTCGTAAATACAAAGCCGGTTCACGTTCAACGATGGCAAAAAGCCGACAAAAGCAATTGGATAAAGTAGAACGCTTAACGCCGCCATCTTCTAACGCAGTCGCACATTTTGAGTTCCCTCATGCCCCGATTGTTACGACGTTAGCACTTGAAACGACCGATCTCGAGATTGGGTACCAAAGACCATTATTGTCACCTATCAATATCACATTGCGTTATGGTGAAAAGGTCGCGATTCGCGGGTTTAATGGTATCGGTAAATCTACATTGCTGAAAACATTGATCGGAACAATCCCTAAAATTGCTGGCGAATTTCATTTTCCGGCTAATACAAAGATCAACTATTTCGAGCAAGATCTGCAATGGGAAAATCCCTATCAAACACCATTACAGTATTTAAGCGAACATTTTCCGAAAGAAACTGTCAAAGAATTGCGGAAGCATTTAGCTAGAGCGGGTCTGCCGAATCAATTGGCGCAAGAACCTCTTAGTACCCTGAGCGGTGGTGAGCAAACCAAGGTCAAGCTTTGTCAGATGACCATGCAAAAGGGCAACTTGTTGATCCTCGATGAGCCGACCAACCATATCGACCAAGCCACAAAGGATAGCTTACGTGAAAGCTTGGCGAGTTTCGCCGGCACGGTCATCGTTGTTTCCCACGAAGAAGGCTTCTATCAAGACTGGGTGGATCGTGTCATTGAGATTAGTCAAAATTAATTTATTATGTTTACTCGCTCCAGCAGTCTCTTTTTCGGTGAGACTGATGGAGTTTTTTTGTCCAGTTGTTGGTTTGACAGAGAATAAAAAGGACTTTTTGTATAATTTTAGGCATGCCGAATCTTTTTCTTTTCTTTTCCTGATTTTGGGTGTATGATGGCATCGTAGAAAAGATCAAGGAAGGGTGGGAATCGATTGAGTACGAAAAAACATCCCATTTTAGAACATACAAACGGGCTTTCCCTAGAGGAAGTCAATGGTACGGTTGAAGTACCGAAAGGAAAAAGTTTCTGGCGCACTCTGCTGGCCTACTCTGGTCCAGGAGCATTAGTCGCTGTTGGCTATATGGACCCGGGAAATTGGTCGACATCCATCACCGGCGGACAAAACTTCCAGTATTTATTAATGTCCGTCATCCTGCTTTCCAGTTTAGTAGCCATGCTTTTGCAATACATGGCAGCCAAGCTGGGAATCGTTACACGAATGGACCTAGCACAAGCGATTCGCGCAAGAACAAGTAAATCATTAGGAATTGTCCTTTGGATTTTGACCGAGCTGGCGATCATGGCCACGGATATCGCGGAGGTTATTGGCGCGGCGATTGCGTTGTACTTGTTATTCAATATTCCGTTAGTCATCGCCGTCTTTATTACAGTTTTTGACGTTCTCGTCCTCTTGCTGCTAACAAAAATTGGTTTTCGAAAAATCGAAGCGATCGTCGTTTGTTTGATTTTCGTGATCCTCTTTGTATTTATTTATCAAATCGCTCTATCCGATCCTAACTGGGGCGACGTATTGAAGGGCTTTGTACCAACCAATGAAACCTTCGCAAACGCCCCTGCCATCGGCGGTCAAACGCCATTAACTGGTGCTTTGGGAATTATTGGTGCGACTGTGATGCCCCACAATCTTTATCTGCACTCAGCTGTATCTCAAACAAGGAAAATCAATCACGAAGATGAAGAAGAAGTCGCAAATGCGGTTCGTTTTACGACTTGGGATTCCAATATCCAATTATCAATGGCTTTTATCGTCAATGCGCTGCTTTTGATTATGGGGGTCGCAGTGTTCAAAACCGGGACTGTTCAAGATCCCTCATTCTTCGGATTGTATGAAGCCTTATCCAATCCTGCCACAATGAGCAACGGGATCTTGATGAGTGTCGCAAAAACCGGTGCCTTATCCACTTTGTTCGCTGTCGCCTTACTGGCTTCAGGTCAAAACTCCACGATTACTGGGACTTTAACTGGGCAGGTAATTATGGAAGGCTTTATTCATATGCGGATGCCGATTTGGCTGCGTCGTTTAGTGACTCGGCTGATCTCAGTTGTTCCCGTATTAATCTGTGTGCTGCTCTTCAGCGGAAAAAGCGTGATCGAAGAACATGAGGCCTTGAACAATTTAATGAACAATTCGCAAGTCTTTCTAGCCTTTGCTTTACCATTTTCAATGCTGCCCTTACTTATGATGACCAACAGCTCCGCGGAAATGGGCGAACGCTTCAAAAATAAAAAGATCATTCAGCTTTTGGGCTGGATCTCAGTGATCGGCTTAACCTACTTGAATCTGATTGGCTTGCCAAGTCAAATCGAAGGCTTCTTCGGCGATCGGCCTTCAGCAGCAGAGATTATGACTGCTGATACGATTGCCTATGTTCTGATCGTTGCCGTATTAGCGCTGCTGGTATGGACGATCGTAGAGCTTCATAAAGGCAATAAGCGAGTTGCACTGGCTGCCAAAGAACTAAATGAGGATCTATCCGAATAACGAAGAAGCAACTAGCAAAATGAATATAATGAAAAGCGAAACGACCAAATTACTTTAAATTAGTAAAGTAATTTGATCGTTCGCTTTCATTTTGTTAAGTATTTTTCAAAACGACTTTTGATTCCGCCGCTTCTTTATTTATTTGGCTGCCAATTGATCTCTGCTTTTTTCGCCTGCGAGAACAGCTGACGATAATTCAACTGATATTCTCGGCCGTTTTTAATAAAATGGGTCCCGCATTGACGAAATTCAAAAGGAATCTCGCGTGCTATTGCTTCTTCTCGGATTTTCAAGATCCACTCATAGTTCAACGGTCGGGCATTTTTATGGTATTCACCGCCGGCCATCACTAATTCTATATCCTCTAAATAATCGGCGATGCTCACTTCTTCGATCAACGGCTGGCAAATAATATTTTTATGCTTAATCGGCAGCTCTTGTAATAGACACAAGCGTTGATCTGCTCTCACCTGATTTTCCACTGAAACACCAATAGTAACATTCTCATACCCTTCGCCCCAATCATCAGGCACAACTAATGGTAAGCGCTCGATCCGTTTTGTTAAAAAAATGAACTGCAGATCACTGCGCTCTTTGATCATTTCCCAGCACTCAGCCCGCCATGGGTCCGCCTCTTCAATCAAAAAATCACTAGAAAAACAAACATACACCGTTTGCCCGCCCTTCATTTTGTAGCCGTTCTTAGTTTTCTTGATCGGCGCATCAAATTGAGCGGACTTTTCGATTTTGCTCGTATCAATCGACTTCTTTTTGTCGCCTTCATGGATGAAACAATATCTGCATCCTTCACTGACGCGTCGACAGCCTCGCCACGGATTCCACATTGCCATTTGCTCACCTGCTTTTTTCTTTCTATTCTATCAAACTTTTGATAGGCAGTGTGCGCTATTTCGAAGCCAAGCCGTTCTGAAAAATAGGCTGGAGCTCTGATAAATATTCCTTGATCCCTGTAATTCCGCCTTCATTAAATTGTTTAATAAATTCCGAACCGATAATCGCACCGTCTGCTCCATTAGCGAGAATCTCAGCTACATCGTCTGGCGTCTTCACACCAAAGCCAACAAAGGTAGGCAGCTCTGATCTGCGCTTAACATACGGCAGCAGCTTCAGATAATCCGTTGGCAGCTGAGTGAACTCTCCCGTCTTTCCTTTTCCAGACACCAGATAAATAAATTGGGAGCTTTGAGCTAACTGCGCCTCAACCTCTTTTTCCCCCATTGCTGTTGTAAAGGTATGGACAAGCTTTCCGGCAAACTTCCCATCAAAGGTTTGATCCACACATAAAATAGCATCATACAATTCCTGAGAAAGCTGATCCAATTGAAAACTGTCAACTCCTGATTGGTACGTCATCAAGATAACGTTAAACGAATAGCGGCTGCGAATTTCGGCTAAAACCGAAACAATTTCTGCTTTAGTCAAATCTGGAAATATTTTTTCTTGCGTCTGTCTGACCACTGCGCCATCTAAATGAGGCTCTTCAACAGGAATCCCGATCTCGACATACCCTATTCCAAAAGCTGCCACCACATCCAGCATTTCAAAAAAGACAGCTCTGGTGGGATAGTTGATCGTCAAATACAACACTAAATTTTTCATTAAGCACCTCCGAATAGTTGCAACAGCCAGCCAAGGATCGGTCCATAAACAGTGTAATCCGTCTCACTCAGGATGCGCATAATCGGTGCATAGCTTCCTACCATTGGAAGTAAAAAGGCCTGACCAAAAATCAAAATGAAGCCATTTGCCAACGAGCCTAAAACAGCCCCTCTGCGGCCGCCATGAGCATTTCCGAATATCGCTGTTGCCGCCCCCGTAAAGAAGGTCGGAATCAAGGCCGGAAATACAACAACTGGATAATTGAGTGCTCCTAAAAGCAGCATTCCTGTCAAACCGGCAACTAAGCTGCAAAGAAAGCCGACAATCACTGAGGTTGGATAGTTCGGGAATAGTAAAGGAATATCCAGGCCCGGTTTTGAGTTGGGAATGATTTTATTTGCGATTCCGTGAAAGGCTGGAATGATCTCCGAAAGCATCATCCGTACACCTGTGATGATCACCGTGATCCACATTCCGAATTCAATCCCTCTTAATAATGAAAACACGATGATATCTTGTCCGCCGGTAATTTCTTTCATCGTCCAGCCAGGACTCGCAAGAATACTTACAAAGAGGAATAAAACAGTCATGACCAGCGTCAAGGCGATCGTCATTTCTCTTAAGAAGTTCAGCTTCTTAGGAATTTCCAGCTGCTCCAGATCATGCTCCTTGTTGCCAAAAGCTTTGGCTAATAAGGTCGCAACCAGTAAACCAAAGGAGCTTGAATGTGCTAAGGTAAAGCCCTCTCCTCCTTTGACACCTTTTATACAAACAGCAACGTACGCACAAGTAAACGTCATGTATGACCCTAAAAGCAGCGACCCTACAATAATGATTGCAACAAAGGACAAATTCGTGTTAAATTTCAGCAAAGCCGCAATCAATCCCGCAAAGAAAAAAGAAACATGGGCAGATAAATGAACATATTTAAAACGAGTAAAGCGAGCCAGAAGCAAATTAAATAAAAAACCAAATGCAAAAATCAGTGCCATTTCTGTTCCTATTTCAGCCAAGCTCTCAGCCTGTGCTGCACCGATATTGGCAGAAAAAGACTGCATATTGAAAATTTTAGAAATCATTTGCTGCAGAGGCAGCAAGGCGCCCCCTAAAGTCTGACCACCCACATTGATCATTGTAAAACCGATCATCGTTTTGATCGCGCTAGGAAGGACTTGATCCCAGCTCTTCTTTTGCGCCACCATGCCAACAATCACGACCATACCAATGATAAACACCGCCTGACTCAGTACATTGTTTACTATATATAAGAAGACCGACATCTCTTATCCTCCTAACTCATTTATCGTCTTTAGCAGCTGCTCTTTCAAATAGTCCTTGTCCATCATATTATCGATTCGAACGATTTGAGCCGTTGAATCTCGAAGCGTATCCGCAAAATCCGAAGTAGTGATCAAAATATCATAGCCATTTGGATCGACGGAACCGATGTCTGCGGCATCAACAACCGCTTCAATTTTCTCATCGTCCAAGATCTGCTGTGTAAACAGCCGCATCATCATACTGCTCCCAACACCTGCTCCACAAACGGTCACAATTTTTAACATGATTCCTCTCCTCCTTTAATCATCGCCAGAATTTCTTTGGGCTCTGTCGCTGCTAAAAAGCTTCCGACATTTTCCTCATGAGAAAGAATTTCCACTAATTCGGCTAAGGCCTTCAAATGCGTTTGGTGATCCACTGCACATAACCCGATAACGATAGTGACAGGATCGTTCTTAGGATGACCAAACACCACCGGCTCTTTCAAGGTCACGATGCTAAACCCAACAGCCAACGCTCCTTCTTCCGGACGTGCGTGAGGCATGGCGATCCCAGGTGCGATCACAATGTATGTGCCATTTACCTCGACATTTTTAATCATGCCTTCGATATAGTTTTCTGAGGCTAAACCGCTTTTCACCAGCAGTTCACCACTTTTTCTTACGGCCTCGTCACGATCTTTCGCGTGGTATTGAAGCGCGATTAACTCTTCTGTCAATAGTTCTTTAAGCATAGGCTGATACTCCTTTTTTAATTTTCCAGCAGCTTTTAGATTGAGATACTCCATAAACTCCTTTGATAAGCTATGAACCTGCTGAGGCGTCAAACTCGTGTATTTTTTTACGATTCCGATCAAATGATCGATACTGACCTCATGAAAGATCGGTTTGATAAACTCAGTAATCATGCGGATATCTTCATCTGATAAATAAGGATTCACTTGAACAAAAGGAACACCGTTTAGCTTTAACGGAACGGTTGAAACAACTAAATCAACGGTATGCCCTTCTAGCCATCGAACCCCTTCTCGAGCGCCAAATGTCCCAACAATGTCCACATTGAAAAGATTCCTTATCTTGTTTTTTAAGATTTCTGATGTACTGATTCCTGCAGGACAAATAATAATGATTTTCGTCTTATGAGGAACATAGAATTTTTCTCTTTCCAGCGATGCCGCGAAGAAAAGAGTAAAGAAGCTCCTTTCGTGATCAGTAAAACGAATCTCCAAGGCCTTTTCGATCAATGGAATGTGTCTGCAGACGAGCCGATGAAGCTTGTCATGATGACCCAGTACATACTCATACATTGGATTTTCTAATGTTTCTTTTGCCAATGCACGTTTGTAAGCGGGGCGCAAATGGTTGATCAATCCTTCGTATAATTTTTGATCTCCGCTGAAATCCACCGTTGAATATTCTTGATTTACAGCATTAATAAATGTTTCAACCATCAAGTTGAAGGTAAGCCATTTATCTGAACGCAGTTCCTGATATTTAGTCACAGAAGCTTCCGATAACTTGTTTGCCAAGTAAAAACATTCCATCGTTCCAACGGGATGCTCAAACAATACCGCCAGCTCCTTTTGGTAATCACATAACGTTTGCTCTTCCTTATTCAAAAGCTCCTTTTCAACACTCATAGGGAAGCTTTTGCCTAGTTCGATTCGTTTTTTTGCGATCCAAAAATGGACGATTACCTTTTGAAAGGACTCATCACTTAATTGAATCCCGATCTTGTTGCATACGGTATCAATAAATGCCTCAATCTTTGTTAAAAGCTGCTGCTCTTTTTCATAAGCTTCGATTTCAAACAACAGCGGATCTTTCTCAATTGTCGCCGCCAATAGATTACGAATATCTCCCTCCTCCCCAATAACTCGATAACCGCGAAAAGGAACCGATTCTAAACAAATGCCGCTTTGGGTTAATTTCTTTCTTATCTGCTGCAGATCACTAACTAAGGTATTTTTTGAAATGAGTGTTTGCTGCAGCAAATTTTCTGAGTTAAAGAAATCTGGTGACAGCAGAATAGATTCTAAAATACGTGTTTGTCGCATCGTCTTATCCCCGCTGACAAACGCGTTGTTTTTAAGCAGCAATTTTTCCATGTCCACTGGAACGGATGCGCGATAGCAAACTTGTGCCTTCTCAATCGTGATTTTTTCTGAAGAAATTGTCTCTAATAGTTCATTTAGCTTATTGATATCGTTATAGATTGTTCGTGTACTCACTTGAAACCGTCTGGCCATTTGACTAATTTCAATAGGTTTTCCCTGCTTTGCCAGCAAAGTGTATAAATTCGATAATCGATTATCCATAATAATTCCTCCTAAAATCAGTATAAGCGATTCCAGAAGTCATGAAAAAGAACAGTTCCCTTCAAAAAAATTGAAAGGAACTGTTCTTGATACCTATAGCTATGTTTTAAGGATGAAAATACTCTATCACCTCCATCAATTCTCAGAGGATCGTTCTTCACAATGAAATCTATAGCCTACACCACGAATATTATAAATATACTTTTCTAAGTTCAATCCATTGTGGCGAAACTTCTCTCGAATTCTAAAAACCACATTCGTAATATAAATTTTTTGATTTTCATAGGGACGATTCCAAACGAATTCATAAATTTCTTGATAAGTACACACTTGATTACAGTTTTCCTGCAGCAGCCGAATCAACATATATTCTTTGCTGGTAAAGTAGATATCTCTATTCGCCAGCCGCACACTCATACTCCCATCATTGAATGATTCAGAAATAAAAGGCGGGGTTACTTTAGAAACCTGTTCCATTTCTTTTCGAATGCTTTCTCTTAGCTGATCCACCTTTTTCTTTCTTTTTACTAAATTCTCCAAAAGCAAATGGACCTCCTTAATCGTAAAGCTGGGGTCCGTATTTATATCTGCCCCTAACTGCAGGTTCATCACTTTATCAATGGCTTCCTTCTGCTCTTGAAAAACCATGATGATTGCATCTGTCAGTTGACGAAGCTGAATGATCAATAAATACACCTCGCGACTATTTTTCCCGCCTTTTCCTGAAAAAATGATAATCGCATCATGCGCTAGCTCATGAGTCTCCAGCTGCTCGGCTGAAATGTCTTCCTTTTCGTAATGCTCTGCTGAAAATGCATCCAAGTAGCTGCTGATCTGATCAGTATCAGAATAATTATGATTTAGTACGCCTAGTAAGTTCATCTAACATCTCCCGTATATCTCACGATTTTTTGAAATATATTACCCGATTTTTTGCTTATCCTGTAGAGAGCTCACTAATCTAATGATGTCTTCTACACTAAAACTTTTTGAAAAATGGATGACCTCTGCATTATCTGTAACCTCATGCTCAAAAGGGATAATATTGGTTATGATTTTGCTGTATTGATCTTTTTTAATGTCACTGATGCCGATCTCTTCTTCGTATAGGATAGTTGCTTGTGTACTAAAGAATTTCTCGAAAATAATCTTTGTTGGTTCATCGATGATAGAATCATTCTCTAATAAAATGAGGACATTGATTGGGGTGAAAATGAATTGATTCGCAAACAAATACAATAAAAAGGATGAAGAAAAATCTGAAATAAAGGTGTTTTGAAAATGAGACGGCAGAGCCGTATGATTGATCAAATAGGTACATAATTCATTATGAAGTCTCGGATTCAAGGATTTAGCAAAGCGATTATTGTCTTCTGTATTTTTTAGATAGGTCTCACCTAAACAGATTTTCGTATATTGACGCGATAGAAAATCCTGGACAGCTAATTCAACTTTGCCTCTGTCCTCCTTTGTGCGACCGTCTAAAAGAAACTTTACCAAGCTCCGGCTAAAATCTTTGCTTGTAGAGGAGAATTCTAACAGCCGAATACCAGTCAACTTGCGCTGGTTCCAGTGAGAATAAAGCATTAGAAAAATAAAGACAACTTCGCGATAAATGACCGCATCAGAGTACTTCTTCAAGTAAGTAATTTTTCTGATTTCCAAAAAGAGCGGCGCAATTAACCGGTCAACCTTCACATTCTCAACAATTTTAGGTAAAAATTCTATTTCTCCCATTCCGATCCTTTTGAAGGATAGATTCAAGATACTTCTAACACGCTTGATTGAAACAAACCGGTCATCCGCTAAGATAAGCTGCGTCAGTGCTGCTTGATGGCAGCCCTCCACTTCGTTTATCTCAATAAACGTGGATTCATAATATAGATCCCAAAAGAATTTTCTTATATCCAGTTCTCTGCCGCTAAACTTTACCGGCGAACGAATCACACCTAAACGATAATTCTGGATAATCCTATCAAGCTTCTTCAGCAGCCTCAGTACCGTAGATTCTGAAAAATTTACTTTTTCTGCCCATTCTGAAATGGATAGATATTCTCCTGAATAAATTCCAGCGATAATTTGTACTAGAGGCTCCTGCTGAACATATTTTTTCTTCTTTTCATGGTAGATAGTGTAATCATTAACAGTCAATTTGATCCCCCGGTTTGACCCGCTGATGGTAATCGCTGAGCCAAAATAGTCCCTCAGTTCATTCAAATCCGCCAAAATAGTTCTCTTGCTAGAATTTAAGCTTTCCGCAATCTCTCTTGTTTGGATTTCCTCTTTGCCTTCCAATAAATTTAAAATTCCAAGACATCTTTTACTTAGCAAATTGGTTATTATTTTTGCTGTCAAAGATTCCATATCTTCCCCACCTTTCAGTGAAAACCATGGTCAGCTCATTTCAATATCCGAAAAAATAAAAACACGCTTATAAGATAATGTTTTGATTATAAAGATAATTTATAATTAAATTTTACCATCATCTGCTTTTATTTTCTCAGTTTAACTTCATATAAATAACTTAATGGCAGGGTTTTATTTTTTATCAAAATCATAAGCAAAAACGTAGATAACGTCTCATTTGAGCACCTCATCTACGTTTATCGCTGTATGCTTACTCTCTTTTAAACGGGCTAGCTTTTATTGAGACACGATCTTGACTAGTCAAGATCATCGCTAACACGAGAAAAAGAATGCCTAAAATAGTCAACAGCCTAATCTGCTGATGTCCTAATTTGGGGAGCTGCTGATTGTTTGGTTCGCGCTGCTCGATTGTTTGGGGAATTTTGACGACAAGCTCTTCCCACTCATTCTCCCCCGAAGCCTGAGGAGTGCTGCCGATATTTCCCTTCACCTGTATCTTGGCAGAATCGGCTATTCGATTGTTTGCTTCTGCAGGAATGGGCAGTATCACAGCCATCATTCCTATCATTGCTGCCCATAAGAACAGGTACTTCATTTGATTAAAAATGATCTGTGTCCCTCCTACTCATCATTCAAAGCCAAAGATTCTTTTAACTAGGAAATAATTGGAATAAATTTGAGAATCAAATCAAAGCTGGGATTAACTTCATCCGATAAGGTCAAGGCGCCAGAAGCAGAGCCGGTAAATGTGAAGCTGTCGCTCGCTGCTGCTGCATTACTATTATCGTCTAGTTCAAATAAGCTGTCCGTACCTGTTAAGCTTGTGCTTTTTACTCCGCTGTCGATCAACTCGATTGTGTTGATACTCAACGAATCGATTACAGAAGTTGCTTGCAGATTCTCCACATCTTCGACTATAACGTCTACTTTTCGGGCCGAATTATTAGTAATCGTATAGTTGGGAGCCACTAAGTTACTTACATTTCCATCTTCGCTGTAAAACAATGCCGTTGTTGGTAATGTAACATTGATCCATTTACTGGTATCTTCTGGATCAGGACCTGGCGTTGTATTATCAAATTCACCAATAATTCCATTCACGGGAACTACAGCGCTATCCTCACCTTCTCTTCCATCGATCGTTTGTGTAGCGGCGGAAGCAGAAGCTCCTGTTGCTAAGAGTGCTGTTAATGCGATGATACTTGTGGCTAAACGTACATGCTTTTTCATCTATTTCTCCTTCTTATATGCTTATTTATAATTAATAGCTATTAATTATCGATTGTTATCGTTAAAGCGGCTTTTGTTGCCCCTTGTTTTTCTTCTGTTTCAGGATCGTAAATCGTTACTGTGGCTGTCGCTGCATAAACCCCTTGCGGCAAATTTTTAGATAATTTAGCCTGCATAATTTCCTGTCCTGGATGAATCGCCTTTGACATAAAAACTTCCTCATTTGTCTCATCCAAAACAACTCTTACCGTAATCGGGTGACTGTTGCTTTCTGGATTGATAATCTGCAATGTTCCCTCGCTCTCACCATTTGAAAAATGAGCATTGGGATTAATGCTTAGCGTAAAATAATTCGCGTCGGCAACCTCCTGCGCGACGTCTTTGACAGAGCGGTCTCGATTTTTTTCCATCGCAGGAAGTAAATCACTGCTCACAACCTCAGGCGTTCGCTGAATAAAGTAAATGTATCCTCCTGCTATTAGACATAAAAGCAATCCAAGGATGAGCAACCAGCGATTCCTCTTATTTCTCCACCATTTTGGCTTCTTTACTTCCATAGCGGCTCTCCCCTTTTAACTTTTTTGAGATTGCTTCCGACTACCTGATCCGAATATTTCCATCAACTAGTTACCTTAAAGACAATTTCAAAATAAGGATTGATTTCTTCACGGAAAAAGAAAGCATCTCCTGTAAATCCGATTCTTTCAGTCTCATCAACACCCAGCATCAAAATATCGAAAGCCGTATTATTGATCACTCTTCCTGCCACGATAATGTCGATATCGTAAATGATTGGTTCCCCGTGGAGATGCAGCAGCAGCAGTCGATTGATATTGGTTTCGTTTTGAATACTGTCGATGCTCAGCTTGACCGGAACAGTAGAATGATTGGTAAAGCTATATTCTGGTGAGGCAATCGACTGGATGCCTGACTCAATATTGGACGTCCCATAAAACATCATCTCCAACGGGATAGTCACTTCAATCCAATCCTCATCAGAGGCAACCACAGAAAAATCTACCTCAACTTCATATTGAATTTTCTTTCCGGAAAGCAGCTGCTCTTCCACCTTTATTTTTCCTTGCGTCTCACCAAGGGAGCTTCGATCTGGATATTCTTCAAACCCTACTATCGCAACCCCGTTTGGCAGATCCAAGTAGTCGCTAACGCAAGCATCCAATTCGCTATCTGTCATATGTCTAGTAATCTGAGCTTCGATCCCAGTCGTTTGATTAACAACTAGTGGACGATAACCACTTTCAGTCAGTTCGTAATAGACACTGTTCAACCCGCCTGTTTGATCGGTCATCGATTCATCCACCATTTGAATGTTCCATTCTCTGCCGGAGGTAATACTATTGCCTGTATCCTGTCCACTCTTATAAAGGTGCCATGATTCCACTACATCTCCTATAGAAGCTTCAAACCTATTACTTCCATTGGTTTGAGTACGAAATTTTTCGACGAAAGTACTAGGAGTTTCTCCTCCAGCAAGCTCGAAGCTATCCTTTCGAGTACTCTTTCCAATCGTAATGTCGCCTGCTCCTGAAAAAATATTCAAGCGCGAAAAGATGGTTGCTCCCACTTGGGTCAGCGCGAAGGAAGTCAAACTGCTGGCACCTTGTCCTGGTACATACGTAATCCCATAATTGGGATGCCAGGTATAAGCGGCAACTGTACGAAAATCGTTTGAATTGCTCCATGAGCCTGAGATTCTAAGACTATTTCCCCAGATCACTTCGATCGGTACAGTAATTTCCGTAGTGTAAGTCCCATAAGTAATTCGTACAGGTAATTGACGGTTGCTTCCAGGAAATGATGTATCAATCTCTCCCCGCAGTTCAAGACTATATTCGTCAGCGTTCAATCCTATTCCGTCGAAAGTGACTCGGCTAATCAGCGTACGGACATCGATCATTTCCATCGTTGTACCTAGTTGAACCTGTTGCAGGTTTGCTTCGACAGCTAACGAGTTATCTCTTGTTGTAACAGTAAAATCTACCGTTATATCATAGAACAGCCTTTTTCCAGAATTCAGTGTTTCTGAAACGCGAATTGTCCCAGTCGTTTCTCCCAGCTGACTTCGATCTGGATAATCGACAAAGCTTACTGGGGCAACACCTGAAGGTAAATTCAAGTAATCTGCTATTTGCTGTTCTAACTCATTGTTCGTCGTATGGCGAGTGATCGTTCCGGCAATTCCTGTTGATTGATTAACAACCAGTGGACGAAATCCCGTTGAAGTTATCTCGTAGTAGACACTGTTTTTTCCACCCGCATGATCAACGATTTCTTCATTTTCCATCAACACATTCCATTGTCGATTGGTCAGAATATTGTTATCTGATGCTTCATTATTTTGGTAGATATGCCATGATTCCACTACATCACCTACGGAGGCGGTTCGCATTCCTTGTTGATTTGTTTTCGCTTTGAAATTATCGAGGGCGGTATTAGGTGTCTCATTTCCTTTGATTTCGAATTCAAAGTTGCTGGCTGTGGTACCAATTGTGATGTCTTGATTTCCTAGTTTTGCAGCCGTATTGTTCCCGGCCTGCGGCAATGAATTAGTCGTTAAACTACTGGCAATCTGTCCCGGAACGTAAGTAATCCCCTCATTTGGATGCCAAGTATAGGCACCGATTGTTCGCATATCCGTACTTGCTGACCAGCTTCCCAAAACACGAATACTGGAGCCCCAAACGATAGTAACAGGAACTGACACGACACTAGAATAAACCCCATAATCAACTTTGATCTCCGCTCTTCTTGATCCTGGGTTCAGCGTTTCAATTGAATTGATCAGCTCAGCCGAATATTGATTGCTGTTGATGACGTTTCCTTGCAGTTTGACCTCTTTGATCATCCTTTTGGCATCGATCGTTGCTGAATGACTTCCTAAAGGCAGCTCGATCGATTCCGTGGTGATCGCCAACTCGTCCAGACCCGTTCTGAATGTCACCGAATTCGACCTATTTGAATCGATCGTCTGGGGTAGTGTGACATCACCGCTCCCAACTTCTCGACCAGTCCCCGTCCAAAGAACCGTTTGCAGGCTATATTCTGTGTTTTCTGCTAGTGAATTGATCGTAAAACGAAGTGAATTAATCTCGTTCTGGTTAGAATAGCCTAAAGTTACCTGACTCATAGGATAGCTAAGTGTTTGTACCACTCCTGTTGACTTGTTGGTTAAATACAAATCCAACTTAGTCGGCAAATACTTACTATCATTCGCATTGACTGCTACTGATTGGGTAAAAGTAGCTGAATTGATCGTAGTATCAGTAACAACAGGTGCTTGCATTGCAGGCCTTCCAGCAGTCGTAAACGTTGTCATGTGCCCGACTCTTCGAAAATTTGGATTGATGTGATAAAAGTACCATCTAACTTGATAGGTCGTTCCCGGCTCAAGGCCGGTCACCCACCTTATAGCTCTACTAGAACTTGTTGAACTACCGGTAAGAACAAAACTAGCAACTGGTCTCCAGTCATCTAGTGATACTAATTTTCTAATCTCAAAATGTGTTTCAATTCCACCTAAACCATTTGATTCAAGTGCCACTCTTGCTGCATTATGAGTGACATAAGCAGCATTTCCGCTATCAAGAGTTATTCGGAGTCTGTCATCATTTTCCCAGGGATAGTAAACCTCATCTAAGGTTGTGACGTTTTCGTTTTCATCGAAAGGTACAACTTCTTCACTTGATTCTTCAATACTCTGAGTTTCATCCTCTGATTCTGCTTGCTCGTCCTCTGAGCTAGTAAGAGTAGAAGCAGCGTCATCACCATCAAAAGCATTTCCGACAAGTGGCTGCAGCAACGTACTTAAAATAAAGAAGATGGTCAGAATGCTTATTACCTTTTTCACTATAAATGTTCCACCTCCTTTCAAATATAGTTATTTTTCATTTTAAATTTAGCATAGGAAACCAGTCATTTCTCTGTCTTGTTTTGCACACACCGGTGCAGTTTTAGACAAAAATTTACGCTTGACTGATTTGTTAAAAAAAACATTTTAGATTGTCGCTTGGTTCGCCATTTTTGAACACCCTGTGTCAGCCCTTCTTTGTAAAAAAGGAGAACTGTTCACGTTTCTTTGAGTTATGAGGTAAAAATGCTAAAATCAAGCTATAGATTTTTTATAGAAGGAAGTGATTTTTTGGAAGAATATCGCGGATTATTAGAGAAAACCATTTTACTGCAGGAAAAACCGATCATGATGTCATTATTGATTATGAGTGATGGGGAAGAAAAAACCGAAGTCTTGATTAAGGACCGCTATCTTTCCGGCTATGTTTTTCGCTTGCCGGAAAATAAATATATGATCCACATCGAAGGTCGCCGCAACAAACGGAACCAGCTCGTTGCGAAGCATTTTGAAATCATGAATCCTGATGAGTACATCAAGATTATTGGCGCCCCAGAGTAACTAGAAGTGCCGGCACATGCCTACTAAGCTTTGCCAGATAAAGTAGAATTGAGGAAAAAACATTGTCAAAGAAAACTAAACTAGTTGCTGCAATGCTTGTTGCGGCAGCTAGTTTCGCTGTTTATAGCGTAAAAGATCAGATCCAAGCACCAACATCAGCACCCGCAGCAACGAGTCAAACTCAAAAATCCGTCGTTTCAGCGCAGCAAGATTTAGCCAAGCTTGAATATGAGGGCACTCAAACGATCGAGATCAACCAAAATGACCCGACCTTTTCCAAAGAGGACCTCAGTACCGCAAAGGGACCATGGGAAGAATTCGGCGACTTAGATCACCTGAATCGAGCGACAGCTGCTGAAGCCCTATTGAACAAAAAATTGATGCCGACGGAAAAACGCGGGGAAATCTCAAGCGTCACTCCCACTGGCTGGCACAATAAAAAAGTCAACGGGCAATATCTGTTTAATCGTTCTCATTTGATTGGCTTCCAATTAACCGGACAAAACGCCAACTGGAAAAATTTGATCACCGGTACTCGCCAATTGAACAGTCCTGAGATGCTGCGTTTTGAAATGGATATTAAATATTACCTAGAAAAAAGTAATAAGAATTATGTTCGTTATTCTGTCATCCCCGTTTTTCGCGGTGACGAATTGTTGGCACGAGGGGTTCATATGATGGCTCAATCAATCGGAAGCGATGATGTCCACTTCAATGTTTACATTTTTAACGTGCAGGATGGCGTGACTCTGAATTATGCAGACGGCACCAGTACAATTGGAACTAGCGCCTCCACTTCTGCCTCCTCAACGACCCCCTCTGAAAAGGAATATGTCGATAGTGAGGGGAAGGGACTAATCAAAGGGTCAAAAAGCGGGGTCTATCATTTACCAGGCAGCAAATATTACAACAATACGACAAATCCAAGAGCTTGGTTCAAAACTATCGAGGAAGCAAAAAGGGCTGGTTATCGCCCTGCAAAATAATTTTGAAAAATATTTCACATTTCACTTTACAGATACATTTCTTATGTTACAATAATGTTACGAAATGATTAAGGAGTGATTTTTGATGAAAAAAATTTTGTTAACATGTGCGCTATTGTTTTTATTCCCCCTGAATGCGAATGCTGAAACCGAGGCTATAAATAAATCGGAAGATTCAACTGCCGCTACAGAACAGACGACCACAGATACAACATCGGAGAACCAAAGTGACAGTACGGCTACAGAAGAATCCAGCACCACCACAACAAGTGAAGAGGCAAGTGCCACCACTACCTCCTCAAGCGAAGTAAAGAATGTAGAGGTAAAGGATATTGAGAAAGCGAAAGAAAAAACCATTAAAAAGATTGAAAAAGAAACTGGCGTAAAGCAAACAGATGAAGCTGTAACAAATGAAATTGATCCTGTAGAAATTCGCAAAATTTTGAAGGAAAACGATTTAAGCTCTATCATGTCTGAAAAAGAAATAGACAGTTATACCGATCAACAATTAATCGATGCAATGAAGCTTACTGATCGAATGGGCAGAGATGTTTGGGGCTTTGATATCGGTGGTTATGCTCGCATTTTGCAGGCCTTGTACAAAGACAAAACACTCTCTTGGGATAAGATCGAAAATATTTTGAATTTTGATCCTAATAGCTACAGCAATGCCATAGAAATGATCGATGACATCGACAGTTTGCAAGCCTACCTGAATGCTCTTTACCCTAGCGATAGTTCATTTATGGCAGTTCGCAAGATGAGCCGCGAAGAGCTGATCAACGTATTGAAATACATTTCTCCAATTCAAGAGGAAATGATCGGCACAGGCAATTCCTTCTTCCCTGGAATCATTGCTTGGATCAGTCGTTACGCTGATGATGATGATATTCGCAATGGAGTAACCCCAAGCACGACAACGAATGACACAAATTCTGGAACAACTTCAGGGCAATCTGTCTCATCGACGAATAGTGCTGAAAACAAAGCACCGGCTGACGATAATAAAAATGATAAAATTTTAGGTATTTTACCAAAAACCGGTGAAGAAAGAAAAACCTGGTTGACCGTGGCTGGCGTTATTATTCTAGCGCTTATCGCCTTTATTATGGTTCGCCGAAATCGTAAAAAATAAAAAAAGATCAGTGAGCAAAAAATTACCTTTGCTCACTGATCTTTTTATTCTTGCTTATCCTGAAATGCTTGCCAATCGGCTTCAAATTGAGCAATTCCATTTGTCGTTAATGGATGACTCCATAATTTGGGGAATAAGCTTCCCGGTATAGTCGCAATATCTGATCCTGCCAAAGCAGCCTCCTCTACATGTCCCAGATGGCGGACACTTGCCGCAATGATCTCTGTATCAAAGTCATAGATATCAAAGATTTCTCGTAAATCACTGACCAGCTGAATACCGTCCGAAGCAATATCATCCAACCTGCCTAAGAATGGGCTGACATACGTTGCCCCGGCTTTAGCCGCCATCAAGCCCTGCGCTGCAGAGAAAATCAATGTGACATTGGTCTTGATCCCTTCCTTTGAAATCGTATGAACCGCCTGAAGACCTGCTTCTGTCATGGGAATTTTGACTACGATATTCTTCGCCCATTGACTGATCTCTCTTGCCTCGCGAATCATTCCTTCACTATCTAAGGATGTAACCTCCGCGCTGACTGGCCCAGGGACCAGCCCACAAATTTCTTTGATAACTGTCTCAAAATCCTTGCCTTCCTTGGCGATGATCGTCGGATTCGTTGTTACACCGTCTACCAAGCCCAATCGATTGATCCGCTCGATCTCTTCAATATTCGCCGTGTCTAGAAAAAACTTCATCTTTTCCTCCTATACTAGGTTGTTCCATCAGCAACAGTCTCAATTGCACCTACTCGACATCCAATTTTTTTGAAGCGCTTTCTTTCCTATATAAAGTATACCCACTCTCCAGCATTACTTCAACATCCTGCTAGCATTGTGACAGTTTTGTTAGTCTCAGATAGGTCCCTCGCCCGATTTTTAAAGGCTTCAGGCTTGATAAGCTAAATGTATCAAATTTGAAAGGACGATCAATCGATCTATGATAAAAAAACTTATTGGCGTAATGCTGGGAATCCTTATTTTATTATTCGGAGCAGCTCTTTATTCAAAAAATTCATCTAGTGAAGTCGCTGGCACCTTAGATCAGCTCAATCCGTTAGTTCCGAAAAGTGAGCTTTATGTAAAAACAACCAAACCGCAGGCGGTCAATAGTTATGGTACCGCCAGTTATCAACAGCTGGCTGCCAATAAAGATGGCAAAACACGCACGATCCAGTTTAGCGGCATTTCTGAATTGAAAACCGATCGCTACTTAAAGCTTACTAATAAAGGTGCACACGTAGAGACCTACGAGGAAGTCCGTCGTGATCAGGTACCGGAAAAAGCATTAAAAGAAATTGATCCGCGGTAATAAGAAAGACTTCGAAAACTCAATCAGTTTTTGAGCACCAATTAGCTCCTACTCTCTAAAGCAGCCGCTGCATTTCTCAACGAAAAACAGTGAGTCTAGTGAACGGACGGTGAAGATTGCCTGCGTGATAATTCTAAATTTTCGCTTACTATCCCAGCAGCAACTATCATTTAAGCCAAACATGGAAAATCCTGCTAATAGTAAAGTCTTTTTGGAAAAAACTTAACAAAATGAAAGTCAAAGGAGCATATACTATCGTTTTCGAAAGTAAAATGCTCCTTTGACCTTTTATTCTTTTTACTGCTTATCATATGCTTCTAACACAGCGGGCAATGCATTGATCACTTCATTCCCCACTGCCGGCAAACCAATCATGATCGTACTGATCACTTCTTGGCGAGAAGCTCCCGCTTTTTTTGCCAGCATCACGTGAAACGGCAATCCACTTGTTTTTCCTGTTGCTGCTAAAACTGCTAGATAGGCTAGATCCTCCTTTAATGCCTCAATAATATTTTCTTTTTCATTTTATTCTACCATCATCCCCTTTTAAATGGCGCTTTCTTCCACTAGAATTGATAGTAACAATCGTTCCAAAGAAAAGGAGAAAAAATGAGTAATTTTTTGAATGTGCTGTTTGCGATCGAGCTCGCACTACTGCTGACTCATGAAATGGACGCTGTGGAGCATAAGGAATGGCGCATGTTTATCGGCTTATCGGAATTGACTGATTCAACGGCTTACTGGGTCTTTACACTGCCGCATATTATTTTATATGCTCTTGTGCTTTTTTTCCTGCTATTGAAGCAATCGGTCATTTTTTATGTCGTAGATTTTTTTCTTGTGGGTCATCTATTCCTTCACTTCCTTTTTCGGCATCATCCTAAAAACCAGCTCACCAGCTTCTGGTCAAAGCTGATTATTGTTTCTTCGGGAGTTTGCGCAGGCATGCATTTGATTTTATTAAGTATTCGTTGATTTTTTTGAAAATACGCCTTAAGTCCTATAGTCCCTCTATACTATGTAATGTATAGTATGACGTATAGAGAGGTGTTGTTGATGGACAGTCAATTGAAAAAGGGTTTGATTGAATATTGTGTTTTGGCCTCGTTAGTGGAGATCGATTCCTATGGCTATCAAATCGTCAAAGAGATCCATCCCCATCTTGAAATTACTGAATCGACGCTTTACCCAATCTTAAAAAGACTGGAGACAAACAAAAAGGTCTCTACCTATTCCAAGATCCATAATGGTCGTTTGCGGAAGTATTATCACTTAACAGATTTAGGAATTGCCAGTATTCAGAAATTTTTGCAGGAATGGAACGATGTAGAAGCGGTTCACCATTATATTAAAGGGAGTGTTGAAGAATGAATCGAGTGGAATTTATTAAGGAATTAAGCAATTATTTAGCTTACGAAGTTCGGCCTAGCGAAGTCCATCGCTTGATTGAATATTATGATGAAATGATTTTAGACCTGATGGAGGATGGCTACTCCGAAAAAGCCGCCGTCAAAAAGCTGGGTGATCCTCAGCAATTGGCCTATGAAGCTGCGGGTATCCCAACAGAGGTAAAGGTTCCTCGGCGATTTAATTGGCTATGGATCACAATGTTGATTCTAGGGTTTCCTTTATGGGGCAGCCTTGCATTAGCGGCCTTCCTAGTGCTTTTAAGTATTGATATCGTTATTTGGTGTATTCCTTTCACCGGCGCCTGTTTAGCTGGCGGTACAATTATCGGTGGTGTGGCAGCGGCCTTCACTAGCCCATTTGTTCTATTCGATTCGTTCTTCATGGGCGTGACACAGCTTGGTGCTGGTATGTTCCTATTCGGCTTCGGTCTATTATGCATGTGGTTGACCTATAAATTCAGCGCGGTCTTTATGAATATGCACCGCAGCCTGATGCGCGTGATTCGCCGTAACATTTTCCAACGAAAGGTGGTCCAAGTATGAAATCTAAACACTTAGTCCCTAAACTAGCTACCTACCTGATTGGTGCCGGCGTTCTCTTGATGATGTTAGGCTACGCACTATCTGGATTTTCACCGGATCGCTACCGCATGGATTACGATGACCGTCACTGGTACAACGTAGTAGGCTTTTACATTGATGATTAAAGTCTTTTAGAAAAATACTTAACAAAATGAAAGTGAAACGCCCCTATTACCATCAATTATGATGGTGATAAGGGCGTTTCACTTTTTATTTGTGCTGTATTGATGCTTCATGATGGTACGCTTTTTTTAATCCGCCTGCAACGCTTTTTCAACCGCTTTTTGAATCACCTTGCTCGAGTTAGTCGCACCAGAAACTGCATCGACACCGATTTTTTGCTCTTCCAGAATTTGAGCTGGAATATCATCAGCATTCTCGCCACGATCATTCGTATGCGCAAGCATTTTTATTGAACGAAACTGATGGTCCTTGATCTCTACCTCTACTTTGGCAAAAATGAAGTCGACATTGTGCTGTCCGATGTATTTTCCATCTTTGATCGTAGACAGATCAGGCTCGTTGATTTGGATTTCTTGGACTGCTTTTTTGTAATTCGTAAAACGATTGTAATAATAAATACCATATCCGCCTGCTAATACTAGTGCGATTAACCCAATTATCAGCAAGGTCCGCCCCTTCTTTTTCATTTATTTATCCGCCTTTGCATTTAGTTGATTGATTTGGTCAAATAGCTCATTGATCTGTTGCTCAAGTGTTAATTGATTCACTTTATACAGCTCATGATTGTCAAATAAGGGGGTAAGCTCTTCAATGATTGCGACGATTTGCTGCAGCATGTCAATCCGATCTTTCATATCAGTCAAATTCCATCTTAATACCTCATTGGCAGTATCATTGCAGGCTTGTCCCTCTGGTTCATTATATAATGATGTCAGTATTTTAATATCCTCCAATGAAAAGCCGGCATATTTCAATACAACGAGATTTTTCATGATCAGCAGGTCCTCTTCATCATAAAAACGATAGCCATTTTCTAAACGCTTCGTTGGTAAAATCCCTGTCTTATCATAATAACGCAAGGCAACCGGAGACACAAAAGTCTTCTCGGCGAATTCTTTGATCGTCCACATCTAGCTCCCTCCTTTTTTTCCATCTTAACATTCAACTTAAGGTGAAGGTCAAGCTCGGATCGTGTTACACTATCAGCAAATAATTAAATAGAAGAAAGGAACCTGTTTATGGAAGAAATCAAACTGATCCGTCCCCAGAAGCTCCATGAAGCCGCCGTCCTTGACTATAAGGAGGAATATTTTTCTAATGGCGAAAACGATTTGCACGGTTCTTCCCTACTGACAGAAATGGCGAGCTATGACGCCTGGCTGGCTCATTTAGCCAAGCAAGCAGATTCTGCGACGGTAAGCTCTGATTGGGTAGCAGCGACGACATTTCTGGCTGTTCGTCAAAGGGATCAAAAAATCATTGGAATGATCGACATTCGTCATTATTTGAATGATTTTCTGCGAGAATTTGGTGGACACATCGGCTTTAGCGTTCGACCAACTGAACGGAAAAAGGGCTATGCGACGGCGATTCTGCGTTTGGGCTTGGATTATTGTAAAACCCTTGGGTTGGAAAGAGTTATGCTGGGTTGCTATAAAGAAAATAGTGCCTCTGCAAGCACGATAATCAAAAATGGCGGGATTTTAACCAAAGAGTTTTCCCATGAAGCGGGAAAAAAGTTCAGCTTTATTGGATCGATTTGTCATAGTTTCTCTTTCTTAGTGATGCTAAAATAGAGATAAGAATACCGTTGAGAGAGGATGCGATACAATGACAAATGGATTAAAGAATCATGATTACTCGTTTCGCAAGCTGCAAAATGCTAATTTTCACGACATGACCTTTGAGAACGTGGATTTTTCGAATGCTGATTTAACTGGGGCAAATTTTGACAATTGCCTATGCCGTGAGTGTGATTTTTCGGGAGCGATCTTACAGAATGCTTCGCTTAAGGGAACTGATTTTCAAGGCTCCTGCTTGCGGGAAGCGGATATTTCTGGTGCCAACCTGTTTTTTGCGATGCTGGAGCACGCGGATTTGACCGATATCATCCATGACGATCAGACACAGTATTTTGATCTTTATTGCCCGGCGGAAGGCCCCTTGATCGGCTATAAAAAGTGCTTTGACTATCGGATCGTCCAATTATTGATCCCGTCAGACGCCCGCAGAACTTCTGCAACAAATACCTGCTGCCGCTGTGATAAGGCAAAAGTATTGAGTATTAAGGATATGTACACGAATGAAGATTACGACGAGGCGGTGTCATATGTCGACAGCGATTTTGTTTATCGGGTTGGCGACTATGTAACAGCCGAAAATTTCAATCCGAATCGCTGGGCGGATTCCACCGGCGGGATTCATTTTTGGCTGACGCGCAAAGAAGCTGAGGGATATATGTAAAACGCAACGCCCCCGCCATTGCATTTAATGGCGGGGGCGTCATTCGTATGTATCAACGATTCATTCTTTTTTATTACGACTCATTTTTTCTTGGAAATAATCAAGTGTCAGGCCTTTGATATCCGTTAAACGCAAAATTTCCTTCAAGGATTCGTATTCCTCATACAGCTCCTTCTTCTCCTCATCCAGCTCATAGTCGGTGACGATTCCTGACATGCTCGGCGCATTGAACATTTTGGCCGCGATCACTCGGTGGACCCCATCATTTTGCAGGATATAGCAGTCATCCTCTTTATAATAATTGAACCTGAGTAAAGAGGAGCCTTCAAGATTAAAATCATCGGAATAAAACGCCTGTTGAAAAGCCAGACCATTTTTCTTCAAGGAGGTTAAGTTTTCATTGATCTTTCCGGCGTCTCTTCCTTCGGGCAGCTCTTTCATGAAAAGATCATAGACTGATTTCTCCTCGACCGCCCAATCCGCTTTTACCCCGATGATTTTTTTTATTGGAATCTTTTTGCAGGGATGTTCACTATTTTCTATTTTATTGTAATAATTTTCCACGTGGGAATCCTGGAAAAAATTTCTTTTTTGCGACTGGATATGCCCCAGACTAATCCCTGCCTCCAGCATTCGTTCAATTGCTCTTTTTTCAAAATCTATCGTCATTATAAACCCCTCCCGACACGAACACCAACCTTCCTTTTCTAGAACGCTTCGTAGAAAAAGACCAGCCGCGATTCATTCATTTAAGGAGTACGTACTGCCTTAAAAGCTGAAACCGATGTTCTGCATAGTCGCTTGTGCTTTCTGCTTTTTCTAGCTATTTATCCAACATTTTGTTTTTCCAAGTCCATATACAATAGAACCTCGGTCAATTTCTTTGATGTTGCTTTACGCACTTCTCGCGGAATAAACTGATGGATATCCTCTTCGTTGTAGCCGATCTGCATTTTGGTTTTGCTCAAGATGATTGGACGTCTGACCAAGCCGGGGTTTTCTTCAATTAGAGTGACCAGCTCATTAAAGGATAACTCTTCAAAATCCAACGCTAATTTGTCGTATACCTTTGATCGGGTAGAAATGATCTCTTCTGTTCCCGTTTCAGTCATTGAAAGAATTTCTTTGATCTCTTCTTTGGTCAAAGGCTCATTCATAATATTTCGTTCTTCAAATGCCAATCCTTGATCCTTTAACCAAGCCTTCGCTTTTCTACATGATGCGCAGCTTGCTGAACTATATAATTTAATCATTTTTTTTACACCCTTCTATAAAATCATTTTTTAAAATATGCTCTGTTATTCTACAAATATTACGATACAGCACCTATCATCCTTTGTTAATCTGATTTTTAAAAAGTGTTCAAAAAAGGTATTTAAAAAAGTGCAAAAATCTCTTTTTTTATAACTTAGAATAATTTTCTTAATACTATCTATTGGTGGTAAAGTTGACTGGTTACACTCATCACATGATGATGACACCCATATAGACACCGCATTTAATAACAGCTAGTCAGTTGATCCAGCCCTCCTTTTCTTCGCGAATCATTTATTTCCACGAGAAGTAAAAATATGATTATTTAACAATTATTCTTCACTATCATTATTGCTATATCTTTTTACAGCCGCCTAATCAAAAAAAATGAGCTGATCAATCCCCCGTTATCGAGGTCTTTGATCACACTCATTTTGATTTAAATAGATAGCCTGCTGTCTTTTCTCCCTTAAATTGCTGGTTGAGATATATTACCAGTCAAATCGTGGGCTCAAAGGGATGCCCTCACCATTTGTCTTAGTAGCATTCTTTTCTAAAATACCTTATCATTTTAGCTTTCGGCAAATTCTGTCACAAATTGATAGACTGCACCTATTAGATTCGCCTCATCCAAAAAGCGGCAGCTCATAATTTCCGCAGTAAGATCCTGCGCTTTCTGGGCGCTTAGCAGTTGCTTGACTTCTTGATCAAGACGTTCAACAACACCTGGCCGCCTTGATATTCCTCCGCCGATCAGCAGGCGATCCACGTCTAAACTAACCAGCACGTTGTAAGCTCCGATCGCTAAAGTGGCATAAAATTGGTCCACATATTTCTTTGCCAACGCTTCATTCTCTGAATCAAATAAATGAACCGCATCGTAGTCCTCACCCGTTCCTTTTTCAAGAGAATAGCTTTTAGCTAGGTTGACTGGACTCGTTAATTCGCTGAACGTTTGGCGCTTTTCGTTTAATATCATATAGCCAAATTCCCCGCCGAACAAATGCGGCCCGGCGTATAATTTTCTATCTAGGACAATCGCGCCTCCGACCCCTGAGCCGATAATAAGAAAGGCACTATTTGATACGGTCGAGGCATTGCCCTTCCAGACTTCAGCTAGAGCGGCACAATTGGCATCGTTTTGAATAGCGACGCGCAACCCAAAAAGTGCTTCTAGTTCTTTCCTGATTTCAAATCGATGGATATAGTCAATCGCGCTTAAGCCATAGATGATTCCCGCTTTTGTATCCACCGATCCAGGAGAACTGATCGCTACTCCTGAAAAGTCTAGGCTGGACTTGTTTATTTCAGACATAAACTGTGCCTTCATGCCCTCCCAGCTCGCTGGCGTCGGCTGACTTCTCTTATTTACAAGCGTGTCTCCGTCCCATTCGGCATACTTGATTGACGAACCGCCGATATCAATAACAAAAAGATTCATACAGTTTTACCTCTCCTTTATTGAAAAAAGTATGAGAACTATGCCCATCCTTCTTAAAAATTCTCTATTATGGTCAACGTTTAAAAAAGCCGTCAAGTGATTCTGCAACGAAAAACAATGACGATCATTCGCCTCAACGAATAGATAGATTTCGCAGCTTAAGTAATCGATTACATTCCTATCATAGCACGACATACGACTGATATCTACACTTTTAAATAAAAAGTATAGATTTTTACAGAATATAGTTTGTACTATATAAAAAATTATCACCCATCCATCGTTTTGCAAAAAAAGAACTCCGCGATCAAGCAGCGTAGACAGCTTAATCACAGAGTTTTTTCCATTTTCGACATCCTTATTTAGTTAATACCAATTCTGCTTTAAAGTAATTATAGTGATGCGTTGTCGTTGAATATTCAAAGGCGGCGCCGCTGGACAAATAGCCTACCTGCTCTGCAATCCCCACAGGCTCATGAGGCTGCATCTGCAGCTCAGCCGCTTCGGCTTCCGTCGCCCCTCTCACCGTAATGATTCGGTGAGCGCTTTGGATGACCAGCCCCAGCTCACTTTCGATATAATCATAAATCGATTGCTTTACATGCTTTAGCTTCAAATTCATGATCAGATTAATAGGCATATAGGTTTCCTCAATCGCATTAGGAATACCATCTACATAGCGGACACGGTAGATAAAATAAACAAAGTCATCTTCGGAAATATTCAATTTGTCCTGAATTTTTTCATCTGGCTGGATGACGGAAAAATTTAAAACTTTACTAGTGACCTCATTTTGAGGATGCTCTGCGGTTTTTCCTCTGAACTGATTGGTGAGAGAGACCCGCTTCAGCTCTGTCGTTGACAGATCCTTGATGAATGTCCCAGCCCCTCGTCGTTTAATGATCAAGCCTTCCGCTACAAGAATGTCCAGCGCTTGCTTTACTGTCATTTTGCTGGCATCGTATTCGACGCCCAGCTCCTTTTCTGAGGGCAGCTTATCGTTGGCTTTAAATGTTCCATCAACGATTTTATTTTTAATATCATTTGAAATATGTATATACTTTTTCAACGCAAAAACCTCCTCTTGTCTTCATTATTATAGCGCAGACGCTCTTGCTTGGTCTATACTAATAACTCAGAATAGTCTAATGCTTAGCTGATATAGATGCATACTTTCACAGAAAAAAACGAGACATAAATCCCAAAGATTCATCCCTCGTTTTTATCAAAAAGGCCATTTTTACTATCCGATTCGTTTGTAGATATCTACAATTTCCTTAGCCAAATCAGTGAAGGCAATCGATGTCATCAAGTGATCCTGGCTATGAACAGCTAGAAGAGTCACTTCCATATTGTTGCCTTGCGCTTCTTGAGTAAGTAGTCCTGTTTGCGCATGATGTGCTTCTACTAATGCATTTTCTGCTGCGGTAATTTTCTCTTCTGCTTCTGAAAAATCTGACTGTTTTGCCGCTTGGATTGCTTCCACTGCATCACTTTTTGCGTTTCCCGCGTGAACGATCAAGCCCATGATCGCTTCTAAATTTTGTTGTTCCATCGAATGTCCTCCTTATAGACCCATCAGCTTTTTCGCTTCTTGCAAGACCTTCTGACCATTCATCATTCCGTAGTCAGCCATATCGATGACAGATACTGGAATTCCCTTGTCCGCAACCTTATCTTCAAATTGCTTCAGCATAAAGCGGACTTGCGGTCCTAATAATAAAACATCCACGTCCTTTTCAGCTAAAATGCCATTGGCTTCTGTCGCAGAAACAGCGAAGATATCTGCCTCAAAGTTTTCTTCCTTCGCGGCTGTTTCCATCTTTGTAACCAATAAACTAGTACTCATCCCTGCTGAACAAACTAACATAATTGTTTTCATGATCGATTTCCTCCTATTATTTGTTTAATTGATCCACTAATTTTTCTGTTAACTCAACTTCACTTGTATCGGCGACATTTTTAAACCAGTAACCGGATTTCTTGATGGTTTTTATTTGTGTTCTGATATCGGTCGAAATAAAACCATAGCGATTGCGGTACGCATTTTTCCATGACCAGCAATCGATTGGGGTCCATAGATGGTAGCCGAAGCAGTTAGAGCCCTCTTCCATCCCTCTATGCAGCCAATAAAGATGCTCCTGAATAAACTGGATGCGGTAATCGTCCTCAATCATCCCTTGTTTATTTAAATAGCGCTCTTCTCGTGAAACGCCCATCCCGTTTTCTGACACAAACCATTCAATATTATTGTAATTATCACGAATATTGACCGCGATATCATAGATAGCTTTCGGATAAATTTCCCAGCCTTTATCGACATTCATTCGTCTTCCCGGCATTTGGTATTCTTCAAAATATTTTTCTGGCAGCCAATCTACCGCTAAACTATTTGGAGAAACCTCTGGTGCTTTCACACGATGAGGATGATAGAAATTCACGCCTAAATAATCGATTGGATTGTTTTTGATGATTTCTAGCTCTTCTTCGCTGGTCTCCCAGAGCACTCCGTCTTCTGCCAGCCTCTCTGTTAATTTCGCTGGAAAGGCTCCTAGAGTTGACGCGTTCATATACAATTGATTCAGCCATAAATCCGCGAACTCAGCCGCTGCTAAATCCGCCGCATTTTGACTTGCTGGATAAGCAGGAGTCAAGTTCAGGATGATCCCGATCCGACCTGCTTCGTTTTGGTTCACCTTTTTGAAGCAAGCGATCGCTTTAGACGAAGCCAGCTGAATATTGTAGGCTACCTGAACAGCTTTTTTTCCATCTACTAGATTCGGATAATGGAATTGATGCAGGTACTCACCTTCGACAACTACCATTGGTTCATTGAAGGTAAACCAGTCCGTCACACGATCGCTAAACAATTTGAAGCACTGCTCCGCAAATTTGACGAACAGCTCAACCACATGCTTGGATTCCCAGCCGCCATATTTATGATAGAGCTCCACCGGTAAATCAAAGTGATGCAAGTTGATTACTGGCTTGATCCCATTTTTAATAAACTCATCGATCACATCATTGTAAAATGCCACATTTTTTTCATTCAATGTAGCGGTTTCAAAATCATCAATCAACCGCGTCCACTGGATCGATGTCCGAACGGAATTTAAGCCGATCTCCTTCATCAGACGAATGTCCTCTTTATAGTCATTGTAAAAATTGGACGCAAGATTCGGTCCTACCTGATCGTAAAACGCTTCTGGTTCAATATCGTACCAGTGGTCAAACATGTTGGCATGCTTCTTGTTGAACCGTCCTTCTGATTGAGGGCCTGATGTTGCGGCTCCCCACCAAAAATCGGTTGGAAATTTAATATGCATTGATTATTCTCCTCCTAAAACTTTTTTCGCTAATGCCAATCCGCCGATGATTCCCGCTCGATTATTCAACTCGCTGTGAACAATAAAGCTCTCTAAATCCGCGACAGGCATATACTCATTCATCACTTGCAAATAATAATTCCGAATGAAGGGAAACAGCTGTTTCTGATGCATGACTCCGCCGCCTAAAACAATTACCTCAGGAGCAAAGGACAGCGCATAGTTCACACAGCTCTCAGCAAGATAATAAGCGACCGTATCCCAAACAGCAGCCTCTGGACCAATCTCTGTACCCTTGATCCCCGTCCTTTTATAAATCGCTGGACCTGATACTAATCCTTCCAGGCAATCGTCATGGTAAGGACAGACACCTTCAAAGGAATCGCCGGATCTTCTGGCAATCGAAATATGCCCAATCTCTAAGTGCTTTTTTCCCGGTAAAATCTCATTATTAAGAATCACTCCGCCGCCTACGCCAGTCCCAACTGTCAGATAAACAGAATTTTTGGTCTGTCTCGCCGCACCATACGCCATTTCGCCAAATGCAGCAGCATTTACATCTGTGGTCCAATAAATAGGTACAGCCAATTTTTTTAGCGCACCCAAAAAGTCAAAATTTTTCCACCCTGACTTAGGGGTGTTGGTAATGTACCCATATGTTTCAGAGTGACGATCCACATCGATCGGACCAAAGGAACCTACCCCGATCGCCTGTACTGGATGAGCAGTGAAAAACTGTATGATGGCCTCTACATTGCGTGTAGGGTCACCAGTCTCAATGATTTCCTCGTCAATGATTTCGGTTACATTATTTTCATCCGCTATAGCACAGATTATTTTCGTTCCGCCTGCCTCAATGGCTCCTAACATCTCATCCCCTCCAATTCACCTATATTATATATACTGAACTACCAAATGTCTATACTTTTATTTATAAAAAATCAGTCATACTTAAAAAGATCAGATAAAAACCAGGCAAAGGCCATAATTTTAACCTTCATGAAAGTAATCACGAAGGTTAAAATTATTGAATGGGCTTTTCCACTATCACTGAACAGGCACTTTTCCTCAGAACCGCTGCCTACAATTCTTGCAATTCATAAACAAATGACTGGTAGTCCCCCGCCACTTGTGCGATCTCCCCATTGACACTATTAAACTGATACGGTTTTCGAATCCCTATTTTTTTCAAAATATTTCCAGATATATTTTCTCCATTGAGGCTGTAGCGTTTATTTTCCCGGACAAAAGGCACCTTGATGAATTCTCGGTTGCTGCTGTTTGCTTCTGTTAGGATTCGAAAGAAACAAACGAGTCCCTCTCTGCTCTCTTCGTCAAAAACTGCCCAGCCATATTCATTTGGCTGATCAATAACTTCCGTTAACTGATAGAATCTGCCAAAGGTTAAAAGTGATTGGTATTTTTTATAGAACAAAATATCTGTTTTTATTTGCTCTAATTCGTTTTTAGAGAGCTCAAACAAATTCAGCTCATAGCCTAATGGTCCAAACATCGCTACATTCGTTCGCATTTCTAGCGATGTTTGGCGCCGTACCTGATGATTAGGCGCAGCTGAAACATGGTTGCTAAACGAAGACAATGGGTAGCCCAATAGCGTTCCTGATTGGATGGCTAGACGCTCGATCGGATCGCTGTCATCACTCGGCCAAATCTGTGGACTATAAAAAAGAATCCCTAAATCATATCGCCCGCCTCCGCCTGCACAGCCTTCGATCAAAATATCTGGAAAATCAGATAAAATCTTTTCGTACAAACGATAAACCCCTAAGATATAGCGATGAAAAAATTCAGTCTGATTCACTTGATTGTCTGCCAGATACGCAGAATAGGCTTGGGTGATATTTCGATTCATGTCCCATTTGATGTAATCCAAATCAGTTGATGAAATAATCTTTTTCATTTGCTCGTAGATATTCTCAACAACTGCCGGATTAGAAAAATCAAGCACATACTGTCCGCGACCAATCGCTATCCGCGAAGAATCTGTATGTCTCACTACCCACTCTGGATGTTTGGTATACAATTCACTCGTCGGAGAAACCATCTCCGGTTCAAACCAAAGACCAAACTGCAGGCCCAGCTCATGAATGTCATTGCCAAAAGCAGCGATCCCCTTGGGAAATTTTCTAGGATCTTCAAACCAGTCACCAAGCGAGACTCGATCATTATCCCGTTGACCAAACCAGCCATCATCCAAAACAAAACAATCTATGCCGATTTTCTTGCCTTCCATAGCCAAAGCCAGCAGCTTTTTATGGTCAAAATCAAAATAAGTGGCCTCCCAATTATTTAAAACGACTGGTCTGTTCCGGCGATACCACTTTGGATGAATGACATGCTTCTCGGCAAACGCACTTGTTTCAGCCATTAATCCGTTGAGACCTTCACTCGTATAGTGCAAAAGCATTTCTGGTGTTTCGAAGGTGGCATTCTGCTCTAACTCCCAAGAAAAACACTCTGGATGAATCCCCAGCATCATGCGGAGATTATTCCATTCATCTACCTCGGTCTGAGCCAAAAAATTGCCAGAATAGATAAGATTCGCAGCATAGACCTCTCCCTGTTGATTATCAGAACCCTTCGGCAGCAAAGCTACGAATGGGTTGTGCTGGTGACTGGACGCTCCTTTTAAGGAACCAACGCTGACTGTTCCTTGAGTCAACGAATGGCGCTTTATATGCCTTTCCTTCAGCCATGCACCTGAAAGATGTAAAAACTCAAAGTTTTGATTTTTCATATCCAACGCACCACTTAAAAAACGCAGAAGCTTTCGTTTCTTTTCCCCTAAATTTGTCAGCTTCTGACCGCGAGCGATAGTCCCGCAATTTTTAAACAAAGAATACGTAACCTCTAATCTCAATTGATTAAATGGATCCTCTAAGCAAAAGGTAATGCTTTCCACCTGTCCATCCTCTGCAAAAGAAGCAGGAACCGCTAAATTTCTCGGCTTCTCCTTTTTAATAGTATGAGAAATATACTGAAAATCTAAATATAGACTGTCATCGCCTTCAGCCACCTTTAACGTTCCCTCTTTGAAATCAGAGGTCCCGTAAATGGGAACTTCTTGATACTGATCATGCAGGCTGAAATTAGGAATCGTTTGACTGAATTTGACTGTCCCTGCTGATTTGCTTTCTGTTGATGTCAGATAACGGACGTCTTCACTGGTGATCGTTCCAAGCTTTTTTCCAAAGTAAGCATGTCCTAAATGGCCGTTGGGAAGAATATGGATCACATAACTGATTTTTTCATTATAGAGATGAAACATCTCTTTATTTAGAACCTCGATCACTGGACATCCCCCGCTTTTTCATTACATTGACTCTCTAAATAAGCCATGCGTTTTTTTATTCCTCTGTTATAAAAGAATTTATAGGCCACTGCCAGAAAAAAGAAACTATACTGGTTTCTCAGCTGATGAAATACATTTTTCTCGGAATAAATCACTTGCGTTTTAGAATAGGACAGCTCATTAAGCACGTATCGCTGAACAATTCCCCCCTTAATATAGGTAGTAGTCAATTCAATTTCGTTTTCACTGAGCTTCGAAAGTTGAATTGAGGCGGGAATATTCGTTGTTCCAAGCTTTGACGGCATCGTTCGCGTGATTTCCGCCCCTTCAATGAAGGCTTCTCCTAAAAAACCATTTGAATGAAAATATTGTTCCTGCTCCTTAAAAATGACCTCATGTACTTTTTTTATATTCACGTTCATTTGATAGTTGTAACTCAGTGTATCTACTCTCATTGCTTGTGCCCTTTCTCAACTAATTGACGAAACTCTCAATCAGCTCTTATTTATTCAACAGATAGTTGCTCTTTTTCTTCTTTCAGATATTCTCTGTCCATCACAACTAGAAACGGTACCCAAATAAGAACCATTACCGCTAAGGTTACCACCTGTAAAATAGCACCGGCGATTGACCCTGTACCTATCCAACCGGAAAGAAAGACTGGCGTTGTCCATACCACTGTGGCACCAATCGGCCGCGGAACAAGCCCCACGTAAATAGCGAGATAGGAAATAGTTGTAGAGGCTAAGGGCGCCAATATCCATGGAATGAATGCGATCGGATTCATCACGATCGGCAAACCAAAAGTCATCGGTTCAGATACATTAAATATCGAAGGAGCGATGATTGTCTTCATCAGCTTTTTCATTCTAATAGAGCGGGCAATAAAGAAGGCCATAGTAATGGAAATGCCTAGCTGCAGACCTTGATTCACAAAGACGCCCATAAATGTTGTATTGATAATATGAGGAAGCTCAGTAGCTCCCGCCTTATAGGCTTCATAGTTTTCAATCGCTAAAGCATTCATGATTGGATCGATTACAGCGTTCACGACCAATGTTCCATGGATCCCAAACCACCAGAAAAACTGCATACAGAAGACAGCGATCAACACCGCAGGTAAAGTCCCACCGAGTCCCATTAACGGCTGTTGAAGAATCTGATAAACAAAATCAACTGCATTTCCCCACTTAGTAAAAGTAAATAGATAGCGAATAATATTGAAAATAAACAAGGGAACTGCTCCTGGAATGATCGCGACGAAGGATTGAGCAATCATCGGCGGTACAGAGTCCGGCATTTTGATCGTGATACCAGCAGCGCTGATTTTTGAGTAGATGATCGTTGCGATCATTGCGGTAACGATACCGACAAACATCCCTTCTGCACCCAATTTAGAGATTGGAATGACCGTACCCAGTTTGTCTTGATTGCTGAAGGGCAGCAGCATTAGAAAAGAAGACAAGGAAATGGCTCCCGCAAATAATTTTGGCTGTCCAAATTTATCAGCTAGCTGATAGCCGATACCAAAAACAATGAAGAGGGTCCCGACACTCATCGTGGCGTTGCCTACTGGGCCAAAAAAGTCGTTTAGGAACACATTTACCCCTTCTGGTAATTTGTCAGCAAAGCCAAAGGTCGTTGGAAAATTTTGAATAATGATCATGATCGAAGCGAACATAGTCGCAGGAAATGCCACCATGAATCCGTCACGCAGACTTAGTAAAAACTTATTGTCAGCAATGATTTGTGCTATGGGAACTATTTTTTCAGCCATTTTGTCTAAAAACTTCATTTAAAACACTCCTTAATTTTTTTGCAAACGTTTACTGTTTTTAGTATAATTGTTTAGTTAACGTTTACACAAGTCATAAAATAAAAAAAGTTTGAAACAATATCAAACTTCTTCATTCTTAATGTCATTTACAGAGTCACGCAGAATCAGCTCGCTGGAGCAAACGACGCGAACAGGCATCGCTCTGACATTCAGTAATTTTCCTCTTACTAATTCTACCCCGATCTTGCCTACTTCTTCAGAATTTAATCGAACAGTGGATAATGAGGGCGTCATGTATTGAGCCATCTCGATGTCGTCAAAACTAATAATCGAAATGTCTTCTGGAATGGACAAGCCAGCATTGATCACCGCTTTATAAACGCCCACAGCCATTGGATCACTGGCCACTACAATGGCTGTAGGTCTAGGGTTCATATTCATTATTTGGGTTCCTAACTCTAGTCCCGCCCCAGGGGACCACTCCCCTTGCAACACCGTGGTGTAGTTATCTAAATGATTCAAAACCATCCACTGCCGATAATTTTCTGATCGAATTTCTTCCTTGTAGTAAACAACTTCTCCATGTATGTCTACCCTGCTTCCCAGCCCGCCAATGAATGCGATATTCTCATGTCCTTTACTTTTTAACAGATCCAGTATTTCATGAGTCTTTTGTGCAAAATCTGTCTGGACGCAATCAAAACCAGCATATTCAGAGTAAGAATCGATCAAAACGATATTAGAATTGATCTTTCGAATTTCTTCGAGTGCCTCCAAAGTCATCTCGCCAATGACCACTACCGCGCCATACTTGCTCAGCTGAAAAATATCCTTTTCTTTGTCACGCATAGAAAAAGCTCGAAAGGTTTTTAAACGCCATTTTTTAGCCTCTGACTCTACCCCTTTTCGAATAAACATAAAGTATGGATCGCTTTTCTCATTATCCGCTTGATGTCGTGTAATGAGTGCAATGGTGTTTTTATCTCCCACGTCGCGATTTTTTCTATTTTGATTTTTCGAGTAATTCAAGCTGGTCGCAATTTCAATTACACGCTTGCGGGTATTCTCATTAATACTAAATGTTTCATCATTATTTAATATTCTGGAAACACTTGCAGCTGAAACCCCAGCTAATTTTGCTATATCTCTAATACTGGCCATATCAATTACACCTACCTATTTACTGTTTACTAAACTCTTCCTCCTTAGAGTAAAGACACATGAATGAAATGTCAAATCGATCTATGCTTTTCGAACATTTCAACTCATCCTCATAAAAAGGAGCAAAACTCCTAATTAGCCAGTCCTCCAACTTCCCAACAAAAAAAGCCCCTCAATAGACCACCAAACGGCTATCAACCGCTTCGTCTATCAAGGAGAGCTTTTTTAGTATTATTTGTGTTTTCCTATCTCACTACCACCGCAGATTTTCTCAGATTGTAGCTAGCTTCAAATTTACTAGCAGAGACCCAATACTTCCCTTTCGCTGGATCAGAGATATGATACGTATTATTATTTTGGTTAAATCCATCCAATGTTACAACATGGGCATTGTCGATCCCTGTTCCCCACCAATATTTCCCGTACCGAGGAGCCGCATAATCTCCAGTCACATAAACCACGACAGGGTTGCCTTTACGCAATTCGTCCTTCAGCGTCTCTACAGATACTCCAGAAATATCTGCTACCTTCGCGTACTTATTTCCCCAATTAGCTAGCGGTTTTGCATAAATAGAATGGTAAATGTTTGAGACTACTTTATCCGGTTTGCCGGAAAAACCGTTATTAGGATTATTATTGGGCGACATCGGCATTTCCTTGATAAAGCTCTTCAAGTTGTAGTTTTTTGCATAGCCTTTTTGCTGCAGCGCTTGTAAGAGCGAGGCCGCTTCACATCCCATTGGGAAGCCGGCACTATATTGATTGATGAATGGTGCATTTAACAAAATATATGAAGCGACTGTTTGTGACCCGCCGGCAGTATACCAAGCGATCCCTTCATTGCGCCAGCCTCTTTTGACTAAATCATTCCGTTCACTAACCAGCATCGTATAATGATGGGAGCCTGCTCCTCGTGCATTTGGGTTGAACACCCGATACATCGCCTGTCCTGTCTTCGGGGTTTTCCAGGCAATTCCTTCATAACGCCAGCCATGTTTTTTCAGATTGTCTCGCTCTTTGGCATTCAATGTGTAAAAATGCTCGCCTGAATTCGGATTATATAGGCGGTACAATTGATTTCCTGTCCCATCTACGTACATGCTGATGCCTTCGTTGCGCCAACCAAGGCGAACGAGGTAGTCCCGTTCTCCAGCATTCATCGTGTGCAGATGCTCGCCTGAATTTGGATTGTAAACGCGATATATGGCAATTTTAGCTGCTTTCGCTGTAACGGAGGCTCTGGCAGCCGCCGAAGATTGCGTTGTTGCTTTTGTTGAAGAAGCAGTTGTCTGCTTTTCTGCTGGTGTACTTGCTTGAACATCAACCTTTTCCTTCGAAGTGGTTGCTGCGCTTTCGGAGCTTGTTGTAGTTTCTGATTGCTGCGTCTCAACTGTAGCTTCTGTTTGCGATTCCTCTGTGACAGCTTCCGTGGCTTCCTCACCATTTTTTGTATCAGCAGCTGCCTCTTCTGCTTGCCCCTCTAGCAGCTGCTCTGTTTGAGGAACAGCTACTTCATCAGAAACAGCCTGAGCTCCTGACTTCGCTTCAGCATTATCGACTACATTTGAGTCCGGCTCATTTTCCTCAACAGCCTCCGTCGTTTTCAACTCGACAGCTGGATCACTTGATGATGGTTGAAGTTCTTCACTCACCTGCTGAACTTGTGCTGCTTCGGACTCATCCGCATGGACGACTGTTTTATCTGATGCTAAACCAACGACTCCTAGAAAAACGATCGGAGCTACTACCCAAATTTTCCCCTTTTTGTACATTTTATACCGTTTCTTTTCCATCCTTTGTCCTCCTATAATAATAAAAGCAACAGCCAATTATTTCTAAATCGCATCAACAGTAATATAGGTGCATCATATCAAATAAATACTCATTTTCAAACAAAAAAATTTGACCAAATGATTATTTCAAGCCGAATCCAATAATAATTGAATGACTCTGTCGAATTTTTAACAAATAACCTTATTTCCCATCTAAACTGTTCCTTTCTGCTCACCACTATAAATTTAAATCCACTCTATAATTTTTCCGCCAAACCTAGTACACTAATGATGAGCATAAAAACACATGGCGGTTGGTAGTCCGCCGCATGAAAATGTCAGTAACCTGCCCTCCCTGGGTTGTCCCTTGCTTGAAATTTATTTAGGGGAGGTGTCATCATGAAGTTGACGATTTACTTCGATGGCAGTTTTTGGTGTGGCTTGGTGGAAGCTGAAACTGATGGCCATTACCAAGTGATCCGACATGTTTTTGGTGCTGAGCCAAAGGATGGGGATGTCTTTGAGTTTATTTTTAAACGCTTGCCCTGTTTGTTGGAGCAGTCCGGTACAGTCGTCGCTGCGCCAAAGTCTGAAAAGAAAATGAATCCTAAGCGGATGCAGCGTCTAATCAATCGCGAAAAACGCCAGCCGGTAGTTTCTACCAAGGCACAGCTTGCTATCAGCGAATTACGCGAGCAAGCAAAAACAGCGAGCAAAGCGCAAAGGCGACAACGAAAAGCTGCATATGCTGAGGAACGTTTTCAGCAACGACAGACGAAGAAGCGTGAAAAGCACAAAGGACACTAAAAAGTTTCACAATGTTGTTCAGCTTCGTTCATGAAACGAGCTGTAAGCGAAAAAGACAGCCGCGGCTGCCTTTTTCGTTTGTAACCTAATATAAAATTATCCGGAGGGCTGAGGAATGAAAACAAAGAGACAAAAAGAGCTGATCGATTCATTTTTACTAACGCTTGACACTGAAACTGGTGCATTATACCGTGAAATTGTTGTCTATTTGTCTGAACTCGGCTATAACCCCAAAAAAGAGCGAGCTCATATCTCCTTCAAGCATGACCTGCATAATAAGCAGATAGCTAAAATAGGTATCAAAAGCAAAAACTCGTCTCCTTTTTTTGCTTTAAGATTTTCCGCCTGCCAAGATTATTCGCAAAAGCTTGCCGAAGCCGTCCGTGCAGCGATTATCAAATCTCCTAGTAAAACTCCCGGATGTGTACATAAAAACTGTGACTATTGCGCTGGCGACCCGGAAACACATATCTATACATTCCCGTTTCCTGACAAGGAGACAAAAGCACATTGCGGTGCATATGCTCTTGAAATACCGGGTATTGTTGCGGAGGACTTAGTGGAAATTAAGCAGCTGATCAAAAAAGAGCACGACTATTTACTAAAATACGAGCTAGACACCTGACAAGCTTATTCCCTACACGACAATAAAAAAGACAGCCGCGGCTGTCTTTTTTATTTGATCGCGGCGAGGTCAACTGAATAGCTGACTTTGATTTGATCACTGACGAAGTAATCATCTACGCCCTGAGGCAGCTGCCAGTTCACACTGACACATCCGGGTCTGCGATAATCACCGTCGCTTTCGTAATTTTCATAAAGGACGAACCAAGGAACTAATGAGGTTCCCTTTCCATTTTCATCCATGTAGCGATCTTCGGTATCGAAACGAACGATATCCCCAGAATCATCAAATGTGAAACGCCCTTTCGCACTCACACCGTTCCACGTAATCGTCCCTTCAATCCTTCGATCATCAAGTGTTTGCCAAACTACATAATCCTGTAAAAACAAGCTTGGCATAAACACCGCATCCGCCAGAGCGGTAATCAGCTGACCCTGATCCATCTCAGGTCCAGTCGAGTGAAACAATTGAATATGCTTTGCGATTCGTCCGATCATCGCTCCACGGCCATCCTTCACACTGTCTCTAACCTGGACTGGCAAGCCAAACATCCGAGCCTTTAAAAAGGCGAAGCGATCCGGCCGATAAACAAAGTTGACTTGGCAAAAATCAATCGAAACCGGTTCTTTATCTGGAGCCATTCGAAATTTGGTGTTTCCAAAACGAATATGCATATTGCGCATCAACGGTCGATCGAGATAGCCATTCTTCTTGAAGTATTTCTTTAATTGCTGCGGCAGCTGAGCGATCGCTTCTTCAGTGATCAGCTCCGGCTTCTCAGAATTTTTTTCCTGTTGAAAAGAATCGCCAACATCCGCCAAATAGCTATTCCAAGCAGGTCCGCCTGGCAGAAAAAGATAAATAATGATACATGCTAAAATAATAATTAGCCCCCATAGCAGCATAGACCATCCTTCCCTTCTCATACAGTTTTATGGTTCAGCTCTACTATATACTATACATGAAAATCGGCAGCGAGCCATCCGCCCAAGGACTTAGAAAAAGCAGCCGCTTAAATTCGGCTGCCTGCAAAGCTTCATTTACAAACCCTTTTTCCCCACAAACGGAAGAAACTTCGGTGTTTGATCCGCATAAGCGCGATAACCGGGCTTTTCTTTGTTCTTCTTCTCTAATAGCGGGACACCTGAAACAAATAAAAGCAGCAAGGTAATCGCGATCGGCCCAATCATTCCCCAAATATTTCGTGGTTCATTTAAGCTGATCAAAAAGATTCCCCACCAGCTCAAGGCTTCGCCAAAATAATTAGGATGTCTGGTCAGCGACCATAAACCCGTTGTCAATAGCTCGCCCTTCTTAGCCGTTCGCTTAAACACCGTCAGCTGATAATCACCAATGGTTTCAAAGGCAAAGCCGCTCAGCCATATGATGACCCCTAGCCAGTTCCACCAATAAAAGGCCTTTTCCGTGCCGGTTGTGACAAAGAAAATCGGCAAGGCCACGACACACAGGAGAACCCCCTGCAGAACAAAAACATTCAAATAGGCTTTTAGCTTGGCAAACTGCTTGCCCCAGCGTTTACGCATATTGACGTAGCGATAGTCCTCAGGCTTGCCGATATTCCGTTTCGCTAAATGGAAAAACAATCGCAGCCCCCAAATAGTTACGAGAATCAAAACAGCGGTTGCCGCCAGCGTTTTTTCCGGCATTAAGAGATAGCCTGTCACTGCAACGATCACAAAGCCGATTCCCCAGGCCATGTCCACAATCGAATTATTGTGCAGCGCCTGCGCGAGAAAAAACAGCGCGGTGAAATAAATGAACAGAATCATTATTATTGTCCAAACGATCATTATTTTTCATCTCCTCCCAATTCATAAGCAACTGCGATACTGCCTTCTCCCGCACTCATAGCAATCACCGTTGAACTATCCGTGATATAGCTTGGCGGAAAAGCAAGCAGCTCGCGAAGCTTTTTGCCCCACAGCTTGGCTTTGGCTTCGTTATTGACGTGAATGATCGCATATCGTTTGATTTTGTGCTTTTGATTGACCTTCCTCATCTCACGCAGAATTTTTTTCTCGTTCCCCTTGCGGCTAAAAGCAAAATTGCTCAATTTCCCTTCGCCATACTCATCAAGACTGACGATAGGCTTCAAATTGACCTGCTTAGCGAGCTTACCGACAGCCTGCGGAATCCGTCCTGAGTCGATCATCGGATCTAACCCATCCACACTCACCAGAATCTTCAATCGCTCGCGTTTTTCTGCTGCTCGCGACACCACTTCCGCAAACGGTATTCCCGCTTGAATCCACTCATTGGCGTTCATAACGAGTAAGCCCTGAGCGGCAGAATTTTGTCTGGAATCAATGACTTCGATCGGGATCGCATGGCTTCGCTTCGCTGCCTCTTTGACTGTATAATAGGTTCCGCTTAATTTCCCAGCGACAGTGATGACTAAGATCGCTTCATAGCGGGTTTCTAAAAAGGAAAACAAATTCTCGACCGTTTTCAACGTCGGCTGCGAGCTCGTCGCACGACCCTCTGTCCCTTTAGCTAGTTCAAAAAGCTGTTTCGTTTGCAGAGTAAGCTTATCGAGATAGCTAGTCGTCCCCAACAAAATATTCATCGGCAGAACATGAATCTGATTTTCCAGTAAATACTCTGCTGGAAGATCCGCGATGGAATCAGTCACTAAGGCAATCGGTGCTTTGCGCTGCTGGTTGACATGATACTGCAGCAGCATGTCGTCGGCTTTTTGCTGGATGGGATCACCAACACTGCTCAAATAGTCCAGGACCTCCGCTGGCTGATTGGTGTGAATGTGAATGCGCGCCTTGCCGCGGTTCACGGCAACAATCAGTGAATCGCCGTACGCGTTCAGCTTCTGCTGCAATTCACTCTTAGACAGCGCCACTTGATCAAGGAATACTTCGGTACAATAACGATACCTCGGCTCTGAGGTATGACTATGCTCCTGCGGTGATTGCTCAATTTTTATCCCATCTGCTGGTTCATTTACTAAATGAAGGGCTGGCTGTTTGGTCAAAAAAGCTTCCGTAAAGCCTTCGATGAATAAATAAAAGCCCTTGGCACCGGCATCGACGACTTGATTCTTTTTCAGGATTTTCAATTGATTGGTCGTATTCTCTAAGGACTGCTTGGCCTTGTGCAGAGCATTTGGCAGCAAGCTTTCCAGACTGAATACTTGCTCACTTTCATCCAGCGCCTCCGCCCATGAACGGATCACAGTAATGATTGTCCCTTCTACCGGCTGTTCAATTGCCTGATAGGCTTCACCGATCGCTGATTTAACGCTTTCCACAAAGCTTTGAACGGAGCTCTTTTCCTCCAGTTTTAGCAGATGATTGTAGATACCGTTAAAATACTGGGCAAAAATAATTCCTGAATTTCCTCGTGCACCTACTAATGAAGCCTCAGCTACCTTTTCAAACACTTCAACGACCGAGCTGCTTTCTTCCTTCGTCTCTTCCAAAATAGTTTGCATCAAAGAAGCCAAATTACTTCCCGTATCTCCATCTGATACCGGAAAAACATTGATCTGATTTAATACCTGCTTTTGATTGATTAATTGAATCGCTCCTTGCCGGAAGGCAAAAAGCAGTTCCTTTGGATCAATCGCCTGATTTGATTGACTCATTTCCATGATATTTACCTCCAATGAAAGTGCTGCGCAACGAACACCGTAAATCCAGAAACCGCCGCGGTCACAAAGGTTCCCCAAATCAAATCAATGATCGTGATCATAGCAGGCCAATTGTTTAAGGTCGCCATATTCGTTAAGTCGTAGGTTCCATAGCATAAAAGACCTAGAAAGCCTCCCGCTGCGATGGCATAAAATAGACTTCCCTTTTCTAACGCAGGAGTGACGATAAAAAGGAGAAGCCCGATCAAGTAGATTCCATAAAAAATCACTGCCGGCACAATTTTTGTCTGTCCCATCAAATGCCCTAAATTCTCCTGATACATCCGCCGAGCAAATACTAGCAGCCATAATAAATCTAAAACCAAAAAGGATGCCGCGGCTACCCCAAATAATTTCAATAAATTGACCATTCTGTTCCCTCCTCATAGTTGAAGCCTTTTAAGATTGCTGTTTTCCAATGATTGGACTCATCGTATCATTCTAGGAACAAAGGCGGAAAACATATGCCTGATCACTTGATAAAATCTGCTCAAAAGCTGTTCAATCACTATATTTTAAAGCCATGCTTCAAAATTATCCTTGAAAAAGTAAAAACAGACACTCCTTTTATCACTAGCCTGCTTGACAATTACGCTGGTTTTTGGCAAAAAAGCGACTACATATCGATAGCACACGCCAAATAGCCCGCTAAATTAGCGAGCTAAAAATTTTATTAAGTTTTCACTACTACTCATTTCACCCCATACCAACGTTGGATTTTCGATGGGATGAACACTGCTTATTCTCGTTTCCGGATACGATCAAGCAGCCGCTTTCGTTTTTTCTTTGGTGTAGGTGGCGGTGCCTGCGGGATCTCAGCGGACTCCGCCACCTTTCGTCTTTCTGTCAGAATGAGCTTGGCTGGCTGTTCTGTGTCGTCGATCTGAATATCTTCTAATGTATATCCGTCAGGCACACAGGCCGTGATAATCGACAGCGCTTCGCTCTGATACATTTCTCTTGGATTCATTTCCGCCGGCAGTTCAATTGTTTGGATTAATACATTGGGTTCAGGCTTTTCTTCAGAGACCTGAAGCATTGTTGCTGGCTGAGCGTCCTCGGCCATTTCAGGTTCTGGTCTCGTTTCCTCCACAGCGCGTACGGGTTCCTCTGCTTGTATGGACGGCTCCGCCGCTGGTTTCAGACTATCGTCAAAAAGCTCTGTCTCAATCGTTTCGATCAAAGTCGCATGCTTGACCTTTTTATATAAGCCGACACCCTTTCGTTCAAATAGGTTCAGCTGCGTTAACTTGGTTAAGGACGCTTTGATCTCCGCGCCCGTTTTCGTGGGATCCACATTTTTAAAGCGCAAATGTTGGGATTTACCGTTGCTGTTTTCAAATTCTGCATCTAATGTGAACATGCTTTTCCTTCCTTTCATTCCTTTTTTTCCTCACCTGTTCTTCGTCATGAACCTGCTAATCCTGCTAAAGGCTCTTTAATAAACTGGGTGTATAGCGCGTGTATTTTTTCAGCAATATATGTTTTTGCGGGAAATAATTTAATCGTTAACAGCCGCCATTCCTTTTTCTCGAAATAGGCCGCAAAATAACTGTAAAAGCGACGCATCGCAGCCGTTGAGCGGGTCTGTAAAAAAATGTGCCGTACCAGCCGCTTCAGCAGCATTGAAAAATCTGCCGCCTCCAGCTCATCTCGTACTTGAAGCGCTACCAAAATTTGGATGGCGCCATTTCCGTCGTTGGTTTCTTTATAATAATGAGTGACGCGTCTTTCCAATGTCTTGCGAGTCAATGTAAAGAGCTGTCGTCTGCTCAACCCATAATCTTCCATGTGTACCTCCTTCTCTATTGATACTTATTTTTATTTGAGATATCTACACACATAAAATAATCCTTTTGTCACGGCCTTTTCAATACCAAAATGTTTATTTCAAATTAACATAAAGGATTGGCGGTATTAAACGGCTTATTATTAAGAATGTTCTCTACAATAAATAACCACATAATAAGTATTTCTAATTTAATTTCATCATTTTCTCATATACAAAAAGAAGCCTTCCTCTTCATGAAGGCGGTGAAATTACTCTCCAAACTTAGCTTCACCTGCAATTTTTCTTTAACTAATCAGCTGATTTCCTGACGCTTAACCATAAAAAAGGGCCCGGACAAATGAATTGTCTTGGACCCTTGATTACTTGCTTATCTTTTCCGCTGGTTGAGCTTTTTTGTGATAAAACCAATCACAAAAACGGATAAAAGCTTGAATAGCAGTGAGCGAACCGCGCTATCCTTTTGCCTGTCATTCTTTTTGCCTGATTGGTGGTGAAAACGACTTTTAGGGTGTTCCCACTTGTTTTTTGTTTTATCCTTCATTCGTTATCCTCCTACTTATTGATTATTCAACTGGTCTATCCTACTAACCCAGTTTTATTCGTTGAAGATGCTTTTTCTGAGGATTTTTCTTCATTTTCTTCCTCGTTAAAGGCGGTCAAATCTTCATACTCCTCGTAGTATTTCTTCAAGGAGGAAGTAAACTCTGGACTCCACGGTTTGACATGTCCTGAATAATGAATGATTTTAGGATCTCTGCGCGCTTGGAAATATTCCTTCTCACCCTCTGGATCTGGATGCTCTACTTCACGTTTCATAATGTAGCTTTGGGCATTCCATTTTGGATGAAGCTGCAGCCAGTGGTCGTGCAGGATCGCATTCAGCGCATCCTGATCATGAAATTCCAATTTCTCAGGATTGTCGTGAATGTAACGCAATACGCGATTCGTTACATTTTCTGAGAGCCATGTTTTCATATTGATCAGCATGAAGCCTGAATTGAAATACTTCGTTGAATCACAGGCGATCGCCATTTTTTCTAAACGATGATGGAAGCCGGCATCCTCTACTGCGGCTAACGTATAACCCGATAGATCAATCTCCCACAATGCCGAGATATCCGCCAGCGCGATCATATCGCAATCCAAATAAAGAATTCTTTCAATATCCTGATCACGGAATAATTCCGGGATCGCAATCCGATAATACGCCGTTTCCGGGATACGGTCACTTTCCACCGCGTCCGCAAAATACTTCTTATCAATCGTTAAAAAGTGCAGCGCCGCATCATATTCTTTGACGGTTTCACGCATCAAACGTTTATTCGCAATACTGATTTCATCATCGATCACGTAAAAATCAAAATCCGCTGCGGACCCCTCAGCATTTTCTAGAATCGAAACAAAAAGTGCTGATACATGTTCCGCAAATGCATCGTTGCAGCTTGAAACTACTGTAATTTTTTCTTTTTTCATTTTACCTTCACCGTCTCCATAAAAATACTTTTGTTCAATAGATCCATGTATTTCTCTTGATAGGGGTGCCCCTCCAGCGTATTCCATGGCTTGTCATGACCTGTAAAATGAACAATCGCCGGATGCTTGCGCCCTTCTTTATACCAGTCATCGTATCGCTTCGTCGGTGCAGGATGCTTGTCAAAAATCAGTGACGATTGCATGTTCCAACGAGGATGAAAAGGATGCCAGTTCTCATAAAGCACTGCGTTTAACGCATCCTGATCATGATAGATGATTTTATCTCCATTATTCTTCAAATAATCAATTGTTTTTTCAGTAATGTGCTGCTGATTCCACTGCTCGACGTCAATGACCATCACACCAGAATTAAAATAATAGTCATCAGAATCAATGCCTAAGCGCTCCAATGCCTCGGTTTGACCTGGATCAATGATCGCGCCGATCGTCTTCCCAGCTAAATCCTGCTGATACAATTTCTGAATATCCTCCAGAATCAATGTATCCGAATCAATATACAAAATTTTTCGATAATTTTTCTCTGCCAGCATCTTCGGCATAGAGATTCTAAAGTAGGCAGTCGTTGTAATATGGTCGCTGACTAGAAAATCTTCGTAGATTTCTTCATCGACCTTTACAAATTGAATAACAGCCGCATCAGAATAGTTATGCACTGTTTGAATCAATTTCTCCTTACTCGATACTGAAAGCTCATCATCAATGATAATGAAGCGAATCGGTGTTTTTCTTCCAGTTTTATCTAATAACGTTGAGATCATTACACTCAGATAAGGAGCGTAATTTTCATCTGCTGCTGTGACTACGGGTATTTCCTCAATTTTTGAGAACATAATATCCTTCACTCCCATCAAGTTTTTCTATTTATTAATAACAGCTGGTTACAAGTCCCAGATTAGCCCCCTCAAAAGAAATAAGCAAAATTACTGCTTTGAGACCCCAATCATTTAGTCAAAAAAACCGCGAATAATCCCGATATTTGGGGGATCTTTATCGATTATTAAATTTTTATAAAGTTTTAATTTATTTATTGATTTGAAATTCCTTTTCTATTCACATGAGCGTTTAATTGTTCATTTTCTGAAAATTGGACTAACCTATAAGATAGATGAATCAAAAAAGGACGGATATAGATGAAATTGGCAGCAATAGATCTTGATGGTACCCTGCTGGATAAAGAGGGAAATATTTCTGAAGAAAATGCTTGGGCATTAAAAGAATTTGATCGCCAAGGAGGAACAGTGGCTTTGGCGACTGGCCGATCGATCCAATCAGCGAGAGAAGTATTTGAACAATTGGATTTGAGCGGCTTTACATTAGCCTCCAATGGCGCTTATGTTGCTCGCATCGAAAATGGCGACATCAAAAAAGTCTTAAAAAGCTACACGATTCTTCCGGCTACAGTGAAGACTGCACTTTCCTTTGCGATGAAAACCGAAGTAACTGTTGTAGCCAGCCGTGCTGCGCAAGATGACCGAATTTCCTTTGCTCAGGACAAAAACGAAGTCAACACCCCCTACTATGCCCAGTTCAATTTGAAGGAATCAAAAGTTGACGAGCTCTGGCAGCAAATCGACAAGGAAGCGATCAGCTATTTCAAGCTGGCGTTTACTGATGGAGACACTAGTAAATTAGTTAAGCTGCGCTCTCAGCTGGAGAAGCAGCGGATCAACAGCTCCTACTCTGATAAATACTGGCTGGAGGTTATGGCTGAGGGGGTCAATAAGGGCGCCGCGCTGAACTTTTTGACTAAACATTTATCTATGGACTTAGCCGACGTATTGGCTTTTGGCGATCAAGAAAATGATTTAGAAATGCTTAAAATCAGCGGAAGAGGGATCGCGATGGAAAATGCTGCACCTGCTGTAAAGAAAATCGCTGATAAACTGACCAAATCGAATGAGAACTCAGGTGTTGCTTTCATATTGAAAGATTATCTTGCCTAATTCTTTAGAAACCAAAAAAAAGTCGTTGCCAAAAAGCTGGCAGCGACTTTATTCGTTATAGCTTAAAATTTTGCGCTCATTGATTGGCTGACACACTCGATTATTTCTTCCATGAATGGCTAGAAATCTCAGAACCTGTTCCGCCGACACTTCTAAAATGTTTTGCATCACATACCACTCGACCCCTTCCGTTAACGGCGGAGTCGTCAACGAGCCGATGTAATGGTAATAGCTTTTATTTTCAGGCATCAGGCTCGCAACAGAAAAGCTGCCGCTCCCCTTTTCCTGATCATATTGGTTCAACACCTGTTCAAAATCGGGATTAAACGCACCTACCTGATAAAGTACGCCAATAACCGCCAGCTGACCGTTGGCTGATTGGAAGAGAAAATGACCTTCTAACGGAAAAATCTTGCCGTCTAAGCGATGCTCTCCATCAGCATGAAAATGCACTTGGACAAAGTTAAACACACGATTGTTGAAGCTGGCTTGGCCGGCTCCTAATAACTGCAGATTTTGTCCATTATTAAAAAAAGTCGCGGTCGTTTCTGAAAGGTTTACTTGCAGTTTAGCTAATGTATCATTGCTTTCAATTTGAGACGTTTGGATATCAATCGGTGATTGGCGCAGGCCGTTTTGCGGCTCCCAATCACCTTGGTGGCAATAATCTATCAAAAATTTTGCTTTCATATGATCCCTCAATTACCTAAAATTTTTACAATAATATCATTTTTCAGAAATATTTTCCATCCATTTGCAAATATCTTGAAAAACTGTAAGTTTTTGAGTTTCGTTCAACAGTTCATGGCGAGCTTTTTCGTACAGCTGTACTGTCACCTGCTCCACACCGGCAGCCTGATACGCCTTGGCTGCTTTCATCACTCCTTTGCCATATTCTCCAACTGGATCTTCTTTACCAGAGAGAAACAGCAACGGAAGCTTTTTCGGTATTTTTTTTAACAGCTCCGGCTCCTGCGCGCGAATAATCAGCGAAAAGAGCTCGTGATACCCGCTCAAGGTAAACAAAAAGCCGCAGTTTGGATCTGCCAAGTAAGCATCTACTTCCTCAGCTAAGCTGACTAGCCAATCCTTATCGGTTCGTTTATTGAAGATCTTGCGATTCATATTGCCGAACGCCAACTGATCGATCAGCCTGCTGGGGTGCTTTTTCCCCTGAAATCGACTCAGCACTTTAGCGGCCCCTTGACCAAAACGAGTCAGCCACACCGGCTGCTGCCCTGTACCCACCAGTATCGCTCCATCAATCTGCTCGCCATATTCAGCTAGGTAATTTCGCAGCACAAACGATCCCATACTATGTCCTAAAACAAAAAAGGGTAAATCGGGATAGTGTGACTGCCCCCATTTCGTTACTTGATATAAATCCTGAACCAGTCCATGTTTGATGGTTTCATCATGGAAATAACCCTGCGGATTTTCCTCAACAGATGCCCCATGTCCCAGATGATCATGCCCGATCACCGCGACATTCCGTTCGTTTAAATAATTAGCCAACGGTTCATAGCGCATCAAGTGCTCCGCCATTCCATGCGTCACTTGAAGGACCGCTTTTGGCTCCTTGCAGGACCAGTGATAGGCCTGTAAAAATGTTTTCTGATCAACAGAAAGCAGTTCAAATTTTTCTAACATCGGCTTTTCCTTTCTCGCGTACTTTCGCTTTTTTTCTATGTAATTCCATCTTAAGTTGGAGGTGCATCTAGCAAAAAGTGGTAAACTATGGATAATGGAGGGATGGAATATGTCTTGCTTAGGTAATATCATCTGGTTCATCTTTGGCGGACTGATCGGCGGGCTGACTTGGTGTCTTGCCGGCGTTTTGTGGTGTATCACCATTATCGGCATCCCGATCGGCCTGCAATGCTTCAAATTTGCCAGTCTGAGCTTTGCTCCGTTTGGCAAGGATATTGTTTATCATGGAACGGGGTTAAATTTGATTGTCAATATTATTTGGTTGATTGTTTCTGGTGTCCCCTTAGCCATTGGACATCTGGCCAGCGCTGTGGTGCTATGTCTTACGATCGTGGGAATTCCGTTTGCCGCGCAATCACTGAAGCTGGCTCGCTTAGCCTTAATGCCCTTTGGCGCCCAGATCGTTTCTATTCGTTAAAAAAGGAGGAGTGACAGTCGTCATCCTCCTTTTCTTATCCAAAAATCAAGTAAATCAGACCTGCGACAATCAAGATCAGATTCAGCGTTACCTGAATGTTCACCATCAGCGGTGTCACATTCCTTTGCTTGCGGCGTGCCAGATAGATAAAAATAGTATACGCACCGACCAAGATGACAAAAATCACTAATGCGATCAGATACAAAAGGCCACTTCCTTTTTTGTATGTAGTGTAACGCGAACACTTTCTCTCAGCAAGCAAAGTCAAAGAAATCTAATTTAATTGTTTGAAGAAATCACGCAGTTCCGCTTTTCGCCGTTCACTTAATTCACGCTTAGGGATATCCTGAATCGCCCCTTCTAAGCCGTACAACAAATGCAAACAAGCCCCGTCATCTACCAAATGGCGGATTTTTAAAAAGGCAGCCTCTGTTCCCAATTCCCGCAACTGATCAGGGGTAACTATCCCAACCTGCTCCAACTTCTCTTCATTTACTACACCAATATTTTTCATCTCTGAAATTTTCATCTCTGACTCCTTACTCCTTTTAGATATATTATACCTTAGAATAAAAGCGGAAACGACCGCTTTCACAAAAAGTTTAAAAAGCCGTCACTTTTTTTCAAATCATCACAAGAAAAGGAAATTTAAACAAAATAACCTTGGTTATTTTTTATTAAAACGAGTTTCTTATGATTTGTTTAGGATATAGCTTTATTTTTCGCCATTTATTAGGTTATTATTTGTATTAAATGATATTTTAATCTATTATATAAATCAGTACGGTTAATTTTTATTAAGTAAGAATGGAGGGCACATTCATGCTGGGGATGGATAAAAACACACGGCTAAAAATTCAGATTATAGAAACGCTCGATGGTCTGCAGACGCCGATCTCTTTAAAAGAATTACAGGAGAAAATCGGTTATGCCAGCCTTGGTACGATTCGTGTGAACTGTAAAGAATTACAAACGATCATCGAAGAGCTTTACACCGGAGATGATTATTTTTTAACTCTGCGGATGGATAATGGACGCGGTATTCAGCTTGATCGTTCCTCAACGAACCTCCAGTCCTTGACGAATTATTTATACCAGCATGATTTGGCTTGCGAAATCATTCGTATGATCCTGACGAAACGAAAAATTTCGGCCATTCAATTTTGCATGGATAAAAACATCAGCGAATCCAAGTTACGTCGTAAAATCAAAGAAATCAATCAGGATCTGTCTGATTACGATCTTTATATCTCCTGCTCCACAAAAATCAGCTTAAAAGGGCGAGAAGTCGATATTCGTCGTTTCCATTATATATTCTTCCGTGGGCTGTATCGTCAGTTCTGCCAAGTCGAACGGATCAATACTGAAAGCTACTTTCAGCTAGCCAACCAAATAGAGGATTATTTAAAGCTGGCCAATAACCCGACCAATCTAGAAATGATCTGCTTTTGGCTATTAATCACCAATCAATCCCTCAGTAAAAAAGGGGAGCTTATTTTCAACAGTACTGAAAAAGCATTGCTGAACCGCTTCAAATATCCGAAAAAACCGGCCTTTTTAAAAACCTGGAACACCAATGAATGGCGTTTTTTCCTTTATGCTATTTACAGCTCCTTGTTGAACGATTTTGAATTGCAGTATAAGAATTCCTCAAGAGAGCTCTTTTTTAACCAGGCTATTGCTCATTGGCTCAAGTCGTTTTCTACTCACTTCCGGCCATTAAACAGCCGCGAGCAGAAGTTTGTAGGCCGCAAGCTTAAGCAGCATTATGCGGCGCTGGCCTTCTTCCGACTAAATGATCCGATGATCGATGAGCTTGGAAACAATGTGGCCCTGAATCAGGTGCAGTCGCAATTTCCCTATTATTACCGACGCTTTGATGCCTTTTGGCAAGAATTCACTCAGGCAGTGCCTGGCTACGACTTTCGTCAATTGCGGCTTTATTCGTTTTTAACCTGTGTAAACCTCTTTTCATTGGAAAATTGTCTGCCAGAGATTTCAGTGTATGCGTTTTCCGAGCACAGTGATCTTTTTAGTATTTTTATCCAAGAAAAAATCAATTTGTATTTCAAAAATCGCTATCACCTGACTTTTGTTGAAACCCCGCGAGAAGCACAGCTGATTATCGGAACAACACCGGCCTGCAGAAACTTCCTGTCAGAAGGTCAAGAATCGGTCATTATTCGTTCGAACATGACTACGACCGACTACATAGATATTGAAGCGATTCTGGCAAAGCTGGTAAAAAAAGATTTGGCGCAATTAGAAAAATAAATGAAAATAGGTTGAGAATTTGATTAAAAAAAGGTATCGTAGTAGGTATTACATACACAAAGGAGGCCGTTATGGTTTACGTTAGTGAAATGCATACTACCCCACCGACTGAGTTTGGTTCTGAATTAGAGGAAAAAACATATGAAACACTGGCAAAGCTGGATATCCCCTTTTATCAAGTGGCTACAGGCGAAGCCTTGACGATGGAAGATTGTATCGATATCGATAATCGCTTAGGGATCGAAGTCGTTAAAACGATCTTTTTATGCAACCAAAAGAAAACCAAATTCTACTTGTACATTACACCAGCAGATTTTAAGTTCGTGACTAAAGATTTTGGCAAAAAATTGGAGATTCCGCGGGTATCATTTGCTTCAGCTGCATTGCTAGATGAGCGGCTGGGTGTGATTCCAGGAGCCGCAACGATCTTCGGACTGTTAAAAGATCCTGAGCATGAGATCCAGCTCGTTTTCGACAAATCCGTTGCTGAACGAGAATGGTACGGCTGCAGTTCCGGTTCTGTGACCAACTATATGAAGCTGAAAACAGCGGATTTATTTGAAAAATTCCTGCCATATACGGGACACGAAGCGATCCTTATTGATTAGAAAATGAAAAGTGTTAGGAGACAGTCTCCTAACACTTTTTTTGGACGATTCTATTATGCTGGAAAGTCGATCAAAAAAACGGATTCCTTTCCATTTTGAGAATACCTTGCAACTCCCGCCTGACCGAACTGATCAAGCGTCTAGCTGTCTACCATTTTACCGTAACACAGCCAATTTCTTTCATCGGTCCAGTGATTTCCTTACCAGAATCTGAACCAACCGCTTGGAGTGCGAAATAGTAAGTGCCTTTTGATAAGCAGACTTTGCTTAATGAATAGTCAATGTAGTAGCCTTTTCCAAAAACACCATTCGTATATTTCGCATAACGAACATCGATTGTTTTATACGCGCTGCTGTACTGACCAGTACTTGTTCTGCGGTATACACGAACCTTTGTATAGTCTAGTGAATTCGGATTTTGCGTACCTAAGAAGATTTGTGCGCCGTAGTAGCGTGTTGGGATACAACCGCATTTAAGAACATTCTTGATGCAGCCGTTCAAGCCATTGCCGATTTCTTTTCTCTTCAATGTTGTTGCACAGCTTGATCCCCATTGAGGACTTACCCAGCTGCTCCATTGACCATAGCTTGCTTTCACCCAGTAATAATAAGTGGTGCATTGGTTCAAGCCTTCATCTGTATAAGACATTTCTGAACCATCTTGTTTGCCATTCACTGTGATCGCTGTCGCATTGTTAATATTGTTCGTTGTACTGCGATATAGTGTATAGCTAGTTGCGAATCTTGTTGAAGCATTGTCGCTCTTTGTGTTTGTCCAGTTCACTTTGATCGCTTTATCGGAAACTGCTGCTGCTTTGATATTCGGATTCAATGTAGTCCCGCAAACAGTGAACTTGCCGATATTTGAACTGCTGACTGTCTCGATCGTATATGGACAAACCTTCGGACGTTTTACCATTACTTTGTAGCAATAAGTCGTATTGTGGTCCAACTTGATATCGTTATAGGTTGTTTTTCCTGTTACTTTAGCAATTTCTTTGAAATCGCCAGAGTGGTAATCGTTGCATTTTTTACTTGCACGGAAGATCTTATATTCAGCATCGCTGCCTTTTGATTCCCAGCTAAGCTTTAACCAATGATGCTGTGCTTCAGTCACACAAACATTTTTAACTGCATCCCATTTTTCTTTATAGTTGTTTTGGTTACAATGTTTTCCGCTGTGATTTTTATCGCAGTCTTCATGGTGCTTCCAATTATTGTTGCAGCCGTGACCGCTATGGTTTTCATCACAATTTGAACCGTGATGCCATTTGTTTTCATTACAGTTTTTGCCGCTGTGATTTTTGTCACAGTGTTCGCCATGTTTCCAATTGTTTGAATTACATTTGCGGTATTTACTATGATTTTTATCGCAATGCTCATCATGCTTGCCTGCATTGCTGTTGCAGGTATTGCCGTTATGTTTGCCGTCACATCCTGTTTTATGATTAAACCAGCCGTATGTTTGGGCTGCCGGCGCATTAGATGACGATTCTTCAGACGTTTCTTTTGTTGATTGTTCGGTCGATTCTTTCGCTGGTTCTTCACTAGTAGCTGCTGACGGTGCCGCTGCGGCTGCGTCAATTTTCGCATCCCCCGCTTTTGCTGCAGCATCTTGATTAGCTATTGGGCCAGCTGCGTCCTGTTCCTTGCCATCGACCACAGCTGCTACTTTATAATAGTAGAGATAATCAGCCTTAAGCGTGCCTTTTGTCTCCAACTCGTCATAAGGATCAACTGTATATGTTTTGTCACTCTTCAATGTTTGAATTCGCTCAAATTTCCCATCCTGTTCTTCTGCTCGATAGATGTTGTAGCTTTGCGCATCCTCAACCTTATCGAACTGAATCACAGTCCATTTTTGCTCATCATTATGTTTTACTGTCAGATTTGCCGGAACATTCTCCTCATCTGCTGCAAATACTTGTGCCGGTACCCCTAACGAGGACACGGTCATGATCAATAGCGTTACCAACGACATGATCCCTTTTAATTTTTTCATTAATCCCTTTTTTTTCATTTCGCTCTCCTTTTCTGCTCTTTACCCAAGTGCAAAAAGTGCACAACAAATAAACCCTACCCTAATTATGACATTGACCATTTTCTCGAGGAAAACAGTATGTGTATTTTTTGAGTTTGTTTTTGGCCAAAAACAGAAGCAGCGTTCCATAAACCACCCCCTATCAAGTGAACATACCAACAAGCATGCTCGAACACAGGAATTGCTCTCTCATTTCCCGTCTCTAAGAATGTGAATCTTCGGGATTTTTCCTGTTGTCACAAATATAACAATTATTGTGATATAATTCTATAATCACTCAAAATTCAAAAATATTCTTTGAATTATGATGAAAAATTTTCGCTATACTCCATATATTTTATAATATATTTAATAAACTAATTGGATTTCCTGCTTGACCCACCCGAATTTGTCCACATAAAACAAGACCATCAAAAAATTGATGGTCTTGTTTTATGATGTATTTTTCTACTAGGCAAGCCGCCTTGATTTTTATCCACGGATTACTGTCTATTAATAGAAACAATCTTTTGCTGCAGTCGATCATAGACGACCACGAAATTCGCAATATCCTTTTCAGAAGTCGGTACCCGGAAATAATAATCCGACTGTCCATCTGTCGGTGTATTCGTGTGATAGAACCCTGATAAATACGCGTGGGTAATATCTCCGCGAGTATCCTTGAACAGCTCAAAGAATCCGCTCGGATCCGTCACGTTTATACTTTTTTCCAACGCCTTGAACTCCGTTTGATTGCTGTCCAGCCCCGCTTTTTCCATTTGGCGATAAAGCTGCGTGTCTGTCCCGCGGCGAATCAATTCCGTCCAGGCAGTCTCGAAATCCGCTGACTTATCTAAATAGGTGTCATCTTTAGTGATCACTGATTTTACATCGCTGCCATCTTCTGCCGTCAACTCATTCAGCTCTTTTTGGTTAAAGCGAAGATTGACTGTATAATCATGGCGTGAACCACTCGTATCAGTAAAACTCCAAATCTGCCGCTGTGTCGTCATCGGCTGGTTATCCACTAAGCGCTGACCGAATCCCACTAGACTGACACTGACAAATCCCCTTTCCTCTGAACTCACCATAGGATAGATTTTGCGGTACAGATTAAAAATATTCTTCCCGTCCTTCGCCTTTCCATAGATCTTTTCGATCGCATCGGCCATCGCCTGCGAGCTGGAAAGGCTGTTGCTATCTGCGAATGCCTTATTCAAAGCATCGATTTTTTCCGTTTGTTCGCTTAATAATGTTTGATCATTGACATCCTTTAGCGGCAGCACATCTAATTTCGGGAGCTCTTCTTTTTTCTTTTCCTTATCATCACTGGCAAAAACACTGAACGGAATCGTAAATTGCGGAAAATTCCCACTCAAAACAATCCCAAAGGCCCCGACAAATAAAGCGGCTAGAATTCCCCAAAAGATCAACCATTTTTTCTTGGTATCCATAGTTCACCTCGTCTCCTCTACATTGTGGCGACAAATTAAGCAAGCGTCAAGTATTTCTAGGTAAAATCCGACTATTTTTATGAAATAATCTAAATTTTTTCTTGGAAAAATATGAATAGGATAGTTATTCTCGTCATTTTCTATTACACTAGAGGAAATGATTTTTTTAAGGATAGGCGGATATGGCAAATAGACAAGAACGACATCAACAAAGAAAAGAAAAGAAAATAAGACCTGCACGTAATAAAACGTCGCGGGGGAAATTGGCACGATCAACGAAGATCTCTCTAGGGATTCTTGCTGCAATCCTCTTAGTTGTGATTGCAGGAACGATTTTCTTCTTCCAAAAATATGGAAAGGAAGTCACCGCGGCGATCGATGCCGGCGAAGAACATGCGGCAAAGATCCAGGAAAGTGACTTCAAGCAGTATCACCCAACCACGATTCTAGATAAAAACGGACAGGTGCTCAAGGAGCTGAAAACGCAGGAACGGGACTACCTAACGTATGACAAGATGGACCCGCTCGTTTCTCAAGCCTTGATCGCAATCGAGGATAAGCGATTTTATGATCATCACGGAGTCGATACCCAAGGTCTGCTGACGGTTGCGTTGAATGCCGCGACTGGCCGCGGGGTGCGCGGCGCCTCAACCATCACCCAGCAATTGGTGAAAAATATTTATTTGACGCCAGAGGTTTCGATCTCACGGAAGATCGAGGAAATGGTCATGGCTCAGTCACTGGAAAAAAAATTTACCAAGCATCAAATTTTGGAGTACTACTTGAACAATGTCTACTTCGGACATGGCGCTTACGGAATCAATGCAGCGGCAAAGGTCTATTTTGGCAAATCGATCAATGATACCAGTCTTTTAGAAAAGGCGACACTCGTAGGGATCACCAATAATCCGGGGATTTTTGATCCGACGACGAATAAGAAAAATGCTTTGAAGCGCGCCAAGCTGATCCTCAAAGAAATGAATCAGCAGGGGTATATCACAAAGGACCAGTATGATAAGGCTGTTGCAGACGATATTTCAGCGGAGATTCACAGTAATGCGCTGAATAATCAACTAGACAATAATGAGGTCGCCTTGGCGGTGGATTCAGCTACTAAGATTTTAATGGGCCAGCAGGACTTCCGCTTCCAATATCAGTTTGATTCAAAGGAAGAAGAGGACCGCTATAACGAAGAATACAAGTCGGCCTATAACAAGGTATATCAACGAATCCTTTCCGGCGGCTATCAAATCAGCACAAGCATCGATCCAGCACTCCATGATCAGCTGCAGGGAATCGTCAGCAACGTCATGAATGCCTGGCAAGATCGTAACGGCGAGAATAATTTCTACACCAAACAGGCGGCGATGACCGTCATCGATAATCAGACTGGCGACGTGGTAGCCAGCATCGGCGGTCGCGGCGAAGAAGGCAATCATTACAATCGCGCCTTTCTCTCCTATCGTCAGCCTGGTTCGGCGATCAAACCTTTAGTATCCTTTGCGCCCGCTTATGAGCGTGGATTGTTAGAGGGCAGCGTGGTTTCAGATGACCGGCCGAATAATACGTATCCTAATAATGTATATAACGGATCAAAAGGAAATCTGACATTACGTAATGCAATGGCAATTTCTTCCAATGTCGTCGCCTACAAATTAGCCAGTGAGAACCGTGATGAATTGAAAGAGCCGGTTTATCAGCCTTTAGCTCAAATGCAATTTACCGGCTTGGATGTCGAGGATGACAATCCGATCATCGCTGTCGGCGGAATGACCTACGGGGCAACTACCCAAGAAATGGCCAGCGGAATCGCGACACTAGTCAATCAAGGAAATTATCGTGCCCCGGTCAATATCCAAACGATCAAACGCAAGGACAATGGTCAAGAAATCTTCTCGCAAAGCGAGATCGCCCAGCAGAAGGTTTACAGTGATGACGCGGCATACTTGACCATCGATACAATGAAGGCCGTTCACCAAAATGCAGATGGAACAGCGGCAGGCTTGGCCCTAGCCCACAATCAATATTGGGCCGTAAAAACCGGGACTACCGACGAAGCCAAAGATTTGTGGACAGTCGGTGCTACGCCCCACTACACTGTAGCCGTCTGGGCAGGCGATGACACGCCGCAGCCGCAGGATAATATGAGTGTCGGTCAGGCGACAAAAGAGATTTTCAAACAGACGATGGACCTTTTGAACAACGGCAAAGAAGATGTTGATTTCCAAATGCCCTCTTCCGTACAAAAAGCCGGCGGACAATTGGTCACTCGCTCTAGTCAAACAAAACAAGTATTGGCAACTCGGAAAAATTCGCTGCAAACCGCCACTACGAATATCGATACCTTGGCGAAGCAAAAAGCCAACGAGCTGACAGCCGCTAAATTGAGCACACCAATGGTAGAAGAAGCATCCACCTTCAGTAATCAATTAATCTCTGAACGGATCGATACCTTAAGCCAATTTGAGATCATCGTGACAGATACTCAGGACAATTGGCAGACCTTCGATCAGTATGCCCAAGACGTCTTTGCTCTGGTTCAACAGGTCGAGCCTTCCGGCGGAACCCTTTCCGATCAATATACCGGTGTTTACCGCAACAAGGAAGCCGAGTACGCACATGAAAAAGCTGCTCGAGATTCCGCGATCAACACCGTCAAGGACCAAATCACTGATACGAAAAATCAAAGCAAGGATTTAGACAAGCAAATCAACGAGTTGAAAAAACGACTCGAAAATGAAAAAGATTAAAAAAACAGTCGTCGCTTTGACGGCTGTTTTGCTATACTTTTAAGAAAAGGAATGAGTTTATGGAACCTATTTTAGCCCTTTTGACCGCTAAAGATACCAAAGAAGCGCTGGCGGCATTTAAAGAATTAGAAGCAAACTGTCTCGCCGAACCTATTTACGCAGATACGTTAGAGAGGTTCTTGCCTGCTTTGACTGCCGAAAATTCGTGCGGTCGAGGACGCGCCTTTAAGTTCTTTGCGATCAACGCCCGCTGGGATTCACAGGCTGTCATCGAAAAGCATCTCACAGACATTTTGGGCATCTTAGATGATTCCAAAGCTCCCACCCTTCGCCAATGTATTCCCTATCTGACCTATTTGGCCGAAGCCAAACCCGAGCTGATCCCGATCATTTGCGAAAAGCTGGATTCCTTGGCGCTCGATCAGTATAAGGAAAGTATGCAGAGTCTGATCAGAAGAGATATTGAGAAGGTTTTAAGTGAGTTTAATTGCTGAACCTTAAAAATCCCGATCACTTGGAGATTCTCCAGGTGATCGGGATTCAATTATGCTATTGATCAAATCCATTTTTATTGATAACATCGGCCATCCAGAAGCTGGATTTTTTAGGTGTTCGCTGATAGTCCTGTGAAAGTTCTACGCGATAGAACCCATAACGATTCTTAAACGCATTCAACCAGCTCCAGCAATCAGAAAATGTCCACAGATGGTAACCGAAGCAGTTCGCTCCCTCCTTGATCGCCCGATGCAGTTCTTCCAAATGATCTTTGATAAACGTTATCCGATAATCGTCTTGAATAATGCCCTCCTCATCCTCAAAGCACTCTTCTTGCGATACGCCCATGCCATTTTCAGAAATGTACCATGGAATCTCACTATAATCATTTTTTAAACGCATCGCGATGTCGTAAATTCCTCTAGGATAGATTTCCCAACCGCGATGTGGGTTGATTCGTTTTCCAGGCCAGTCATAGCCTTGGAATAAATCACGAGGACCAGTTATTTGTTCAACGCGCTCCTCCTCAGGGATGGCTTGTACTCGTAAAGGCTGGTAGTAGTTGCAGCCGATAAAATCTACGGTATTTTTCGCAAAAATATGTTTATCGTCTGCTTCAGTCTCAGGTGATAGATTCGACCGCTTCAATAGTTGAGTGAACTCATCGGAATACGTACCTTTGACTGCACCATCCAAGAAGCTGCGGATATAGATATGATCCGCCCACTTTGCGGCCTCGACATCTTCCGGCGAGTCACTTTTCGGATAAACAGGTGAAAGATTCAAAATGATACCTATTTTTCCGTCGTTAAACCGAGAAACTCGGAAAGCCTCTACCGCTTTAGCATGAGCAAGCATCGTGTGATAGCCCACCTGGACCGCGCGCTTGAAATCTTTGATCCTCGGCCAATGGGCATCGCCATAATACCCACATTCGATGTGTACTAACGGTTCATTGAAGGTCGCCCATTTTTTTACAATATCACCAAACTCTTCAAAGGCAACACTGGCATAATAAGCAAAATGATCGACTGATTCCCTTGCTTCCCAGCCGCCCTTTTCCATCAACCACCACGGCATATCAAAATGAAATAAATTGATGATCGGCTCTACACCGCTGTCCACTAGCTCTTGAAAATAAGCGCGGTAAAACGCGACTGCCTTAGGATTAAGCGTTTTTCCATCAGGCAGTAATCGTGTCCATGCGATCGATGTCCGATAAGAGTTCAGGTTCATCGACTTCATGTCAGCAACTTCTTCTTTATACTTTTCATAAACATTTGAAGTATTTTCTGGACCTACTTGGTCATAGAATAGTTCTGGCTCCATTTCGAACCATTTGTCCCATGTTGATGGACTTTTTCCATCCATTGCTGCGGCTCCTTCTGATTGCGGAGCGCTTGTAGCCGCTCCCCACAGGAACCCTTTTGGAAATTGAAGCATGATTAAATCTCCTTTATTGTTTATAAATTAAAGCGTTCACGTTTCTCAGGAGCAGCTTATATTCCAAAAATCTCGTTGTCAATCGTCTCATCTTCTCCAGCAGTCAACACCTCAGCATTCATCCGCTCCAGCAAGCGTTGAGCAGATCGCTGTCCGATCAATTGGGTAGGTGCTTTGATTACGATCCGATCCGTAAGCAATTCCGCCATCTCGCTAGTGTAATCATAATGCGCCAAAACCAAATTCTTTCTTGTCGAATCAGGAGAATGCTGCAAGTATTCAAGGACCCCTGTCATCATATTGTAGTTTGTCACAATTAATGCGGTAATATCCTGTTCCAGCAATTTTTTACCACCTCGGTAGCCGCTGATTCGAGAATAATCTCCGTATTCAGTTACCAAAACGGTGCCTGGGTGCTTAGCCGCAGTCTGTTGCGCACCTAATAGACGTTCCCTTGCAACATAATCATTTTGAGGAGCAGCTAGGAGACCGATTCTTGTGTGCCCTTCCTTGATAAGATGCTCCGTAACTTTAGCCACACTCTTTCGATCAGCGACTTGGATTCGATCAACTCCCGGCAGCTGTACGGGACTATTGATCGTCAATACTGGGATCGGCAATTCAGCCAACCGTTCCATGCCATCCCAATCCTGTTCAGACATAAAGACGATCAAGCCATCCACCGCATGCTGCACTAAATAATCAATCTTCTGATCAGCTAGTGAGACGTCTCCTTTAAATCCGCTCAACAAGACGGAATAGCCGTTTTGCTCCATCACACCTTCTATGGCACTGACAATCTCTGCCCCGAATTGACTAGACACACTATTCATTAAAAGCCCTACTGAAAAACTACGATTGTTTTTTAGGCCTTTGGCGATAATATTCTCTTTATAGTCTAGCTCCTTGATCGCAGCCGCAATCTTTTTCATATTTTGTTCTTTCAATTGATGACCATTGAGATAGCGAGAGACACTTCCTAAAGAGACCCCAGCCAGTTCAGCCACTTTCCGAATAGATGACATTTTTATGGTTCCTTTCTTATCTTAATCGGAGCTGATTTACTGTTGGAAACGAGCCGTTCTTTAACGGTTAATTTTTGAAAGAAACTTCTTCTGATAAATTCTTGACCATGATTTGGCAGCCGTCTGCCCGCTTATAAAGCTGATCCATGTCTGTAAAATAGAATTGATCATCAGACAATGTAAACGTCAGCTCAGTTGATTCATCAGGCATCAATTCAATCTTATCAAAAGCCTTCAGCTGTTTGTGACGCTGAATCACTCGACCACCTAATAAACGAACGAATACTAGCACCGTCTCTTTTCCAGTAAATTCTCCCACATTTTTAACAGTAACACTTATGGTCATTGTGTCAGACTCTTGGTGGACATGCAAGCGCTCATATGAAAATTGCGTATAGCTCAACCCATAGCCAAATTCGTGAAGAGGAGCGCCGGTTTGATCATAATAATCATCTTTTTTCGAAGCCGCCCGCTGATAATAATAAACAGGCAATTGTTGAGAATTGAGGGGATAGCTGACATTCAGCCGTCCGTTTGGATTATTATCACCGATCAGTGTCCGCGCGATTGCTGTTCCTCCAGCTTGACCTGGAAACCAGCCTACCAATACAGCATCAGATAGTTGTTGAACTTCTTGGATATCATAAGGCCGTCCTTGAATCAAAACTGTGACAATAGGTTTTTCCAGCTCCTTCACAGCTTTTAAAAGCGTCAATTGCTGGCCGCCTAAGGATAATGAAGCAACGTCCACATTTTCTCCAGAATCCATATTGATCCCTTTTGAAGAAACTGCACCATTCTTTAAAAACTCCATATCAAAATTGCGGGCACTCGAACCTCCTAACACGCAAATAATCACATCTGCATCTTGACAGTCCTTCACAGCAGCTTCAATTTTAGGCTGCTGATTTTCTGTATTCCGAACTTCGCAGCCCTCAGAGAAAACGACTTCAGATTCTGAAAAAATAGTTTGAATTTGTTGATAAATCGTTAGCTGTGTCATTTCCGCGGCTTGAGGCGCTGAATAATCCCCCAACAAAGCATAAAGACTATTCGCATTTGGTCCGATTACAGCAACCTTTTTTGTCTTGCGATCTAAGGGTAAGAGGCCGTCATTTTTAAGCAATGTCAAGGATTCCTCCGCCGCTCTCAGATTGTTCTCCTTCGATGCAGCCAATATTTTAGCTAGCCTCTCCTGCGGGTCTTCCACGAAGGGCTTCTCAAACAGTCCTAATAAAAATTTGATACCTAAAACACGGGCACATGCTGTATCAAGAACAGACTCTTCGATTCTTTTGGTTTTTACGCCTTCCGTGATTTGTAAATAGGTCTCGTCCCATAAACTCAGATCGATCCCCGCCTCTAACGCCGCATTCGCGCTGGTTATTTTCTCGTCAAAGACATCTTCTAACCTATCTAGGGCAATGCCGTCAGCCATCACGATTCCTTGATAGCCTATTTGCTCCCGCAACGTCTTTTGGAACAATTGACCATTGATATGACAAGGTACACCATCCACATCATTGTATGCTGCCATGACTCCTACAGCATTTCGTGCACTCTTTAACAGTGGAAAATAAATATCCTTGAATTCTCGGCCACCAATGGTTACTGTTCCAGAATTGTGCCCGCCTAATGCTTCTCCTTGAGCAATGCAATGCTTTAAAACAACCCCGATTTGTTCCGGCTGTTTATTGATTTCAACAACTGTCTTATCCAGATAAGCCGCTTCCTCAGAAATCAGGTCGCCCTGAAATCCGGCGATTACTGCTTCGCTCATTCGCGCGGCTAAAATAGGATCTTCACCAAAGCATTCTTCTGTTCGTCCCCAGCGCGGATCCTTTGCTAAGTCCAAGGTTGATACAAGCGCTAAGTGAACACCTTTAGCCGCTAGCTCTTGTGCCATTAAATGACTTGATTGCTTCGTCAGCTCAGTATTAAAGCTATTTCCGCGACCCAAATTTGTCGGATAGGAAATTCCGCCTAGCCCCTGATGTCCATGAGGACATTCCTCAACGATTAAGGCAGGAATTTTCCAGCGTGATTGATTGATCACGTATTCCTGAACCTGATTAACCAGTCTCCAACTATCCTCTGGAGCGATGCCTGTTTCAAAGCCGACTTTGGACCAAGGGTCTGCACGAAATAATCCGTACAACGCCCCAATCCCTTTTCCCCATTCGACATGTTCTTTAAATTTATTCGTCAGTTCAGTCTTTCCATCCTCTTTCTTTTCATAGCATTCCCAGCCATACAGATGTTGATTCACTTGACCGACCTTTTCTTCTAAACTCATTCGATCCATCAGATCGGTGACCCGTTCTCTAATCGTCAAATTCGGATTTTGATATGGAAAATTACCCAATCAGCTCTTCTCCCCTCAGCTCAGCTTCCTTATTCGAAGCAATAACAAATGGCATAAATAAGAAAACATCTAGTATGATTAACAAAATGGTAAGTACGCTAGCCATGATATTCCCACCAGTAGCGATAAATGATTGAATGACTGGCGGCGTAATCCATGGTGCTGCAGCGACCGTTTTCCCAACTAAACCAATGCTAGTCGCAAAGTAGGCAATGATTAAATTGATCGATGGAATAATCGCACACGGAATCATAAAGATTGGATTCATTACTACCGGCAAGCCAAACATTACCGGTTCAGTGATATTGAACATACAGGTGGTTAAGCCCAGCTTCGCCACTTGACGCTGATCTTTACGTTTAGATACCCAGATGATCGCGATTACTAACGGTAAAATGCACCCGCCTCCTCCAATCAATCCAAAGGCATTCGCAAAAGGCTCTGTAATTATATTAGGAATTGCTTCATGATTTTGGAAAGCCAGCATATTTTCCTCAATCGACTGAAGCATCGGTGCTTGCTTGATCGGCGCTAAAATACTTGAACCATGCATCCCAAACACCCACAGAAAATCAGAGAAGAATTGGATAAATAGCATTCCTGGAACGGATAATACAAACCCCTTTAATGGTGTCTGAATCGCCAAGTTTATCAAATCCGGAACATTTAATCCCGTTGTCTTCTGTAAAATGAAGACAAATGTACCGAAAATCAAAATGACCAATACTTCTGGTACTAAAGAATTGAAGGATGTCGCAACTGCTGGCGGCACACCATCCGGCATTTTGATCTTTAATTTTTTGTATTTTGCCAAGCGAACGAACATTTCAGTACTCAATAGAGCACAAATCATTGCAGTTGCTAGACCTGAACTTGAGGTCAGTGCCTGTGAAAACACACCGCCCACTTCAGCTGAGGTTCCATCTGTCAGTGTAACAATCGTGTTTATCGGCATCAAAATGAACATTGTAGCCAGACTCAATACACCTGCGTGAACAGCGTTAAAGGCCGGATCATCAATTGATTTTGATTTAATATAATAATTAGCCAGATTTACTCCGATATTATAACAAACGATAATTGCCAAAATACTCATTGTTCCATTATTAACAATTACGGCCAACTCTGACAAAAAACTCAAATCAATGACCTTCTGAACAGCGACATTAGAAAAAACCAACGCATTCAATAAAACCATAAAAGAGGCTGCCATTACTAAAGGCATCGTGATAATAAACGCATCACGAATCGCTAACAGGTGTCGCTGGTTATTGATTTTTGACACAATTGGCAATAATTTTTCAGACAGCTTATCGACTAAATTCATAAAAAAACTCCTTATTCTTGTTTTTTTGAACCGGTTCAAAAAGAATAATAGCAAACGATTTCAATAATTACAATAGGCTAACGCAAAGTTTTTGAACCGGTTCAAAAATAAAATCGCATTTCTCTCGATAATTATTCCCCAATGCTTTCTCTAATCATCGTATGAATCAAATCAACACAAAAAACAGCTATTCGCTAAATAGCTGGATTTTTTGATTAATCTATCATTAACCTACTGCGATAACAAATAAAATCGTAAATATTCTAATAATGATTGGCACTTCTAATCGCTTCGTTTTAACGTAGGAAATTCCTAAAATGACATTCAGCCCAATAAATAGGACTCCACGAGAGAGGCTCTCAGGTCTGTTTATCAGACAATAAATCAGAGAAGAAGCACCTATGCCTAAAAGCATATTCTCCTTGAAAACCAAACCAATGACCCCGCCACGAAAGACGACCTCCTCCATGATTGGTGTAAAAACAACTGAAAGCAGCACGATGACAATACTTGGGAGGCTGGAAAGAACATTGTCTGCGATAGACGCTGGTGTATTTTCAGCAATCAAATGCCGGTCGCTCAGAAGCTGATCAAAAACGAATAAGGCGAGCATAAAAACTATGCTTAAAAAAATAATCTTGCCATTTTTCTTCTTTAGAAAAGAAAAATCCAACGCAAGCAGATTCAACCCTTTTGACAGCTGCAGCATTATGAATGAAGCGAATAATAGGTTAAAACACATTAACACGACTTCAATCCCTGAATAACTAGAATGGCCACTCTCATACGCAGATAGCAAGAACGTTGTAAACAGTTGAGAAAAAAATACAACCAGACACCCCAAGCCTAAACAGATCATCACATTCCATAGTTTTTCTACTGTAGAGTTCCTCATGGCTCCTTCCACTTCCCTTTTCTTTTTATTTTACACTTTTAAACACAGCAAAAAGACCCAGTTATTTGATAAAGTGATCAAATAACCGGGAAATTCCAAAAGAGAAAATACAAAAAAAGTTGCCATCCTTAAAGTCTTTTTGCAAATTACTTAACAAAACGAAAGCCAAACGACCCTATTACCATCGATTATGAAGGTATCTGGCCATTCGGCTTCCTAATTATACTTTATGTCGTTTTGACAGTTTTTTTACTAAGGTACTGATTTTTTCGAAAAAGCTGCTTACATTTGTACCGTTGTACCACTATTTCCATCCAGTGTTTCTGAAGCTTTTTCTAGTGAAGCGATGATTGCGCGTCGCCCTGCCTTTGATTCAGCAAAATCAATCGCTGCTTCGACCTTCGGCAGCATACTGCCGGGAGCAAACTGATCCTCAGCGATATATTTTTTCATCTCTGCTACAGAAGTCGTTTCCAGCGCTTTTTGATCTGGCTTGCCGAAATTGACGAAGACATGATCCACAGCAGTCAAGATAATGAAGACATCTGCATCAATCAAGGCCGCCATTTTGGCAGCGGCAAAATCCTTATCGATCACCGCATCGACACCTTTATAACGGGTGCCCTCATAAATGACCGGAATGCCTCCTCCACCACAGGCGATCACGACTTGCCCCGCGTCGACTAAGGTTTGTAAACTGATTTTTTCGTAGATATCGACTGGTTTTGGCGAAGGAACGACACGGCGCCAGCCGCGGCCGGCATCCTCTACATAAACATCGTCACTTTCATCCATCAATTTTTTGGCTTCTTCTTCGCTGTAATAGCCGCCGATCGGTTTCGTTGGATTGGCAAAAGCCGGATCTTTTGGATCAACGACTACTTGTGTCAGCATTGAAACGACTGGAATATCTGCTAAGTCGCGAGATACCAATTCTTCATCGATCGCTTGCTGCAGATGATAGCCGATATAGCCTTGGCTCATCGCCGTACACTCAGGAAACGGCATCGTATCCTCCGCCGATTTGCTGGTTTCTTCAAAAGCTAAACGAATCTTGCCGACCTGCGGCCCATTCCCGTGAGCAATCACGACTTGATGGCCCGCCGCAATCAGATTAGCGATCGATTTAGCCGCCAACTCAGCTTTGGTCAGCTGCTCATTAGCGGAATTACCTAACGCGTTTCCGCCCAACGCGATAACGATTTTTGACATGAGGGTCTCCTATCTTTGTGGCTGCTGCTGAGTGATACAGTGAATATTTCCGCCACCGTATACGATTTCAACAGTATTTACACCCACAACTTCTTTATCTGGGAAAATCATTTCTAATTGCTCTAACGCCAATGCGTCATTCTTATCGCCATACTGCGGTACGATCACACCGTTATTCGTGATCAAGAAGTTCATGTAAGAAGCGATACAGATGTCGCCGTCTTCACGCGGCATCGTTCCTTCTACATAGTCGATCTTGAAATTGCCGTCAATCGTTACATTTTCGATTGGGCAGCAGATTTTATGAACCTTCAGCTTACGGCCTTTCGCATCGGTCATTTCATTTAAACGCTTGTAGGCATCCTGTGCCGCTTCATAGAAGGGACTGTTTGCATCTTCTGTGTAAATACACGCTACTTCACCCGGTCGTACGAAGCAAGCAACATCATCCACGTGACCGTTGGTTTCTTCCGGATCAATCCCGTCACCTAACCATAAAACCTTTTCGCAGTTTAAGTAGTCGCATAATTTTTGCTCGATCTCTTCTTTCGTCATGTGAGGGTTGCGCCCTTCACTCAATAAACACATCTCTGTAACTAAAACAGTTCCTTCACCATCGACATGGAATGAGCCGCCTTCTAGAATGAAATCATCCGTACGATAAGAATCGACATGTTCGATTTCGCAAATCTTTTGCGCCACTAAATCATCTTGATCCCATGGGAAATACAAGCCATCAACAAGACCGCCCCAAGCATTGAAGCCCCAGTCATTTCCACGTAATTCACCTTTGTCATTGATCACAAAGCTTGGCCCGCAATCGCGAATCCAGGCATCATTGTTGGACATTTCGTAAACAGTAATGTCTTCTGGTAGTTGACGACGGCAATTTTGGAATTGCTGCTGCGAAACCACCACATTCATTGGTGTGAATTTGCTGATTGCTTTTGCTACTTCCGTGAAGGCTTCCTGAGCCGGTTTTCCGCCATCGCGCCAGTTATCTGGGCGTTCCGGCCAGATCATCCAAACCTTTTCTTGTGGTTCATACTCGCCGGGCATTCTAAACCCGTCTTGTTTCGGTGTTGTCTTTTCGATTCTCTTCGCCATGATAAATTACTCCTTCTTTTTTGATTTTTTTCATCCATATAATCGCTTCACCAAACAGTGTGAAGACGACAGCTCCGATCGTGATCGGCAGCTGCTGACTCAATGTTTCAGGATCAAACTGCAAAGGCAGAGCCGTAAAAATCAATGAAATCACGATCATGATCATTGGCAGCGCCACCAAAACTTTCAAGAAAGTATCACTGCCGCCTACCCTAAATGGCCGTGGTGTATCTGGATCGATTTGTCTCAATTTGTAAAAAGCTGGGAACACTGGAACATAAGACATCAAGAACATAACTAGGTTCAATGAGAAGAAGGCCCAGAACAGATCCTGATTCGGTAAAATTGGTGCAATGACCACGACGATCGAAGCCACGACACCATTCATAATAGCTGCGCCGATCGGCATTTCGTCCTTTCCACCGCGTTTTGCAAATATTTTCGGCATATCGCCATTTTCCGCCGCGTAGCAGGCAGTATTGTTAACGCCCAAGGACCAAGAGATCATATTGCCGAACAGTGTCAGCAAGAACAAGAACGCCATTGCGATAATAAACCAGCCGCCAGTTGAACCAGTCAATAGCTTGAAGCTGTCCATCAGTCCGCTGCCGGTACTGATTTGATCGGTCGGAATCGCAACACCGATCCCGAAAGCTGAGAAGATGTAAATCGCTGCAATCACCAATCCACCCGCAATGATTGATTGAGGAATTTGTTTTTTAGGATTTTCCATGTCATCAGCAAAGGTACAGATAACCTCAAAACCTAATAAGTTAAAGATGATAACCGAAATAAAGGACAAGCTGTTCAAGTTGAAGCTTGGCAGCATGGAGGATAGGGTAAACTCATTGGCTACTCCTTTAGTCAATGCCGTATAAAGTCCCAACCCGCCAATTAAAATAGCCAATAGCATTTTGATCACGGCCGCGCCGTTTAGAATCCACACACTGTCGCTGACTGGATAAAAACTGATCCAGACGATCAGCCAGATAAAAACAAGTTCGATCAAAATAGCTGCTACTGTTGGAAACTCAATACCAGTGATTGTCGTCAATAAATCAGGGCAAACCACTGCTAAAGAAGCCAGCCATAATGGATAATTGATCCAATAATACCAAGACACCCGTGAACCCCAACGATGTCCAAACGCTTGGGTCACCCAGTCATAAATCCCGCCGTCACCAATATATGTCGTGCCTAATTCTGAAGAAATCAAACCATACGGCAAAAGAAACGCGATCAACAGGAAGATCCACCAAAAAAATTGTGAATTTCCGATCGCCGCGACCGGTGCTGCTGCCTCTGCCACAAACACAACACAGATAACGGATAATATTGCACTCATCAAACTAAACTTTTTCTTTTTTTCTTCCATTTTTTTCTTCCTTTCCGGTAGAAACAGGGATTGAGGATTTCCTCAATCCCCGAATGGAAATAATCTTGATGAATTTCACTTAAAGCTGCAGATCATTTCCGTCCTCACCTTTTGGGTCTATAGTGCTTTGCCTAAAAAGACTTCCAAATCTGCTTTTGCTGCTGCTTTTTTCTTTTCGTCAATTGGATTTTTGTCTGCGTAATCGTGCATCAAGTACACAAGCAGGCCGCGAATGGAAGTCAAACGATTTTCCGCTTCATCGAAACAGATCGAGTTTGGTCCATCCATTACCTCATCAGTTACTTCTTCGCCGCGAGTTGCTGGCAGACAGTGCATGAATTTCGCATCTTTACCAGCACGAGCCATCAATTCATCATTCACCTGATATTTAGGATAGAAGGTACTCATGCGTTCTTCTTCTGATAATTCTGCTTCATATAAGCCATACCAAACGTCAGTATAAACAAAATCTGAACCTTCGATCACGTCGATTTGGTCAGAAACAGTGTAGGAGCCGCCAGACTCTTTACAGATGGCATCTAATCTTGCACGATGATCCTCGTTTAATTGGAAGCCTTCCGGACCAAACTGAACAAATTCCATGCCCATTTTTGTTGCGACTAATCCTAATGAGAAGCATACCTGCGTTGCATCCCCTATGAAGGAAACCTTGCAGTCTTCGATTTTCTTGCCTGCTGGCAAATGTTCGATCATTGTACATAGGTCGCCTAACTCTTGAGTTGGATGGTTAAAATCTGACATACCGTTAATTACAGGAATTGTTGCGTTATTAGCTAGGTCATAAACGCTGTGATGACGCTCTACCCGTGCCATCAAAATATCAACTAACCGAGATAATACACGGCTCGTATCTTCAATTGTTTCATGTCCGCCTAATTGAATTTGGCCTGGAGCCAAATATTCTGCATGTCCGCCTAATTGCGTCATCGCTGTTTCAAATGATACGCGAGTTCTAGTAGAAGATTGTTGGAAGATCATGCCTAACACTTTATCTTTTAATAATGGCGGATAAAAACCGTTCTTAATAGAAGCTTTGATTTTCAATGATAAATCAACAATGTACTGAATCTCCTCCTTCGTGTAATTTTCTGTTGTAATGAAATCTCTTTTTGCCATGTTGACGCCTCCTAAGTAATTTGTTTGCTTTTGCATCTTCACTTTAGGCGAAAAAACACAAGTTTACGATAAGCTAAAGGTTGTAAACGCTACCAAATGGAAAATCCAACGAGTTTTAGCTGGTTTATTTTTGGATGTAAACCTTTTATTTTTCAAGGGTTTAGAAAAGTTTAGATAAAAGTTTAGCGTATTTTAGAACGATGGAAGAAAAAATGGTGTTATACTTATGGTGAGAAATGCGAGTAATGATTCCGAAATGAAAGGGGATTCAATATGATAGCTATCTTCGTTTATAACATTCTTTTGATCATTCTTTATTCCATCACCATGGCTTTCGCAATAAATTCCTATCTAAAAGAAAAAAACAAAGTGTTCCTGCTGATCAGTCTTTATCTTGCCTTCTTCATTTTTGACAACATCATTATTTATATGACCGAGTTCATCAATTCCTTTGCCCAAAGCTATGACCAAGCATTTATGAGTGCACCTGCTGTTAAGACCATCATTTTTATGGGAAATGCCTTTTTCTCCATCTCTATCATTGCCGAATTACGTCACGAAAAACTCAAACCTCTGCATTACGGCTTATTGATTGGATTGGCCGTGTGGATGGTCACAGTCCCATTATTGGCAAACTCAGCCTTTAAAGTCTGGCTTTACTATTTAGTGAATCAAATTTTTCTTTTCTATTTAGGGGTTTATTGTTGGCGAGGGCTTCAAAAGGATCTTCCAGATTTGAACAAAGGCTATTTGAAAAAACTTGCGATCATCTGTCTTCTTTTCAGCATCCTGATCGTCATTGAAGACAGCTTTGTGATTTTCAATGTGGATCAATACAGCTCCTTGACCACCAAAATCTACAATCGCAGTATTTCAGAGGATATTTTTTCCATTACCATCTGTCTAGTATTGTTCTATTTCTTCTCAAAGGAACGCCAGGCTCAAGAGGAAAGCTCACCTGAGGAGCAGGAGACAGCGATTTTGGTTCAAAGATTTTGTCATGCTCACCAATTCACGCAAAGAGAGACGGAAGTTTTTGAACTGCTTTTGTCCCATCATACCAATCAAGAGATTGCTGATCAGCTCTTTCTTTCACTAGGAACAGTCAAAACACATGTCCATAATATTTTTATCAAGCTGGATATCAAGAAACGGACGCAAATCTTTCCGTTGTTTGAAGACTATCAGGCGTCCACTCCTGAAAAAATTACACTAAAAAAGAGCAGCGATTTTTCTTAGAAAACCGCTGCTCTTTTTTTAATCATCTTCTATATGATGGTCCTGTGAAGAAGAACTAGAGCTGGATGAACTGGAACGAGAAGAATCGGACTCACGAGAACGAGATTCTGACTCTGCTTTTTTGCGAGAGGAATCGTCATTTTTGCTGTCTTCGATCGAATCCAATATCTCTTTATAAGAGTCATACGTCTCCTGCTTTTCAGCTAGATCCTTTTTCAACTCCGACAATTCCTTGTTGCGTTCTGCCAGTGCCTTCGCCTGCCGCTCTTGATAGCTCTTCTCTGCTTCTGCCATTGAGGCATCACTTTGCTGAATTTGAGTCGCGAAGCTGTCATTTTCATTGGCCAGCTGATTTTTCACTGGGTTCAATTTATCCAACAGCTGCTGCTTATACTTGCCATCCGGCAAGACCGCCAGCGTTTTTACTCCCGATAGATAATCCGATAAGGTTAAGCTGTCGCCTTTGTTCAGCAGACTCGTCACGTCACTCTCCGCATTCGTGAAGTCCTTCGATTGCGTTTCAGCGATGCGCAGAAGCATGCTGATGTCTTGTCCCCAATCCTTATCCTTCGCTGAGCTTTCACTCAGCTGATCCTTCAAATTCTTAATCTTTTCCTGCTCGGGGTCCTTCAAAATAGGATGTGCCGACAGATCCAGACCGTTTAATACATCACTCTCAAAAAGGCCATTCAGTTCCTCTTGGAGCTCAAAATTTTTCTTGGCGTGGTCGATATCCTCTAGGGTTTGACTTTCCCCGCGCTGATTTTTGACTTCAGTCGCTAAATCATCAAACGCATCACTTGAGATATCCGCTTTAAAATAGCCCGACTTCTGATCTTCGTAAAGGTCGGCTAAACGTTCATTCAGCACCTTTTTCGTTTCCTTTTCTGACTGGATCATTTTTTCTTGATAGATGTGATAGCTTGCAAAACTTACGGCGCCAAACACAACCAGTCCTAATATCACCCAACCGATTGTTTTTTTGTTCAAACCGGCTCCTCCTTAATGTATTTATTTCTCCAAAATGGAAAATAAGGTTCTCTTTTTACTTCTATGCGGCCTGCTCCTCTCTAACAGTGAGGATATAAGAATTTTTTGTACGTAAATACGCAGCAGAACACACAATTTGTCAACATTATAGCATTTTAATCATTGCAAAACACACGTTATAGTGAAATCTTTAGTAACTCTTTTCATTTTTATGTTATTTTAAAATTATTAGAAAATTCTAGGCATTCTGTCAATTCAATGCAAATATTTTCACCTTTCATTCGTTTCTGATAAACTCGTTCTATTCTTAAAAAAAGGACTGATTTTATTGGAAACACATGAAGAATTGGATAGAGGATTAAAAAATCGTCACGTCCAATTGATTTCAATTGGAGGAGCGATTGGTACCGGTCTATTTCTTGGTGCCGGCAAAACCATTCAGCTGACGGGTCCTTCGATTCTTCTATCATACATGATTACAGGCTGTATTATCTTCTTGATCATGCGGGCTTTGGGCGAACTGATGCTGTCGAATTTGAACTATCATTCATTTTTAGATTTTATCGCAGATTATTTAGGGAAGAAGGCGGCCTTTGTAACTGGTTGGACCTACTGGTTTTGTTGGATCGCCATCGCAATGGCCGACCTGACCGCAACCGGAATGTACGTAAACTATTGGTTGCCTGATATCCCCCAATGGCTGCCCGAATTGATCGCACTGGCCCTGCTTCTCGGCTTGAATCTGGTCGCCGTCGGACTTTTCGGCGAGTTGGAATTCTGGTTCGCCTTGATTAAGGTGGTCGCAATTATTGCTTTGATCATCGCTGGCGCCGTCATGATCCTTACTGGGTTTAAAACCAGTGCTGGATCTGTAACAGTGAATAATTTATGGCAACATGGCGGTTTCTTTCCAAAAGGTGCAGGGGGCTTTGTCCTCTCCTTCCAAATGGCGACCTTCGCTTTTTGCGGGGTGGAATTAGTTGGGCTGATCGGCGGCGAGACCTCTGATCCAAAATCAGTGCTGCCGAAAGCCATCAATACGATCCCACTGCGAATCATTTTATTTTACCTTGGGTCATTATTTATGATTATGTCGATCTATCCCTGGTCAAGTCTGTCCGCAGATCAAAGCCCCTTCGTACAGGTCTTTTCTGAAATTGGGATCGCGGCTGCCGCTTCCATCGTTAATTTAGTCGTACTAAGCTCCGCCATGTCTGCCTGCAACAGTGCGATCTACAGTACAAGCCGAATGATTCGCTCACTGGCGCAGGAGGGCAGTGCGCCGAGTCGCTTTACAAAATTGACACGCAATCGTGTTCCCGGCAATGCCTTAGTATTTTCAACCCTCATCATTTTTATCGCAGTGATCCTGAACTTTTTTGTACCTAGTCACATTTTCACCATGATCAGCTCGATTGCGACGATCTGCTTCATTTTCATTTGGGGAATGATCGTCTTTACGCATATGCGTTATCGCAAAGCAAATCCAGAGCTGGCCGCAAAAAGTACGTTTAAGCTGCCGCTGTTTCCTTATACAAATTATCTGGTGTTTATCTTTCTCGCTTTTGTCTTGTTCGTTTTAGCACTAGCTACAGATACCCGTGAGGCATTGATCTTCTCACCTATTTGGTTTATCGCTCTTTTTGCGATTTATCATTTTAAGTTCGAGAAAAATATACCGATATTCGGCAAAATTTTTCATCTTTTTGATAACAACGATTAAAATCAGTTATTTATTTCTCTGCTTGCTTGTATAACATTTTCACAAAAGTTAAGCCGCCCTCCAAACAATAAGGTGTTGGAAGACGGCTTTTGTTTATTCGTATGTTTACCCTTCTCCGTTGTCCTTAAATAGGTGGCTCTCACGGCGAAGCTGGTAGATTTTATGAATATTGATGATCAGTGTCTTGATCACAGCGTAAACTGGGATACAGATCAGCATTCCTACGATCCCAGCAACACTTCCCGCTCCAATCAAAACAAGGATAATGGTTAGCGGGTGAATATTCAGCGACTTGCCAAACAGCAGCGGTTTGATTAAATTACCATCTAATTGCTGAATGACTAAGACAGATAGCCCCATGTACAATGCTTGCAGCGGTGAAATAAACAGACCGACAATAATCGCCGGCACGGCTCCGATAAATGGCCCAACATACGGAATAATATTGGTAATTCCGCAAAAAAGAGCCAGCAGCAGGCTATAGGGCTGTTGGAAGATCGTCATTGCGATAAAACTCAAAATCCCAATAATGAAAGCGTCTAAAACGGTACTGCTGATATAAGCAGATAAGGTCTCATTTAATTCGCGCACCGTTTGACGCAGCTCTTTACGAATTGATAAGGGAAAGAAATGCGAAACAGCATCTAGGAATTTGTGACCGTCCTTAAACATAAAAATCAAAATGAAAGGAACCGTAAACAAAAGAACGAAAAATTTCATCGCGAAGCCAAAAAGCCGTGACAAGCTGGTAGTCACACTGACGATTCCGACTTTAAGCAGATTGTTGATCGTCAAATTCGCGGAAGCCAATTGTTCTTCCAAATTAAAGTTTTTGAACTCCTCTTTGTTAGCCAGTTCATTTAACCAACGACCAGATTCCTCTGCATAAACAGGCAGATTTTGCGTTAGCTGAACCGTTTGCTCGATCATTTTCGGAACAGCATTCATCATGATCAGAACAATGATAAAAGCAATCACGACAAATGATAGGAGAAACCCGATAACACGAGGGACGCCTCCTCTTTCCTCCAAAAAGACCACGATTGGATCGAACATATAGTAAAGAAAGCCGGCGATCAATAGAGGCATCAGGATTGCGGAGATCATGCCCAATACAGGTTCGAAGATATTAGGCATTTGTAACAGAAAATAAATCCCTATGATCGTTAAGACAATCTCAGCCGTCCAAAAAAACAGTTTTGATTGTTTGAAGCGTGATAGCATAAAAGCCTCCTTAAAAAAATTCTTATCCCCCAGGATATGGCTTCATCTTAACATTTCTAGTAAGAAGTAAAAACGGCTTTATTAAAACTAAAGGAAAAATTTTATTAAAACCCAAAACTTAGCTATTTGTATAACTAGAAACTCTAGGTGCTTACTTTTTCAAGCCAAAATAGTTTACAAAAAAAAGAGCGGATCGCTCCGCTCCTTTCATTATTTCAACCGTGTCACAAAACGTTCTAAACGTTGAATGGCTTCCTTCAGCTCATAAATCGAATACGCGTATGAAAGTCGTAAAAAGCCTTCTCCGCTTTTCCCAAAAGCCGATCCCGGAACCACAGCCAGCTTCTCTTCCTCCAGCAATCGCAAGGCAAACTCCTCACTACTCAAGCCAAATTGACTGATTTGCGGAAAAAGATAGAAGGCTCCCTTTGCCTTATAACAAGGCAGGCCCATTTTCTCCAACGCATGATGCAGATAATTTCGACGTTCCTCATAAGACAGCCGCATCGGCTCCACGGTCTCCTGCCAATTGTTTTTCAGTCCAGCCAGCGCCGCATATTGACTCGCAGTCGGAGCCGCCATGATCGTATATTGATGAAGCTTCAACAGCTGCTCCATAAACATCTCTGGTCCTGCCATAAAGCCTAGTCGCCAACCGGTCATCGCAAAGCCTTTTGAAAACCCGTTGATAACGATCGTCCGTTCACGCATTCCCGGAAGCTCCGCAATGCTGGTAAAGGGCTCGTCATACACAAGCTCCGCATAAATTTCATCAGAAATAACTAGCAGGTCATGCTTTTTCACTACATCGGCGATTTTAATCAACGCTTCGCGATCCATCGTTCCGCCGGTCGGATTATTTGGATAGGACAAAATCAAAATTTTGCTTTTTTCGGTCAATACACCCTCAAGCTCTTCTGGTGTCAACGCGAAATTGTTCTTCGCCTGCAAATCGATCGTTACTGGCGTACCGCCAACGATTTGCGTGATTGGTTCATAGCATACAAAGCTGGGCTGAGGAATGATCACCTCATCACCTGGATCGACAAAGGTCCGCAACGCTACATCGATGGCTTCGCTTCCGCCGACCGTCACGACAATTTCAGTCTTCGGATCGTAGCTGACCTTATTGCGATAAAGCAGGTAATCGCTGATTTTTTCACGCAGCTCGATCAGACCGGCATTGGCCGTATAAAAGGTGCGACCTTCTTGGATCGAACGCACGCCTTCTTGTGTCATATGCGACGGTGTGTCAAAATCCGGCTCACCGACACCTAGAGAAATCGCATCAGGCTGTTCAGAGACGATGTCAAAGAATTTTCGAATACCCGATGGTTGAATATCTGTAATTTTTTTCGTCAAAAAATTTCTCATGGGCTCACCTGAATTCTAGGATCTGAGTCATCTTGATACATATCAATGCCCCACTCCTTGTATTTGTCTAACAGGAAATGCGTCTGTGTTCCAGAAACATCAGGAATCGATGCTAGGTTAGTTGAGATGAATTTCGAGATTTCTTTGATGTTGCGGCCCTGCAGCAGCAGAACAAAATCGAAGCCGCCGCTGACGAAAAAGAAGGATTTGACCTCAGGAAACTTCCGAACACGTTCAGCGATTTCACGATAACCCTCTTCCCCTTTAGGAATTGTTTGAACCTCGACCAAGGCCTCGATCCAATCATCCTCCACCTTATCCCAATCAATCAAGGCACGATAGCCGCAAATAATTTTTTCTTCTTCCAGTCGTTTGATTTCTGCAGAAACGATCACTTCTTCTTCGCCCAGCATCACCGCGTATTCTTCCACAGTTAATCGACAATCGGATTCGATCAGCTTTAATAGTTGCTTGCGTTTACTTTGTTCCATATGAACGTCTCCTTCAGTTTTACATTTTATTCGATGGTTTTAATCTTTTATTTATTATTCCCAAAAAAAGAAAAACTGTCAAATTATTTTGAAAATTCATAAAATACTGACTACATTTCGGCAAGGTTACTATTAGGCAAAAATTTTTCGTTTTTCTATAACACAAACACTTGGTTTCATAGTACAATAAACTGGATGAGCAATAAGAAAAATGCGTAGAGACAGGAGGATTGGGAATGGAACAAGTAGTTGAGATTTTTATTGAAAAACAGCGGCAGCGTTTGGCCGACGGCAAGATCCGTCAAGAGGAGTATGAAGCCTTTTTAGATGGGATCAATGATGCCCTCTCATTTTTAGGGATGCATTATGTGAATGGTTCGGAAACCGTTGAAAAAGATGATCGCAAGCCGGCGACCTTTAACGAGATCGAGGAAAAATACAAGAAGTTCCGCGAAGTGGCGATGTACAAAAACAGCTTCTTACGCGTATCAGATATTATCAAACACTCTGGGCAAATGACAGATGAACTGAAAAAGATCACCAATACTGTAAAAGAAGAATTATAAAGAAGCGGATCTCCGCTTCTTTTTTATTTGAAAATCCACAAAACTATGCCCAACTAAAAAGTCTTTTTCAAAAATACTTAACAAAATGAAAGTAAATGGGTCTAACACTATCATAATCAATAGTGTTAGACCCATTTGACTTTACGCCAGCTCATTCGATGAGGAATAGATTTTTATCCCTTCATCAATAGTTCATTGTAAAATGCCTGCCCGATTTCCTTCAGCTCACTTTTATTGAAGGACTTTGCAATCCAGGTTGGCATCGGCTCTGCCACTGTTCCATAAATCTCGATCATCACTTGAATAAAGCTTTGGGCATTTAATTGATCGATGGCTTTGCGCAAACGTCTAGCTGGTTCCAGCAACTGGCTTTCGATCTGACGAGTTCGATAGCAGCGATAAATAGTACGCCCTTCCTCTGCTGCCAGTGAGAACAACGGCTGCTCCTCCGCGATTGCTTGGAGACTCTCCTGTTTGTAGCGATCATAACGCTGCTGCCACTCTAACAGTTCACCATATACGATCTCAATTTTTTGCTTGCGAACAGTAGACAAGGCACTGTAGAAGTCAATCGGCAATTTTTCTACTCGGCGATCTCGTTTGATCCAAGTTGCTAAAGTAGACTGAGGAATGCCAGCTAGCTTACCGAATTGTTCAACAGTGATGCCAAGGTCCCGTCGAATATACATTTTGATTGGGTGCTCGATCGCTGTTAGTGTCATGGTTTTCACCTATTTCCTTTGCGATATTTATACTTCATTATATAATGAACACAAAAAAATACCAAGGCGAAAAGCATACTGCTTCATCGCGCCTTGGCTGCTACTTTCTCTTTCTCGATTGACTCAGAACCTGATCGCTCAGCTCTTTTGCTTCGTTGATCCGACGCTCAGTCATCGCCTTTTGTCTTTCCATTCTCTGCTTTTGCTTCTCCAAACGGGCAATCTCGTTTTCTGCTCGGTGCCTATCATTCCCATTCAATGACGAAAGCTGTTCCTTGCGTTCATTAATCTCTTTGTTGATGTGCTCCTCCCAATCAACCATCACTTGCTTCCATCGATCAGGATCTTGCTCACCGCTTGTTTTCATTGAATCCCGCAGCAGCTTAGAATAGCGCCGCATCGAATTCCCCCAAACCTGATTTCGGTCTTGGAAATAGTCTGCCTGCTGTTCATCATCTAACGAAGCAATCAGACTGTCTTCTTCACGATCAATGATGTTTTGTAAAAAAGCTAAAATCGGCAAAATCAAATAAATGATCAACGCCGGCCTTACGTAAAACAGCCCGAAGATCAACACTACGATTCGAAAAATAATTGACAACAAATCCTGCTTGTTCAGCTCGTTCACACGCCGCTTCCGTTGTTTTTCACCTTTAAATGACTGCTCTGTTAACGCTACGATCAAACGCCGCATCACTAAAGTCACGATCAGGGTCAGGACACCATAAATCAAGAGGGTCTGTTTAGTCGTATCTTCGATCAGCAAACGCGTAGCTGACGGAACCAATGATAAGAAAAACAGCAATAGCAGATAAATCACCAAGTCCTTGTTTTTGACCTGCTCGATTTTATTGAAGGCATAGCCTGTTTGAAACCACAGATTCGCCACAAAACAAAAACTGATAAAATAGATTCCCACCGCTCGAAATAATGAGACCATATCAACCGCACCGTTGGCAGCTGTTTGAATAGGTAATTCTAAGACAATGATTGTCAAAATAATCGCAATGATCGCATCACCAAAAACGACAACACGTTCCTTCATATTTTCAGCTCCTTTCGATTCTTCTGACTTATCATATAACAAATGTGCCAAAAGGGATAATGAAAAGAATGGTCGTTAGAGAATACGATTTTCTCTCGATTAGCGGGTTCCTTTATCACAAAAACAAGGCATGACCATCAAATGATGAGCATGCCTTATCTCGCTTATTTTTTATTTTCTCAAATGTCTGCAGGCTATTCACCGATTGGCAGAATCAATTGAGATTCCGCTAAATCTAACGTGTACTCAATCGGTTGATTGCCGCGAACAGTCATTCCAAAATCTGTGCCATAAACAGCTAAGCCGATTTGACGCCCTGCTGGCAAATGATACATCGTTGGATGCAGAACGACTTCGATTTCAACAAATTCATTGGCCTTCAACTCATCGTTTTTCCAAGCATTCTCACGATTTTGCAGGTTGATGTGCCCACGAGTGATCAGCTTATACTCGTTCTCCGCCCCTAATTTGAATTCTACCAGATTGTCTTCACGCCAATTTCTGCCTAATGGCAAGCCATGCAGTGCTAAAACATCTGGTACAGGCTTCAGGCGTTTCGCTGTGCCAAAATCGATCAATTCAAAGCTCAGCATCCCTAGATCGACACTTGAAGCTACTTTGATTTTCACCTTTGGACGACCGTTTAAGAAGGTCGCTTCATTTAAAGCTTCTGTCTTCGCTAAATAGCGATGACCATCCATCGGTCCAGCTTCCTTCAGCTCTTTTTCCCACAAATCAATAGCTTTCGTGTAGCTTTGATATTGTGCTTCAGGCAATTGGTCATTGAATGTGAATTGACCTGAAGCCGCTGTTTCCGCTAAGTTGTTTTCACCCAAGTGATAAACTTTTTCGTTAGCAGGCGCCCAATCCTTCAAGGTAGCCCATGTTTCAGCCGCAGTATTCTTTTGATAAACAATGTCTGGCAAGAGTTCTTTCGCATTGTTCTCTACGCCATAAAGTTTATGACTCAGCCACAAGTTCATCATATCTTGGAAATCCAGTGACGGCATATTATTGATATAGATGTGCTGTCCCTGATGCAAGATCATTTTCTTCGCAACCGGTACATCCTTCAACGCATCCCACAAACCCGCAACCTGTCGCGGCTTCACGTTCCAGTCATTCAGTCCATGAACCATCACTACATCGCACTTGATATCTTTAATAAACGGCAAATAGTTGCGCTCATCCCAGAAAGTATTATAATTTCCATACTTCCGGTCCTGCAGCTCTGCCATTTCTTTCAAGTAATCCAAGAAAAATTTCTTGCTGTGAAGGTAATCGCCGGCATTGCGCATCTTACTGAAGGTCTCGATCGCCAAAACATCAGCGTCTTCACCCGGAAATCCGCCCGGCGCTATAACCAAGCCGTTATCACGATAATATTGATACCAATCAGAAATCGCCGCTTCAGAGATGATGGTTTCCAGCCCTTCGACTTGACGCGTCGCACAAGCAGTCGCTAAAGTACCAAGGTATGATTTTCCCGTCATTGCCACTTTGCCGTTGCTCCACCATGCTTTGATTGCGATATTATCCGTCCGATTTGTGAAAGCACGGCGATTGCCTGCTAACCATTCGATGTAGGCAACCATTGACGTCGTCTGTTCGACAGAGCCGCAGGTTTGGATTCCATCAGAATCTCGTGTACCAATCCCTGAACCATAGACTACCGCAAAGCCGCGAGCTAAGAAGAAATCATTCAAGCTATGATTATTTTCGCGAACGAAGGTCTCTGTAGCATGGGTCGCTTTCCCTTTGACTTCCCGTTCTGCCGGCAATTCTGCTGCTGCCGGCTTATATTGGATTTCTTCGTAAGTCGTCTCTGTTGGTTCTTTGCGCTCCAACGGAACATTCACATCATAGGTCAATTCCTCGCCTGCTGGTCCGTTGACTCCTTGACTGTATGGGCTCGCTGTAAATAATGTTGCCACCTGCAGCCCAGCTTCCGTTTCGGCTGGCCGTAGAATCTCCAGCTTCAACAGATCACGTTTTCCATCTTTGTCCGTATCAAGCGGCGCCTCGACATAGACGACTTCACGAATTAAACGAGAGGTATCGAAGACCGCCTGCGCTTTTCCGTTGAAGAAAAATGGCTTGCTGACTTCCTTATCCAAGTAAAATCCTTCTGAAGCAAGTTTATCAAGATAGTTCAGTCCATTTTTTGTATGGCTTGTTAATAATAAATACCACGCCTCAATAATCGTGTTCTTATCGGAAAAATCACCATCAATCATTGGTATTCCGATTTTTTCAGCCTCTGCAAGAACATCCTTTGCCGCAAAATCAATCGTCGGTTCAAAGTCTAATTGCTGCAGGCCCATCGTATAAAAAACTTCTTTCGTTAAAGGAGTATGCGCTTGATAAAATTCCGCCAGATCCGTCGCTTCATCTGCTAAGAAATTGCCAAGTTTACTAATAAAGCCGCTTTCTTCCTTTACTGTTAAAAAGCTTTTGCGTAAAAATTCAAACCATAATTTCGTCGCATTCTTTGCTGAATCGATAGTTAAGAAACCTGCTTCGGTCAATTCCTTCTTCGCTTCATCTAGCAGAACACGTTTTAAACCAAATTGATTGATTTTCATCTACTTCTCTCCTTTTTTCAGATAGTATAAGTATAACAAAATACTCCGACTTTTCGGTTAAAGTTCAATGAAAACGCTCCCTTGCTTCTTTTAAAAAATAAGCCGCGAATAATGATTTGTCATTAAGACACCGCATTGCTGCTACGGATATAGAATTACTGACAAGTGCCTCCGTCCAAGAAATTCAAGAGGAGTGCGTAGTGGTGATGTATGATGGCAAAGAGAAAAAAATCCCGGCAGACACAGTGATTGTCGCAGCAGGCTATGACCCTATCAACGATTTGGAAGAGGCCCTGCCACAAACGCTTGATGTGACAACGGTCGGTGACGCGGTAGCTTCACGAAAAATCATTGATGCCGTCCATGAAGCCTATCATTCTATCCGTGTCATGTAAATTTCGGACATTCTGAAGAACAGATCAGCATAACTAAACCCAATCCTTCGTTAAATGAACCAAGGATTGGGTTTTCATGCTTGATGGATCTATTACTAAAAGAAGTTTCATTCCCTCATGTACCAGTGCCGAGCTTTTTGTTAAAATTATGGTAGAACCGATGGTTTATTTGAAGGAGGGAATTTTATGGAAGAAATGGTATTTTGTCAAAGCTGCGGCATTCCGCTAAGAGAAGGCCTATATGGTACTGAGCATGATGGTGCTAAAAATGAAGACTACTGCCTTTATTGCTATAAACATGGTACCTTCACTGAAGACTGTACAATGGATGAAATGATTGCCATCAGTGTGAAGCATATGAAGGAAGCTGGAATGCTGGAACAACAAGGTCAGACCGAGGCAGAAGCAAAAGAATTTATGGAAGGCTTTTTCCCAGATTTGAAACGTTGGAAAAAGTAATCTGACAAAACCTCTTCGCATTTTTTGCGGAGAGGTTTTGGTTAGGTAGACTGGATCCTTTCACTACTTACTTCATCTGGCAGCTTTAGCTGTGAGCTTAGTATACTGGCCAAAAAATAGAGTCCCGCAAAAACAAACAAAGTAATATTCCCGCCAAATCGTTGAAACAAAACCGTTACCAGCATCGGCCCAAAAAAGTTGCTGAGTCCTGACCCCAGGTTTAAAACAGAGACTGCTGTAACCTTATGCTCCGGTACCATCGAAGGGATCAATGCAGAAAGCGGTCCAAACGCGGCAACCCCAATCGCAAAAACCGAAAATGCCAGAACTAGAAAAATGAAATTACCTGGGAAATAATTAATGACTACTATCAACAATAAACAAGAAAAGCCCGTGATACTCCCAGAAAATAAGGTGACGATTTTGCGCCAGCCAAACTTATCCCCTAGCTCGCCGAATAAAATACCTGCGATCGAATTAATCACATAACACGCGGCCCACGCACTGCTCCATTGCAGCAATGTGAAACTGTGCTGCAATAAGAAAATCGGCATCATGATCACAAATCCAAATTGGCCGATATTATTAATCGCTTTGACCAGTAAGCCTAATGTCAGACGTGGAAAGCGAAATAGAATTTGTAATCCCTCCTTCATTTCCCCTGTAATCGATTTGGAAGCTGCTTCAGCTTTTGCTTCCTGACATAATAAAATTGAAAGTATTCCACCGACCAGGACTAAGAAATTACCTAGCAGAAAGACAGCATAGACACTAAAATAATTTAATAGCTTCGTCGCTAACACCGGACCCACAATGGTCATGCCCAAATTGAAACACAGCCAAAACCATGAAGTTCCTCGTCCCAAATTCTTTGCAGGTGTTTGAATCGTTATCGCCACTAAAAATGCGTAAGCAAATAATGGATACACTGTTCCCCGAAGCATATATCCCGAAAAAATCAACATGGATTGTTTTGCTGCCACCCCTGTTAATAAGACGCCTGTACTTAGGAGCGATAAAAATATACTTGACAACATCACCTTATTTATCGAATAGCGCTTGACTAGAAAGCTCGTGATCCATGAAAAGAACGCAACAAATATCCCATAGCAGCTAAACAATAACGAGGCTGCCTTTACTTCGAAACCGATTGTTGTTAAATAGGAAGAAAACCAGCTTGTTTCGATTGTCGCACCCAGCATGAAAAAAATTAAACCCACATAACCCCAAAATAGTCCGCTGGAAATACCTGTCTTTTCAATAATTATTTTTTTCATTTACTCTTCCTTTACTAAAAGACTGAGATGATTGGTATCATCCCAGTCTCAGGTTACTTGATTAAGAATGTAACAACACTGTATGGATCAACTATTTCTGTATACTCCAAAGGTTCTTCTACTGCATTGATTCGTAAAACCTTGTTTCCAATGAATAGCTCCCTGACTGGTAACTGGAGTTTATTAGCCGTCGGGTTCTCAAAACGCACGATGAAAGCAGAAGAATCATAATAGGAACGATGCAGACTACTAATGAATAATTCTGTTTCACCAAAATCAAGTAGGCTATACTCTTTTTCCTGAAGTGACAGCTTCGTTTCAAAGGTCTGGATTTTATTATCGATTCGCTGTACGAAATAATTTAACGCTTGTTTTTGATAGGATACGGATGGCTGCAGCAACTGATTTTTCCAATGATGGAGTTTTTCTACTGGTAGTACAGACGCATCAATTCTTAAATCGAAATCAAAACGAATATCTTGTCCTAACTGTTGAGCCAAAGGTGTCTCCATCATGATATGACCTTTTTTGGTTGTATCACCAGAAGCACGCCCTGGTCGATACAGCAGATCAGGTTTTCCCAAACTATCTGTTGTCGCCAATAGCGTAACCCACAGTCTGTTCGCTTGATACTCATATTCCTTACTATCCTGAGTAAAAAGTGTCAATCGATAATCCTGTGAAAGACCACTGACAATTTTCTCAAAGGGATTCACATTCACCGGCATTTCAGAATAGATTTCTTCCCAATGTTCCAGCGGCTGATTTTCACGAGTGATCATACCGAATGGCAAGCCCGCTTCAGCCTTCACAAAATCCTGCAGACCTCTAAGCTGCAAACGAACTCGATGGTTCATGACGGCGTTTTTGAATGTAATTGAACCGGAAAGCTGTCCCTCTTTTTTCAATGTTAAAGTCATTTGATAAGAAAAAGTAGTGTTGTACTGTCCTGCTTCTCGATCAGTCATCGTTTTAGGCAGCTTCATTTGACCCTGCAAGATCATCTTTTGCTGTCTCTCCTCAATCAAGCATTCGCAATGATCAAAGCGCAATGTTTCTTCTACTCGGTCTTTGATTGGTGAAAAATCATAGGTGTCTCCTGCATTGCCTTCTTCTACTAAAGAAAGAAAATCTTTGAAGACGGTACCTTGGAAGTTCAGATTAACCATACCATCCATAAACTCTACTGAAAGCTCTTTGCTAGAGATTTTGCTTTCTTTACCCACATATCGTTTCAACTCGTTTTCCGTTTCTTCAAAAGCGAAGACTTTATAACCTAACCCTGGCAGCTCGCAAGTTAGTTCAACCGTTAAAATGTAATATCCCGGTTCTGTGATATAGCGATTGCCAGCAGGTGTCTCTTCCAAAATATTCTCTCGACTAGCAACAAATTCTTGTTGGACCACGACTGACTCAGCGGTTAAAAATTGCACATTTGGTTTGGATGAAAGCACCGTGACCGTTTTAGTACCCTTAAATCTATTTGGCGAAGTATTTACTACCAAAATTTCATTTTGATTTAGTGCCAAATAATCAGCCAATTGTTTTAAAATCGTATTTTCTATACTATCGCAAATTTCTTGTGCTTCCTTTAAGCGATGCTTGATATCTTCAGCAACACTATCTGAAACACATCCTGCCAAGCTGTCATGGGCTTGCGATTCTAATAATTTTTTCCATGCCAACATTACTAAACGATTACTTAATTTAATTCCAACTTTTTCTGCCAACACCATTAATGGCTCGATTCGTTGAATCAATTTGTCTTCTAAATGGAAAATCATTTGCTTTAAATCCATTCGAACAGACCCGATAGTTTTATGCACACGAGCCAGAACCGGCTCACGGAATTCTCCAGAATAAATTTCCAGCTCTTGCTGCTTCACATACGCTAAAAAATCCTGATAAGTGCTGACTTGATAGGTATATTTTCCTAACTGATTGATTTTTTCAATCTTTTCGGTAAAGTCATGAATAATTGCTAACTGATCATTTCCAGAGGGAATCAAAATCTCACTGTCAGTATATTGCTTAATAAAATCGATTGCCGGATCAAGACGACCATCGACGTACTCCGTTGTGGGCTCCAATAACATGCCTGTGCCATATCCTTGAGGTAAGCTCAAAGCGGTCACTTCTGATTTCCCGTTCAAGCCCCGCCATTTGAAATAGGGTGATTTGACATGTTTATTCAAATGCAAACCACGCCACATTATGATGCTTTCCAATCCTGCCTCTTTTAAAATCACTGGAATCTGCGCATTAAAGCCAAAAGTATCAGGCAAATAACCGATTGGCATATACTCTCCGTATTTCTTGCTTTCAAAAATACCGATCATCGCGTTGCGTAAAACCGCTTCGCCAGTAGTAAAGAACGCATCCGATTGTGTATACCACGGACCAATAAACAATTGCTTATTGGTCACCAATTCCTTAATGTCATCTCGGCGCTCTGGATATAATAGTAGATAGTCATCCAAGATCGATAATTGACCATCTAAAACAAAACTTGCTTCTGGATGCTTTTTCAACTCATCAATTGCGTCTGAGAACAACTGGTCACTTAACACTAAGGCATCCATTGAGGTAAAATACCACTCACGATCCCAATGAGTATGATTTACAATATGAACGTTTGTCATTAGCTCTCCCACTCAGCTTCATCAAATGTGTACTCTTCTTCTTCAATCGGATTCAAATCAATTCCTTGATCATTTTTACGTAATAACACACTGGATATCGCAACAAACAATGATCCTGTTGCAATCGACAAAACATAGATCGGCCATTTTTCAACAGTAAACCAGCCATAAAAACCACTGATTGGAGCTTGGTTGACCGCACCTAGACCAACTGCCATCGCCGAACCGATTGCTGAACCAATCACAGTTGACGGAATAACTTTTAATGGACTTTCAACTGCAAAGGGGATCGCTCCCTCACTGACACCAACCAATCCCATAATAATTGCTGACTTTCCGGCTTCACGTAATTCTGTATTGTATTTTTTCTTTGCAAAAACAGTTGCCAGCCCAAGTCCGATCGGTGGAATAATAATCGCTACTTGTGCCGCAGTATTTGGTGCATATACTTGACTAGTTAATAAAGCCATCGCCGTTGTGACTGCTGCTTTGTTGACGGGACCTCCTAAATCAAAGCCGACCATCGCACCGACGACCGCTGCCATGATAATTTGATTTCCGCCACTTAAGCTGTTCAACCAGTTCTCCAAACCAATATTCAAGGCCGCGAACGGAACCCCAATAATATAATTAATGATCAATACAGTCGATAAGGTTCCTAAAACAGGAATCAAAAAGACCGGAACGATCGATGCCATTGATTGCGGTAATTTCACATGGTTACGAATCCAAAGGCAAATGTACCCTGCAATCAATCCTGCTGCAATAGCACCTAAGAAGCCAGCATTGATATCCTTCACTAGCATCCCGCCTACTAAACCAGGTACAATTCCCAGTTTGTCAACAATTGAGTAAGCAATAAATGCTGAAATGACAGGGAACATTAAACCTAACGCGGTCCCGCCAAAGCCATCAATACTGTGAAGCAGACGTATAAGTCCATTCGCGCTCTCTGCATATTTCGCATCCCAAATATCAGTCAGTCCGTACAATGAACCACCCACACGGGATATTGCCATAATGACGGCACCTGCAATTACCAATGGAATCATGTAACTAATCCCGGTCAACACATGATTTTTGATTTCCGACAATACTTTCTTCATTATCTATTCCTCCTAATTAATTATTATCAACTATGGCCAACGCGTCACTGATTACTTTTTCTGCGTCCTTGATCGGTGCCGCCACAGGAACCTTCAGTATCTTCTTCCCAGCGAAACGTTCCTCATCACGAACTTTGGTATCTACTGCAAAAATTACCACCTCACCAATCTGACAGTCCTTTTCTGTCAAAGCATTATCAATTCCTGTCGCACCTTGCGTCTCTACTTTTAATAGATACCCCTTCGCTTTAGCTTCCTTTTTCAATGCTTGCGCCGCCATAAAGGTATGAGCAATTCCTGTCGCACATGCTGTGACTGCAATAATTTTTCTTTTCATAGTTTTCTCCTCCGTTTAACTTAGAATTTCTACAATTTCATCAGCCTTTGTTGCTGTTTTTAATTTTTCTACGACCTCATCATCCATTAGCTTTATCGCAATTTCAGAGAGAATGGATAAATGAGTTTCCCCTTGTTGACTATCCGGTATAGCTAGCATCACTACTAATGACACAGGCTTTTCATCCAATGCCTGCCACTCCACTTCGCTTTCTAATCTGGCAAAAGCAATTGCTGGCTCCACAACAGTTAATGATTTTCCATGGGGAATCGCGATACCATTTCCAACGCCCGTGGTTGAATGTTCTTCTCTTGATAAAACGGAGGAAACAAAGACCGCTTCATCTTTTAATAAACCTTCGGCAGACAACATTTTAGCCATTTCTTGGATAGTCTCTTCTTTCGTCGCAGTTTTTAATGCTAGATTCACACGATTGGTGTTTAATACTTCTAATACTTTCATTCTTTAAGTCCTTCTTTCAAATAAGCTAAAATTTGTGGCGCATCTCCCTTTACTAGATAGCCCTTTTCGTTTTCATCAATAATTTCTAATAAAGAATCAAATATTTTTTCTAATTGTTGGGGATCCTCATCTTTTACACAAAGAAAAAAGACAAATCGAACATTCGTACTTCCCCAAACAAGCTCATTTTTCAGTCGTAAAAAACTGATCGCTGATTTTTTGACAAACTCAGGATTTCCATGAGGTGTCGCAAATTTTTCAAAAGAGGTATAAGAAAAATGCTCCCGTTCTACAGCGCTCTTTATTATCTCTGTCGAAGCATATCCTTTCTCAACTAATTGCTCGCCGATAAATGCCAGCGCATCCTCCATTGCCTGAAAGTTTTCATCTAAGAAAATCAATTCTTTTTTGATCAGGCGGCTAAACTCATAATTGCGCTGACTGATTCCTTGATTTTCCTGTAATAATTGTTGAATTCGCTGGCGATCGATTTGGCTAAGAATCGGCGAAACGACTAAAAGCCGCTGTTCTGGCAACGAGATATTCACTGTAGAAAGAACCAAGTCCTCTGAGATGCTAGTATTGTATAGCTCCTGTACCGAAAGTATCCGATTGATAATCAGTTCTGGAAACGCTCGTTTAATTCTTGCAGCTAGCAGCTGTGAGGTTCCTTTCCCACTGCTGCAAACCAGTAAAACTTCAATTTGAGAATCATCCTCAGACTTCATTCGCTCTCGATGCGCCTGTAAATGTACAGCCATATAAGCAACCTCATCTTCTGGAATAAACAACCGATAATGCTTTTCCAGCATCTGCTTCAAGCTCAACGCCTCATCAAACGAGATAGGAAAATTCTTTTTGATATCCTGCGTATAAGGGTTATTAACAGGCAATTTATTTAAGATTCGTTCAAGGGCCAGCTTGATATGTTGAGATAAGGTCATGATGGCCTCCCGATCATCGAGACTCGTATACTGTTTAATAATTTCAGTAACTGCATGTTCATCAATCCGCGATTCCTTCACCAATTCTTGATTCAGGTGATTGAAATATATTTGAATATAGGTAATTTCAAGCTCAGGTATTTGAATCTGAAAAGCTTCTTCCAATTTAACAACCAATCCTTCCAGCACTAGCTCCTTTTTCTTCCCCTCAGTGTCTTTTTGGACATTGATCAGCTGATGATCTTTGATTCGTTCTACCGCAATCAGCAAATGTAAAATCAATGATTGATAATTCAAATCGCTGATCCGAATATCATTTTGAGAAATGAACTGCTGCAAAATGATATTGATCTGCTTTAAGTAGTCAATATTGACAAAGTTTTGAGCAAAACGCGGCACGCCTTCAATCAAATGTAAAAACTGTCCATTCTGATTAATAATCTGCCAGTTTTGTCCCCAAAAATAATGAATCAAATCCAACGCTAGTTTTCTGCGTTCATACTCCATGATGTTCAAAAAGGAGCCCTTACCAGGAATCTTTTCAATTGTCACATGGAAATAAGCAAAAATTTCATACACTTGAACCATGTCTTTCTCTAAAGTTGTTTTGCTGACAAATAGCAAATCGGACAAGTGGGCTAAAGTGAAATATCCCGAATTGTTCAAAATTTCAAAACAAAGGTATTGAACCCGTTCTTCTCTAGTATTTGGCACATCACGATCAGTCTGCTGATTTAACAATTGATAGCCAAGCGTTTTATCACCTAGAATAGAGACACCAATTTTTGGCTTTCGACTTAGTACTAAATCACTCTCCTTCAAAAAATCGGCTATTTTGTCTAATGATTTTGAAATGGTCTTATTGGATAATTTCATTTGTTTAGAAATTTCGGTGATCGTTAGTTGATCATTTTTTAATAAAATTGCGAACACCTCATAGTCACGTTTATCCATTTGAATCACCCATTCCCTTTCCTGTATTTATCATATGATGAAAGCGTTTTTTAGAAAACACTCTCTTTTACACCATTCAATCCTGTAAAAAGTTGGTATACTTTTTCAAAGCAGCTTTTACTGTATCATTTACTATCACCAAAGCATATTAAAAAAGCGGGCAAAGAATCGTGTTTACGACTCTTCGCCCACTTTTTAGCTGTTAAATACAAAACACCTGCTGTTTCTTGAAATTTCAAAAAGATTTTATAACGCCTCATATTAACCCTCAACACCAGATAAGCAACACCGTCTGTTCACATCATTTTCTTTTTATGCTAAACAACGAATTATCGCAAATTGGTTGCTTGAACTGTTTTTTCTAAAATAAGGGTCGAAGCGAACACGATACCACCGAATAAAAAAAGTAAATATGGAAAAATCGTCAATGTAAAACGATCTGCTAATACACCTAATGCAGGGGGTAAAAAGGTCGTTCCTGTATAGGCCAAAGCGAGCTGTAAACTCATGATACGGGCAGAATTTTTTGTTCCGAAGCGCTCGGGGGTCTCATGAAGCATAGTTGGAAAGATCGCCGCAGAGCCTAGTCCAGTAAAAATGAAACCTATTGCTGCAAAATTGCCTTTTCCTATTATCAGAAAAACTACACCTGCCAACAAAAGGCCTTCACTTATGTAGAGCAATTTACGACTAGATAAGAAGAACGTGAAGAAACCAGCCGCAAGTCGGCCAATGGTCAAACTAGCATAATAGCTTGAAGTCATAAATGCCGCAGTCGAAATAGGAATATCTTTTACTTTAACTAAAAAGCTGCTGCCCCATAATCCCATACATGCCTCGACGCCAACATAAAAAATGAAGCAGATCAGCGAAAAAATCACTCCCGGCTGCTTGATCAAAGTCAAGAGCGAATCCTGTGCTTCCAGCGAGTGGGCTGCCTGCTTCGGCTGCTTCCACTGCTTCCGAGTAAAATAAACAACGGTAACTAACATGAATTGCACTCCTGCTAAAACCAGATAGCCGCCCCGCCAATTTTGATTTCTTAAAAAGACACCCATAATAATCGGACCAAGGGTTGCCCCTATCCCCCAGAAGCCATGCAGCCAATTCATATGATGAGCCTTATAATGCAGCGCAACATAATCATTCACCGCAGTATCAATCGCTCCTGCTCCCAATCCCAAGGGAATCGCACTGATAATTAAAAAGACAAAATTCTTTGAAACAGAAAAACCACATAAACCAATCACCGTAAAGAGAATGCTGCAAACAATTAAATTACCGACTCCGATTTTTTGAATCAGCTGATTGGTTTGGAAACTTGAGAGAATCGTTCCAATGGAGACCACCATGGCAATGATTCCGGCAGAGCTAGCAGCTACATTAAACTCTCCATTCATACTTGGCCAAGCAACCCCTAAAATAGAGTCCGGCAATCCTAAACTAATAAAAATCAAATAAATCAACCCTAAAAACAGTATACTTTTCTTCATTTTTACCTCATTTTCTTTTCTCAAAATCAGAATGTCACTTATCTAACCTTATTGTACAGGAGTATAAAATTTTTAAAACGTCTCTTTTAAAAGAGTTTAGGATTTCTATGGTTTTCAAAACATGCAAGAAAAATGACCTTCAAGCGGCTTCACTTGAAGGTCATTTTTTTATACTAATTCAATATATTTTTCATTCTTCTCTAAATGATGCAAATAAATCAATAAACGATCATACAACTGATCATTGGCTTCTTCAATGGCAGCGCCAAGGTTTTCACCAATTTCTTTAACGGTTCGTTTACCATCGATTTGCTGAAGAATGAAGCTGCCGTATTTATCCAGCTCCATCTCAGAGGTTTCTGGGATCTTATAATGAATCTTGCGTAAGACTCGTTGGATCCAGGCATTTTGTTCGGTGATGACAAAAACGATGCCATCACGAATTTCATAATGCAGTCCTTCTTTGATTCGGTAAACACGCTTTAACAGCTCTTCCGTTTCCGGATTCACAGCATTTGGCTGTTGATTAGTCATTGTGTTTCACTTTCTTCACACTTAACAACGGCGCAATGATTGCAACGATTAAGATTGCAAGCAACAAGAATGCTGAACCATTAGAACCTAAGAAGCCTGTTGGTGTTCCTGGAGTTACTACGCCCGTTACTTGTAAAATGATTCCGATCAAACCGATAATTGAACCACCAGCGATCAAACCAGATGACAAGCTGACACCAAGAGTGATACGTTCTTCTGCAACTTCTTCTGTTTCTTTTTTGTTTAATTCATCAATTAAACGACGGATCAACGCACCAACTAAAATGATTGAAGTTGTTGAGATTGGTAAGTAGAAACCAATCGCAAATGTCATGATTGGCACCTTCATGAAGTGTAAAACCACACCCATTGCGATACCAGCGATGATCATGTGCCAAGGCAGAGAGCCAGACGTGATCCCTGAAGTTAATGTTGCCATCAAGTTTGCTTGTGGTAAACCAAATGGAGGGTTAGAACCAGTGATTGCTAATTGTGGTGACAAGATAACCATCATACCAGTAACGATTACCACACCTACAATATTAGAAATCAAGAAGTAACGACGACCTTCGTTGAAGTTTCCGCCCATTACAAACGTAACTTTTTGTGACTGAGCATAACCGCCGGCTACTGAAATTGCTAATACGATAAATGTACCAAACAACAGTAATTGTTGCGTGTTTTCAGCTGAAGTCCAGCCCATCATTACAAATACTAACGTTAAGATAACCATTGAAGCGATTGTCATACCAGATACTGGCAAGTTTGATGTACCGATCGTACCAGTCAAACGACCTGCAACGATAACAAATAGGAAGCTTAAGATAATGGACAAAATACCTGCTACAAGTGCCATTGCAATACTTCCAGTGATCACAAATCCCATAACGATACCGATCACAGCACCTACGATCAATGGCAGCATGCCGCCGCCTTCTTTTTCAGAACCGTCTTTGCGGCCTTTCAAAGTTGCAGAGATCGATGAAATGATGGTAGGGATCAATTTGATTGCACCGATCAATCCACCAGAGATCATCATACCAGCACCGATGTATTTAACATACGAACCAGAAATTACGGCAAAGTTTGAAGCACTCAATAATTGAGAGGCATTATCCCAAACATGTGCATTGCTGTTCGCCATTTCCATGAAGTAACCAAGTAATGGTGCGATCGCGAAGTTCGCTAAGATCGAACCAGCAAACATCAAGACAGATACGTCCATTCCGACGATAAATCCGATACCTGCTAATAATGGATTTACTTCTGTTTCAAATTTCCATTTATAGAAACTTTCATTGACATAACTGATAACATTGTTCATGATTCCAAAGACAGAACCAGTTAACGCAGTTAAGACACCACCGATACCGAATCCGATACCCATGTATTTAAGTGAATCGCCACCAGTATCTGAAGCGACTAATGTTTCAGAAATAGCCATTGCTTCAGGATAAACCAGTTTACCGTGTTCACTGACTAGCATGTAATCTTCCACAAGTGAGAACACACCAACACCGAGTAAGACAGCGCCGACTCCGATTCCTACACCTTCGATGAAATTCACTTTACCGCCAACTAAGATTACGGCTGGTAATACGAAAATCATACCTGATGCTACAGATTCCCCACCACTAGACATTAATTGCAATAAGTTCTTACCTAAAATGGTTTTAGGTTTTACAAATAGAGCGACTAGCCCTGATCCAATAATTGCACCTGGAATACCTGCTGCTACAGTCAAACCAGCCTTCATACCTGAATAAGCGGTCGATGCTGCAAATAGTGCAGCAAGTAAAATACCTAAAATCATAATGATTGGTGAACCTGATTTTTTAGGCTTATCAGCTACATACGGGACATAATCTTTCCCTGCTACTCCACCAAAAGCGTCTTTTGAGAGTTTTTTCATTATCTTTGAAATTCCTTCCTTACTATCATTTCCTCAATGAGATAAGGAATCCTGACAAAGACAGGATCCCTGTCTCCCATTACCGACTATTTTACTAAGCGATAAATAGCATCAGCGTAAATTGCTGTTGCTTTGAACAAGCTGTCAATCGGCATAAATTCATTTGGTTGGTGCATTACGTTTTCTTCACCTGGGAACATTGCGCCATATGCGACACCACGTTCTAGGATTCGGCCGTAAGTCCCTCCGCCGATTGATTCTTCATGGCCTTCAAGACCAGTATGTTCTTCGTAAACGTCCAATAATGTTTTCACTAATGGATCGCTTGCTGGAACATAATGAGGAGTTTTCACGTCGCCAATGATCGCGATTGAAACGCCTGCATCTTTAAGAACTTCTTCCATGTTGGCTAAGATGATATCCTTTGTGATGCCTTCTGGATGACGAACATTTAATGTAACTTTTTTGTCGCCGTCTGCACTGTAGTCGAACAAGTTCGCTGATGAAGTTGTTTCACCCATTACATCGTGTTTTGTGTAAGCATTGATTTTCTTACCGTTGTAATCTAAGTGCATATATTCAGAAATTGTTTGAATGTAGTTAGCACCATTGCCGTCAAGGTTGTAGTCAGCTAAGAAGGCTGCTAGGAATGTTGCTGAGTTAACACCGAATTTTGGTTCTTGTGCATGAGCACCTTTACCGATCACAGTAATCGTGATTTCGCCGTTGTTTTCAGCAAATTCGCCTTTGACTTCAGATTTTTCGATGAATGCGTCAAATGCCGCTTTCATGTCTGCAACTTTTGCTTCGTCGTTCACTTTAAGAACAGCTGTTGCATCTCCTGGTACCATATTCGTACGCAAACCAGAGTTGAAGCTTACAAGATCAAAGTCGCCAGCTTCAGCGTTGTCTTTGTTTGCAAAAGTCACTTCATAAGATAAAATTCCTTTTTCACCATTAATGATCGGAAATTGTGCATCTGGAGAAAAACCAACCTTAGGCATTTCTTCAACTTCCATATAACGGTGGATTCCAACCCATTCACTTTCTTCGTCAGTACCGAAGATAAAGCGAATTTTCTTAGAAATAGGTAATTCTAAATCTTTGATAATACGCATTGCATAATAAGCAGCGATTGAAGGTCCTTTATCATCGGCTGACCCACGTGCGTATAATTTTCCATCTTTGATGACTGGTTCAAATGGATCTGTGTCCCAGTTATCGTCAACGGGAACAACGTCAACGTGTCCTAAAAGCCCAAACATTTCTTCTCCGTCACCGTATTCGATGTGACCCGCTACGTTTTCGATATTTTTCGTCACGAAACCATCGCGTTCGCCAAATTCCAATACTTTACGTAAAGCGGCTGCTGGTCCTGGTCCAAGAGGTTCTTCTTTTGTTCCATGTTCCACATCGCGAATACTGTTGATACGAATAAGATCGCCTAAGTCTTTCAGTAAGTCGTCTTTGCGTGCTTCTACTTCTTTTTGCCAATCAATTGTCATTGTTTAATCCCTGCTTTCTTTTTTTTATAACAGATTGTTAAACCTGTTAGATTCATTAGAAAGATCATGTCTAAATAGTGTTCTCCAATTTTGACAGCTTAGAATAACCTTCTTACTTAACGACGAATTCACGGTCCCTTTTGGGGATGCAATACGTCAAAACAATCAACGGAAAAGACCGCTCATGAATGTCAAGATGTTATTCTATGATTCCTAATTCCGCAGTTTGTTTCACCTCCCAAGTCAGCATTATACCGTATTTTTATTCATAAGTCATTGTGAAAAAACCACCATTTAATAGAAAAAAGTTGATTTTCATTAAAAATAAAGCTTTCACGTAAAAAAACATGTTATTCAAGCTGACCAAAAAAGAAGCTGTTTTATTGTGACATGACATATTTAAAGCCTATAAGAAGTATAACGAAGGTTGAATCCGTTTACAAATTATATTTCATTCATTTAAGGGCGATCTTTCTCATCTATTTGTTATCTATAATTAATTTTAAGTTTTTGAATTTTCCTGTTAATAACAAAAAAAAGATAGCCTAATAAAAAGCTATCTCTTTCCAAATTCATGCTGTTTTTTAACCAAAAACTAATATAAGTGTTTTTTTATTCAAGATTCCGATTACAAATCGACCGCTGATTGAGCCAAGGTCATTTTTGCCTGAGGAATTCTAAATGGTGAACAAGAGATATAATCGATCGCCAAATGATTTAAGAAGGCGATTGACTTCGGATGAGCTGCCGCTTCACCGCAAATTCCAATCTTCAGTTTCGGATTTACGCTTCTCCCGCCTTCAATGGCCAGCTTCATCAGCGCTCCGACTCCTGCTTCATCCAATACTTGGAATGGATCATCCGCGAAAATCCCTGCCTCCATATATTGATTGATGATGCGCGGTGAATCATCGCGAGACAGTCCCAGAGCCATCTGAGTCAAATCATTGGTGCCAAAGCTGAAGAAGTCCGCATGTTTTGCGATCTCATCCGCTACAAAACAGGCTCTTGGGATCTCGATCATGGTACCAATTTGGTAATCCAGCATTTGCTCGTGCTCCTTGAGACTCTTTTGGATTGCTTCTTCTATCGACGCACGCACGCGGGCAAACTCCTGCGCATCAATGGTAAATGGAATCATGATTTCTGGTTGGATCGTAAAGTCATTTTCCTTCGTCACTTCGCAAGCCGCTTCAATGATCGCCTCCGCCTGCATTTGATAGATTTCTGGATAAGCCACGCCTAATCGCAAGCCGCGAAATCCTAACATTGGATTGACCTCCGCCAGATTATCCGTTTTCCGCTTCACTTCATTAAAGGTCTTGCCTAATTCTTTAGCGACCTCGCGGCATTCATCTGATCCTTTAGGCAGAAATTCATGCAGCGGCGGATCAAGTAAACGAATCGTCGTCGCTTTGCCCTGCGCTGCTTCATACATAAATTTAAAGTCCTGCTTTTGCACTTCCTTTAAATCCTTCAGCACTTCTAAGCGTTCGTCCAAACTATCTGCCAAAATCAATTGACGGAATTGCAGCAGACGGCTCTTTTCAAAGAACATGTGCTCTGTCCGAGCCAACCCAATACCGACTGCCCCTAAGGACATTCCTGTCTCGATATCATTTGGTGTTTCGGCATTTGCACGGACTCTGATTTTCGCATGACGATCCCAAATTACATGCAGCTCATCTAACGCGACGGTATTCGTTACTTCCTCCATCGGAATTTCACCAAAATAGATGCTGCCGCTGGTTCCATCAACAGATAGAATTGTTCCTTCTTCAATGACCTTGTCTCCAACGGTCGCTTTGTTTTCTTCCAGTACATTCAAGCGTTCACAGCCCACCACCGAACAGATTCCCATTCCGCGAGCAACTACTGCCGCATGTGAGGTCATACCGCCGCGACTGGTAACTACCGCTTCACTGACTGCGATTCCTTCGATATCTTCAGGTGACGTTTCTTCACGAACCAATACGACTTTTTCCCCGCGAGCTTTGGCCTCGGTCGCTGCTTCGGCAGTAAAATATGCCGCTCCTGTTGCAGCGCCCGGGCTAGCTGCTAATCCAGATAAAAATGATTCATGCAGTTTCAATTCTTTTTCATCGAAGTTAGGATGCAGCGCTGCCTCCAAGTCCTTCGCTTCGATGCGGCTGACTAATTCCTTTTCGTCAATGATTCCTTCTTTATAAAAATCCAACAGGATCGTTAGCGCCGCCTTCGACGTGCGCTTCCCACTGCGGGTCTGCAGAATAAATAATTTTTCCCGCTCGATCGTAAATTCCACATCCTGCATGTCGTGATAATGCTTTTCTAAGTTTTCGCAAATACTCTTTAATTGCTGATATTGTTCCGGCAGCTCGTCCGCCAAAACTTGGATCGGTTTTGGTGTTCGAACACCTGCCACTACATCCTCTCCCTGAGCATTGATTAAATACTCGCCGAATAAACCAGGATCACCTAACGATGGGTTGCGGGAGAATACCACACCTGTCCCAGAGCTTTCGCCAAAATTTCCAAAGACCATTTCCTGAATATTTACAGCGGTTCCTAAATCATCACTGATATCATGCAGTCGACGATAGGTTTTTGCCCGTTGATTGTTCCAGCTGCCGAAGACCGCTTCGATCGCTAAATACAATTGTTCGATCGGATCCTGCGGGAATTCCCGCTGTAATTTCTTCCGATAAATCTCTTTGTACTCGCTTACAATTTGTTTCCAATGATCGGCGGTCAACTCATTATCAAATGACAAGCCGTTTATCTTTTTTAACGCGGTGATGTGGTTTTCAAAATCACTATTATCCATCCCCATCACGACATTGCCGAACATTTGCAGCAACCGACGATAACAATCATAGGCAAAGCGTTCATTCTGACTATTCTCTGCCAAAGCCGCAACTGTTTGGTCATTTAATCCAAGGTTCAAAACAGTATCCATCATCCCCGGCATCGAGAACTTTGATCCGCTGCGAACCGAAACCAATAAGGGATTGTCTAAATCGCCAAACTGCTTCCCAGTTTTAGCAGACAATTTTTCAACGGCCTCCATCACCTGATCCTTCATTTCCGGAATCAATTGATTGCCCTGATTCAAATAATACAAACATGCTTCAGTGGTTACAGTGAAGCCGGTAGGAACTGGCAGACCTAATTTTGTCATCTCGGCAAGATTGGCTCCTTTGCCGCCTAATAAATCCTTTTGTTCCTTTGATCCTTCTGAAAATAAATAAACCCAACGATTCATGCGCTTCTCCTCTTAAAATAGTTTTATTTAACCTGATTCCAGTGTAATACGATGATTATACAAAGTCAATAAGATGTTTATATAATTTTATTACGCACATATATGTGCAAGTAAAACAGAATTTGACGCTTTAGCAAGAAAATCGTAGCGACTCGCCGTTTCTAGGCACAAAAATAGACCAGTCTAATGACTGGCCCAATTCATTTACTCCCGATAACACAAAGCTAATCCCTTTAGAAAATTCCGAGTATAATTATCGCCGCAGGGTTTAAAATTGCGGTGTCCTTCTTTCCGCAGGATCGCACCGAGCTCGCCCTTTGACGGATAAACACCGGCTTCAGCTAAAATTTCCAGCATGTCCTCACTGGTCAATGCTAAAGCAATCTTTACCTTTTTCAATAAAACATTGTTGATATGTTTGATTTCTCCACTTTGCGGCTGCGGCTTATCCTTTGCTTCACCGCGTTTTAAGGTGATAAAACCATTCAAAAATGTATCGAGAACTTTGTTATTGATCATTTTTTGATAAACGTTCTTTTCAAAATCGTCGTTTTCTTCCAGCTCCTGATCACGTACCTTTGTCAGCATCGCTTGCTCTTCTTCTCTAGAAATCTCCATGCCGCCTAGTTGAAAGGCCTTTACGATATCACTATCCTTGATATCCAACGCGTATCTTAACCGCAGCAATAAATCATTATTATTCATTTTTTTCCTCCGTAGCTGTCGCCTGATTCTCCTACTATACCATAAAAACACTCCACTTCCCTCGACTCACCAGTACAAAAAAATCGACTAAGAAACAAGTCTTAGCCGAGCTTTTTTTAAACTAATTGAAGCAGAATCAGCAAAGCAGTAATAATCGCAGGCAATGCTTGAATCAAATAAATAGATTTTGTCACAGTCTTTCCGCCATAAAGGCCGACAATCACTACAAAAAGATTAAGCAGCAGCAGAACCTTTAGCCGAATGTCTCCTTGAAATAGGAATAAACTGACCAGCATCATCAGCCCCAAGCTGCCATTGTAAATTCCCATGTTCTTCAAAGCAATCTGGGCATTCTTTTGAACGACAAATTCATGGGGCATATCAAATGTCTTGGCCTGTTTTTCCATCGGCGCAAACATTTCTAGGCCCATGATCACTAAATGAAGCAGACCAATGATTCCTGAAAGTAAAAAAATGAGCAATTCCATAAGTATCTCTCCTTATTCGAGTAAATAATCCCGATTTGAATGCCGTATATCGTTCCGCTAAACGACCTGTTCGCTCTATACCTGAAATCTGATATTCCAGTTCCACCATAGCCAACTGTGAACAGCTTGACATCCTTATTCGTTTCTTCACCTACTATATGCATCTTTTTACTTTTTTCCAATTAAAGCGACTCGGTATTACTGCTCTTGAATCACAAATCCATGGGGCGATAGCTGATATTCCTCCGCCTCATGATAATTCTGGCCGAATACTCGACGTCCCGCTTTTTCAACCTCAAAGGAATCCCCTTCGTTAAATGTCGCAATCACTGTTTTTTCCTTATAGCTGCGTGTCAGTGAAAAAGCCTTTTTATCATCATCATAATGCCAAGTCATGGTCCCGTAACTGAACACCTCGGAAAATTGCTTCCGTAAAGCAATCAGCTGTTTGAAAAACGTCCGAAGCTCCTCATCTTGTCCTTCCCAAACCATACAACGGCGACAATCCGGATCCATCTCGCCTTCCATTCCAACCTCCGTCCCATAATAAAGACACGGCGTCCCCTTTTGAATGAACATAAAGGTCAGAACAGCCTTCATCAAATCCTTGTTTCCTTGACACAAAGTTAAGATCCGCGGTGTATCATGAGAATCCAGCAAATTGAAGCTCACCTCATTGGTTTGATCCCGATAAAGCAACTGCTGGCGATTCATTCCGAAAATCATTTGCGAGATCGAAATCGTCTGCTCTACGAAAAAGGCCTTGATACTGTCGGTAAATGCGTAATTCATCACCGCGTGGAACTCATCTCCTTGCAGCCAGCGCTGGGAAGAATGCCAAATTTCACCTAAAATATACAGATCCTCTTTCTGCTGCAGCACCGCTTCATGAAATTTTTTCCAAAAATGATGATCGACCTCATTGGCCACGTCCAGCCGCCAACCGTCAATGTCAAATTCTCGAATCCAATAGGTCGCGATCTCCAATAAATACTTTTGAACTTCAGGATTCGCCGTATTCAGCTTCGGCATATGTGGATTGAAGCTGAAGGTGTCATAATTCAAATTTTTGGCATACTCTGAATCCGGAATCGCTGTATAGCTCGGTGGAAAGGAATCAATATGAAACCAGTCAGCGTAAGCAGATTCTTGACCGTGTAAAATCACATCCTGCCATTGATGAGAACTCGCACCTAAATGATTGAAGACCGCATCCAGCATCACTCGAATACCGCGCTCATGGGCCTTTTCAACCAGCTCGCGAAAAAGCTGCTTATTCCCAAAGTGAGGATCGATCTCATAATAATCCACCGTATCATATTTATGATTCGATGGAGAGGTGAAGATCGGGCAAAGATACAACCCATTTACACCTAAATCCTCCAAATAATCCAATTTTTCGATAACACCCTGCAGGTCACCGCCAAAAAAATTCTCGCGCGTCGGCTTTTCGCTTCCCCACGCTAAAGCATCCTCTGGGTCGTTTGACGAATCCCCGTTGTAAAAGCGCTCTGGAAAGATTTGATACCAAACTGTTTTTGCCACCCAATCCGGCACCTTAAAACGATCGATTTCTTGAAAATAAGGCATGCGAAAATATAAATAATCTCGACTCAATCGGTCTTCTTCATATTCAAAGATTCCCTGATCGGTGTAAAAAATCTGTGTGCCGTCATAACACGTAATGCAAAAAGCATACGCCAAGCGATGATGGGGTGCTGTTACTTCAATTTCCCAATAATCATGAGTATCCGTCGTATACGTTTTGTTCATTTCCTGCTTGGTTTGGTACCATTTTTCCTCAGCAAAGGTATAAAAATCGCCGCTGATTAAACCGACCGATTTTATCTCATTGCGACCTGTTTGCAGACGAATCCGCATCAAGTCTTTCGTATAAAGAAAAGCAAATTCGCTTTCGGGACGATGATAAATTCCTGCATAGTTCATCCCTCCACCTCCATTTCTGCATCCATTGTACCAAACTTTTTGATAACGGCTCCACTGCTATCTTTTCCCAAGTGTTTAAAAGACTTTTTTTTTCTGAAATATGCTACTATAATAATAGAAGAATGAATTTTCTTCGCCTCGTATATCGAGGATCACTCCAGGGCGTAGCATGTTTGGGGAAGCGGCTGCGTCCGTATTTTTTTGACAAAGCCAGAAAAATTTGGTTTAATAAAAACATCTTAAATTGAAACGAGGGATTATGCCATTGAAAAACTAAGCGAATGTTGGAAGCTGCAAACCGATCTTAAATTAACGAACGTTGATAGGATTAGTGTGCAGATTTTCAGGACTGGCTTAGGATTTCAAAGGGATGGTCTCTTTTTCTGTCAATTATGCTTTTCATCGTTCGTTAAGCATGAATAGACAATAAAACTTTTTTTGAAAATAGTGAACAAGCGGTACCGTATGCAGACAAGATATGAGCTGTACGCCCTACCTGCTTATCACTATTTGGAAAAAGACCCTTCACCTCCTAATCCTTTCCTGAAAATTGGTTAGGATTTTTTTGTTTCCATAGCGAAACGAACAGGGGGTATTTTTTATGTCTACAATTAAAATCACACATTTGACCTTTGGCTTTGACAAGCAGGTCGATTTACTATTTGAGGATGCCAATTTAACAATCGATAGCAGCTGGAAATTAGGTCTAGTCGGACGCAACGGCCGCGGGAAAACCACATTGCTGCAGCTCCTGCTGGGAAAATATGCGTATCAAGGAGAAATCCAATTTCCTCTGCAGCCGGTCTATTTTCCGGCTGCTGTAAACGAAACGGACCAGCTGACCTACTATGCGCTGCTGGAAATAGCTGATTTTGAGCTATGGGAATTGGAACGAGAAATGAACTTGATTCAACTGGACCCGCAGGTATTATGGCAGCCCTATCAGACACTTTCCGGCGGTGAACAAACGAAAGTCTTATTGGCGCTGCTCTTCACCCAAGCTGACTTTTTCCCGTTGATTGATGAACCAACCAACCATTTGGATTTACAGGGACGTCAGCATGTTGCGAACTATTTGCAGCACAAGGATGGCTTTATCGTCGTCAGCCACGATCGGCAATTTTTGAACCAAGTCACTGATCATACATTGGCGATTGAAAAAAGCCAGCTGGTGCTCTATCAAGGAAATTTCGCCACCTACGAAGAACAAAAAAAGCTGCGGGATGAATTTGAACTGGCACAGAATCAAAAAATCAAAAAGGAAGTCGGCCGCCTGAAAAAAACAGCGGCTGAAAAGGCGGAATGGTCTCGTTCTCGAGAAACAGAAAAATACGGAAAGCCATCCGAAAAAGGCAGCGGCGGTATTTTTGATACAGGCTTCATTGGCGCCCGCGCTGCTCGTACAATGAAACGTTCAAAAACGATCGAACAGCGGATGTATGATCAAATCGATGCCAAAGAAGGTCTTTTAAAGGACTTAGAGGATGTCGATCGGCTAACGATGAATTACCATCCAAGCAGACACACACAATTATTGAAGCTGGAGAACTTGACGCTCCATTACCCAGACCAAAAGCCGCTCTTTGATCCTCTTTCATTTGAGTTAAAACGCGGATCAATCGCTGCTTTGACCGGGCCGAATGGCATAGGAAAATCTAGTGTCCTGCATTATCTACTAGGTACTTTTGCTGGCGAGTCAGCCGGAGAGCTTCTTCGACCGAATGCGAAAATCAGCTATGTGCGGCAAAACTACGAAAGCAATCGAGGAAATCTGCAGGATTTCGCCGAAAAAAATCAATTGGATTATTCAGCCTTTTTAAATAATCTGCGAAAATTAGGGATGGAACGAAATGTCTTTCAAAATCGAATCGAAGAAATGAGTATGGGACAGCGGAAAAAAGTCGAACTAGCCAAATCCCTCGCTCAAGAAGCCGAGCTCTATATTTGGGATGAGCCGTTAAATTACCTCGATGTCTTCAATCAAAAGCAATTAGAGGATCTTTTACTACAGATCAAACCCACGATGCTGATCGTGGAACACGATCAAGCCTTCTTAGAAAATATTCACGCACAGCAAATCGCTTTAAAAAAATAAAATGAACCGTCCAAAAATGATATGCTACCCCTAACTAGGACAAAGAAACAATTAAATCTTAGTTAGGGGTTTTTAGTATGGGAAAAAGAAAGATGTCAGGGACTCCAGTAGAACGAGTGGCTATTGTTGAACAGTGTTTAAATGGAGAGATTAGTAGAAGCCAAGCTGCTCAGAAAGCTCAAGTAAGCATTAGAACGATTCGCAGGTGGTGTATTCTCTATGAAAATGAAGGACCAACTGGATTGCTCGCTACCAAGAAAAATAAGCATTATTCTAAAGATCTAAAATTGACAGCTGTTCGGGATTACTTAGATGGTAACAGAGGCCTTGATCAAGTTGCTCAAAAATATGGTTTAAGAAGTGAAAGGCAACTTCGAGACTGGATTAGGATATATAATACTCATGGAGACTTCAAATCAGAAAGTGGTGGAAGTAAAGTGAGACAAACAAAAAAATTCAGTCTAGATGAACGAATCGAAATGGTCCTCTATTGTATTGCCAATGAGTATGATTATAGCGGGACAGCTGTTAAGTACCAAGTGAACTATGCCAATTTATACCAATGGGTCAAACGATATGAAGAAAAAGGCAAAGCTGGTTTAGAAGATCGGCGAGGGCGACGCAAAGCCAAGCAAGTTAGCCGAACGCCTGAAGAAGAAGCGCAGATCAAAATCGCCCAACTGGAAGAACAAGTAAAGGACCAACAGATGGAGATTGATTTATTAAAAAAAGTCAGGGAATTAGAAAGGAGGGATCACTAGGACAAGTCCGAAAAATCGTGTCTTACGAAGCAATCAAAGAGCTTCACGAGGAAAAAGGCTATGCCATTCTCCCAATGTGTAAACTTTTACAGGTTACCCGTTCTGCTTATCTTCGTTGGATCAAACATCCGTATAGCGAACGAACAGTGGAAAATATGGAATTAGCCAAAGTAATCCGAACGATTCATGACGACCATCCAGAAAAAGGCTATCGCAGTATAAATAATACACTGAATCGAGAACATGATATCCATGTAAATGACAAACGCGTCTTGCGGATCTGCCGACACGAAGGCATTCAGTCAACGATTAAACATTCAGCCAACAGTATCACGAAACGTGCGAACCAACCCTATCATGTTGCCGAGAATATCCTAGATCGGAAGTTTACTGCTGAAGCGCCGAATCAAAAATGGCTGACCGATGTCACGGAGTTCAAATATTATGTGGGACCTGAAGTGAAGAAACTTTATCTAAGCGCCATTTTAGATTTGTATGATCGTCGTATCGTCTCTTACGTGATTCGGGATACGAATGACTTGAACCTTGTTTTTGATACCTTCGATCAAGCAGTTGCCCTTGAACCAGACGCTCATCCGCTCTTTCATAGTGATCGCGGCTTTCAATATACCCATGTGAATTTTTACAAGAAAATCGTTAAAGCAGAAATGACGCAAAGCATGTCTCGAGTAGGAAAATGTATTGATAACGGACCAATGGAAGGCTTTTGGGGGATTCTCAAACGCGAACAGTATTACGGCAGAAAATTTATCAGTCGCGACGAATTGATGACAATGATCGATTCTTATATCGACTACTATAACAATGGTCGCTATCAACGAAAACTGCACATCTTAACACCGATGGAATACCACAACCAATACTACGAAGCAGCTTAATGATTGTTTAGACGCTTCTTCAAATAGAAAAAAGCTGCCTTTCGCTAACCGAAAAGCAGCTCATAAACTCTTTAAATATTTCATTGTCCTATTGACGGGGTGCCCACCAAAAGGACGGTTCGCTTTTTTTACTCACCATTCAAAACATTACGAACTTGGACATAAAAATTTTACTTTTAACAGTCCAAATAGAAATTCTTTTCTTCTGTAGGCAAAGTGGCCTTAACATACGCACGAATATGGTTATAAAACTCATGAACAACTGTTGGAAGATCATTTTTACTTAGAACTTCAACGAACGCTAAGTGTTCTTCTGATTTTCTTTCAAGGATCTCCTGAGAAGAAATATCTTCGTTTATTGCAATGAGTAATTGATAGTACAAATTCTCTAAAATACGTGCTCTTCTCACATTACCAGATAGCTCCCAAAGATATTTATGGAAGGTAAGATCTAGTGTATTAAATAAAAAGACTCTGTCCTCTTCAGTTTGACATGTCTGTTCATTATCCTTCATATCTAAAGCTATTTTGGTTAATCGTCGAAGATCCTCCTCCTTAAGTAGTTGTTTTCTCAAAATTTTATGCAACGTTTGTTTTTCTAATGATGTTCGAATTTCAAAGACCTCCATCATTTCAGCTGACCCCATCTCAATCACATGGTTGCCTTTTCGTGGAGAAAAGGTAACCAATCCTTGTTGGTTCAGTATCCGCATTGCTTCTCTTACTGGTGCTCGACTGATCATAAGTTCCTCTGAGATATCTGTCTCAATTAGTCGATCACCACTCTTTAAGGTTCCTGCCAAAATTCTATTTTTGACATATGATACAACCATATCGCTTAAGCTCTGTTTTTCATATCTATGTATACCTTCCATAAATGGCCCAGTCTCCTTTCGATTTATTCAATTAATTATATCAGAAACTTCTTTCCAAATCTTTTGAGGTACAGGCTTTGAATATCTCAATCCTCTTCTCCGTAATATGCTTGATCTATGAACAATAAAAAAACCAGAGAAATTTCTCTGGTTTTTTTATTCATTATTGAAATATGTGTTTAGCCGAAAGCTTGCTCGGTTCTGGAGATGATTTCATCCTGTAACGCTTTTTCCAGATTATTGAAGTAATCGCTATACCCTGCAACACGTACGATCAGATTTTCATATTCCTTCGGATGCTTTTGTGCTTTTAGCAATGTCTCACGATTAATCACATTGAATTGGATATGGTGACCATCCAAGGCAAAATAGCTGCGAACGAGTGATGCCATATTAGTAATTCCAGCTTCTCCGGCAACCACGCTAGGTGTGAACTTCTGATTCAGCAACGCTCCCCCTGTTTTCGTTTGATCGATTTTTGATGCCGATTTGATCACTGCCGTTGGACCGTTGCGATCTGCACCTTTTTCTGGCGAAATACCATCTGGTAATGGAATTCCTTTGTGACGGCCGTTTGGCGACGCCTCCATTACCTGCCCAAAGTATACGTGGCAAGTTGTTGGCAGGAATTCGACAACTGTTTTCGAGCCTTTCGGTGTAGGCCGATCAGCAATGACATCTTGTAATGAAGCAGCTACATCGCGCAATAGGGTATCCGCGTATTCATCGTCATTTCCGTATTTAGGTGTTTCATTATACACGCGATCATAGATTTCGTCATAGTTTTCAAAATCAGCTTCACAGGCATCAAGCAGCTCCTGCATCGTCATTGTTTTTTGTTCAAAGACATTGTGCTTGATCGCTGCCAATGAATCGGTGATCGTCGCAATTCCTACACACTGGATGTAGCTAGTATTGTAACGTGCCCCGCCGGCATTATAATCCTTGCCGACTTTGATACAATCATCAGACATCACAGAAAGCAGCGGCACAGGCATGAATTCCATGTACATCCGTTCGATCATGTTGTTTCCTGCAACCTTCACATCTACCACGTATTGCAGCTCTTTATGGAACGCTTCGAAGATTTCTTCATAGGTTTTCATTTTCGTGAAATCGCCTACGTCGATCCCGACCTGTTTATCAGTGTAATGATCATAGCCGCGGTTCATCGCCAGTTCAAAAACTTTCGGGATATTGAGATAACCAGTTAGTACATACGCTTCTTTTCCTGCTACACCAACCTCGACACAGCCTGAACAAATTCCGCTTTCTCTGGCATCATCGACGGATTTTCCGAGATAACTCAGCTCTGCTAAAATCGCCTCCGAGTTGTACATCGCCGGCTGTCCCCAGCCTTTACGGGAGACCTTTAAAGCTTCGCGCAGGAATTTTTCAGGCGACTTACGAGAAATCTGCACATTCGAACTCGGCTGCAGCAGCTTCATTTCATCCATAACTTCCAAAATCAGATAGCTGACATCGCTCACCCCGCTTGTACCGTCAGGACGTAAAGCCCCTGTGTTCAAGTTACAGAAATCGGTATACGTTGCACTTTCTTTCAAGGTGATTCCAACTTTTGGCGGTGCTGGCTGATTATTGAATTGAATCCAAAGATTTTCCAATAGCTCACGAGCTTCTTCGCGGGTCAAACGTCCTTCTTCGATGTCTTTTTCATAGAAAGGTTCTAAATGCTGATCTAATTTTCCTGGTGAATAGGCATCCCAGTTGTTCATCTCCACGGTTACACCGATATGAGTGAACCAGTACATCTGGATTGCTTGGCGGAAGGTTTGCGGCGCATGTTCTGGAACCACATCGCAGACCTCAGCTAAGTCCAGCAGCTCCTGTTTCCATTGCGGATCTGTTTCTGCTTCAGCTAAATCACGACATTGCTGCGCGTAACGTTTGCCGTAAATGATCATTCCTTCGCAGACCAGCTTCATTCCTTCTAATTCTTCGCGCTTATTCAACGCTTCCATATCATTGTTATAGTCTAGGTTATCGATTTCCTGCTGGATATCAGCTTTAAAATCAGCGAACCCTTTTTGATACATTTTGCCGTCCGCAACCGTATGACCAGGTCCGCGCTGCATCAAGAACTCTGTATATAAGCCCGCATCGAACAACAAATGCCACTCTTCTGGCAACAGGCGATTCATTCGTGTCATCATGGCACGGTCATGCCAATAAGGGATGATAACTTCCTCTTGAATACGACGGTCTTCTTCACTCACACGGAAGAAAACCTTCTCGCGGTTGTGCATATTGTCGAAATCTTCCAAGGTGTGGCAGCATAATTCAGGGAATGTCGGAGCCGCCCATGGCTTATCTCCCTTTTCTCCTAAAACTAGCGTCCCTTTTTCAATGTAGTTCGTCCGATTTTCCATGATATACTTGAAGGCACGTCCACGTAATACTGGAGCAGAAACTTTGCCTTCCCATTTTTTATACGCTTCTGTCAACAGGATCGCTCGTTCCATCGAAATACTAGGTGTACATTCCTTGTCGCTGATTTCCCGCAATCGTTTAATCCGTTCTGTGCTGCCTCTTCTTGTTGGTTCCAGTGTTAATTCCGCCATTGTTTTTCCTCCTTGTATTTAGGTATTTCCTTCTTATATAAAACATAATGCTGAACCGCGTCATCTAATTTAGTTAGAAATTTTGCTTCATTATAGGACTGACATCTTGTTTGTTCTCAATTGTTTTAGCAGCATTATCCGCCAATCGTCACTTGATAACCGGCGTCTTGGTAAACCTTTTGAAGCCTTTCCACCTTTTCATCTGCTGGTTTGACAAAATTTTGAGTGCAGACACGCTTTAATCGTTCATATTTGTCACGACCAAAATCATGATAAGGCAGCAGTGAAATTTCACTCACATGAATTTTTTCCTTCGCCAGCCAATCGATGATCTCCTCTGCATCTACTTCTTCCGCGTTTATTTCGTCCAATAAAATCAAGCGCAAATTAATCTCTGCTTGCTGTTCCGACAAAAAACGTAAATTTTCTAATACTAGCTGATTGCCGGCTCCGGTATATAACTGATGATTATGTGAATCAATGAACTTTAAATCGTACAAAAACAAGTCCGTATAAGGCAGAATTCGGCGATAATTCTCCGTCGGCGCGACCCCGCAGGTATCAATGGCAACCGAGATGCCTAAACGTTGACATTCTTGAGCCAACTCTACCACATATTCCATGTTTTGCGCCATCACCTCACCGCCAGAAAACGTAACGCCTCCGCCTGATTGATCATAGAAAATTTGATCTGCCTGAATCTTTTTCACCAGCTCGCGGATGGAGTATTCTTCTCCAATCAGTTCTTCTTTGCCATATTTGTTCAACATAATCTCTGGTGCAAATACCTGACTTTCTGGATTGTGACACCATTCACATCTAATGGGACACCCTTTGAAAAAAATCGTCGTACGAATCCCTGGCCCATCATGGGTCGAAAACTTCTGTATATTAAAAATCGTAGGCTTTTTCACGTGCTTCCCTCCCGCCTTTAATTATAAAGTCCCCGCGCTGTAGTTGCAAGCGCTTTATTCATAATGGTGAATTTTTTTATTTTATTTTCTCTAAATAATTCACTTAAATGACGGTTAGGCATTTGGTCTTTTTTCAGGTATACTAAAATAATCAATTGATGTAAGGAGTTAAGCAGATGAATATTGGTGAAAAAGTGAAAATCCTGCGTAATGAACGGGGAATGACTCTGAAGCAGCTTTCTGAAGCCACAGGGTTGTCTACGGGTTTTTTGTCCCAATTTGAACGAGGCATCACGACCATCGCGGTCGAACACCTTTCAAATATCGCAGCTTTGTTTAATGTAAGAATCAACTACTTTTTTGAAGAGGAGCCTGAGATTGAGCCCATCGTTCGCGGCTATGATCAGCCAGTAATCCATAAATTAAACAATATAATCTACAAACAATTAAGCCGGACACCGCAGGATAAAAGGATCGCGCCAAAGATGATCGAGATCATGCCCCATGAAAAGCGTGAGCTGCCGACTACTTATCCGCATCAGGGAGAGGAATTTGTGTATGTTCTAGAGGGGATTTTAACTTTAGTGATTGAAGAAAAAACCTACCAGCTCTATCCCGGCGATTCGGCACACTATTTTTCCACGATCGATCATAACTGGGACAATCAAACAAGTAATGTTGTAAAATTTATTGTTGTTCATTATCCGAATGATTACTAAAAGCGCTCGATCAAAAATGATCGAACGCTTTTTAATTGGAGTCACATTCTTCAACGATCCATGTCCTCTACACTCTCTGGTAATACCGCTCCACTGAACCTAACTCATTTAGAGTCATTCATGTTGTTTCTTTGCTGGAAGTACTGCTAATAAATCTTCAAAAATCCTTTGAAGTCTAGCTTGTGCCTCGAAAAATAATTTTGGCTCGTAGCCTGTCAATTCTTCTTCACCAAACGAACGCTGCTCAATGTAGCAATTATAGCGAATTTCTAATTGCAACGCCGCTACCTCCGCCTGCTGGCCATAGTGCCGTGTAATAAATCCTCCACTAAACGGATGATTATTCGAAACACTATACCCTTCTTTTTCTAATAGCCCCGTCACTAACTCACGCAATCCAGCACTGGTCGTTTGATCTGCTTGATTACCGATCACAAAATCAGCTGGTTTGGTCTCATCGCCATTCGGATATTCCGCAAAGCTATGTAAATCAAATAAATAAACCTGTGAAAAATGCTGCTTTTTCTGATCAATCAATGCTTGCAGGGCTTGATGATACGGCCAATAATATTGAGTCAAACGTTGATTGATCGTTTGCTTTGATAATGGCTGCTCGTACAATGAGTTTCCAAAAGTATTTTGTTGATAAACCACCGTATCCTGATAATCCGCCCCAGACATTCGACTCTCTCGGTTCGGATCGACAGTATAGCGGTTGATATGATTTTCAATCACTGTACAACCCTTTGCTACCAAAAAGTTATACAGCTCCGGTAAAAACCAATCGGTATTTGCTAAAACTGCCTCTTGCCGTAAGCTTTCTCGCATATCCTCTGGAATCCACGTTCCACTGTGAGGCAGGCTGATAATTATCGGATAATCATTTTTTTCTTCATTAAAGATAGTAAAAGGTATCATTGGCAACCTGCTTTCATTTTGACTTTGCTCTGATTATACCCCTTCCAGCCTTTTAGCGGATAAAAAACTGACAAGGAAAAATATCCTTGCCAGTTTTTAGCTGCTATTATTTGTCTAATCGATGTAAATGTTCGTATACATCGATTAGTTCTTGAGTTAATCCTATATAGGAAATGGCGTTCATTAAATGATCCTGACTATGGACCATCAACAATGTCACCTCTGCATTATTACCACTCGCTTCAGCAGTCAGCATACCTGTTTGTGTGTTGTGTGCTTCAACCAATGCGGCATTTGCAGCATTCATTCGTTCCTCCGCCTCAGTGAAATCATTATTCTTGGCCGCAGCTAACGCGGCTACTGCTTCACTTTTGGCATTGCCAGCATTCATGATTAATCCCATGACCACTTGCAGCTGTTCATCATTCATTTGTAAAGTCCCTTCCTTCGAAGCCTCCAAAATTTTTTGCTTTTTTTATCTAGCTTAGATTTCATCAAAATCAAATGTGTCGAAGTCGATTTCGTCGTCTTCAAGTGCTTCTGCTTCTTTTTCTTCCCGCAAATACTGATCATCCAGTACTTTGATAAATGGATAATAAATCGCCATCCCTAAAACAATCAGCAATGCCTGCAACACAGAAGCCTGCCAGCCACTTACTAAGAAGCCCGAAATAATCGGCGGTGTCGTCCAAGGCAATTGAATCCCATTTGTATACGGAACGATCCCCCAATCCATGGCAAAGTAAGAAATAATAATATTAATAGTAGGAACTAGTGCAAAGGGAATCAAAATAATAGGGTTCAACACGATCGGCAGGCCAAAAATTATCGGTTCATTGATTCCGAAAATACTTGGAACTAATGACAACTGAGATAATTTTTTCACCCGCTGACTTTTACAAAAGATAACCATAACGATAATCAATGATAACGTAGATCCTCCGCCCCCAAAAGTAGCAAACATATCTTGAAACTGTCCGGTAATAATATTGGGAATTTCGTGACCGTCCTTAAAGGCTTGCATATTTTCGACTGATAATGCTCGTAAAACGGGATTAAACACTGCTCCAACCACACTTGAACCGTTGATTCCGAAAAACCAGAAAAAATGTAAGAACAAATAGGCAATAATCATCGCGCCTAATGTATTTCCCAAACTCAACAACGGTGTCTGCAAGAATTTAAAGATTACATCTTGCAAGTTCCCCATTGGTGTCAATGAGACTAACCAGTTGACGACGAACATGATTGTCACAACAACAAAACTTGGAATCAACGCTTCAAAGGATTTAACTACGGTTGGCGGAACTCCTTCCGGCATTTTTATCGTCCAACCGCGATGGATCACTGCGGCAAATATTCTGGTAGAGACCAAAGCAATCAACATTCCTAAAAACAAACCACTTGAACCCATCCATTTTAAAGGCAAGCTTGTTACATCAAAAACCTGTGTGCTGTTTTCAGGTGTAAATTGTGTTGAAAAAGGAGTCAAAATGAAAAAGGACACCAAAGCTAAAGCACCGGACTGGATCGCATCAATCTCTAGCTGTCTTCCCAAACTATAGGCAATTCCAACTACAGCTAAAATAGTCATCACATCAAAACTTGCTGATGCAGGCACTGACATCAAAGATTCCCAATTGCTTCCTAAAATTGGGGAGATGATATTGCTCCAATTCGGAATCGGAAAATTCGCTAATAATAAGAAAAACGAGCCAACAATCAATAATGGCGTTGAAATCAAAAAGCCGTCACGGATCGCAATCAAATACTTGTTTTCCCCAATGACTTTCGCTAACGGCGTCAAAACTTTTTCCAACCAGTTTAAAAACTTCTGCATCTTTTTTTCCTCCAATCAATCATATTCTATTTTTTATTTTTTTTGATAAGCTTTAATACTTCTTTCATCGCTTTTTCGCCATCCATCATGCCATAGATCTCAGGCTCGATCACAGCGACTGGAATGCCTTGAGGAGCAAATTGTGCTTTCGTTTTTTCCAGTAAAAATTTGACTTGCGGTCCTAAAAGAATTGCTACTGGTTTTTCTTTTTCAACCACTTCTTGTGAGCGCGCTACCGGAAATGCCGTGATTTGGAGCGGCATATTATGCTTATTGACGATTTCCATCATTTTGTTGACCATAATACTAGTCGACATACCTGCATCACAGAATAGATAAATTTGTTTTTTACTCATGTACTCCACTCTCCTAAGTTTTATTCAATCGGTGCTTTAATCCGTTTTTCATAAGCGTCTAGCCAGTCTTGTGTGATCGGCTGAATATCCGTGGTATGATCTGGTCCCCTATTGGCGATGAAGACTTGTGCTGCTTCCAGATCGTTTCCGACACTGAAGGTAAATTCAACGTTTGTTGCTACCCCCCACTCGCCTTTGGTATTCATAGCAATCAATGAGAATGCTCCTGCTTTTCCATAGCGTGCCGTTAATTTATCGTGGAAATCATAAACGGCTTTGTCGCAGGCCGCCTGCGGCTTGATGCCTTCACCCATCAAGCGAACAATCTCATAGGAGAGACAGCCCTTCATCAAATCTTCCCCCAAGCCTGTTGCTGCTGCGCCGCCAATCTCACTATCGACATAAAAGCCTGATCCAGATAATGGCGAATCGCCAACACGACCTGGTTTTTTCATAAACAAACCAGAACTGGATGTTCCTGCTGTCATCGTGCCCCTCTGATCTAATGTGATCGCACCGACTGTATCGTGACCATCGTAAGGATTTAAATTATTTTCTTGAATCTCCTTCAAGCGTTTCTCCCAAATTTTATGGGCCCGCTTCGTCAGCATACTCTTTCTTTCAAAGCCCTCCAGCATCGAATACTTAGTAGCGCCCTCACCGACTCGAAAACTATTAAACTTGTCTTGACTCAGTTTTCGTGCAACAGAGATGGGATTTTTTACATCCGTGATTCCGGCTACCGCGCCGATTTCAAATGTATCGCCGTTCATGAAGGCCGCATCCATTTCCAAGATGCCCTCCGCGTTTGGCAAGCCGCCAAAACCAACTGATTTATAGTAAGGATAATCCTCTACGGTCTTGATCAATGTCTCTACCGCATCGCCAGCTCCCTCTTTCTTTTCTAATATTCGCAGTGCTTCTACTACACCATCATGCGCCATACGCCAGGTGGCAATCGCTCCCCACGCCATCGTCGTGCTCCTTCCCGTTACCGTTTACATTTTAAAAATCTGACCTCATTATAAATAGTATATACTGTTTTGTATATACTAAATTCGAAATTTTTTTATCTTTTTTAGCGTTTTCTAAGCGAAACGAGAACAAACTAAAAAAGCGATACTCTGCCGTAGCGGAAATATCACTTTGGAAATAGGGAGCTGTGAGATTATTTTAGAATGCCTTACCGCAACATTCAGCAAGGAACTCGTCAGAACATTTAGAGAATAAAAAAACTACGGCCCTCATCAAGCAGAGCCGCAATTCTTTAGGCAAATTATCAGAATGAAGCAACAAAATCAAGTGAAATATCTATAACTATGAATTTCTACTTTTCCACCCATTTCTTGTAAATAATCGAAGCTTATATCATCAAGCCCATTACATATAAATGATAGTATTGACCGTCAATCAATGTAGTGTTCTTCAGTTCTCCTTCGATTTGGAAACCAAATTTTTTATACAATTCCACTGCCATGCTATTGTCTTTTCTAGTATCTAGCTGAATTTTGGTAGTAATACCGTTTGTTTTCGACCAATCTAAAAGACGTCGGATCAATTCACTGCCTATACCTTGTCCCTGAAATTTTTCCGTAACGACAATCCCAAGTTCTCCACAATGTCTTGCTTTAACTTTATGACTGGATGTAATCGTCCCAATACCTACAATCTGATTGTCTGCTACTGCTAAAAACATAACAGAATTCGGTTGTTGCTCCGTACTGATAATGCTCGCCTTTTGCATATCCACATCTAGCGGATACTCATTTTCTGTGAAACTCAAATAGGTCGTTTCCCCACCGACACGATTATAGAAAGCTACAATTTCCTCGGCATCTTCCACCACCGGATTTCGGTAAACAACAGCATCATTTAAACTCATCTTATCCTTCTTTCCGAATACATATTCTAGAAAACGCATTCATTCTTTGCTAAAGAAATTGTATGCCCGCCTAAAACGAATGTCAAGGCGCCAACCCAAAGCGCATAGCTATCTGACAATCAAACTTTGGGGACAGTGAAAACGAGCGACTGGAGAGACTGACTAGCATTCCATCTCTTTTATCCAACCGCTCGTTTTTAATCTATCATTCCATTAGCTTCAGCATAGCCCGCATATAAATTTCCATATTTAGCAACAGGTCTTCCTCATCCATGTACTCATCTTGATTGTGGGCAATTCCTTTTTGACCGGGAAACGATGGGCCGAACGCGACGATATTCGGAACAAATCGCGCATAGGTGGCGCCAGTCGTCGTGACAGGTGTTCCATCTAAACCGGTCACCTCTTCATAAACCTTTGCTAATAGCTGAACGTTGGCATCCTCTTTTGGGAAATGGCTGCTTTTGATCCGACGAGTAACGTTTAATTGGCTGTTGAGGGGTAAATGCTTTTCCAATTCCTTCGTTACTTCTGTCTCAGTAACTGACACTGGGTATCGAATAGCCACAGAAAGTGATAGCTGCCCATCTTTTTTGATCAGCTGATAGGGTGTGATCATCAATTTTCCACTGTCTGCATCTGAAAAATCGATTCCTAAGCCTTCTCCATAATGCTGGTTTGCCAGACTGGTGACGATCCATGAGAAATACTCTGCCAATTGTCCAGTAACCAATTTTTCATGAAGAATCTTTTCTGCTAATAAAGTAATCGCATTTTTTCCAAGCTCTGGTGCATTTGAGGGCGCTCGTTTGCCAATTGCTTGAATGTTTTTTCCAGCAATTGCGACAGACAATTCATCTGGAACATGATCGCGCGCCTGATCCCCCACAAAATCACCTAAACTACGCAATATGTCTTCAGGAAAAGACGTTTCTATTTCATAATTAACGATCCCGCGTTCCCCATAAACCACCGGATATTTACAATCTGGAGTAAAACCGAACTGCGGCGCTTTCTCTTCACTTAGATATAGCGGAATATCCGAACTGCCGCTTTCTTCATCTGTACCAAAAATGATGCGGATCGTTTTTTTAGTCGGCAGCTGCAAATCTTTTAGCAGCTTTAGCCCAAACAAACAAGCAAGAATCGGGCCTTTATTATCCAAGATCCCTCGGCCATAAAAACGTTGATTCTGTTTACTCAATTTAAACGGTGGGAAAGACCAGCCATCTCCGGCAGGCACGACATCCAAATGCCCTACAACACCGATATACTCTTCCCCTTCACCCCATTGGGCATAACCGACGGCATCGTTTACAATTTTCGTTTTGAAGCCGTAGCTCTGAGCCAATGCCATAACAGCTTCTAATGCTGCTTTGGGGCCTTTACCAAAGGGGGCATGCTGCTCAGGCTCGCCTTTAACACTTTCTACCTGCAGCACCTGATCAAGATCCTGATAAAATTGTTCCTTGCTCTCTTCAATCACTTTTCTAACATCAACAGACATGAGAAGACTCCTTTATTATGTTTTGCTTTGACATTCTAATGGTTATAACGAGTAAGTGTTGTCTTGAACACATAACGGTCTGAACGATAATAAGAAATATCATAAAAAATCGGCGTCGCGTCCAAAGCATAGGTCACTGAATAAACCTGCAGCAATGGGTCCCCCATTGGAACATCCAGCAGCTTTGAAAGCTCCGGCTTCACTAAAATGGCCTCTACCTCTTGATGTGAATAGGCAATTTCGGTCTTTTGCTCCAGCAATTTGAATAAGGAGCCGTTGAAATCTTCTTTGGTCAATCCTTTGACATAATACTCAGATAGATAGATTTTTTCCACCGTCATCGGCTCATCATCTAAAATCCGCCGCCGAACCAGCTCATAAATCGGCTGATCTTCTTCTAATTGCAGGGCATCCAAAATGGCCTCCGAGGGCTCGCTGACCTTTTGAAACGAGATGACTTCCGTGCTGCTGGTTTTTCCGTAGGCCTTCGCGGCTTCAGTAAACCCTTGCAAGCCTGAACGACCGCTTTGGATTTTTGGCTGCGACATCACATAGCTGCCCTTGCCGCGGCGTTTGACCAAAATGTTTTTATTGATCAAATCATCGATGGCCTTTCGAACCGTTAAGCGGCTGCAGTCAAATTCTTTGGCTAGATCATACTCGGAGGGCAATTTTTGCGAACTGACATAGATACCTTCATGGATACGCTTTTCGATTTCGGCGGAAACTTGATCAAACTTGGCTTTTGTCGTCTTTTTTTCTTCCATATTTTCTCCTTATTTTTTTCCTTTATTGTTCCAGTGGTGGATTGAACCAACAAGTGAAACAAGTAGTCATTTTTATGTTTCTCTTTCAAACTGAAAAACTTTTCAATTTCACTATACTGATTCTTCATTGACTTGGCTAGATTATTTTTACGGTATATACCGTAAAGTATATACTATATCCCTAGAATAAGAAATTCAATCATTCTCAGACTTTTTTTACTTTCAAAATAGTGTGCTCTAATCTATCAGAACGTCTTCCACAGCTTTCTTTATGATCTTCTTTCGCTTATAATACCTTCAGGTGATTTTATGAATACAATAGATGCAACGGAAATCGTTGAAAAAATGAGCAACCAAAAAATAAATTATGATCGTGTGCTGCATAAAATGATTCAATCGTGGGAAAAGGAAGCTGTCCGCCCGCGGATTTTGATTCATTCCTGTTGTGCTCCCTGCAGTACCTACACTCTGGAATTTCTGACTCAGCACGCGGATGTAACAATCTTCTTTTCAAATTCCAATATTCATCCCAAAAGTGAGTATCAGCGGCGTGTCTTGGTCCAAGAAAAGTTCATCAACGACTTTAACGCAGCGACAGGAAATCAAGTGAACCTGATCATCGATGACTATAAGCCAAATGAGTTCATTCAATTGATGCAGCAAAAAGAGCTGACGGAGGAGCCTGAAGGCGGCCAGCGGTGTACAGCTTGCTTTAATATGCGCTTGGATTTAGCAGCGAAAGAAGCAGTGGAGCGCGGATACGACTATTTCGGCAGCGCGTTGACGATCTCTCCGAAAAAAAATAGCCAATTGATCAATCAAATCGGTATGGATATTCAAAAAATTTACAATACTCACTACTTACCGAGTGATTTCAAGAAAAATTCTGGCTACCAGCGTTCGATTGAACTGTGTAAAGAATACGATGTTTATCGTCAATGCTACTGCGGCTGTGTTTTCGCCGCGAAGCAGCAGGGCTGTGATCTAAAAACAATCAACAAAGAAGCCAAAGCCTATGTAAAGGAACATCAAGCCCAAACAACTGAAGCCTAAAAAAGATCGATAGAGCGAATCTATCGATCTTTTTTAGGCAAATTCATAACTTATTAGTGTACTTATGCTTCTGGTTTCCCGTGTTTCGACATCTGTCGCTGTGTGCCTCAAATCTTTAAGAAGGCTTGATTATGTTTTCTTGGAAAAGAGTTTCAAAGGTATTCACTGCTCCACCATGCTCAACGATTTTTCCATCTACAACCTTGTCGATATCCACACCTGTAAATGAAAGCTTCTTATTTGTCGCTTTCATTCCTAACCAATCCCCCTTATGAGTCCCTTCCATAATAAATTCCGAAATAATATAGTCGTGATCCTCAAACTGACGGATGATATTCATTGTATAGTCGGGATAGGTTTTTTTTACATCAATAAGATGCTCCTTCATCCCTTCAATACCTAGCGGAATAATCGCCTCCCCTGCCCTGACCGTACACTCCGGCGAAATATAGTCCGCCACTTGATCAAGCAGGTTCTTTGATACAACAACCTCGTAAAAATACTTAATGATTTCTTTTTTGTTCATTCCTATCCCTCCACTATGCTAAAACGGTATGATCTCCGTTAAGAAGTAAAATGACACTTTTACACAATGCTGCGATAAGCTTTTCCCCGTTAAACTCGTAATCAGGTGTGCCTTCCTTAAATGAATAATAATTTGAATAAAGGACATCTCCGACAATCCCGTCAAAGGAGGCAATGATAAAACTAGTGATTTCTGACAACGGAAGAAGCGGGTGAAAGTAGCCTTCCCGCGTTTTCTCAGTAATAAATGTAAAAATATGACCGCTTAAATAGACAAATCTCGCATTTTCCTCGATTCTTGAATGAAACGCTTGACTTCTTTCTGGATCATTGGCTAACGGGATATCCATGTCCAAGAAAATTTTCCCATAAACATTGAAGGCAGCCAGTACCCGTTCTGTTGAATAATCAAATAGATCAACAAGCACCTGCTCAGGCTTCTTTTGAGCTTGAAGAATCTGTTCGATCCTCGAAACGTCATTTCCTTCAAACCTGCTGCCCTCTCGGTTAACTAGTGCGATAAGTACCTCATCTATGTTCTCGAAATACTTGTATATCCCGCCGCGGCTGGCCTTCATTTCCTTGACGATATCCGACATGCTGACCTCGTAAACCGCCTTCCTCATACAGACAGCTAATGCAGCATCCAATATATCGTTTCGCTTCTTTTCAAAATACTCTTCTTTTACTTTCGGCATAAATTTTCCTTTCAATATTTCCCAGTTGAGAAGCATCATTCCTTGATGTCGTCGCCTGCAGCAAGCAGTTCGTCATACGTATCGGCACTGATCATTTCTAGGCTCATCATGTTGAAGGCTTTTGCTAATCGGGCATATTTTTGGGAGTTAACACCCATACTGTCAATTTGCCTTATGTCGATTTGATCCTTCCATCTATTAGACTGCTTCTTTGCTGCTTTAACAGTCTCCAAAGAGTAGGATTTTATGATTTGCTTCTTTTCCAGTACATTCGTGCTGAAAAATACCTCACTCTCGACATCCCTAAGTAAAGCCTCTACCAGCAAAGCTTGTCCCGCTTCCTCAAGGGAAAAATTTCTTTGGCGCATCTCACCCCCATAAAGTGTAAACGGCGAAAAGTTAACGGGGATTTCATTTATCTGGACCACTAAACCAAAATCCAGCTGCTTCCGATTAAACGGGATAAACATGGAATCTGTTGCTTTTTGATAAACCTTCTGTTCCTTTAGATATTCTCTAATCATTGGCATATCACTTTTTTCAACGACGACGTCAATATCCCCATGTTCACGATCCGACTCACTATCAGCTAATAAGTAAGGAACAATTCCCCCGGCAAAATAGAACAAGCCACGAATTTTTTCTGCCTTTATCAGTTGTAATGCGACCTGCTTGATTTCATTGTATGAATGACTCATTTTTTCACTCCTTTACGATTTGATCAGTAATCGAAACCGCTTCTTCACATCCAAGTGTTACTGTTATTAATTTTTCAATATATAAAAACGACACCGTTGTCGTTTTTATATATTAGCATGTTGCCTGCAAGAGTTCAACCTGTAGGCAAAGACCACTTTGCTAGACAAAAAAAGTGGGAAAACAGTTTTTCCTGTTTTCCCGCTTTATCGCTTTTTTCATTATTACAATAATTTTTCCAGCACCTGCAAGACACCGGATTCATTATTCGAGGGAGCTTGCTTTTTCGCAGTCGCTAATACCTCCGGACTGCACTCCTTCATGGCATAGCTTTGCTCAGTCAGAGCCAGCATTTCCAAATCATTATTTGCATCACCAAAAGCAACCAACTCGTTTGGCTCAATTTCCCATTCGTCTAACAGCCATTTAATCGCATTTCCTTTTGTGATTCCTGGAATAATAATATCAATACTGCCATGTCCGCTGGTAACCGCGGTAATAGATCCCTCAAAAGCCTGATTGAGCCGCTCTGCAATCTCTGCGGTTTTTTCCACCGCGACATCTAAGGCGAACTTTACAATCGGGTCCTCCGGCAAGGTTTCGAAGCTGTCCACTTCCTCCATTTCATAGCTGTAAATCCTGGCAAATTTTTTGAACCCTTCGTTGGCACTTTTCAACATATAGGAGGATTTGATTCCGCAGGCTACAAAATCCAGATCATTGCTTTTTTCTACTAGAAACGAAATAATTTTATTGACCAATTCACTAGAAAAATGATGCTCTCGTGCCAGCTTTTGCTCCTTAAAAATCAGCGCGCCATTATCCGAAACGAAAGTAATTTGCTCCTCCTTACCAGGAAAGAAAGACTTCAATTGATAGTATTGATTACCGCTGGCAACAATAAACTGAATGCCCCTTTCCTGCATCTGAGCAAACAAACGATCGAACCGCTCATGTTCATAAGTATTGGCCCCATTCAAAAATGTGCCGTCCATATCCACCGCAACTGCTTTAATCATTCGTCTCCTCCTCTACCGCTCTATTGAGCAATTGCTGTAAAACATTCAATTGCAGCTCAAAATTTTGCCGCGCTTTTTTATTTTCTGTATCCAAAATGAACCCGCAGGATAAATTCAGTAACGCCGCCAGCATTAAAAAGCCTGATGTGATAAGTGTCGGCATCCGTTCAACCAAACCTGTCTGCAAATACTCTAAAAAGACGGGAACTCCCAAAATAATGGCCAACACCGTCAAAAGCCCAGCCAGCACACTAAAAAATAGTAGCGGACGATAATCCTTGAACAGTTGAAAAATCGTCTTGATCACGCGCAGCCCATCAGAAACCGTATTCAATTTTGAATCACTGCCTTCTGGACGATCGCGATAATCTACCTCAACATTTTTGATCACAAAATTTTTATCCAGCGCATGGATGTTCATTTCGGTCTCGATTTCGAAGCCTTTGCTTAAAACGGGCATACTTTTAGCAAATAACGGACTCAATGCACGATAGCCGGTCAATATATCTTTGATCGTGCCGTTGAAGAAGTAATTGATCAAATGACGAACAACGACATTGCCAGAATTATGGAAGGGACGCTTATTCTCCGAGAAATAGGTTGAAGACAAACGATCTCCCGTCACCATATCTGCCCCATTCTCCAGCACCTCACGACATAAATTTCTGGCATTCTTAGCCGGATAAGTGTCATCACCGTCCACTAGTAAATAGCATTCCGCCTCGATTTCGCGAAACATTGTTCGGACGACATTTCCCTTTCCCTGTCGACTTTCCTTTTTGACCTTCACTCCTGATGCTTTAGCAATCGCGTAGGTATCATCAGTAGAATTATTGTCATATACATAGATCGTGCCTTCCGGTAATTCCTTTTTAAAATCATCTATCACTGCTTGTATTGTTTGTGCCTCATTATAGCAAGGGATCAGTACTGCAATTTTATCCAATTGATTCCTCCTCTTTTCTTCGGTCTATTCGATAGCTCTTAGGTGTTTGATTGAAGCGTTCCTTAAACATTTTCCCAAAATAGCTGGCATTTTTAAAGCCGCATTCTTGAGCAATCCGTTCTACTGTCCACTGAGTATTCAGCATCAACGCGACAGCCATTGATAGACGATAGTCATTGATATATTCCATCGGCTTCTTTTGAGTGAAGCGGGCAAAGATCCGAAAACATTCCGAACGACTGATCTCAGTCTGCTCACAGAGCGTCTGGATCGTAAGGCGTTCCTGATAATTTTTTTGGATATAGCTCATCACCGCTTTGATTTCTCGCTCATATTTTTCAGGGCGCTTCTCTAACGGCGCTTTTTCCTGCTCCAGTAAATACTTGAAAAGCTTTTCCCAGATCAAGCTAAGCTGAGAAAGCACCCGTAATTCATAGCCGACGTTTTCCTCGATCTCGGCTAAACTTACCAATAACCCGGACATCTCCCGCCCTATTTCACTGTCACCCTTAAGCTGTTTTCCCAAGAAGCCTTGATTACTCAACGTTTGAAAATATTTCTGGTATATCGTTCCTGCTCCGCCGCCTGTCAGCAAATCCGCCGAAAAAACGATTGTCAGCATTTCTGCCGAATCCTCTTTTTCCCGCAGTGCAGCGCCATGCAGACTATTTGAATACACCACCATACTGTCGCCTTCAGCTAAAACAAAGCGCTGGTCATTCAAACGATAATCCAGTTTCCCCTTCAGCATCACATTCATTTCAATCGTCTCATGCCAATGATAATTTAAGATTTGGCCGACTGTCTCATTAAACTCATCCTGCCAAATACCAAAGGGAAACGCGTTATCTGGAAATACCATCAATTCCTTCAACTTATTATCCAGGCAAAGCTTTTTCGCTAACATAAAAAACACCACATCCGAAACTATTTTTATACTATACACCTGAATTATAGACTATATCGATTCATATTGAAACTATTTTTTTATAATTGATATTTTCTCTAGAAATCGCTAGAGCGTTTTGGAGGCTGTCGATTTTACCAGATCAGCTAATTTTCTCCACACTGAATAAGCCTGATCGTCTGTCTTTTTCAATCATGCTGCACCTTTAATAAACCACCTGTTCTGAAACAAAGAGGCTATTTCTTATTTCTTCCTAAAAACTTTCCAAGTGTCCTTTGCCACGGCCACCGCTCGCCTTCGTTTTGACTCTGATCAAGGTTTTGGCCAATGGTCATGTAGGAGGTGTCTGTTTTTTGCGGAACAGTGAAAGGCTTTTTCTCGTCCGTTTTTTGCGGCAAAGTGACAGTACTTATCGGAGAAGTTCGCGGATTGCTGCTTTCAGTCTTGATAATCATTTGGGGTGATGCCGAATCTGCGCGCGTTTTCTTCGTGGAGTGATCGCCTTCATTCTCGTGTTTGTCCGAAGGGGTCTCTGTTTTTACACTCTTTGTTGATTCAGTTCCAGTATCCGTCCGCCCTGCTTCACCTGCGACGGATTTATCTTGTTCACTAGAACTCGGCTTCTTCTCATTTGCTGCAGCTTGAGTTGGCTCCTGAGCTTTTTCCGACCGAGCGCTATATTTTGTAGTGATGATTTTTCCAGAGCCTTCATAGTTTAAGAAATTGACGAATTTTCGCACGCCGTCTACTTCAAAAATAGTCAAGGTAGTCAGGATTTGTAAACTATTTGAAATAATCTCCTCGTCCTTCGTAGGATCTGCTTCACGAATAGTCAGCTTATGGCGTTTGCCATTGGCATCCGAAAAAAAGGACTCCATGATGTAAGCATGGTTTTCCTGCCAATTATCCAGTGTCCCTTCCTGCTCTAAATACTTTTTATAGCCACGAGCCTCTTCTGTGGCCGCTAAATAAGCTGTTCTATTTTTAAACAGACGCTTGATGAGTGCCTTCCGTTCACTTTTTTTAAAATATTTTTCAAAGTACGGCAAATGACGACGCAGTGTATCATCAGGCTCTGCAGTCAAAAACAACTCGCGAATCAACGATTGAAGTTTCTCCGAGATCGCTTCCGAGCAGATAGCGCTGCGCACCAAAATAGCAACAAGATACTCAATGACCTCCGAAACACTTTTAGTTTGCTCATATCGTTTGATGATTCTCCGCTCAAGATTTACCCATTTCATCAAAAAAAGCTGTCTTTGCCCTAATTTTGCTACATCCATTTTTTATACCCCCACTTTAAAAGAAATCGTTTTCATTTTATAAAAAATATAATAACGATAAATAACTTGTTTGTAAATAGGAAATATAAATATTTTATATCAAAATAGGATAAAAAACCTTTTATTTATGCATTCATTTTCTTTATTTCTTTTAAAGTTTTTAAATCGGGAAATCTTAAAATAACTAATGACCATTTATATAAGTGCCTCAAACAAGCAAAAAAAGTGCGATCTAAAGTGAAAGAATTTCACTCAGATGCACTTCTTTTCTTATTGTCCCATGATCATCAAATTGCATGTGCGAGTGCGCTCGCGATTTTGATCCCAATCGACAAAATACAGATAACCGACAGAACCGATCAAGGGCTCTCCCTCTTTAATGATCACTGTTTCACTCGCGCCAAACAGTGACCCCTTAATATGCGCATCCGCATTCAAGATAGAGACCGGATCCGGCAGATAATTTGGATCTTTTGCGGCTAAATCCTTCAAAAATTCCACATGGGCCGGACCGGGATACAGGTAATCAGATTCCGTGTACTGTCGCGGCACCAAGCGATCCAAAATTCGGTTTTGATCTACCTGCAGAAATTCGTCCCCCTTCCAATCCTTATCGTGAACATATTCCTCAAAAATTACTGAACAGGTGGTATGCGGTGTCGTAATTGCGCACATCCCATCCTGAATACCAGAATTTTTTATCGCTTTTCTCAATTGCAGTGTAATATCCAAATAGGTTACTTTCCCCGCCTGCGTCTCTAGGGACAGCTGCTCATGTTTGACATTCATATTATTTAGCCTCTTTCCTTATATGCTTTTACTAAAGCCTCCACCATTTCAGTTAACATCTCTAATGGTGATTCAGCATTTGTTATGCCGCTCGTGCAGCCGGTACCATCAGCGCCTAGTTCAATCGTACGGTAAACATCTTCTGCTGTGCTGATCCCAGCTGCCTGCATCACCAGAATGGTTTCGTCAATCTCCTTGATTGCTTGATTGGTCTGTTGGATATACGCGCTGTCACTTGTTTGTCCTGTACCAATCAGTTCCGTTGGTTCACATAAAATAACATCCGCTCCCATTATAGCCACCGCTTGCGCTTCAGCAATCGAGTCCGCACAAACGATGGTCTGGATACCCAGCTCTTTTGCTCGCTTCAACGCTTGAGACAAATCACTGACTGTCAATGGTCGTTCCGCATGGTTCAAAAAGACTGCTCGCGCTCCTGCATGATAGATCGATTCAGGCAATACATGACCGATACCGCGACCCGGTTTGATGCCATCCATGTGCTGTGCGGTCACAATAATCTGCTCCGTCGCATTCTTTACCGCTGCAATATCCGCATAAGGAACTGTCACTAATATGGAACATTCCGGATATTTTAAGGCTAATTCGTCTGCTCGTTTAGCCAAGGCTAGCAGCTCTTCTCCATACAAATAGGACTTTGGATTAAATACAAAAAATGGACGATTTATTTTAGTCGACATGTGCTTTCCCCCTTTTTAATCAACACTTTTAGTAGCGAAAGTCTTGTAGCACGCTTCCAAAGTATTCGCCATCGCATCGTTAGCCAAGCGTTTCATTTCCAGATAATCCTTGGGACTTTCTTCCATATTACGTTTATAAGCAGCATTCAGAAAATCAGTAAAAATATTGATTTTCGCGATGCCATTAAGCGCACAGCGATTCAAATTTTCATTTCCAGAGGAAGAGCCGCCATGAAGAACCAATGGAATCTCTGTTGTTTCACGTATTTCTCTTAAACGGTCAAAGTTCAAAACAGGAGTTCCTTTATACGCACCGTGAGCGGTTCCAATTGAAATCGCTAACGAATCAACATTCGTAGTCGATACGAATGTTTGAACATCCTCAACCTCCGTATAAATCGAATCGGTTGTTTCATGGTTTTCGTAGTTTGTGCCAGCACCGACATGCCCTAACTCGGCCTCCACCGTCACGTCTTTTTGATGAGCATAGGCCACTACTTCTTTTGTGATTTTAATGTTGTCTTCCAGCGTTTCCTTCGAAGCGTCAATCATCACAGAGGTGAATCCTAAGTCGATTGCTCTTTTGATAAATGCAACATCTTCTCCATGATCCAAATGTAAAACAATTGGGACAGAGACCTTTTCCGCTAAATATTTCCCAATCAAGGCCGCCTCCTCTAATGAAATCAGCTCCTTATGCGCCTGAGCAAACGGCAGCATCAACGGCTTATTTAATTTTTCTGCCACATTGACAAACGTGCGTGCAGAATCTAAATCAATAAAATTTGTAGCAGGAACCGCGTACTTTTCTTTTCGGGCTTTTTGCAGCATGACCTTTGAGTTAACTAACAAAAAAACATCTCCTTTTTACAATTGTAAAACTGTATTTACTTTTGTAAAAATTGTAGTATGATTAAAGTTGAAAGTCAACGAAATCAAGGCATATCATATGATATAAAAAATTTTCCGATAGAACATTTGTTACATCGGCGATTAAGGAGAAAAACATGCTGGATAGAGAGGATTTAATGGTAAAGGCCGCCCTTTTATATTATGAAGAAGAAGCAACACAAAGCGAGATCGCAAAAAAACTGGGGATTTCTCGTCCAACCGTCGCCTCATTGCTTCATGAAGCAAAAGAAAAAGGCGTGGTAAAAATCACGATTCAACACAACGAGCTGCGTTTATTGAGGCTACAGGAAAAATTGATTGAAAAATACCAATTGGCTAATGTTAAAATCGTCGCAAAAACACAGAAAAACTTGAAGGCCGCCGCTGGAAAGCTTTGTGCCGACCTTGTTGAACCGCTTCTTAAAGATATCAAAAAATTAGGGATCGGTTGGGGGTCTACCCTTTATGAGTACGTCCAGCAGGCTAACCTATTAACGCTGGATCAGTTGAAAATCACTCCCCTCATTGGTGGGATCGGTCTTTCAGAGGTCCGCATCCACTCTAATCATCTAGCCTTTATGTTGTCTGAAAAATATCAATGCGATGTGTCCTATTTCTATGCTCCAGCAATCACTGACAGCTTGGATGTCAAAGAGACCCTGATGCAAACCAGCCTGATCAAAGAAATTATCGAGGAGGGAGAAAACGTGGACCTAGCTATTCTTGGTGTCAGCGACCCTATCCGTTCTTCAACCTATAAAAAATTGAAGTACATTTCTAACGAAGAGGCGCAGCTGCTTAAACAGGAAAAAGCGATCGGAGATATCGGAAGTACGATCTTCACGGCAGATGGAACGCCCCTCACCAAGGGCTTCTCACAACGCCTGCTTGGGATTGAATTGGCGGCTATCAAAAAAATTCCCCGTGTTATGATCGTTGCTACGGGAGTTGAAAAAGCTGAAAGTATCCAAACGCTATTAGCTATGGGCTTCATTACCGATTTAGTAATAGACGAAGAAATCGCTGAGCATTTATAGGGTGAAATCACGAATTTAGCTGCAATAAATCAAAAAGAAAGCTTCAGGATCAATGATCGCGTTCCCTGTATGGGGCCATCAAAATCCTAAAGCTTTCTTTTTAATAAACTTGATATTCCTGTCCTGTTTGTTTTCCTTCGACACTTTTTACATAGGCCATTGCGACACGCTCTGCCGGCACGGGGACAAAGCCCTTAAAGGAATCCTGGTACTTATCATAGGATTCCACCAAAACATTCGGACTGACACAGTTGATGCGAATGCCCTGAGTAAAATCAATAGCGGCCGACTTTACAAAGGCTGAAACACCGCCGTTTGCCATCGCCGCAGAGGCACCTCCAGGAATGGGATCGTCTTTCATGATCCCTGTAGTCAATGTGATACTGCCATCACGCCGCAAATACTTTTGGCCGATCAAGGCCAAATTGATCTGTCCCAGCAGCTTGCTTTGTACCGCCACCATATTGTCCTCTGGTGTCATTTCTTCTACTAATTGAAATTTTGCGGCTCCCGATGCATTGACAATCGCATCGACATGTCCGACCTTTTTGAACATCGTTTCGATGCTGTCCGTCGAGGTCAGATCTACCTGTACATCACCGCTCGTCCTGCCTGCTAAAATCAGCTCGTGAGCATCCTTCAACTTCTCAACGATTGCTTGACCAATCGTTCCTTTACCGCCAACAATTAAAATGCGCACAATCATTCGCTCCCTTTTATTTTTCTAAATATTCTTTGGTCGTCATGGTGGTGACGCCCAGCGCTTTTAGTTTCTTATTCCAACTATTTCGCATCGGCTTGATTAGCGAATCATGGGCATCTTCAATCAACGTTACCGGAAAATTCTCAGCCAAGGCCCCTTTGCAGGTGCTTTGAACACAGGCATTACTCATTAATCCAACTACTACAAAATTTCCTAACGAATGCTCGGTCACCACTGACTGAAATTCTGGAGCTTTGAAGGAATTCATCTGAACCTTTGTGACTACCGGATCATTCGCCTTGCGATGCAGACTCTTTGAAAGCTCTCCATATCCGACCTTCTTAATAAAAACCACTGGCAGGTTTTCTTTATGAAAATGATCAATCAATTCATTCACATGCTTTAAAAAGGCTTCCTTACCGATTAGCGGCGCTAACGTTCCAGTTTGTATATCCACTACCAACAACGCTGTTTGCATGACCTTTCCCCCCTTCTTTCTATCCCCTATTATAAAGCAATTGAAAAAGGCTTTCAGCAAAAAATCAGCTTGATTTTGGCCTGGATGTCAGTGATTAAACTGAAATCGTCATTGATACTCAACCAATTGAAAATCATTCTATCTGCTGTTTGGAGCCAGTACTCTACTTGTACACATCAACTTGAACGAACGTCATTCTTTGATAAAAATGACTGACAGTATTGTTAATTCTCTTTCTTTTGGCATAATTTCGTAAAGGAGGAAACACTATACTCGATGCTTTTTTCAGTTAATTTTAGATAAGATCGCTGGCGTTAATTAAAGGATCCTTTCATTTGCCTACGTCCCATTCGAAATGTTTTCAGAATTTATCACTACTATTTTTAGCTAAGAACAGCTCGATGTCCGTTCTTAGTTTTTTTAAGCTATCTTTAGGAACGCATTGACGAAAATAGGTGACACAGAGAACGCTCATTTGATAGTGGTAACTACGTTGAACTCAACATCTTACTAGACAAATTCAACGCTTCTTTAATCACCTGGTGCATATCGAAATAACGATACATTCCCAAGCGACCGCCAAAAACTACTTGAGGCTCATTTTTAGCTAGTGACATGTATTTATCATAGATTTTTTGATTTTTCTGGTCATTCACAGGATAAAATGGTTCCTCCCCTTTTTGCCACTCTTTTGGGTATTCCTTCGTAATTATTGTTTGTGGTTGATTGCCAGATTCAAAATGCTTATGCTCAATAATTCGCGTATAGGGAATGTCTTTATCGATATAATTGACTACAGCATTTCCTTGATAGTTTCCATACGGCAACTGTTCATGTACAAAGTCTAGCGAACGATATTCCAGTTCACCAAAGCAATAGTCGTAAAACTCATCAATCATCCCCGTGTAAACCACTCGATCAAATTTTTCCAACCATTCCTTTTTATTGCCCAAAAAATCGGTCATGAGCTCTATTTCAATATTGGGATGAGCCAACATCTTCTCAACAATTTGCGTGTATCCCCCAATAGGAATTCCCTGATAGAGATCGTTAAAATAATTGTTATCGAAGGTAAACCGAATCGGTAACCTTTTGATGATAAAAGCGGGAAGCTCCGTACAAGGCTTTCCCCATTGTTTCTCCGTATATTCTTTTATTAAGGCCTCATAAATATCTTTCCCAACAAGTGAAAGGGCCTGTTCCTCTAAATTATTCGGATTACGCTCCCTATAGTCATTGGTTTGTTCAGCAATTTTTGCTTTCGCTTCTTCGGGCGTTTTTACACCCCATAAAGAATGGAAAGTGTGCATATTAAAGGGTAGATTGTATAGCCTCCCTTTACTAAAGGCCATAGGAGTATTTGTAAATCGATTGAAAGTTGCAAATTGGTTTATATAATCCCAAATTTTTTTATTTGATGTATGAAAAATATGGGCGCCATATTTATGCACCTGAATACCATTGACTTCCTCTGTGTAGATATTTCCCGCGATATGATTTCGTTTTTCAAGAACAGTTACCCTATGACCGTTCTTAGCCATTTGATCAGCGAAAACCGAACCAAATAAGCCACTGCCTACGATTAAATAGGTTGTCATTTGCGTTTTCTCCCTTACATAGTATCGTGCCACTATTATCTGACTTACACTAAACTAAAAAAATCTCCATATTTCATAATAAGCTATTTCATGTATCAAAATATTTTTTTCCCAATATTGAGACGTTATAAATCCAATGAAATGAACTATGAGATACTTAATCCAACACGTCAAAATCATTTTTTAGATTATTTTCGAAGGGAGAATTATTGAAAAGTATGGGACGAAAAGAAATACGTAAACAACTAAAGAAAGAACAAAAACGAACAAATAGAAATGGAAAAAATTGGATGTATGCAACTCTAACAGCGGTAGGAGGTGTCATTGGAGTGGGCACAACATCAGCGAGTGCTCAAGCTGCCGAAACTACTCCACAAGCCAATACAGGAGTAGAAATTGATACTGGAAAAGTATTGGCAAATAACAATACTGCCACCATTCCAGTTGCATCGACAAGTAACTCAATGGTAGCACCTTCCAGTACATCTACAAGTGGTTCCACAACTGAGTCTACTAGTGCTTCTTTGACTGAATCAGCTAGCACTTCAACTACAAATTCTACAAGTGGCTCCACGACTGAATCGACAAGTACATCAACAACAGAATCCACTAGTGGTTCTGTTACCGACTCTGCTAGTTCGAGTCTGAGTTCATCCACTTCTGTAAGTGAAAGCACAAGTACAGTGAATTCGGAAATTTTAAGTGATTATTGGAGCGAAAGTACATCAGAGAGCACCTCGACTTCATTTAGCGACAGTACTTCAGAAAAAACATCCGCTGTAAATAGCGAAAGTTCTAGCACTCGTAACTCTGAAATTTTGAGTGAATATTGGAGTGAAAGTACCTCTAGCTCAACTTCAGACAGCGCTAGCGGGAGCACTTCAAACTCTACTAGCGAAAACAAATCATTAGCAGCAGCGAATAAGAAAGATTCTTCAACAAATAAAACTGGCGGAACGAACACAGCAACTTCAGGTGCAAATAGAACTGCCACTAGTGGAAGATCAAACTCAACCAACTCAAATACGAAAGCGGCAAGCGCCACAGGAAAAGAGCTACCTAAAACCGGGACCTCCAATCAATTGAGTGGTCAACTATCACTACTAGGACTAGCAACAGTATTCTCTGCCGGAGCCTTTTTACATCATTTAGAGAAGAAAAAAAGTTTATAAACTAAAACATAAGCAAAATTATTAAAATTGAAACTATCTCGAAAATAGAGCTCCTTGAGAAATTCATTCAAAAGTCTAATTTCTCGAGGAGTTTTATTTTTGCAATACTTCTGTGATTATCACCCGATTGAATCAAAAAAATGCTAAAGAATCTGTCTCAATAATAATTTGTGAGATAGATTCTTTATTTAAAAGATGGATGTCCTATGTATTGAAATTATTATTTCAAATGAGCACCTCGCTAATTTCCCATTCCTTCTAGTAGTTTTACCTTGAAAAAAATCAACATTGAGGTATTAACATAATCTGATTGATGTTTTTTAATTGAACCCTGTCCTATCCAACTTGAACCCTCCGATCAAAATACCATATTCATCCATTAATTTCTCCCGGAATAATTACAAGAGAGTAGTGAAACAATAAAAACAAGTATTACTATAATTTTTAATTTGTTTTACCATTTCGGGAGGATACAGATAGTAATGGAAATGGCAGTTTTTCATAGAATTTAGGAATACTCTTCAATCTAAGTATTTCCTCATTCATTTACAACGACAAGGACGTCCAACAGTTTTTCACCGTGATATTTATTTATGGTTGAATCGATTGATGATGGGCTTGTTCACTCCCAATCTTGGGTATACGAAAGATTGATAGCAAAATTCTGTCTGAAAAGATGCATAGATGAACTCAGGAACCGTTACAAAATTTCAAGTTTTTGAAACGGTTCCTGTTCTTCTAACGATATTCTTGTGTCATTTTTTAAGTAATGTATTCATTTAACACTTAAGCAGCTTTATCTACCAAAAAAAGTCTTTGATCGACTCAACAACAAAGGCGGCCGCATTAACAAAATAGCTATATCCCTCAACCATGATTTTATAGTATTTGATCCCATACGAGGAAACGAATTCCTGAGTCACAGTGAACACATTGTCCTTCAGGTTCATAGAAGAAACGGTTCCTGTATAAGGTGGGATAGCTGCATCTCCATCTGTTTTTAGCAAATCATAGACATTATAATTGTTAACCAAAGAAATTTTATGGTTGACACTATTTATCTTATCTAGATAGTTTCCTAAAAAATCCAAACTGACACTTGCATATTTGTCCAAATCACTTTCTTGTTCAAAGTCAGAAGAAGTTGGCAAAGCCTGAAAAGCATCTGAATGTAGCATATATTGTTTTCCGTCTAACCACAGCACGTAATAAATCCGGCCATTCTTCGTTTGAACACGTTTTGTAGCTGTTTGGATTGTTCCTAATAAATGAAATTGTTGTGTAGTTCCTACGACATTCACATTCAATTTATTATCATTGTAATTCACCAAACTTAAATTCACATTCTTGACTATTTTTAACTGTCGTTCAATATCTGTTATACTAGTAACCGTATTTTCAGCATAGTCTACATAAGATCCGACAAAATTACTCGAATCGTCCTTTATATAAATATAGTTCACTTCTTGCTGCTTGGAAGTAAATTTCCCATTGATAGTGCCTTCAATTTTTACTAAAGTATAGCCAGGAATTGTTTTTGCACTCGTTGTATATTCTTCGTCAATTTCGCCAATCATCGAACTCTCTTCATCAATCGCATTCCCTTCAATATCTATATAACGACTAATAACTGGCTGCGCTATCATTTCCTCTACCGATCTATACCCATAACTAATACCATCAGAAAATGTTCCACCGGAAATATATATTTCAGAACCAATCATTCGTGGAGTAAAATATGGTGCTGTCCATACTAAAGCAAATTCTTCAGCAATATAACCTTCTACTTTTGGTGGATCAGGTATCGTATACATCGTTCCGTTTAAAATCGGATTTGGATCAGTTTTAGGTAATGTCTCCTTTATTTCATCAGGTAAACCTCGATAGGATATTTTCACATTGTATAGTTGAGGCTCATAATTATAGCGAAGATGTTTTTCCATTTCCTGAAAATCTAAAGGGCCTTTGAAAATATCATCATAAATTCTATCTCCAGGGGAATAAACTTCTCCTCTAAAAGTGATATTTACAAATTTCCAACCTACCTCAAACATGTATGGTTCGCCTAATTCAATATATCCTTGAGTCGTATTTATCTTAGAATTACCCCCACCCCAAAATGGAATATCATCATTGTAAGAAAATCTTCTATTATTAATCGTATCCCACCAGAAATATTCATTCCAGACTTCAGCCATCATATCTGATTCTTTTTTCTTTTTCTGGTCATCTTCTTTTGTCGGTGCTTCTTCACTATTCAAAGTAGTATCTTCTATCTCTTCTTGTTCTTTTTGAGAAGAACCAATCTCAGATTCTTCCGTCTTAATGATACTTGTCGAACTGATGGTACTATCTGTGCTATTGTTTGTACTTGCTGTCGATTCGTTTCGTTCGCTTTCAGTAGTATTTGCGATAACAGGAATATTAAACATTCCAAAAATCATTATTACAACTATGACCCATAAGAAACTATCTTTTTTAAACTTCATTTTTCTCACTCCTTAAATCTAAAGGTTACTCAAACGCTTATTTTATATAGAAGAACCAAGGATCAATCATGTGTATGATGAAAAAAAGCTGAGCGGAATCCAAAAAGCCCTTTTCAATCTCTTAAATGAAAAACATCTAAAGTAGAAAGAATTCTTCCACTTTAGATGTTTTCATACGCCTTCAGCGTTCCTATTGACTAAAGTTCTAAAAATGAAAGACAACGAATAATCATCAGGTCCTAGAGTTCAACTCTTTTATGTTGAACTCTATACCCATCTTTGTCTAAATACTAATCTTTTTGTTGTTCATCTTTTTTCTTTAGTAAGCCCAGAGCTGCAAGAACACTAGCTAAACCTACAAATGAAAGTTGTAAGCTTGATTCAAGAGATTCACCGGTTTTTGGAAGCTCGCTTCCAGAAGATCCGGTTCCACTTGAAATTGTTGTGCTTCCTGTTCCTCCAGTTGAAGCAACCCTAGAAGTGCCAGGTGATGCTTTTGTAGTTGTCCCTAAAGGCAGACCTTTATTGCTTGTAGATGTGCTATTGGAAATTGGAGTAGTTGTACTAATTGAAGTACTGTTGCTAATACTTGTACTTGCTGAAGTACTTCCACTGTAACTTGCCGATTCACTTGTACTGGCACTGTTGCTGATGCTGGTGCTTTCAGACCTAGAATCACTGATCGATGTGCTATCGCTTGTACTTTCACTGTTACTTAGTGACGTACTTCCACTGTAACTTTGCGATTCTTCTTTTTCACTCGAACTTATAGAAGTACTTAGACTTGTACTTTCACTGTTGCTCAAGCTTGTACTGTCTGATCTGGAATCACTAATTGACGTGCTGGCACTTGTACTATCACTCAAGCTTATGCTTGTACTGATTGAGTTTGAATCACTTACTGAAGTACTTAAGCTTGTGCTTTCGCTCGTACTTGCTGAGGTACTTCCACTATAACTAGCTGATAAGCTTGTACTTTCGCTGTTACTAATGCTTGTACTGTCTGATCTGGAATCACTGATCGATGTGCTATCGCTGATGCTTTCGCTTGCGCTTACCGATGTGCTTCCACTATAACTTTGCGATTCGCTTCTGTCGCTTGCACTAGTTGACGTACTCAAACTCGTACTTTCACTGTTACTTGCTGAGGTACTTCCACTATAGCTAGCTGACAAGCTTGCACTTTCGCTATTGCTAATGCTTGTGCTAATTGAGTTCGAGTCGCTGATCGATGTGCTTAGACTTGTACTTTCACTATTACTTACACTTGTACTGTCTGATCTGGAATCACTGATCGATGTGCTATCGCTGATGCTTTCACTTGCACTTACCGATGTGCTTCCACTATAACTTTGCGATTCGCTTCTGTCGCTTGCACTAGTTGACGTACTCAAACTCGTACTTTCACTGTTACTTGCTGAGGTACTCCCACTATAGCTAGCTGACAAGCTTGCACTTTCGCTATTGCTTAGACTTGTACTGATTGAATTTGAATCACTGATTGACGTACTGTCACTTGTACTTTCGCTCGCACTTACTGAAGTGCTACCGCTGTAGCTGGTTGATTCACTTGCAGATTCACTGACACTTGTCGAAATCGATTCGCTAATTGACGTACTGATCGAATCACTGATACTTGCACTTTCACTGTTACTAATGCTGGTGCTGATTGAGTTCGAATCGCTGATCGATGTGCTTAGACTCGTACTTTCGCTATCACTCACACTTGTGCTGTCTGATCTGGAATCACTAATTGACGTGCTTCCACTTGTGCTTTCACTGTTACTAATGCTTGTACTAATTGAGTTCGAATCGCTAGTTGATGTGCTTGTGCTGGTGCTTTCGCTATCACTCACACTCGTACTGTCTGATCTGGAATCGCTGATCGATGTGCTGTCACTTGTGCTTTCGCTCGCACTTACGGACGTGCTTCCACTGTAACTGCTTGACTCACTTGCAGATTCGCTCTCGCTTATCGAAATCCATTCACTGATTGACGTACTGATTGATTCGCTAATACTTGTGCTTTCACTGTTACTAATGCTTGTACTGATTGAGTTCGAATCGCTAGTTGATGTGCTTAAGCTGGTGCTTTCACTATCACTCACACTTGTGCTGTCTGATCTGGAATCACTGATCGACGTGCTTCCACTTGTACTTTCGCTCGCACTTACGGACGTGCTTCCACTGTAACTGCTTGAGTCGCTTGCAGATTCACTGACACTTGTCGAAATCGATTCGCTAATCGAATCACTGATACTTGCACTTTCGCTGTTACTAATGCTTGTACTGATTGAGTTCGAATCGCTAGTTGATGTGCTTAAGCTGGTGCTTTCACTATCACTCACACTTGTACTGTCTGATCTGGAATCACTGATTGACGTGCTATCGCTTGTACTTTCGCTCGCACTTATGGACGTGCTTCCACTGTAACTGCTTGACTCACTCGCGGATTCACTGACACTTGTCGAAATCGATTCACTAATTGACGTACTGTTCGAATCACTGATACTTGCACTTTCGCTGTTACTAATGCTGGTGCTAATTGAGTTCGAGTCGCTAGTTGATGTGCTTGTGCTGGTGCTTTCGCTATCACTCACACTTGTGCTGTCTGATCTGGAATCACTGATTGACGTGCTTCCACTTGTGCTTTCGCTGTTACTAATGCTTGTACTGATTGAGTTCGAATCGCTAGTTGATGTGCTTAAGCTGGTGCTTTCACTATCACTCACACTTGTGCTGTCTGATCTGGAATCGCTGATCGATGTGCTGTCACTTGTACTTTCGCTCGCACTTACGGACGTGCTTCCACTGTAGCTGCTTGACTCACTCGCGGATTCACTTACACTTGTCGAGATTGATTCGCTAATCGACGTACTGATTGAGTCACTGATACTTGCACTTTCACTGTTACTAATGCTTGTGCTGATTGAGTTCGAGTCGCTAGTTGATGTGCTTGTGCTGGTGCTTTCGCTATCACTCACACTTGTGCTGTCTGATCTGGAATCACTGATCGACGTGCTGCCACTTGTGCTTTCGCTCGTACTTACGGACGTGCTTCCACTGTAGCTGCTTGACTCACTTGCAGATTCACTGACACTTGTCGAAATCGATTCACTAATTGACGTACTGATCGAATCACTGATACTTGCACTTTCGCTGTTACTAATGCTGGTGCTAATTGAGTTCGAGTCGCTAGTTGATGTGCTTAGACTCGTACTTTCACTATCACTCACACTTGTGCTATCCGATCTGGAATCACTGATCGACGTGCTTCCACTTGTGCTTTCGCTGTTACTAATGCTTGTACTGATTGAGTTCGAATCGCTAGTTGATGTGCTTGCGCTGTTGCTTTCGCTCGCACTTACGGACGTGCTGCCACTGTAGCTGCTTGACTCACTCGCAGATTCACTCACACTTGTCGAGATTGATTCGCTAATTGACGTACTGATTGAATCACTGATACTTGCACTTTCGCTGTTACTAATGCTGGTGCTGATTGAGTTCGAATCGCTGATCGATGTGCTGTCACTTGTGCTTTCGCTCGCACTTACGGACGTGCTTCCACTGTAACTGCTTGACTCACTTGCAGATTCACTGACACTTGTCGAAATCGATTCGCTAATTGACATACTGATTGAATCACTGATACTTGCACTTTCGCTGTTACTAATGCTGGTGCTGATTGAGTTCGAATCGCTAGTTGATGTGCTTGTGCTGTTGCTTTCGCTATCACTCACACTTGTGCTGTCTGATCTGGAATCGCTGATCGATGTGCTGTCACTTGTACTGTCGCTATCACTCACACTTGTACTGTCTGATCTGGAATCACTGATTGACGTGCTATCGCTTGTACTTTCGCTCGCACTTACGGACGTGCTGCCACTGTAGCTGCTTGACTCACTCGCGGATTCACTGACACTTGTCGAAATCGATTCGCTAATCGACGCACTGATCGAATCACTGATACTTGCACTTTCGCTGTTACTAATGCTGGTGCTGATTGAGTTCGAATCGCTAGTTGATGTGCTTGTGCTGTTGCTTTCGCTATCACTCACACTTGTACTGTCTGATCTGGAATCACTGATTGACGTGCTATCGCTTGTACTTTCGCTCGCACTTACGGAGGTGCTGCCACTGTAGCTGCTTGACTCACTCGCGGATTCACTGACACTTGTCGAAATCGATTCGCTAATCGACGCACTGATCGAATCACTGATACTTGCACTTTCGCTGTTACTAATGCTGGTGCTGATTGAGTTCGAATCGCTAGTTGATGTGCTTGTGCTGTTGCTTTCGCTATCACTCACACTTGTGCTGTCTGATCTGGAATCGCTGATCGATGTGCTGTCACTTGTACTGTCGCTATCACTCACACTTGTACTGTCTGATCTGGAATCGCTGATTGACGTGCTATCGCTTGTACTTTCGCTCGCACTTACGGACGTGCTTCCACTATAGCTACTTGACTCACTCGCGGATTCACTGACACTTGTCGAAATCGATTCGCTAATCGACGCACTGATCGAATCACTGATACTTGCACTTTCGCTGTTACTAATGCTGGTGCTGATTGAGTTCGAATCGCTAGTTGATGTGCTTGTGCTGTTGCTTTCACTATCACTCACACTTGTGCTGTCTGATCTGGAATCACTGATTGACGTGCTTCCACTTGTACTTTCGCTCGCACTTACAGACGTGCTGCCACTGTAACTGCTTGACTCACTCGCAGATTCACTCATACTTGTCGAGATTGATTCGCTAATCGACGTACTGATTGAATCACTGATACTTGTACTTTCACTGCTACTAATACTTGTACTGATTGAGTTCGAATCGCTAGTTGATGTGCTTAAGCTGGTGCTTTCACTATCACTCACACTTGTGCTGTCTGATCTGGAATCACTGATCGACGTGCTGTCACTTGTGCTTTCGCTATCACTCACACTTGTACTATCTGATCTGGAATCACTGATCGACGTGCTTCCACTTGTGCTTTCGCTCGTACTTACGGACGTGCTGCCACTGTAGCTGCTTGACTCACTTGCAGATTCACTGACACTTGTCGAAATCGATTCGCTAATCGACGTACTGATTGAGTCACTGATACTTGCACTTTCGCTGTTACTAATGCTTGTGCTGATTGAGTTCGAATCGCTGATCGATGTGCTTAGACTCGTACTTTCACTATCACTCACACTTGTGCTGTCTGATCTGGAATCACTGATTGACGTGCTTCCACTTGTGCTTTCGCTCGTACTTACGGACGTGCTGCCACTGTAGCTGCTTGACTCACTCGCGGATTCACTGACACTTGTCGAGATTGATTCGCTAATCGACGTACTGATTGAATCACTGATACTTGCACTTTCGCTGTTACTAATGCTGGTGCTGATTGAGTTCGAATCGCTAGTTGATGTGCTTGTGCTGTTGCTTTCGCTATCACTCACACTTGTACTGTCTGATCTGGAATCACTGATTGACGTGCTATCGCTTGTACTTTCGCTCGCACTTACGGACGTGCTGCCACTGTAGCTGCTTGACTCACTCGCGGATTCACTGACACTTGTCGAAATCGATTCGCTAATCGACGCACTGATCGAATCACTGATACTTGCACTTTCGCTGTTACTAATGCTGGTGCTGATTGAGTTCGAATCGCTAGTTGATGTGCTTGTGCTGTTGCTTTCGCTATCACTCACACTTGTACTGTCTGATCTGGAATCACTGATTGACGTGCTATCGCTTGTACTTTCGCTCGCACTTACGGACGTGCTGCCACTGTAGCTGCTTGACTCACTCGCGGATTCACTGACACTTGTCGAAATCGATTCGCTAATCGACGCACTGATCGAATCACTGATACTTGCACTTTCGCTGTTACTAATGCTGGTGCTGATTGAGTTCGAATCGCTAGTTGATGTGCTTGTGCTGTTGCTTTCGCTATCACTCACACTTGTGCTGTCTGATCTGGAATCGCTGATCGATGTGCTGTCACTTGTACTGTCGCTATCACTCACACTTGTACTGTCTGATCTGGAATCGCTGATTGACGTGCTATCGCTTGTACTTTCGCTCGCACTTACGGACGTGCTTCCACTATAGCTACTTGACTCACTCGCGGATTCACTGACACTTGTCGAAATCGATTCGCTAATCGACGCACTGATCGAATCACTGATACTTGCACTTTCGCTGTTACTAATGCTGGTGCTGATTGAGTTCGAATCGCTAGTTGATGTGCTTGTGCTGTTGCTTTCACTATCACTCACACTTGTGCTGTCTGATCTGGAATCGCTGATCGATGTGCTGTCACTTGTGCTTTCGCTCGCACTTACAGACGTGCTGCCACTGTAACTACTTGACTCACTCGCGGATTCACTGACACTTGTCGAGATTGATTCGCTAATCGACGTACTGATTGAATCACTGATACTTGTACTTTCACTGCTACTAATGCTTGTACTGATTGAGTTCGAATCGCTAGTTGATGTGCTTAAGCTGGTGCTTTCACTATCACTCACACTTGTGCTGTCTGATCTGGAATCGCTGATCGACGTGCTGTCACTTGTACTTTCACTGCTACTAATACTTGTGCTTGTTGAATTCGACTCACTAGCGCTTGTGCTTTCGCTCGTACTTACGGACGTGCTTCCACTATAGCTACTTGACTCACTTGCAGATTCACTAACACTTGTCGAGATTGATTCGCTAATCGACGTACTGATTGAGTCACTGATACTTGCACTTCCGCTGTTACTAATGCTTGTACTGATTGAGTTCGAGTCGCTGATTGATGTGCTCAAGCTGTTGCTTTCACTATCACTCACACTTGTGCTGTCTGATCTGGAATCGCTGATCGACGTGCTGTCACTTGTACTTTCACTGCTACTAATACTTGTGCTTGTTGAATTCGACTCACTAGCGCTTGTGCTTTCGCTCGTACTTACGGACGTGCTTCCACTATAGCTGCTTGACTCACTTGCAGATTCACTAACACTTGTCGAAATCGATTCGCTAATCGACGCACTGTTCGAGTCACTGATACTTGCACTTTCGCTGTTACTAATGCTTGTACTGATTGAGTTCGAATCGCTAGTTGATGTGCTTAGACTCGTACTTTCACTATCACTCACACTTGTGCTATCCGATCTGGAATCACTGATCGACGTGCTGTCACTTGTACTTTCACTGCTACTAATACTTGTGCTTGTTGAATTCGACTCACTAGCGCTTGTGCTTTCGCTCGTACTTACGGACGTGCTTCCACTATAGCTGCTTGACTCACTTGCAGATTCACTAACACTTGTCGAAATCGATTCACTAATTGACGTACTGTTCGAGTCACTGATACTTGTGCTTTCGCTGTTGCTAATGCTTGTACTGATTGAGTTCGAGTCGCTGATTGATGTGCTCAAGCTGTTGCTTTCACTATCACTCACACTTGTGCTGTCTGATCTGGAATCGCTGATCGACGTGCTGTCACTTGTACTTTCACTGCTACTAATACTTGTGCTTGTTGAATTCGACTCACTAGTGCTTGTACTTTCGCTCGTACTTACTGAAGTGCTTCCACTATAGCTGCTTGACTCACTTGCAGATTCACTAACACTTGTCGAAATTGATTCGCTAATCGACGTACTGATCGAGTCACTGATACTTCCACTTTCACTGTTACTAATGCTAGTGCTGATTGAGTTCGAGTCGCTGATTGATGTGCTCAAGCTGTTGCTTTCGCTATCACTCACACTTGTGCTGTCTGATCTGGAATCACTGATTGACGTACTGTCGCTTGTACTTTCACTTGTGCTTTCACTGCTACTAATACTTGTGCTAGTTGAGTTTGAATCACTTGTTGATGTACTAATTGATTCACTGGTACTTTTACTGTCACTCTCTGATAAGCTTTCACTTACTGAAATTGATAGTGATTCAGAATCGGATACGCTATCCGAAGTACTATTACTTTCTGATAAACTACCACTTTCGCTTTCACTATTACTCAATGAATCAGAAATGGATTCACTAACACTTTTACTGTCACTCTCTGATAAGCTTTCACTTACTGAAATTGATAGTGATTCAGAATCGGATACGCTATCCGAAGTACTATTACTTTCTGATAAACTACCACTTTCGCTTTCACTATTACTCAATGAATCAGAAATGGATTCACTAACACTTTTACTGTCACTCTCTGATAAGCTTTCACTTACTGAAATTGATAGTGATTCAGAATCGGATACGCTATCCGAAGTACTATTACTTTCTGATAAACTACCACTTTCGCTTTCACTATCACTCAATGAATCAGAGATGGACTCGCTGGTACTTTTACTTTCGCTTTCTGACAGACTTTCGCTCACTGAAATCGATAGTGATTCAGAATTTGATAAACTTTCAGAAGTACTACTACTATCTGAGATACTTGTACTTTCACTATCACTTAATGAATCAGAGGTTGAAGAACTATTACTCTCACTATCACTTTCCGATAATGATTCGCTAACAGAAATAGATAATGATTCTGATTCTGAGATACTTTCTGAGGTACTTTGACTCTCAGAGGTACTATTACTCTCACTCAAGGACTCAGAAACGGATTCACTGTTCGAAATGGATTCAGATCTTGATAAACTTTCACTTTCTGACTCTGATCGTGATTCACTTTCTGAAATGGATTCTGAAATAGATTCGCTGTCACTTTCTGAATCTGAGACAGATTCGCTATTTGATAATGATTCAGAATTAGAGTTACTATCACTATCTGATGTAGAAATGGATTCACTTTCTGATACAGAAGAAGAAACCGACTCGCTCTCTGATAGAGATTCGGAAGTAGAAATACTTTCACTTTCTGAAATAGAAATAGATTCACTTTCTGACATTGATTCCGATGTAGAATCTTCCGATTGAGAAATGGATTCACTTTCTGAGATTGATTGAGAGGTTGAAGACGATTCACTATCTGAATTGGAATCTGAATTTGAATTACTCTCACTTTCTGAAATAGAAGTCGACTCGCTTTCTGACATTGATGTTGATTCAGAAACAGGATCAACATCATAGTTAACGACAAAAGCTTGCGGAGAACCATCGATAGAAAGTCCATTATTTGTCGTTGTATCAAAAATACCATTACTTGCCAATGCTTCCGCCAAAGTATTATAAACTTGCCCATCAGGTCCGGTTATAGTATAGATATAACCATTTCTAACCAAATCTGCATCAGTTACGCCCAAAACGATCGTTCCATTAGAAACACCGGCAGCGCCATATTGACCTTCAGTAACACTTGTTGGAATTTGGTTATATGGATCTCCAGTTGCTGGATCAGTAGTAGGCTGATTGTTAGAGATAATCCCTGCTAACTGATAATCTGGATATAACGTGATTGTTAATGATTGTGGATCAGAGTCAGTGGTGCTAGTTCCGTTCGCAGTAAAGTCAAAGGTGAATATACCATTGGCGTCTGCGTAATAGCCTGCCTGAGTTAAATATCCCACAACTAAATCCGCATAACTGATTTCTGCTCCTGACGTACCATTGATAGAAACATTTGGAACTTGACCGACTAAAGCAGTCCCATCAGAATTTACAAAAGTAATATTGACAGTTTGAATATCCGCTGTAACATAGATAGTCACTAAACTTGCATCTGTGCCAACCGTTGTGGTTGTCGGTTGAATAAAACCGTTTAATTCAGACCCCGTAGCATAATGATAACCAGCAGCAACATTTGTCTTTGTATAATAATCGTTTAGCCAATCAATAACGTTCCCATAATTAGCTGGTGGTAAGTTACTTCCTGCAGTTTCTTGGCCGGAACTTAGGTAATCTGCTGAAATGACCATGCCTGTCTTAGCATCTACGTATTGATACTGAACGTTATTATTTGCTACACCGTATACATAAATATTGTAGACATACTCCGTTCCTTCCATCGGAACTATCGCTACATTTGCTTGTCCATAAGCATCTCCATCATCTGCTGTTGTTGTTCCATCCCCACCACTTTGTTTATCTGTTAATGCTGATGCTGGAACTTGACTAGCAATTGCCCACATATAATTTGGCGGCATATTAGTTAGTGCATAATCCTTATTCACTAAATTAATATATTGTCCAATGTAGTTGGTATCTTTATCAATTGGAACATCGATTGTTTTAATTACATTGCCATATTGATCGACATAATTAACTTTGACTGTACCAGGATCAATTGCTACAGTAGCCAACTCACGAGTACTGCTATCTACAATATTAGATGTAGTAACATTTCCTGCAGTATCCTTAATCGTTGTCGTACTTCCTGATATAGTCATTTCAGCAAATTTATTATTTCTATTGCCGCTAGGGGTTGCAGTTTGAGAATCACTCCCTTGCCAAGTACTGATTTGAGAATTATTCATAGTAAATGACCCTGAACCAGTAAATATCGCACCACTAGCTATCGCACCAGAACTTGTAAGACGAGCCAAATGTAAAGCTTTTGGAGAAATAAAAATGATTTTCGATCCGCTATCTGTACGAACAACAGTATTATTGTTCCATTGTTGTAAATCTAACACAGTACCTGCATTAAACGTTACAGTAGAATTATTTGTTGCATACAGTGAATTACTACCCACTGTTCTTGTAGCTGTCATAGTCAAGTTTTGACCAAAAGTTACTGTTCGTCCGGACTGATTGCTTCCAGAATAACGATTTAAATCCAGTAACATTTGAAAACCATCTTGTGACCAGTTAACGTTGTCTCCCACTAAAATTCCATTATATCCATAATAAACCAATGGATAGTTATTAGAATTATAAGTACTTAATTCATTTCCTATGATCGTTGCGCCATCGCCAGCAGTAAATGTATGTGCGTAACCTGTATCTGCAGCATTATTTCCTCGAACTGCCATAAAATAGAACATTGAATATCCAGTTGTTCCAACTGTGCGATTTAGTTCAACGTGAGAACCATTCACGATTTCTACTTGACCAATTTGCATTAGTTCTTGTTTTACATCGGCCTTAATTGTTCCGGAAAGTGTCACTTTACTATCTTCGGCATCCAATAATCGACGACCGGAATCACTAGCTGTAGTACCACCATTTCCCTTGAGGATAACGTTGTTAATATTGAAATTCCAATATCCATAACCACCCGTTGCACTTCGTGAATCAATCACTGCATCGGCTGCTGCTGTGCCACTATCACCAGAATTTGTTCCACTTTGCCAATGAATCAAATTAATATCTGTAATGGTAAATATAGAACCTCTGGTTGTCGATGAAGTTCCTACGTTGAATGCAGCACGCTCCATATTAACTGTATGGCCACCACCATCAATGATTATTCCGTTCTGACGCCAACCTAAATCACGAATGGCTACATTGGAATCTGCAGCAAAGTCTGCTGTAACCTCAATGTAAGTAAGTGTTTCATTGGTATAAGCTGATTTCAGAGAAGCCCAATCGTTTACCGCTGCATATGTTCCATTTGCAATAGCTGTTTGTTTATACGCTTCTTTGTTGGTTACTTGATCTGAGGCTGATACTGTCACAGAGGTTGGATTTTTAGGCGTTTGACCGTTGTTGATCGCATCTTCAAAATCCTCACGGTTAATATCTGGATCGGCTGAAACATTTACTTTTGTTGATTTGCCGTTTGCACCTCGAACAGAGAAATAAGCAATCAAATCGTTCGCTGCTGCATATTTTTGTGCCGCATGAATCAGAGCAGTGCTAGGAGCAACCCCCGTTTTCATTGTAAAAACAAGTTCTTTGGTATTTGAATCAACCGTTACCTCAGTCCCGTTTGGAACGATTTGGTCAAAAAGATCTTTTGCCTGTTCTGTTTGATTCTTACTTTGTTCCTGTGTTGATGGTTGCTTACTCTTTTCTACACTTAAAGAATTTGCTGCACTTCGTTTTTCGGAATGATTCATGGACTCTGATAGACTATCCGAAACCCATGAACTTGAAGACGCAGAATGACTCATAGATTCAGATATACTTGTTGATTGTTTTTCATCAGTTGCTGCTAGTAGACTCGTTGATGCAGAATCACTAACGGATGTTGACTGACTCATTGAATCTGATAAACTAATGGACTCTGATAGACTGATTGATTCAGACAAACTTTCTGACTCAGAAATACTAGTTGAATCCGTAGTACTTTCTGACTCTGTTTGACTTTCTGATTCAGTGACATTAGCAGACTCCGTTTCACTAGTAGAATCCACCACGCTTTCTGAATCGGTAATTACTGTATTTGTTGTACTTTCTGATTCTACAGATGTACTATTCTGTGTCGAAGAGGCTGGTATTTGAGTAGTATCTTGATTGGCGAGAATTTGATCCGTATCAGCTTCCATCCCCGCATCATCCTGTGGACTAGTCGATGTTGCATGTGCATCTTGTGTGATTAACGTACTTGTGCCCAAAACACCTGTAAAGGCTGTAATTGTAGCAAACATCCAATGCTTGCCACTCTTGTACATTTTGTACCGTTCTTTTTTATTTGATCTTAAAAGCTTGTACAAATTATTTTTACGACTCATAATTCAGTACAACTCTCCTTTCTTATTCATTTTTTATTATTTTTTTGAAGTGCTGAAAGAATTATCTCACAGCAAATTATAACTAGATTAGAATGTACCAATATTGGGAAACAATTTTTATTTTTATATTATGGTTGCTAAACAACTAAACTCTTTTCGTTACAAATAGAAAAAGAGTCTCTCATCAGAAACTCTAACTATCCATATATATTCACTTTACTTTTTAGTACTTTCATATAAATTCTGTGAACGAAGACTTTTAAAAAACTTCAATGTGGAGAGACATTTTTAATTGTCACTACTAAAACTCAGTAATCATTTTTGAAATTAAGAAAAATTTTTTTATTAGCTCTTTATCTTGCTAATAGTTACAACATTTTTCTTTTTTATCTTAAATACATGAAAAGTTTTTCATTATAGCTAACAATTCTATCTATTAAATTCACCTTAAAATAACTTCTTTTCGGATTCTTTATCGAGAGAGCTAGTTGACTTAAAATCAATTCTTCATTTATAATAAAATAGTCAATTGGGGAAGTACTCAAGTGGCTGAAGAGGCGCCCCTGCTAAGGGTGTAGATCGTTAAACGCGGTGCGAGGGTTCAAATCCCTCCTTCTCCGTTATATTAAAATCCCCGTCCAAGATGTTGGACGGGGATTTTAATATAACTAATGACTAACTTTTAAATCAAATGTCGCTACCCGTTGTTCTCCAGAAACAAAATCAATTTCTACTTTGTCAAACTTGTCTCCGCCAATCGGCAGCTTCCAAAAAATCTGCGTTATCCCTTTTTTTCCTTTAGGAACCTCATCTTGTCCTCGTTGTTGATTGACCCCTGTCAAGCGATTCCCATCCTTTGAAAATGCTTGAAAAGATTGGGCATAAGGGAAAAAGGGAGTATCCATATCTATATTTTTATACTCTATTTTCACAGCAAGCATCTTTTCGGTATCATAATTTTCTAATTCAATCATTCGCTTTGGAAATGCTGATTGCTTGGTTGTTGCCTGTACGACTTTCATTTCTGCTAATTTTTTTTCGCCATCTCCAAATTCGATGGTTTCATTCTCAGAAAAAACCTTGACCTCCTGAGAGAACCTAACATCTTCAGTTGTTTGTGTTTGATTTTCTCCTGAGTTCAAAGAAGATAATTCTTTTTTCAAGCTAGAATTTTCGGTTTTCAACGTTGAAACTTCTTTTTTCAAGCTCGAACTTGTTGTAGCCGAACTATCTCCGAAACAACCAGACAGCATTATTAATACGATTACAAAAACACTCATAATTCCTGTTTTTTGCTTCATACTCGCCTCTCCTTATAGCTGCTATAAAGAGTTATCTTCAAAATGAATTAACGAACTTAACAACTCATTTTGCTCTTTTAGAATGTCTTCAATCTCCTCTGATGCTTCGACTATTGTCTCATCCTGGATACCTGTATCATCAATTGTCGCACTATGTTGTTCAGAATCTGCTACGTGTTCATCCACTCCTTGAACAACCGCCATCTCCACTTCCACTGATGCAGCATTCGACGTTTCCATATCATTAGTCTGTTCAATCTTTTCTGAATTAACTGTTTGTAGTGCATTCTCTGATTGTGTTCCCTGATCCTCATCATTACTGTCGAGAAAGTCATCTCCAAAAAAAATGGTGCCAAACGTGTATATTCCTTGAGCACTCTTATTTTCAATGCTTACACAATTCAACCCAAAATTCTCAAGATACTGATTGACCGTTTCTTGGTTAATAATGCCTCTGCTCAGATCTCTAACTATAATGTTGTCGGCATATTGAACATCTTGATCTTTGGTTAAATAAGAAAGCACCTTTTTGGTTTCCTCAGCAATTTCTGCATCGATCAACGCTGCTAAGTCTATTTGCTGACGCCCATTTACAACAAGGGTGCTTTCACTGCTTGTAATCATGTTGTATACCATGTCTCTGTCAATTTGGAAAGAACGTGTACTATTTTGAACACAGTTTGTTTTGTACTCCTGCACAATTCGATCTGAAAACTCATAAATTCCGTGTGAGATATTCTCACTTTTTATCAATTCACCGTTGTCATAAATGTCACATTTTACATTATGGTCACTTACGTCAATAATGTAATTTAATCCATCAAATGATTGTATTGAACTATCAGTAGCTGTTGCATGCTGCTTTTCATTTTCTAAAATCGTACAAAATGATTTAGGAGCAAGAACCACTTCATTCACGAGGATAGAGAGTTCTGCGCCATCAATCCAAGTTTTATATTCTCCTTCAAATTTATGTTCCATTTCACTTAACTCCATTGAGCTTTTGGAATTCACACCAATACACAAGGAGCAGCTTAGTTGGTTTTCACTGATTTCTTCGAACAACTCTCGCTGATTTCCTGCTAAATACGCTAAGACAGTCCAAACCAATTGTCTAGTTTCCGTAGCCTCTAAGTTGTTCAGAACATCGCCAAAGGAATGATAGGCCTTTGATCGACGACTTTGCCGTTTCTTTAGCCCCCACAAAATTGGTTCAGAAAGCTCCTCTAATTTGATTTCACTTCCTTCTATTTCGCTCTGGTCCTTAAAAAAAGATGGTTTCCAAGTATTCTTTTTGACAGTTGAGTACAATGAGCTAAAAACCTCTCTATAGTTTGAACCAGAAATGCCCACTCTGAACTGATCAATATCTAATGCAATTATTTTTTTCACCCTACGTTCCTCCGATTAATGTATTGCTTATCTAAATGGATTATGAGTCTTCCTATCTCTATTGCTTCAAGTTTTTTTACTTTCCTCCACAAATCTCGCTGTCGTGACTGAAGTAGAGAGCGCTTTTAGCTGTTCTTCCTGCCTTTCAATCATTCGTGTGACACTAGCAATATCTTCCATCAGTGGCTCTACTTGATCGTAGCAAGCAGTAAATCCTTTAATGTAAGAGATAATTTCGTTAATTTTCGTGTATTCTTCTGTCAGATGATGAACTACTTTTCTTAATTGAACAAAATGATCCAAAGAAACTTGCTTTTCATCCTTTACCATTGAAACGTGTTTATTTACTTCAAAGATTTTTTTGTCGCGAGCCTGCGTGTGCGTTTCTATTCTTAGCAGCAGCTCGTTTAACGTCGCTCTGCTGGAATCAAGCTCATAATTTAACTCTTTACCTGTCATTTGCTGTCTCCATTTCCATAAAAAGAAGCTCCTGTTCTACCTGTATTAATGCCTGTTTAGTAAAAATTCCTTCTTTTAATAAATCGCTGAATCTGTTTACTCTTAGTTTTAGTTGCTTCAACTCATCTCTTGTGAGTTGTTCCATTAGTAAGTCAATTTCCTCCAAGGAATCAATTGCATAACCTAGCTTGTATCTAAGAATCAACTCTGAAATCGCTGAGTTCCGCCATACAATCACTGGCACACCCACGGCCAAATACAAGGAAATTTTGTGCGGTGCATTATACCGTGTATATTCCCGATATTTGCCTCCTTGTGGCAAGTCATTGTCCCAAGCAATGCCAAAACGATTCTTGGGCATCATCCTTAAAAGATCAGGTTGAGAATAAACGCCCATGTACTCAACATTTTCTCCTAAGTCAAACGCATCCTTTGATCCAAATACCTGAATTTTCGTTTGATGATCCCATTCTTTTAAAAAAACAGATTTTTGAACATTTCCTGCAAAAACTAGCGCTTTCTTTAATGATGTGTCCAGAGAAACTTGTTCTGCCGGTATTCGATAATCAAATAATTCTTTAGACACCATTGCTGTAGTAATTCCAAAAGACTTCAGCTTCAGCTCCATCTTTTCCCCATGGGTAACTAGAATATCCGCATGATTAAAGAGGTCAATTTCTTTTAAAAAGCTGCTGTCTCTCAATAACTCAGAGTCGTGAATCAATAAAGCGATTCGAGCGCCTCGTTGTTTTAATCGTTCAACAAAGGTTTTCTCAAATACAAATTGGTTGTAGCTCGGATACTGATACACAATTAAGTCGCCTGCCGCAACGCCCGCCGTAATTCCGTCAATTCTTGAAAGGAGCGACTGTTGGCTCTCCTGTTCATCAATGTACCGATAAATATATAATTTCCTGAAACCAATCTCTTCTGCAATTTCCGAAACATCTCCGCGCGCTTTAGAAACAGAGTCCACGGAAGGACCTTCTACAATATAGGTTATCCATTTATTCAAAAACACATTTCTCCTTAATCGACAGATTTTTAAAGAAATCGAACTCATTTCTAGGCAGGTAAGACGAAGAATTACTCATATTGTGTTTAATTTTATTGATGACAGTATCTTCGCTAGAAATATCCTTTGTGACATATAGATAAGCTAAAAATTGAAATATTTCTTTCGTTTGTCGGTTCTCGCCACTTTGTCGCTTTAAAATCACCGTGGCTTTATTCAACAATTTAATTGCCTGCTCATGATTATTCATATCGACAAAACATAATGACAAATCAATCACACATCCAATAAGAATGTCTTTCCACTCATTTGACTGATTACTAGAAAATTTTTTTAGCAAGCTATTTTCCAGAATAATACTTTCCTTTTCCATTACAGCGTTAGAAAAAGAATAATTTAGACTGATCCGTAAGGTTGCTAAGTAGAGTAAAATATCAAACAGTGTAAAATAATCAATCGACGTAAAATACTCTCCAATACGCCTTAACTCGAACATAGAGGGTTCTCCATTACGGCAATGTACTACCAAATCGGCATAAGTCAAAATCAATTTATACGCGTTATTATCATCACTAGAATTTTTGAACTTCCCCAATGATTTTCGTAGGTTTAAAAATTGTTTGAGTTCAGTTTCTTGATTCGACATAGACGTATAGATAACTAGCCCTAACATTTGAATTTGTTCATCCGTTGAAGAAACAAATAAGTTTAGTAATTCTCGGTCTGACATATTCAAGACTTTTTTTAAGCCCATCACCAGTTCTAGAGGTAAATCTGTTTGGTAACGTAGCCAGCGATAATACCTCGATTTTGAAAGATTGATTCTTCTTTCTAACGTTCGAATGGGTACACCTTTTCTTTTTCTGATTTCTTCCATAGCTTCACGATCAATATTTACAGCTACAACCGAATTTTGTGGTTCGGTTAGGGTTGGATTCATCATATTAATTAACCTACAAATACTTAATAGACTGCTCTGCATCATTCCACACTCTCCTGCCTGTACGTCCATCTCATTTTTTCGAGAAAAAATTGAGTCGATATGAACATTCTCACTTTCCAATAGATTCAAGCAAGGAATAGACAAGCGATCCTAGGATAACACCCGACATAATCACTGATATGATTATTGTAAGTAGTTTTGACTGTTTCTCTTTATCCCCCACATTATCTACAACCTTATTACTTTCCTGCTCAAACTTTTCATCAATTTTTCTGGATAGTTGATCCTTTTTCATTGGATTCTCTCCTTTTAAAATAAGTCCCAAAAGGATATATTTGTAAGTCATAGGTTTCTTTGTTTCTAAAAATTATTCTTCTATAGAACTTATGACCTCATTTAATTGGGCAATTTCTACATCTTGATCGGAAGCTTTTTCCATGATCTGAGAAAGCACATAATCGCTTTCACCAAAAAAGCAGCGTTTCAAAATATATTTTTCCGTAGTGAATGAAACGGAAATCGTCAAATATAGCGCCTTTAATGCATGGTATTCCTCTTGATAGGCTTGATAGTTTTGATCAAATATTGATTTAAGATTCTTAATTTCATCGATAGACACCTCTGAATGCTCTTGCATTTTAATCATCTCTTGATTTAGGCGTTGTAGCTGAGCTACTTTATCATGTTGACTATTTACAAGTTGCTGTGCCTTTTCTTTTTCTGCGGTAAAATTTAGTAATGATGAGATATTTTCCTCTATCAGTTGATTGATATTTACCAAAAGCTGATCTGCTGAAATTGTAGTTGTCATTTATACTTTCCTTCTTCCTGTTTCTAGACTTCATTTAGAATATTCAAAATAATTGTTTCATTTTCAGAAATAAAGTATTGCTTGGCAATAAAACGTTCGGTATTATAGGAAACCCGCATCGTAAGTAACAGTTCTTTCAATGATACATACTCCTGTTTATAGGTTTCAAAAATAGCATTAAAATCAGCTTTCAATTGCTTAATTGGAACAATGGCTGCTTCCTTGTTCGTCGCCAACTGCTTGATTTGTTCATTGATCGCCTGCATCACGGTTACATGTTTTTTTTGCTTTTCTAGTAATTGTGCGGCTAATTCTTTTTCCTCCTCAAAGTTCAATAAGGAATCTGGATTTTCATCTGAAAGTTTATAAATCTCATTGAAGAGTTTTTCTGCTGGAATTGTCATCATTGAGTGCTCCTTAATCAATAATCGTTATTTTATCTAGAGAGACGTTTTTTCCTACCAACTTGTTATAGTGTTCTCGCGACATTCTTACTTCCTGAACGTAAGAAATTTTATTTTCTAATATGCTTAATAGATTGCCCTTGATGTCACCCGTTTTTGTGAAAGGAGACTCCATTAAATAGAGAACATTGCGTGAGTTCGTTTGGGCTAAAGCAAATAACTCTAATCCCATATAAGAAATGAAAACACAGTCATTTTCAGTGACGTTATTCGCTACTTGAGTCGCTAAAAACTGCATAAGGCTACTATATCTAGCACATACTTCTCCAGAATCCTGGTCTCGTACAACAACTAGATTAATTTGACCTTCATAAAAAAAGTATTGGACAATTGGACGTTGCTTACTATTATAGAAATCAATCTCATGAACAGTATCCTTAAAAAAGAAAATGTTGCTATACAGCTGTCCATCATCCGCGTATTCTTCGATAAAATCAGTCGTACCATCAGCATTCAGGTATTTGACTTCTTTGACATGTCTTCTCGTTTCGGGATACGTTACTACTTGGCCAATCTCGTCCCCATCATAAATAACCGAAATGCTGCGATCTTCATTCATAAAAACTTCTGCAGCAGCTGCTGTTGGAATATTATTAAAAAATAGAAAATTATCCGGATGATAATCGCGTTTTGTTAACTCATCTAACAAATTGATTCCTTCTATCCCTTCCGACTTTTTCAATTGATTAAAATTCGGACTAGGGGAAAGTGAAATTACCTTTCCATTTCTTTCCTTTAGACGCTGTTTTTGACTTTTCCATATTTTATCTGCCGGTTTTAAGGCGCTTACTAGTTCATAGTCCATTGACAAGCTCCTTCCATTTATTGGCTATCATAGAATCTTGATACTCTTTTACAGAGTATCTCGTCTGTGCTATTATTTTTTGTTGATCTGATTCGAGAAGTTGAACGATGCCTTCAACCAATTGCTGCTTACTGTATTCTTCGTCGGTGCGTGAAAAGTCTTTTAAAAAACCGTTAACACCATTTTTTATTAACTCTAGCGCACCAAATCTCGCCTTAAAAGTTACTATTGGAAGCCCAGCATCCAGTGCTTCAATATAAGTTAAGCCAAAACCTTCTGAGTAAGAACCTGAAATGAATGCATCATATTGTGGATAAACCTGGTCGATTTGGTTTGAATGCCCCTTCAAAGTAATATAAGTTTCCGCATCTAGTTCTTCGATTAATTTCCGCAACTTACTGTCTTCTCCGCCTTGACCGTAAATATCTAACGAAATATCCGAGAACTGATTTCTTGCTTCACAAATAGCTTTGATGACAGTATCAATATGCTTCTCCGATGCTAATCGAGAGACAGTGATAAATTTTCGAAGCGAGCGACTTTGTTCTCCGGTTTCCTTATGTTGAAGCTTCTGGTCTCGAATTCCTCCTACTGGAATCGCCCATATTTTTTCCGTTTCATTGGGGAAATCAATCAAAAGATCTTGTTTTTGAAGCTCTGTCGCAACAACAACGCGATCCGTCATTGCCATATGTGTCAGCAAATACTCATAGTAATTGTTCCATAGCGGAGCGGAAGGTACGTCACGATCGGACAGATGATCCGCATGAATGATTTCAGTGATATTCGTATTTTTTGGTTTATGATTGAATAACGCTGATTCAGATTCTTGCCCTCTATCGATGAAAAAGTTTTTGGTTCCTTCAAATTGCAGGGCTAAGTATTCAAAGAAATAGCGCTGCAGTAATACTTCTGTCCGAAAAAAACGATGCTCTCCCTCAAAGTCAAAGAGATGGATATTACTAAGCAATCGGCCTCTATGTTTATGATCGATATATTCAAACATGACTTTTCTCTTACCCGTTTTATAATCAAATAGTTCGATTCTATACGTTGAAACTAAAAGTAAGTTCTCCTTCTTTTTGCTCGGTGATTTTTCTAAATGCTCCACGATCAGCATACCTGAAGAAGTGAGTGTCTCTTTTATTCGATGAGTATTCGTGAAATCTAACAGAATTTCTTCCTTGTGCTCATACTCTTTTTCGGCGCCTTTTTTTATGTAGTCCTTTCCAAAAACAAAAAGCTCCCACATATTGATCACCTTATTGTCTGGAATGCTCCACGCCTCCATTGCCTCATGTAAGTTTTTTACTAGTTCGACAAAAATATATTTGTATGGAAGTTGGACGGTATCAAAGCATTTCGCTCGATAAAACTGCGCGTGCTCCACACCAGAATTGCCTATCCCCATTGCCTTATTAACAAAAAAATTCATCTCTTCTTCCCTCCTGAACTTCATCTGCGAACACCTAATTCTATTTATTAGATATTAGAGTCTACTTTCTGCTGCTTAACGAGACGCTGTAAAATATTCAATGCATATTCGTTGATCTGTGCGCGATCCTTCAAACTTCTCCATGTATTTGTTGGCTTCGACTGAACTTTTGTTCTTCTGTTTGCTGGAATGACGGTCTCCAACACTAAAGGCAGTAATTTAAATTTGTCCTCTAGTGTGGCAAAACGCGTACCACGTTCAATCGAAAGTGAACACAGCTCTTGATAATCCTTAATATCAAAACAGACCTCGGTAATTGCGTCTAACCAAGCTTTTTCTGACCGATCACCAACCAAGAAATAATAATTCATATAATCATCAATAACTAAACTCGTAACATATCTCGTTTTTTTCTGTACGACAATATTCGTTTTAATCCCCTCATAGGGATGTCTAACCTTAAAAAAAATCGCTTCAGTACCTTCAGTCGTTTTAACTTCGTATCGTTCTTTTAAAGAATCACTAAAAATAGTTAAATATTTAAATAGGATAAATTCGTGCTTTTTATTTACTAGCTGAATATTGTAACTAACTGCTTCCTCTGGAAAGATAAAATGACCCTCTAGCTCTTTAAAGTGCCTTTTTTCTATCGAATCATTATTGACATTAAAAAATTCAATCACTAGTTGCACTGCATCCACCGTATCAAACTCTGCCTGCACCTGAATGTTATAACCCTTCCCATTCATCAAGAGCGGCAACATTGGAGACTTGCGAGCTGAATGGAACTCCGTTCTTGAATACCATGTTTTTATCGGGGTTCCTGTGGGCATAAACGGAGATGAAAATCGAATAGAATCGTTCTCTAAAAGACGTATATTCGCTCCATAATTGTAATTATCATTAAAGTCAATTCCCCACTTTATCATGTAAAAATTTTCCAATGCTTCACCCCTCTAGTTATTCAAAATCATCCATGATTCTTTGAAAACTATTGAATAAGATATTTCGATATTGTTTTAAAAACCATTTATTGATTCCTGTACTATTATCGTTATGTCTACCAACCAAGCCTTTGTATAGAACTCTGGCAGTTGATCGATTTTCCTTCAACACATTAAATAATTGCGGAAAAGCCTCCTTGTCATAGTCATCCTGTTTCATGTAGGCAATGGCAAAAGTGGTATTGCTATAATCCCCGGCGGCAAATTTATCCCAGAATTTCTGATTTAATTTTTCAGCAGCCTCAATCGTAGATTCTCCTGTGTTGTAGTAGAGCATATCCAATGAAGTGGGAAACCCATTTGGTCGTAGCACCCGTTCATTTAAAGCAATTGTTCCGATATTCGCTAACGGCTTACCGATAATGACACTATTGGGTTTTAAATCGCTGGCATAATAAAGCGCCCCAAAAGTTCCCATAGACAATCCTGATAAAATCAAGTCTGAATTTTTAAAGCCTAACAGCTTCAGCTTATCCAAAATAACGTCCACAATTTTTTGTTCAAATTCTTCACTGCCTAAGTAAAAATTTCCCCCTTCTAATCTGGGATCAGCTATCAGCATGAAGGGGCCGCCACCCATACTACTCATCATTCGCCGACCTTCAAACCCTTCCGCCGGTCGATAGCCTGAGAAATAAATCGCTAATGGCGGCTTCAAATCTCCGGCGTTAAAATAGTAGAATACTTCTCCTGAAAGATGCTCTTCATCAACTATTTTGTTTCCACCTGGGATCATCGAGCTTTTGTCAGCTAACGCTTTTCTGATATGGACTTGACTTATTTGGATCTTGCCACTTTTTCCTCGTGCATAAAGCGAAACGTTGATATAACAATTCACAGGCTGTTCAAAAATTGTTTTTTCATTCTTTTGTAGCTTCTCGAACGGTACCTCAACTATTTGAACCACCTCAGAAGTGTTTTCCTTTACTAGAAAAATCTTAAATAGTAAATCAACGTCTCCCGAAAGCACCGCCAGTTCTGAATAGAAGGTCATCCGCTCATCTGCCTTAATCAGGTTCGTCATTTTCCACGAGAGCACCTGACTGAATTGCGGTGAAAAGTTTCCTTCAAGCTCGATATAGGAGTTTCCACATTTTTGAACAGTCCCATCAAAGTCTGAACAAACATGGATATGATCATTTGACAATTTATAGCCTGACTGCCTAACTGTATATTGCTGATTCACAAACTGAAATACTTGAGCCATTTCCTTTGTTTCAATCGATATAGCTTCTTTAAGAACTAGAACCCTTTCTATCTCAGAAGAAAGATTTGCGTTTCGAGTGTAAAGAATCTGATATGCAGGCAATTGCACTAATAGATCACTATTGTTAGTGAGAATCCTCGCATTTGAGCCTAAAATGAAAACAGCTCTGGAATACTTTTTATTGAACTGCCCTTCAATAAAGAGTCCTATTTCTTGCTCATCGATTTGGAAATTATAATCACCAGGCAACCATTTATACTGAAAACTGGAGGATACCGCTTCTAAATTGGTTATTTCCCTTTCCCCAATATGAATGAGTCTAATTTTCTTAGCCATTCAAAACTTCCCTCCATTTTTTCAAGATAATTTGTGGACTAAAGTCCTCAATTACAGAGACATTCTTTACCAGTGCATTGTTCCAATTACTCAAGTCTTGTAAAAAGAAGGTCAAAGCTGGCTCTAATTCAGATGTCCTTCTAACGATCATCCCGTTCTTCTTCTCTTCAATAAAATCTGTTTTTACTTTCGCAAGTTGAGGAATTCCAGCACTGATCGCTAACGACTGCATCTGCAAATTGTATTTTTCATTAATATCCACGTAGAGCCTCGTCTTATGGAAATCGTTCCTAACGGAGAGCAGCGTAGGCTGGACTCGGAACTCAATTCGGTTATAGACATTGATCGCTTTAACTAAATTTTTCCAAGCAGCGCTTTTTCGAATTTCTTCAATCGCCAACTCATCTGCTTTATACAGACGCTTGATTCTTTTTGCTTCGATAAAATGAGCAGTTTTTTTAAAGTCCTCCGATTCACTGTCGACATCGAAATAAGAATCAATAAGTTCTTTTTGAGCCTCTTGTAATTTACGTTGATCCAGTCTAGTTCTGACTTCCACGATTAAGCTATATTTCGTATTCTCAATGAGGTTATTCATAAAAATCTGGTTCGCTGCAAGCTGAAAATCGGAAAGCTGTTCTACTTTCCAATATATAATTAGCTGTGCAATTGAATTGCTCATCCCTAAAGCTAGTTCTGTATTAAACATCGGAATGGTTGCAATTTTGACATCAGCAAGTTCTGGATTAGCTTTTTTTATGGTCAACAATTCTTGCATTTTCGCCTTTGTATCCGTTACGACACATTTCGCTGTTTTCAAACTTTTTATAAATAGATGTTTATCGTATTGATTCAGTACATCATCATCTGAAACGATTCGCACCAATTGGCCGTCTTCTTGAATTTCTTGTGTAACGTTTAAAATAGCATTGTCTGTTGTTGTGATAATCTGCTTATTCTGATCTTTGATTTGCTTCAATTCTTCCTTCAAGACCTCCGCAATCACCTCATCCATTGTGCAAAAAGTTTTCGACTTCAGGCTGTCAGCGCCTGCTTCTTCTACGATTATTTGGGAATTTCCTTTCAAAAGTTCTGTGATTGTTTTCTCACCGTATTCGTTGAAATATTCTCGTTTAGTGACGATATTTTGTTTGGTTAAATACTCGATTAGCGACAAAAAACCTCGATCATCGTAATACTCGAAGTAGTCATAATCTTCCTTAAAATATTTCACGCCTTCAATACAGCCATACTTATTAAATTTAATTTCTCCGAATTTTTTATTCTTTTGAAAAAGGATGATTCCAAATGGGGTATAGACGGGTTCAACATCTTTGGGAAGCGAAAGATCCTCTAGCCCTAATGGATGCCCCTCCTGTATGGTGATATTCTGTATTACATCATAAGCACGCCAATAACAATCAGACAGCAATGAGTGTTCCTGTGCCTTATATCTTAAAAAAGGCAAGTGATTTAATAAAAACAACTTGTATGGTTCCCCATTCTCAGTAAAAAGCTTGGTAATGTTTAGAATTCTGTCATTTTCTAAACTATTGTCGTTCTGTTCCCAATTTGGGATTAAATACATCATTGATTTGTCCACTCCTGCTTCTCACTAAAAAATATTGTAATTACGTTTCGAAAAAATAAATTTGATTTCCTGAGTGAGAGTATCGAGAATAATAATCAGCATAAAAACACTCCCAAAGTAAAACGCTAAGTTAGAAATAATCTCTACTTTTAATCCAATAAACAATGGAATAAGAGATACTAGTACCAAGTATGAATTTCCAACCATTGCGATGGTTGACAATTTCTTTTTGATATATTTTTCAGTTTCAGCTCCTGGCACCACTTCATAAATGTAATCGCCAGATTCCTTTAAATTCTTCGCAATATCATGGGGACGCACATTGATGTAGCTAAAACCCATTCCTAAAGCGTAAAGAATGATCCCATAGGTAAGAATTCCTTCAACCGTATTAAAGGAGAACATTTTGGAAAGAATATTGGAAAAAAAAGTATTGCTCCAACGATCGTTTAGCAGTAAAAGCTGGGGGATTGAAAACACAGTCACCGCGAACATGAAAGGCATGGCTCCAGCAGTGAGTAATCGAATCGGAATATATGAATTGTTAAACTTACTCTCTATTCCTGTTCGTTGGATCTGGACGCGATATTCTGAGTTGTATAGAAAAATCGTTACTACAATATAGATTAACGTAATAATAAATAACCCGATGAAATACCGACTATCTAGCCGTAAAGTACCACTTTGTCCCGAAATCAGCATCGCTGGTAAATTTGAAAGTAAGCCAGGTAAAATAAACAAGCTCTGTGCACCAATTCCCTTTTCACTATTGATATCAGATATCCAAGAAACAAACATTGCCCCAGTGGTGATTATTGTGATAACCATGCAAGATATGAGAAACTTGCTGACACCTGGAAATCTCTGATCATCAATTAACGGTTCAAACTTAAGCATCAAAGCAATTCCTTGAGCAATCGCAAAAATAAGTGTTAGGCTTCTTTGAATATATCCTCTTTGTTTAATAGAAAGATTATTAATCCTATCCGTGTCAATCATGCTGATCGTGGTCCAAATAATTAATGCCGTCATGTAGGGGCCCATTCCCAAAGAAAGCAACGTAGGTTTTGATAGATTACCTCCAGTGGTCGTCGAAAGAAAACGAATGATCAAATTTTGACTTTCCCCTTTCGGTATGTCTAAAAAACCTGGAACCTCGATCTTTTTGCCAAATTCTACAATGGTTAGCAATAACACACTCCAACATATTCGTTTGACTATTTCTTTATTATTTTTCATTGTTACCCGTCCTTTTTTAATACTAAGTAATGGCCAATTTATGGAAAATCTACATCAATGGAGCCATCGGAATTGTAAACCAAGTCCGACAACAATAGATTTCTTAACATGTTCAGCCATATTTCCTCCTTCATTTCAAAAAAGGAACGTCTTGCTTCAATTTGAAATTCATAAATTGGTCGATGCTGTCCCCAACTCCTACCATTCACAACCGCTTTTAATTGTTGCAAATTATCGGATTGTTCAACCCACATCGTATCAATCGCCTTCAGAATCACGATTCGTCTAAAATAAAGCTGTTGAAAACTATCAGGAATAATTAAATGAAGATGGCTAATTTGATTTGAAATTATCTTATTTAAATACTCACCAACGTTCTTCTTATTGTACTCAGTTAACGCTTGATCCATTTCGAAAGGATCAAAGTTGTAGGCAATATTGTTATAGATAAAATCAATCAAGTCATTTCTATTCAGATTCGCTTTTTTTGAAATAAACGAATCCCGTACATTTTCCACCGAGCGTTGAATAATTTCCTCCATGAAAGCTGCCGAACCGCCCATCACCCTGTTTCTCGCTTCATAAATCATCTCTCGTTGAACACTAATAATTTCATCGTACTCAAGGATACTTTTGCGACTTTCTACTTCTTGCTTTTTTCGATTCGCTTGCGATTTTTGGATAATTTTGTCGTATTTCTTTTCTTTTAAGGGTTTCGTTTCATCCTTATTCTTCTGCTCGTTTTCTTCGACTAACTTCTTCCTTGCCTTTGCAACCCATTTGGGCGCACTTTCCACAACAATTTTGTCCTCCATCGATACAAAAAAAACTGTATCTCCAGGATCTCCTTGCCTGCCTGCACGACCCCTGAGTTGAAAATCAATTCGATCACTGGTCATTCGTTCCGTTCCTAAAACTAGCAGCCCCCCACTCTCTTTTGCCTCAGGATCAAGTTTGATATCAGTTCCTCTACCAGCCATTGATGTTGCAACAGTTACTGCACCTTGTCTCCCTGCTTCGGAAACGATTAAAGATTCCTTAGCAACGGTCGTAGCATTTAAAAGGTTGTGAGGGATTTGTTGCTGCAGCAGCAGCAAAGAGTATAAGTTAGACATGGCAACCGATCCCGTTTCTACTAACACCGGACGCCCTTTTTTCAGCGCTTCTTTTACAGCATTTAATGAGGACAACACTTTAGCCTTATTCGTCACATACACTTCATCCGGGTGGTCAACTCTTTTTATTGGTTTATTTGTCGGAATTTGGATAACATTCACGTTATAGGTTTCACGGAATTCTTCTGCATCTGTTTTTGCCGTTCCGGTCATTCCTGAAAGGATTCTGAATTTTTTAAAGAGATTTTGATAAGTAATTGAACCCATTGATCTCGTTTCGTTTGTAATCTCTACTCCTTCTTTTGCTTCAATCGCTTGATGAAGTCCAGCCTGTAATTTAGTTCCAATCAATTTTCTCCCGTTAGCTTCATCTAAGAGTAGTATTTCCCCTTCTTCCACGACATAGTCCCTGTTTTCTTCCAATAGATGATTCGCCCGTAAAGCCAAAACTAAATGTCTGTATAAATCCCGCCACTCTTCTGTAAGAATTCCTTGAATACCAAAATAGTTCTCAGCTTTTTTGATTCCTCCTTCTTTAAACCAAACATTTCTCTTATCTTCGCTTTTTAGATAGTCTTCTCCCTCAGATAAGCTTTTAACAAACCAATCGGAGGTCTCAAATAAATTAGACTGTACTTTAGGAGCCCCAGAGATAATTAGCGGTGTTTGTGCCATATCTAATAAAATGGCATCAATCTCATCAATCAGTACAAAATTAAACTTATCTACGAATTGCTCTTCAAGAGTCGTTGCCAAATTATCGAACAGGTAATCAAAACCTAGAGCACTATGGGTGGTGTAAACAATATCCGACCCATAGACCGCTTCTTTATCTACTTCCTCTTCACTGGCATCTTTTGGCACGCCTACAGAAATAGTCAAACCTAACCATCGATACACTTTCCCTACCTCTTCAGCATCTCGCCAGGCTAGATACGAATTTGAAGTTATTAGGAAATTGCCTTTTCCCATCAGACCTCTGAGATACATTGGCATGGTTGCTGTGAGGGTTTTCCCTTCACCCGTCTTCATTTCAGCAACATTTCCATAAAATAATGCGATACCTCCTAAGATTTGAACATAATACGGCTCTAAACCTAATACCCGTCTATCCGCTTCTGCAACTACCGCATAAGCATTCGGTAGCAATTTATCGATCTTTTCACCCGCTGCAAGCCGATCCTTAAAAAGCTCCGTTTGATTTTGCAGTTCTGCATCGGACATTGCTTTATAGGTTGGGAGGAGCTTAATTATTCTATTTGCAATCTTCTTATATTTCCTTAAATTTTTATCTTTCATAATTATCCTGCTGATTCCTTCTATTTTTTAAACGTAACTATTTGATCATAACGGCAAAAAAAGAATCAATCCGTGAGAATGCGATATCCTTTCCCCCAAATAGTTTGTAAATCACAGTTTACAAATCCAGAATCTTCAAGCTTCATTTTTATTCTCCGAACGATTGACGAAGTCTGGGCTAAGTTGGAATTTGTTACTTGCGCCCATATTTTTTTGCAGATATCTTCTCTTGAAATAACTTTGCCTTTAGCATTGTATAAAATTTCAAACACTTGTCTTTCCTGATTGCTCAAGAACAACATTGAATCGATATCTTTAATGTTAAAGGACAGTAAATTGAGCTTGCTACTTTCTTGATATAGCGCATGGTTTTTTCTTAATTTCTCTCCTATCACTTCTAAAGGATCATCCATAAATATGAAATTGAAATTCTCATTTTCATATTCATGATGATTTTTTGAGAATGTGGTTGCTTTCCTAAAAAGAACGGAGTCTTGAATGCTCTCATTTTTAGCTAATTCCATCACCTCATCATCTGAAATCGTCTCGCTAAAAATAATGTTTGGAAAATAATTAATCACTGGATAATTTTTATTATCCTTTATTAATCCCTCTAGCAAATGGTTACTGCAAAAGACTTCGTAACCAAGCAGATGCAATTTTTTTAATATTTCTTCTTCAGCAAACACACATTTCGTCAGTATTAATACATTCATTTTTCTCTTCCTTTTCTCCTTTTTTATCGAACTGCTTTCTCACCATACTGATAATCATTTATAAATAAAAATTGAATTGATGGTCTCATTCGCTATTTCCCCAAAATTTGTTATTATTAGTATAGTGTCACCTCATCCAAACCTTTGTTTTATAAAAATATGTTGGTAATCGAAAAAACGAGACCTATACTTCAGTCTCCAAACTAGTTTTCAAAACGAAAATAACTATTCTTTAATTGGGACAAAAATGTTCCTAGTCTTATAAAAAACTAGAAAAAGCGTTCAAAACCTTTAAAAATAAAGGTTTTGAACGCTTTTTGACGCTTTATGACGGCGGAAATTATTTAAAGAAAAAAAAGAACTCGTCTTTCTATTTATAAACGTTGATTTTTATAAGTATTATAAATCAAAATTTGTTTAGTAAGCGCTTTCTTGAGAAAGGCAAATAGAAGGAGCCTTCGAAGCTAAAGAAAGCGTTTTCTAAGAGATTGATTTCTCCATTTCCTCGATAACTTGACATCTTTGTTCAAGCAACGCATTGACATAGGTATCCAATGTCATCTGTGTAGAGGCATGGCCTAAAAGCGCGCTGACCGAGGAGATATCCCCTCTAGACTCCAAGCAACGCGTTGCAAAAGTATGCCTCAATTGATGAAAATGAATATGAGTTAAATTTGCCTTTAAACGGATTTTATGAAAATAATAGGTAAGCAATCTCGGCTCACAAGGTTTATCGCAATGAGAAAAAACAAATTCACTAGTCGTCTTTTTCTTGTGTTTTATTAATAGTTTCCTTAACGCTTTACTGATAGGAATCACGCGTACTGAAGCTTCTGTTTTAGAACTAGCAAAATTTAACTGTGTTCGTTGTTTGCCATGTGAAACCCCTATTCGTTGATATGTATGGCGTACATGTATCAAGTCTGAATCGAAATCAATATCCGACCAACGTAAAGCAGAAATTTCTCCAATTCTCATCCCTGAATGTAATGCTAATAGAACTGGGAGACCTTTTCCTTTCTTTTCACTTAAAGCAACATGCATCAGCGTTTTTTGCTCCTGACGAGAAAGTGCCTCAACCTTTTTTTTCTTAACCCTTGGTAATTGGAGGCTGGCCAAAGGATTGGATAAAATTTTTCCACATTTTTTCGCATGATTTAAGCATTTATTTAAGACCCGAAAGATTACATGTACCGTAGATCTAGCAAGTTTAGTCCTTAATTCTTTCAGTAGATCCCTTCCTTGTTCAGCAGACATTTCGTTCAAAGGTATATCCTTTAGTATCGGTAACACGTATTTATAAATTTTGTAATAATAGCTCGAAAAAGTGGCTGGTTTGACTTCATGCTGAACATGACTCAACCAATAACTAGCCCATTCTTCAAATGTTTCACTGGAAACCCCGTGAGTTTGCTGGATTGTCATGTAATGAATTCTAAGTGGAAACATCTTTTGACGAACTTCCGTATAAGTTTTTCCATACACGTATCCATACTTAATTTTTCCATTTATTTTCCGACCTTTTGAATAACGTCCCTCCCAGCGTCCATCCTTTCTTAGATAGATATTTTCTCCTTTTCTCATTAGCAACTAACCTCCTAATTTGACGGCTTAAATGACGGTACATTTCTTTTATAATTATGGTTTATTTCTCAAAAAACGAGAATTGTATTTCTCATTTTTTACAATGTATTTTCAAAGAGAAACAAAAATAATTTATTTCATGAAGATTATTGATTAATTCTAACCACTATTTTATAATAGCATTACAAAACGATTTTAATTCAAAAGATAAATAAGTTAATTTATTTTTTAAAGAAATATTTCTTTTCTAGTTTTTTATAAGACTAAGTAAACCTATTAAAACAAATAAATACATTCCCGACATTTGATCCACACTAGATAACAAATACGGATTATTTTTAAGCTATGATTTCTCTTGTTCAAATAATTTTTTAGTACACTTTTCAATATCACTATTCTTATTTTTTTCTAATCTGCTTTTAAGTACCCCATCCACCCGTAAAAATGGATGGCTTTTTAGCACCCCTAGAAGAGGTCATCACTCACGTACTCCTCATTAGTTATTTCTTTGACATTCATGTATGAATGCCTCCTTTCAAATTCGTTAAATGAAGTAGATTTCCGTCTTATCTTCTTTACAAGAAGGTAATGGGAATGGCTCCTCTCCTCAGTTTCGCTAACCGCTTGCTTCTCCTGTAGATTCCCTTACTCCGAAAGATTCTTAAGTACTGATCCAAGTTCTTCACACCGACCATGATCTTCTTCCAATGTCCGAAGGCTCTGCTTCTCTTTGGCTGTTTTCGCAGGTTCTTTGACGGAGACGCAGAATTCACTTCATGTTACAACCGGATAAGTTGCTCCCCGATTTCTCGGTACTTTGTCATTTCGCCATGGGATTTCGTCAATAGCTGCCTGATAGCTTCTGAGCGCCTTGGCGCCTACACAGACTGGACTCTCACTAGTTAGCAATTAACCACTTGCTGGGCACGCGGCATAGAAAAACTCCTTTCGATAAAATGAGCGGTTGGTACCCACTTACTAGTCTATCGAAAGGAGTTTTTATCACTAAAGCTATCTCGTCCGCGCGTAGAAACGCGCATTTTTTGTTTCGTGTGCTCCACGAGCGAAATTGAATAAAGTCATTAATGAAAAGTGCCCCAAAAATTGATTTCATCAACTTTTGGATACCTTAAATTTTATATGTCTTTAATGTTGAAAAAAAGACCTGCCGCAGCAGGTCTCCTTTAATCTTCTTTTTCTTTGTCAATTTTTTTGTTGATTTTACCAGCGACATCGTCTGCTGTTTCCTTGGCTTTGTCTTTTGCCTTACCGAAGCCTTGTTGGACTTTTCCCTTTAGCTCAGTTGATTCGTCATCTGTCAATTTTCCCTTTGTTTCATTCACTTTACCTTTTAATTCATCGCTGTTTGCCATTATGACCCCTCCTAATTTATTCGTGTCGAACTGGCGTCCTGTTTAATTGTTTCTAAAAATAGTGTACCACCAGAAAAAATAGAAGGCTAAAAATCTGCTTACTTATTCAAAAGGCGCTCCGCCTGCTGGATTTCCTGTTTTAGTGTCTTGATTCGTTCTTCTTTTAACTCACTAGAAAATTCTAACTGCTCCAACCGCTCCAGCTCGATTTTTGCTGCAGCTAGTTCAGCCTTCACTTCATAGAGAACGCTTTCATTTAATTCCATTGTATTTCTCCTCTCAAGCATCACGCACCAACCACCAATTAATTCTATGCTACACTGCTTTTGAGGTGAAGTAAATGCGAAATACATGGCTGCAAGAACAATTAGCAACGATCTCAGATGAAAAGCATCAATTTGTTATTGATGAAGCGATCAAATACATCGAACAATTGGAAGACGATAATGAGAGTCTGCAGGTCGCTCTAGAAGGCAACATCTGGAGTCCAAAAAAGTGGAATGAAAAAGCAGAGAAGTAAGCCGCGAATCATCGGCTGCTTCTCTGCTTTTGGTTTAAATCCGTCTTATTGAAGAAAGCGAAGGATTTCTCTTTGCGCCTCCTTTGCGGCATGTTCGCAGTAATTGGCGGAAGAAGGATTTAAAAATCCGTGATCTACGTTAAGTTCGTTGCCCTACGCAACAGCCAAAAAGTCTCTCTCCCTGAGAAGCTCTTCGGCTGCTGCTTGTTAAAGGCTGTAATGAATAACTTGCTCATATTTTTTGAACAGCTCTTGATTCAGCTGATCACCGCCGTCAAGATTTGCTGAATAGAAAATCGGCGGATACTCAATCCCACGTTCCATTAATTTGCGTGTGACCTCTACAATGATCGTATTTAATATTGCTGCACCGATAACAGTGGAGCTGGGACCCACCTGTTGTTCGAGCCCTTCGATAGAACAACAGGCATCGCCAATATCTCCATGATTGTCTAAAACGATATTCGCTAATTCAAAAAGACGTTTTCCTGAAGAATGTCGACTAGTTACCTGTTTTGAATAATCTACATTGGTCAACGCGACAATCTTCACCCCTTTTTCTTTAGCAGCCAAAGCTAGGTCGATGGTTACAGGATTTCTGCCAGAGACAGAATGAAGGATCAATACGTCATCGTTCTTAAAAGGAACAGTCGAAGCAAGTGTCGTTCCATAGCCTTCCAGTCGTTCCATTTTACTAGTAACAGTAATCGGCGACTGATCCAGCATCAGCTCTCGGCCAAAAATAGCGTTGATGGTCATCATTCCGCCAGCACGATAATACAACTCTTCGGCTAGAATCCCGGCATGACTTGCCCCAAAAATATAGATTCCATTGCCATTTAAATTAGCCTCGGTCAGTAATTCAATCGTTTGATTGATCGAATCAGCTTCCTTTATTTCTACTTCCTTTAACATTTCCTGAATGCGCTCAAAATATTGAAACATTTAAAACCCTCCAAACAAACTGCCGATTAGTTTTCCAATCATTCCCCACAAGGAAAGATCATTTCCGCCAAAAATCAATAGCCAATTTTGAATGGTCGTACTAAACACCACTGCTGAAGCTCCTACTAACAGAACCATCGCTATAGACGCAGTGACTGTCCCAATAATAGCTCCGCGAAGTCCGCCTTGACCTTCACCAATTACAGCCGCACCGCCACATTCAAAGAAGCTGGTGATAACTAATGGTACGATCAAAATGCCGAATAAATCAAAGCTATTTACAATAATGACTAAGATCGTCGAAGTAACCATTGCTACGATAAACCCAATAATTACTGCATTTGGTCGATAATTAAAAAGAATTGGCACGTCAAAGGCTGGTTTCGCCCCTGGTACAACTTTCTCAGCAATTCCTTGAAAGGCTGGAATGATTTGGTTGATCAATAAACGAACCCCGTAAAGCATGATCAGTAATCCAGCACCGAAGTTTAATCCTGCTTCAAGAGCAAACATCACCAAATTGCCGCCTTCTGGAATCAAAACTGGCGCAATGATCCCTACTACCAGATTCATTAAAAACATCACCAATCCGCCAGTAATAGAAATTTCTCTGAAGAATGACAGACTTTCCGGCACATTCAAATCTTCCGTTGATTTTTCCTTATTCCCAACTCTTTTAGCAACGAAGCCTGAAATCAAAGACAAAATTCCTGTAGGGTGCCCAATCAAAAACGAGTCATCCCCTGTCGCATCCCAAACATATTTACGCATGATCCATGGCATAACTGACCAATAGATGGCCGACAGCACAGCGCTAATAACAATAAGCAGCGTACCTCTTAAGCCAGCCTCAACGCCTCCAGCTACTAACACAAAAGGGAACCACCACAGCATATGTCCAGTCAGAAAAATCGTTTTGATCGGTGTAAAGCGAGCGATCAACAAATGCAGGATCAGTCCCAAAAACATCGCCAAACCAACGGTTCCTCCATATTCAGCAGTAAACGTAACATCAGATAATCCCTCTGCCACCTTCACCCCTAGCTGAGTTTGCACAGCCACGTTGATCGGTGCAATCGTCCCAACCAGCATATTGACACCCGCAGTTAAAATGACCATTCCAAAAGCCGCAGTCATAGAGCCTTTAATAATTTCAGAAATTGATTTTCGTTGAACAAGCAATCCAATCATCGCAATTAATCCTAGTAAAACTGGCGGATTTTTTAGAATATGATCTGTGATAAAATTCATTGCCTTACCCCTCTCTTTCGCTTAAATAATTTTCCATTTGTGACCGTACTTCAGCGACATCCATATATTTTTTGATCGGATAAACCGGTGACTTGACCGATGACTTCAATTCAGACAACAGTTCATTGCTGGTAAAATAGACATCTGCTGGAGTGGCTTTTGCGGTCGAAAGATCCGTATTTTCTACCGTTGCCTTCAGACCCATCTCCTTCACGACTTTATCAATCGACATCTTCAACACCATTGAGCTGCCTACACCAAATCCACATACTGCTAAAATTTTCATTTTTTGTTTCCTCCTTCATTAAATAGTTCAACAATCTCTGGCTTGTTTCCCTCTAAAATTATTTGATAATTTTTAGTATCCATAAAAATCGTCATGATGCTTTGCAAGCTTTCTAAATGGCTTTGACTATCTTTAGCCGCCAGAACTAAAAAGATCTTTACCGGTTTATCCAACATATCGACAGGCTCCTTCACGACCAGCAGACTCATACTTTGTTGGTTTACCCCTTCTCCAGGTCGCGCGTGCAGTAATGCAAAATAATCAGCTATCACCATATAGGGGCCATGCTCCTGTACACTATCAATCATTGATTGAATATACTTTTGAGTAATATAATCTCTTTGCAGCAAGGGCTCTCCTGCTTGCTTGACCGCTTGTTGCCAATCATCAATGGCTTCGACGACCTGAATTTGATCACTTGGCAATACTGTATCTACTAAACTCATTTTTTAACCTCCATCATTTTTGATATGAACCAATTTTTATCCTCAATTCCCTGCATGACTAATTCCATCACAGGTTCAACTTTTCGAACATCCTCCTCCTTGATCATTAATAAGACGATGATGTCGACTTTTTGGTTGCCCCAGTTGATCGGTTTATCTAGGATCAAGATTGATATTGTCGTTTTTTCAACAAATTCTGGTGAGCCATGAGGAATCGCAAATCCGTTGTCCAAATAAGTTGATTGCAAGCCTTCTCGTTCCCAAACCGATTGCTTGAACTTATCCTGCAAATCCTTGTCAGAAAAACTCTGTTGATCGATCAAAAAATTGAGCGCTGCTTTTTTGTTCGAAAAATTTTGAAATAAAATATTGCGCGCAATAAACTCTTTCGTCTCGCTTGCCACCTCCAACCTCGGCAGAGTATCCTGCTCGCGGGCAATGATCAAATCAATGTACTGATTCATAATGCACTTCATGTCTTTGACCGTCACCATCGGGCTGATTCGAACCACTGGCTTTTCAGCAGCTGCAATCTCTACCGTCGAAATAATGAAATCAACATCTGAAAGATCCATTCCCTCCAGCTTTGAAGTGGAGACTGTTTCGATACTATTCACATCTGGTAAAATTCGACGGATCTTTGCCGATACAAAGGAACTAGTTCCGATCCCGTTAGGACAAACAAAGAGAATCTTGTGCATTTTCTTGATCCGCTCTAAGGCGGCTTGAAAATGAATACTTACGAACCCAACCTCATCATCAGATAAAGCAATTTGGTACGGCTTACAAAAATCAGCTAGGCCAAACCAAACGACTCCATAAAGTGCCGGATAGGTTTGCTTGATTTCGTCAATCAGCGGATTAACGACAGAAGACTGGGCTTCTAATCGCAGGATCAACTGATACAGGTGGACGACCAAATCCTCTTCTAAACGGCTATCCTGTGTTAAATCCATCTGCAAGCCTTCACTAATTTTTTGAATCAGGAATCGAACCTTCCCCCGAAAAGTGAAGGGAATCGCATCCTCCTTCATGAAAAAGCGCAACCCGCTGCCGACAATCAAATAGGTCAGATATTGAATCTCTTCTTGGGAAAAGCTGTAGATATTTTGTTCCTCCAGCTCATTCAAAAGTCCATAAACTAATGGATACTTATCAAACTCTAAAAAGAACTGTCCGTATTGATTGGTCCCCTCTAAATGAATGTGATGATCTTCCTTGGCCCGCTGAATGATCAATACGATCGACACAATAATATTTTGAATATAGCTTTCAGGTATCTCGATTCGTTTCTCATTCAATGCGTGATAGAGCCCTTTTGAAACCTTTTCCATCAACTCTTCTTCTATAAAAAGCTCTGTGGATTGGCCATTATTGAGCAGATTGAGAACGATTCGTTTTAAAATTTTTTGTATCTGAACCTCTGAACCTTTGAAAAACGTACCTGAATTATCAAACGTTAACGCCAAATCCTCTTTAGAAAATAAGTCCTTGATATAAGAAATATCATTGGCGATACTGCTTCGCGAGACATAATAATCTTCTGAAAGCTGTTGATAACTAAGATGCTCTTGCTCAAGCAGTCGTTTGACGATCCAAAACTTCCGCTGTTTACTATCTACATAATCGTTATTCATTATCATCCTCACCTTCATCCTTAATGTATCACGCACCGAATTTTACAAGTAGACCAAAAAAATGCAGTAAAAATAAAAAAAACGCTGAACACTTGCTTTTTCTTTAATAGCTATTATTCGGTGTATTCTAAAATATAACACGCATAGCCAATTTACCGACAAACAAAAAAGACCCTCTACAAGAGGATCTTTCATCTACGTACTGAACAGCCCACAGCAATCGTTCGGTACCATCTATGATTTTTTTCTTTGAGGGTACCGAAGTTGAGGTGCAGGCAGCTTTTGGTTTAAATCAGTCTTATTGAAGAAAGCGAAGGATTTCTCTTTGCGCTTCCTTTGCGGCATGTTCGCAGTAATTGGCGGAAGAAGGATCTAAAAATCCGTGAGCTGCGTTAAATTCTCGGATGAAGACAGTTGGCTTATTGGCCAATTTTGAAGCTAGCTGCCTTACTGAAAAGCCAGCTTCTTGGGAAAAAAGCAGCAAGGTTTTGCATTTGGGCATTAGTTGAACATGATCTCTGATACGAGAGCCGTAACAAGCAATCACACCGGTACAATTAATATTATCACTGCACAGCCAAGCCAATGTTCCGCCAACACTATAGCCGATAACAAAGACTGCCTCATGAATCCTAGACAGCCGATCAACAGCGTTGGAAATATTGGACTGCATCTCTGAATGATCCTGCGAATAAAAATAATTATACGCGGCTTCCGCTTCCTGATACGAAAATGCCGGACGTTTCAGTAGATTGGGACAATAAACATGAAAGCCTAATGCGTCAAAATAATGAATCTGATCATTGATGAAATCATTTACCCCGTAAATTTCATGGAGTATCAAGATTGCTTTACTGATTGCTGCCACCCCCATTTTACTCATTAATTTACTCGAAAAAAGACCTTCTAGCAAGAGGATCTTTCATCTAAGTACTGAATGGCCCGCAGCAATCGCTCGGCCCCATCTATGATTTTTTCTTTGGGGGCTCCTATGTTGAAGCGCAGGTAGCTTTTCCCTTCCACCCCATACGTCTCCCCCTTCATGATTGCGACTTTTTCTTGTTTGACCAAAATCGTCTGTAATTCCTCCATCGAATAGGGTAAATTCTTGATGTTGATCCAGGCAAGATAGGTTGCCTCAGGGATTTTGAAATGCAGGCGCGGATCAGCCTTCAGCATCGTATGCAATGCAGCAAAGTTCTCATCGATGGTTTTGTTCAGCTCTTCGACCCATTGTTTTTGATTGTTATAGCAATCCATCGTCGCAAGCAATGCAGGGTAAGGAATCGAGGATAAGCCATCTCGCCCTTTTAGAATGATTAAGAATTTTTCTCGCAGCGTCTCTTCTGGAAACAGCGCATAGGAACCGCCAAGTCCTGGTGAATTGAAGGTTTTCGATGCCGATGACAGCAACACCACGGGTGTCTTGATTTGATCTATAAATTTCAAGATTGGTAGATGCTGCTTACCAGGACGACGAACATCCATGTGAATTTCGTCGCTGATGATTGCCACTTGGTATTTATTGCATAAGGAGATCAATCGTGTAAGTTCATTCTCCGTAAACACTCGACCAGTTGGATTATGAGGATTGCATAATAAGAAAATCGCTGGCTTTTCAGCAACAAATACCTTTTCCAAAGCCGTGAAATCAATTGTGAACTGCTCCTCTTGGTTCGTCAACGAAAAAGCGATCAGGCGTCGTTCGTTCCCGCCGATACAGTTGAAAAATGCGTCATAACACGGCGTGAAGCTCACGATTTTATCCTTTCTTTGGCTCAACAGCTGGATACAGACCGATAGACTGTAAATCACACTTGGTGAATAAACACACCACTCTGGATCCATTCCGCAGGCGAACTCCTGTTGAAACCAGCGGCTGATACTTTGCTTATAATCCAAATGGTTCCAACGAGTATACCCAAAGAAGCCGCGAGCAACCGCCTTGTCCAGCACAGCGATCGTCCCATCAGGAATCATAAAATCGGTATCGGAAATGGAAAACGGCAGCAGCTCTTCTTCACCGAAGCGATCCTGCACGTAATCCCATTGGGTCGAATAGGTGCCATAGCGGGAACGCTGCTCTTTAAAATTGCTCAAGATCGATTCCTCCTTCATCAAATGAATGAATGACTTTAGATAATAGCTGGATGGTTGCCTCCACATCTGAAATCTCCACAATCGAATTCCAAGAATGGCAATAGCGAACAGGCACACAGAAAACTAACGTGGGCTTACCCGCGAACAATTGGACAGAACCTGCATCCGTGCCGCCGCCACCCAGCAGATCATACTGCCACGGGATGTGATTTTTTTCAGCGATACTTTTGCAATAGTCTAGTAATTGAATATTGCCTAAGGCCGTTTTATCTGATAAGACTAGCCCTGGTCCCGCGCCTTGAATTCGATTAGGGTATTCGGCCGCTTTGGGTGTATCCTTCCCATTCGCCACATCGATCACGATATTGATATCTGCATTGACCTGCGCCGCCGCAACTTTCGATCCCCGAGTGCCTGCCTCTTCCTGAACAGTCCCAACACCAATGACCTCAATATTTTTTGTTTCAACTTGATTTTTTACCTGTGCGATCACAGTGCAGGCCACTCGATTATCCAAGGCCTTTCCCATGATTTTTTTCTGATTAAAGCTTTTTTTCGCCTGTGTATTCGGCAAAATCATGTCGCCGATCTGCAAGCCGGCTTCTTCTAATTCAGCTCTTGAACGAACACCAAAATCGATATACATCTCACTGATCGGAACAATTTCAGTCATTTTATGATTAGTTTTGGGCAGTGTCCCCACGATTCCTTCTAAAACAGCGCCATTTTTTCGACAAGTCGCCCTGACCTGCTGCCCTAAAACCACATGTCCCCACCAGCTGCCAACCGGATAAAAGTAAACAAAACCCTCCTCTGTCATGCGCTGAACGAAAAAGCCCACCTCATCCATATGAGCATACAAGGCGATTTTCTTCTTTTTCGTTCCTAAATCACCAAAATATAAGTTGCCAAAGGTATCCTTCGTTGCTGCTTCCTGAATCATTTTCTGCAATGCCTGCTGCACCTGCGCTTCTTGCCCCGGCAGAGCATCTAGATTTGAAAGCTTCAGCAATAGTTCATCAGTTGCTGCCAATTTCCATCCACTCCTTAGTGTATTGAGTTAAAATTTCTGCCTGACCTGCTTCATTTACCCAGACATCATCTTCGATTCGAATCCCAAAACCAGCCTCCGGCAAATACACTCCCGGCTCAACAGTAAAGGTCATATTTTTCTCGATGATCACGCCCTCTTGTGGTGCTAAGGCAGGATATTCGTGACACGAAAGCCCGATCCCATGACCAAGATTATGACTAAAATATTGGGCAAGCCCCTGTTGCGCCAAAGCCTCACGTGCAGTTTGATCGATCTCGCCTAAGGTTCTGCCCACCGCAACGGCTTTGATGGCTTTTTTTTGAGCTGCTAAAACATTTTGATAGGTTTCTTTGATTGCTCCAGCGACCTCGCCAAAAGCAAAGGTCCGAGTGATATCTGAATAGTACCCCTGATAGATGGCACCAAAATCGATCATGATCAATTCATTGGCCTGGATTTCTTTCTGACTAGCATGAGCATGAGGTAGAGCGGTTCGAGCACCAGAAGCCACAATCGTTTCGAAGGCTGGGCCTGCACTGCCTATTTTTTTACTGCGATAGTCGATTTCATTCGCTAGCTCTATTTCAGTCATACCAGTGCAAATCAGTGGCAAGATTTCCTCCAATGTTTGATCAGCAATCTTAGCGGCTTGCTTGATTCCCTGTATTTCCTCTGGCGTTTTGATCATTCGCAGACCTTCGACCATATTTTTTGTTGCTACCAACTGACCGTTGACTTCTTCCGTCAACGATTGAAAGCCGCTAAAGCTCTGATAAGAAATCGTCCCTGCTTCAAATCCCAGTGCTAACCCTTTTACAAAAGGCCGTAATGCTTCATTTAAACTTCCCCCCACAGGAAGCTCACATATTTCGATATTTTTAGTTTGCTGTTGAGCCTGTTGGGTATATCGACCATCAACGAATAGACGCAGCTCTTGTTCTGTGACCAGCAGCAGGCCATTCGATCCGGTAAATCCGCATAGATAGCGGCGATTGATTTTATCTGTGACCAAAAGTCCTGATAACTGTTCTTCAGCGAGTTTTTTTCGTAATTCAGCTATTTTCATTGGTTGCGCTCCTTAAAGCAAAAAGGACAGTCCAAGCTGTCCTTTTTGGCTAGAAATCAATATCTGTTAAATATTGTTCGTCGTCATCTGAAATGACAGAGTTGGCTTTTTCAGCTTCTAATAATGCTTCCCGTTCTAATTCTTGTTTTTCCAATACTTTGAAGAATGGCAGGTACAGCCCAAAGGACATCGCGACCTGGATCACCTGAATAATAATCGCGCGCCAGTCAAATCCCGTCAGGAAGCCTTCCATAAATACTGGGACATAAGGCGGATCAAAAATCGGGAAATTCAATAGTCCTAACTTCATGCAGATCATTGGGAACATCCCAACCAAAGCGCCGCCGAAGATGAATGGAATCATCAAAACGGGATTCAGGATGATTGGCACACCAAAGAGTACCGGTTCGTTAATCCCAAATAATGACGGCAGCAGGGCAACTGCCCCAACCTTTTTATAGCGGAGCGATTTGCTGATCAGCATCGCTAAAACTAATCCGATCGTGACACCCGAGCCGGAGAAGTTGGCAAAGGCAGATAATGTTCCGTTAGTAATCACGTGCTGCAAAGGTTCGCCTGCTTCATGGGCAGCGATATTTTCTGACAGATACTGCACCGCGATTGGTGACAGGATTGGAGACAGTACCGCTGAATGAATCCCGAAGAACCAGAAGACCAAGCGTAAAACTAATACAAAATAGATGATCCACAAAGAATCAAGACTGCCAATAGCCGGCGCCAAAATATCCATAATTACCTGCGGCAGTAAAACTCCGCCGGATAGACTATCCGTTACTGCGCGAATGACGATGAACAAAACACCGATGGCTGCCGTTGGTGTAATCAATTCAAAGGAGCTGGAAACGAAATCCGGCACCCCTTCAGGCATTTTGATAACCAGCTTGTGTTTCGTAAAGAACTGATACAGTTTTACCGAAATAATCGCTACAAAAATTGCCGTAAACAAGCCTTTTGAATCAAGATAAGACGCCACAATATTGCCATTGTCATCAACATCCATCGCCACGATTAGAAAAGCAATGGCAGACAGCATCATGGACCCGACAGTATAAAGCTTATAATGCTCACTCAAGAAGTAAGAGATCGCAAGAACCGCGTATAAACCAACTAAACCTAATGAAACCTTAGAAATAATACCAAAAATATACCCATAATTCTCAAACCAATTCGCTACTGCCTGAGTCTTGATAAACTCAGGGATCGAAGGAAAGATCGCCGCGATCGAACCTAGCAACAGTACCGGGGTCATGACGACCATCCCTTTTTTGATAGCCGTTAAATAAGGATTGCTGTCGACTTTATTCGCAATTGGAACTAAGGTCTTGCGAATAAAGGCTTCCACTTTTTCAAAGGCACCCTGTTTCTTTGGATTTTCCATTTTTTTCGCTCCTAACTATTGAGTTTTCTGTGCTTGATTTTTACGATAGGCAACTAATGCTTGCTTCATCACCGTCGCACCATCCATCGAGCCATAAATATCTGAAGTCAATAAAACGGTCGGTTTAGCAACTTTATCTGCTTCACCTTTGATAAAATCATACTTGTGGCTCAGCTGCGGACCAACTAAAATTACATCATAATCATTGATATAGCGCTCTAATTTATCGACACCGATGGCCTCCATGGGATAATCCTTTTCATCCAAGCTCTTTGATTCTTTGACAATTTTCTTCATTGACTCCATCATCATCGTTGTTGAGAAGCCGCCAGCACAAACTAGCAATGTTTTCATGGTTTTTCCCCCTAAAAAATTTATATTATTGCAAAGCCTTCGCTTCGCTTTGTTCCTTTAACATACCGATCATTTCTTCAATCAGATCACGAGCCAGAATACTGGTCATCAAGTGATCCTGTGCATGAACCATCAATAGGCTTGTTTCAGATTTCTCACCGTTGATCTCGCCAGTAATCAATTTGGTTTGCACATCATGGGCGTCGATGCTTTTTTCTTTGGCCTCCTGCATCTTAGCCTCAGCCTCAGCGAACTTCCCTTTGCGGGCCAATCGTAGAGCTTCAAAGGCGGAACCGCGTGAATCTCCTGCCGCGGAAATAATTTTGAAAATGTCCATTTCTTGTTCGTTCATTGTTTTATCCTTCTTTCATTAAGCTTTTCATATAAGACATAAAGTCTTGAAAATTGGTAATTTTTACTAGTTGATTGTCCAGTGTCGGATCATCCATCATTTTGATCATCAAACGACTGATTTCTTTATGCAGATTCAAATGGTCTTTCTTAATGTTGATCAAAAAGATGACCCTTACCTGTTTTTCACGATAGCTCAACGGCTTCTTCAATAAAATCACATCAATAACTTCCTTGACTGCTGCCTGCTCCATCGGATGAGGCCCTGCGATTCCCTGTTGATAGATCGTATCGATCATCTTTTCTCGTTCTAAGACACTTTGCTTAAACCCGACCTCGACCAAACCATCGGTCTCTAAGCGATCACTCTCCGCTTCTAAAAGGCAGAGATAATCCTCTGCTTGCGTATTGATTTGGAACCAGCTTGGATCAAATAAGCTGAGAACGAACTGCTGCACATCGACAGCCTTATTTTGCGATTCTCGCAAAAGATTCAAATCCTTTTCGATTTTCGTCAGCTCGGCAGGATTCAAGATCGGCTTCGTGTAAATAATCGGAATATCAAACTGCTCCTGCTGAAGCGTCACCGTCGAAATAACCAGATCAAAAACCGAATCAATCTGATCGATTTCATTTAAGGCAAAGGTCGCGACTTCGGCGTTGCTGAACAGCCGCTCTAGATTGACCTTTAATAGGTAGGAAGCGCCGCCGCCAGTCGAACAGATGACCGCGATTTTCTGATAGTCATCGATTACTTGATTGGACTGCTTTTCCAGACTTGCCGCAAAATAAATAGCGACATAGCCAATCTCATCCTTGCTGATATCCGTATCCAAATCCTTGTTCAACTCATTGATAAAGCCCATTGCTACATTAAATACATTGGCGTATTGGGTATAGATATCGTCAATGATGGGATTTTCCAACTGATGCCCTGTATAGAGCCGCTGCAGCAGTGGAGCCACATGCATCAACAAGGCGTTGGCCAGATCCTGATCTTCACGAAACTTGGTATGATAACGCCGATCAACATGCTCTAAAGCCTTTTCGATTGCCTGCTTTAATTGCTGGTTGCTGGCGGCATCGTCTAACACCGCAAATTTTCCCCGCAGCTGTTCCTCTAAATAATTCTTTTCGGCATGAGAAAAATCAATATGATACGCAGCTTCAACATAAGCCACTAATTCTTCGGTTAAACGATCATAGCTATCGCTGATTTTCAGCTCCTCGAATTCTTCATTATTCAAGGTATTGTTCTGCATGATGCGAAAACTCAACAAGCGAATATGCTGAACAATGTTTTCAAAGACAATATCACTGATTTTTAACTGATTCTTTTGAAGCTGCTCCTGCAAGAAACGTCGCAGGTCCGCTTCATCAAAGACAAAATTGAACTCCTTGTAGCGTTCTGTCAGCACCGGTGTATGAATCGTGTTGCGGATCAAGTATAAAATCGCCCGCCGTTTTTTACTTTCAGTTCCGATAATTTTCAACCCGTAATGGGCTTTACTGAAAAGCGTAAGCTCATAATTCTCGCAAAACTGCTCCACCTGCTTGATATCTGCTTTGACTGTCGATAGACTGACATCCAGCCACTCTGCAATTTGCTGCATTGTGATGTACTCCTCATGAAACAGCAGCAGCAGCTCGATATTTTTGATTCGTTCCTGTGGGCTGGCACTGTCTATCTGCTCCTTGTGCTTTGTCCGCGACAAGTAATTGCCAAACCGCGGTTCATCGAGAACCTTCAGCTGATAGCCCTCCGAACGTATTCGTTCGACAGTAAACCCTTCTGCTGGACCAATTTCCTTCAGCCATTTCATATCATTTGCGAGTGTTCGCTCCGAGATTTGAAACTCAGCGGCCAATGCCTTGGGAGCAATCGCTTGCTTCTTTGCATATAAGTATTCAACAATTTTTTCTTGTCTCATAATGACCTCCCGCTTACAACTAAACTATACAATGTAAGCCCTTTACTTAAAATGACAACTTTTTCAAATTAAAAATGCAAAAATGACCTCAATCAAAGGTGCTTCACTATTAAAGCATAGGCTGCCCCTATTCGAAAGTCATTGGTGAAAGGCAAAAAAAATAAGCCCTCCTCATCCCTGCATCTCTAAAAGTTTGCTAGCGGAGCCAAACGTTTGAAGACACTGGAGGTTGAAGGACTTTTTATCTAATTTTCTAGCATTTAATATAGGAATATCCCTGCTCTTGCAAATTGACTAAACCAATCACACCTGACTCGATGATTTCGACCTGCTCGTGCATCTGCTTTGAACGAACATGGAAATTACGCATGGAATGGTGACACGCCTGATAGGTAATATGGGGATATTCTTTCATGAATTTGATTACTCGCGGCAACAGATAGCCTTGGATTGCCTCGCCGTTCATCAATAGTACGATTTCAGCTTTTGGCTCTGACAATAATATATGCTCAATATCATGACGGGCCTCTCGGATCATTCCTAACTCATCGACATGAAAAACAACTTTCATCTAAATCGCCTCCTATTTAAAAAATGCTTTTTTTTGAACAGAATAAAATTATTCCTACTACTTTAAGAGTAGCTGAAAGCGCTAGAAAACACAAAAGAATTCCATCCATTTAATCGTCAATTTCCGCTTTTTCTTCGAATCGATTCAAAATAAGGCAACTATTTCAAAAAAAATAGCTCTTTTTTAAATAAAAGACTTTCTTTTTACTGATGAATCCATTATTTTGGTAGTAGCATGCAAAAAAATTTAGCGGAGGACGCATTATGTCTTATCAAGAAATGCTTTTCACCTTCTTAGGTGGATTAGGAATTTTCCTTTTCGGGATCAAATATTTAGGTGACGGCCTGCAAAAAGCCGCCGGAAACCGCTTAAGAGAAATTTTGAATCGTTTCACGTCAACACCTTTTCGCGCTGTTTTAGCCGGAATTATTGTAACCGGCCTGATCCAAAGCAGCTCTGGCACGACTGTTCTAGCAGTTGGCCTAGTCAGCGCCGGCTTCATGACGCTGAAGCAAGCCATTGGGGTCATCATGGGAGCGAACGTGGGGACGACTGTCACCGCTTTCATCATTGGGTTCAATTTAAGTGAATATGCACTGCCCATTATCGGCGCGGGAGCAATTTTATTATTCTTTTCAAAACGAACCTCTCTACAATCAATCGGCCAGATTCTTTTCGGGTTTGGCGCACTTTTTTATGGATTAAAATTAATGGGAACCGCTATGGATCCGCTAAAAGATCTGCCGCAGTTCAATCAATTAATGCTTAGTGTCGCAGATCATCCTGTTTTAGGTGTTGGTATCGGGACCCTGCTTACGATGGTCTTGCAAAGCTCTAGTGCGACCATTGGGATTTTACAGCAGCTTTATATGCAGGGCAGTGTGACACTGACTGCTGCTTTACCTATTCTTTTCGGTGATAATATCGGGACAACGATCACTGCGATTATCGCCTGCTTAGGTGCAAGTGTCGCAGCTAAACGGACAGCCGCTTCTCACGTGATCTTCAACTTAGTTGGGGCAATCATTTTTACTATCCTGCTTGCACCGTTTACGAAGCTGGTCATGTTTTTCGCCAGTTCGCTGGGGCTGAATCCGGCAATGCAGATCGCCTTTGCCCACGGACTTTTTAATATTTCGAATCTAGCCATCCAATTCTGGTTTATTCCGCAAATTGAGATGCTCGTGAAGAGGATCGTCCCAGGCAGCGAGAAGAATCTGAATATCCGCTCAGTAACCTTGAGTGAACCGATCATCCACACCTCTTCTGTCATGGCGATCGAACAGGCGAAAGGCGAAGTCATCCAGATGGGAAATTATGTATTGTCTTCGGTAAAGGCCGCACGAAAATACTATAATGATACCAAAGAAGAATGGCGCGATGATGTTTTGCAATATGAGGACGCCATCAATCAGTGTGACATTGAGCTAACTGAATATCTCGTGAAGATCTCAGCGACTGAACTGACTCCCTTAGAAAGTCAGGAACAAGCCATGCTGCTGGAATTCACGAAAGACTTTGAGCGTATGGGCGACCACTCCATGAACATCATTCGTTATGTGGAAGAATCCATTGCCCTAGAAGAGAAGCAACGAGCGAAGGATAAACGAAACAAGACGAAAACAACGAATAATCGTCAAACCTTCTTGCTCCATGATGAGGATCTTGAACGACTTTTTGATAAGGTATTAAAAAATATTCGTGATGCGATGCAGGTTCTAGAAAATGATGATGTTGAGCTGGCTCAAAAAATGCTGGATCGCGAAGAAGAAATCAATCAATTGGTTGAATTGCTGCGTAAAAAATACATCAAACTGATGACGAAAGGCGAAGGCCGTGCAGCAGACGGCGTTCTGTTGATCGATATCAGTTCGAACCTTGAACGCTCTAGTGACCGTACGCTTCATATCGCGAAGTATTTCTTGGGGAACAAATACAACTTCAAATACGATACGTCGAACTTCCATTACCAAGACCCGGCAGGCTCTGCCGAAGCTGCTCTTGATAATGCTAGTGAAGCCTTAGACTAAACGCTTAGGCGGAGTGGAGCAATCCACTCCGTTTTTTTGCATTGATTCCCCTTCTATTCACGAGCCCTTCTACCTTTCACGATTGTAAGCTTGCACAGCTTTTCGTAAGTATTCTCCCCTTTAATTCCTTGGTATGATGAATTTATCAAAGAAAGGGAGTTGAAAAAATGGATACTATTACAATTACTTTATTGGGTTGGGGACTTTATTTACTAATTACTTATTTTGAAAAACGCGGAGCACGAGGAAAAGCGATTATTGCGACCTTGCTTGTCAGTCTGGTAATCATTTTATCAAATGTCTTTGGTAATTTTGCCAGCGCTTCTCAGTTGGGACTGCCAAAATTATTACTGACAGTTGGAGCCAGTGTCATGATTCTTTCCTTTTTTCTTTTTCTACCTGCCTTTTTTAAAGCAAGTAACCCATCCACCCGTGAAAACGGGTGGCTTTTTAACACCTCTAGAAGAGGTCCCCACTCACGTACTCCATAAATGGAGCTTCCCAAAAGACCGCCAACCGCTCGGCGCTCGCTACTTTATTTCTTTTTCTTACTCTTGAATGGATCAACGTATTCTCGTTTACTTATACTATCTCGAATACGATCATCTGATTCCTGCTCTCTTATATATTTTGCGATTGTCTTTTGATTCAACCCCACTGTACTTACGTAATATCCTTTAGACCAGAAACTTTTATTCCCATATTTATAGACTAAGTTTCCATGCTGCTCATGGATCAGAGTCGCACTTCTGCCTTTTAAAAATCCCATGAACTGAGAAATGCTTATTTTCGGTGGAACTCTTACTAACATGTGGATATGATCTGGCATTGCATGAGCTTCGATGATTTCTACTTCTTTCATCTCACAAAGTTTACGCAAAATTCTTCCGATATCTTTTCTTAACTCACCATAAATTACTTTTCTTCTGTATTTTGGTGTGAACACGATGTGGTACTTACAATTCCAGCGTGTATGTGATAAACTTTTGTCGTCATTTGATGGCATAGAAAAACTCCTTTCGATAAAATGAGCGGTTGGTAGCCACTTAGTAGTATATCGAAAGGAGTTTTTAACGCTAAAGCTCTTTCGTCCACGCGTAGAAACGCGCGGTTTTTTTGTTTCACTCGCTAACACGAGCGAAACTGACTGAAGTCATTAATAAAAATAAGTTAGGGAAAAGATCCATTTCTGGGTCTTTTCCCTAACTTTTTCTTATTCCTCCACTGATACCGGCACAACCTCAAATTTTGTGACATCCACCAATCCAATATCAGTGATTTTCAAATTAGGAATGACCGCTAAAGACATAAAGCCTAGGGTCATGATTGGATCGACCTGCTCTGAAACACCTAATTTCTGATGAGCCAAACGATTGATCTCCGCTTCTTGAGCCGCGACCTCTTCTCCCGTAAGATCACTCATCAATCCCGCGATTGGCAAAGCCATGCTTCCGATGACCTCTCCTGCTTCAACTAATACCACACCGCCCTCTTGTTCCTTTAAGGCTTGGACAGCTGCCGCCATGTCTTCGTCATTTGTTCCAGTGACGATCAGGTTATGAGAATCATGAGCGATCGATAAACCGATCGCGCCTTTTTTCAAGCCATAGTCCTTCAATAATCCGACAAACACATTGCCCGTATTGTGGTGTCGCTCAATCACCGCGATTTTGGTCACATCCTGCTGCGGATCAAAAATGAAGTTTCCTTGCTCATCTCTTTGAACTGAAACGATCGCTTCGTTCGTCAAGGCCTCCTGCGGGATCACTTCAACTGCACGTGCTTTTTGACTGGTCAGGTTAAGCACTAATTGCTTTTTATGAAACTTGTCGATGTGCACGCTTGATTGCACTTTTTCCGTTGAAACACGTTTGATTGCTGGAAGATAGTTTCCCTTTTCGGCCATCAATTTCCCTGCGATATACGTCGCTTCGATCTCTATCTGTGACAGATCAGAGAAAATCACTAAATCTGCTCTCAAGCCAGGAGCAACAGCTCCACGATCCGTCAACTGACAGCACTGAGCCGCATTGATGGTCGCCATTTGGATCGCTTGAATGGGTGAGACTCCTTCTTCGATACAAATACGAATACTATTATCCAAATGTCCTTTTTCCAAGATCGTTTTGGCCTGCAAATCATCCGCCGATAACACACAGCGCTGATAGTTCTTCGCCGTCACGCCCTTCAACAGAGTCCGCAAGTTTTGAGTGACCGAACCTTCTCGTAAAAAGACGTACATGCCGCGAGCGATCCGATCCTTCAATTCTTGGACAGTCGAGCATTCATGATCGTTGGCGATCCCTGCTGCCGCATAAGCATTCAATTCCTCATTGAAGACCATTGGCGAGTGTCCATCGATCCGCAGGTTGCGTTCTTTTGCGGCCAGCAACTTGTCCAACACCGCGTCCTCAGCGTGGATCACACCAGGGAAATTCATGAACTCAGCCAGTCCATCGACCTGCTTCTTCTCGAAGGCTGGAAGCATATCCGCAGCTTCCACGACTGCCCCGGCGTTTTCCATGTTAGTTGCCGGCACACAAGAAGGCATCATATAACGAATATCTAACGCTGTTTCTTTTGCCGCCTCTGCCATATAGTCCAAACCGGGCAGACCCAGGACATTGACGATCTCATGAGGATCAGCCAGCACAGTCGTCGTTCCGTGTGGCACCAGCAGCCGCCCAAACTCTTCGGGTGTTACATAAGAAGATTCCACGTGAATATGAGGATCGATAAATCCCGGCGCTACAAATTTCCCCTTCAAATCAATCGTTTCTTTTCCTTGATATTCTCCGCTGATGCCGGCAATCATTCCATCCACGATAGCTAGATCGCCATGGATCGTTTCCCCCTGATATACATCGATCACATTGGCATTCTTTAACACTAAATCAGCCGGAACACGTCCCGCTGCTGCATCAATTAATCGTTTTAATGTCGCTTTGTCCACTTCCTTCGCCCCTTTTTAAATATTTTTTCTATTATAGCAGGGTTTATCGCTTGATTCACTAGCATTCAGTGGATTATTTGAAATAATGCTCACATAAAAGAGTTTTTTTGTCAGAAAGTAAAAAGCGGTAAAAAATTAGGGCTGAGAAGGTGTGTTCTCCCAGCCCTAGTCCTATTCATTTTTAATAGTGTAAATCAATTGTTCTGGGTCAATAATCTGCTTGATCCTAAATGGTTTTCCCTTATTTTCTACCGTTTGCGCATTTGATGTTGCAACTGCTTGAGTCAAAAATACTTCAGGTGTTATCGCAGGATTTACCTGATAAGCTAATGCATACAGTCCCGCAAGATAGGGCACGGTCCAACTGATACCGCCACTTGTATCATATTGATAGTTGTCCCTGCCATAGACACCCGCATAGGTTCGGCCATCCATCGGCAGAAAAAGACATTCTTGATAGCTCGCAGCCTCTTCTTTGATCCAAGAACCGACTGAGTATGATCCCAGCTCATCAGGATCAGCCATCATTTTTCTTCCCAACCCTGCCAATCCAATCCCATATTCTTTGTCTAACGACGCGGTAACGACTAGAACCTGTTGTTCTTTAGCTTTTTTTAGAGCCCTCTGAAATAGATCGTAACCATCATCCTTTTTATTGAAGCCTCGAGAAATAGAAATGACACGGATTTTTTCCTTTTCCGGCAATGTCTGATTCAACTCAAGAAAACGTTCAATTGCTTGTGCATAGTATTTATAAGTAAACCCCTTTGACGGCATATTCCCAGCAGAATCATTATTTGCTTTATTCAGCATCATCGCGCCTAGGTTATTAGAAAGTCCCGCAGCAATGTAATACAAGTGTGCTTCTGGGGCAACACCCGTTGTTTTTCCTAATGCTAAGGAGGCAACCCCGGCTCCGTGCATTTCGGGTGTTTTTGATAAAAGATGGATTTCTTCATAGTGCTTCAAGCGATCGGCATATTGTTCATGCTCGGTGAACAAGGTATGATCAATGATTCCAATCGAGACACCTTTGCCTGTGATGCCGGCTTGATGAAGATCACGAACATGCAGACCAGGATTTTTTCCAAATGCTAAACACGCTTCTGAATCAAAACCGGCTGGTAATTTTTTGGGCCATTTCGTAGCGGAATCAAAAATGGCATAATCCAGCTTTTCTTGCTGATGAGTCAGATCGAGCTTCGATAAATCCTTTGAACGCAGGTCTAGCTGAGGAAAACTGGAAAAATCTGTATTCGGTTGGGCTATTTTTTTCATCTTTACGACTTTTTTTGTATCCGCAGTTGTCTTTCTAGCGATGCCAATCTCTGTTCCTTTTGTACGGCTATCGATCGGTTGAATCCAAAGAATATAGATGGCAGCGATCACGAATAACGCTGCTAAACCGGCTAAAACAATCAAACTGATTTTTTTCATTCTTTTCATTTTTTCCCTCCTGTTCAATTTTTTTATTACTGGTCATTAATCCTCTGTTTTAAACTCTGCCGAGGCTTTCTTGACGTTTTCAAGTGAAGCCCCTTCCGCACGGCGATCAATTGGCGGACTTTATAGTACGAGAATACTGCCGCCAAAAAAAAAGCCAACGGGGACGGTCATAAAAATGCAAACGACTGTTTTGAACTTCTCCCACATAATGTTTCCTCCTACTCTTTTTCCTACTATCATTTTAGGAAGACCTCCTCAATCTACCATCAAGGATTTATCAAGAAACCATCAAGTTTAATTTGAGATACAAAAAAATAGCTTCCTCCGATAATCAGAGAAAACTACTTTCTAGGAAAGATTATTCGAATTGTGAAATCTGTGTTGCTCACTTCCGCGGCAACCTTGATACTTAATTTTTTACTCAGTAATTCCACGATGGCTAAGCCTAACCCATGACCATTTCTAGTATTGCTGCCGACATAAAAACGCTGAAAAATTCGTTCTGGGTCAATCTGTGCATCATTTTCGTACTTATTTGTAAATGATAGAACGGTCTGGTCCTGCTGTGTTAGCTGGATTCGCAGCTGGTCCTTCCCATGCTGCAGCGCATTCGCAATCACATTTTGAAGGATTCGCGTCAGCAATTTCTCATCTGAAATGATCAGGCACTCTTCTTGAATTTCCAGTTCCGGCTCAATTGCTCGCTGCTCAAAGGTCGCTGCTTCCTTCAGCACTTCATTGATCAAAAGCTGACTCAAATTGATTTGCTGCAGTTCAGGCTCTACTGTTTTTGATTCATAATAAGATAGTTCGAAGAAGGCTTGGGTCAATGATTTCATAGCAAGAGATTTATCTAATAGGATTTGTATAGATTCCTGCTGCTCTAATGAGAGGTTCTCTCTTTCTAAAAGCTGCAAATAACCGATCATCGCTGTTAGTGGTGTCCGCAAATCATGGGAAATCTCAGAGATTGTCTCCTTCAACTCCTGTTCACGTTTCACTGTATCGATTCGCTCCATGCGCTGCTCCATAATCTGCTGATTAATGGTTTCCGTTAATTGATCGATCATCGGATTGAATAGATTGATTTCAACCAACTGATTGCTTTCTGAATCAATCTCTTTAATCCGTTGATTCAGTTTGCTGATCTCACGCTGTGTCAGCAAGATGAAAAAGACGAGGATGAAAAGAAGGAGCAATACAATTATCAGCAACAATTTCATTTCCTCGCCTCTTTCACTATTTATCGTAAATCTTGTCGTTCAAAAAGGAACACTGACGCGCCAATTGAGACGAGCCAGAGGATGAGCGCCGACAGCAGCGCCTTCCCCAATTGGTTAGCGGACAAATGAACCTGTGCGACAACAGTCATCTGCTGCAATGGGAAATACTTATAAATATCGCCAAGTTGAGTCATTCTATCTGCAAACCAACCGCCCAACTCGATCACTACTAACGTAAATAACGCGCCCATAATCAATGTTTTCGGAATGTCTCTGCAAACAAAAGAGATCAGGATAAAAATGCTCACCACCGACACATTCAAAACAGTTACAAGTACAACCACCCGCAGGATATAAAGCAGATCATCCACATGAAACGGACCACCCCAGCCATTGACGATTGAAACAACCACTGTAGTTAAAAGTGGTGTAAGCAACAATAGAAAAGCTGAAAAGCTGCTATAAACAATTGTTTTCGCAAAAACAATACTCCGGCGGCTGTGCCCGTTGGCAACCTGCTGATGAAGGGTCCGATTAGTGAAATCCGAACCTAAGAAAAACCCTGCTAAAATGACTGGTCCGAAAATTGTTAAGCTAACGGAAAAGCTGTTGGCAAAGGTCGCTTGTCCACTTTGCAAAAATGAGCCTGGCAGAATATCACCAGTCAGCACCTTGTCGAGAACCGTATAAGAAAAAAAACTAGCCAATAAAATCAGCAGCGGAACGGGCCAAAGCTTGAACAATCTGCGGTATTCTACATTAACTAAATTAATCATCGCTGATCCCCCCTGACTCTCTGCACAAAGTAATCTTCTAAACTTTCTTCGGCAATCGTCAGCGAATGGATCTCAATATTATGAGCGACTAAACACGTCAGCACACGATTCAAATCATCGACGTAATCATAGAGCTTGATAGAATGATCCGGCATAACTCGATAATTGGTGGTCGCTAAATATTTCTCGATCATCACCACTGCCGATGAAGGGTCATTCACTTTCATTGCGATATGGCGTCGGCAGCGTTCGTGGAGTTCTTTTTGACTGATTGCTTCAATGATTTTCCCTTCATTAATAATGATGTAATCAGTCACTAGCTGATGAAGCTCTTCTAAAATATGACTGCTGATCAGCATCGTTACCTTTTTTTCACGATTGATTCGTAACAGCATTTCTCTGAGCTCAACGATACTCACTGGATCTAAGCCGTTGTTTGGCTCATCCAAGATCAGGATATCCGGTTCGCTGACTAAGGCCTGGGCGATCCCTAAACGCTGCTTCATCCCAAATGAAAAATTCTTAGCCTTCTTTTTACCGGTATCAGCCAGTCCCACCGCCTCTAATGACCGATCGATCAATTCTTTGTTGGGCAGTCCCCGTGAAAGACGCACCATATTGATATTCTCATAGGCGCTCATCTCCGGATAGATCGCTGGTGCCTCGATCATACTGCCGATTCGTTTGCGACTCTGGCACAAACCTTTTTCACTTGATTGATTAAATAGCATGACCTTTCCCGAATCACTCTTGATCAGAGCCATCAAGATATTCATCAAGGTTGTTTTTCCAGCACCGTTCAAGCCAATGAAGCCATAGATTTTGCCAGCCTCAAGTGCGATAGAGACATCCTTTAGGACCTTCACCCCGCCAAAACTTTTGGTGATTCTGGTTGTTTTTAAGACAATTTCTGACATAAGCTGTCTATCCTTTGCTAAATGATTTGTTTCTATCGTTGATTTTAGTTATGAGGTGTCAAGAAAGGCTCAGTGAAATTGTCAAGAATCTATCAAGATTCCAATCTGCCTAATCGGTAGCCCACGCCCCACACTGTTTCAATGTATTCACTTTCTGGCGCGATAGCCGCAAGCTTGGTTCGCAACGAACTGACATGCACATTGATCGTATGACCATCATCGCGGTATAGATCCTGCCAAACGCTTTCAAAAATATTTTGCTTTGAAAAAACCTTATTTGGATGCAGCATTAGTAATGCTAGTATTTCAAACTCGGTACTAGTTAATTGCAACTCCTGCTGATTCAAAACGGCTCTGCGCTCTTCGCGGTTCAGAGTTAGCTGTCCATGCCGCAATTCTGCGAAAGTTTCCTTTTTGATCGGGGTATTTCTTCTTAGTACTGCCTCTGCTCGTGCTGTCAGCTCATCAATATCAAAAGGCTTCGTCACATAATCATCAGCACCGATTTTCAGCAGATCGACTTTGGTAGTCACCAACTCTTTAGCTGAAATAATGATCACCGGCACATCCGAAAACGTCCGCAGCTTCACTAAGACGGAATCGCCGCTTTTATACGGCAAGTTCAGATCCAGAAAAACCAAGTCAAAGGACTCTTTTTCTAAATAATCGATCCCCGCAAGTCCATCATAGGCAACTATACATTCCCAGCTATTTTTCTCCATCACCTTTTTTAACATCGAACATATCGCTGGATCGTCATCAATGATCAATATCTTCATGCAAGTCCCTCTTTTCTTTAGCAGATCGGCCATGTTTCTTCTCATTACTTCTATTATATACAAGTATCAATTATCTGCCTATCCAATGTCGATATCCTGCTGACCGAAGCTAGTTCATTTTAAGGCGTACATTTTCGAAAAAAACGAAAAATTACACTAAAAAAATCATGACCACCTGTGAAAACTGGTGATTGGTTCTTCGGGTAAAAACCTCTACTACCGACCCGAGTCCTAACGCCCCTTCGAAAAAATTAGTGGTTCCCTTCTCACGTCCCACATTCTCTTCCTAGTTCTTAAAGATTTCTATCTTTTCTTAACTCTGTTACTTTTCCAGTAAATGGATCAATCTCTTCAAATAGACTTATTTGATCACTTTGATAAGCTTCTATTAATTGGCTCTTGATATATTCCTCAATCGCTTTTTGGTTTCATCCTACCGTATCTGCGCAATAACCTGTAAACTAAAATTTTCGATTGCCATACTAATATTTCAAATTGGCTGACAGTCGAATATTCTCAAACTACTCTTTTAGATAACCGACAAAGGATACCATACTTATTTTTTTGGTGGGATACTTACTAATAGATGAATATGATACTTACAGGCATTTGCTTCATGGATTTTCGCTCCTTTTCTTACACACAAAACTCGTAAGATCTTTCCGAAGCTTTCCTTGTACTTCTCATAGATAATTTGACATCGATATTTTTGCGTAAAAATGATGTGATATTTACACCGCCAAGTAATGTGTACTAAGCTTCATGACGTATCCTCCTCTGACTGTAGAACCTCTCTCATCTTAGCATCTAGGGTGGATTATTCTTTTACTACATCGCTGAAAGCTCTCCTGAACCACAAGCCGAGCCTGTGGTTTTCAAAACATAAAAAAAGTTAGACAATTTACACGTGTCCAACTTTTGAAAAATTTCTATTTGGTTTTTTATTACTTTATCAAGTTATGCTACACGTCATTTTTTTCTGCAAATCGATATAAATGTAAAGCAATATAGACCGTTTCTGTTTTTTCTACAGTGATGGCTAAACTCTTTTGAACAATCTTTACTAACTTCCAAGCAAGGTTATAGTATTCTGGGTATTTTTCAATAATAATTACCTCTAGTTCATCTGGCATTCTGATTGATTCATTCCGCTCAATTCTCTCTAACATAAAACGAACATGCGTAATCAATCGGACATAAGCCAAATCGCTCTCATTGATAGTCAACTCCAATTGGTCTTCAATCACTTCTTTCAACAAAACTAGTAGTTCCGCCTTCTTTTGAATTCCCCGCATCGATTCATTACTGACAGCGGTAACGATATGCAACGTAATGAAGCCGACTTCGCCTTTTGGAATTTTAATACTCAACTCTTTTTCTAATCGTTGAACAACAGTCTCTGCAATTTCCGCCTCTTTTGGATACAAACTATTGGTTTCGTGAAGAAAAGGGTTGTCGACTTGCAGCCCCAACTGGCATCTTTTTACAATAGACGCGATGTGATCGGTCAAGGCAATATGGATATGTTCATTCAAAGGTGCAGAAATTTTCGACTGAATATAAGTAATGATTTCTGAGGAAATATCCATGATTCGTAAGGGCATCTCTGCCAAAAGCTGTGTATACAGCTTTTGTTCTTCCTTATCGACTAGACAAAAAATATCCTCAACATTATTAGAGACTAGAATATCATTTTTCTTCTTACCAAAACCAATCCCTTTTCCAATCAAGATCATTTCCTGGTTATCACTATCAGTTGCTCTGACGATATTGTTCGTGATGGTTTTCAAAATTTTATATCGAGTCATGGTCCTCCCTCCCAATCGTTTTCTTCTATCTTGATTATCTTAAATTTGGCGCATCATTTCAACTTTGTTTGGTAATCTCCTAGTTCATAAATTCCGAGATAATAATCCATGGAAAGAATTTGCCACTCACCAGATTGCTTCGTCATTTTAATAGCACCTTTTGCACATGCGTATTCCCTATGCAAATTATTTAATGTAAAGACATATGGCTGCTTACGTTGTGAATGGCCGGACATTCGATAAAAATCAAATGTAGCTGTGTCACCCTTGATCTCAATATTCGACAATAAATACGGGTGCACCCAATGCCGACTCTTTTGCCGATGATATTTCTCTGCACTAATACAGCGTCGTTTGTCCAACCCGCCAAAATTTGCGTTCATTGTATGGAAATCTTCATGCAGCGTTTCTGCAGTATAATCAAAAATCAGATGATCTAACCCGAAATTATGCTTTGCAAAAACTTCTTCAATTTGTTCTCCCTCTGTCAGGCCAGTGTCAGAATGTTTTATTCGTGCCCAAGGCGAATCCAATTCCCCTACAATACAAGGCAAATGAACATTTGGAAAGTACCCTAGAGTACTTTTTTCAAAATACCATTCCTGTTCAAGCATAGCTATATCTCCAGTATGCCAGACTACATCCATCCTCAATTCTTGTAACAACCAGATACCTGATCGCTTTTCCCAATGATTGGCAAAAAGAACCGTAAACTCACAAAAACGTATCTTCGCATCCTCAAGCTTGAGAATGCGGCAAGGAACCTCCGCACTCTGTTGTGCTTGATCACCATTTGTTCGACAAACAAAATTACAGATTCGCGAATGAAAAAAATCATTTTGAGGAAAATTTTTTAGAAAGCTATCTAAACCAAATCGGCTATGCTGTGCACCATCAGAGTAAGCTTCCACAACACTTAAATTACAACGTATGTCGTCAGTAATTAGTTGTGAAAGATCAGCAGTCTCAGGATCGTCCCAAGCTTGAATAAAGGCTGTAAATTTCTTTTTTATTTCATCGTAATTCGCTCTCATAGGTCTCTCTCTCCAAACCTTTTCTAATAAGACAGTTTATCTTGAAAAGAGAAGAAATCTTTTTCTCTTAATTTCACGTTACCACGTTTTTTTAGCTCAACCTTCTGATGAGTCGAATTCGTAAAGACGATCGAGCAAATAGCCGAAGCCGCATGTTCCTTTATATATTCAAGATCTACTGTTGCTAATGGCTGTCCTTTTTTGATTATTTGGTCTTTTTCAATCAGGATATCAAAGGGAATTCCTTGTAATCCAACAGTTTCGATCCCGATATGGATCAGAACTTCTTTTCCTTTTTCGGACAAAATACTGATGGCATGCTTGGTCGGAAATACCTCTAGAATCTTTCCGTCCACAGGTGAAACGACTTCCCCAGAAATTGGATCAATCGCAAATCCCGGCCCCATCATCTCTTCCGAAAAGACCTTATCAGGCACTTGCGAAAGGCTTAATAGCTCTCCTTCGATTGGGACAACAAACTCTTCAAATGAGTCTTCAGTTTGAACCTTTTCATTTGTATTGGATTCAGAAGATGATGGAATCACTTTCCCTTCAATGATCGCTTGAATCTGTTCCTTCAAGGATAAGGCTTTTGTTCCGAAAATAATTTGGGTCGTGTTGCCTAGTTCCATAACACCGCTTGCACCTAAATGGCTTACTTGCTTTTGATCAAATTTCTGCTTATCCATGAATTTCACCCGAAGTCTAGTGGCACAAGCGTCTAGAGAACTAATATTTTCCTTTCCGCCTAAAGCCGTTAATACCAAAGCTGGAAGCTGATCCTCAAGAATAATACTATCTGTCTGTTCTGCTAGTTGTTTTTCTCGACCTGGTGTTTGGAAATTGAATTTGCGAATCAAGAATCTGATTAAGTAATAATCAAAAGCTGCAAAAGCCACATTCATCGGAATCACCCAGAACCAGCCTGGCGCCTGCTGGAAAACGCCATAAACGAGGTAATCCATTAGTCCTCCGCAGAAACTGGAAGCGATATGAACATTTAAGAAGGACATCACTGGAAAAGCCACAGCCTTCATAATGCAATGAACGAGGTATAACGGGAAACAAGAGAATAAGAAGGTAAACTCAATTGGCTCAGTAATCCCGGTACAAAAGACTGTGATCATCCCTGCAATGTACAGACCCAACGTTTTTTTCCGATTTTCTGGCCTTGCTTCTTTGGCAATCGCCAGCGCGGTTCCGATACATACCCCTACTGTAAGGAAGACTCCGCTATAGACTCCCGCTGTTACTGGAACGCCATCTGCCAGTTGCGCGATAAACATAGCCAAGTCGCCATGAACGACCTCCCCCGCAACTGTCGTGTAACTGCCAAATTGAAACAGAAATGGTGGATACCACAAGTGCTGTAATCCGAATGGTACTAAAAGATAATTGACGATCCCATAGGTGAATAGGCCAAAAGAAGTATTCGGATCAACAACCTTTGTTGAGAAAAACTCAATGCCGCTTTGGATCGGCGGCCATACTACTAAGAACATTACAGCTAACAGAATTGAAGCTACAACAGTAATAATTGCTACAAAACGTTTTCCTTGGAAAAAGGAAAAGGCTTTTGGTAATTTAGAATCCTTGAACTTTTTATACAAAAATGCAACCAGCAAACCAATTGCCATCCCACCAAAAACACCCGTTTGCAATGTGGGAATACCCAGGATTGTGGTATAAGCACCCGAGCTTTTGGCAACCGCTTCGGTATCTATTTTGCCTAAATAACCCATCGCAGTAATAAATGTTAAATACCCGATCATTCCGCTAAAGCCAGCTATCCCATCCTGTTTACTCAATCCAAAGGAGATTGCACAAGCAAAAATGATTGGAAGGTTGCCAATAATTAGATTTCCAATCGCTTGAAAAAGACCCGCGATCAATTGAACGACATCCGTTCCCAAAAGAGGTAGAGCTTCAATAAACGTTGTATTTTGCATCATCACACCCAGCCCTAACAACAACCCACCAATTGGAATCATCGCAATAACCGGCAACATTGCTGGCCCAAATTTTTGTAAGCTATCCAGCAATTTCGTTTTTATTCCTTGAACTTTTTTCATTCTTTTCAACCCTTCCATTTTCAAATAAAGCTACCTTCATTCATCTTTTCCGATTATGCTTATCCGTGCACTGATAAACAAAAATAGGTACATGTACACGGAGATCCATTATCTCTGCGCACATGTACCTAATTAAATAGTCATACATAAATATTCAATTAACAGCTGTTGAACACATGATAACCGCTTACATAGTAAGTGTCAATCACTTTTTATTTTTAATCGAAAAAAAGTACTGTTTTTTTGGAACTTACTCGTTTCAGAATTCAATCCAAATCTTGCAATTCCTCAATGACTACTTCTATATAAAGCTAATTATTATCTGTATGATCCCATCTCAAACCATAAAAAAGAAGTAATTCCGATTTTTCAGAACTACTTCCTTCTATCTATTATATTAGCCCTCTGGATGCAGCACACTGTAAGTCTTTTTCAAAACTTCATCAGTATGAGCAGTCAATCCTTGATAGACTTCTTCATTTAATTGTTTGTATATCTTTACGTTTTCTGGTTTCGGAGTAAAGACATCTTTCACCTTAACCATCTGCTCAACAGCTTCAGCATAATCTGCATAGATGCCTAAGCCAACTGCCGCGTTTATCGCTGCACCGACACTGGCACTGCCGTTTACGACATTCCGTTTGATTGGCAAATTAAAGACATCCGCAAAAATCTGCATCAACAGATCACTGTTTGATCCACCGCCTGTCACGATAACTTCTTCGATCGGATGACCCATTTCATCAGTCATATTCGTCACATTATTTTTCATGGTATAAGCAATACCTTCTAAGATCGAACGGTACAAGTAACGATAGTCATGATGGGCATTGAATCCGATCATCACACCGCGCTTGAATGGTTCCCACGGATTTGCTAACCAATCTAAGACAGTCATCAAGCCGTCACTTCCGGCTGGAACATTGGCTGCTTGCTCGTTCAAGTATTCTTCTTCGCTGATTCCTTGATAATTCGAACGAATACTGATTTTTTCGCCTAATAAATCTTTAAACCAAGAAACTGTCCACATACCACGACGGATTCCGTAGCCTTCATAGATATAGCTTCCCGGCATCGAAGATAGAATCGGCCAATAAGTCACCACATCACTTGGCGGTAATTCCTTACCGATCATCATACTGCAAATATAAGTTCCTAAAGAAACGACTGCGCTTTTGTTAGTGACTAAGCCTGCTCCTAGAGCTTCCACTGCTTTATCACTAGTTGTCGCAAAGACTGGCAGACCTTCTGGCAAACCCGTTTTTTCACTGGCTTCTTTCGTTATGCGTCCCAGCATATCTCCCGGTTTTACTGCTTCAAACAGCATATCCTTCGGCAAGTTGTATTGTTTTAATACTTCTTCGTCCTCAGACCAATTCCATGTTTCATAATCCACTGGCCATTGACCAAAATTGTTCCCAATATTATCTTTGAATTCACCAGTCAAACGATGAGTGATGTAACCGCTTGTTGAAGTCACATATTGAACGTCAGGATTATCATGGGCATAAGGAGTCGAAGTCCGTTTATCCATCCAGCTGATCACTGGTTGAGCCAAGGTTCCATCTTTTTTTAATAGAACCCGACAGCAGCGGATAAAGCCTAGCCCGATTCCAACAATATTTTCCTTGCGAACACCAAATTCATCCATCGCTTTATTCGCTGCGACACAAAGTGAATCCCATAGATCGTCGCCAGGATGCTCTACTACAACATCATCGCCCAAGTGCATAGGGCGTAATGGTTCTTTTCCTTCTCCGACAATATTTCCTTCTAAATCAAAAATGACGATCTTAGTACTTTGGCTGCCACCGTCAATACCTACAATATATTTTTTTTCCATATGTCTCCCCGTCTCTTTTAATCATTATTTCTATCAGAAAGGCTTCACGAACTTGCATATTACCATAAAAACAGCTCGTTTAGCCGCACATCAATTAAAGAAAAAGACTGAGAAAAAGGTTCTCAGTCTTTAAATTCGTTGAACTAACGGACTAAGAATCCACCGTCGACTGCCAAGATATGTCCGTTAACAAAGTGTGACGCTTCTGATGCTAAGAAGGCTGTTGCTCCCATCAAATCTGCTACATCGCCCCAACGTCCTTCTGGTGTATGATCAACGATCCATTTGCTGCGTTCTGGATCTTCAATGGATGCTTTTGCTGCATGGGTCTTGAAGTATCCTGGTGCGATACCGTTCACTTGAATATTGTATTGCGCTAACTCATCACAGTAAGCTTTCGTTAATCCAGCCAAGCCATGCTTAGACGCTGCATAAGCGGGCGCCCATTGTCCGCCCAAGAAAGAAAACATAGAACAAATGTTGATGATTTTCCCGCTCTTTTGAGGAATCATTACTTTTGCAGCTTCGTGACTCATATCAAAGGCTGCAGTTAGATTGATGTTGATTGTTGGATCCCATTTATCGCGGCCATAGCTCACTACATCATCACATGGGCAAATGCCTGCACAGTTTACTAAAATATCAACCGAGCCAAATTCAGCAACACATTTCTCTACTACTTCCTGGCATACACCATCTTTTGTGATGTCCGCTTCCATATAAGCCGTTTTTGCTCCGCGTTCTGCTAAAACTGCGTTAAATTCTGGATCATCAGGCATGATCGACGGCATGAAAATATTTGCTCCTGCTTCTGCTAAAGCTAATGAGAAGGCTTGTCCTAAGCCAGTATTCCCGCCTGTAACGATCGCATTTTTCCCTTTGATATGAAACATATCCATTTTAAAGTCTTTGATTTCCATTCTTCTACCTTCTTTTCTTTTATTTTTTTACCCGTCTTGGGCTATTTCTTAAGTTTGCTGCTCAGCTTCCTTGCAAATTCTGCCGCATCGCCATGGACGACAATACTAGCTAAATAATTCATCGGTGCACCAAGGTCTGTATTCACCGAAATGACCTCTTTTACATTTTTTAATCCTTCGATATGTTGAGTCGATCCGTAAATCCCTAGTGCCAGATAAAGATCTGGACTGACTGTTTTACCTGATTGCCCTACCTGAATCTCCCTAGGCGCTTTTTTTCGATCAACTAGCTGCTTCGATACTGCTACAACACCATTTAGCTCATCCGCCAAATCCTGCAATTGCTCAATCGGCTGCGTAAAACCGCCGCCCGCCGAAACGATCACCTCTGCCTCACGAATATCGACACCGTTTTGTTCACTCTCCACGATCTCCAACACTTCAATTGATGACGCTTTCAATTTTTCTGGAATAAAATCAATATACTCTGGTTCTTTAGTCAGATTTTCTCCATGAAAGACATTCGGATGAACACTGGCCATGATTGGTGATGATTCGCACACGATACTTGCCATAATATTGCCTGAAAAAGCCGGACGTACCAGTTTCTTGCCGCGTTTGTCGACGTGAATATCCGTAATATCAGCCACTAATCCTACCTCAAGCCGCATCGCTAATCGCGGTGCCACCATTCGCCCAAACTCTGTTGCTAAAATGATTATGCTGTCAAACTGATACTTCCTGTGAACCTGTTCAATGATATCTGTTAATACCCGACTGTCCTTTGACTGGATCGTCGGAGCCTCAACATTGATCACTGCATCAAGTCCTTTTACTTTTTCAGTCAAATTGATCCCTAAACCATAAACGAAGGTCTCTTCTTCGCCAGCTAAACGATTGACTACATCCATCAAATCTAATGAATAATCGATTTGATCGTTATCTATCAGAATGAGTCCTTTAAACATTACAAGTACCCCTTTTCTTTTAGAAAATGAACCACTTCGTCGATGCCTTCATCGTCGACCTTCACCACTTTGTGTTCCACCGATTTTCTTTTTACAACGACATTTTTTTTCACCTTGGTTGGTGAGCCCTTGCCGCCAATTTGTTCCGCTGGTAACTGCAGCTCCTCATTCGTTACCAAGGTAAATTGGTCATCCACATTTCTCCCGATATTTTCATACCTTACAAATCCTAGACGCAAATTCATTTGATGCGTGACACTCAATACGCTGGGATTATCGATTTTCAGGCGATACATTTTTTCCTCTTGCAATGCCTCAACGATCGAATACTCCGGCGTTGCTTCTTTGATCGCGACAATATTCGAAAATTGATTGATTCCCATCGTTTCTGCAATCTGCGGTCCAACATGGCCGGTCCCGCCATCTAAAGTATGGGTACCGGTAAGCAGCAAATCATAGTTCTGGGAGGAAAGATAGCTGGATAAAATTCGACTCGTTGCCAGCGAATCACTGCCGGCAAAACGGCGATCACTGATCAATGTCGCGTGATCCGCACCCAGTCGGACAAAATCCTTCATCGGCTCTTCCAGCTTCATCGGTCCCATAGTAACGACTTCGACATAAGCAGCAGGGTTCTGCTTTTTATACCTCATGGCGAAAGCCGCCGCATTCCTATCATCTGGATTTAGAATCAGACGAGAAGCTTCACGATTGATCTTGTCTGTTTCATAATCATATTCAAATTTTTCCGTATCTGGAACGTATTTGACTAAGCAAATGATTTTCATACTTGCCCTTCCTATCACTTCACTTCCTTCAAGGACGAGTGTTCGCCCTTGAAGGAATCAGATAATTATTTTTGATACTTCAAGCCTTCTTGAACTGGATAGATATTTCCGAAGCTCATAACACCCTTCGGATCAAAGACTTCTTTCAAGCTTTCCAGCATGTAATAGGCTGATTGGTGCTCTTCTTTGGTCCATTCGTTACGATATTTCCCAATCCCGTGATGGTGACACATCGATCCGCCTAATTTCAGCGTTTCTTCTACAATGATCGCTTGGATCGGATGATGATAGATCTTCATTTCATCTTCTGGCTCACAATTGATGTCGTAGTTGTAGACGAAGTACATGTTCGTTCCGTTTAAGTAGCTGTGAGAAGAATGACCACCCAGCATAGTTAAATCCTCGGCACGAGGAAACTCGTTGCGAATTCTGTCAATGACGTTGTTATAAATTTTTGTGATGGTTTCCCAGTCTGCAGAAACTTCTGTTGTATAGCCATCGTGCTTGTCATTATCAATCATGCCTTGAATTTCGTCATCAATCGTTTGCTGTGTCCAGTTTAATTGGTTAAACCAGTTTTCAATTAATTGAGAATCTACTTGCTTCACGATACCTTCTTTAAATTTCTCGACCGCTTCTTCGATTCCCTTGCCTGTTGCTTCAACGATTCCTTCCGGGCCTTCCGCCATGAAAATCAAGACACATTTGCCTTCGTAGAAATGATAGAAGTGCTGGCGCGCATCCTCTGGTGAATAGGTCCGAGCAACCGATGGACGATAGCCGTTTACCATTACTTCGCGAAGAATCTTCACTCCATCTTCTACATCATTCACTAGATAACCAAAGAATTTATTATTATCTGGATAATATTTAAAGATTTTCACTGTGACTTCTGTGATGTAGCAAAGCGTTCCTTCATTTCCAATCACAATGTGGCGAATGTCAGGGCCTCCTGCACGGCGAGAGATATTTTTGATACGAGAGATATGACCATTTGGGAAGACGCATTCAAGCCCTACCACCATATCCTCGATGCCGCCGTATAAAGTTGAAAATTGTCCGATTGAACGAGTCGCGACCAAACCGCCGTATTGTGCGATCGGTTTTGATTGCGGCGAATGACCTGTGGTATAGCCGATTTTTCTAAGCTCATCTTCTAAAGCCTGTAAAGGAACCCCTGCTTGAACAGTTGCCTGCATGTTGTAAGGATCGATTTTCAAAATCTTGTTCATATGAGAACCGTCGATCACTAATGCCAAATCTTTCCAGTTTTCCAAACCGCCTTCAGTTGCGGTCTGACCACTTCGAGGAATAACGTTGATGTCATTTTCGTTACAATACATCAACAGTTCTTTAACTTCTTCTGCATTGTCGGGATAAACGACTGCAGTCGGCAGCGGATTGTCTAGAACCCCTTTAGCTTTCATATATTTACGATAGCGGTCAGAGGCAGCATCATATAATGTTGCATGATCTGTTACTACCTGCTCCTCAGAGACGATCTTTTTCACGTCCTTAATGATTGCTTCTTTCACCAATGTTTCAGAATTCATTCCATTAACTCCATTCATCTTTTTTTCGAAAGCGCTTTTCCTGAGTTCAGTATAAAGGGTTCATTCTCGTTTTACATTAAAATTTGATTAAATTTTCTATTTTATTCCATCTTTTTTACCCTTTATGGAAAATTTTCCATATTATGTTTGCTTTTTAGATTCTGGCTATGCTATTCTGAATTCAAGATAAAATACTGCAAATAAGGAGGCAGTCCTATGAAAATACAATTGGATCGTTTAAACGATTTAGAAATAACTATCCATAATCGCTTGTTGAAGGAAAGCCAGGAAAATCCAAGCTTAACAATCACCGAAGCCGCGAAGCTGACAGAGGTCTCTCCCTCAAAGGTCTCAAAGCTGGTCAAAAAAATGGGCTTTTCCGGCTATAAGGAATACTCCCGCTTTTTGACAGGCAAAGAATTAGTCAAACAAAAAAAGTTGAACAGTGAATTTGCCCGCATCAAAGAGTTCATTGAAAATTTTGATGAATCAACTGTTGATTATTTAGCTGACCTGATCCAGCAGTCAGGAAAAATTTTGCTTTTTGGGTATGGCCCGACAAACTTTTGCATGGAATACTTTGAATACAAGCTGAACTTCACCTTAAACAAAAATGTCATTCGTGTAAGTCAGCCTTCCCTGATTCCTGACCTTCTGACAAAAGACTCCCTGCTGCTGATCTTTTCAGTTGCTGGGAAGTTCGCCAACTTCGATCCGCTGTTCGAGGAAGCCAAAAAGCATCAAGCAAAATCCCTGCTGGTAATGGAGGAGCTGAACACAAACCTATCTCTGGATGCCAGTGAAATCATCTTTTTGACAAAATCACACCAAGACGAGCACTTGAAATCCCATGAAAAAACGCGGACAATCCTGTTGATGTACATCGAAGAAGTTATCCGTAAACTAATGCAAGAAGACCTCCGCGAATAAAATCGCAGAGGTCTTCTTCATTTTTGACGATCAATCAGCTATTTCATGATCCAATCAAACAGCCAATCCATCATCATCGCAATAAAGGCACACAAAACGGCACCAACAATAATAATCGGACCGCCGTCAGTGATCGCGATTCCCCGCAAGATCACATCGCCGACTCCACCAGCCCCTACAAACGAACCAATTGTCGTGATACCCACTGAGATCACCAGTGCATTTCGCACACCAGCTAAAATCACCGGCATCGCCAGCGGGATTTTGATCATATAGAGAATCTGATAACGATTCATGCCGATTCCTTTGGCACTATCGACGTACATCGGATCGACATTGATCAGCCCAACATAGGTATTTTTAACGATCGGCAGCAAAGAATACAGAACCACTGTCGCAACGACTGTATTTTGCCCCAATCCCATCAAAATCAAAAGGACGGTCAGCATCGCGATCGAAGGGATCGTTTGAATCACATTGATAATTCCGATCACGATATCAGAAAGCTTTTGCCGCTCAGACAATACGATTCCCAATGGAAATCCAATCAAGAAGGTCAATACAACACCAATCACCGAGATATAGACATGCACACCAAATTGTGTAATCAAGCACGAAGAGTTTTCACTTAAGTATTGCATCAGATTATCAATCATCAGCTTCCCTCCTCAAAAAAATTATGCTTTTCCAAAAAACGCTGAGCAATGATTTTCGGCTCCAACAATTCATTGTCCGACTCATAGTTCAATTGCTGCATCGTTTCCGTATCGATCGTATCCTGTAATTTCAATAAAATTGGTTTCAATTCTGGATATTTTTTCAAGGTATCTCCCGAAACAACGACGCTCGCAGTATATGGCGGGAAGAATTTCAAATCATCCTCCAGCATTACAAGATCATAGCTGCCTACTCGTCCATCAGTTGAATATCCCAAGATCACGTCTAACTCCTTCGAAACCAGCGCATCATACAGCAGCCCCACCTGCATCGGATATACCCGTTGAAATTTTGTATCATACGTTTCGGTATAGCCCTTATAGCCATCCCCCTCACGTTTATACCATGTCTGGTCAGAACCCAAGCGCATTTCCCCTGCGTGTTTTTTCAGATCGCTTACTTTTTTCAAACCATATTTTTGCGCGGTTTCCTGAGTGACCATAAAAGTAAATTGATTGGAAAAGCCGTAGCTTGGAAACCAATCAAAACCAAAGCGTTGATCAAATTCCCTTTGGACGATTTTCAATGCCTTCGCAGGATCCTTTTCTGTCGGCAGTCCCAAAGTGCCAATTAAATCCGTTCCTGTATAACGTGTCGGCGCTATATCTAAGTCTCCCCGCACCATGGCCTCATGCATCAAGTTAGCCGAACCCAGGTTATTCAGATAGACAATATTTTTATCAGTGGCATGCTGCAGCAGCTCCACCACGATGTTCCCTAAAATCTGAGATTCGGAAGTTACTCCGCCAGCCACCGTGATCGTATCGTCCTTGTTAGAAAAATTCCCCATGATGAAGCTTCCGAAAAGCAGGAGCGTCGCCGCGGCTAGAAACATTCGCTTTTTCATCGACTCACCCTCTATCCATCGTTAATTTTAATTCTGAACGCTTCAACAGTGCATCCGAAAGCAGCGCCAGCAATGTAATCGGAATGGTTCCCATCATAACAAGATCCAGCCGATACAAATTCAGTCCGTTAAAAATGAAATCGCCTAAGCCGCCGGCACCAATATACGAAGCCAAAGTCGTCCAAGAAATCACGTAGACGGTAGATACCCGAATGCCTGCCATGATGACACCCATTGCCAATGGCAATTCAATCTGCAGCAGGCGCTGCATTTGCGACATGCCCATTCCCTTAGCCGCATCTAAATAGGTCCCATCTACTGATTTGATACCAACATAGGTATTTCTTAAAATCGGCAGCAGCGAATATAAAAAGAGCGCGATCACTGCTGGAACCTTTCCAATTCCAAAGAAAGGAATCATGATCGATAGCAGCGCCAGCGATGGGATCGTTTGAAAGACGCCAACCACTTTGATCACCGTTTCCGAGCCTTTTTCTACGCGAGTCAAAAGTGCACCTAAAGGAACCGCTACAAGGATGCCAAGAAAAATCGCTAAAAAGGACAAATAGAAATGCTCCCAAAACTTCAATAAAATTTCATTTCCGTATTCAGTCCAAAAATTCATGTCATCACCTCCTATTGCCATTGTTCCTGTACGAGCGACACCAATGATGAGCGGGTCACGATGCCCACCAGATGATTGTCATCATCCACCACCGGCAAATATTTGAAGACATGGTTGATCAGCGGTTCGATCACATCAGCGACTCGGTCATTTTGATTGACACTCGCCGTATCCGTCCCCATCACATCGAAAACAGAAGTAGTTGGTTTCAATTTGGACATATTTCGTTCAATAAAATTGATATCGACAAAGCCCTTCAAGCAGTTTTGATCATCCACCACTAACAAAGTATCGACCTTTTTCTCTGACATTTGACGAATCGCGTCAGTGATCGATTTGCTTATTGAGATGGCTTCGACGCGCCCCACCATCAAATCAGATACCGTCATTTCGTTATTGTAATAGCTGTTGCGTTTGCGTTTTCCGATTAATTCTTCGACAAAATCGTTGGCCGGATGTGCCAAAATCGTCTCGACTGTGTCGTATTGAACAATCTCGCCATGATCCATGATAATGATTTTATCTGCCAGCTTGATCGCCTCGTCCATGTCATGGGTGACAAAAACGATCGTCTTTTTCATCTCCTGCTGCAGTCCTTTAATCATTTCCTGCAAGGCATCCCGGGTAATCGGGTCCAACGCACCAAACGGCTCATCCATCAAAATGATGTCCTGACTGGCTGCAAGTGCTCGAATCACTCCGATGCGCTGCTGTTGACCGCCAGAAAGATTTTTAGGTTTGCGCTCTAAATATTCCAAAGGCAGATCGACACGCTGGATCAACCGCTCGGCGATTCCTGACTTTTTTTCCTCGCTCCACTTCAAGAGCTTAGGCACGATCATAATATTTTCTCTGATTGTCATATGGGGAAATAGCCCGATATTTTGGATAACATAGCCGATTTTTCTCCGCAGCTCATCCTCATTCAACCTGGTGACATCTTGCCCGTTGATCTTGATGCTGCCCTCAGAAGGTTCGATCATCCGATTGATCATCCGCACCAAGGTGGTCTTCCCACTCCCACTCGTGCCGATCACACAAATGAATTGATTGTCTTCAATCGTTAAATCAAAAGGATGGACTGCGATCGCCTTCTCACCGTACCTCTTTTCTACCTGTTCAAACTCGATCATACCAATGATCCCTCCATTTTTATGTAATTGTCGTGACAGACTGTCCTTGCCACGACGAACAAAATTATTTGATTACCTTACTAAATAGCCACCGTCGACTGATAAAATATGACCATTCACAAAATTTGAGGCCGGGCTTGCTAAATAGACCACGGCTCCCATTAAATCTGCTTCCTCTCCCCAATAGCCAGCTGGAACATGAGCCAGAACGCTTTGATTAACAGCTGTATTTTCCTGATCACTTTTTGTCATGTCTGTCGCCAAATAACCGGGGGCGATCCCATTTACTTGAATACCATACATGGCTAACTCGTCACAATACGCTTTAGTTAAACCAACCAGCCCATGTTTGGCTGCCGCATTTGCCGGCGATTGCTGCCCACCCAGAAAAGAAGCCAGTGAACAGATATTGATGATTTTGCCGCTTTTTTGCGGAATCATGACCTTTGCTGCTTCATGAGACATGTCAAAAGCAGCGGTCAAATTTAATTGGATCATCGGGTCCCATTTTGAGCGGTCGAAGGGAAGAACATCTGCTGAAAGATGCATCCCAGCACAATTCACCAGCACATCTACCGTCCCGAACACGTCAACACAATGCTCCACCACCTGCTGCGGCACCCCTTCTTCGGTTAAATCAACCTCCATGAAGACATAACAGGAGCCGATCTCTTCGATAATTTTCTGCGTTGTTCCATCATCATCGATCAAGCTTGGAACAAGAATGTTCGCCCCGCTTCTTGCCAAGGCTAACGAAAATGCGCGGCCAATACCGGTATTTCCTCCGGTCACGATCGCAGTCTTTCCGGCTAGTGAAAAAAGATCCATACTGAATTCTGTGATTTCCATTTGTATCCCCCCATTGATATAAGCTTCATGCTAGAAATAGTTTAATTCTTTGTAGTACTTGTCGTTTTGTTGAAACGTGGATTGAAGACGCCGCTCGCACTTTACGGCGTATTCATTTTTCGAAAACCGCAAAAAAAGCGAACACCAAATAAGCTGGTGTCCGCTTTTCTCTGTCCTCTTAGCATCAACTACCGTTTTTTTAGTTTATATTTCCCAAACATCCATGTTTGTCGTTGAAATGGCTACCGCCCCTGCCTGTAAAGCTGTCATGACTAATTCCTTATCGCAAACAAGTCCGCTGGCCACAATCGGAACGTCGACAACATCCTGTACCCAAGATAAAACCTTTGGCATCGCCCCAGGTAAAACCTCCACCACGTCTGCTTTTGATGTTCCCAATTGCTTCGGCAAATTATGAAAGGACTTTGAGTCGATTAGGAAGAAGCGATGGATGGTAAATAATCCCCTGGCATTTGCCGCCCGCAGCAGAATTGATTTTGAGCTGATAATGCCATCTGCTTTAGTCGCTCGCTTCAAATAATCAACCGCTGTTTCCTTCGTTGCCAATCCATCGATCAGATCCACATCTACCATCACGATCTTGCCCGCTTCCTTTAAACGATCGACGATATCCACGATACTGCAAACATCGCCATACAAGACGAAAATGATATCACTTTCGCAGGTCAAGGCCTTCTCAAAACTGCGCTTGCTGTTGATAGCGGCAATCAGCGGATTGTCCTCCATCATCTGAATAATTTTTCTTTTCATTTTTATCCTTATCCCTACTAAGTAATTTAATACGCTTTCATTCTAGCATACCTCACAAAGACTTACATGAGAAACCCCAGGAACATCTGCCCCTTTTTCTTAATATTTTTCTGCGATTTCACGATGCAACTTCATTCGAAAAACTAGTATTTTCTCAGTCTAAGGGAAAACCAGTTTTTCGTCAATCAGCAAAAAGAAATTTCATCCAATTAAAAACGTTGAAATACCAAGGTTTTATTTGGATTTCAAGTGGCGTTTTTTTGTGTAAAAAATATTTTTGCATGGAAAAGATGTTGACATCGTTTTCATATGCTTCTATACTTTGGGTGTTACTGGAGACCAGAGAGAAGTAACGCTTACTTAAGCGTTGCTTCTTTTTTGTTTTTTTGTAAAAGAATTCACAATCAGGAGGGTGTTATATGAACAAGCAAGCAGTAAAAAAATGGGGAACGTTGTTGCTACTGTCGGCCGGCGCTGGAATTATCTTTCAGCTTCCTTACATTCGGGAGACGTTTTATGTGCCGATCCAAAAAGCGATGAATCTGACCAACGCACAAATGGGGATGCTTTCGTCAGGCTACGCTACCATGGCGACCTTTTCGTACTTTATTGGCGGAATCGTAGCCGACAAATTTTCAGCTCGTAAGTTGCTGACCTTTTCATTTTTGGTGACAGGTGTCTTAGGCTTTTGGTTCTCAACTTTTCCAAGCTTCCAGATCGCACGGCTGATTTTCGTCTTGATGGGGATTTCCACCATCATCACCTATTGGTCCGCGGCTATCAAAGCTACTCGGATGTTGGGCGACAGTTCAGAACAAGGTCGGTTATTCGGTTGGCAGGAAGGTCTGCGGGGACTGTTGAACGCGTTACTGGTATTCGGTATGACTGCTGTCTATAGTCGTTTTTCAAACGAAGTCTTAGGAACTACTTGGGCTATTCGTGTTTGTGCAATTACTGTTATTATTATTGGTATTTTAAACTGGTTTGTTATTGAAGATACAGCAGCAGAATCACATACCGAACCGATCTCTAAAGTAGCGATCGGAATGTTCAAGACGTTAAAAATGCCCCGTACATGGGTATTAGTTGCCATTGTATTCTTTGCTTATAGTATTTACGGTATCTTAGGCTACATCAATACTTACGCAATCAATGTCTACGGTTTGTCTGTTGCAGGCGGAACTACACTAGGAGGAATACGTTATTTAGTACAAGCAGCCGGCGGGATCATCGGTGGGATCATTGCCGATAAATTAGGGTCACGTATCCGGATTATCATCGGCGGTGCTGGCTTATTAACACTTTGCTTCGCTGGGTTCCTAGTATTGCCGGAAAGTGCCGGCTTACTGTCAGCAGTCATCGCAAACTTTATCTTTGGATTGTTCCTTATTTATGTAGTCCGCAGCCAATACTTCGCAATCATTGATGATGCAGGATTCCCAGTTGAAATGACTGGTCGTGTATCCGGGATTGTTTCATGTCTGGGCTACTTGCCAGATGTTTTCATGTACACTATGATTGGCGGCTGGCTAGATTCAAATCCAGGTAAAGCGGGCTTCAACATGATGTTCATGTATGCGATCGCAATGGGTGTGGGTTGTATCATTTTCTCTCTGGTTCTCACTGCCATTATCAAAAAAGACAAAGCGGCAAGTGTTGCCTCTGCTAAAGTCGATTAAACAAAAAAGGTTTCATCCCTTCAGGTTTAAAGGGATGAAACCTTTTTTTATTTTTCTGGCACATCTAAAAACTCACCATGCATATTTTCATAATGCTTCACACTCAAGGTCTCAAAAACAGCAATCATTGGATGCTCATAATTCAACTCTTTTTGAAATTCATTCAGCTGTGCCGCCAACTTCTTATATTCAACTAGTTCTTCCGCAAACAGATACCCCTTCAAAGCGATGCTCTCATGCTTTTCTTTATCAAAACAAAACAGACTGCCGGAACGATTTTGTTGAATATTTTCGGCTGTTCGGCCATCACCGTTGATATAAAACTTGAAATAATAAAAACCATTTCGTTCAAGCGGTGGTGATACAGCGATCGCATGTGGAAAACCGCGATGATCAATCGTAATCAATGTAAAGGTATCAGCTCTGGCTAGCAGCGTTTCCATGTTTTTATCCAATTCGAAAACCCCCTATCTCTCATTTTTTTGGTGTTCTGGTACATATAGCGGCATAAAATCTGCCAAAAATTCCACTGTTAAAGGCAATGCAGGTCCCTTGTCACCATCGATCCGAGAATAAATTTTCTTGTCCGTCAATGGCTTTAACGCTAATTTGTTGGTCTCCAGATAAGTGACGGTATCAGAATCTTTTAGACGTCCTGTAAAAATAAATCGTATAAGTTCAAGTAATTTTCGAAAGTGCATGTTGTGTAAAATACTAACATGCAATTCATCATAATCAGAATCCACATAAGGTCTCCCGCCGATTGAGTGAGTCGTCGTTGCTAAGGAAAACCAGACTTTTAACTTTTCATGATAGTCATCCGCTGTAATCTCCACAGGATAGGACGTATCCTTCCCGATCTGTTTGATGGCCTTCAATGGATAGACGATCAAACCAAATTTTCGTTTCTCACTCTGGCGAACTTCATTCGAGATATCTGCAAAGGAGCCAAAGGTAAAGGAGCTGATTACGGCTTTTTGCCGATCTTGGCAAGCTGCAATCCCTACTTTTCGTTGGTGTCCCGCGATAATCACATCCATCGCCTCTTCTTCATCCATTGGCAAGTGCCAGCGTTTAGCAAAATTATTGATTGTCCCACCAGGGATAATTCCTAGTGGCAAAGATTTCCCGGCTTGAAGAAAAGCCGTTCCAACAATATTCAATGACCCATCCCCGCCGATCGCTACGATCCCGTCGAGTTCATTGACTGCTTTTTTTATTGTTTCGATTGCTTGATCTGGGTCAGGCGCTGTTAAATACTCCGCTGAATGACCTGCCTGTTCAAATTTTTCACGCATCTTCTCTGCTAATTTTTCTGCGTCCCCGCTTCCTGCATTAGGATTAAAAAATATTCCGTAACGCATCTTTCTCACCTTCATTCAAATACTTTAAACGCTTATATCTAATACTATTTTATCTAACCTTTTCTATTTCACTTTATCATTTTTAACCTAAAAAAACTGTTTTAACGAACTAAATTTTTATAAAATGATGGCTTTTACTTTTTTTCTAAAAAAAACCTGCTATGATGAAACAAAGAGAGGGTTGAGAAATATGTTTGAACCAACAAAACCACGACGAAGTGATGTCCCTTTTGACGTCGTTCCTGAGCATATGCAGCAGGAAATTTGGCATATGATTTTCATGCGCCCTTTAAAAGGATTACCTCTCACTTCACCACAGCGGTTTCATTTTTTTAAAAACAAAATAGCTCGAACATTAAGCGTCGTTTACTCCCAAAGTGATCCTTACTTTTCTGACGGAATCACCGCCCCCTATGTCGAGGCTTATGAAGAAATAGAATTTCCAAAAATCATGTATGTCTATGATGATGGCTACGAGCTGATAATGACTCTAGACGAAAAAGCGCCTGATTAAAGTCAGACGCTTTTTATGTTAGACCCTTATTTTACGACCATGACATTGCATGGTGCCTGATTCACCACATAAGCCGTTGTCGAACCAACGAATAACAAGGACAAGGCACCTAGTCCGGTTGCCCCCATCACGATTAAATCTGTTCCCAATTTTTCTGCCAGCTCGATAATCTCACGCTTAGGATTTCCAGCGATGATCTGGGAGGTCATATGGACCTCTTGCTCCTCTGCTACGCGATGCTGCTCCAGTTCGGTAATGATATTCTGGGCTTTTTCGTGGACTTCCTGCATTAATGGAATCGAATTTCCTCCAGTTGTCCCGGTAAAACTAGCCGTATCGATCACTGTCACTAAGGTCAGTTTGCCCTTATTTCTTTTCGCGATATTGATTGCCTCATCGAACGCTTTTTTAGATTGTTCTGAACCATCTACAGCAACTAAAATATTTTTATATTCATCAACCATTTTTACCGCCCCTTTCAGTCCTAGTTTATCATTCCAGCGATCGTTCGAAAAATAATAATCAACGATTCTTCTTGTTTTTTTAATTTTGCTAATGATTAAAACTGCTTTAAAGACGGGTCAATAAATTGTTCTTTCCTCTTCAAGATGCTAAACTTTCCTCAATCGACAAGCATAACATTCCAAAAATACTACGAGTAAGGAGCTCCTGCAATGAATAAAAAACAACGAAGAAAGGCCCATTTGATTATCCATAGTGCTTCTACTGCCGCGGCAGGCGTTGGCGCCGGAATGGCTCAATTACCGTTTCCTGACGCAACGATCTTATTACCGATCCAGACTGCAATGGTGATCGCTTTGGGCAAAGTCTTTCATATCAAATTAGAAGAAGGCGCCGCAAAGTCCTTGGCAACTCAATTTTTAGCTCAAAAAGCCGGCCAAATGACCGCTCGTTTTTTGGCTGGAAAATTGCCAGTTGCCGGTAATATCGTGAACGGCTCCACTGCAGCAGCCATCACTGAAAGCTACGGCTGGATGATTGCGAGAGAATTCTCAGAGGAGTATGACAAAAAAATCAAAGTATAATATTTTTTTAATTACATATGATTCTCTTTTAAACAGTCTCTATCTTCGCTATACTAATAGACGTGGATGAACTTGGTGTTTTACTCGTTCAATGAAGTAGTCCGCATTTAAGAAAGAGGTGCTGGTTCGATTCCAGCCGTCCACGTACTTATAATAGCTCATGATTGAAGAAGCTGAAAAGCTTCTTTTTTTATTACTCTAGAAAGCACCCCTGCATCCAAATTAAAACACCTCCGCTTGTATTTTCACAAGTGGAGGTGTTTTAGCTCGCTAGCCGCGTAAGTTCCTAAACTGCGGTGTTACTCAGCAAGCTTTCGCCTTTTTCAGATAGGAAGAAAAAACGAAACGGATTTTTAACAGACCCGTTACTATCAAAGATATTTCCTTGAATAAAGCCGTTTTTCTTTAAATCAGCGATACTATTGTCAAATTCTGTTTTAGAAATTTCGAAAAACTGGTGGGTTAAGTTGCTAAAGTTTTTATTCGCGATTTCATCCAAAATGACATACTCTAAATCCTTTATTTCCATATGACACCCCCTTTCTGGAGGATCATGATACCACTATTTGATCAAATTTGAGATTTATTTCACATTTTTTTCTTTTTACAAAAAAATTCTTATTAAACTAACAGGTTAATTCTAGACTTTCTGTCAGTATATCACCATTACTTTATAAACAAACTGTAACGTTTCTTCGTTTAATTGTTTAGGAAAACCCATTTTTTTCGCTTTAATTAGACTATATATCACGATATTTTCTTAATTTCCGCCGTCTACAGGTATATTTTTCCTCTCATGCACTTTACTTCTTCCCTTCAATACGGTAGCATTCCTGTTGGTAACAGATTTTCTGTTAGAAACACTGGATAAAAGGATTTTTTATATGAAAAAATTTTGTACTTGGCTCTATCGCCAGCCCAGACATATCATCTATCGAATAGTGATTATTTTCTGTCTGCTGTTTTGGCTTGCGATCTATTTTCTCTTAAAATAATGATTTGGAAGAAATCTCCATTAAAGTGGAGGTTTCTTTTTGTTTTTTGCGTATCTTTTTAAGAAATAATTTTTTCAGCTTCCTACTTTACTTTCCGAACAAATGTTCGTATAATGAAATTGAGGTGATGACCATGTCTATGATTAGTCCAGATTCTGTTGAAATTTTTTATCGAACTTATGATTCCTTAGTGAAGGATTCACTGCCATTAGCATTATTTTTGAACCAAATTACTGCCAAGATGGATGAAGAAAATCGTGATTACTTTGTTATCCCTGCCAAAAAGACCGGTCGCAAAAAAGATATTTGTTTTCAGTTTGAACGGAAGGACAATGAGCTCGTTTTTAAAGGTATCCATACGAGGAGGAAAAGCGATGGAATCTCTTAAAGGAACCGTCACAAAACTAAAGATCGTTCAATTTTCCCAGCAGCCTCTTGTTTATTTCCAATTAGCAGGTACGAATTGCCTGATCGCTGCGCATTCACTGAATTTTCTCGCAGACGTGGAAAATGGGATGAAGATTCTTGTTCTCGGAAAACGCAATGCCCGCGGACAATTGATTATCGCTAAATATGCAGTATTAGGAAAAACCAAACTCATGAACGATTTCCAAACCTATCAGACAGCAAGCTAAAAGCCAGCACAAAATTGTGCTGGCTTCTTTTTTATTTATCGAACCACCATCACGTTACAAGGAGCATTATTTACGACATATGCGGTCGTTGATCCTAGTAATAAACGTGAAAAAGTCCCTGTTCCGGTAGCGCCCATTAAAATCAAATCGATCTTTTCCGCTTCGGCGTAGGCAACAATTTTGGCTTTTGGATTTCCATCATCAACGATCGAGGTGAAGGCGATATCTTCTGGAATCGATTCTTCTAAAGCTTCTACGATTGCTCCCGCAGCCTTCCTTGCTTCCTTGACAATGTGGTCTACTGCATAAGGTTCGGACCCTAGATGATTGGTGTCTGATACGATCAAAATATACAAATGTGCTTCATTTCTGCGTGTGACTTCGATGGCTTCTTGAAATGCGCGGCGTGCCTGCTCTGATGAATCCACTGCAACAAGTATTTTTTTGTAAGACTCTTTCATGGTAAGACCCCCTTTCCCTTATTCTCTTTAATTGTAAGCCAACTCGGCTAGAAATATCAAGCGCTTTCATTTAGTGTCCTAATCCTCTTTGTCCAAAAATAAAAAAAGCACCTTGATTAACAAGGTGCTTAAAGGGGATGCTAGTCAAATAAAACTAGCTAAGAAAGATTGAGAGAGGTCTTCCTCATATTCATATTTTAACAGATTTTTATCCTATTTTGGTGATTTTTTGAATTGTTTTTTTAACATTTTTAAATTTATTCTGAATGTTACTAAATATTTTCATTCCGTTAAAATGTCTATTTTCTATAATTAAGCAGAATTAAAATTACCAAAATAATTATTTTCACGCCCTAGTGACAGTTTAAAGCAATTAAAAAAACCTCGCAGCTCATTTACTGCAAGGAATTTATTCCGCGACTTTGATACATTTTTCACAAAAACAGGTAAAAATTAAAGCTTTACATATTCTAATTCAAAGCCTTTTGAATCATTCTTCATAGCAACTTGATACGCTGTGGCTAATGTCTCCAGCGTAGCAGGATCTAAAGCCAATTTCATAAAGGTCGGCAAGTCCATTTTCTCTACATCCGCTTCTTGCTGTGCAGCTAACGGTTGCATCATTTTAGCAAAGCCGCCTGTGATTGAAATATTTTGTTTCTCGCAACGAATAGCATCTCTTAGCTCCATCGGATTCGCAACTATTTTTTTCATTCCCATCACCTCTTCTTTTTTTTGATCATAGCATAGCATTTATCAGAAATCAATCATTTTGTGAACAAAAGCACAAGTTTTCGATTTCAACTTCTGTTATACTTTAAAAAAGGAGCGAAATCCATGAATACCTATTTACAAAGAAAAAAGCGCGGCTGGGTTGAAGATAGTGAACTATCTGCTCATAAAAATAAATCTGTCGATGAACTAACTCACTTGCTTTTCTCCAAAAAGGCCAGTGAAAGAACTCTTGCTGCAAAGCTTTTGCCACTAACTTGTGAAACTTCGGACAACTTATTGATTTGCTTAAAAACAGAACCTGCACTCTATACTCGCCTGGCGATCACTGAGAAATTAGAGAGCGGCAATCAAACGACGGCGTTAAAAATGATCGATTTTCTCGCGATCATCGGTGATAATCAGCATCGTTCGCCCGCCGCACCTTCAAAAAAGAAAAGCTTTCCCTTACCGCGAGATCTGATAGCTCGTTCTTTGGGACGAATGACGCCGGAAATTTTTCCGACATTACTGGAGGCGGCGGACATACTTCCGCTGTCACAACTGAGTGAGCTAATTGACGCGATCGGCTATATGGCCTTTTATCATCCTGCATTAGCGACCACAGAAAATTATCAGCGGCTTTTACAAATTAAAAACACCTATAGCAATGAACCCTTGATTCAATGGAAATTTCTGATTTGCTTTTCTGCGTTTCCTCAGAGTGAAGCGTTACTGCTGAAGGAGGAACAATTCGCAGCAGAAGCACAACGTTCAATAAATTTACTGGCATTAAAAAAGGATTGAGCAAACCGCTCAATCCTTTTTAGCTTGTATAATACTGAATGATCTGGCACAAAGCTTCCGTGGCTCCGACGCCGCATTTTTCATCGTAGTAGCGGGTAAAGCGTTCATCTCCTAAATACATCTCAGTCAGACCTCTATGGATCTCCTTAGTGTATTTTTTCCAGCTGAATTGCAGCCATGATTTGTGCAAATCAACTATCTCTTCCGCTAATGGGCTGGGTAGTTCTCCTTCTGCTAAATAGTGAGTCAACTTGCTAAATAAAGTCGCTTCAATTTCTTCCATTTTTTGATAATCAAGCTCAGACATCCCTAGCCATTTTTGATTAGAGGCTTCCACTGTCTCTTCTCCATACTTCTCACGGACCTCTTGTCCATATTTCTCTTCATTTTCCAATACAGCTTTCTGTTTGAAAGCGTCAAATTTTTCTTCAGCTGTCATTTCAATCTCTCCTTTGTAATAAAGTAATGTCTTGTCGAGAACTTCCAGCAGCTGATCCAATTCATTTCTTTTTTTCACCACTTCAACTCTTTGCTCCAGCAACGTTTGCTGAATTTTTTCAGCGGGACGGTCAATTAATCCTCTGATGGTTTTCAACGGAACCCCTAGAGAGCGATATAATAAAATTTGCTGCAGGCGATCAACTTCTTTTTCAGTATACATACGATAACCGGCCTCGCTTAAAAACGCCGGCTTTAATAGGTCGCGCTCATCATAAAAGCGCAAGGTGCGGGTACTCACACCGGATAGCTCGGCCATTTGCTTAATTGTATAGTTCATCTGATTCCTTCTATCTTTCTTTTATAGGGTTATTTCATCTACTGATTTCTCTCTCGACAAAAAATATCTTACACCTTGACGTAACGTGAAGGTCAAGGAAGAAAAAGAAACTTTTTTGCTGCTATCTATTTGACGACCATTACACTACACGGTGCATTGTTGACGACGTAATCAGTGGTCGATCCCACCAGTCTGCGTTCGATCGCACTTTTTCCAGTTGCTCCTATGTAGATCAAATCAATTTTATAGGTTTCCGGCAAATCAAAACAAAGGGCCTTTTTAGGACTTCCAACACAGGTTATCATCTGCTTATTATAATAGTCGATTCCGGCAACCTCTTCCTCTAATAATTTGATTGCCGCACGTTTTTCTTCTTCGATCAGCTGAGAAACAGGCGTTGCACGGTTCATTAACATTCCAGCGCTGTTGACAACTTGGGCAATGTACAAACGAGCATTATTTCTACGCGCGGTTTCAACTGCCTCCATCAATGCCTGATGAGCCTGCGGTGATCCATCTACTGCGGCTAAAATATTGTAATAGCGTTCATTCATTGGCCCTTCCTCCTTTTCTTCCAGTATAGCAAGCCAAACAGAAATTGTAAGCCCTATTTGGATTCAAAAGCTTATTCTATCAGTCTCTATATTGGGTTTTGCTTTTTTATAAGTACCAAAAAACACCTCGAAAAATTTCGAGGTGCCGATGCTGTTTAATTCTTTTCTAAATACAAAGATTGCTGATCAGATTCCTGGTAGATTTTTTTCATATCCGACCAATCGACTTCTCGATTTTGATACCCATATGGATCGTTTACATACACGATGTTCTTCTCACGATCAAAACCCGTGATCACAGCAGAATGAATCAACGGTGTCACATACATGCTGCCCTGATCCGTTTCCCAAAGCAGCCAATCATCATCCTTCGGGACCTGAAAATCCACCGTTGCAACGATCCAAACAGGCTTGCCGCTAGCGACCACATCTATAATTTTATTGAATGAAGCTTTCTCACCTGCTATGACGCGATAGTCATCTCCGACGTATTCCTTCGCCAATTTTGCGATCGGCTCAACAGCAACACCCATCGCCTCATCCCCGCCAGTAATGTCTCCTACAAAACCTAAATGGGGATTTCCATGATTCCCAGAATCTGTAAACAACGGCTGATAATCTAGCTCATCAGCTAACTCATTTTTATTGGTATCATAGCCATAATACTGCAATAGCATCGATAGCGCAGTAACTTCACACCCATTCTCCAACGCATCCCCATCAAATTGACTTTCTAAGGGAACGTCCAAAACTAGTCTTTTTTTTTGCTGAGAGGGCTCCAATAATTCCGTGATCTCATTTTTTTCTTTCGCAAAATGAATCCCGCCGCTGATTAATGCTATAAAAATCAGCAGTATCGCTATTCTTTTTTTCTTCATCTCATCACCTAACATTAATAGTCCATCGGAAATTATACGGTCTATTAGGAAATGAACCAAAGAAAAACCCTCGGGGCACCGGAATTTTAAAGTATTTTAACGTTTTATCTTCTCTAATGGATCAAGTCTTAAGGATTTGATAAATTCAATCTTTTATAGAGCGTTTACAAACTTTTTGTTAGTAAATAATGCCGTTCTATGATATATTGATAACTGGAATTTCGTTATCAACGTAATAGTTGCCTTTCGTCACACTAAGAAAGGAGAATGATTATGACATTCGATAACACAAACATGCAATACCGTGTCACATTGAACACTGACTTGAATCTTTTTATCGTTTTCGACAAAAATGATCAAAATCATGTAGCAACTGGCGTAACGATTGAAAAAGCGGTACAAGAATTGCAAAAAACGAAATAGGATCTCAATTCCACTTCGATCTTTAAATCGACTAAATGATTTCCTTAAAACGAATTAGGATCTCAGTTCCGCTTCAAGCTTTAGATTGATTAGCGGAATGACATACGTGGTGAGAATTAGACTGATTTTTCTCAAAAAATGATTTCCTTAAAACGAACTAGGAGTGACTCCTCAATGAAAGACGCGAAATTGCGTTAAAAGCACCTGCTGTGAATCCACGGTAGGTGCCTTTTTTTGTCTTTTATTCAGCTAAAGGAGCGGCAAGGCCAATTCAAAAAAGGCTTTGACGAATAGAAACTCGTCAAAACCTTTATTTATCTTACAACCATCACGTTGCATGGGGCGTGATTAACAATATATCCACTCGTGGAGCCGACTAACAACCGTTGGAAACGCCCTTTACCGGTGGCGCCGACATAAATCAAATCGATATCATACTGCTTCGGCAGCTCTTCGGTCAAGGCTTTCTTAGGATTGCCGATGTATTGAATCGTTTCCATATTTTGATAACGACCACGTTCAACCAGCTTTGCTAAATACTGCTTCGCTCGCTGAGTTTCCTCCGCTAAGATATCATCCATCGGCTGCGCACTGCTCATTAAAATACTGGAATCATCAATTACCTGAACGACATATAGCTTTGCTTCATTTCGTCTGGCAGCGCCGATTGCTTCGAAAAAAGCCCCTTCCGATTGATCCGATCCATCCACTGCTACCATAATATTCTTATATCTGCTGATCATTGTATCCCCTCCTCATTCAAACCAATGTGCGGATTCTTCTAAAGAAACACACCTATTGTCCCTCTCATCTAAAAAATTACCGAACCACCGTCACACTACATGGCGCATGATTCACAACATAGGCTGCAGTAGAACCAATTCGTGCTAAACTGATTTCTCCTTTTCCCGTAGCACCTAGATAAATCATATCAATGTCATTCTCTTTAGCAAATTCAACGATTTTTTCCTTTGGACTGCCTAAATCAACAAAAGGTTCAATATTCTCTAGTTCTTTTCGAGACGCATCATGAATTTTTTTCAACATTTCTTTTTCAACTTGTTCTTTTTCTGCCGCATAAATTTTACTGAAAGAAAAAGCACTGGTGGAGAGCTCGCTGTCATTAATGATTGAAATAACATTCAGTTTGGCATCATGGCGCTTGGCTGCTTCAACGGCTTCCTCAAAAGCGTGTTCTGAATGCTCTGATCCATCAACTGCTACTAAAATATTCTTGTATTTACTAATCATTGTAACCGCCTCCTTTATTAAATTATAAAGGAAAATAAGCTATCTGTGAAACGATAGCAACTTTTTGGATTTTTATTTTTTTGTGTGCAAATAGCTGTTTTTAGATTTTAATCCATCTCGTTACTCAGTTTCCGATAAAATTATTTTTACCTGTGAGCATTTTTCTTGTATCTCTTTTGGCAATCCGTTAAAGTTACAGTAGTTCATTTGTTTATCCGAGTTCCTTCCCAGGACTCCGGCCGTCGTTGCCCTGCGACGGCTTTTTTTTTGAGCAAATTTTTTGCAAAGAAAGCCTTTTCCTATTATAGTAAAAAGTGGGTATTACCCATCCTTTATAGAATTTGTTTTTTCACTTGCGGACCGCAGCCAATTTTTTGGCCGGTCTTTTTTGTGCTAACTTCCTGCAGTACTAAAATTTAGACAGTATGACTGTTTTGTTTAATAGAAGCATATGCGTGACTTTTCACATCAAGATTGCTCCTCTTTCTACAGCCTTTGTATGTTAAACTAGGTACGTTGACACAATGGGTAATTGGAGGAACGGGCATGTATAAAGCTAACTTAAGAAATATCCTGACTCGGAAAGAAGAACGGACGATTGATCTTTCTTTGATCCCTCATGTAGGAGATACACTGCAATTGAGAGAACCAGATAAATTTTTACTGGTTCATGGTGTAACTCAAATTATTGAAAAAGAGTCTATTGAATTCGAAATTTTTGTCGAACCAATTGACCGTACGTATTGGATGAACGAAATCTAACGAAAGCGAGGAACTAAAAATGATCGCTCACAAAAGAGACCGACTCCATGTAGTTTAAAAAAATACAATTACATGGAGGAATTAGAATGAATACTATTTATGATAATGAGAAATTTTTTGAAAGCTATAGCCAAATGACTCGTAGTCAACAAGGCCTGGACGGTGCCGGTGAATGGCAGACGCTGAAAGAAGTGTTGCCTGATTTTGAAGGAAAACGCGTGCTGGATTTAGGCTGCGGTTATGGCTGGCATTGTCTTTACGCAGCAGAGCATGGGGCAACCTCTGTCGTCGGTGTGGATCTCTCAGAAAAAATGTTGGCAGTTGCTCGTAAAAAAAATACTTTCAGCAATGTCACCTATCTACAGGCCAGCATTGATGACGTAGCTTTTGAACCGAATAGCTTTGATGTCGTTATCAGTTCTCTGGCGATCCATTACATTGCCGATTTTGAGAAACTGGCAAAAAATATTGCGAACTGGTTGGTCGCTGGCGGTCAGCTGATTTTTTCCGTTGAGCATCCGACTTTCACTGCAGAAGGTTCACAAGACTGGTTCTATGACGAAGCTGGGAAAATCGCACACTTCCCTGTCGATAATTATTTTTACGAAGGAAAGCGGACTGCCCACTTTCTCGGCAGCGACGTCACGAAATACCATCGGACGTTGACTACTTATCTAGATAACTTATTAACTAATGGCTTTCAGCTCAAACGGATCGTTGAACCAATGCCCCCGAAAAATATGATGCACATTTCCGGTATGAAAGATGAAATGCGCCGGCCGATGATGCTGATTGTGAGGGCGGAGAAAAAATAAGCGTAGAAATCCCCCCTATATAAAAATCTATTATGTAGGGGGGATTTATTTAGTTCTCAGTATCTTTATTCTTATTTGTTTGCGTAATACTTAAATTCTACAAGGTCCGTTGTTGCTTCTAAGGCCAAAACTCGAAAAGCATCATTGTAAAAACGCTCTTCTTTTGTATTGTCTCCATACAATCGGACTAATGCACGACATTCATTTAAAAGTGTATTGTCCTTAATATACATTCTCTTATTTCCGTTTAATAAATATGCATCATATGTTGATGAGTTTATTTTTTGTTGCTTCCAATAAATATACATCATTATCTCTCCTTCTTTTTCTGTATTTTCTTCTGATCCACTATTTGCATTTTTCAATCTATAATATTCAATAGGTTCGTATCCCATGTATCCCCCATCTGCTGGAGTTGTGTAAATTCCATTTCTTCCATATGAACAATGAATGATTGTTTTATTATCTACAAAAATCCCTGTATGTCCGTCATTTGCCCAGTATTTTGATAAAAAGATATCTCCCTTTGTACATTCAGAACGAGCTATTTTTGTAGCAATTGACGGAAGTGTTGTATCATGTAAAGAACCTGTCCATCCCATACTACCTGAGGGAATGAAGCCCCCGGCTGCTAGTGCAAAATAAACTGCGGAGCTACAATCATAACTATTCGGCCCCATGCGATTACTTTGGCTATAGGTTGTCTTACCTTCACGATCCTTCATCCATTGAATCATTTTATTTATATCTCCCATTTTTTCACCCCTTATCTATACTTTTTTAATACTTCGCTTACTATACTTTTTCACGACTTCTTAGATCAGACTATCCAAAACCTCACCCCTGATCTCCTATTCTTTCATTTATATGATTGACCGTTGTCTCAATTCTCTCGACTTGCTTAAGCGCTTCTGTCAAACCATCGATGGTGTTTAAGTAGCGTTCTTCTCGCGCATTATTCTGCTTCATCACCCATACTAAGAGAAATACAAAAAGCACTGGAAATCCGATGCTTTCAGGATTATTGAGAAACGTTGAAATAAAGTTATCCATGCTCCACCAGCTTTCCTGTATTGATTCTGTTATTGACCTTCTAGACAATTCAGAAGAACAAATTGATCCAATGAGTGAGTTCGTCATTCGCCATACATGCTGAAAAACAATCCATTAAACATCGAAAAATAGGAAAATCATTTGTCAAAAAACTTCCGAACTATCTAATTTCTTTGCTTGCACTCCCCCTCAGACATGCTTTGATGTTTTCCCGCCCATATTCAATGCAAACAATCGTTTACGCATACGCTTCATCCCTTTCTATTTGATCTATCTAAACTATATACGAACTTGTGTTCGTTTTGTTGCCAAAAAAAAGACATCAAATGCCAAGATGTTCAGCTAATTCTTCAAAAAAGCGATCGCGTAGGCGCATCACTTGTCTTTTACTTAGGAAGACCTGATCAGCAACTAAATCAAGACTGGCTTTCTGCTTATCAGACAGATACAGTCGCTCGATAATTTCTTTTGTCTCTGCTGTTGCATTTTCTAAACATTGTGCAATGACCTTTTGATTTCGTTCCAAATTGATCAGCTGTCGATCCAAAGAAATAGAAATCAGCATCTTTTTATTTTGGGTCTCTGCAGTCGAATGCGGGTGTGTTCCTTTTGTATGAAAAAGTAGTTTTTCCTTCCTTTCTAAATAATAATCCTCCATTTTAGGATAATCTCGCAGAATTCCTTTTAAATAGTCCTTCTTCCATTTTTCCATGAGCTCTCCCCCTTAAAATAACTATTACTAGAAGCAACAAGAAAATAGTCGATTATTTTTAATGCTAAATTTCCTCTATAAAGTATTCAAAATTAGTTTTGTAGCTTAATGGTAATACATTTCGCGTACCTTGTAAATCATTTTGTCGACGAATCGTCTGTTTTTTATAGAAATAGTTCGACGATTCGTGTTACTATACTATAGAAGGGAGTGTCACTATGTTTGCACAACAATTGAAAGAGCTGAGAAAAAGAACACCCCACCTCACCCAGATGGATATGGCAAAAGAGCTGGGGGTCGCAAAAACCACTTACGCTTCCTATGAACAGGGAAAGCGAACGCCGGATATAGAAACGCAGAATAAAATTGCGGATTTCTTCAATGTCTCTTTGGACTATTTGCACGGTCGCGAGCAAAAAGGCTCTTTTTCTACTAAACAGAGGACCGTGGCAGCGCATATTGATGATGAAGTGACCGAAGAACAGATGGAAGATATTCTAAACTATATTGATTTTATTAAACAAAAACATGCAAAGAAGGAGTGATCGAATGGATAAAGCAGAAAAATTGATGGCTCATTTTCAAGGAATCAATTATATCTTTGACCCTTCTATGCCTGATGGCCAAAAGGGACTATATATCGATAATCATGTTTATCTAAATCCCCGTCAAACAACGGAGGAGCTGACAGATACGGTCGCTGAAGAAATCGCCCACTATTTAACGAGCTCAGGTGACATCACACAGCAGGACACCAATGAAAAACGCAAACAAGAGCAGAAAGCCCGCGATGTTGGGGCTACTTTAATAGTGACTCCGCAAGATATCATTGATTGTTATAAAGAACGCTTTTCTACTGTTTGGGAATGTGCCGATTATTTAGGGATCAAAAAAGAATCGCTGGAGCATGCAGTCAAGGTCTACGCCCGAACCTACGAAGAGGGACTTTCCTATAAAAACTATCGCATTCTTTTTCGAGCAGATGGGACTATCGGGGTATTTGAGTTTTTTGACGAATAAAAATGACCTTAGCAGGTACGCTAAGGTCATTTCTTTTATTATAAATTAAGATGATTAAAAATTGGTCTCAGGATCGACTAGTTCACCATAACTAATAACCGTCGTAAAATCAATAAAGTCTTCTGTTTCACTTTTAATAATTTTGACGATCGCAGAATTGTTCAGTTTATTCTTTACAACTCCTAGTTGTGTTTCCTTTTTATATTCGAAAAATACTTCTTGTCCGATCGAGAAGCGCTCTCCTAAAAAAGAGGGCTGTGGAGATTTGAATCCATAGGTGTTCGCCATTTGAATATCCTCCTTCAAATATTATAAAAAAAGAAGATCGTCTCCGATCTCCTTAGTCATCCGTCAATACAACAATTCTTAGTCTTTTACAATGTTTGAAGCTTGTAAGCCGCGTTGGCCTTCTTCAACATCAAAAGTCACTGCTTGACCTTCGTCTAAAGATTTGAATCCGTCGCCTTGGATAGCTGAGAAATGTGCGAATACATCATTTCCGTCTTCTCCAGTAATAAAACCGAATCCTTTGTCTGCGTTAAACCATTTTACTGTACCTTTATTCATGTAAAGTACCTCCAATTACACATCACTGTGTTTATTTGTAATAAAAAATGACGTGTAATAAAAAAGTATCTTAAATTTCTTATAGATAACCAACTAGTCACATATCAAAGTATTACTTAGTTACCATACCATGAATGAATGGAAAAAGCAAAAAAACCTGAACATTGGTCGTTTTATCCACATATATTATTAAGTTTCACTGTTTTTTCTTAATAACTATAACCAAGCCTTGCATTCCCGTTTCTTTTCATAATAGCAAATAGGAATAGGCTGTTTACCATTCTACAGAGCTAAACACGAACAATCAATCTATAAAAAAGCATGCTGCCCAAAAATCAGACAGCATGCGGAAGTACCTTTTAAATGTAATTTTCAACTATTCAGCGGTTTCTGCGTAAAAGCCAATCCCTTCTGAACGCCAGCCTACTCTTACCAGATGGTCGCGCTCGTTTGAATCCGGCGTATAGTGATGCGCGCCTGTTTTTGCATTCGGATTGTATAGGCGATAAATAGGAACTCGTGGTTGATTTGAAAAAGCAGATACAAAAGCCGTTCCTTCATCTCGCCAGCCCACTCGCTCTAAATGAGCTGCTTCATAGCTGTTCATCGTATAATGATGGTCTCCTGCATTTGGATTATATAAGCGATAAACGGGGGCACCCGTATGGGCATTCGGGGCAAACCAACCGATCCGCTCTTCTCGCCAGCCAACACTTCTTAAATGTCTCGACTCCGACAAATTGGACGTATAAAAATGCTCACCAGAATTTGGATTGTACAAACGAAAAATACCAACACTTGCGGAAGCTTCAAGAGAAAAACCAACTAGTAAAAGACAACTGAAAAAGAGTCCGACAACTACTGTAACTTTCTTCATTGCAAACGCCTCCTTTACTTAATTATAGAGGCATTTTCAGCATTGATAAAGTACTTTTTCTGTTTCCACTCCTACTTCTCATAGAGGTTTTCAGTTTGAATAACCTTATGGCCTTCATTTTGAATCGTATACCGTACACTAGGATCATTGGGATAAGCAGCATTCCCGCCATAAACAATCAGCTGCGTGGTCTCTCCATTTTTGAGGAATTCATCGTAGCTGCCGCCAGCACCTCCAATATTCGCCCAATGTAGCACCATCCGATTCCCGCTTTGTTCAACTAGACTCCAACATTTCCGGTCATAGTTTTCCCAAATCATCTCTAGGTTATTTTCAGGATTCTTATACACGGCTTCATAAAACGCCATCGCCTCGTCCATGGATCTCCATGTGTTTGCTGATTGGTCTGCCTTTGGTGCGGCCACTGTGCCGCCATTAACGATACTTAAAAAGCCATTTTTTAACTCTTGGTTTTCTGTCTCACTAAAATGAAATGCCTTATCTGGCATCCCTTGATTTTGCATTGAAACTAAAACAAGCGGCTGCTGATCATGAAAAGCAAAAAAGTAAACATGCTTTGCTGCATACGGAGCTGTTTCAGCATCAGAATAGACGGCAACGATCGAATACTCACTGGAGGATGTTCCTGTCTCTGACCATTCGCCAGTAACAATCTGTTCATCCACTGCCATCGGCTGCGTTTTAGTCCCCTCGATCACCCCATCCGGCAAATCTAATCCATAAAAATCAACGGACTGCTTAGGATAATACGCCTTGTAGGTCTGCCCCATCGTTTGTCCCCAGCCACTCATGAACTCTTGAAGCTTAGCAGATTTGTCTGTGCTCCAAAGGTCATTCATGGATGACTTAGCTGTTTTTCCAGTTTTTTCTTTAGTTTTCTCTGTAGAATTCTTAGCAGGCAAACTGCTTGTTGATTCCGTGTCAGATCTGCTGGTTACTTTAATTTTTTGTTCAGCAGACTGTTCCTTTGGTTTTTCTTGTTTACAGCCGGCAAAAAGCGACAGAGTAAGTAAGAATACCATACTTAAAATAGCCTTTTTCATAATAGCACCTCTTCCCATAAATAGAATATCGAACTGCTTGTTTTGAAACAAGATATATTTAATATTTATTATTTTTAATTTTATTTGTAGGAAAAAAGAGGATGGTCCTGATTATTATGTATCATGCTACACATTTTTTGTTAAGGCAAGCTTGTCAAAATGACAAAGCAAAAAAAGCACCTATATTCCTCATTTTTAAGGATATTTGAGTGCTTTTATTCTCAACTTCTGCTGTTTCTATAAAGTATTAATTTTTCAAAGAAATGACTTCCTGTGTTTCTTCATCAAAGAAATGCGCTTTGCCTAAATTAAAGGCCAGCTCTACTCGTGCTCCTGGTTTGTGGAAATCGCGAGCATCAACCTTAGAAACGAATTCTGTTTCACCGACCTTGGTATACAGCAGCGTTTCTGCACCCAATAATTCGGACACCATGACTTCCGCTTTTACAACCGCTCCATCAGAGGAATCAATCGCGATTTGTTCACTGTGAATATCTTCTGGACGAATGCCAAATACGAGCTTTCTGCCTTCGTATCCTTTGCGAACCAATACACTGTTTTCCCCCTCAGGAATTTTCAAATCCAACCCATGCCCGTCTTTGATGAAGCCATCCTGCAAGGTGACTTCGAAGAAATTCATCGCTGGAGAACCAATAAATCCCGCCACAAATACATTCCGCGGCGTATCGTATACGTCTTGCGGTGTTCCTACCTGTTGAATAACGCCGTCTTTCATAATGACGATGCGGTCAGCCATCGTCATAGCTTCCGTTTGATCATGAGTAACATAAATGGTCGTCGTTCCTAAACGTTGATGCAATTTCGCAATTTCCGCTCGCATCGAAACTCGTAATTTTGCGTCTAAGTTGGACAAAGGTTCGTCCATCAAAAAGACCTGTGCATCGCGAACGATCGCACGTCCTAAAGCGACACGCTGGCGCTGGCCTCCTGATAGAGCCGCAGGTTTTCGCTTAAGGTATTCGGTCAGCCCTAAAATATCCGCCGCATTTTCTACCCGCTCCTTTATTTCGGATGGATCGTATTTTCTTAATTTTAATCCGAAGGCCATATTGTCAAAAACAGTCATATGCGGGTACAACGCGTAGTTCTGGAAAACCATCGCAATATCACGGTCTTTAGGGGCAACCTCATTCATGATGCGATCCCCGATTTTTAACTCGCCTTCTGTAATATCCTCCAGCCCCGCTATCATGCGCAAAGTGGTGGATTTCCCACAACCTGAAGGTCCGACGAAAACGATAAATTCTTTATCATCTATTTCTAAATTAAAGTCATTGACTGAATAATTTTCGGCATTGTCATATTTTTTATGAATATGCTTTAGTGAAAGCTGCGTCATTTGAAATCCCATCCTTCTTATTATTTAAAGCTCCGATAATTCTATCTCTTCCAAACTTTCGACCAGTCTATCCGCATTTGGCAGGTTGCTTTTCGTTCCTACACCAATCGCCAGCATCCCAGCGTGTTTAGCAGCGGCGATTCCCGCTTTAGCATCTTCGAACACCATGCACTGGCCAGCAGGAATCCCTAGTTTCTTTGCACCCAATAAAAATACTTCCGGATCAGGCTTCGCCCTTGAAACATCATTTCCATCTACGATCGCATCAAAATAGTGCCGCAGTCCTGTCTTCTTTAAAATAATTCCTGAATTTTTACTCGCGGACCCGAGGGCAATTTTTATATTTTTATGCTTCAATTGTTTTAACAGCTCAACCACACCAGGTAAAATCTCAGTTTCATCCATTTGCTCAATATAGTGAACATACACCTTGTTTTTTTGTTCCATAAAGTGTTCGCGTTCCTTTTCTGTATAGTGCTTGTTTCCCAATGATAGCAGGATATCTAAAGACTTGACTCTAGACACCCCTTTTAATCGCTCATTGTCTTCTGCTGAAAAAGGAATCGTTAGTTGCTCCGCTAATTGTTTCCACGCTAAATAATGGTATCTTGCAGTATCAACTAAAACACCATCAAGATCGAAAATAGCTCCATGATAGTTAGTCAAAAGATTGGCTCCTTGCTTTTTTGATTAAACGAGCAACATTCAAGCCCGTTCTTTGTAAATTTACTTCGGCCTTTTCTAATGCCTCATCTAAGCTGGCTGGCTGACCAATAATTGGAAAGCAGGCGGTGATTCCGTAGTCAGAAAAATCAAGCACCTGCTGGTCAACACTGCCGCAGATTGCGATCACAGTGGAGGTTTCTGGCGCACGTTGAGCGATCCCCACAGGGGCTTTCCCCGCCATGCTTTGCTGATCCATTTTCCCTTCTCCAACAATAATCAGATCAGCAGCCTCAGCACGCTGATCAAATGCCAGTACGTCTAAAACAAAATCAATCCCGTGAATGATTTTTCCTTTAGCAAAACCGGCAATACCTGCTGCTAAGCCGCCGCCCGCTCCACTTCCCGGAACATCAGGCAGCTTTTCATCGACGAAATCATAGACCTGTCGTAATGCCTGGTCTGTGGCGGCCAGTTCCTCTGATTTCAGTCCCTTCTGAGAGCCAAATACATAGCTTGCGCCTGCCTCTCCGCATAAAACATTTTTTACATCCGTCACTGCGTAAATCTCTGTTGTCAGCATAGGGACATTGGAAGCATCGATCCTCGCGATTTTAGCAAGGCTCCGACCATTTGGCGGTAGCAAATGGCCTGCTTCATCATAAAATCGATAGCCCAATCCAGCTGCGAACCCGATTCCGCCATCCACAGTCGCACTGCCGCCAATTCCGATATAGATTTTTTTAATCCCCATCGCCTGCAGCTGAAGGACCAGCTCTCCTAATCCAACCGTCAAGAAATCCAGCGGTCGTCTTTGTTCCTCGGAAAACATAGGCAATCCAACCAAATCGGCCATTTCAAAAAAGGCTTGTTCCTGAAAATGCATGTATCTCATTGAAAAGGGCTCTCCATCCCAGCCGCTGACCGTTTGCCACCCTTCTTTCATCGTGACATTTTGCGATAATGCATCGAGTGTGCCTTCCCCTCCATCGCCAACCGGTAATAACTCGATCTGCGCTGATGGAAAAACCTGACTAAAACTTTCCCCTAAGATCCGTGCCACTTTTTCAGCAGAAAGGCTGCCCTTGAATGAATCTGGCATTATCAAAATTTTCATCGTTTTACTTTCTGCTCCATTCTAGTTTTTCTTCCAACGAGTAAGTCGCTCCCTCGATCACAATCGGCAATTTCTTTTTCGTTTTCTTCGTTAACACAAGCGTATCTTGCGTTAAATCAATAGCCATATTTTCACCTTTCCAATGGAACTGGAATGACATCTGCTTCCAAGCCCTTGGCAGCTGCGGATTGATTTCCAATACTTTGTTTTTGGTGATTCCTGCAAAACCAAAAATAGCTGCGAGCCAAACTGCGCCTAATGCCGCGCCATGAATGCCTTCATCACTCGTATGGGGCAAATCGTTCAAGTCGATTTTGCAGGCGGCTTGAAACATTTCATAAGCCCACTCCGTCTCGTGGATTCGTGCCGCAACGATCGCATGGATCGCCTTGCTCAAGGAGGAATCATGAATCGTTCGATCCTCATAATAGTAAAGATTTTGTTTGATCGTCGCAAAATCAAATACATGGGGCTGTAAATAAAACAGCATTACCAGATCCGCTTGCTTCAAAATCTGCTGATCAATCACTTCTTGACGCGAATAATCGCTAAGGATCAGTTGATTCCCGGCTTGCTCCTTGTATGTTGATAGATCAATCACTGGTTTGCTCAAAAATGTATCATCCTGCGGAATCAACCCCTCCGCATTTATATTCGGTAAATACAGGTGCTCGAGAAAATATTCAAACTGTTGATGCAGCTTTGGATCACCCACCTGCTGCTCCAAAGCGGACCGCACGTTATAAGCTGCTAAATAATTGGTGTACGCATTATTATCCACATGCTCCGTATATTCGTCTGGACCAATCACATCATGAATCTCGATCCGACCATTTACCTCTACGCCGCGACTTAGCCAAAAAAGGGCAGTCTCTTTCAACAATTCCTTCCCGTACTGATCCATAAATTCTTGATCAGCGGTCGCTTGATAAAGATCCATCACAGCATACGCGATATCCGCGACGATATGATGCTCCGCTGCTGCCGAAGAAATAATCTGACGTTTGCCGGTGCGAATATTTATCGCTGCGTATTTAGGCGTCTCCTCGTAGCCCGTCAAGGCACTTTCCCAAGGAAACAGCGCCCCTTGATAATCGTTTTGACGCGCCTTTTCTTTGGCTCCTGCCAGCCTGAAATAGCGATATTTCAATAAGCTTTTTGCGACCGCGGGTTTGTTATGCAGAAAGAAAGGAAGAATGAAAATCTCTGTGTCCCAGAAAACATGTCCCTTGTACCCTTCTCCAGTCAAGCCCTTAGCCGCCACACTAAACTGAGGATCGTCAGGCGTCATGATTTGCAGGTGATAGCAAGAAAAATCTAGCGCTAGCTGGTCAAAAGCATTTTCACTGTCAACTGCTACACGATGCGCTAACCAAAATTCGGCCCAAGATTCTTTTGCCGCCGCCGCAATTTCTTCATAAGTTATTTCCTGTTGCGCAGCCTTTTTTGCTGCCTTAAATGGATCATCGGTTTCTAAGCTAGAATAAACATAAACCACTTTCTCAAAGACAAAGGCATCCTTTCGTTGACAAGCTTCTTGGATGCTCGTTTGAATCTTTCTATTTTTTGCAGAAATAGCTCCTGATTTATTTAGCCGCATCGCTAATCCTAACGATAAATGACTCTCGATAGTCTCGTAATCAGCTACTAATACGCGTTCATCATAGACACGCAGATCCCGCTCAATTAAATGCTGGTTGCCGCCATTAGAAACCTGACCATCAATCCCTGCCTTGACTGAGAGAGTACAATCCCTGCTTAATGGTTCAACGATCAGCTGAAAAGCGATCTGTTCCTTCTTTTTTTGACTGACTATTCGTTTATTAGTAATTTTGAACCAATCGCCCTGTTCTGTTTGCCACTTTAAGGAACGAACTAATTCACCCGTCGATAAATCTAAAAAACGCTGATAATCTGTGATCTGAGGACTGTTTAGAGAAAAAATCTCTCCATTTATCCGTAATTCCAGTTCAGTGATATCAGGCAGATTCACTAACTCGGCGGTTTCTGTTCCAACTGTTTGGTCGAAGATTCCGCGAACGAAAAATCCCTGATCCTGATTCCGATACTTCTCCTCATGAACCGCCCGAACACCTAAATAGCCGTTGCCTATAGTCATCAGTGTGGCTTCCTTATTGATCATTTCCTCATCAAATTGATTAAATTCTATTTTCATAGCTCTACTTTTCCACCTATTTCAGCCGATTGATATAATGCTTCGATCACTCTTTGAATAATGAACCCTTGTCTGCCATCTGCAATCATTGCATGAGGATCACCCGCAAGTTTACGGCAAAAATGATCTATACTTGTAAAATGATTATTGCTTTCTGTACTGGCGATTTCTTTGATAACCTCAAGCTCACCTGCTTGATCCGTATAAATTTTTCCAGGATAGAGGTTCGCCCCAGCCTGATCACCGCAAAGCTGGACATCTAAAACTCTGTCGGACTGGATATTTAAAGCAAATGAGGTATTGAGACGAAGTATACCGCCTGCTTCAAATTCTACTGTTCCAAACAAAGAATCTTCCACTGTATATTTTTTAGGGTCCCAAGAGCCAAGAGTGCCCAGATTCTTCTTAGGCCCAATTTTTTGGTATTGATAGGCTGAGACCGCCTTGATTGTTGGAAAATCCAACAGGTATAATGCTGTATCCAGCATGTGGATTCCATAGTCGATCAATGGTCCCCCGCCTTGTAATGCTTTATCAATAAAGTTGCCCCAGCCGGGAACCCCCGAACGTCTCAAGGCATTTGCTTCACTGTAATAAATATCTCCCAGCAAGTAAATATTTTCCTTCAGCATCTGAGCCTCTGGTGAATAGCGGTGTTGAAGATCATAGGCTAAAACGACGCCTTTTTCCTCCGCCCGCTTCCACATAGCTTGGGCCTCACCGCTAGTCATCGCTGGCGGCTTTTCGCAAAAAACAGAACAGCCAGCCTCCAACGCACGCATCACATTTTCATAATGAAACCGATTCGGCGTACAAATACTGACAATATCCGGCTGCACTTCTATCAGCATCTTTTCGATCGCAGTATACGCCTTCTGAAATTGATTTTTCTGACAAAAAAGTTCTCCTCTTGCCAAATCTGGATCAACTACTGCTGCTAAATGAAATGCTTCGGGTTTTGTTTGATAGTATGCGGCATGGACTTTTTCTGCCACTTGGCCGGCACCGACAATCGCTACTTTTTTCATCTTTCGTTCCTTTCAAGAAAAGCATAGTTGAGACTTCAACTATGCTTTTCTCATACATTCCTTCAAAAAGTTGATAGAATCTTGATAAACACTTGGAAGATCCTCGCCCCGTAAACGGCATTCGTATACTAAACAACCTTGATAGTTTAATTCTTTGATTGTTTTAAAGTGCTCGACAAAATCGATAGCTCCCGAACCCGGTTGATACCGATGATTGTCTGCTAAATGAATGTGACCAACGTAATCCTTCTGCTCAATCAAGGCTTTTGAAATACTATCTTCTTCAATATTCATATGATAAAAATCAGCCGTGATCTCAACGTTCTTCAATTGATTTTCATCAATGTATTTACGCGCGTCGGCTAATAGGTTGATCATATGATCTTGATACCGATTCAATGGCTCCAGATATAGTTTTGTGCCCGTTTCAGCCGCAACTTTATCCAATTGGAGCAAAGAGTCGCTGACTGCTTTAAAGTCGCCTGCTTGGCTTCTTGGAGAAACCATTGGCGGTAAGCGATACGTAAACATTCCCCAAGCTGCGGGAACCACCATTCCTTTTCCGCCGACTTCAGCCAATGCCCGCAAAATTTCAGAAATTTGCTCGATTCCGCGTAAACGGCGTTCCTCGATGAAATCTCCGATCCAGCCGTCATAGCCATTACACGCCGTTTCAACTGTAATGCCCGTTTCCTTGATAGCTTCTTTAATTTCTTCTGTGTGCTCTAATAACAGCTTTCCATCAATCTCGTAGGTTTCGAAGCCTAGCTCCTTAATAAAACGGAATTTTTCTTTGATAGACGTTGGGAAAAACGCTTGATCCTGTGTTCCAAATTTCATAACGAAATCTCCTTATTCGTAGTATTCTGGTGATTATGGTTTATAGTTCAACGCCCATTTTGACACTTAGTGAGGGCTCCTGATCGATATAACGCATATAGGCTTCCGCACTTTCAGCCATTGGGACAATTGGCGCAACGATCTCTGAGCAATCCAAGTAGCCGCTCATCAATAAATCCCAGCAAGTATCTTCAATCCGTTTACGATCCCAGCGCGGGTACTCAGGATTGGGCTCACTTGATGCACGAGCAAAGACGATCTGCGCATTATTGAAGTGCGCCTCACGCCCAAAATTCAATCCTTCAGGAAACGGTTTGGCAAAGGCCACGTAAGAAATGATTCCACCATAAGCAAGACCACGAAGCGAGGCCTGCAGAGCACTGGCTGCACCGCTGGTTTCAATGACAGAGTCGACCCCTCGCTTATTGGTCAGCTCCTTCAATTTGAAGCCCACATCTTCTGTGATTGGGTTTAAACAATGAGTTGCACCAAATTTTTCGGCTAAACGGCAGCGTTCTTCGATTGGATCAATGGCAATTACTTTCGCGCCGGCATTCACTGCAATCTGAACTGCAATTAAGCCAATCGCTCCCAAGCCAAAAATCGCCACAAAATCACCTGCACGAACATTGGCCGCTCGTGTACCGCCCATCGCAAATTGGGCCGGATCATAGCATACGGCATTTTTCCAATTATCCAGGCTTGCCATCTTGCGTAACTTGTAATTATCGACACCTTTAGCAATGACCGTTTCCCGAATCGGACCGTACGTACAAACGATCTCTCCTAGTTGATAGTCTGTGACGTCACTACCGATTTCTGCTATTTCTCCGACAACCATATTTCCTAATGGCAAATCACCGAATTCGATCCCGCGAGGACTGCCTGCTTCACGAGGCATAAACATATTCCATTCAGAAGAAAACTCATCATCAATAAAAGGGCTGATCCCTCTAAAATCGACGACCTCCGTGCCGGGTTTAGGAGAAGCAAATTTCACTTTGATCAAAACTTCGTCTGCTGAAATGGCTCTTTCTTCATATTCTTTTACTCCTGCGACTCTTGGTTCAAGTGCAACTAATTTTTTCATGTCTTTTCATCCTCTTTTTTTATTATCCTTTGACGCCGCCTTCAATGGCTCCGCCTTTAATAAAGCGCTCAGAAAGTGAATACATAATCACTACCGGCAGCGCAGTAATCAACGAGGCCGCCATCATTCTGCCCCACACATAATCTGGCGTACTAAACAGTGTATTCAGCCCGATCGGCAGGGTAAACTTGTCTGTTGATGATAGGAAGATCGATGCAAATAGAAAATCATTCCATGAAACCATGAAGCAGTAAACGAAAACAGAAATAATCCCCGAAAAGGCTAAAGGTATCATGATTTGAATGATTATCTGAAAACGACTCAAGCCATCAATCATCGCCGCCTCTTCAATATCCTTTGGGATCGTTTCAAAATAGCTACGCAGCATAAAAATAGCGGTCGGCAATGTTTGAACAACCATCGTGATGACTAAAGAGGTTCTTGTATCATACAACCCTAATGAAGAAATAATTTTGAACAGCGGAACAACAATCAAAATCCCAGAGAACATATAGACTGTATAGAAACTCGCATTGATTTTATTGCGTCCTTTAAAATTTAACCGAGCCAACGCGTAAGCCCCGCCGATCCCAATAATCACGGCAATAACTGATGCGAATAGAGAAATGATGAAGCTATTTTTGAAGTAGTCGACAAACGGAAAAATTTCCGGATTGAAAATGTCGACAAAATGCTCTGTTGTAAATTGACGAGGTAAAATCGTCGGAGTTGTTGATATTGCTTCACTGCTGCCTTTAAATGCCGTCATCAACATGATCCAAAAAGGAAACAGGTTGATCGCTAAAAAGCAAATGACCATGGCATAAAAGAATATCCGTTTTGCTTTCTTATTTTTAGCCATTGTTTAGATTCACTCGCTTTCTTGAAATTAAAATCACGACGGCAATAATCACAAATAAAATCACCGAAATAGCCGAAGCCTTTCCTAAGTCATTAAAAGCAAAGGCCGTTTTATAAAGATAAACCCCTAATATATCCACCTTATTCGTCAACAGATACACATCGGTGAACATATAAAACATCCAAATTGATCGCAAAACAATGACTGTTGCAAGAACCGGTTTGATGGCTGGCAGCGTAACGATTTTGAATTTCTGCCAAAAGTTTGCGCCATCGATATCCGCCGCCTCATACAAGCTTTTATCGACTGTTTGTAAAATCGCTAAGAGAGAAATGAACGCATAGGGATAGTATCGCCAGATCGCAAAAATCACCACCAAAGCAAAGCTGGAGCCTGGATTATCAAACCACAAGGGTGCTTCACTAAATAGATGCAGCTTATCCACTAAAAAATTATTGATAATTCCATACCCGTTGTTAAACATGTATTTCCAAGCAAAGATCAATGAAATCGAAGGCGTAACATAACTCAAAATGATCAAAGAACGGACTAGGCCACGATATTTAAACTCACGGTTGAATGCGATCGCCACTGCCAATCCTAAAGCAGTACTTCCAAAAACGACCAAAATAGTATAGGCGATCGTCAAACCTAACGATTGATAAAACGCAGGATCTTTTAAAATATCCAAGTAATTATTTAAGCCAACAAAAGTAGCTTTTAGATTTGCGTTTAACGGCAAATCTAAAAAACTAATTTGAATGTTGGACAGCATCGGAAAGAAAACCAAAACAGCTAATAAAATCATGCTGGGTGCTAGTAACGCAATAGCAAATTTTGTATCAGCCTTTTTTGCTACATTCTTCATAGGCCACTCCTACTTTTCAATCGATTCTTGAGCAGTTTTTAAAGCTTTCTCCGGATCTTCTTTTCCTACAGTTGCACTATTGACTGCTTTGGAAATCGCACCAGAACTAGTAATATCACCCATTTTAGTAAAGTTTTTATCACCAACCAAACCAAACACCTGCACTTTATCAAATGAGCTGGCAATTTCTTTTGGAAGCTCGCCAAAAGCACTGATTACTTTATTTGATTGGTAAGAAGAACTGTCTACCACTTGTTTATTAACCGGCTGAGCACCGCCAGGAGACATCAATACCCATTTTTCCATGTTTTTAGCCTCAGACAGATATTCAACAAATTTCTCAGAAGCTGCTTTTTGCTCTTTATCTAATCCAGCGGAAATCGTCAAACCAGAAACTGTTCCATAAACTGCCTCTTGCTTATTCGTCGGAATCGCAAAGCCAATATCATCCGCTTTTCCTTCTTCAAAAACGGAAGGCAAAATATACGTCGAGTAGATGGCCATTGGCGCTGAACCATTCATGAACGCGTCTTTAATCTCGGTAACGTCATTCGAACCTGGCATTGTGAATTGCGATAGTTCTTTGTAGTATTTCAAAGCTTCGATCATTTCTGGCGTGTTGATCGTCACTTTTCCTTTTTCATCTAAAACATTGGCGCCATTTGAGAGGGCAAATTGTGAAAATGCCTGCTCTGCCATCGTACTGTCCGCTGTCGGCATCGCGATCCCATATTTTTTATTCCCGGCATCATTGAAATGCTTAGCGATTTCTAAGACTGATGCCCAAGTGGTCGGCTCAGAAAATCCTGCTTCACTCAACGTTGCTTTGTTGTACCAGATTCCTTGAACCCATCCGCTGATCGGAGCTGCGATGTAGCCTGAACCGTCCTCCGTACGAACCAATTTTTTAGCACCGGCATAATAGTTGTCTTCACCGGCTTTTTTCATCACATTTCCGACAGCCTTTTGATCAATCAATTCGTCCTTGTCCATTACTTTCGCAAAATCCTGACTGACTTCAATAACTCCGGGAAGTTTATTTGAACGAGCAAGTGTAACAACTTTTGTATTGTAGGCATCTTCTTCAACAGGGATCTGCTTCACTTTGATCTCAGGATTTTCCTTTTCAAAATCAGCAACCAGCTTGTCGATTACTTTCAAGCGGTCCTGCTCAACCGAAGAATGCATAAATTCGATGGTTGTTTTCCCCTCATCCTTTGCACTTCCTCCACCACATGCCCCCAAAGTCAGAGCAACCATTGCCAGTGCTGTACCAAAAATCATTTTTTTCGCTTTCATTCCACTATCTCCTTTTTCAATTTAATGTATGCTTTTTTCCAAAACCACGAAGGATCGCTGCGCAATCGATGCTGCTAAATCACTCGTGTATTTTTTTTAAACTTTCTAGTTAAATAGCCTGCTGCCAATAGAATCACCTGCAAAAAGTCAGCCTCACAGCTTTTTTAACCAAATAAAATCGTAAGGCTTCAAAGTAAGTGCTTCTTCGATCTGGCAGTCCGTTTTAGTTAATAAATTGATATATGCTCCTGTCTCGAGTGAAATAGTCTGCGTCTGATTGCTCATATTGTGCAGCGCATAAACCTCTTCATTACGAACAAGTCCAAATGTGGCATCCGAGGTAGCAAGGACTCGCATTGGATGATTAGGATGGAAGGCTTCCTCCTCCCGCCGAAGCTGGATCAGCTCTTGCAGCTGATGATAGACCAGATTGTTTAACGAGCCTGTCTCTGTCAAGCTGTGACCTATCTCTGACGCTTCGTATTTCTCCCGATTAATGGTGCGATTGGCGCCGGTACGCTCAACTCCCTCATAATAGTTCCGACCGCCTAAAATACTTTGAACATATACAGCGGGTATCCCCACGATCGTCAATAGAATCGAATGAGCCAGCATGAAGCGTTTCACACGCAAGTCATCTTCATCCGCTTGATTGCTTAAAGCATCCATATAAGTGGTGTTGATCTCATAGGGGCTAAGAGAACCATCCGGATTTTGTTTGTAGTTGACTAAAGCGCCTTCTTTTTCTAAGTCAGCAACTAAATTAAGAATTTCCTCTTCCGCGATAATCCCGCGAATCGGATTCATTCCGATCCCATCATGAGAGGCCAAGAAATTGAAAAAGCTGGTTTCTCGCGTCGGCGGCTGAACTTCACTTGCCCACTTCTGTAAATAGCTGGCGTTTCCGGTGCGAATCGCATGCAAGACCAAAGGCGGCAACGGAAATTGATAAACCATTTGTGCTTCGTTCGTGCCGTCTCCTAAGTAGCTGATATTTTCCTTGTGGGGCACATTCGTCTCAGTAATCAATACTGTTCCAGGTGCAACCTCATCAACGATACTTCGGAAAAGCTGAATGACTTGATGCGTTTCAGCAAGATGAATACTGCTGGTTCCAATTTTTTTCCATAAAAAGCCCACCGCATCCAGCCGTATGAAGTCTGCTCCCTGATCCACATAAAAGAGCAAGACATCGATCATTCTTAGCAGAACCTTTGGATTGGCAAAATTCAAGTCAATTTGATCGTCACTGAAGGTCGTCCAAATGTTTCGTGTCTTTCCAGCTTCATCAATAAACGCTGAAAGCAGTGGCGACGTTCGCGGTCTTGTGACCATACTTAAGTCTGTCGCAGGATCGACCTCAATAAAGAAGTCCTTATAAATGGCTTGGTTTTCTAAATAGCCTTTGAACCAGTTACTTTTCGCAGACATGTGGTTGCAAACAAAGTCAAACATCAAACGGGCTTCACGATTCATTGCCTGAATATCTGCCCAATCACCAAGCTCTGGATTTACCTGCTCATAATCAATCACTGAAAAGCCATCGTCTGAACTGTATGGGAAAAAAGGCAGGAAATGCACGATCGGAAATGTATCTGAGAAAAATTTTTGATAGATTTCTTTGAAAGTCGTTAGCTTGGACTCCCCCTCTCGATAAAATTGATCGCCGTAAGTGATCAAAAAAACATCATCCTGATCCCATTGAGCCTTTCTAGTCCGAGAATTCTTATTTTTGTAGCTGTCAATTCTTTCAGTGATCGCTTGGTTCAAAAATGTCGCATCGGCTTGCTTTGGAAAAATTTCCTGAATCAATTGTTCCATCAACAACAAAACTCCTTTCCATGGGAGCGCTCCCATCTCACACCAAGATAATAGTATAGTAAGCGGTTTCTGTCAATTGTTTTTTTTACTAATTCATCCGATTTTGTGGACAAATATCAAATAATCCAGTACTATTTAGCTGTGATGGTACCGCTACCAGTGTTAGGAGGATTTTTTTGAAACCAACAATTTATGATATCGCGAACAAATCTGGCGTCTCCAAATCGACTGTTTCTCGCGTACTAAATAATCAGGACAATATTTCACCAGAAGCGAAGGAAAAGGTTTTAGCAGCCATTAAAGAATTGAACTATATGCCGAGCAAGCTGGCTCGAGGTCTTACTGGCAATGGCTTTGACGCGATTTTAACCCTTTCTCACCGCTCAGTTAGCTCAACAAGCGGAAACCCGTTCTTTTCCGATGTTATTCAATCAATTTCAGCTGTAACAGAGAAACATGATTTTGATTTGATTTTGCAGACCTCTAAAAATAATCAGGAAGAGGCTCAAAAAATTAAAAATAAGCTGAATGAGAAGCTGATTCGCGGCATTATCATACTGAGTGCCTCTCAAGATGAACAATACTTGGAGGAATTGGATGCTCTGCAAATACCGATCGTCATCATTGGGAAGCTGGAAAAGGAATACGAGTATATCTACTCGGTCGATACGGATAACTATAGTGACAGCTACAAAATGATCCAAACATTGATCGATCTGGGACATAAGGAAATCGCTTGCCTGCACGCACCGCTGGATATTCACGTATCAGCCGATCGGGTAAACGGCTATCGCAAAGCTCTGTTCGATAACTATCTGGATATAAAAAATGAATGGATCGTCGATGGCGGCTATGTACTTGAAGAATCCATTCAGGCTGCCAAAAAATTATTTAGCAACAAGCAGTTGCCTACCGCTATATTTGCTACAGACGCCCTAAAAGCCTTGAGCCTTTTCCAAGTCATTGAAAAAGAAGGCTATAAAATTCCGGATAATTTTTCCTTGATCGCCTTTAATGATGAGTCCTATTCTGCCTTTTTCACCCCGCGTCTTTCAGGAATCAATGTGCCCACAAATATTTTAGGTACAAAAGCCACCGAGCTGCTTTTCAAACTGATCGATGGTGAGAAGGATCTGCCAAAGAAAATCATCATACCCACAGAGTTGAATCTAACAAACTCTGTCTCAAAAAAATAACTGAACAAGCTATATGAGATCTCCTAAAAAGGAAAAGCCCCTAACCAACCTGTGACGCAGGGCTGGTTAGGGGCTTTGTTCGTTCTCTATTTTCGTCGGCAATAATCAACATAGCCGAAAGCGAAGGCTTCAATCAATAAGAAAAAGGAAGAAGAGGTTTGCAGCCACCAGTCGGTCGGATTGGGACTGCGGCTGCTTGAGGCGTAAAGTGAATAATCAGATCTGCCTGACAGCAAATTATTTTGCATATTCGTAATTGAAACAATCGTTGAACGGTAGGTCGAAAGGACATTCAGTACATTAAAAAGATGCTGGTTTTCACCTGACAACGACAACACAAAAATCAAGTCGTCCGTTGTGATATTCTCCATGATCCGCTTGAATTCATTGGATTGTGAAGAGGCAGGAATCATTTGGGCCGGCTTTCCAATCAGCAGCAATAAGCGCTGTAGTTCCGCTGCTTGATTTTGCTGCGTGACACCGGTGCCCAACAAATAAACATTGCGGCTGTTTTCAAGCGCACGATAAATCGTTTCCCAATTATTATCTTGCAAATACTTGATCGTTCGTTCTGCATCAGAAAAGATTCTTTTTTTGAAGGTGGTTTCTTTTCCCCCGTCACCAGGATTGTTTTGCCATTTCAAAAAATTGCGCAGCTCGCTAAACCCCGTAAACCCTAGCTTTTGTGTAAAGCGAATCACTGACGACTTTGATGAGTGACAAATTTTCGCAAAATCATTGGTCCCCATCGTAGTCATTTCTTTCGGATGCGCGTTGATATATTTAACCATTTGGATATCTACTTCATTTAACGTGTCATAGTGCTGATTAACAATATCAGAAAAAAGCATCTTCAGCCCCCCTATCGTTTAGTCTTATTTTACCCTACAGAAAAACGAATTCAACTTCCTCCAATATCTAGGATAAGAAAAAAGTATTAATGATCGTTTCCAATCATTAATACTTTCGTTGGCAGAAATTAGTTCAATTCTGGCCACCAGTCACCGTTTGCTTCAATCATTTCATCTAGGATTTGTTTAGCGACTGCTGCTGAAGGAACCGTCTTGGACAGCGTCATTGCCTGCCATAACTTTTGATACGATTTTTCTTCAAACGCGTCGACCACTAATTTTTCGACAGCAACCTGCTGCTCGATCATTCCTTTTTGGAAATGCGGAATTTTACCCATACATAACGGTTCATAGCCGCGCTTGCTGACAATACAAGGAACCTCAACCATCGCATCATCATCCAAATTAGCGATTGCTCCTTCATTTTTGACGATCAGCAGCATCCGTTCATACGTATTATAGGCTAAGGCACCAGCCAATTGAACGATAAACTCCGCGTGCTCGCCAGCTTCGATCGTCGTATCCTCTGCCGTTTGAGCCGCCGCGATGCGTTCGCATTCAGCGAAAACATTTTTCTCGCGGTTATCCATTACCTCATTCGCCCGAGTATAATTAGGATCTGCGTGGGCCACAACGTAGTCCGGATATAGGTAGTATTTTAGATACGTATTAGGCACTGTTGTTGGATCGACCGCATAAACATCTTTTACCTTCTGGAAAGTATCCATCCAGCTAGTTTCTTCCAATAACGGATTGCCTTCGCCTTCCGCTGCAGCATATCCATATTTAGCCACATGCTCTTTTAATTTTGGCATTAAATCATTGCCCTGCTTATCTGTCATTTCCGTCCACCAGCCAAAGTGATTCAATCCATAATACCGATCAACAATGTCACTTTCGCTTTCTAACCCAACAATGTCAGCGATGGATTTTTTGATCGCGACAGGCATATCGCAAATATTGATGATTTTGGCATTTGGCCGCATTCTTCGTGTCGCTTCCGCTACGATTGCCGCTGGATTGGAATAATTAAGCATCCAAGCATCTGGTGAATATTTCTCCATATAGTCGATTAATTCCACCACTCCTGGAATAGAGCGCATGCCATACGCCATTCCGCCAGGGCCGCAGGTTTCCTGACCTAAAACACCGTATTTCAATGGGATTTTTTCGTCTTTTTCACGCATAGCTAATCCGCCGACGCGAATATGCGCCATCACGAAATCAATATCGGTAAATGCCTCTTTGGGATCCGTCGTTGCCAAAAATTCAATCTCTGGTGCCCGTTCTTTGACGATCACCTCGCAAGCCTTTGCGACAATATCCTGACGCTCTTTATCATTATCGTAAAATTTCAGCTTGCGCAAAGGGAACTTATCCTGATTTTCAATCAGCATCATGACGATTCCCGCAGTATAGGTACTGCCTCCTCCTGCTATTACAACTGACTGTTTTTCCAACTTCATCCTAATCTTCCTTTCAGTTTCAAGTTTCTAAATTTCTATGATTCACTTATACCTAATCTTTCACAGATATCCTCTTTAAATCCTTGAACACCCATGCCGATGATGACTTGGACATTCGTCCCATTTAGCACGACACCCTTTTGCTGAGAAATTTTCTCTAATTGGGCAGAATCTACTAATGCCTCATCCTTGACCGTCACTCGTAATCTAGTGAAGCAGTTTGAGATGCTCTCGATGTTTTCTTTTCCACCTAAGCCGCCAACAACTAAATCAAAATCATTGCCATTGCTTCCGCTAACAGCTGCGGCTCCAGTCGCGTCGTTTGGCAAAACAGCTTCTTCTGCAAGCTCGTCTTCTCTGCCCGGTGTTTTGATGTTCAATTTATTGATCAGTAAAACAAAAACAAAATACCAGATAACTGACATGATGATTCCAACGATGATTACTAAGTAAAATTTGGTGACTGAAGGACTGAAGACCGAATTCGAGACGAACGTATCGATCAATCCATACAGCATATACGTTCTTGCTCCGATTCCCCAAAGAATCGTTTCAGAAACAGCTGTCATCAAGCTGTGAACCAGCCACAATAATGGAGAAGCAAACAGGAATGAGAAATCTAACGGCTCCGTGATCCCTGCCACAGCCGCCACAAACATTGACGGTAAAATCATTCCCTTTACCTCTTCCTTGCGGTGCTTCTTAGCACAATGGATGATCGCCAAAGCCACTGCGATCGAACCAAATATTTTTACAAATCCGAAAGTCGCAAACCGTAAAGATGGGTCTAAACTCGTGATAGAGCCCGCATTCGCCATTTCCGCGTAAAAAATATTGGCTGCCCCGTTATAAACCTGTCCGCCGATTTTGGCCGTTCCTCCTAAAGCAGTAAAGCAAAACGGCATCCACAGTAAATGATGCAAACCTGTCGGAATTAAGAAACGATTGCCAAATGAATAGATGAAAACACCCAACAAGCCAGTCGTTAAAATGAAGCCTGATAATGAAGAAATCCAACTATTCACTACCGGCCAAATATAGCTCATGCCGATCGCAGTAACTAAAATAACTGGAATCAAAATCATAAAGGAAAAACGAGACCCGCCATAAATACTTAAAAAGTCCACAAACTCCTTATCTGAAAAGCGGTTGTGAATAAACGCTACGATACAGCCAACCAGCATTCCTAAAAAGACATTCATATCAACAACCTGAAACCCTAGTACAACGGCCTGACCGGTACCAAAAAGACCCATTTCGCCAGCCTCAGCCAACTGATTGGTCAAGGTCAACCATGCATTATTCGCAGCTAAAAAGAATAAAAACGCGATCAATGAAATAAGAGCTGCCTCAACCTTTTTCTTCTTAGCTAAAGATGCTGAGATCCCCACACAAAAGATCAATGCCAAATTGTTTAACATGCTGTCCATCATTGTTTTGATTAGACCACCAAACGTTTGCAGCACATTCGGCATGAATTCCAATTGTAAAATAACAGAAACTGCTAAAAACAACCCCATTACCGCCATAAACTTCACTGGAACGATTACTGCTCTAGAAAAGTCCTGCATTGTTTGAGAAAATTTATTTTTCATCATCTCTCTCCATTCACTTTATTGAGTATACGTATCTCTTGACCTTAGACTACCAACTTTTGAAACCAGTTACAATATTTCCTTGAACCTTTGGACCTAAGTCCAAAGGTAGGAACCAAGAAGCAGAGAAGCCGATTTTTAATAACAAGTCTTTTATATTAGATTTTGTTTCAAGTACAAAAAAACCTTTTGAGACGATTTTTTAATCTCAAAAGGCGAAGCTTCTCTTTATACCATCGGCTCTTCTCTCAGCAGCTTCTTCATAATCTTTCACCTCAAGTACAAACTATTGGAATAGCCCTACCATGTTGCGACTTCAAGTCAAACAATTTCAAGTTTGTGAGCTTGTTCATACTGAAATACAAACAGAACCGATAATAAAATTCTCAAAACGTTTTTGTTCAATGGCTAAAAAACGAGTTGTAGCTCCTCTTGGCCCTCGTCCCACTTCCAGCAGCGTTTGCCCTCTCAAAGAATAGTCCTGCCACAAGAGTTTTTCATTCATTATGAACAACGATCCATTTTTTTTCAAAATAATTATAATCAGATAGATTACTTGGCAACAGATAAAAAAGTGAAAAAAATAAATAAACGTTTCAACCTTTGATCCTCCTGCCACAAAAATCATCATTTAGTTATTTTAAAAACATCATATCAAGCTATTTTTTACGGTGAAAGTCTCTATTGACCTTACTATTAAACTATTTAACAGATAGTAAAGAAAAAAAGTATTCCCGTTTTCTATTTACAAATTCGTTATCAAACGCTACTATTTTAACTAAATAAATTGGAAACGATTACAGGGGTTAAATAATGATCAAGATGGGGGTACAAAAAATGGATGTAGTGAAACTTGAGTCAAGACAAATTTTTGGAATGAAGAAAGAAACATTGATGAAAAGGGTTCTTCGTTATTTTGAACAAACACAGCAGGCAGCAGAAGTAGTGGAATACCTTGTGGCGATTCTCTTTCGTCACGCGCTTTGTGTGGGGGATTTTTCCCTTCAGCCGCTAAGCGAAATGATCCGTCAAATTTTTTTGAAGGCGGCACCAAATGATACCTTACGCCGGCACTGTGTCTACTTTGACCATTTCTTTTCACTAGAAGAATGGCAAACCGTGATTCAGCGCTTATTTTCTAGTGATGAAGAGTATCAACAATTTACCAAGGAAACTTGTTTGTATAAAAAGCTATTAGAAAAGAAGAGCCTTGAAACTCATGAAATAGCCGAATTTCAATTCGATCTTGTGTCGATTTTTAAAGATGCCAATGGGAAACGCCATACATGGACGCTCCGTGATACGAAGCAAGTGCGTTCCGAAGAAGAAACCGCCAAAGTCTTGGGCATTTTGACTACCTTGACGATCTTCCGCTCCTCAGGCATCCGCCGCTTTGCCGAATACGTGAAATTCAAAAGCAAAAAAGGCTGTATCGATGCAGAACACGAAGCCGTTCAAGCAGAGCCAGAGGTATCTGTTCAAGAAACAGCTGTTGCAGAGGAACAACCTCGCAAATCAAAACCGACATCAAAAGCAGCTGCCAGCAAAACCGCTCACGCTCAGTCATCCCGCGGTTCCGATTCAAACACACTGAACCGCCAAGAGACAGATACGCTCTCTCCGCTCCCAAGCGAAGCACCGCCGACTCAACCAAAAGAAAAAGAGCCTTCTGGGGAGTCCAATGGCGCCAAATCAAGTAAAAAAACGAAAACACCTTCGGAAAAAGTGGATACATCCGATAAACATTATGGCAAAAGCAAAGAGAAGATCCAAGAAGAACGAGATAAACGAAAATGGAAAAATAGGGTCAATAAATTCTTGGGAAGAAAGAAATAAGAATGTTTTTTTAGCTGTAAGCTAGATATTCTATTGGGAGCTATTGACTACCCCTGCTATTTTTGAAGAAGATAAGAAACGGTGAGTAGCCATTTAATAAATTAAAGACTCTTTTGCTGAAAAGCACTTCCTAAATAAGCGAAATATAGGCGTAAAATCTCCCCTTGAGATACAACATCTGCAAGAGGAGTCAAGTTATTTCTATAGTAGTGTAGCGATATAAAGTAATACTGCCGAAGCAACTAATAAAATGACAAAAATTTTCGATCCAACTTTCAACCATTTAGAAAAATTGATTTCAGCAATTGCTAGACCAGCTAATAAAACACCACCTGTTGGAGAAATCAGATTCATTAAGCCATTGCCGAATTGATTACTCAGTACGACTACATCACGATTGATATGGACTAAATCTGCCAATGGTGCCATTACCGGCATCGTTAATGCAGCAGCTCCTGATGAAGATGGGACAAAAAAAGTAACAATTATTTGAGCAATCAATAAAATAGCTGAAAACATAAATTTAGGCAAACCACCTAATAAATTGGCTAAACAGTTCAAAATAGTATCAATAATCATCCCGTTTTCCAAAATAACTAAGACACCACGTGCAAGTCCAATGATTACTGCTGCATAAGCAAAATCGGCACATCCATCAACAAATGCTTCAGCAATCTGCTTTTGATTAAATCTAGCAACGATTCCGGCATAAAGTCCTAATCCTACAAACAACGCTGAAATTTCGACCATGTACCAGCCTTGGGAAATAATTCCCCAGATCATAATCATTAAGCCGAAAATAAATCCGCCAATGATCCATTTATCACTCGTACTAAACGGCTGATCTATTTCAAAATTCTGGAATTTATGCTTCACCTTTTGGTCATTTTTATAAACAATGGACGATTCAGGATTTGCTTTGACCTTTCTAGCATATTGCATAGTAAATAGGATCGAAATCATTGTTATCACTGCCCAACAAATCACGCGATAGATTAACAGCGGGTTTCCATGAACATCAGCCACCCCTTGAGCAATCAAAACATTGAATGGATTGATTGTTGAACCGATGTACCCAGCCTGAGTCCCTAAAAATAGAATAAGAATAGCTGTCATTGAGTCAAAGCCCAATGAAAACATCAGGGAAACAAAAACAGCAAACAATGGAATGACTTCCTCACTCATCCCAAAAGTAGACCCGCCTAAGCTAAATAGGATCATGGATAGCGGAATAACCAATATCCCTTTATCACCAAGTGACTGAGCTAAAGTAAATAGTCCTCTATCTACCGCTCCAGTTTTTAAAATAATCCCAAAAGCTCCGCCAACAATTAAAACAAAGGCAACTACTTCTACTGCATTAATTACCCCTGCTGCTGGAGCTTCTAAAATCGCTCCAATTCCTTGCCCATAGCCAGCCTTATCGATCTGATGATAGGTGCCTGGCACAACCGTTGTTTTTTCCATCCCGTTGATGTTTTCAACGACTGTTTTGAATTGTCCGCTTGGAATAAACCAGGTTAATAAGGCAGCTATAATAATTAAGAGAAAAATCAACGTGTAGCTATGGGGAAAAACAAACTTACTTTTCTTGAGTTCCATACTTATTTAACACTCCTTATATCGTATCATAACGTTATATTTAAGGTAACACTTTTTCATATACGACAGAACCATCTATATAGGTCATTATCGTCTCAGCAGCCGCGACTTCTTCATAATCCCCTTGGGTCAAATCTCGATCAAAAATGGCAAATGTGGCTGATTTTCCTGGCTGAAGAACGCCATAGCGCTCTTCTCCGTTAACCAAAAAGCCATTTTTAGTAAAGCTTTGCAACAGCTCTAGCACAGAGAGCCCCTTCTCATACTGCCATGTTTCTTGACCTTTTGGAAAACGACGAAAACAAGCACGCATGATTGATTCCGGTAAATTGGTTATAAAAAGCGGCAAATCAGTCCCACTTGTTACTTGAATATCGGCTGAACGCAACAATTGATAATTAAAGAAGGCTCCTTCCGCTCCTGCTATAATTTCTGGCATGTAAGCCTCCTGATAAGAAGGATTCAATCCTAATATTTGAGGATAGATTTCCGCAACTACCCTGCCTTCCACCATTTCTTGAGTCATTTCCTGAGTAATCATTTCTAAATCACTGATGGAATTCCATACGTCTTTAGGTAAGCGCTTACCGAAATGACTAAGCATTTTGGCAGCCTTAAGCCCAGCCCTATCCCCTTCTGTAGTTAGACAGCAAGGAATACCTTTTTGATTCCATTTATCAACTTCATTTGCGATGAATTGATAGTCGATTTCCGGCCCTTTTTTTCCTGAAGCATATTCTCCGGTAATGTCGCCTGTTTCATCGGCGACAACACCATCCACCATTATTTTTACTCCCCCAAAAGCAACTTTAACGGGAAAATCTTCTGCCTTATACTGCTCTACTAATGTTGTTGAAATGGGACGTTCAACCGATTGAATATAAAAATGAGTCGCCAATTTTCGCGTATTGATTTTCTTCAGGAACTCAGCGTCATCGAAAACAATTTCCTTGATCGAAACGACTCCTCTAGAAAGCAGCAATTGCTCAAACTTTTGATAAACAGTTTGCAGCAAATCCTCATTAGCCAGCATTTCCTTGATAAGACGAAAACGACTTTCCGCACTCGTCTCGGTTTCATCGAATCCGTACCGTTGTTTCGCCTGCTGATTCATCCAGCAATAGGATCGATCCTTTGCAATGGCAGTAATAGGCCCATCATAATGAAGCTGGTTTAATGATTCCTCGGTAGGCAATGTGCCAAAAGCTTGCGGTGACCAGCCATAAGCATAGATAGGAACATCTTCTGCTTGCTCAAGGGCTGCTTCGATCTGTTCCAGAGCCTCTAATTCAGAATTTGCTTCTGTTAGATCAATTCCAGCGTGCATACTTAGATATCCGCTGAAAAAGACATGATTATCATGTATGCCCGGCATAATAAAATAGTCATCATATTCCAAAACGTTTGTGTGTTCATCCACTAAATGTTGATAGGACCAATCTTTCTCTATTTCTTTGATCGTATCCCCTTCAAATGCAATATATCCCTTAAAAGGAGAATTTTCTCCATCAAAAATATATTTTGAACGAAGTATCTTGCGCATCTCACTCACTCCTATTAACGGAAAATTATAGACTGAACTTGTAGACTTCGCTCAAATAATATTGATGCCCCACGTGAACAGGTCGTTCATTTTGATCATTAATCAGTGTATTCACGTAGAAAAATGGGGTGCCGATTCCAACCTCCATTACTTTTGCTAATTGGTCATCTGCGATCGCCATTTCAAGCGTCGTCTCACCTGGGTTAATTGCCATAATATCTTGCTTAGCCAAAATTTGGTAAAGAGAGCCCGTCAAATCAGACGTCATTAATGAGGCAAAACGTTTTTTATCGAAATAATTATTTTCCAATAAAATTGGCGTACCGTCCGCCATACGCTTCCTTTGAGTATAAATGACCTCATCCCCTACATTCAATTGCAGCTTCTTAGCAATCTCAGCAGTCGCGGGAATAACCTTTCGTTCTAAAAGCTCGCTAGACGGTGTGAAACCATTGGCTAGACAGCTTTCACTGAAACCAATCACATACTCGATTTTCCGAAAAACCTTATGCTGGCTTACAAAGGTTCCCTTCCCTTGCTTTTTAATCAAATAGCCTTCTTTTACCAAGTCTTGGATCGCTCTACGGACTGTAATCCGACTAACAGAATAAATTTCCGTCAATTCTGGCTCAGGTGGAATCTTTTCATTTTCCTTGTATTCTCCGTCTCGAATTTTACTTTTAATTATTTCTTTTAATTGTGTATATAAAGGTAATTGTGCATCTGCATCTAACATGGAATAGTCCTCACTTTTCTAGGTTATGTCTCCTAGTTAGAGTATCAAATGCCTTTTGATAAAACAAGCTACTCGTAAGAAACTCCATAGCCAAAAGAGCCTTCAACCATGCATGATTCACCCGCGAACTCATTGCCGCACTTCATCGCTGAGGCAATGTCATTTCCTTTAAGATAGTGAATCAAAAATGCGGTCAAGAAAGAATCTCCCGCAGCCATTGTATCCACAGGTTCTCTTAAAACTGGAAGGACTTCAAAATATTGGTTCCCATCGTAAGCGATAGCTGCTTTATCACCTCTAGTAGCAACTAGTACTTCATTTTTAGAGGAGAAATACTTTTTTAAAAATTCTTTCGTTTCTACATCTGATAAATCACTAACTGAGAAGAAGCCAAAATCTACCTTATTGATTGCTCGTAAAATATCCTCCTCAGTAAAATCATCTGAAAAGTCATATGAGATTTTTCCTCTAACCTCTGTCAGTTCCTCCAGTAAGTGATTGACATGGCTGTATAGTCCCATATGAATCAATGCAAATTGGTTTAAATAATCACGGTCATCTTGTGAGAGTTGGATAGGATGTTCACGTGTGACACCGCCTTCATTACTACCTAAAAAAATGCGGTCACCCTCTTTTATCTCTACTCGCGCGCACCCATTCTCTCCATTTTGAAAACGAGAATGACTATATTCAATTTCTAAATCCTTAATAGCTGATAAAACATGTGTCCCTTCTGCATCCGAACCGAAAACACCCATGAAGCTGCTGTCTTGACCAAGTTTTTTGGCAAAGACAGCAAAATTCAACGCGTTTCCTCCAGGATACATGATTGCAAGGTTTACATATTTATCAACAACATTGTCTCCTAAACCTAAAACTTTCATGCTTCTTCCTCCTATTAGTATTCAACTTTTCCCATGTACCGACGAACATCCAGATCATGATTTCGATTATTAGCTAAAGCTGAGCGATATTCTGACAATACACTATAAAACAGAATAGGATTGAAAAATTCGGAAACCTCGTCTGGAATCAAATCTAAGCCCAACTCCTTAGCGTCGACAACTTCTACTTTTTCAGCATATTTATCAAGGAACACTTTTGCCCGCTCATCAAGAGGTCGTGTGCGTCCTTGACTCATTAACAAGATAAACATCGTATCTTTGTCTGTCACTTCAAATGGGCCGTGGAAAAATTCGCCCGAATGAACCGAAGTTGAATCTAACCATTGCATCTCCATTAATGAACAAATCGAAAATCCATAGGCGTGGCCATAACTTGGTCCGCTTCCTAAAATGTAATACATTGTTTCTTCCTGATACTTATCTGCAAAAACCTTAATACGATCCTGCACTTGTTTTTTCGCATTATCTACAACTGTGTCAATAATCGTCATGCCTTCACGGAATTTATCATATGAGGAATACCCTTCTGTCGCATTAACTAATGAAACGGTCAAATCCAAAATAATTGCCATAGGATTATTCAAAACCTTCGCTCCATCGCCCCATTCGTATAAGAAACTATAATCCGAAACTTTCAACAGCTCAGCATGCTTATTATGAGTCAAACCAATAGTAATTGCACCTCTTTTTTGTGCAACTTCTCCTGCTGCAACAGATTCTGGCGTATTGCCGCCATGAGAGCAAAGAATGACTACAGAATGTTCGTCCAAACGTTTAGGAACAACTTGAACAAACTCATTAGCAGTGTATAGACCTGTACCCGCTTTCAAAACTTCTGCTTTCATAAAATAATCTGCAACATACATATCCACTAATGAACCACCACAAGCAACGAAATATATTCCTGATAGCTCTCCTCCATTCTTCTTAACTATTTCAGCAACTACTTTGTTCACATCCATCAAAAAATCCTCCTTTTAGTTATAACGTTATATGACGTTATGTATACTCATATATTAATTTCTTGCGAATAGAAAGTCAATCTATTTTTCAAAAATATTTTTCTAGTGTCATACATTTTTATTACTAAAGAGTTTTGTTTCATATTCACTCCATATAAAAAAGCCCAACCATCAAGTAAAAACGATGATTGAACTCAGCTAACCTAGCATTCTTTTTTGGCGAATCGCGTTTATCTAAACATTTAATGTAGTTTATTGAACTTTTTTGAGCTTCGAGGTCAAAAAAATTTACTTGGAAAAAATCTCAATCAATTCGTTGATGACCTGAACGATATTTCTAGAAGAAAAGAGAACGATCACTAATGGTGTCAGCAAAATAAGCACTAATAAAAAGCCTAATGTCAACAGAAAACGCCAAGAGCTTGAGACAAATTTATTTTGGTAATTGTTCAACTCACGATTGCCTAATAGCGGCTCGTCTACTGTCACGTTTACTATCTTTGTCACCCCTTCGTTTGTTGAAAAAGCAGCTTGATACACACCAGTTTCTGGGCGAATACTAGACAAATCAACCGTTGTGATCACCTTTTCTGAGCCATCAATCGTACTCCAAGCCTTAGCCTCACTGTAATTGATCGCTTGTTTTGCGGTAAGTCTCTTCGCCTGGTCAACAGTCATTAAAAAGTCTTTTGCATCAATCGCAACATCGCCAACGATTACAGTATCCTCACTTTTTACAGTGACATAAATGATTTTTTGCAGCTCTTTTCCATCCTCAACATAGCTTGTTTTGACTGGGTAAGTTCCCGGTTCGTTAGGCAGCGTCGTCTCAGAAAAGCTTTCTTGCGGAAACAACCAACAGCTGAAAAACAAACATAGTATGATCACTCTTTTCTTCATGATACGTCACCCTTTAAAGGTAATTGGATTGTCAAATAGACTTTTCCGTCTTTCGGATAGAAGGTGTAATCTCCTTTATTTTTTTGAACGATCGCCGCAATTGTATACATGCCTAAGCCCGTACTAAACTCATTTTTCGCTGTTTGAGAATGGTAAAATAAATCAAATACATGCTCAAAGTCAATTTGCTCCAAATCCTCTGCCTCATTAGAAACCGTCAGAATTAGTTGATCCTCTTTTTCATCAATATCTAGAGTAAATTCTGCATCTTCTGGCGAGTAATTAATGACGTTTGATAGAACATTGTGCAGCAGCTGTTCCGCCTCTATCTTAGAAATTTGCAGGCTGATACTCTGCGGCATGTTGATTTCACAAAATAAGCCTTTATTTTTAATTAGTATTTGGAAATTATTGAGTGACTCTCGAATGATTGGGATTAAATCTATAGTCGTTTCAGGCATAAGTTCAACCTGCTGGTTTGAAGCTTTCAAAATATCATTGATGCTTGTCAGCATCGTGTTTTCCCGCTCGAGCAGCTCCTCTAATTGATTCTTTGCTGATTTAGGAATCGTTTTATTTTCTAATAGCATTTCCACCGACATGATCATAATACTCAATGGGGTCTTGAGATCATGAATCAACGAATTAACCAGCTTTTCCTTATATAGGCTTAAATCCTGTTCTTCTTGAAGCTTCAATTCGAGCTCTGTAAACTTTGTTCCAATCTCATCGATATTACTTTTTAGTTCCTTTGAAAACGTACTAAGATCAGCTAACAAGCCGTTTTCATCTTTATAATCAGTAATTAAAATCGCCTGATCAAAATTGAATTTCTTCAATGCCAGAATACTCTCGCGAAGCTTTCTTAAGGGCTGTAAAAGCTGACCATAGATAAAGTAAACAGCCAGAATAATCAAAACCACCAGCAAAGTGACTAGCAGACAAATAAAGGCGACCAGCCAATTAAATTGACTTTGGACTTTTTGCGGATGAAAGGCAATCCAGATAGCATAATCTCTATACTTATAGGTCTTTTGAAAAACTAAATTCTCTTTTCTGACAAATTTCTTTATGTCGGATAGTTTTCCCTGAAGCGGAAGAGATTCGTAGACTAAACGATGATTTTTTAAGACTATCAATTCTATTGCAGATTCCTTTGTTGTTGCTTCCAATTTTTTTGAAACATTTTTATCCTTCTTTAGAATTGTCTCCACTTTCGTCATTGTTTGGTCCTGCCGCTGTTTTTCAAAGCGATTGTAGATTGTCGGATAAAGCAGAAAAAGCAGCACGATGATTCCGATTAAAAAACCATATAATGCCACTACAACCTTAAATTTTCGATTATTCTGTCCACTCATACCCAACACCTCTGATATTGTAAAGACTTATAAGTGATAGCTTCGCCCGAATCTGCTTCACGTGTGTCGCGATTACCCGTGAATCAACTAGCTCACTCTCCTTATTCCAGACACTTCGAAAAATGACTTCGCGAGACAATACTCGATTTTTATTCCGAAGAAACAGCACCAATAAATCGTATTCTTTTCTAGTCAAAGCGACTAGCTCGTTGTTCTTATAGACCTGTCGTGTCCGTTTTTTAATCGTCAAGTTCTCCCTCTTGCTAAATAGAACTTCCTCAGAATCCTTGTTTTCTTGCTCTAAAACACGCACGATCCGTTTCAAGATAATCTTCAACGAAGTTCCTTTTTTCAAATATTCATCTGCCTTAAGATCTAGACCGCGAAACTCATCTTCTTCACTTTCGGAACTAGTCAAAATAATGACCTTTGCTTCTGGATAAGATTCTTGAATCAACGTCATAAATTGTATGCCGTCGATTTCCCCCATTTTTAGATCGGTAATAACTAGATCCACCATTGATTTACGAAAAAGGGTGATTCCTGTTAAAGGGTCTTGTGCAGTAATCACTTCAAAACCATGTGTTTCCAAGAATTCCTGCATGAAGTTGCAAAATTCAACTGAATCGTCTACCAATAAAATTTTTTTCATCTGTCATTGTCCTCATCTATTATAAATATCCTTCATTTAGTGGATAGCACAACAGAATCACCCGACTCAGCAACTAAATTTGCCGAGTCAGTGATTCTGTATATGCTAATTATTTTTTACTTAGATTCTGATTCAGACTCTTCGTCTTTTTTCTTTTTGAAACCGAACAGGGCTAGAAGTGCCAGCATCCCTCCAACAATCGTCATACCAACTGTTGGCGTATCATTAGTTTTCGGTAATGATTTTCCGCTAGTTGAAGTCGTTGATGTACTAGATAATCCGTTTATACTTGTTTTACTTCCGCCAGTGCCCGCGCTGGTACCAGAGTTGCCATTGTCTTGTGACCAATGAGCCACTAGTTTCATGCCATTTTCTGGCATTTCGACAGTCTCCCCAACTTTTGTTTCCCCGTTGAACCAGCCAGAGAACGTATAGCCTGATCTAGTTGGATTTTTTACGTCCTTCAGACTAACTGTTGTTCCAACCGGTGCTGTGATATCCGCTGGTTGAGTCTTCGTATCCCCTCCATTGACATCAAAGCTGATCGTTTGTATCTTTTGAGCCGGATCAATAACGGTTACATCGATTTCTCTTGATTCTACAGTTGACCGTGCTTTTGTTTCATAAGAAAGTGCCGCTTTATAAACACCCTTCTTACCTTTCACTGCCGAGATATCAACACTAATATTTTCATAAGAAGCGAGTACATCGTCGGTATTTTCATCTATTACTTTTGCATCTGAAAGTTCCGCGATTTTCTTATCTAAAACATTGGCAGTCATAAACTCTTCAACTTGTTCAGTAGTTAAAACAATGTTATTCGCCTTAATAACTGGCAGAACTGCTTTCTTCTCCCAAATTGCGTAAAGAGTGACCGTGTCTCCATCTTTAGCTGTTAAGTTGTCCACTGAATCTTTGTCGTAGTGTGCAACAACGCCATCTTTTTCAGTTGACCAGCCGATAAAGTCATAGTTTTTACGCTCAAAAGCATTGGCAGTCAGTGCTTGCGGTGTGTCATAAACAAACGCCTGATCCTTCATCGTACCCGTTCCGCCATTCGCCTTGAATGCCACCTTATAGTGGTTTGCTTTCCAGGCAGCGACTAATACCATGTTTTTATCTGGCATTGGAATCGTTCCTGACACAGCTGCTTTCGCTGCATCTTCTTTGTCATACCAATGATCAAACGTATAACCTTCACGTGTTGGCGCGGTTACTTTATCCAATTCAACATTTTCTCCAATACCTGTTTGAATATCTTGCGGTTGTGTTGCCAAATCGCCGCCATTCACATCAAAGGAGATCACTCGTTCTTGAAGCTTCCACACTGCGTATAATGTTTCAGTGCCGTCCTTCACGTCCGTTAGATTCTTAATGGCCTCTTCGTTGGCATACTTCACTGAACCAGTCTTAGTCGTTGACCAGCCAACAAAATCATAATTGGTTCGATCAAATGCATTTGCAGTCAGTTTTTGTTCCGCGTCATAGGTAAAGCTTTGATCACTCATCGCACCCGTTCCGCCATTTGCATCAAACGCTACGGTGTAATCATTGGCTTGCCATTCGGCAACTAGTACTAGACCGCCAGCCGGCATCTTGAATGTGCTGGCCATTGGCGTTTTCGCTGCATCGTCTTTCACATACCAGTGAGTGAAAGTATACCCTTTACGAGTCGGTACTGCAACTTTTGCTAAGTCAACATCCGTATCTGTCATTTGCTTGATATCGGCTGGTTTCGTTGCAGCATCGCCGCCATTCACATCAAATGCAATGGTTTGCTCTGTTGCGTTCCATACAGCAAACAATTCAACCTCACCGTCTTTGTCCCCTGTCAGATTAGTGACATTGGCTTTATCAGCGTAATTCACAGATCCGTTAGCAGTTGTTGACCAGCCGGCAAAGTTATAGCCTGCTCGTTTGAATTTGTTTTCTGTCAAAGCTTGCGTTTTGTCATAAACAAATGCTTGATCGGCCATCGCTTCTGTCCCGCCGTTTGCATTGAATTTGACCGTATAATTATTGGCCTCCCATTCAGCGACTAACGTCATTCCTTTAGCTGGCATCGTTACTGATTTACCAACATCTGCTTTAGCTGTATCGCCTTTCTTGTACCAATGTTTGAAGGTATAGCCGGTTCTCGTAGGGTTCTTCACGCTACTTAAATCAATCGTATCATCTGTATTACCAGTGATGTTTCCTGGTTTACTCGATACATCGCCTCCATTAACATCGAATTGAACGATTTGGGCACTGGCTGACCAAACCGCATATAGATCAATGCTGCCGTTATTATCTGCAGTTAGATTCGAAACGGTTGCTTCATCGACATAACTTGAAGTACCGCCGCTTGTTGTTGACCAGCCGACAAACGTATAGCCGTCCTTAACAAAGCTGTTCTTCGTTAATTTCTTCGTTTCATCGTATTTGAAGTCTTGGGCTGTCATCGTTCCAGTACCAGTATTCTTATGGAAGTTCACTGTGTAAGTGTTCGCTTTCCAATCAGCTACTAAAGTCACGCCATTAGCTGGCATCGTGATTGATGCTCCTACATCAGCTTTTGCCGCATCCCCTTGTTTATACCAATGCTTGAAGGTATAACCGGTTCTCGTCGGTGCTTTAACCTTACTTAAATCAACAGTGCTATCAGTGTCGCCTGAAATATTCCCTGGTTTCGTTGAAATATCACCGCCATTGACATCAAACTGAACGATTTGACTATCCGCTTTCCAGATCGCGTATAAGGTCACCGTTTCATCCTTAACTGCAGTCAGATTATTAACGGACGCACTATCCAAGTACATATAGGCGCCTGTTTGCTTCGTTGACCAGCCTTGGAAAGTATAGCCATCTCGCGTGAATTTATTCGCAGTCAGATTTTGTGCCGTATCGTATTTGAAGCTTTGATCGGCCATCGTTCCTGTTCCGTCATTCTTATCAAACGTCACTTTATAGCTGTTTGCTTCCCATTCTGCGACTAACGTTACTCCACCTGCTGGCATCGTAATTGAATTTCCAACGTCCGCCTTACTTGCATCACTTTGTTTATACCAGTGTTTGAAGGTATAGCCTTTTCTTGTTGGGGCAGCTACACCACTTAGATCTACAGTTGTCGCTGTATCTTGTTTAATATCTCCTGGCTTGCTCGTCGCATCCCCGCCATTGACATCAAATGTGATCGTTTGTTCGTTCGCTTTCCAGACAGCATATAGGGTAACTGTATCCTTATCTTTATCAGAAAGGTTCTTGACGTTTTCATTGTTGTCATATTTCTTTTCGCCAGTTTTGCTTGTTGCCCAGCCTTGGAAGCTGTAGCCGTCTCGCGCGAAGCCGTTTGTTCTTAAGTTTTGTGCTGTATCATATTTGAAGTCTTGATCAGCCATCGTTCCCGTTCCGTCGTTCTTGTCAAACGTGACTTTATAGCTGTTCGCTTCCCATTCAGCGACCAACGTTACTCCACCTGCTGGCATCGTAATTGAATTTCCAACGTCCGCCTTACCTACATCCCCTTGTTTATACCAGTGTTTGAAGGTATAGCCTTTTCTTGTTGGGGCAGCTACACCACTTAGATCTACAGTTGTCGCTGTATCCTTTTCGATATCATCTGGTTGTGTTGAAGCATCCCCGCCGTTAATATCAAATGTGACTTTTTGTTTGGCAGCTTTGAAGGTTGCTTTCAAGACCAGATTTTCTTCAGAAATTGTTCCTGTCGAGAAGTCCCATTCAGTATTATCTGAGTCCTTCACCCACTTATCAAAGACATAGCCTGCCTTCGTTGGATCAGTTTTAGGCTTCGTTAATTTTCCTGAATATAATAGTAGATTTTCTTCTTTCGCATACTCTGTCGCTTCCACCATGTACGATGCGGTTGCAAATTTGATTGAGAAGTTCTTGGTTACAGTTGTTTGATTTCCAGCAAAGTCCGTTACAGTCATCTCAACCGTATAATCTCCGGCTTTTTTATCCCCAACCAGATAGCTGATTTGATCTTCTAAAGAAATTGTCCCTTTTGCAGAGGTACCAGAATATTCAACTGTCCCACCTTTGGTAATCTTCCAATCAGTCGAGATAGAAGTCGTTTTATCTGCCGCCGTCAAGGTTACTGAATCCGGGTTAATATCCTTGCCTGATCCATGTCCATTATCGATAGCGATGCTCGCAGTCGGTGTGTCTGTATCTGTAATATACAAATCAGTCGCATCTTTCGTACCGATCCCCGGCTCCATATCGATCGTAATTTCACCAGTAGAATTTGCTGTAGTGAAAACAAAGCTCTTACCGCTCGGAGCAGTGGCTTTTACTTTATATTCATCTGAACTGTTGATACTAAGTTTTTCAAATACATAAGCCCCATGATCACCAGCAGTCGTTCCATCAATCTTCGTGGTTCCTTTATAAAGTTCTACTGTGAAATCTTTACCATAGTCACTAGCAACTACATTGCCATCTTTATTAACAAAATTAATCGTTCCATTCAACGGCGTATTCACAAACAACGGCACACTCAAATCATTGATTTCATGAGAAGTACTTGTCAAGTCATTAATTGTGAATTCTGTATTACCATTCTTTGTGACCCATGCAGTTTTTGTATCGATCGTCTCCACACCGTCAGGTCCAGTAGTAATAAATTTAGCGCCTTTACTTGAAGGCAACGTTACTTTGACTTTATAAGTACCATATTCTAAATCGTTAAAACCAAAGATACCATTGTTATTTGATGAGTCGGAAGAGGATTCACTTGTTAATCCCGTTGGAACAAAATTGGCGCCTTCCTTCTTGAAAAGCTCAAATTGTACTTGGTTCAAACCTGGTTCTGTACCAGCTTTATCACCGCTCTCATCTAAGTCAATATAGACATTTCCTGAAATCAGCCCATCATTTTGAGCGATACTCGTTTTTACGGAAGATACAGCCGGTTCATTCACTCGCAAAGTCCCAGCTTCTGTCTCAAACTTATAGGCTACGCTATTTTTCGCAACAAAAGTTTCCGTATCATTGGCTGGTCTTTTCGCATCCAGTACGACGACCCCGCTGTACTCAAGAACTAGTTCATCACCTGGATTTAATCTCGCATTTGGTAAACTCACTCGAACGGCCCGAACCTGCGAGAAATCACTTACTGATGATACCCAGGCTCCACTACCGATAGGATCGCCACTTGGTGAAGCGAAACGAACTGGATCATTCGACAATGAATATTGTAGCGTCACATCATTTGTTTCAACACCATTTAAATAAACTTTGATTCCGCCTGAATCTGGATTAATCTGAAATTCTGACCCTCTTGGTGAGCCAGGTGAACTCACTAACGCGTCCCCAATATGTGGTAGAATGTTGACTAATTCAACATCGGAATAACGTTCTGCACCGTCATTTTTCATGGAAATTTTATATGAGACTTTTTTCCCAGGAGTAACTGTTCCTACCTCATTCTTAGTTGCATCTTTCCAATCAGCATCCTCACTACCTTTTACATTTACAGTGGTATTAACACGTTCTCCTTGTCCAACAGTTAACACTTTTTTATTCGAGTAGTAATTAGAAACGCTGGCTCCTAGTTTCGTTTGCATCTCTGTTGAAAGAGTTTCAGCAGTGAAATCATTCAATTCAGGTTCAGTAAAATCTTCAGTCAGTGAGCCCATTCCGACTTCTACTTCATAGTTGCCTGACATCATGTACCCAATCGTGTACTGATTTTCAACCAACAACATTTGAATATAATCTGCAGCAGACAGTTTGGTATCATCTGCCTTAAAATAGTAAACCGTATCCCCATCTTCTGTTTGGAATGTTCCTACGTTATTCGCTTTCGAAATAGGTGATGCGGGCGTTCCGATCCGCGGATAGTCAGACTTATACGTATTGTCGTATGGATATTGAATAGAGTTATACTTGTTCTCAACAGTAATTCCCTTAGGCACCTTAACAAAGATATAAGGTTGATCTATTTCACCTGTGATCGATACTAGCCGATAACTTCTAGTATACTTATCTCCAGAACTAACGATTCCAAAATCTCCCTTAGGCAAGTACTTATATGTAGCAATTTTATTTGCCTGTTCTTTTTTATCAGCTACTACTACATAATCCAAGGTATTAGGAGTTGATTCTATTGTTCGAGCATCCCCTTTTGCATCTGTAAAAGTTACAGAATTCGGCAACTCAAAAGTGTCTCCCGCCCCACTAGTTGATTTAACTGTATAAAATGTCCGGAATGGTTGATGAGCTCCAGGACGATAAGGTACTTCTATATAATAGTATCGTATTTTCGTTATAGTCTTATCCTGTGGAAAAAGGAAATCATCTCCCTGACTAGTTGCTTCAAACCAATTTACACCATCAAAGTATTCCACTTTTTTAAGTGCAGGAAGACTGCTCATAATTCCATTCACTACTTTATTAGGCTGTACTTCATCAGGTACCTCTGTCTCAACAACCACGTCATCAATTGGTTTTCCTGTAGTACCCATGATCGTAACCGCTGTATTGAAGGTTTGACCTGGAGCGAGTTCTTTTCCTTGGGTATCTCTTCTATAACGGAAAGTGAAATTTGTTTCTGCCTCTTTGACAGTTATGGTCATAACTGGGACATCAAAGATTTGGGTATCGTCATTATAGTATTCTGCTTTAACACTAACTGATTCACCTGGTTGCGTATCTTCTGGTAGATTAACATTCATAAATGTTAATAAATTATTTACTTCTTCTGGGCTAATATTTCCTAATGTAAATATATAGGTCTGATCATCAATTTTTTGAATTTGATTGTCTTCTAAGGTGATTGCATGCAATGAATTTTGAATATCATGGTATGCCATTTGTTTGAACAATTTAGAGAACCAATTCAATTTAGTTACATCTGAAATATGAATTTTTATTTTTAGATTTGAAAATCCTTCTTTTGTGCTTTCATTATCTTTTCTTAAGTAACCAAGTATTTCTGTGTCTGTTCCTGCATAAACTTCTGTATCTTTCCAGCCCGTTATCGCCCAATCTGAAGTCCCAGGTTGAACGTCTTTTATTCCTTCTGTATCAAATAGAATATCTTTCTTTGCTACATTACTAAATGAATCGGTCTCTTTTTTAAATTTCCCAGTAAATTCAGCATTTAAAGAAATATTGTCACCTTTCGAAATTCCCACGGCTGATTTTACCGATAACGAGACAGAATCAACATTCCCAGAATTCCAATCATCATTTAATTCAATCGTAATTGTTTTTTTATCATAGCTCATGGTTAAAGATTTCATATTTGAACTCTTAGTAGGCACTTTGACAAACACACCATTTGTAAGAGTAATAACGATCTTGCCATCTGTTAAAACATCTGTAGATAAACTGTGACTAAAGTCCACAATATAATTAATAATTTTTGAAGAGTCAGTAATCTTATCATCCGGTGTAGAATTTACATTTAATGAAACGTTACTATGTTGAGCAGCTTGTGGTCCGATCTTTGTTTTTGTTTCACTTTCCTTTTTCTGCTCTTCTCTTGGTGTTTCTTCTTTTTTATCTGCGTCTTTCTGCTCTTCTTCTTTTGATTCTTCTGTTTCTTCTGCTTTTTCAGCCACAGCAAAAACCAATTTATCGCCAATCTTTTCCTGAGCGTCATCGCTCATTTGAAGTTCATAGTCTCCTGCTTTTTCGGCAGTCAATACCAGCTCGATTTCCTCATATTCATCAATCTTAGTTAGTTGCAACTCCCGCTTTTCTTCATCGAAGGAGATAAGTGGGCGAAGCTCTTCCGCATTTTTCTCCAGATCATATTCGATACCCTCTGGTAATACGATTTTAGCAACCGAATGTGTTCCCTTTATTTTTACAGTGAAATCGTCACCTGCAGTAAGGGCTTGTTTTGGGTCTTTGAATTCCCAATTAAGTGCTTTAGCCTCCTCTACTTCAGTGGTTTCTGTAGTAGACTCTGCTGTTTCTTCAGCAGTCTCGCTCGCTGTACTTTCAGATTCTGCTGCAGGCTCCTCTGCATTTTCTGCCGCGTTCAATGGCAGGTCATCCAAAATTGTATTGGTCTTTAAGTCCTCACTGTTCATTGTTCCAGTCACTGTATTCTCATTTTCATTCGCTAAGGCCGTCACAGGTGCCAAACCATACTGGCTAAGAACTGCGACACAAACTAAGCTAATCAAATTCTTTTTTTTCATGAAATCTTTTCCTCCCTGTTGCTAAAAAAACATTAATACAAAATAATTAAAATACTTTCATTTTATTATAATCTGAAATTATGTTTAATAGCAACTTTTAATTTATCTTTTTAACTTTTTTAGTTTAAAAAAGATAAAAATCAAATACAAATAACGCTTTTTATTTAATCAGAAGATTACTTTCCCGTAATAATTACAAGCTGATTGGCAGCCCATTTTCCGTAACCTCATCTGATAGAAGATAGCCCTCACCCCACACGGTTTGAATAGCTTCCTCATTGAAACCAAATTTCCCCATTTTCTTCTTTATTTTCTTTATAAGCATCGAGGTTTGAGACAAACGCGAATTACTTGGTGTTTCATTCCAAACATACGTACAGAGATCCTCTCTTGAAACAACCTTCCCTTTAGCCTTGAACAAGCATTCTAAGGTTGCTTTTTCTCGTTTTGATAAACTGCGTTTCAACTGAACGACATCACTAGGTAACCCTGCTTCTTGATATAAGAAAATAATATTTGATTCTTCATTTTGATAAATAGCTAATTTTTCAGATAATTGCTCCCGTAAGCTGTTTATCGAATGATCAATCAGAAGCCAATCTATGATACCTAAGTCGTTTAACCGCTCTTTTTCCTTTTTCGATGGTTCTTCAACTAGTTTTCGTAGAAGAATTTGTTTGTTCAATTGGATATTCGGTACCAGCTCCTGAATCTCATTGTCGGAAATGGTTTCGCTTAAAATGATAGCTTGATAATTAATTAATAGATTTTTTTGAAAATTTCGTTGATTCTCATCTGTTATATTCATTTCTTGAATACTCATTTTTATTTGATTTAACATTTCCACCGAGCATAAAACTTCGTAGTTTAGATGTTGCAGTTGCTGCTGCAGCTCTTGTTCTATCAAAAGATTCTTAGTTAAAATCAATATTGGTCGCATTTGTTTCCCCCCAGCCTTCTCCTCAAATTTTCAGCCCTAATGTCTTATCTATTTAAAAAAAGCAAAATAAATAAAATGTAGGTGATTATTCTTTGTCATTTTTGCAATACAGAACTTTATCTTTCCATCTGCACACCTCACAAAAGATTATTTTCTTAATTATATTAATAAAAACATCTTTCATTCAATCTTCTAAGTGGATAGTTTTTTGAAGATTTTTGAAGTTCTTATTTTTATAGTATTTTTAATAAGGAATATTTGAAAATGTACGCATTAACGTTTTTTAAGTATCTTTTTGTTGATCCATTAATTGAGATACCTTTAAAAGAGATAGAAGTAAACGAACCTTCCTACTCTCTCTCCAACCCCCATTCCTCGAAAATAATTGTTCCCCATGTTAAAATCACATGACAGCTATTATTTTTTACGTTTCTGGTGAATTTCTTGTTTTAAATAAAAATAAGGGAATGGTCATAAACGTTTTTGTTAAAAGGATCAGAACCTCTGACGGCGATAATTGACGGTCGGAAAAATAAATGGGCTATCATTTAAATAACAATATTTCAAATCTCATCTCAACTAATGTTCAATAAATAGAAGTTCAAGCAGGTCTAGATTTTAAAAATCCCTCAGCTTAAATTGATAGCGCTTACTCGTATAAAACAAGAATGATTCACCTAGCAACGGCCTCTATTATTTTTTTAAACGTCTTTTCTAAACAGTGACTTGCTCAATGGCGAAGACGGCGTGAATACGTTCCTCAAGCATAGAATCCGAATAGACATCCAGCGTCATTTTGGTTGAGGAATGGCCTAATAGCGCACTCACAGAGGCAACACCGATCTTCGCCTCCAGACAACGAGTCGCGAAGGTGTGGCGTAATTGATGGAAATGAATCTGCTCTAAGTTGGCTAGTTGCCGAACTCGATGGAAGTGATAAGTCAATACTCGCGGCTCGCAGCCTTTGGTTCCGACCGAGAAAACAAATTGGCTTTTGCTCTTTATTTTCAGGTTTTTTAAAAGTTTTTTAACCACGCGATTCATTGGTATCATGCGATGTGAAGCGTAGCTTTTCACCGTATCATAATGCAAGCAGGTCCTCCTCTCTTCTTCCAGGGTTACTCGGTGACAGGTTTGATCCACGTGAATAATGTCCTTGTCAAAGTCGATATTTTCCCATGTCAATGCAGCGATTTCGCCAATGCGCAGACCTGTGTTGAGGGCAAGGATGGCCGATTGTCCTTTTTCATCTGGGTACGAGCTTGCAGCCTCGACTAAAGAGCGCTGCTGTTCAACGGTCAGTGCGTGAATTTTTTGCGGCAGTCTTTTGGGAAGTGTTACTTTTTCGCAGGGATTCTTATCAATCACTCCTTCTGCCTGAGCCATTTTTAGCGTCTTGCTTAGTAAACGGACAATGATATGAATACTATTAGGCGATAGTGTTTCTGCGAGTTGTTCGTCAATCACTCCCTGTATTCGTTCAGAAGTTATTTGGTATAAAGGAAGTTCCCCGAAATTCGGCAACAGATACCGATTCAATTTATAACAGTAATCCGAAAAGGTTGATGTTTTGACTGTGCCTTGAACAGCGATCCTCCATTTTTTAATCCACTCCTCGTACAACATCAGGCTCCTTCCATATAATTGAAACCTGTTTTGTGCTGATTGCTTTAGTGGCCGCAGCTTTGTCTGCACTTCTTGGTAGCTTTTACCATAGACGTAGCCATATTTAAGTCTGCCATCATTCCTTCTCCCTAATGCATAGCGGCCTTCCCAACGCCCATCCTTTCTAAAATAGATATTTTCTCTACCAGATCGTTTATCCATAAAATAACCACTCTTTCATTCCTAATTGACGGTTCAGGTGACGGCTTCGCGAAAAATGTTATTTTCACCGAATATCTAGATTATTTATACGTGATCGCGTTCTGTATATTCTAATTTATTGTTGAAATATTAACTCGAATATCATATACTTTTTAACGAAAGTATAACCACATTGAAATCCATATATATTTTTTTGATTATTTCTAAAATCCCTTATTTTTATTTAAAACAAGAAAAAGACCACCAGCCATTAAATAACGACGTGGTGATCTATCCATTGATTTTATTCTATTAATCTGCGAACTACTTTCTTTTAACTCCTACCTTTTCCTTTCGATTTCTTACCTAATTTTAGTCAAAAATAAAGCATTTGATCGAAAACACTAAATTACTCTTTTTTATTTAATTTTCACTTGTACACTAATAATGTTCATTGCAACAAGTCTAGTTCATAACATAACCCTTTTTCTAATTAACTCTTTGTGTAAAACTACTTCAGCAATTTCCCCATCTGATAAAACAACAATTTTACTAAAAAGACTAAATTTATGTGAAACAATGGTACCGAACTTCTCTTTTACTGAATCAAAAGAATATTTAAAAAGCTCTAGTTCTGATATTGGGTCTAAAGAAGAATTTGGTTCATCAAGCACAATAATATGTGATTCTTTTAAAAAATGCTCTGGCAAGTGCAACTTTTTGCCATTGTCCTATAAACCAACTTCCTATTTGAACAAGGACAGCAAAGCTTCCGAATCGTGCTTTAATCCCTTTTACTATTATCTAATTAATGATTATCGTATTTGTAAAAGCTAATATAAATAATAAAAGTAATGATAGACAAAGCATCGCAACGATGAGTAGGAGTACAAACGAAATTCTAACTGCCTTTTGCTTAAAAAGGTGACTATTCCTGTTAAGAAAAACTATCACCATGGAAAAACTGCTCATACATAAAAGAATCTGCCACGGTAATACTAATGATAAAACCTCGTCACTTCCTCTAATTATGAAAAGTAAAACAAATGAAAAAACAATTACAAACAAATCTATTATGATATAGAACGGCAATTCTTTAAAAAAGGCCAATTGTTTTGAATCATTCTCGATTTTTTTCATGAGATTTACATCTCCTCTCAGCATTGTATCCAAAGACAACGAGTAGAAATCTGCCAACCTTAACAACATAAAAACATCAGGATAATTCTTGCCTATTTCCCAATTTGAGAGAGTTTGCCTTGATATATTTAGTTTTTCCGCCACCTCTTGTTGTGTCTTGTTCATGTCATTTCTACTTTTTTTAATAATTTTTCCCAATTCCATAAAAAATCCACCTTCACATAAAATGGTTGTGCTTAATCAACTTATTATAACTAACTGGTCATTCATGAGTTCATAATAATCTTATTTGATTCACAGGCTTATTTCTAGAAATTAATGTTTGCAAACAGAAAAATTAGTGCAAATCATTCTTGCAAACCCTGTTTAATCGCCTTTTTAATAAGATATCCAAAAAGGAGGAAATCCGTTTTGTTTGTGTTGCATTCAAATCTCATTCTGTCGTGATCCAATATTTTAAATCTCTTTTATTCCAGTAAGATATAATACAACTGAACGATCCTCCATCCCCTCATCAGCGCTTTTAAACAACATATTGATACACTTCTCTGATTCTTCACTTCTGTTCTGGTTTATATAAAAAATGCTAAGTTCCGTGCTATAGGAATCCTCAGGGAACCTGAAAGAGGTGCGGCTTCATGTATTCCTTTTAAAGAGAGAAAGACCAAACGAAAAATGTCCAAAAGATTGATTTTATCAGCCTTTTGAACACCTCAACTTTTATACTTCTTCTACGAAAAAAAAGCATGCGGCGCATAAAATCACACCACATACTCATTTTTTTTAAATCACAATAATATTCCACACGATACCAAACTTGTCTTGAATGGTTGTATGCAGCGGACTATAAAATGTCTCCGTCGGCGGAAGAAACACCTCTCCCTCTTTACTCAGCTCGTTGTAAATTCTCTTCCCCTCAGCTGCATCGCTTGGATGTACCGTCAAATGGACTTGGTTTCCAGAAGTAACAGGCTTCGAAAATTCATCCGCAAAGGTAAATTCAGTCTCAAATAACGTCATTTTCCCATGAAGCACATAATTTCTCACATCTTCGACAACGCCCTCAGGAACGTAGTCGGTGTATCTTAGGATTTCCTTCTTTTCTCCAGAAAAAACCTTTTCATAATAAGTCATCGCTTCTTCGCACTGCCGGTTGAATACTAGATAAGGTGTCACCATAGGCCTATCCCCTCCGAATTTAAGATTTCTCTATTATACCATGCTAAATAGAAGCAACGTGTCTTTACCCGAAAAAAAGAGGCCCAACTTTTTGTCATTCCTGCCTTACCTGCAATAGATTTGATTGTATTATTAAACAGTTTTCTAGCTCGATAGTAGCTTCTCAAAAAGTTTTTTTCTGATAGAATGGACTTATGCACTTTTCACAAAATAAATGAGCTTTGGCTGTTTCTTATTAGAGCCATTTTTCATCAAGACGTTGATGAGAACGAAGCATTTTCTGTTAAAAAAGGTTGTTTGACTAAGTGAATAGAAACATTTTGAGTAGGCCTGTTTTTGAAGCCTGCTTATCTTTAAAATGTTTTTTTCAGAATATTTTGACATTTACTAAAAGGGGGAGTTAATGAATGGATCAAGAGAAACACTTGCAGGAGCTGAGCACGACTGAGACGGAATTTAATCGGGAATTGGGCGTCTTTGGCGGGGTTAGTATTATCGGCGGAATCATGATTGGTTCTGGAATTTTTTATTTAGGTTCCTATGTTTTGGAACGAAGCGGGATGAGCTTAGGGTTAGGCTTACTTGCTTGGATAGTTGGTGGTTTAGTGACCCTATTGGCTGGATTATGCTACGCGGAGCTAGGCGTTAGTATGCCTCGAGCTGGCGGTTCAACGGTTTATTTGACGGAGGCCTTTCATCCAGCGGTTGGCTTTTTGAGAGGGTTTACTGATTGGCTGATTGGCGGACCAGGCTCGATCGCTGCTATGTCGATCGCCCTGCCGACGGCGATGAGAAGCTTTTGGGACATCTCTGACATGCAGGTAAAAATCATCGCAACGGTCCTGATTATTTTACTGACCGTCTACAATCTATTTGGTATCAAGCAGGGCGCTTTTTTACAGAACATCTCTATGGTGGCGAAATTAATCCCGATCTTGATTATCCTGTTTGCGGCTTTGTTTTTAGGAACGGAACGGCCGGATTTGTCATTGACACCAGTGACCAATCCTGATGCTTCGTTCTTTGATATTATTCCTATGATTGCTTTCGCGACAGTTGCCAGCTTGTGGGCTTATGAAGGCTGGACGAATCTGAACTCGATGACAGAGGAAATGAAAAATCCTAAGAAAAACCTGCCTAAAGCGCTAATTGTCGGAATCGGCGGGATTACTATTTTATACACCTTATTCAATTTTGCTATTTATAAGGTACTGCCTTATGACGAGATTGTTACTAATATTGAAAATGGAAACCTCTATCTTGGAACAGAAGCCGCTAGAAGTGTGCTAGGCAATTGGGGCGGGATCATTGTTTCTTTAGGGATGATTCTGGCGATGTTTGGCGGGATAAACGGACTGATTATTGCTCAACCGCGAATGTATTATGCGATGGCTGTTGAAGGGCATTTCTTTAAGTCTTTTGCTAAATTACATCCGAAATACAAAGTACCGACGGCTTCCATCGTTGTCCAAATGGTTCTATCTATTATTCTTGTCTTTTCACGTAATTTGGATCAGCTGACATCTCTGGTTGTATTTACGGCGATGCTGTATAACCTTCTGACAATTATCGCTGTCTGGGTAATGCGCCGCCGCTATCCTGAATTGCACCGACCTTATCGAGTAGCCGGCTATCCATGGACCGTCCTGATCACATCGATTCTATTTATTGGCCTGCTGATTAACACCTTTACAGAGGATATCCAAAATGCGGTTCTAGGGATGGGTGTACAGATTATTGGGATCTTGGTCTACTGGTATTTTGATCGACAGCTTAAAAGAAAGAAGGCGTAGCGAATGCGGAAATTATTTACAGGCGGAAAATTTTATCTTGCTAGAGAAGAGTTTGCGGAAGCAGTACTGGTTGAAAATGATCGAATAATCAAGGTTGGTACCGATGAGGACCTGCGTAAATCGGCGTATGATGCGGTTATCGACTTAAGCGGCAAAACGATCATCCCCGGATTGAACGATTCTCACTGTCATATTTCATGTGTCGGAGCAGCGTATTTACAGGTAGACTTGTCTGGTTGCCGCTCGATTGCAGAGATTATTGATTTGACGAAGGAGTTTATCGCGAAAAATCCGGAGCTGACGAAAAACGGCGTTAGAACAATGGGCTGGAATCAGGATTTATTTACCTCTGGTGAAAAACGAGTGCTGGATGTACATGATGTCGACCAGATTTCAACCGAGATCCCCGTCATTTTGGAACGCGTTTGCGGTCATATTTGCGCCGTGAACTCCAAGGCGTTGGCTATGAAGAACATCACGAAGGACACGCCTCCCCCACGAGGAGGAACGATCGAATCTGATGAAGACGGCAATCCAAATGGTGTGTTGACGGAAAATGCCGTGCAATGGATCGAGGAAGTGATCCCTAATTATACGCGGGAGGAAAAGATCCAATTTATGTCCAAGGCGTTGAACTACGCGGCTAGCGTCGGCCTAACAAGTGTCCAATCCAACGATATCGCAGCACCAAATACGTACGGTGATTTTGAATCTATTCGAGCCATCTATGAAAATAAATTGACAAAGGTCCGTTATCGTCACCAAATCTGCGCATATACGCCGCAGGAAATGGATCAGATTATTAATGTTGAGGCCTTAGAGCCGATTTACCAAGAGCCTTATTTAGACCTTGGTCCTATTAAAATGTTCAAGGATGGAAGTTTGGGTGCTAAGACTGCTATGATGCGCGACGGCTACCTAGACGAGCCGGACAATCATGGGGTTTGTGCTTTAGATTATGACCTTCAGGTTGACTTAGTAAAAGCAGCCAGCAATCGCGGGCTGCAGGTCGTAACCCACGTGATTGGTGATGGCGCGATCGCCGAAACAGTGGCCGCGTATCAGAAGGGCTTTATCGGCGGCAAAAATAAGCTGCGCCATGCCTTGATTCATTGCCAGATCACAGACCGGCCATTGTTAGAAGAAATCGCGGCGAAGGACATCGCTGTCTTTTTCCAACCGATCTTCTTAGATTACGATATGCAGATTCTTGAGGATCGTGTTGGCGCTGAACTAGCCAGTACATCCTATGCCTTTAAAACTTTAGCGGATTTGGGCGCACCTATCGGGTATGGAACAGACGCACCCGTCGAGGACCTCAATCCCTTCCCTTGCATTTATGCCGCAGTCGCAAGAAAAAATCAACAGGGTGAGCCTGACGGCGGCTTCTATCCAGAAGAAGGGGTCGACATTTATGCAGCCATCGATGCCTATACGATCGGCTCCAGCTACTTAGAGTTTAAAGAAGCGGAAAAAGGGCGAATCGCTGAAGGCTATCTGGCTGATTTCACCGTTCTGGATGAGGATATTTTTGACATACCGCTGGATGACATCAAGGACATCCAGCCAAGAATGACCATCATCGGCGGCGAAGTGGCCTTTGAACGAGACTAGCCGAGCCAGTACCTACTCTTGTCTGCTAAATAGATATGCTATACTTTACTTAATGAGTAGCGGAAAGGAGCATTATGATGGGGGTAATTATTTTAAAAGCCTAGCAAAAGCTTGGCAGGAATGCTTGAAAAGCTTTTGCTGAATCCTAAAGTTTATTTTGAATTAGGAGGATAAAAGATGGCTTATCAAAACGCATTCGAACATTTACCAGAGGAAATCGTCAAAGAAATCCAAAAATATGTTCATGGTACAGTCCTTTATATTCCCAGAAAATCCGAAGAACGCCTGCCCTGGGGCAGCAAAACGGCTGGTAAGAAAACGCTCCAGCAGAGAAATCAGCAGATTTTTCAGGAATATCAACTGGGCAAAAGCACCCGAGAGCTGGCAGACAGCTTTTATCTGGATATCAAAAGTATCCAGCGCATCATTCGCACAATGAAAAAACACTGTTAAAAAAGAGCCGGTTCTCACTGGCTCTTTCTTTTTTTATAAAAAAGGCTGCTCCTCCCCTTGCCCCATTCTCCTTTATAATAAAAGTAGAACAACGAAAGGATCTGATTTCCATGAAACTATTTGCTGACCGCTAGACGCCATTTTTGCTGAAAGGAGGAGCATTCATGACAAAGACTAAGCTGGAGCAGTTTCTTCATGCGAAGAAAAACAAATCCGTTGCGCTCTCACAGCAGCGTTCCAAAAATAAAGTAACGGGCAAACAAACGATGGCTCATGGACAGAAAAAGCGCGGCCGTCCATTATCAAAATGACCTGCCGCACTTTCATATATGTGGATTTAAAGAGGCTGAGCCAGTGATTAATCATTGGCTGGCCTATTTTAAACATTTTCCACTGACGCCCGCCGACCGGAAATGTACCACATATCCCCCTTTCCAACACTCCCCATCTCTAAAAATAACCTAGTTTATCCTATCTTCAATATCCAGTAATGTTATTGTTCTTTTTGGTATAAATGATTTAAATAGGAAATCGAAGTTAAATTTGTCTTTTATTTAAAGAAAAATATCCAAAGAAACGTTGAAAGATAAGTGTTTATTTAAACTTAATTTGAAATGCTGTTTATAATAATTCCTAGCTAATATTTTAGAACCCAATGTTTTTTAGGAGGAATTTTTATGAAAAAGAATGCCGCTCGGCTCATGCTTCTCAGTATTTTTCTAGTCACTCTATGTGAGCCGATTGCGAAAGTATATGCCAATCAGGTCCCTGCGATGAGCAGCAGCTCATCACTCTCAGAAGCTTCAAGGAACTCGCAGCCAGCATCGTCAAGTAATGCGGCTTCAACGAGCAGTCCAGCAGAGTCCTCTTCTGCTTCAAAAGCGCCGCAGGAAGGGGCAATTCCAAGCGAAAGCAAGTCTGCTGCTGAAACTGAACAGCTTACAGCGACCTTCATTAATGGCAACGAAGTGTTCAATCAATCCAAAGTACATAAAAATGAACGGGTCCCTTATCCTGGAGAACCGGCTGCTCAAGCAGGACAAATTAGTTTCATTGGTTGGTTCACAGACCCCGTTGCCGGAAGTCAATTTGATTTTGCCACCCCGCTTCAAAAATCGACGACGTTCTATGCACGCTTCAGTCAAACCTATCTTGTACAATATAAAGACAATGCTGGAAAACTTGTTGATTCCAAGGAAGTGAAGCCTGAGGAGCGGATTCCCAAAAGCACTGTGGAGCTGACGCCTCCAGCCGGTGAACATTTTTCTTATTGGTATATCGAGGGGGATTCGACCCAAACACCCTTCAACTTTGAAGCAGCAAAAGCCGATAAAAATCTGGTTCTCGTTCCAAAATTCACTGCGGAAAGAACCGTTCTATTCGTTTCAAATGGCTCACAAGTGGACCCGCAATATATAAAGGATGGAAAAGCTGCCGCAAAACCGGCTGATCCGGTAAGAGACGGCTACACCTTCTCTCATTGGTCAACAGAAGAAAATGGTTCGGTTCCTTACGACTTTAATACGCCGATCGCGCAAGACATCACTTTATACGCGGTTTGGACGCCAGAAAAGGTCAACTATACGATCGCCTATTGGATAGAAAAGCCTAATTTAGCAAACGATCCAGGAAATGATGCTGCTAATTACAATTTTGCGTGGTCCACCGAAAGAAAAGGACAAGCTGGAGAAAGCCTCTCCGTCGATCAAGATTTAGCAGACAGCATCAAAAATTCCAGCACTCAGGGAAAAGCTGCCTTGAACTATTCGGATTACGCCTTTAGTGAAAAAAAGGGCATCTCCGGAAGCGGCCAAACAATCATTAATGTTTACTATAAGCGGACAGTTTACAAAGTGAAATTTGCTTTAAAGAATGCACAAGCAGAAATGGACGCAAACGGACAACACATTACCGGAAGCGATCCTGAATTATACACGATCTCAGCAAAATATGGTCAAGATATCAAAGAACTGTGGCCAAGTAATCCCACAGTCAAGAATTCTTCCCTTAACTTCCAAGGCTGGCTGTATCCGTCAGATTCTATTAGTTCAGGAAATATCAGTACTGGGAACCCAATTACCTTAACCAACAACCTAATCTCTACAACAGCCGGGAAAAAGGAACTAACGTTGACCGCCGACTATACAACAACGGCCAGAAAGAATGTCCGCAAGATGTACGTCGAATCCCTTGATAAAACCGATGAACTCTTCGAAGATCGTTACTATGACCTATTCGATACTCAAATATACTACTCCGCCTCAGGAGGGTATATAGAAGATCCGATTTACGGATTCACCTTTTATAAAGATCAAATAGAAGATTCTTATAATGGAAGCTACTATTACTTAAGGAACAAACACACCTTAACCTATAATACCCAAGGCGGTGAGTTCCAAGGTGCGGACCAATCTGTCGTAAAAAAATATCAGGAAACCATCACTGCACCGAAAGACCCCACTCGGGAAGGCTATGTTTTCGCGGGCTGGTATTTAGATTCAGACTATCGGCAAAAGGTCGACTTCGATCATTTCGTTATGCCCGATAGTGATACAACCTTTTTTGCGAAATGGGAATCTAATCAGGATACCGTCCACTATTTTGATTCTTTAGGCGGAAAACAGCTGCTCCAGCAGGGCTACGCAGACAATGATCATATCGTTTTTCCAAGTAACTATGTAAAGGGCAAAACCTATGTAGACGGCAAGGGCGTCTTTAACGGATGGTTTTGGCAAGTTGGTTCGTCTAGCTTTGAGTTCTCTGACACGATTCCAATAACCCACGATATTGACTTATATGCGAAGTGGCAAACAGATGGCTTTCATGTTACCTATGATCTCGGCGCTGGAACAGGCACCCTGCCAGTTGATGAAAAGGACTATGATTTAACGACGAGAGCATTGATCAAAAACGATGATGGCATCAAAGCGCCTGCTGGCAAGGTGTTTATTGGCTGGCAATCCGATCAGGAGTCTACGATTTATTACCCCGAGGATCACATGCAGGTTCGCGGGGATACAAAGCTGACCGCTGTATACGCTGCTGCTGAAGACGTGATCCATGTCACCTATCACGCTGGCGACTATGCCGATAGTCCAGCAGACGTTTCTCAAAAGGCGCTAAAAAATACGAACATCTCTTTGCAAGGAGCCCTATTTGAACGCCCTGGTAAAACACTCTCCGGCTGGAGTAAAACCGCCGCTGGAGCAAAGGATTATGACCTCGGCGAAAGAAATTTCGCAGTAGGAACGACTGACAGTGATCTGTATGCGGTATGGGAAAATAAAAAAGTTACTATCACCTTCCTGCCTGGAGAAAACGGCACCCTAGACTACAACAACCGCTCAATCACTACCGCTGTCGATTACGGAACTGCTTGGGAAGATGCCTTAACGACAATGCCCGAACCAAAACCAGACGCTGGATATACATTTGCCGGCTGGGCACCAGTATTGCCAGCTGCGAATGAAGAAATGACAAAAGACCAGATTTTTACCGCGCAATTCATCAAGAAAGCAGAAGGCAGTGTCACTGTTCGATATGTCGATGAAAATGGGGAAACAATCGCTGCTGATCAAACTGTATCTGGAACTGAAGGAGAAGCGTACGATGTCTCAGGGCCAAAATATACATTAGCCACAATCAAAAATTATCACTTTGACCATGCATCAGATAATCTCACAGGAACATTTACAGAAGGAAATATTCTGATCCTCTTGACCTATAAAAAAGAAGCACCTGCCCATGTAGGAAATGTAGTCGTGAAATACCTTGATACTCACGGAAACAAGATCCATCCAGATTTAGAGCTCAACGGCGACGTAGAAAGCACCTACGATATCAAAGGCTCTAATATTCTGATCGACGGCTACCGCTTCTTGAAAACGACCGGAACTTTAACCGGCCGCTTCAGTGAAGCACTGGTCTATATCACACATATCTATGAAAAAAACACGAAAGAAAAAGATAGTCCAAAACAACCGGACAACAAGCAGGAAAATCCTAAAATCAAAAAAACTGCAGAAATGAGCAAAACGAAAACCTATAAAAAGATTCCATCCCGCTCCCGCGGCGCTATCAACAATAAAAACATTCAGTCCATTTCAACAAAAAGCTATCCCAAGACCGGAGAAAAAACCTCTCCTTTATTGAAAATAGCCGGACTGCTAGTAATCATCCTCGTTATTGCGGCAATTTTTCTAAGACGAAAAAACCAACGAAAATAAACTGATTTCCATTGGTTCACTCAAATGATCAAATAAAAGGTGCCGGTCCAAAGCCGACACCTTTTCCTTTATTTTCACTATACTGGTTCTGGTTGTTCCTCTGCCATTTTAAGTAAACTGGCCGCTTCCTTCAGCTTTTCCCGATTGTCGTCAAAGCGACTTTGAGTGGTCGATGCGTAGACCTGAACATAATTTTGCTCAGCCTCTAAAAGGTAGATCAAAGCTTTGATCTTTGCTCCTTCTCTATCGGATGCTACTACCAATTCAACTCCAGACATTCCTTGAGCCTCAACAGGATTTCCTTGCTCGACAACCTGATCACCCAAATCTTCATAGGTATTGATGATCGCGTTTTGATAGCTTGCTAAATCAGTATAATCTGCTTTATTTTCTATGAGCAAACTTACTCCTTCTTTGCTTGAACTAACAAATAAGTCTGAATTTTCATCCTGACGTTTTTGCCATCTTTTAGGCAAAGTATAGTGAAACAACTCACCATTTTCTGCTTTTACTTCTAATACTTTTCCCTTCTCAATTTTTGACTCGCTTTTTTGTACCTTTTGCGTTTTTTGAGTTTCTTCGACAGCCTCTTTATCCTCCGGCGCACAGCCACTGACCACCAACAATAACAATCCTAAAACAACAAGTTTCTTTATCATTTTTTTCTCCTTTACAGATAATTTATTATAGATATTCTTCGCAGAACTACTTCTTAACAAACCAACACTTATCCTTGATACCATTTCTTCAATGTTCTACCTTCTAAAACGGATGTTCATCTACTATTTCGCATTTCAAACTCTTACTCGCAATGATTATTGGTGCTGTTTCAAAATCTTCCGCATTGATTTTGAAAATATAGTTTCCTAGTTCAACTTGATATTTATTAATGATCATTTGTTTTTCAACTCCACTCACAAGCTCTATGAAGGGTTTTGAGTCGTCTAAATGCCAAGTTAACAAAGTCGAAATATAAAAGGGTATGCCAAAATCTATATTTATAGCAAAATCATTGTATGAAGTATCTATCCTACCCGCAGCAACAATATTTCCAGCATTCATTCTCGCAAATTCAAAATCCATCCATAAACACTTATCCAAATAACGATTGATTTTGTTCAGTTCCTTTTCAATTTCTTCCCTATTCACTATCTTCTCCTTTAAACCTGCCACCTTACTCAATCCATTCATCTTTTTCACCATTCCATGTAATAAAGCCTTCAGTCCAATGATCTCGATCTATTTCATATTCATAGCTGTGTTGAAGCAAATATACTTTCATATCGTCATACTCCCTAATAGTTTCATCATTGGAACGAGCTTCTTAAACTAGCTCTGCACAACTTGTACTCTTCCTTCTCATAAATGAGTTATAAAAAAATGAGGTTTAATAATCACCTCAAAATTTGGGCTTATTTACTAACTCGAAATAGTATTATTTCCATCAATAAGTATAAATATCAAAGGAAATTGGTGTTCTAATTTTATTCAAAAATTCTATGGTTTCAATTTCTAAACCTACCTCCGGCATACCTGTTAATTCAGCATGAATAAGCACTTGTACCGATTTTTCTATAGATTTTTCTTCGAATGTTTCAGCAAATATTGATATTTTTGGAACTAAAAATAGCTATTAGGTTTTTCAATGCATCATCTATATTCGTACACCTTTCATATTCTATACTCCACACCCATTCATTTCTTGGTTTCATTTGTTCTGGCAGATTAGAATTTTCTTTTATACTATCTGGCCAATCTTCTACGCCTCGTTCCTTGCTGGGCCTCACTTGAAGAAAATCCGTTATACACGTTGTTTTTATCTTCTTGCTGGACAATGCAACGGATACTTCAACTATGGGAAATTTTGTGTAGTCCATCCTCGTTCTCCCTTATGCCATTCTCTGTAATATCCTGAAAGAATATACACTTTTTATTCCTAACTAACGATTTAATCCGATGTCGATTTTTTCCTAAAATAAAAATAATTCACGAAAAGTCCCTTATAAGTAAATATTTCTTTTATCTCTTTTTGATTATTATTTTCTATACAGCTAATTACGTACGGGGTTAAAACATCTCCATAAACAGTATGAGAACCAGTACTATTCCCTTCTTGCCAACTAACTTCTTGCATATAAGCATTATTAAGGTTTGGGAATGTTTTTATCAATAATAAATTCAATTCTTTACTTGTCATTGTCACTGCCCCCTTCTTAACGATTCACCAAATCTCTACTTTAACTCCGAAAGAGCTTGCGAGTTTTGTTTCAATTTGACTAAGGAGCAAAAAAAACAAACACATCAATTCCCTGAAAATCTGGTGATCGATGCAAAGGGCACACTCTCAAATTTAAATATTATGCTTCCCTCATCGAATACTTCTGGGCATTCTTTAACTTTCGAAACCAAGAACATCAATTTTTCTTCAGTAAAAATATGCTTAATATAAATGGGTACGTTTTCAATATTTTGTTCACTTATTAGTATTCTTTGATCATATTCACTTTCAAAAAGTTGAGTTCTCCAATAATCAGATTGACTGATTTCAAGAGCTACATCTTCAATACTAGTTATATATTTTTCACGTAATAGATGATTGTCCATTTTCTACTTCTCCAATTTCTCGATCAGATGACACTTGTTAAACAGAGTCTTGAAAGTTAATAAGTTGTTAAAATACAGCAGGCATAAATCTCCTATATCCACTTCTTCTCCCATTACTTCTAAAAATATTTTTATAAAGTTTCATTCATTTAGCAATTTTAAACGATAGACTATACAGATTTAAAATTCGTTTTGCCAATAGGTTTTACCTATCTCATATTCAAATATTTTAAAACACGTTACTGAATGATCTCTAAAACCTTTAGAATCCTTCATTGTTTCAATGACATCCTTACACTCTTTTCTTGTATTAAAAAAACCTATTCTCTTGCTTTCTCGCCAAGCAACACCGTCGAAGGTTCGATTGTATATATGATACAGCACAAATATCACTTTTGGTTTAGACATATACAAAACCTCCTTCCCATTGGATTTTGCCCATTCTAGCACCACTCACATAAAGATACTCTTCATTGATTCGTTTCTCTTTAATTATTTCTTTCTTGACATTTTTGGCTTCTATTTCTGTTAAGTATATTCCTATGAGATTATATTCTTCCGTTTCAAAATTTCCATGATCAATCTCTTCGTAATACTCTAGTAAATAAATATTCATGTAAAACACCTCCGTTGCCTATATAAGCCAGTAATTCTGTTAGCTCACCTTTATATAATATCAGTTGGTGCTTTGGCTAACTCTTCTAATTCTTGTTGAGAAAACATCGTATACACATCATTTTCATTTACTTCATCATCAGTCTTATTCAACAGCTTTTTTAACCATGTATCATATTTTTCATCTACAATTGCAAAATCATCTGCAACGTTATACGTATCTTTTATTTTTTAATCAGTTATCAATTACTATCGATTTCATTGAGTTATAAATCATGAAGTAGTTGACCTGTTAACCAAAATGACCCCGAGAGGATGCTCTGATCCGTAATTTCTTCAGTCACTAGCTCTGGGTCCATGACCACATCAATTTCTCCTCCCAAGGTCTTGACCTTAGCATAATAGAAAAATTCAGCTGTGTGAGAATTTTTTATTTTTTTAACGGTCAACACTCGCCCACCAAAAATTGCAGTGGAGTCTGGCACAAAATCTGGCTCTTCCTCGCTGAATAGACCGGAAGGAATAAAAAATTCTGTTGCAAATTTTACTCCTCCTTCATTTTCTTGGGCTTGCTTATAGTTCTCCTCATTGGTATAAATGGTCAACTCATGAGCAAAAGCCGCTAGCTGAACCTTTTTAATCACGGGAAAGCTCAGTTCATGCAGAGCGGCATCCGGCATATCAAAGACGAAAGGGTAGGTGAAGCCACCATCTTCACTCGGTTCAGCTTCACCATACATTTGTCCATCCAAAACCGTAGCAGCAGGATTATTGATCTTTTCTGTTAAACGAACAATTGAAACCGCGGTTCCTTTAAAATGCGGATTCAAACCAATCATTTCATTATCCTCGTTTACCTGTCCCCATAACTCAATTCCTTCTCCAAGCGCTAATTTTAAATAAGCCATCTGACCAGCTTTGATTTTCTCTCCAGATTCATAAACGAACTTGGCGTATTCCATAAACTCCTCGTTAGAATTAAGCGGTAATCCAATTGTTGAAAAATGACTGACCATAGCTCCCTCACCCTTTCACTCCATTGATTTTTGTTTTAATTAACTGGTTTATTGCGTTAATGATTATCCCCAAATAAAATATCGATTTTTTCATAAAAGAAAAACAATTCACGAAAAGTCCCTCTTCCTGATGTCAGCGAAATTTTAAAAACAGATTTTTTCTGAGCTTTGCACTATATTCCATCTGTTCTAAACCATACGAAACCATACGAAAAAAACACTAAATGGCTTAAACTCACAATATGATTTAAGCTATTTGGCGTGTATATCCCGAGTTATTAGACATTTGCGAAATGACTAGCCTATTTTCTTCTCCCTGTCATTCTGTTGATCTCAATAAATAATAGTAGAAAAACCAATACTCCTAATAAAAACTTTAAGAGTATTGGTTTTTAATACGTTAAGAACTTTCAACATACATAAAAACTTCTTCGCCAATTCTTGGTAGAACAAGAAAAACTGGTTTCCTATCGAAACGATGCCTTTGTCTTATCCAGCTACAAATGAATTTAACATTTCAGTGACTAAATCATTATTCTTTTCAAAGAATGAAGGTAGCCCTATCACATTAAGAACAACATACTCTGTCTCTGTTTCTAAAAAATAAAAACGAACTTCTGCTTTTACTCCCTCAGTATTCCCGATAAAGCTGTATAATTCACCTGCATAATGAGATGTTTGATACGGTTCTTCTTTGATTGTTTCTTCTTTGATATGGAATTCATCATCAGACTTCATGTCCTCTTTCATTGCTTTTTTAATAGCATCGAAATTCTCGACATCCGTCTTTTTGACACCAGTTACCATCATGTATTCCGCTTTATCTTCGTTTTCAGCGGCAAATGAGAACTCTTCGTCTTCAACGACATCCCATCTATCCACAATTTTCATTTTATAATTCGTTCCCTCAACTTGGAAATCGACGTCCTTTAGTTCAATCTTCTTTTCTGAAGATGATTGAACGGTCGTAGAGCTAGAAGCCTCTGTCGTAGAGGCCGACTTAACATTTTTCTCTGATTCACTCGTTTCCTTTGCTCCATCGGAACCGCATCCTGCTAAAACCGCTATCATTCCTACAAAAACAACCCATTTTTTCATCCTGTATTCTCCCAACATTCTAATTTTGAACACTCTTTTCGACTTTAGTTATAGTTTACACTAATTCCAAAGTAATTAATAATGTAAAATGTAATTTTTATAAAAATAAAACCAAAAAAACTATTTATTCGTCATATTTGCTTTTGGAATAAAGAACTATTCTCTTTATCTATTTTCTAGTAATACCAACATCCATTGATTGCATGCATTAGTCTGAATCTGTCTCAGTTTGACTTGTCATTTTTAATGTCAACTTTTACTCTCTTTTATTAATCCGAAAATTTTCCGCAAGAAAACGCATTCTCTTTTTGTTAGCGTTATCACTTTATGCTGACTAAGTCCACAAAGAAAATGCAAGCCCAATGAGCTCTTGCAATATTTTCAGAATCGTACAATACCAAGATTAGGTTGTTTATGAGAAATAAGCTATTGCAACCAAAACAATCATTAAAATGGCAAACATGATTAAGGATCTTCTATCTTCGGCTTTATCCAAATCGTCGACTTTATTGACTATTTGAGAGGTATCTATTTCATCAGATAAAGTCCCCTGTTTCATCATCCGCTCCCCTAACCAATGAGCTAATTGAATTTCCCTTTCTTGATCACCTAATGTATGCGAGTTCGCAAAAAACTTTTCCCCGTTTTTCAAAGTATCTAAAGCTTCCGAAAGATTTTTTTCTCTATAATAAAGAAAAGCTGCTCTTAATCGAGGAACTATCGGATCTTCTAACTGCAAGATTGTTCGAAATTTTTTATCTTGCCAAATCTCTTCAATTCGTGGATCATCAGGATGAAAAATCAAGAGATAAAACAAAAATTCTGCTTTAACTTTGGTTCGATAAATTGGAGCGACCTTATCTAGTTGCTGCCAAAGACTTTCCAGTTCCAGCTCAAGCTTATCCCATTGTTCTGTATCAAAAAAATAGGATACCCGCAATAGATCATGACTATCATCAAGATGTGTGCGCATAGAACCCGTTTCTATTTTCTCAAAATATTGCCTCGGCATCTCAGTAAATACCAGACCTTTATTAAGTAATTGGTTCACTTTCAACTCCAAATAGAGTAAATAGCGATATTCTTTCTGTTGCGAAGCCAGCAACAAAGTTTTACCATCGTTATGCTCCGCGGGAATCCCATTAATTATAGCAAAATCAAGTCCCACACAAGAAAAGATTAATGTAACCCATGACAGATCAAAAGCCACTAGAACAAAAATACTCACAAGCAAATTCAACAGCACGCCACCTGACAGATACCAACGAAACGGCCATTCATTTTCACTATAATCTGGCGGTGCCATTAAGCACTGTCCATCCGCGCTCGCATTAAAATATTGTTTGAAAGCTATTTTGCCATCCGATTGCCAGATCCACATAAGTGTATATATCCGAAAGCTGTTCATTCTGTAGCCCGTCAATTTGCCGAAAAGCGCATGTCCAGCTTCGTGGATAATCACTTGTAGGCCAGCTAAAAGAGCAAAACTGGGTAATAACCATACAAGATCATAAATACCGAAATATCCATCATAGACACTGCCGATTTGCACCGTCGTTAAAAAATACCACATTAATAAAGTGACTCCTATCGAAAGCCCCCACCGTATAACATTTAAAATTTTCATTTTCCCCCACCTTTGTAACATCGATAAAATATTTTCACCCTAAAAAGTTAAAATGTACCAAATTATTCTCGTCTTCTACTTATTTCATGTTTTCCATTTGAAATCAACGTGTGTCTTTAATAGAGAAAACTTTTATGATTGATTCTCCTTTCCACTTTCAACTTCACGAATCTAACTATCATTCTATTGCAGGTCCTTCGTTCTCAGAAAAAAGGTCACTAATTTATTTTTGCTACTAGTAGTTAAAAAGTCTGAAGGAAGAAGAGTTAAAATAAAAAAGAATAGTCCGATAATATAATTCATATACACAAAAATCACATCCGCTCCAGACCGATAAGAAAAATAGATCAATGATATATTAAGAAAAAAATCCATTGAAGCGAATAGCGTTGATAATAAAGAAACGATCCATAATACGAAAAAACCTCGCCCTCTTAACCCAGCATCCCGACAGCGTCTTGCATGCAAAGCTAGCGTCGGAATAAAAAGAAATAATAGATAAATGACCAGTACACCAATTGTTAACATCAGCAAATTATTCGTTCCATAATCCAAAGCCAGTTCATCGTCAACACCTTGAATCATCATATTTATCATAACGGCAATTTGATAACCTACGACGGGAATTAAAAAGAGTGACAGAATAAGAAAACCAACCATAACCCACCAATAACCCGCTCTAGTTGTCTTCCCTTTAAAATCAAAATAGCCAATAAAAAAGTGCTTTATTGCTGGTGCAAATCCTACATAAACAACATCCTTATTAATCTTTATCAATGCATAACTCCTTTATTTTTTTTAATAATTGTTTCCTTGGCTTCAACAGTTTGAGTCCAACGGAAATTCTTACTGTTACTTGTCGCTAGTGTAAAAATCTTATTGTTTACAGCAAAAATACTATTATTACCAAAACAATCATCATCAAAATGAAAATTATTAAAGAGTTTCTTTCTTCATATACATTTAAGTTGATACAGTAAGTCTAGCAGTCGGTGAAAGAGAAACGAGACGCTTTAGTATATGACGCTTACCGATTTATTTGCTTAAACTGCCCTAAATAAAGGTTCAATTGCTTCTCACAGAAAAAAGTCGAAGAAGCTGATTTCTCTTCGATTTTTCTTTGTATGACTCAAAAACAACTTCAATTCCTTTAGTCGTCGTCGCTGCAGTGAACATAGTCTAAAAGCTATTCCCAACAGTTACAATTGAAAACCCTAAATTATCTTAAAAATAGATTGTTCTCATTTGCAATTTTTTCATAAAGTTTTTTATCTATATCATTATCAATAATAATTGGTAGACTCAGGTCATAATTGGAGACTAAAATCATAGGATGTGAGTTAAAGTATAAACTGTTCCATATTTTTTCTCGAAGAAAGCCTTTGATAAATAGTTTTAAAAGATTTATATTTCCAATCTTATATATATAATTATCACCATTATTTAATACATCGATTTGATTCACATAAATTAGTCTATCTATCTTATCTAATCCCTCGCATTGTCTATCCATTACTTTAGTTATCTTACCTTTATCATCTTCACCTCCCAAATCTATATAAGCTTCGTTATCATTTATTTCAAATACTCTTTCAAAAAAAGATAAATACTTATTTTCTTGACTTAGTCTGAAGTATTCATTTGACAATAGATTAAGTCTCGGGTCACCTATCTGCATAGTTTTATTAAATACATCTAATATGGCACTTTTTTTACGCCTTGTCGCTTCAACGATTAATTCATGATAATCTGTTGCATCGAAAAATAATTTATAAATCTCATTATCAAAACTGTTTGATGAAAAATCCATTTTTTCCAATTCAGGGATCTTCCCATCCTGAATGTTAATCTCTAATTCGTTGCCCATCTTCATTATAGGTTCCTTCTCTCTTATCCTTTTCGAAATCTCTTTTATTTTTATATTCTTTCCATGAACTTCCACCATGACTTGTCCCAGCTTTATCAGTAAACAGCATTACCCATGTCGTTTTCTTTCCACCGTGATTTAGTGAAGTATGACCATCTATTTTTCTCTTTTCAATCTACACTTTATAATAAATATTATCTAGTATCAGGGTAAGGTTACAAAACAACAAAGTCAACGAATAAATATCTTTTTATATTATTTAATTAGATAAATATCATATAAATACTTAGTAATGAAAAAAATCACTGAAAAACGCTATTTAACATCACATGTTCACCCCTTCTACCATAGCTCTGATCGCAAAAAAATCATGATCCGAAATTGGGATCATGATTTTTTCTCTATCATTCATTAAAATCTAAACCTAAGCCTGATTCCTTTGTGTATTCTTAGCTTGTTTTTTAATAAATTACGTCTGATCTGGGCTGATTATCTTCGTAATCTCACCAATTTTTTCATCATATGCGTCAGAAATAATAATTACATTTTCAGTACTAAAAGCCTTAACTGCAGCCACTTTATCATATTTCGAGCTGTCACACAGTAAGTATGCTTTCTTTGCATTATTCAGTATTTCTTGCTTTTTATTTGCCTCGACTAAATTTGGGGTGCTGACGCCCTTCTCTGCGTCGATACCATTAGCTCCCAAAAATGCTTTCTGAAAATTAAAAGTTTGAATATTAGAATCAGTCAATGGGCCATTCAGTGAAGAAATTACCGGATTGTATCTTCCTCCTAAGAGAACAATTTCTGCTTGAGTCTCTTGTTGAATACTGAAAACACTTGTATTTGTAGTTATGATGGTAATCTTTCGGTTAATAATCTTATTTAGTAAAGCAGTACATGTCGAACCGGAATCTAAATAAATGACGTCTCCTTCATGAATCAGTTCAGCAGCTAAGGCGGCGATTTTTTCCTTTTCCTTCGAATGTAAGGAAGATTTTGTTGCGATAGACATTTCAGATGTTATCGAACAGATTTTGAATGCACCGCCAGATAACATCTCTATTCTTCCTGCTTTTTCTAGCTCTTTCAAATCTCTTCTCAATGTCGACATAGACACTTCAGGTAAGATACTATGTAATTTTTCAATTTTAATTACTTCTTCTGAATTCAGTGCTTCTAATATTTTCTCTTGTCTTTCATAAGGTATCATGAAGAACCTCCATAACTTGTGAATATCCAATTTATTCACTTTTTTTCAAATTATATCATACTGTTTCTGCTTTTATCATTCTTCTTTTTTGTTCCTTAAAAAATACCTCCTATACAGTTGTCTATTTACTCTAGCAACAATGAGAAGCTCCTAAACTGTCCTAAAAGCATGAAGTAACCCATCCACCCGTGAAAACGGGTGGCTTTTTAACACCTCTAGAAGAGGTCCCCACTCACGTACTCCATAAATGGAGCTTCCCAAAAGACCGCCAACCGCTCGGCGCTCGCTACTTTATTTCTTTTTCTTACTCTTGAATGGATCAACGTATTCTCGTTTACTTATACTATCTCGAATACGATCATCTGATTCCTGCTCTCTTATATATTTTGCGATTGTCTTTTGATTCAACCCCACTGTACTTACGTAATATCCTTTAGACCAGAAACTTTTATTCCCATATTTATAGACTAAGTTTCCATGCTGCTCATGGATCAGAGTCGCACTTCTGCCTTTTAAAAATCCCATGAACTGAGAAATGCTTATTTTCGGTGGAACTCTTACTAACATGTGGATATGATCTGGCATTGCATGAGCTTCGATGATTTCTACTTCTTTCATCTCACAAAGTTTACGCAAAATTCTTCCGATATCTTTTCTTAACTCACCATAAATTACTTTTCTTCTGTATTTTGGTGTGAACACGATGTGGTACTTACAATTCCAGCGTGTATGTGATAAACTTTTGTCGTCATTTGATGGCATAGAAAAACTCCTTTCGATAAAATGAGCGGTTGGTAGCCACTTAGTAGTATATCGAAAGGAGTTTTTAACGCTAAAGCTCTTTCGTCCACGCGTAGAAACGCGCGGTTTTTTTGTTTCACTCGCTAACACGAGCGAAACTGACTGAAGTCATTAAAAAGATGCAAAACGAATTTGCACCTTCTTTCCCAGCCTTATAAGTTTTCTAATTGACTAATTTGGTCAACTCTCTTTTTATGTCGTCCACCTTCAAACTCAGCTTCAAGCCATTCTTGAGTAATCATTTTGGCCAGCTCTGGTCCAACTACCCGTGAACCGAAGGCTAAAATATTGGTATTATTATGCTCTTTCGAAAGCTTTGCGCTATAGGGATCGCTACAAACCACAGCTCGTATTCCTTTTACTTTGTTTGCGGCGATAGAAATTCCGACACCAGTGCCGCAAATTAGTATTCCTAAATCGCAATTTTTAGACACTACAGCTTCAGCAACGGCTTGCGCATAATCAGGATAATTCACACGCGAATTACTTTTCGTCCCAAAATCTTGTACTGAATGGCCAAGAGCTTCTAAAAATTCTACGATACTCGGTTTTAATTCTATTCCTACGTGATCACACCCAATTGCTAATTTCATTTATACTCCATCTCCCAATTTATACTTGGATACAAGTGCTTTATAGGATTCCTCTTTCCCAAACAGAGCGGATGTCCCTAAAACAAATCCATCTACTCCAATTTCCCCCAATTCTCGTATCTTTTTCGCTGAAATTGCTCCATCAACCATCAATTGATAATGATGATTACTCTTCAGAGAAGCCAGTCGTTTGATTTTACTTTCAACATGATTCAAATACAATTGACCTGAAAAACCAGGATTAACCGTCATAACCATAATATAATCAATCATTGGCAATAACTCTTCAATTACACTTATGCTTGTTCCGGGATTGATGGCAATGCCAACTCTCTTCTGCTTCTTTTTGATTTTATCAATTGTCCGTGTCGGGTGTTGATCGGCTTCTGGATGGAAATAAATGATATCAATCCCCATATCGGAAAACTTCTCCACATATTCTCCAGGATTATCAATCATTAGATGAATATCTACTAATTTGTTTGTTAGCTTACGTATTATTTCTACATCCTGCAGGCCCATTCCAAAATTTGGAACAAAGCTTCCATCCATAATATCAAGATGAAAAATATCTATCCCGGCCCTATCCAAGGTTTCAACCTCGGCTTCTAAATTTGAAAAATCTGCACACATCATAGAAGGACATATTAGTTTATTACTCAAAGGAATCACTCCCAATCATTAATTACTATTTAACAACACCGATTGTTTGACCTCTGTTCGCCTGACCTTCTTCAAGCTCTAAGTTATTTTTACCTAAATTTGTAAAGACAACTATGACATCCGTATCTTTACCTTCATTTTCCAAAAAATCAAAATCGACTTCTGCTAATAAAGTATCAAAAGCAACCTTTTCTCCTACCTCGACCTTAATCGTAAATCCCGAACCATTTAATTCTACGGTATCGATTCCAATATGAACTAAAATTTCCAAGCCATTCTTCGATCTCAAGGAAATCGCATGCTTTGTAGGAAAAATCGCTATCACAGTTCCTTCAACAGGCGCAGTAATAAAACCTTCGTCTGGTTCTACTGCAAAGCCGTCCCCTAAAGCTTTTGTAGAAAACATTTCATCATTAACTTTATCTATTGATTTAACGAGGCCTTTTGCAGGAGAATAAACTAAACATCTTTTTTTAAATAAATTCATCTCATTCCCAGCTTTCTACACTAATTTTTCGTCCTTGTTGGTAAAAATGAAAGCTAACACTGCAGAAACAATTAGCGAAATTAGTAAACCAATCATCGCTTGAATAAAGTTCGATGAATTCTTTTCAACATAGGCCGGAAAAGTAGTTACACTCCCAAAAACAAAAGCATTTGTCACAACCTTCATTAAACCCAGATAGGCTCCACCAACTGCTCCGCCAATAATTTGTGCTAAGAAAAGCTTCTTATTCTTAACGAGCAAACCAAACAAAGTCGCTTCGATGATTGCTGACAATGCGATCGTGACCAATCCAGTCAAGGCAAAACCACGTAATTTCTTGTCTCTTGCTTTGAAATAAACACCGATTGTTGTCCCAATTACTGCAAAGTTACAAGCAAAGGTAAACGGAACAATGTAGTCAAAACCATACGTAGAGATATTATTGATCATAATTGGATTGACTGCCCAATGGATTCCTAAGCTCACAAGCACACTCCAACCACCACCGATAAGAATACCTGTTAAAATACTGCTGCGTTCAATCAGCCAGTTAACAACATTCGCAACGGCTTCACCGCTATAAACTCCGATTGGCCCAATCACAATGACAGTTAATGGAATCATAATCGCCAATGACACTAGTGGAATAATAACTAATTTCAAAGTTTCTGGAACCCTTGCATCTAAAAATTTATAAAGGTATGAAAATGCCCAAATTGAAAGAATGATTGGAACAACCGTCGAATTATAATTCATCAGAACAACCGGAATTCCAAGAAAATCAGTTGTCGCACCATTCCCAGCATTTCCCATAAGTCCAATAAAGTCTGGGTTAATCAGTGCTGCCCCAATCAATGCAGAGATGTATGGACTTGCACCAAAACGTCGTGCAGAAGTAAACGCTAACAAGACTGGCAAGAAATAAAACACACTCATAGATGAAACATAAAGAATTGAATAGGTACCGCTTCCTTCGCTGATCAAACCAAGCTGTACACATAAAATTAATAGACCGCGTAATATCCCTGAGCCAGCCAAAGCCGGTAAAATCGGTGCGAATATTGCTGAAACGGCTGAAAAAATATTACTAATAATATTTCCAGAAGAAACTTCTTCGCCTCCAACCTTTTCAGCATTTCCTTCCCCCTTAACTAATGGTTCAAACTCATCATAAAGTTTCCCGACTTCTGTACCAATCAAAAGCTGATATTGTCCTGCTTTGTTGATGACGTTGATCACGCCGTCGATATTCTCGACAGCCTGATCATCAGCTTTTGAAGTGTCTTTCAAGGTCAAGCGTAAACGAGTCGCGCAGTGAGTCATGTTTCGAACGTTTTCAGATCCGCCAATATTTTCTAAGATACTTTTCGCCATTACTTTGTAGTCCATTTTATCCACTTCCTTTTTATAGTCTTATTTACTTGTTGCTGACCAAAAATCAATCATCAATTGATTTGCTTCAATTGCGTCATTTTTATCAATAATTGTTTGAATATGATCGAGGCCTACCGTATCGATTATTTCAGCCAACAGCTTGATCATTTTCATGTTTTGCTCACACTCTTTTGAAGCATGTTCAATAATTGGGAACGTATCAAAATAGATAGCTCCATCATAATTATTTTTTTTCATATAGTATAAGAACTCTAACGTTTTGATTGGCGTTGCCGAGCCGATCATCAGTCCATCATCGTTTAAGCCATAGCCATCATTAAGATGGACACCATAAAGCTTTCCTTGGTTTCCAAAAATATCTGCAGCAAAAGCCGGATTTTCATGCTTCATCAACATATGACAATAATCTAGCGTTACACCGACATTCTTACGATTAATTTCATTTAGAAGCATCCCAGCTACACCCATACTGTCAATAAAGGCATAGGCTCGTGGTTGAAATGGTTTGTATTCGATGCTGATCTGTAAACCTGGTGCATAATCCGCGATTTCAATAAATGCGTCTCTAATTTGATTCCAAACCTTCTGATAATTGATTTGAAAGCTATAATCGAAACCATCAAAGCCCAACCAAATTGTCACTACGTTACCACCTGCATCCCGACAATAATCCGCCGCCGCCTTACATAGTCTCAGTGCGCTTTCAGCGATGCTAGAATCAGCATTTCCTAGCTCACCATTGATAAATTCATTTCTGAATCGTAATGCTACACCATTTAATTTCAAGTTGTTTTTGGCAAGCTGTTCTTTCATGTGGAATGCATCGATTCCTTCTACATGTTCTGGATAATTCAAATCGACATAGCCTAATCCTAGTTTATTAAATGCTTCAAATACAGTATTCAAATCATTGTCATACGTGGATAAGAACGAATTGATTCGTGTAGCCAATTTCATAATGATCCTCCTCGTTTGTTTTGTACAACCAAAGAATACCACGAATCAAAATCATTTACAATCACAATTTTCCATTTTATTTCAAATTATTCCACATTTTTCCATAACTGAGATTTACTAAGCACTCCTTCGTCTTATGAAAATATATTCAGTGAACAAAAAAAGCATGATCAACGATGTCAGCCTCACATCTGTTAATCATGCTTCAAAAAAACGATTATAAATGTATTATCAATCAAAGTATCTCCATTTATTTGGAATGCACCCTGTTGTTAATAAAATTGATTCTCAGTATTTTCCTTAAAATAATTTTTCAGGTCATATGGTGAATACAGTCCTTGATCTGTTACCACAGCGCCAATCAATTCTGGCGGTGTTACATCAAATGATGGGTAAATGGCATTTACTCCCTGTAATGTATGCTTGATGCCATTTAGCTCCATTACCTGCTCGGGATTACGCATCTCGATTTTGATATCTGCGCGGTCTTTTTTGTCAGCATCTGGAATCCCTGTTACAAAATAGGGCACTCCGAAATGGTTTGCCAGCAAAGCCATTTGATAGGTTCCGACTTTATTGGCGATATGCCCATCTAAAGCAATGCTGTCGGCTGCTGAAGTGAACAAGTCAATGGTCTGAGAACTAAGCAGATAGGCGATCATATTATCCGAGACGACTGTCGTCTCAAATCCCATTTCTGCGCAGCAGCTTGCGGTCAAGCGAGCCCCCTGCAGGTATGGACGCGTTTCAGCACAGAAAAAGCGCAGCTGCTTTTGTTGTTCGATTGCTTCTCTCAGCAGCATACCAATAATCGTTTCGCCGAAGCATTGCGTTAGTACAGCACCATTTTCGGGAAGTTTAGCGATCAAATACTTCGCCACCTTGTTCATCGTGTAATATCGGCGATTTAATGAATCAATTGTATTTTTTTTGATCGCCTCGGTTGGGTCTTCATCCTTTTTTATAGCAGCCTTGGCGACCTGAACACATTTTTCAGTGATCAGCCGCATACGGTTCGCTGTCGTTGGTCGTGCGGTTGAGATGACTTCACTTGCCTGCTCCAAATAAGTAAGCTGTTCGGCAACTGGCAAGGCCCTACTTTGATAACTAGCAAGTGCCATCCCCATTCCAGCGGCGGTATAAGGTCCGGCACTCTGAGTTACCATATCTGTAATCGCTTGTGCTACTTCCTGATAGGTTGTACATTCTACAAAGCGTGTTTCTCTAGGGTAGATTCGTCTATCCAAAATCCGGACTTTTCCCTGTTCATACCACGCGACATTTTCATATTTTAAAAGTGTGGGCATTGTATAATCTTGACGTTCCATTTATATTCCACCCTTACATTTATTAAACGCATCAACTAATCCTTGCCCGGTAGTAATCACGCGACGGTCTTTGATCAGCTGAATACCGCAGTTAATCAACAATCGTTCTGCCTCAATTTTTCTTTCTGGGGAGATCAACGACAGCTCTTTGACCTTTGAATCCCCTACTACCCGCCGAATGATTTCAGTTCCTGCATAACCCAAAGAATCCGCCATCACTTCTGAAATATATTGTTTCTTAAACGCGTCATTCTGATAAAGCTTGGATTGGACCAGCTCATCGTAGACACGTCCAAATTTTTCCTGAACCTTATCAAAGATTTCTCTGATGCTGGATAGTAACCATTCATCAAAAGGCGCCTCTGCAGCATTTCTTGTTAAATCTAAGACAAGCGGGAAATACATGTGTGCCAATACATTCCCGATGTCATACCCCATCGGTCCATAGAAGGCAAACTCAGGATCGATGATCTTTGTGCCTGATTGATTAATGAAGATAGAGCCGGTATGCAGATCGCCATGGATCAATGCCTGCGCGTTGTTCATATAATTGTTGCGCAGCCATGCGACTTCCATCTGCAATGCTTGATCGCTATATAAATGTTCTTCTACAAATTCTTCATTGCCTGGCGTGATGATGTTTTGCTTTTTATAATCATCAAAAGGCTCCGTCAAAACTAAATTCTCACTAATGTCGCACATATCGATATTGGTGAAGGCGTCGACTCTTCTTTTTTTCGTTCCGCTATCCAAGACCAAATCAGTAGTAGGTATCAATACTTTCGCTAGAAAATCAGAGATTTCTTCACTAAAGCTGGGGAATATTTTTTGATCGATCAGCTCGTAACGCATGTTTTTGTACTCAGAGATGTTTTCCATCGTCACTGCTGCCATCGTTTCATTGTAATCAAACACTTCTGGTATATATTCAGGCGCCAGCTCATGTTGGATTCTTAATATTTCTGCCTCAATCCGATTTCTAGACAGATCCAGCAAGCGGCCGGAGGAGCGTAAATATTTATCCGCTTGTTTCACTACAACGGATTTTTTTGTTACTGTATCTGTTACCAGATGGACATAATTAATATTTCCATCACCGATTTCTGATACCGCCAAGTTGTCCGCATGTTCAAACAGCTCTAAATGATTGACGATGTACTCCTTGATATCGTCCTCCTTCATCAAAAAATGCTCTTTAAAAGATCGTTTACTATTCATCATTTTCTATCCCTCGATCACTTTTTTATCGTGCCAATTCCAAGATTTTGACAATATCTGAACTATTCAGAGGTTTTAGATGCCCCACCGTTTGAGCATCGTTTTTCGTTGCTCGATCAGCCATCGCTTTAAAATGTGTGTCGTCAATCCCCGCTTCCGTCAAGTTGGTTTTCATTCCCAATTCAACAAAGAAATCCTTGGTCTTTTCAATCGCTCGATCAATAATCTCCTGATCAGAATAAATGACAGAATCAATACCAAAAACACGGATTCCATATTTAACAAATGGTTCTGGGTAGAAACTGCTCACATATTTCATCCAAGCTAGAGTAACGATGACCATCCCCTCGCCATGAACGATTCCGTATTGTCCACTTAATTCATGCTCAATTCGATGAGAGCCCCAGTCAGGTTCTCGGCCCAATTCCAAGCTGTTGTTGTGAGCAATAATGGCGGTCAAGGACATTTCTGCGCGTAAGTCATAATTTTCTAAATCGTTGATCAGTTTCACGCCATTTACTATAGTAGACTTCATCGCACCTTCTAGTAAAAAGTCTGTCACATCGGTATGCGGGACGTTGCTAAAATACCTTTCAAGCAAATGGGATAGGATGTCCGCAGTGCCCACTCCTGTATAGTATTTGGGCAGCTTTAACGTAAATTCAGGGTTGACGATTGAGAATTTTGGAATAATTATTTCACTTTCAACACCCAATTTGTATTCATCATTAGAAACGATCGTTGCTGGAGACATTTCTGAGCCAGAGGAGGCCACAGTAGAAATAGCTCCAATCGGCAAGGCTTCCGTCACTTCTTTTTTGCCGATAAAGAAGTCCCATGCATCTCCATCATACAAGCTTCCTAAAGCAGTCGCTTTAGCGGTATCAATCACACTGCCTCCGCCAACAGCTAAGATAAAGTCGATGTCGTGTTCCTTTACAAATCTGCTTAATTCATTGATCAGCGACAGTGCTGGATTTGGCACGACATTGCCGTTTTCAAAATACTGGATCTCATATTTTTCCAGTTCTCGATGGAGCGTCTCTGCAATTCCGAGCGTTTCATAATACTCTCCGCTGAACAAAATTAGAACCTTTTTTGTGCAACTCCACTTGTTAATCATTTCTCCAACATGCTGTTCTTCGTTTTTCCCAAAATAGATGTTTGCTGGATTGTAGTAATTGAAATTTAACATGATACTCCTCCTTACAAATGAGTAAAATCAAGACCGATGAGTCTACATCCACTTATCGGCCTTGTCGTTTATTTTCTTAAACCTAATGTTTTAGACTTCTTGCTCTACTTGCCCATAGGTTCCAAATTTCTCAACAACTACCTCCATTTGTTCTTCATTTAACAGAACGGGCTTTCCGATTGATTCTGCCCGAATTTTCAATTTTGCTAAGAATTCGATGTCCTTGGCAACAGAAAAGGCCTCTGCACAATTCGAACCAATCGCAAGCACACCATGATTCCCTAACAAGATACCGTTGTTATTGCCCATTACTCGGTAAGCTTCATCCGCCAACTCCTGAGTTCCAAATGTTTTATAGTCACAACAGCGAACCTTGTCGCCTACAGAGCCGATAATATAGTGTAACGGCTCAATTTCTTGTAACAAGCAGGAAATTGCCGTAGCATAATCTGAATGAGTATGAACCACTGAATTCACATAATCGGTTTTTTGATAGAAAATACAGTGCATATGATACTCACTTGAAGGTTTGCGTGTGCCTTCTAGCACGTTGCCAGCTAAATCTAAAACGACAATATCTTCTGGTTGTGTTTCATTATAAGGAATACCGCTTGGACTGATCAGCATCACATTGTCCTCTCGAATAAAAATCGAGATATTCCCACCAGTTCCCGTCGTTAACTTTTCCGTAATCAATTTTTTCCCAAATTCTACGATCTGTTGTCTTTCCGCCATATACTTCATGTTTAAAATGCTCCAATCTCTTTTTTACTATTAATTTGTTCTCTGTACATTAACCATCGCTCCAGCTTTTCTCGCAAATACTCATTGTTACTATTGGGTTCGTATTCATGCAGGATCGCCCGCTCCTTCATGGATGAATCCGCTGAAAAACAAACCCGCGCCGCACCAATAATGGAGGCTTCATCGTAATTTTCCTTTAAGAGCAGCTTCTTTTCGGTTAAATCTGCAATCATTTGACACAACGTCTCCATGCGCAGCCCGCCGCCTGCACCAACAATGAAAGCTGCTGTAGTCTGACTTAATACCTCGTTCTGACGAATTTTAAAAGCAATCGAAAACGCGATATCCGCAACTATGGCATGAATAAAATCCTCATAAACAATCTCCTGACTAAATGGCACATCCATCAAAAATCCGCCACTGGAAAAAGCCACATTTTTATAAGGAGATTGGGTGGTGAAGCTGGCCAAGCATTTCAAATGATGATAATTTTTTTCAATGTACTGATTGATCTTCTGATACGAGGTGTCCTTCACCAGACTGTCCATGATCTGCTGGAGATTCAAGCCTGTTACACCAGGATTTGTCTCAATCTGATAGCCCTCACCAGCCAAATTGCAGCTGCACCAAAAATTAAATTCTTTGTTTTTCTCAAAATCAGGGATTTGCGCTTGATATTTCACTACAGGTGATGAGGTCCCCGAGATCAACCCGATCTCATCTTCGGCTAGATCAATACCTTGAGCGGCTAATTGTGTATCTGCTCCGCCAACGACATATACGCATTCTTGACCCAAATCGAATTGATCTTTGATTTTTTCTGCTATTTTATGTCTTGCTCCTGTTTTGGTTACCGGCGGCAGTACAGACAGCTCGATCCCAAAAGCATCACACAGCTTCTGATCCCATTTCTTCGTATAGATATTGAATAATTGAGTCTCACTGGCCTGAGAGTACTCCATTTCAATCTGCTCTGTAAAAAGATAGCCGATCCAGTCACTTATGCTGATTACATAGTCGATCGATTGGAACAGCTCTGCTCGTTTTTGCTTCAATCCATAAAGCTTCATCGCGCCAAAATCTTCTGTTAATGGCCGTCCAGTATATTTTTCGATATATTCGCGCTCTGGAATGTCCTTCAGCCAATCTTTTCCCCGATTGTCGATATTGGGCAGGCCATAATAATCCTGCCCTTTTCCATCGATCAACACGAAGGACTCTCTTGCGGCGGAGGAGCTTACATACTTTATCGATACTCCTTTTGATTCACTCAGCACCTCGTGAATTAGTTGAAAAATCGTCTGCTTTAATTCTTCGGGTAAAAAATATTTGGCATCCTTATAGCGATTATCCAAATGATAGTTATTTTTTACTCCCTTGATAGTTACCAGCGTTCCCTCACTTGTGATGACTGCTACTCGAGTACTTCCAGTTCCTATATCAATAATTAACGCTGCTTCCTGGCTCATAGTCGATCACCTGCTACCGCTGCTTGCTCATTCAAATAATCTATAATTCTTTGTGTAATGATCTCTGAATGATGATCGACCACTTGGTGTGAAGCCCCATAAATATGCGGCGTTAGTAAAATATTCGGAATATCAGCCACCTTGCTATCCGATTCCAACGGCGGCTCCGAATCCAGTACATCCAAGATTGCCCCGCGAATAGCTCCTAAGGCGACTAACTCATAAAGTGCCTCATTGTCGACTACCGCGCTTCTGGAAGAATTAATAAAGAGACTATCCTTTTTAATGAGACTGAGCAGCTCTCGATCAATCATCCTTTTAGTGGTATCAGTGACCGGCAGATGGATACTGATGTAATCAGACGTAGAAAATAGTTCCTCTAAACCAACCTTCCGATACTCTGTTGAGCCCGTTACAAAAGGATCATAAAACGAGATTTCTACATTAAACCCTTGAAGCAGCTTCGCGATGTTTCTAGCCACCGCTCCGAAGCCTACAAAGCCAATCTTTGACTTGTAAATCTCATTTCCCATCCATAAATGATAGGGGGTCGTGCCGGGCTTCCACTGCTTCTCTTTCGTCCACTTGACTGAATCAACCAGATTTCTCTCATAGGCGATCAAAGTACTGACCCACATTTCAGCAACCGCATTAGCATTTCGAGCAGGAGTACACAACACTGGAATCTTATATTTCTCACAAGCCTTTACATCAATATTTTCTGGCGATGCTCGACAGTCCCCAATAAATTTCAAAGCGGCGTATCCCTTTAAAACGGTTTCATTAATCACATCTAGCTCTGTGATTAAGGCATCCGGTCTTTCTGCTAAAAGACAAGCGATCATCTCTTTTTCATAGAACCGTTCTCCGGTATCTGTCCAAGGCATATAAACGACTTCTGTAAATAACGAGTGCAATCTCTCTAAACTTTCATCATTCATCGGTGCTCGTACTAGTAATTTCTTCATCTCGCATCTCCTAATAACCGTTTTTCTGCAGCTAGTTGATCGTATCCACTTCTTTTGTTTCCTCTAGTTGAATATCCGAAGCCTCTGCTTCTTCTGTTCTAACATCCCGTTCATCCTTGATAGTCGGAATTTGCAAAAGAATGGAGACACAGCCGGCTGCGATCATCAGCATGGAATACCAGTTATACGGCATGACACTTACTGGTGATACGCCTGCTAATCCGCCAACAACCAAAAGCTGTCCTGCATATGGAAGCAAGCCATTAAACGCCGATGAAAAAAGATCCAAAATACTCGCTGTCCGAGAGCGGGAAATATTGAAGCGATCAGCGATTCCTCTAGCCAACGGGCCAGCCGCAATAATCGAAATCGTATTATTGGTTGTCGCAATATCAATCAAGCTTACAAGTGCCGCGATTGAAAATTCTGCTCCTCGTTTTGTTTTCACACCTTTTGTCAAGTTGTATAACAGCCAGTCGATTCCTCCAAGATACTTCATCACAGCAACCAATCCACCCACCAAAATAGCGATAATTGCCATATCCTGCATTCCCATCATACCTTCATGAATCGTCTTCATGAATCCTGTCAAACCAAAATCTCCATGTATTAAACCGATTACCAAACCGGACATTACTCCTAAAGTCATTACGTTAATAACATTGATCCCCACCAATGACAACACGATTACGAGTAGATAAGGTAAGATATTTACTAAATTATAGCTATAAGTTCCTCCTGTAATAGCGCTAGTGTCGATCGGCTGCAGCGCAAGAATAATGACATTCACAAGAACCGCTGGAAGTACGATTAAAATATTGGCTTTGAATTTTGATTTCATCGTCACTTCTTGAGTTCTGGTCGCCGCAATCGTTGTATCCGAAATAAATGAAAGATTATCCCCAAACATCGCCCCGCCAACAACAATCCCACATAAAAGAGCCACATTAGATCCAGTCTTCTCAGCAATATCAATGGCGATTGGGGCCAGTGCCGCAACAGTTCCCATTGAAGTACCCATCGCAAAGCTTAATAAACAAGCAATTAGAAAAATTCCCGGTAGAATCATATTGGAAGGTAAAATACTCAGACCAAGATTTGAAACCGAATCGACCGCATGCATCGCATTGGCAACACCATAGAACGCCCCAGCTAACATGAAGATGATTACCATTAGAATCAATGTGTGATCCCCAGCGCCCTTGCAGAAAATCGTTACCTTCTCATCAAAGCTTTTCTTATCATCCTTTTTGTTCATCATTAAAGCGACTGCACATGCGATGGAAATTCCAATCATCAGCGGCATGTTCTCGAAGCTTCCTGTGGATAGCCCAGTAAACATATAGAGTACTAAGAAAATAACCAGAGGCAGCATTCCTTTAAAATTTCCTTTTTCCATTAAAATTCTCCTTTTTTTGGTTTGTTTTTGGGTAAGCGCTTTCCTTGAACTCAATATACAAAGTTTTCCAAAGTAAGTCAATCTTTTTTTCGATATTTCCAAAATAAAACCAAATTACCCAAAACAATCAAAAAGAATACAAATATTATAATATTGATTTTCAATTCTAGGATTGCTATCATAAAGTAGAAGTCTAGCGAAGTGAGGTACATAAAAAAATGCTGAAGTTTGAACGTTTGAGAATTATTGAGAACTTGCTGAATGAAAATGGAAGTGTTTCCACCTCGGAATTAAGCAAAATGTTTGATGTGACGGAGGAAACTGTGCGCAATGATTTAGTAGAGCTGCAAAATGCCAATAAAATCAAGAGAGTTCGCGGAGGGGCTTTTCTGATCGAACCGGTGGATAATGAGGTCCCGATCACTATCCGTACAGAGATGCTTCAGGATGAAAAAAACAGAATTGCCCAAATTGCTTTAGAATACATTCATCCCGGTGACACAATTGCGATCGACTCCTCAACCACAGCTATCAGCTTGGCAAAACTAATCAAGGAAGCCCAGCTATCTGTGACAGTGATTACCAACTCGATTATTAACGGATCGATCCTAATGGATTCAAAGAATGTTAATCTGATCATTCTTGGAGGCACCCTTCGAGGAAAATCCAACTCATTGGTAGGCAACATTACCAATGAATCAATCGGAAAGTATGTTATCAACAAAGCCTTTGTCAGCTGCTCCGGCCTATCGATGCCCGCTGGCCCATCAGATACCAATGAACAAGAAGCCAAAATCAGAGAAAGTATTTTTCTCTCCTCCGAAAAAAACTTCTTGTTAGCGGATAACACTAAGTTCGATTTCCGAACCGTTTACTTGATATCTGATTTTGAATCTATTGACTGCATCATTACAAATCAAAACGTTTCAAAGGAATGGTCAAACTTCCTGACCGAGAAAAAAATTGAGTTACGTTATTAGACCAATACAAACAAGCTCCTAGCAATCAGTCAATCTGATCGCTAGGAGCTTGTTTTGGTGTCTAGGTTTTGTGGTTATTTCCTTATATGATTTCAATCGTAATAATTAATCGTTCAGTAGTTCTCGGCCAGTTTTTTCATCTGTAATTAGAATATTGATCAAACGGCCGGCAAGAGCGGATCTGATGCCGCTGATTTTTTCTTTGCCGCCAGAAACACCTATCCTACGAGGAATTTCTTTCAATTTGTTTAAATCAAATGCAACGACTCGATCATTCCAATCGCATTTCGCTAAATTCCCATGATGATCGATAAAATTATAGCAAATATCTCCAGCAATTTTATCCTGCGAGTATTCTGAACCGACCTTTACTTGGTCAGATAAGTAGGCGCTGGTCAATGTAGAATAGATCGGTGTCCCGCCTATTCCTACTAATGCTATATCTGCAGCTTCTGCTTCATCGAATACGTTTTTGATAAATGATTGTCTGATCAAAATTTCTTTTGCTTCCTTATCATCCAGTGTTATCGGAGCGTGTAATTCAACCGATCGCCCCCCGGACTGTGAAGCAAACAGCTCACAGACTCTGTTAGACTGAATGGTGATGTGCTCCATTCCCATTCCTCCGACCAATGGGACAAACTTAACATTTGGCAATTGATGCTGTTTAGAAAAATTTATCGCCGCTTCATGAACCGTCGTACCCGCGGAGACCCCAACAATATGATCAGACTTTACAATTCTTGAAAGATATTTAGCCGCAGCAATTCCTAATATTTTTACTTGTAGTCCCCGATCGGTGGATTCCACGCAGACAACTTCCTCTAACCGGTATTTCTTTTTCAGCTGTTCCTCTACTCCTCTATAAGGTCTAGCGGAGTCATCATTGATAGTAAATTCAATAATTCCATCTTTTCTGGCCTTTGCTAAAAATTTAGAGACTAAAGACCGGCTAAAATTCATCTTTTGAGCAATTTCTTCCTGGGTATTTCCTTGTTCATAATACAGGGAAGCGATCTCGACCAGTACTCTTTTATCATCAGATAATCCCATTTTTCCCCTCCTAATTAATGAGTAGCTTTGACGGACATGCTTTTAGAAAAAAAGAACGATTGGATTGTTTATCCATCAATCATCGAATAATCATTTATTCGTTTTTATTCTTTCTCTCTAACAAATATTCTGCAAGTACATCCGTTAAGGTGAGGCAGTTTATTATGCTGGATTCAATAGCGGTGAACAATACATCCTTCTTTTCATCTTCGTAACAAATAGCGCATACCTTATCAATTTTGCGAATATCGTGTAAGTTTATTCCAATCACATTTTCATTAATTCGACAATCGACCTCATTGCCATTATCATCAAAGAAACGAGAATTAACATCTCCAACGACATGAACTTCTGCTAATTCACTGATGTCCTTTTGATCAATATACCCAATTTCAGCCATCGTATTGCTTTTGGAAAAAGGGGATGCTATACCTACTAAAGCAAAATCTACTTTCTTGCCGTCCTCCAGTACATCCTTTACTGTTACATTCTCAACCAGGTTCTTTTTAATATCCCGGCTATCCACTAGGGCAGGAACATACAAATATTTACACTTTGCCCGCATTTTTCGAGATAAATCGTGGGCAATTTGATTCGAGTGAACCTCTACTCGATCTGAACCCATGCCTCCAATAAGAGGGATGACTGTTGATTCCGGTTGATTCACGTATGGATATTCATCAACCAATCTTCGCAGGATTCTTCCCCATGAGACACCAATTTTACTCGCTTTAGCAATATCCTTTTTGAAGGAGGAAATTGCCGTTTGAATAATCAACTTCTCAATTTCTTGTTTTTCCAGATAACTAGTGTCTAGTACTGCTACTCGTTTGAGTCCAAAGACCTTTTGCAATTTTAATTCTAATTGCACGGAGTAGGCGCTTGAGCTGTTGATATTGATGTCCACAATCCCTTTGCTTCGAGCATCAACTAAGTATTTTGATACTAATTGCCTAGAAATCCCCAATTGTTTGGCAATATCCGATTGCTTCATATCCTCTTTGTAATACATTGTTGCTACTCTAACTAAATCACGATCGTCTTGAATATCCATTATTGACCTCCTAAGCAAAAAACTCCCTAAATGAAAGGGAGTTTTTTCGCTAAATAAATTCTATTTCATCCCCAACTTCAAAAGCTGGAAATTCTCCCGGACTTACAATGATTGCCCCAGGCAAGATTTCTCCTATCTCATTACGGAAGTAGATAGAAATGTGACCCAACTCATCAAAGTTTGAGTTCGCCTGAGAACCAACTTCTTCTATATTATACACTTTATTTCCCATTTTTAGCTTGCCGCCTACCGAAATTGAGTTATTCGGTTGTTCTTGTACCTCGTGAATAACTGAAATGTCTCTTAATTCCGGTGTTGCTTGTGGTCCAAATAAAATGACCAAGCGTTCCTCTTCAAAAGCTGGCACCATACTGCCGATTTCTACTATTTTCGTTTTTACCATCTGTTCTTCTCCTTGTATTTAACTTTTTAGTACATACCGAAACTTGCAAAATAGGCAAGAATTACTGCGGTAAATCCAGTAAGCACTCGACTATACAGAATTGCCGGCACTCCGACCTGAACAGTCTCTGGTTTCGCTTCCCCAAGAGAAAGTCCCACTGGAATAAAGTCACAACCAACATGTGCATTAATAGCAAAAAGAGCTGGCAACGCGTATTGGACAGGGATAGAACCATTTGCAATTTGAGTACCAATCAATACACCGATTACTTGGGAAATAACCGCACCCGGTCCCAAGATTGGAGATAAAATTGGAATACTGCAGATCAATGATAGCACAATCATCCCTGGAAGCGAACCCGCTAACGGTGACAAAACCTTAGCAATCAGATCCCCTATTCCCGTATAGTTGATAATCCCGATCATCATACTGATAAATGCCATAAAAGGGATAATATTTTTCAACAGCATATCCACTGCATCACGGCCTGATTGGTAGAATACACCCATTACGCCACCAATCCCTCGAGAAAACTTAACTAGGAAACTATCTTTCTTCGCATTTTCTTGCGCGTGAGCTTCTTTTGCTTTCGCATACTTCTCTTCAAATTTTTCCTCAGGTTCTTCAACAGCTGCCGCCTCTGGCTCTGTTGCTTGAACAGCATTGGTATTGTCAGCAAGCTTCACATTCGCCGGCTTTACTCCTGAAACAAAAATGTCTTCTGTGATATGTTTTGCCAATGGTCCCGATGGAGATGAAGGCAAGATATCCACTGTTGGAATCCGCTTCATTGGATAAACCCCAATTCGAGCTGTACCGCCGCAATCAATGACAGCACAAATCATCTCATCTTCAGGAACCTGATTCTTGAAGCCATCCCAAGCCTCTGCCCCGGTTAAATCTGCTATTTGTTGTGCAACAGGATGGATTCCTCCGCCCGTTACAGATACTACTTTATTCCGTTTTTCAGTAGGAACTAGCGTCAATCCTACTCCCCAACCGCCAGTTCCAGGCTCTACAAAAACTGATTTATACATTTATTTGCCTCCTATGTTTTAAAATTATCATCCGGTTTCTGTTTATGCTTTCGCATTCTTAGATTCCTTAGCAATCAAGAATTTTGTCAATTTTTCTGTTACGATTCCCCGCATCAAAATCACCACGACACCTACTAGGAAGTAACGAACGGCCAAGCTTGATTGACTATATCCTGCTTTCATCACACCATTTGCGATCCCTAGGTAAACAAACAGCTCTCCGGCATTCGCATAAGGGAATAGTCCCGTTACAGGATGTAAGAAGGACACTACTGAATCATAAAAGGCCGGCTTCTCTTCTTCTTTAACAAATTTCCCAAAAGTATAAGCCATAGGATTTGTAAGCATCATAACGGACAATATCGGCATAACGGAATAACGTAAAATCATATATTTCGAACAATAGCGGATAGCTTTATCGACGCGTTCTTCTCCGATAAATGCAATAACTGAATACGTAAAGGTCAATAGAACAATCAGCAGTGGAACAATTCCTGTCATAAAACTTGTAAACTGTTCGCCACCTGCTTCAAACAATCCAATGAAATTTTTACCAAACCACTCGATATACTTCATATTATTAACTCCTCCTAGAGATCAGTAATCGCTTCCATTTTCCTTAAATAGACCTTGTCTAAAACACTTTCTATCTGATTGGAGCGATTCTGATTTGTTTTTCTTTGATGAATCTCTGTCAATGTTAGACCGTGATAGCGTTCTTCTTTTTTAAAACGAGCAAATATTGTAAGGCCCCTGCATGCATAGCAGCTGATTATTTTCCCATCTTCATCCACCACGACGGCTACAATCGCCTTAAACAAAGAACCCTTTGATACATCGGTATATAGCTCATAAGTTGAACAATGATCAAAGTCATCAGTCATTTTCCGAATAAATTTCTGGTAATATTTTACTTGCATAATACTCGCTAAGCTTTGAGTCACCATCAAGAAGCAAAGAGCGATCAGCAGAATCTGCATACAGTGTCCTCTTTTCTATATAAGTTGCAGATAGAGTGTTGGCTCTATCTGCGACCATTTTTCTTCTTTCGTTTTAAGCAAATGTTTCATCTTGCAGCTTGCGTAATTTGTAAACAGTGGTTGATTCGTCTAGCTCAACATCATCCATCGTCAAGAAGGCGCCATCCTTGATGTCCTTCTTAGCAACTGCTCCCGCGATTAAGCCAATTGGAATATTGGCATTTTTCTTCATGTCTTCATGTGTTTCTAGTACACCGCGTACACAGAATCCACCGATTCCATCAATTTTTTCGCCTGCTTTGATATCTTTCTTAGCAACACATACCGTTTCTGAAACTGGCGCTCCCATTGGAACAATAGCTGTATCCTGTTCTAAAACAGCACGAGCAATCGTGATTGGTGTTTCTAATGAGCACAAATGGAATGGGCGATACAAGATATGGTGATCGCGATCACCCTTCTTCATCAAGTAGTTCATTTCATGCGCAACACCTTCATTTTGTCCTTTAACGATACAGAAGATTCCTGGTGCAATACCGTCAACGTATTCAACGACACCAAACTTGCTTAATACGCCGCCGTTTTCTTTTAGATCCAAGTTTTTAACAGTGCCATCTAAATCTGCTGAAATACCATGCATTCCGACTACATCTGGAACAAATCCCATAGCATTAGATAATAAGTTCATTTCTCCCATAGTCTTCGTACCATCCTGGAATGAAGCTAGAATTTTTGGACTCATCACTTGTGCTTTCGCTTTTTCAGCAGCAGTATCTGGATTAGCGTGAACCATTAACTTATTATTCTTTCCTTTACCAGCAACCAGCACTTCCATCCCCATGCTTTTAGCAAATTCATACATTTGCATCGTTGCTGCAGGCTCGTCACCGTCTGAACCTGTGTAAATTAAGTCGGTTGCATCATACATTTTTTTCATTAGTGGGCCAATGGTGATGTCAATTTCAACATTTAGTAAAACTAAGTGCTTTTTAGCCATCAGTGATTCTAATGAAATCTGCGCTCCAGCTTCTGGAACACCTGTCGCATCAACAATAATTTCGACCTTGTCAGAATGAATGATGTCTTTAAAGTTTTGACTGATTAGAATATCAACCTTTGTGTCTGCGCTTGCATTGTACGCATCCGCCGCACGATTCGCCGCATCTAAATTGATGTCGCTGATTCCTGCTACGATCATTCCCGGAATTGTTGAAATTTGAGAAATCATTCCGAATCCCATTTGCCCTGCACCAATAACTCCAACTTTAATAGGAGCACCATTTTTTTCTCTCTCTAACAGCTTGCCATATAACGTCATTTTGAACCCTCCATCGTTTATTGTCATATGCCAATAGCGTTGGCATATGTTTAACAATTCCCAGTATAGCACCTAAAAAGTGTTTGTCAACGCTTACTTGCAACTTTTTTTCACTTATCTGGAATATGTTACGCAATTAGAACATATGTTACGATCCGTATAATTTGATTATCAAAAAATATAAAATAACATTTGGTAACTTTTTTACCAAATGTTCCAAAATGCTAGCCTCACTTTTTTATAACTTATGAAATTCTGCTTCAAACAAAAAAAGACTACGGAAAAGTCCGTAGCCGTTGTTTACACAGTAAAAAATATTTAGGCCAAGCTATTACCTGATAAAGTCCAGCACATTTTTGTAATCATTCATTGCATTCAGCATTTCTGCTCGTTTCTCGGTAGTTGTTCTGTAGCCATTGATCTCCCCAAAACCATCCATGCCGATTAACAAGGTATTCAAAACCAGATTACTAGAAATATTTTGCTTTGTACCGTAAATAATTGCTATGTCAGGATACTCCGACTTGAATTTTTTTAGGAACGTATTCTGCTTAGCAGTCAACTGAGTATCTGACAGCAGCTCAGCAGTATCTTCGCCAAACTTCCATTTGATGATATCTAAATACTTCAATACATTTTCAGGGATTTCAAATGGCTTTGCGGTCCTCACTAAAACAGAGTAATCTAGCTCCTTGACGATCTCTAAAATATTTTTAATATTAAAAATACTTTCTAAATCATCAAAGATAATAATCTCCGCACCTTCTGCCTTCAATCGTTCCAAGTTATCAGGCTTCGCGTTTTCAAAATCGATTGCTAGTTTCACTCGATTTACTGCTTTTTTTACTTTTGATACATCCTCACTGGATACCGTAAATATAGCATCCATCCCTAATTGAGAAACCTTTTTATCCACCAGCACAGCATTCTTGACCGCTTCTTCATCTTTCCAAAGCACTTGAGAATTCACACAATAAAATGGTACTTGAATTTTCCTTTTCTTCATCCATCCATCTTCCTTTCTTTTCCAACACAACCGTGAAAAAAATCACAAACATCGCGAAAAAAAATCCTTCCTCGGTGAATCATTTGGTCCATACTATAAATATAGTTCCGTATTATTCCATAAAAATTAAACGAAGTCAACTATTTTGTGATTTGTTGAACAATTTATTTTTCCATATTTTCTATTGATCTATTTTCTAAAAGTTATTTTTAATAAGCTATCCACTGTCTAAAATAATTTCTTTATGCAAATAATCCCTTTAAATACGGAATATACTGTAACCTATCGAGAATATGTTTTATCATTCTGGATTTTTCGTTGTTTTCTATCCTATCTATACCTAAACTTATTTAGTGTTCTCGACGTTTTTTCCTAAAATATAGTTTACATTTTCACAATAAAAGAGTATATTATGACTATAAAAGTAAATCGTACTTTTAAACCGTTTTTGTTGATGATTTCTCTGGCGCTTTTTGATTTAGAAACTTACGAAGAGGTGAACGTTTTGGAACAAACACTGGTAATAATTAAACCGGATGGGTTAAAGAGAAAACTCATAGGACGAATTATCCAACGATTTGAAGAGCGGGATTTAACAATAAAGAAAATGGATCAAAGAATCCTAGATAACTCCTTAGTTAAGGAGCACTACGACCATTTAAAGAATGAACCATTCTTTAATGACATCCTCTCATATATGACTTCCGGTCCAGTAATCGTCATTGTATTGGAACAAGAAAATGTCATTCAGATAGTAAGAAGAATGATTGGGACAACCAATGCTCTAGAAGCTTCACCCGGTACGATTCGAGGCGATTTTGCAATAAATGCTAGTGAAAATATCGTTCATGCCTCTGATTCCGCAGAATCTGCAGCGATAGAGATTAAGCGATTTTTTAATTAACCTCTTTTTATAAAGCAAAGCGAAATAAATATTCAGAGTACCTTATTACTATTGTTATAGCGTTATTACCAAATTACATGTACAGGTTTTGTTGGACGTTGATTCAAATCAATATCCAACAAAACTAATCAATATTTTTTTATCTTCAAACCTTTTGAATAGACTTCTTTCTAAATACTTTTAAATGCTGCCATTGATAGAAAAAGTAAGTAAAAATACCTCTAAAACAGGCAATGAATATACCACAAATGAAATAACGAATAGCAATCGAACTAAAGTTATTACCAGACTGAATAACACCGTATGTAATACTCCAAAATACAAATATTTCAGCAGGATTTGATGAAGGTACTAATGCCGTAACCGGATGGATAAACGAAACTAAAGCATCATAAAATGCAGTTTTCTCCTTTTCCTTTAGATACTTACTCGATGAATAAGCCAATGGATTTCTCAAAAAAAGGGCTGATAAAACTGGTAATAGTGAAATATTTAGAATTGGTAACTTAGCAATTTTTTTTATTAGCCATTTAATCTGCTTATTTCCAATCATTATTGTGATGGAATCTGTGAAAACTAACATGATGAGTAAAAGTGGTACAAGAGCACTGAACATACTTATGAATATTCTTGCTGCTTCCTCAAATATTCCAATAAAGTTACTACCTATCCATTCAACAAATCCCATAGATAAACCTCCTTCTAAAACTATACAAATTATCTACATCAAAGATAGTATGAAGCCGCCTACGATTCCTGCGAGAATTGCTGAAGCTAAGTTCTTCATTGACTCTCTTTTTTTGAAACCTAAAGTCGCTGTGGCTACCCATACACCAACTCCTGCTGCCAATCCCATATCTACCCATACACCAGTTTGTATTATTAAGTGTTTATTCAAGCCATGATTAAATAGCCACATGGTTCCTGTAATAAAGGCCGCTGCGATCCATCCTCCTATTGGACCAAAATTATCTACTAAGCGCCCCCAACCAATTCTACAAAGAAACGGAAACATGAAAGCCCCTGTTAATGTGGTTAATACCTGAGAAATTGTCATATCTATGCATCCTCCTCAATTTTTAGCTGCTTCATTTCATACTCCGTCATACCCGGTTCAGGAATGATCGGACGTTCTTCTTTTATTTTTGCCATATCTTTTTCTACTAAAGCAGATGCAAAACCACCTAGTGCTCCCCCTAGTGCCGTCAGTAGAATTGTTGGTAAACCTTCAAAAAAAGCGGAACTTCCTAGCAACAACGTATCTCTAAATATACAGCAAACGCCTACAGCAATTCCCAAATCCACAAAAACAGCAGATGGTTTATTATCAACAAGATTTAAATAATGGCAAACAAACCACATTGGTGCCACTAAAATGATCGCTGCTAAAAAACCTCCAAAGGGACCAATCAAATCAGCCAACTGACCAAAATTAGCTGAAATAACTGTACAGGCTATAAAGAATCCGATGAATGATCGAAATATTTTCATTTAGTTTTCCTCCTCAAATTTTTTAATAAATCTCAAAGGAAGTTCTCGCCTACTTCCTTTGAGACAAATCCATTTAAGAGTTTCCAGATATAAAATCAATTAATGCATCAGCCAAACGTTCAGGAGCTTCTAAAGCTAGACTATGCCCACATTTTTCAAATACTTCGGATTTTACAACATTCTCAGCTACTTCACGCATTTGTTCAGCCACCATAGGTCCAAAAAATTCAGGAGCTCCAATTGACATTACCGGCATTTTCAATTTAGTCTTACTGAGCTCATCATTAATTTGTCCATTTTTGAATGTAGCGCGGTAGGTTTCTAAAACACCTCGTAAGCCCCCAGGTGCTTTGATATGAGAAATCCATTCATCAATACAGGTTTCATCAATTGCATTAGGATTCCAGGTTTCTTTCTTCATCCAATCAGCCCAAAACTCTCTTTCCCGTCCAGTTATTAGCATTTCAGGTACGTGAGCTATCCAGAAAAACGGAATGTGCCATTGCCAAACTCCCTGTTGATCATACTGCAACCGAATATTTTCAGGCTTGAAATATGACATTTCTTCTAATAAACCTCCAGAAAGTAGCATTTCACAAAAAGACAAAGTTTTTACTCTTTCAGGATTCCTAGCTGCTAACGCATAGGCAAATTCAGCTCCTCGATCTTCACCATGAAGGTGAAATTGATCATAGCCCAATTGAGTCATCAATGTTTCCATATCTTTTGCATTTGTTTCAGAATCATAACCTTCTTCGGCAGTGGGCTTGTCTGTATCTCCAAATCCACGTAAATCCGGAGCTATTACAGTGAAATTTTCAGTTAACAGTGGAAACATTTTATACCAATAATAGTGCGTTTTTGGTGTTCCATGTAGTAGTAATAAAGGTTCCCCCTCTCCTGCAATCACATAGTGCATGCGTAATCCATTTACACGTGCTCTCATGTGCTGTACTGGTTTTCCTTGATGATCAAATATTTCTGGCATAATATCTCTCTCCTTCTATTTTTTTATTGTGCTAAAAAACACAATTTGAAAACTATAAAATTAATGGTACTTAGCTGGACAATAAAAGAATGCGTTTTCATGAACAAATACATAATATCACTGAACGTTCAGTTTGTAAACACTAAATATTTAGTGATTATCCATAAATTTGTTTTTTAGAGAACTAATATATATAATGATATCGTGTAGAAACACTGATAGGTGGGATATTACGTATGAAAAAAATTTCAAATAAAGATTTAGCAAAACGATTAAATATTTCTCCGGCGGCTCTCTCTTTAGTAATTAACAATAAAGCAGGAGTTTCAGATGTCACGCGTAGCCGAGTAAAAAAAACTTTAAGTGAGATGGGGTATGAGCATTTAATAAAAAAGGAAATTGTCGAAACAAAAAATATATGCTTTGCTATTTTTAAAAATCATGGAAAAATTATTAACCACCATTCCTTTTTCTTGCTAATGATGGAGACGATCGAGAAACAAGCTGCGAAATATGGTTATAATATCTTTTTGATAACTATTGATGCAAATGAAAATTTGGAAGAACAGTTTAAGAGAATAAATTCAACAGACGCTAAAGGTGTAATAATTTTTGGAACTGAAATTGAAAATAAACATGTTCCTTATTTTGAGCATTTAAAACTACCGTTTGTTGTCCTAGACAATGATTTATCGCAATATGAAGTGGTCACGGTCTCCATTAATAACGCTATGGGGACTTTTCAATCAATTGAGCATTTAATCAATATGAATCACACTGATATCGGCTATCTTCAAAGTTTTTATTTAATTAATAGCTTTGTGGAAAGAAAGAATGGCTATGAAGATGCTATGAAATACTTTGGAATTGAACTTACAAAAGAAAAAATTATCTCTCTTCCTTACACAGAGGAAGGTAGTTACCAAGCTATGAAGAAGTGGTTGACAACTGACATTTACATTCCTAAAGCATTTGTAACTGATGATGATACAATTGCTATTGGTGCAATGAAAGCCCTTCAAGAATTTGGATATAGAATACCAGAAGATATAGCTATTGTTGGCTACAACAATAGACCTAATAGCGAGATAACTACGCCTTCTCTCACAACAGTTGATGTTAATCGACAATTATTAGGAACATCTGCCGTTGATACCTTAATTGATCTCATCAGTTACAATAAACAACCAAACTTCAAAATTCGTATTAATACGAGGTTAATCAAACGAGATTCGGTATAAAAAGAATCAATCTATAGCGATAGAGATTAAACGATTTTCCCTAAACAAATTCATGATTTTGAACTAAATCAATACAGTCACCTCTGTTATTCTCGCTTCTTTAAAGGCTCAACTATTTTTTTCTAAAATATCAAAACAAGCTCCTAGCGATCAGTCGGTCTGACCACTAAGAGCTTGTTCAAATATTCATAGTCGATTTACAGAACAAATCAACTATTATTTTTAAAAATCAAAAATAAAAAGCTCTTAGCAATCATTTTAATTGATCACTGAGAGCTATTTTGTTCAATATACTTTACTACACACTTCATTAAATATGTTGATAAGGTTCTATATTACTAGAAATATCCGTACGATTCTTAAGAAATCGCTTCTGCTAGTTCACGCATATATGCTATATCTTCTTTTGAAAGATCAATATCCAAAGCTTTGCTATTTTCATCTAGCTCTTCTGGAGTTGTTGAGCCACTTAGAACATTGATATTGTCACCTTGAGCTAGAATCCACGCAATTGCTAAGTTAGCCACACTGCAATCATATTTTTCACATAGCGGCTTCCATTGGTCAATCATATCAACAACTTTAGCAAGATTTTCAGGTTCAAACCATTTCTTTCCAAAACGTGCTGTTCCCTCTGGTGCAATGTAATCTTTATCTATAGTTCCCGTCAAAATTCCCATTTCTAATGGAGAGTACGCTTGAATCGTAACACCATGTTCTTTACATAGCGGCAATAATTCTTCTTCAACTTGTCGATCTAAAATACTATATTTTGCTTGAATAATATCTAATTGCCCTTGCTTTAAGTATTCTTTTACATGGTCAACATCTACATTGGCAGCGCCTATTCCTCGAATCTTTCCTTCTGCCTTCAATTCATTCAATACATCCATCGTTTCTGAGATAGGTGTAAAGTAAGGCTCAACCGACTGCCAGTGACTCATATAAATGTCAATATAATCTGTTTGTAATCGCTCAAGACTTGACTCTATCTCTAATCGGATAGAATCTTTAGATAGATTTTTATAAAGTGAGGTTTCACCTACTTTATTGAAAAATGCACCTTCTCGTTCCCAAGTGATACCAAATTTTGTGATCACAACATAGTCTTTTCGCTTCTTGTTAATCGCCTTCCCAACAATTTTTTCACTATTTCCAAAGTTATAGCCTGGAGCAGTATCTAAAAAGTTAATATCCAGATCCAACGCATGCTGAATAGTGGCAATAGAAGTAGCTTCGTTATCTTTATTTTCAAATGCAGGACCTCCGCCAATCGCCCATGTTCCTAATCCAATACGTGACACCTGCAAGTCTGTCTTACCGATCTTCATTGTTTTCAAAAGTCTTTCTCCACCTTTATTATTTGTAGTTGTTGATCATTTCTTCAACTTGTCGACGACTTTTCACGCCTGTCGTCGCGCCAAGAGATTCGATCGAAACGGCTGCTGTTGCATTTCCAAAATAAGCACATTCCTCAAAGCCTTTTCCATTCAATAATTCAGAAATAAATCCTGAGACAAAATTATCTCCAGCCCCGATCGTATCAATCTTAACTGAGGAATCTTTCTTAAAAGCCGGCACAATTTTCTCTACGTCAGCATTTTTAATGAAACACCCTTGTTTACCAATCTTTATCAATACATTCTTCACACCAAGTGCCAAAAATATATCAGCAATTTCCTTCAAATCCTCTTTACCTGTTAAATCTGCAGCTTCTTCATAATTTGGGAAAAAATAGTCAACATAGGACAGCGCTTCTTTTATATCCTCTAACGTTTCGCCTAAACGACTCTTCACCATATCAGCACAAATCAGCATATTCTCTTCCTTAGCTTTTTGAAAGATACTGACTAAAGCATCGTTGTTTAGCAATGGGTTATTAAAAATACTTGCTAAAGATAAAATTTTAGCATCCTTTATTTCTTTCAGACTGATCGAATCAAGTCCCATTTTCCATAAGCTACCATTTCTATTAGTGATAAAAGTCCGTTCGCCATCTTCACGGACCATCCCAATATTCAACGAGGTTGTCATTTTCTCATCAACCTTCAGGTTATCTGTGAGAATGCCATTTTTTTCAGCAAACTCCCGAATAAACATCCCCGCTCCATCTGAACCCACAACACTCATTAAGGATACTTTATGTCCTAAACGGGTAATGATAGTCGCTTCATTGATTGCATCGCCGCCAATTTTCATTGAAATATCATCCAACGGGTAGGACACATGCTCGAAAATGAATTCACCTACTGGGTAGAGCGGGATATCAACTATAGCTGCTCCGATACAAATCACATCTACTTTTTTCATTTCATCATCCTCTAATCCAGTTTCGCTACTCGAATTACACCTTTGATCAAGTCACTTTTATTATTTACAGAAAATTCGAAGGCTTCTTGAGTATTTTCATAGTCGAAGTACTTATCTGCCATTGAAAGCACATCAAAATCTCCTTTGGAAATCATGCTAATCGTTTTTGGGTAATCATTTGCGTAACGAAAAACTGTCTGTATTGACACCTCTCGATTAATTTTGAGGAAATCAATTGGCGTATCTCCAGGAATCGTTCCTACGATCATAACTTTTCCGCGTCGCTTCACTAATTGCAATGCCATTTTAGCTGTTGGAATTGCTCCAGCTGTTTCGAAAACAACATCTGCACCGTATTTGCCAACAATTTCTTTGACCTTCTCAATCAACTGCTCATCACGACCATCAAAAATGGCAGTCGCTCCTAGTTCTTTAGCCTTGTCTAGACGATTTTGCAAGACATCGATAACTACAATTTCAGAAGCTCCCATCAATTTAGCTGATTGAACAGTCATTAGACCAATACACCCAGATCCTAGAATCACTACTTTCTTTCCTAAAAGTTCACCAGCCATTTCTGTGGCATGAATACCAACTGCTGCTGGTTCTACTAATGCCCCTTCAACGATTGTCATATTATCTGGCAAGTGATAGGTCATATCCGCTGGATGAGCTAAGTAATTGGTTAATGCTCCTTTATAATTAGGCTGTGTCGCCATAAAGTCAACATCTGGGCAAACGTTGTAATGTCCTTCCATACAGAATTCACATTTATAGCAAGGAACTCCTGGTTCAATACATACACGATCCCCAATTTTAAAATTGGTTACTCCATTTCCTACTTTTTCAACAACACCTGCAACTTCGTGTCCCAACCCTATTGTTTGGTTAGGATCTTTCGGCGGGATATATGGTCCATGCTGAAAACCATGGACATCAGAACCACAAATTCCAACATCACCGACTTTTATTAAAACTTCATGTTCTTTCGGTTCTGGTATGGCTGTATCTTTGATGACCATCTTTCCAGGTTTTTCTAAAATTGCTACGGTGTTCTTCATAAATGATTCTCCTTTGATTTAATTATTTCGGCCATTGCCAGTTGCTGCTTTTTTACGCTTTTCACAGTGATACTTTCAATTTCTTCAATCGATTTTTTTCTCGTTTCAATACCGAATCTTGCAAGAATTAATGCACATAGACCTAAAGCAAGTCCTAAAGCAATAAATACTGCTTGAACACCATAATTTGTTAACAGCCAAGCAATCGCATAAGGAACACATATTGCAACGATTCGGCCAATAGAATTAGAAATACCAGAACCTCGCATCTTCACTTTTGTCGGCCAAACCTCTGGTGCATACACCGCTGATGAAAAACTATTAAAAATGTATAAAACAAAAACTAAAATCGTACCAATAATAATGATTCGATTTTCATCTGTCTGTATTGAGTATACATAGCCTAGGATTGAGATCAGTGTAATTAAAGTGACTCCAAACCATTTTCTTGGAAATTTATCGATGATCAAGGTGGATACAAACACTCCTAAAGGTGCTCCCGCCATTATCAATGTAGTCATCAATAACGATTTAGAAATATTGATACCGCTATTTACAAAAATCGTTGGAATCCAAACAGTAATCGTATATAAAGAAATGTTCATGGCTATCAGAACAGTTGAGGCAACGATTGTTCTAATGCCAAGAGTTCCTTTAAAAAAAGCTTTAAATGAAACTTCTCGCTGCTTAATTTCTGATGACTCCTCTAAGGTTTCTTCAAACTGCAATGAAATATTTTTTTCCTTTTCGATTCTGCTAATTGCTTTATTTAAAATCTCTTCTCCCTGTTCTTTTCGATTATTTTCAACACACCAACGTGGTGACTCATCCAAATAAACGCTTACAAGTAATAAGATAAGTAATGAGGCTGATCCACCAATAATAAAAACCCAGCGCCAGCCAAAATTCGGAATTACTAAATAACTGACTAAAGCTGCAATCAATGGGGAGCAGTTACCGATGAAAGACAGTCGTGCTGACCATTTCCCTCTAACTTTAGCTGGAAAAAATTCAGTAAATGACGCATAGCCTATAACTATCCCGGATCCCATCCCTATTCCCATCGCTCCTCGACAAAATATCAAAAACCACATATTAAAAGATGCTGCTGCTAATAAAGAAAATATTGCAAAACAAAGAATACTCAACTGATAAGCTTTTTTCCTGCCGATCTTGTCTCCCAATGTTCCACCAATTAATGAGCCCAAGAAAAAGCCAGCCATCATAGCTGATGAAAACATTGCATTAAAGTAATTATTTGACCAACCACGATCAACTAAGTCTGCCAATATCGAACTGCCTGATGAGTTCAGAAAACCATTGATTTGTAAACCGAAGCCAATTAACAGAAAGATTTGCCAATGCCATTTAGATATCGGCAAGTTATCCAATCTTTCTCCTACTTTTTTGCCATTCATAGAGAACCTCCAATTTTTTGTTTGCGCTTTCAATATCTTTTCTATATCTTACTTCAAACAAAACAAAAAGTCAACATTTCAAATATTTTTTCTTTGTTTCAAAGAAAAAATCATTTGTATTATTTTATTTTCATCAAAAAAAGCATTCTAACGACGTTACTCTATCGTTAGAATGCTTTAAATCAACTAAAGAAATATTCTTGTCTTAGTTCACATTTTATATCTAAAAAATCAACAATTATCGTTCTATTACATTGTTCCACGGAATCTCTGTCACATAATTCTGACCTTTTAATATCAAACCAAATTTGATTCTTTTCGATTTTTTTGCATTGTCCTAAAATGATATGCTACCCCTAACTAGGACAAAGAAACAATTAAATCTTAGTTAGGGGTTTTTAGTATGGGAAAAAGAAAGATGTCAGGGACTCCAGTAGAACGAGTGGCTATTGTTGAACAGTGTTTAAATGGAGAGATTAGTAGAAGCCAAGCTGCTCAGAAAGCTCAAGTAAGCATTAGAACGATTCGCAGGTGGTGTATTCTCTATGAAAATGAAGGACCAACTGGATTGCTCGCTACCAAGAAAAATAAGCATTATTCTAAAGATCTAAAATTGACAGCTGTTCGGGATTACTTAGATGGTAACAGAGGCCTTGATCAAGTTGCTCAAAAATATGGTTTAAGAAGTGAAAGGCAACTTCGAGACTGGATTAGGATATATAATACTCATGGAGACTTCAAATCAGAAAGTGGTGGAAGTAAAGTGAGACAAACAAAAAAATTCAGTCTAGATGAACGAATCGAAATGGTCCTCTATTGTATTGCCAATGAGTATGATTATAGCGGGACAGCTGTTAAGTACCAAGTGAACTATGCCAATTTATACCAATGGGTCAAACGATATGAAGAAAAAGGCAAAGCTGGTTTAGAAGATCGGCGAGGGCGACGCAAAGCCAAGCAAGTTAGCCGAACGCCTGAAGAAGAAGCGCAGATCAAAATCGCCCAACTGGAAGAACAAGTAAAGGACCAACAGATGGAGATTGATTTATTAAAAAAAGTCAGGGAATTAGAAAGGAGGGATCACTAGGACAAGTCCGAAAAATCGTGTCTTACGAAGCAATCAAAGAGCTTCACGAGGAAAAAGGCTATGCCATTCTCCCAATGTGTAAACTTTTACAGGTTACCCGTTCTGCTTATCTTCGTTGGATCAAACATCCGTATAGCGAACGAACAGTGGAAAATATGGAATTAGCCAAAGTAATCCGAACGATTCATGACGACCATCCAGAAAAAGGCTATCGCAGTATAAATAATACACTGAATCGAGAACATGATATCCATGTAAATGACAAACGCGTCTTGCGGATCTGCCGACACGAAGGCATTCAGTCAACGATTAAACATTCAGCCAACAGTATCACGAAACGTGCGAACCAACCCTATCATGTTGCCGAGAATATCCTAGATCGGAAGTTTACTGCTGAAGCGCCGAATCAAAAATGGCTGACCGATGTCACGGAGTTCAAATATTATGTGGGACCTGAAGTGAAGAAACTTTATCTAAGCGCCATTTTAGATTTGTATGATCGTCGTATCGTCTCTTACGTGATTCGGGATACGAATGACTTGAACCTTGTTTTTGATACCTTCGATCAAGCAGTTGCCCTTGAACCAGACGCTCATCCGCTCTTTCATAGTGATCGCGGCTTTCAATATACCCATGTGAATTTTTACAAGAAAATCGTTAAAGCAGAAATGACGCAAAGCATGTCTCGAGTAGGAAAATGTATTGATAACGGACCAATGGAAGGCTTTTGGGGGATTCTCAAACGCGAACAGTATTACGGCAGAAAATTTATCAGTCGCGACGAATTGATGACAATGATCGATTCTTATATCGACTACTATAACAATGGTCGCTATCAACGAAAACTGCACATCTTAACACCGATGGAATACCACAACCAATACTACGAAGCAGCTTAATGATTGTTTAGACGCTTCTTCAAATAGAAAAAAGCTGCCTTTCGCTAACCGAAAAGCAGCTCATAAACTCTTTAAATATTTCATTGTCCTATTGACGGGGTGCCCACCAAAACCGATCGGTTAAAACCTTTGGGTTGTATTTCATATAGATTACCGATAACCACATTTTTGATAGTATTTCCTCCTATACGGGCAGAAAACAAGAAATCTCTTTAATAGTGTAATTGAATGTTATTCTTCGTAAAAAAGTCGATCCAATCATCACTAGGCTTTTTATCTGTTACTACATGATTGATTTGATCAATATTTGATAAATGAACAAAACCCTTTTTACAGAATTTTTCACTATCTATCAACAACATTACCTCAGAGGCTTGAGCAATCATGATCTTTTTTATACGAGCTTCTACTTCATTGGTGTCGGTTGCTCCAACCTGCTTATCAATTCCCTTGCAACTGATAACAGCCATTTCAACATTGTAATTTTCAATAGCCCGTTCAGTCAGATCCCCTTGCATCGAAAGAGTGCGCTTATTTAATATACCGCCTGTAGACAGAACATTGACTTCAGAGACCATCAACTCTCTCAGTGCCTCCGAAGAGTTCGTCACAATAGTCATGTCTTCTCGATCTTTCAGAAGCTTCAAGGTCTCCATAACTGTTGAGCTAGCGTCCGCAGCAATAGTGTGTACAGATTCAAGAACCTCTCTCACTTTAAAAGCAATGGCTTGTTTTGCTTCGACATTGTGTTCTGCGCGTTTGTAAAAAGGAATGTTTGAAACCGTCTCTTCTGAATTTAATACCGCACCTCCATAGGTTCGCGTCAAAATACCTTCCGCTTCCAATTTATCTAAATCACGCCTAATAGTTTCTTCAGTAACTGAAAATTGTTCACTAAGACTTGCTACTGAAACTTTTTTTTCGTTAATTAGAAGCTGCTTTATTAATGAAATTCTATCTTTTGATGCCACTTTCCCACCTCCGTAAATAAGTCTATCATATCAATATAGTAATATAAAGATTTTTACTTTTGATTTCCAATATTTTTCTGCGTTTCATTTGCTCCATTATTCAAAAAATCTGTAGTTTAGTTTTTTCTAAACTACAGACTCTAATTACTTATTCATTTTACCATCGGTACCAAATAGCATGATTTTCTCTGTTGCGCGTTGCTTCACCGCTTGGCGAACTGCTCTTTCCAACTCCAAGAAGGAATTGTCTTGCTTCTCTCGAACAGCATCCATAGCAGCCAAACATAATTCTGTATGGATATTGATTTTTGAAATCCCCAATGAAATAGCTGTTTTTACATCTTTATCAGGGATACAAGAAGCCCCGTGCAGCACGATTGGAATATCCACTGCGTGACGTACTTTTTCCAAAACATCAAAGGCAATCTTTGGTTCTGAAGAATACTCACCATGTACATTCCCGATCGCAACAGCCAATGAATCACAGCCTGTTCGAAGGACAAATTCCGATGCTTGATCTGGATCAGTATACTGATAAGCTGATAGTGCTTCTTCATAAACTGTTTCATTTCCAACATGGCCAAGTTCTGCCTCTACCGGAACTCCTAATGGATGGAAAAAATCAACAACCTCTTTCGTCAAACGAATATTCTCTTCAAATGGCGAAGCTGATGCATCACGCATAACTGAGTTCATACCATAGTTATAAGCATTTTGAACAATTTCTAAACTGCGTCCATGATCCCAGTGAGTAATTACTGGTACAGAGGCATTTTTCGCCATGGATACCATCATAGGAGCGAATTCTTCAAAAATAGTATTCCCGATAAATCCGGTTCCAAATGAAATAATAATAGGGGCTTTTGTTTCTTCGGCAGCATCTATAACCCCCATCAACATTTCTGCATTCCATACATTAAAGTGTGGAATCGCGAATCCATTTTTCTGAGCAGTTTCTTCCCAATATTTAATATTTGCTAACATATTCTCTCTCCTTCAATAAATACTAGTCTTCGTCATCAAAATCATAAGTAAAAATGACTTTAATCGCTTCTTTTTTGGCCATTAAATCAAACCCTTTTTCCCATTCAGAAAGTCCCAATCTGTGGGTAATCATCGGCTGAACACGAACATCTCCATTTTCTAATAGACGGATAGCATTGCGCCAAGTGGTTGAGTCATAGGCCATATGACCAATAATGCTAATTGCCCAAGTAGTAATGTCATTGATTGGATAATTAAACGGCTGGAAGCCCATTCCTACGCGTACTACCTCTCCATTTGGTCTTAACATGTCGATAGCTTGTTTTAACGCAATATTTGCCCCAGAACATTCTACGACCAACCCTAAGTTTTCTTTTCCACAAATTTCTTGGCACCGAGCCACTACATCCTCTTTCGATCCATTTACTACATGTGTCGCTCCTAACTCCTTCGCAACAGGGAAACGTGTCTTCGTGTCCTCTTCAAGACCAACCATCACAATATTGACTGCGCCCATGATACGAGCAATCTGAACAGAAAATAGACCTAATGGACCTGTCCCCATCACAACGACATCTTGGCCTGGCAATAGACTAGATCGCTGAGCAATTGCTTTATACGCATTACTAATTGGATCTAAAACACAAGCATCCTCGTAGTCAAGATTTTCTGGAATTTCCCAAATTGCATGTTTGTGTATCCGTAAAATTTCCCCTGGAATCAAGCAATATTTAGTAAATCCACCACCCCAGCGATTATTATCCAATCCTAAATTCACTTTTTCCGGGCAGGTTAAAAAGTCTCCTTTTTCACAAGAAGGACACGTTCCACAAACATGACCCGAATTATCAGACACGATTCTTTGGCCTACATGCCAGTCTTTTACCTTTGAACCTACTTTGACAATATCTCCGGCAAATTCGTGTCCTCGAATTGAATTAAATTCGTCCGATCCATTTTCTACACGAAAATGTTTCATATCAGCTCCACAAATTGCTGCAGCACGGATTTTTACTAAAATATCCTCTTCTCCTACTTCAGGAACGGGTACATCAATCATCCGGTATCCGCCAAATTCTTTTCCGTATCTTGCTAAAGCTTTCATTTTCTTACCTCCGATTGTTTATATTTATCACTAAAAATAATGAAAAATTATTTTTCAGTTTCTGGTAAAACATCACCAATATCTTCTACAGAAGCACTTCGCGTTTCAATTCCTAAAACCAGAATAATCACTGCTGTAATCAAAGAGACGGCGCCTAATAAAGTAAACACACCGGTTACTCCAGCATTACTTAATAGATAAGCAACGGCGTAAGGTGCCGCAATCCCACTAACACGACCTACTGCATTAGCTAATCCTGAACCTCGTAATTTAGCAGCTGTTGGCCAGATTTCTGGAACGTAAACAGCAGATGCATAACATACATACATATAGACAAACGTAATCAAAAAGAAACCCAGAATCGAAATCATAGTTATACTTGATTGAAGCGAATAAATGTAGCCTAGGATAGCGATTAGTATCAATAACCCTGAACCCATAATTTTTCTAGGTACTCTATCAATAATAAATGTGGCAATAAAAATCCCAATTGGAGCACCAAACATGCTCATCGTATTCAAGACAACAGAATCTTTTAAATCGATTCCTTGCGTTAAAAAAATTGTCGGCAGCCAATTAATCAATGTATATTGAACCACGTTCATTGCAATCAAAACAAAGGAGCCTAAAATTACACGTTTTAATAGTTCCCCTTTGAACAACTGAGAATAAGAAATTTGTACTTCCTTTTTCTTTGTTTCAGCTTCCTCTATTTCGATTGGAGGCAAAGCCTTACCTGTAGACTTTTCTACTTGCTTTTCAATATTAGTCATAATCTCATTCGCTTCTGCATATCTTCCTTGTGATTCCAACCAACGCGGTGATTCAGGGAATTTTCGAAAAATGATCAGAAGTAAGATTGTCGACAATGCTGCTGGAATTAAAAACTGTACTCTCCAATTCAACTCTGGTGCAATTGCCGGTGTTATAAACATTGCGATCGTTGAACAAATTGGATAAGACCAGTTTCCGATAAAAGAAGCTCTTGCTGACCAAGTCCCTCGATTCCTGGAAGGAACATATTCGGTAAAACCCGCAAATAATGTAACTAATAGGGCCCCCAGAGCAAATCCCATAACCACTCGACAAACGATCAAAAAGGTCATGTTAGGCGAAAATGCCCCTACAACCATCGAAACAACATGGATTGCTACAAACAACATATAGCTATTTCTTCGTCCAATTTTATCTCCGATAATGCCGCCAATAAAAGCTCCAAAGAACATTCCCGCTGTAGTTAGTGAAGAAAATACAGCACTGATATTATTGTTTGTCCACCCAATTTCGGCCAGTTGCGCTAAAACTAACCCGCCAATCGCATTACTCCAACTAACCAACAATCCAAAAGCTACCATTCCAAACAATCTCCACTGAACGCCGCTTGTCGGTAAACGATCCAAACGTGCTCCAGTATTTGGTTTAACGTTGTTCTCCATATTTTCCTCCAATATTGTAGTTTTAAACAAAAAGATATCGACAAAAACGCTTTCAAAAAAATTATATTGGTCTCTACACTTAGAAGTGTACAATGACAAATTACCGATGTCAACATAATATTTTGTTTTCGAAGATTTTTATGTTGTTTTCGAAGAATAAACAAATTGATCTAAATTCGGTAGCAATGCAAACTAATTAAAGAAAGCCTTTAGTTCCCATCATTAAAAATTTGAAAAAGACATACGTGATTCTCAAAAAAAGTCAACTATTATTTTTACTATCAATTATTACTCGTCTGCTTTTTAGCAGGCGTTTTTTCATTTATAAATACTTACACATCAAGCTTTCATCTATCCTTTCAAGAAAAATCAAATCAAAATAATTTGTCAAGCTGCTATTACTGTTTTCAGGGTGTATTTACGGAGGTTTTTCGAGATTCAAAAAATGGAAAACCTATAAAATCAACGTTTCTAGAAACAAAAATACACGGACCCTCCGAAATTGATCCCATTTTAACTATTTTGTGTCATCGAGATTTTTTCAATTTGGTGTATGCTTGCCTCACCGATCGGAACCAAAAATTCAAAGGAACATGGAGGAAAAAATTTATGAACGAACAAGCTTTCACTCATCAACAGTTATTCAGCTTAAAAAAATCTACACTGGAAAAACGGATCGTCTCCTATTACAGAATCTCCGGCGACTCCGATGCCACTGTACAGTATCTGGTCGCTCTAAAAGTCCGAAAAAATCTAGGAGATAGTGAGTTTCACTTGGTTTTAAAGGATTTGGTGCACCATCTATTCACCCAACGCAAGGTCACAAAAATCATGAAGAAATATTTCTTTCACTTTAAGGAGTACTTCGTATCTAAACAATGGAAATACTTAACGATCCGCGTCTTTCCTGTCCGTCAATACGCCGAAAAAGCGATCCACGAAGTCCGCAGCCGCTTTTCTGGTATCCATTTATTTAACAACGAAATACAGGCCGAGTGATCGTAAAGAAAAACTAAAAAGAAAGGATGAAAAACATGAAGACTATAAAAATAAAAAAACTCGTATCCACCTTTAAAAACAGTGTCGGCGAAAAACATAATCTGACGATCAAAAGCCCAACTGTTGATAAAACGCCCGAAGAAGTTCATGAAGCCTTGGAATTACTGACCACCTTAGATATTTTTGAAGAAGAAAACGGGATAAAAACTTTCGCGGAAGTCGTGACTGCTAAATACGTCGAAACAGTAAAATACATTCAATTCAATCCAGAAGCTCCGGTCGAATACGAGCCTTTGCCAGAAAAACCAGTTGAAAGGCCTGTGCCCAGCTCCATCAAACCAATCAATTATGAAAAATATATTGACTTAGTCTGCCCGCAGGCTTTGGGTGCGAGACCCGATAGCGCCCTGAATGCTTTACCGATTCATCGAACTGACAGCATAGGCCGATCACTGCCTTCAAAAGACAGCGAGAATCCTACATCAAGTGTTTCAGATCCGTCTCCTCTATCGAATGAAGAGTCCACAATGACCGCTCCGAAAAATAAAAAAGTGAAACGGAAGAAAGGCCTTATTCAATGGATACTGCAAAAATATCGAGAAAAAACAGCTGAAACGTCTTCTTAAAGAGGACTTCAGCTGCTCATTTTGAATACTTTTAATCGCACACTCACTCTATCATTCGTGCTTCCTATTGATGATGTTGCGTTTGAATATACCCTCGCGTCAATATGGGGAACGAGGCTAGATTATTGGTCAGCTGACACTGGCTTTACGGAGCCGTCCCATTTTTCCAATATCCAATTTTGTACATCTTCATTGTGCAATACCTTTATCAATTTTTTTATTCGCGGATCGTCTTTATCTTCTTTTCGAACGGCAATGATATTTCCATATGGGGAATTGTCTTCTTCCAACAAGAGGGCATCTTTCACCGGGTTTAATTTGGCTTGATAGGCAAAATTTGCGTTGATCGCAACTAGCTCGCCTTCTTCATTATTATAAGCACTCGTTAGCAGCGATGGATCGATCGAATGTTCGAACTTAAGGTTTTTCGGATTGTCTTCGATGTCTTCAAAGCTGGCGGTTTCGATAGCAACGCCTTCTTTGACCTTAACTAGATCCGCATTTTGGAGAATCGTAATAATTCTTCCCCAATCTGACACAGAATTTGAGGTGATGATCGTTGCCCCATTTTTTAAATCATCAAGTGATTTGATTTTTTTGGAGTACAGTCCCATTGGTTCGACATGGACAGCCCCGGCATTCGCAAATTCGTAGCCATTCTCTTTTATCGCTTGTTCAAAGAACGGGACATGCTGGAAATAATTTGCGTCGATATCCTTATCAGCTAAGGCTTTGTTTGGCAGAATATAATCGTCGAAGTTTTTGATTTCTAATTTGACCCCTTCTTTTGCCAATAACGGCTTCACATGCTCTAAAATTTCTCCATGTGGAGTGGTCAATGTGCCGATCACCAAAGTGTCTTCTTTCTTTTCATTCGTTGAGGCCTTGGTGCAGCCCACTAATATTAGAGCCAGTGTAAATAAAATCGAAAAAAAGATCGTTTTTCTCTTCATATGTTTTCCCCTTTTTATCATTACTATTAAAAATGACCGTAGTATCTATTTTGAACGACCGAAGAATGAACCCATCGGATCAGAGTGATAAAGTCAAAAACCGGTAGACCCGCTGCCTGTTGGATCGCATAGGAATATGGCGGCAGATCGCTGCATTCAAGCAATATCGCCCCAATCTCAGGTGCTTTCTCCAGCTCTTTTTTTACTGTCGCCACTAGATCGGCTTCTAACGTTGGATTGTCTAACGTCGTTTTTCCCCAGCGAATGGGGGCGAAGCTTTCCAAAGAACCGATCTCACAAATAATACAATCGGATAAATCTGCTCCAGAAGAACGGAAAAAGTCGGCATTTATGTCTTTTCCGCTTGCTACCAGCGTTAAGATTTTCTGTTTTTTCTTAAGTCCGATGTTTATGATCGGCACTTGAACGATGCTGGATAAAAACACAGGAATATCTACCGCTTCTGCGACGGCTTCTTGAAAATGACCAAAGTAGCCGCAAGCACCGACGATCGCTCGGACTCCCTGCTTTTCAAGTTTTTTGGCCGCTTGAACGATCTGTTCTTTGATTTGCTCGCTTCCTTCAAATAGCTCTTCGATTTCAAAATCCACCACTTCGTAAAGCACTGGAAAGTCAAAGGTCGTTGCATTTGCGACATTGCCGGGCACCTTTGGATAGATGAGATTGACCGCAATGATGCCCACCCCACAGCCCGAAAATGGTGTCGCGGATACTTGAAGGGTTGAGGCTAAATCTGCTTCGGTTTGAAGATTGCTTCCTTTTCTCACGAAATCACTCCTTGTTTTAAGTAATCCAGCAAGGCTTCTTGATCTAAATGACCAATCCCTAAATCATCTAAGGTCAGTCCTTCTTTTAAGAAATCGCGGCCAGTCATAACGGAAGCCAATGTGATCATACTGTCGATTACCTTCGTTTCAACGCCATATTTCTTTCCCAATTCATGATAAATGTGACAGCCCACAGGAATATCCTCCGTGATATAACGGTCATGAATACTGAAAGGTCCTGTACCGATCGCCATCTCAAACTGCTCATCGAAAGGCACGATGCACTCATCCCCCATGTATTCTGGTCCTAAAATACTGGTTCTCGATAAGAAATTCTTTTTAGGGAAACGCTGAAGATCCACTCCAATCGCCTCAGCCAGAGCCACTTCTTCCAGATAAAAGGCATATTGAACCTCAGAAATTGATTCGCAGTATGCGTGAGAATAAATGGAATACGTGCTTTTATCATTTCCACCAAAGACTCTGCCCCAGTTCTCCATTACACCAACGCCTAAGATCGTTCCCGGACAATGCAAAACAGGATTCACATTACTGAAGCCAATATCCAAGACGGTATTTCCACCTGTTGGTCCATCGCCAGTCGTGATGGTATCGAAACAGCCGATCTCTTGTGTGCTTTGCAAAAAGATTTCCTGATCTGTCGACGGCAGCGAGGCACCTCGTAAAGTGATCGCCCGATACATCAAGCTGACTTCCGGTGTCAATACGCCGCCTTCTTTCACCACTCTGGCGCCATAGGGTGCACTGGACCAGCCGCCAATAACCACGGATTTATCACAATTGCTTTCACGCATTTTTTTTCGTAATTTTAACGAACCAAAATTGTCTGGAATGATATGAATGATCATTCCATCCTCCAGCACAGGCACCAACTCTTCAAAAAAGGCATCATGGGCAATTGACGGAACCGCGACGATGACCAGCTTGCAGCCAGCGACACATTCTTTGACATCCGTAGTGACTTTATTCAACACAGCTCGACCTGAACGCTTGAAGCCATACTTGTTGTTTTGGTTTCCTGTTAGGAGGATACCTGTACGTTCGACATTTTCCAGCGTCGTTTTTGCAAAATCCGGCAGATCACAAATATTGACTTGATTTCCACTCAAAGCGCAATCCGCTGCGATCGCTTTCGCTGCCGCTCCTCCTCCTAAAATAGCAATTGAAGCCCCATTCGTTCTTTTTTCATTACTCATTACTTTTTTCCTCCTTTATCATTTAAAAACAAAAAAATCGTCCCTGATCTGTATTTAAAATACAAATCAAGGACGATGAGAATACACTAATCGCGGTACCACCTTAATTACTTGTTGCTAAACAAGTCGCTTTATCAGTTACGGAAAAATTTTCGATAACCTATCACTATAACGGGTGAACCCATAGTATCTAAAGACTACTCCCTCGATAACTAACGCTCAAAGACCATTTTCATCATGTTCGACTATCTCTTTTCACCAAACAGAGACTCTCTGAAAATCTACCATCACTACTCTTCTTTTCATAGCTTAATTATATTCTAATTTAAATGCAATACTACGCGATTTGATTTTGAATGTCAATACTAAGTTTTCTATTCTTTTAGAAATTTCTTTCAGCAAGCAGCTTGTGGACTATTTACTCTGAACATACTTATAAACATCAATAATTTCCTTCGCCAGATCACAAAAGGCGATTGATGTCATTAAATGATCCTGACTGTGGACCGTCAGCAAATTCATTTCAGTTGCCTCGCCTTGCGCCTCTTTTGTTAACATTTCTGTTTGGGCGTGGTGGGCCTTGACTAATGCGTCTCCGGCAATCTCGATCTTACTCATAGCACCTTTGATATCCCCGCTTTTAGCAATTTCGATAGCCTCCACTGCTTCACTTTTTGCGTTGCCGCTGTGAATGATGAGCCCCATAACGGCCTCTAACTGCGCCTGATTATTCATTTCAATTTTCTCCCTTCTCTGAGAATCTGATCATACAGCATATTCTTTCAGCGTACTGACTATTTGATACGCTGCGCCGTACATGCCTGCTTCATTGCCTAAAATCGCTTTTCTCAGCCGAAAACTTCCGGAAATTTGTGGAAAAGCATAGCTGTCTATAGCCGCTCTTAACGGAGTCAAAAATAATGGGCCGGCTTCAGATACACCGCCGCCAATCACTATCTCCTCGGGGTCTAAGGTATTCATTACGCCTGCGATTGCCCGGCCGAGATAATCGACGGTTATTTTCAATGCTTCTTTGGCCTGCGGATCATCGGCTTCGATCAAATCAAAAATTTCCTTTGTATTTGAAACAGCGGAGCGATCTGCTAGACGATTCATCGTTTTGACCATCCCATTGGCTGAGCCATAGCATTCTAAACAGTTTATATTGCCGCAGCCGCAGATTCGTTCCTCAGTGGAGTGAACTGGAATATGACCAATTTCTCCTCCCGAAGCATGCTCGCCATTTAAAATTTTGCCGTCAACGATGATCCCACCACCGACACCTGTTCCAATCGTCACAAAAACAAGATTCCGAACGTGCTCTGTAGATCCCTTCCACATTTCACCTAGAGCCGCGGCATTCGCATCATTCAGCAAAGCCACAGGAATATTTAAGCTCTTTTCGATCATTTGCTTCAGGGGAAAGTTTGTCCAGCCTAAATTGACGGCCCTTTTTACGACTTCCTCATTTACTGGGCCAGGCACTCCAATACCGATCCCTAAAATCTCTTCTAAGCATTGAGTGCCTTGACTCATTCGTTCCCGAATACTTTGAATAATATCCGCAGGAATCCCACTGCCTTCATTCGCTGTATTTGTCGGAATGCTCCATTGATCCAGCATCAAGCCGGTCATATCAAAAAGAGCCAGCTTGATGGAGGTACCGCCAATGTCGATCCCAATTACTTTATTCATCATTGTTTCTTCCTCTCCATGCAAAATTACTCTAAACTATCTTGAACTACGACCTCTGACCTTGCTTCTCTGCTGAAGAATAACCGCACTAATAAGAACAGCTCGATCACAAACAAAATGATTAAGAACAAGAAGCCCATTCGTGAACCATTGATCGTGGATTCCGCGATGCTCAGCGATTGATCCGACTGGCTTTGCGAAATGATGCTTGCAATAATCGAAGTCCCTGAAGCGCCGGCGAACTGCTGGAAAGTCATAATAATCGCATTGCCATTTGCCTGTTGTGTTTCATCCAGCTGTCTTAATCCGCTGGTCATCAGATTCCCAAAAGAAAAGCCGACGCCTAAAGTAAACATAAAATATAAGCCGCCGATCAGAAGATTGCTCAATGTTCCGCTAAAAATAGTAAACAGCAGCAATGAAAAAGCAATCACCAAACTGCCGGTCATAATCGGTTTCTTTGCGCCGAAACGATCCAAAATCCGACCGCCTAAGGGAGTGAACAATGCCCCGAGCGTGGCTCCAGGCAATACGACAAAGCCCGATATCTGAGGTGTAGCGCCATTTACTAATTGAATATAGTTCGGCAAAATAAACACCAAGCCCATTAGAACCAGCTGCAGAATAAAGAAACAAACTACGTGCAGACGATAGGCTCTATTTTTAAGCAGCTCCAACTGCAAAATAGGCTCCTCTAACCCCTTTGAACGCTGAATCAGGCTGATCAAACCAACAATTCCGAAGAAAAAGGCGCCGCCTACTTGAAAAGAAAAGAGACTCTTACTTCCCATATTGCTAAAGCCGATGATCGTTCCAGTAAACATGACCATAATGGACAGCAAACTGAGAACATCAAAGTGCGCTTTATGAACCGGACTTTTTTGCTCGATCGTCATCAACCCTACCACCATCGCAGCCAACATGATCGGAATCAATAAGATGAAAATAAAGCGCCAGCCTAAGCTGGTAATCACCAAGCCGCCAAATGTCGGACCAATCGCAGGTGCTATCGCCGGTATCATGGTACCAACGCCCATCATCATCCCAATCTTGTCAGAAGGAACCTGCTCCAAAATAATGTTGAACATCAACGGTAAGCCAATCCCTGTTCCGATCCCTTGAATGATTCTGCCTAATAATAGAATGGAAAATGATGGGGCAAAGGCGTCAATCACTATTCCCAGAGTAAAAAAGCCGATCCCGATCAAAAACAACGGCTTATTCTTAAAGGATCGTTTGAAAAAGCCTGATAACGGAACGATAATTGCTAATACCAATAAATAAATGGTGACGAGCCATTGAACCGTTGCCGTATTTACATTGAATTCTTTACTTAATGTAGGAAAAGTCACAGTCATTGCAGTCTCAGCGAGCACGCCACAAAAGGACAAAAGTCCCGTTGAAATGATTGCTCCAATTACTTTAAGTGTTAACTTTTCTTGTTTCATTTATTCTCTCCGTTTCTAATTGATACCGGTCTATTTGTAAAAAAATCGTTTAGAAAGACGGCGGCTAACAATTAGCCGCCGCCTGATTTAATCCTTTACCAATGAAAGAGCTTGCTGTAAGACCTTCTCGCCATCCATCGTGCCATATGCGGCCATATCAATGATAGCTACTGGAAGCTGATCTTTCACTAATGCTTTGATTTGCTTTTCTTTAAATCTTACTTGCGGCCCTAACAGGATCACATCTTTTTCCTTAAGATGATTTTTTACATCATCTACCGGTCGTGCATCAACAGTTGTCTCAATTTCTTTTTCTGTGCCGGCTTTTTCAATTTTTTCAATCAGTAAACTCGTACTCATCCCAGCATTGCACACTAACAAAATATTGATTTTTTTCATCGCTTTGTTCACCCTATCCTTTCTTATTCCACTACCGTTGCTTGCGCTTCTACTTCAACATCCTCAGCTTCTTCTTCTTTTTCCTTAAGCGCCTGCTGTTCGCGCTTACATTCTAAGTTATCGGCCATCTTGAAGAATGGAAAATAAATTCCGACAGATACAGCTACACAAAGAGCCTGAGCTAAAAGCATCCGCCAACCGCCTGCGATAAGTGCATTAAGAAAAGTCGGTGTTCCCGTAGGCAGCTGTGCGCCGATCATACGCGGAACCATCCCAGTCGTGATCGCTAAATAGCCAATCAGACCAGTGACTAATGGTGTGACCACAGTAGGAATCAAGAAATTCGGGTTCAAACAAATGGGCGTCCCAAAAGTAATCGGCTCATTGATCCCAAAGAAAGTCGGGATACTTGTGATTCTGCCGATGTTTTTATACTGGTCGCTTTTGGCGAAAAAGATGAAACAAATCGCTAAACCAAGCACACATCCGCCACCGCCGATTTCTAAGAAAACAGACGTGAAGCCAAAATCAATTAAATTCGGCGGAGTAGTTCCTGCCGCTGCGGCATTCATATTTTCAATCGTCATTGTTTGAATGATCGGTGCGTATACACCAAAGATGATTGCTTTCCCGTGAATACCAAACCACCAGAAAAGACCAATCAAGGCATAGGCCACCATCACACCACCAACTGAACCGCCGATTTGTTGAATCGGAACTTGCAGCACACTATAAACCAAATTATGGATACTGCCGAAGCTAGTAAAGTTAAAGCCCCAAGAAACAAGTGCCATTAAAAACGTAATGGCGAAAAATGGAATAATCGAGCTAAACGACTTCTCAACGAAGCTTGGAACACTTTCCGGCATGTGGATCGTGATATTATTTTTAACAAACCAGTAATAGAGCCTTGCAACGACTAGTCCGACAATAATACCGACAAACATTCCCTTCGAACCAATATAGTCAAAGCTGATGAAATCAACGGGCCGAACAGTATCATGAACCTGCTGCTCAATCGTTGCTAGAGGAGTCAGGATCAAGAAAGAAACAATGGCTAGAAATCCTGGAAACATGCCTTCGATGTCGAAGGACTTCGCCAAATTATAGGCGATAAAATAAACAACAATCAGCCCCATAATGTTGCTGGTGAAAATACCTGGTAATAATAGTAAAGACTTTAACCCATTCCCTTGAATGAAGTTTTGATAGCCATCAAATGGTAGATTCGCGACCAATGTACACATTGCACCCGTAATACTAGCCGGGATCGTCATAACCATCCCTTTGCTGACTGCCTTCAAATAGCGATTATCTGAAATTGTTTCTGCGGCAAGCTGGATCTTTTCGAGATTATCAACAAAACTCATAATGAAATTCTCCTTTTTTATTTTTTTATCTAGAGAAATTGTTCAATTGCCTTCCCAACACCATCTGCATCATTTGTATCTGTAATATATTTTGCTTGTTTTTTTACTTCATCAATTGCATTGCCCATCGCGATCGTAAAACCGAAGGAATCGTTCAGCATGCCCAAATCATTATAGCTGTCGCCAATCGTCATGATCTCGTTCAGATATATTCCTCGGCTATTCGCATAATGCTTGATGGCTTCCCCTTTATCAGCTAATGGATTCGTAATTTCCAAATTGATTGAGAAAGAGCCTGTTGCATTGACCGGATATTTTTTTGGTAAATGCGTTCGCAGCTCTGCGATTTTTTCGGTATTATTTGAAAAGCTGATGATTTTCCCAACCTCGTAATCGTTTTCAAAAATCTGATGGACCGAGTTGATGGGATTGATCGCTTGGTAAAGGAAATGCTTCTCCGCCTCTTGATAAGCGGCTTCTAATGATATTTCAGGGTGAAAATTATTGATTTTCGTTGCCACTGCCCATTTGCAGGTCTCTTTATCACTTGGGGAAAAGGTCCCGCCAGTTGTATAAACTTCTACATACATATCCAACTGCTGCAGCTCTGCGACAACTTGTTCTACTAACGCCTGCTCAAGATAAAGACTTTGTATAATCTCTCCTTGAGCATTGCGTAGTTCACTGCCGTTCATCACCAAATAATTGCATTCAATCCCTGCGGAGACTACTTGGGGATAAGCATCATCATAACTTCTTCCCGTCGTGATGATGAACTCCACCCCTTTGTCCTGGGCTTTCTTGATGGCGTTTACATTATTTCGTGAGATATCGTGGTTATTACTAACTAACGTACCGTCCATGTCAGATGCGATCAGCTTTATCATCTCATCACCTGCTAACCGATTACGTTCTCTAATAGCGCTTGATGGCGGCGGACTTGTTCAATACTATCCACTTCCATGTAATCCTGAATATGACGATTTCCTTCATATTCGCTGCAGATATAGCCCTCGTAGCCGGCATCCTTCAACGTTGTGATCACATCATGATAAGGAATACTGGTTTCCTGCAGCTCATTTGTGATGTCGTAAAATTTCCCGTGAATATGCGCGATATAAGGCATGTTTTCCACTAAAATTTTAGGATCCGTATAAACAAAGTGACGGCAAAACTCTGCAAAAGCTTTATCTGCTTCAGTCGCATCCGTCATTTTCGCGACCTTTTCGAAGGTATCATCGCGGTTTAAGCCATTTTCATAATTATCGCTAACTAACTTGATAATTTCTGGAGTCCCACCTTTTCGAATGTAACTATCTTGAAAAATCGACCCGATTCGTTTCGTGAAAATTCCGAAATCCGGCATAATGGCAAACCATTTCGTACCGCTTTCCTTAATGAAATCAAGCCGCTCTTCAAACCAAGGTGTCCCAAAGGTAAATGGTGCATGGACCTCCAAGGCAATCTTGACATTCATCTCCTCCGCATAAGGCAAGCTTTGCTTAACCACTTCAAGCGGTGTGGAAACTAAGGTTCTCAAAATTTTGCAGCCTAAGCGATTCGCGATTTTTAAGTCTCTCTTCATCATGTCAACATTTTCTGAAGTAGTCAACATACGGTTAGCAAATAACTTGTTGTCTAAAAAGGCATCGTAGGCAATCGGTTCAACTTGGTATTTTTCCATCCATTCATGCCATTGCTTCACAAAATCATCCGAGATATTCGGGAAGGTCGGAAGCATTTGTTCTGGTAAAAATTCGATTCCCTTAGCACCCGATTTGGCCGCTTCACGAATACAATCCTCTAACGTCATTTTTCCGGTATAAAACTCATCTTGGTAACTGTAAAGCGAGACACCGCGTTTAATCTTACTCATTACTTCATCTCCTCATTCATACTGTGGTATTGATTTTTTATGCTTCTAGCACTAATACTTTTTCATCATCGCCGACATTGTTAAACGGCAGATAAGATATTCGCAAGCTGACAAAAGCGTGCACTTTGTGTTCTCCTTCGGCTAAGCCGCCTGGTTTTTTCACAAATACCGTGATCGTTTCGACCATTTCCCAACGATGATTGATCACTGTCGGCAGCTCCGCAAAAGTAAAGGTTTCTCCTTTTACCGTGATCAGCATTTCTTCATTGGCGACCTTTTCACCGTCCACAGTCAGATCAATGACCTCTACACAGCTCATAGGTAAACCGCGATAATAGGGAATTCGTAATTGAACCTCATAACCGGTTACCTGATTGTTCTCTCTCACATTGCGAAACCCTTCTGGATTCACTAAGTATTTCTCAAACATTAGAAAGCCTCCTCATTCGTTTTAATGTATTAATTTTTCCCTAAAAAAATTAAGGTGATTCGAATGCCGCATATCATTCAACTAATGCGTTTGAGCTTAGGTTTATGAAAAATTACTAGCTATCTTTCTGACCTAGCAATCTGCGAAAAGTTGAACTGACATCCTTATTCCCCTCCTTCACCCCGTCGATGAAGGAGGGGCTTTAATTTTTAAAGTTTTACTTCATTGCCTGTTTCGGCTGCTTTATAGATTGCATCCAATACTTGTGTCACTTTAAATGCTTGTTCTGGTTTTACTAATGGTTCTGTATCATTGATCACAGCTTCCAACCATTGTTTTGCTTCAAGCTTTTCAGGATCAGAATCGCCGCCTTCAAAGAATGCGATGTTGCCTGATGCGCTTAGGTTCTCTTCTGTTAAGAGTCCATTTTTAGATCGGTTGTACGTCAACTGATTCACTGGATAGCTCATGCCGGCATCAATCTGTGCTCCGGCTTTTGTTCCGCATAAAGTAGTAGCCGCTTCTTTTGATTCCAACACATTTAGTGCCCATGAAGCTTCTAAGAAAATCGTTGATCCATCCTTCATTTTGATAAACCCAAAAGCGGAATCTTCGACTTCATAGCTGTCTGTATCCCACGGTCCAAATAGATTTCCTTCTTCTGCCCCAGGAAGATTTCCTAATTTATTGAAGACTGATCCGGTTACAGATTCGACTTCATAGTTATCCATCATCCATAAAGTAATATCCAATGCGTGCGTTCCGATATCGATCAATGGGCCGCCGCCTTGTTGGGATTTATCAGGGAAAACACCCCAAGTTGGGACTGCTTTCCGGCGAATGGCATGAGCTTTAGCAAAATAAATTTCACCCAAATCGCCATTTTCACAAGATTCATGCAAAGCAGTGACTTCTTTTCTAAACCGGTTTTGATAGCCGATCGTAAATTTCTTGCCTGATTTTTTCCAGGCATCCATCATCAATTTGGCTGCTTCTGGTGTATGAGCCATTGGTTTTTCACATAGAACATGCTTGCCTGCTTCAAACGCCGCCACAGTGATCGGACTATGACTCACATTTGGCGTACAAACATGAACAACATCGATGGTTTTATCCTTTAATAGTTCATGATAATCTTCATAATATTTCGCATCTTCCGTACCGAATTTTTCTGCCGCTTCTTTCGCACGCTCAACCTGATTGTCACAAAACGCCACCATTTCGCATTTGTCTGCTTGGCTGGTTAGCGCTGGAAAGTGTTTGTTATTCGCGATACCTCCGCAGCCGATAATTCCGATTCTTACTTTTTTCATGTTGTTCTTCCTTCCTCTTCTATCCATAATTTTTCTATTCAAAATGAATGCTCTGATGATATTTCGCAGAGATTCGAATCGCTTCTACTACCTGCATTAAGCGTAAAATTTGGTCCGGCTGGATCGTCAGCTCTTCAGTGCCTTGAGTATGGGCATAGTAATTATCAAAGAACATCCGATGTGAGACTTCTACTTTTGGCAGCTCTTCCATCAGGATTCTTCCCTCTGGTGCTGGTCCGAAGCTTCTGGTTGGTCCGGCATGGGTCATGGTGATTTTTCCGGGAACATTGCCTAATAATTCTGAAGTGCGAGTGATTTCACCTTTAGGATTGAAGCCGTCGATCTTGGCACTGCCTTTGTCACCGCCGACAAACCAATGACGCTCGAACCAGTTTTCAGAGCTGTTCAGGAAATAGGTTCCTAGCTCGATTTGCGCATTCACTCCGTTGTCAAAATAGAGCTGAATATTGAAATAATCATCGACATTCTCATTGATGACATTGCGAACATCTGCATAGACTGTTTGCAGTTTCGCTGGGATCATCCATAATATCTGGTCGATCAGATGAACCCCCCAGTCATACAGCATCCCGCCGCCTAATTCAGGATAAATGTGCCAATCATGCATATTGCCGTTGAAGCCATAAAGAGAACTTTTGACTGTATACACATTTCCTAATAATTTCTGATCATAGACCTCTTTAGCTACACGATAGTCATGATCCCAGCGGCGTTGATGATGAACGGTAAAACGAACCTTCTCCTCTTTCGTCACTGCCATCATTTCTTTTACTTCTTCCGAGTTCATCGCCAACGGTTTTTCGCAAATAATATCCTTCTTAGCTTTGGCTGCTTTGACCACCATTTCTAAATGCAGCAAATTCGGTACCGCGATGATTACGGTGTCAATTGTCTTATCGGTCAATAGATCATCCGCAGATACGTAGGTTTTTACGCCTGTTGGCGCATATTCAAACTGCGACTCATTTGTGTCACAGACTGCTTTTAAGTTGGCATAATCCAAGCCTTTGATTGTTTCAGCATGGGTCTGTCCCATAAAGCCGAAACCGATAATGCCAAAATTCAACTGTTTCGCCATCTTCATTTCCTCCTCTTCTTATCAAAATAATCCCAATGCTCAACGAATTGATTGTCGGAAATTCGGTACAAATCAACTACATGGGCTTTAGTATTTTGCTGCTCATCAACACTTCTCAGGAATACTGCCGCAAAATCCTGATCCAGCACGATTCGATCTACCTCCAAATGAAAGTACTCCTCTGAATCAAACTTGGCTTGAAAAGCCGCGACTAGTCCTGCTCTGCCTTGCCCCACACCTGGGTTGTGCTGTCGATAATCTTCTGCGATTAAATCCTCTGCCGCAGAAAGCTGCTGCTGGTTGAAAAATGCTTCATAAAATGCGGCGATTGCTTGTTTTGTAATCATTTCGTCACTTCCAGCAGGCCTTTTGCCATTGAAAGCTGGCGTTTCGTAAATTCCGTTCCGCCACAATAAAGCTCGTCCTCATACTCACAAATCAAGTAGCCGTCAAAAGCAGAAGCCTTTACGACCTCGAGGATTTCAGGATAAGGAATACTTGGTTCGACTAAATCCTCACCTAAATAATGGAATTTTCCGTGCAGCTCAAAGCTGTATGGCAATATTTCCTTTAATTCCTCCAGCATTCTTGGCAGCTCATCCTTGGGTTTGAATTGGACGAAACCGTACATTCCTTGCAGGGCAGCATTGATGGCTGGGTGCGCGCCGCTTCCCATCAGCTTTTCTCTGGCTTCTTCTAAAGGAATTCCTTGATAACGCATATCCGCGGCCAGTTGCAGGTGCTCCTCCGCTACTCCCGCTTCCAAAGCCTTGAGCCAGTGGGCTTTATTCGGAGCGATCGCGAAACAACCAAAATCAGGTACAAAGCCTAAATGCTTTGAGTTGGTTCGTTTAATTACTTCTAAATAGCGCTGCATTAATGGAGAAAGCGGTGATTCTGGATTATGGATCTCGATCCCCACTCGAATGTCATAAAGCTCCGCATACGGTGCTAACCGTTCAAAAGCTTCTGGCGATAGCATGTATTGCGAACGCATCACTTTACAGCCAAGCTTATGAGCCGCCTTCAAATCAATGATCGTATCCGCCAGCATCTCATCGTCAGTCAAATTCCGATCATGCAGCATACCCTTATCGTTGTTGGCGCCATAGCCGACTGGACCGATTCCATATTTGGCCTTCAGCTTTTGAACCAAGCCTAAAAACTCATCACTAACATTTGGATAACTCGGCAGCATTTGTGTACCGACGATCTCATAGCCGGCAGCTCCAGCTAAAGCCGCCTGTTTAACACACTCTTCAAAATCATAGGCATATCTGGCATATTCCGTTCCATAACAAAATAATGTCGCCCCTAATTTAATCGTACTCATCTCATTCTCCTTCTAGCAAAACGCTGACTTTCTCGCCTGAATCAAGCGGCATGAAATGATGCTCAGGACCAATTTGCATGTAAGGAATCCGCAGCATCAATTTCAGCTCGATCTCATGCTCGCCAGTTAGTCCCCCAGCCTTCAACACACGGATCTTCGCTAAATCAACCTGACTCCAAAATTCAGTCACGGCGTATTTTAATTTATAAAGCGGCAATTCTTTTCCTCTTAGCTCAAAGGTCACTGCCTCATCCGGCATTTTCTCCCCATCAACATAAACCTCGATCAAATCAATATCAGACAAATAATGTCCCCGATAGTAGGCCAATTGGACATCAAACGAAAATCCGTTACGACTTCCATTAATATAGAGGCCTTTGAAGGAATCCTTCTTGATGATCTGCTCGTTTAGCTTCATTCTCATAGCAAACATGTTTTGTCCTCCATTTTCCTAAATCACAAAATTCCGTAAATACTTGGTACTCAATGTCACAGACTTTTTAACATCGTCATAATTTTTCTCAAATGCCTTATCCTCTACTTCGATACAACTAAAGCCGTCAAATCCGATGTCTGTCAGTGCCGAAACATATTTGCCCCAATCGACATCACCTAAGCCGGGAAGCTTGGGGCTCATGTATGCCAATGGTGCCGCCATAACGCCAACATCCTTCAGCTTTTCAGGATAAAGCTTGATGTCCTTATAATGAACATGGAAAATCTTGTCCTTAAATTCATATAAAGGCGCAAGATAATCGATCTGCTGCCAAACAAAATGCGAAGGATCGTAATTCAAGCCAAGTGCGTCACTGTCTAAGCGTGAAAAGATTTCCCGCCAAAGCGCTGGTGTCGTCATCAGGTTTTGACCTCCTGGCCATTCATCCTCAGTAAAGAGCATTGGACAGTTTTCTATTCCGATCCTTACACCCGCAGCTTCGGCATGATTTAGGATCGGCTTCCATACCTTTTCCATCTCAGCCAGATTCTCCGATACAGATTTCGTTTGCATCCGACCGATAAAAGTTGTGACTAAGTTGACCTTCAATAGCTTAGCCGCATCAATCAGATGATACAGATGATCGATCGCCGCCTGCCTTTTTTGCATATCCTCATCTAGCGGATTAGGATAATAAGCCAGCGCCGAAATTTCTACATTTTTCTTCGCAGCATAGGATAAAATTTCTTCCGCCTTTTCTTCCGTAAGATTGGCAACATCAATATGGGATACACCCGCATATCTTCTAGTTGCTTTCTCATTGGGCCAACAAGCAACTTCTACACAATCCAAACCATTGCTTGCTACAATGTCGATCATCTCTTGATAATTGCTTTGATCAAAAATGGCACTTACAATTCCTAATTTCATGATTTTCCTCCTATACTCAACACAGCTATCATTTCGAGAAAAGCGGAACTGACAACTGTTTCTTTTCTATACCCGAAGTATAAAACGCTTTCTTAAATTAAAAATTCATATTATTGTTTTTTGTGTTAGCTATTTTTTGCCTTTCTCATTCGCCAAATAAAAAAAAGACAAAAATGATCTGCTCATTTTTGTCTTTTGCTATTTAAGAGAACCTATTGTCTCCTTTTTATATTGATGGAATAGAATTCATTTGCCATCAGCCGTTTTTTTACGACCAAGCGGTTTTGAAGCACCTCGACCTCTTCTAAGGTTTGCAGATGTGTATTCTTCTCGTCTAAGTAAATAAGATCCGAGGAACGAAGATGCTCATTAAAATTAAACCCCTCCCATAATCCAAACAAATCACCGTGGTTTTTTAAACAAGAAAAGATTCTTAATTCATATTTGCCATTTGGGATAGTGGAAAAAACAATCTCTTCTTCAACTGCCTCAGCCTCAAAGAAATTTTCCAGCTCCGTCTTTTTGAGATGCGCCTCGTCCTTCAGGAAATAGAGACTATTCGGATGAACATAGTGATGGCCTAAAACAAAAAACTCCTCTCCATCAAGTGTACAAACCAACCGCCCCTCATCCTTATAAAGAAATTTCAAGCCCTTTAGCTGGTCAAACAGCTTCATAGCATGCATCGCGGGTTTAAAGAGACCTCTTCGATTGATCAGGCCGTTTCCACCGCTTAATAGGGACGACGGTTTAGCCGTCTTCTGAGCGAGATCCGTTCCTAACCAATAGCCCAATCCCTCAACCTGATCAAAAATATCAATGATACTTTTGCTGATGAATGCGCCCTTATACAGACTATCATTCAATAGATTGCTTCTTGAAACTGTATTGCTCCATTCAGTAATATACACAGGCTTCATTAGTTGCGCCTGTTTTATTATTTGCATTTGATTCAATAAAAAATCCGGATCAGTGATTCGCTGATAATTTCTCTTTTCTCTGATCAAGCGATTAGAATAGGGAAACAAAACAAATGAATAAAAATCAAACGCACACTCCGACAGCTCTTCTTGTAAAAAGCGGTTTATATCCAGTTTGCTTGATAAAATGAAGCTCCCGCCGCCAATTGTGATCGTTGGAATCAACGATCTGCAAAGCTCTGAGGTCGTTCGATAAAACTCACTGTACCGCGCAACCAGTTCCTTATCCTCTGGATCACTGGCGACGATCTCAATCACCCATTGCCCCACTTCTTTTCGTCCATAACGATTCAGTACATGGCGACAAAAGCTGGCCAACGCTTCACGCCAGCTCTCGATTGGGTAGGCACTCTCTTTAAATGAATGAATCAATTTATTGATACTTATCCAAGGAGTCAGCCCTAGCGCTATTAATGAATCCAAAATCTCATCAAGTCTCTCATATTCCTGCAGCGACTCTCCCAAAAGCTCTGTTGTGAATACACCCCAAATTCTCCCATACTCAAAGCTAAGATTCTGCTTTAAAATCGATAAATGCTGCCGCAGATTGCTGCTTAGAACAATTTCGGCTTCACCAATATTCAATAGCTTGCTCCAGGTCTCCTTAATCGGTTCAGCCGTTAAGTTGGCGATATCCAAATGCAGAGAACTCCTTTTAGAGACATCCTCAACCAATTGATCCTCTTTATACCTGTTATAAGAATCCTTTACTTTGTCGTCGGCTTGAAGCACAGTTGTCTGCTTTTGACGCCCATTTTGCTTCCGATATTCTGAAGGGGTGACGTGATACTCCTCCTTAAATTTCTTATTGAACCCGTTAACGCTAAAAAAGCCATTATCTATTGCTATTCGTGTAATCGACTTGTCCGATTCCAGCAAATCTCTTATCGCGTATTGCATGCGGATTTGGCTCAAATAGTCCTTGAAATTCAAGCCCAGATTTTTCTTGAAAAATTTAGAAAAATAGGCGGTATCCATATGAACAATGTCCGCTAATTCTGCCAAGGTGAGATTGTCATAATACCTTTCTTTGATTATTCGAGTGATTTGCTGAATACGTTTATCCTGATCCATCCCGCTCGCACTGTATTCGATAAAGAGACTGCTGAGCTCGTTTAGCAAACGATATACCTTACTTATTTGCAAAAAATTCGTCTTATCATTCTCAAATAAAAATAAATCGATGATCTCAATGATCAGTTTGCGGATCGATTGATAATTTTTGCCTGGGTCCTTAACAGAATTACAATCAAAACTACTCCTTCCTGTTTCCAGCGCCTGTGATAATAAAAAATCAGAAATGGAAAAATGAAACAGCAAACTTTCTTTTCCATTCGCAGTTATCTGATACCTCTCCTGCTTGTTCACCACAACGATATCATCCGCTTTCATTTCATAGCAGTGCTCATCAATCTGAAGCTCCGCTTTTCCCTTCAATAAAAACAGCAAATCAGTCGTTCGCGTTTCACTTGGTAAAAGGGCAACATCTGTCATCAGCCGAATATCGCTTTGGGTATCTAAATAGCTTATGATCTCACTCATCCATTGTCTCCTTTCTTCCATTTGCCCACATTGATAACTGGGGCTTCTTTGCCTTTGATACTACCATAAGGCTCAAAAGTTTGATATCCCTTTCATATCTCTGCAGCAGATTAAAAAAATCAGATGACTCTACGCTCCATCTTAAAAGGTTCAAAAAAATACCTCATCTAATCTGCGATTTTTTATTGACGGATGAGGTGTTTAATGAAAGAATATGATGGATTAGTTGCGATTTCTGATAGGATATCTAGTTTTAGCATTCTATCAAAAACAGCTTAGAGGAACCCCCTAGCGTCAGGACTAGAAACAGGTCAATCTCAAATGGTATGGAGGAGTTTTAGTGAGAGAAATAGGATTTGATTCAAAGAAGTATTTAGTCAAGCAATCTCGCTATATTTTAGAACGAGTAAATCAATACGATAAGCTCTATCTAGAATTTGGCGGAAAATTGGTTGATGATAAGCATGCGAAACGAGTGTTGCCAGGATTTCAGGAAGATATCAAGGTGAAGCTGCTGCAAAAACTTAAGGATCAGGCGGAGATCCTAATTTGTTTATATGCAGGAGATATCGAACGCAATAAGATTCGCGGTGATTACGGGATCACCTATGATATGGACGTTTTACGCTTGATCGATGAGCTTCGGGGGTATGATTTGTCGGTGAACAGCGTAGTCATCACTCGCTATAACAATCAACCAGCGACCAATGCTTTTATCAACAAACTGGAACGTCGAAATATCAAAGTGTACAAACACGAAGCAATCGAAAATTATCCCTTGAACGTTGAGAAAATTGTTTCTAATGAAGGCTTTGGCAAAAATGAGTACGTTAAAACAGAGAAGCCAATCGTTATCGTGACCGCTCCAGGAGCAGGCAGCGGTAAACTAGCCACCTGTTTGAACCAGCTTTATCATGAAAGCAAGCTAGGGAAAAACGCCGGATACTCGAAATTCGAAACCTTTCCAGTCTGGAATGTTCCATTAAAGCACCCCTTGAACATCGCTTATGAAGCAGCGACAGTCGATCTTGGGGACGTTAATATGATCGATTCCTTCCATTTAGATCATTATGGAGAAATGGCGGTCAACTACAATCGAGATGTCCAAACATTTCCCGTAATCAAACGAATTATTGAAAAGATCACCGATCAGGAATCTGTCTACAAATCACCGACAGATATGGGGGTGAATCAGGTCAAAGCGGGCATTGTGAATGATGAGATTGTTCAAGAAGCTTCTCGCCAGGAAATTATTCGGCGGTATTTTCAGACAGAGTGTGATTTTAAAAAGGGGCTCGTTGACGAGGAAGCAGTCAATAGAATCAATTTAATTATGGAAGAGATCGATTTGAAGCCAGAGGATCGCACCGTAGTTACTCCAGCACACGCATATGCGGAAAAATTTGAGACCTCCGCAAAAGGTCCTGCCGCAGTAATCGCGCTAGAATTGCCAACTAAAAAGATCATTACCGGCCGCACGACCTCATTGATGGAGGCTTCAGCTTCTGTCATATTAAATGCGATAAAATCGCTAGCCAAAATCGATGATGACATTCATTTATTATCGCCGATTATTTTAGAAACCATCCAAAATTTGAAAAAGAACGAAATGCATATGAAAGACTACTCTTTAGATATTCGTGAAGTATTGCTTGCACTAGCAATTAGCGCCGTCACAAATCCAACGGCCCAATGCGCTTATGAAAAGCTGGTGGAGCTTGAAGGAACGCAGGCTCACTCTACAGTTATGCTGAGCAAAAACAATGAACAATCCTTTAGAAATCTAGGGATCGATATTACTTCAGCTGCAGTGTATCCATCAGAACAGCTGTATCATCAATAAAATATGCTTAATTTAGCTTGAAATAGCACAAAAAAAGATGACCTCTTCTTGAAAAAGGGGCATCTTTTTTTGTGCTATTCTATTGCAATAATCGCTGACTCTTGCAGATTCCCGCAACAAATACTCCTACTGCGAAGAAGTTTATATCTATGAGCGACACCGGTTTAAACCACCATAATCCTTCTCAGTCTCTCACATTTTATGCTTTAAATTTTTGAATCGATCCAATCTGTAATATAATCCAAAACCAACTGGATATTTCCAACCTGACAATGATGTGACGCATTTTCTTCCTTAGTGAAGACCCGGCTAGTTACCGATTTTGCATTTGACAGAGCATTGATCTGTTTATCCAAATATACAGTATAAATATCTTCTGCTCCTGCAAGAATCAGAACGTCTTGTTGAATCAAAGGTGAGATGTCCACAGTGTTATATTTTTTTATCGCTTTATAATAATCGTAAAGCGTGTCGATATCGCCAAAGACTTCTCTTCCTTGTTGAAACAGCCAGAGTGAAAACTTGTTTTCTCTCATCAGGCCATCGATCATTTGCCATTTAGGACTACTCGGCGTCTCCATCAATTGATTGATCAGCTTTTGCAGCTGCTCTGGCGCCCTATACAAAATCGCCCCATAAAAATCGTAAATCAAATCATACAGCACGACTCTTTTGATGCGCTCCTCATAAGCCGCAGCCCGTGCTGCCAAATAGCCGCCTAAAGAAACGCCTAATAAGGTGACATCTTCCAAGTTAAAATAATCTAAAATTACTTTCGTGCATAGCTCCCATTCAGGCTTCATTTTCATTTCGCATCGATTTAGTACTTCCCCTTGACCGAAGCCTTCAAACATATATACATTGTAGCCCTTGGAATATACATATTGCATAAGAGGAATAAATTCCTGAATGAAGGAGTCATAGCCGCCGTGTACAACAATATCGCCTTTACTTTCAGCCGGATGACATTTATAAAGGACAGGAAAATAGTCCTTTTTAAAAGGCACACGCACATAGGTCATATCGACATCTCGGTAAGCCGCTTGATATTCATTCATACACCGCTCATATAGCTCTGTTTTATATAGCTGTCCTTGAGCGTCATTCTCATCATCAAGCATGAAAAACAAAGCTGCCCGAAAGCATGTCACTGAAGCAATATATTTTCCTTCATTGTGAAAAACCTCAGCTTTATCAAGAAATAATTGCGACCAGCTATCAAAATCTGTCAGCTCTGCACCTATTTCAGCAACAGTGTTATAGTCTAAGGAACCGAACGAATAAAATCTATTTAATTGAAAATTGAATGCTGTGTCCTCGTGAAAATCATAAAATCCTACTGGAAAATTCATAGTCTTTCCTCCTATCTCTTTGCCTTACTTTGAAACATTATAACTATCTTCGCTTGATTCTTATTCGTATTGTTTACCTAAATTCATTCATCTATCGGACTGTCTAATAGTTTTGAAAGAAGAATTTTAATATTAAGCACTTTTTCTTCCATGGACTGCACCTCATTATCATGAATGATCGCGCTTATGCCAAAAAGAATAAATTGACTTAACAGGTGAGTATTCGGTACAGAAACGCGGATATCGCCATTTGCGATTCCTTCAAGAATAATTTGCTCAAATATTGGTTCTATCTTTAATAATGTTCTTGAAAGCAAGATGGTCATGATCTCAGGATTCACCTTTTTGGTATACATCGAGCGATATTCAGATATGGAGCTTGGTAAAAGAATAAATACTTGGTTTAACTTCTCCTTAAAATCCCATTCAGGAGTATCGGCAACTTCAGTGAGCTTAACCAAATATTTCTCATTATATGTCTCTAAAGCTGCTTCATATATCTCTTTTTTAGACTCGAAATAGTGATAGAACATCCCAATTTCCCCATCCGCTTCCTTTAAAATGGACCGAATAGATGTCTTCTCGTATCCATTTTCTAAAAACTGTTTTAGCGCGATCTCTATAAGCTCCTGGCGTCGCACATCTGGATCTTTTACAACTCGTGACATCGTAATCCTCTCCTTTAACTGACAAAACATCGTTCTGTAGATATTGTAACCACCGAACATTGTTTTGTCAATAGAATAAAAAAAGAAGACATCCTGTTAAAATGTCCTTTTACGTTTTCGATATTCGGTTGTAATAGTTTTGATTTTAAGCGATAACTACTATTTCTTCTTCATTTTCAGTCAACGCACTTGCCGTGGTAGACATTGATTTGATTCAACAAATAGTTAGATAGTTTATATTTTCTTGATAATACTATTGATCAGAAGAAAGTATACAGTTCTTTTCCTTTTTTTTAGACTGTGGGTTAAGAGGTAGCTTTCCTGTGTACCGTTTCATCAAAAATCCTGAAAACAATGCAGTGATCAGTTCTGTGATTGGCATGACAAACCAAAGCACGTCAGCACCCAATGTAAGAGGAAGCAGAAAAATCAAAAGACCGCTGATTACCAGTCCACGAGCAACGGAAATCAGAAAAGCTGCTTTAGGCTTCATCAATGCCTGAAAGTAATAGGTAGAAAAGATATTGAAGGGCAGAAAAATAAAGGACAGACCATAGTTCCTAATAATCGCTGGCGCTGCTTCAACAATTTCCTGATTCGGTGTCATAAAAATGTTGACCAGGAGCAACGGAACGCTCAAGCTTAGCACGGTCAAAAACAAACTAAAAAATCCTGCTGTTCCTAACGCATATTTCAAGGTTTCTTTGATTCTATTTCCTTGTTTTGCACCGAAATTTACTGATAGAATCGGCTGCGCCGCCTGTCCGACACTATAGGCGCAGCATTGAACAAAAGTACTGATATTCACAATAACACCATAAACTGACAACGCATTGGTTCCTAGATACTTCATGATTTGTCGATTGAACATGATCGTCACGATCCCCATTGCAACATCGACAAAAAATGTTGAGAAACCGATAACGGTGATTTCTTTTAGCTTTCTCAAGACCTTCGTAGGAGTGACCAAAAACAACGTGTTATGTTTGCTTTGAAAATGCGTCAACATCAATAAAAATGAAATCGCTGAACCGATAGCCGTAGCCAATCCAGCACCGAAAATCCCTAAATCAAATCTAAAAACAAATAAATAATCACCGAATACATTGAATAACCCACCGGCAAGAATCGCTTTGGTGGCTAGACCAGGACTATTGTCATTTCGTAAAAAAGCTGCCAGCATTTGATTGAATAGAAACAACGGTAAGACTACTTTGACTGGCAGTAAATATTGCTGAGCAAGCGGTAAAAGCGCCTCTCCAGCTCCAAACAGCTGTAGCAGCGGCTGTTCAAATAAAATCAAGCTGATCCATGTCACGACGGCTAAAATCACCGAGCCGATAACCGAAACTGTAAAATAATCGTTATCGGTCTTCGCTATATCCTCATTTTTTCCTTTCATCGTACTGAAGATAACAGAACCGCCAATCCCCATAAGCAAACCCAAACTGTAAATAATGTTCCAGACCGGAGCGACAATAGCTAATGTTGCCGTTCCATCAGGTCCTTGATACTGCCCCACCATCGCCATATCCACCACCGAGTAGATCGATGTGATCAAGGCGCTTCCAAAGGCTGCAGAAAGATACCGAAAATAGATTGTTTTCACTTTTCCCTTTAAAAATTCATTCATGTTTACCCTCCTTAACAAAAAAAGCTGGATAAAACAACAGATTTTTCATCCGTTGCCTTATCCAGCGTATCATCCTAGTAAATGATCTGCCCTCCGAGCAAGTAATATTTGTTTTAGAGGGGGGGGGTAGTTAAATGTCAAGAGGCATTTTGACCTTTGCAAGCAAGCATTCTTAATCTGAAATGAGCAAACTCTTAACTCTGCTAATATCAGCTATTGACTCTACCATACACAAAAGTAAGATCCAAAATTTTTGATTTGATGTGCCTTCTTGTCATTAGCTATCCTTGCACTCAATTTTAAAAGGGGAAACTGGATAACCAACTTCGTTAAACAACGCTGGAATGGGTGCATTGCTCCAGGCATATTCAACAGTAGTCAATTCCTGATTATTTTCAACTGAAATCTCGATCATATTCTTTTTGATGGAGACGGTAAAATTATCCGTATTTGTATGGATGCACTCCTCACAGGTTACTTTTAAGCTTTCAGCATTTTTTATTTCGATAACTATTTTGTCTTTTTCCTTAGCAATAACGTTTGCTGTAGGTGAACTAGAGTAGTAGCGTTGCTGAATGATTTCTCCGATACGTTCTCCCAGAACATTCTTTTCCGGTGGATGAATGTTGTCAGGTAGACCACAGTCCAAACTAGTGACAAGAAAGGTTGCTTTCATATTTTCAGATATTTTAGCCTGTGCCTGCCGAACTGCTGGCCAATCATGGTTCGGCTTATCTACACACAAAGGTAATTGAACGATATAAAATGGAACCTCCGCTTGAAGATCTGCTCGCCACTGTTTCATCAGCATCGATAAAAGTTCCTCATATAAGTAGCCATGCTGTGTGTCTTCTTCTCCTTGATACCAGATAACACCTAAAAAAGTATACGGGACTATTTTTTTAAACATCGTGTAATACAACCCGGCTGGACGCAAAAATGAGTACGGGGTGATTGGCGGCGGCCATGGCGAATGCCCAATTTTCTTCTTGATATCAATTAGACTGAGATTTGGGTGCTCTTCTATCCATTGATTTCTTAATGAATAATAGCTCTCAGCGATGGCTTGATAAGTATTCCACTTCACATCAAATTCTTCTCGCGTTTTACCAGTGATGGCTTGCTGGTAAGGTACTAAAATATTCTGATTTAAATTTTTACTCTTCTTTAAAAAATCCAGACTCATCCATGAACTTGCACTTGTACCACCTTTACTGCAATTTACGATACCGACAATTCTATTCGGATACTTCTTTTTGTAACGCCGCATCGAGTAATAGGCTATCGCAGAGACTTCTGCTAATGTTTCAGAATTTATTGGCTTCCATTCCTCCCAAGAAACAGTTGAGGGAATAGTTTCTATATTATCTTCATACTCAACCTGTGGAACATTGATAAAGAAAAGATCAATAGACGTTTGTGCTACTCTTTCTTTTTCAGCCTGAAAATGCGCTTCATCTGCCATCTGAAACTCGATATTGGATTGGCCTCCAAAAAGAAAGACATCCCCAAACTGAACCTGTACCTTTTTTTCTGCCAGCTCTGTCTTAACTGTGATATCGCCAATAGTACCATATTTCTGAGGAGGCAGAATCAACGAAAAATAGCCTGATTCATCAGAGGTTGTTTTAACATCAAGTTCTCCAAAACTGACTTGCACTTCTTCCTTATTAGATACCTGCCCCGTAAGAAAAAAGTCTTTTTCGGCCTGAACAACGGCATTATCAGTTAATAGAGGATTCAATTTTATCATTGTCATTTTTTTCATTCCAGTTCATTTTTTTGTTTATTCATCCGATTCGCCGTATAGATGAACGGTAGATATAACGCTGTTGCAACGAGCAAATTGATTGCTTGAACGATTGCTCCGTTCACTGATCCAGTAAACAACAATCCTGATATGATCGGCGGAACTGTCCAAGGTACTTGATTCGTAATGACATCAATAAATCCGATCTTCGTAAAGAATACACCAATATAAAAACATAGCGGCTGTACAATAACAAAGGGAATAAAGTAGATAGGATTCATTACTATGGGCAAGCCAAAAGTGATCGGTTCACTAATGTTAAAAATCGCCGGCATAAGACCGACCTTGGTTACTTGCCGAGCCCCCTGATCTCGACTGGCAATTAAGGTTGCTAATACCGGTGCTAGAGCAAAGGTTCCCGCAGAAATTGTTGAAAAGTTCATGAACATCGTCGAATACAAGTGGTGTGCTTCACCTGCGATATTTTGCACATCATTTACATTCCAAGTTACTCCAAAAATAGCTCCCCAAATACTGGATGGATGAATCCCAAACCATTGAAATAGCGACCATGTGAATTGCGAAATGAAAGCAAAGGCTGCCGTTCCCGAAACGAATTCTGCTGGCCGTTGCAGCAAATCAAGCAAAAGCTCTGGTAAAGTCATACTAAATAAAACGGTGATTCCCCCTGTTATTATAGCAAATGCTGCCATCGTTATAGTTCCGGGAATTAAACTTTCAAAGCTTCTCGCAACCATCGGAGGAACAGAATCTGGAAAACGAATTTTGATATTTGACTGCAGCAATTTGTTGTACAGCCAAACTGCCACACCGCTAATTACTAGTGCAGAAAAGACACCCTGTGTCCCAAAAAAACTAGAATTAACGACATTTTCAAGAGAAACCGTTTCATTTCCATTTGTATATTCCCAATTCCAAGGCAGACAAATGAAAAATGCCCCTAATGCGTACAAAACACTGGTCAAATGCTCTGAATTCTTCGGGAAATAGTTTCTCGAAAATATAAACGAAAAGACTACCACGAGAATCAAAGAGAAGACACTCAAAGACCCCTGTGAAATTAAATTAATAATTCCTTGAACGTTGGTTAATACTGCCGCCACATCACTGTTCAACCAAACTTTAGTACTTCCATAAAACAGTTTCCCTAAATTCAACCCGGAATCAGAAAATAGCAATCCCCCCGCCGGATCTAGAAAAACTGAATTAACCATTATTGCAAAGCCCGCTATCATAGTCGTAACAGAAACTAACACGAATGAATCTCTTAATGTTAATAAAAACTTATTCCCAGCAACTTTGCCGACAATATCCGTGAAATACGTTGCAAAGCCCTTTTTCCCTCTAAACATTACAAAATCCTCCTACATCGAAATGAAATTAATTACAAAACAAAAAATAATATGAAATATATTTCAAAAACGATGATACCGTTTTCTCCATTTTCTGTCAACAACAATTTTGAAATAAATTTCTTTCTCTATATAAATTTGTAATTTCAAAAAAACACTAGTATACTGGGAGAAAAGCGAGGAGATTTTTTGAAAAATATTGAAGAATCAATTACTATTCACTATACAAAAATGTCAAAAACCGACAAAGCAATCTTTGAGCAGATACTGGCTGCTCCCAAAAAATTTGTCGGTCTTTCTATTCACGATTTGTCAAAAGACCTTCAGGTTAGTTCGCCAACCCTTTTAAGAGCTGCTCGAAAGATCGGCTACAGCGGATATCCTGAGTTTAAGTTGGCTTTAGAAGAATACGTACGAGAAGAGAAAATAAGTCTAGCCTCTCCCTCAGAAACACTGCTTACTTCTATTATTAGCACCTATGAAAAATCCCTAGCTGGCCTTAAAGAAGGCAATCTAGAAAAGGATATTCTAGAAATAGTTGATTGGATGAACGAAGCAGCAGACATAAAGATTATCGGTATCGGTAATTCGGCCTTACCTGCACAACAACTAGTCTATTCTCTATATTCACAAGGAAAGTTTTATGAAGCAATCACCACAGAAACACAAATTTATTTTTTGCAGCAGGCTCTTAACGAAAAGGCCGTTTACTTCATTTATTCTGTAAGCGCTCTTGACTATTACGAGAATTTTATCGAGTTAGCAAACAGCATTAATGCTAAAACCGTTTTGGTCACTATGAATAAGGACGCCAAGATCAATTCAAAGCCCACTAAAACCATCGTGCTGCCTGCTACATCTACTTTTTTGAGAAATGATGGTTCTCTTAGACAATTAGACATGCGTTTAGAGTTGTTTCTTTTTTCAGAAATCGTTTCTTACTACTACGACTGGATAACCGATAAGCAAAAGAAATCAGAAAAATGATGCTATATAGAAAATTAAAGAACTATATTGCTTTCGAAACTCTAAACCTAATGATCAAAAAACTATCGATGATTCAAGCTCTATTAGAAGCTACTACTCAAATATTCGAGCAGATTTATCCCACTCAAGTAGTATTATCATCGACTATTTAAACGCCCAATCAGTCAAATGGAAATTATTGACGAACTATGAAGTAATCAAGAAGATTTGTGAATATTTTCAAAATAATTATATCTAACAATGTCACCGAGAGTTGAACAATAAGCATGTTGTCGTTGGTTATCGTAATTTGTGTAACTTATCGAGCTCAGTTTTTCTTGCAATGAGGTTTGAACTTTGAAAACTAAAAAATATGCGGTGTACAGAATCGCACCGCATATTGACAAACCTCTATTCAGTTTTCTCTTCACCAAAATGATTTGACGAAAATCCGAAATTAAACTTTTCTGTCCTGTAGCTAGTTTTCCAGTTACAGGGCATTACTCTAAATTTATCCGTATTTTTAAAATATCTAGGACAATCTATCACTTGAAATAAAATCAGTCACTTCCTTGATTTCTGGCATAGAACAAAGCGCCCCTTTTTTTGTTGTAATCAGAGAAGCTGCACCATTTGCCATCGTCAGCATCTCTACTAGTTGCTCTCTCGTCAATGCGTCCAGCCCCAAATCAAGGATAGAATGAAGCACACAACCGCAAAAAGTATCTCCTGCGCCGGTAGTTTCAATAGTATTTTCATTTTTAAAGGCAGCTACTTCAACCATCTCATCACCGTAGTAAGCTCTGCTCCCTTCACTTCCCATCGAAACAAGAACTAATTTGATTTGATGATTCTCTCTGATCTTTTTCACCGCTTTGGAATAGTCTTCCTCACCGGTAAACCATTGAATTTCATTATCCGATATTTTGAGGATATCGCAATAACCAAGCCCCACTTCTACTTGCTTCCTAGCTTCTTCCAGATTTCCCCACAAAGGTTCACGGATATTAGGATCGAATGAGATCAAGCAATCATTCTTCTTCGCGAGTTCCAAAGCTTTCACTGTTGCTTTACGTACATTTTCATGAGTCATCGAAAGTGTGCCAAAGTGAAAGATTTTTGATTGTTTAATTGGTTCTTCCTTTACTTCAAATTCAGTCAACTGCATATCTGCCCCTGGATTGCGATAAAAAGTGAAATCTCTATCGCCATTTTCCCCTGTATGAACAAAAGCTAATGTCGTATGCACTTCTTCGTCAAAGAATAAGTTGCTCATATCAATCCCTAACTTTTCCGCCTTCTGCTTCAAAAAATGACCAAAATTATCATCTCCGACTTTTCCGATAAAGGCTACGTTACGATCAAATTTTCTTAACATCGCTAATACATTACAAGGTGCTCCGCCAGGATTCATTTCTAATAACGGATTTCCTTGTTCGCTTACTCCATTTTGAGTAAAATCAATCAGGATTTCACCTAGAGCAGTTACATCTATCGTTTTCATTTTTAATCTCCTTATTTCAAATGCTCGAAGAAAATAAAAATCTCCGAGCATTTTAGCTATATTGTTTTATCTAGTTCCCATGTTTCAAGTTCAAGAATTACAAGTTTTCCTTCAGAAACCGATACATAGTTTTTATTTTGATCTTCAGCAGCAAAAACATTTAGACTATGACTAGTTTTATAGTCATCTGTAAAAATTTCTATAGAGGATTGATCCACAAACAAATGGATGTTTAACATTGTTTTGTCTTTTAGTAATAAATTACTTTTTGTCTCTCCTTGACTCCAATCATCGGAGTTCTCTCGATTAACGAACATCATCTGTTTTTTTAGATCGAATGTCACAATAGTAGACAAGCGGTCATTACTTCTCAATTTAAGCTCAAAAGACCCAGCAGTACTGCTAGTAAGATCAATAGACATCTTAAGTTCAAAACAATTGCCATGCTCCGTTGGAATAAGAAGATCATCCTTTTCAACCGAAATCTTCTCACGAATGGTTTTAGATGATTTTCGAATCTCAGTCAACTCTTCTATTGGTACAAATTTTACTGTGTTGTCTGAATCAAGGATTGCTTCACGTGGCAGATTGAACGAACCACACCAGCCTTCTTTAAAGGTGGGACCCCAGTCTTTCCACCAAGGCATCCATTCCCAACTATTGGCCCAAGCAACAAGTATGCGTCTACCTTTTTGATCGACAAAAGATTGAGGGGCGTAATAATCAAATCCCCAATCAATATTTCCCACGGTAGAATAATTAAACTTTCCTGTTTCATAATTCATATCCCCAACTAGATAAATGCTCGTTCTTTCTTTTACTCCCATTGGAGAAAAAGTTAAAACGTACTTTTCTCCATCTGCATTTTTCAATGGGAAAAAGTCGGGACATTCCCACATATAGCCAAGTTCTCCACGACTTTCTGCTAGGATATTAAAGAACGTCCAATCTTCTAAATTTTTCGAACGGTAGAGTAGCGCCTGACCAAGATCATTCTTTTTCCCAGCACACACCAAATAGAAATACTCTCCATGCTTCCAAACCTTTGGATCTCGAAATTCTCCCACCTCATAACCAATGGGTGGGGCGGCTATAACTGGATTCTTTTCACTTTTAATGAAATTGAACCCATCATCACTATAGGCCATGCATTGATTTTGTACTAATCCATCTCCGTAATTGGTTGATGCCGTGTATAAAAGATAGAGCCGTCCCTCATGTTCGATTGCACTTCCAGAAAAACATCCGCCTTTTGGATGATTATCGTATGTTTCACTCGGTGCTAACGCGAGGGGCAAATATTCCCAATGCAGCATATCATCACTGATTGCGTGTCCCCAATGCATGGAGCCCCAAAAAGAATCATACGGGTTGTACTGATAAAAGAAATGATATTTTCCTTTAAAGAAAATCAGTCCATTAGGGTCATTTAACCACCCTGCTTCAGTCATAAAATGATACTTTTGACGCATTGCTCCCTGGCTTACTTCTTCTCTTTTCTTAGCTATTTCTGCTTGAGCACGCTTGATATTCTCTTTCATTAATTCATTGGACAAAAGAATCCTCCTCACTTAAAATTACTTTTCACTACGAAATTATTTCGTACAATTGATTCTTAATTCTGTATTTGAATCAAAAAAATGTCCCTTTGTGATTTCTAATGCCAATCGAACAGTTTCTCCAGGTCGATGAAAATCTCTAGCATTCACTTTCGATACAAATTCTGTTCCATCAATTTTGCTGTATAATAACGTTTCTGAACCTAACAGCTCTGATACAACGATCGTTGCATCTATTGTTGACTCAATAACTGAATCCAATACGATCTGTTCACTTCGAATGTCTTCTGGTCGAATACCGAAAATCAACTCTTTTCCTTCATAGCCCTTAGCCACTAGCACTTTATTTTCACCTTCAGACACTTTTACCTTGAAATTTTGTCCACTAGTGATGTAGCCATTTTTTAAAGTCACATTGAAGAAGTTCATTGCAGGTGAACCAATGAAACTTGCAACAAAGACATTTTCAGGCAAATCATATACTTCTTTAGGCCTGCCAATCTGCTGGATCAGCCCATCCTTCATAATGACGATGCGATCCGCCATTGTCATGGCTTCTGTCTGATCATGAGTGACATAAATGGTTGTCGTTCCTAAGCGTTGATGCAACTTTGCGATTTCCGCACGCATCGATACACGTAATTTCGCATCCAAATTGGACAAGGGTTCATCCATCAAAAAGACCTGAGCATCGCGTACAATCGCACGACCTAAAGCGACACGTTGACGTTGTCCCCCAGATAAAGCAGCGGGTTTTCTCTTTAGATATTCAGTTAAACCTAAAATCTCCGCTGCTTCTTCTACCTTCTTTTTAATCTCATCTGTCGGATATTTTCTAAGCTTTAACCCAAAGGCCATATTATCAAACACGGTCATGTGAGGATACAAAGCATAGTTTTGGAAGACCATTGCGATATCTCGATCTTTTGGTGCTACGTTATTGATGACTCTATCACCGATTTTCAATTCCCCTTCAGTGATATCCTCAAGTCCTGCTACCATTCGAAGAGTTGTAGATTTCCCACAACCAGAAGGACCTACAAAGACAATAAATTCCTTTTCAGCAATTTCTAAATTGAAGTCAGTTACGGTATATTTTTCCGCATTTGAATATTTTTTATAAATATGTTTCATGGAAAGTGTTCCCATCATTTTTACCCTCACTTTTTTACTATTAAGCATTGCTAAACTCTAAAATAGTTTAATAGTACTTCATTGAATTAGTTAGACATAGAATACTTAACTGGAATCGGAGTCGCTCTAAAAGCATTGCTTTGTTTATCCAACTCAACCTGTGCTTCAGAACCAGAGTCGAGTACCGTATTTCCAACGGATTGTTTCTCAATCATTACCGTCTTGACTTCAAGAGCCTCGGTTGCATCATTGGTTAACAAAGCCTCTACTTGTGACGCAAAACAAGAATCACTTGATGTCAATTCTGCTTTTGTAGCGACTATATGATTATTTGAAATATAATTTCCATTACCAGCAACAACATGGATAATTACAGGAGTTGCTCCTTTAGGTGAAATTTGATCCTTGTCAATAATTTCGGAAAAATGATTGCCAATCACGGTGTTGCTGTTACCATTGATCGATAAAAGTCCAAAGGTATCATCTAAACCATTATTCCGCCCTTGCAACGGTGCCCAAGGTTCATGATCGTGCAAAAAATGATTGGATGAAACAGAATTTTCCGTACTATTTTTATCTAGAATAACCATTCCTGGGTAAAAAGCATGAAGTCTGTTATTGCTAATAAGTGAGCGGGTAACTCCTTCAAGATGAATACTGCTGGCTCCTCTAGGAAAAATATTATTTGCAGTCACTAGAAGTCCACCAAAATTCTCCGCATAAATGGAATAGCCCTTGAAGCCTGCACCAATCAAATTATCCGTCACCTTCGATGCTTGCCCCCAACCACGTAATTCTATACAGCTCCCGCATTCCGCGATAAAATTATCATGGATTGTTAATGCATCCGCATGATATGAAATAATACCATGCTCCAAATAGACAAATCCCATTTCTGTAATTCGGAACGAATCATTCGCGCTAGCAGCATATATTCCTGTTTTCCCATTCGTATAAGTGTTTTCTGGATTGGTTTCATCAGAATCATCATCTACAAAGTGTAAGCCGTCGATACAAAAATTTGAAAATTCAATAGAACTAATTCTTGGATCACCGCTACGATAAATGTAGAAAGCAGCACCATCTGCTTCTTCTTTCGGTGAACCCGCCAAATCAACAAGAATGCGACTACCTCCAGGCCAAAGCTCATGAAGATGACTCCATTCGTCCTCCGGCACATTATAACGGATACTAGAAGAAGTAAAACCATGTCCAGAGCCCATAATCTTTAAGAAGCTAATATCAATAACGATCTGTGTTTTCAAGTGATAATCACCTGGTGGAATATAGATGACTGCTCCTGGTTTCCCTCCATCATTTTCATCAATTTCATTTTGTCTTTCTTTAATGTCTAAAAGAATACTGTTAATGACTTCTCCAATATCGGTAAAAGGATCTCCCTCTCCCCATTGGGTTACATCATAATAATTTTTACTCACCATTACTCCTCCTGATGAGCGATTCTTCAATCAGAATCGCTCGTTTGTTCCTTAAAATATGTTTCCATCAGCTCTTAACTGAACCCGTAGTAATTCCTTGAACAATGAATCGCTGTGCTACGATTGACAAAACCATCACAGGTAAACTAAAAATCAGAGCGCCCGCACACATCGGACCCAAATCCATACTATAAGCTGATAAAAATTCGGATAATCCGACCGTAAATGTTTTCGCCTCCGTACTAGTCAACAACAACGACAATAAAAATTCATTCCAAGAAAGAAATAGCGTAAATACAAAGGCCGTAGCCAAACCTGGTGTACAGATCGGCAAGATGATTCGAATAAATGTCTGAAGACTAGAAGCCCCATCCATACAAGCTGCTTCGTCAATACTCGTTGGAATCCCTTCATAAAAACCAAGCATGACCCACATAACAAAAGGCATATTTATCGCTGCATAAACGATAATTAAGGCAACTCTCGTATCGTACAACCCAAGATTTGTAATCAACTCATAGATTGGGACCGCAATACTCGATGTTGGAATCATTTTTAAACACAACACGACAATAATCAAAAAGGTTGCTATCTTGGCTCCTGAACGTTGAATGGCATAAGAAGATAATGCCCCCAAAATTACTGCAATCAATGTACTGCAAACAGCTACTAAAAAACTATTTAAAATGTAATGAAAAGCTGGCATTCGTTCAAATAAACCAGTGAAATTTTCCACAGAAAGAACTGTTGGGAAGAATTTAGCAGGAATAGAAACAACCTCAGCGCCCGGCTTGAAGGATGAACTAATCAAATATAGATAGGGAAACAGCCAGACTACAGCACAGACGATCGCCAAAATTATCAGTAACTTACTTTGAATACTTCTTTTTTTCTCCATTAGCTATCCCCTCCTACACCGATTGTTTCTTCTTCGGATTCCATAGTCCTTGCATGAACACAAGGGTAAACACAACGAGTACTACCACAAGTATTAATGCCATCGCACTTGCATACCCAACTTTGTTGTATCTGGTCAACGTTTTATAGATTACAACACTAATAAGTTCAGATGAATTGTTTGGGCCGCCCTGTGTCATCGCCCAAACAATATCAAACGTTCGTGCAGCATCAATAATTCGGATGGATAATGCGGTTAATAGTACTGGCTTAATGTTTGGCAATTTTATTTTTATAATTTTTTGCCACCAGTTTGCTCCATCGATCGTAGCGGCTTCAATCATACTTCCATCAAGCCCTTGGAGGCCAGCTAGAATCATCAACATCATAAACGGGGTTGTTAACCAAATATCAGCAAAACAACAAGCCAACAATGACCATTTTTCATCCGCAAGCCACAAGATTTGGTTCGAATTCTCAAGAATACCAATGTTTACTAATAGTTGATTAATGATTCCAAACTGGGCACTCAGCATCAATTTCCAAATCAAACCAGCTACTAGTGGAGCAATCATTAGTGGGGTTAAAATAAGGGAGCGGATAATCTTGTTTCCTTTAAAGTTTTCTTCAAAGATCAAAGCTAGGATCGTTCCTAATATTAGTTCGACAACAACAGCAATAAAGATGTACACAAGCGTATTCTTTAACGGTTGTAAAAAGCTTTCATTACCAAAAGCTTTAACATAATTGTCAAAACCAACAAATTCCTTCATACCATTTGGATCAAAGCTATATAGACTGTCAAAGGCCATTTTGAAAATCGGGTAAATCATAAAAATCCCCATAAATAATGCGCCTGGTAAAAAGAAAGCAAGCACGGTTTTTCTGGATATCAACTGCATGGTCTTTCCTCCTTGTTCTTGTCTTACTCTATGATGGCCTCAATTTCGACTTTCGCATCTTTAAGAGCATCTTTAGGTGTTGCTTTTCCAGATAACGCTGACTGAACAGCTTTAGCCAGCACTTCTTCAATTTCTGTCCAATAAGGAGTAGCAGGCCTATTTTGAGAATATTCATTATCTAATGTTTCTAATACAGCTCCAAGATGTTCATCGCCCGCTTGTGTTTCATATTTTTCATATACAGATGTTCTACCTGCGATCTTCAATGATCCTTCTGTCATGTATTTCTCGTTATTGTCATACATAAATTTCAGATATTCGATTGCTGCCTCTTGGTTTTCAGAATTTTTCATCACACATTGATACCACGGTCCTGTTGTAGCTGCTACACCAGCAGAACCACCGATCATTGGTGCTACGCCAACTTTGTCCTTATTCAGTTCATAAGCAGCCGGATATTGATGGCTCCAGTTTAATTGCATCGCAAGTTTTCCATTATTAAACATTTCTTGAGCCTCAGTGGATGCAACTGATAATGTTTCTTCAGGTGCATAGCCCTTCTTATAAAGATCGCATAGATATTGCAACGCATCGACATATGGCTTTTCATCAACCAATACTTTATTTTCCTTACCTAAAACTAACGGTTTTGCTCCAGCCTGTGACGCTTGATCAAGGAAGCTACAAACTGTATCTCCCGATGCCATTCCGAAAACAGCTGTTCCATACATATCATCTTTAGTAAAGAATTCCGCGCATTCTTTGTATTCTTCCCAAGTAGTAGGGACTTTTAAATCATGACCATATTTCTTGTTGAATTCTGATTTATTTTTCTCGTCTTCAAACAGATCTTTCCTGTAAATGAGTACCTTACTATTGATCCACATTGGGAGACCTAGCAACTTATCATTTAATGTTCCACCTTCTTCAAGTGTCGGAAGGAAATCAGAAGTGATTTTATCATCCACAGATTTATTAAGTGGGGTTAATGCGTTTTCAAAAGCAGATAACCATAGGACGTCCAGACAAACAACATCATGGGCCGCCGATTTTGATTTCACTTCTGTCGAAACCTTGTCATACATTCCAGAATACGGAACTGAATCAACCACAACCTTATACCCTGTTTCTTTTTTGAAAGCATCAGCAGTACTATTAGCAATCTTTTCAGCAGGACTTCCACTTTCTACAAGGACTGTAATTGTCTTGTCCTTTCCTGCTTCTTTCCCTCCCGAACCATTTCCGCAAGCAGAAAGTACTAATGTACTTACCAATGTCAAAGCAGCTAAAGCAAACACGCCAAATCTCTTTTTATTCTTTTTCATTTTTCCACTACCTTTCTTTTCTACCATTCCAAAATAAAAAACAATTATTCCGACAATACACTCAACCTAATACTGAAATCCGTTTTATAAACCGTTTTCATTATAAATCCATACGCAGTGTTAAAAAGGCCCCGAATTAATCTAAGTTGAATCAGTACCTCCTTTTCATCTTTGTAAGCTCTTTCTATCACCCTACGCCGTAAGTATAAAATATGAAATTATCAATGTCAAACGTTTTCAAAAATATTTTCTTTGATATATCAAAATGATATCGCAAATAAAAAATATTTGAACTAAACCTAGCTCTCCAAATGAAATCCACCTATGATGTAAACTTTATTAGTTAAAAAAGTTTTGATAATGAAATTTTAATGACGCGTTTTAATGAAAATATTTTCATAACTTGCTTGAAATAATCTACTCCACATTGTATGATAGCCGTATGATAACTAGATGGTCATTTGCATCCGCTTCCAGATGAAGCATTAATGAGTTACGTATACCATCAGACAAAGAGAGGCTGCACAAATATGGATAAAGTGGGAATAAAGGCAATCGCAGAAAAAAGTGGTGTTTCCCTAACTACTGTTTCAAGATATTTTAATAAACCCGAGTTGCTATCACAAAAAACCAAAGATAAAATACAAGCAGTGATTCAGGAGTTAAATTATAGTCAAGATAATGTTGCCAGAATATTAGTGACAGGCAAGTCAAATCTTGTAGGAGTCATCTTCCCTCAGCTGCACCTTAGCTTCTATACAGAATTGCTGAATCAGCTCATTCAATTTGGAGAGGAAAAAGACTATAGTTTTATTGTTTATACCTCAAGAGATACGAAAGAGGCAGAATTAAATGTCATCGATATGTTAAAGTCTTATCGCGTAAAAGGAATCATTTTATTAAGTCATATTTTGGATTCCAAGGACATTGAGCAATTGGACGTTCCTATCATCTCGATTGAGCGTGCTGGCGGAGATTTTTGCCAAATCAATAACGATAATTACACAGGTGGTAAGCTTGCTGGGGAGAAATTAATGAATGATGGATGTGAAGTATTAGTCCATATTAATAACGGGTACTATGAAGACTGGCCTTCCTTTAAACGAATTGTAGGTTTTGAATTTTCAGTAAAGGATACGCTTCATGAAACAATTATTCGTAAGGAATTGACCGATCCGTATTCTGAAGAAGCATCCACCACTATGTCTACAGTTTTAGATGATCTCCTTAAAAAATATCCTAATAAAAAAATGGGTGTTTTTTGTTCAAACGATGATATTGCAAATATGCTTCAGAGAGACTGCATTCGAAAAGGGGTTAAAATACCAGAAGATTTAGAAATAATCGGGTATGACAATTCCCCTGTATCTGACAACGCTATCTTCCCTATCACTTCTATAGATCAAAATATTCCATTGATGGCTGAGATAGCAGTTAATTCTTTAGACACTTATATTCCACATGAAAATGTAGTATCAGCTAAATTGATAGAAAAAGGAACAACATTATAGAACTGATTACTTTTTTTATAAACAAGCCTCCAAAATCTTACTCTGAGATTTTGGAGGCCATTTTTAAATAATTTAGGAATACTTTAATATCAGGTCCAATAGATGGCCCCTGTGAAATATTGCTTTATTCACACTTCTCTAGTCGCTCAATGGTTTTTCTCCAAGATGCCAGTTCATGTAACTATTTATATCTTGAATCGAATCAACCACTCTATCCCTGTGCTCACTGCTATTTTTCAATAATTCCAACAGGATTGGTTTAACAATGTGCTTTTCTAATTTACCTTTTGAATGACTATCTTCACCAAGTCCCATCAAAGGGTCTTTAATTTTCAATCCTGCTACAAATACTGCAATCTCTTGATTCACATTTGAAAGCATTGAAAAAGGTAAGATCATAGCATCGTAGCCAAAAATTATAAGATCTTTTTCTTCCTCATCTTTAATTAGCGTAACATGATTATTAAGATTTTTTACTATCTTATACTGCATAATCTTTCACCCTCACTTACATCTTTCTAATAGAAAATTTTACCCTACCAGTCTATTAATAACCACCTTCCTCAATGCATAAAAAAACGTCACCAAGCAGACTATAGTTCCAGTTATGTGCCTTAAAGAAATACACAAATCTTTATAAATTGCACCTCACTAATCAAAGATATTTTGAGTTAACTAGATTTATCGCAACCACTTATTCTGCAGTTAATAAGTGGTCAAGTATAGAAAAAACATTGACATCCGTACGAAAAATGAGTAACATTTTTTAGTATGATTTCGTACTAATATGGAGGTAAAAAATGAACAACGCAAAAGAAATTCGATTTTTGTTCCATGCTACTCTTAACAGCCGTGATGAGCTCTATCGAATGGCAGGAAAGGCTTTTGGTTTATCCGAATGTACATTTTGGATACTGTATTACATGCGGCAATCTGAAGAAAAAGTCACACAGAAAGCTGTCAGCAGCTTCATACATCGGCCTAAGCAGACCGTGCATTCTGCTCTGAAAAACATGATAAAATCTGGACTGATAGAACTTGGCGACTACAACGGGAAACGACACAAATACATCACTCTAACAACTAAAGGCGTCGCAGTAGCAGAACAAACCGTTGATCTGGTTTTAGCTGAGGAAACGGCTGCTTTTGAAGACATGGACAGTAAGGAAAGGGAATTGCTGCTTTCTTCTCTTGTAAATTATTCAAACAATTTAACGACAAGAATGAGTAAATTCAGAAATGCCAAAGAGGTTAGTGAAAGTCTAATGATTAATCTTCAGGAGGATTTTTCACTATGAGAAATAAGCAAGAACAAGCAGTTAAGCCGCTGAAAAATAGCATGGGAACTTCTCCTATACTTCCTTTAATTGCTAAAATGTCACTACCCCCTATGCTCTCCATGCTGATTGGTTCGCTGTATAACATTGTGGACAGTATATTTGTTGCAAAACTCGGTGAAAAAGCATTGACCGCAGTATCATTGATCTATCCCCTTCAAACGCTGGCACTGGCCTTTTCTGTCGGCATGGGTATCGCTATCAATGCGATATGTGCTCGGTATTTAGGGGCAAAAGACCGTGACAGCGCAACTTCTGTGGCATCTGTGGGTCTAACACTCGCATTGCTTCAATCTTTATTGTTTGTTATTATCGGCGTTTTCTTTATCCCAGCTTTTTTGAAATTCTTTACAACTGATGAAATCATTTTGAACTATGGCGTTCAGTATGGCGTGATTGCTGTGACTTTTTCATTTGGCCAATTTGTTCTGATTGCAATCGAGAAGATGTATCAGGCCGTTGGGAAAATGTTGCTTCCTATGTTGATGGCAACGGCTGGCGCTATCATCAATATCATTCTTGATCCGATTTTGATATTTGGTCTTTGGGGATTTCCCGCTATGGGTGTGACCGGTGCGGCGATTGCCACAGTTATTGGTCAGGTGATACCTGCTCTTATCTATGTCCTTATGATATTCAACACTAAAAAAGAGATTTATGTCACATTGAAAAAAATGCGTTTGCGCAGTGCCCTAGTGAAACAGCTCTATGTGTTAGCCATTCCAGCCACACTCACACTATGCCTGCCATCTCTGCTGATTTCCGCAACCAACTCGATACTGGCTACTGTTTCGCAGACAGCGGTAGCATTCTTTGGCATTTACTTTAAGCTGCAAAATTTCATTCTAATGCCAGCAAATGGGATAGTACAGGGAATTCGGCCAGTTATCAGCTATAACTATGGCGCAAAAAATAATAAACGAGTAAACGACACCTTATTTACCGCTGGTAAAATGATAGCGATCATAAATACGCTCGGCACTTTGCTTTTCCTTTTGTGTCCTCAACTGCTCTTATCTATGTTTGACGCAAATCCAACGATGTTAAATATGGGCGTGACGGGGCTTAGGATTTTGTCCTTTACCTTCATCCTATCCACCGCAAGTGTTGTCATGTCTGGCGTTTTTGAAGCTCTTTCTCTAGGGAAATGCTCTTTGCTTATTTCGTTGGTAAGACAGTTTGTCATTACGATCCCCGCAGCGTACCTCCTGATTAAAGGGGTGGGGCTATCCGGTGCGTGGGTTGCCTTTCCTCTTGGAGAGTTTGCGGGAATTGTCATAACGGCTATTCTCTACTTTACCTTTTATAAAAAGGTGCTTGCGAACAATAGCCGCAGCACCATGGTTTCTTAGACTGGTAAAAAAATGCAGCCCCCCTTCTTTGCTAAAGAAGAATGAAAGCAGGAAAGTCTCAAAAGGACTTCCTGCTTATTTTTTTGATGTTTCGCAAGTCAAAGCTGCGGATTCTCATGTGCTTCATGCTGAAGAAACCAGCTATGCGTTTGCGGCTCTACAATATGCATTCACAAGACTATTTTCTTGTCATTCCGAATACCGATATCGGATGAAATAAGCTTGAGTAAATTCGCTTATGCCGCCGGGGCTTTATTGAAACTACTCATTTTCTATACATTATAATTATAAAAGTTACTTAAGTATCACACCTCACTTAGGAAAACCTTTACATAGCTGTCCAGTCTTCGGTACAATTAACTAATTACATAGCTTTTAGGAGGTCTGTTTTGACTAAACACAAACTGAATTCACGCTTCGGCTTTTTCCTATTACTGACAATTTTACTGTGGGCAAAAAATTTATTTGCTTATTCTGTCGATTTTGATTTGCGCTTGGATAATGCCCTTCAGGTATTTATCCTGCTGATCAATCCCATAGCGACAACGATGCTTTTTTTGTCGATTTTTCTCTTCATCAATCGGACTCGGCCTGCCTATATTACCGGCTATCTCATTTATTTATTACTAAGTATCCTGCTGTTTGCGAACGTTATCTATTACCAAGAATTCACTGATTTTCTGACTATTGATACGATTTTAGGGGCTGGTAAAGTCGCAAACGGTCTTGGTGAAAGTGCGATCCGTCTCTTCAAGCCTCATCACATGCTCTATTTTCTAGATTGTGTCGTTGTGCTTGTTTTGTTTCTTTTAAAGAAATTGCCCTTCGACACTCGCCCAGTTCGAGCAAGGTTTGCTTTTTCAGTGACGATCGCGTCTTTGCTATTTCTATCTGGAAATATTATTTTGGCAGAAACAAGCCGCCCAGGTTTATTAACTCGAACCTTCTCCAGAGACTATCTCGTAAAATATTTAGGAATCAACGCCTATACTGTCTATGATGGTGTCAAGACGTATGAAGTCTCTCAGATTCGCGCTCAAGCGAGTCCGAATGATATGGAAAAGCTCGTAGAAAAGCTTCGGCAGCAGCCAAAAGAAACAAACGCGGAAACGTTTGGAATTGCGAAAGACAAGAATATCATCTATGTCCATTTAGAAAGTGCCCATCAATTCCTGATTGACTACAAGGTGAAGGACGAAAATGGCGAAGAGCATGAAGTGATGCCATTCGTTAACAGCTTATACCATAATAACAGCTCCTTCAGCTTCGATAATTTTTACCATCAAGTAGGCGCTGGTAAAACGAGTGATGCAGAAACTTTATTGGAAAATTCACTGTTCGGGCTAAACCAAGGGGCACTCTTTTCTCAATTAGGCGGAAAAAATACATTTAATGCCGCGCCTGCGCTTCTCGACCAAAAGCTTGGCTACACGACAGCCGCTTTCCACGGGAATGCCGGAAACTTTTGGAATCGAAATGAAACCTATAAAAAATTTGGCTATCAGCATTTTTTTGATTCAAGCTACTACAAAATAAACGATGGAAATTCCTTCCAATACGGATTGCATGACAAGCCCTTTTTCCAACAATCCGTCAAATATATGGAACATCTGCAGCAGCCTTTTTATGCGAAGTTTCTCGCGGTTTCCAATCACTACCCATTTTCTGAGCTGCCCGACACGGAACTCGGCTTCCCAAATGTCGATACTGGAGATTCAACGATCGATGGCTATTTCGCGACAGCTAATTACACAGATACTGCCATCAAGGAGTTCTTTGACTATCTAAAAGCCAGCGGACTCTATGAAAATTCTATGATCGTTTTGTATGGCGATCATTACGGTATTTCGGATTCTCGAATCAAAAAGACGAAAGAATTATTCGGCAAAGAGGATTGGACGACCTTTGATACGATGCAAGCGCAAAAAGTGCCGTTGATCATCCATATCCCCGGACAAGACAAAGGAACTGTCAACCATACCTACGGCGGACAGGTTGACTTGCTGCCGACACTTTTAAATATGATCGGCTATGATTCGGAAAATTTGATGCTGCTGGGAAATGATTTACTTTCGCCAAACAGAGAACAATTGGTCGTCTTCCGCAATGGAAATTTCGTTTCGAAGGATTACTCGTATCACAAAGGCGACGTCTACGATAATCAAACCGGAGAACTGCTAAACTTTAGCCAGCCAGAAGTTTTCGAAGAAGCAAAAGAAGTGAAAAAGAAGGTCGACGAGCAGCTCGCCATCTCGGATCAAATCAACAATGGCGACTTGCTGAGATTCTATCATCATAGCGGACTCAATCCAGTCAAAACAGAGCAGATCAGCTACAAAAATTCGCTGGACACGCTATTAAGCATTGAGAAAAAGCTGGGCGACCACTCAACGAGCGTCTTTTCTACAAACGGTGGACGCTCCACAGAAGAGCTGTATAAAACGAAATCCTATGAGGAGTATGCAGAGGAAGCAAACAAATAGAATCACCATTTGTGCTTGACGTTCTATGAAATGTAAAATACAAAATTTCGTCAAACTTTAATAGCCGAACGGCCATGCCCTATCTTTCATGATAGCTGCAAAGTCGTTCGGCTTTTGTATTTTGATTCATTTTTTAGAGACTTTCGAATCATTCTCTATTTTTCATTAATTAAAGAACGTTTTATATGTTTTAATCTCTTTCTACTCTTTTTGCTAATTCTCTATCAAAGCAATTCATTTATTGTCCATATTTCAATTAATACTCATGATTATCGATTTCACTTACTGCCTTTTCAAAATCTAACTGATGCGCTAAAAATTCCTTTTCTTTTGGTGGAAACGTTTTGTCAAAATCATCTAAAAATGATTCATCTGGATACATTGCTTCTGAAAAATGGACGCTACCACTTATCCCATCCAATGCTCCTTCAAATAAAGGTAGTGCCATAACGCCAGTATAAAATTTACCATCAGGCATAGATATATTGTATTTCTTTGTGCCGACAAATCCATACGGGTGGTAATGATACGTAAATCCTCCGAGGATGATCGCATTAAACCCTAGCCTTTTCGCTTCAACAAGAGAATGCTCAATTAGCATCCGACCAAACCCTTGTCGATGATACTCCGGTGAAATACTAACTGGTCCAAAGGTAATAATTGGATGTTCAACACCGTCTTTATCGATCACTTTAGCTTTTGTGTAGAAAATACTACCGATTATTTGATTGTTTAGTTCAATAACAAATGACAATTCAGGAATAAAATCAGAATGCTTTCTAATGTTGTGTACAATCAAATGCTCCACTGCTCCTGGGAAATATAAATTCCAAAATGCGTCCCGCGTGATTTCTTCTACAATCCTATAATCTCTTTCTTCTTCATGTCTAATAATAGTAGTCATTATTTTCCTCCAAGTACTATTTATTTTTACAAAGAGATACCTGTCTAAATAATCCAACCATCCAAGTGAATACCAAAAAGACGATAGCTTTATACTATCGTCTAAGATTACAAAAATCCTATTATCCGACAGATATCGCTTCTACAAGCACAACAAATAAACCAAGGTTTATTTGTTATTCAGCTTATTGATTAGATACCTGCGACACTCACCAGACATACTCCATTCATTTTTAGATGGTTCGATTATTTTCGAGATAAGTGTAACAAATGAGCATAGTTATTTCAATCATTCTCTCAGTAAGATTTATCTATTCTTTTTTTGCATCATTAACAATTAGCTATATGCAACTGCCTTTATTCCCATCTAAAATAGCGAACTGCAATGAAAATACCAATAATGGAAATAATTGTTAATAACAGAACCATATAAAATATCCCACTTTTTTCTTGAAAAGTAATAGCCTTTAACAATTTAATTCCTTGCGTTAACGGCATAATATCTGCCACTCGCTGTAACCCTTTAGGCATAATTTCATAAGGGACTGTCGCTCCTGATAAAAAGAACATAGGAAAAAATATTGCTGAATTTATAGCACCCGTTGCCTTTTCACTCGGAGACAGACTTGCAACGATCAAACCAATAGCATGAATTGAAATCATGACTAGAAGATAAGCTGGAATAAATTGCAGCCAATTGCCTACATAAGAAAAATGAAAGAAAACAACTAATACGCCTAATAATAAAAGCATCGATACAATACTGATCGTAAAACAAAAAAGTAAATGGGCCAAAAGCAATTGAATTGGGCTAATTGGAGTTACTTGATATCTTTTCAAGATTTTTCGTTCGCGATAGGAGGATAATGCTAAAGGAAGCCCCATCACACCTGCTGAACAAATCCCTACTGTCGATACAGATACAATAGCTGTATTCAACGCATCATTACTAGAGTCCATAAATCCCATAAGACAAACAATACCAATCGGAACAAATATTCCAAAGATGATAGAAGACATTTCTCTGATCGACAGCTTTGCCTCTGATTTATACAATAACCAAAATGTTTTCATCTCAATATTCCTCCCCAATAAGCCCTAGAAAGGCTTCTTCAAGATTGGCTTTTTTACTTTCTACTATGATTTCTGCTACTGTACCACTAGCTATTTCTTTACCATCTTTTAGTACTAAAATATGATCACATAATGTTTCTACTTCATCCATATAATGTGAAGTCAGGAAAATAGTCACTCCTCTTTCCTTGAGCATCAGTAAGTAACGCCAAACTTCTCTTCTCGCTTTAGGATCAAGTCCCGTTGTCAGCTCATCTAAAAATATAATCTCTGGATTTCCCATGATCGCTAATACAATGCATAGCTTTTGTTTTTCTCCGCCTGATAATGTGGCCAAAAATGCATTCAATTTTGTTGAAAGACCAAATTCATCAAGTGTTTTCATCCAATCAATTGGCCGTTTATATAAAGAATGAGTAATTTCACAGATTTCTTTGACTTTCAACTGATTTTGAAAGGCTGATTCTTGAAATTGGACACCTACATATTGAAAGAGCTTTTTTCGTTCTTTTGCCTAACAAGGTGATATTTGCGGAATCATAATTTTGTGTGCCTAAGATACAGTCGATAGTCGTCGATTTTCCTGCACCATTATGACCTAACAATCCAAATATCGTTCCTTTCTCCACAGTAAAACTAAGTTTGTCAACTGCACGTTTCTCACCAAATGTCTTAACTAAATTTTTTACTTCTATTGCTTTGTTTTTGATAACCATTTTTTACCTCCAATCATTTTTCTGTGTTTATTCTAGCTAAAAATGATTGAATGGTGGTTCAGTGGAGAGTTTTCAATAATGTAAAATTTCAAAACATAAGCTATACTGTCCTGCAAGATTGATAGAGCATGAGGTAATGGTTCAAATAGATAAGTCGACCAAAGAAAACATAACGTTAATGAGTGTAACGGTTGCGGAAATTTTTTTACTATAAGAGGATAGTCTAAAAGCTTAATATCTAAATATAGTGAACCTCGTAGCCTTCTGGGAACAACGATACCATGGAAATCTATGTATTGCTCAGAGGCAAAACTATAAAAAACGTTTCATACAGTTGGTCTCGCCCCCCTCTAAAACTGGAACCCCACTCTTCTTTTTAAAATAAATTTATGATAAGCTGAGAAATAATTAAAAACCTACTTGCAAAAAACAAACTTTTTGAGGAGAAAAATGGTGCCGACTATCGAGTTAAGAACCTATCAACAACGAGTAATCGATCAATTAGTTAATTATTTGGATAATAACAGTATCCATATTGTCGCTCCACCCGGATCAGGCAAAACAATCCTAGGGATAACGATTATTGATAAAATACAGAGAAAAACATTAATTTTAGTTCCCTCCTTACTGTTGAAAAAGCAGTGGATTGATACGATGTGAATCCCGACAGTAGAATGTAAGAAAATGCCGACGAGAAAAATGGTGTTTTTCTTACATTTTTTAGTACACTGGTTTAAAAACAATCAGGAGGATTTTATGCGATCAGATGTACGTGAAGGAGTTCAAATTTATATTATGAGTGATATTAAACCTAATTTTACCCATTTAGCTAGACAGTTCGAATGTGATCCACGCACTGTCAAACGTTATTACGAAAACAATCTATCTAAAAAGAAAGCTGCACCGAAAAAACGGCCAAGCAAATTAGATCCTTTTCGGTCAATTATTCAAGAGAAAGTTGAACTAGGCTGTTCTGCTTCAGCGATTTATCGTTTTATCAAGAAGAAAGGTTACGAAGGGAAGGATTCTATTCTAAGAGATTACTGCAGCCAATTGCGAAAAACACACATTCAGAAAGCGACGATCCGAATTGAAACCCAACCAGGTTTGTCTGCACAAGTTGACTGGAAAGAAGATCTTGTCCTTTACAATCGTTCGGGTCAACGGTTTCAAATCAATTTATTTTTATATGTTCTAGGCTTTTCACGTTGGAAGTATATCGAGTTAACGCTAGACAGAAAACAAGATACATTACTTCGTTGTTTGAACAATGCCTTTCTTTCTTCAGAAGGAATTCCTCATGAAATTTGGTTTGATAATATGCGTACTGTTGTTGATCAAAGTAGAACGCAGTTTAGAAAGGTCACTTGGAACCAAAGGTTCTATGAATACAGTAAAGACGCAGGATTTAAACCAATTGCCTGTCGACCTTATCGTCCGCAAACAAAAGGGAAAGTGGAAGCCTTAGCTCGAACGGTCGAGCAACTAAAAGTATACAATGGCGAATTTGATACATTGGAGGATTTGATTGATCTTGTTTTTGAATTCAATGAAGAGCTTAACAAAGAAACTTCTCAAGCAATTGAGGGTCCACCAATACTGAAATTTACTGCACACGAAAAAGAGCACTTATTGCCCTTTGATTCGAAATTACTAACGACCTACACACAAGATATCCTCTCTCGTAAGGTATCCAAAGAATCGCTCGTGATTTATCAAAAGAATAAGTACTCTGTACCCGTTCGCTATATCGGCAAGACAGTTTCTCTCCAAGCTGTTGCCGGCGAACTTACTATTCATTATAACGGCGAATGTATTCAAAGACACCTTTTAAGTCAAAAAAAATTTAATTATCATTCAGATGATATGCAGGAAATTTTAAAGTCCGACATTTATCGGTCAAAATCGGATGAAGAAATTGCACACTATGTTCAAGAAAATTTGAAACTCTACGACGAGTTCTATTAGGAGGCACCATGTCACAATACCAAGAGTTACTAGATAATCTAACAACGTTAAAGCTAGATCAGATCAAAGAATATCTCCCTCATTTTTTAGAATCTGAAAAAACAAAAGAACTGTCCACAATCGATATTCTTTATTCATTAACGGAACGGGAATTAGCGTTTAGGAAACAACGGGCGGAAAAAATGAATATCAAAACGTCCCACTTCCCCTATGAAAAACGGATGTCCGATTTTGACTTTGACTATCAGCCGAGTGTAAACAAACGGCAACTGCTGGACTTATCCAGCCTGCATTTTATGGAACGGCAAGAGAACATTTTATTTATCGGCAGCAGCGGTGTTGGCAAAACACATTTAGCAACGGCGATAGGTATGGAAGCTTGTCGCCAACGAATCAGCACCTATTTTATTACGTGTAATGAGTTGATTCAGCGATTGACAAAAGCCTATCAAGAAAACCGGCATGAAGCATTAATAAAAAATTACTGCCGATATAAACTACTCATTATCGACGAAATTGGTTATTTACCGATTTCAGAGGTTGGTGCAAATCTTTTTTTCCAGTTAATCACCAGGAGATATGAAACGAAATCGACGATTATTACAACGAATATCCCATTATCAAAATGGGGAGCAGTATTCTCAGACCCAACATTAGCAAATGCCATATTGGACCGATTGGTCCATCACTCTCAACTAATCAAAATTACTGGGAGATCTTATCGCATGAAAGACTACTTGCTTGATAAGGATGTTCTTCAGGCACCTACAGATGAGAAAGGGAAGAAAATCGGTAAAAACTAGCATATTTTCACCGGCAAAAAATTACATTTGAAAATCGGGATTGACATACGATCCAAGAATATTATCCTCAATGGGAAATATCTGAAAATCTGCTTCAACCAGCTCAAATTACTATCACTACCTACCAAGATTTATTTAGTAAAGGAAAAGAGTGGAAGCGTTACTTTGAAGAATATGGCATTAATTTTCTTGTGCTAGATGAATCGCATCACTTAAAGAAACGTTGGTCTGACCTCTTGCTACATTTGCGAGAACATGCGAATGACTTGCAAACATTAGCCTTAACCGCAACACCTCCGTTCGACGCGAATCAAAAAGAGTGGAAAAACTACATTCGATTGACGGGAGCGATTGATGAAGAAATCTCTGTTTCCGAGCTGATAAAAGAAGAGGTACTCGCCCCTTATCATGATTATATCTACTTAGTACCTGTGACAAATGAAGCACAGGGACAATTCTCAGATTTTTTAGAGAATCAAAATCAAATCGTAGCTAAGCTTTGTTGTAATCAAGAAGTAACTGATTATCTGTTAGCACAAGAATTTATTCAACAGCCTTTGAATTGTACGGCGTTTATCTATAAAAATTTTGACGTTTATTTGAGTTGTCTATTCTACCTGAATGAGCAGCATTACCAAATTGGCAGGGATCACTGGAAGGTTTTAGGGACAAAACGAAAAAAATTTGAAATTCCTCAACAAACAAGAAACAGTATCATCGATTTATATCAATATTTATATCATGAAAATCCACGCTTAGATATATTTAACTATTTATCAAAAACAGGCTGGCTATACAACGATAAGCTTAGGCTATTTCCAAACTTTGAAGGCACGAATCAAGCAAACATCCCTTTAGTAAAAGAAGCGATCCAGCATATTGTTATAAAAGAAGAGAGCTATTTAGGAAGCATGCTGCGTGGTGTGCTTTTATTCGATCATATCAAAAAGGATGTTCTAGATGGGAAAGAAGGCTACTTAGAATATGGTGTTGCACCAGCATTTTTAGCTTTCAAGGACTTGCTTAAACCTGAAACTTCTCTAGCTGCTATTTGTGGAGAATTCCTCATTATTAGTCAGGAGGTTTATCAGAATTACTTCATAAACTACTCAGCATTTCAGAAAGAGAAAAATCTAGCCAATTATGTTTATCTAACCATGACAGACAAAAACCAGAGCAGTTTATTATCCCTGACAACACAGCTTTTAGATTCTGGAATTCTCAATTTATTAATTGGGACTGTCAGTTTGTTGGGTGAAGGATGGAATTGTCCTTCGATTAACACCATAATTATGGGGAACGTGGCGGGTTCCTACGTACAAACCCAGCAGATTCGCGGTAGAGGATTACGTAAAGATGTAAAAAGAAAGCTGACGAATATTTGGCATATTGGAGTAATCTATCCGAATATTCCGTTAGCAGAACAACCTTCCTTCGCTTCCATTTTTAAACGTTTATCATTTATCGAAGGCCTAAATTTGCTAACGGTACCGCTGGTTTCAACGGGTAGTGAGCGATTTGAATTACCGGATATTCCGGATATTCAAGCCATAAACGGCTATACGCAACACAATCTTTATCAAGCTAAGGAACGTGAAAAGTATTTTGCACTATGGAGTGATGCTTTAAAGCAAGGAACTCGTTTGGCAATGCCCCTGTTTATTCGAAACCAGTCTGCAGAAAAAGAATTGGATGTTAAAACAACTACCTTTAAGAATAGAAAAGAAAAATCGCTGAACTTCTTTCAATCTCTGCTTCGCGGGAATCTAGCGTTCTATTTTAAAGAACAAAAGAAGAGAAGGCTTTGGCGAAATTCTTGTCAAATCCAACAAAAAGTAGTTCAAACGATTTATCAGTTACTAATAAATGAAGGTCTGCTATCTGAAAAAATTCCCTTAACAATTAAGTGGGATGAGACTGTCTTCTCCTGTGAAGTTACTGCCAGCTATCATCAGGAAAAGCTATTTAATAACTTAGTTAGCGAAACATTGGGTGAAATCGAGAATCCCAGGTATCTTTTAAAAATTAAACATGCCTACTTTGCAGTCCCCGCTCGTTACAGCAAGAATAAAAAGGATGCTCAGTCTTTCTTAGCAGAGATTCAAAAAAGCTATTCATCGGCAGAAATTTTCTATTCGAAGAACCTTGCTGGTCGGAAACACCTGATTAATGCACGATTAAATACTTTGTTTAATCCTGATAATTTAGAAATTATCGAGCAGAAAATTTGGCATTAAAGGGGCACTGGAACGCCCATACAGAAAATAGTGATAGACACATAAAAACAAACCATCCACCATTTTGAGGAAACGGACATTTGGCAGAAAAATGAACAACGAAATTTGTATTTCTACCGCTATTTTCTGAATCACTGTTCCATGTACCCCTGTGACGTTTACGCAAAAAAACTTGTAGAATGATAAAGAAAAGCATCAGGTTCTCTTTCTATTTTGTCCTTACTGCTTAACGAACAGCATAAAAGGCAAGCTCTTCCATCAACGTTTTGATTATATTCCCAATACTACTTTTCCGCGAATATCAATAATTTATCCGTCGAGGTATCGTAAGTAAGTACATAAAATGTCCCATCGCTTTTTTCTAGCACTCTCGCTCCCTCTGCATTCTTAGGCAATTCGAAATAATCTTGATATAGTTTGTTTCCTCTAACGGTTTCTTTTATTACTTTCCTACCTGAGTTCCATAGAATATAATCCTTTTTTCTAATAAAATTGGCTTCCTCTATGAATGGATCTGTCTGGCCAAAGTTAACCTTCTTTCGTGTATTCATTTTTATGTTTCGCAAGTAATACTGATAAACAGTGATATCCTCATATTCCATGTCAGGATTTTCGGCCATCTCTGCCGATGAGTAAGGACTCACATACGTCAATAATTTTTCAATTATCCATTCATCCGAATACGCAAAGTATGCTTCCGCATAATCCACCTTCTCATCTGGAAACGTATAGCTTTGCTTTTCATTCGTTTTCAGCGTTTTAATCGTATAGCCCGTGTCGGTGGTCAAAATTTGCTTCGTTTTCTCTCTATTTACTTCTGCCTGCGATAATTCATCTCTCTGTTTATAGATATCAAAATATTGCTGATATAAACGCTCATATTCTTTACCCGTTTCCAACACTTTTTGGACCTTATTTGATGAAGCCTCAATCTGTAAGATAAACGAGCGGACTGTTTCCTCATTGGAGCGCTCAGCAGTTGGAGAACCATACCCCTGAATATAAAAAGTTCCTGAATCAAAAACAACATCGGGGTGTTTGCTGTCAAACTCAACAAATTGGCCAATTTGTTTCCCAGACTTCAAATCTACTAATCCGAAATAATACTTCTGCGTAAAACCATTCGTACCAAGCGTTTCTCTATCCTTAAAATCCCCAATCACTTTAACAGCTGCGTAATGCTCATAAACCCCTTCAACCTTATATTCAGGTAAAAATAGAAGCTCTTCATCCTCAGGAATTTCATTTAACTCAATTGTTTCAGCTTTTTTAGAATACGGATCAACTTTCCATAGCTTATCATTATTGAAATAGACCAACTGATCCTGGTAGATTCCTACTTCATGGACTTCTTGCCCGTACGACTTGATTAAATCAGTATCTGCAAATTTACTAATATCAATCTTACGTAATTTTATACTCTCTCGTTGTTCGACCGAATACGATCCCTGACCAAAAAAATAACCAACTAAACAAATAGATAGAGCCACTAGTACTGATAAAATGGCTATCCAATTTTTTCTTTTCTTCACTAATTTCTCCTTTGGGTTCATTTACTTCTACATAACTAATTTCTCTCAACACCATCATACATATGACAAGCCACTTTATGATTAGGAGCTATTTCCAGAAACGCCGGTGTCTGCTCCGCACATTTTTCCATCCTATAAGGACATCTGCTACAAAATGCACACCCTTTAAAATCATTCGTTCTGACTGGTTGTTCACCCTTAAACTCTGAAAATCCTATTTCTTGGATAAAAGGATCTGGTACTGAAGCAAACAGACCTTTTGTATATGGGTGAAGAGGATTTTCAAAGAGTTCATCCGTTTCTGCCTCTTCTACTAATGTACCAAGATACATTACCCCTATTCGATCAGAAATATACCGAATAACACCGATATCATGAGAAATAAAAAGTAAGCTAAGCTGCAGTTCTTGCTGCAGCTCCATCAGGGTATTCAAGACCTGTGCCTGAATTGAAACATCAAGCGCCGATACAGGTTCATCACAAATAATTAATCGGGGCTTGATTACCAACGCACTCGCAATCCCAAGTCGTTGTACTTGTCCGCCAGACAATTCATGCGGATACCTGAAATAATGATATTCAGACAATCCTACCTTCTCTAATATCTCTACTGCTTGATCTCGACGATCAAAGGCATCAGATACACCATGTATCTTTAAGATATCTTCGAGAATACTACCAATTCTCTGTCTTGGATTTAATGCCGACAACGTGTTTTGAAAGACCATCTGCAACTCTTTTCTCAGCGGGAAAAATTCTTTATCCTTTAGTTTAGACAGGTCTTTCCCTTCATAAATAATCGAACCACTATTCGGTTTCTCCAATCCAACAATCATCCGTCCTGTTGTCGATTTACCGCAACCTGATTCGCCTACTAATCCATAAGTTTCCCCTTCTTTTATGCTAAAGGTTAAATTATCAACTGCCAACATTTGTTCCGTTTGACTAAAAATGCTCGATTTTTGACCTCGCATTGGAAAAGATTTTCTTAGGTTTTTAATTTCTAGTAAATTATTCGCCATTGTTATTCCTCCCTCAATGCGGTTGATTTCTCATATTTCCAACACTTTACAAAATGATCTGGCCGCGCTTCTATCATCGGAGGTTGTTCTTGAAAACAGCGCTCCTCTGCATATTTACATCGCGTACAAAAATGACAACCTTTTGGAATCTCTGAGAGCGAAGGGACAGTTCCTGGTATTGTAGGCAGAGCCGTGCCGCGTTCAGCTTCCAAATGCGGAATACAAGAAATCAACCCCTCTGTATAAGGATGTAAAGGCGCTTCAAACAGTACATTCGTCACTGCATCTTCTACGATCTGACCGAGATACATCACCTTGATACGATGACAAAGTTTGGAAACAGCGCCCATATCATGAGTAATAAAAAGTACGGACATTCCCATATTTTCATTCAGGTCTCTAATTAAATCTAGAATTTGTTTTTGGATTGTTACATCTAGTGCGGTCGTTGGTTCATCGGCAATCAGAAGCTTTGGTTCGCAGGCAAGCGCCATCGCGATCATTACTCGTTGCTGCATTCCTCCTGACAGCTCAAAAGGATATTTTTTTAGACAGTCCTCAGGATTAGGAATGCCAGTCAACTGTAACATTTCAATACTATGTTTTTTTGCTTCATCCTTCGATTTCCGTTTGTGTCGCTTGATCACTTCACTCAATTGTTTTTCAACAGTATGAACGGGACTCAGGGAGTTTAATGGATCTTGAAAGATAATTGAAATCTCATTCCCTCGAATATCTCTGATCTGCGAAGGCGAACTCTGTAATAAATCCTTACCCTCAAAGAGAATCTCCCCTTCATATTTTACGGCTGTATCATGATCTCTCAATCGCAAAATGGATTGCGACATCACACTTTTTCCCGAACCAGATTCCCCAACTACACCGATGATCTCGCCAGCACGAATTTTTAAATCTACCTCGTCTACCGCAGGAAGCCACTTCTTATGAATAGGAAATTTCACCCGAAGATGATTAATCGCTAATATTTCTTTTTCTTCAACTACTTGCTTCTTCACTATTTTTTTGCGCCTCCTTTTACTCTTGGATCAAGGTAATCTCTAATGCCATCACCCAAAAGGTTCAGGCTCAAAACACAGATTACCACTGCGAGCCCTGGAGCGACCATCGTCCACGGTGCTTTAGAAAAGACTAATTTACTATCTTGCAGCATGTTCCCCCAGCTTGCTGCAGGCGCTGGGATTCCCGCGCCTAAGAAACTCAGGGAGGCCTCAGAGATTATCGCTTGTGCAAATATAAATGAAGCTTGTACGACAAGAGGCGAAATGACCCCCGGCAAAATTAATTTCCATAGAATTTTGAAACTGCTGAATCCTTGAACTTTAGCCGCCTCTATGTAAGGCTGTTCCTTAATGACCATCGCACTGGCCCGAACTGTCCGGGCTACACTTGGAGTATATACGATAGTCAGCGCCCAGACTACATTCCAACTAGACGTGCCAAAAGCAGTAATAAATGAGATTGCTAATAGGATTCCGGGAATCGCAATCAAAGCATCACAAATCCGCATTAGTATATGATCTAATAGTTTAAAATAGCTTGAATAGATGCCGATTATTGTTCCAATCACACATGAAAATGCGGCTACAGAACTTCCTACCCACAACGAAACTCTAGCTCCATACATCAAGCGGATCAAAATATCTCTTCCAAATTCATCCGTGCCGAATTTATGAACACGACTAGGGGCATTGAACCGTTCTGTCACTGCCATGGCATTGGGATCTGTCGAATGAAACATCGGAATGATCATTGCCGCCAAAAAGATTGTCACAAAACCTGCCAATCCAATGATAAATGCTGGATTTGTAAGGATTTTTTCCTTTCGAAGCTGCCTCTGTTCTTTGACGATGGCTATACCCGCTTCAGAAATACCTTTTCTTGTTAAATACACTTTCTCACCCCCTACTTTCTCCCTGGCTGAAGTCTTGGATCAACAAATCCATACAGCACATCTACGAATAAATTAATCAGTACATATAATAAAGTTACAAATAGAACTACACCTTGAATCACAAAAACATCGCGTCGATTAATCGCAGACATCGTGAGCATTCCAAGTCCCGGAATGTTAAATAATGTTTCTGTAACGATCGTCCCTGTTATCAAACTTCCAAACGATTGTCCGATAGCAGTCAAGATGACAGGAGCGGCATTTTTTAACCCATAACTTAGGAGGACATTTTTCTCCTTTAGTCCTTTTGCACGAGCGGTTTGAATAAAGCTCTTATGCAAAACATCTAATAAAGAAGATCGTATCATCCGAGTTAGATAAGCTGCTTGTACGATTCCCAAAGACAGAGCTGGCAGAAATAAGTAGTTTAAATATTCGCCTATCCCGGCAGATAGGTCGACATAACCCGCCACTGGAAACCATTGGTTATATACACTAAACACTAGCATTAAAAACATACTCAGTAAAAATCCAGGAAGAGCTGAGCCTAGTAGCGATACAGATACGGCTACTAAGTCGATAGCCGTTCCCCGTCTATAGGCTGCTAAAATTCCGAGGGGCATAGCGATAATAACCGCAAAAATTTGAGCCAGAATGGCTAAACTAAGTGTTGGGCCAAAATACTCAGCGATCACAGAAATGACCGATTGTCGTAAAAAATATGATTCGCCCCAATTCCCTCTAATAATTCCACCTAACCAATCAACGTATTGAACGAGAAATGGCCGATCAAACCCTAGCTGTGCATTCATCTGATTAATCTGATCAGAGGTCGCTTCCATTCCTAAAATAGCAGTAGCCGGTCCTCCAGGTATCAGATAGACGATCAGAAAAGTAATAATCGATACAATAAACAAGACCGGAATCAATGCTAAAATCCGTTTTCCTATATAAGACAACATAATGTACTCCTTTAACTATACTTCTGTTAAAAAACGGCGAGCCGCTAAAGCAGCTCACCGTATCTATATTTTATTTTGAAACCGTCGCATTCCAGAAAATCTGGAACCGTAGAAACTCATAGCCATCTACGTCTTTGCTGATGGCGTTTAGCCCAGTAAAGTGGCCCAGTACTGTTGCTCCGCCATAATCATAGATGTATTCTTGTAAATCATCCCAGGCGGCTTTGGCATCTTTTTGAGAATCAGCTAAGCGAATGGCTTTGATCCCATCGGTAATCTCTGGTCTGTCCATGCCTGCCCACGTCTTATCTAATACGGTCAGCTGAATCGGAAGAACATTGTAGCTATTACTTGTGATAAACATGCTGTTTTGATTTGGGTCAGCACGGTGTTCCATAAAAGTACTAAAGTCATAGCTTTCAACTTCCGCATTCATACCTGCTTTCTTAAGCTGCTCCTGAACAACCAAAGTTGCGTTGTACATCTCTGGATAATCTTGAGTTGTAACGAGTACTAACTTCTCATTATTATAGCCCACTTTTTTCAGCAGCTCTTTTGCTTTGTCTGGATCATTTTGATTGTAGTATTTTTCTCCTGCATCGCTTCCCCATTGAGTATCCTCTGAGCTAAACCATCCTGGATTCTCTTCATAAAGTTTTTTATTTCCATAACTTGCAAGAAGGATGTCATCCATATTAAGCGCTGCTAACACAGCCTGTCTCATATCCTGATTTTTCATGATCCCTACTGTCGTGTTCAGGAACAAGTTCAGTGTCCCACCTTTGGTAATATCCATTTTTAGGTTAGGTTCTTTCGTTAACTCTTCATAATTATCCTGAGGAACCTCTTCTACAACGTCATATTGACCATTCTTAGCACCGGCAATTCGAGTGGAAGCATCTGTTACAATTTCAAAAAGAAGATTTTTAGTAGCCGCTTCCTTTTTACCTGCTAAACCAGATGTCGCATTATCCTTCACTTTATAATCATCGAATTTTTCTAGTTTGATGTATTGGTCTTGTTTCCAGTTTGCTAACTTATAAGGGCCTGTTCCAATGTATTCACTGACTCCTTTTTCTCCAGCACCTTCAACGATTTCGGCTGGATAAATAGCCGCAAACATGATTGGGTTGGCGAGTACTGTGATAATGTCCGTGGAAGCTTCGTTTGCGGTCATCTTCACTGTGTAATCGTCCACTTTCTCAAATTTAGACCCACCAATTAAGGTACTGGCTTTTTGGGAATCTTTAACCCATCGATTCATTGATGCCACAACATCATCCGCTTTCATCTCATTATCATTATGAAATTTAACACCTTTTAAAAGCTTAATCGTGTATTCTTTATTATCGTCACTGACTTCATAAGAATCCGCAAGTACCGGCTGAGGTTCATAATTTTTATCCAATGCAAAAAGCGGCTCAAAAATATGGTAACCAACCTGTGCTGTAATATTTGAGTTTGCAATTTGAGCATCCAGAGAAGGCGGATTCGCTGAAATTGCAATGCGAAGCTCTTCCTTTTTCTCAGAACCTGCACTCTTGTCACTATCTGCTGCTTTTTTTCCTCCACATCCCGCTAGTAATAAAAGCAAGCATAAAGGGAATAATAAATATTTCACAACTGTTTTTCTCAACACAAACAACTCCTCCTAATTTTTCAACGTATAACCTTTTATCGTAGAATAGATTGGTCCATTGATTCAACAAAGCAATTCTGATTGACACATAAAGTAATAACTTGAGTGGTAATTCCTTTTCCTGAGTGCTCTATTTAATAAAACACACGAAAAAAGCATACCGACTCGACAGCATGCTTTCTCAAATACATATTCTAAATAAACATCTAGTGCGTTCGAAACTTTTTCGAACACACACGAAAAAAACCAGAATCTGCAGAGCGTTTCAATAGAAGCAATAGCCTAATGAAAAATAGGGACAGAAAATTCCGTATATGTTGTTTATTTATTTGATAGAATATGGTGAGAAAACGATTCTTTACACACTGACTTAGAGCACGCTAAGATTTCAGTGCTTGCTCAGGAATGACGAATGGTTTCATTGAAATCAACGCACGTCATCATTTTCTCACCTCTTCTCTTGTTATATTTTTAACAATCAACGTTATGGTAAAACGCTTTCGACTAAAAAAAGATTAGCATTCCTACTCATGAACTGTCAAGAACATATTCACTATTTGCAGCATTTCCAATATGTTATCTTTTTAGAGAATTATTCATTCGTTTGCTCATAGGATATCTAGCCAAACAGAAGAATGAACAGTTCTCTATCTGCTGCTAATTGAGATTCCAGAAATCCCAAGTGTTCCCCCGAGTTTCTCACGAATTTTGTTAATAAAAATTGCTAAAGTTCGTTCGGAAATCATAGGATAGGAGTTTTGAATTTACAGTAGACTTCTTAATCATCGCCTCATTTAAAACTGTACCTTTGGCAGTGATGTCGTGTTTTAGGTGCTTCATTTATACTTACAAATCCAACAAAAGTCAAAATCCTTCGCCTGTCAGCATACTCCTATCTATTAATTGATCCATTATTGACTCCACTCTCGGTATAACTAATCATTCGGAAATTATTCTGGTCAACTAAAACAACTCGTTTCTCCATCACTAAATCGTTATGCTCCATAGGTTTCTTGAAACGAATGTAATAACCATTATCCCAGCTTGCCTCTGTATCCTTTTTAAATTCTATCTCATCAAACGGTAAGTCGCCCTCTTGCCCCATTAATGTGGTTGTACTGTGTATGACTCCAGTACCGTCTTCTTTCACCTCAAAGCTTCCTATTGTAGAATCATCTGTATATTTGATTGTCCAATTTCCGGTCATATTAACTGGCGCATCATTTTGCTTTTCTTGGACCTGCGCAGTCATCTTTTCTCTGTACCCTTCAACATCTTCACTAGAAAATCCTTGTTTACCACCAACATTATATATTCCATAAAATGGCAGCTCAGGTTCCAGGTTGTCGTAAGTAAGTTTCATCGGATGATACATCCAATCAATAAACTCTTTTGGTAAATCAGTGGTTGACCTGCCTGGTAAATAAACCCTCATTTCATTTGCATCATCTAATCCGTATATACGATCAGTTGGTATCACCTCATATTTTCCTTCTCTACCAGCTTGAGGACCGATAACCTCTAGATTTCCGATACTCATCTTATATTCAAACTCCGAAATCTGCTCCACATTTTTGAAGTTCCCCTTAAAATCACATTGATGAACTTCTGATGCATCATAATCGGCATAAATACCGGTAAACCCACCTTTACCATCCATTTTTAAGACAGTTTGCCAACCACCCGCGCCGCTAGTGAACGTAAACTCTTTTGGCAGTTGGGAAAAGAACGCAGCATTTGGATCACTTGATAGCTCGGATATTGAGTCACTTGAACTATTCTTAACCTCTTCCCTAGCCTCTGTACTGCTCTTGGTCATCTTGGTACTTGAGTATTTTTCTGAAACCATAACTACGCCGCTACTCTCTTTACTTGTCGACTTTTTTTCAATCTTACACCCTGCAATACTAACTAAACAAAGACAAATACCCAAACCCATAATTACTTTTTTCATGTAATTTCTCCTTATCACTTTTTCCGATTTGTCATTAGTATATCAGGAAATAGCATCAAACAGTTTGGTCTCTATAAAACAGACCTATAATTATATCTTTTGTGGTATTACTTTCTAAAAAAACATCCCTTTTTAAAGCATTTTGTTGGTCATATCACTTGTTTGTTTCATAAAAAAGAATTTCCAATCTTATTTAGGTGAGATTGAGTCATAAAAAAGGGACGCTCCGCAAGCTGAATTGCGAAACGTCCGAAACGAGTAATTTGAATAACATAAGTTTTCCTTTTACTCCTCTTGCTCCTGTTCCTCCACAATTCGATGCAGATGAACAAGCAAATAGATTTTCTCTTGCTTGGTGATATTCAAATCAAATTCTTTGTAAATAAAAATTTCAAAGGCTCTAATAATAGCTACTTCCTTCGTCATTTTTGTGGCTAAAGTTTGGTACAATTCTTCTTTATCTTCATCAGGAAAAAGTTTTCCTTCATAGACCCGTTCGCTGAAGTAATTTAAATGGGTCAAAAAGCGAGAGTAAGTAAATGTATCACGGTTTATCTTTCCACCCACGATTCTTTGAACGATTTTCTCAAAATTATTCATTAGTTTTGCGATACTCTGACCTCTTTGATGTGAAGAGGATTCCATCTTGGCATTGACAAAATGAAGTCCGATAGCTGTTGCCTCACTATCAGGCAATCGAATTTGAAGTTCTTTATTTATTAGCTCTACTGCATATCGTCCAATTTGATACTCATTTTTATGGTATAACATCACATCAGGGTAATTAAAATTCTCACCAACATTTCCCGCTTCAAGACGTCTTACAACGAATGAAACATGATCAGACAAAGACAAATAGAGGTAGTCTTTTACCTCTATTTGATAGCTGCTGGCGGCATAATCAATGATTTTTTTAACCAAGTTTATATAAGTATCATCTAAGGTGCTGGCTAATTGAACGAAGTTCGTTAGCATTTTATTATCCGTCAAAATGAACACCTTTTCGATTTCATCTTCTTGAATCTCATGGCCAATTGCTTTGTTATATCCAATGCCTTTTCCCATCAAAATACACTCAGTACCTGCTTCATCTAAGGCTAAAACGAGTGAATTGTTCATCACTTTTAGCACCTGCATTGACTCACCGCCTTATCTTTTCTCTAGTCTGTCAGTCCATGATCCTGAATTACTTTTTGATACCAATAAAAACTATCTTTAGGAATACGTCGTAAATCTTTCAAATCATGATCTTCTCTATTTATATAAACAAATCCATAGCGTTTCTTAAACCCTTGATGCGAACTTAATAAATCCATGACTGACCAAGGGCAGTAACCAAATAATTCAACACCATCTTGAATCGCATCATAACAAGCTGAGATATGATCACGGATGTAATTGATACGATACTGATCATGAACTTTTCCATCTTCAGTCAAGACATCCGCCGATCCTAATCCATTTTCAGTAATAATCAGTGGTAGTCGGAATTGACGATAGTATTCATTCAGGACCAGTCGTAATCCCATTGGATCAATCTGTGCACCATACTCTGTAGCACTTAAATTCTGATTCTTTTCAACTTGGAAATAGCCATAAAGATCAAAGTCAACATCTTTTTCACGAACACCCAATGCATGCGTATCGTCAACCGGTAAGTAGCTAGCCACCAGTGTTCGATAATAATTCAACGCAATAAAATCTGGTTTCGCCGCAGCGAGGATCACCTTGTCCTCAGGCAGAACTACTGGGGCAATGCCGACCTTGTCTAAAAACTCTTGATAATAGCCAGGATATTGTCCAAAACAATACATTTCTAAAGCATAATTTGTCTTGAAATTATCATTCATTTTGGCTGCCCAAACATCCATTGGCTTATTCGAAGCAGGATAGGTCATCGTTGAAGAAACTGCTGGTCCGATTTTACTTCCTAAAATCATTTCGTGACAATCATTCGTCGCATGAGCATGGGCAACAAACATATGATAATCCATTTGAGCACGCACTCGTTCCTTGTCTTCCAGCTTCACATCATACATGTTCATACGTTCGTCTACTCGAATCATTAAGTTTTGTTCATTATTCACCTGCCAATGCTTCACTCGATCGCCAAAAGCTTGATAACATATTTGAGCGTATCTTCTAAAAGCATCCACACAAGCCCGAGATTCCCATCCATTATACTTTACAGCAAGTGCATATGGTAAATCAAAATGATATAGGGTAATAAAAGGAATAATCTCATTATCGATCAAGCAGTCAATAATCTTATTATAAAATGCAATCCCTTTTTCATTAACCTCGCCATCTCCATCTGGAATAATCCGTGTCCAAGATAAAGAAAAACGATACGTTTTCAACCCCAATTCTTTCATCATTTTGATATCTTCTTCATAGTGGTGATAAAAATCACTCGCCACTTTCGTATCCGCTTGTTGAGCAGAGCGAGTAAAAGAATTATGGTCTGCAACGGACTCTCCCTTACCATCTTTTTCCCAAGCTCCTTCTATTTGAAAAGCAGAGGAAGAGGCTCCCCACCAAAAATCTTCATCGAATTTTTTCATATATTTATACGCTCCTTATTAATCTCTTAAAATGAGTAACAGTCACTAAACTACAGGTCCCATGCAGCTTAAAATCAATTTATACTGCTGGCTTCGTCAGAAAGAACAATAGATTGCTGCTTGTTTCAATGTGATTGTCTTTCGTTGAGCCAATAGCTACATAGTTATTGGAATTAGTAATAATCACTGATGTTGTTAAATCGTACCCAGCATTTTCAATCCCCTCCATATCAAAGGAAACGATTCGCTGATCTTTCTTCAATCGATCACCAACATTCGCATGCTTTTCAAAGAATTTTCCATCTAAATTCACTGTGTCAATCCCTATATGAATTAACATTTCAACACCATTATCTAACGTTAAGCCGATAGCATGCATCGTCGGATAGAGAACACTGACTGTTGCATCCATTGGTGCGACGATCTCTCCTTTGCTTGGATAAATGGCAATTCCCTTACCCATCGCGCCAGAAGCAAAAACTTCATCTGAAACTTCCGATAATGAGATCGCCCGACCTTCTACCGGTGAATCTACTACTAAATTGCTATCTTCAAAAACTAAATCATCGTTAATTGCTTCCTTAACTGCTTCCGCCAATGTTTCTTGAACTTTTTTCGCATTTTCTTCTGGAATATCTTTAAAACCCAAAACAACCGTCATGATACATGCTCCGCCAAAAGCAATTAAACAGCCTAATAGATAACAAACAAATGCTTTCGTGCCAGCTTCAGCATAGACAGGAATGGTCAGAATACCTTGATTAGCAAAGGCATTCCCATAAGAACCGCCCCATCCCATTAAAGCTCCTCCCAACGCGCCACTGATCACAGCATAGATCATTGGTTTTTTTAAACGTAAATTGGCCCCATAGATTGCTGGTTCAGTAATCCCAAACAAGGCAGTTACAGTAGCTGATGCAGCCACCGTTTTTAAGTTTTTGTTTTTTGTTTTTAAAAATACACCTAAGGCCGCACCAGCTTGAGAAAAATTAGCAGCACCGGCGAAAGCAAGTAGATTTTGACGACCTGTTTTCGCAACATCATTAATCCCGATTGGTATAATTGCTCGATGGGCACCAAAGATAACTAGAACACACCAGATTCCACCAATGAAGGCTCCTAACAAAATTGGACTTAGCCCCATAATATAGTAGTATGCCCAGTTAACAATATTTCCAAAATAAATACCGATCGGTCCAAATACCATTAGAGTTGCCGGAACCATAACCAATAATGATACTGTTGGAACCATGATGATTTTTAACACTTCTGGCATGATTTTCTTAACGAATCTCTCAACATATGCCAATACAAAAATAGCAATTATGATTGGCACCACTGACGATACGTAGTTTGCCTGTGTAATTCCTACACCGAACAAGGTCACTGGATTTTCTCCAGTCATTAAATCAACAACTGCAGGGTAGCAAAGCGTTGCTCCTAAAATCATGGCAATGTAATCATTTGTTTTAAAGACTTTGGCCGCCGAACGTGCCAAAATGATCGGCATAAAATAAAATAGTGCGTCAGAAGCAGCATTAAGAATAATATAGGTGTTGAATTCCTTAATATCGACTTGATACATATTCAGCCCAATCAACGCCGCCACCGCCAGAATTCCTTTCAACATACCAGAGGCTGCAATTGCAGGAACTGTTGGTGTAAAGATTGCGGCCACTGTATTTAAAATTTTCGTGCCTATCCCTACTTTTTCATCCTCCTCATTGCTTGTTTCCTGTAATTCACCCACCATTGGAATCATTTCATCATAGACCTTTTCAACTTTATTCCCTAAAACTACTTGAAATTGACCGCTAGCCTCGACTACTTGGATGACTCCCTCCGTATTTGAAATGACCTCTTTATTTGCTTTGCTCTTGTCCTTAAGCACAAAGCGCAAACGAGTAAAGCAATGAGTCAAACTTGAAACATTCTCTTTACCGCCAACTTCTTCCAAGATTCGTTTTGCAACATCATGATTATCCATTTTCTAATCCTCCAAAAATTTAGTTTGTATGAACGTCAATTTCCTTTGGCCAAAGGTCCGTGCTTATTCGACAAAAAAAGATCAAATATACATAAATAACACCATAGGACATGGTTATCATTTACGTACACTTGATCTCGCCTGCATTACCAGTAACGCGTCAAACGAACGCGGTTATTAAATTTACACCCACAATATATCATGCTCCTTTTTGAAATGCAAGCGAATTCACAAATAAAATTTTATTTGCTTTTTTTTCACATTTTGCGTTATGCTTGTCCTTGAATTTTTAAATCATGAAGGATGGTGGTTATCATAAAAAAACGAGAAAAGAATCTATTACTGTTAATCGTTACGTTATTTTGGTTTGCCCAATATGTTTATATTCCTTACCAAACTCCTTACTTAGCCACAATCAATGTATCCGCGAGTTTCATCGGAATTATCATTGGCTCGTATGGTATTTCACAGTTAGCACTCCGTTTGCCAGTAGGTATAATAGCAGATTTACGACCGAACCATCGCTTGTTTATTTCGCTAGGTACCTTGTGTGCTGGAGTCGCTTCCTTATTTCGCCTCCTCTTTCAAAACGGCATTGGTTTTCTATTAGGAAATATTTTTTCAGGCTTTGCTAGTGCTACCTGGATTTCTTTCATGGTTTACTATCTTAGCCTACACGATAATCACATGCAAAACGCCGCTACAAGTAAAATTATCATGACGAATAATATTGGTATGCTGGTTGGTTTTATCACCAGCAGCCTTTTATATAATCAGATTGGTATGGCAAATATTTGTTTATTAAGTGTTTTAAGCGGGTTTTCCGGATTCGTTATTTCATTGAATCTTAAAAAAACAAAAACAAAAATTAGAATAACTGTTAATGCAAAAGAACTATTAGCTGTTGGTAAACAACCAAAATTAATTTTATTCTCTTTTTTAGCACTAATTCAACAAGGCATCCAGATGTCTACGACAATGTCATTTACTAATCAACTGATCAAGGAACAAGGCGCTACTGATTTCCAAGTTGGATTATCATCGATCATTTATATGTTCTCAGCCGTTATTTTTTCTCGTATTAGTTCCACCTTATCTCTGAATCTGCAACGTAGAAAATGGTTGACATTCATGTCATTTGGATTTCTCGCACTTTATTGTCTTATTGTTCCATTGGCTAATGCATTACCTATTTTCTATCTTTTACAAACCATTCCTGGTGTTGGTACTGGAATTTTATTCTCACTACTAACTTCTGAAGCCATGGAAGGCATCGAACTACATAAAAAATCAAGCGCAATGGGGTTCTTTCAAGCAATCTATGCAGTTGGCATGACGCTTTTCCCTGTCTTAGTCGGTGCAATCAACAATGCTATTAATCTAAAGTTCGCCTATTGGGTCCTAGCATCCTTTTCACTCGTCGGTGGAATAATCGCTCTTATTTATTACAATTTCTCCCAAAAGCTAAAGTCCTAAAATCAAAGAGCTCTGGATTGATCGACCAAAGTTAGCTTTAGGTCACTTCTTTAGAATGTCTCGAAAAGTTACTTAGAATTAATTTTATTGCTGGATTCGTTCATAAATACCTTTGAAATATTCATAACTTTCGGGGATACGACTTTCTGTATTATCGAACTTCCTGTCCCCAACATCTCCTAATTAATTTATGTGTGTTTTATGAATCTAACTCCAATGATTTACTGTGCTGCTTTCTGTTTGTATATATGGAGGGCGGACACACAAAATACAACAGCTAAGCTAATACACCATATTAACGCCATGCCTAGTGTGCTGGTTGCTAAATGCTGACTCAAGAGTAGGGCACGCACTGTATCAATAATTGGTGTCATTGGCTGATTCTCAGCCACAATGCGAAGTACGCGCGGCATAGTTTCGGTTGGCACAAACGCTGAACTAAGAAACGGGAGCACTCCGATTAACTGCATATAGCCGGATGCTTCCTCTGAGGTTTTTGCAAATACGCCAATCAATACCGCTAACCACATTGCCATAACGATATATAAAATAATAATTACCACAGCTATGATCCATTCAGTGACTCCTGCCTGTGGTCGGAAGCCGACCAATAATGAAACACAAATTGCAATCCCTGCCGTAATAATACTTTGTAAAATGGCCGCCGTAACATGCCCTACTAAAATAGAAGCTTTTGCAATCGGCATCGTACGAAAGCGATCAATAACTCCTTTGGTCATATCATTGTTTAAACGAACAGAAATTGCAGGTGTACTTTGTAAAATGGTTAACACGATTACCCCGGGAACAATGTAGTTAGCAACACTAACACCGCCTAAGTCCATCGCCCCACCAAACACATAGACAAATATCGCCAGTATTGAAGCTGGCATCATCAAAGCTAATGCAATTGCGCTTGGACTTCTAAATGATAGTTTCAAGCTTCGTATAAACATTGTCCTTGAGTCTCTTAACAGAGAACCCTCTCTCATACTGTTCATGGATTATGTCCTCCCTCTTTTTCTCCAATCAATGTCAGGAACGCATCCTCAAGCGTTGATTGCTTGGGGCAGAACTTTAATATTTCAACATTCTTTTGATTGAGAAGGTTTAGAATATCCGCAAACTGCTTTGCCCCGCCATCTGTTTGCACATCTAATCTACATTCACATTCAACGTTGAAAACCTTGTACTCACGTAGTAATTCAATTGCTTTCTCTAACTCAGGTTTATTTTTGAATTGGAGCTGTACAATCCCTCGCGGCAGTAGGTCTTTTAGCTCATCTGCGGTTCCATCCGCTATAATGACTCCTTCATGCAAAACTGCAACATGGTCGGCCAAATATTCAGCCTCATCTAAATATTGTGTTGTTAAAAATATGGTTGTGCCTGCACTTGCTTTTGATTTTATAATATCCCACATGGCCAGCCGATTTTGTGGATCAAGCCCCGATGTCGGCTCATCCAAAAATATGACAGGGGATATTCCCATCATGCTCATGGCAATATCTAGTCTACGACGCATACCGCCGGAATAGGTCGAAACTGGATGATCAGCTACATCTGTGAGACGGAATAATTCCATTAATTCGTCAGCTTGTTCTTTCTTATCAAGCAAATGTCGCAGTTCTCCAATAGTCCATAAATTTTCTTTACCTGTCAATAATTCATCTACAGCTGCGAACTGTCCCGTCAGACTAATATGGCTGCGCACTTGCCCTGCTTGCCTTACAACATCAAAACTACAAATCTCAGCACTTCCACTATCTGGTCGCAATAGCGTTGCCAGAATTTTTAAGATTGTGGTTTTCCCCGCCCCGTTAGAACCTAACAAAGAGAAAATGCTCGCCTGTGGTACCGTGAGGTTAACTCCCTTTAGTACACTCTTTTCCTTATAGGACTTGGTCAGATTTCTTACCTTAATTGCTGGTATAGTAGTATTCATATCTACTCATCCTTTACACATAAATATCCTGAAAGCGGCTTCTGTTCTTTGATATACTCTACCCATCGGAGCATATTGTGCAGGGTTTGATAGCCGTAGTAAAAGGAAGCAAACTCAAAATAATTCCGATCACTCAACTTTTCAGTTGGAATCTGTTTTTCTACCATTTCTAGATGATGTAACTGCTTGCGAATGTGAAATTCATATTCCTGTAACCGTTTGGTACGTATTTCTCTTGGCAATTCACCAATCAGAAATAATTTCACTAAATAATTATCCCCGTCTTTGTTTGGATCAAATGGGGTAGCAAGCCATTCTTTAAATGCAGTTTTACCAGCATCCGTGGCTATATAATATTTTTTCTGCCTTCTTCCCTGCATTTGCATATTCATCATCAAATAGCCTTTATCAGTCAACTTTTTTAGAGCAGGATATAACTGTCCGTGGCTAGCCTTTAGTAAGTTTCCCACACCCACTTCGATTCTCTTCTTGATATCATATCCAGTTAACTCCTCGTAAAGAACCATACCTATTACCAGATAATCAAACATTATCGCACCTCCATAATATGTCTATTAGACATATTATAAAACCCTGTTTTCACAGTGTCAAGAACGCTTTCACTTGGTAACTGCTCACGAACGGACGATCAGAACTGATACATTCCCTTCTCCCTCATTTTGAACGTTCCAAATCAGTCAGTATCTTATTAAGGCTGCCCACTTAGATTCACTGATTTCTATTATTTCAAAGACCTCGCGAAAAATTGTCTTATCGACGCTAAAGAAACTGATATCATTAGGGATTTAGCGTCTTTTTAAACAAGCAGTTAATCGTTCAGTTCATTTCTTTATCTTTTAGAGAGCTTCCTACTATCAATAAAATCTTATGATAAGCTATACTAAAAACTTGTATAATAGTATGCAAAAAGGAGGCTTCCCATGTCCATAGGTATGTATTTAGTTAGTAATCATAAATTAAAGATTTCTTCTCACATTGTTTCTTCAGAATTTATGTCGTTAAACGATCTTAGACGCCAAGAAAATTTTGCCAGCATTCTCACCGATTTGAAGAAAAATTTTGCCATTGATCCAAAAAATGTTGATCCTGAAGAAAAAATATTTTTACTCCCGGATGATTCTGAAGAAATTTTTACAGTAACGAAGGATCAAGACGAGGGCGTTATTCATAAGTACACAACCAAACCTTTTGTTTACTATATTGATATCTATAGCTGGAAAAATTTCTATGAGTATTTCTCAGACTATTTGAAATCGTTAAATAGTCCTTTTGAGCTGTGGAAAATATGGGAAGACAGCTATGAATATGAGGATCTTATCACCACGAAAATTGAATCATTAGATACACAAACCTTAGAAAAAATTTTCGGACTTAATGAGTATTTAGATCCTATAGTGGGAATTTATGAGTAAACAAACTTCCTTTTGACCCTATAGTTGATTTTGAAACGGTTGAAAAACATAAAAACACACCTGCGACTCTAACTATCGCAGGTGTCAGCTAGTTTTATTCAATTAATCAAATCAGCCTTTTGGCTCAAAAAGAAAGCATCAGATCTTCTAAGTTCTTTTTTGGAAATTCAATGCCGCACCGATCAAATTGGCATCGTTATGAAACTTACAGCATTTGATTGTAGGCATTATTTCTCCAACACCTTCTGCTTCAAGCTGCTCCAACAATCGCTTGGAAAGCTCTTCTGCTAACTCTGGCCGCTTAGAGATTCCTCCGCCTAAAACGATCAGCTCAGGATCAAGCATTACTTGAATATTATAGAGATTACTTGCTATGGTCTGATACATATCGTTTAGAAGCTCCGCAGCAAGTGAGTCACCATTTTGGTTTAGCTCGTAAAGCTCTTTTCCCTCTACTTTAGTATTGGTTTGATCAGAGTAAAAGTTTGCAGCTTTGACTAAGGTACCGTTTTGGCTGAAGGTTTGGGTATGTTGGCTTTTCAATAGTCCTACTTCACCGCCAAATAAATGACTTCCTTTGTATAGTTCCCGTCGAATAAAAAGTGCCCCGCCTACTCCTGTCCCTAAAACAACAAAAGCAATGTTTTGTGCATCCTTGCCGACACCAAGCTCCACTTCGGCAACTCCTGCGCAATTTGCGTCATTTTCTATTGATACAGGAAGCGCAAAATACTTTTCGAGTTCATCGAAAATCGGACGTTGATGAATATAATCGACTGCACTGATACCTAGTATTTTTCTTTGTTCTTGGTCAACTGCCCCCGGTGCGCTGATCGCGATCCCTTCAAAAGGTTTGTTGTAAGCATTGATCGTCTGTTTCATTTTTTCCAACAACTCTTCAAATGTTTCTGGGGTTTGAAATGCGGAAACCTGACTGATTCTTTGATTCATCCATACCCCATGTTTGACTGTTGTTCCGCCAATATCAAATACGGCTAAGCTCATTTGTAATCACCTAAAATCCATTCTTTTCACTTACTGCTCTCATCCAGCGTCCGCTCTTCTTCATTGAACGTTCCAGTGTATCTAAATCCAGCCTATAAAACCCATACCGATTTTTATAGCCATTTAACCATGACCAGCAATCCACAAATGTCCAAGCGTGATACCCAAAGCAGTTGCTGCCTTCAAGGATTCCTTGATGTAAATAGCTTAAATGCTCTTTCATGAACTCGATTCGATAATCATCTTCGATTTCTCCAGAGTCATTCATGAAACGTTCCTCATCTGCTACCCCCATCCCATTTTCACTCACATACCATGGAATGTTGTTGTATTCTTTCTTCATCATGAGTGCCACATCATAAAGAGCTTCGGGATAAATTTCCCAGCCTCGATAAGGATTCATTTTTTTATCCGGCCAGTCATATGCTGCATAAAAATCTGCAGGCATTTCTGCAGGCTTTTTCGGTGCAATAGGTGCCTGCACACGCCGTGGCTGATAATAATTCAAACCGATAAAATCAACTAAGTTTTCTTTAATCAACTCGTGATCGCCCGCCTCTCTCTCCGGCAGCAGGTCATGTTCTGCCAGCAGCTCGGTTAGTTCCTCAGGAATAGTGCCTAACACCGCCGGATCTAAAAAACTGCGAGTATTCAATAAATCTGATTGAAAAGCTGCCAATACATCCTCTTCTGCCTCACTCCTCGGGTAAGTAGGAGAAATGTTCAGGATGATACCGATCTCGCTGGTTCGAGTCACTTCTCTAAATTTCTTTACCGCTGCCTTGTGAGCGAGCAATGTATGATAAGCAACTTGGATCGCCCGCCGAAAGTCAACGATCGCTGGGTAATGGTACTGATAAAGATATCCGCATTCGACATGGACAATCGGTTCATTAAAGGTTGTCCATTTTTTAACAAGATCACCAAACAATTCGAATGACGTTTTCGCATAAAAAGCAAAGGCTTCAATAGAGCGTCGATTTTCCCATCCGCCTTGATCCATCAGCCACATCGGCATATCAAAATGAAACAGATTAATCATTGGTTCTATCCCATGATCAAGCATAGCCGAAAAGAATTGACGATAAAAATCAACGGCTTCTTGATTGATTGTCTTTCCATCTGGAAGTAGGCGTGCCCATGAAATGGAGGTTCTCAATGAATTTAATCCAATATCCTGCATTCGACGGCAATCGTTCAAGTAATGATCGTATACGCCAGACGTGATTTCCGGTCCTTGATTTTGATGAAACTTCTCAGGTGCTGTGTGGAACCAATAGTCCCATGTTGTCGCTGCTTTTCCAAAATTTAAACTTTGTCCTTCTGTTTGGGGTGCAGACATTGCAGCTCCCCACAAAAAGTTGTCAGGAAAATTCTTCATGTATACTCCTTTTTACTTGTGCAATATTTGTTCCGACTCCAGCCATTGAGCGATGGCATCAGAATATAAATGGATGTATCTTTCATAAACCATATCCAGCTGAATAAGGATCGGAATTTGGGGTGAGATATTTCCCAACGCTTCTTCTCTAGTGAAGCTGGCGGCGATCAAGACAACATCTGCATGGGGAATCAGCTGCGAATACCGATTCGACGTGATCAATAAAATCGAGACATTTCTTCCTTTTGCGATCTTCATCGCCTCCAGCAATTCTTCATCATCTCCACGCAAACTTGAAACTACAATCAGTTCATCTTTATTAGCAAAATTGGCCGACATTAAAATGGAGTTCTCATCCGCGATCACTCGCACATACTTGCCCACTCTGGAAAACTTGAATTGAAAATCAGCACCTGCATAGGAATTAAAGCCTTTGCCAAAAAAATGAATGATTTTATGCTGATGGAGCAGTTCGCAAAAGGCATCTACCACCTCTTGCGAATAGTTGCTGTCGCTGCGTGTCGCGAGCGAGTGATAGGCTGCAGTTATCTTTGATGACACTGACAGGCTTGAAGCTTCGTTATCTAAAGAAAGCTTGTATAGAAAGATCAACTCCTTGTAGTTACTCAATCCGATCTTTTTGCAAAATCTTGTAATAGAGGATTTTGATACAGCCAGATGCTCTGATAATTTATCAATCGTCATAGCGGCCTGTTTACTCAAAAGATAATCCGCGATCACCTGCTCTACAGATGTAAAATTCAACCGACAGGACTCAATTAAAATGAAAATGTCTTCTTGCATATGATTTCTCCTCAATCAACGATATGGATCGTCTTTATTTCTCCTGGTTTAAAGGTTCCTAGAGGAATAGTATCATTTTTTTCTGTTGAAGAAACAGCATTGCCCTTAAGATCCACAAATGTATAGCTCATTTCATGTGATCCTTTAATTATTTCGCCATTAACTTCCTGGCAAAAATCTGGATTATACACGCGAATATCAAACCCGGCTTCATCCATCGTTTTTACCAATGAACTGAAAACCAGCTTGTCGCTGTCAAAGACGATGCCCTCTTGCGCAACCACTTTATTTTTTAAAGGATTTGATACAAAATATTTCAGTGTTGTAGTGAAACGATTCAACTCCTGAATCTGATAATAGGGAGTGCTCATCGCGTAATTTAAATAGTCCTTGCTAAGTTTGGCTGGCTGATAATTTTTATCCAGCTGAAGTGCAAACTTGAAGGTCAGTTTTTTCTTTAATTGACTATCTGGTGTCGGAATATACTTGAACTCATTTCCTGAAGCTATCCCCGGACGTCTAAGCAGGTCGGGACGACCCAGATAACCAACCGAGCGAAACAGTGTCAAAGCAATCGTCTGGAAGTCTTCTCCTACGAATTGATATTCTTTGATTCCCTTGCTGAAGACCGTCCAGCTGGATGTCGGAGTATGGCTATTAACATACGTCAGCATCGGAAAAATCGCAGTTGGTTCCTCTCGCCAACCCAATTCCCTCCAATCATCAATGTGGCGATCCTCGACCGCTCTTTTTATGGTGCCAAAAGGGGTATCTGTATACGAAAAATCATTTTTATTTGGTGTATCAATTAATACCCTCATTCGATGATCGCTAGCCTGATTTTCGATCTCTAAATGAAATTGAATCTGATGACTGTTCTTCATCAGTTCAATTGTCAGTTGATACGGGATCACTTGTGTTCTTTTTTTCCATTCACGTTCTTGTATATCTTTGGCAATGTTCCATTCACCATTAAAGACCAATTTAGACCGTAATGTGTCCTGTGTCGCTTCACAGCTTGCTTCTGCTAAATCCAGCCGATAGCTATAGTCTGTATAAGGAGGCGAATAATCGTAGGTATCTCCTTCATCGCCGCTATCTTCAAATGCTAAAAAGTTTTTGTAGGTCGTTCCTTCTTTTCGATCTATTAAAGACAACTCACCGGCGTCAAAAATGATTTGATAATCGGCGTTTTCAATTGAATGTCCTGAACTCTTTTTCGAGAACTCTTTATTGTTCTGCACCGTATTCTCAACTACTTGATAGGTCACAAAGCTGAGGGCGGGGATTTCCACTTCGACTAACAATTCATGAATAAAATAATAATTAGCCGGATCTTGATCCGTTTCTTCTCGACGAATGGAGCCGGAAAACTCTTTTCGAGTCCTTATCAGTTCAAATGGAACCATACTTCCGTCCTTCTCCAATGAGATAGCTGCAAATAGCGTGGAAACTTCACACTTCATTACTTTTTTATTTTTCCAAGGCAGCGTATTAAAGACAATCAATTCATTCTCGGATACATTCATTCGCGATTCAGAAATTTTTCTAGTCAGATAATCAACTAATGAGTACGAAAGCTGATCTGCTTCTACAAAGCGATCTGTAATAATCTGATTGGTCTTATCACTATTGCACCCTCCCGCTGAATCATGGGCGTGGTTCTTATTCAGCAGCTTCCAAATTCGATCTAGTAATCCTTTTTTATAGGGTATCCCACATTTTTCCGCCATCACCATTAAAGGTTCTGCTTGATAGATCATTCTGCGTTCAACTTTGTCGTTTAAGTATTTATGATCATAACGTGAGGAATAAATGGAACGATGAATTTTTGAAACAGAACTAGAAATAAATTCGCCTTCGACCACCGGAAGCTCATTCTCACTGATTGCGGCAAAAAAACGATCATAACTACTCTCAATTAACTCGACATTTTTTAATTTTTGGTTATATACCTCTATCCGTTCACGTAAATTGAAATCAATATACCGTTGATCTCCGCCTACTGGTAGTACGAGGTCCTCGCCAGTAGCTCCCTCCGAAATCGTTTCGACTAGTGAATCAGCGTCCTCAGAATAAATCAAACCGACTCCAACAAAATAACCATTTTTTATATTTGAGGTCAAAACACGTGAACCATCCTCCGCATTCCAATGAAATTCACGCTTCGTCGTGACCTCATTCGGCACACCTCGCCAAAAAACAGCTTGCTGGATTCCAAATCCATTGTAAATTTTAGGCATATCTTTACTCTGTCCAAAGGAATCCGGCAGGTAACCAATATTCATATAGCCACCTAGTGATTCAGCCAGTTTCATCCCTAGATTTAAGTTTCTGACGATTGACTCGCCACGAACGATCAGCTCATCCGTTTGGGTGTACCATGGCCCGATGGCTAATTTACTGCTTTTGACTAATTGTGCTAAACGTTCTTCTTGTTCCGGGAAACTAGTTAAATAATCCTCTAAAATACTCATTTGACCATCCAGCAAATAATAATCAATTTGCTTTTCTTCTAATGCCTGCATCACTTCATCCAAATGATAAGCCAGTTGAACAAACGATTCATTTGTGGTGAAATACCATTCAAAATCCCAATGCGTATGATGTATTACATGAACTTTTCTTTGCATAAATGCCATCCTACTCGTAAAATATTCTTTCTTAACTCGTTACTTAAAGTCAATTTGATCAATGATTTCAGTCAACGCTGCCGGATCATCCTGCTGCAGGACACCGTCGCGAAAGTCTTTATCAATTAATTTTCTAGCGATCAAGCTTAGCAATTTTAAGTGCTCGGTCGCTCCTTCTTCAGGAATAGTCAATCCGAACGCCACCTTGACTGGCTTTTGATCCAATGCGTTCCAAGGAATTTCCTGACTGAATTTGATCAAAAATAAGCCTGGTTTCTTGTTTACACTGCTTTTGCAATGGGGGATTGCAATATGATCCTTGAAGCCTGTCGTCGCCTCTTTTTCTCTTGCTTTTAGCCCTTCAAAATATACTTGCTCATCGGAGACGAAGCCTGAATCAAACGCAAATGTAGCAATCCTTTTAAAAGCCTCCTCCTGAGTAGTCGATGTTTCATCAAACAATATATGGTCTTGATTAAATACTTCTCTGTTCATTTTTCCTCTACCTGCCTATTCGTTTACTGTTTCCATTAAATGATCTTGCTCTTCTTGCTCCACAATACTATCTTTTACTACCTGTTTTCGTGTGAAACCAATCAATAAAGCTGTTGTCAAAATCCCCGCGCTTACACATAAAATCCATGTGATAAAAGGAACCGGCTGCTCAATATAACCAATAAATGTTCCTAAGGGCGACCCGATCCCACCGTAAAACTTGCATCCGGTAGCTGCCGCTAACCCTCCGGCAACCGCAGATCCAACCACATTAGAGAAAATCATGCGAATTGGGTCCGCCGCGACAAAAGGAATGGCACCTTCAGTCACACCTACGATCCCCATACCAAAAGCTGCACTGGCTGCGATCTTCTCATTTTTTGAGAATTTCTTTTTGAATAGGATCGTCGCTAACCAAACCCCTAAAGGCGCAACCGAAATAGCAGCTTGCGTCGCTGTTCCAGGAACGAAATTCGCACCCTCAATCCCATATTTTGTCAACGTATCAGTGAAAATCGCTGTTCCAAATACCAAGGCTGTTTTATTGATTGGTCCGCCCAAGTCAAATCCAATCATCGCTCCACAGATTGCCCCGATTAAGATCGGCGCCCCTGCATAGTTATTGTTTAGATTGGTTAACCCTTGATACATCGCGTCCATTCCAATAGCAATCGGATTACCGATGATGTACAGAACGATCAACGTAATAATAGCTGTCGCGATAAATGGAATAATCATAATCGGTACAATAGGCACCAGCAATCTTGGCCATTTGATTTTCTTCAAGCCCTTAACAAGATATCCAACAATAAACGCTACTACAATCGCACCGATAAAACCGCCGCCAGCTTCTGTATTAAGAAATTCTGGATCATTTACAAGATAGGCACCAATCATCGCTGGAGCAATTGCTGGCTTGTCCGCAATCGAATTCGCCACAAATCCGGCGAATAGTGGGATCATCAGCTTGAAACCAATTTGACCCACATAAAACAGCTTAGACATCAGAAAGCCCATCTGTGTTTTATTATCAAAACCCCAATTAACAATTCGACCTAAATCATCTTTTTGAAACGCATACAAATTCGCAATTGTTAAAATCAAACCAGCTGCGATAACCATCGGCACCATGTAAGAGATACCGCTCATGATATGGGTGAAGAAGTTGACTTTTTCCTTATCATTTCCTATTTGGATCTTTCCGACCTTCGAACCTTTTTTCCCAAAAACCTGAGCCTCTTCAAATGCTTGATTGATCAGCGCCTCTGAATCTTCGATCGCTGGAATCGATTTTGTCACAAAAAGTCGCTTACCGGTAAAACGGATTGGATCGATTTTGATATCTGAAGCAACAATGACTACATCTGCTTGTTCGATATCCTCGGCTGTTAAAACATTTTCAGCTCCAATAGCTCCATTTGTTTCAACTTTGATCCCATACCCCATTCGCTTAGCTGCTTGTTCTAATGACTCCGCGGCCATGTAGGTATGTGCGATCCCTGCCGCACAAGCCGTCACCGCAACAATTTTTCTCTCCATTTTGATGAACCCCCATCTATTTATTTTCAATATGAAGAGTAACTTATTATTGATTATAATTAAAGCGTTTTCGAGCTTTTGGGTACTAGTACCAGCATTTAGATTATTATTGAGATTTATTTCATATAATCTTGTTCAGTAAATATAAACAAATAACACCCGTGATCGCAAAATGCTAAATCACAGGTGTTAAAATTAGTCTTTTTTTTGTTAGATAACTAGCTGTGAACAGATTCAACACACAGTATCAATTCTGCTTTCACATGAAGCTTGCGACAATATCCTCCAGCACCGCCTCCCCATCCAAGGTTTCATAATCTTCTTTTTTGATCATTTTGTAGGTGACGGCCTTATAATTCAAAAAGTCTTTCAGGCGGTTCACCTCATATTCTGATTGCGGACCAATCATTAGTCCGTCAATTTGCTGATTTTGAATCGCTTGTTCCGCGATGATCGCAGGAGCTGAGTAGACTCGAATGGGAATCTGCTGCTCATCTGCGGCTGTTTGAATGTTTTTTACTAACAGGCCGGAGGTGATTCCTGCTGTACAAATGAGTAGGATACGTTTTGCTTTTTCTTCAGTCATACTGTCGCCCCTTATGAGATTTTGCGTTTCTTATTATAAATATCTAGTACAACGGCAAGCAGTAAAATCAAGCCTTTGATCGCCTGCTGCCAGTCTACACCGATCCCTAAGATCGACATCCCATTATTCAGTACACCCATTACCAAGCCGCCGACGATCGCACCGGTGATGGTACCGATACCGCCTGAAGTTGATGCTCCGCCGAAGTAAACTGAAGCCATCGCATCTAACTCTAGAGAAGTTCCGGCTTGCGGTGTCGCTGCGTTTAACCGAGCTGCTAGAATTAATCCAGCTAGCGCCGCCATCATTCCCATATTGACAAAGACCCAGAAGGTGATTTTTTTCGTTTTGATCCCGGAAAGCTGAGCGGCTTTAAGATTGCCACCAGTTGCATAAATCTGACGTCCCGCCACCGTACTATTTGTCAAAAATCCGTAAACACCTACGATCACTCCTAAGATAATCAAGATGATCGGGAATCCTTGATAAGACGCGAAGATATAACTCATTCCTAAAACGATCGCTACAGTCAAAATAGATTTGAAAATGAAGGCGTTCATTGAAGGGACTTCGAATAAATTCTTTTTACGTTTTTCTCGGGCCTTCCATTGGAAGAAAACTAAACCTACAGCTAGGACCAATCCTAAAAGAAGGGTCAAAAAGTGCATGCCTGAAGAAGAAACCATGATCTCTGGCAGATAGCCTGTTGAGATTTTTTGGAACGCTCTAGGAAATGGTGCTAACGATTGTCCACCAAGAACAACTTGTGTCAGTCCTCGGAACATCAATAACCCGGCTAAGGTAACGATGAATGCGGGAATTCCTACATAAGCGACCCAGAAGCCTTGCCAAGCACCGATCAAAGCGCCAATAGCCAGACAAACAGGCACGGCGATCCAAGGACTCATGTGGTTGTTGACCATCATCATACCAGCGATTGCCCCAACAAAAGCCATGACCGATCCGACTGATAAATCAACGAATCCTAACAATACGACTAAAAGCATTCCCGCCGCTAAAACTAAAATATGACTGTTCTGCAAGACAATATTTGTGATATTCAGCGGTCGTAGAAAAATTCCACCGGTCATTAATTGAAACGCGATCAATAATGCGATCAAAATGATGACCATACTATATTTGCTAAAAATATCTAATAGCTTTTCTTTTATGTTGATACTGCCTCTTTCTTTACTTCCCTTCGTTGCATTCTCCATTAGGATACTGCCTCCTCTTCCATCGTCATCAAGTTCATCAATGTTTCTTGATCCGCATCTGCGCGCATCACTTCGCCAGTCATCGTTCCCTCATTCATCGTATAGATACGGTCGCACATCCCGATGATTTCCGGCAGCTCTGAGGAGATGATGCAGACACATTTTCCTTGTGCGGCCATTTCTTCAATAATGGTATAAATCTCGTATTTCGCCCCCACATCGATTCCTCGAGTCGGCTCGTCTAGAAAAAGAACATCTGGTTCTGTCATCAGCCACTTCGCTAATACGACTTTTTGCTGATTCCCGCCGCTTAGGCTGCCGACATTTTGAAAGACATTATTGGCTTTGATCCGCATTTTCTTGCGATATTCCTCTGCTTCAGTGACTTCCTTTTCCTTATCTAGGATGCCGCTCTTGCTTATTTTTCCTAGGCTGGCGCTCGTGGTATTTTCACGAATATCCATCAATAAATTCAGACCCAACGCTTTACGGTCCTCGGAAACATACGCTAATCCATTATGTATGGCTTGAGAGACATCTTTGATTTTTATCTCTTTTCCATCTTTATAAATTTCGCCGCTGATATTACTGCCGTATGAATTGCCGAAGATGCTCATGGCGAATTCTGTTCTGCCTGCCCCCATCAATCCAGCGATACCCACAATTTCTCCACGTCGAATAGTGAAGTTGATGTGATTGTTCATTACCCGCGCTGTATCGATCGGGTGGTGGACAGTCCAATCCTTTACCTCAAAGGAAACTTCGCCAATATTCGGATGACGATCCGGATAACGATTGGTGAGGTCTCGCCCTACCATCCCTTTGATGATTCGTTCTTCGTTGATGTCCTCATTTTCTAGGGTCTCAATAGTTTGCCCATCACGTAAAATGGTAATGCGATCAGCCACATCAACGATCTCATTCAATTTATGGGAAATGATGATGGACGTGATTCCTTGATTGCGGAATTCCTTGATCAATTCAAGCAAATTTGCGCTTTCTTCTTCATTCAGGGCAGCGGTGGGCTCGTCTAGAATAAGCAGACGGACATTTTTAGAAAAGGCCTTTGCGATTTCAACTAATTGCTGATGCCCCACACCGATTTGAGAAACGAGGATATTTGGATTGATTTTTAAGCCTACTGTTTTTAACAGGTTCTCTGTTTTTCGTTCAGTCAGATTCCAATCAATGATGCCGTGTTTTGTTTGTTCATTTCCTAAAAAAATGTTTTCTTTGATAGACAGATACGGACTTAACGCTAATTCCTGATGAATGATTACAATTCCTTTGTCTTCACTGTCTCGCAGTCCCTTGAACTGACAAGTCTCACCGTCATAAATAATATCGCCTGAATAATTGCCATAGGAATACAACCCGCTTAGAACATTCATCAAGGTCGACTTTCCAGCACCATTTTCACCGCACAGCGCGTGGATCTCTCCTCGTTTGATACTCAGATTTACGTCATCTAAGGCACGAACACCGGAGAATTCCTTGATGATGTTTTTCATTTCTAAAATGTAATCGGCCATTTCTCCACTTCCTTATTAAGAGGATCGAGAAAAGTATGATCAACTCTCATACTTTTCTCGTCCTGTTCTATTCGTTCAAATCTTTTTCTTTGTAGTATTTTGTGTCAATCAGTTCTTGTTTGTAGTTTTCCTTATCGACAGAGACTGGTTTGGCTAAATACGTCGGAACTACTTTTTCACCATTGTCATAAGTTTCCTTGTCATTGACAGGAACTTTTTTATCGTCGTGGATTGCTTCGATCATCTCTACAGTGTTATCTGCTAAAATTCGCGTATCTTTGAAAATGGTTTCCGTTTGTTCTCCAGCGATGATTGACTTTACACCGGCAACTGTCGCATCTTGTCCAGTGATAACTGGCAGTGGTTTGTCTCCTGAACCATAGCCCACTCCTTTTAATGAAGAAATGATTCCTAGACTGATTGGATCATAGGGTGACAGAACAGCTTCTAATTTCTTGTCTGTATAGTTGGCACTTAACAAATTATCCATCCGTGATTGGGCTGTTGAGCCATCCCAACGCAGTGTCGCGATTTGGTTGAATTTCGTTTGCCCAGAAGGAACGGTCAACTGTTTGCTGTCAAAATACGGCTTGAAGACAGACATGACCCCGTTATAATTGATCAGTGCATTATTATCATCCGGCGAGCCGCCAAATAGTTCGATATTGTAAGGTCCCTTGCCCTCTTTCAGCCCTAGTTTTTCCTCGATATAAGAAGCCTGTAACACACCCACGCTAAAATTATCGAAAGTTGCATAATAATCGACATATTTTGAATTCATCAATAAACGGTCATAGGCGATGACTTTGATATCTGCCTGATGCGCTTTTTCCAATACATCTGTTAATGCTGAGCCATCAATAGAAGCAATGACTAATGTATCCACACCCTTCGTGATCATGTTTTCGATTTGAGCGACTTGGTTCTCTACTTTGTCTTCTCCATACTGTAAATCGGTTTTGTAGCCTTTCTTTTTCAATTGCTTCACGATATTGTTCCCATCAGCGATCCACCGTTCAGCCGATTTTGTCGGCATTGAGACTCCGACATAGCCCTTATCTCCTCCAGAAGCACTTCCTTTGCCGCAAGCAGCTAATGTTGATAGCGCCACTAATGCAACTGCGGCAACTAACATTTTTTTGAACCCTCGTTTCATATCTTTCCCTCCAAAACATATTTGATAGATACAGTGTACGTTTTACAGCAAACGCTTTCATTGATATTTTTTTCTAGTTTCTTGAAAAAAAGCGGGAGATTTTTTTAATCGAGATGTTTTCTTGGATTTTTTTGGTTGATTCTTGACTTTCTTTTGAAATGATCGGACATGTTAGAATAAAGTGTGGAAGCGCTATATAATGAAGGAAAGGAGGGATCGAGTGAAAAAAATCAAAGTGATTCTTCTGATTTGTTTTTGTCTCCTGCTTACAGGGTGTCAAAAGGAAGAATCGGCAGAAGCCCCTAGAGAAATCACGATCGGCTTCGCTCAAGCCGGCACAGAAAGCAACTGGCGGAAGGTCCAAAATCAATCCATTACCGATGAACTGGAAAAACAAAATTACCAGGTGATGTATCGCAATAGCTTCTCTGATCCAAAACAACAATTTCAGGATGTGATGACCTTCATCGCTTACCAAGTAGATTTGATCATCCTTTCTCCAATCCAAGAAATTGGCTGGGAACCCATTTTAGAAGAAGCCAAGGAGGCCAAGATTCCGGTAATCATCGTTGATCGAAACATTGCTACAAATAGATCGGATCTCTTTTTGACTCACATTGGGTCCAGCTTCAAGGCACAAGGCGGAAGAGCCGGCCTCTATGTAACGAACCATTTTCAAAAAATGGAAAAAGAAGCGATCGATGTTTTCGAGATTAAAGGGACAGAGAATACCTCTCCGACCAGACTCCGCCATGACGGATTTACTGAAACGGTTGGTCGTGACCCGCGCATTCAGATCACTCAAACGATCACAGGGGATTTTATTCGTCTGAAGGCAAAGGAAGAATTTTCTAAAGCCATCGACGCAGGAAAACTGGAGGGAATTGACGTTCTTTACTCTCACAACGATGAGATGACACTTGGAGCGCTGGACGCATTGGAAGAGCATAAGCTCGAAAACAAATTCGTGATCGTGAGCATCGATGCCCAAAAAGAAATGATCGATCTGCTGAAGCAGCGTAAAATTAATTGTGTTGTAGAGTGCAATCCTTTTATGGGGGAGCTTGTCGCCAATACTGTAATGCGTTATTTTGCTGGCAAAACAATCTCAGAAGACATCTATGTATCGGATACTGTTTTTTCTGATCAAAACTCTCTATCAACGATTCCGCCAAGAAATTATTAGGAGGCAGCTGATGAAAAAACAGACAACTATCAAATCACTCCTTCAACGTATCAGCTGGTTGATGCTGGTCCTATCGATCGTGCCCTTGATCATCAGCATCTTGATCTACACGCGCTACCTCTTTGCTTACGAGCGTAGTGTCGGAAATATCTCTGAAGCTAACCGAATCGCTAATGAAGTGGAAGAAAAGATCATGGAGGAGGCATGGAGCCTCACCTATGGCCAGCTGACTCCAGCAGAGTTTGAAAAAAGCAATAGTGTCAATCGGATCAAGAAGGAAATCAGCCAAATCAAAAAAAATACCCAAAGCTCTCAAGAACGAGCGACCTTGAATATCGTCAATCGGTCTCTGGACAATGTAAACAATTATCTAGAGAAAATCGTGAAGAACATTGAAACAAACACACCCTTCGACGAAAATCAAGAACTGATGGTCCATGTCGAGTCTGCAACCAATTTAGTCCATGACATTCTCCAAGATTTTGTCAATGTTGAGATTAAGCTGGCAGCCAACCATAGCCAGCAAGTCCGGCACTCAATCATCATTCTTTCTGTGATCGAAGCTGCGATCATTGTCATTATCATCTTCTTTTCAAGGAACACCAACAAACGCTTGATCCAGCAGATTCAGCAGCCGATGGAGGAAATGATCAATATGGCGGATTCCTTATCTGACGGGAAGCTCAACTATCGGATCACCACCCTGCCCGGCAATGAGCTGCGCAAACTAAGCACCAGCATGAATGACATGGCAGATAACTTGGTGGTACTGCTAGAAGAAAATGCCTTGAAGCAATACAATCTCGCACAAAGTGAAGTACGTGTCCTGCAAGCCCAGATCACTCCGCATTTTATCTATAATAGTCTGGATGCAATTTTAGTGCTAGCCGAGATGGGAGAAAGCGAGAAGGTCAAAGAAATGACCTATGCCCTCTCCGACTTTTTCAGAATATCCTTAAGTCAAGGACAGGATTGGATTCCAGTTGAAAAGGAAATCAAGCACATCAGTGATTATCTCATCATTTTACAAATTCGTTATGGCGATGCACTGACCTATTCGATCGAAGTTGAGGAGAAAATAAAAAATTATTCCATGTTAAAAATGATCCTGCAGCCGTTGATTGAAAATGCGGTCTATCACGGGACGAAACTCGTTCGCCGAACAGGGAAAATCATTGTTCAAGCCTTTTTAGATGATCACGATTATATCCATTTCTATATTATTGACAATGGAAAAGGCATTCCGGCGGAGAAATTAAAGGAAATCAATGAAGAACTGAAGGAGGGGGTCGATACAGATTTTAAAGAAGGTTATGGGCTATTTAACGTCAACAAACGGCTGCTGCTCTATTATGGGAAGCAAGCAAAAATCGAGATCACTAGTATTGTAGAAACCGGCACCACCGTCCACGTGATTATCCCAACTATGCAAAAAGGAGTCTCAGAACATGTATAAGGTCTTTATTGCCGAAGATGAATATCTCATTCGTGAATCGTTAAAACGAAATTTAATACAGCTTTCCGAAAAAATACCGATCGAGGTCGTAGGGGAAGCCAAGGATGGTGAGGTCGCGCTGTCTATGATTCTTGAGCTGCGCCCAGATATTCTGCTGACAGATATTCGGATGCCCTTCATGACTGGCATTGAGCTTTCACAGGAGGTTAGACAGACTCTGCCGGATATCCAAATCATTTTTATCAGCGGCTTTGACGAGTTCACCTATGCCAAGGCTGCTATCCACCTGCAGGTCACTGAATACCTGCTAAAGCCGATCAAGCCTGAAGAATTAGCTGACAGTCTGAAAAAAGCGGTCTCCCGCTTAGAGCAGAAAAAGCAGCCGGCAGTCGTGGATTCTTACTCCTTTGACGTACAAAAAAATCTGTATTTGAACACGGTGTTTGGGAATCAATCCACCTTATCAGAGGCGATCGAAGAAGCGCGGCAGCTGAATAGACAAATTGCGGGGAAAAAATTTCTCGTCCTGCTGATTGCTAACCATATCAACAAAAATTTTGCTGATTATGAGCGCTTTCGAGGAGAAATGGCTGAGCGATTCGAAGAAGATGAGAATATGCTTTTTTCATGTCTCTCCTCCCGCTTCATCAAGATTCTGCTCTTTCATACAGATGAGGAGGAGCTCCTGCGCAAAGCGGATCAAGTAGCTGTCACACTGTATACCGACCTGAATACTGAGGAATCCAAACTTGTTGTCGCAGTTGGAAATCCCGTTGGTCGGATCAGTGAGATCCAAAAAAGCTACGAGACAGCTAAAAATCTATTGGAATATTCTCTGATCCAGACAAAGCAAACAATCCTGCATTACCAAGACTTTGATCGGAAATTAAATAAGTACGAGGAAGTGATTCACCTGCAGGAAAAAATCGATCAGATCAGCAATCAAGACATCCCTTTACTCGTTGAAGAACTACTTGAAAAAACAGATAAAGATGAAAATTCTTTGCTGTTTCGCCTGATCCTGCTCAATGAGCTGAATCAGTTAGCTGAAGAAAAGAATGGTCAGGTGAAGGAAACCTTCGCTGTAGCGTCACCAACAAAAGCATCCGCCATCATTTCAGAACCTATGCTATTTCGGAATTACCTGAACCAAATCCTAAGCTTTTTAAAAAGAACCATCATCGATGAACGGATGGGGCAATATCGCGATCTCTTGGATCAAGCGACTCTCTACATCAAACAGCATTTTTCTGATACGGAATTATCCTTAGGCAGTGTGGCTGCCCATATCAATCTAAGCAGTTCTCATTTTAGTACGATTTTTTCTCAGGCCCTTGGAAAAACATTTATTGAATTTCTGACTGAGCAGCGATTGAACGAAGCCAAACGATTGCTCAGAGAAACCGATTGGAAGCTGTCGAACATTGCAGCAGAAATCGGTTATAACGACCCTAATTATTTTAGTTATATCTTTAAAAGAAAAGAAGGCATCTCGCCAAAAGAATTTCGGAAGAAACAATCGCATTAATTAAGACATAGCGGGACAAAAAAGGGCGTCTGATTTTCAAAGAAGCCCACTCTCGCCGTTTATTCGCAAAAAAAGGAACCAAGACAAATACATGTCTCGGTTCCTTTTCTCATTTCAGCTTAACTGAAATGATATTCTTTACGTTTTAACGCTTCCCATTTCCAATTCTCAACCTCTGGAATGTCCTGTCCTTCTGTGCGAATAAAGTCATGGTGTTTTGCTAATGTTTCATCCATTTGAGCAGAGAATGCTTCTGCTTCCTTAGCATACACTGCGTTAGCAGCATCTTGTGCCAAGTGGAAGCGATCCAATTCGCTGAATACACGCATATCAAATGGCGTCGTAATGTCTCCATTTTCACGATAGCCGTGAATATGCAGGTTGTGGTTGTGACGATCGAAGAAGATGTCGCGCACCATACCTTCATAGCCATGGAAAGCAAAGACAATTGGTTTATCCGCAGTAAAGATCGCATCGAACTCTTCATCTGTCAGACCACGAGGATCAATATCAGGATGACGTAGTTTCAAGATGTCTACCACGTTGACAAAGCGGATCTTCAAATCAGGGAACTGATTATTCAAGATTGATACCGCCGCTAAAGCTTCAAGGTTCGGTTCCGTACCAGCTGCTGCGATCACAAGATCTGGTTCGTCTCCATTATCTGTACTTGCCCAATCAATGATCTTCAATCCTTTTTCTACCAACTCTTCTGCTTCATCAGCTGAATAGAATTGCGGACGCGGGTGTTTACTTGAAACGATCAAGTTGATTACTTGCTTGTCCTGCATTGCTTTATCCATTACCGCCATCAAGCTGTTGGCATCAGCTGGCAGGTATTCGCGGATAAATTCCGGTTTCTTCTCAGCCAAGTGTGTCAATACGCCTGGATCTTGGTGTGTATAGCCATTATGATCTTGCTGGAATACTGTTGAAGTAGCGATCAAGTTCAACGCTGGGTATTCCTTATGCCATGCGTGAGCACTAGCTTTACGCATCCATTTGAAATGCTGCGTCAACATTGAATCAACAACACGCAAGAATGATTCGTAGCTGGCAAAGAAGCCGTGGCGTCCAGTCAATACATAGCCTTCTAAAAAGCCTTCCGCTTGGTGCTCAGATAATTGGCCATCGATTACACGGCCAACAGAAGATTGCCATTCATCCGTACTGTTTTTCGGCTCCATCCATTGACGATTCGTCACATCAAATACTTTGTTCAAACGATTGGATTTTGTTTCATCTGGTCCAAAAATCCGGAAGTTCGTTGGATTTTCAGTAATCATATCCCGCGCCTGCTGACCAAAGATGATCATATCTTGAGCCATCACCGCACCTGGTGTGGTCGTATCAATAGCATATTGCTTCCAATCAGGCATCTTCATTGGTTGTGGGTCGATTCCGCCATTTGTGATCGGATTCGTTGACATACGGTGATCGCCTTTTGGTGAAATTTCTTTCAACTCAGCAATGATCTTGCCGTTTTCGTCGAATAATTCTTCTGGGCGGTATGATTTCAACCACTCTACTAATTTATCCGCATGTTCCATGTCTTCTGAACCTACTGGGATTGGCACTTGGTGTGCACGGAAGGTTCCTTCTAGTTGTTCGCCATCCCACGTTTTCGGACCTGTCCAGCCTTTTGGTGTACGGAACAAGATAACCGGCCATTGCGGCATCGCTGCATCTTCCGCTTTGCCTTTACGTGCTTCTGCTTGGATCGTTTTGATCTCTGTAATAACCTTGTCTAAGGTTTCAGCCATTACTGGGTGAACCTTTTCAGGGTCTGTACCTTCTACAAAATAAGGTTTCCAGCCTAAGCCTTCAAAGTATTTTTGTAAATCTTCATCGCTCTTGCGAGATAGGATTGTTGGGTTAGAAATTTTTCCGCCATTTAGATAAACGATCGGTAATACTGCTCCATCATTTACTGGATTGATGAATACATTTGAGAACCAGCCTCCAGCCAATGGACCAGTTTCAGCTTCTCCGTCACCTACGACTGTCGCTGCGATCACGTCTGGATTGTCTAAAATCGCACCGGTCGCATGAGACAAGGCATAGCCAAGCTCGCCGCCTTCATGAATCGAACCAGGTGTTTCTGGTGCAGCATGGGAAGCGATCCCGCCTGGGAATGAGAACATTTTGCATAATTTTTTCAATCCGTCTTCATCTTCAGTGATCTCAGGATAGATCTCGGTATAGCTGCCATCGATGTATGAGTTAGACACCATCACTTGACCACCGTGACCTGGACCTTCGATATAAAACATATTCAAATCGTATTTATTGATTGCTCGGTTTAAGTGAGCGTAAAGGAAGTTCTGTCCTGCGATCGTTCCCCAGTGACCGATTGGATGAGCCTTCACGTCTTCTTTTTCAAGTGGTTTTCTTAATAATGGATTGTCCTTTAAATACATCTGCGCAACTGAGATATAGTTGGCTGCGCGCCACCAAGCATCGACTTTACCTAGGTACTCTTTTGAATCAAAATTAGCTGCCATTCGTAAAACTCCTTTTAGTCATTTTTACTTTTATTATTTTAGTACAATATACCTTTAAATGCCAGAGATGTAAATACCTTTTTGAAAATTAATAGTGATTTTTACTTTTATTAGGCGATAAAAATATTGGTCCGGGATTTCCAGACCAATATTTCAAACCTTACTTGATCGTTACGTATTCTAAATCAACTAATTTTGCCCAGGTAATGATTTGTTCTGTCGTTAGATTCAACGATACGACGGTATGGTGTCCGCCGCCAACTTCAATCCATTTACCTACGCCTTCATGGAAGTTTGGTTTTACTTTCCAGAGCACACGAGCAACTGGCAATTTCGGTGCTTCTTCAGTTGGTTCAAAGGCTTCCACCTCATTGATCAACAATTTGTAATGTGTACCAAAATCTGCCATGGATACTACGACACCGTCGCCTGCTTTTCCATCAAAAACCAAACGTGCCGGATCTTCACGGTCTCCCATTGATAAAGGCGAAACGACGATTTTAGGCTTGTTCACTGCAAGTGTCGGATCGACTTCCATCATATGAGATTGCAAAATCGCTTCTTTTCCAGCAGCCAATTCATACGTATAGTCTTCCATGAAGCCGGTATTTTGATTGTGAGCCATGACTTTCATTAAGCGATCCAACGCCGCTGTTTTCCAGTCTCCTTCACCAGCAAAGCCATAGCCTTCTGCCATCAAGCGTTGAACTGCTAGTCCAGGCAGCTGCTGCATGCCGTATAAATCTTCAAAATTCGATGTAAAGGCATTATAATTGCCAGCCTCCAAGAAGCAACGAATACCAATTTCTTGTTTCGCCTGCACTTTGACACGCGCTTCCCAAGTTTCATGATCATAATCCCCATAATCGAAATCATACAATTCTTTATATTCAGCAAACAAAGCAGCAACTTCTTCGTCTTTGACAGCATCCACGTACTGCACCAGGTCACCAATACCAAAGTAATCAACTACCCAGCCAAATTGAATCTGTGCTTCGACCTTGTCTCCTTCTGTCACAGCTACATTTCGCATATTGTCGCCAAAACGAGCCACCTTGATGTTGAAGCTTTCATTGTAAGCTACCGCAACATCCATCCAGTCAGCAACTTGCTTTTGAACACTCGCTGCTTGCCAATAACCGACAACGATTTGGTTTTGCTTTTTCAAACGTGCATTGATAAAGCCGTATTCACGATCCCCATGAGCGGATTGATTCAAATTCATGAAATCCATATCGATCGTCTCCCATGGAATACTTTCGTTGAATTGTGTTGCTAAATGCAACAAAGGCTTTTGCAATAATTTGGTTCCGCGAATCCACATTTTTGCTGGCGAGAAGGTATGCATCCAAGTAATCACACCTGCTACTTCGTCACGATAGTTAACTTCCTTCATGATTTTAGTGATTGTATCAGAAGTGACTGCCAATTCCTTCAACACGATTGGATACTTCATTTTCCCACTGTCATTTAAGCCTTTGACGATTGCCTCCGCGTCGGCTTTAACGCTTTTTAGCGCTTCTTCTCCGTACAAATGCTGTGATCCGACAACAAACCAAAATTCTTTTTTACTAACTGCTAACATATCTGTTCGCTCCTTTTTCGTATGATTGACTTTATTTTCCTTGCCCATAGTAGGCGTTTTTTCCGTGTTTTCTTAAATAATGCTTGTCTAAAACTCGCTGCGGCAGCTCTTCTGCAAAGCTGTTCAACTGACGGGCAAACAAATTCATTTTGGCTACCTCATCCAAAACCACCGCATTCATGACTGCACTCTTGGCCTCTTTCCCCCAAGTAAATGGTCCATGTCCATGCAATAAAACGCCGGGCACTTCCATGATATCGATGTCCCGCTCTTTAAAGGTCTCAATAATGACATTTCCTGTTTCATGCTCATAGCCGTCATCAATCTCCTTCTGTGTTAAGAACCTCGCGCAAGGTACAGTGCCATAAAATGTATCAGCATGGGTGGTTCCCATCGCTGGTAAATCCAACCCTGCCTGTGCCCAGATCGTTGCCCAGGTCGAGTGGGTGTGGCAGATGCCGCCAATTTCAGGAAATGCCTTGTACAAAACCGCATGTGTTGGTGTATCTGAAGAAGGATTCAGTTCTCCTTCGATCACCTGATTGTCTAAATCGACGACCACCATATCAGAGGCCTTCATTTCTTCATAATCCACACCGCTTGGCTTAATTACAAAATAACCAGTTTCTCTATCGAAGGCACTTACATTTCCCCAGGTGTATTTGATCAATCCTTGCTTAGGTAATTCCAGATTCGCCTGAAAAACCTCTTCTTTTAATTGCTCTAACATTTAAAAATCGCTCCTTACTTCAATGCATCGATCGCTTCTTTTTCGATCGTCAATCCTTTTTCATACCGCTCGATAAACTCACTATAGCCCTGCAAATCTTCCTCTTTAGGCTCCAATGTCACGCCTTCACTTTCGGCAAACACTTTTTTCTCCAAGAAATCTGCCAATGAGATGGTTTCTTCCTCTGCCTGATAGGCTGCTAGCAGAGCGATTCCCCAAGCGCCTCCTTCACCAGCCGTTTCCATAACTGTGACAGGTGCCTCCATTGCCGCAGCTAGAATTCTTTGTCCTACCTCAGGTGTTTTAAAAATGCCTCCGTGGCCAACTAATTTGTCGATCTGAATATTTTCCTTTTTCAAAATTTCCATTCCGATTCGCATTGCGCCAAATGCACTGGAAAGGTGCAGACGCATAAAGTTCGCTAAATCAAACTGACTCTCAGGTGTCCGGACAAATAATGGACGACCTTCATTCATACCAGTAATATTCTCTCCCGAATAATACCCGTAAGAAAGCATCCCGCCGCAATCTGGAGAACCTTCGAGGGCTTTTTCAAATAGCATCGTGTAAAGCTTCTCCCCGCTGACATCTAATCCCAATGATTCCGAAAACTCTTTAAACAGATTGACCCATGCGTTGATCTCAGAGGAACAATTATTTGTATGAACCATTGCCACTAAGTCACCCATCGGTGTCGTTACCAAATCAATTTCCGGGTGAACAGTCTTTAGCTTCTCCTCTAGAACGATCATGGCAAATGCAGAAGTTCCTGCGGAAACATTCCCGGTTCTTTGACGAACACTATTGGTCGCCACCATTCCAGTCCCGGCATCTCCTTCTGGCGGACAAAGGGGAATTCCCGCCTGCAAAGTTCCTGTTGGGTCCAAAAGATACGCACCCTCTTGAGTCAAGGTGCCGGCTTCCTCGCCCGCCAGTAAAACTTTTGGCAAGATTTTGTTCAAATCTTGTGTAAAGGCCGTTCCCTCTGTCAGCTCATCAAAAATCTGAAGCATCTTTTGATCGTAATTTCTAGTTTCCGTATCAATTGGAAACATTCCTGAAGCATCGCCAACACCTAATACTTTTTGTCCGGTCATCTGCCAATGGATATATCCTGCTAAGGTAGTTAAAAAGTGAACCTCCCCAACGTGCTCCTCCTGATTTAAGATCGCTTGATACAGATGAGCGATACTCCAGCGTTGCGGAATATTGTATTCGAAGGCTTCCGTCAGCAGCTTCTCCGCATCAGCAGTGATCGAATTTCGCCATGTTCTAAAGGGAACTAGTAATTCCTCCTGCTGGTCAAAAGCCATGTACCCATGCATCATTGCGCTAAAACCAATTGAGCCGATCGTAGTCAAGGTCTCGCCGTACTCTTCAAATACTTCTGTAGCCATTTTGCGATAGCTCACGCGTAAGCCCTTCCAAATATCCTCTAAAGAATACGTCCAGATCCCATTCTCCAATGTGTTTTCCCATTCGAAGCTGCCGGCAGCGATCGGCGATAAATCAGAGCCAATCAAGACCGATTTGATTCGAGTAGAACCAAACTCAATCCCTAAAGCTGTCCGTCCATCCATGATATCCAGCTTGGTTTTTGCAATCATTTCCTTCGTTTTAATAGGAATCTCCTCCTTCGTTCTTTCTTTGATATCGCTATCATACAATTTATGTACGTACATGTCAACTAAGTATTTAATTTATGTTCGTACATGTGTGGCTATTTGGACAAAAAAATACAGCTCATCGAAATGAGCTGCTACTTTTTATTCGTGTTCTTTCACTGAATCTCGTTCAATTAGTGTTGGTGTATAAAGGATATTCTCCGGTTCGCGCCCTTCTTCGACCGCTTCGATGATCCAATTCGCGGAATCAAGACCTAATTGCTCTTTTGGATGATTCAAGGTAGTCAGTTTTACACTGCCGATTTTGCTCAAAGCAGAGTTATCATTTCCAACCACGGAAAGCTCGTCAGGAACTTTGATTCCCTTCTCACTCAAGCGGTCGAGTAAACTGCTGGCAATCTGATCGTTATAGCAAACGATCCCGGTAATTTGCGGTTCGGACTTTAAACGAGCTAGTGCTTGATCAACTACTTGCTTTCTAGTTTCTGTCTCATAAGTGAGGATATCCTCAGGAGCAAATTGAATGCCAGATTGCTCGCACGCTTTGATAAACCCTTTCATTCGATACTTGCCCTGCAGGTCGTCAATTTTTGTGATCAGCATCAATTTTTTATGCTTTTTTTTGATTAGATGTTCGGTAGCTAGAAAGCCGCTTTGAACATCATCCACACAGATGAACGGTGCGCTGATCTCTTCATAAACAGCATTGATCATCACCACAGGAATCCCCTGTTCCCTCAGCCTGACATAAAGAGCGAGATTGGGATTGTATTGATTACTTTTCGTTGGTTCAACGATCAGCCCTTCCACACCCTGAGTGATCATTTTCTCAATACATTCCTTTTCCTGCTGAAAATCATTATTCGTACTTGCTAGCAATAGAGAATAGCCCTTCTCCCGCAGCTTTTTTTCGATGCCGCGAATGATCGAAGGGAAAATATAATCAGATAAATAGGTTGTAACTACGCCGATTGTCTTATGCCCTGAATAGCTGCTTTCTGCCCGTTTGTATTTCACATCCACATAAGTCCCCGAGCCTTTTTCCTTTCTCAGGAAGCCTTCGTTTGCCAACAATGCAATGGCTTGGCGAATCGTGTGTCTGCTGACTTGGTAATCCTTTTGCAGCTGTAGCTCTGGAGGAATGGTGGTATTTTCTTCATATTCGCCTGATAAAATTTTTGACTTCAATTCATCAGCGATCATTTGATATTTTGATTGATTCATAGTTTATCCTTTCTTTCCGCTACTCTTTGTATACAGATTAACAGAAATATTAAGCTAGCGCCACATATGTCCGAACAAATATCGTGATTTCAGGTCTTTTCCATACAACTTGACAGGATTCGTCAAAAAGAAAAACCTATTCAACCAATGAACAGGTACACCGTTTTTATAAGAATGAGCTTATTCAATAGGAACGACATTGACGGTTACGGTATCACCAATGTCCTTTTTTATTTCTTTTCTGATATCTTTTCGTAAGCCTAAAATATAGCAAATACTGCCATCTTCATTTTTTACACCCATATTTACAATACTTCCTTGATACTCAACCCCATCAAAAGTCGCATGAACCTTCACGCGCCCTTTACCAAACTCTTCGCGAATGTCGTAAGGAAAAATAATGTACGCTCCGCCCTTACCGACTTCTGATGCATAGATTTTTGATTCAAATTTGTATTTTTTCATTGTTCAGAATCACTCCTTCCTTCAATCCTGAGTACGATTATATAGTAATGGAAAAGAGAATTCTATCCGTTAATTTTTCCTTTCATCTTCCGCAGAAATTTCATACATCGCTGAAAAAAATGAACGTAGCCTTTTCTTGTGAAATGCTATAGTTATTTCAACGATTAAGAAGAGGGTGATGATCATTAAACAGATAGTCTATCTAATTAGAATCTCGATTGGAGTCACAATTATTTCTCTAGCATTAAATTTCTTTTTGCTGCCGCACAACATCGCATCTGCTGGAGTCGGCGCAATTGGTCATTTATTAGAAGTACATTTCACCTTTAACAGCAGCTACACTGTTTGGCTAATCAACCTTTTGATGCTTTTATTGACTTATCTGCTGCTGGACAAACAACTCTTTTCAAAAATTTTTCTTGGGAGCTTGCTTTTCCCTGTATATTTAAGTTTTATTCCTACAAATCAGCTGCTCTTATCCTACACCGCTTCTCTTATAATCGGCAGTTCCTTATTCAGTTTAGGGGTATTTTATCTATATAAATTTAATTCGTCTAATGGAGGGGTTACGATCCCGCCTATTATTATTGAAAAATATTTCAAAATCCCAAGCCATCTTGGCCTATTGTTAACAAACCTCATTATTGTCTTTTTGAATTTTTATATCCTAAGTCCCATTGACGGACTTTTTGCAACACTATCGATTTTAATCATCACCTTTTCAATGCAGCTATTTACTACCATTGACAATCGATTGGTCAATAAAAAGAGCAGTAAAAACTATGTAGAGGATTGAACTTGATCCGCATCCTTCAGCTCTTGTCTGATATACTTTTCGTAATAGAAGGAAATTAATCTTTTATGGACAAAATTTACACGGATGCTCATGCGTTCTGCTCAAACAATAAATTACTATTACGCGAATCCAACTTGTGTGGCTGGTTTTAAGGTGATTTTTTAGATAGCAAATGTATACAGTAGCTTCGGTTACTGTATTTTTTTGATTGTTCCTTCAATTTAATCGTGCTACTCTTAATAAAACAACTTAAGGAGCGAAACAATGACTTACAATGAAAGAAAAAATTACTTGCTTTATACCTCGATTGCTTTTGTTGTTGGTGCTTTTTTATATAGTATTCTGGCTATATTTATGGTCCTAGATCCTTCAATTGAGCAATCATCTTTTTCAAAAGTATTATATTTTATAGCCTCAATACTTTTCGGGGGTTACTTAATTGGTTCCGCTTTATCTGGAATTCTTTTGTTTATTACCTTTATAAAAAAACAATCGAAGAAGACGAAAATTTTGGCAATTGTCTTTTTTATGTTTACAATTCAAGCTATTATTATTTTTGGCTTTTTTGCGACACTTCCCTACTATGTCTACAATTTATTTATCGTCCGACGACGAAGATATATAATCGAAAAGTAATTCTTACCTCTTATTGATAGACTGAGTGAATGAGCGGATGCCAACCGATTCATGATAAAATTTATTCAATATACTTAAAGGAGCCAGCCATGCTAGTTATCGGAATTCTTTTATTTTCACTATTAGCAATTAACTTTTTTTCAAGAGCAATCCGACTTTTAGTGCAGATTCATAGACTTACCTACTCTGAGGATGCAAAGCATTCCTTCAAATGTATTTCTTGCGAACAATCCTATACTTTATCCGGACCTGAAACAAAAAAACGGGTCCAAGGTGCTGTACGCATAAAAAAATCTACACCAAAAAGTCAATCAACCTTTTACAAATTTGTTTGCCCTGTTTGCGGTACATATTCAAAACAGGAAAAAATATTTGATCTCAACACCACGAAAGCATCAGGAAATATTAGGGTTCAAATTGATTCCAGCCAACTGCCCCTGGTCATCGATTTTTTACTAAAAGGGGTTCTTCCAATATTTCTAGTTCTCCCGCTTTTAAATCTTATTACCAGATAGTGGTGTTCAATATCAGACCCTGCTTTTTGATAATGAAAACAATCTTCCGATAATTCGAGTGCCTGCAAAATTATTTCTATCTAAAGATTTTGAGAAAATAAAGAGTTCTATCGATGAGTATTTCGCTCATCTCTAGAACTGATAATACAAGAGAATTTTCTCTTGTATTTTTTTGTCCCCAATCTCTCCTCTAATGAAATAGAAAATTCACTTTGTTCAAAAAATTTATCCCTATTGAAAAGTTTACGAACTGTCGAGGCCGTTCAATTAGTAAAGCCAGGTAAAAAAGTGCCGTAAAAAAAACGATAAATGCTAGACAGAATTTCCTCTGTACAAACATTTATCGACTTATTAGGCTATATTGGCGGGAATGTGTGGGAATCGAACCCACCCAAGAAGCTCCTAACTCCTCATACTGGTTTTGAAGACCAGAGGGAACACCAGAACCCATCCACTCCCGAAACAAAACAATCATACCATTCCTTTGAGCCGGAATCAATAACAAATCGCAAAGAAAAAAGAAAGAAATAGCCTTCTCATGAATACTTCTCTCTTTGTTAAAATTACTAAATTATTGGACAAGGAATGAACCTGCCTTTTCCTCTCATTTGGTCTGTTCATCAAAAAATTCACTGATTTCCTTATTTAAAAAATAGGAGATCATGGTTCGGATCACAACAATCAAACCTAATTTGAGAATATCCTGAAAAGTTGGATTAATAATTGTCTCAATAATATCCGCCACGATTAAAAATTCTAGACTCAGTAAAATATAACTGCCTAAATAGGCCTTGATGTATTTGTTCTTTTGCAAAACAGAGGAAAAATCTTTTTTGCTTCCAGGCTGAAGCAGCTTAAAAAAAGCAAGAATCGCTCCGATGATAATAATCGCAATTGATAATACGTCCAATAGTAATACGATCGGGTGGAAAAAAGTTTGAATAAGATTCTCAACCATAGCCATAAGGATCCTGCCTTTTCTCTTTGTATGTCTATTTTAAGCCGAAATAGGTTCCGAATCAAACATATTCCCCTAGCCGAATAGATAGACAGTTTATACTTTCTTAGGATTCTTTAAGCCGGCAATAAGCTTCACTATTTATGGTAACCCTCATACCTATAGAACACGCGAAAGGATGATTATTATGCTGAAAAACTTAAAGGAACATGCGCCTAGCTTTTTAAAAGATACCTTCTATGATTTAACAATTTTGCTTTTGTCACACTTTTTTTATCAAATAATCACCCAATTATTGAATTGATACAGCATTGGCGGGAATGTGTGGGAATCGAACCCGTTTTTGCAAAAAAAGAAGCATCCACTTAAGGATACTTCTTCCTCGCTATTGAATGGGCGGATAAAGTGCCGCCGTTGTTTTGTTGCCGTTTTTCGAATACAGACTCGTTGATTTGCTGCCTTGCTGCTGTTCTATTGCTGTATTTTTCTTATCGAGATCATGGTAATCATATTTCTTCGGATCAACCGGTGTGAAGCCTTCTGGTGTATAGAACCGTAAAAGATTTTCTTGATTCAATTTATCAGATAAGCTCAAGGCCTGTTTAACTTGCTTTTGTTCTTTATCAATCTCTGATTCAATCTTCATGACCTTCGGATCGATTTTTTCACCGGTTTTATTGTCATACGTCTCTCCGCCTAATTCCGTGTAGTTTGGTGAAACAAAATCTCCATTACGAAAGGCAACAGTTTGATCATGTTGTGGTGAAAATAGATCTGTACCGAATTGGATATATTTCTTATTATCGATACCTATCAAATGTAGTAAGGTTGGCAAGACATCGATTTCACCGCCATACTGATGCTGGATACCGCCATTAGTATAACCAGGAATATGGAACATCAAAGGCACGCGCTGCATTTGTGCATCATCGAATTTATCCCAAGTCGTTGGGTCTTTCCCTAGTGCTGCTGCTAAATCCTTATTATTACTATCAGATATCCCAAAATGGTCGCCGTAAATCATAAACATCGAGTTTTGATAAACTCCTGAAGCTTTTAGATAGTCAAAAAATTGACGCAATGATTCGTCCAAATAGTGCGCAGTCCGCACATAATCATCGACCGTACTGTTTCCAGTTTTTAATGCTGGAAAATTGAAATGCTTATCGTCAGTCAAGTAGGGTGTATGGTTAGTTACAGTCAAAAACTTCGTGTAAAACGGTTGTTGTAAGTGCTCTAAATGGCCGACTGTTTCCTTCAACATCTCTTTATCTAAGATTCCATAACCTAAGTTTTCATCTGCTTGATTGAAATAGGAGCGGTCAAAGAAATTTTGATAGCCGAGATTTTTATAAACGTGATCGCGATTCCAGAAGCTGCCAACATTTCCATGAAAAACAGCACTCGTATAACCGGCCTCTTGATTTAAAATCGCTGGTGCAGCTTGGAAGGTATTGTCTGAACCAAGCTGAGTAAATAATGATCCTTGAGGCAGCCCAAACGTTCCAGTTTCTAACATATTTTCCGCGTCACTGGTCTTTCCTTGACCAACTTCATGGAAGAAATTATCGAAGGCTAAAGTCTGTTTATTGTCATTTTCCAAGCTATTTAAAAACGGTGTTACCTCTTGTCCATCGACCTTCATATTGATCAAAAATTGTTGAAAGCTTTCTAAGTGAATCACGATGATATTTTTGCCCTTTGCAATGCCGTATTTACTTGGATCAGGTGCCGCATAGTGGCTCTTCGTATATTTCAAAATATCGGTTAACCCGTTGCTTGAGGCATGGGCGCGAATACTATTTGTCTGTTCGGTTTTGATCCCATCGTAAACAGTAAAAGCATCCAACCCCAAATATTTCACAATATAAGAACGATCAAATGTCCGCTGCAATAATTGTGGGCGATTGGCTTCACTCAACGATAGATTCACGGAAAAGGTCAATGCTGCTAAACAGCTTATCGCCACCGCAAAGGTCTTTTTGACCGGCTTGCTGGTGATTTCTTTTCGTTTAGCGAAAAGATAGATCAGAATTCCTAAGAATATTAGTAAGTCTGCCCAATAAAAAATATCATGAGCTTTCATCAACGCAAAGGAGCTGCCTGAGATTCCTTGAGACACCTTGGAAAATCCTAAAATCGATTTAATCGTAACAAAGTCCGTAAACTCCCGATAAAAAATCACATTCAGATAAAGGATCAACGTATTCAAAAGATCCATTAAAAATAATACGATCAGTGCCGGCTTAAATTTTTTTACATAAAGGAACACTCCAAACAGCAGCAAAGTCGTAGCGATTGGATTGATCCACAGGATGAAGTATTGAACAGACCCTTCCACTCCTAACGAAAAATCTACATAGTAGGCTAAGATTGTCTTCGCCCAAAATAGCAGACTGGCTGTAAATAAAATCAGCCAACGGTTGGTAAAAGCTTTTTTTACCCGGTTCATCCAGAACACTTCTTTCTCTATTAAATTGTCCGTTCTCACTATAGATCAGATTTAAAAAATATGCATTTTTATTTACAGTTGTCGCAGCAACTTTATATTTTTTAACTAAATCGCGTGTTTTCTTTCAAAATTTAACGAATGATCCGCTTTTTTCCTAGTTTTTTAAACCCACATGAAAATTTCCTAAGACACAAAAAATTCATAATCTTAATAATTATCCATAAAATAACATCTAGTGATTTTATGTTTTCCCTTTTATTCATTTAAAGAAGCTGCCACAAAAACGAGCATCTATTTAATCAATATATTTTTATCGAAATTCGATAAAAATATATTGACTTAGTTTAATTCGACCTTTATAGTTAACTCATCAAGTTAAACAAAAAGGAGTGTATCAAAATGAATTCAGAAAAAGGTATTTTTAAAGTATTGAAATGGTTGTTTAGTTTTTTTATTGGGGTAATGGTGATTGCAGCTGGGGGGCTGGCAATCCTAATCGTCATTTTTAATTTCACTTCTATTCCAGATTTATCAACAGTCAGTATCAATAGTCTCCCTTTTGGAGCCTATACTTTTGACATTCTATCCTCACCTATTTTTCTTTTGTTGCTGATTGCTAATATTCTCTTGTATGGTATTCTTTTTTACTTTGTTCGAAGCTTTTTCAAAAATCTTGAAATGGATCAGATTTTTGTTCGCACAAATGTTAGTACCGCTAAAAAAATCGCCGGCATCCTATTGCTTTTATCTGTGACTTCTTGTCTTCCTGATATCTATGCCTCAATGCAAGGCTTTGCCATCGACAGCGCTGCTATTGATTTAACCTATATCGTAGGTGCATCAATCGTTTGGGCGTTAGCCAAAATTTTAGAAAAAGCGAATATGATCGCTGAAGAAAATGAATTGACCATCTAAAGCTAGATCGTGAAAGGAGAGCAATCACAATGATACAAGTAAATTTAGATGTTATGCTGGCAAAAAGAAAGATGTCTTCTGGTGAACTAGCGAAAAGGGTTGGAATGACCAATGCCAATATTTCTGTTCTGAAAACAGGGAAAGCGAAAGCTGTTCGTTTTTCGACGCTCAATGAAATCTGCAAAGTCCTGGAATGCCAACCAGGAGATCTATTGGCATATATTGAAGAATGATTTTACTCAAAAAGAAAGGCTTCGCGAACTTGCTCAGCTTTTGAGCCATAAGACCAAATATTTCTAATTTGCTTCTCAAATTTCGAAATATTCTTGCTTATTGCCAATAAAGCTAGTTCGTGAAGCCGGACATGGATATATCTGCTGCAAAGCGATTGATTCATGTGAAAATTTTATACTTTCTTTTTAGTCTTCTCGTTTCATAACGATTCCTGTATAAATCCATACAGTCAATAAATAATAAATAAAGTATAGGACAAAGAATATCAGGAATGGCAGCCAAATGTTGCTGTAGGGCTCACTTAATAGTGTCGTGAATAATTGTAGTCCAAACAAGACATGTATTACGCCTAATAACCCGGGGACTAAAAATAAAATCCCAATCTCTTTACGAATGGATTGCTTCAACAGCTTCCGACGCGCACCGATTTTTTCCAGCATACTGTAGCGTTGAATATCGCTTTTCGCACCAGATAAAATCTTAAACATCAGACAGCTTGCCAACATTGTCAAAAAGGCGATTCCTAAGAAGAAGCCCATAAATTCAAAGCCTGAGAATAGCGCATTATACAGCTCATAAACCAATGACTTTTGATTCATACTTCCCATATTTTTATCTAAAGTTGGATTTTTACTGAAATTCTCATTGGCCAACTCCTTCAATGCCTCTTTATCCTTCACAAAATCTTTTACCGTGATCACGCGCAGCTCAGCAACTTTCATTGGTAACGCTGAGAACTCCTCACTCGTTAAAAATTGATGCTTTTTCGCGCTCTGTTCAGGTAATTCCAACGAACGTAATTGATCTGAGGCGTTTAAATCATTAGCCAGTTGTTCTCCAGTATATCGAACGACCTTAGTTTGGCGGTTCGACGTAAATTTTTTCACTGCTAAAGGAGTCTGATCAAATTGCGAACGATCATAATAAACAGTATTTGCGTCCTCTTTTTGTTGATAAATCGTCTCCGAGGATGGATGGATTTTCTTAAAATCTGAGTCACTAAAGTTTTGTCCATTGTTCAAGACCAAATCATAGGTCGAGGTCGCTTCAGTCATTTTCATGATCTCGTTATGAAAACCCAAACCAACTGTGATCGCTCCTAAAGCCAAAGCAAAGAGCATCGCTACCATCGACAAAATTCTCGTGTAATCTTGAATACGAAAACTTAACTGCGACAAAGTAAAATTGTTCAACTTCTTCAAGGCGATACTATCGCGCTTTTTCAATACATCTAATACAAAGATCAAAATAGAGTGGAAAACAAAATACGTCCCTAAAACAATCGTGATCAACGCAATGATCAATGCTAAAAAGGCTAATTTCATCACTTGTGTCATCATAAAATAGCCAATTGCTAAGAAGAGGACGCCAGCAATGACTTCAATCACTAAAGTTATTGGTTTGCGGTTAGCCGGCAAAGGCGTCTCGCTCGCCTTCAGCAAGCTCAAGATTGGTTTCTTTACGATCGTCATCGCATTGACTAAAGCAGCCAATAAGAAAATAACTATAAAAAATACGATCGTAAACAGCACTGCTGTAGTATTAACCGCGCTAAAATGTGTGATTTTAATTTCCAGCTGTTTCACCAGCAGCTGCTGTACAATACTGCTCAAGCCGATTCCCAACACAATCCCCATCACGGTTGCACCGACACCCACAACGAATGTTTCAATGAAAATCAATTGTGCGATCTTACGGCCTTTTGCCCCAAGCATCATAAACATGGCATAATCTTTTTGCCGCATTGTCATCAAGAAAGAATTAGCATACAGAATATAAACAAAGGTAATGATCGATAATAGTACAGTCCCTAGATGAAAGATCATCACCACCGATGAAATCATCGAATTGCTTTCTAAAAAGGTCTTATTAGTAGCCAGACCTTCAAACATATAGAAAATCCCGGAAGCCATGACAAGCCCTGAAAAGAGTACGACATAATCTCTCAAACGGCCTTTGATTCCAGTAAGTGATAGTTTTAAAAGCATCGAATTCCTCCTACTGTTCCAAATTGCCGAGAATACTTAAAATCTGACGATAAAAAGCTTCCCGCGTTTGATTTTCACGTTTGACCTCTTGGTAGATCACACCGTCTTTGATAAATAGAATACGTCGGCAATAACTGGCAGAAAATGGATCATGAGTCACAAGAAGAATTGACACTTGGTCCTTTTGATTCAGCTCTTCCATCGTGTCCAATAAATCTCGGGCACTGTTTGAATCCAACGCACCCGTTGGTTCATCCCCTAGCAAAATCGTTGGCTGCGTAATTAGCGCCCGTGCAGCAGCAACCCGTTGTTTTTGTCCGCCAGAGATCTGCGCAGGGTAGCTGTTCAAAATACCGTCGATAGACAGTCGTTTGGCAACCTCATTCACCCGGCGATGAATCACTTTGCTGCTCACTCCTTGCAGGGACAAAGGCACCGCAATGTTTTCTGCAGCAGTCAAATTTTCCAAAAGGTTAAAATCTTGAAAGATAAAACCAATTTCACGACTACGGAAATCAGCTAATTGATTGCCAGATAATTTTGTGACATCGGCTTGATTGATTCTAATTTTTCCATCCGTCGGTTTATCTAAAGTCGCTAATAAATTTAGTAATGTCGATTTACCTGAGCCAGATGCACCCATAATCCCAACGAATTCACCTTTTTCTACTTCAAAAGAAATCCCTTTTAAGGCTTGTGTTTTTTTCTGATTGCCTTTACCATAGGTTTTTTTTACTTCATTTACTGATACAATTTTTTCCATATTTTCACTCCTGTCTCGGTTTCAAGAACCGGCTATTAAAGAAAACTAAACGCCTAATTTTTCTGCCGCCTTTTTCGGCAATTGCTTTTGTTGAACCTCTTCATAAGAGGTAACGCCTTTTTTCTTGTTCCAGGTGACTTTAAGAAAGGCCTCACGACGCAATGGACGATCTTTTGCGGCATTGAATTCTAATTGCTTTTTTGTACCATCCTTATCGTAGCCAGGCAACGAGTATTTATAATCGACATAAGGGTTGCCACTACTGTCCTTCCCATCAATACGTTCACCATCTGTAGTGACTTGAACATAATAATCGTCCCCGCCTTTTACAACTTTATCTGCTATCTGTAAGCCAACCAAGGCGATGACGATTAAACTAATAAAACCAATTAAAAATTTTTTCATGACTCAGTGCTCCTTTATTATTTTCTAAGGTCACTATACAAACTTTCTAAAAAATCAACCATTGAAACAACTTGATTTCATCTAACATTTTTGTCATCTAAAAAAACTAGCATCACTATTATTTAGTGACACTAGCCAGTTTCAAAATAGAAATTCAGTTGTATTGCGGTCCCTTTATAATCGCTTCATCTTTAATCAGCAGCTGACCGGTAGTAACCTTTCGTAAAAAGTATCGGTCATGAGAAACTACCAATAATGTTTCCTCAAAGTCCGCTAAAATCGCTTCCAGTTCTTCTTTTCCATCAATATCTAAATGATTGGTTGGCTCATCTAGAATCAAAAAATTGATTTTCTGCTGGAATAGTCTCAGCAGATACAGCCGCATCTGCTCACCGCCGGAAAGATCTTGGATTCGTTTTGAGATATCCTCAGCGAAAAAACCAAATTGCGCCAATATGCGCCGTGCCTTTTGCTCTTCTGCTAGAAAACCTCGAACATAATCTAAAATGCGCAGCGTCCGGTCCGCAAAATCCAATTTTTGCGGGAGATAGCCAATTTTGACGCTCGCACCGTGCTTGATCATTCCTTCATCCAACAATTCTTCTCCTAGCAAGCAGCGAATCAAGGTTGTTTTTCCGCTGCCATTAGCACCCATAAGAGCCAGTCTCTCTTGCCGATAAATAGTAAAATCAGATTCAGTGAATAAAATACGCTCGCCAGCTATCTTCCCAATCCCCTCTGCAATTAGGACCTCTTTTCCTGAACGATTCGCCTGCGCAACCTGCTGTAGACGTTTTTTTCCAGACTTTGGCGGCTCTAACAGCGCTTGTTTCAGCTTTTGTATTCGACGCTCAATCTCCTTGGCTTTGCGGAAAAAATCCTCATTATCTGCTTCTCTGCCCCATTGACGATAACGAGCGCTCATTCGCTGCAGCCGCTGGATCTCCTTTTGCTGCAGATCGTAATTTTTTTGCAGCAGGACGAGCCTTTCTTGCTTAAGCTGGGAAAATTTACTGTAATTACCAGGGTAATTGACAGCCTGTTCACCTTCGATCTCAACGATCCGATCAACCACATGGTCGAGAAATTCTCGATCGTGTGAGATCACTAGATAAGCCTGTTTACTATGTCTCAGGTAGCTTTCTAGCCAATCGATCCCCGCGATATCCAGATGATTGGTCGGTTCATCCAATAATAATACCTCTGCCGGCTCTGTAAGGACTCGCGCCAATTCTACGCGAACCCGCTGACCGCCGCTCAAGGCAGAAAGCGGAACCTCTAGTTTATCCGCAACACCCAAACCTTTTAATGTGCCAGAAATCCGATCCTCCAGCGTATACCCGCCAGCTTCTTCATAGCTTTCCTGTAAACGGCCATATTTAGTTAATAACTCTGCGATGTCTGCCTCTGGATCAGTCATCGCTTTTTCGATTTGATGCAGCTTTTGACCCAATTTTGCGATTTCTTCAAAGCTGTCGAGTAAATACTCTTTGACCTTTTTATCGCTAGTAGATAATTTTTGCGGAACATAGCCAATCGTCAATCCTTTTTGGCGTGAGACTGTTCCTTCACTGATCCCTTCTTCCCCCGTCAATATCTGTAATAGCGTACTCTTGCCGCAGCCATTCATACCTACTAATCCTATTTTGTCACCGGAATGAATCGCAAGCGTTAATCCTTTAAAAATTGGTTTCGTACTGAAATTCTTAGTAATATTGTTTGCTTGAATCAGCATCGTCTTCGTCTCCTTGATCCAGACCATAGCAGAAACATAAACAAGGTCATGTATGGACAAATCCAAACATGACCTTGTTATTATTTAAATTCCAAAAAAATCGGGATTCTGCCACATGGTCATGTATTCTCTTTAAATTTTAGTGTTTTTGGGCAAACTGTCCCCTTGATCACTGATTTAAAGGTAAGCGTATGACAAAAGCTGATGTGGAATCGTAAGCTGTCTTGATTCATCGTTATTTTTGACATACAAACCATGTGTAAATCCCTCCTCTCAAATAATAGTACCTAAAGGATAGCATAATCATTCAGAATAGCAATACTTCTTTCTTCAAACCTAATCACAAACAAAAAAATAAGCTAGCCTCAACTTTTTTTCGTTGACAGCTAGCTCACTTTAAAATTTCCAGACTAAGCACCTTAGTCGTAGAATCTAATCACGCTCATTTTACGGCGAAACGCTTCATTTGCGGCAGCTTGATAAACCAAGCAACTAACAAACACGATACGATTTTATCGACCACATTGCCCATTACAGCACCCCAATACGTCGCACTGATCATTTCCTTGCCCGAAGCTCTAAGCGCCAGAATCACAATATCTGTTCCCGATCCAGTAAACCCGCCAAATAGCGCTAAGCGAATCGGTGCACCGATCATTGGACAAATAAAGGCTAATAATACCCCAGCAATCAACGCTTGCTTATAGCCAAACTCTTTTTTCGCTAATAATGCTACAACGATAGCTACGGCTACATTTACCAAGGCAAACGGAATCGATAACGGTCCGCTAAAAAATCCCATCAATAAGTTCGTTGTCACACCTGTTAAAATTCCATACCCCATACCAAAATTTGCCGCAATATAAATTGTTCCCATCGTATCTAAGAACAACAACGGAATTTTCATCATCGATACCGCTTCACCTAACACCACATTTAAAACTACGGCAATGGCGCACATCGCGATCACTTTTGCTTTACTATTCATTTCTTTACCCCTCTTTCTAAAAATCCTTGCAACTGTTCTTCAAAATCACCTTGATCGTCCTCACTGTACCAAGTCGGCACTTCTAAAAAGCTGGTACCGATCTGAGCCTTCTCACACTCTGAAAAGAACTCCTCCATCAACACACCCCGTTGTCCGCTAATCGAACAATTCGGGCTTTCATTGATCCCGATAACGCCAAGATATTGATAGCCCTCTGCCTGATAAGCTTGTATCTGCTGGATCATCGGCTGCAGCAGCTCTTGACATTTTTGCCGATAGTTCGGCAAATCTCGGTATTCTTCATACGTCATTGGTGGCCGATCACCGCCCAACACGATAAATTCAGGACACGGCAGCTGAATCAATGCAATCCCTTGCCTCAATAATTCGATCGCAAACGGAAAAGCACCTCGAGCCCGTTCCCAACCATGGATCACGGCATTTTGATTTAAAACACAATGAGACACGGCAACTAACTGCTTCTGTGGTTGAATAGTCCTACCTCCTTCAATTTATTTAAAAATAGCTTGCAGGCTTTCTTGAATCAGCGGAAATTCATCTAATGCGATCGTCCGCAAATCTAAGAAATTGCAATCATTTTTTATCCGTGTAATGATTGGTGTCGCTGCTAAACGTAGCTTCTCTTGCAAGTCATCCGCAGTAAAACGTTCACTGCTTAGAACAACCGCATAAGTTGGCAACAAATGCTCCGGATACGATCCGCCGCCAATTTTGCTGCTGTCTTTTTCAATCTTCACGCTTAGCTCAGTAATTGCTTGCAGCATTGCCGCAAGTTCAGCGGCTTTCCCTAAGCAGTCTTCTTCACTCAAGCCAATCATTTGTAGCGTTGGCACAGATTTCAGCGCCTCTTTTTCATCAAGATACAAGGCCAAGGTGGCCTCCAACGCGCTCAAGGTCATCTTGTCGATCCGCAGTGCTCGTAACAACTGGTTTTTCTTCATTTTTTCAATATATTCTTTTTTACCGACAATGATTCCCGCCTGAGGACCGCCTAATAACTTATCACCGCTAAAGGTCACAATGTCGCAGCCTTGATCTAAAACCTCTTTTACGGTTGGTTCATAAGGTAACCCGAAAGGCCGCATATCTAACAGCAACCCGCTGCCTAAGTCATTGATCAACGGCAAATTATTCTTGTGGGCTAATTCTGCTAAATCATGTAATGCCGGGCTTTCTGTAAAACCAACGATTCGATAATTGCTGGTATGGACTTTCAAGACCGCGCCAGTCTCTTCAGTCAACGCTTTTTCATAATCGGTTAAATGTGTTTTATTGGTTGTCCCAACCTCTACGATTGTTCCGCCGCTTGATGTAATCACATCAGGAATCCGAAAGGCCCCGCCGATCTCAACTAATTCACCGCGAGATACCAAAACTTCTTTTTCCTGCGTCAGTGTACTCAAAACTAACAAGACCGCAGCCGCGTTGTTATTAACAACCAAGACATCTTCCGCTCCTGTGAGCTTCTTCACGATAGAAACCAAATGACTATAACGAGAGCCGCGTTTGCCGCTTTCCAAATCAAATTCTAGATTTGAGTAATGAAAGCTGGTCGCCAATAATTGTTCTTGTGTTTTCGCACTTAATGAAGAGCGCCCCAAATTCGTATGGATCACAGTTCCGGTTCCATTGATCACTCGACGCAATGAAAACTGCTTCTCTTCCAATTGCTTGTGGATCATTTCCACGGTTTCTTTTTGATCAATTACCGTTTTTCTGCTGCCATCGACCACGGCTTCTCGAAGACTTGCTACAACCTGTTGGGCTGCTTCTTTCGCTTTTCCATGAGGGTAAATTGGATCAATCTGTTTCAATAAAACATCCACGGAAGGCAAACTTGCTAAAATATTCTGAATCTCTTTTGACATAAGCCACCTGCTTTCTTAGCGTGACGCCAGATTTTTTAATGCTTCCAAAGCTGTATCGACTTCAGCCTTAGTGGTAAAAGTTGAAAATGATAAACGAACCGTCCCACGATCCGCTGTTCCCAAGGCATCATGCATCAGTGGGGCACAATGATAGCCTGGACGTGTAGCAATCTGATATTCTTCCCACAGCAGATCACTAACAATAGCCGACTCAGCGTCTTTAATATTGACTGAAAAAACGTCCACACGCGGACTGTTGAAATCCCCATAAATTGTTAATCCTTCAATTTTTTGCAGCTCTTGATAAAAATAGTCTCCTAATTTTTCTGAAGAGTCTTTTTTCATCAGCCACTGAACACTAGCGGTTAAACCCGCGATACCAGGAATATTTATCGTTCCTGCTTCTAATAGTGTCGGCAACTCTTTCGGCTGCACCTTGGAAAAGGACTGCATCCCATCTCCGCCAGTGATTACGGGTTCTATAGGCAAATCCTTTAATAAACAAACGCCGCCAGTACCTTGCGGACCATAGAGCGACTTGTGCCCAGTAAAGCATAATGCCGCAATTTTCCCGTCACTAAGATCGATAGGAATGAGTCCAGCAGTTTGCGAAGCATCAATTATCAGGTAAAGTCCATGTTCTTCACAAAAATCCTTGACCCATTTCAAGTCCAAAAGATTCCCTGTCACATTGCTCGCATGATTACAGACGACAGCCTTTGTTTCCGGGCAGAGCTTTTCAGCAAACTCCTCATAGTTCAGACGCCCTGTCACCGCTTCACTTGACACTACATCAAAGCTGGCCCCCTGAGCTTCCAACTGATACAGCGGCCGTAAAACGGAGTTGTGTTCCCACGATGTCGTAATCACATGGTCACCCGCGCGAATTAACCCCTTCAAGACTTCATTTAAAGAAACTGTAGCATTGTTAGTAAACGCAACTTCATAACGCTGATCAGCATTAAAGAGCTCCTTGATTTGATTACGTGCCTTTTCTGCCACACGGAACCCTGCCAATGAATAGCCGTGAGCACCACGAGAAGGATTGCCGTACTCGCCAGTTAGAATCTGTGTCATCGCCTCTGCCACGACAACAGGCTTTTGAGCAGTCGTCGCGGCATTATCCAGGTAAATATTCATTTATTTTCCCTTCTCCCCTAATATACGATAGTTGTCCACTCGCTTAGTGATTTCTTGTTTATCCATATATTCCAAGATCAGCATTGACGACTTACGACTGGAATTCGTCAAATCCCGAAAATCACCCAACGTCATTTGCTTATGCTCAGCAATATAGCGTTGAATTTCTTTGACTGCTTGATCAAATATTTTTCCTAGTAATACATATTCATGCGTCAAGAAAACCACAGTTTCCCCATTCAACGCTTCTAAGACTTCCTCCGCATTTTTATCCAAATCAAATAGTTCGTCTTTTTTAACGGGGGTATAGCCATTTTTGGCTAAGGCTGTCTCAATTTTTTCTTTTGCTGCTTGCTGATATTTGTTAAATGTAACTTCAAAATCAGCTAACGCAATTTTATCATTTGCTTCTTTGACTAGGTTTTCTTTCATCAATGTAATCAAAACAGAAATTTCTTTTTCCGCTAACAGACCTCGCATCCGCGAACGAAATTCCTCCAGCGGCATCCCAAAACGCAGACGATATTGCTTGTGATATGCTGATAAAAGTTCTGCTGAGCGATCTGCTAATTTTTGGTAGCTGGCTTGAGCCAAGTATCCGACTTTGGTTTCAATTACTCGACCTTCTGAGACCATTTCAGTTAAAATTGGCTGCAGCTCCTCTACTCCAACACCCAAGTATTCCTGCAGATCCTTTTCTTTAGTGAACGGCTGTTTCTTATTGACCATGAAATCCGCGATCAACTCGTCTAGGCTGCCCTCTTCTTTGGCCTTCAGACTTTCTAGAATCTCTACCTTGAAACGACGATGCTTATGTGGTGCCGCATCTAGAATTTCACCACCAGCGATGGTATACATCGGAGAATAAGAACGTAAGATAAACCGATCCCGCTCTTTAACCGCAACCTGTTCTTCTAAACGCAACTGCAAGAAGCCCTCTTCACCCGGTCCGATCCAATCAACGCCTAATGGGACTGTCCGTGCCATTACCTCTCGAGTACCGATTAACAGACGAACCCGATCCCATAAGCCGATTCCACCCTCTACTTCAGGCAGACAGGTAATTTTTACATCCAGCATCCAAGTATCTTCCAGCTTTTCTGAAACAGAGAGTACGTCCCCTCTTTTGATTTCATCGGTTGCAATATTTGCCAGATTCAATGCCGTTCGTTGTCCAGAATGCGCGTTTTTTACATCCGTTTCATGAACCTGGATATTTCGCACACGTGTCTTTTTCTGACTCGGATATAGATATAAATCTTCTCCAGTATTGATGGAACCATCCAGTAGCGTTCCAGTTACAACTGTTCCAAATCCCTTTACACTAAAAACACGATCCACATTTAGACGAGCCGAACCACTGCCTGAGCGCTCCTGCACCTCTTCTGAATGCTCTTGAATTTTTGCCAACAACTCGTTGATCCCAGTTCCGGTCACGGCGTCTGTTTCAATCAGATCCGCTTCCGCCAACGGTGTATCTGCCAATTGTTCACGAATATCTTCAACAACCAGCTCCTTCAAATCAGGATCGACAGTATCCACCTTCGTCAATACGATCAAGAAGTCTCGAATTCCCAATAATGTCAAAATATCGATGTGCTCTTTCGTTTGCGGCATGATCCCTTCCGCTGCATCGATCACAAGCAATACTAAATTGATGCCTGGTAAACCAGCCACCATATTTTTGATAAATTTTTCGTGTCCTGGCACATCCACGATCCCTACACGTTTTTTATTTGGCAAATCCAAATAAGCAAAACCTAAATTGATCGACATCCCGCGTTTCTTTTCTTCGCTCGTCGTATCTGTTTCGATTCCGGTCAGCGCTTTGATCAAAGTCGTTTTTCCGTGGTCAATATGCCCTGCTGTTCCAATCACAATATTTGCCATCTGCCTATCCTTTCTGAACCAACCTGTATTCTGTCTTCAACCCTTCTTGGGTAGCATGATAAAAACCCTCTGAGGCGATCTTTGCATCTGTAAGCAATGAAGATAACACATCTTCCTCGACCAACGGATATTTCAAAGAAAAGCCGCAACTAGCATGAATCTTTTCCGGTGTTGGAATGATTCGAACGGCAAGTTGGGCTTCCTTCGCGAGTTCCTCAGCTTTCATGGCCTCCCGGGTTGAATAAAATAAAGCAACACCGTATGTCTGCATAAAAACTGCTCCTTTTCATAATAGAGGATTCATTTTTCTTTGGAAAAGTTCATCCTAGTTTCAAGCCGTATACCATTTAGCTAATCACACTATCGCGTGATTAAAAGCTGACAGCCTTTAAGGTTTAACGATTTTTGGTGCTTGTCGCATCATTTCTACGATACGATACATATTCGTTACTTCACCGATGGAAGCAGTCAACTCATAAAAGTTTAAGCACGCACCGCAAGCATAGATTTCCACACCTTTTTCAATCAAACTCTGCAAATCTTCAAGTGAATCGGAGCCTTCCACAACGGAATGGACACCGCCATTATAGAAAATCACTTTTTCTGGCAACACATCTTGTTCCGTTAATGAATAAATGAAGCCCTTCAGTAAATTTTTCCCTAATTCATCTGAACCGCGCCCCATTACGTTAGTATCAACCACGACGATATAATCATCGACAGTTGCGATCATTTCCGCTGCTTGTGGTTCTTCCTCAGTCAGATCAGCATTTGCCTTTGAGATAACTACTGTGTAATGACTCGGAGCATCTTGATTCATTTGATAAATGTAACCAAGCTGTTCCGCCATTTTCTTTAAGTTTTGTGTCGCAATCTCATTATCTACCAACGTTTGTACAACTTCGTGTTCACGCAGTGCTTTTTTCGTTTCTATCACTGGTAATGGACACGCTTTACCCAGAGCATCAATTTTAAACATGGTTATCCACCTCTCTAATAAATAATCAATTCTTTGTCTTGCTTTTCAACGACCACACCAAAATCTTGTGCAGGGATATCCGCTGCTTGTAATTCCTGCAGTAACACCGTTGCTTCCTCAGCTGGCACGCTCACTAGCAGACCACCTGATGTCTGTGGATCAAATAGCAGCTCTTCGATTCCAAAATCAGCAATCTTAAAATCGATTTTTTCTTCCATATAATTACGATTCCGTTGGCCGCCCGCAGTTAAGATAAATTCCTTCGCTCCTTGATAGGCCTCTTCAAAATACGGCAAATCTTTTGAGCGAATTTCTGCACTAAAGCGCTCATTCATCATTTCATGCAGATGTCCTGCCAAACCAAAACCAGTTACGTCAGTACAGCTATTGATTGAATATTTTCGAATGATATCCATCGCGTATTTATTCAATGTTTCCATGCTCGTGGTTGCTTTCACAAACGCTTCTTCACTAATTTCTTCTGCGCTGTAGCCAACGGTGATGATACTTACACCTAATGGCTTCGTTAAAATCAAATGATCCCCCAGCTGGCAGGTATTATTTTGATAAATTTTATTTGGATCGATGGTGCCTGTCACTGACAAACCATATTTTACCGATTGATCATGAATCGAGTGTCCACCAGCTAAAATAGCGCCCGCCTCTTGCACCTTCTCTGCGCCGCCACGTAAAATCTCTTTTAAAATAGATAAATCCTTTTCTTCCGGAAACGCGACAATATTTAATGCAGATAGTACCTCGCCACCCATGGCATAAACATCACTCAAAGCATTAGCTGCCGCAATCTTACCAAAAAGATAAGGATCAGTGACCATTGTCGGGAAAAAATCTAACGTCTGGATAATCGCTAAATCATCACGTAGTTTAATAACAGCAGCATCGTCAGTTGAATCAAATCCCACCAATAAATTCTCATTGGTTGCTTTAGGTAAATCTGCCAGCAGCTCTCCTAAGTTTCCTGGACCAATTTTTGCATTGCATCCACCGCAGACGATCAATTGTTGAACTGTCTCCATGCTTTCCACCATCCTTCACGGTTTCTATTATAACAGTTTACTTTTTGTTTCTCTATGTAAATTTTTGTCACGCTCATCCGTAAATCGAAAGCCTTTCAGTGCCCAAGATAAAACGATTCCAGTGACATTTTTTCTTTCCTATCATAAAGCATTACATATGTTTTTTATACCCTCTTAAAAAAACTTAATTTTTTTGTACATAAATGAAATATTTTTCTATCCTACATGATCTATTCCAAATTATCGGTCACTAATTTAAAATATTTTGAAGAGGTCTTTTTCTGCAAAAATCTCGACAATTAAATGGACATAAAAAAACTACCTGCTCGTTTTGAGCAAGTAGTTTTCATTTTATATCTTATGCATTGGTTGCAGCTGGTTTCATACTCTTGCGAATATAAGTAATACCAGTGTAGATGATTACTAAAATGATGATATAAGTCAGAATTTCTAAATCTAAGCCGGTTACGAATTTCGCAGCGATAATTACCCCGATAATTCCACCAACAGTGATCGCCAAACTAACTTTACGTGCATAATCTCCTGTTTTAACAAAGTTCAAACTTGCAATCGGCATCAAGCCTGCACATGAACCCATCATAACTGGGAAAGCAACTAGCGGGCTCAAACCTAACATATAAACCATTGCCATACATGGAGCATACAAACCAACACCAATCGTCATCAACGCTCCCAAGAAGAAGTTGATCACAACACCAATAACTAATTTGATGCCTGTCAATGCCGTTGCTGTATTATCCGCGCCCAAGATATCAATCCAACCTTGCTGACGTGCAAACATTAAAACAGCCGTAACAATCAAAGCCCAGCCCATCCAAAGTTGGACTTTTTTCTCTGGCAAACCAGTTACAAATCTTGAGCCGATAAATGCGCCAATTGTAGCAGAACCAACTAGTGCAAATAGAGTTACTGGAGAAACATCCACTACCTGAGTAAAGATAAACGCTTCAACCAATACGGGAATACCGTGACCAACATTCAACGTTCCCGGCAATAACCGATCCGAACTCAACTGTTTTGTAAAGTCCAAAAGTAACGTTGTCGGTGCGAAACTTCCGATTCCTAACGTATCTAAGAAGTCCGTAACAAATCCGATGATACCTGAAACAAACCAATTTCCTTGTCCTAAGTCGTCTTTGTTTTTGACTAAGTCGCGTCCCATATTTCCCGTGTGTAGTAAAATCAGTGCAACATAAATTCCTAATAATATTGTTACCATATTACCCCTCCTTCATTTTTATCCCAGAAGGAAACCATCCTTCAAGGAGTCCTTTGGATCAACTAAGAATGAGTTGTATCCAGTGACATAAGCCGAACCAGTTACACGAGGAATAATTGCTTTATATCCTCCAACTTCAGCCTCTTCAACAATTTCACCTTTAAACTTCGTGCATAAAATACTTTCATACACAAATGTATCGCCAACCTTCATCTCACCTTTACCGTATAAAGTCGCAAGTTTAGCACTTGTACCTGTACCGCAAGGAGAACGGTCAACTTGTCCATCGCCAAATACAACAACGTTTTGATACGTTGCATCTGGGCTTGTTGCTGGACCATAAAACTCAACAAGATCGACAGTTTTGATGTGATCCAATGTTGGATGTTGAATCTCGATTTGTTCATTCACAGCATCGCGAATGATCATACCAAGTTCATTAAATTTTGAAGCATTTTCGGGTTTGATTTCCAAACCAATTGATGCTGCAGGCAAGATAGCAAAGAAACTACCGCCAAAGGAAATATCCATAGTCAATTCACCAATTTCAGGAACATTGACCGTCACATTTTCTTTATAAAGGAATGATTCCACGTTTTCAAATGACACTGACTCTGCTGAGTAGTCTTCATCTAAATGTACAGTTCCGTGTACAATTCCTGCTGGTGTATCTTGAACAACTTTTACTTCGCGGTCGCCTTCTTTAACTTCTACCCAACCTTGTTCTACTGCTGCCGTCATTGCTGCGATCGTATTATGTCCACACATGTTCAAGTAGCCGCCTGAATCCATAAAAATGATACCAAAATCAGCTTCTTTATGAACTGGTTCAGTAATAAAGGCACCAAACATATCGCGGTGTCCACGTGGTTCCAGCATCAGCATTCTGCGCAAGTCATCTGCTTCCGTTTCTAAATAAGCTCTTTTGTCAGCCATTGTTTCTCCAGGGAATTTTGGAATTCCACCAACGATTAAACGTGCAGCCTCACCTGCTGTATGAGTGTCGATTGCTGAGATCATTTTTGATACTTTCATGATTATCCTCCTTGTTTCCTACTTAATTAAAAATAGTACTCTGGTGATTCATATTCATAAAAAATTTACTCTAACGTACTTGTTGATTATCTTTTCGCATTTTTAATTTGATTGACGCAAGCGCTTTTACTGCATCCCGTTCATTGATCGTATTTTCACCAACTACTTCGGTTTCGATACCAGCCTCTGATTTATTAAAGTCCAATACATGCTTTGTAAAGTCATTTTCAACAACAAACTTAGCTTGTGTACCAATGAACTTGAGTCCAATCACGCTAATATCCCGGCGACCAATTTCTTCCAAGGTATTCGCAAAATCTACGTCAGAATTCCCCCAGCCATCTGTTGCAGCGATCACACCATTTGTGCGCATCCCTTCCAACCATGCAGCTGTACGTTGCCCAACTAGATACTTCATTGCATTGCTTTGCGGTGTTCCCACTACAACGACTCCTTGAAAGTCGATATCAGGGTCCTTACCTAGAAGTTCGACAAGCGGATCTTGAAAATGATGCAGTGATGTTTCTTTTGTTGATGGGCCAATCCCCATAACGCCACCACCTATCCGTTATTCAGTTAAACCATAGAACGAATCGCTCCATCGCGATACTCATTTGCTGATAAGAAGACCGGCATATTGTTCATATCGATGATAGAATGGCCCCCTTGAAAACCACTTGGTTCATTTGGATAAAGGAGCATATCATACATCGCTCCTTGACCAGCCACTTGTTTAACTAAAGCGACTTTGGGTTTTCCTGAGTTGATATTCTCTTCATAAACATGTGATTCACAAGCATCCTTGCCTTCCAGCATCTTCATTTTTTCACGAATTTCTTGGATAAATTCATCCACAATCGCAAACATTTTAAGACAGAGCTCACGATTAAAAGGAGTCCCCTTTTTCGCTAGAAGATCCACTAAAATAATGTAGTCTTCCGCGTTAGGCGTCCCTGCTCGATTCAATACTAAATGATCACGCAAAACACCTTCTGAAGAGCCAAATTCATGCATTTGTTCTCCTTCTTCAATGGCTCCAGTCATAACGACTGAAACACCGGTAAGTGTATGCGTGATCCCTGAACCCAACACACCCAACACCTTCGTAGAAATCGGAATAATATCCATGATGGTGTTGGTTTCAACATTATGCTGATGTGGTGGGAGTAATCGAATCGTCAGCTTCTGAATAGCGGCGTCCTTGCAGTCAAAGTCTTGCTTAATTTGCAAACGTGTTGGTTCAATACGAAAGTCGTTACCTTCAGTGACTTCCTTCATATGAAAAACTTTGATCTTTAAAGTTTCGCCTCTCATCATTCACACCTACTTTTTAGACGTGGGCAATGTATTCATAAGGTAATGGAACAATTTTCCCTGGCGTTTCGATTGATACTAGTGCTTCTAAGGTATCCTTCATGATACCTGTTTGCATTTCAATGTTATGTGGTTCACCTGCATTTGCACCCATTGGCACACGCGGCGCAACGGCACGTGGAGTCCCGTTTTGGCGTACAACTGGTGGTAATGCGGCGATTAAAATAGTAGGAATTCCCGCTTCCTCAATAGCTCTCTGCACGATCACGGCAGTTCTATGACAGGTTCCTCAGCCAGCGGTTAAGACGACAGCGTCGACTTCTTCTTCTACTAATTTTTGAGCGATTTCTGGTCCAGTTACATCGTGGAATGCATCTTGGTCTCCACCGCCGCCCATGAATGCGTAATGAACAGGTGCAGATTCTTTGATGAAGCCTTCTGCAGCTAATTCATGTAAACGATCCAATGGGAACATCGCATTGATGTCACGGTTCGCATCAGCGTTATCATAACCACCGTGAGAAACCATCAATTCCTCTACTTTTGAAGTATCTGGTACTTCGCGGTATGTTGTGTCACCCGCTAAATTGAAACGTTTATCTGTTTTTAAGTGTACGCCGGCTGCTGTTGCTAATGCCACACGCATTTCTTTAAGCTCTTTTTTCACAGGGGTAAAGACAGATTTTGGCGTAATCGGCACAAAAATTTCTGACTGTAACCCTTCAAAGACTGTTAAGCCCATGTGTTAATTCTCCTCTCCTGCTTCTTCACGTTTTTTTCTGGCCTCGGCCCGACGACGTTCATGCTCATAAATAGCCGTTTTATAATGTTCATCAGGCTCTTCTGCCAAAACTTCTGGATAGGTCATTAAAAACCCAACTTCTTGACCGATTTCTAAATTATACTCAGAAATGATCATTCGACGAGGTATTTTAAGCTGACCCAATCGACCTTTCAAGTCAATCGTCACGCTGGCATCGTGAAGTTCTACGATGATCCCTTCAAACATCTGTTCCGTCGAAATGTATTTGAGTTTGTTCATTCCATCCATTATTTCACCTTATTCTACTTCGTAAATTTCTTGGCGTTTTTTACTCTTAGGCAAGATTTGTTCATTATCTACTAAATCAATCTTTTGGCCAGTAGTTTTTTCAATGATTTCAATGTTGTTTGCTTTCACATTTGGATTCCATTTACGTTCAGCAGCTTTGATCGTACCGCCGCCCATCAGTGTTTTCAACATTGCTAAATCACGAATCGCATCTTCTTTACACAGTGTGTTATTAGATAAGATCTCATTTTCGATTCCTTGCATAGATTTGTTGTTATCTACCATAGCAATCATTTCTGGGTTCCCAACAACTAACGCACCCTGTACTGCTGAATAAGAGTCGCCGACAACTTTAATGCCGCGTTTGCCGATTTCTTCAATATGTGAAGCAAAATCGATGTGGTTGTTACCAAATCCTTCAGTCGTAACGATTGCGCCTTCAACATCCATCGCTTCAATCGTCATACCTAAACGTTTAGAAACATAGTATTTTTCAGTGTTCGCCTGCGGAGAACCAACAAACATAACACCGACTAAATCGATTTCTTCGTCTTCCATTGCTTCACGCACTAGAGGTTCTCTCCAGTAGTGACGAGAAGTTTCTTTTGATGCTGGTCCAATACATGTCAATGCATGGATCCCGCCGTCTAACACTTCAGTTGGAGCCAAAATAACTGGTAAGTTTCCTAAGTCAACGTTCGGTTTTGCTCCCAACGTTCCAACTGGTTCGATTGGCATGATCAGGTTATCGTGCATCGCACCTTGTCCCATGATCTCTTTAACAATAATGACACGTTTGTTACCAATCCGACGTTTTTGTACGATTTCATCCTGCTCTACAACTAAAGATTCGTCCGCTTTCTTCACTGCTTCACGAATTTCTTGAGTTATATAATCAGATGCTTTATGAGCGGCTAATGGTCCTGGACGTTCCATATTCGCGCCTTCTTTGATTGTTACTTGTGTTTTGATGAAAATTTCGCCTTTATCTGGTGCACCAGGACGTCCCCACATGATGTTACGGTCTAATTCACCTTCAGATGAACCGAATTCTCCGATTTGTACACCATTTGCATCTGTTCCTGTAAGAACCATTACAACGCCATCTAACACACGAGTAACACCATGGCCGATATCCGCACCATCAACTTTAGCTGCGATTGGTTGTACGTCCATGATCGTTTCACTATATTCGTTATATTTATCTGGTGTAATGATTTCAAAAGTAACACTTTCAACTAGCTCTTCTAGCTCAGCTGCTTCCGCACACATATCTTCCATTTTGCGTAGAACCAAAGTTGTACCTTCGATTTTTGTTTCGTCGCCAAAAATTACTTTTTCGATCTTCATATGATCACGACGAACTGAACGAACGACTTTTTCTTCTACTTTTGCTTCAGGAGCCACAGCCTCAACCGCTGGTGCCGGAGCCTGTGCTGCTTCAACTGGTGCTACTGGTGCTGCCGGAGCAACGCCCATTTGACCTGCGATAGACATTGGTACTTCTAAATCAATACCCCGTCCTTCAGCAATGTGGATCTTAATAGTTTGTCCACCGACTGGTGCAACTGGTGCTACCGGAGCAATAGGAGCAACTGGAGTTGGAGCAGCTTCTTCTGTAGGAGCTTCCTCTTCTGTGCCTTCAGAAACACCATCTAATAATTCTTTTGTTAATGGAACCAACGCATCCGTTGTTTCTTTCAATGTCGTACCAAGTACTTGTTCGATCGTTAGAGTATTTTCAGGCAGTTCTAATAAACCTGAATCCTCTAAGTCTGGGAAGATCGCTGGATCTTCTAAATCATCTGGTGCAATTACTTTGCCTGCTTCTGCACGGCAACATAATACTGCAGGGTCTTTGGCATGTTCTTGAGCAGTTTCTGCTGTAATAGACATTCGTTAAATCCTCCTAAAATTTTGTTTAGTTTGTAGGTAATTTACGATATAGTCTGTGTCCATCTGCCCGCAGTACATGATCTGTGTGATGATAAACCGGAACTCCTAACCTAGGAGCTACACCCATTACGGTGTTCGTTCAATCGGAACAAGATCCAGTCATCACTACTTCTGCTCCTTGTTTCTTCAAGGACATAACAGTTGCAGCTTGGCCTGGACAAATACCTGGCAGGGCACATCTATATCTTCCATTTACTTCTACCATTCGCTTGCAACGTTCTGCAGCGACAACTTCTGCGCCCATGTTGTTAGCAATCTCGGTCATACGTTCGGCAGATCCGCCGCATTCGCAAATCAAAAGACCGACTTTCCGACTTTCTTGAGGGAACGGCATTGCGACTAACACACCACCACTTGTTTTAGTGATTGGGGTCATCTCATCGCCGCTTCTTCCAGTCATAGGTCCGCCAATGACGATTTCGCCATGCGGTTCAACGTATCCGCCAACATTGTTAATCAATGTCTTCACTGGAGTACCGATCGGCACATCAACAAATACTGTTTCTTTTTGCTTTACGCGACCAGAAACGGTCACATCTTTGTCAATGAACGGTTTGCGATCCTCAATTGCTTCCGCGATACGTTTGATCGTTTCCACATTATCAATCACTGCACCAACCTCAGTTGGTAATTGACCTGGTTCTAAAACAATGTCCATTACTTCACGAACGATCATTCGTTCATCCCCAGCCGGATAGATATCTGGCAATTGGTAGACATCAATCGTTGGTTCAGTGTCCACTGCTTTTAATAAACGAGTTACTAACACCCGATGCTTACCTTTTACAGCAATCACACCTTTTGGAGCGTTAGTCATCTCCATGCAATACTTCATCCCACGGATTAATTGATCAATGTGTTCACTCATTTGCTTCACGTTATGAGTAAGCAACGCTTCACACTCTGCTCCGTTTGCGATAAACGTCCCTTCAGGAATATCACATGCTAATTTTAAGAATGTTGGGAAACCTGCTCCCCCAGCACCGACAATTCCTGCAGCTTCGACTGCTTTCGCATTTGTTTCTGTTTCTGGGATAGGAAGGTACTTAGAAAAATCTTGTTCATCATCGATAGTCAAAACAATATTATCTCCATCAACATCTACTACTTTACCAGAGAAACTTGCGTGGATATTTGCACCTAAACCATTTGGTTCAGCAATCAATTGTCCTCGTTGAACTTGATCACCAGCCTTAACGATTCCTTTACAAGGAGCGCCGACATGTTGTTTTAATGGTATAAGAATTTGTGTCAAATTATTTCACCTCCCAACTTTTTCGTTTGTTCGAACTTGAGCAAATCAGCCACCCGTAGTTCATGTAAATAATAGCACAAACCACCTTCATGTAAAAGGTGGTTTCTCAATAAAACTGATATTTTCTGACAAATAACTTTATAAATTGTAGATTTTTTTGGATTCTCTAATTAAATTTTCATCAAACTTATCTTCTGTACAAAAAACGTTTACAAACACTAATTTTACGATATTTGTAGAAATTGTATACTGTCGACAATCCGCCTTTCTTTTACAAAACCATATTAGTTGAATTCGTTATTTCTCAATCTAAAACGGTAATTATTACCGTTATTTAATAATTGAGAACCCGCAACTAACAATAGATCCTATATACTATTTTTATTAATTCAAAAGATGATATCATCTTAAATTTATATGTTTGATCATTCACATTAAAATTGAGATATATTTTCCCCCTTGCCCTATCCGTCTCCTTCTCACTGTCTTTTATACAAAAAAAGCCCTCACCTTAATAAGGTAAGAGCTTCTTGATAATGCTATTCAGCTGTTTCCAATTTATCTAATGACTTGCTGCCAAACCATAAGATCAAACCTAAGACAATTACGATCGCAGCTAACACGCCGTAACCCATCTGGAAATCACCCGGTACATCTGTTTCTAACAATGCATAGATTACTGGATAAATCATTTGTGAGAAGAATACTGCGATTGTCCAGAAACCTAATAATAGACCCATTAATTTTGCTGGTGCCAATTTAGAGATAAATGAATTTCCTAAAGGTGAAAAGATCATTTCGCCCACAGACATTAAGATGCTGACCATTACCAACCAGATAATTGACGCACTTCCTTTTCCGACGATATCTCCAAATACCATAACTACATAAGAAACGCCGACTAAGATCATTCCTAAGGCTGTTTTCTTAAACATACTCATATCACCTTGAGGGCGTTTAGCTAGTTTCGTCCATAAACGACCTAAAACAGGACCTAAAATGATACATGTCAAGGCATTCATTGAGTCAAAATAAGCAGTAGGAATATGGAAGTTCCCGATCACCCAGTTAGCACGGTTCAAGAATCCAGCACCATCACCCCAGCCAAAGTAGAAGTAAGCTGGCATATAGGCTAAATACCAAACAGTCCAGAAAACAACAGAGAACATTGTAACTAAGAAAATAGCCACAAGTCGTTTTTTATCGCCGGAAGTCAATGCAGTATCAGCACCGTCTTCTTTTTTACCTGCTGATTCATATTGACGTTGGTCGATTTTAAACGGTTTTTTACCCGCTTCACCTAATGAACGGCTGTTAAAGATAAACCAACAAGCATCAATTAATAGTAAAACACCACAAATCATAAAGACAAAGTTAAAGCCAAATCCTGGAATCAACAGAGTTAAGAATGTTGTTCCCATGAATGAACCAATATTAACAAATGAGTACTGAATCGAGAACGCTTCATTCAATTCTTTTTCGTCGCTAAACAGTAAGGCATTTACACCGGACAGATTTCCTTTAAACAAACCTGTACCAAGCGCAACTAAGATAATCATGATCCATACCATGCCCATTGAGCTGGCTTGCCATGCCAACATATAGCCGACACCCATCATAATCATTCCGACAGCCACACAGAGCCTTGGGCTTATCCAATAATCGGCGATAATCCCACCAATCGTCGGTGTGATATACGTTGCAGCAACGAACCATGCTGAGATTTGTACGCCTTGAGCACTAGTCATTCCCAATCCGCCAGATGCAGCAGTCGTAGCGATCCAAATCGCTAACATATATTTAGCCGTGTAAAAGGCCATACGTTCAAAAGTAAACCCCATGGCACATACATAAAATCCAAAAGGCTTTTTATTTTTTACTGGTGTTGTTTCCACTATCATTCCTTCTTTCTTTAAAAAACTAATCGTTAGCTGCTAGCCATTCTTCCAATAATTTCATATATTTTTCACGTTCCTCAACAAATGGCATATGTCTGCTATAAGCAAACAGTTCCCATTTAGCTCCCGGAATCGCGTCATACATAGTTTTTGCTACTAAAGGTGTACACAAATCATTTGTGCCGCTAGTAACAAGTGTTGGGATAGTAATGTCTGACAGTTTATCCGTATAATCATATCCGTGCAGAGTTCCCTCTGGCGAATATTCATTTGGTCCCCACGCGTTGACATAGCTTTCTGTTCCAGCTACTTTTTCACGTCGCAATGGTTCAGGATCATTTTCGGTAAATACTGGCGCTGCATGGCGCACCATGAAGCGATCATTGGCTGCAAGATACGCAGGATCATCATATACACCAGTTTCTTCAGCTTTTGCAATTGCTGCTTGATCTTCTTCAGACATGAATTTGATCATACGATGCTGTTCTTGTGCCCATAGCTTAGCAGAAGGTAAAGTACTTGAAAGTACCATACTCTTGATGCCTTTTGGTGCATAGTCACAAACATAAATGATTTCTAGCATCCCGCCCCATGATTGTCCTAATAAATGAACTTCATCCAAGCCTAAATGCTCCCGTAAAGCAATCAATTCATTGACCCATGTCTCAGCTGTCCAAAGCTCTGGCTGAGAAGGTACCGCGGATTTTCCGCAACCTAATTGATCATACATGATGATCTGGCGGCCATCGACCGCCATTTCATCAAGTACTTCAAAATAGTTATGGGTTGATCCGGGGCCGCCGTGCATGACAATCAATGGTTTCTTATTACCAGCTTGTTCACCAACAATCCGGTAATAAGTCTGGTGTCCAAGATATGGCATATATCCTTCTTCGATTTTCATACGTTGCGCGGCCTCCTAACCGATTACTTCTAGATCTTTCGGATAATGATTCAAGTTTTCGCAACCATCTTCTGTTACGATCACCAAATCTTCAATACGCACACCGACTTCGCCTGGAATATAGATTCCTGGTTCGATAGAAAAGATATTGCCCACTTCAGCAACATTATCATTTGCTCCTGAAACATCACCTGTTTCATGACAATCGATCCCGATGAAGTGGCCTAGACGATGAGTAAAGTATTCACCGTAACCTTTTTCTGTAATATAATCACGAGCCGCAGCATCAATATCAGATAATTTCACACCCGGTTTCACTAAATCAATCGCACGTTGATTTGCTTCTTTTACGATTTCATAAACTTCGCGACCTTTATCAGATACTTCTTTGTAGAAGAATGTCCTAGTCATATCTGAAGCATAAGAATTCTTAATGCCTCCAATGTCTAAGATGACAGAATCTCCTGGTTTCACCTTTGAATCATCTGTTTCGTGATGAGGATCCGCCGCATTTGCACCATAACCAACTATTGGGTCAAATGAAAAGCCCGTATTACCTAATTCTTTGTAAATTTCGCCTAGCTTATCTGCCATTTCAGCTTCTGTCAATTCTTCAGGTAACAACTTCTTCAAACGATCAATAGCAATCTCGTTATCAGCTTGCGCATCACGCATCAATTGTTTTTCTTCTTCATCTTTGATCGCACGAACCGCGTCGGTCACTTCTGAACCATTACCTAATTTGGCATCTGGAACAAGTTCTAATAAGTGTAATAAGAAATGCGCAGGCCAGTTCTTATCGACACCAATTTTTTTGTCAGTATCAACATACTCAAGAACTTTCTTCACAGCGTCGTCGGTATCATCAATAAATACTTTTTCCACGCCCAAGTCTTCTTCAATTGGGAATAATTTGTTAACGATCAATGTGTTTTTGTTATCTGGAGTAATCACTAATACTAACAACCGTTCACCAGGATGAATCCAGCGACCAGTTAAATAGAAAATAGTTGTTGGATCTGAAACTAACAGTTGGCCATAACCTTGTTCTTTCATTTTTTCAATTACTCTTTCAACGCGACGTTCTTTCAAAATGTTTCACTCCTTCTAAATATTATTTTTTGCCTGTCGGCATTATTAAAAACAGCTCTGTCTTCACGTAGCTGCTAATAATCCTTTTTTACGAAAACGAACTGCTATGGAACAGTTTGGTTTAGTACCAAGAACTTGTTCAACTATTCACCTGTTGCTAGTTTTAAAATAACCATAAATCCATTTGAATTTCAAGTCTTTATAAGAATAAAATCCAAATTTATCATTCGTATCCGCTTCCATTAGTTTACTATATCTTTTGGCGTATTTAAACAATTCTTTAAACTTTTTTTCAAATCTGTGCTAATTTGGAAATAAATTAAAAAAACTCTCTCAATATTTGGTTTGACTTTGATAACTTCAATCATTTATCTTTCTCTCATGAATTTGTTTTTTTATTAAAATAATGGGTTTTTCAATAACATTTTCATCGTTTAATACTGCATGCTTTTATACTCAGTAGAAATAAAAAAACAGCCTGTTATACAACAAGACTGTATTGTTTCCTTATTCATGAGAGTGAATTTTTATTCTTTGCATTTTATGATAGGAATAAAAAAATTTCGGAGATAACTCATACCCTACTGTGATTCCTACTGCAATCGCAATGGCAATTTTCAAAACTTGAACACCTATTTGTGCCGCTTTGATAGAATCGCCTATAAAAAAATTATAAGTAAAATTGTAAATTCCCATTCCCGGGACTAAGCAGAAAATACCACAAATTAAAAAAATTGTTACTGGTGCCTTTAATGCAAATGATGCTTCTCGTGAAAGGTAGATCAAAACCAATGAAGCAATAAACGTTGCAGCAACTGGTGCCACCCAAAAATGCATGATCATTAAATAAATAAACCAGCCACAAGCTCCAATCACTCCACAGTGAACATAGTAACGTCGAGGAACCTCAAAAAGTATCGCAAATGAGATCGTTCCCAAGAAACCTGCCAAAATTTGAAATAAGGTAGTCATCATGACTTATTCGCCCCTTTCGATTTAAAATGAAGTTAACTAAATAATTGCAAGACAAGCCCAACACCGACGGAAACACAAAGAGCAGTAATCAAAGCATTGATCATCTGTCCCCATCCAGAACTATAGTCACCATCAAATAAATAACGAATACCATTGACGATCGCCACACCAGGTAAAAGAGAAATGATTCCACCAGTTACTAGACTTGTTAACTGTAAAGCAGGAATAAAATGAACAAATAGGCAAGCACAAACACTAACAAAAGCACTACTAGTAATCGTCAAGATAATGTCCGACATATTAAACTTTGGTAATAAGTACATAGAAAAACTGGCCAACAAAACTCCTAAAAATAGCGCACCAATTGTATCCCAGAGACTTCCCCCAAAAATAAAACAGAAACTGGCACTACCAAAAGCATAGGCAAAAATCTTTAGCGGGTTTGAAGCAAAGGTTTCTTCTTTTATTTCTTGCAACCACTCATTGGCATCTTCTGGACTCAGACGTTTTTCCGTCAAACGTCGAGATAAGGTATTGATTTGCTCAATTCGGCCTAAATTAATTGGTGAGATTGGAATATCTCGAACTCGAGCCTGAACGGTTTTATCTTTCAATCGTGCCGTCATAAAGATACCATTGATTAAAACAAAACTATCAAACTCTTTTAATTCCAAAGCTTCAGCTATGTGGCGAATGGTCGTCTCAATCCGTTTGATTTCTGCACCATTCTTCAATAACGTTTCTCCAATATCATAGACAAAATCAAAAGCTTCCCGTTCATTCATCGGTTGCCCCCCTTTTTTTGTAGAACTACACAAATCCGTGTGGCTTTTCTTATAATAATTGGGTGTTAAAAAACGACGACAGCTTATGCCGTCGTCGTCTTAGTATAGCCTAACTCATACTTACAATTCAATCAAATCATGGGAAATACTGATCATATTTTCATAGCCGTCATCCGTGATCAAAACTTGGTCTTCAATCCGTACACCGCCCCAATCAGGAATGTAGATTCCTGGTTCAATCGTCATCACCATGCCTGTTTCCAAAATGTCATCGTATTGTTCATCAATATATGGTAATTCGTGTACAAATAAACCAATACTATGACCAATATTACGATAAGTATATTGCGGATACTCTGTTCCTTTCAGTGGTTTCAATGACGCTTGGTAGATGTCCTTCACAGCAGCACCATTTTTCATAACAGCTTCAGCAGCTTCTAAACTTTGTTTTTCGAGCTCATACACTTCCCGTTGTTTATCAGTTGCTTTGCCAACCACGACGGTTCGAGTCATATCAGACATGTAGCCTTCATATTGGCAACCAAAATCCATCAAGACAAAGTCGCCGTATTCAATTGCTTTTTTAGATGGAATTCCATGCAATAACGATGTGTTCGCGCCAGAAATCAAAATATTTCCATAGGGTTGTGTATCAGCACCCTCTTGTACCATGTACAAAGAAAGTTTAGCAGCCAATTCTTTTTCCGTAACACCAACTCGAATTTCAGGCATTAGCCGTTCCAATGCACGACAAGAAATTTCACAAGCATTACGCATATATTCGATTTCTTTCGGAGATTTGATTGCCCGCATACGATCAATCACACCGCCAGCTTGTACAAATTCTGCCTTTGTCTTTGAAGTAAAATCAGAAGACATGTCATAGGTTAAATAATCCGCTTCAAAAGCGATCGTTTTTAAGTTTTTCTCACTCGCTAAACGCGCTACAGTATCTCCGACCGTTCGGCCAGGCAAGCGCCAATTAATAATTTCATAATCCGATACCTCGATATCCGCTTGTTCAGTATAGCGCGGATCCGTCAAAAAGTACTGACCTTCTTGTGTGAGCAAAATGAATGAATCGTCCCCTGTCCAACCGCTTGTAAAACGAACATTCACCCTTTTGGCAATAAAAAAAGCATCCAGTTTTTCTTTTTCCAAATACGCACGAATCTTTCCTTCGTTTAACATCGTCACACGTTCCTTTCTATTTTGAAGTTTTTAGTCTTCTAATAAATAGAGTAGCAGTCAGCAGAACTTTGGTCAACGCTTTCAAAAAATTGAACAAAAAAAGAATAGGGAAAAATATTCAAAGGTTCTATAATATTTGGTGTTGTTACTCAAAAGTGAGTAGGAACACCCTTTTCTTTTTATAATACAAAAAGACACTTGGTTGTCCTATAATTAAATCGCCAAACCAAACCATAGGAGGTCAACCAAATGTCCGTAACTAAGAATATCAAACTTAAAGATGAAAATACAGATAAAGCCATCAAATTGTTGCTAAATATCAAAGATTCTCATATCTCGTTTCCTAAAGATGCGATAAATAAGGAACGCATCCGCGGTAAATCTGCGAACGTATTTACGGGGACACTGTCCTACGAACCGCCTCACTGTGAACTTTGCGGCTTTGATTCTGTGATTCGTCATGGCTGGAAAGACAGCCGGATTCAGATGCTTCCTTATCAGGAAGTACCAACGTATCTTCATTTATATAAACAACGGTTTCTCTGCAGGCATTGTTTTCATACTTTTTCTGCCAAAACGTATTATGTCGCTGAAAACTGCTATATTTCTCAAGCATTGAAATTTGCGATCGCCGTTGATCTAAAGAAAAAAATCTCCATGAAAGATATTGCCGAACGCTATTCTGTTTCTTCGAAAACGGTTGAGCGGGTACTGGACACTTTTTTTAAAGAGCCGAAAAGAAACCCTGAGTACTTACCAAAGCATCTTTTGATCGATGAATTTAAGGGAACCAAGGACTGTGAAGGGGCTATGTGTTTTATCATCAGTGACGCGGATACCGGGAAAATCTTCGATATTCTAGATGATCGTCGGAATTTCAAGTTAAGAGCGTACTTTCAACGTTTTTCTTTCAAAGCGAGACGTCGAGTCACACACGTTGTCATGGATATGAATGCTTCTTACGGCATTGTGACGAAAGAAGTGTTTCCCAATGCACGGATTTCAATCGACCGTTTTCATGTCATTCAACAGCTGACTCGCGCTTTAAACAAACAACGCATTCAAGCGATGAACCAATTGAAAAAGAGTGATTCGCAAGCACAAAAAGACTATCGGAAACTAAAAAAGTACTGGCGCACCGTCTTGAAGAAAAATTCCAAACTAAACTATCAATCATTGAAACAATTTCCACTATTCAAACAGAAATATCTAACAGAATCGGAGGTTTTAGATTATCTGCTTTCCGTTGATCCACAGCTTCGTCAAAGTTATGACATCTACCAGAATTTGTTAGGTGCCTTTGATGCGAAAGATTTTAACAGCTTTTTTGACTTGATCGATTCCTTGCCTCAGTCATTAAACGCTGGTTTTAAAAAAGCCGTGACCTATCTTAATAAACATCGAACGGCGATCATTAATGCCTTGAAGTATCCGTATTCCAATGGCAAGTTGGAGGGGAAAAACAATCTGATCAAAGTAATTAAGCGCATTGCTTTTGGCTTCAGGACTTTCCGTCATCTCCGTAAGCGAGTGCTGATCCACCAGAATCTCTGTGACATCATTTAATAACTCAAAAAAAGGAAACGCCGAAGCGTCTCCTTAAGGTGATTTGATTGAAACAACACTATTTGACTTAGAGCCGATTGAAACAACACTATTTGACTTAGAGCCTATTCAAATTTCTCCCCATTCCATTATTTCCGCCGATGCCGACTCATTCGTGTCATTGGAACATCGGTAGTTTGTTTATCTGATTTTGTTTCAATGCTACTTTTTAAGTCACGTTGTTTCTGGACTTTTTTTCGTGCTAATACCTCTTTCTTCGGCTCGATGACTCGCGGCTGCGAATCAACATTTTTAGCTTTTTTACGGGCCGCAGCTTTTCTCAATTCAGAAACATCTCTCGTTGCATCTTCTTCTGTTTTTACCGTTGGCTGTTTCGAACGTTTTGGTAATTCAGGGAATTTGAAAGATTTTATTGTTTGTTCTTCTTGGAAAAATGGAACTCTTTGTAAGAATAAGTTTCCTAGATAACCCGCTAACCATATCCATAGGAATAGTTCCACAGGAAACAACAATAAGAACAAACAAGCTGTTGCAAGAGGTTGTTTCAAAATAACAGCGCAAGCACTAGCTGTAAAAACAGCAACTAATAAGCCTGGTGAATACGGAAGCAAACTCACAAAAGCTAACCCTACTGCAATGCTGGAGAAGATCATCGGAAAGATTGTTCCCCCACGCCAGTTACACGCCAAGCAAATCATTGTTATCGCGACTTTACCAAATCCAATCAATAGCAGAATGAAAAAACTCATTGTTTCTGCCTGTCGCGTAAAAGATAATAAATTATGCTCGCCAGAAAATAGGAAATAAGGAGAGATCATTCCCAGTACACCTAAAATGCCCCCAGCTAAAACAGCTAACGGTATCGGGTTACGAATCCGTTGATTTAATTTTTCGCCTCTTTCTTGCAAGACTAAGAAGAATTTCCCGAAAAGAGCACCTAAAATAATCATTGGGATAACCAACAGTAATCCTTGCCAAGTAAAGCTGCTCTCCATTCTTCGAATCGCGAAGACCTGCTCTTGATTTGGAAAAATATTGTAAGCTAAAAGATAACCAATAAAACCAGTGAATGTAGTAAATAAATACAAAACATATTTTTTTAGTTTACTTTCTGTAACGACCTGCCAATTGTCCCGTTCAACGGAACGACCTACACCAAACAGCGGGGTCATAAAGATTACCCCTAGGGAGGTCCCTACACCAAATTCTATCATATCGGCTCGCTGATGCTCCGCAATTTTCCTACGGTCCGCTACATAAGTAATCAGGCCTCCTAGTAGTGCAACCAAAGCGGCTTCTGGACCTAAGCTAGCTCCAAAGAACAGGACTAGTAAAGAACCCAACAAATTTTTTACCAGTTTACCATCCTGATAATCAATCCGCCTTGTTTCCTGAAATTCTGTAAAAGATTCTTGCAACGTTCGAGGATAGCGCCCAAATGTTTTTACAAAAAAACCAATCGCCACGCCGCCTATTATACAGACAATTAAGGGGTAAAAACTTGGATTACCAAGAGCTTTAGGCACTGTTTGCCATAAAAGCTGGTGTCCCAGTTCTGTCAGCCCCATAAATAAAGCTACAATGATCCCAACAGCAAATCCTAAAAGACCACTGTAGCCAAAAAATGTTAGTTTAAACTTATTCATAAAATTAAACCTTTCTCTAGATAGACTCCGCTACATTATAACAAAGGTTTAGGTTCTTAGGATACTTTTTGGGCGACTTTTTGCGTTTTTTGAAGCTTTTGGCGTCCATTTTTTTGTTGAATAATCAATTGAACACATGAAAGCGTTTGTTGTAGTTCTGGTGTTAACTTATAATGATCGACCAGGTATTGTCGCGTCTTTTCTGTAAAAAAGCCCTTCATGAATGCAAAGAAGAACCCTTCTGGATTTTGAACTGTTTTGTACCGATACATTTGTTCTAATGCTTTAGCTATCGCATCGCTGATATCTGATTTGAAATAGCTGTTATGTTCAAAGGTCAAAACTTCTGCCTCTGCTGGTAAACCAGCTTTGATATATTGTTGGGTACTTGCAAATTTTGCTTTAAAGATCGTATCAACAAACCAGCGAGCTTTTTTATAGTCACCTTTACAAAACGGTAAGAAGCGGTTGAATGCTTGTTGCGGCAGTAAGTGAGCATAACGAGCACGCAATCCGTCAATAAGACTGTTGTCTGCAGAATCATCAATTTTGCCTGCATTTTCTGTTACTTTTGTTGCTTTTGTATTTTGTTTTGCTAAATGTTTTTGTGTACTTGTAAGCAAATCTTGCGTTTCCGAAGCCGCAGATTTTGCTTCTCTATCCACAGTGGATAACTGCGATTTCTTTTTTGGACTGTCTTTTTCCACAGCCTGCAAGGTTTTGGTGCTAGTATAGTTCTTAAAAGAAAGTTTAACGACAATGCCCTTTTCTGGGGGCATAGGGTTTGCTACATAGATCCGATAATTTTTAAGTCCATGACGAAGAACCTGAATCAAACCAGCTTCAATCAAGACATTTTTCAAATTGGTAATCTTTCGCTCAGATACGCGTAACAAAAGCGCAGCTTCTTCATTAGAAAAATAAATATAAGGGTGCCCTGATTCATCAAGCCAGCTGCCGTCTTTTTGGGAATTGTAAATGCTGCACGTCATCCGCATAGTATATAGAGCATGTAGCATCATTGCTTCAATGGAAAGATTTTCATATTGTGGATTATTTATTAAGTTCAAATCAATAGGGATATAATTACTGTTGGGTAAGTTTGTTGCGGTCATAATGTTGTCTAAATTTGTGGACATGACAAAAAAACCTCCTTAAATACACTCTCAAATTTTTACGAAAGTTTTTAAAGGAATGCTTACTGTCACATGATATTTGATTGAGAAAGCAACCAAAATATGGTATACTTAATAAAGGTTAGGCAAACACCAATTTTTCTAACCCTACAAGTTTATCTAAATGTGACAGGCTAATTCGCCAAAATTAGCTCAAACCTTTGAGTTTAAAGATCGCCAAATCTTTAAACTCTTTTTTTCGCTTTTTTCTACATGTATAGAATAATGGATTGAAAGCTTGTTGTAAAGCGATTCCCAACCATCTTTTTTTTGAGTAAACTTTTATTATGTTTATAAACGTATTTGAGGTTTACTATAATGATGAAGAAAAAACATTTGGGGTTTACTTTGTTAAAGGTTGCAAAAGTATTTATAGTAAACTCCAATTAAAGTAATATGTCTGTTCTTCATAATTCGGAATGTGAATAAAAAGTAATGTGGATAAGGAGTTTCTAAGTTATCCACAGCTTGTAAAGCCAGGCCTTCAGGTTTTCAAAAGTAAACTTTTAAAAAGAACTGACAATAATAAAAGTAAACTTAAATAAGAGATAACTTCAAAAAAAGTAAACCATAATGTAAGATATTATCTACATTGCGGTTTACTTTTTTTGAAGTCAATTCTCATCATTTTCTAATTCTTTGAACAATTTTTGGTATTTCGGCTTCTCCTTATACTCCTCCATGGAAGCTTCTTCAAGCTGATTTAGGAAGTTTCTGTCATCTCTTGACAGACCTTTTTCAATATAATAGTCATATAAGAAGTCAATCATTTTATCTGGGGTATAACCGTCAAACTTCGCATTAATCAAATTTTGCATGCGAATTTTTGTACGTGCGGATATCTTTTGCATTTCAAGTGCCTTTAAACGAGGATCATAGTACTGACGCTTCCGACCTCTCTTCCCAGCTTCACTCTCTTGCGTTTGCGGCGTAGGTTCCCGATGTAGATTTTTTTCGTTTAAATGCCTGGCTTCTTCTCGAAAAGAGGAGTGTCTGAAATCCGGTTCAGGGCTTAATGTCCTTTTAGCCAAGAGGTCTTGGGAGCTGGGTTTCTTTTCTTCTTTATCTTGATTGGAATATTCAGACATTTTTTCAATGCCCTTATTTTTTTTATTCGCCGTTAAAAGCGAATCTAACTTCATTTTTTTCGCCATTTAACGTCTCCCCTACTCTTCACCGCTTAATATGAGGCGATGTTCATCGATTTCATCTAAAATATTAACGAAAACCTCGTGTGCGCGCTTATCCCATTGCTCAACTTTGCCATTTTTGTTGATTTCATAGGTAATCCCCGACCCATCATAGCGTTTTAAACGGCTTTGATTTAGAACAACAGTATCTAAAAGATGGGCACCATAAATCTCTCTAGCTGCAGTATAGATCTCTTGGTCGACAGAGTCTCTTTTTTGCATCATAAATGGTACGATTCCTACAACTTCTAGGTCAGTATCGTATTGTTCGATAAAGAAATTCATGTAATCGATGTAGTTTTGAGCCCCTTTTAAAGATTTTACCTGAGTTTGCAAAATAACGATAACGTATTCTGCTACATACATGGCTGCATTTGAATAGGTACTAATTGTAGGTGGAACATCGATGTAGATGACATCATAAATATTTTTCAGAGGTTCAATTAGCTCTTCCATATATTTAAATTGAGATAACTTGTCACCAGGGTATTTTTCAATCATGTAATCAGGAAAATCAGAAAAAGAAATATTTGCTGGAATCAAATCCAAATTCGGCATAATTTGATAAATGGAAGATTGGATATCCCCTGTACGGACTGCTTCCCAAATTGTTGCATCAAATTCATCTGGTAAAGTATCATTTCCAAAATTTTCTGCGGTAAGGGATAAAACATCACTAGTATTTCCCTGAGGGTCTAAATCGATTACTAACGTCTTACGATCTTTACGGAAGGCACTTTCAAATGAGAGCATTTGAACAGTGGTTGATTTACCAACCCCGCCTTTAAAATTTCCTACTACATAGGTCTCTGCTTTGTTTGACATAAAAAGTCTCCAATCCTAATTTCTCAATTAAAGTTTACTATAAAATCATTTATTTATCAATAAGGTTTACTACAATTGTTAAAATGAGGTAAACTGAAAATACGAAGTAAACTTCAAATAGAAAAATTATAGTTTACCTAAATTAGGATTTTGAGGTAAACTATAAATAGATTAAATGAGGTTTACTCTATTCAATAAAAGTAAACCTATTTTACTAATTAGAGTAAATCTATTTTAAAATAAGGGTAAACATTAACTATAAATAGGTAAACCTTTAATGATTGAAAATCCCATTGTATAAGCTTTTGTGATTTTAAAAAGTAAACCTTATTTTTTATAGAGTAAACTTTATTAGTAAAACAGGTATACTTTAAATTATTAATAAGGTAAACTACTAGTATTTAGGTAAACTTTATTATGTCTTTTATAAAGTAAACTTGTTATATAAAGGTTTACTGCAATTCTATCAAATCATTAAAGTAAACTTATTTGATAGAATATAGAAAAGTAAACTTTTATTGGCGTTTAAAAGTTTACTTAAATCAAATGTTCGAGGTAAACTTTATTTAAAAAGTAAACTGTATTCTTAGATTTAAAGGTTTACTGAATAAAAATTAATTGAAGTAAACCTAAGTATGTATAAAGGTACACCCTAAATTACTTTTTTAGAGTGTACCTTTATCAGCCTGAAAATCATTAGGTAAACTTTAAATAAATGTTGCTATACTAATGAGGGTACTATTTGAGATTAAATTGAATAAAAGGACTATTCTTAATAAAGTAAACCTCAAATTAAAAAGTAAACTTCAATATACCCTTAATTAAGTAAACTTTTTACATGAGTGAATATTTGCTCATTAAAAGTTTACTTAATATAAAAAGCTTTAATATAAGTATTATTTGAGGTAAACTATATTAAATAGTATGCTCTAAAGATTTTTTAAGGTAAACATTTTGTTGGTTTTTTAAAAGTAAACTTCAAAATAAAAAGCCTATTGAGGTACACCTCAATAGGCTGAAAGTAAACTTTATAAAGACTCGACTACTTGAATAGCTTTATAGATTTGTTCTGATGTAATCTTAGGATCGATCATTTTAAATGTTTCGCTAGAAGCAGCAGCATGGCTTATTACCGACTCTAGAGCCTCTTTAGTCGTCTCAAGCACGTTTAAGTCTTTTAGTTTTAGAGGGAGTCCAGTCGCTTGATAAAAGGCCTTTAGATTTTTGATCTCGTCTAAGTTGTTTGTATGTGCTAATTGAACGAGAATTCCATAGGCAACTTTCTTTCCATGAAGCTGATTGTGAGTGCTCTCCAGATAGGATAGTCCATCATGAATCGCATGAGCACCGGCAGAACGGCCGAAGGAAGCAGCAAATCCTCCTGTTTCTCCCGCTAGACCGATAATGGTATCTGTTACACGGCTAAAGGCAGGTGTCGCCTTATGGTTTTCAAGGTCTTCAATCGCTGGAATCGCATCCTTTAATAGCAACTCTTGGATAGCTCTAGCACTAGCGATTCCCAGTCTAATATAAGCGGTTTTTTCATCCTCTTGAAGATTACGGGTAATCCCTTCGATTTCATACCACTTTGCTAAAGTATCCCCGATACCAGCTACAAAATAGTCTTTAGGAGTTGCCAATAGGAATTTTGAATCAACTAATGTCAAAAAAGGTGCCCGTTTCATAAATCCCATAGCTTTGAACGTTCGATTGGGGTGATAAACAGCAACGATCGGGGTGAAGGGCGCACAATTTGAGACCAATGTTGGAATGACCATCAGTTCAGCATTAAGCTCTTCAGCAGTCATTTTTGCTGTATCTATGACACGTCCACCGCCGATGGCTAGAATTAGTTCGGCTTCTTCAATTTTGTTAGCTAATTCAACAGCATTCTCGTGGCTGGAACTACCATCATATCGATAGGTTGGATAGTGAAGTTCTTTACGATAGTATTTTTTGAAAGCCTCAGAGGATTTCTCACCTGTGATAACGGCAATTTTCTTGAAGCCTGCTAAGTAACTTGGTAAATCCTGCAGTATATTTTCTCCACAAGCATAACGATTGGCGCCAGGTCTTACTTCTGTAGTAATGTCCATTAAATTCAACTCCTTTTTATATTGAGGAACAAGTTTTTGCTTGATTGGGGGGGGGCTCCAATTTCAAGCTATTTACCATTTCATTTGATAAGAATTAATTTGACTCTTTAAAAGTGAGATTTCAACTAGTTTATGCTTTGTACAAATTAAAGTCAAATGTGTTTTTGGTGATAAAAAGTGTTGACAGCTTTTATTTAGATGTGTAAGATACTACTTATCAATTTGTTAAACAAAGAAACGTGATGAAGAGAAAAGTATAAATTACGAAACATTAAAGAGAGTCCGATTAGGTGAGAGCGGATATGTTGAAGGATTTAGAAAATGGTCTCTGAATGGCATTGCCGATAAGTAGGCAGTGACGGGGCAGCGCTCGTTATTAACGCTCAAGTATGACTGTACTTGTTGAGGTAATGGTTGTGAGACTGTTGCAAATGAAGGTGGTATCGCGAGTAAGCTCGTCCTTTTCAAACACATAATGTGTGGAAGAGGGCGGGCTTTTTTTCTTTTGTTATAGGCTGATTGCATTTTGATAATTCTTCTGGACGCTCAAAAACAGGAAGAAAAAAGAAACTAATTTAGGAGGAAATGATGATGAAAAAATTATGTAAAGGTATTTTATTAGGGGTAGCAGCATTAGCAGTTAGCGGAGTATTGACGGGATGTGGCAGTAAAAGCGAAGCAAAACCATTGGATGAGAAAAAGGTGACGATCGGAGTGACCTCTGGTCCACACCAAGAGATACTGGAAGAGGTTGCTAAACAAGCGAAGAAAGATGGAATCGAGATCAAAGTCAAAAGCTTTGATGATTATAATACACCTAATACAGCACTAAATGATGGTGATTTAGATGGAAATAGTTATCAAACATTCTCTTTTCTGGAGCAACAAGTGAAGGATAAGGACTACAAGATCGAAACGGCTTTCAAAACAGTGGCCTTCCCATTAGGGGTTTACTCTAAAAAAGTTTCTGATTTAGGTAAACTTCAAAAGGGGGACAAGGTCGGGGTGCCAAATGATCCGACAAATGAATATCGGGCATTGAAATTATTGGAAGAAGCAGGTGTCTTGAAGCTAAAAGATGGTGTCGAAGTTAAAGCTACTAAAAATGATATCGCTGAAAACCCTAAGGATATCGAGATTGTGGAACTGGAAGCATCACAGATTCCTTCTCAGTTGGGAGAGTTAACGGCAGCAGCAATCAATACAAATTTTGCTTTTGGCGCTGGTCTAACTATTAATGATGATGCGATATATCATGAACCATTAGAGGATAATCCGAATTACAATGTATTTGCAATACGGACAGAGAACAAAGATGACAAGATTGTGAAAGAACTTAAAAAGTATTATCAGTCGGATGAAACGAAAAAATTTATTGAAGACAAATTTAAAGGTTCTGTTGTACCGGCCTTTTAATAATTTAATCGTACGTATCTATTAATAGAATCAAACTTATTTTTCTTTCAGAAAAATGAATACAGTTATACGAATTGGAAGGGAGCCTTCACATGATTGAGCTTAAGGAAGTTTCGAAGGTTTATCAACAGAAAAAACGTCGTGTAGAAGCAGTAAAAGAGGTTAATTTGACGATTGAAAAGGGTGAGATTTTTGGTGTAGTAGGCTATTCTGGCGCTGGGAAATCCACTTTGATACGCATGATTAATTTTTTAGAGCCGCCTACGACTGGAGATATTCTGATCAATGGGCAGAATTTACGTGAACTAAACAAAAAAGAATTATTGTTAACTAGGCGGAAGATTGGCATGATTTTTCAAGGATATAATTTGTTATCGACCGCAACAGTTTATGAAAATATTGCTAAGCCGTTGAAATTAGAGGGGGTCTCGAAAGACGTCATCGAAGAACGCGTCGCTAGGTATTTGAACTTAGTTGGTTTGACAGATCGCAAGGATAATTATCCCGCGCAGTTATCCGGTGGACAACGGCAACGAGTAGCAATTGCTAGGGCTTTGGCTCATGAGCCGGAGATTCTTTTATCAGACGAGGCGACTAGCGCGCTAGATCCGGAAACGACAGAATCAATTTTGACCTTATTGACTAAGATTAATCAGGAGCTAGAGATCACTATTTTTCTAATCACTCATGAAATTGATGTGGTTCAGCGAATATGTGACCGCGTAGCAGTGATGGAGGACGGCAGGATCGTCGAAGCGGGGCCTGTGATCGATTTATTTACTCGTCCTAAAGAGGAAACAACGAAACGATTCATTGGGGCGAATGGTGGTTATAACGTCCCAGACGAGGTTTTAGCGGCTTATAAGGGTAGTGGACGGTTAGTACAGCTGCAATTTATCGGGGAGGAAGCAACAGAGCCCGTTTTAGCGCGTGTCGCAAAGGATTTTCAGCTGAGTCCAAACATACTCAGCGGGAATATTGGTTATTTGAAGGAAAAACGCCATGGTCAACTGTTGGTTCAGTTTGATGGCGGAACAGAGACGGACTTTCAATTAGCGAAAGAGTATATCAGAAGTCAAGGTGTTCTTATAGAGGAGGTTGTTTAATGAGTGAGTTTTGGAATCAGTGGGGAAATGTCGTGATCGAAGGATTGGGACAAACGCTCGTGATGGTCTGTGTGGCGTTGGCGCTTTCGATCGTTATCGGGATCCCGCTGGGTGTACTCTTAGTGATTGCTCGTCCAGGCGGATTGAACAGTAATCTTCCGTTGTACTCAATTTTAAATAGTATTATCAATGTACTGAGATCATTGCCATTTATTATCCTGCTATTTTTGATTTTGCCTCTGACTAAATTGATCATGGGAACAACTATCGGGGTGCAAGGGGTACTTTTGCCGCTGATCATTTATACAGCACCGTATTTAGCACGTTTAGTGGAAACCTCATTATTGGAAGTTGATGGAGGGGTGATCGAAGCTTATCAAGCGATGGGAATCAGTCATTTTCACATTATTCGTAGTGTACTGCTAAGAGAAGCACGTGGCGGGATTATTCGTGGATTGACGATTGCGATGATTGGTCTAATTGGTGCAACAGCGATGGCGGGTCTAGTCGGAGCAGGAGGACTAGGAAGCATTGCCTATCAATATGGATTTTTACGAAATGAACCGGCAGTGATGTACTCAACGATCGTATTATTGATTGTGTTGGTTCAAATTGTTCAGACTTTAGGAAATACGATTGCAAAAAGTCTGGATAGAAATTAAGCAGAAAAAATGGTGAGCCATCAAATGATGGGCTCACCGTTTTACTTTTTGCTCAAGTTACATCAACGCAATAATTTTTTTATTTAACTTATCCCCATTAATTTTTGTGATTACCTCGACATTGTTTGCAGGGTATTTATGGTTAACAGCTAAGATATCCTGTGGGTCATTTAAGATGACTAATCCGTACGTATTGTCATCTTTATAACAGCATTCCGCATAAACCATTTTTGATTCGAGAACTATTTCTTCTTCCCAGAGGGCGACTCCAAGAGCTACAGCATCCGGTAAATCAAGGACTTCTTCACCACTGCGCTCAAGGTTGTATTGAAGTACAGTATGATTACAATCCATCAAAAACTTACCTAGGGAGCTTTTTTTACGCAATTGTTTAATATCAGACGCTTTGAAGGCATTTTCAAGGCAAATATCAAATCCAATGATTGTTTTTGGCACGTTGCTTCTTAATAAAGGTACATAGCTTTCTGCATCAGCATAGACATTGAACTCTGCCATTGTCGAGGCATTACCTAAAGCAAAGCCAGAGGTGCCCATGATATAAAAATGCTTCACTCGGTTCATGATGTCGGGCTCTTTCATGATCGCTAAGGCAATATTTGTTGCGGGTCCAATGATTGCAATTTCTACTTCGTCTGGGTATTGGGCGACCATTTCAATAATAAAATCTACCGCGTGCTGCTTTTCGTGTGTTTGTTCTGGATGAATAAGATCTAGATCTCCCATACCATCGATACCATGAACACTGACAGCATCTACTCGTTCTGATCTAAGCAGCGGAAGGCGACAGCCTTTGTAAACGGGAACTTGTTTACCTGAGTATTGAACGACCATTAAAGCATTTTTAGTGGCTTGAGTGAGTTCACAATTTCCCGAGACTGTAGTGATCCCTAACAAGTCAATCGTTTCATCCATCAATCCCATGGCTAGAGCAACTGCATCATCACTTCCGGTATCTGTATCAATAATAAATTTTCGCATCAGTAAGCCTCTTTTCTAATTGTTTTGTTCAATTGCACTTTATCGTTTTCTATCAAAAACAAGTAGGACATTTGTCGTATGTATAAGAATAAAGAGCGATTCAGTTAATCGGGAAGCGGATCAACGATGGCCATGATGTGTTGCTTTTAGTTTATAATGTAAGCGAATGTATTTAAGTGAGTTCCAATAAGTATGTGAGGTGAAGTTAATGAAGGCGAAAGATCTATTGACTGCAATCCAAGTGGATTCAACTGGAAAAATGAAAAAATTATCTTCTTATACCTATGTTTTTATTAATGATGGGGAAAAGCAAACGAATCATTTAAGCGTAAAGGTCGAAAAAGATAAAATCGTTCTTAGCAAACAACCGGATAAAGTATTAACCTTGAATCAATTGATTATCGCACTAAATGAAGTAAAAGAAGCAGAGATATTTGTCGATAAAGAGCTGGTTTTTGGATATAAATTAATCAAACAAGGGATTGTTCTTGGTTAAATAATTCAATCTAGTTATGAAAACTAGATTGAATTATTTCGTAAACTATGATATAGTATCTTTAATAAATTATTCGAGGTGACAAATAAATGGATACAAAATTTAGCCGGAAATATCTAATCACAAATGAAGTGCTAAATGCGATAACGCATGGTATAGGCGTGGTATTGAGTATTGTTGGGTTTGTTTTTTTGTTGAGGAAGGCTAGCAGCGGGTTGCATTATGTTTCATTTATTGTTTATGGAGTCTCGCTTTTGCTATTGTTTTTGGCATCGACGCTCTATCATAGCTTGATCTTTACCAAAGCAAAAAAAGTCTTCCAAGTATTCGACCATTGTTCGATCTACTTGCTGATTGCTGGGACATACACACCGTACTGTTTGCTTTATATTAAGGGGACGATAGGGATTGTCTTGCTGAGTATTATTTGGCTAGCTGCGATCGTTGGGATTGTTTACAAGAGTTTGACCTTAAGTAAAGTCAAGACGGTATCAAAGCTCTCTACAATCATTTATAATGTGATGGGCTGGGCGGTCGTCATTGCCTTACCAAGTTTGTATCAGAGTGTTGGACTAAAGGGATTGCTACTGCTAGTTGGCGGTGGAGTAGCATACACAGTGGGCTCTCTTTTTTATAGCATGAAAAACCGTCGTTACATGCATGTTGTTTGGCATTTGTTTGTAATGCTGGGCGCGATACTGATGTTCTTTTCGATTTATTTATAAAAAATGACAATTTAAAAGGAGCTGCGTCTAAATGAAGGTTCTTTCTGAAGTTTTGGTATAAAACTTCAGAGAAGACCCTGAAGCGAGAAATTATCCAATGTAGCCGAGAAAGCCAACTGACATTTTCTCGATAAATTGACTAATCCAGATCGACCGTATACAATTCGCTTTATAAGCTTGAATTTGTTGTTATTACCTTCAACGAATCCAGAGCTGACGTTTGAAGATATCGCATTCTTAACCGGAGCGATATCTTTTTTTATGCTCTGACAAAAATTTGCGATTGATGAATTCTCGTAAGTTGCCAGAAACTCATCCATTTTTTCGGGCCGATCCCCCATCAAGATCGAATGAAATGATTTGAAAGCCTCCTTGAGTGTAGAAATAACTGGATAGCTTTCTTCCAACAATGACAAATAATTCTCAACCGTTTTGTTTCTCTTAGTTTTAGGATTGACGGTTGTAATGACCTTTACCAATTGATTACGGGTAAAAATCACTACATCATCTGGATAGCGAAATTCTGTTAATCGAATGCGATTCATCCGTCCGCGATTCGGAAAATTATTTTTACTGATTAAATAAAGGTAGCTCCATATCGTACTTTCCTTTCTGTCACACCCCTGTTTACGAAGATAGTAATAAATCGTATCATCTGGCAGCCCATCCGCCATCATTTTGAAGATCATGTTCAAATAAGGATCCATTCCACTTTTATGTTTCTTATAGTTCTTTGGGTGATTCATTTGTTCAATCTGTTCTTCAGTCATATTCAGATACCTTTTCAACGTCACTGGATGAATATCGAATAATCCAGCCATCACTCTAATATCTTTTTGGTTCGAAGACTCCCAGTATGCACGAATACCGCGAATCAACTGTTGTTTTTCCATTCGATTCTGTGCTCGTTTTTGATAGCTTGAATCGGTTATATCGTGCTTTTTATTGTCAAAGATTTTTTCAGTACCATCCGAGTTTCTTGGAACAGAATTATCGTAATAGAGTGTGTCTAAATAAGCGTGATCGAATGCCTTTTCTTGGCGGATTTTCTTAGGCTCTTTCTTCAATAGTTCCCCTTTTTGAATAAAAAATTTCTCTGGAAGTTCTGCTTTGAAGACTTCTTTCAAATGCGTAATCAGGTTTTGAAACAGATGAAAGCGATCCGCGACTTGCACACAATCAGGCAAAACGTTCGTAATCGCGGTTGCGTAAGCCTCCGCACGATCTCTGGTTACTAATTCAATCTTAGGGTGTTCTGCGAGCCAATTTTCTAACGGTTTCGCCTCACGACCATCAAGAAGGGCCAATAGATGGTGATCATTGAAATCATAAATGGCGGTTGCGTATGAATTCCCCTTTTTAATCGCGACATCATCGACACCGATCGCAGAAATATCCGGATCATCAATGAAACTGAGTTGATCGTAAAGGCTTTGAATGGTGTCGTTACTGATTATGACCCCCATTAAACTTAAAACATGGCTGGCACATTCATTACTCAGAAAAATGGAAACACCGAGAATAAAGGTATTGAGGGCATCTGTTCGGACTTGATAAGGCTTGGCAAAAGGCAGGGATTCCGTGAAGGTCTGGTGGAGGCAATCTGTGTTTAAGCAATCGTAATTGAATAAGGTGGCATAAAGGTAGGTCAATTTTCCATGGATCGGTGTGTCTTGAAATCTCCTCACATAGGTTCCATGTAGCTTACAAGATAATGATCCGCAATAAGGGCAAGTACAAGGATGCGGCTTGGATTTTATGAATAAACGAATCGTCTCGGGATCTTCCTCACTATCATAAATGAAATAATCGTCGCCAAAGAACAGCGGACACCAGTTGATTTCGTGATACTTCATCCTGAACGCCTTCTCTCTTGCCTGCAGTATACGATGGAAATTTCTTAAAACATAATAAAAAGCACGAAAAAAGCGAGTATTCGATGGATACTCGCTTTTCGTGCTATACCAAAACTTCAGAAAGAACCTAAATGAAGACGTAGCCCCTTTTTTTCTTTATAGATAATCATCCTCTGAAAATCCGGTATTGCGATAAGCACCTTCATCAGCAAAATATTTATTGTAGCGCTGCTTGAATTTGCGGAAAGTGAAGACAACCAATAATTTGATCATAGAATAGATTGGGATACCGAAGATTACTCCAACCAAACCTAAAAGATCCCCCATAACTAATAAGACAACTAAAATGGTAATTGGATGAATTTTCAATTTATCGCCCATTACACGAGGCACAACAAGGTCGCCGTGAAGTAATTGAACAACAAACCATGCGATAACGAATTTAACCACCATAAAAGTTGAATCTTGAAAGGCAATGAACACGCCAGGCAAGAAGGCCAAAAAAGATCCAATATAAGGAATAATACTTAAAATCCCTGCGGCGAGCGCAATGACTGTCGCAAATTGCAAACCTAACAGCAGGAATACAACCCAGTAAATTAACCCTAGCAGGAGTGAGGCGATTACCTGTCCTTTCAGAAAGGCGCCTAACTGCTGATTGGCGATCCTGATTAGTGAGCTAGTATCTTTTCTAAATCGCGGTGGGATCATTTCGATTACTGCATTATAGAGTTTATGTGGACTTTGGATCAAAAAGAACGCGATAATGGGTCCGGTAAATAGGGTGATGGCGGTGCTAGAAACAGCAGAAAAAATTGTTCCTAAGCCTTTGGCACCATCCTGCCAGTTGTTCGCTAAGTAGTTCAGAGCTTGTTTGGTCAATTTATCCAGTGAATCCAAAGCTTGATCAGAAGAAGCCGCGAAGGGTGTGGCATCAAGAATATTTTTGATCGAATTTTGAAAGTCATCAATGTATTCTGGAAATTGTTTGATCAAATCTTGTGCTTGATCCTGAATCACAGGAATAAGTCTCGCTCCGCCAAAGAAAAATATGCTGAGGATCACAACATAGGTTAATATGATACTGATGGTCCGCGGAATTCCTTTTTTACTGAGGAAATTGACCACGGGATTCAGTAAATAATACAGCAACAAGGCAAATATTACTGGCGGGAGTACCGTAGTGATAATGACCACAAATGGTCTGAAAATAAATGAAACAGTATTCAATAAATAGATGGCTAAGGAACTTAAAATAATTAGTCCGATAATGTAATAGGATGTTTTACCGCCAAAAAATTGAATAATTTTCGAGGGTTTTTCTTTTTCCATGAAATGTACCTCCTCCTTTATAAATCAAGTATACCGAATGTCTGTAAAACTGTATACTTTTCGAAATTTTTGAAAAAGTTCAATGAAGATGGGATAATTCGTATGAAATGAAGAAAAATGATACATAGAAAGAGTGAGTGCTTTGACTGAAACAAGAACCTGCCGTGAATCCCGTGTGATTCAAACACACCGCATTTTTCCTTTTGATTTAAATCCTTTCGGCTATTTATTTGGAGGGAAACTGATGACGCTGATCGATGATGCTGCATCCATTTCGATTTCGCGTCATTGCCGGAGAGGAGCGGTGACGGCTTCATTGGATAATTTGAATTTTCTAAAACCTCTCCATGCCAATCATTCGGTGTGCGTGAAATGCTATGTATCCGGCACACATAATAAGTCTATGGAGGTTTTTGTCAAGGTAATCGGAGAAGACCTCACGACTGGTGAGCGCTATTTGGCAGCGACCTGCTTCACAACCTTCGTGGCGGTGCCATCTCATATGAATGAAGAAACTGAGTTCACCGTTCCTAATGTCGTACCAGAAACAACAGAAGAAAAAATGGTCTGCGATGGGTATGAGAAGCGACGGAGCCATCGACTGAAGGACCGTGATGACTATAAGAATTTTGCGGCATTATTGTCTACCGATCTACCTTGGTCAGAGGAGGGGACAGGGGATTAAGTGAATAGAATGGAGTTCGCAACTGCACATTTAGGAATCGATGCTATCTGGTTATCAATTGCAAACAATCTGTATCTTTGTTTATAAATTCAATCATAACCCCCCGAATGAAAAAAGGACTACTGCAAAATTTCCTTCTAAAGTTAATGCTTAGAGAGGGATTTTGCAGTAGTCCTTTTTTATTCGCTTGGTTCCACATGGATGTCCGTTTCAAAAATATGGAACTTATCTTGCAACAGGTGCTCAATCTGATCGGTGATATCATGGCTTTCTCTGACTGTCAAATCGGGCTTCATGGTCACTGTAACATCGAGATATATATTGGCTCCATAACTGCGGCCTTTGATACTTTTGACCGCTTGAATGTGTTTGATATGACCAATGGCATCATTGTATTGAAGCAATAGCTCTTGATTAAAGCCGTCAGATAACGAAAAGACACTTTCTTTAAAAATATCGATAGCTGTTTTTAGGATCAAAAGCGCTACGATAATGGCGGCTGTACTATCGAGCCAGACTAAATTAAAAGAGGCTGCGAAGACGGCAATAGACGTACCGATACTAGTCCAAGCGTCACTGCGATTATCTTTGGCCGCTGCTAGTAATCCGGGACTTTTAACTTTTTCAGATAGTCGCTTATTGAAGTAATAGACACCATACATTATAGCAGCAGAAATGATCCCAACAATTGCTGCAGTCATATCTGGAGCCTCAGTTTTTTTATTTATCACAGAGAGAATTGAACTATATAAAACCTGTAGCCCTACCAGCAGCATAATAAAAGAGGTCACTAAACTCGCAATATTTTCTGCTTTCCAATGCCCATAGCGATGTTCTACATCAGCTGGTTTTTGTGAGATTCGTAATCCAATTAAGACAGCAATTGAGGATAGGATGTCTGTGAAGTTATTCAGACCATCTGCTCGCAGGGCTTCTGAATTTGCCCAATGACCAACCACTAATTTCATGGCAGAGACTAAAATATAGGCGATGATACTGATAAGCGCTCCTAGCTCTGCTTTTTTTAATTGTTCATAACGATTGTTTATCATGATTTTACCCCTCAAAAAATAAAATGTTTTATCACTATACACTTTATTTAATCAGTAATACAAGCGTTTTTTTAATCTGTAATTATTTTGGTGCAGCTAAAACAATTAGTCGCAGGTCCCTTGAAAAGACTTGTCAGGGGACTTTAATTTTATTCATTACAGCTTCCTTTTTCATTTATTCAGAAGAGTAATCAAGACAAATTTTTATATTTTTTTCGTTGACAATGATTAGGTACCGAAGTATAATCAATTCAAACGAATGTTAGGTACCTAAAATATAGGTGCCGAAACAAAAATAATTCAGTTCAAATATTGATGACTTATTCGGACTGACCCAAATGTAGCATGAACTTTCAGAGAAGTTAGTAGAGTGTTTTAAAATAAGATTTTTTTAAAGGAGAGAGTGAAGATGAGTGAATACACAAAAGAATTATTGAAACGATTGTCTTATGTAGGCGGTGCCAGTCGTCGCTTAATGGATGCAGGGAATTGTCAGAAAAGTGCGCCGACACAGCAGTTAGTTTTGGATATTTTGGCAGAAGAAGATGGTGTGACGTCTGGTGTCTTGGCTGAGATATTGGACATGCGTCCTAGCTCAGTAACTGAGATTTTGAACAAGTTGGAAAGCCGTGACGAGATCGAACGCCGTGAGGATGAGCAAGACAAGCGAATCAAGCGCATTTACATCACCGAAATTGGTCGCAAAAAAGCGAATTTGAATAAACCGCAAGAACGTTCGGAAGAATTTTTTGCCGGATTGACAGATGAAGAACTGCACACCTTGGATCAATTATTAAATAAGGTAATTGCCGGTTGGAGTGAGGACTTTGGCGGTCGGCCTGAATTTCCTAATGATCCATTTGAAGCAATCGAAGCCTTAAAAGCGATGAGGATGCAGTTTGATCCGCATATGAAAGAATTTAATGGGATGTCACCAGCAGACCGCCGTAAATTGAAGCGTGCATGGAAAGAACAAATGCGTAATCAATTCGGCAGAGGAGGATTTGGACCAGGACCTTTCGCTCATGGCCCTATAAATCCGAAAGAGGATCCGCGGAAAAGAGACGCACACGACCAAGCTCAACATAGCGAATGGGACAATTGGTAAAAGGATTGGAAACAGAGACTGACTAAAGGAATGGAATGCGGCTCAACATTCAGTCTTCTATATAGGAAAGGATGAAAAATCTCATCATTCTTAATGATTGTATAGAAAAAGAATGCGAGCAAAATGAAAAGGAGCCTGTGATGATGAAAATTGAAATAGCTGAATTGTTTAGCAAAGAACATACTAGTGCAGTGAAATTACGCAAACAGGTGTTAGGCGGGAAAATTGATTGGAATAAAGAGAAAAATTTAAATGTTTTTGTGGCAGTTGAAAACGATGAAGTCGTGGGAACCGCATCTATTCAATTATATCCCTTTGGAATCGCCCGTGTTCGACAGGTAGCAGTTTTACCAGAATATCAGGGACAACATATCGGAGATCAATTGATGAGCAGTTTGGAAGAATTTGCTCAGGAGCAAGGACACTTCCGGATTATTTTAACCGGACGTAAAACTGCTCAGTTATTTTACGTGAAACGTAATTACCGTCGTGTGCTAATCCCGTTTACAAAACACGACATTGAATTTTTATGGATGACGAAAGTGTTGCCAGTAGTGGAAGTTCCTGTGTTTTCAGAGAACTAATGTAATTTGTCTGCCTCCCCTGGAAGAAAAGATGAAGGAGGAATCCATCATGAAGGAGTTATTTGATCCAAGAAGAAAAGAAAATGAGCCAAAGAAGCATACAGGAAAAGAGTATGAAAAACTACGAATCGAACTAGAAGCAAAATCGCGGTTGTTTACTACTTCGCTTGGGATGATCAATTATCAAAAGTACCATGATCTTTATGATTTCGGGTGATAAACCGGATGAATAGTCTTTTAGTGACATTCAAGATAAATAGAAGTGAGTCAAAAGAAATTTTTCTTTCGACTCACTTTTAGTTTCGACTCCTATTTTTGATGATAAAAGAGGCCCGACCTCTTAGTGAAAATAGTTTCAATCGTTTTACTTTGTAATTGTTCGAGTGATGGATTTCAATTGTAGGAAGTTTTGTAAATAGTCATGGGTTCCAGTTTTTGCATCTGTTCCAGACATATTAAAACCACCAAATGGATGTTGACGAACAACTGCGCCGGTAGATTTATGATTGATATACAGGTTTCCCACATGGAAATCAGCTTGCGCTTCCTTGATGTTCGCTTCATTCTCGGAATATAAAGAACCGGTCAAGGCATATTCAGTTGCGTTTGCTAAGCTAATAGCCTCAGAGAAGTTTTGATAGCCAGTGATTGCCAATACTGGGCCGAAGATCTCTTCTTTAAAGATAGTCGACTCGGGTGATACAGCAAAAATTGCAGGATCAATGAAATACCCTTTTTGATCATCGTAACTGCCGCCATAGATCAATTGGTCTTCTTTCTTAGCAATTTCTATATATTTTGTAATTTTGTTGAAGGCACTTTGCGAGATAACAGGACCAAGTGCATAATTTTCTGTTCCAGCTCCTTGCTCTAATTCCTGTGTTTTTTGAACGATCATCTCAACTAATTGCTCTTTGATTGTTTCGTGAACAATCACTCGCGAACATGCAGAGCATTTTTGACCTTGTAAAAAGAATGCTGAAGCAACGATGTCGCTAGCTGCTTTTGCAAGATCAGCTGATTCATCAACGACAATCGCATTTTTCCCGCCCATTTCTGCTACCACTCGTTTGATCCAAATTTGTCCAGGACCGGTTTTAGCAGCTAATTCATTAATTTTTAAGCCGACTTCTTTGGAGCCTGTGAAATTGACGAATCTCGTTTGAGGATGAGCTACCAGCTGATTTCCAATCGCTGCTCCTGACCCTGGTAAGAAAGCAATACTATCTGCTGGATATCCTGCTTCTTCTAAAATTTCAAAAAAGCGATAGGCAACAGCAGGTGTATCACTAGCCGGTTTTAGAACGACCGTATTGCCTGTAATCAAGGCACTCATCACCATGCCGCCGATCAGGGATAAAGGAAAGTTCCAAGGAGCGACAGCAATACCTACACCAATAGGCACGTAAACACATGCTCGCTCCTCTTGAGGATCAGGAATCAAATAATCTAATCCCTCAGATAATTTTTCCATGCTGTTCATATAAGCACGAGTAAAATCAATCAACTCACAGATTTCACCGTCAGCTTCACCCCAATTTTTTCCATTTTCAAAGCTCATCCAAGCGATCAGCTCAAATCGTTTTTCTAATAAAAGCTCAACCACCCGCTGTGCCAATGTCAATCGTTCTTCTAGGGAGACTTTTTTCCATTTTTCAAAACCTGCTGCACAAGCTTCTACAGCTTCATCTGCATTCGTAGCAGTAGCACTCGCAACTTTAGCCACTAGTTGTGATTTCTCAGCGGGATTATAGGAATTGATCCATTCTTGTGTACGGATTCGTTTTCCATTGATAATCATAGGAATTTCTTCTCCAAGTAATGCTTTAACTTTCTTTACTGCAGCAACTACTTGTTCTTCATTCTGATCATTCGTGAAATCCAACTCTAGTTCATTAAAAAATTTAAAACGCATATACATGTTCCTCCCCACTTCTACCAAGGTAGTATTTTAAGACAAAATGTATGCCCTTACATTTTGCGGTGAAATCGCAAAATTATAGCAGTCTTCTTGTCCTCAAGTCATTCTATCATTTTAGATACCGCTATTCCAGATGATTTATTTTTTGTGATAGAGAAGGGGGGCGGCGGATTTAATGGTTTATATTTTTGATTCTACTAGCTTTCATTGTTTGTTTACTTTACATTGTCATAGTTTAGGACACAGATGTGTATCAGTTTAATAATATGAAATAAAAATAATCCGTCATGTGAATCACAACTGATTCGCATGACGGATGTTAGCTTACAATTAGTTTAAGGTACTTGCAACTGCACATTATAGCGATAGCGATCACCGCGATAAAAGAATTCCGTGTATTCAATTAGGCGGTCTTTCTGATCTCGAGTAACTCGTTCAACATACAATAAAGGCTTATTTTCTTCTATGTTTAAACATTCTGCCAACTGTTTATCAGAAATAACTGACTCGATTGTTTCCTGTGCTTTTGTTACTACGAATCCTTTTTCTCTTAATAGCTTATATAGAGAAGCATCGGGTGCTTCAAGTTCTTCAGAGACTAGTTTAATAAAAGAGGGACAATAGACTCTTTGAAAGCTGATGGGAATCCCATCTACCCAGCGAACCCTTTCGTGACAACTGACTGTAGCCCCCTTAGGAAGTTCTAGATGAGAACAAACTGTTGGATCAGCAACAACTGATTCGTTAAAGGAATACAGAGACGAATGTGCATCACGATCATTGTTTTCTTCTGTAAAACTTAGCAAGGTTTGTAACTGTAGCGATTCTTTTTGGCTTAAGACGATTGTTCCAACACCGTGGATCCGTTGCAAATAGCCTTCGTCTACTAGGAGCTTAACAGCATGTCGTACTGTAATACGACTAACATTAAATCGTTGCTGTAATTCTGGCTCCGCAGGGAATGTCTCTCCTACAGTATAGGCACCATTAATAATTTCTTGTTTCAATTCTTCATAAATAGCTAAATATTTAACACTGTTTCCTTTCATGAAACCCCACCACATCTGATAATGAATTTGCTAGTTGAACTAGATTAAAATCATTGGCAAGCTGAACGGCTTCAAATAAGGAGTGGAATTGTGGATCGGATTGGTCAATAAAAGCACCTACCATAGAGCCGACAATTGTCGCGATGGTATCCGTATCGTATCCAATATTTACTGCGTCAATGACTGCTTGCAGGACATTCTCCTTATTGAGAGCGACAATTCCAAAGGCGCAAGGAACCGCTTCCGAAATATGCAACCCGCTGCCAACGATTTGAGAAAGTTGACGTAATTTGTCTTCTTTCGTTCCAATACCGTTAACAACAGTATACGCTAGTTGTATACGTTCCACAACATTTGGTCCGGCTACCTCTCTCGAGACTTCTTTGGCCAACGTTTCTCCGCGAACCGCTCCGTAAAATCCTGCAGATAGCACGTCATCTATTGTGGCATGAGGTGCTAAAGATATACTGGTTGCTGCCGCCACCGCACAGGCGCCTGAAATTGCTAAGGAATTGTCATGAGTTACTTGAGCAATTGTGATTGCCGCCTCGATTGCTCCTTCGAGATTATTTGGATGTAGAATTCCTGCCGGAGCAATTTTCATGGCTGCGCCATTGGTAGCTTTAGAAGCATAATCCACGGTTACTGCTCCGGGAAGAGGTTTCATTTCTAAAGAAGGATCCTTATACATAGCGATCGCACTTCTTGTAGTAGGTCCTGCAAAGCGGTCAAAGTACATTGGGACATCTGACCAAGCTAACATAGCTTTGATGACAGTCTCTTTGTCCAACATTCCGTTATTAGATAGAATTTCATTACATAAAAAATAAATTTGAGAAAAGTCATCTGTTACTTGTCCTGGTTCATTCCCCAATGCGAAAGCCGTTTCACCTGGTTTTTTGAATTCTGTTACTTTTTCTCCAAAAAGAATTCGAATTTGATCAAAAGATAGATTTTCTGTTGCGGCTCCCATAGCATCCCCGATTGCCGCTAAAGCTAGAGTTCCTTGAATTTTTGCATGTAAAGTCATAGTATCTTTCCTTCCTTTTTCTAATTTGTCTGTGTCATTTCTGCTTCAGGATCTTTCACACCGAATAAAAAGGTTAAAATCATTCCACCGAAAAATGAAATAGCTAAACCAACAACGTAAGCCCATAAAGTGGGGCCTGCGAATGCTGGTATCGTGGTCAAACCACCAAAAACAAATGCATTTCCAATAACATCAAATGCCCCCATGAACGCTCCACCTAATGCGGCCCCTAAACAACCTGCAATTAATGGTGTTTTGAATTTTACGCCTAAACCATAGATAGCGGGTTCTACAATGCCTGATAAAAAAACCGACGTAATAGCAGTCAGTGAAAAGGTCTTTAACTTTTGATTGCGGGAACGCAGAAATATAGCAAATGCGGCTCCTGCCATCCCAAAGTTTGCCGTTGCTCCATAAGCAATGAATGCGGAGTGGCCTGTTCGAGCTATCTCAGGAATGATTACCATTGTATTTGGGGCCCAATGAACACCGAACATAATTAAAATATTCCAAATTCCGCCAATTACCGCTCCTGTAACAATTTGATTTATATTCGCTAACCAACCTACGATATTCGCAATCCCAATACTTAGGTAATTTCCAATAGGACCGAAAATACCAACGACAATTGGAACTAACAAGAACAATAAGATTGTTGGAATGACAATCATATGCAAACTATTCGGTAATCTCCTCTTCATAAAGTGCTCCAAAACTGACTGTAGCCAGACAGTCAAAATTGCGGGAATGACTTGGCTCGTATAGTTGAATACGGGCATAGATATTCCAAAGAAACGAATCAAGTTTCCGCCATCTCCTTGAATAAGATTAATGAAATCAGGCATGATTAATGCTCCTAAAATAGCTACAGCAATATATGGGCTGGTTTTAAATCGATTTGCCGAGGTTACGGCTACTAATAATGGCAAAAAATAGAAAACTGAAGTAGCAGCAAGAGTTAACATCAGATTTGTTGTGCTTGTTGTTGATAACCATCCCAGTTCGTTTGCCAAAATGGTAAAACCGCGAAGTAAACCTGATCCGGCTAGTAATGGCAATAATGGTGAAAAGATACTGACAACTAAAGCAACAAAATCATTCAGCAAATGTTTTTCTTTCGTTTCAGATTTTAAATTCTCTGAAGCAGAGGATGGCTGGGTATCCAAACAGTTGATAAAAGCCTCATAAACTTCGCCAACATTTGTTCCAATAATAATTTGAAAACCAGCTTCTTTATCAACGATTCCTGTAACACCATCTAGTTCCTGAATTTCCTTTGTTCGAACGAAACTTCGATTTTTGAACTGTGGGCGTAATCGTGTGGCACAATGAGTAATCGATTGAATATTTTCAGCTCCTCCCATAAGTTTTACTAATTGCTTTGCTAACACCTTTGTTGATTCCATAACATTTTTTCCTCCTTTTCTAAAAATAGTTACCATAATTGGATAAGACGTTATAACGTCTTATCCTTTAAAAGAGTATACAATAGAAAATTGATAATGTAAACGCAATCATTTTGATTTCTATCAAAAAAAGCAAAAACAGTTCACTTTCATTTCTAAAAAGAGAAGATTCACAGCTATATATAAGTTTGTCGCTTCTCTTTTTTCGAAAAATGAGCGAATTTTGATAGGGCGTTGAAAGGAATGTCTGTTAAAATCAAACGAAAGATTGGGTATGAGACAGTCGAGCCGTAGGGAATGATTGACTATCTGATCCTTTTTAAAATGTTTTTAGAGAGATTAATTAGTTTGGAGTGATAGGCGTGATAGATTTACATTGTCATATTCTTCCAGGGGTGGATGATGGTCCTAAAAATCTTGAAGAGAGTATCGCTATGGCTCATTCAGCTGTACAACAGGGGATTACACACATTTTATGTACCCCACATCATAAGAATGGCCGTTATGATAATCCGGCTGCCAATGTCATCGCAGCCGTAAAAAATTTGCAGCAGGAATTCGATCAAAGAGGGATAGATTTGACTCTTTTTGAAGGTCAGGAGGTTCGTTTGACTGGTGAATTGCTTGAAGATATTCGGCATCAAAATATTCTATTTACAGATCTGAATAACCAATACCTGCTGATCGAGTTTCCAGCAGCAGAGGTTCCGGCCTATACAGATCAGCTTTTTTATCAGCTAATTGAACAGGGACATACACCTGTGATAGTCCATCCAGAACGTAATGGCGTGTTTTCAAAAGACCCGAACCGACTAGTACCGTATCTGGAAATGGGGGTCTTAACTCAATTAACTGCGCCGAGTGTTATTGGTTTTTTTGGTCGGAAAATTCAAAAGGTAGCTAGGACGATGTTGAGTAATCGATTGGTTTACATGGTTGCCTCTGATGCTCATAGTATTCAGCAGCGAGGCTTTTATTTAAAGGAAGCTTATCAAGAAATTGAGAAGGATTTTGGGAGTGAATTAGTGAGAGAGATGGAGCAGATGACCAAAGATCTGCTGAATGGAGATCCAGTAAAGCGTCCAGCTTTTCAAAAGGTAAAACGACATTCTTTTTTTAGATAAGTGAAAAGGCATGTATCCTTCAAAAAGATACATGCCTTTTTTGCTGGTTTTTTATCATAAAAAGTTCGTTTAATTTCGCGTCTAGCGTGCAAAAATCTAGTTTTGTAGGTTTTCGAGGGATCACGATATTGGGAATAGCTGGTTGATCGACTAAAATTGTTTTTCTTGTTGAAAGCAGCAGATCGAGTGAATTGATTTCACCCAGGCAATCATGGTGAGTGTAAATTTCCATTTTAAAACGCCCTAAGAATTCATTTTTAATCATGTTGATCAGACGCTGTTCCTCTAAATTTGACAAGTCTGAGGCTAAGAAAATCTGCAAAGGCTCCTCCACTTTTTGAAGAGGCGTGATCGTTTCAAACAATAAAGGATAAACGGATAATAAATAGCTGCTGTCTCGAAAAAGTGGAAAACCGGTTTTTTTGTATAGCAAAGAAATTAACTCGCTTGCTCGATTTCTTAAGTGAGGAGAGATCGATTCACTGGCATATAGACAAGATTCCTGTGAATGATAATCAGAAGGTTCTTTATTGTGGAATAGCTGACAATGCAGATGAGCACTGTAGAGACTTTTATCCACTGTTTTATGGTCTTCTTTTGAAATGAAAAACTTCTGTTCATCGAACCAGAGTTTTTTGAAGATTTCGACCGACTGGAACAGTTGTGTGTTCCGCTCATAATGAAATTCGATAAAATCTTTTCGTATGTAAGTATTATTAAACACCTCGTCTATTGTAAAAACATATAAAAATAGAAAGCCTATTTCATTTTGCTGCTGGAGCTCTTTAGGCAAAATATCCCTCAGCTCGTAAAAAAAGCGATCGAACAGCTCATTTTTTTCGATATTTTCTCGCTGCTCCTTTGTTAGCTGAACATGCTTTCCTCTTTTTGCTCTTTCAATGCACACCGCAATCATGCAAAAAAGTTTCTTGTATTCAAACTCCGATAAACATAAATGGAAAAAGTTAATAACACGGTCAATAATTTTTTCTGTGATTAATCTTGTAGTTCCCCCATAAGGCCAGCTGCCTCTGCTGAATGAAGTCAATAGCAGGAGAAAGCTGAGATTACGAATATGTGTTTCATTCCCCACCAATTCTAAAGAACGACGCTCAATCGTTATTCCCTTAGGCACTAATTTTTTTCGAAATTTATTGATCATGCGCCATAGAGAAGACTCACTGACATAATACTTATGTGAAAATTGGATGATTGACGGCATTTTTGAGAAAAAGATTTTCATTATCAATTGATAGTTAATAGTGCCCTCGATCATTCGGAAAATCAAATCCTCTAACGCTGGTTCAAAATCATAATGCAAAAAATATCCTTTCTTATTGTGATTCTTCAACACAATTTCATTGTTGGAAATGAACGAATCGATGTCTTCTTCGATAAATGTAAGGTACTTCAAAATAGTTCTTTGATTAATTTCTAGCTGCAGTGACAGCTCATCAATGGATAGCCACGTTTTACATTCCTTCAACAAGCAAATAATTTTTATTTTTGTGAACGTTTCCTTGTCAAATAGATCCGCAATTTGATTGATTAGAAACATCTTCCTGTAAATCCCTCCTTTCGATCATTTATTTTTAAAATAATTTAGTTAAACAAACAGTAAGAAATGTTGCGGTGAATAAATAAATAGACTTTTGTGATGTTAATATTCCGTTTTATTAACTTACATTTATTATTTTATACTCTTATTCAAAAGTCAACCAATCAAATTTTGATTAAAAATTAACAAAAACAGATGTTTGAATAAATATAGACTAGATTAACATTAATTATATTTAATTTTATGCATCGCAAATTTTACTTAATTCTAAAGAAAAGGAGAGATTTATTGAGTAATCGGATAAGGCTTCATATTTTTTTGCTGTTGATAATGATTTTTCCTATAGTGGATATTTTCAACGGGGTCTTCATATCATACGGCAGCAATATTCCATTGGGAACAGCGTATAGAATCTTTTTCATAGCTTATATTCTTTACGGTGTTCTAGCGAAAGGAATGAAGCAAACAGATGACTATGTATTGCTTCTTATTACTCTTTTTTCATTAACGATCATTTGTATTTTTCAGGCCTTCTTTTTCGCCACAGGCTTTAACCTGCTGGTGGAGGAAATGTCCTATGTTATTCGTTTTTCCTTATGTCTGCTGATTCCCTTCTTTGCGAAGCAATTCGGAGCAGCTTTATCCGTAAAGAGGTTGTCTAAACTGACTATTGTATTGGATGTCTTTTTGATTGGCGGTTTAATTGTTCCTTATGTTTTGGGCCTGGGAAATAACACCTATGATGATGCAGCTGGCTTTAAAGGTTTTTACTTTGCTACTAATGATATCGCCTATGCTTTTTTAATCATGCTTTTTTTTGTGGGTTGGTTTTTGATCCAGCAACATAAACCGATAGTACCAGCAAGTCTTTTATTAATTCTTTATTTTCTTAATATGTATTGCCTGCTGATTTTAGGAACAAAGTCTGGCTTATTAACAGGCGTTCTCTATTCCTTCTATTTAATCGGCTATTTTCTTTTTCGTTATCGCAGTGATTCTTTGCATGAACAATTTTTCGTTTTTGAATTTTTGTTAGGGCTGTTGCTATTTCTTTTGATGAAGGGAAAGGAATTCCTATTAACATCTTTATCTAGTGTGATTGCACGCTTTACATACTTCCGCACGCTTTATCAGGATGATTGGCCGAGACTGCTGTTGAGTTCTAGGAATGTTTATTTACGAGATGCGGCCGCTAATTTTTCTCAAGCGCCGAAAAATCAATTGATTTTTTGGTTTGGTTCAGGCTTTGAGAATCGCTGGAATTGGTACGGCAGGAAGGGCGGCCTGATTGAAATGGATTTTTTTGACATGTTTTTTTCCTATGGAATTATTGGAACGATCATCCTTGTGTCAGTGGTTGTTCATTTCCTAAGAGTAGCAGTTTATCAAGGCAGTGATAAGTTTTGCGTATTCTTATTAATTTTTACGGTTATTTACAGTTTTTTGGTCGGGCATGTCTTTTTTTCAGCACTGTCAGCGACAGTATTTGGTTTTATGTGCATGTTCATCCAAGTGATTAAAGAGGAGCAAATATGAAAAAGATAATCATGGTGGGACCGGAAAGTACAGGTAAAGGTGGAATTTCAACGGTCGTCAAAAATTTTATTAATTACTTTCCCAAAAATCAAAAATGGCAGATTCGTTATCTATTTTCATGGAATGAGAAGCACAAGCTCTTCTATGCTTTACGATCGTTTCGGCAGCTGTTTGTAGCGACACATACTGAAGAAGTATCGATTGTTCACTTTCACGTTTCACAAGACGCGAGTTTTTACCGTAAAGCAGTACTGGTGAAGGCTGTGAAAAAAGGAACGAAAATTATTTTTCATATGCATGCGCCGAATTTTGACCATTTCTATAAAGAAGCATCCGAAAATAAAAAACGTTCGATTCGCAAAACCTTGAACCGAGTTGATTTAGTGGTCGCTTTGGGTGATGACTGGAGAAACTATTATCAAACACTGACGAAAACAAAGGTCATCGTGATAAATAATGCTGTTTCTGTCCCTTCGAATAATAGCTATCAGCTTCATTCAACCAACGTTTTAACCTTTGGGCGCATTTGTGAGCGAAAAGGAAGCCACGATATTTTGGCACTTGCTAAGCGAATCCAAAGAAAAATACCAAACGTGCGATTTCATCTTTACGGCGATACTGATGAAACGACCCCGAAAATCATTGAACAGATGAAGCGGCTTAATTGTGAAAACGTCGAGCTGCATGGCTGGACCACGAATCAAGCGGAATTGTTGAAGGACTGTGGCTTGCATCTTCTTCCTTCGTATCATGAGGGGATTCCGATGGCAATCTTGGAAACGATGGGCTGCGGCATTCCAAATTTGGCAACGGATGTGGGGGGAATCAGTCAGGTAATAAAAAACCAAGAGAATGGTTTTCTGGTCGCGCCGGGAGACATCGATCAAATGGAGCAGGCGATCATAGCCTTTTTCTCTAATCAGGAGAAGCGTAGACGATTCTCTGCCAATGCTCAGAAGACGATCAGAGATCACTACTCTATGGAAGCTTATCTGCAAAATTGGGAATGTGTATATGAATCGTTAGCTGATTAGGAGAGGAGTTATTCATGTATTCATTTAAGGAGTTCATGCATTTTCTGTGGCTGCAAAAAAAAGTGATTTTAGTAATGACCCTCTGTTTTATGGGAATAGGCTGTGGAGGCATGTTCTTTATGAAGGGGTTTGACTATACAAATCAGGTGTCCTTTTTATTACCGGCAACGGAACATAGCGTTGAAGACAATGGGGATGAGGATAGATTGGAAATCGAGAATCAAGTGATCTCTAGCAATATCAAGCTGGTAGAAACCTATAAGGAAATGGTGAAAAGCGAGCCTATGCTGCAGGCGATACAAAAGGATAACCCGCAGCAAAGCAAGCAAGCATTATTAGCTAGCATGAAAGTTTCAAGCAGCATCAATTCACAAATTTTTACAGTCGCTATTACGACCCGCAGTCCAGAACAAAGTAAAAAAATAGCTGTGAGCTTAAGTGAGCATTATCCCCAGATCGTCGAAAACAGTCGTCTGCCTAGAAATGTATTTCTGCTTTCTGCCCAATCCATTGAAACAGAAAGGACACCTAGTGTTCCTAAATTCATCCTGGGAATATTCATCATGAGTTTTATGCTCAGTACATCCTGCAGCTTCGGATGGTTCTATGTACATGAAAGAAAATTCCTAAGGTCACCTGAAGCGGCACAGCAGTTGATGGAAATAGAAGCGATCGGAATTGTAGATTTTTATGAAATATAAAAAACATGAAAGTAGAGGAACATGAGTGAAAGCCACACTAGTTAGTTTCATTGACAGCTCGAATATTGGTGATCGATTGATTGCCGCGACGTTATCAGAGCAGCTGTTAGCCGGAATTGAAACATGGAAATATAGTTACAAACTAATTGAAGAATCAAAAATTAAGATAAATAAAAATCTGATTCGTCGATCAAGAACCCATGAAATTTATTATAAATACTTTCGCCAGCTGCCATTGGTAAGAAACCTTGTCAGTAGGGGAAAGTGGCTAAGATCGCGAAGAAAAATGTATGATCCAGCAGATATTCAACATTTTGAGGAGACGTTGGCCCAAACGGATCTTTTAGTAATCGGTGGAGGGAATGCAATTTTTGATTTATCGTCCGCCACCTTATCCGCTCAGCGCTTTGATCAAGTGGTTTCCTTGGCTAATAAGCATCAGGTCCCGGTCTTTGTCAGCTCGATTGGAATCGGTCCGTTTTGCACGGAGAAACAAAGAAATGCGGCTGTCGCTACCTTAAAGAAATGTGAGTATGTCACTTTTCGTGATGAACGGTCATTAAGATACTTGGAAAATACTCAACACCCAGCAGCTTATGCTTCTGTTGATCCAGTGTTTCTATTGCCAGAATCACTGCCCTTTGAGCAATTAAAAGCACAAAGAGCTCTGCAGGAACGCATCGGGATTTGTGTCATTGACTATCGAATTACCGGCTGTTCACGGAAGGATTATCTGGACTATTTGGAGGAGATGAAGGTGTTGATCCAACGCTTAGCTCAGGCGAAAAAAGAGATTGTTCTATATTCCTCTGAAGTGCAGGATTACGAAACAATCGAAACACTTTATTCTGATTTCCAGAAATCAACAGAGGTAAAGGTAGTCTTCGTTAAGGATCGTGAAGACTTGCTTGACTTATATCAATCGCTGAACCTGGTAATTGGAACCCGAATGCATTCAATGATAGTCGCGGTTTCGCAATTTGTTCCAATTATTGGCTTGTCTTGGCAGCAAAAAGTGGTAGAAATGTTCAAAAATCTTGAGCTGGAGGAAGATGTGCTGGCAATTGAAGGCCTGAATGAAAAAAGAGAGCTTTTATCAAAGAAAATCGCCGAAAAGCTGGCGGACAATGAGCAGGAGCTAATTAAAATGAAGCAGCGGAAAGAAGAAATGCGAACGGCCTTTGCGATTAATCATCAAATTATAGCTGACATTCGGCAAAACTTGGTAGAAATATGAATCAATATAAGAAATTATTCAGCGATTCGTTGATTTTTGCGATTGGCAGTTTTGGCAGCAAGCTGATTACGTTTTTTTTGGTTGGGTTTTATACCTATTATTTGAGCAAAAGTGAGTATGGAACAGCGGATCTGCTGATCAATACGATTAATTTGATGCTGCCGATCGTCAGCTTGAGTGTCTCTGAAGGCGTTTTGCGCTTTGTTTTGGACAGCAAAAGTAATTCAGAAAAGGTGGGCTGGCTGCGCACGGCGATCAGTATTAACCTCGTTGGGCTCGGTCTGACTGGGATATTGGTTGGAGGGGTCTATCTATGCGGACCACAGGTGATGATCTCTTCTTATGTTGGTTTGCTCAGTTTTCTTTTACTGACGATCCAATCCTTTCAATTGATTTTCATGCAGTACATCAAAGCGATCGGCAAGCTGAGAATCTATGCATCAAACGGCATTCTGTTATCGCTGCTGACCATGCTTTTTGGGCTATTTTTCTTTCGTCAAATGGCCAATAAGCTCGATGCATACTTTTTGTCTTTGGTATTGGCGAATAGCTTTTCCTTAATATTCTTATCCTTCAACATCTCCTGGAAGAATTTGTTTATCAAAGAAAAGGACTTGGATCAGGTGCAAAAGAAGCAGTTGATCACTTACAGCCTGCCCTTGATTCCCAATTCGGCTATGTGGTGGATTCTTACAACATCCAGCCGCTTTATTATGACTTTCTTTCTGGGAGTAGCAAGCAATGGCATGTACGCTGCGGCTAGTAAGGTTCCTAGCTTGTTATCAGTGATCGGCTCAATCTTCTTGCAGGCTTGGCAGCTTTCTGCGGTTGAAAACTATCGCAAAAAAGATGCGGGGAGCTTCTATCAAAATGTCTTCAATCATTATTGCACACTGCTCTTGGTTTTCTCGTGCTTGATTCTCTTGTTTTTAGATCCGATAGCTTCTGTATTGCTGTCAAAGGAGTTTTATTTTGCCAAAGCTTACATACCATTGCTGCTGATAAGCAATTTCTTTTCCTGTGTTTCGGGCTTTTTAGGAACAGCTTATATCGTGGTGAAGAAAACAAAAGGCGTTTTGACGACTTCACTAGTCGGAGCTGCCGTCAGTCTCGTGGGCAGCCTTATCTTGATTCCACTGGTGGGGATTAATGGTGCCTCGATAGCATCTGGTTTGGGCTTTTTTATCATCTTTTATTTACGAAAAAAAGAGACCAATCGTTTAATGGAAAATTATCTATCTGCTAGAAAAATGGGAATTCAATTCGGTCTGTTGGTTTTACAGATCGTTCTTAATCAATGGTTGACCTTCTCAAAGTTGGCTTCGATCGGCAGTCAGATTTTAGTGATCGTGTGTATCATTTCCATTGATTTGTTTCAGAGCAATCCAATAAGAAGGAGGGGACGCAATGAATAAAATTGAACTATTTGATTTGCTGATTGATGAGGGCAGCTTGGAAGAAACGGTGGAAGAGATGATTGAGCGAATCCAGCGAAATGAAGTAATAGAGCACGTAGGAGTTAATTCCAATAAGGTCGTTCTAAGCCATCGTGATGCTGAAATCAAAAAAATCATTCAACAAGCGGACATGGTAAGTGCGGACGGCTACTCAGTGGTGCGAGCCTGCCGATGGCTCAAAAAGAAAGACATTGATCGGGTTACTGGAATCGACACAATGATGGCACTGCTGAAGCAGGCGGAAGAACTAGGCTTGACAGTATATTTTCTCGGCACGAAAGAGACAATTCTCAATAAGCTGCTGGAGGTATTGAAGCAGCAGTATCCCAAGCTGAAAATCGCTGGTGCACAGCATGGCTATTTCAAGGATGAACAGGAGGTAGTAAAAAAAATTGCCGACTGTCAACCGCAAATGCTGTTCATTGGAATGACTTCTCCTTATAAGGAGGCGTTTGTAAATAAGTATAAAAAAGAATTGAACGCCAACTTAATCATGGGCGTTGGCGGGAGCTTTGATGTACTAGCTGGCGAAATATCACGGGCGCCTGTTTGGATGCAGCGCAATGGATTGGAGTGGCTGCATCGATTTATGAAGGAGCCGCAGCGACTTTATAAACGCTATATCTTTGAGAATGTCTATTTTATCTATCTCTTAGTGCAGGAGAAATTCAAATGAAGAGGATACGGGTGTTACTGCTGACTTATGGAAAATTACCTGTGCCGGCGGTAAAAGGCGGTGCGATAGAAACGCTGCTCGACACTTTAATTGAAGAAAATGAACAGCAGCAGCTGTTGGAGCTGATCGTGGTATCTAAGGATGATGAGGCGATTGCAGCGTTCAATCGAACACATAAGCATACGCAAGTGGTTGCGGTGAAAACAAAAGAGCGGCCGTTTCGCTGGTTTATTCAAAGATGCTGGAACAAGGGAAGACAAATCGTTACAGGCAAAAGAAAAAATATGATCCCTTATCCAGAGCTAGTGACAGCAGCCAAACACTATCTGCAAAAGAATTCTGTGGATTGCCTGATTGATTTGAATTGTCCAGAGCGAATTCCTCTTATCCGCCGCTTTTTTTCAGGGAAGCTGGCCGTTTATTTACACAATGATTATCTCAATAATCGAACAATGAAGGGAGCAACGATTCTTCAGGAGCTGGATGGGATTTTATCGGTATGTGATTTTCTTAACGAGAAAGTGCAGGAGATTAGCTATTCAAAGGAATGGCCCGCTCTTTATCGTGTGAATAATGGGATCGCGTTAGAGGAATATCAGCCGACAGCGCCTACTGAGAGGCAGAAAATCCGTTCGCTATTTCATTACAAGGAGACGGATTGTGTCATTGTCTTTTCAGGTCGGGTGACGGAGACCAAAGGGGTGCATCTGTTGTTTGATGCATTGAATCAAATTGAATCGGTGCAAAACGTCAAGGTATTGGTATTAGGGGGAACTACCTACAGCTCCGCTCAAAAGGATTCCTATTTCAAGAAGGTAATGGCGCAGGCAGAGCAGCTGCCCATCGAAGTGACTTTTACTGGCTATATTGAAAAAAGTCAGATGCCTCTCTATCTGAAGGCGGCGGATATTTGTGCTGTTCCATCAATATTCCACGAAACCTGCTGCCTTTCGGCGGTTGAAGCGCAAGCAATGGGAATTCCTGTCATTGCCACTAAAATTGGCGGGATTCCAGAATACATCAGTGAAAAAAGCGCGTTATTAATCGAGTATGATCAGCAGTTTGTTCCGCGTTTTGCTGAGGGATTAGAGCAATTGATTCATGATGACGCGCTCCGCGATCAGCTGAGTAAAGAAGCTTTAAAAGGAAGAAACAGGCATTCAAAGCGAAGATTCTATGACGAATTTGTTGAGAGTATTAATCACTTAAATGAAATTGGTAAAGGAGATCGAATATGAAACTATTAATTTTAACGAAAAATATATTGGCTGAGACGAGCTTTCAAAGCAAACTTCAGCAAATAAATAATGAAGTGTTTTGCAGCACGTGTTTACTAGATGAGTGTTTTTCGATGGATCAGGAGATGGGGCAGCTGCTTTCTTGTTTTGACGCGGTTATTTTAAGTGAGACGGTGTCTTATCAGGAGATTTTTGAAATAATCCCGCGTATTCGCGAATATGTTCCGGCAATCGTCAGGAAATATGAAAGTGAGTTTACAAAGGGCTATGAAGAAGAGCGGACAGAATACATCATTGATCAGAGGATCAAAGGAAATGCTTCCTTAGAGGAGATTCGCGAGCTTTGTCAAGCTATTGAACAAAAGCAGGCCGAACATCCGAAGGCCAGAACCTTCAGCAGCAGGAAAAGAAGGACTGATGAGGTAGACTACCGCTTTTACAATTTTGGTTTTTCTAAACGGGAAAGAATCATGCTGATGTGTCTGTACGAAAACAGAGGCCAGTATCTGTCACGGCAGGAATTGTGCAAGAAAATTTGGCGTGAAGAAGGAGTAACGGATTCAAAAATGTCCGCGTTGTCTAGCTGTGTCCGCAACATCAAAGAAAAAGTAGAAAAGAGCGGAATGGATTTTAGTCCGATCGATACAGCATGGGGAAGAGGCTATCAGATATCAGATGAATTCTACCATTTAATCAAAGCAGAAGCCGAGTTTAAAAATAGTGAAGGACACAAAATTTTTGATGTAGCTGAGAATGTACTTTGAAAAATAGCTTAAAAATTCAAAAATCGAACAAAAATAGAATGGAATGAGCATCGTTTTGTCGTTTGTGTTAATAAAAAACGTGATTTTTGGATAAAAATGTTAAAAACCATCACTTATTTGATGTTTCAAGGTGCAGCTTCTGTTCTATTATTAGTTTGTTAGTTGTAATTATTCTAAAAAAAGAGTTTGGTAATCAAGAAAAATACATCGGATTTTTTCGATTTTTTGGAAGTGAAATGATGAATAACATTTATGAAAATAACTCGTCCATTAATGATTTTGAATTAACTGAACAACAAAATTTAGCTGCCTCCATTTTTTTTGGAAGGAAAACAAAACGAGTCATTGACATCGTTGTAAGTCTTTTGGGATTAGCTGTTTTGGCGATTCCATTTGGTTTTGTTGCACTGTTGATAAAACTGGAAGATCCTAAAGGCCCAGTCTTTTTTAGTCAAACACGTGTTGGTCTGAATGGAAACTATTTTGTTCTATATAAATTTCGGACAATGTTTGTTGGAGCTGAAGAGCAGCTGGCAGACTTGATGGAAAAAAATGAGATTCAAGGCCCTATGTTCAAAATGAAATGTGATCCGCGTATTACTCGAACCGGTCATTTTTTGCGGAAATTTAGCATTGATGAATTTCCGCAACTGGTGAATGTACTGAAAGGGGAGATGTCGATTGTCGGACCAAGACCAGCATTGCCTCATGAAGTGGAGCAATACTCGGATTATCATCGTCTGAGATTACTTGTTAAGCCTGGATGTACCGGTCTGTGGCAGGTGAATGGGCGGAACAATCTCCATTTTGAAGAAATGATCCAACTAGATCTCAGCTACTTAGCTAAAGGAAGTTTTCTTCTGGATATACAGATCATACTTAAAACCTTTTTGGTCATCATCACACGAGATGGGGCTTATTAAACCAGTATATAAACTATCGGAGGCAACTAGTCATTATGGATGAAAAATTAAATTTCTCCTTTTTTGTGCGCACTATTAAGGAAAAGCTGCTGACCATTGTTCTTTTTAGTATCGGCGGCTTACTGCTGGGCAGCTATATTACCTTTTTCTGGATCACGCCGCAGTACAGCTCGCAAACACAGATGATCGCGGCAACGAAATCGACGGAAGAAAATCTTTCTAATGAAATTACTGCTAATCTACAATTGGTAAAAACCTACAAGGAACTGGTGTTAAGTGATTTGGTCTTAGGCCGAGTACAAGAAAGATTGCAGACAGAAGAACATCAACAAATGACGATTAGTCAGTTAAGAGAAGCAATTACACTCGAACAGCAGCAAGAATCGCTTTTTTTTTCGATCCGCGCTGTTAGCGATCGACCAAGGCTGTCCGCTCATTTAGCCAATACAACTTCGCAAATATTTCAAGAAGCTTTAGCAGAAAGTCAAATTCCTGGAGAAATTTCGATTACTTCAGAAGCGACTGCTAGTCGGGCGCCAATATCGCCGAATCATAAATTAAATTTAGTCCTAAGTCTATTTATTGGTGTGTTGGCCGGCTTCCTATTTGTTTTGGTGCGGGCAAGCTTTGATCAGACGATCAAATCAGAACAAACGGTCTATGAAGTTTTTGAAACCAATGCCTTAGGGATTATCCCCTACATGACTAGTGTAGACATGAAAATGTCCGCAAAGGATAAGGATCTTCTGAAGAGAAATTTGTCGGAGGAGTCTTTGCGTGTGTCTAGAAGACAAAGAAAAAGAGTCTAAACTTAGGAGCGTCATTACATGAAAGAAAGAGAAACACGATTAATTTCGATCGAAAATCGATTTTCACCTATTACCGAACAGTACCGCAATGTTCGAACGAGTATTCAGTTTGCCGCATCCTCCGGGCAGTCATTAAAGCTGCTGTTAGTGACATCGACAGAGCAGGAGGAAGGAAAGACTACGTTGGCTTCTAACTTAGCAGTCGTTATGTCTGAAACCAATCAAAAAGTGCTGCTGGTTGATGGCGATTTGCGGCGCGCGACAGCAGGGAAATATTTTAATTCCTTTTCTACCCGTGCTAAGGGGCTAAGTTCTTTATTGAGCAACAGCCGGACTATGCCGGAGGAAGCGATCCAAAGCACACAAGTAAAAAATTTGGATTTTCTCCCGGCCGGACCGATACCGCCAAATCCATCGGAGTTGTTAAATTCCAACAGGTTAAATGAAATTTTAGGACAGCTGGAGGAACAGTACGACTTTGTCATTATTGATTCTCCGCCGCTGCTTGTAGTGACAGATGCTCAGATCTTCTCTTCGAAGGTTGATGGCGTTATTTTAGTAGTTCGTGAAAACCGCACAAAACGAAACAACTTAATAAAATGCAAAAACCTGCTTAAGCAGTCAAATGCTCGTCTGGTGGGCTTTGTTTACAACGGAGCAAAATCTACGAGTACAGGAAACTACAAATACTACAAATATTAGGGAGGTGATGGATGAATGTAGTGTGTGTTTGATTCAAAAAAGGGAAAAAAGAAAGGGGTAAATTTAGTGAAGAAAAAGAAATTATTAACAATCGGTGCCAGCAGCTTGATGTTGCTGAACACAGGCCTGCTGCCTGCTGCAGCTTTGGCAGAAGAAAAAAATGTAGAAACAGAAGAGGTAGCACCAGAACTGGCAGACAGTCTGGTGAAGAACGATCTGCCAGAAGTTGCACCAGAAACAAGTGACGAACCCGTACAGGAAACAACAGAAACAAAGGAGATACCTACGACTGAAGCACCTGCTGAAGACGAGGATGCTGAAGATACAAAGAAGCAGGAGACAAATGGTCTTATTAAACCAATGGATATTGGGTTGATTGCTTGGGGTAAAATTGGCTTAAAAACATCAACAGGTAAAGAATTAGTGATCAACAATCAAAAAACAGAAGGTATTTTGACTGTTGACTTAAACATCACTCAATTAGCGAATTTAGGTATCGCTGATAAAACCTATTATCAAGTCAAATTGCCAAATGAATTTAAGCCGTTATTGGAAGATCCGCGTTTTATCAACTATTTATCAGGTGAGATGAAGGCCTACAACTTAGGTATTCCAATTAAATCTTATACCTACAAATCAACAGATATCAGAGTAGATCCAGAGAGTTGCTCACTGGTTATTCAGAATCCGAATATTACGACGATAGTCGGTATTTTACCACGGGTTTATTGTTCGGTGAATATTGATTTAGGTGGGTTTGTAACAGACACAGAAATCCGTATTCCAGGTTCATTGGATGGTAAATATCATTTCAACACAGGTTTGACGCAGGATAATAATATCATTGACTGGACAGTCGGTGGTGGAAAAGAGTCTAGCGGCTTCTTGGAATATGCAAAGCTTGATCCAGCCTATGGGACGGAAAAGCCGGTATTGACTGCGGAAAACCGTAAAATCGTACTAGGCGATGACTTTACTGGCGCATTTGCTATGAAAGGGGTATCGGCGATCGATAAAGAAGATGGCGATATCACTAAAAATGTTGTCATTATTGATAATCAAGTACGTTCAAATGTGGAGGGTGTCTACCCTGTAACCTACAAAATCACGGACAGCCATGGGTTGACAGCAACTAAAACGATCGAAGTAACTGTAGCAGAAAACACATTGCCAGTTATCCATGCTGAAAATAAAGTGATTGAAAAGGGCACGCCGTTCAATCCTTTAGAAGGAGTAACTGCTCATGATGAAGAAGACGGCGATTTAACTACAAAAATTGTGGTTAAGTCAAACACAGTAAACACCAGTGTTCCCGGTAAATACTTCATTACTTATTCAGTTGAAGATTCTCACAGAGGGATCGCAACAAAAGATATTGAAGTTGTTGTCAAAGAAAGCATTCATGAAATCACACCAGATGATTATACAGTTGGACAAGGACTGATCACAGGTAAGTATGAAGGGGATGTTTCTTATCTAGAGTTTTATGTTGATGATCATTTGGTATCTGAAGGCGGAACCCTCAGAGATGGTCGCTTCTCCTATGAAGTAACGACTGGTCTAATCAAGAAAAACTCTAAAGTTGTCTTGATGGCTTACGACGAAAACAAGAATAAATTAGATGAAAAAACAGTTAAGGTACTATCTAATTATAGCGGTACGATCACTGCCTATGATTATACAATCGGCGAAGAATATATTCGTGGAACATTCACTGGAGATGTGAAGAAGGCAAAAGTCATCGTTAACGGAAAGGTTCTTGCTTTAGGCGGAACGTTCAGAGATGGTGAATTCAGCTACTGGGTTGGCAAAAATGCTATTAAACAAGGTGATAGTGTTCTAATCAATGGCTATGATGTAGACGGCGATGTATTAAGTCAAAACAATAAAGTTACTATTGTTGCTGCACCAGAAGCAAAAGGAACTATTACTCCAAATCTATTCAAAGTCGGCGATGTAGAAATTACCGGAACCTATACTGGCGATGTGAAGAAAGCTAAATTGTATGTCAATAATAATTTAATTTCACAAGGCGGAACCTTTAAAAATGGTACGTTCACTTATTATGTTGGTCAAAATGTGATTGCTAAAGGGGCCAATGTACGTTTAGTTGCCTTCAGCGCAGATGACAAGGAATTAGACAGCAAAGTTGTTCAAGTTGAAGCAACAACAGCTGGATCAATGGTAGCGGATGCTTACACGATTGGAAACGAAGAAATTACTGGAACTTACACGGGAGACGTGAAGAAAGCAAAAGTGATTGTCAATGGAACGGTCCTTTCTTTAGGCGGAACTTTTACTAACGGACGCTTCACCTATTGGGTAGGCTCTTCAAGAATCAAAGCCGGCGACAGTGTGTTAATCAACGGCTACGATCAGAACAACACTCTATTGACTCAAAACAATATCGTTAACATCAAGCAAGCACCTGTACAAAAAGGAACGATTACTCCTGACAGTTACACAATTGGTAACGGAGAAATCACCGGCACCTACACTGGCGATGTACGCAAAGCTCGTCTATCAATAAATGGCAACGTCATCTCTTGGGGCGGTACCTTTAAAGATGGTCGTTTCACTTATTATGTTGGCAGCAGTATCAAAGATGGTGACAATGTAACTATGAATGCTTACGGGACCAATGATGTGTTATTGCAGGAAAATGTGAAAGTTTCCTTCACAAGCTCTTCTTATAGGGGCAGTATTTCGCCAAATACGTATACTGTTGGTGCGATTGAAATCTCAGGCGTTTATTCAGGTGATGTGACACAGGCTCGCCTTTACGTAAACGATGGACTGGTTTCAATTGGCGGCACCTTTAAAAATGGTTCATTCACTTACTATGTAGGAAATGCTATCAAAAAAGGCGACACTGCTTACCTAGTTGCATATGGACCTGACAGCAAAGAATTAGATAGAAAAACAGTTCTAGTGAACTAGCGAACGGAGATTTTGAATGAAAAAATTATTATTAAGTGTTATCGCAGCTTGTTTTCTCTTAACTGGATGTGCGGCTGGAAATGACAAAGAAAGCAGCAGCAGCGGAGAAACGAGTGTTTCGGTTGCCAAGGTTGAAGTAAAAGATGGATTGAATGCTCCTTTCACGGCGGATGGAATGGAAATGAAACTCACCGAAGTATCTAGCAGTGAATCTGTGGATCAAGCGAAAAAGCCTAAGCAGCTGATTACCTTTACTGTTGAGTATAAGAATATTGGTACCCAAGACAAAGGAATGGGAGCGATTGATTTTCGCTTGGTGACAGATAAAAAAGATAAGACATACAACGTAACTGAAGAGATGGAAGCCTTTGGCGGTGTACTAGCACCGGAAAAAGCGTCTAAGGGTAAATTATATTATCTGATCGGACCGGGAGAAAAACCAACTAAATTGGAATACGCACCAGCAGATAAACCTCTTAAAACGTGGAATCTAAAATAATAAATTTTTTCATTGTTCGATATTTCGCAAAAACAATCAATCTTTTTATTATTTAGCTCTTCAATTCGCTTGTTTTATGTTTGAAGTACAGAGAATCTTGAAGGAGAGGACCAGAATCTCCTTCAAGATTCTTTGTCGTAGGGGAAAAATTATTGAATAAAAGGGAGATACATATGTCGATAAAAGTAATGTCGATTTTTGGTACTAGGCCAGAAGCGATTAAAATGGCTCCAGTCATCAAGGTCTTAGAAAAGGATGCGCGCTTTGAGTCAATGGTAGTAGTAACCGGCCAGCACCGAGACATGCTGGATCAAGTATTGGATTTTTTTGAAATCACACCAGATTTTGATTTGAATATCATGAAAGACAAGCAAGCTCTGAGCGATATGACGATTCGCATTATCAAGCTGCTTACACCCATACTGGAGGATCACCGGCCAGATATCGTTTTAGTTCATGGCGATACAACGACGACATTAGCGGCAGCCTTATCCGCCTATTATCAGCAGATTTCTATCGGTCATGTCGAAGCGGGTCTGCGCACTTGGCAGAAGTATTCACCTTTTCCAGAGGAGATGAATCGTCAATTGGTCGATGCCGTAGCTGATCTTCACTTTGCACCGACGCAGGCAAGCGCTGATAATTTATTGAAGGAAAACCATTCAAAGGAACATCTCTTCGTGACAGGAAATACTGCCATTGACGCAATGAGCTATACTATCGACAAGGAATACTCACACCCCAACTTGTTGAATAATGGGAAAAGAAAATTGTTGGTGACGATGCACCGTAGAGAAAATCTGGGTGAGCCGATGACAGAAGTCTTTCAAGCATTAACTCAATTAGCAAAGACTAAAAAGGATGTTGAGATAATTTTTCCGATGCACAAAAATCCAGTCGTTCGTCAGTTGGCAGAAAGTGAGCTTGGGGGCTTAGACAATATTCAGCTGATCGAACCGTTAGATCTTTTTGATTTCCATAACTTTGTTCAGCACTGCGACTTGATACTAACGGATTCTGGCGGTGTTCAGGAGGAGGCCCCATCATTAGGCGTTCCGGTGTTGGTTCTGCGTGATACGACAGAACGTCCGGAAGGTGTCCAAGCAGGAACACTAAAATTAGTGGGAACTAAAAAGGAAATTGTTTTTCAAGAGGCCAAGAAGTTGTTGGAATCGACAGAGGATTATCAAAAAATGGCTCAAGCGGCGAATCCTTATGGAGATGGTCATGCAAGCGAACGGATCGCCGATATTCTAGCACAGGCCTTTAGTACCGATCCAGCAGGACCAAAAAAACTGAAAAAAAGCGATGGAGTGAATGAATGGGAACGAAGCGGAGAAGAGCTCCTAATCGAAAAAAACAGCTGAAAAAGATCTTGACTGTTCTGGTAAGTACCTTATTGGTCTTGATTCTTTTGCTCACAGCTGTTGCTGCGAAGGTATTCTACGATGTAAAGAGCACCACTGAAAATGCCTACGAGCCGATTGCAAGAGCACAGCGGTTAAAAGAGATTGATTTAAAACAGCAGGAGCCCTTTAGTGTTTTATTACTAGGCGTCGATACCGGAGCACTGGGTCGTTCGGAGCAAGGACGTTCTGATACGATCATGGTAGCCACTGTGAACCCCAAAACAGAAAAAACAGTATTGGTCAGTTTGCCCCGAGATACGTATGCTGAGATTGTAGGACACGGAACGATGGATAAAATCAATCATGCGTATGCCTTTGGCGGTACAGCTATGACGATTGCTACGGTTGAAAAGCTATTAGATATTCCTATCAATTATTATGTGACGATCAATATGCAGGGAATCGAATCACTTGTTGATGCTGTTGGAGAGGTGGAAGTATCCAATCCTTTTGCATTTACATACGAAGAAACAGAATTTCCCAAAGGCGTCCAAAAATTAGATGGAAGCAACGCGTTAAAATATGTTCGCATGCGTTACGATGATCCAGAAGGGGATTATGGTCGACAAGCACGCCAACGCCAACTGATTGCGGGGATCGTGAAGAATGCGATCAGCTTTAAAGGTCTAAGCAGCTATCAAGAAATTTTAACGAGCCTCGGCAGCAATATCAAGACCGATGTTCATTTCAGTGATCTGAAGCTCTTAACTAGAAAATACCGCGGAGCCTTTAGTGAAATAGAATCTGAACAGGCTAAAGGAGAAGGCTTCATGCAGGACGAAATTTCCTATCAACGCCTTTCTTCAGAAGAATTAGTTAGGATTCAGCAGCTGCTGAAGGCACAGCTGAACAGCGGAATATAAACCAATAGTTTTTAACGAATAGGGCCTTTTTTTAAGGTCCTATTTTTATAGTAACGGTGCAATCGATTTAAAGAATAAATCAATCACGGAGGAATGTTCAGCAGCTGACCAAAAACCTCATAGAAAAACTACTAAAATTTGTAAAAGATTGAATAAAGCAAAGTCGATATATAGACAAAAAATATCTATAGATATATAATATCTATAAAAAGAGGTGAGTACTTGAAATTATCATCATCCTACGTTCAAGCTATCGGAATTTTAGTTATGCTGGCAGAGCTTCCTGAAAAAGATTCACTAAAATCTAGTGAGATCAGTAAGCGAATGAATGTGTCTCATACGTACTTGCAAAAGATCGCGACGAAATTAAAGCATGCTAATTTGATTGATTCCTACGCGTCGAAGCAAGGCGGCTACAAGCTGAAAAAACCGAAAGAGGAGATCAATTTCCTAGATGTTTTCTTGGCCATCGAGGGAGAGAATGCGTTTCTATCCCATATCAACCTTGAACCCATTGACGCGATGTTTGTTGACAAGGATTTGATCAGGGAAAAATCAGATGTGGTGAAGGAGATTCATTCAGAAGCTCAGAAAGTTTACATGGAGCAACTACAATCCCACCTGCTGACAGAAATTTTACCGAAAGCATCCGACGGCAGCTATTTAACCATCGACTGGAAAAAATTTATCAATGAAGAATAGGAGTGAGCAACGATATGTCATTTAAAGAAGAAATCAACAAGTTAAAAGAAACCTTCGAACAAACCAAAGAGCAAGGGGCTAAATTAGGAGAAAAATACAGCGAAGAAGGAAAAAATATCGGAAAAGAATATGCAGAAAAAGGCAAAGCCGTTGGAAAACAATTCAAAGACTTGTCATCTACGGTTAAGGATCGTTTCAAATAGCTTTGAAAAGAGTGACAAGCGTTAACGATAAAAAATGAAATGGCTTAACTTTTTATGAGGGAGTAATCGATTATGTGTACTAGTTTAACATTGACAAACAACTCACAGCATCATTTCTTGGCTAGAACAATGGATTTTGGCTTCCAGCTTGAAGGGAGACCAGTTGTTATTCCCAGAAATTATACTTGGAAAAAGCAGTTTGACGGGACCCGAAATACGAAATATGGGTTTCTTGGAACAGGAAGAAATTTAGGAGAATATTTTTTAGCCGATGGTGTGAATGAAAAAGGACTCGCTATTGCGGAGCTCTACTTTCTTGATGAAGCGAAATACAGCTCTGAGGTGGGAGAAGAGCAGGTGAATTTGGCTCCCCACGAATTCATCATTTGGCTGTTGGGCGAGAATGCAAGCATTGCCGAATTAAGGGAACGTATCACTGAAGTGAATATAGTTGAAAAGGAAATACCTGTTCTAGGATTCGTGCCGCCGCTTCATTATATTGTCACAGATAAAACAGGAGAAACAGTGGTGATCGAATCGGACAGCGGGAAGCTGGTCATAAAAGAGAATCCTGTTGGTGTCATGACCAATAGTCCTGAATTTGAATGGCATGTAAAAAATTTAAACAATTATTTGAGCATCCAGCCCAATAATTTTCCGAACAAAAAAATTGCGACTCATGAGATAAAGCCTTTTGGGCAAGGGTCTGGAACATATGGCTTGCCTGGGGGATACACATCACCCGAAAGGTTCGTTCGGACAGTTTACCTGCGGGCGTTAACGGAGTCAGGAAATACGGCGGCGGATTCTTTAAATGCCATTTTCAAAATTCTGGACAATGTGACGATTCCAAAGGGCGTCAATATCAAAAATGACGGGGCGATCGATTATACGCAATACCGCGCTGTTTTTGATGTATCAAATACAACCTACTATTTCAATCCTTATGAAAATCAAGAAGTCTTCGAGATTACACTGAATGAAGAACTACTAAATAAAAAAGAGCCGGTAGAATTTAAGTACACGACGGATTTTAAAACGACGAATTTGAATGAATAGAAAAAAGAACCGCTCATTTGGAACTCTATTTCCAGATGAGCGGTTCTCTATGTGCTTAAGATTTTAACCCTAATGAACTGCCTTCTTTTCATGAATTTGATAGCTGAAATAGATGCCTATTTGACCTGCCATAATAAAGATAATGAGAGCAGCATAATCCATAAAGATCTTCGAATTGTCCAAGCTGATCAAATTTCTGAAGCCGTTGACACTATAGGTCATTGGAATAAAACGATGAATTGTTCGGAAAATTGGTGAGGATAAAAGAATCGGATAGCTTCCTCCAGATGAGGAGGTTTGCATCATTGTCAGCAGTAAAACGATGAAGCTGCCGATCCCAGGTATCAGTTTGTTAAAGGCCACGATAATACTGTAAAAGGCCGCGGCGACAACGATTGAAAAGAACATAAAGTCCAAAGGCTTGGTAATGGATATATGAATAAAGCAGGTGTTGATCAGCAACAGCAGCAGCAATTGCAGCAGGGCAATGACCATTGGGTAAAGAAATTGTTCTCGCCAATAGTGTCGATAGTTCTCCTTTTTCTTAGTCAGAGCTCTCATAATGAATTGATTTGTAAAGATTCCGCCAACAAATAGCGTTAAGGAAAAGATATAGGGAGCCATCCCTTCGCCGTTGTTTTTGACTGGGTGAAGGTCCTTGTGCTTTAAGCTGATTACACTGGCAACATTTTCAGGGACTTGATCAGCATTGAGCTGGTGAATCATTTGTGAGGAAAGCCCTGTATTGACCTTGGACACGAATTGTTCAGTCGTCGTCGTAATCAGTTTAGCAGCGGAATAGTTCAGCCCTTCAGAGGTCGTCAAGGTTAAAGTCGGGCTTTGTCTATTTCTAGGAAAATCCTTTAATTTCTGAGGAAAGCCATTATTAAATGTGATGATGGCATAAACCTTCCCTGTTTCTAAATTAGCCTTCGCTCTATCTGCACCCGTTTCTTTATAATCAAAGAGCTTGTTTTCTAAAAGCTTTTGATAGATCGGATTGTCCTTTTCTCCGACCAATGCCACAGGAAGCTGATCTACTTTTCCATAAGGGTCCATCATGGCTCCTAAAAATAAACTAGAATACAGTATTGGAATTAGGGATAAAAAGAAGACCACTGCATAGATTAAAAATTTCTTTTTCACTTTCATGTTTCTCGCCTCGTATATCATTAGTAATTAGTCTTTTCTAAATCTTAAGATAAAACAAATCTACAGATATAATATATCCGTGGATTTATTTTGTCAATAGATAAAAATGATCGATTGATGCCCGATCTGAAGCGAGGTAAGAGTAATTTATCCAAGTGTTTACGTATCCTATGTGTAAAAAGTCCAACTCTAATTACCCCCTGCAAGCAGAAAATCACAGGGGGATCTATCGTTCAACTGTCAAAGATAGGCTCACGCTAAGAATAATTAGCAAGAGCAATGAGATTAACCCTATGAAAAGCGAGACAGGGTATAGAGAAGCAACCATTCTCAAGGCTACCTACCTTGCAACATGGGACTGACCTACTTTATTTGAAAAGGGCAGAATTTAGTGACCGTTCATTTGATTTCAAGAAGGACCTTCTTTATTTTTGCCATGCTTGCCCCAGATTCGAGCAAACAGACCTTTGTGTTTACCCTTCTCTTTTTGCACTTGTTGTGCTTTCGGAGGAGGGCCCACCTTTCCGATAAAAGTACGGCTCCTCTTCGGGTCATTTTCCGACAAATTAGTGTTTAGGTCTTTGAAACATTCACGATTATTGCTGTCAATATGTGGTGACAAAGAAGGGGGCTTTGGCAACTTCGATGCTGCTGCGACAGATAATGGAAGAGTATCGGACCTTCTTTTAGAATCAATCGTATGCTGTTTCCCGAATTGTGGAGAATTCTTCATTAATGAAGTGGGTTCAAGTGGTGTATCTACAGTTGCTTCATTTTCTGTCTTTTTATGCTGTTCTCCCGCCTTTTTTTCAGCTTCGGGCTCCACATCAAAAATATCGGTTTCGTACGTGGTGACGAACTTTGCCGTAACAACAGTATCAAATAGTTTTACGCCATTTTTTTCAAAAATATCCAATTGAGTCAGTAATTCGCAAGCTTCTTTGATCTGTTCTACAGGCAAATCGGCATTCACATTTTTATAGGTCCAGTCGTGCTCTTTGCCTAGACCATTGGTAAAGGTCGTGACTAAATCATGGGTCATTGTTCTGCTTTCCTTTCTAAATTAGTTTTTTGCGTAGGTAAAAACTTATCAAGGTTCGTTGGTTTCTGTAGGACGAACTTTTGCAATAAGAGAACGGACAAGTGAGATGGTCTTTTCGCCAAAGTTACGGACAGGAAATACTCTTGCAGCTAACGAGCGCCATTCGGGTGCCATGAAATAATCTTGGAAATAATAGAAAAATCGCTTCATGGTGCGAGTGGCTTTGGTATTCATAAAAATCTCACGGACAAGATCCTTCAGAATGAAGGCAAACTCCTCCGCACCGAGTTGAAAACGCACGCGTAACGTTAAGATGTATTTGATCGTTAAGCTGCTATTTTGAGTCTGGTAATAGTATTCAGTAATTCGTTTCTCTAGTGTTTTTGGTGTTAAATTGAATAATTGTCGGCAAGATAAAGTTTGTTCATTCATGGATCGTGTCCTCCTTTTATGATTAGAGGAGAGCGGCATCAATACCGCGGCTCCTCAATTTTCTATGCTTAAAAAATAATCGTTTCAACAGTTTCAACGTATTTTGCGCTGACGACTTGGTTGAACAGCTTTTCGTCGTCCTTTTTAAACAGGCTTAACATTGTCAGCCGTTCTAAGAATCCTCGAATTTCCTCAGGCGCTTTTCCTTCGCCGGGAGTTGGATAACTCCAGGTTTGCGAACGTCCGCCGCTGGTTTTAAAGATCGCTACTAATTTTTTCATTTCTGTTTTCCTCCGTTTCCTAATTCTTCGTTACTCGTGATTGACTAGTGATGATCACACCATCCAGTAATGTATCTTCTTGATCCAGGTTCTTCATGATTTCTCCCAGCTCAAGAATTTCTGCTTCAGCGGGATTGTCTACGACATTTGGGAATGTCACTTTCTTTAATTTCTCTACACCAGGGACAGCGAGCTGCACTTGTAATTTGGTACTTAGTTTTTGAATCATTTTTCATTTCCTCCGTGTGTTTGTATTTGTGTTCCGGCCGGTGACTAAAGAATAAAGCACAAAATAAAAATAGGTCAAAATGGGGAAAATTACTTTTTTGTAGGAAAATTACGCCTTTTTTCATTCTCTCTTTATTTAAAACATGATTAAATGGGGAGTCCTGCTAAAACGACTAATGGAAAAGCTGCAAATTTGAGGGGGAAATGTAATGTTCCTCATTTTGACAATTCTATTTTTTTTTTGCTTTTGGGAGAAAGGTTGATAAGACGATGTTTTTATCGAGCAGGGGAAGCTTGATTTTTTTTTGTAAATAGAGGAGTAGGTGTAGGAATTTTCGGCAATTAATAGTTTCTTAATATTTGTACAGCAGGTAGAGCCCATCACAGGTGGCTTTTTATCTTCAGGGGCGCTTGAAGAATTTCAAATAGCTGTGATGGACTTAATAATGGAAGGAAAGGGGTGAATATTCGGAGAACTGAAAGTAAAAGCGGTACATATCTTAGTTGTCAAATTAGTTTTTTAGGAGTTTTCTAGTTACTTGGTTTTCTTGAAGACGGATCATTTATCAAACAAATATTTAAATGGACTAAGAATAAAAAAAGTTCAAAAAAAGCACAAAGGTGCATTTTTGAAACCAGTTTCACAAGGTGTATTGACGCAATCGCTTTCAAATGATAATTTTTTACTTACGAAAGAGCAGTAAAATATTTCGAAAGAAGTTAGGAGGATTATGTATGAAAAAAGGAGTCAAAAGCAGGAAGCTTTTTGCAGCGGTCGTCGATCTTTTTATTTATTCAATTCTTGTCCGGATATTTCTATTTAGTCTCTATCAAAGTGGAGGCAATCAGCAGATTTCTTTTTTGATGGGGCTTTTAGTTGGAGGAATGCTAAGTTATGTGGCAGTCCCTCTTTTTCTTAAAGGACAAACTTTAGGAATGAAAATGAATGGACTGGTCTATTCATTTGTGAATGAGGATACTTTTAAAAATGGGATTATCTTAGCTGGAAGGTTTTTGTCGCAATTATTTTTGAACATTGTTCTGCTGGGCATGCCATTAGCAATTAATTTGTTTCTGATGTTATGGAGGAAAGATGGCAATACTATCGCTGATCGATTGTTCGCAAGCATGATGGTTAGCCAAAAAATACTTTAATACAAAGAAAAGGATGGGAAGAACATGAAAAAGCTATTTGGAATTTTACAAAAGGTAGGGAAATCTTTGATGCTGCCTGTGGCAACCTTACCAGCTGCCGGTATTTTACTTGCATTTGGGAATCTATTTCATCAAGAAACAGTTCTAAATCAATTCACATTTTTGCAAGCGGGATGGTTTCAGGTTGTCGCGGATGTAATGGAGCAATCGGGCTCAATCATTTTTGGAAATTTGCCGTTACTATTTGCGGTCGCTGTCTCGATCGGACTCGCTAGGAATGATGGAAGTGCCGCACTTGCTGGTGTTGTTGGGTATTTAATGATGAATATGGCAATGGGCGCTGTTCTGGGCATTACTCCCGAAATGGTTCTTGCGGATGGTCAGAAATATGCAACCGTATTAGGGATTCCAACTTTACAAACAGGTGTTTTTGGCGGGATCGTAGTGGGGGTTATCGCAGCAAATTGCTTCAATAAATTTTATAAGATCGAGCTGCCTCCTTATTTAGGCTTCTTCTCAGGGAAACGTTTTGTTCCGATGGTTACTGCTGTATTTTCACTTTTAGCAGCGGGGCTGTTGTGTTTCATTTGGCCGCCGATTCAAGGAGCATTGACAAGTTTTTCTTCTACGGTGATCGAAGCAAATCAAACATTGGCAGTTTTTGTTTTTGGGGTAATTGAACGGGCATTGATTCCCTTTGGACTGCACCATGTATTTTATGCACCATTTTGGTTTCAATTTGGTTCCTATACCTCAACTTCAGGTGCACTTATACACGGGGATCAGCAAATATTTTTCCAGCAAATGCGTGACGGTGTGGAGCTGACTGCAGGAGCGTTTATGACTGGAAAATTCCCATTTATGATGTTTGGTCTTCCGGCCGCGGCTTACGCAATGTACAAGGAGGCGAAGCCTGAAAAGAAATTGATGGCAAGCGGAATACTGCTATCAGGGGCATTAACTGCATTCTTAACAGGTATTACAGAGCCGCTTGAATTTTCATTCCTCTTTATTGCACCGGCACTGTATGGTATTCATTGTTTATTAGCCGGTGTTTCCTTTGCTGTAATGAATATTTTAGGCGTGAAGATCGGGATGACACTTTCTGGTGGATTAATTGATTTCATTCTATTTGGTGTTTTGGTTAATCGAACCTCTTGGTGGTTAGTAATTCCTGTGGGCTTATGCTTCTCAGTTGTCTATTACTTTGTATTCCGCTTTATGATTGTTAAGTTTAATCTTCCAACTCCTGGTCGAGAAGATACTGTTGAGGATGAGGAAAATGGAGCGATTTCCACTGGTGATAATGTAGCGGTGAGTTGGAATATTATCGACGCTTTGGGAGGAAAAGCAAACCTTAAATCTGTTGAAGCCTGTATTACTCGTTTAAGAACGGTACTTGCGGACAACTCGATCGTAGATGAAGCAAGGCTTAAACAGCTTGGTGCTGTTGGTGTTGTCCACGTAGGTGATGGATTCCAAGCTATTTTTGGAGCGAAATCTGATATTTATGCTACAACCATTAACGAGATCATTGACACTAATATGGCGAGACCTGCCGAAGCTGAGTTGCAAAGTAACGCTTCAGTAAGCGAACCACTAGAAATTCAAGTTCAAAATAACTGTGCGGATATTAAGAATAAAATTGTGTCTCCCGCTTCTGGGAAAATACTTCCAATGACGGATGTTCCAGATCCTGTTTTCTCACAAAAAATGATGGGTGATGGATTTGCGATTATTCCTGAAGGCAAGGTCATTGTTTCGCCAATTGATGGAAAAGTTGTCAATGTCTTTCCAACTCAACACGCTATCGGTCTGATTACTGATTGTGGAATTGAAATCATTGTTCACGTGGGTATTGATACGGTTTCATTAAAAGGGGAAGGATTCCAGGTACTCGTTAACGAAGGAGACGAAGTTCATAAGGGGCAAAAACTGTTTGTCGTTGATTTGGCTTATCTAGAAGAACAAGGAAAAAATACGATGACAATTGTCGCTATTACTAATCTGGTCAATAAGAACTTAAAAGTAATCGCTGGTAATTCTGTGAAAGCGAATCAATCAGGAATCATTGATTTAGCCTAATTGTAGCAAATGAAAAGTATAGGGTGCTTGATAGTAGCACATATTTGTCAAATATGTGCCTCTTGGTCAATCGAGGAAGATTTTTGATTAAGGATAATTCCCAACACCACAAAAATTATTCAAACTAGATAAAAATAAGCATGCGATATTCGCATGCTTCAGACTGTAGACAATGTCCGTTTTGTGGAGGTTGTCTACAGTTTTTATTAATGAACAGAACACAAAACTTGATGATCCTCCAATATTTTTTTGAAGTAATCCAGTTCCTCGGTGTGAAGTTGAGGAATGTCTTTCATGTCATAGGCTCTATCAAGAAAGGCGTATTTTTTTTCGCCAAATTGATGAAAGGGTAATAATTCAACTGTTGCTATACCTATCTCATTAAACAGTTCCGCAAATTTTGTGGCATTCTCCGCACCATCGTTAAAATTGGGAATGACCGGAATTCTAACGACTAAATTTTTGTGGGAGCTAAGAGCGGTTTTTAAGTTTTTAAGAATCGGTTTCAGCGAAACACCAGTACCAGCCTTATGCTTTTCTTCATTATAATGCTTTACATCGAAATATAGAAGGTCTACTTGTTCAATGAAGCTGGAAAAAACGTCATTTCTAGCAAAACCTGTCGTTTCACTAGCTGTATGAATGCCTTTTTCTTTCAATTGACGCAAAAGTTCTGTCGCAAATTCTGCTTGATAAAGAACTTCTCCTCCAGATAAAGTCACTCCACCATCAGATTCTTCATAAAACGGTTCATCCTTCATCACTTCGGTAATTATTTCGTCCATTGTTTTGTATTCGCCAACAGTGGTATGCTCTTTTTTTTGATTATCCCACATTTGCTCGGGTTTTCCAGATTGTGATTCAGGATTTGAACACCAAAAACATTTTAATGGACAGCCCTTGAAAAAAACAACGGTTCTAATTCCTGGTCCGTCGTGAATACTAAATTTTTGAATATTAAAGATGCAGGCTTCTGTAGTCATCATAATCCCCCTTTTATTCTCATGCTTATCATACCAGAGGTTGGATCATTCGTAAATACAATTAGTTACGAACGTAATCGTAATGTTTGTTTTATTGTTGGTTAAACAGATATATGTTAATCTTGTAGTGATAGGGAGGATACGCATGTCTAGAGAAGAAGAGATTATTTCAATAGTAAGTAAAAAGAAAAAAATTGAAGTGAATGAACTTTCGGAATTGTTGAACGTTTCAAAGGTAACAATTAGAAAGGATTTAGATAAACTCGAGTCAAGAGGATTGTTGCACAGACAACATGGCTTTGCTCTATTAAACAATATGGATGATATTAATTATCGGCTCGCTCAAAATTACGACTTAAAAATGAAAATTGCTCTGGAGGCAAGCAAACTTGTCAATGACGGTGAAGTGATCATGATCGAATCAGGCTCAACGTGTGCGTTATTGGCAGAAGAGCTGGCATTTAATCGCAATGATATTACCATCATTACGAATTCTTGTTTCATTGCTTCCTATATAAGAAAAGCGGACTCCGTAAAAGTTATTTTGATCGGCGGCGAATACCAAAAGGACTCTCAGGTCAATGTTGGTCCGCTGGTCAAACAAGTCATTAGTGAATTCTTTGTAGATAAGCTATTTGTTGGTATTGACGGCTTTGATCAAAGCAGAGGGTTTACCGGCAGTGATATAACGAGATGTGACACGACTCGGACCTTATCAACCGCCGCTAATCAAACGATTGTCCTTACTGATTCAAGCAAGTTCACCCAAAACGGTGTAGTATCTGAATTTGGTTTTGATGAAATCAGTAAGGTATATACGGACTCAAATATTAAAGAGGAAACATTGACGTTTTTGAACAAAAAGAATATTGACGTAGTCACTGTTTAAGTATGAAAAATGCACATATGTGCATTTTTTTTTTAGTTTCAAAGGAGTACAAAGAATATTGACCAAGGTTGCTAAAAAATGCTATTATTAATTCGAAAGAAGATAGTTTTAGTTTCGAACGTAAAACAGGAGGGGTAATAATGAGTATTCAAATCAAAGAAAGAGAAAGTGCTGAGAATCAGCCATATTTTGGCAACTTAACCAAACGGATGAATGATTACCGTGAATCCGTGTTAAACAAGAAACCCTATATTTGTGCTGAGCGCGCATTGTTAGCAACTGAGGCCTATAAAGAGCATCAAAGTCAGCCAAGCGTAATGAAGCGGGCCTTGATGCTGAAAAATATTTTAGAGAAAATGTCGATCTATATTGAAGATGAAACAATGATTGTTGGTAACCAAGCAGCATCAAATAAAGATGCTCCGATTTTTCCAGAATACACAATGGAATTTGTCCTTAACGAGTTAGATTTATTTGAAAAACGCGATGGTGATGTTTTCTACATTACAGAAGAAACGAAAGAAGATTTGCGATCAATCGTCTCTTTCTGGGAAAACAACAACTTGCGCGCGAAAGCCGGAGCTTTACTACCTGATGAGGTATCCGTCTTTATGGAAACGGGATTCTTTGGAATGGAAGGTAAGATGAATTCTGGCGATGCTCACTTGGCCGTAGACTATCGTCAAGTATTGGAAGTTGGTCTTGAGGGCTATCGCCAAAGAACGCTGAAAGAAAAAGCTAATTTGGATTTGACTATTCCTGAAAGTATCGATAAATACCATTTCTACAATTCAATTTTAATCGTCTTAGATGCTGTTCAAACATTTGCTGAGCGTTACTCAAAGTTAGCTAAGGAAATGGCTGAAACAGCTGCGCCAGAAAGAAAAGCGGAATTGTTGGAAATCAGTCGGGTCTGTGCCAAGGTCCCTAACCAGCCAGCTGAAACTTTCCTTGAAGCTGTACAATCTGTGTGGTTCATTCAATTACTATTACAAATAGAATCGAATGGTCATTCCTTATCCTACGGTCGTTTCGATCAGTACATGTATCCCTACTTAGAGGCCGATTTGGAAAAAGGGACTATTACCGAGGATAAAGCCGTCGAGCTACTTACCAACCTTTGGATAAAGACACTTACTGTCAACAAAGTTCGTAGTCAAGCGCATACCTTTAGCAGTGCAGGTTCTCCATTGTATCAAAATGTGACCATTGGTGGACAAACAAGAGAGAAAAAAGATGCAGTTAATCCACTTTCTTATCTAGTCTTGCGGAGTGTTGCTCAAACAAAATTACCTCAACCGAACTTAACAGTTCGTTATCACTCTGGATTAGACAACAAGTTTATGAATGAGTGTATCGAAGTAATGAAGATTGGTTTTGGGATGCCGGCATTCAATAATGATGAGATCATCATTCCATCATTTATCAATATTGGCGTCACAGAAGAAGATGCCTATGATTATAGTGCAATCGGCTGTGTAGAGACGGCAGTACCAGGGAAATGGGGATATCGTTGTACGGGAATGAGCTATATGAATTTCCCTAAAATCTTAATGATCGCAATGAATGATGGTATTGACCCAGTATCTGGTAAACGCTTTGTCAAAGGCTACGGTCATTTTAAAGAGATGAACTCTTTTGAAGAGCTGCAAGATGCATGGGATAAAACGGTACGTGAATTAACTCGAATGAGTGTCATCGTAGAAAATGCCATTGACTTAGGGCTTGAGCGTGATGTCCCAGATATCTTGTGCTCTGCATTGACGGAAGACTGTATCGGACGCGGGAAAACATTGAAGGAAGGCGGCGCCGTTTACGATTTCATTTCTGGTCTTCAAGTCGGAATTGCGAACTTGGCCGATTCATTAGCGGCAATCAAGATGCTGGTATTTGAAGAAGAAAGATTCACTCAAAATGAGCTGTGGGATGCTTTGATGACCGATTACTCTACTGAAAAGGGTAGAGAGATTCAAAAGATGATCCTAGAGGATGTCCCAAAATATGGCAACGATGATGATTACACAGATCAATTGGTACGTGAAGCCTATGACAGTTATATTGAAGAAGTAAAAAAATATCCTAGTACGCGCTTTGGCAGAGGGCCAATCGGGGGCACAAGATATTCAGGGACTTCATCAATTTCAGCAAATGTTGGACAGGGCAAAGGAACAATGGCGACCCCAGATGGACGGAATGCTTGGGTGCCATTAGCAGAAGGCTGTTCGCCATCGCATAATATGGATAAGAACGGGCCGACTTCTGTTTTAAAATCGGTTTCTAAATTGAGAACAGAAGAAATCATCGGTGGCGTATTACTGAACCAAAAAGTAAATCCTCAGACGCTGGCTAAAGAAGAAGACAAACAAAAATTGATTATGCTGTTGCGTGCGTTCTTCAATAAATTGCATGGGTATCATATTCAATATAATGTAGTGTCCCGCGAGACGCTTATCGATGCTCAAACGCATCCTGAAAAACATCGTGATCTAATCGTTCGAGTGGCAGGCTACTCTGCGTTCTTCAATGTTTTATCAAAAGCTACACAAGATGACATTATCGAAAGAACGGAACACGTAATATAGTGAATGAGATGTCTGAGAGCTTTGCTGCTCTCGGGCATCGATAAATAATAATTTCGTGAAACGAAAGACAATAATTATTGCTTAAAAATGTATTAACAACGTTTAAGGGATTGGATTTAGAAAGCATTTATTATAATTGGCTATGTGATTTTAGAAATTTAGCGCTACAAGAGAGAAATGAATCATTAAATGTCAGGTAATTTCATTACTGTAGGCAACATCGATTTTATGGATGTTTTCTACAGTTTTTTTCTTTTGTAGAAAAGCATGATAATGTCTATGAGGAGACAATTGACGGTAAAAAAGGAATGGCAGATATGAATCTGTTTGTTAGCGGTCGATAGTTTATACTGAGATCTATTTATCAAATTATATTAAGATATTTTTTATGCAAAAAAAAAATCTGATTGACAACGTTTGCAATAATCAGTATTATAAGCGTATAAGAATATGGACTGTTACTGATTCGATCAGGCATAACCTACGTTTGAAACCACGCTGAGTAATTGGCGAGTGTTTTGACGTATTTTTTTTGGAAAGGAGGTTATGTTGTGAAGTTTCAAAAGAAAATCAATAATAGTGTAGCTTGGGTAACAGATGAAAACGAAAACAGAGTCATTGCTATGGGGAAAGGTATTTCATTTGGGAAGCAAGTGGGACAAGAGATTACTGATGAAGAAATTGAACGCGTGTTTCATCCTAGTGAGAACGAAAAGAAAGAACAAAATGTCCTCTATAAAGCAATTGAAAATATCACTTCAGATATTTTACTGCTCACAGAAGAGATTAGTGATCAGGCAGCTGCGGCATTGGGAATTCCAAAATTTGACGACAGTCATTATCTAGCTTTGGCAGATCATTTGAATTATGCGTTAAAACGAAGTTCCAGTGATACGTTTGATTATCCAGAAAATTTACGCTGGGAGGTCAAAAATTTGTATCCTAAGGAACATGAAGTGGCGATTGATATTCTGTATTATATTGAGAAGAAAACAGGAATTCGTCTACCTAAAAGCGAACAAACTTTTTTAACCTATCATTTTGTTAATGCTCAGTATGATTCTAACGTGAATCTTCAATCGATGCAGTTAGCAGAGTTGATCAATCGAGCAATAGAAATCGTTCAATACCATTATCAAATGATTTTAGATCAGAATTCTGTTAACTATATTCGTTTTGTTACACATTTAAGATATTTCATTTTGAGACAAGTGAATCATGAAAATTCAGATAAAATTGCTGATCAGTTAATTGATGTGGTAAAGAAAAATTATCGAAAAGCATACCAAGCAGCCGAAAAGGTTGGGAAAATGATAGAGAGCAGTCAATCATGTGAAGTAAATGCGGATGAGGTATTTTATCTAACGTTGCATATTGAAAGAGTTACGGAAAGACAAAAATAAAAAATTGGACTGTTACTGATTCGATCAGGCATGACCAAATGTTACAAGAAGAGACGTTCTTTTTGTGATGTTTGGTCTTTTATTATTTATAAGGAGTGATAAAAATGGCGAAATATACAGAATTGACATCGACATTGATTGATTTAGTTGGTGGGAAAAATAATATTACTGCTGCATGGCATTGTGTAACGCGTTTGCGCTTCAATGTAATCGACGACAGCAAAATCAAAATTGATGAAATCAAAAATACGAAAGGAGTCATGGGGGCACAGTTTTCAGGGGATCAATTTCAAATAATCATTGGTAATGAAGTATCCAAGGTGTTTGATGAAGTGGAGAATCAGTTAGGTGCATTAGCTAATGATGGAGGCAGCGTCAATGGGAAAAAAGGGAATATCGTAAATACATTGATGGACACGATTTCCGGAATCTTTACTCCAGCTTTGCCGGCATTAGTGGGTACGGGATTACTAAAAGGGGTCCTCGCACTATGTACCGCCTTTAATTGGCTGCCAATGGAAAGTACGGGCTATCAAGTCTTAAATATTGTTGCGGACTGTGCCTTTTATTTCTTGCCATTCATTTTAGCTGTGTCTAGTGCAAGAAGGTTTAAAACAAACGAATACTTAGCTTTGTGTATAGCAGGAGCATTACTATATCCAACGATGACTTCGGGAGCTGCTGCTTTGATGGCAGGAGAAACTGTTAATCAATTAAGCTTGTTTGGCGTTTTGCCAATTCCCTATTTGACCTATAGCTCATCGGTAATTCCGATTATATTGGCCACCTATTTACTAAAACATGTCCATAATTTTGTCAAAAAATGGATGCCGGCCACTTTGACTACGATGTTTACTCCAATGTTGACTTTACTATTGGTGATACCAGTAACTTTAGTCGTCTTAGGTCCGATCGGCACATATATTGGCGGAGCTTTGGCAGGTGTTATTAATTGGTTATTCCAAACAGCAGGATTCATTGGTGGAGCGATTATCGGTGCTTTTTATCCATTGTTAGTCATGACGGGGATGCATTGGGCTTTATCGCCAATCATGATTGATACATTTGGAAAACTAGGATTTGATAACACTTTAATGCCAGCAATGCTAGCGGCTACTTTTGCTATGGCTGGTGCGACATTTGGTGTATTTCTTAAAACGAAGAACAAAGATATGAAACAGCTTTCCTTATCAGCTGGTATTTCAGCGGTATTAGGTATCACTGAACCGGCAATGTATGGTGTTGTAATGAAATTGAAAAAACCATTTTACGCAGCAATAATTAGTGGAGGAATTGTAGGAATTGTCTTCAATTTGTTTAATGTTAAAACGTTTGGGATGGCAATGCCTGGATTGATTGCGCTGCCGGGCTATGTTGATGCGAGCAATGATCAAAATATAATTATTACTATCATTGGTTCTCTTGCGGCATTTCTTATCGCTGCTGCATTAACGTGGATATTGGGTTTCAATGAAGAAACTGAGGAATCTAATACTGGAAAAAGCGTAGAATCTGGCAAACAGTTGAATATTAGTTCTCCTGTAACAGGAGAGCTTGTTCCAATCGAAACGGTCGCTGATGTTACATTTTCAGAGCAAATCATGGGATACACGGTTGCAATAAAACCAAAAAGCAATAAAATCAAATCTCCTGTTGAAGGTGAAGTGGTAATGATTGCTGAAACAAAACATGCGATTGGATTAAAGAGTTCAGATGGATTGGAGATTCTACTTCATTTGGGGATTGATACAGTAGAGCTTCATGGAGACGGCTTTGAACCACAGGTCAAGGTTGGCAATCATGTTTCGGTGGGGGATTTCATTATGGAAATGGATATCAAATCCATTAAAGAATCTGGTTACGACCCATTAGTACTGACAATAGTAACTAATAGTAACGACTACTTAAAAGTCTTGCCGGTACATTCAGAAGATAAAATCGATTCTGGTAATGAGTTGTCTGTGGTAGTAGGTTAAAGAGGGAGAATAAGATGAACAATAAAAAATTTCCAGAAGATTTTCTTTGGGGCGGAGCAACCGCAGCTAATCAAATAGAAGGAGCTACACGAGAGGCTGGGAAAGGATGGACCACTTCTGATACGTCAAAATTTATTGAAGAACCTGAAAAAAGAATGCAGCAAATGTTAGCACCGATGACCATTCAAAGAGTTCAAGAAGCATTGGAGGATGCTGAAGGTTTATATCCGAAGAGAAACGGGATTGATTTTTATCACCGTTATAAAGAAGATATTGCTTTATTAGCTGAAATGGGCTTTAAAACTTTTCGCTTTTCAATTTCTTGGGCCCGAATTTTCCCAAGTGGCGATGATGAAGCTCCGAATAAAGCAGGACTTCAATTTTATGAAAATGTAATCGATGAATTACGAAAGTATCATATTGAACCCCTTATTACTATGAGTCATTATGATTTTCCACTTGCTCTATCTTTTAAACAAAATGGGTGGGCAAGCCGAAAAACGATTGATGCTTTTGAAAAATATGCAGAAGTACTATTCACTCGCTTTAAGGGGAAAGTGAAGTATTGGATAACCTTCAACGAGATGAATGTCATTGGTATGACAGGATATTTATCTGGTGGTATTTTAGCAGATAAATTGGCTGAGAATCAAAGTAATACACAAGTCAATTTTCAGGCAGCGCATCATCAAATGGTTGCGGCGGCTAAAGCTACTGCACTTTTACACAAAATTGATCCTGAAGCAAAGATGGGCTGTATGATTGTTCGGTTTGAGAATTATCCGGAAACCACCAATCCAACGACTATATTAACTGCTTTAAAATCAGATCAAGAAAACTTTCTGTTTTCGGACGTGTTAATGAAGGGGAGATACCCTAGTTTTTCTAAGCGTCTGTTTGATGAAAGAGGAATTTCACTCAGTATTACTCCAGAAGATGAACAATTACTCGCCGATAATACCGCAGATTTCTTTTCTTTTAGTTATTACATGAGTGGGATTGTTGCTGAAAATGAAGGTGATGAAACCGCAGGAAATATTCTAGCAAGTAAAGCGAATCCCTATTTGAAAAAAAGTGAATGGGGCTGGCAAATTGATCCAGTAGGACTGCGAATTAGCCTGAACAAGATATATGACCGCTATCAAAAGCCAATCTTCATTGTGGAAAATGGTCTAGGTGCCAAAGATACATTAACTGTTGATAATAAGGTCAACGATGATTATCGAATCGATTATTTACGCGCACATATCGAACAAATAGCTGAAGCTCTTGCTGATGGGGTCGATATCATTGGCTATACGCCATGGGGATGTATTGATTTAGTTAGTGCTAGCGGAAACGAAATGTCTAAAAGGTATGGGTTCATTTATGTCGACTTAGATGATAACGGGGATGGATCATTAGAAAGATATAAAAAGGCCTCTTTTGATTGGTACCAAAAGGTTATTTCCTCAAATGGTGAAGTACTATGAAAAAGACCTGGGGAATAATAGCTATTGTGCTATGTCTGATGTTGGGAATAGGGACATTTTTTGATCTGGACATTGCTCAAGCCGTGTTTAAAAAAGATAATTATTTCTCCTATTTCTTTGAGCACCTAGCTCCGGTTGTATTCGCAACGGTCAATATTATTGGAGCCTCATTATTATTATTTACCCGAAGATGGAAAACCGATAATAAATTGATCATTTTTCTGTCTGGTATTGGTTTTATCTTCTTTACCTTCTTAGGAGTACTGCTTTCTTATAACTACCTGAAGTTATTTGGCCTCATCTATGGTATTTTAGCAACAGTTATAGCGGCTGTTTGTGTAACTAAAATACCTAAAGAACTAAGAAGTGACTACGCAAAGGCTGGATTGGCGATCGTGTTGACCTCTATCGTATCAATGTTCATTGTTGAAGGGATAAAACCAATTTGGGGACGTGTAAGATTTAGATCCATGCAAGAAAATTTTGACTTGTTTACTAGATGGTATAGTGTGAATGGAGCCAAGTATCTTACCTCTGTTCCAGCAAAAGAGGAGATAAAATCTTTCCCTTCTGGACACTCCCAATGGGTTGGAAATACACTGAGTTTGAGTCTGCTTTTTCTTGTAAATCCAAAGCTTAGAGATAAAGAAAATTTGGTTATTGGTATAGCAGCAGCGTATGCAGGAATCGTTATGTTTAGCCGTATGATGCAAGGAGCACATTTCTTATCAGACGTTACAATCGGTTTTAGCATTGCCTTTGCTTGTTTTATCCTCTTTAGAAAAGTCATTGTAACAAGAAGTATAAACTTATAAATATAAAATAGAACATATCGACAGAGAAGACCTATCGATATGTTCCATTTTAATTTAAATAACTGAAAACATACTTTTACATAGAAAGATGGAGAATCTCGTAAACTGTATCTGGCGTTTTTCGCTGAGTCGGTTTTTCAATGAAGAAATAGAACTCAACGTATTTCCACTTAGCGGGGTTATAGATTAGCACACGTCCTGTTTCCGTTGATTTTTCCAAGGAAAACTCAGGAAGGACCATCTTTGTCGTTGGCAAAATATCGTGTTCGATTTCTAAAACATAGGCGGATTCTTTAATGGAGTCACCTAATTCAACTTGAAGGGGAATGGCACTAGTGATCGTTTGCCAGCCGAAGGAGGTCAGGATATTGTCATAAAAGCCTTCAAATATAAATTTGTTCATTCCAGCTTCATTATTCCAAAGATATAAAGGTGAATATTCTTTTTTAGTTTCACTATCAATCATTAAATAGCTTTTCAGCAGTAGATCTTGAAAGCCGTCTGTTTTAAAGCCGTTAGTTTTCACTCGTTGTCGGATGATCTCCATGTCGTAATCCATTGGCAAGAGGATCTTGTATTGCATGACGTTCACAACTATCATTTCCTTTCTTAATCATTTTTATTATACAAGGCCCAAAAACGACTGTATAATGGTTTAAATTCATACTAGCTATGCTCTGTTGGAATAGCGAAGGGAGAATTTCATGGAAATCAATGATTTAAAAATATTTAAATCAATCGTTCGTTTTAATTCAACCGTTAAAGCCGCTGATAGTCTGGGTTATGTTCAATCAAATATCAGCAAGCGGTTGACTAAACTGGAAGAGGAGCTTGGGAAAACACTCTTTTATCGTACGAATAAAGGAATGGTATTAACGGAGGATGGGGAGGAGTTTTTAAGGTATGTGGACACTCTTTTAGCAACCATTTCCGATATGGAAACCAATTTTTTAGGTAATAAGAGCAAAATGAGACTTGGAGCGACCCAAACAATCACCAAAAACTATTTGCGGCAGTATTTTTTTAACAATGAGTGGCTCATTTTTACTGATACAGCAATGAATTTGCTAGAACAATTGAAATCACAGAAATTGGACATGGTCCTTCTAAATAAAAAAATCGCCGATACTGAATTAAAAGAAACGGAATTTACGGAAGAATCGATCTTTTGGCTCTATTCGAAGGAGAGCCAGCCATCTTTTCATCAGCAAACAGTGCTAATCAATCGAGATAAAGAGTGTCCATATCGAAAGGCGACACTTGCCTATTTAGAAGAACATCATTTAACAGATATGCCTATTATTGAGGTGGATACATTAGATGTACTTTTAGACATGCTGCAAGAACAGGACGCAATCGCCATTCTTCCAAAAGAGACTGTTCGGTTAAATGCTTCTTTGAAAATTTTTGAAACTAGCTTATTACCACCGGTTAAAATCTATTCTTATCAGCTCAAGAGTAGTGAAATTAATTTAACATTGGAGAGATAGAGCAGAAGCAGACAAGGAGGATGATAGATGGAACTAACAGTTTATGTTGCAAGTGCATTTAGTAAGGATCATAAAGGCGGTAATAAAGCTGGAGTCGTATTGTTTGAGAAAGGTTTGACGACTACTAACAAAAAGAAAATAGCTAAACAGCTAGGTTATGCTGAGACAGCATTTGTTTCAGAATCACACGTTGCTGATTATAAATTTGCCTATTTTACTCCCAAAGAGGAAGTTGATTTATGCGGCCATGCTACAATTGGCGCTTTTGTAATTTTAATGCATCAAAATAAACTCTCTAAGAATCAATACACGATCGAAACTAATAGCGGGATACTGACTATTGAGATAGAAGGGGACACCATCTTTATGGAGCAAAATAGACCAGTGTTCCATGATCGTTTATCTCCACAGGAACTTGTCGATTGCTTCGATAGTCATACTGTAGATGACAACTGTCCAATTCAAATAGTCTCGACGGGATTAAAAGATATTTTGATACCTATAAAAAGCGAAACAGAATTGCATAACCTGCGGCCAAATTTTGAAGGAATAGAAGAAATTAGCAGGAAATATGACGTGGTTGGTACTCATCTGTTTGCTTTTAACGGCGACCGAATTATTTGCCGAAATTTTGCCCCGCGTTATGATATCAATGAAGAATCTGCGACAGGAACATCCAATGCCGCATTAGCCTGCTTTCTTTACGAACAAAATTATTTAAAAAAAGAACGTTATGTATTTGAACAGGGGTATTCATTAAACGCCCCTTCAGAAATAGTAGTCAGATTAACAACTAACGATAAAAATAAAATAGAAAAAGTTTGTGTTGGCGGGAAGGGCTACTATTGCGAGACAAAAAAATACGCATAGATGAAGAGCTTGTGCTGAATTTTAGGAATAAGGACGGACGAAAATGATTACGAAAACAGAAATAATGAAGTATATTGAGGAAAAATACAACAGCTTACCAGAGTATATTTTTGAAAAATTCCCAAATTACTGTGTATTCCGGCATACGAGGGGAAAAAAATGGTTTTGCCTGATTATGACAGTTCCTCAAAATAAGCTCTATGGAGAGAATAATGAAATGATCGAGATTATCGATGTAAAAATCGATCCTGTACTAGGCGATATCATACGAAACAGCCCGTTTATTTATCCGGCGTATCATATGAATAAAGAGCATTGGATCACGATCGACCTTTCGCAAGTCGATCATTTTGAACAGATAGCAGGGCTAATTGAAGATAGCTATCAACTCACTGTAAAGTAGTCAGAATAAACAGTAAAAATTTATTACTAATGTTTTTTATAATTTTTATCTTGACAACCAATCGATAGATGATAGAATGAAAATGAAAAAAAGAAAACCCTTTCTTTCGCCACAGAAGGAAAGAGTGAGTATGTTACTGAATGCAGGCAGACTCAAACCACGCTAAAAGTCTTATTTAGCATGGTTTGAGTTTTCTTTTTGTCTGAAAGGAGGATAGATGATGAAAATTCGTCAAATATTAAATAATAATGTTGCGCTTGTGCAAAGAGGTGAACTAGATGTCATCGTTCTTTCGAATGGTCTATCGTTTAGAAAAAAAGTTGGTGATTCTATCTCAGCCGATGAAGTTGATAAAGTTTTTGTACCGGACTCAAATGATGTTTTAGAAAATTACAGCTATCTTTTAAGCAATGTGAATCAAGAAATTCTGAAAGCGACCACCCGAATCGTTCGTTTGGTTGAAGAAGAGCTTGGGGAAGCAGTCAATGATTATTTATATTTGACCTTGCTTGATCATGTTGATTATTCATTAAAACGTGCAGAAAAGGGTCAGTATATTGTTAGTCCGCTGGCATGGGAGGTAAGAAAGTTTTATCCCAAGCAGTATGAGCTCAGTAAGCAGGCATTAACCATCATTTTCGAAGAAACAAAGGTGGATTTTCCAGAAAGTGAAGCGGTCTCTATTGCACTTCATTTGATTAATTTACAGGAAACGAAGGTATCCATTGAAGATACGATGAAAGAGATGAAGCTGGTGGGCGATATTTTAACCATTATCAAAATGCATTATCAAATTCAATTGGATGAGGGATCAATGAATTATAACCGGCTAGTGACGCACTTACGCTATTTTGCGCAACGTGTCGCCGCTGGTGAAATCTATAGTAGTCAAGAAACTGAAATAAATAAACAAGTTCGAATGATGTATCCGCAAGCTTATCTATGTGTTCAAAAGATCAGCAAGTACTTGTATCAACAATTCCAAAAAGAATTGACCAAGGATGAAGAAACCTATCTAATGCTGCACATTAGTCGTGTAGCTCAAAGAAAAGAAAGCGAGGAGTAAAAACTATGAAATATGAAAAACTGTGTAAACAGATTATCGAATTAGTCGGCGGAAAAGAAAACATCGAAGCGGTTGTCCATTGTATGACCAGACTGCGTTTTACACTAAAGGATCAAGAATTGGCAAATGCCAATAAAGACGCACTAAAGGCGATTCCAGAGGTGATTGATGTTGTATCCAATAAAGTATCCTTTCAGATTATTATTGGGACTGAAGTGAACCAAATTCATCCAGAGTTGTTAGCACTTTTAGGAATGAAGGAATCTGAAGAGCCGAAAGTCAAAAAGAATATTTTTAAAGCAATCTTAGATGTGATGTCCGAATCCATTTCTCCAATCATACCAGCTATGATGGCAGTGGGTTTAATGGCAGGTGTTTTGGCTATATTTGTTGCTGCAGGGGTACTAAAAGATACTAGTCCAACCTATATTATTTTCAACTCGATCAAAGATGGATTGTTTTACTTTTTGCCAATATTTATGGCCGTATCTGCTTCTAAAAGACTGGGCGCACCAATGTATTTAGGAATCTTACTGGCTGGTACATTGCTGACTACATCGTTAAACGGGGTAGAGGGCTTGTCATTATTTGGCTTGCCACTACAAACGATTACCTATTCAAATACCTTTATTCCTATATTGTTGGGACTATGGTTTATGGGAAGAGTGAATCAAGTCTTAGTAAAGATTATTCCTAAGTCGCTTGAATACTTTTTCTCACCATTACTATTAATCGCAATCACATTGCCGGTTACATTATTTCTATTTGGCCCAATTGGAACATGGATCAGTGATGGTTTGACTATCGGTGTGGAATTTTTAACGGGAACATTTGGAACGTGGATTGTCTTAGCTCTATACGCCGCATGTCAACCTCTCCTAATCATGATGGGAGCAGGAAACTTTATCGTACCCCTTGTGCTTGCCGCCTTTGCTTCTCAAGGATATGAAGAAATTTTCATCCCTGCATTCATTATTTCAGACCTAGCTGTAAGCGGAGCTATGTTGGGCTATTTTCTTCGCGCGAAAAATAAAGAACAAAAACAATTCTTTGGTAGTGTCGCTTTTAGTGCATTTATGGGAATCACAGAACCAGCAGTATTTGGTGCTTTTGTAAAATACCGTCGCCCGTTTATTGCAGTTATGATTGGCGGTGGCCTGGGAGGTTTATTTGCAGGACTGATGCACGTTAAAGCCTATGCAATGACAAATCTTTTTGGGCTTGTAAGTTTTATTGGAAATAAAGATTACAATAATTTCTATTTTATGATCGGTGCATTAGTTATTGGTTTTGTAGTCTCTCTTGTTGCAGGGTATCTATTATGGCTGCCTAAAAATGAGATTGAGGCTGAAACGGTAATTGATCAAGTCGAATCTAAATCAACGCTTAATACAGTTCCAATTGCTACACCTGTTTCAGGTGAAGTTAAATCGTTAACAGAAGTTAAGGATGACGCCTTTTCTTCTGGTGCGCTAGGAACGGGTGTGGGGATTGTACCAACAGATAATCTGATTAAATCACCAATCAAAGGGAAAGTCGCTAGCTTGTTCCCAACCAATCACGCAATCGGTGTTGTCAGTGAAGAAGGGGTCGAAGTTCTGATTCATATTGGGATTGATACTGTCGATTTGAAGGGACAGTATTTTGAAGCGCTCGTTGAACAAGGGGCTGAAGTCGATTTGGGTTCTCCTCTAATCGAAGTTGATTTTGAACAGGTCAAAGCAGCTGGGTATGACCCGACAGTAATTATGATCATAACGAACACACAGGACTATTTAGAAGTCTTACCAAATCTGGATGAAGACAATTCATTGAATAATGATTTAATTACAGTAATTATGTAGGAGGACAAACAATGAAATTAAGCAAAGATTTTTTATGGGGCGGAAGCATTGCTGCGCATCAGCTTGAAGGGGCCTATAACGAAGGAGGAAAAGGCCTCAATACGATGGACCTTTTTACGAGCGGCAGCTATGAAACGCCACGAAAAATTACGGAGACGCTTCAAGATGACCAGCTGTATCCATCGCATACCGCGATCGATTTCTATCATCGTTATGAAGAGGACATTGAGCTGTTTGCAGAGATGGGATTTCGAGCATTAAGAATCTCCATCGATTGGTCACGTATCTTTCCTAACGGGGATAATCCGGAACCAAATAAGGAAGGGCTTGAGTATTATCATAAAGTTCTGGATAAGCTGATAGAAAAAGGTATTGAGCCAATCGTGACCCTTTTCCACTTTGAACTCCCAGTAGCGATCGTTAAAAACTACAATTCCTGGTTATCCAGAGAGACGATCGAACTCTATCTTAAATTTGTAAAAACAGTTGTCAGTGAATACAAAGGAAAAGTAACGAAATGGATCACCTTCAACGAAATGAATCACATCGATCCGCAAACCGAGGCCTCTGATATTTTTACGTATATATTAGCAGGCTTGGAATATTCCAAGATGACGGATAAAAAGCAAACATTAGCGACGCTTGGCTACAATATGACTTTAGCTTCTGTTAAAGCGGTCAAAATCATTCGAGAAATCGATCCGAAAAATCAAGCAGGGTGCGTTTTTGGATTAGCACCTTCTTATCCTAAAACCTGTAAGCCTGAGGATGTACTATTGTCTTTTCAGGATACGATTCGAGACTTTTATCAAATCGACGCGATGATGCTGGGCGAGTTTCCCAAATACAAATTATTTGAATTTAAGAAAAATGGGATTGAATTAGAAATTACAGAAGAGGACCAAGCAGCCTTTAAAGAAGGAATTCTAGATTTCATTGGATTGAATTATTATATGAGTGCAGTAAGTTCGACGGAAGCTGAAGCGAAAGCTCAGGAAGCGCTGTTCGGCGGTGAAGTCAATCCGTATTTAGAAAAATCAGATTGGGGATGGACGGTCGACCCGATTGGATTACGTTATCTGCTAAACTTTGTCTATCGAAAATATCAAAAGCCGATTATCATTTGTGAAAATGGCTTAGGCGCTGTGGATCAGGTAGCAGAAAATGGTGAAGTCCAAGATACGTATCGAATTGACTATTTACAGCAGCATTTGTCGCAACTGAAAAAAGCTGTCCTTGAAGATGGCGTCGAGTGTTTTGGCTATTTGATGTGGGGACCGATTGATTTAGTTAGTGCTTCAACTGGTGAAATGAAAAAACGTTATGGTTTTATTTATGTAGACAAACAGGATGATGGCTCTGGCGATTTATCTAGAAGCCGCAAAGCCTCATATTATTGGTATAAAAAGCTGATCGAAACGAATGGGGAGGAACTATAGAAAATGAAAAAAATAGTGGGTGTATTGCTGGCATGTGTCGTTGGAATCACTGTCCTTGGCGGGTGGAACACAGATGAAGTGGAAGCTGCTAAGAAAAACGATGAAATCACCATTTATCTAGTCCGTCATGGAAAAACGTTTTTTAACACTACGGGGCAAGTTCAAGGATTTGCGGACTCCCCTTTGACAGATAAAGGAATTAGCCAAGCGAAAAAACTTGGAACAGGGTTGAAAAATATCAAATTTGACTTAGCCTACTCAAGTGATTTGGGACGTCAGCGCAATACAGCGAAGCTGATTCTGGCGAAGAGCGGCAACTCAAAAACAGAATTGTTGGAGCACGACGGTTTTAAAGAATGGAATTACGGTGGCTATGAAGGAAAAACCAATGAGGAAATGTGGACGCCAGTCTTTGAGAAGAATGGATTTAAAATGGATGAAGAGTGGTCGGATTATGGTAAGTTAGTCGAGAAAATCGGTGATGAGGGGATTGCTAATTCGATTGCTGAAAATGATCCTTTAAAAGCTGCGGAAACGTATGATGAAATCACGACTCGAGGACAAGCGGCGATGAATAAGGTCATTAAGGACGCAAAGAAACAGAAAGCAAAAAATGTGATGATCGTCTCTTCTGGAAGCATGATTCCGACTTTACTAGAATTAATTGCTCCAGGGGAATACGACGGGGAGACGATAGATAACTGCAGTGTGACGACGTTGAAATATAAGGCAGGGAAATACAGCGTTAAAAAAATCGGTGATATGCAATATGTTGAATAGGAAATACTAGTATTCCTAATTACAGTGAAAGCCTCAAACTAATCGTGTTCATTAGTTTGAGGCTTTTTTACTCTTTTTGAGTTGGCCACTTGAAGGTTAATTACACACAGGGATTTGTTACCGTTATCATCGTGCTTTGAGTAAAATGATCGTCTTTATTCAGCTTTTCCTTTAACAATTCCTTGCAGGTACAATTGTTGTATTCTTACTTTCAGCATTAATTGCGATTTTCCCGTTTTAACCAACAAATGAAAAAATAGCATACCATTTAAAAGCTCTGTACTTCTCTTTATAAAGAGAAGTACAGAGCTTCTTGGTTCAGTCTATTTCGATACAAATAAATTAAAAGTAACTCGTTCAGCTAATCATCCATTCATTTTCTAGCCTTTTTATTGGAAAAATATCTAAAATATGTAATTTTATCTGATATCCAAAGCCAAAATAATGTATTATAAACTAAAAGAATTGTTTTGGGGAGGAATGTTTATGAATAGAAACTTGATTTTAACTAAGAATTTATTAGCAGAAGAAACCTTTCAGAGAAAGCTGCAGGTATTGAATCATGAAGTTTTTGTGTCGGCGAGGGTGATTGATTCAATCAAAGGAGAGAGAATCTCAGCAGACTTCTTATTGAATTTTGAAAGGATCATTATAAGTGAGACGATCTCTATAGAAGAGCTTAGGGAGCTGTTACCTATATTAACAAAGGCAACATTATACATTTTTGTGAAATATGACGAACAGCCGTCAGAACAGCTGATAAATCAGTTTCCTCAAGTGACAGGTTGGATAAGCAATAATAGTTCATTGGAGTTTATTCGCGATGCATTTGGTCCTTCTACTAAAAATAAGGCTGCGTCTCCTAGATATCTCAAATTATCAAAAAATGAAAAAGCGGTTTTGAGTGCATTAGTAAGCTCATCAGGGCAACCGTTGACACCAGAGAAACTTAGCCATGCAATCTGGAAAAAAGGGATGAACACCTCTAGACAAGCCGCACTTTCCAATATAATCAAAAGGGTCCGGCAAAAAAATGACGAACAAAAGATCGTGGATTTTAAAGTGATCGAAACTTGTTGGGGAAACGGTTATAAAGTTAACCAGCAATTCCTAAAGCTAATAAGAAATGGAGAGGTCCTTTATTAAGTTAAAACTCCATGATCACAGGTAGAGAAAGCAAACGTTTTTCGAAATATGAAATGAGGTGTATTTGAATATGACTATTTTGTATAGGGGACTCTTGGTATTTTGCAGTTTGACATTCTTCTTCATACTGTTTTCTGGAAAAAAGTATGTAATAGAAAAGAAACGTGCGTTTAATTATACTGCACAATTAGTACTAATAGCAGTCGTACTCCATTTAGGGTCAAAATCTGGCTTAGATAAGGTTCCAAATGAAACACTGTTACTTCTTATAGCAACAGTATTTTGTTCACTCTTTATACTTATGGCTTTACCTAGTTCGCCAGAAATGATGAATAGCGAGGTTAAGAACAATGAATAGTAAACTAAAGGAATGGTATCCCGCATTGTTTATTCTTATATTAGTGGTGCTTCTGAGAATAGGAATTCATTTTTTATTAGGAGGGAATCAGTAGTTTTAAGTATGGATAATGTGTTGTAAGAGCAATAATTTTTCGACAAAAATTGTAAGTAATCATTCCACAATTTTTGTCGAAAAGTTCGATGCCTCTGGTTCATCAAAATTTCTTAGCCGCCTGAATTTTCAATGGCAATCAACATCTAAGCTGTTATCAAAAAAGAGAGAAAAATCAAAAAAGCATAAATAAGCAGCCCCACTAGATTTCTCGGGTTGATAGTTGAACCGTAGCCTATTGGTCTAGGCGCGAGCAGCTTATTCTGTTCTTTTGGATTTAGTATCAGAACAAGTGTTGCGTTCATGATAAGAACTAGAGCTATGATCGCACCAATGTAGTTTAAGCGCATACTTTCTAGCAAAGTACTTTTTAAAACATAAAGAATAATCAGAAGTAAAGCAAAAATGCCAACGGTAATCCCAACTATCTTGTTTTTAGCCACGCAATTGCCCCCTTATAACTTTTCAGCTTTTAGGATATTCCACAAGAAAATAATCGATAGAGTCTTTATCACGAAAATAATTGACCGAAACCTCATGATACTTAGAAAAAATAGTGAACTTATAGTTCAATTAAGTACTGACGGTTAAGATAAAACGTATCTTAATTCTAAATGTTCCCCTTTTTAATTAATGTTACTACGAGCCAGTATGAAAAGAAAGATTCTCCCAATTAAAAATTGCTGTAGAGAGGAGACGAATGGCGGGCGGACATTCACTGTACGCTATTTTCTTTTAATCTGATGATTCTATTTGGGCGTGTTTGCTGATATGATGAGTATATAAACTATTCAATATATGATTGACACGAAAGGGTGTAGAGGGTATGCAGCTAAATAATGGAGAAGCAGGGTTGTTAGCCAACCCGCGTGGAACGTGTAAACTAAACGATGAGTTGGACTATATTTTTTACATGAAGACAAATTGGGAGGCAGTGAAGGAATTTTGTGCCCCCTTCTCAATTGAAAAATCGAAAATGGGTATTCGAAAAGGCCGGGCAGTAATTGATCTCCCTTCTGGAAATGAAGCGTTCAACTACGGGACCGTGCTTGTTCGACTAGGAAATAAGCGAATCCTGCTTTTTTCATCAAGCGAGTTTCTTGAGTTATTTTCTTATATTGGTAATAAAGATTAAATGATCCAAATAGATGCATGAATGAACGATAGACGGATACCTAGGGAGCAGTTCTCCTATCGATTGCTAGAGTCTAACAAAATGTAACAGAAAGAAAGATTTTTTTCTTTTTCTTCATAATAATATAAAAAAGTAATGTATAATAATGAAAAAAGATATTTTGGTTTTTTAGAAATAAAATTAGTTGGAATAAACGGAATCTACCAAAGGAGTAAAAACTATGAGTCATCATGTCAAAACTAGGAAGCAATCTAAAAGATATATGAAGGATGATCTTAGAAAAGATATGAAGCGTGTCAATTTATTACTTCTTCTTAGCATAATTATTGTTGGAATCACTCATTTAATAAATACATGCATCATAGAGTCATTTGTTTGTTTGGGTATTGCTGCTTTCGGAAGTATTATTTTAAATATACTTTGGATTGCAAATAAGAATAAATAATTTCAGATAATGGGAGGAAAAGATGAAAAAGAAGAATTGGTCACTAATTACATTGACAATGCTGATGCTCTCTATTGGGGCGGGGAGTGTTACCCAAGCAGAGGAACAGACAAGCAGTAGTGCTGCTACAGCAGAAACTAGTTCCAGTATTACTGCAAGGGTGACACCAGTAGAAGAGACTTCTAGTAGTGAAGAAACAGCTAAACCTGTGGACGAAGCGGAAGTAGAGCAAGAAGCTAGTGCGGATGAAACGGATCTAACAAGAGCAAAAAGAGCAACACCTGATCAAGAAACGCCTGCTCCTGATCCGGAGACAGCTGAAGTTCAAGCAGCCGAAGCGGCAAGTGCACCTTTAGCAGCCGAAGTCTATGCAAACAATGGATTGAAACCGATCTATCGTGTATACAACCCTAATTCTGGTGAACACTTACACACGCTAAATGCTGGTGAAAAAGATTCATTGATGTCAATTGGTTGGGTATATGAAGGAATTAGTATGCAAATTGACGGCAGCGGCAGCAATTTATACCGCGCCTACAATCCTAATTCTGGCGAGCATTTTTACACCAAAGATTACAATGAAATCAATAAAATCAAGCGTGCTGGTTGGCGTTATGAAGGTGTAGCTTGGAAAGTACCTAATAGCGGAAAAAAAGTCTATCGCCTATTCAATCCGAATGCGCGCGACGCAGGAAGTCATCATTATACATTATTGGAATCTGAAAAAAATTCCCTTGTAAAAATTGGTTGGAGATATGAAGGGGTTTCATGGTCTGTAACGGGTGGTTCAGTAACAGCTAAATCAACCAATCTTATAAAAAGCGTCCCATATGTAAGCCAATATACCCCTGTAAAAGCCCCTTGGGGTTGTGCTTCCGCTTCATTAGCAATGATTTTAGGATCAAAGAATATCAAACCCAGCTTAAAAACGATGCAGGATAAATTGCCAATGTATCCAGCGAATCCGAATGGTCAAAAAGGAAATGTTTACACTGGTGCCGGGTTCGGATGGGTAATTAAACCTAATGCCTTAGCTGCGTATGGTAAAACTTATGGTGGAAATACGGTGGATATTTCTGGTTCAAATACCGTTCAAATTATCAATCGTGTCTTAAATGGTCAGCCAGTTCTTTATTACGGTTATTCTTCGTACCAAAATAATGCAGATAAAAATCGAAATCATTGTAAAGTGATTGCAGGGTATAACGGTGGGAAATTCTTAGTGTATGATCCGTTGTACTATTCTGCCAACGCCGGACCAGGTAGTGGTGGAAAGAACATGTTATATGATCATGGAGCTAAAGCATGGATTACTATGGGTCAATACAACGCTGAAAAAGATGGCCGCGCTATTACTATTCAGTAGCCAAAATCAATGATACGCAATACGTAGAGTAAAACGATCATCGATCATAAAAACGAATAGACCCCTAGTCAGGACAAAGAAACAATCGAGTCCTGGTTAGGGGTATTTATTGTGGAATAAGAACCTCATTTTACCATCGCTGAATAGTCTTCTATCCCTTTTTTAGTCAGGTACGGATATATCAAATGCTGGAATCCTGTATCAACTTCAATTTGAGGTAGCGAGGGATCATAATAAGGCGTTGCTTCTTGAATCCATAAGTAGGACATATATACCATGATATATGCTAAGGTCTGATATTGCTCGTCTGCAATATCATTTCGCAGAATAGCGCTCTTCTTTAGCTTTAGAAAGCTTTCAAAGTAGAAGTGAAAAATACGCTTTTGAAAATCTTCTACATTTTTTGCAATTATTGGCGATTCTGTACAAAGAGAGATGATGCTGCGATAAAAAAACTCATTTTCATTTCTATTTTTTTTAATTTTAGTGAAAGAATTTATGATGATATTCAATAAATCTTTTCCATCAAGCAGCTCTTTTTTCTCGAAAAGGTCAGTTAGAAAATCTGTATATAAGTTATCCTGAATAGACAATAGCAAATCTTCTTTTTGCGGAAAGTGATAGGTCAAGTTACCAATCGTTGTTCCAGCCGCTTTGGCTATTTCGCGTAAAGATACATTTGTATAACCCTTTTCGTTAAAAAGAATTCTCGCTTGCGTGCTTATTTCCAATTTTGTATTACCCACAATTACTCCTCCTAGATGTCTCCTATCATTATAGCACTATGTACTAATAACGAGCATCTAGTCATCACTAATTTTTATCTTGACAACGACAGTACATCGTACTATATTGTTAGTACAGAGTACTGTAAGCGTTTAAAATAATGAGGAGGTAAAGATTATGGATAAAAGAGTAAGACCAGCTGCACAAAATGTCGGAAGAATTTTAGGCGGAGGGATGTCACCAGAGGATTTTATCAAGTTGATGCGATCAACAGAGTTCGATTTTGAAACGTTTCGAGCAGTAGCTGCTGATCAAAAAGAGGATTTTGTAGAATCTTGTGAAAAATTAGGAGATGAAGCAGTTTCGTATGCCTTGGAGAATGAAAAAATGGGGCGTGATGTTACAGCAAGCAATTACTATTTTTATGCTTCGTGTTTGTATCGATTGGGCGATTATGCAATTAAGGGCATCACAGATGAGAAGCACCGAGTGTATGGGAAATTACTGTCTAGCTTCAAAAAAAGTAAGGAACTTTCACCGACAGAAAATTCTGAGCCAGTTGAAATATCTTTTGAAGGAAAAACGATGCCGGGTTATTTACTAATCCCGCATGGCGCTCCTAGTGATGTGCCAGTGGTTATTTGTATCCCAGGGGCAACAGGCTACAAAGAGGAAAATTACAATATTGCTCTTTCGGTATATGAAAGAGGATGCGCGGCTCTTATTTTTGATGGTCCAGGACAAGGAGACCCGCTACTAAACCAGGACATGTTTGTTGACGGGGATAATTATGACAGAGCAGTTCGTGCAGTGATTGATTTTGTTCACGCAGATCCAAGATTAGGAAATAAAATTGGATTGAGCGGTATGAGCTTTGGCGGCTATTGGGCTACTAGTGCGGCAGCGTATAATAACGCTGATGTTTCAGCACTGGTTTGTCGTGGCGGCTGCTCTCAAGCAGATCAGCTAAACCTGCATACTTGGGATGGAATTGAGAATTTCTATCTGCGTCACTTTATGCCAAAATTTGGTACGGAGAATATAGAGGAAGCAATTGAAAAGAGTCATGAAATGAACGTGGAACCAAGACTGCATAAAATCACATGTCCAGTCCTTGTTGTTCACTCTGAAGAGGATCCAGTCCTTGGAATCGAAGGCGCAAAAACTATCTATAAAAAAGTAGCAAGTTCTGATAAAGAGTACTATGAGGTTCCGGGAAATGTTCATTGTGGACAAAATGAAGAACAAAAGACACGAAGCTATGCTGCTGATTGGATCGTCAGTAAGTTAAATCAATAAAATCAATGAGCTCTCCTTCTTTGGTTGAAGGGGAGTTTTTTCAAGCAATTCTAAAAAAGCTGTTCGCGATTCTGTTTGAGGAATGAAGGAGAGATGGGCATATCAGTGGTAGTAAAATTTGTTAAAAAAGAGAAAAATTACAATTGAAATCGGGTCAGTAGAGCATCAATCAAGCATTTTGACAAAGATGTAAAAGGCTACTTATGAAAGGTCATTAAATAGAGAGAGTAGGCGATGAGGTTGTTAATAGAAAAACGGGCGAATAACCCTAATTATTTTTAATCGATTTATACAGCACATTAGTCTTTCGGACTTCCTTCAATATAAAAAGTAAAAACAAAATAGATGGGATTGCCAACAGAACAAGTAAGAATGCTGAGCTTGTACGAGTATTTTCCAAAATCAAATAGAGAAAAAGATCCATAAACAATAAATAGATTCCACCCGCAAGCGCGCATTTACTAGCAGATTTACTGATGAGACTAAAATCAATCAGTCCTTTTTGTTTTTCAGAAAGGTTATTGTACCCTGCGATTATTGCTCCCCATTTTTGACGAGAAAACTGAAAGCCGCAAACAAAGCAAAGGATCGAGAAACAAAAAACAAGAATGTAGAGAATGAAATGAAGCATTTCAACTTGCTCCTTCCTTTAGTCGATTAAAAAAATGTTTCATTTTTGAAAATAAAAAGAGGCCTTAGACCTCCTAAACAAAACTTGAATAATCGCTAAAAAAACAAGAGATGGCAATACTCAAAAGTATTATGGCGAATACCAAGCCACCCCACATACTCAGCATAATAAAAGGAGAGGTGTCCTTATCAGCACTTTGTCTAAGATGTGTGAAGGCTCTCTTGAACATAATAAACTGCCAGATACTTAATAATAAAAAAATGACGCCTAATAGGTACTGCATAAAATCACTCCCTTTATAGAATTATAACAAGAAGAAAAATTGCTCACAATTATACGGTGGCCCAAAAATGATATTACATGAATATTAGTATAGGCAAAATGAGAACTCCTTAATCAGTCTTGATTGTTAGAAAAATAATCGTCTATATACGTCTTTATTTTTTCAAAATCTTTTTGCATAAACAAGAGTGCGGGTACTTCGATTATTGGGAGTTGGTTTTCATTAACAAAAGGCGGAAACGGTTTAGGGACTACCAAATAATCAACGGCATCTTTATCTCGAATATAGTTAGTAGAAACATCAAAATACTTGGAGAAATACTCTTTAAAATCATCGTTGTCTCTGAAAATTGGTCCAGCAAATATTGTGCTATAGTTGATCCCAGAGCTGACGGTTAGTACAAAACATATTTTCTTCATGACGCATTCCTCCTATTATAACTAATGATAAATCTAAGGAATAACTTTGTAAATGCAGAATGGACGGACTGTCACGTAGAAAAGTCACCCTAAAAGGATGACTAATTCGTCCATTTGGTTTTAAATTTTGACATCAAGATTGCAGTTCCAATAATAATTGTGAAATAAGCGACTTGGACAAATGGGGATTCAAATCCTTCAAAATAGTAGTAGAAAAAGACTAGTGATCCGCCAGAAAAAGCTAGTACAGTTAACATGTCTGGTAAGCAAGGTCTTTTGTCAAATAATGCAAGCTTAAAAGCACCTAAGATACCGAAAAGTGCACAGATAATAAAAGCAACAACGTCTTTGGTTATCATGTTTACCACCCCTGACTAAATTGTATATTATTTCACATGATTAGTAAATTGATTTGTTAATGTGGCGTAGCTTAAAAGAGGTTAGTGGGTGGACGAACTTTCACAGATCATGAAGCTGAGTTATCATATAGGTTGTTAGGTAAAAAAAAGCGGAGCCTGCTTAGGCAGGCCCCATTACGTAAATGACTCTGATTTATTTTTTCCACTTGACTTGTATATCAGCTTTCTTAAATTGGATTATTGTAACAACCCACCCCATGAAAGTAACAAAAGCCCACATAAAAAAGCTTAATTCTCCGAAAGCATTAAAAAAAAGTGAGCCGATTAATGCGATAGTGTTCATCATTAATATACCAGCAATCAAACCAAAAGCAGTATTTAACTGCAATAACACTTTCTTTTCATCAAACATTTTGATCCTCCTTATAGGTATTAATGGTATAAGTTTTTGATTTCGTAACTGGAAAAATTTTTGGCTAAATAGAAGATATTCATACTATAACAGCCGATACTACACAGCAAGCTTCAAGGCAATCAGCTAATGACTGCTTTGAAGCTTGCTGTTAATTACTTTTAAAATGCTCTCAGAAAATAAAATTAGAGCAAATGACAGGATATTGATAAAGATGTTGAAATCAAAAAAGAGTGCGTTGAGCACAATAATAATTATTCCGATAAAAAAAAGCGTATTGGGTTTAATAATAATCGTCATGATGTGCCTCCTTTTCTTTACTATATAAGAAAACACGGGGCATTGTAAATAGTATATTTGCTGTTAGTTTGGGGTAACGCAAGCACCGGCAAAATATTAGATTCCGTAATGTATCATATATTTATTCTCTTTTTTGGCTTGAATAATTAGTTTACAAAGTTCAGTTACGTCGTCCTCCTGTTTCAAGCCTTTAGCAGACGAAACACTATCTAAAAATGCCGATAAAGAGTCGACAGGGATAATGGTTACGCCATAATAGTCTAGCCCAAAGTCTGGTTGTTCTAAAGAGGAAAAATAGGTTTTTATTAGAGACGGTGAGGGCAATAAAGCTTGAATACTAGCATCATTAACTGAAATGCAGTGATACTTTTTGGGTGTGTAATCGTCATATGAAGTTTCAAGATGATCTATGATGCCGATTTCATGTGTTAAGGCCATTATCATGCTCCTTTTTTATCCCAATATACCATATATAAGAAAGCGATGATTTCTCAAAATGAAAGAAGAAAGCCAACAAGCAGATGTGACTCAGCTCCTTTTGAAGATTGTCCAATCAAAAGGAGTGAGCAATCAGTGAAGTCAATGAGCCAATGGTTTTAATGCGCTCGAAGGAATGTCAGCGGACTTTACTTCCTCCCAGCCCATTACGCCTTTTTTATTATTTACGTGAGTAACAAGATACGCTTGTTTTTTAAGAGGTCGGTTGCTCATGGAATGAAATTCAATGTTTTTTGAATCTCCGTTTTCGTTATATGCTTTTAGCTTGTACTCGTAGCGAAAATGAGCGTCCCTTCCACCGCCGCTACCTATGTTTGTTCTATTTCCATCAGTAGTGATTTTCGTGTAATAGTCAGTTGTTCCGTAGTTATTTTGGTACCAAAACCAACTGCCGCCAATTAAGAAAAAGATAGGGATAACAAAATTAAGTATTTGCTTCAAATCAATCAATCCTTTCGAATAAAAGGATACAAAATAATTGAGATTGAAAAATCAAACTAAAGTAAGAACTACAGCTAACGATTTTGTAAGAACAAAAAAACGAACCAGCCGAGCTAGTTCGTGTTGGAATCCATTCGTTCATTTCGGTTTTTGAAAAAGGCGCTGACGATCAAGAGACCTACGGATAAACCTTTGGCAAATTCTAAAAAAGAATTATTTTGAAAACTTGCAATTGTAAAAAAGAATAGGGTTAAAATAACTGAGAACTTGAAAAAAGCATGATAATTTTTAATCATCGTTCCTCACATCCTTCTCTCTTTATTATACCAAAAGCAGCAGAGATTTAGAACGGGTAAAAAGTTTAAATTCTTTAGAGGCAGTTTCTTCAAAGTGTTCATTGATGGGAGTACTTTTTCATTATATACTCTGTGTAAGAATGTATCGATTAGAAGGACGGGGTGTGGAAGATGGAGTTAGGCAATTCTGTAAGAAGTATTTTACTTCGCTATATCAATAACAAAAGGAAGCAAGACAATAATTATTTTATCGCGCAAATCATTCTGGACAACTTCAACTCGATTCCACAATTAACGATTTATGACCTTAGTGAACGATGTTTCGTATCGACCGCCGCTATCTCGCGTTTTATTCGTTTGATTGGTTTTTCGACATATACAGATTTTAAAACAGCATGTGAATCCGAAATTGGTATTACCCATGATTATGACAAGAAATACACAACGAATATCAGCGAGGAAACAGGATCGTTCATGGATGAGTTTGCAGAAAATATTCATAGCAACCTGCTTTTTTGTCAGCGAAATCTTTCGGAAGAAAAGCTGATCGAGCTTGTTGAGAAAATCCATGACTCACCAGAAGTAGTTGTTTTTGGTTTGGAGTTTGCTTCATTTATGAGTCAGCATTTTCAAAGCCGAATGGCCATGATGGATAAACGGATTTACACAGGATTTACGGTTGCAGATCAATTGAAGGTGATTGAGAAGATTCAACCTAATACTCTCGCGCTGATTTTTTCAATGGAGGGCGGCTTTTTCTATTTCAATGAGAAGGTTGTCGCGGCATTAAAAAAGAAGAATGCATCTATTATTGTGTTTACCTTCAAAAATTCGCCGATGATCGAGCGAAGTGCTGAAGATGTCATTATTTGCGGGGAGCGAAATGAGAACACCGAAGGACGGCTATCCGTGCTTCATATTATGGAGCTACTAATTTTCTATTACATGAAAACTATTTACTTAACATAAGGTTTCATATTTTGAAACAAAGCCTCTAGTTTTGAAACTAGAGGCTTTGTTTTGTCGTCGAAATAGTAATCGCTTCCATGCTATTCTTTTGTTAGCAGGAAGGAGCATAACAATTATGGAGAAAAAATTATTTCACTGGGGAGCTTCCACCTCAGCATTTCAAGTAGAAGGGGGTTATGGCGAAGGAGGAAAGGGAGTCGCTACGACCGATGTACGTAATATTCCTGTTGGTATAGCCGATTCGAAAGTTGCGTCAGATCAATACCATCATTTAAAAGAGGATATTGCTTTGATGAAGGAGTTAGGGATCACCCTTTATCGATTTTCTTTTAATTGGACAAGAATCATGGGTGAGGGTTATGAAGAAAATCAAGCAGGAATCGAATTTTATAATCAGTTGATCGACCTCTGTTTAGAAAATGGGATCACACCTTTTCCGACACTGTATCATTTTGAAATGCCGCAAAAATTTGTCGAAGATTTTGCCGGATGGCAGTCGAGAACATGTGTTGATATGTTTGTAAAGTATGCAGAAACATGTTTCCGTTATTTTGGTGATCGAGTAAAATATTGGGGTACAATCAACGAACAATTGATTGCTAGCGCGGCATCTGATTTGAATGGGAATCATGAAGCAAATTCAGATCAAAAGATGAAGAAAATGTATCAGATGAGTTATCACATGTCGCTTGCGGAGAAGAAGACGATCGAATTATTTCGTAAGACAGTCGAAAATGGGATGATCGGTCCTGTCTGCTCTATGCAGGTGGTCTATCCAGAAAGTCCTTCGCCAGCCAATATTTTAGCTGCGAGAAATGCACAGGACTTTTTACAAAATTGTTTTTTAGACATGTCTGTATTTGGACGATATCCAACTAGCTATAGCAATTATTTAAAAAACAAAGGCTGGTATCCTGAAACTAAGGAAGAGGATGCTGAGCTATTAAAGAATAATCGACCAGATTTCATCGGGATCAACTATTATTGCAGCACGTGTATACGAGCACTCGATGAAGGCGAAGATACTAGTAAACTGCCGCCATTCTATCGAAATGAATTATTTACACTAGGAGATAATCCATATCTAACCAAAACAGAATGGATGGAGTTTGGGATTGATCCTGAGGGCTTATACATCGGAATGCGAGATATTTATGAGCGGTATGAACTTCCAATGGTTGTGGCTGAAAATGGTCTAGCTTATTCAGATAAATTAGATGGAGAAAAAGTATTCGATCCTTATCGAATTGATTATTTAGAACAGCATATTAATCAATGTGAGCGTTTGATAGAGGAAGGATATCCAGTTTTTGGCTATTGCCCTTGGTCACTACTGGACTTGGTCAGTTCTCATCAAGGATTCAAGAAACGTTACGGGTTGATCTATGTTGATCGAACAGACGAGGATGTGAAAGAATGTCGTCGAATACCGAAGGAAAGTTACTTTTGGTATAAGGAAAGAATTCAGTCGAGTAAATAAAGGAGAGAGGAAAATGAATACTTTTATCGGGTTTATGGAAAAACGATTCATCCCTGTAGCAAATAAAATCTCTGGAAATCGTTACTTAAAAAGTATCAGTACGGGATCAATGGCACTGTTAGGCATTATTATGGTAGGCTCGATCTTTACGGTCGTAGCCAGCTTTAGTTGGGAACCGTATCAAAATTTCTTGACTAGCACAAAACTTGGGCTGCTGCTTAATTACGTTCCTGATTTTACAATTGATTTGCTAGGAATGTACATGGCTTTTAGTATCGCCTATTGCGGTTCGGATATTTTTAAAATAAAGGATCATGCATTAGGAACAGGCTTAATTTCTCTTGTCAGTTTTCTGATGCTTACACCGCTGACAGATGTACCAGAAGAACGTTTAGCGTACTTAAATACGAGTTATTTGGGAGCTAAAGGTGTCTTCGTGGCAATCTTTGTTTCACTATTGACTATTCAAATAATGAGAATTTTTGTCAACAAGAATTTTACTATTCGGATGCCTCAAGGAGTTCCTGAGATGGTGACTAAATCCTTCACCTCTCTTATTCCAGCGGTCGTAATCGTTTTATTGTTTGGAATAATCAAATTACTATTCAGTTTAACCAGTTTTGAAACGGCAACAGACTTCATTTATACCTTGCTTCAGCAGCCGTTGCAATCACTGACAGCGACACTGCCGGCATTTTTAGTCTTAATTTTGATTTCAAATTTATTGTGGTTTTTCGGAATTCATGGGTCTATGACTGTTTTGCCGATTCTAATGCCGATCTTCTTAGGATATCTTGCGGGGAATACAGAGGCTGTATCCGCTGGTGAGGTGATCCCCCACGCTATTAATTTTGGCTTGTATGATTTAGCGTGTTTGGGAGGAAGCGGAGCTACGATTGGATTAGTTACGAATATGTTCATCTTTTCAAAAAGCAAACGCTACAAAGCCTTTTCAAAAATTGTTTTTCCTAGCGGATTGTTTGGAGTTAACGAACCAGTGATTTTTGGGATGCCAGTCATGCTGAATGTGATGCTGCTGATTCCATTTTTGTTAACACCAATTGTTGTTGTCTCTTTGGGCTATCTATTAATATCGTTAGGAATCATCACCGCACCTATCGGTATTTTAGGAGCTGGCTCATTGCCGCCGTTAGTTCATGGAATCGTTCAAGGAAGTTTATCTTTTGGTCTTTATGAGATTATTGCAACATTAATTTCTATGGCGATCTACTTCCCATTCTTCAAAGCCTTAGATAACCAAGCGGTTCAGGAAGAAGTTGCTGCGAATGAATTAACGCAAAAAGAAAAACAAGAAGAAGTAACAGTTCACGAGATTTAGTAGGTAAATCTGATATCGTTTAATGAGTCCATGATTTACAAATGAACTGGCTTGAGGGCAATCTGATGACTTTGGTCTATTAATTTAAAGGATAAAAATTTCACTGTTTCTAATATGGCTCAAGAAAGCTATCCAATTTCTTGAGCCTTTTTTTTGCAAAAATCTTGATCGAAACACACTTTGGTTCATATAATTTTTAACATATTCTGTTGATTTATTTTAAAGTGGAAGGAATAGTGATTTTAGTAGTTCAGCATGATTTCCGAAATAAATACAGCTACTACATCTTTTTCGCCTGATTCACTGACTCTTTGATTCCTGTAAAAAAAGCAATCAAGAAGAGAAAAGTCAAAATTAAGCAAGGTATAAGGGAGATCATATTATTTTGGTAAGTAATCCATAAGTAAATCAAGCTAGGTAGTGCGTAAAAGTAATTGCTAAGCCGTTTTTTCGAACAGATAAATCTGTCGTAGAATAGAAAACATAGCGGAGCAACAACACATATAATGAATGGAAAGAGCCATAAATTTCTATCTTTAAAAAATAGTAAGCATATGATCAAAACCAAAGTTATCAGTGAAATACCTATAGTTTTATCTCTATTCATAAACCACGCCCCCGTTTCAATTTGCATCTTCTATTCTATTTTACAATTATTCGATATCTGGTTAAAGAGCTATATCAAATTTGTGAAGCAGCTTGAATCAATCGAAACGAACCTAACTGCAAAATTTTGTACATTAAGAAAAATACTGACGTTCACGAGTCGTTTTATTTACTTGGAGAAGCCGCACCCAAAACTCAGAATAAGAGTTTTGGGTGTTTTTTGATTTTAGTGAAGAGCAGGGGAACTCCAAAACCAAATGATACCTAATTATTATCCTACAATTTCGCTAAAAAGGAACCGAATGCTCTACCCAAAATTTTTAAAGGATATCCTTTCGTTTAGCCACTATGTCATACTGATTTGGAGAGCAGTTTGCATTGTAAAAAATTATTTTACGAAATTTCTAGTGTATCTTCGATTTTGCTATGTATATATAGGTGAGAGAAAAAGAATGAAGAGGAGGGATCTTTTGGAAGACTTGGAATTGCTGCAAAGAATTGAGCAGCATGACGAAGAAGCTTTGGAAATATTGATGGACAGATATTCAAAGCTGCTTTGGGTGGTTTCCTTATCGATTCTAGGGAAGAACCATGATCCACAGGACATTGAAGAGATTGTTAGCGACGCTTTTTTGCGGATATGGAAGGCACCGACGAAGTATCAGCCAAAACGCGGTTCATTTAAGAATTATCTAATATTGATCACAAGGAGCCTCAGTATTAACAAGCTTCGGCGAAGTCAGAAGGATTACCAGCTTAATGATACTTTCACTCTTGAAAATATACCGATGGCAGAAGAGAATCGCGAGCTTATCCATGAGATGTTTGACGTGATCAACAGCTTAAATGACCCAATGCGGGAGATTTGCCTGCAGCGCTATATTTTTGAAAATACGCCGGCGATGATTAGCAGTGATCTAAACATTCCGCAAAAGACAGTGAATAATTATCTGTATCGTGGAAAGAGAATGCTGCAGCAGGCTTTTGCTGAACAGGATACAGAATTTTTGTTTTTATTAAATAAAGGAGCGGATAGAAATGGCAAAAAAATATGATGAACATCCATTAGGCAAGCTTTCCGATGAAGAGCTAGATCAAATTTTAGAACTCTACGGCAGCAGCTATTCCGCTGAAAACAAAGAGAATGTGATCCGCAAGACACAAGCGAAAAAGAAGGAACCCGTTATTTTGGCCGCCTTCTCTAAGCGCAAGCTGCTGCTGATCGCAGTGCTTCTACTGATCTTTTTCCCTGTGGGTTCCTACCTCGCAGTAAAGTTTCGAGCGCTTACTGTTGAAAAGCAAGATTATCAGCTCACAACAAAAATCGACAAGGCAACCTCTCAGCAGCCGGATACGGGTCATTATCGTTTAGTGGCCGATTATGTGCCAAAGTATTTTACTAGCTATGATAGTTTGCAAGAATTGTCCTTTTATGAAGACCTGCCTGCTGAAACAGAAGAAGATCTCGAAGCTTTTACCAAGGCTCGAGGGATAACCTTCACCCTTTATGAATTGAATCAAAAGGATACCGTAATTGATGGCTATGTAAAAGATTTCAAGGAGATTCCGCTAAAAGAATCGTCCGCCTATATGATCGAAAAACTGGATGACTTTGGTGAAGCTCAAGAAACAGTCTTTAGGAAATTTTTCGAAAAGCAAAATAAGTTTGTGGAAATGACCTGCTTCGGCGATATTCCAGAAAAAGATACTAAAAAGATTCTTGAGCATCTGTTCCTAAAAAATGTAACTACTGAGGAAGAGGCATCACTCGCCATTGAATACATGACCCCAGATGATAAGCAAGAGAGGATTGCAGGAATTTCAGAGGGGATCGAACCTTTGATGTTGGATATCAATAACAAAAGCGAGCTAGTCCAGCTTAACGAGCCTATCAATACGATTGATATCTATGATGCGCCTGTCGAGGAAATAACGGTATTAAAAGCAACACTCAGCGATACGATTGCGCCAAAAACACTGTCGATCTTAAATAAACGATTGAAGATGGGAATATATGCTCGAGTCTTTGGAGAAAAATGGGATAAAAAGGGCAAGCTCTTGCCAATCATAGCGACAGAATATACTCTTGGGGATGGAAGGACTACTTTGAGCAAGAAAATCCGAAATGTTGAGATTAATCCCAAATATCTAGAAGTTGAATTGGCGGTTAAAAATATTACGGAAGAGACAATTAACTACTCACCTTCCATCCAAGTAGAGTGTTTAGTTAAGCAAGGAGATTATTTTACAAATCTTCCTACAGAAACTGAACTAATTCATCATGTACCATCAGACCCATTTGAAAATTATCGTAAGTTAAATACACCCGCTCATTCATTGCCAACAGGAGTTGGGAAGATCGTTGGTGATACATTCGAAGAAGAAGAGAGTTCTCAATCAATCGCTCCTGGGGAAACGGCTACGTTCACTACGAGTTATCTTGTAGCGTATGAAGATTATAGCAGCTTATTTTTCAACTTAAATGCGGTTAGTCCAGGGAATCGGTATGTTCAGTTGACTCAGTAATTGGATATTTTCAAGTAGTCTACAGTTTCTTGGTGGTTACGGTTCGTATAGACAGCTATTAGAATGACTTCAAACGTACATTGCACGCAGCCATCCAATGGTTCAAATACGATCAATTCATAGGGATCGGAGCATAAAGCCGGTCCCTATTTTATCTTTTTTAGACATAAAAACTCACTCTATAAGCTTCAAACAACTTAAAGAGTGAGGAAATAACTAAGGATAAAAAAACAGATGTATTAGTTTTAAAAATTCTATATAGTTGAGTGATGGCGTCTCGCAAAGTCAAAAAAGCGGAATTTATCTACTTGATGCCGGCTTTCTGTAAATTGAAATTGGCAGGCGCTTTTAGTAAAGATACGGCTTTTCACAGAAACGATATTGATATCATGTTGATTGAGATCTAAAAGCTCGTGATCTTCATCAGTCAGCGCGTCAATAGTGATTTCTTTTTCAGCAAAGGCGATATTTAATCCTAATTGGCTTTCAAAATAGTTGTAGAGAGAATCTTTGGCGATCTCTGTATCAAGTTCAGTGACGATTGAAGTCAGGATCAAATCCTTGTCTAAAATAACTTTTTTTTGGTCGATAGCACGGACACGCAGCAGTTCCCAACAAACATTGTCTTTTTCAAAGCCTGTTTCAAGAGACAGGCTATCATCAATGGTAATTTTTTTCAGACTGATGACCTCAGTATGGCTATTATAGCCGTAGGAATTGTGTAATTCCTTGTAGCTTGTTAGACCAGAAAGCGGAAACCGTAATTGCTCTCGTTTCAGTACTAAAGAGCCTTTTCCCTGAATTTTTTGAATATAGCCGTTGGCCATCAAAAGTGACAAAGCTTTTCGAATCGTATCACGAGAAGCATGATAAATTTCCTGCAATTTGTTTTCACTGGGCAGGAAGGTTCCCGCTTCATACACGCCTTTTAAAATTCCCCGCTCGATCGATTGGTAGATCATCTCATAAACTCTCATCACATTTTTCCTCGCTGAATATTCATTTAAGTACATTCATTATAAAGGAACAAGGTTGGAAGTAAAGTGTCCTTTGGCGGAATCATTAAAAACTAAAATGAGAGAAATCTTATTTTCATCTAAGCCTGTATGTGTAGGCACAGACCTGTGTTGACGATTCATACTAGTTTTTTCTATTTCACCACCAAGAACGATCGATAAATTAAAGTGCTCTAATTTTATGAATCAACGAAAAAAAGTAAGCGGTTTACATTGTGTGACGTTGAACTTATAGTTATGCCAACAGATGAACTTATTTATACAAGAAAAAATACTGGGAGGAAAAGCAATGGGGAAGTACGATAAAGACACAAGGGAGTTATTAGAGGCTGTTGGTGGTAAGGCAAATATTTCTGCCGTCACACACTGCTTAACACGTATGCGCTTTGTTTTGAATGAGTCTGAAAAGGTAGATGAAAAACGAATCGAAAATATTCCCAGTGTCAAAGGAATGTTTACGAACGCAGGGCAGTTTCAGGTAATTATCGGAAATGACGTAGCAGTTTTTTACAATGATTTTGTGGCTGCTTCAGGAATCAAGGGTGTTTCCAAGGATGCGGCAAAGGCTGCTGCTAAGCAAAATCAGAATCCACTTCAACGGGCGATCACTATGCTGGCAGAAATTTTTACTCCGATATTACCAGCAATTATTGTTGGGGGGCTGATTTTAGGGTTTCGCAATATTTTGGAAGCTGTGCCAATGGGCTGGCTCAATGGACAAACAATTGTTGAAGCTTCAACCTTTTGGAATGGTGTAAATGGCTTTTTATGGCTGCCAGGAGAAGCGATCTTTCACTTTTTACCTGTAGGTATTACTTGGAGTATTGCTCGTAAGATGGGAGCAACTGAAATTTTAGGGATTGTATTAGGGATCACGCTAGTTTCGCCGCAGCTACTGAATGCCTATGCGGTAAATAGTACGGCTGCTGCAGAGATTGCGAAGAACTGGACTTGGGACTTTGGCTTTTTCACCGTTGATAAGATCGGTTATCAAGCGCAGGTGATTCCAGCGATGTTAGCAGGCTTTCTGTTTGTGTATTTGGAGCGTTTCTTCCGCAAGCATATTCCTGAAGCGGTATCGATGATCTTTGTGCCATTTTTCTCTTTGCTTCCAACTATTTTGGCTGCACATATTGTGTTAGGACCAGTTGGTTGGAAAATAGGCACCATTATTTCTTCAGTGGTAAATGCAGGCTTGACCTCTAGCTTTAGCTGGCTGTTTGGCGGTGTTTTAGGAGCGTTGACCTCGCCGTTAGTGATTACTGGTTTGCACCATACAACCTTAGCAATTGATTCACAATTGATCGCTGACTTTGGTTCAACGAACTTATGGCCAATCCTTTGTTTATCAAATATCGCGCAAGGAGCGTCCGTTTTGGCTATCGTATTTGCTCATCGTGGGAATAAGAAGGAAGAGCAGGTTTCGATTCCTTCGACTATTTCAGCATGGCTGGGTGTTACTGAACCTGCGATGTTTGGAATAAACTTAAAATACACCTATCCGTTTATTGCCGCTATGATCGGCAGCGGGATCGCTGGACTTTTTGTCACACTATTTAAAGTTCGAGCTTTATCAATAGGTGTCGGTGGTCTGCCAGGGATTTTATCGATTCGCCCTCAGGACTATTTGATCTTTTTAATTGGGATGGTTATTGCAATAGTGGTTCCATTTTTCTTAACGTTAATGTTTAGACGAGCAGGTGTCTTTAATAAAATTGATCGCATTGAAGAAGAAATTGTTCCAACATTGGGCGGGGATCAGTCAGAAAAGACTGACACAATCGTAGAATTATTTTCACCAATCCCAGGTGTTATACACCCATTGAGCAGTTCAAAAGATCCTGTTTTTTCTGAAGGAATGATGGGACAAGGGGTGGTAATCGAGCCTAGTGAAGGAAAAGTAGTGGCTCCATTTGATGGTCAGGTTAGTCTGCTGTTTCCAACGAAGCATGCGCTAGGTCTGGTCAGTCTGGGAGGAATCGAGGTCCTAATTCATATTGGCATCGATACAGTTCAATTAGATGGCAACCATTTTACGAGCCATGTAAAGCAAGGCGACAGTGTGAAAAAAGGTCAGATTTTAATGGAGTTTGATATGGAAGCTATTAAAGCCGCGGGCTATGAAGTTCAAACGCCGGTCATCGTGACAAACTCGACACAGTTTCACGTAGATTCATTGATTGAAGCGGCTTCGAAAGTAACAAATGAAGAAAAAATTTTATTAGCAACAGAATTGTAAAGTTGGAGGAGCAAAATGAGCGTTAAAGAGAAAGTAATCTATCAGATCTATCCAAAATCCTTTTTGGATACGAACCAAGATGGCATAGGAGACCTGCAGGGAATCAAAAGAAAAATTCCATATCTAAAGCAATTAGGGGTGGATATGATTTGGTTAAATCCCATCTATCCAAGCCCGCAAAAAGATAATGGCTATGATGTCGCTGACTATCTGGCGATTCATCCGATGTTCGGAACAATGAAGGATTTCGAAGAGCTGACGACAACAGCGAAAGCCAACGGAATCGAAATCATGCTGGATATGGTCTTCAATCATGTTTCTACCGAGCATGAATGGTTCAAAAGGGCTTTGGCTGGAGAAAAGAAATTCCAGGATTACTTTATTTTGCGGGATGAGCCGACGGATTGGGTATCCAAATTTGGTGGGAATGCTTGGGCTCCTTTTGGCGAGACTGGCAGATACTATTTACATCTCTTTGAGCAATCGCAGGCGGATTTGAATTGGCGCAATCCTGCGGTACGTGAAGAACTATTCGAGGTTTTACGTTTTTGGATGAGCAAAGGAGTCAAAGGCTTTCGTTTCGATGTGATCAATTTGATTGGCAAGGATGAAGTCCTTCAAGATTGTGCGGAAAATGATGGAAAGCCGGCCTATACAGATCAGCCAATCGTTCATGAATATATCAAGATGATGAATCAAGCATCATTTGGAGAGGATGAAGAGATCGTTACGGTTGGTGAAATGAGTTCGACGACACCAGAAAATTGCATTCTGTATACGAATCCCGAGCGAGAAGAGCTGACCATGACCTTTAACTTTCATCATCTGAAGGTGGATTATATGGATGGAAAAAAATGGACAAAAATGCCCTTTGATTTTGCCAAGCTAAAAGAAAACTTCCACAGCTTTGGGACAAAAATGAGTCAAGAAAATGGCTGGAACGCGCTTTTTTGGAATAATCATGACCAGCCTCGTGCATTGAATCGTTTTGTCGATGCCGAAAATTATCGAGTGGCTGGTGCTAAAATGTTGGCAAGTGCGATTCACCTGAATCGTGGGACGCCGTACATCTATATGGGAGAAGAAATCGGAATGCTTGATCCGGCCTTTGAATCGATTGATCAATATGTTGATGTGGAGACATTGAATGCTTATGAAGAATTGCTTGAAGCAGGAATGTCTGAAGAGGAGGCATTCGAGATCATTAAAACAAAGGCTCGTGATAATTCCCGTATACCGATGCAGTGGGATCATTCAGAATTCAGCGGTTTTTCAAACGTTGCCCCTTGGATGTCAGTAGGGAAATCAGCAAAAGAGTTGAATGTGGCAAGAGAACTAAAAGAGGGAACGATTTTTAATTATTACCAACGCTTAATACAATTAAGAAAAGAGTATCCTGTAATCGCAGAGGGCAGCTATGAAGCCTTTCTGCCAGAGCATCCACAGGTCTATGGCTACATTCGACGTTGGGGAAACCATTCGCTGCTTGTTCTTAATAATTTTTTCTCACAAAAAGCAACCCTTGATTTGCCGGAGGAATTTTTGTCAGGAGAAGTGCTGATCAACAATTACGAAACGGAAAAACTGGCTAAAAGAATCGAGCTTCAGCCGTATCAATCGCTCGCGATCTATATTTAAAAGAGGCTTTATAGAAAATGCTGTGGACAGTATCCTTAACGGATGGTGTCCACAGTTTTTTTTTTGAAAAAAAAGACCATGGGACTCATTGTGATTCAAAATGAGTTCCATGGAAATGAATAGATTGTTTATTAAAAATTCTAAGCTATCGAGCATTCAATATCGAACGTTTCTAAGACTCTGGCAAACGGAATAAGGTCTGAACTCCGTAGCTGAGGAACACCATCGTATTCGTATTCTCGATTTAAGTATTTATACTTGCTTTTGCCAAATTGATGAAAGGGTAAGAGTTCAACATTTTGAACCTTATGAAGTCGTAATAATTTCCCAAAAGCTTCTGCATCTTCAAGGGAATCATTATAGGCAGGGATAATCGGGATTCTCAAAAGCATATTCTTTTGCTCGCTAATGGCCTGGTCCAAATTTTTTAGGATAGGCTTTAGTGAAACGTTTGTTTTGGCTTTATGAGGCTCCTCGGAATAATGCTTTATATCCATGATCAATAAATCAACACAATCAATTAATTCCTTAAAGTCTGTGTTTGATGAGTAAGCGGCAGTCTCGCAGGCAGTATGGATTCCTTCTTCTTGGCATTTTTTCAGGAGTTCAAGAACGAACGCCTTTTGAGCTAGGACTTCGCCGCCAGTCACAGTAACCCCGCCATCAGATTCCTCATAATAGTCCAAATCTTTACGTATGACTGCCATAACTTCTTCGACCGTATAGTATGTACCAGTAATGATTTCTCTCTTCTTTTGATTATCCCAAATGGGTTCAGGCAATCTGTTTTGCGACTCAGGATTTGAACACCAAGTGCAGCGTAGTGGACATCCTTTAAAAAAGATCGTTGTTCGAATACCAGGACCGTCGTGAATACTAAATCGTTGAATATTAAAAATACAGCCTTGTAGCTCCGGCATTATTTCTACCTCCTCATTTAAACCTATCCTTAGTATACGTGAATCAAATCCAAAAATAAAGGCATTTTGAATCGAAATGACTCAAAATGAATCAAAAAGATTAAAAAAGACTTGATATGGAATTTGTGAGGTGTTACACTACAGTTGTGGTAAATAAACAGTTGTTCCAATAGAACTTCTTTCGGATAGCTCGGGATGAAGTATTATGATTTGAAATGAATCAAAATAACTCTTTGAGCTTTCAAACTCTCATGCTGATTTGTATAATGGAAAGAAAAGACAAAAAAGGAGAGTTTTTTATGTTAGCAAAGGAACGTCAAATCTATATCTTATCACGCTTGAAATCTCAGCCGATGATCAGCATCAGTGATTTATGCAAGGAAATGAATGTTTCAAAATCAACGGTGCAGCGGGATCTGAAGCTTCTAGAAGAGCAAGGAAAGGTCGATCGTGAACGTGGCGGAGTCGTTCAAGTTGGTTTAGAAGAAACGATCAGTGATTTGACGGAAGGACCTGTACTTGAAAAAGTGAACGTTCATCAAGAAGAAAAGAAGCAGATCGCTGAACTAGCGGCGAATGAGGTTAAGGACGGAGATCTTATCTTTTTAGATTCCGGGACAACACCCATGCAAATGATTCCTTTTCTGCGCAATAAGAAGATAAAGATCGTAACCAACAGCTACTTTGTGTTGAACCGTTTGAATCAGCTAGATGCAGAAGTCTATATGCTGGGTGGACGATACAGTAAAAAACATGAGATTTGCTATGGGCCATCGACGATTGAACAGATGCAGGAGTTTCGATTTGATCGATCCTTTATTGGAGCCAATGGAGCCGATATTGATTTTGGTGAAGTGTATACGAGCGAAATGGAAATTGGCAGTATCAAGAAGGCAGTCATCAAAAGAAGCAAGCACGCGTATTTACTAGTTGACGATTCCAAGTTTCATTTAACGGCTTTAAGCACCTTCGGAAGTTTTGATGACTTTGAAAAAGTGATTACCAACAAAATGCCTGAAGGTGGAAAAAAATATAAAAATATTATCTCGATAGAGTAAGGAGAATGTGTAATGAAAACAAATGATCCAAAAAAGCGTGAATTGCTTGAATCGTTAAAAAATGGGCTGATTGTCTCTTGTCAGACTCAGAAAGATGAACCCATTTACACGGATGACATGTCGATTAAAATGGCTGAATGCGCAAAATGGGGCGGGGCAGTTGCGATACGTGCCAACATGCCTGAGCAAATCAAAATGATTAAGGATAATGTGGATCTTCCAGTAATCGGTCTTTGGAAAATCTGGCATGAGGATACGGATGTTTTCATTACACCAACTTTAGAAGCTTGCAAGGCGATTTGGGATGCTGGAGCGGAGATCATCGCGTTAGATTGTACAACTCAGACCACACATGAGGGAACCATCGCAAGAGACCTGCTGCCGATCGTGAAAAAGGAAATTCCCGAAGCAATCATTTTCGCGGACGTTTCTAACTATGATGAAGCTCGTTGGGCAATTGATAACGGTGCGGATATCGTAGCGCCAACTTTATATGGCTACACAGAAGAGACGAAGCATATTGAAGGCCCCGATTTCCGTGAATTTGCCAAAATGTGCCGAGACTTTAAGGATGAGGCGTTTGTCATGATGGAAGGGCACATTTATACTCCGGAGGATGCAATGAAAGTATTATATTTAGGCGCCCATTCAGTTGTCGTAGGCAGTGCCATCACACGTCCTCACTATATTACCAAACGGTTTACTGATCTATTAAGCGGTTACCAAAATAATTGGCGAGAAGCGGAAAGGAGTAAACATTAAAATGAAAAAGGCAAACATTGCTGGAGTTCAAAACGTTGAAGTCAGTATCAAATTGCCAAGCGAAAAAACACCCGCCGAGCAGCTGGAAATCATGGAGGCCTATACGAAGGCTCATAAAGATTCTGAGGGACTCTCCAAAGAAGTTCGGGAAATCAACTGCTTAAAGGTAATTTACCCGACCCTTTTTCGAAGCATTGAAGCCACGGATTTAGTGGCTGGTCGTCTTGATTTCTTACCGATTGGGTTTGGTTGTGTGACATCTTTGGGTGGTGTTGGTCACTATTGTGTTTTTGATAAATTGGCTAAATTCAAAAATGAACTTGCGTCTGAAGAAGAGAAAGCCAGAGTGGACGCCATGTATGACTATTGGGAGAACCACGATGTAAAGGCTTTGTACTGCGCAGACGCGCTTCAGGAAAACATCATTAGTCGATTTATTGATGGAACAGCGCCATTGATGGCAACAGCGCGTTTGAGCGGAATGATGCTGGATTATCCTAAGCTTCTTGATAACGGTATCGAAGGCTTAAAGGAGCTTGTTCTCGAAAAGCAAAAAGAGCTGGGCTCTACTGAGTTTCTCCAAGCCTCAATCGATGCCCTCAACATCTACCAAACGGTGTGTGATCATTTAAGAGAGTTAGTCAATGAGGCTAAAACTGAGGCAACGACAGAAAAAAGAATCAAGCAATTAGAAATGATGGAAAACGACTTAAAGGTAATTACGTATCAAAAACCGCAAACCTTCCATCAAGCGCTTCAAATGGTATGGCTATACGCCTTATTAGCTGGTTGTATAAATTATGGCCGATTAGATGATTATTTAGGGCCTTATTTAAAGCATGATTTGGAAAATGGGGTAATCACTGAGGAGGATGCCTATGAGTATTTGAAATCCTTATGGACATTGATTGAGAATCGTCGTACCACAGTGAATGGTCGGATTATTGTTGGTGGCTACGGTCGTAAAAATCCCGAAGCAGCAGACATTTTTGCCAAAATCGCCATCAAAGTCACGAAAGATTGCAAGTATGTTGAACCGCAATTTACTCTACGATTTAATAAAGATACGCCAGAGGAAATCATGGATCTGGCCTATGACTGTATCGGTGCAGGGGCAACCTACCCAACGCTTTATAACGATGAGGTGAACGTGCCGGCAGTGATGCATGGAATGCGTGTAGATCGTAAAACCGCGGAGCAATATGTACCGTTTGGCTGCGGAGAATTCGTGATTCAAGGTCAAAGTGTCGGAACACCAAATACGTTATTGAATCTTTTGAAGCTATTGACTATCACGCTAAACGAAGGTGTCGATCCGATGGACGGCATCAAAAAATCAGGACCTGTACACATTAAAAAGATTGAAAATTTTGAATCTTTTGACGATTTATATGCCAACTACAAAGACCTGTTGGATTATTACTTCGATCTATCCGCTGACGCGCAATACTATAGCTATGAATTGATGAACCGAGAAGTTTCCTTCATGTTTGCGAGTATTTTGATGGATGACTGTCTTTCAAGAGGCAAGGCGATCTTAGATGGTGGGATTCGTTATCTCGGCGGAACCAATGAAACATATGGAAACATCAATAGCAGCGATGCTTTATATGCAATCAAGAAACTTGTTTATGATGAGAAGAAATATTCGCTTAAAGAGTTGGTCGAAGCGGCTAAGCATAATTTTTCCGGCTATGAAACAATTCGTGAAGAGCTTTGGGAACAGGGCAAGTATGGAAATGATATCGCTGAGGTTGACGAGTTAGCGAATGATTTTTATGAGTTTGTCGCAAAAGGTATCCGTGAAAGAGGAATTGCAAAGGGGATGCAGTACTACCTGATTGTCATCTCTAATAACCAGACAAATACGGAATGGGGACGCGAGACTTCTGCATCTTTGGATGGCAGATACGCCGGACAGTTCATGAATCCTGCAAATAATCCTCAAGGCGGAGCGGCACAAAGTGGACCAACAGCCGTACTAAATTCATTGGCCACCTTTGATGCGAAGTATCATGGCGGGTCAGTCCAGAATATTAAGTTTACACCTAATATGTTCAACAAGAATCGAACGAAGATCAACTATCTATTCAATACCTATTTTAAAAAAGGCGGCTGCCACTTGATGGTGACCATCGTTGACCACGGAATTTTGGAAGATGCCCAAAAGCATCCAGAAAAATATCCGAATCTAATTGTTCGAGTCAGTGGCTTCAGTGCCATCTTTGTTAATTTAGATAAAGACGTGCAAGATGAGCTGCTAAGCAGAATCCTTTATGATGAATGAGAACTAACAGGATAAGAGATAGCGCTGCTATCTCTTATCTATCACCAGAACATGTGAATGAATACCCAAGCTAAAAAATTGACAAAAAAATAAAGCCGTTGGCAAAAAGGAGAATGGATATGTTTTTTAGAATCGATGACAGATTAGTACATGGACAAGTAGTGACTGCTTGGATCAAACAATTAGGGGCAAAAAGAATCGTGGTTATTGATGACCTCGCAGCTAGCAATCCGATTATTTCGAAAGCGCTGACAATGGCGACGCCAAAGCATGTGGAGCTGGTAATCAAAAAAGTGGATGAAGCAGTGCAATGTGTAAATGATTACTCGGAAAATGACACGCTGTTCATTACGAAGGCACCAGTAAGTGCCAAGCAAGTAATTGAAGCCAACAATCAGTATGATTGGAAGCTGAATGTCGGAAATATCGGAATGGCACCAGGGCGAAAAAAATATGCACAAACAGTTCACCTAGACGAGGAAAATTATCAAGCAATCGATACATTAAAGTGTAAAGACTGCGTAGAAGTATTTATGCAAACAGTGCCGGGGCAGCCTGTTTCAACGTTTTAATAGATTGGGAGGAGTAAACAAATGAACTTATTACAAGCGGTATTAATTTCACTTTTCACTTATTTAGCTTGGATTGCGACACCATGGCTTGGTGGGCAAGGAATTGCGTATCATGTCTTTGGCAAACCCTTAGTTGCAGGGCTGATCGTTGGGATCATTATGGGGGATGTAAAAAATGGTGTGATCATTGGGGCTACGATCAATGCATTATATATCGGCGCTGTTACTCCAGGCGGGGCGATGGCATCAGATATAGGGATCGCCGGATATGTCGGAACGGCATTAGCACTTTCGACAGGGGTTTCAGCTGAAATAGCTGTATCTATTGCAGTTCCTTTAGGGCTGATCGGTACATTTGTTTGGCAATTATTTGCGACGATTAATTCCTTTTTGGTTCATAAAACAGATGAGTATGCCGCTGAGGGAAATCTTAGAAAGCTGACCTTCATGACAATCGGCTTACCCCAGATCATCGCCTTTGTTTTCCGTTTTGTTCCAGCCTTTTTAGTTCTCTATTTTGGCGCTTCAGCTGCGCAGGATATCGTTAAAATCATTCCAGAATGGTTAACAGCAATCATCACCGTTATTGGAGGGATGCTGCCTGCTTTAGGGATGGCGGTACTGTTGAAAATGCTGCTTACTAAACCAAGCCTGATGGGCTATTTTATCCTTGGATTTATTGTTGTGACAGCATTGGAACTGCCGATTTTTACTGTTGCTCTAATAGGGATCGCATTAGCGATGATCAGTTACTTAAATCAAGAAAATGCGGGAGGACATGAACATGCCTAATACAGCTCAAGAAGTGACGAAGAAGGATATCTATAAGGTCGGCTTTCGTTGGATTATGTCCAATACGTCAGCTTGGAACTGGGAACGAATGCAGAATGTGGCCTTTGCCTGGAGTATCGTTCCAGTTTTGAAGAAGGTGACGAATGGCGATAAAGACGAGATGGGGCAAGCATTAACAAGACACATGGCCTTTTTCAATACTGAACCAACCATTGGCCTGCCGCTGATTGGAGCAGTTTGTGCGATGGAGGTTTCAAAAGCACAGGGTGAAGATATTCCTGATGATGTTTTTAATGCCATCAAATCTGGCTTGATGGGACCTATGGCCGCATTAGGAGACTCATTATTTGCAAGTACCGGAAATGCGCTGCTGCTAAGCTTTGGTATGGGATTGGCTCTTGATGGGAATATTTTAGGCCCGATCATCTTCTTGGTTGGCTGGACTGCAATTACCTTAGGCTTCGGACTTTGGGGTGTTCAGTTTGGATTTAGAGAAGGAATGAAAATCATGGACTCTGAGATTTTCTCTCCAGCTATGATCGAAAAGGTTACTGGCTTCTTGTCCATCCTCGGTCTAACAGTCGTCGGCGGATTATCTGCTCAGTTCGTTTCATTAAGTACCCCGATCAAGTGGGGAAGCGGTGGAGCCGTCACTAAATTACAGGACATTGTAGATGGTTTAATGCCAGGCCTGCTGCCATTCATATTGGTGATGGTCATATGGTATCTGCACGACAAAAAGAATGTATCAGTGATCAAGCTATTGCTTATTTTGATTGTGTTAGGTGCTGCTGGCTCACTGCTGCATATCTTTTAGACTGAAAAAAGGGAGATTTTTATGGAAACCAATATGAGCAATGTTCTAGTTATGACCCACGGTGAATTCGCGACAGGAATCAAAAAATCTGCCGAGATGATCATTGGTGAACAAGAGAATTTTGAAACCTTAGTCTTTACCCCTGAAATGTCTTTAGATGCCTTGGTCAGTGCACTCAAACAGAAGCTGAGAAAATTTGACAATGATTATCCAACATTGGTATTTGTTGATTTATTCGGCGGCTCTCCTTCAAATGCAGTCGCGCTACTGCTTGCGGAAGGGTATGATGTCCAAGCCATCTCAGGCGTAAATCTGCCGATGCTGCTAGAGGTTCTAACCGGCAGGGCCATTTTCCCGCTTGAAAACTTAGTCTCACAGGGAGTTATAGCGGGAAGTGAAGGCGTTATCAATATTGTCAAGAAGTTTACGGAAGAGTAAGGCCCATGATCGATCAGAAATAGGACTTACCTTCCAGCAACGAACCAATGAATGAAGAATTTTATGACTGTCTATTGCTGAGCAATAGACAGTTATTTTGTGCAGGCTTAAAAGACGGTACACTGAATCAGCTCCGTAAAAGTACTAACTAAATCATGAACCCCATGTACAGCTCTATCAACCACTTATTCAGGGAAATCCGCCCAACAACAGTTCCTTCATTTTACTAATCAGCCGCTTTTTCCTTTTCGGTTTTTCGGAAATTGGCGACACTTCTGGAGCTGCTGCAGGTGATGTCTCGATTGGCTGGCGCATAGTGGGCGCATTTGAGTCAAGACCATCAATGTTTTTAAGAACAACGGGATCAGGAGTCGCTTCGGCGGCTTCTTTTTCTACGGTAAAATGGATGTCTGATAAGTTCTCCAAGGCTGCAGGGCATACTAAATCAACGAATTTTTCGTAATTCGGTTTTGGGCAGGTGACAGGTGCAGGGACTTTGATTGGCTTAGACAGAGTCGTCGGTTCTACCGCTTCGACGGGGTTGTCCTTATCAAATTGAATGTATTTAATGGTCTCTACGTATTTACAGGTATCGACCTCCGCGAATGGTTTAACGCCGTTTTCTTCTTCAAAAATATCCAATGTCGTCAGCAGCTCCAAAGCTTCGCGGACTTCGGCGGCGGATTTATCGACGGCAGGGTCTTTGATGGTCAGATGTTGCTTTTTGCCATTGCTTTTTTTAAAGGTGGAAACCAGTTTTTTAGTTGTAATAATTTTCATGGTGCGGGCTCCTTTCATTATTGATTACTCGAATTGGGCTTCTTGGCTGCCAAACAGCGGACTGACGGATAAGCGATTGCGTACGGCGGTGATCGCTTTTTCGGCGTATTGACGGACAGGGAAGACCCGCAGATTTAGGTATTTCCATTCCTTTGATAAGAAGTAGTGCTTGAAGTGGAAAAAGAATTTTTTCATGATCTTGGTCACTTTTCGCTGTGAAAACAGGTGCTGTACGACTTCCTTTAAGATCAGGTGAAACTCGCTGTCGCCTAAGCGATCGCGGACCTGCAGTGCCATGAGATATTGGACGGTGCTGTCGGTATCTCCAGAAAGCTTGTAATAGGATTTGATGCGTTTTTCAAGGGTGTTCTTTTTCAGGCTGAATAGCTGTTTAGCTGTAAATGGTCGTTCGTTCATGGGTGTTTCCTCCTTAATTTTTTTATAAATCAAAGCTGTTCCAGAGGATTGCGCATCTCCTCTGAAGGCTAAATCTATGTACTGCCTGAGACGGCAGATGACTACCGCCTCAGAATTCAATGATTAGAAAAGGATCGTTTCTTTGGTTTCTACAAACATGGCACTCTCCACTGTGTCGTAGAGAGTATTTCCATCTTTGCTGAAGAGATCTAAGGGGCCGATTTGCATCAAGAGCCCTTTGAGCTGAGCAGGTGTATAGCTCCTATTTGGGTCGGCAAGCGTCAAGGTTTGGCTGCTTCCCCCACTAGATGTAAAATTTGCGACTAGCTTCACTATCTGTCCTCCTCCTTTTTTTTGAAGGGACGATCCAACGATGCAGGTGAGAGAGACTAAGAGTGTTGATTTTCCCCACTCGTTGGACAGTCCTCATGAATTATTTCGTAACACGTGATTGACTAGTTAATACGACACCATCCAAAGTGCTGCCTTCTGAGGATAAGGCGGTCACGATCTCGCCTAAGGTCAGCACAGCACTTTCGGCGGGCGCATCGACGACATGCTGGAAATGAATGTTCTGTAATTTCTCGTCATTCGCCGTATGGATCTGAACCTTTAATTTTGTCCCGATTTTTTGAATCATCATTTGCCTCCACTTTCATTATTATACCGGCCGGTGACTTAACGATAAGCCAGAAACCAAAACTCGGTCAAACCCCTGAAATTTGCATTTGACCGCCAAATTTGCGGCTTTTTACAGGATTATTTTTGACGAAATCCTGCTAGAATAGGCTTTTGAAAAGTGAAGCAGAAGAAACGACTGCAAATTTCAGATGGAAATGTAATATTCGTATGGTGAGAGTGAGAAGGTATGTAAAGGGAAAGGACAAGCAATGATCGCTTTGTATTTTTCATCAAATCGTTGCTTTTTTTTAGTTTTATTATGAGCAAACGTTATGTGTTACACTTAAAATATCAATTTTACAGTCGCGTTAAAGACCTAGTTAGGGCTTGTGCAATAGGAAAAAATCGAGGATGGGGTAAGCTATGGAGTTTCAGCAACGAGTAATTAATCAAGAATATCGTTTTACAGATTTGGAGGATGAGATCGTTCGGTATATTGGTGAGCATAAATCGGTGGTTTCTAAAATGAAAATTGTTGATTTGGCTTCAAAATTTTTCACAGCGCCAAATACGATCACCCGATTGTGCCACAAACTAGGGTATTCGGGATATTCAGAACTAAAAAATGAGCTAAAGCATGAAATCAACGAACCAATTGAAATTGTTCACCAGCAAAAAGAGCTGCTGTTAAGAAATTTTGAATTGATTGATTCAGAACGTGAGAGACAGGTTGCTCAGCTATTCAGCAGCGCAAGCCGCATTAATTTCTTTGCGATCGGCCAGACAGCTTATGCCACAAAAATCGTTGTCGACAATTTTTATGCGATAGAAGATAAGGCCTTTTTTTATACCTACGCAAATGAGCTGCGGCATAAAATTGAGCACTCGACGAATGAAATCTTCTTCTTTATCAGTCTGTCAGGTGAAAAAGATCAAATATTAGAATTAGCCAAGCTTGCCAAGGAGCATGGACATCCAATCGTTTCCTTAACGGGATTAAGCGCGAATTCTCTTGCGAAATTGGCTGATATTAGTTTGTTTTGCTATTCTCCTGAAGTATTTAGAAATCATTACAACATTACGGATAAGACGCCGATACTAGTTATTATGAACAGTCTCATGGAGGCGTATGCCGAAATTTAGAACTAATCCGTGTAATATTACACAAAGACCTCTATCAAAGTTATGAAAGGGGTTTATTTTTATTAGAAATACGAACCAGGTTTTGGGAATATGCTAGATTTCTAATAAGAAAAGGAGGAATTCAAATGAACTTAGCAAACGCCACATCACAAGCACTTATTTTTTTAGATCAAAACTTTGAGACGCGTGAAGAAGTTTTTGAATTTATGACACAAAAGCTGTATGAACAGGGAAAGGTCTCTGATCCCAAGTCGTTTTTAGCGGCTATTTATGATCGGGAAAAAATCTCAGTTACCGGATTTGAAAATGGATTGGCTATTCCCCACGGAAAATCTTCTGCTGTACTAGAAGCCTCTTTTGCGGTTGTCAGATTGAGAAAACCGTTGAAGGATTATCCGAGCTTAGACCCAAATAACCAAGTGTCGTTGATCTTCATGTTAGCAATTCCCGAATCTGAAGCTGGGAGTACTCATCTGGACATTCTGGCGAAATTGGCTGGTCGATTATCAGATAGTGCATACTTGGAGCGTTTTAAGAACGCCGGGGAAAGAGCGGAAATAATCGCGCTATTAGATGAAAAAGAAGAGCAAAGTCCGTCAATTGAAGCAGAAAAAGGATTGATTCTTGGAATCACCGCATGCGCTGCGGGAATTGCTCATACCTATATGGCAGCGGAGTCGATCACTAAAACAGCAAACCAGCTGGGCTATAAAGCACGAATCGAAAAGCAGGGCGCAAAAGGAATTGAAGACCGAATCACACCCAAAGAGGTGAATGAAGCAGTCGGGATAATTCTGGCTCACGATGTCTCTCTAAAGGGGATGGAACGGTTTGCCAATATTCCTAAAATCGACACGACTGTCGCAGAACCAATCAAGCATCCTGAAGAAATCATCAATCGCCTGCTGAAAAAGGCGGAGAATTTTGTGCCTAGCTCGGAGCCGGGGGAAGATTTCACAGAGGTAGACGAATCTGCGAAATCAATCAAGCAGCAGATCAAGGACTCCATCCTTACAGGTATTTCATATATTATCCCGATCATTATTGCCGGCGGGATGATCTCAACGGTTGCGGTATTGATTACTCAACTATTCGGCCTGCAGGATTTAGCAGCAGTAGAAGGCAGTTGGTTGTTTCTATTAAAAGGTCTAGGTGGTGGGCTACTAGGAAGTTTGATGATTCCGGTATTGTCCGGCTATATGGCCTACTCAATCGCGGATAAGCCCGGTCTTACGCCTGGGTTTGCTGGCGGCTTGGCTGCTATGACAATCAACAGCGGATTCCTCGGAGGAATGTTGGCCGGCCTATTCGCGGGTTTCTTGATGAATTGGATGAAGAAGAATATCAATGCCAACGGTGTTTTCTCCGGATTTGTAACATTCTGGATCTATCCTGTAGTCGGTTCACTAGTTGTAGGAGTAGTGATGCTGTTTCTAATCGGAAAGCCAGTCGCGGCGCTAAATGATGGTCTGATCGGCTGGTTGGATACCTTGCAAGGAAGCAACGCGTTGCTATTAGGTGCAGTGCTAGGGGCGATGGTGTCGTTCGATTTAGGCGGACCAGTCAACAAAGCAGCTTACGCGTTTTGTATAGCGGCTATGTCTAATGGAAACTTCATTCCTTATTGTACCTTTGCATCAGTAAAAATGGTTTCTGCGTTTTCACTTTCAGCAGCGTGTTTGCTGAAGAAAAACCTGTTTACCGAACAAGAGAGAGAAATTGGAAACCAAACATGGCTGCTAGGATTAGCTGGTATTACGGAAGGAGCGATTCCTTTTGCTATGGGCGATCCGATTCGAGTGATCGGTTCATTCATTGGCGGCTCAATCGTCACTGGGGCTATCGTTGCCTATACCGGACTTGGATTAAATGTTCCTGGAGCAGGTATCTTCTCCATGTTCCTATTGGAAGGAAGCTACAGTGGTGTGACAGGCGCACTCATTTGGTTTGGGGCTGCGATTATCGGAGCGGCTATCTCAACAATTTTATTGATTGCAACAAGACAACAAAAATTACGCAAAGCAACGGTAAGCGAGTAGGAAGAGGCTGACAGATTTTATGAAAAACGTACACATCGTACCTCATATGCATTGGGATCGTGAGTGGTATTTTACAACAGAAGAATCAAGGATTTTATTAGTAAATAACATGTCCGAGATTTTAGATATGCTAGAGAACAATCCTGACTATCCTTATTATGTTTTAGATGGACAGACGGCACTACTAGAAGATTACTTCGCGGTTTGTCCAGAGAAGGAAGAGCGGGTCAAAAGACTTATTCAAGAAGGTCGATTGATCGTGGGACCTTGGTATTCACAAACCGATGAGCTGGTTGTGGGAGGCGAATCGATCGTCAGAAATCTGCTGTACGGCTTGAAAGATAGCAAGAAACTGGGAAATCCTATGATGATCGGTTATTTGCCGGATTCCTTTGGACAAAGTGCCCAAATGCCGCAAATCTTAAATGGATTTGATATTGAACGAGTGATTTTTTGGCGAGGAGTTTCGGAACGACATGGAACAGATCGAACGGAATTTTATTGGGAAGGAAGCGCCGGATCAAAAGTTCTCACTCAATTATTTCCCCTTGGTTATGCTATTGGGAAATACCTTCCTACAGAAAAAGAACCATTAAAAGAACGAATGGATAAGTACTTTGGTGTTTTAGACCGCGGAGCCACTACGGATGAAGAAATTATTCCTAACGGGCACGATCAAATGCCTATCCAGAAAAATATCTTTCAAGTAATCGAAAGTTTAGAGGAGCTGTATCCTGAACGCAAATTTTTCTTGAGCCGGTATGAGAACGTCTTTGATATTTTAGAGAAAAAGCTGGATTTACCGCGGATCAAGGGTGAATTTATCGACGGCAAGTATAGCCGTGTTCATCGCAGTATTTTTTCTACAAGAATGGATATTAAAGCAGCGAATGCGAGAATCGAAAATAAGCTCACGAATATTTTAGAACCACTGGCATCGATCGCCTACTCGCTTGGTCATGAATACCATCATGGTTTAATCGAAGGTATCTGGAAGGAAATCATGAAGAATCATGCTCATGATAGTATCGGCTGCTGCTGCTCGGATAAAGCGCATTTTGAAATAATGGCTAGATTTGTAAACGCAGAGGAACGAACAGATCGGTTGATTGAATTTTATCAACGCAAACTATCAGAGGGAACGCCTGATAAAGAAGGTACGGAGAAGCTAGTAGTATTTAATCTAGTGCCTTATGAGAGAAAAGAGACACTAACGACAACGATCATTACAAAAAAAGCGTCCTTCCATTTGCTTGATTCTGATGGGAAATCAGTGGATTTTGATATTCTCAATGAAGAAATCATAGATCCCGGCTTGATTGACCGTCAAATAGTACACTATGGGAACTATGAGCCCTTTGTGAAGTTTACGATTTCCTTCGAGAAGGAATTGCCAGCAATGGGGTATGAGACCCTGTATATTGAGCAAAGTGCTGAGTCAGCTTCGATGAAAAAAGCAGTATCCAGCGCTTGTATCGAAAATGATCGATTCAAGCTGTGGGGCAATCCAAATGGCACGATCACGTTATTGGATAAAGCCTCCAATGAAGAATTTTCTGAGATGCTCTATTTAGAGGATGTGGCAGATGATGGAGATGAGTATGATTTTTCACCATTAGAAAATGATCGGCCAATTTTGTCAAAAGATGAAGTGAAGGCAACGGTTGAACATAGTCAAAACAGCTACGCAGGAACAGTAAACATAGCTTATGAATGGTGTTTGCCAAAGCATTTGGAAGAACGAAAACAAGGAAAGAACACTGGAAAAGTAAGCGTCAATCTAGAGATAGAGCTGCCAAAAGCTAGCGATAGTATTCGCCTTACTTTACGAGTAGATAACCAATGTAAGGATCATCGAACCCGGATTATTTTTCCGACAGGGATAGAATCTCAATTTTCCTTTGCCGATAATCAATTTGGAACCATTCGTCGGGGTGTCCATGACCAAGCGATGGAGGTTTGGGAGAAAGAAGACTGGGATGAGCGACCAGATATGATCTTCCCATTTCTAACGAATGTCTCACTCTCAAATAAACAACGAACAGCCGCTATTTTAACGAACAGCTCCAGAGAATATGAGATCATTGGAGAAAAAAATGATTGTATCGCTATTACATTGTTTAGAAGTATTGGTGTCTTAGGGAAAGAGAACTTGGTCCGTCGACCAGGCAGACCTTCCGGCATCAAGCTTCCAACACCAGACTCGCAAATGTTGAGAGAGATCCAACTAGAATTTGGGTTAGTCATTTCCAATGGCCCGATAGCTCAAGCCAATCCTGCTAAACATGCGAAGGAATATCTGACGCCCTTCGTAGCGTATAATCAAATGGGCTATAACGCAATGAAGCTGAACAAAGCAGAGGTGGTTTCGCCTAACCGTTACTCTTTATTCACACAGAAAAATGAGCATCTCATTTTAAGCACAGTAAAAAAAGCGGAAAATAGTGAAAAGATATTAGGCCGATTCTTTAATCCGCTTGAAGGTAATGAAGTGTTACAATTAGAAGGTGCAAAGTCCAGCAGTTTCTATGATTTGAAGGAAGAGCCAATACACAGCGATAAAAATGAATTGTCAGCAAATGAAGTCATAACTATTGATTTAGAACAATAAAAAGGGAATCTGGGCGATGATTCAGTTGCCCAGATTCTTTATAGATAAAGGTGAAAAAATGAAAATTATTTCAGCTATCGACTCAATGAAGGGTTCGTTAACCAGTAAGGAAGCGAATCAGATTATAAAAAATACCTTTGAAGATGAGAAAATTTCCGTAGAACCGATCGCGATCGCAGACGGCGGGGAAGGTACGGTTGAAGCCTTCGTCTCTAGTAGAAATGGGCAGATCAAAAGTGCGCTGTGCCATGACCTTAAAGGAGCAGAAATAGACGCTCAATACGGCTGGCTAGCAGATGAAAAGACTGCGATCATCGAATCTGCGCAAACGTGCGGTATCCAGTTCTTGGACGGAACGATCTCCTCACATCCAAGAAAGACCAGCTCTTTTGGACTAGGCGAACAACTAATGACGGCTTGTAAACAAGGCGCCAGACGTGTGATAGTCGGCTTAGGGGGCACGGGTACAATCGATTGTGGAATAGGCATGTTAGCAGGTTTGGGTGTGGAATTTTTTGACAACGAAGAGCAACCTGTATCTCCAATCCCAGAAAATTTTCAACAAATAGCTAGGATTTCAACGGATCACCTGCCAAACGAACTGAATGAATTGGAAATCATTATCGCCTCAGATGTTCAAAGCATAATCACTGGTGAAACAGGTGCAGTGTATATGTTTGGTGAGCAAAAGGGGTTACGTGCAGATGAATTAGTAGAATTCGAGAGAGACATCCATAAGCTCAGTCAATTATTGTTAGCCAGCTCAGAATCACAACCCGGAGATGGCGCCGCTGGCGGAATCGCCCTAGCCTTAAGAACGATATTCAACGCGCAAATCGTTTCTGGGATAGATTTGCTTATTCAATACACTGATCTGGAGCAAAGAATAAAGCAATCCGATCTAGTAATCACCGGAGAAGGACGAATGGACGCCCAAAGCTTACAAGGAAAAGTCCCTGTCGGCATAGCAAAATTAGCCAAGCAGCATGGTGTTCCCGTTATTGCGTTTGTTGGTGAAGTCAGCGGAGAGCCGCTTGAGTTTGAAAAAGTAGGGCTTTCGGTAATCCTCCCGATCGTTGCTCAACTATCCACTTTAAAAGAAGCGTTGGCAAACGCCAAGCAGAATCTTGAACTAGCGTCAATGAGAGCGAAACAACTGCTCTTTCTCTTGCAGAAAAACAAGGAAGAATAGTATAGTTCTTGTCTGTTGAGGACAGGTCAATTGAACTTGGACCGGTGAAGACTCCCGATCCAAGTTTTTTCAGTTAAATGAAGCATAAAGTTGTAACTGCTTAAACAGGAATACATGCGAAGTAGTTGCTGCATCTAGCGATAAGAAAAGCCCTGCTTATGACCGAGCAGGGCTTTCGTGTGACTAGCATGTGAAATAAGCAATTCTTTATGACTGTTGCTTTTAAAGCGCTAACATTCTTCTGCTACATAAGATTCTCTTGAGACCTCAATAATGCTTCGTGGAAATAGCGTTGTTGAAACATACCGCGCTCCGAAGCCCAATGCTGAAGCAGGGAACGATTACGCAAATTTTGGGCGAAAGGGGTATTCGGCAGTTGAATATAATCCAGCGGGTCGCCGTTATAATTTGAGGTGAGCGAGTAATCACGACGCAAGTAGCAAAGCGCATAGACAGCTTTCTCCGCTTGACTGACCAAGCTGCGCATCTGAGAAGGAATCTCTATGACTAAGCCGTTAGTCATTTCCGCGAAACAAACCCCACGAATCGTACTCAATTTGTAAATATCCAATGGATTCAGCCATGTACAAGATTCCGGCTGCTCCAGCGGCAATAAAACATAGTGCCAGTTCAGAAAAGGGACTTTATAAGAAGAAAAACCATCGATCGCCGCAAAACAACGACGCGTCAATGAGTAATCGAAAAAACGATGCGTCCGAAAGAAATTTTCCAGTGTTTTTAGAGGACTATGGGGGGAATAAGACCGTTGCTCGTCCCGATAGATCACCGTTCCCAGCTCGCAAGGCGCTGCTAATAAGATAGTAAGCTTTTTAAGATCATAACGATTAAAATTAGGCGCATCCTCCAATAAAATTAACCACTCCTCAGACATTTTTTTGTTATACAACAATCTCCCATTTACCGCTTCATTTGACATGTGCAACACTCCTTTAACTTGATACTTTCAGTATACATAAAACAAAAACCCATATTCTTTATAAAAATTAATAAAAAAACATTAAAAAATTGGGTTATTACTGAATTAACCATGAGAAAAAAGAAGAAATGTAGATTTCACGCCGTTTTATTAGTGCTGTTTAAAGTGTTCGCATCAGCTCTATAGGTATAGGCCGTTGTTATTGATAGAGAAATATGGTTTTATTTTTAGCAGAGCAAAAAATACAAAATCCGATGGATTACGAGGGTGTAAATCGACGGATATCTGTTGTTTAAATCAAAAAACACCAGAGGAATCAACATCCTTTGGTGTTTGAAAATCATGAAAATGAATATCCATACATATATGAAAAATATAAGGTGTTTTCTGAGAAATAAGAAATATTCATTTCTCCTGTTTTATTTAAAAATAAGAAATCTGATATATAACCAGAAAAAACACTTGATATTTTGTTATCACCATCATTACATTACAAATTATAAGATATTATAAAGGGAATTGCAATATTAATTTAAATATTAAAATTCGTTTTTAATTTTTGGTATTAGAAAATAGTAGAAACTATCTTGAAAGTATACAGAAAAAGTGAATTATTAATAAGTCGTCAAGAATACTCGTCAACGAGGATAGAGAGAGTGGTTATTTTATGAATGAGCAAGTACGCAAAGGCGAGAACATTTACTATAGAAAGGACGGTCGTTGGGAAGGACGCTACGCGATTGGACGAAAGAGTGACGGCCGATTGAGATACGGCTATGTCTACGCCAGAAGTTATCAAATCGTAAGAGAGAAGCTGTATCCGTTAAAACAGCGAGCGGAGAGAATGCTCCAATTATACGGAAAAAGTCTAATGAGCTACGATGAATGGATCGTTAGCTGGAAGAAAAGCATTCAAACAACGGTCAAAGCTTCGACATTTTCAGACTATTGCTACAAGCTGCGTCATTACATCTTACCGTATGTCGGAGAAAGCCCGTTGTATCAACTAACTTCGGAAAAAATACAAGAATTAGTAAATCAGCTATGTGATGCAAGTTTATCTCCAAATAGCATCCAGATCATCATTTGCTTAATGAAAAAAACATTGAATGATGCTAAAAAACTCGGATTAATAGCGGAGAATCCTTGTGATACCGTTCAATTACCAAAAAGAGCAGTGAAGAAAATCCATGCGCTAACAGTCGACGAGCAGCAAACCTTGATGGAAGCTGTAGAGACGATTGGAAGCGACAAAGGACAAGCGGTGACGCTTGCTTTAAATACTGGTATGCGAATCGGTGAGATATCCGCATTAACTTGGGACAAGGTTGATTTTAATAGAGGAATGATCTATGTCGATCAAACCTGTCAGCGTTTGACTAACGAGGAAGAACATCAAACAGTTGTGCACTATGATTCAGTCAAAAGCGCATCCTCCAATCGCATCATTCCGATGAACCAAAAGGTAAAACGAGTTCTAAAAAGAATAAAAGAGAAAAGTACTAGCGACTATGTTTTCTCTATAAAAGAAAAAGGCTGTGAACCAAGACTATTAACATACTACTTCCACAAAATCCGAAAAAAGGCGAAGCTGGAAAACATTCATTTCCATCAGCTTCGCCATACCTTCGCGACCAGATGCTTAGATGCCAAAGTCGGAATTACATCCGTCAGTGCCCTATTAGGACACGCATCTACAAAAATGACACTGGACGTCTACTCAGATTCCATGCTGGAAGAACGTATCACTGCTGTCTATGCGATCGAAGGACTCATAAAACAGACCTGAAAATAGTCATTTGATAGAAATAAATTTAAAAAAATCGAAAAAACTAGTCAATAGGGGAGAATTGTTTTGCTTTTTTAAAGTAAGCGCTAACAATGGAATCCAACTTATTTCGCATCCCAATCATTCACTAATCCCAAAATGTTAAGAAAATATTAAGATTAAAAACCGTAAAAACCCATATTTTTGTTATTTTAAATTTCTTAATATTTGAAAACGAGCCGTCAGCCCAAACCGTCAACAAAAAAATAAGCACTGAGAATGCTTCTTTTTAAATACTACTTATTTTTAAATAAAACAGGAAAGAATAACAACTTAGTATTAACAGACTATTAAGCCATTTTACCACGTAATTGTACTATTTTTGAATATTTTTCGGTATCAACGGCAGTCAGCCTTTTGATATAAATCTCAAAAAATAAAAAAGAGGGAGAGATTAAGAGATGAAGAAAAAATTATTAGCGGGCATGTTGGCCAGCGCAACCGTCTTAGGAATGTTTGTGGCAGGAGGAACAGCACTAGCGGCAGAAGTGGATACGGTAGATACTGAGGTTGGGATCGGATTTAGTGATCACATTCCTGGGCCAAGTCCTGGACCGTTAAAAATCCAATGGGCGCCAATTAGTTTGGATTTCAAAAATGACAACCAGGTAAATACAGCGACACATAATTTTCTAGAGAAAAGCGGAAAGAACAGATATGTAGTAATCAGTGATGAGCGTGCCACCGCAACACCAGGGGATAATGTATGGAAATTAACCGTTGCTTTAAGTGATTTGGAAAACGCTACGGCAACCGAACAATTAACAGGAGCTACGCTTAAATTTAATGCAGCTCTTCAAGGATTCCAAGGAACGGACGCACCGGAAGCGCCTGGATCAGTGGTTGCACCTGGTGCGCGCACCGCAAATATCGGGGGTGCTGCAAAATCAATTGCAGCTGGTGCACCAGCAACGCAGATGATGGAAGATGGTGTCACTGGTACAACAGATGCGTTCCAAGGGAAATCCGCTATGGAAATGACAGGAATCAACTTGGAAGTACCGGCCAGTGCTGCTAAAGAAGGGGTGCAATATAAAGGAACCCTGACGTGGTCATTAGACGATACGATCTAAATTATTACTTCATTGGGGGAGGAGGGCATACTTCCTCTCCCTTTTCCATTTCTTATTGAAATGGGACGTGATGAATAGACATGACAAGTTTTCAGGAGGACACACGGTGAGACGAGAAAAACGACAGATAATCATCCCATGCCTATCTTTATTTCTGCTATTTCTGTTTCCAACTATTAGTCATGCGGATGACACTTCGACAGAATCTAAGATGGGGTTTTCGATAGAAAGTGTGATTCCCGAGAATCAGTTGGACAAAACAAAGTCCTACTATTATTTATCGATGCAGCCCGGACAAAAACAAACGATTCAGGTTAAAGTCAAAAGCTTACAAAAAGATCCAGTGACTGTGATGGTCGCAGTTCACGATGCGGTGAGCAGTTCGGTGGGTGCGATTGATTACGCGAAAGAAAATCCTAAGCTAGACAAAAGCTTGAAGAACCCAATCACTAGCTTGGTCAAACCGCAAGACGGTGTGAAGGAAGTCACAGTAAAGGATAAAGAGGAAAAGCTAGTTTCCTTTGATATCACCATGCCGGAAAAAGCGTTTGAAGGAGTAAAGTTGGGGTCTCTGCGCTTTGTTAAAAGAGACAAAATGGCCGAAAAGCAAAAAACAGGATTGGTTCCGAAGTATGCGCGAGTCGTAGCGTTGATGCTGACGGAAGACGATGAAACCTTTAATCATGGGGCAGACTTATCATGGGGCAGACTTAAAGTTGAAAGATGTTGGGCTGCAGCTTTCTAACGGCAGAAAAGTCATTGCGGCGAGAATTCAGAATGATCAACCGAAAGTCTTGCAAGAGATGAAGATTCAAGGTGATATTCGTAAAAAGGGTGAACAAAAGAACTTGGATAAACATAAGATAGATAATTTTTCGGTTGCCCCCAATTCGAATTTTGACTTTGAGATTCCACTAGGCTTAGAGAAGTTTAATCCAGGAACATACATTTTCACAGGGAAGGCAGAGGGAGACGGACGGATCTGGAAATGGGAAGAGGAATTCACGATCGGCAAGGAACAAGCAGATAAGGTTAATGATGAGACTGTTTACAAAGTGGTTGTTCCATCATGGGTGCCATGGGTAGCTGGGTTGCTGATTCTAGCTCTTGTTAGCTTGATTGTTTCGCTTGTGTATCGTCAACGACAATGGCAGGAAAGGAAGTGAGGGGTGTGATACGAAAAAAAGGGTTGTTGTTAATGGTAGTATTCTGCCTATTAAATCCGATCATCGCAAGAGCTGAGGGTCAATCAGGGACAGTCGGAATCGGATTTAGAGAAAGTCAGAAAGTTCCCAAAGAAACACCCGAAGCACCGATCGAGAACGTTCTACCCATGACAACAGGAAGAAATTATTACCAATCAAGAGGAAAGAGCTTACCGCAAACAGGCTCCTACCAGAATCATTGGTTTCAATACATCGGCTTGTTTTGTTTGATCAGCTGGTTTTGGTTATTCCTATTCTTTCGATTCAAAGAAGACGAAGAATCAGAAGAAGGGAGGAGTCTGAATGAGGATGAATAAACAGAAAGCGATTCGGACCGCATTGGTAGGGTATTTATTAGCAAGTACCTTTATTCTGAGCGGTGCGGCATTTGCGAATTCGGAATCAAGCGAAGAAGTCAGTACAGTACCAAGTACAATACAATCGAAAAAAGCGACCTCTTCTGTTGGGCCTGAGATTCCAACAGTCGAATCTTCCAAAGAAGGTGTTCCAGAAGCTCCAACAGCAAAAATTGAAGAACCGAAGCACGATTTGGCTTATGAGGATAATAGGTTGTGGGAAGAAACTAAGGATGATTCGGCTGTTCCAGCGGTGGTTTTTGAGGAAAAGCAACTTAAAAAGGAAGTTCGTTTCCGTGGAACCGTTTCTGCTGGATCGGAGATTCAAGAAAATGAACCAAGTGAAACCGTACTCCAATCATTGATGTTGCAACGAAAGGATCAAAATGGAGAATGGAAGAATCATCATACTTTTTCGATTGATCCGGCAGGGGTTCACCTTTCGCAAAAGCCGTATACTTTTGAATTTAGTGAAACGCTAGAAGATGTTGGCGAACATCATTATCGATTAGTTGCAGATTATGTAATTAATCGATCAGAGGATGAACAGCAACAAAAAGGTTCTTTAGAGCTTGGAGCAGTAACTGTAGTCGAAGAGGAATCCGTACCCACAGTTGAATCATCTACTTCGACAGCGGAGACAGAAGTTTCTACAGATAAAAAGGGATCGTCGTTAGAAGAATCGACCATAAATAGTGACTCAGAGGAAGATAGTCAAAAAGATGAGTCAGCGCCAATGGTTGAGAGCCCAAAGGAAGCAACGAAGGAATTAACAACTTTGATAAATAATCAACGAATTCCAGAAATGCCAAATAATTATATGGATGCGTTTCAGCGTGGACTTGGGATAATGCCGATGGCTTCTGCTATCCTAACACCAGCAGAATCCAATTTTTACAAAGGTCAAACTGCTAGTCATAATGAAATTAATCGACCTATAGTATCCGCGAAGTATACGAGTAAGACCAAGGTTGAATTAACACTTAAATTAGTTTGGAAATATCGTAGTTACGGTGTAAACAACTTACCACTGAGCGTAGCCGAGGCGACCACTGGGATTGATAGTCGTGGATATGGATTCTATTTCAATTTTGGTGGCACTCGCTGGGGGAATGTCGGGAGCAGAACCATTAAAGGTAATGTGACTGCTTCTCATTTATCTAGGCTCTCAGGGACAGAGGCTGAAGGAAAGCTGAAAAGTTTCTCTAATCAGCGAAGTGTAAGAGTTGTTGAAAGCGGCTCTGGCTTTGTAACCCGTGATGCTTGGTCAGATAATACTACAACTATAGTGATATCTGATATACCAGTTAACAATACATTCAGATTTCGTTATGAACTGGATTACAATTATAGTGCAAATGTCTATATTGATTATACATTTGCTGCTCCCAATGTTGTTGATCTAACTAATGTTTCCACTCCAAATTTTGAAGCTACTGATGAGCAGCCAAACTTTGTCCATATGCTTCAAGGGACGTATAGTGGAGATATTTCGGATAGCTTAAATGATGGTAAACTCCAATTATCACTTAACAATGGAGCATCTTGGACTGACCACATTACAAACTTGGAACATTCAAAGAGTAAAGGAGGGACCTACGGTAGCAGTCTCAAAACTTACGTATCTGGATTGACTGCTGGGACTGAGTATTATGCTAGAGTCATATTAAAAGATTGGTTATCCAACGAAGTTCGTTCTGGGAATAGAGTTTTTTATACACCAAATAGTGTAGAACAACCTAGTTCTTGCTCATTGGGCACACCGACTACTCCCGAAAATGCATCAGCAAAAATTACCGCAAGTTATAATGTCGGAGTGAAGCCAGCGCATCCAACGATTGTAGAAACTCAGATGTGGGACCCGTACGTTGGAAAGTGGCTAAATATGTCTACTTCTCCAGTAATAAATACAAGTACAAAAACTTTTTCCTACGAATTAAAGAATTTAAAAACGAATACCCTTTACTCTACAAAGTATCGTGTGAAAAATGCTAGTAATAAATGGTCTCCATGGTCCGTATATTATCCTTTTACGACTAGAAGCGTACCTTTAAAAGTATTGGCTCCGACTTTTAACAAGACGAATACTACAACCACGTCCATTACGATGAATAGTGGGACATATACAGGGCATGTTTCAGATGATTCGTCAGATTTAAATAAAGGATGGATAAAATTCTCTAATACATTAACAGAATCATGGACAGATTGGACGTACAATCTAGGGCATGATACGACCTGTAATGGGAATTATAATGGATTAACTTTTAATGGTTTGCAAACAGGGACAACTTACAAATTTATAGTTAGTTTAAAAAATGCTGGTAGAACATATATTCCTTCTGAAGTAGGAACATTCTACACTTTGAATTCAGTGAATAAGCCTGTTATAGATACTATTCATCCTGCTTCGGATAAATACAGCGCTTCAGCAACCATGTCAGGTATATATGATATTGGCCCTGTAGGAACAGATCCAGCACATCCAGATAAAGTGAAGGTTCAAATAAAGCAAGACGGAGCTCCGAACTGGACGGATGTTACTAGTATTTCAACTCCTAGTTTGGACAATCAATCAATTGATGAATCGAGTACAAAAGGTATCTTCAAAATTAATAAGTTAAAGGCGAGTACCAAATATCATGTACGTTATCAAGTTGAAAATAAAGGTGGCTGGTCTGAATGGTCCGTTTCTGAAGAGTTCACGACGTTAGGTGCGCCACCAGCACTGGAAATCATCGATGCACCACAACTTGATTTTGGCTTGTTGGAAATCAAAAATTACGCGCAGACCGCGAATCTCTCAGCGGCGAGTCAGAAAAACCATTTGATTATCGATAACACCGACACGACAAAAAGGTGGAAATTGACAGCTTCACTAGAACAGCTGAAGAGAAGAGATGATCCAAGTATTGTAATGCCATGGGCAATCTTATCAATGAAGATCAATTTACAGGATTCTTCAGATGATGGGGCAACGTGGGGAAACAACAGTAACGGAGGCGCACCAAGAACAATCAGCTTTAATTCTGGTGATCCTGCACAAGATATGTGGGAAATAGCGAATTCAACAGATGCACAGGGGTTGTTCCGAACCGAGATCGATTGGAATAGTGTCAAGCTCCGTGTTCCCGAAAATCAAGTGGGACATTACAAAGGAAATCTAGTATGGAGTCTCGACGACACACTCTAGTGAAGGGGGAAAGAAAGAGATGACGATTCCAATGTGGCTGGGTGTCTTTGGAGCGATAGCGTTGATCGGTTTGATCAGCTTCTTGCTTTTCTTTATCAAGGACAGCCGATTACGAATAGAGCATGGGAAGAAATCGATGGTATTACTCGTCGACTGCGGCTTATTGTTCGTCATGCTATTGGCGATTGCCGCCGCGATCTTCTTATACCTCGATTGGCAAACACAGTTGAATTACTTTTTAGGAAATTAAAACCTGGGGGAGTGAGTCGAGTGCTCGCTCCCTTAAAGAAGGAGAGGGTCAAGGCATGCGACCAATTTTGATTTTGACCAAGAATCTGGTCATCGAGCAAGAACTGCAGCAACGTCTTCAGCATCTGAACTACGAGGTGTTTTGCTCAGTAGAATTATTTGACCGTTTACGAATCAGCGAGTATGACCAGAAAGAGCAGAAGGAATGGCTGGACCAATTTTTAGCCAACTATCAGGTGGTCATCATCAGCGAAACGATCTCAGATAACGAGATCCAAGTGATCCTACCGAACCTGCGATCAGAGGAACGCATTCTTTTACGCAAACTAGGTGCGCCTCCTTCCGCAAAAGAAGAGGAGCAGATCAGAGCTCTAGGCCTGAATGACTGGATCACCGCCGATCAATCGATCGATGTACTGCGGGAACAGCTATCTGAAAAGCTAGTGACACTCCCAAGAGAAGAACCCAATATCGTTGTTCTCTATTCAGGGCAAGCAAAATCAGGGAATATAGACAACCTGAAAAACAATCTCTCCAATCGCGAGCTGACTGTACTGGACTGCTTGATCCAAGCACAAGGCGAGGTCGTCTCACGCGAGGCTCTGTGTACCCACTTGTGGAATGAGGCGCCGAATAATTCTCACCTGTCTCAGGCATCCGTCCTGATCAAACGCATCAAAATGAAGCTGGAAATCGCCGGCTATGATCCAGAATTGCTCAAGACGATCTGGGGCAGAGGCTACCTATTAGCCAAAAGCAATCTAAGCAACAGCTTTTCCGTTCAAACGAGATGACCGATTCATTGGGCATCTCTTTTTTTTCGCTATCCGTCAATTATTCGAACATTTTTCTTCTCCATCATCTGGTAAAATAATAGGAAGAAAAGAAAGGATTGAGCCCCTTGAAAAAGACAGATGATTTTTCCTCCTAGTAAGGCATGAATAGATTATTAGGAGGAAGCTGAAATGAAATTTATTGTAATCAATTTATCAGAATGGGAAAGAACTGAGGTCTTCAACCATTTTTTGGCTCAAAAAACATCCTTTAGCATGACAAACGAGATGGATATTACGAATCTGTACCACTATTTGAAGGAACAGGATCACTCATTTTATCCAGGCTTTATTTATCTTTTGACAACGATTGCCAATCAGGATAGTCACTACCGGATGAGCTTCGATGAGAAGGGACGGCTAGGGTACTGGGACAAACTAGTCCCCCTCTATACGATTTTTGCCGAAGAGACTCATCAATTTTCAACCTTATCCACCGACTTTTCTGCTGATTTTAATACCTTTAAGCAAAACTATTTAACGGACGTAGCTGCATTTAGCGCTACGGGGAAACTATTTCCGCAGCCCTCTGTGCCTGAAAATGTCCTGAGTATCTCGATGATCCCTTGGGTTTCTTTTACAGGCTTCAATTTGAATGTCACGAATGGCACGCCGTATCTTTTGCCAATCGTTACCGGAGGAAAATTTATTTTTCGCAACGAGCGCGTCTTTCTTCCTGTATCCTTGCAGGTTCATCACGCCGTCTGTGATGGGTTCCATGCGGCTAATTTCCTTAATCAATTTGGGGAGATGTCTGCAGCTCCTTGGAAGTATTTTCAATAAATGACAACAAGTAATAGCTATTTGTACCGAACTCCAGAAGTTAGATTTTTGGTCTAACTTTTGGGGTCGGTACATTAAATCAATGTTACTTTTTTTGAATGTTCACTACTCAATGACTTAGTGACAGGGGATTCTGTGTTTTTCGACGTTGATATTCTATAAATTAGATTGGACGGATAGATATGAATCATTCTATATCAACAGATAAACAAATTGAAAGTATCCTTCAGCTACTCTCTCAGGAGTTATCTGAAGGAATTCTTGGAATATACTTATGTGGTTCTGCTGTGCTAGGAGGTTTGAAACAAAATAGTGATATAGATATCTTAGTCGTCGTTTCTGAAAAGCTTAGTAAGGAAACGAAAAAGAGTTTAATAAAGAAAATAAAGCCATTATCTAGAAAAATTGGAGAGAATAACGCATTAAGATATGTTGAAATCATAATAATTGTTGCAAAACAAATAGCAACGTGGGAGTATCCACCATATCAAGACTTCATTTATGGCGAGTGGCTTCAAGAGGACTATGAAAAAGGATATGTCCCAAGCAACGAACAGAATGCAGATCTAACAATCATACTATATCAGTCAAGGAAACATTATAAGAGGCTCTTAGGAAGCTTTGAGTTAGAAAAAATTATTCCTGAAATACCTATTGAAGATGTTAAAAAAGCCATAATGGATTCGGTTAGCGACCTTTTAACTCATTATGACGGTGATGAAACGAACGTACTTCTAACCCTCTGTAGAATGATATTAACTTTAAAGGAAAATAGAGTTTATCCTAAAGATTTGGCTGGTGCAATACAAGCTCGAACTTCACCATTCAATCACCGCCAACTAATTCTATTGGCGGTGAGCGATTACAAAGGAGAAAAATTAGTAAAATGGGAAAATTACAGTATCAACGAAACGATAAATTATCTTTACCAACAACTAAAAAAAGAGACGTAAAGTGAGCAAAGTAAAATTTTTTACCTAAACTCTTTCTAAATGATTTTGAACTATCCAGGATTTGAAGCCATTTGGCGAAGCTAGAAGCATCCAATTTTCTAAAAATGCTTATGTAAGTTGAAAGTGAAAGATAAGTGAATTTTTTCGAACTTAATTTGTTTTTTTAGTAACTATTGATATAGCAAGTTGGATCAGATAAAGTACAATGATTTCAAAATGGACTTTATTTCGATTTATTCAGGATTAAGTTAGAAGAACTATATTATAAGTAAAAATTAAACAGTCGAGCAACCATTAATAGAAGATGGTCAGTTCGACTGTTTATTTCGATTGATTTAGAATCACTCTTCTAACAAAAGTTCTTTACACGCTAATTCAATGAGTATTTGGGTGAGACTCAGCATATTGATACGTGAATTGACATCTGTTCCATTATAGGTCAACGGCGTGTCATTGCTGAATAAGCAGTGATCGGCCAATTTCTCATTTTTTTTTGTTTTTTGAGAAGTAATAAGAATAGTTTTGGCTTTATTTTTTCGAGAATTCTCAAAAACTTCTTGGTAAATATCAGTAGGGACATTGGCGGAAGTGATTACAATGATCGACTCTGGCTGGATCGTACGACTGATACTCTTGATCAAATGCAAATCTTCTACTAGTATACAACGGCGATTCAATGTATTCAAAACAGTATGAAGATACTTTGCAGGAATAGCGCTTAAGCTTCGCCCGTGAATGTATAGTGGCTGATCGTTGCAAAGCAGTTGAACGATTTTATCCAATTCATCTAAAGGAACGAATTCTAAGAAGTAATTGAACTCATTGATCTGTTGGTCAACCTGTTCACGAAAGAAGTTATGGCTTTTTTTCTGCATCTTTAAGTCATTTTTGATTAGATATTTTAATTCGCTAAAGCCGCTAAGGCCAAGCTTCTGGCAAAAACGAAGCATGATTGTATCGGATACATATAGTTTGCTAGCTAAGTCATGAAGTGTCATCTGAATAATTAAGGCTGGATTTTTCTGAATATAATTTAGCATTGTCCGTTCATTTTCGGATAATTCTTCCATTACTATATTTGTAAAAAAATCATTCAATTGAGATCCCCTCCAACGATGCAAGATAAGCTTTGAATATTGTGTCAATGATGAAGAAAATCGGTAGCCGTGAAGTAAACTCAGTATTTTTGTTTTGTCGTGGATGCCCAAAGAAGCGAAAAGTTAGATCAGCAGTTGTCGCCAAGACATTATCGGTATATGGCGTAATCGCTACGACTGTGGCTCCTCGCATTTTTGCCAAATTAGCCATGCGAATTGTAGGCTCATACGTACCGCTGCAGCTGATTACAAAAAGAACATCTTGTTCAGTCAAGGTTTCGGCGATGTGAAAAGCTAGTCGAGAGGCCTCGTAGCGATAGACATTTTGTCGTCCGTAGGAGAAAAGCATTTTCTCCCAATAGTCCAAAACTCTACCAGAAATTCCGCCACCGCTGTAGAGATGAATATGTCTGGAACTGTTCAGGATTTCGATCATTTGCTGGACAGTTTGATTTTTCATCAATAGCAGTGTATTTTCGATCTCCTGTGACATTTCTTGTAAAAGGGCAGAATTGGGTTTCTTTTTCAGTGTTTCTTTTGTATAAAAAGCTTTGTCTTGTTTGATTATATATTTTAATTCACTGTAGCCGGCTAGTCTGATTTTTTTGCAAAAACGTAAAATAGTTGTAGTAGAAACGGTTAACTGGTCAGCCAGTTCTCTAATTGTTGCGTTTTCAACCACATGAGGATTGGTATAAATATAGTGTAAAATCGCTCGTTCATTGGGATTAAGACTGGTCAATACTTCATTATCTAAAATATCTGCTAACATACAAAACCTCCTATTTTGAAACGAAATGTTTATCGCAATTTGTCACACAAACAGTAACAAATCACATTGTTAGTGATCCTCACGTAAAATAATACAGGATATTGTATTCGGTTTCAATTGATGGCATAGTAAATCTATATTAAGTGGCCATTAATAGTGAAAATAAATTTTATATAAAAGGACTGTTGAACATGAGAGAATATAATGTTTGTATCGTTGGCGGAGGAAGTACCTTCACATTGGGGTTCTTAAAATCCTTCGTTAAAATGAAAAAGGATTTTCCATTAAAAAAATTAGTGTTGTTTGATATTGATAAAGAACGTCAAAATCTAGTCGGCAAGTTTGGAGATATTCTTTATCGGGAGCAATTTCCTGAATTAGATTTCTCTTACACGACAGATAGTAAGGAAGCTTATAAAGGAATGGATTTTGTCTTCATGCAGATGCGCGCTGGCGGATTACCAATGCGTGCCCAAGATGAACATATTCCCTTGAGTATGGGATTAGTTGGTCAAGAAACATGCGGAGCAGGTGGAATGGCGTATGGTTTGCGTTCGATTGTTCAAATGATTGAGGCTGTTCATGACATTCGGAAATATGCCCCTAACGCTTGGATTTTGAATTATTCAAATCCAGCAGCGATCGTAGCGGAGGCTTTACGTAGAGAATTTCCAAGAGATCAGCGGATTTTAAATATTTGTGATCAGCCAGAAAATGTAGTCCGTTCGTGTAGTCGTTTACTAGGTTGTTCATGGGAAGATTTAGATCCTGTTTATTTCGGATTGAATCACTATGGCTGGTTCACACATATCTATGATAAAAATACTGGGGAAGATTTATTACCGAAGATAAAAGAGTTAATAAAGAAACAAGGTTTCCTACCGCAAGATGCGGAACAGAGAGATCCTTCATGGTTAGATACCTATGGCATGGTCGAGACAATGATGAATGATTATCCAGAATATTTACCGAATACTTATAATCAATACTATTTGTATCCAGATTATAAAGCAGAAACGTTAGATCCTAATTTCACTCGTGCTGATGAGGTGATGGCAGGTCGTGAAAAACGAGTTTTCGCTGAGTGTGAAAAAATCATTGCTGATGGTACTTTAGGAGATAAATTTGATGATATTAGCGATGCTCACGCTGAAATGATGATTGAAGTCGCAGTAGCAATTGCATTTAACAAGAATAGCCGTCATATCTTGATTGTTGAGAATAATGGTGCAATCGCAAATATGCAGGACGATGCTATGGTGGAAGTTGTCTGTGAATTAGGGGCAAATGGACCGCGACCAATGGGTGTTGGGAATATTTCTCAGTTTTACTTAGGGTTACTGGTTAATCAAGTATCCAGCGAAAAATTACTAGTGGATGCCTATTATGAAAACTCTTACTTAAAAGCACTACAAGCTTTAACGTTAAATCGACTAGTCAACGATGGGAAGAAAGCACGTCAAGTGTTGGATGTATTGATTGAGGCAAACAAGGGCATGTGGCCTGAGTTAAGTTAAGCCGGCGAGGCGAGGAGGAAAAGGGAATGAAGAAGAATAAAATAATGGATTTTTTCTCAACATTGGGCAGTAGTTTAATGATGCCGATCGCCGCTTTAGCAGCCTGTGGGATTCTATTAGGAATCTCAGGGGCTTTGCTGAAGGATCAAGTAGTTGCGGCATTACCATTTTTAGAAAATCCAGCGGTCTTTTATATCATTGATACCTTGCGAACGATCTCTGGTGTAGTATTCACGTTGATTCCAGTACTATTTGCGATTTCTATTTCGTTAGGTATGGCGAAAGAGGATAAGGGAATCGCTGCCTTTGCTGGTTTTGTCGGTTATTATACTTTTTTAGTGAGTGCCAGCACCGTTGTCAATTCAGGGTTTGTTAATTTTGATTCTCTACGTGTTGCGCCAATTCTGGGCATTGAAACAATCGATATGGGAGCAGTAGCGGGAATATTGACTGGGATAATCGTAGCTTTTTTGCATAATAAATATCATAAAATCCAATTTCCAGTTGCTATTGCCTTTTACGGAGGAAAACGTTTTGTAGCCATTGTCGTTATTTTAGTGATGGGGCTTTTGGGTCAGGTCGCACCGTTTGTTTGGCAGCCGGTCTCAGCTGGGATCACAGCATTAGGGACATTGATCGGAAGCGCGGGCTCAGTGGGAGTATTCTTCTTTGGATTCTTGGAGCGGCTGCTGATTCCTACTGGGTTGCATCATGTGCTGAACAGTATTTTTCGGACAACTGCAGTCGGAGGAGTCTATGAAGGAGTCGAAGGCTGTCTGAATATCTTCCTGCAATTCTTTGATAAAGTAGATATTGATACGTTACGACCCTTTACACAATTTTTAGGTCAAGGAAAGATGCCATTCATGATGTTTGGGCTTCCTGCAGCGGCGTTAGCAATCTATCATTCCAGCCCTTCAGATAAAAAGGATCGTGTGAAAGCTTTGATGATCGCTGGTGTAGCCGCCAGTATCATTTCAGGAATTACAGAACCGTTGGAATTTTCATTCATGTTCATTGCACCTATGCTTTTCTTGTTCCATGCTTTAATGGGCGGGATTTCTTTCCTGCTTATGTCGGTTTTGGGTGTAGCGATTGGAAATACAGGCGGTGGACTGATTGATTATATCGTTTGGGGCGTGATGCAGCCGGGTTCCCGTTGGTATATGGTTCTGATTGTTGGTCCGATTTACGCGGTACTATACTATTTTGTCTTTAAGAAATACCTTAGTGCGAAAAACTTATCGATCGATGTAGCAGAAGAAGTTGACGAGGATGAAGCTATTGAAACTATATCATCTAATGGAGATAATTCGTTGGCGCTGCAAGTGATCGCTGGCTTAGGCGGTAGAGAAAATATAAAAGTAGTTAATAATTGCATTTCAAGGTTGCGGGTGGATATAGGAGATATGAACTTGGTTCAAGAGAGTATCCTAAAGAAGACCGGCAGTTTGGGAATCATCAAACCGTCTGAAACTCATATCCAGGTAGTTTACGGTCCCAAAATTGAAAAAATAGCAGATGCTGTCCGCAAGTCATTATAAGAAATTGAAGTCGCTGAGTGATGAGAAATCATCTCTCTTAGCGACTTTTATTAGGTCCAATTATTCAATATTTTAGTGATTGAAAACTTGCCAGTCGCCAAGAGATTTAGGAAGCCCTTGATTTACAAAAAAAGTAATACATTAGAAATTATATCTATTTTGAAGAAAATGGATATCACTGGTTCTGAAAATAGAGGCCAGCTATTAGATGCAGTTTAGAAGTAATGGAAAACAATAAAGTGATACTCATTAGTTGTCAGGCAAACGAAGCAAAAAAATTACAGAGAATAAATAATTATTTTCCACTGGTGTAAGCTATATATCTAGCATTACACTAGTGGTTTTTTTCTATTTCCAGAATATATCCTAATAGAAAGGTTTGTAAAAATACCATTAACTAGTGATTAGGTGACTGATTTGTATTGATATCATAGTTCTTTTGGGAGAAAATGCAGGACTAAATGATAATGATACGGGTATTATTGTTGATCCGCAAAGAAATCAAGAGGTAGAGAATAAACTTGTCTAGAAGAGGAGGTAGTTCAAACATGAAAAGAGTTTACCAGTAATCAATGACAAGGGAGTTGAAAGAATTTTGCAGCTAGGGAGCATAGAGGAGCTAATAATATTCCCACTTTCAGTTGAGCAGTGCCATGCGGATTGGAAAATAGCACAAAATATATGCGTTGAGTTGTCGAACGATTCTGATGAGCGAGTTCGAGCAAATAGTGCATTAGGGTTTGCTTATATTGCTCGTAAAAAAGGTAAAATAGAAAAGCACATTGTTAAACCAATCTTGTTGGGATTATTGAAAAATAGCAGTGATCGCTGGGCTAGAGTGGTTGATTCGATTCAAGATATAGATAGTTACATGAACTGGCAAAGGCTATTGAGCGACTAGAGAAGTGTGATTAAAGCAACATCGAATAATTGAACTCAAAACTAAAGTAGCTTAAATGATATAAAATAGCCGACAAAATCTTAGAGCAAGATTTTGTCGGTTTCATTTTATCAAAAAGTATCGTATTTAACTGTACAAGTACCTCGCTTTTTTGAGGGATTAACAGTTTAGCCTACCGATTAACGAATTGCCAAGTCCTTATAAGTAATACTTTTTTTAGTTTTACTGGTTACACAGAGAAGGTTGACGGATATCAAAGGTCTGCTATTTCATAGAGATCAAAAAAATTAGAACTGTTTATTGGATAATCCATATCAGAGAAAGTTTACTCTAAATCAAGAGTCATTTGCTTGCACATTAATTATTGAAAAAAAAGCTCTTATTCTTTTTGCGATAACAAAAGGAATAAGAGTTTTGCTATAGAAATATATTTTTACAAAATTCGACTGTATTCTTATTGCTACACTACAAATTATTAAAAAATAAATGTATAGTCCTTTTTATTACATAGTTTGATTAAAACTACGAAACAAAAACACCTTAAATAATAAGATATTAATCAAAAGTCTAAAGTTATTATAGAATATAATCAATTGATAATCAAGTTGATTATTAAAATTTATTAGAAAATATTCATGACAATGAAAGATTGTCAATTTCATACAGTATGGAAGAAAAATAGACGGAAACAGGGTGATTAGAGCTTTCTATTCACCGTCATTTAAGCCGTCAAAAGGAGAACATTTATGCGAAGAGGAGAAAACATTTACAAAAGAAAAGATGGTCGTTGGGAGGGAAGGTATAAAAAAGGATACAAAGCGAACGGACAGATCAAGTACGGATATATCTATGGAAAGAAGTTGGGGGAGGTTCGTATGAAGCTTTATTCGTTGAAAAATTATTACCATACGCATCAGGAGACCCATGGAGCAGCTTGTATTCCGCTAGAAGAATGGGGCAATATTTGGCTGCAAGATATACAGTATCAAATAAAACCATCGACTTATAGTTCCTATCACTACAAACTGACTAAGTATGTATTTCCTTATATAGGAAAAATATTTCTTAGTGATTTGACTGTAGATAGCGCAAAAAACATAGTCGAACAGTGGGAGAAACAGGGGTTGAATCCATCGACAATGCAGGTCATTTTAAGGGTGATTAATCAATGCTTAACTAGTGCCCAACAAAAGTCCCATCTAAAAGTGAATCCTTTCCAATCGGTAAAGCTGCCAAAGAGAAAGAAACAGCCGATTCGTTCTTTAACAAAGAAGGAGCAGAAGAAACTAGAAAAAGCAGCATTGATGGAAAAGAGTACAGGTTTGCCGACTTATTTATCTTTGTATACAGGGCTTAGAATTGGTGAGATAGCCGCGTTGAGGTGGGAAGATATTGATTTCGATCAAAATATGATCTATGTAAAACACACCTATCAGCGCGTTTCATTAAGTTTGGAAAGCAGAGCAACACAGCTGATTTTTGGTCCAACAAAAACGGAATCCGGTGTTCGTTCCATACCGATGGGAAAAACTTTACGACGCTATTTGATAAAGCATAGACGTCAATCCAAAGGTTCCTTCGTTTTTACTAGTAATAATCGTCCTATGGAGCCCCGTTTATTGACCTATCATTTTCATCGAATTCGTAAGAAATGTGGTTTAGAAAAAATCCATTTTCACCAATTGCGTCATACTTTTGCAACGAGATGCTTGGAAGCGCAGAGCGACATATTATCTGTCAGTGCACTTTTGGGGCACGCATCCACTAAATTGACACTGGATACCTATGCAGATTCAATGATAGAACAGCGAATAGAAGTTATTTATCGTATGGAGTCAGCGATTAACTAAAACGTTTCTGAATATAAAGCGATTTCGAAAAAAGCTTTTTTAGCTTCACTAGACTATTCTTTTTTCTTTTTCAAAGAAAGCGCTTACTTCATTTCGCAAACATATGATAGGGAATATTTTTTGAAGATTCAGTATTCAAAACTTTTTTGTTTTTTTTATAGCCGTCAGCTCTCGTCAAAAACAAACTAGAGAAGTTGATGTACTAAGGATTGTGAATGAGATCTTAGTTTTAATCAGACTAGGAAAAGCGAGTGAATCGAAAGTACTGTATTTATTTTAATATCAATTGTACGAATTGTACATTTTTTGATATAAAAAAAATTATTGAGGAGAGAAAAGAAATGAAAAAAAATAAGATTGTAGCAGGAGTAATAGGGACAGCCTTTGTCGGCAGTGTTCTGATTCATACGGGAGGAACGGCAAGCGCGGCTACCTTTAATGGTTCGTCAGATGCGTCGGTATCATTCAAATCAGGTTCACTTATTACCCCGCCTATTACACCACCAGTTGTGCCGCCAGTAACTCCGCCGGCGTCTGATTTTGGACTTTTGCATGTGCCAAAAGAATTTAACTTCCAAGAAACAGCTGTTCCTGCAGCAACGGTTACGGCTAATACGTCTATTCCAATTGATAGCAATTGGGAAGGTAGTCCTGCGAGTGATACGAGTGGAGCAGGCGGGACAAACCCAACGACGAAACATGTTGGCGTTGGGGATGTTCGAGGAAAACGTGCAGCAGGTTGGAAACTAGAAGCAAAATTATCGTCAAGTTTAGCATCAGGTGCGAAACAGCTGACTGGTGCAACGATTCAAATGGGACAAACCTTGAATGAGTTGAATCCAACTACATGGGCTCAAACACCAACCGCTGTCGGCAGTGGTGTACACGCGCCTGATACTGTACCGACATCAGTAACGATTAGTACGGCTTCATCAGTTGTTGCAAGTGCTTCTGCTGAAACAGCTTCTGGAGCAGCGGATGGTCGTGGTGAAGGATATTGGGAAACAGAATATACAAATATCAATTTGGTAGTACCAGCGGCAGCGATGAATAGTGTAACAGCTGGCGAGCAATATTCTGGAACTGTTGATTGGACTTTGACTGACGCAATTTAAGCGAATAATGACAGCTGGAGATGCATAAGAATCTTCAGCTGTTTTTAGGAGAGACGTATGAAGCAACGAACAAGATTTTTGATTGGATTGTCTTTGTTATTCCTGTTTCTATTTTTACCTGATAGAGGCTATGCAAAAGAACAAAATAGAATTGATGAGACAGAACAGCGTGCAGGCTTTACTATTCGTGCAGAAATTCCAGAAAACCAAGTTGATAAAGCAAAAAGCTACTTTCATTTGGCAATAGGAAAAGACCATGAGCAAACGATCAAGGTTAAGATTTTCAATAACACTGATAAGGAACAAACTTATCAGATTCTGGTCAATCCTGCTAAAACCAATAAAAATGGAATCATTGTTTACGATGATTTAGATACACCTTTGGATTCTAGTTTAAAATTGCCTATCACTGATATTGTCAAACCAGATAATAAGACGGTGACTATCCCGGCTTGGAGCGAAGGTGAAGCCAGCCTTACGATTAAACTAAACGATCAAGTTTTTTCAGGAGTGATTCTAGGCGGTGTTCATATTAGTCAAAAAGAATCCGAAGAGAAGACACAAAAGGGAATGTCTGTCTCAAATCGCTACGGGTATGTAAGTGGAATTGCACTGGTACAAAATGCAGAGACAAGTATTTTTGGGAACACAGAACTTAAGCTCAAAAAAATTAATCCTATGGTTGACTATGGAAGTAAGGTTGTTGAGGCACAAATTCAAAACCCAAATGCTGAGACCTTTGATAAAGTCAAAATAGAAGGAAACATTACAAAAAAAAGCAGTCAAAAGATATTGGCGGAACATACCATCGACAGCGCACGAATCGCCCCTAATTCATTTTTGCCTTTTCAAATTGATTGGGGAAAAGATAGTGTAGCCCCAGGGACTTACATCTTCGAAGGTGAGGCCAAAGATAAAGAAAAAAGCTGGAAATTCAAGAAAGAATTTACCATTACAGCGAAAATTGCAAAGGAAATGAATGAACAAGCTGTCGTGAAATTCATTTTGCCGGATTGGTGGAAGCAATGGACAATCATTTGTAGTATTTCTTCTGTTTTAGTCATTGGTTACCTTGTGTATCGAAGGATTCATCGATCGAAAAAGGAGGGGGAAAATGAGTAAAAGAAAAAAAGTGTATATTTTTTTTGTTGCGGCTTTTCTCTTAGCAAGTTTAAAAAGTGGCATAACTGAAGCTAGTACTACTATAGGGAAAACAGAAGTTGGCGTGGGGTTTGTCAAGGGTAGCGACAGTTCTAGCAGTAGCAGCTCTACAAATACTGAGCCATCTACTAGCCATACTCAAGACAGCAGCAGTACCTCCACTAGTAGTGATTCACAGAGCGAATCGAATAATCTTCATCGAGAAATACCTAAAGATGGTAACGGGACTGGAGGTAATACGCCTGTCTCAGCTGGAGCCAATAAGATGCTGCCGACAACAGGAGAGAAGAGTACTAGTCTCTGGATTATAGTGGGAATACTTGTCCTATTGATGGCGTTTGTATTGAATCGGTTGTATGAAAGGAAAAAATATGAGTAGCTCAACCAAATGCTTCGTTCGATTTTCGCTACTTATATCGTTAATGGTAACTTTTTTTCCTGTGAATCAATCTGTTTATGCCGAAGAGAAAACGGAGCTGACTAAAGAAAGCACAATAGAAAAAACTAAAGAAACAAAAAGTACAAATGAAAGTCAAGAAGTAACAACAAAAACTTCTGATACAAAGGAAGTCGAGAAGGGGAAAGAGGAGAGCAGCGAGGAAGCGATCAAAATACAACCGTTTGCAGCGGGCCAACCATTAAGACCAGAGCATTTATATTATCCAGATACTCTGGTACAGGTTCGATTTCAGTATCCTACTGGGGCACCAGTAGAGAATCTAGATGTTGAACTGGAGCTTAGGGATACCACAGTTGGAGGTGGTGGACCTATGCCATCCAGCACTTATAGGTTTTCATATAATAGTACAACTCAATTATATGAATGCGTAGTTCGTTATCCCTATGCATTTCCTTATTCACCACCTCCGTCGGTTAGTTATTCAATAACAATGCAGAGTTATTTAATAATCAGAAATTTAGATTTAGCTACCTCAATTACTGAAAATTATAAAAATACGATTACTACTACAACTAGACGTAGTGGTTTCTATGGAGGGATAACCATTCCTTCATTCGATCCAGATAACCCTACGGTTGGTTCGATAACGAATAATCCAGTGGGGCTATATAAGCAAGCTGACAAATCATGGATAGGCTATCTTTCCCCTAGTACTAGTATCTCGTATTCTGCATCTAGAGAGCCAGCTTCTATAACTAACTATAAACCTGCAACCCCTTTTTCTTTCAATGTTAATTATAACTATATGACAGAACATATTGTGAATGAAAAAGGTGATACGATTGCGGCGCCGACTGGTTTTTGGAACTATCGGCAATGGTATATCAACACGCCAACAACACTATATGAATTTGGTAGAACAAATGTGGTCGGGCCTAAGGAGACGGATGTTCCCATGAAATATGTAGCTGGTGGAATCACGTATAATTATGAAGGCTGGTATACAGGGTGGACAAAGCCATCTACTTTGAACACGGCTCATCCGATTACTGTAAATGTAAAACAAAATGAAGGATCCCCAATCACAGTGGTCTATAGTTCTCATGTACTAAAGACAGAGAAATATTATAAAAGTGATGGAACCAGTTTGGAGTCTGGACTTCATGATAAAACTGCGGAAGAGGTTCCTTTGGATTCTACTTTTACGGGAACACCTAAGAATATTATAAAGGCTTCAAATGGGGACTATTATGTTTATCAAGGATGGCTAAAAGATACCGAATTACCTGGAACAGATACTCCTCGTTCTGGAAAGCCAAATGAAGCCATGACACAAAATACAGAGTTCAAATATGTTTACAAAAAAGCAACTCCTAGTAGAAGTCTTTCCTTAACACCAAACACTACTCATATAGCAAGCGGAGATCAAGTAACATGGACAGCGAAGGTGAAAAATACTTCTGTAGAAGCGATAAATTTGGATGATACTGACATGCGCTTACTCTCAGTTCCCGATTACGTCTCTGGAAGTACAGTGGTGGATGGAGTGCCACAATCGGATTCTTTTTGGACAGGCACGTCTATTCCATTGATAGGACCTGGCGGAGAGGTGACTATCCAATTTAAAACACAGCATGTTGGTGTTCCTAATTCCTATCACGGGACAGTCATCAGTGCAGAATCCACGAAGGTAAGTCGTGATATTGCACGTGGAAATGTACGTATTAAGGATGAGGACTCCAAACCGGTTCCCCCTACGGCAGATATCGGGCTAGAAAATGTACCGAGTAAGTTTGTCTTTGAGGATGTAACGGTCAATAATTACTCTCAAGTTTCACTATTAAAGCTAAGTTCGTACGCATCTCACACAATCAGTGATGGACTGTTCGTTCGATTGTTTGACGATCGAGCGGGTGCACCGGGGTGGAGACTGACAGCCAAATTAGATAGTTTCAAACAAGCAGCACATCCTTCACGAACTTTGAGTACAGGGGTTTCTATGGATTTCAAATCAAAACTAGAACAGGTGAATAATCCAAATACTTCTACAGAAACGATTGATCCGAGCCCAGCTGGAAGCTTACCGACCATTCAAAGCACGGTTCATTTGTCGTCAAATAATACTGATGTCTTAGTGATGAATAGTCCTATAGGTATTGGTGATGGGACTTGGCAAGCTAGGATACCACTAAATGATGTGCAGCTGACATTGCCAGCAAATAGTGGAATAGCTGGGGAAACGTACGAATCAACATTAACTTGGACATTGAGCGATGCTCCTTAAAGGAGAAAAAAATCATGGTTAAAACATTGAAAAATATTTTGTTTTATTCGATTCTATTTTCTCTGCTCTTAACCTCTGAAGGATTCTACTTTGCAGAAAAATTGACAGAAGAAAAACAAGTAAAGACAACACAATCCTCTACTACTGGAGAAAAGCAAGAGAAATCTACAGTGGAAACTCAAGTTGAGGAAGTTGAACAGGTAGAACCAGCAGAAAAAGGCGGGACAAAGAAACAGCAACTAGGAACAAGAGCGCTTGGTGATCCATTCAAACCTCAGCATCTTCTTATGCATCAACGTTCAGTTCGCTTTAACTTTCATACTCCTGATGGAACACCTATTGAAGGATTGGACCTCAATGGAGAAATGGTTGATTATCTTGCAGGGAATACTCTGCCTACTGGCTATCAAGTAAATCTAGTATATAATAGTGCGACGCAGTTTTATGAAGGATGGATGGATTATCCACATCCAATTCCTCCAACGACCACGCAGTCTCAAGGTGTTGCTCTACAAGTAAAGATTGAAAATATTCCAAGTGTTACAGCAATTACTGAGGATTACCCAAACACGTATACCCTTTATGAAAGAAGAGCGGGAACATCCTCTATGGATCCAGATAATATGCTTAGTATTACTGGAACTGCCAATGTTCAATTTGCTAATTGGGGATCAGGAAATTGGGGGAAAAGACTTGATGACTCAGAAAGTTTTAGTGCGGTAGTTTGGAGCTCGCCTACGCCAATCAGTTCAATAGCTTATGTACGAAATAGGCAAACTTCAACGCCTTACTCTCATACATTAAAAATGAACATGAGTGAACACTTCGTGGATGATCATGGGAATTCAATTCCGGCGCCATCAGGATTCAGTAATGGTCGTCAATGGGATGTACCTGGACCAACAACTTATCAGTTTGGGATAACAGGGGCTGGTGGAATGCCACCTGCTGATGTTCCAATGGAATATGTATCAGGCTGGAAAACTTATAAGTATGAAGGATGGTATAAGGGCTTGAAAAAGCCTGCTACTTTAAATACTACTCATCCGATTACAGTGCCTGTTAATGCTGGATCTGGATTTCCGATAAGCGTTGTATATAAAGCGCATTATAAAGTGACTGAGAAATATCTTCACGAAGGTGGCGGGGGAAGTCTAGATAGTGGGGCTTTCGATTCCGTCCAGCCAGTTCCTGAAAATAGTCTATTTGCTGGGACGCCGCAAAATGTAAAAAAAATTTCCAATGGTGATTATTATGTGTATCAAGGTTGGTTAAAAGATAATGAGCATCCATTGTATGATATGCCTCGTCTTGGGAGACCAAATGAAACCGTGACAAAAGATGTCATTTATAAATACATCTATAAAAAGGCTACACCTAACAGGAGTCTTACTTTAGCACCAGATGTTTCTGTTGTAGCTAGTGGCGACCAAGTAACATGGACAGCAAAGGTGAAAAATACTTCCTCAGATCCGATTAGTTTGGATGATACTGATATGCGCTTGGATTCAGTTCCTGATTATGTCGCAAACAGCACGATTGTAGATGGTGTTCCTCAAGCAGATTCGTTTTGGACAGGAACTTCAATTCCGCTTATCGGTCCTAGTGGAGAGATAACTATTCAATTTAAAACACAACCAAGTGGAGCACCGAATTCGGTCAAAGAGACAGTTATCAGTGCTCAATCAGTAAAATTGGCTCAGGATATTGTGAAAGGTCAGGTTCGTATCAAGGATGAGGATTCAAAACCAGTTCCACCTACGGCAGATATTGGATTAGAGAATGTACCGAGTAAGTTTACCTTTGAAGATGTAACGGTCAATAATTACTCTCAAGTTTCACTATTAAAGCTAAGTTCGTACGCATCTCACACAATCAGTGACGGATTGTTTGTTCGATTGTTTGACGATCGGGCGGGTGTACCTGGGTGGAAACTAACAGCCAAATTAGATAGCTTCAAACAAGCGGCACATCCTTCACGAACTTTGAGTACAGGGGTTTCTATGGATTTCAAACCAAAATTAGAACAGGTGAATAATCCAAATACTTCTACAGAAACGATTGATCCGAGCCCAGCTGGAAGCTTACCGACCATTCAAAGCACGGTTCATCTGACATCAAATAACACCGATGTCTTAGTGATGAATAGTCCTGTAGGTGTGGGTGATGGAACTTGGCAAGCAAGGATACCGCTAAATGATGTGCAGCTGACATTGCCAGCGAATAGTGGAATAGCTGGTGAAACGTACAAGTCAACATTAACTTGGACATTGACCGATGCCCCATAAATAGGAAAAATTGATAAAAGCGGGAGGGAAGGGATGAGTAAAATAGCGAAAGTTTCTTCTCTGTTTTCATTAATTCTATTGCTTTCGGTAGTTTTAATTCCCTTAAATTCAGATGTTTACGCTGATGGGAAAACCACAACAACGAAGGAAAGTGTAATAGAAAGCTTCGAAGAAACAAAAAGTACAAGTGAAAATTCAGAGGAACCTGATACAACATCTTCTGATTCAAAAGAAACTGGAGAGGGAGAGAAAGAAAAAAAATCTGCCATGGAGGAAGAGGGAATAAAGATTCAACCTCTTGCAGCTGGAGAACCATTTGGACCTCAACACATGCGCCCATTTAAACGGTTTATCCAACTCCGTGTTGAGTATGCAACAGGGACTCCAATAGAAGGTTTGGATATTTGGATGGTGGCAAAGGAAACATCTTCTCCAGCTTATGGAATGCCGAGGCACGAGTTTCAGCTGGAATATAATAATGCGACTCAGCTTTATGAAGGCTGGTATGATTATCCGTATCAGTTTCCAAGATATTATTCGCAAACGTATATTACCCTGGATTTGTCTGGTGAAATTAGAGGGCTGGAACATGGACCTACTACTATAATTTCACCTATCATTCCGGAAACAGTATACAGAAAGTTAAGGCAAAGTGGAGTGATCCATCCTTCAAAAGATCCAGATATTTTGACTGGGAGTGTTACTTACACACTTTCAAATGCTGGAAGTTTCTCTCTGTCTTCGTCTACACCAGGGTTATATAGTGGGACAGTAGGTAAAAATGAGACTAGGATGGAGTATGTACCTAGTTATGGCGGAGAAGGACTTCAGATTCGCGAAGATTATACAGAGGCCATCCCTAAATATCCAGTTCTTTACAACTTGATGTCTGAATACTTTGTGGATGAAGAAGGAAACGATATTCCAACTCCTGTATCTGAAGGTTTCATTGATGGCTACATTTGGGGGATTGATTCTCCAACTGCAACTTATAAGTTTGGTCAGACTGGAAGATGGGGATTAGTGCCTCACGATGTCCCAATGGAATATGTCTCGGGGGGAATTACTTATAAATATGAGGGCTGGTATACAGGGTGGGTGAAACCCGCCACTTTAAATACGGTACACCCCATTGCTGTACCAGTTAAAAAGAATGAGGCGTTTCCAATAAAGGTAGTCTATAAATCCTATGTCAAGGCTGATGAGCAGTATTTTGACGAAAATGGCAACAGTTTGGATGGTGGTTCCCATGACGTTAGCCAGCTAGCAGGTTTAAATTCTACTTTCAATGGAGCACCACAGAATATTATTAAGGATTCTAATGATGATTATTGGGTATATCAAGGCTGGTTAAAAGATTCAGAAATACCTGGAACAGATACTCTGCGTGTTGGAAAACCTAGTGAGTCAATGACGAAGGATACTGTTTTCAAATACATCTATAAAAAAGCGACACCTAACAGAAGTCTTACTTTAACACCAGATGTTTCTGTTGTAGCTAGTGGCGATCAAGTAACATGGACAGCGAAGGTGAAAAATACTTCCTCAGATCCGATTAGTTTGGATGATACTGATATGCGACTGGATTCAGTTCCTGATTACGTCGCAAACAGTACGATTGTAGATGGTGTTCCTCAAGCAGATTCGTTTTGGACAGGAACTTCAATTCCGCTTATCGATCCTAGTGGAGAGATAACTATTCAGTTTAAAACACAACCAACTGGAGCTCCAAACGCTATTAAAGAGACAGTTATCAGTGCTCAATCAGTAAAACTGGCACAGGATATTGTGAAAGGTCAGGTTCGTATCAAGGATGAGGATTCAAAGCCAGTTCCACCTGGAACAGATTTTGGATTAGAGAATGTGCCGAGTAAGTTTTCTTTTGAAGATGTAACGGTCAATAATTATTCTCAAGTTTCATTATTAAAACTAAGTTCGTACGCATCTCACACAATCAGCGATGGGCTGTTCGTTCGATTATTTGATGATCGAGCAGGTGCGCCTGGGTGGAGACTAACAGCCAAATTAGATAGCTTCAAACAAGCGGCACATCCTTCACGAACCTTGAGTACAGGGGTTTCTATGGATTTCAAACCAAAATTAGAACAGGTGAATAATCCAAATACTTCTACAGAAACGATTGATCCGAGCCCAGCTGGAAGCTTACCGACCATTCAAAGCACGGTTCATCTGACATCAAATAATACTGACGTCTTAGTGATGAATAGTCCTGCAGGTATTGGTGATGGAACTTGGCAAGCAAGGATACCGTTAAATGATGTGCAGCTGACATTGCCAGCGAATAGTGGAATAGCTGGTGAAACGTACGAGTCAACATTAACTTGGACATTGAGTGATGCTCCGTAGAAAATGGATAAAGGAGAATTTCTATGTATAACTACATCTGGTTTACAGGAGTGATGGGGGTAGGTCTATTAACGGTCGCAATAATTACATTGATGAAGGAAATGGTGTATTGCGAAAGACACGGTTTGCAAAAGTTGAAAACCCTCATTCCTAATGGATTATTAGTCGTTTGTTCTATTGGCTGGTTTGTATTGACTATCTGTCTCTATCTTTCTATCCAGAACCAAATTTGATTTGTATCAGCATCGAAATACCGTTCGATGATCTCGGACGGTATTTACATAATAGTGAAAACTAGAAGGTGGGAGTTTTAATGAGTCAGATATTAGTGTTAACAAAAAATACATTGAATGAGGAATCCTTTGAAAGAAAAATACTTCAATTGGGACATGAGACATTTATTTCCTCTGTAATTATTGATGAGTGTCTTATGGATCGATTGAACATCAGGTTTTTTGAAATGTTTCAATTCATTGTGTTAAGTGAAACAATTGATAATTCAGAAGCAATTCAGATAGTAAAAAAAATGAGCCGATTTTCAATAAAAATACTTAGAAAGTCAGATGAACAGCTAGACGATCATCAAATGCAAAAGTGGATAGATCAAGGAATTGACGATTGGATCGAAAGAGATCCAAGAGTTGAGGTATTAAGAGAAAAGCTAAGTTGTAAGAAAACAATAAAAGAGGGGAACGTTGTATTACTACAAAAATCGATAGAGAGACGGCCACTATCCAGTTTATCTTTAAGCGGTGGGGAATTAAAGCTGTTTATCATTCTCTATCAACAGAAAGAGAAAATCGTCTCTCGAGAAGAACTATGCTTACGTATGTGGAATAGAAAAAAATGTAATTCAACAATGTCTCAATTGTCCGTACTAGTTAAGAATTTGAAAAATAAGTTAGCTATGCAAAATATTGATGGCCCAATTATTAAAACCTGTTGGGGACAAGGGTATAGAATGGATGAATCTGTTTATGATCAAGTTCGTTTAGACTCTCAAGAGCTGCAGCTTGCGCATAAATAAGAATAAGATATGACAAGAACACAGGAGTCTTCCAAAAGAGAATGGGAGGCTCTTTATTTTTTAGGGATACAAAAATGTTTTTAATGTGCTTAGTTAAACTAGCTGAACCACAAGTGAAAAATTGATCCATCTATAAGAATAGTGATTTGATCTTAAATGGTGTGTTTGGGATTTCTCCTAGCTATGCTGCCCTTGTTTTAGTGAGAAGACGTAATATCAAACAGTAACAGAATAACTTAGAAAAGCTTGATCGACCGATGAGGAAGCTGCATCGATTGATCAAGCTTTTTTCTATTTATAGCGAGTGTAAAAACGTTAAATTAAAATTCAGTGAGAATAGAAGCAGGTAAAAAAGGGAAAGATTTAGTTTGTGAAATCCTTCTATAGATTCGTTAAATGAGAGAAAGATATATAAGTAGGTTTTCAATTAAAAAAACATCACAAAACATAATTAACTCTATTGTAAGCGCTTAATATTTTGCTTAATTGCTTATTATTAGTTAGTTTTAAAAGAATTTATAAGCATATTTTTTGCCTAAAATAACGAGTCGTCCTATGCTGAATAGTGTAGAGATTAGAGACAATTTAAAAAAGGAGCTGATTTTCTCAAAAAAATAAGGAGCTGATTTACCTTTGCTGGCTGCATATTTCTGATTAGCAGGAGGCGATATTAGTAATGGTGGACCATTATTTTGTTGATAAGGAAAAAGCACTAATGACGGATGAGGCGCATTTCAATTGGCTGATCGTTGATAGCAGCAATACTGAAGAAATCGAAAAAGTCATTACAGAGTATCGGCTGCCAAAGGATCTTTTTATGGGAAATGCTTATCCTGAAGAGGTATCAAGAGTCGAGCGGCTTTCAGGGACTACGTTAAGAAACCCGCTTTCGTTGATCGTGATTGATCTTTCTAGTAAACAGGAGCGGATCGAAAAACGGCTGACGCCTATTTCCTTTATTCTCTCGGATGAATTATTGATCACCAGTCTGGATAGGGAAAGCAATTTTGTTGAACATCTGATTAAGAAATATCCGAAACAGCTTAACTCTTTCGAAAAAATCATCGCCTACGCGATTTTAGATATATACACGCATTATGTAAAAGAGTTGAAGGAAATGAAAAAAACGATTGATGCGTTGGATAAGGAAGCACGCAAGACGACAGAAAATGAGGAGCTCTATAAGCAAGCGGATTTAGAGCGTGACGTCGTGTATATCGACCACACGTTAAGAGATCAGAGAGAAACACTGGACAATTTATGGGCTTCAGATAATTTTATCCAGCGATTGGCTGATGAACGCTTGTTGTACGATGTCCAATTACGGCAAAAGCAAACAGAAAAAATGATCGCGATCTACCGCGATTTATTGGAAAGTATCGGAGACCTTTTTAATGGCATGATGGACAATAATTTGAATCATCTGATGAAATATCTTGATTCAACCGCGCTGGTCATTTCGATTCCAGCGGTGATCGCTGGGCTCTGGGGTATGAACACTGGCGGCTTGCCGGGGAAGAGCTCGACTTTAGGGTTTTTACTCGTCGTCGCAGGTGCGGTCGTTGCCGCAGTGGTGGTTGGCTATTATCTGTTTAAAAAGGATTATACAAAATAAATATTTCAAGGAGGATAACTATGAGTGAACCAAAATTAATTGATCCACGTAGACTTTATCACACGGAGGAATTTCAAAAACAAGATCAGGACACTCCGGCGTTGCAGCAAAACATGCAGCCTGTACCTGATTGCGGAGAGGAAACGTATGTAGGATCGAGCCAGCTAGAAAATCGCCGTGTATTAATCACTGGCGGAGATTCTGGGATCGGGCGTGCCGCAGCGATCGCTTATGCAAGAGAAGGTGCGGATATCGCGTTGCACTTTTTCCCTGGTGAAGAGGCCGACGCGGAGGAAGTGGCGAACTATATCAAGGAAGCTGGCCGCAAAGCGGTATTGCTGCCATATGATTTAAGAGACGAAGCCGCTCCGAAGGAAATGGTTGAAAAGGCCGTTGCCGAGCTAGGCGGTTTAGACACGCTGGTATTGAATGCTGGCCAACAGATTTCATCTCAATCCATTGTTGATTTACCGATGGAACAAGTCAAAGATACCTTCGCAGTGAACATTATCGCGATGTTCGCCATCGTAAAAGAAGCGGTGCCGCATATTCCGGCAGGAGGCGCAATCGTAACTACGACGTCTGTTCAAGCGACGAATCCAAGTGACCATCTGCTTGACTATGCCTCAACCAAAGCAGCGATCGCCAATTTTACGATCGGTTTAGCGAAACAGCTGGCGCCTAAAGGCATCCGAGTAAACGGTGTAGCTCCTGGTCCAATCTGGACACCGCTGCAACTGGACGGCGGACAGCCGACAGACGCGATTCCAGAGTTTGGTCAAGACAGCTTGCTTGAAAGAGCGGGACAGCCTGCTGAATTAGCAGATGTGTATGTCTTCTTAGCTTCTAATAAGGCTAGCTATGTGACCGCTCAGATCTATGGTGTTACCGGCGGAGAAGCGATCAATCCATAAGCGACGCTTACGCCATTTGGAGGTGCAAAAAATGAATAGAGGAATAAAAGCAATTGGAATCATCGTCTCCATCGTTCTTATAACAGTGCTGCTGTTTTCAATACTGCTAAGCTCGGTCTATCCATTACCATTTATGCTGGAACGTTTCCGGTTCTTCTCGGTGACGAACAACATCATGCAGCAATATATCTTTTGGGCAGCGGTAGTTTTTGTGGCCATTCTTTTGATCGTGATTTTGGTGCTGCTTTTCTATCCGAAAACGATCAGTACCTTTACCCTAAAACGCGGAGATGGTCAGCTGACGCTGGACAAATCAGCGATCGAGGGCATGGTGCGTTCTTACCTGCGTGACGAGGAGTTTGTCGATTCACCTAGAGTAGCCGTTCGGGCGACACGCAATAAAATCAAGGTAAATATCAAAGGAAAATTAAAACGGACCTCCTCATTGATTGGAAAAACAGGAACGTTGATGAGTGAGATCGAACAAAAGGTAAAACAAATGCTTGGAACCGAGGAACCAGTGAAGGTTGCTGTGAAATATACCGGTTATCAAGAGACGGAGCACAAGCAATATTCAGATGACACTCGTGTAAAATAGGAGGTTTGTGACATGAATGAATTTTTATCGACCTACAAGCTTCCGATTCTTTTCGGAGTGCTTGGCCTGATCTTAGCTGTTTTATGGCTATCAGTCGGTTTTTTCAAAACACTGCTGATCATCCTTATGGTAGCGATCGGGGTCAGAGTGGGTTTTTATTTAAAAGAAACCAAATTAATGGATCATTATTTTAAATCATAGGAGGTTTTCATTATGGAAAACAATAAAAATACGAATCAAACACACACACCAGTCACACATGCGGAGCCAGTAACACCGCCTAATGCAGAACAAAACGCCCGTACACACAGTAATGACGGAGCAAAACCAACGCATAACGGATTTGATCAAGCTAAAGAAAGTGGTGCATCAATGAAGGGTGAAGTTACTTATGACGATAAAGTCATTCAAAAAATTATTGGGATCGCGCTAGAAAATGTCGATGGCCTATTGACAGTTGATGGCGGCTTCTTTTCTAACGCCGCTGAAAAATTAGTCAATACGGACAATGTTACGGCAGGCATCGAAACCGAAGTCGGCAAAGAACAGGTCGCAGTGGATATGGAGGTTGTTGTTGAATACGGCAAAGATATCAATGACATCTTCGAACAAATCAAAAAAATTATCGCTAAAGAAGTTCAAGACATGACGCACCTGGATGTGATCGAGGTCAATGTGAAGGTCAAGGATATTAAAACAAAAGAAGAATTTGCAAAAGACAGCGAAACTGTTCAAGACAAAGTAACAGATGCTGCCAAGAAAACAGGCGACTTTGCTTCAAAGCAAACGGATAAGGCTAAAACAGCAGTAAATAACGGCGCGGATAAGCTTAAAGAAAACAATGAACCGCGAGTGGATTAATCAATACTAAAGGAGGAAATGAATCATGGGATTTATTTGGTCATTAATCGTAGGGGGAGTCATCGGTGCCATCGCTGGAGCGATCACTAACAAAGGCTCTTCAATGGGAATCATCGCAAATATTATCGCCGGACTGATAGGTTCAGCGATCGGACAAGCCCTATTAGGAACTTGGGGACCAGTCATTGGCGGTATGGCAATCGTACCATCGCTGATTGGAGCGATTGTCTTAGTATTAGTCGTTTCATTCTTTGCCAGAAAAATGTAGTACGGAAATACAAAGCATACTAAACCCAAAAGCAGGAGAGTTGCCAATTCAGGGAACTCTCCTGCTTTTTTCGTGTGCTTCTTATTGCTTAGGAGTCTATTAAAGCAGAACAGCTGCTAAAAGAAAACATAGCGAGGGTCCATAAATTATTCTTTTAGCTAAAAATGATTTATGGACTTTTGCTATCCCTTCCTTTTCAAACGAGAAGACTGATCCCGCAATCAGTGACTGTATAAAAAAATTGAATCCTATCTCCTATTAGTTCCCGCTATAATAAGAATTGAGGGGGGATTCGGAGAATGGATATTCAGAAGCTGAGGTATTTTGTTGAGATTGCGCGGACAGAGAATATTTCAAAGGCAGCGAAGGCCTTGTATATTGGACAGCCATCGTTGAGCATGGCTTTAAAACGAATGGAGGAGGAGCTGGATACGACACTTTTTGATCGGAAGGGCAAATCGCTCCAGCTGAATGAGAACGGACGAAAAATTTTAGTGCCGGTGAAGGAAATCGTCGAGCTGATGGATCAGGTCGAAGCGATCGCGTCTAAGCGGCAGGAGCATCATCTCTCGTTAGCAGTCGCGGAAGATGTCGTCTTACATAATTTCAAGGATGTGTTTGAGCGGGAGCATCCAGATATAGTGATTGATTTTTGCTTTGTCACGACGCAGGAGGCGATTGAGCTGCTGGAGCTGGGGCAGGTGGATCTGGCGATTACTACCACAAAGGTTGATTTGAAAAATATCGAGCCGCTTTTTCAGTTTGAATTGCCCTTATTGCTGTGTATTCCAAAATCGAATCCATTATCAAATAAGAAGAAGCTGTCCTTTCTGGAGACTAGGGATGAAACGTTCATCTATTCCTTGTTTCAAAAGAGCTTTATCGCCTTCATCAACAGCTATGCGGCAGCGAATAATTACATCCCCAAGTTGGAATACGCGACTGCGGACCCGCTGTTTGTTTTTCGCTTATTGAAGCAGGGGCGAGGGATCACAGCGATCTCTGAATATGATGAAGTGATTGTGGAGGAGATGGACATTGCCATCGTTGAGGTCACAGATGTGGCTCGAAAAATCGTAGGCTATTCCATGATCGCCGAGGCGGATTTTTCTCCAGAGCTGAAGACCTTTAAGGATTTTTTTATTCATTATTACAGCTAAAAAGCAGAGGAATTCTTTTCCTCTGCTTTTCTGTCTATGAAAGTACGATCGTAAAGAGCTCTTCTGAAAGGGCGATAGTGTCCTCATCATTGACGATGATATCTAAAAAGTCTTTAGGATTGGTAATAACTACCGGGCTGGTCAAATCGTAGCCGGCTTTTTTTATGGCCTCTACATCGTATTCCAGCAGCAGCTGTCCAGCCTTCACTTTTTCGCCTTGTTTGGCAAACGTTGTAAAGTGTTTTCCTTCTAATTGAACGGTATCCAGTCCAATGTGGATCAGCAGCTCGATTCCCTCATCGGTAGTAAAGCCCAAAGCGTGACCGGTTGGGAAAAAGGAGGTGATGGTTCCGTCTGCCGGTGCGACGACTCTGCCATCTGTCGACTCGATCGCGACACCGACTCCCAATAATTCAGAAGCAAAGGCCTCATCATTGATTTGTGAAAGCGGGATAACTTGGCCTTCGATCGGACTTGACAGCTTTGTATGATTTATCGGATGAGCAGGTGCTGCTTCAACGGGCTTCACTTCTTCCTTAAATAGGAAAAACTCAAGCGCGAAGCCGACGATGAACGCGACAATCATTGCCAATAGACACATATAGAAGGAATGATTGATTCCGTTTTTCGGATCTACGTAGCTCGGTAACTCAAAAATTCCTAATCCGCCAGAAACGAAATTAAGTGTCCGCGTGCCGCCTGTAATTGCACCGCCGACTGCAGCACCGATACAGCTATAAATGAACGGCCATTTTTTAGGCAAGGTAATCCCGTAAATCGCTGGTTCTGTGATCCCGAAAACACCTGAAATGAAGGCAGGGAAGGCCAGCGTTTTTGTTTTCTTATCCTTTGTTCTCAGCATTAATGCCAAAACAACGCCGATTTGAGCGAAGGAGGCAGGCACGATCAAACTTAGTAACGTATCCTGTCCGTAAATGGCCAAATTGTTGAGAGCGATCGGAATGATCCCCCAATGAAGACCGAAAATAACCATGATCTGCCAGAAGCCGCCCAGAATCACACCAGAGACTACGGGACTTAGATCATAAATTGCCAAAAATCCTGAACCGATTAATTGACTGACCCAAGTAGCGATCGGACCGATGACGATGAAGGTTAAAGGCACGATACATAATAAGGTCAATAACGGCAAAGCAAACATCTTGATCACATCAGGAATGATTTTTGAGAAGCCCTTTTCAATTTTTGATCCTACATAGGTCGCGATCAGAATCGGGACAACACTAGAGGCATAATCCATCAAAATAACAGGAACCCCTAAGAAGGTAGCGTGAATGGGCGATTCCATGAAGCTGCCGCCAAAAATAGTGAATAAAGGCTCTAAGGCGTTGATCGAGCCGATGGTTGGATGCAGCAGGCTTGCTCCGATCGCCATTCCGACGAAGTGATTCAGCTTAAATTTTTCCGCGGCGGTATAGCCTAAGAAGATCGGGAAAAAGTAAAAGAGTGAATCGCCTAGAGCATTGAGAATAATAAAGGTTCCTGATTGATCTGAAAGCCAGCCGATGGAAAGGAACATCGACGCGAAGCCCTTGATCATCCCTGTAGCGCAAAGCAAACCTAAAACGGGAGTAAAAATACTGGATACGATATCGATAAACGCGTCAAAAGGGTTTTGCTTTTTCGCAGGAGCCGAATTTTCGGAAACCTTACTGACGCCTAGTCCTAAAATAGTATCGTAGACATCTGTTACATGGTTTCCGATAACGACCTGATATTGTCCGCCGCTTTGCATGACGGTCACGATTCCCTCCATGTTTTTGAGAAAATCGGTGTCTGCGAGAGCTTCATCCTTTAGTTTAAAACGTAATCGGGTAATACAATGGGCGAGGCTGTTAATATTTTCCTTCCCGCCAACCTTTTCGATGATTGTTTCTGCTAGTGCTTGATATTTTTCTGTCATTTTTCTTTCCTCCATTTCTTAAAATGAAGGTTTGGCCAACTAAATGTCACCATCCACGTACTGCGTTTTACTTGTGTATGTATGGGCTCGCTATCCGCGAGCTTCTTTGATCAATTTTTCAATGTGAATCGTTAAGTATAGCTGATCATCTTCAGTGATCGTAAACTGATATTTTCTGTGCAGGAACTCCTCGATTTTCTTCACACATTCGAAGGCGTCCGGATACTTCGCGGTCACCAGTGAAAACAGATCAGGATCTGTTTCTGCTGGCTGCTTATCCATCGTAAAGAAGCGCTTTGCAAAGAATTTTAAATGCGTCACAAAACGAAAATAGGAAACCGAATCCGGTGAAAAATCCATTTTAAAATGATAGCGGACGAAATTGGATATTTCTTGGATCAGTTGGGTGACTTCGTTGGCGATGGATTCCTCTGTATTTAATTCTGCGTCGACGATGTGCAGGGCGATGAGTCCGGCTTCGTCCTCGGGAAGCTGAACCTTGAAGCTTTCGTTGATCCATTCCAAGGTCAACAGCCCGATCTGGTACTCGCTAGCGTAGAAGCGTTGGATGTCCCAAAGCATGACATTCTTGGTGACATTTCCTCCGATGAAGCGCTGAACAGAGGAAAAGATGTGATCCGCCAACGAGATATAAAGACTTTCACTTAACTCCTTGTTTAAAACTTTTTTTGCATGAGAAATCACACGATCTGCCAGCATGACATATTCAGGTGGCAAACTAGTGAGCAGCTCTTGAAGTTGTTTGGTTACTAATTCATTTGTGAGCGTGAAGACCTTTTCTGCGTCCTCGGCATCGATGGAATCGCCGACCTTCTTTTGATAAGCGACGCCTTTTCCCATAAGGACAACCTCTTCATTGCTGTTATTGACAGCTAAAACAACATTGTTATTTAAGGGCTTGACAATCTTCATGTTTACCACCTCAATTTTTTGTCTTGCCTAACGATAGACAGAAAGTGTTTTGGGACTTAACAGGGCTGCGGCTTCCGCATCCAGAATGACGGTTAAGGATGGGTGCAGCGGCAGGATCGATGCAGGAACCATCTCATCCACTTCGCCTTCGAGGATTCGTTTTACCATTTCCGCTTTTTCGCTGCCATTAACGATCAGGACAATATTTTTAGCGTTCATGACACTTTTTGGTCCCATCGTGACAAATTCGTCTGGAACGAGGGACGTGTCGCCATTCATATCGGTATCGGCGATGGATTGGATCTCTTCGGGAAGAATCTTTCCTTTGACCGTCGAATCACCGAACTTGGTGGCTCCTGGAGAATTGCCGCAGTAATGACCATCAGCACCTAAGCCAATCATGATCATGTCAAGCCCGTTCACAGCGCGCAGATTTGCGTCGTGCTCCGCATAGTTTTCCATCGTCAATGGATGAATGTTCTCTTCAGGAATTCGAGCGGGAGTAAAGTAGCTTTCGCGCAAATGACTGATCGTTACAGGTTCGCAATCTAAGCCTTTAAAGGGAATCTCATCAAAATTGTAATAATGAACATTTTTGAAGCAGGGCCGATTTTTTACGAGCGGTACTAACAGCTCATACATTCTTTTCGGGGTTCTGCCAGCTGTAATCGCTAAGTTTACTGGGCGATTTTTAGTCATATAATGCAGCATGTAGGTAGCCGCCATCTGACTCATTTCTTCGTAATTTTTTTCTACTATAATTTTCAACCTAAATCTCCTTTCAATCTTTCAGGCATAAAAATAAACCAAATAACAGGACGAATGAGAGAAGCGTCTCCTGCTTTTTTGGTTTTGCCCGAGTGGTCACAATCCTTTTTTTATACAAACACAAGTAAAAATTTAGAATTAGAAGTAGTTTCGCCCAATAAGGTCACGATCTTTTCTATAGCTACATTGTAGCATCCAGCGCGTATGAAGCTCAAACCAGCGGGCAGGCCGGAAGCATTGATCTATCAGCATATAGCACAAAACAATATCGATATCACAAATTTCAATGGGGCCTTTTCCACCTATGTAAGCGGAAAAAAATAACCCATCTCCCCGTGAAAATGGGTAGATGAGTCATCCGATCAGTCCTCCTGCTTCTTAACAGGAAGATACATCTCAGTTAAATAGTCATTCTCAGACTGTTCTTCACCATTCAAATAATGATAGTAAATTCCGCCAATGGGCTGATAATCATGATCAGGCACCCATTGCATGAGTTCTTCCAATGTCGGATCTTGCTTTTCGTAGGGACCACGATCAATAGTCAGTGCGACTGTGCGAATCGGATGAGTCAGCGAGCGAATGTCCTCCTTTGCTTTAATAGATCTAGGGGTAGCAAAGCCGATCTCAACATCTAGTTTCTCTAAGTCAATATTGTGAAAGCAGACAATTGGTCCGCTGCTGGGCAGTGCATTGTTTTCTTCGATCAGCTGAAGGATATCGTTGATCGCCTCGCCCATAAAATCAGCGTATTCTGCGAAGAAGTCAATGGTTTTACGGCGCGTCAGCATGTGTTGTTCAGGGAATTGCTTTAGCATGATGTCGGCTATTCTTGTCATAAGGGTGTCCTCTTTTCATTATTGTCTTTAGAAAAAGCATAACAAAGCCGGCGAGTCTTCTCTTGTTCCCCAGTGCTCAATTTGAGTACCTTTGATTTACTTTTCAGCAAAATCACAGAATAGATACACCCCTAAAACAGCATTGAACCCCATCGCCGCAAAGACACTAAAGCGTTCGGGAATCCCAAAATATTGGCTGGGGGCTGCGTTGACGCCAATAGATCCTGCAATCATAAAGAATAAAGCAATCGCTCCCCATACTGCTAATGAACGATACTTCTTGGAACGAACGGCATTAAAAATAATAAGGAGGAGGGATGCAATGGACAGCACAATAACCAAAATCGTTACCACCACATGCATAATGTCCTGAAGAGTTCCCGCAAAACCACTGTCAGTTAAAGGAAACATCGCATATCCCACAGCTGATAGCCACATCATTCCTGCAAATAAGTAAATACCCACACGCAAAGGCCTTGTAAGTTTTCCTTGAATATACACACACATCATGGTTATCGATACGACACTGCCGACACCAGACAGGGAGGACAGCTGATTCCACACGATTCGTGAAGGCGCATTGTCAGCACTTAAATCACTGACGGCCTGCGCCATCCAATCATAGCCTGGGTAAGCCAACGGACTGAACACTACTGCCGCAGCATAAGAAAGCAGAGCAATCACACCCAGTAATCCCAGCCATTGCATCAGGTCTCGTTTTTTACTCATGGCCGTCAACTCCTGTCCGATAAAGTGAATGGAATTGTCGAATGTGCCGCTCTAGCATCTTTAAGGACTCCGTTTCTCTTTCTGGATGGCGGTCACAAATAGACAGCAGCAAATGAATCGGGGCATAAAAATGCAGCGCCATGATTTGACTATCGGCTTCGCGCATGGTGCCAGATTGGACCAGCATAGAGAACAGCATTCCCTGATAAGCCAACGGTTCGTCTACATATTGCTTGGTATACATAGCTGCTAATTCACTATCTTGAAATTGCTCGATCGTCAGCAGTTTGCGAAAATTTGCCGCATATTCATCATGTAAAAAGAACGCAAACAGCTTTTCCCCAATCTTTTCCAGCTGTTCCTGTGTTATTTCTTCAAAGGTTGGGGCATCAATGTCTCCATCATGACCATCTAGCTGAATATCTGCCATATTTTTCTGATACCGAGCAGTCATTTCCAGCACGACTGCATCGAATATTTCCCGCTTGCCTTTGAAGTGTTTGTATAACGAGGGGGCCTTGATTCCAACAGCCTTCGCAATTTCTTCCACATTCACCGCACCATAGCCTTTTTTTGCGAAGAGACGAGAAGCTTCTGCAATGATTCTTTCTTTAGTAGATAATTGATTCATTTGATTCCTCCTTGGCTAATGACCATTAGCTTGAGTATAGCTAATGATTATTAGCCTGTCAATCGATTTAGTGGATGGTAGCCAATGTTCTCAAGTGTTTGTAACAATCATTTAAGATGAAAATTGTGAATGTATGGCAAAGAAATCCCTTAATATCTAGACAAAAAGCTCTAGTAATTTGAGAAAATAGTATGCAGTGTCTATTTTTGTTGTTGACAATTTTTTGAAAACGATTTATATTACTTGTATCAACACGTGTTAATACAAGTTAGAGGAGGAGATATTCTTGCAAGAAAAATTTTTAGATACCAAAAAGGAACCGTTATATATTCAGCTGTCCAATACCATTCACAATAAAATACTTTCTGGTGAGTACAAATTTGGAGAAAAGATACCGTCTGAGTTGGAATTAGTTTCCACTTTTGAACTTAGTCGTGTCACTGTACGAAAAGCTATTCAAGATTTGACCGACAAAGAAATTGTTGAAAAGAAACAGGGTAAAGGTGTATTTGTCAAATTTCCGGTGTATCAGGAGACCTTTAATGCAGGAGGGAGCTTCACTTCATCAGGGATCATTATGAATAATATCCCTACATCAGTAATCATTGATCGACGGGTAGTAGATACAAAAGAGTTTGATAATTATTCGTTGAATTTCGAATCAAAGGAAGTTGTGGAGCTAAGCAGGATTAGAAATATTGATGATCAGCCTGTTATCTATGAAGTGGATGTTTTTGATTTATCATTTAGTGAAATGCTGGATGGTCTAAACGAACAGGATTCATTAATTGATACTTTGAAAGAAAGTGGCTATAAAATCAATCATTTTGATAACTTAATAGATGTAATACTAGCTGAAAGCAATATCTCAAAGGCATTGAATGTGGATATCGGAACTCCTTTACTGCATATTCAGCAAAGAGTTTTGGATTCATACGATACTCTTATATATTTCAACGAACAATTTATTAATTCTGATATCTATAAAGCAGCCATCAGATCCTATTAATCCAGATAAAAAGGAGTTTGAAAATTGAGAAGAATATATATAGCAACTCATGGAGAGATGTCTTTAGGGATCAAAGACTCGTTAAAACTAATTGCGGGTGATTCTGCAGATGACATCCAAACATACTCTCTTATTCCAGGGGAAAATGCCATTGATTTTATTCAAGAAGTTGATAGGAAGCGTACAGAAAAGATATTTTCTGTACGCTTTTTACTCAAATTCAGGAGTTACTAGAAAGAATTTATTATATCGGAACTGTATTTTGAAAAGACTAAATTTGATGATTTACGAATGTAACATAATCCGATTGAGTTACATTCGTAAAAATATATCTATCCCTTACGGCTCTAAAGAAAGCGTGTTTTTCCTCTCGCCTGTAATTTTCATATTTTAATTACGTAATTCTTGTTCTGTATTTAACATGTGTGTCAAATAAATTGTAAAGTGAAGTTTAATTATTTAACGACATCGTAGTTGGTAGACATAGAATAAGGAACTGCCAAATCTGGCAGTTCCTTTATTTTAAAAAATTAATTTACTTAAACAAAGTTTCAAACCGTTAAAAAATGAACTATGGTTGTTGTGCTCATTGAAATGTAAGATAAAAGTTAAATTTGTTTTTCGAAGTAAGGTTCAACATTTCTAAATCCAAAAGAGAAATACCGTATCATTTTTTTATATTTATCAAAAGAGAATGTTTTAGAGTTCGAGAGTATATCATAAATTACACCGTTATCTTCAATTTTGAAATCCATTTTATAGTACCCATTCTTGAAATAAAAGTGCTGTCTTCGCAACCTTTGTTGATAATTTCCATAATTGGGGCTTACTGTTTCTATGTTTAAAACAATTTCATTTTGATTATACGTCTTCTCAATCCATTTCAATATCTTTGAACCAAACCCTTTTGAATGGATGTCTGGATTTGTTGCTAGGTATACGATAAAAGTCGTTTTTCGATGATGTACAAGGTAGGCAAAGCCACAAAATAGCTTCTCTTCATAGAACGCAAGAAATTCTATTCCTTTTCTGAGATTAAGGATATTTAACAGCCAAATAGGCATTTGCTCCTCCTTTGGGAATGACTCTCGTAACATTTTTTTTATTAAGTCATATTCGTCCAATTTTCTTGAAACAGACTTTACTGTTAACACAATAATCACGACCTTTCAGACATTCATTATATATGAAGGAAGAAAATAGTTCCTGAACAATTCTCCAAACAATGTTGATTAATATACACCTTGCAGCAAACTGCATATTGGCAGTCTCTAAAAACTTTCTTATACTGATCACGCTATATACTGAACATGTGTTTAGTATATAGCGTATTTTTTATTTTAATTAAGAGGTGATTTACATGTCATATATTGATGTGAAAGACAGTTACAAGCGCTATAATTCAGGCAGTTCAGAAATAATTGCAAATAATGGTGTAACCTTTTCAATAGAAAAAGGAGAACTTGCAATAATTTTAGGATCATCTGGTGCTGGTAAATCAACTGTGCTGAATATCTTAGGTGGGATGGATACCAACGATGATGGAACAATCAGTATCGACGGACAAGATATTTCCAAATTAAATAGGAAAGATTTAATTACTTATAGAAGAAGCGACGTTGGCTTTGTCTTTCAATTTTACAACTTAGTTCCTAATTTAACAGCAAAAGAAAATGTTGAGCTGGCCTCGGCAATTGTCAAAGATTCCTTAGATGTGGAGGATGTACTAAAAAAAGTAGGTCTACAAAAAAGAATGAACAATTTTCCTGCCCAGCTTTCTGGAGGAGAGCAGCAACGAGTCTCTATCGCTAGAGCAATTGCAAAAAAACCAAAAATTCTGCTTTGTGACGAGCCTACAGGTGCACTTGATTATGAAACGGGAAAACAAGTACTCCAATTACTTCAGGATATGAGTAGAAAAAATGGTGCGACTGTTATTATTGTTACGCATAATGGGATGATTGCGCCAATTGCAGATCGTGTTATCCATATGCATGATGCTAAGGTAAAAAGCATTGAAGTGAATTTAAATCCTAAAGAAATTGCTGACATAGAATGGTAGGTGAATATTTTAGTGAAGAAAATACTATTCAGAGATACCCTCAATTCTATTAAGAGTTCAAAAGGAAGGTTCTTATCTATTTTTTTCCTGATTTTTCTTGGGACGTTTGCGTATGTTGGTCTTAAAGCTTCAGGCCCCGACATGCGAAATACGGCAAATTCATTTAGTCAACAGATGAATGTGGCAGATGAAACCATCATATCTACATGGGGATTAGATAAAAGTGATCAAAAAAAGATTGCCAGTAACAATGATATAAAAAAGGTAGAGTTTGGATACTTTCAAGATAGTGAAATTACAGACTCTTCAAGATCCTTACGTTTATTTTCTAAATCTAAAGAAATCTCCCGTTATGCTGTAGATGAAGGAAGATTACCACAGAAAGCCGACGAAATTGCTTTGGATTATTCTCAAAAAGGAAAATACTCTTTAGGAGATAAAATCAGCTTTAGTAAAGAAAAAGAAGAAAAGAATCTAAAACATTATGAATTCTCCATCGTTGGTTTTGTTAAATCGAGTGAAAATGTTGTAGCAAAAGACCTTGGTCCCTCAACTACAGGAACCGGCTCATTAAATGGTTATGGCGTTGTGACACCAGAGAATTTTGACTCTAAATTATATACAATCGCCAGAATCACCTTTAAAGATACCCCAGGCATGGACAAAGTTGGTACAGCTTATAAAGACAAACTTAGAAAGCATGGAGAAAGAATCAAAACAGAGCTAAATCAATACGCACAGAACCGTCTTTTAGAAACGAAAAAGACTGAACAAAAGAAAATTGATGATGGAAAGAAAAAGATTCAAGAAGCTCAAAATGAACTTACAAATGCAAAAAGTAAATTATCCAAGGCTTCGGCAGAAATAAGCAATGGAAAAAAGGAAATTAGTGATAATCAAGAGAAACTTAATTCCAGCATTTCTCAAGGTGAAGCAGAGCTATTTAGTGGTGCTCAACAAATTTCTGATGCACATCAAGAAATTAAGAATGCTGAGAATGAACTAGACGAAGCGAAAAGGCAGTTAGTAGAAGGAGAAAAAGACCTTCAATCAAATTGGGAAAAATTATCCCTAGCTAAACAGGAACTTTCCTCTGGGAAAGAAAAGTTAAATGAGAGTCAAGAAGAACTGCTACAAGCCAAGAAGAGCATTCAGGACGGAGAAGCTGAATTAGCCGCTGCAAAAGAACAACTTGCTGGAGCCTCTAAAGAGCTTATAGAGAAGCAAAAAGAGATCAACCGGAATCAGGCTGATATTACTAGCAAAAAAAATACTTTAGATGGGTCACAGACTCAATTGACTACAAATCAAAATGAGTTAGCCTCACAGTTGAATAGATTGGAAGGTGCAAATTCAGACTTCTTAAGCAACATACAAAATCTAAACTCTGAACTCAATAATGACCAAGTATTTTTGAATAACGTACAGAATGATCTAACAAATATTAAAGCGGTAATTATCAATTTAGGCCAACAATTGGAAAATGCAGAAGCGGAGCAAAATCAAGAAGAAATTGAACGATTAAGAATTGAGATCCAAACTAAAAGGGAAGAACAAAAGAGTAAAGAATTACAAGAAGTGAATCTTCAACAAACAATCGTAGGAATACGAGAAAAAATTTCTGTAGCGGAAAGCGAACATCATGCATTTTTAGAAGCTACGTACAATCCTAGTATAGCTGTTATCAAGGAAAAGCAGGCGGAAATGGCTATTCTACAGGAGCAGCTCAATCAATCAAACCAAGAATTAGCAGCACACCAAGCTTCTCTTGATAAAGCTCAAAAAGCCATTAATGATGGAAAGGAAGAACTAGTACGCCAACAGAAAACAATGACTCAAAATGAAAAAATGCTTTCTGAGAAGACGCAAGAATATCAAAGTGGTCTGGTGCAATATAATGAAGGCATAAAGTCATATAATGAAAATCTAAATAACTACTATGATGGTTTGAGCGAATGGACGACCGGTTTTGAAACATTAAAAGCTGGGTCTGCAGAGTATCAGACAAACCTCGATAAATACAATCAAGGAAAACAAGAATTACGAGAAAAAGAGAATGAACTAGCTGAAGGAAAGCAAACACTCTCACAAGAAAAGAAAAAAAATCAAAAAGAACTTGATAACGCTAAGATCGCACTGATTAACGGAGAAAAGGAATATTTAGATAATCTAGCAGAGTTCAGGAAACAAGAGAGTAAAGCACATAAAGAAATTCCTGACAGCCAAAATAAATTAGATAAATCACAAAAAGATTTGCATAACCTAGAAGCTCCAGTCTATTCAGTAAAAAGTCATGAAGAAATGGATAGTGGCTATAAATCGTTTGTTGATAGTGCTGGGCGTATCGATATACTAGCCAATATTTTTCCAGTCTTTTTATTTGCTGTTGCAGCCCTAGTAAGCCTGACTACAATGACTCGCTTTGTTGATGAAGAAAGATTAACTATCGGTATTTATAAAGCTCTAGGATATAGCAATAGTGCCATAAAAAAACGTTTCATTATTTATGGACTAGCTTCTAGCATTTTAGGGACTATTTTCGGAAGCATACTGGGTCATACACTATTACCAAAAGTAATCTATGAAGTGTATGCAGCTGGGACCAGTTTGCCGGATGTAAACTTAGATTTCTATCCAGGCTATACGATAATTGGATTAACAATCGCAATCTTTTGTACAGTTGTTTCGACCTATTTTGTAATAAGTAAAGATCTAAGAGAAAAGCCAGCCATATTGCTTTTACCAAAACCACCCAAGGAGGGTTCTAGAATACTGCTTGAAAGGCTTTCGCCTATTTGGAAAAGACTGTCTTTCAATCATAAAATTACCGCAAGAAACTTGTTTAGGTATAAAAAGCGTATGTTAATGACTATTTTTGGAGTAGCTGGTTGTATGGCTCTATTGATTACCGCATTTGGAATAAAGGATTCCATTTCAGGAATAACTGAACGGCAGTCTCAGCAGATACTCAAGTATGATCTATTGGTATCAAAAGAAAAAAACTTGAATGATAGGCAACAAAAATCTATCGACACATTATTAATAAATAAGAATGTTGAGTCATCTAAAAATATTTTTTATGAAGAACTCACAAGTACCTCAGCTTCAGATCAATCAACACAGTCGATCACTTCTATTGTTACCGACAATCCATTGAATCTTGACAAATTTGTCTCTCTCAAAGATTCAACAAATTCTAGATCCTTGAGTTTGAGCGATAAAGGTATAGTTATTTCTAAAAAATTGGCAGATATAATGGATGTTGTGTTAGGGCAGAGAATCATTCTTAGGAATGAGAAAAATCAAACCTTCAATGCAACAATATCAGGTATCACAGAGATGTACTTAGGTCATTTCATATTCATGAATAGCAAGTCTTACCAAAATATATTTGGAAATACCTATCAATCAAATGGCTATTTAGTTAACTTGAAAGACAGCTCCACAAGGTTGAAGAAACAAATGGCAGCACTATTTATGAAAGATGCTGGAATAAATGGAGTTGTTCAATCAAGTAGTACAGATAATGAATCAATTGAAGGACTAACACAAATTACGTTAATTTTCGTTTTTGGTGCGTCCTTACTTGCATTAGTCGTTATCTACACTTTGTCAAATATCAATGTATCAGAAAGAATTCGTGAATTGAGTACCATCAAGGTATTAGGATTCTATGATAATGAAGTAACATTGTACATTTATCGAGAAACGATCATCTTATCTGTAATAGGTATTTTAGTGGGATCTGTTTTAGGGGAAAAATTGAGTGAATTTATTACTTCGATGCTACCCACAGATGAAGTAATATTTGATTCAACTGTTAGATGGACAAATTTCGGCATATCAGCATTGATTACGATGGGAATTACATTAGTGTTAATGGTATTTGTCCATAATAAAATCAGGAAGATAGAGATGCTCGATGCATTAAAGTCAGTTGATTAAAAAGCAGCGGACAAAAGATTTTATGTCCGCTGCTTTTAGTTTCAATTTTATGATTCATACATGATTTGATTTAGAATTTCGATGAATGTCTGATCATCCACTTCAATTTTCCCAAAGATCCAATCAGCAATTACTCCAGTAATCCCTGCAATAAAAAAATTAACTTCAATCTGATCTTTAAGGCTATTGGTTCTTAATTTTTCCTGTTGGATAATTTTTTGAGTAAATATTTTTTTTATTAAAACAGTAAGCTTATTCTCATACCCTTCTCCATAAAATATTTGGAAGAGGTTCTTATTATCTGAAATATAGGTGATAAGTTTAGTAGCTATATCATGAAAGTCTTCTTTATCATTTTCAGGATAATTCACATCAAAAATCGTTTCTAGGTCAGCGATTGTTTCGTCGATTATCTTGTTTTGCAGATCAAAAATATCTGTGAAATGAATGTAGAATGTTCCTCGACCGATATCTATTTTATCTGTAATTTCTGTAATGGTGATTTTATTGATCGGCTTTTGTTGCAATAAGTTTAGAAATGTTTCTTTAATCGCTTTTTGAGTTTTCTTAGTCCGTCTATCCAAGGCAATTCCTCCAAGTAGTTATGCGGTTACACGCATAATTATATTGAACGTTTGATCATAAAGCAACAACTGTATATAAAAAAAGAAAGATTTATTAAGTTAAAGTAGAGGTGCAATATGAATAAATTAAAACAAGAATTTCCTCAATTAAGAAAGCTTTTAGACACGAAATTTGTTGGGGGCTTGCTCATAACAATCCTATGCTCCATAACAATCTTGCTGCTTTCAAAGATTTCCTTCTTTTTTGTCCCAATTGGTACTTTTCTATCAATTGCAGCGGTGCCAATTATTATTGCGAGTCTATTCTATTATATTCTCCAACCCATAGTCTCCTGGCTGGAAGACAAAAACTTGAAACGAATCTATGCAATATCTCTCGTATTCGCAGTCTTAATTCTCCTATTCTCAATTGCACTTATTACTGTAATTCCAATAGTACAGGCTCAAATAGAGAATCTAATAGAGAACCTTCCTCAATATTTTGATGTACTAATGAAACAATTAAAGGATTTACCGCACTTGAGTATCTTAAGACCATTCCAGTCTGAGGTCAGTGAGCTTATGCGCTCTATCTCAACTTCCCTTACTGATTTTGCACAAATGATATCATCTTATGTTGTTTCAGGTTTTGAAAGCTTAATTTCAAAGATAGCTACTGTGGTTATTACCTTAATTATATTTCCGATTATTCTTTTCTTCTTGCTCAAAGATGGCAAAAAAATTCCCGAACGTGTTTCCTCTGTTTTGCCAAAGAAGTTTCAAGTAAGTACTCGAATGGTATTGGAGGAAATGAGTGATCAGGTTTCATATTACATTCGAGGACAGCTTTTAGTTGCCCTCTGTGTTTCAATCATGTTCACCATTGGTTTTACCTTTGTAGGACTAGAGTATTCTCTTGCTTTAGGAATATTAGCGGGAGTACTTAACTTAATCCCTTATCTAGGTTCTTTTTTAGCAACTATTCCAGCTCTCGTTTTGGCCTTCATGGGTGGTCCTATACTGGTTTTAAAAGTGATTATTCTTTTCGCAGTTGAGCAATTAATCGAAGGTCACTTCATATCGCCATTAGTATTAAGTAGTAAACTTCATGTACATCCGGTTACGATTCTTTTTATTCTTCTTTCTGCAGGGAAAATATTCGGAATATTTGGGGTGATTCTTGGGGTTCCAGTTTATGCAATTCTTAAAGTATTGGTGGTTCATTGTTTTTCATGGGTCAAGAGAAATACCGCTTTATATACCAATAGTTGATTAATTATCACTTAATATCTCTGGAATGGGTGTGAGAATAAGATATTGTTCCTGAACAGATAAATAAGCACTGTTAATTATTGAACAACTGTGTGCTAATTGCATATTGGTTTTGATCCAGCGATCACTTACAGTTAAATTAAGAGGTAATTAATAACGTGGAGGGATAGCCTATGGCGATTAATATAAAGCAGATTGAAAGAAGAGATTTTGACGCAGCAAGGAAATTTGCATTAGATGGAATGCACTTGTCATGGTATGTCAATAATAAGGTTGAACTGTATCTCTACAGTAAATATGTTCTGTATTTAGAGTTAACAAAATCAACGATGGTTTTGGGTGCTTATGAGGAAGACCGATTAGTTGGTTTTCTATTTGCGAATTTTCGTGGTGATAAAGTAGTCTATGATTCTTGGTTTTATAGGCTGTATATGAGTATTGTTGAGAAATTTATGAACTTTTTCTCAAAAGACGATATTTCTGGTCCGTATGATCGAGCCAATAAAGAAATGCTAGAAGACTTTATGAAATATAAGCCTGACGGTGAATTAACCTTTTTTGCAGTTGATCCTACATTAAAGGGGAAAAGAATTGGTTCGCTTTTGCTTGATGAGCTGACTAGGCGAAAAAAAGGGAAATTAATTTATTTGTATACTGATACGGGATCGACTTATCAATTTTATGAAAAACGAGGATTTACTGTATCAGGTAAAAGAGATCTCATTTTGCCAATTAAAGGTAAGGAACTACCCTTAACCTGTTATCTGTTTAGCAAAAAACTTTAATAATATCAAATGTCTTGCTCTCTTTTTTATTCTGTTCTATAAATCTATTGAAAGTGTGTAGAAAATGATGATACGCTCCCTATAAAGTAGAAAATTGAGATTTAACGAATGTAACACAATCCGATTGTGTTACATTCGACAAAACAGATCTATCCCCTGCGGCTCTAAGGAAAACGCGTTTTTCCTCTGGCCGCTTTTTGTTTCGATTGTTTTGAATGCAACATAATGCTTTCCTGGGAGTGTTTTTGTTACATTCTATGTAAAAGGAAATTGCCATTTAAGTCCAAAAGGAACACTTCATACAAAAACACAGAATTTGATTTGACCTAAACCTGACTTTAGGTGATAAAATGAAAAAAATCATTGGCTTGGGGGCGAGATATTTGAAAAGAGCGGTTATTTTTATCGTTTTATTAAGTGTATGCATTGGTCTTGCTGCTTGCGGTGAAACGACTCAACAGACTGGCAAAGATCCATCCCCAACCACGAAGGAGGGAAAGAAAAAATGGCAGAAAGAGCATTTAATTTTGAAACGCAAACCGTAATGCTCAATAGCGGTCACGAAATACCGCTAAATGGCATCGGTACCTATAGCTTGCTGGAGGAAGAATGCGAAAATGCGTTAACAGAGGCAATGTCCCGCGGGGGTCGTCTAATTGATACGGCGTTTATGTACCATAATGAGGAAAGTGTGGGAGCGGCTGTTCGGAAATCGGGCATCCCTAGAGATGAGCTATTTGTGACGACAAAGCTGTACCCTAATCAGTTCAATGATCCGGAGGCGGCGATCGATGAAGCGCTGAAAAAGCTGAATATTGAGTACATTGATCTGATGCTGCTCCATCATCCGGGGGATGGCGATGTTGCCGCCTATCAAGCGATGGAGCAGGCAGTCAAGCAAGGGAAAATTCGTTCGATCGGATTATCCAATTGGTACATCAAGGAGCTCAAGGAATTTCTGCCGCAGGTCGAAACGACTCCGGCACTCGTGCAAAACGAAATCCATCCGTATTATCAAGATGATGAGGTGATCGAGTACATTCACAGCCTCGGCATCGTCGTTCAGGGCTGGTATCCCCTTGGTGGTCGAGGGCATACTCGTGAACTGCTGGGAGATGAGACGATCGTCAAAATTGCTGAAAAGCACAAAAAGTCCGCGGCACAGGTTATTCTTCGCTGGAATCTGCAAAAAGGTGTGATCGTCATCCCCGGTTCAAGCGACCCGGATCATATTCAGGAAAATACAGAACTGTATGATTTCGAGCTGACCAAGGAGGAGATGAAGCAAATCAATGCCCTAGACCGCCATGAAAAGCATGATTGGTATTAAAAATTAAAAAATCAATCTGCCGTTCTTTTGATATAGAGAATCAGAAGGATGAATAGTTGAAATTAAAAACGTTTGTTGGATGTTCCATAGAATGTCCAGCGATGAATAGATGGAGGAACACTGTGTTATTAGAAAAAGTAAAAAGTCCTAAAGAGTTAAAAGAAATGTCGATAGAAGAGCTGCAAATCCTTGTGAATGAAGCAAGAGAGGCATTGCTCCAAAAGGTCAGCAAGCATGGCGGCCATAATGGACCGAATCTCGGTGTGGTGGAGATGACGATTGCACTGCATTATGTTTTTGATTCACCAAAGGATAAATTTGTATTCGATGTGTCTCATCAAACTTATATCCATAAGATGCTGACGGGAAGAGGGCAGGCCTTCACAGATCCAGCGCACTATGAGGATGTATCAGGCTACACGAACCCGCAGGAAAGTGCCCATGATCTTTTTTCAATTGGCCATACCTCGACCTCACTTTCACTGGCAAATGGGGTCGCAAAGGCACGCGACTTAAAACAGGAGGACTATAATGTTGTCGCGATTATCGGGGATGGCTCACTATCTGGCGGTCTTGCCTATGAGGGACTCAACAATATTGTCGAACAAGCCACCAATACGATCGTGATCGTGAATGATAATGATCAGTCCATCGCAGAAAATCATGGCGGGCTTTACCAGAACCTCAGAAAACTGAGAGCCTCTAAAGGTGCAGCACAGGATAATTTCTTCAAGGCTTTGGGATTTGAGTATCATTATTTAGATGCCGGAAATGATGTGAAGGAGCTGATCGATCTATTTAAGACGGTAAAAGACAGCGATCATCCTATTGTGGTTCATGTGCATACGATCAAAGGCGCTGGTTTCAAGCTGGCAGAGGAGAATCGTGAAGCCTTCCATGCAGGCGGACCATTTAGTTTAGAAACAGGAGAATATCTTTCAGCGGGAGGAGCTGGGGCAACCTATAACAGTGTGACCGCTGATTTTCTAATGGAAAAAATGGCGGCTGATTCCAAAGTTGTTGCGATAAATGGCGGCACGCCCATGATGCTGTTTTCTCAAGAACAACGAAAAAAAATCGGCAAGCAGTTTGTGGATGTTGGGATCGCGGAAGAACATGCGATGACGATGACTGCTGGACTAGCTCAAAATGGTGCAAAGCCGGTCTGGGCAGTATTCTCCACCTTCATGCAGCGAAGCTATGATCAAATTTCGCATGACTTGGCCTTAAATAATCTGTCAGGCACGATATTGGTTTTCAGCGCCTCGGTGAATGGCATGAATGACGAGAGCCATTTGGGTATTTTTGATATTCCGTTTTTGAGTCATATTCCGAATATCGTATACTTAGCACCGACAAATAAGGAAGAATACTTAGCTATGCTGGATTGGTCGATCGAACAATCCGATCATCCGGTTGCGATTCGCGTGCCAGTAGGAAAACTAAAGGAAGTCGGAGCGGCGGATTCCACCGATTACTCACGCCTTAATAAAAATGAAGTGACACAAACAGGCTCGCAGGTCGCATTATTTGGCCTGGGAAATTTCTACGAGCTGGCAGTTAAGGTCGCTGACAAATTAAGTGAGGCTCATGGTATTAAAGCAACGATCGTCAATCCAAAATTCATTTCAGGCTTGGATAAGCAACTACTGGACAGCTTAGAAAAGGAGCATCAGACAGTTGTCACGCTGGAGGATGGTATTTTGGAGGGCGGCTATGGTCAAACAGTGGCAAGCTATCTTGGCGATAGTGAGCTGAAGGTACTCAATTATGGAATAGACAAGCAATTCCACGACCGCTACGACGCGAATGAGCTGCTTATTCAAAATGGCCTCTCAGTCGATAGTATCGTTCAAAGAATTTTATCTACTATTTAAAGAATGTCAAAATAAATAAACGTGTTAGCCAAGAGCGCTAACACGTTTATTTGTTCAACTGTTTAAATCGCTGTGGATTGGCCTTCGCCTAGATCCTCATCGTTTGGCAGGAGATCACCCGGAATGTCATCTAGAATATCTTGGATGCTGGGAATTTCGTAGCCCTCAGGTTTTTCTTCTGTCCAGGTCTTGCCGCCATCAGTGGAATAAAGTGTTTTTCCATCTTCAGATTGCTTGGTGAGGATTGATTTTACTTTATCCTTGAAGCCTTCAGGTGCTTCATCAGTCCAGGTTTTCCCGCCATTTGTCGAGTATTGGATTTTGCCATCCTTGATTTTCATCGAGACTCCGCCTTCGACTGGGACAGTGAAGCCGTTTTCCAGCCAATCGTCGATCTCCTTCAACGGATCTGACCAGGTTTTTCCACCGTCTTCTGAATATTTCCACTGATTTTCCTTTGGATCAAACTCAGACACTTTTTTGCCATCCTTGCTTTTCCAAGTTAATTTGCCATTTTTATCGACTTTTACACCTTCAGGAGCTTCTTCTGTCCAAGTTTTTCCGCCGTCAGAGGAGAATGTCCATTTATCCTCCTCCTGTTTCATGATCACGCCGTTTTCCTTGTCGCTAAAGGGAAATCTGAAGGTATTCTGATTGGACGTGCTGGTAATACTTTTTGATTCAGAATTCTTGTAGTGGAGGCGCCCATCTTCGTCTTCGTAGATTCCATCGGGCGGTGTTGTCGACCACGAAATTCCTTCATCCGAAGAAAACTCCCATTTCCCATTGTTTCGACGAATTTTCACATCATCTACATTGGTTTTCTGGGTTTGTTTATTGGGAAAGTTCACTTCTGTTTGGCTATTGGCTTTTACCTCTGTGACGGCTTTTCCAATATTATAGGAGACAACGGAAAGTCCGATCAAAAGAGTGAGTGCGAGGACTCTGGCTGTGAAAGGAAAGGAACTTAGGAACGTGGAGCGAGAGGATTTGGGTTTTCTGTTGTTCATGTTAACGACCTCATTTCATTTATTGATAATGCTACTATAGGGGGTGAACCTATAATGAAGCTGTAGTATCAACAAAGGAGAGTGAAATTATTTATTTTAGGTAAAGAACGGTTTTATTACTCGTGTTATTTTTGCGATTCAAGCTTCATTAGAGGTTCGTCCTTTATAATTAGGTAGAGTCTAGGTTTTAAGGAGGACGATGAATGAAGCTTTTACTAGTTGAAGATGAGGCGATGTTAGCTGAGGCAACGGCTCAAATATTAAAAAAACAAGGATATTTAGTAGATATAGCAGAAGAAGGCGTTTATGGATTAGATTGTCTGCTTTCAGGTGTCTATGATTTAGCCATTTTAGATATCATGCTTCCAAACAAGGACGGTTTGACGATTTTAAAAGAAGCGCGGGAGGCTGGGATAGAAATTCCGATTCTCATGTTAACAGCAAAAGGAGAGCTGGAGGATCGAGTGGACGGGCTGAACAGTGGGGCAGATGATTATCTATGCAAACCGTTCCAGTATCAGGAATTATTAGCCCGATTAAAGGCCTTAAGCAGACGAAAAGGGACGTTTAAAATCGATGGGCTTCTTTCATTTGGGGATTTTGAATTGAATCCGTACAATTTGCGCTTGAAGACCCAGTCCGGCGAACTGAATCTAACAAAAAAAGAGGCCAATATTTTGGAACTCCTAATAGCGAATTATCCGCAGCTGACCTCGAAGGATCGAATCATCGAAAAGGTCTGGGGCTATGATTCAGAGGCGGAATACAATCATGTAGAGATGCATATGTCGCTTTTGCGAAAGAAGCTGCGGCAAGTGGAGAGTGTGACGCAAATCACGGTTGTGCGGAATCTAGGTTATCGGCTAGATTTTTCGAAGGGTGACGACTATGATTAATCAGTTTAGAAAACGATTGATCGCAATGACGACTGGATTTGTGGCCGTCATTTTAATCATAGCCTTCTCCACAATTTTTATGACTACCTATCTAAACCAAAAGTCAGATACCTATGAAAAATTAAATCAGGCAGAGCAGCTGCGGATCACCGGCGGTAAGGTGACCTTCGATGAAAAGAGCGATGATGCAGTAGAAATCAATCGAATCGTGACCGGCGCAGGCGTCTATTTCAATATGCTGGTAGATAAAACCGGCAAACCAATCATGGTGGATTCTGCCTTAAAGCTGTCCAAAAATCAGTACAACAAAGCAGCGAAGCATGCTTGGAAGCAGCAAGAGGGCGGCGTAATCAAAATGAATGGGCGAGAATGGCAATACATTGTCGCTCCAGCCATCGCCAATTTTGATTATGGCAGCAATGATCAGGATAAAGAGATCAGGAAGAATGATGAAACGTATCTTATGCGTTTTTTAGATGTCACGGACGCGAAAAAAAGCTTGTCTTCTCTGGCGACCACTTTGATCATTGTCGGCCTCGGATTAATGCTTCTTTTCTTTTTAGTGATCCTTTTCTTTACTAATCGCGCGATTCGTCCGATGGAGGAGGCCTGGAAAAAGCAAAAGCAGTTTATCGCCGACGCTTCACACGAATTGAAGACGCCGTTGAGTATCATTTCGACAAATGTCGATGTTCTTTATGCTAGTCAAGAAGAGACCATCAGCGATCAGCTAAAATGGCTGGACAATATCTCCAGCGGAACCAAGCGGATGAATGGGCTGGTAAATAAATTGCTTACGGTCGCAAAAGCCGACAGCAGCTTCGATCAGTTAACTCTTACAAATATTCAATTGGACCAGCTGCTGGCCAATGCGTTGACCAATTACGAAACAAAATTCGAGGAAAAAGGGATTACGGTCAACAAGAAGCTAATGAAATTGACAGGAAAAACCGACGAGGTCATGCTGCAGCAGCTCTTTGATCTCTTCATTGATAATGCCAGCAAATATACGAACAAGCATGGCTCATTTGACGTTTTATTAGAAGCGAAAGGACGAGAGTGTGTCATTATTTTTCGAAACACTGGCGATGGAATCGCGAAAGAGGATCTGCCCAAAATTTTCGATCGTTTCTATCGCACAAACGAGGTTCGACAAAAATACGAAGGCAGCTATGGCTTGGGCTTATCTATTGCGCAAAGCATTGTAGACCAATTAGGTGGAAAAATCGACGTCGAAAGTACAGTGAATGAGGCGACAGAGTTTACGATTCGTCTGCCGTTAAAGAGACTGTAAGAAAGGACCAGCGATTTTGGCAGCTGCCAATAGAAATTTCGAGTTGTTTTATTGTGAGCTGGACGGTGCCGCTTCCAATAAATCGATTGGGCACTCCTTCAAGGCACATGTTCATTAACTATTACGGCAATTAAAAGGGAGCAACTAAGAAGGGAAGAAAAGCCTGACCTCAATTGGAAAATTAAATAGAAGCGATTCGATCGGTTGATATGAGGATGACATATCAGCCGATTTTTTATTTTGCTGAGGAATCGCTCCCTAATTCAAGGTTCATTATAGGTTGAGTCGTTATAGTGAGACCACCACATTTCAATGATGTGGGTGAGGAAGGCACAGAGAAGGGGAGTCATAAAATGAAGGCAACGATTTTGAAGACGAATAATTTAACAAAAAAATATTCTGGTAACGCAGGCGTTAAAAATATAAATATGACGTTGGAAAAGGGGGATATCTATGGATTTATTGGTCAAAACGGGGCAGGAAAAACCACCCTGTTACGGCTGATCACCTCGTTGATCCATCCAACAAATGGAACGCTTGAGCTTTTTGGAAGTGGCGAAGAGCAAGACCTGATCAACGCGAGAAAAAAAATCGGTGCGATGATCGAAACACCTGCCTTCTTTCCAAAAATGACAGCACGAGAAAATCTGAACTATTATCGCATTCAAAGAGGGATCACAGACGAAAATGAAATCGAACGGGTTCTGAAATTAGTCAATCTGGATGCGACCGGAAGTAAGCGATTTAATCAGTTTTCCCTTGGAATGAAGCAACGTCTGGGGCTTGCGTTAGCAATTATGGGCAATCCTGAATTACTGATCCTAGATGAACCGATCAATGGGTTAGATCCAACAGGAATGATCGAGTTTCGCGAAATCATCAGCAAGCTAAATCAGGAAAAAAAGATCACCATCTTAATTTCCAGTCATATTCTTTCAGAGTTAACTCAAATAGCCACAAGATATGGCATTATCCATCACGGCACACTATTGAAGGAGTTTACCAAGGAAGAGCTGGACAAAAATACGCAAGGGTATATCTCTATGAAGGTCAGCAGCGCGGTGAAGGCTGGTGAAATCATTCAGTCAACGATGAATACGAAGCAGTTTGAGGTTCATTCGACCGAAGAGATTCGACTGTTTGATTTCCATAAGGATACGTCCAAGGTGATTGAGCTACTAAGTTCCAATGGGATAAAAATCTATTCGTCAAACGAAATAAAAATAAATTTGGAAGACTATTTCATTAGTGTCATAGATGAAATAGCATGAGGGAGCACAAACGATGGTTAATATAATTAAATCAGATATTTTTCGAATAAAGAAAGGATCTGCGGTCCGCAATGTCTTTCTGGCGGGAATAATCATTATCGTCATTACAGGAGTCAATATGCTGGGTTCCAGCAGCGGTTTCGGAGGTGTCGGCGTTCAATCCACTGCCAGTGCCGCGAGGTCATTACCTGGAAACGGGGCAGAATTCGTTCAGCAGATGCGGGATGATGGGCTATTTCCATTCTTTATTTTAGCCTTCGCTGTGGCGGTGCTGGGTGCTGAATATTCTACGGGAACAATTCGCAACAGCCTGTCCTATTTTGTTGATCGAAGGAATGTTTTTTTTGCGAAATGTGTCACCGGATTTCTATGCTGCTTAACCTACACCACACTATGCTTAGTAGTAAGTTTCGCAGCAGGGACAATTTTGTTTGGATTTGGCGGCTTCACTCTAACCCTTATCGCAAGAATTCTGGTTCAGATACTCTTATCTACACCGTTGTATATCGGGATGATTGCTATTGGAAATGGCCTGCTCGTTTTTACCAAGAAAACGAGTATCACCATCACGACCTATTTAATCGGTTTGATCGCCTTTCCATCCGTCACTTATCAAATCTATCAGCTATTTCCAAAAGCCGAGTGGCTGACGCTTTGCGACCCATTGTCTGCCTTTTCCATGCTATCAAGATTTTGGGAATTTCCTATAATGACTGTAGGGATGGTTCTGCTATTTTGGGTCATCCTAGACGCGCTTTTATTGTTTGCCGGGGCACAGTTGTATGCGGATGCAGATATTGCCTAACAAAAGTGAAATGACCACATGAAGAGTGAAGCACTATGCGCTTTTCAACAAAATAAAAATGAAAACTATCGAAAGGAAACGTTTATGAGAAATACTAAAAAGGCAGTGATCACTTTTCTGATTCTCTGCTTTGCATTGAGCACAATCTTCTATGTACTGATTATCAACTATCAAATAATGAATATGTCATATCTATTGATGTGGTGTCCAGGAATTGCTGCGATCATCGTCAAGCGGCTTTATCATCGTGATGAGAAAATGTTCAATCTAAAAAAAGGGAAATTGAAATACGTGTTATCAGGCATAGAGATTCCACTTTTATATAGTCTTTCGTCCTATGGAATCTATCTAATTATGCGAGGAAATGGTGTTATTACAGGCAATACACTCCGAACCCTTTTAAATCAGCCGTTAATCCTACTCTTGTATATAGCCATCTTTTTTATTACCGCTTTAGGAGAAGAAATCGGTTGGCGCGGCTTCTTAAATCGTGAAATGTTTGAGCTTTTTGGCTATCGCAAGGGGGCATTTCTCACAGGCTGTATCTGGGCTATCTGGCATCTGCCGCTGATAGTCACTGGCTATGTCTCCAGCATCCCCGTTTGGTATCAGGTTCCGATCTATGTAATCCAATGTATCGCCATGTCCTATCCGATGTCTTATTTAAGCCTCAAATCAAAAAGCGTATGGCCCGCTGCAGTGTTCCATTTTGCACACAATTTCGTCATTCAAATTCTATTAGACCAATCCATCGGTGGTCAAAACAAACCGTATTTAGTAGGCGAGACAGGAATACTAACGATCGCGATTATTTTGATTGTTTGCTACTTCTATGCAAAGAAACCACTTGATTCGCTGGAAGAGAGTCGGGCGTTTGAAAATAGATAGATTCAGTCTTAAAAAAAGTGAGGACTGTGGGGATTTTTGACAATCTCTACAGCCTCTTTTCGCTACATTATCAATATTCAAAGAAGCGTCAAAAATAGTATAAAGAAAAAATAAAAAAGCGAACGAACAAATTTCTTTAACAATTTAAAGAAATCTGTTCGTTTACTTTAATTTTGTAAAGTATTTTTTGGAAAGACCTTTGAATCGATTACGTCTTCTATTCTGGTGTTTTTTCTTTTTCCCACTCGGAAAGCTGATCAAAGGATTATCAAAAAAATAAAACAGTTATTCTTATCACACATGAGGGGATTTTCTCATCAAAGGGCGAGGTTTCTTTTTCTGAAGCCAGCGATGTGAGAGAAACTAAATCAGGCCATAATATAGAAAGTAAAATTTTCCTATGTTATAGTTAAGTGTAGGATTCGTATAATATAAATGGTATATTTGTTTCATATTATTTGGAAAATTGATTTATAGACAATATACAAGAGATGCTTATTTCATATTATAGAAAAAAGGGGTGGTGAAATGGGAAGATCAGGAAGCTTTATTCAGACAAATGAAAAACATTCTTACAAATATTTTGCGCCAGCGTCATTACCGCCTAATCCAGAATTGAACATGAATGAACTAAGCAACACTTTAGCAGATGCTACGGAAGCATTAGGCAGATTGAATATGTTAAGTGAGCTCATCCCTGATATGTCAATCTTTCTTTACCAGTATGTCAGAAAAGAAGCGGTGCTATCTTCACAAATCGAAGGCACGCAAGCAACACTGGAAGATATTTTAGATCCCGAGATTGCTGAAAACACAGAAAAGTTAGCCGATGTTGAGGAGATCGTTAATTACATCGCGGCGACTAATTATGCATTAGAACGACAGAAAAAATTACCACTCTCAAATAGATTTTTACGGGAAATTCATGAGAAATTGATGTCAGGGGTTAGAGGACAAGAAAAAAATCCTGGAGAGTTTAGGCATTCGCAAAATTGGATCGGTCCCCAAGGAAGCACGATTGCTACTGCTAAGTATGTTCCGCCTACGGTTGAAAAAATGGACAATGCCTTAAATGATTTAGAGAAATATATCCATAGTGCAGATACTCTACATCCCCTCATTCAAGCAGCGTTGATTCATTATCAATTTGAAACAATCCATCCGTTTTTAGACGGAAATGGTCGTGTAGGAAGGCTTTTAATTATCCTTTTTCTTTTAGAGAAAAAAGTCATTCAAGCCCCCATTCTATATATTAGTCTTGAGTTAAAAAGAAACCAATACGAGTATTACGATCGAATGATGGCAGTAAGAAACACAGGGAATTACGAACAATGGGTAAAATTCTTTTTAGAAGTAGTGACACACGCTGCAAAGAATGCGACAAATAAAATTAATCAGCTTTCCAAATTAATTGAAAGTGATCGAAAAAAAATTGCGGATGAGCATTATAAATCGAGTACCGTTAAAAACATCTATGAATTTTTGTTGAGCCAGCCGCTAGTTACTGTAAACGGCTTAGCTAAGTATTTTGATTTAGGGTTTGCTACTATTAATAATGCGATTAAGCAGCTAGAAACTTTAGGAATAGTTATACAGACATCACGAGGTAAAAGAAATCGAGTATTTAGCTATAAGGAGTATTTAACGATTTTAGAAGATGATACCTTAGTGTAACTATTCAAAATGTGTTAGATGATCAAAAGAGGATGATAATTAGAACCCATTCTAAAAATATTTCTTAGTACTAAAACGACGCGGAAGCATGTAATCAAAAATAAAAAAAGCGGACGAACAAATTCCTTTAACAATTTAAAGAAATCTGTTCGTTTACTTTAATTATTTAAAGTATTTTTTGGAAAGACCTTTGAATTGGTTATGCTTCCCATTCGGAACGCTGGTAATGAGAAAATTTACTAAAGAAAATATATGAAGATAAAATTGCGTATCTTATTTTTAAACAGAGGGGGAATAAAATATGTATTTTAAAAATAGCTTTGGGAAAATTTATTTAGAAAATGGGAAATTATACGTCGACACAGAAGTCTGCACAATCACGGTCGATCCAAAGGACGATGACACACGAGAGAAATTCTTGAAAGAGGAGTTTGACTCTCAAGTGGAGAGGCTTCAAATGGCAGAAATGGTTTTACCGCCAAAAAAATAAGTTCTAAATCAAAGACTCAACAACAATGAATCGATCTTTCTGCCCAAGACAGAGAATGAATCAGGTCCTGGCTAGGAGGATCGTTTTATTTTGATTAGTACAAAACAGTTAAGACATTCATAACTCATAAATCAACTAAATCCTTATAGGTCTCATGGTGTTCTTGTATAGACGGATTCATTAGAAAATCGATTTTCGAATCATCATGGGTATTTTTTTTAGTGATCGCCTCTTTCAATTTATCCTCATCAAGGAATACGGTATCTCCAATCGTTAGATTATTCTTAGCCAAAAAATCTTTTGATACGGAGATCATAACGGAATTTCCAACCAAGCGAAGTTTTCTTTTTTTACTATCCACAGGAATAACTCCTTTCCCTCTTTATCTAAAGTATACATCGTTGGTACAAATTGTTGAGTGAGAATGTGGAACCTGCCAAAAAAAATTGCCTTGTCGAAAGAAGCGTCAACATAGTATATAAGACGAATAAAAAAGCGAACGATCAAATTACTTTAATGATTTAAAGAAATCTGATCGTTTACTTTAATTTTGTAAAGTGTTTTTCGCTTAATACCATTAATTAGACTTGCTTTCAGTCATCCTGTTAAAACGAAATGTCTCTTAGGAGCGAGCCGCTTATAAACGCACCTGAAACATCTTTTCTTTATCAGTCAATTCAATAAAAGCAATCGTCCCGCCATGCTTCTCCACGATTTTCTTACTAATGGCCAGACCTAGGCCGCTGCCGCCTTTGGTCGAACGAGAATCATCGCCGCTGACAAAAGGCACAAATAACTGTTCCTGAAGATCCTTGGGAATCCGATTGCCATTATCCGTTACTTCAAAGATTATGCGACTGTTTTCGGTATAAAGTCGAATATGGACGATTGTCCCAGCTGGGTTGTGGTGGATACTATTGCTGATCAAATTATCAAACACCCGCCGCAATTCCACGGCATCACCCGCCAACTCTAAAGGTTCCTCTGGCAGATCAAACATCAAGTCAATCTCATTTTCTTCCGCGATTTCCAGTTGCTCTAGCAAGACTTCGCGAACCAGCTCAGACACATCCAGCTCCTGCAAATGAAGCTGATAATCTGGGCTTTCCAGCTTAGAAAAAATTAATAGGCGAGTCACCAATTCGTTCATATGATCGGTTTTAGAAATGATTGTCTCCATCGTCTGTTCCAGCTTTTCTTCACTAATCAAGCCATCAGCAACAGCCTTCGCCGTACCTTTGATGGTTGTGATGGGGGTCCGCAGGTCATGAGCCATGTTGGCAAATAATAGTTGCCGTTCCTTTTCATAGGCCAGCCGCTGCTGTTCTGACTGCTTCAACTGCTCGGCCATATGGTTGAAGGAATCCTCGATCTCAATGTATTCATACTCTGCATTCAGATGAATCTTCTTCTCGTAGTCTCCATGATTGATCGCCCGCAAACCATCCATCAACACCTCGTTTGGCGCGACAAGATGCTCCTTGACAGATTTAGAATAGCGCCAGATGCAGAAAATGAAAATGAGAAAACTTGGAATCAACAGGAGAAGGATCCCTCGTAAGGTTCTTTTGCCAGTGGGGGAGTTGAAGCTTGTAAAGGTCATGTTGAAATTTCCCCAAAGTCGGTTACGGGGCAGCTTGGCGATGCAGATATATTCCTTCCCATTTTCAGCGGTAAAGGGAGCAAAGGTCGCTAAATAGCTGTCATCCACATTTCCTATTGTCAACGATAATGGCCCGATCTGATGGACACGATGATTCATAATTGCCTGAAGGCCATCCATTGTCAATAATTGATTCTGGGTGTAATGCTCTTTTTTCTCCATTACCTTGCCTTTGGTATAAATCACACGATTGTTTTCATCTAGAATCTCTACCCAGCCGCCGACATCATTCAATATTGTAATATCTATTTTTTCGTAATCTGGCCGAACGATCGTGTCAGCGCCTAGATTCTTAGCCAGGTCATTCGTACTATTCATGAAAAATTGAGCGATTGTGATCAGAATCATCAGTAAGGCTATCAGCAAAAGCGACGTTGTCACATACTTTCGAGTTAAAAACCGACCTAATGTTTTTGGCTTCTTTTTCATGGCACCATCTTATAGCCTAGACCACGGATCGTTTGGATATAAGATGCCCCCTCTCTGTCGCCGATCTTATCTCGCAGTCGGCTGATGTAGACCATGATATTGTTATCATCTACGATATAAGTATCCTCCCACGCCGCTTCGTAAATCTGTTTTTTCGTAAAAACTCTGCCTGGGGAGCTCATTAGTAAACGTAAAATTTTAAATTCGATCGAAGTCAGATTCAACGATTCCTCATTTTTGTAAAGCAAGCATTGATTCAGATCCAGCGTTAGATCATGGAGGCTCAGTGTCTCAGGTTCAGCGACTTCCTTTGCACCCAAGGAATAGAAGCGGCGGAGCTGGGCTTCTACTCGAGCCACCAACTCCAACGGATCAAAAGGCTTCGTGACGTAATCATCTGCGCCGACTCCTAGTCCCAGCACCTTGTCTGCACTCGCATCTTTGGCGGTCAAAAAAATGATCGGGATATTTTTCTCTGAACGAATCGCCTTGATCAATTGATAGCCATCCATTTTCGGCATCATGATATCTAAAATCGCCAGATCGATGCTTTCCTGCTGTAGACATTCCCACGCCGCTGCGCCATCCGCTGCCGTAAAAACCTGATAGCCATCCTTTTCCAAATAAAGCGTCACAAAATCAAGAATTCCCTGTTCATCATCTGCTACTAAGATCGAAAAGCCCATCACCAACACCTCTTTTTCATTTAGGTAGAACGCATACGCGTGTATGCTTCATAGATTCCTTTATTTCCTATCATTATACCGTTTCCAACCGCTATTTTATATCCACTCTTTTGAAAATCAGAGAGGCGATGGCCAAAAGGCAGACAATAATCAAAAACGAAGATAGGAGAGCGGGCAATAAATACTCTGCGTCACCAGCGATAAGATTGTTGCTGACGGATAGGGCAGAATATTTTACAAAAGTAAACGCATTGGAATTAATTAAATAATTTACCGCAAATAGTCCGATCAATGCCGTGATAAAAGCGATGAAAGGGGACATGTACAAACCGACTAAGAATGTCAATGCCATGAATAATGCCAGATGAAGATAGATGAAACCGACACTAGCCGCCAAACCAGAGACAGTCACTGTTGCCGAAGCAAAATTTCCGTTACCAAGACTTGAATTTGCGATAAACAAGTAGTAGCTGCCAAGAGCAGACAAGGTGAATAGAGCGAAAGCCCCCGCGACTACTGTCATCAATGCCAAAAATTTCCCGAAAATCACACGGCCTCTTTTGCCAATTCGAAGCAAGGTCATCTTGATCTGTCCGCTGGCGATCTCGCCAGAAAATTGAAAGGCCGCTACTAAGATCAGCAAAATGCCCCAGATACCTAATCCGCTAAAGAATATCCATAAGGTTCCGATAAATTCCAGACAAGCAAAAGTGCCGTTGTTCGAAGCCGCATCGCCAGTCATGGTCAAGCCGCCGGTTGAGATTCCAAATGCCATAATGAACGCCAGGATTGCTGGGATCACCAAGATCAAGCTGTTTTTCCGTTTCATTATTTTAATCAATTCCATTTTATAAATCATCCACAATTCCATTTTTGTACCCTCCAATTTCTACTTCATTAACTCGATCAAGCGTGCTTGCTGATTCTCAAAATGCCGATTTTCATCAGAATAGCTGATCACGCCGCCGCTTAGAACTAAGATGTTATCCGTCAAATCACAAACCTCCTGCATCTGATGGCTGGAAAAAAGAATCGCCGTTCCTCGTTCCCGACACAGCTTTTTCAATAACTCTTTGACTTCTTCCACGCCGATCGGATCCAGCCCTACAAACGGTTCATCCAAAATCAGCAGCTCCGGCTCTGTAATCAGCGCCAAAGCTAGCGCCAACCGCTGTTTCATCCCAAAAGAAAAATTCTTCACCTTTTTCCGCGCCGCATTCCCCAGCTCGACGAACGCCAAGCTCTCCTGAATCCGCTGCTTTCGCGCGCTCTTTGGAATCGAATCCGTCAGCCGAATCGACAGCATCAAATTGTCATACGCATTCAGGTCCTCATAAAATTGTACATCCACTAGCGAACCGATCTTCGCCTTCACCCGAGTATCAGACGAGTCCAAGCGCTTCCCGCGAAACGTCAGCTCACCATCAAAGTTTGTCGTCAATCCTAAAACACATTTCATCAACGTCGTCTTTCCGGCACCATTTCTGCCAAGTAGTCCAGTAATCTTTCCCGGCACTAGCTCCAGATGGATGCCTTTCAAAATATCTGCTTTGCCATAGCTCTTATGCAGATCGTTGATTTCTAAAATAGTCGTCGTCATTTTTTCGTCCTCCTGTTTGTCTATGGCTCAAGTATAGGGAGACAAGCTTTCAGAGAGAGTGGGTTAACCTTAAAATAAGCTTTAAATGTGAGGGGGAGTGTCGGGCTTGAAAAGTACAAAGACAGATTATTGGTGAAAGGAAGTGATGATTTGCGATATTGGCGAAGGCTATCTAAATAGAGAGGGTAGAAAGTGAAATCCATATTATCCTTAAAAATGAGCCATTGATAATATAGGTGATGATTCCGGGTTATATTATGTAAATAAAAAAATCATAGATTCACCTAAAATTTTATAACATTTTGGCTTCTTTTCTACCTGTTTTTAGCATTAGTTTAGCGCTAAAATAGAGTAGTTATAGTGGCATATATAAATTTATATTGGTAAAAAAATCTATCAGTCAATTAATCACTGAAACCCTGCGAGAAAGTACCGAGAATTTGGATGAGCAATTCTTTCTCTATAAATCCTTTTAAGCTAGACTTCTGACTAGTTTCGTGTTCGATATCTAGTATTATAACTTTCTATAGTGATGCTCCTGCGGTCTTTCCATATAATTTTCAGTTATATATGGGGAATGAAATAGGTAAATTTGTTAACGAAGTTTTTTTGGTGTGTGATATAGTTAGTTAAAAGAGTGTCTAGGAGGAGGCTCACATTGGTAGAAAAAATATTAAAATATGAAGTAATTGCTCATGATGTACGAAAAAAAATTCTTTCAGGTAAATACAAAAAGAATACACAGCTACCTCTTGAAAAGGAAATGTGTGATGAGTACGGTGTTAGTCGAATCACTGTTAAAAAAGCGATCGATTCCCTTGTTCAAGAGGGGCTGGTTATCAAACGTAGGGGTTCGGGAACGTTTGTGAAAGATTTTGATAGTTATGAGGATGAACGAAATATTCCCAACAAGCTTTTAGGTTTTTCAGAAAAGCATAAGGATAAAAACATTTCTACAGAGATTTTAGTGTTTGATATTGTCGAAGCAAATGAAGAAACGGTTGAAAAATTGAAACTTAAGAATACAGAGTTTGTTTATCGAATTGGCCGAGTGCGGAAAATTGATAAACAACCTGTCTGTGTAGAATTCAGCTTTATTCCAATTAATTTAGTATTAGGCTTGTCTATTGTTCATGTGATTGATTCGATCTATTCCTATGTAGAAAAAGAAATGGGGATTAAAATTCAAAGTGGACACAAAGAAATTTTTGCTAATTATGCAAGTCATGAAATCAGCAATGAATTAAATGTACCATTAGATTCCCCTATTTTGCAGATCAACCAAGTAGCATATTTAGAGACAGGCCAACCTTTTGAGTTTTCTCACTATTACTACCCGCCTAAAACTTTTAAATATCATACTATAGACATACGCTAGTCTTTTTAATCAAAAGACATAACTTTTGATTAAAAAGTTATTTACATTGCCAGTGAAAGATATTATAATTCATTCTGTAAGAGCTTACAGAATGAATTTTTTTATTTTAAGGAGGAGGGAAAGCAATGAGAATCAGTCTATTTTGTAATGCAGGAATGTCTACAAGTTTGGTGGCATCAAAATTAAAGGAGTCATTTGAAAAGATTGGAAAAAATTATGATGTTGAGGCATTTGATTTTTCAAATTTGGGAAATGAAGCGGATGACACAGATGTAATCGTTTTAGGTCCACAAATTGCGTGGGCATTTGATGAGGTAGAAAAGGAATACCCTGACAAAAAGGTCATTTTATTAAGTTTGCAAGAGTTTGGTTCTATGAATGGCGATGTCATACGTGAACGATTGGAAAAAGAAATTTAATACGTATGAAAAAATGAGGAATTTATTTACGAGGAGGAAGATGAATGGGGAAAAATGAGATTCAAAAATGGCAAATGAAATTGACGAAGATCATGGGAAAAATTGCTGGTAATAAGTTACTGCTGACGTTGCGAGATACATTTATTATGGCGGCAACACCTTTGATGATCGCCGGTTTTGCAATTATGATCAGTTCAGTATTTTTAGATCCAAATGGAATTATCTTTGGTGAAACTGGCCTACATTTGGGCTCGGTGATTGCTGGTAGCAAAGGGGCTTGGGCAAAGAGTTCTTTTGCCGAAGTATTAGTAAGTATTCAAGGCGGATTTAACCTGTTTTTACGAGGCACGATGTCGATCAACGCAATTTTGATTGTAGCAGGTTTTGCTTATTTTGGGACAAAACGCTTTTTCCCTAAAAATAAAGAACCGTTGTTAGTAGTACTTTATGCATTAGCGAGTTTCTTTACAGCGATTCCTTGGGCAGTTACGACACAGGATGTGACTGGAAAAGAAGTTTCGTTGGATGGTCTAGTGAATTCTAACTTTTTAGGGCAGCAAGGAATATTTACAGGTTTAATCGTTGCGGGAATTACAATATATCTTTTTAACAAATTAATTGAGAAGAATATTGTGATCAAATTGCCTAGCTCAGTTCCGCCAGCCGTTGCAAAAAGTTTTGAATCGTTGATACCAGGTACTGTAGTGCTAGCGCTATTTGTTATTATTGCGTCGGTGCTGAACCACTTTGATACGTCACTCCCAGAACTTTTATTATCGTTATTACAAAAACCTGCCTTGGCAGTGTCGGCTACGCCATTTTTTGCAGTAATAGCGATATTGACTCAACCATTATTGCAATGGTTTGGTATCCACGGGACTTCTGTATGGGGGCCTATCTTTGGACTGACGTGGGGAATCAACGATAACGAAAATATCATGGGTGTGGCTGAACACGTCTACTCTACGATGTATATGAATTTTTCTATTGTGGCATCTGGAGCATTGACCCTCGCTCCGATCATTGCGGTATTCTTGTTCAGCAAGCGAGAAGATATGCGGAGTATTGCAAAACTTGCTGTCGCACCTGGAGTCTTTAATGTTAGTGAGCCTATTACGTATGGATTTCCCATTGTATTGAATCCAATTTTACTGGTTCCTTATGTGTTGAGTTGGATAATTCCTTTCTTCTTAGGGATATTTTTGACTAACATCAATATTTTACCTGTCATCACTAATAATGTTCCATGGACAGTCCCGCCCATTTTATCCGGCTTCTTGTATTCTGGAAGTATTATTGGGGCACTGTATCAAGTATTAGTAATCGTTATCGTCGTTTGTTTGTATATGCCATTCATCAGAATTAGCAATAACTTAAGGAAAGAAGGGATTTAATGGAAGAGCAGGTAATCAGCAAAGCAATCAACGGCTGGGATTATCAAAATAGTGATCGTATCTTTTACAAAGAAGGCTATTATTATGATTATGTCGTCGGAGTAAAGTCCATTAAGCAACAAGAAGATGGTAGTTTGTTGCTTGAATTAGAGCTATTGAGTGGAGAGTTGACCATGTTGACTCTACATATATATGGGGATCAGATCGTTCATTTTGAGTTCAAAAATCAAATGGGGGCTTTTGAGATGCCTTCAGACGTGTATTTAATGCAGGAAAAGCTTCAAACGGTTGTTGTAGATATACAGGAATCAGATACGGAATGTAATATTTATTACCAAGATTTGACCATTCAATTGTTGAAAGAGCCCTTCCAACTCGTAGTAAAGCAAGGGGATCAAGTAAAGTTTTTAACTTCCACGAAGAAAGTATCCCGTCAGTTTATCACGCCAGGGCTTGGCCAGCGAGTGTCTCCTGATGGTAAACGTGAAGGTTTTCTCTCATGGTCAATCACGAATGGCGAAGCTTTTTATGGGCTAGGTGAAAAATTCGGTAGTATTGAAAAAAGCCAAAGCAGAGTCACAGAATACGCAATGGATGCTTGTGGAACCAATACGACCGATCTCTCTTATAAAGATTATCCAATCCTGCTGTCAACTAAAGGATATGGACTATTGTTTGATACCGCTCGTAGAAATCATTGGGATGTTGGCGACTTTTGCTATGTTTCAGCCTCCTACTTAGTAGAAAGTGCTGTTTTGCGAGGTTATCTCTTTTTAGGTGAAGATGTGAAACGTTTAATCTCACAATGTGCAGAAATTACCGGGAAGCCGGAATTGCCAGCTCCTTGGACACTAGGAGTATGGTATAGTCGCTGTGCCTATATGAACAAAGAGGAAGTAGAGGATGTTCATCATCGGTTGAAAAAACTTTCGATTCCTTTTGATGTCTTACATTTAGATGTTCATTGGGGGAAAAACTATTGGTATGACAAGTATTGGGTAGATTGTTGTGATTTTGAATGGGGTACTGAGAAGTTCCCTGAACCTCAAAAATATCTAGCTGAACTATGGGAACAAGGGACAGCAACTTCAGTGTGGCTCAATCCCTATCTTCCACCTGGAACAGCAGTTTATCAAGAAGCTTTAGAAAAGGGTTACTTAGTCCGGACGATCGATGGCGGTACTGCTCACATCAAACGACGACAAGTAAGTGATATTGGGTTGCCGGATTTGTCAAATCCAGCTGCTTACGACTGGTGGAAAGAGCAAGTGAAGGCTATTTTAAAATTAGGAATTCGAGTAGTAAAACCGGATTACACCGATCGTATTCCTGAAGACGCACTCTTTTACAATGGTTATACAGGTATCGATATGCACAATATGTATATTTACTTATATATCAAGGCTTGCTATGAAGCAACACAAGAAGTACATGGAACAAGTTTAGTATGGAAACGTCCAGGTTTTTTAGGAACAGGGAGATTTACAGGTACTTGGTCTGGTGATGTGGAATCAACTTTTGAAGGCTTGAGAATGACCTTACGAGGAGGACTTTCTGTCGGCTTTAGTGGAGAAACGTTGTGGAGCAGTGATATCGCTGGTTTCAAAGGGGAAAAGCCTAGCGCAGAATTATATATTCGCTGGTCTCAGGTCGGTTTATTGTGTTCGCTTGCTCGATATCATGGAACAACTGTCCGAGAACCGTGGTTTTACGGAAACAAAGCTGTGGAAGTTGTAAAAAAATATTCCGAGTTGCGCTATCGATGGGTGCCTTATCTCCTAGAGCTTACTCAAAGCGCATCAGAAACAGGCATACCAGTGATGCGGCATTTGGCAATTGAATATCCAAAAGATCCGATTGCTCAGAAAATTGAGGATCAATTTTTGCTAGGAGACAGTATCTTAGTGATTCCTGTTTTAGAGGAAGGTCAGACAGAGCGGACCTTTTACTTACCAGCAGGCCGCTGGTATGACTGGCATAATCAAGAATGGTTAACAGGCAATCAAGTGGTGACGCAAAAAGTGACTCTAGATGATATTCCACTCTTTGTAAGAGAAGGGAGTGTACTACCTGAGTTCAAGCGTATACCGCAACATTTGAAAAAGTTTGACCATGATGAAATCCAACTTGTCTGTTACGGAACACCACAGGATAAAGAAGGTTCTCTGATTGATTCAGAACGAATGATTGTAAATTACAAGTTTATTGACGGTGTTTTATTGAGTGAAAAAAAAGACTTAATAGTTTCTTCGATTTAATTGGATACAATTAAAACAAAGTAGGAGAAGAGTATGGACGAAAAAATTGTTGAATCCGCAATGCAACTGATTTTCTTTGCAGGGAATGCCAAATCAGATGTGATCAAGGCGATTCGATCAGCCGAAGCAGGTGACTTTTCGGGAGCAGATAAACAAATGGCTAGTGCTAAGAGTCAAATCGGTGAAGCGCACAAGCTTCAAACTTCTTTAATGACTCAAGAAATGAACGATGGAGTGGTAGAAAAAACCTTCATTTTAATTCATGCACAGGATCACTTTATTGGAGCAGTAACAAGCATAGATTTAGGGGAAAGAATCATTTCTTTAAATAAACGAGTAACCAAGCTAGAAAGAAAGCTTAATTCATGGGAGGAAAATCAATGACATTTCCAACAAATTTTTGGTGGGGAGCGGCAACATCTGGTCCTCAAAGTGAAGGACGTTTCAAAAAGAAACATCGCAATATTTTCGATTACTGGTACGATCAAAGCCCACAAGATTTTCATGCACAAGTAGGTCCCGATGTCGCTTCGAATTTTTATAATAGCTATGAAGAAGACATTCTCTTGATGAAAGAGATTGGATTGAATTCGGTTCGAACATCGATCCAATGGAGTCGGCTGATCGATGATTTTGAAACGGCTTCTGTAAATCAAGAAGGCGTCGATTTTTATAACCGAGTGATTGATTGCTTCATTGAAAATGGTATTCGCCCAGTGATAAATCTCTGTCATTTTGATCTTCCTGTTGAATTGTTGGAAAAATATGGCGGCTGGGAATCGAAGTATGTGATTGATCTGTACGCGAAATATGCTGAAAAATGCTTTGAATTATTTTCTGATCGGGTCAAAGATTGGTTTACATTCAATGAACCGATGGTGATTGTGGATGGCGGTTATTTGTATAAATTTCATTATCCAAAAATTGTGGATGGAAAGAAAGCGATTCAAGTTGCGTACAATCTTGCTCTAGCTTCCGCCAAAGCAATTCAAAAGTTCAATCGTATGAAGCTTTCGGAAAAAGGGTGTCGAATTGGTCAAATCTTGAATTTGACTCCTTCTTATGGAGCGAGCTCAAGTAAAGAGGACCAATCTGCTGTTGAGTTTTCGGAACTTTGGTGCAATCGGCTGTTCTTAGATAGCGCAATAAAAGGAGAATTTCCCGAGAAATTAATCTCCGTTTTAAGAAAAGACGAGGTGCTTTGGGAATCAACTGAAGAAGAGGCCGCTATTATAAAAGAAAATACGATTCAAGTGTTGGGTGTGAATTTTTACCATCCTCATCGAGTGAAGCAACCAGAGATTTCACCGGATAGTTTGACTGTAGATTGGATGCCAAATCGCTATTTTGATGAATATGATATGCCAGGACGTCGTATGAATGTAGATAAGGGCTGGGAGATTTATCCGAAAGCAATCTATGATATTGCTAAAGTGATTAAGGAAGAATATGGAAATATCGATTGGTTTGTCTCAGAAAGCGGCATGGGCGTCTCCCGAGAAGATCGCTATTTGAATGCTGACGGGATGATCGAAGATAATTATCGAATTCAATTTATTACAGAGCATTTACAATGGTTGGAAAAGGCGATTGCTGAAGGGGCGAATTGCTTTGGGTATCATTTGTGGACACCAATCGACTGTTGGTCATGGATGAATGCTTATCGTAATCGGTATGGGTTCATCTCAAATGATATCCACACCCAAACTAAAACGATCAAAAAATCAGGATATTGGTTCAAAGAGGTTGCTGCAACAAATGGAAAGAGCTTGACTGATTATCAAAAATAGAAGGTATTGAATGAATGAAAAATCTACTTTTAGCACTTGATATTGGTGGTACGACGACTAAATTAGGTTTTTGGAATGGTGACACTTGAACATCATTAGGGTGCTATTCGACACCAAAAAGCTGGGCTGAAATGAAACAATTATTTATGATGATAGTAAATGAACAGCCTTATGAAGGTGTCGCAATCAGTTCTCCTGGGACTGTGAATGTGGAAAAAGGTGTGATAGCAGGGATCAGCGCGATTCCCTATATCCACCATTTTCAAATAAGAGCAGAATTAGAACAAATACTAGGGTTGCCAGTGACGATTTGGTTTCAATATTGAAAGAACGAATCGATGGTATGCTTGAAAAGAACGGCGTGAACGAGTTGAGTTACCGCTTGATACCTTGTCGGTTTTTAGATAAAGCCGATCAATTATGTGCAGTTTATCAATTTTTTATTCACTCACAATAATAGAGTATAAGGGAAAGCAGGAGTAGTATGAAAGTAAGTATTTTGGAGTTTGGAGCATCTGAACAAAAGAAAAACAATGCGGAAGCAATTCAAGCAGCTATCAACAAAGTCAGTAAGACTGGAGGAACCGTTAGTGTACCGGCTGGTGAATACGTGACTGGAACTTTTCAGTTATTTTCTGGTGTGACTTTACGAGTAGAGCGCGGAGCCGTTCTTAAGGGATCAACAGATATGATGGATTATCCTGAAACAGGATTGGTCCACAATGAGCTGGGAATGGTTAAGGCATTGATTTTTTCAAAAGATGCCGATCATATCGCTATTGAAGGAGAAGGGATCATTGATTTTCAAGCAGCGGCATTCTTTGATTATTCTGTTCCCAATAGTCCAGACTTAGATATTTCTGATTTCAATGAACGACAATTAAAAGAGTTTTCCGTAAAACCTATTGATCGTCCCAATAGCATGATTTTTTTAACAGGAAGTACAGATGTTTCAATTCGAGATATTATTTTATTGGATGCGGCTTGCTGGAATGTGGTCTTAAACTCTTGTGATACGATCAAGGTAAAAAACATCACGATTCGTGGTGATCAACGGATTCCAAATGATGATGGCGTTCATCTATGCTCATGTAAAAATGCAGTGATCTCTGACTGTGATATCGTTTCTGGGGATGATTGTATTGCGATTACTGGGATTAATGATTGGACACACATTTGTGAGAATATTGTCGTTAATAATTGTATTCTATCGTCTGCATCATCAGGTTTTAGAATCGGCTATTGGCGCAGTAAGGTCAGAAATATTCAAATCAACAATTGTACCATCCATAATACCGGTCGAGGAATTTGTTTCAACGCATGTAATAGCGGATACGTCAAAGATGTGACAATAAACAATCTGATGGTCTCTACACGTGCACGGGCTGGAAAATGGTGGGGACGTGGTGAAGCGCTCTATTTCAATGCTATCGCCTATGATTTAGGTAGTCAAAAAGGACATAAATATGACCGTGAAGATATTTATCCTAATATTTCTAATATCACAGTTCGAGGGTTGAATGCTGCTTGCAATGTAGGTCTAGCTTTTATTGGAGAAAAGAAAAATATTCAACATATTCGTTTGCGAGACGCGAATATAGCTATAGAAAATACAAACAACCGCGATGTCTTTGGCGATGTCATTGACTTACGGCCAAATACTAGACAAGTCCCAATGTCTGCTGATAGCAGTTATTGGTTATATGTAGAAGAAGTCAAAGATCTTTTGTTACAAGATGTAGATATCCAGAACAATATGCATGGTGCCGTTCACCAGGTGGAGCAAAAAATCGTTGCTTCTGAAGATGTTCAATTGTCCTATAGGATGTAATGAAAGAGTGACGATTTAAGATAATTAGATTTAATTCTCAAATATCCATAAGCTTCATAAGGAAAAGATTTATACCAATGTTCAAACTACATTCAGTTAGAAAATCTTTTGGTAAAGAAACGGCTGCAGATTTTGTGTAGAGGAGAAGAAGCCTAAAATGCCCCAACTACTTCAACAGTAGCTGGGGTTAATTCATGTTCTATTTAATATTATTGTTTTTCTTGAAGCACAACAGCTGTATAATCTCCGTTTTTAAAGGTAAGTTTGTTTTGTCCGATTCTATTCTAATAAGCATCCACTCTAGTAACATTTCCATTGAATGGTGAGAAGAAAAGTGAGTCAAGTCTACTGCTTTTAGCTGTGAGTTGGTCATTTCAGTGTCGCAGATTATGCAATGAAAAAAATTAGCGCAAGGTTTTGGAAGATTAAATAGAGCGGATTTACTTGCAAACATAAAAAAGAGGAGTGTCAAAATGAAAAAAGTTTGATTAGTGGATATCGACTGGGCATCAATTGATGTTCAGTTTTTTATTTACCCAGCATGAGCAAACTCTAACGTGGTCAAGTCTCTATCGCGTCCGAGTATCGGAAAGCGTAGGGGAAAGAATGGTCATTGCGAAGTTGAATCTGAAAGAATGCTAGCTCTGCGATTTAAATGATAAGATAAATTCTCTCGATTGTATTCTAAACAGACCGTGCTATAGTTAATAAAAAAATGCAGAAGCAGGTTTTGCGAAAGGAGCGCACCTTGGAAGAACAGCAACTGAAAGAAATGTGGCAAACATACGGCAGCGAGAAACGCTTCAACTACTCGAAAATCAAGGACAGATTAGGGGATAATCACTCGATCGTAAAATTTAAGGCGGACGAACCGATCGTCATGCGGGGAGATTTTCCAACATATATTTACTTTATTCGCAGCGGTGTGGCTATTGGAATCAGGGATTATGAGGATGGGAGTGAGTACGATTATTTCCAGCTGGATGAAACCAATGGAAGTATCGGCCTTCTGGAAACATTGGCTCAAAAGGAGGAAATCATCGCAACAATCACCTGTCTCACCGAGGTTACGGCGGTGCGCGTTCCTTCAGCGACTGTTTATCAATGGATCATGCAGGATTTGGAGCTTTTGCGCTTGAGTGCGAATCTGCTAGCGGATGATTTGTATCACCGATCGGGCAGCGACGGGCTCTTTTATCAGCTCAATGGGGTTGATCGGCTTCGCTACTATTTAGTAGAATACTACGACAAGCAGGTCAAAAGTGGGGATGAGCTTGTCGAGATTCAAGAGATTCGGGAGAAAATCGGCCATAAGCTAGGGCTGAGTGTTCGAACGGTTGGCCGTTCCTTGAAAAAGCTGCGAGACAACAAAGAAATTGTGAGTATCGATCGTAAGATTTACGTAGGATCAAATGAGAGGCAGCGATTGCAGAAGCATTTGATTCGCGTTTGAAAACAAAGAAGAGTATGCCGCGAAGGGTCATGTGACCTTTCGTGGTCTTTTCATTTTAAATATACTAATGGCAATAGAAAGGAAGCCCTTACAAAGAAGCGGCTTACTTTTAAAAATAATGAAAGTAGGAAGAGAGATGAAACGAGGATTAAGGTATGATTTTGGACTGCAGGCATTGATGCTGATCCCAGTCGGTGTTTCCTTGAATGTTGTCGGTTATCAGCTATGTACCATACTGAAGCTGCCAGTTTTTATTGATCAAATCGGCACTTATTTAGTAGCGATGGTAGCTGGTCCCTGGGTAGGCTTGATGACGGGATTTTTGGGAAATGTCGTAAATGGGATGCTAAACCCAGTGGCGATCCCGTATGGTTTAGTTTCCATGAGTATCGGATTATTTGCCGGCTTTTTCTCACGCTTTAAATTTTTTAACCATCTGTTTGGCATGATCGTGGCCTGCGGTGTACTGACGGTCGTTTCTGCCGGAACCGCGGCGATAGTGACGGTATTCATGTTTGGCGGCATCACCGGAGCAGGGACGGACTTAGTAACAGCAGCATTTCTAGCAGCTGGTCGTCAATTGTGGGATTCTGTATTTTCAACGAATATCATCACTGGTACGATCAACACGATCTTGAATTTTGCCATCAGCTATTTAGTCGTCAAACGGATTCCGCCGCGTTTCTTGGTCAAGCTGAACTATGGTGCGCCTTATATCAGCAAGGAGGTGTTGAAGCATGGCTAATTCGATCGAAAAATGGTACCCCTCAACCAAGCTCATGATCGTCCTTACAGTGATCATCATCAGCATGTTTTCAACGATCCCGCCTGTGCAATATGTCCTGTTTGGCACCGCGCTCCTGTTGAGTGTCTTCTCAGGAAAAATCGGCAGGTTTTTGAATACCTTTTTCAAATCCATTTTTGTCATCGTCGTATTTATTTTTTTAGTTCAGGTATTCATTGTAAAAAATGAAGACAGTCAACCGCTTTGGTGGTTTATCGGCTACTCGCAAATCGGGATGGACACAAGTATCGGCTTAGCTTCACGAATCGTTGCTATCAGCTCGATCATTATTTGGTTCTTTCAGGTCACCAGTGTGAAGGATATCGTCGCGGCACTGGAAAAAGCCCGAATTCCAAAAAAGGTCACCTTTGTCATTTCCGCAACGATTCAGCTAGTGCCTCAGATGACCAAGCTTTCACAGACGATCTCTGATGCTCAGCGGGCTCGAGGAATAGAAACAGAAGGTTCTGTACTGGTACGGATGAAGGCCTTCATTCCAATGATGGGGCCATTAGTATTAACATCGATCCAGCAAACCGATGAACGAGTGCTGACATTAGAGGCTCGCGGCTTTTCTGCCCCAATAAAGAAAACGGCCTATTATTCTGTTAAGAAAACGCCGCTGGATTACACGATCGTTGTTCTTTGTCTGATAGGCTTGATCGCCTATTTTGTGGGAGGTCCATTATGAGTTTAATTGAATTAGAAAACGTTACGTATCGATATCCATTGGATTCGGATGCGATTATCAAAAATATTGATTTATCCCTTGAAAAGGGAAAGGTCTATGGCCTGATCGGCAGCAATCAAGCAGGGAAGACCACGCTTTGCAATATCATTCGCGGCTTTATCCCAGAGATGTTTTTAGGTGAGCTGACTGGAAAAGTGACCTATAAAGGCCAAGCGCTCCAGCAATACAATATCGGTGCTCTGGCCGCGGAGATCGGCTACTCCTCGCAAAATCCCTTTACCCAAATTTCAGGTGTCAAGGATACAGTAGAAGAGGAGATCGCCTATGGTATGGAAAATATCGGCGTGTCACACGAGATCATGCATCAAAAAGTCCAAGAATTGATCGACCTCTTTAAGCTGAATGAGCTGAAGGAAAAGAATCCCTTTGAGCTGTCTGGCGGACAAAAGCAGCGGGTCGCACTTGCGTCGATCGTCGCGCTAGATCCAGAGGTCGTTATCTTGGATGAACCAACCTCGCAATTAGACCCGCAAAGTACCGAAGAGGTCTTTGAGATTATTGCGATGCTGAAGCAGCAGGGAAAAACCATTATCGTCGTCGAGCATAAGGTGGATCTGCTGGCAGAATACTGCGACGAGATTATTTTATTAGAACAGGGTCAGGTAATAAAAAAAGGAACCGCCCATCAAGTACTGAGCGATCCCGATATCCTAAATCATGGCGGTGCGCTGCCTCAAGTTTCCTTGTTCTATTTGCAATATCTTAAGGAGCATGCCGATGTACCAATCACGATGGCGGAAGCAATCAGAAAACTGAAAGGAGCGACTGCGTGATGAGCTTTTTAAAATTAGAGAACGTCAGCTTCAGCTATCCCAACGGGTTTGAAGCGACTCAAAATGTTTCCGCAGAATTTCAGCTAGGTGAAGCAGTCGCGATCATCGGACAAAACGGTGCCGGAAAAACGACGACCGTCAAATTAATGAATGGCCTGCTGCGCCCAACAAAGGGACAGGTGCTAATCGACGGAAAAGAAACCAAATCCCTAACTACCGCCCAAATGGCAAAGCGCGTCGGCTACGTCTTTCAAAATCCAGACGATCAGATTTTCCAAGAAAGCATTGAAAAGGAGATCGCCTACGGACCCAAAAAACAAAAATTAGCTGCCGCTGTTGTTGAAGAAAGAGTACAGGAGGCCGCTAAAGCCTGCGGACTGCTGGATGTTTTAAAGGAGCATCCCTATAATTTGCCCTATTCAAAACGAAAATTTATCACGATCGCTGCGGTGATGGCGATGGACCCAGAAGTCATCATCCTCGATGAACCGACAGCCGGACAGGATCGCGAATCAACCGAATTACTCGGAAAGCTGATAAAGCTGCTGACCGAAAAAAATAAAACAGTCATTACCATCACACACGATATGGAATTTGTCATTAAGGAATTTCAACGTGTTCTTGTCTTCGCCGAAAAGCAGCTGCAAAAAGAAGGCACGCCAAGAGAGATTTTCTGGGACGAAAGCCTGCTCCGGATCAGTGCTCTGAAGCAGCCCTACATTTGTCAGCTGGCAAAAGCCCTTGGCTACCAAGACATCCTAACGATGGCTGAGCTGGGAAAGAAGGTCTCCGCATGAAACATCTTCTGATCGATTGCGATCCCGGTCATGACGACGCACTAGCGATCATGGCCGCGCTGGCTAACCCAGAAAGCTTCAACATCTTAGGAATCACGACCATCGGCGGCAATCAAACACTAAAAAAAGTAACCGAAAACGCCAAAAATATTCTGAGCTTCTTAAATGCCAAAGTTCTTTTAGCAGCAGGCCAAGCAGGCCCATTAGTCAAGCCGCTGCAGACGGCTCCCGAAGCACACGGCGACTCTGGAATGGACGGTCCTTACTTTGATGGCGCCGATTATCCAATCGCTTCTACCAACGGCGTTCAATTTCTAGCAGAAAAAATTCGAACAAGCAAAGACAAAGTCACACTAGTCGCCTTAGGACCATTAACCAATATCGCGCTGCTGATCAAAAATTATCCCGAGCTGCTCCCACAGATTAACGAAATCTCCCTAATGGGCGGCGGTATCCATCACGGCAACCAAACACCACTTGCCGAGTTCAATATCTACGTCGACCCAGACGCAGCAGAGATCGTTTTCCAAAGCGGACTACCGATTATCATGTCCGGTCTAGACGTAACCGAAAAAGCAGAGATTACCGTAGCAGAAATCAATCAGCTAAAAAATCAAGGAAAGGTGAGCCATCTAGCCTATGAATTACTGTCCTTCTATAATCAATCCGGACGACAATTCGGCTTCATCAACTCCCCGATCCACGACCTCTGCGCAGTCGTGTACCTATTAAAACCAGAACTATTCAAAGGCAGCTACGCCGATATTCATGTCATCACAGATGATTCACCTGCCAGAGGATTAACCTATGGCGATTTTCGTAGGATGGCCCCCGAGCTGAAGAACACCCTTGTTTTGGAGGATGTGGATCGAGTGGGGTTTGTGGAGGTTTTGAGAGAGGCTTTGGAGTGGCTTGATGATATGTTAGAGAGATAGGAACGTTAAATTAATAGATACTTTTTTGCACTCGCCAGATTGATGGCGGGTGTATTGTTGTTTTAATGGAGCATCGATCTATTTTGATATTTGTAGTTTAATAGAAGATAATGCTGACCTGTATAAAAAGTTAGTTTCTTTTTAATTTTGAAGTTTGATAAAATACTGTATAGATAATTTTTCAAAGTGCGAATAAAACAATCAATAAGGAGATAAAATGAAGAATAAATTGATTAAAAAGATATATCATGGATATTATCTTGAACTCACTGTAGGTGAAGCAACGAAGGAATTGAAGGATTTTTTACTTTTCACAAAAAGCTTTGAAATAGAACCTTATCCTGAGAAGGAATTGGAGCCCTACATAAGAATTTCAACCATAATATTTTTGACCTTATTTGTATCATTGTTCATTGTACCTTTTCTAATGATCCAAACATCAAATCTACTTGTCGCTCTAACCTTCCCCAGTCTAATTTTATTACACAGAATAAATTCAAACATAAGAACAAGGATCTTTGAAAAGAAATCCAGTCAGGAATTTCTTGACTGGCGTAAACAGGGGCGATCAAAGGATACGCTTCAATACATGATTATTAAGAAAGGAAAAGACTTTGGTTCATATCGTTCAATAAGCTTATCAGTTGGGAAAATCAAAACTCTTTTTTACGAATTAACAGGTTACGGAAAGCCATCTAATTGGGACGTGAAGGATGAGGGCAGTAAGGATTCCAGCCTGCTTGCATCTGACGACCTTTCTTATGAAGAAGAATGGATCTTTGGCGCAAAAGTTTTTCTTGAGATGTTAGAGGAGCTCCCAGAAGAAATAATTAATGAAAATGCACTCTTACAAATACCTATCAAAACAAAAATAAAGCCTGTACTTACAAATAAGATTTCTATTGATTCCAGTCATTTGCTTATAAAAACGAATCATTCATTATATGGAATAAAAGTATTGGGCAGAGATTTTCAAGCTGCCGAAATAAGATAGATGTATTCTAGTATAGGTTTTATAAACCTATAGAACTAGTTTATTAATAGATATTTAAGGAGGCTAATTAATGAAGGATGAAACCACTGATTTAGATTATTGGCTTGTTGATAATAGAAAAATTTTGAAATATTCAAGTGCTTATCAAAAAAAGCTTATGACAATCATGAAAAATGCAATTTTTGATAACAATATACATGTTTATGAGGCCCGAAAATTGACTGAAGGATATAGTAATTATTATCTTTTCTCTGGTAAGGGAACCGCCTATTATACAGTTGTTAGGGTTTCTAGTCACAAACCGTATTCGAGTTACTACTCTTATCGATCATTCTTTCCATTTGGGTTTCAAAAATCAGAAAATTTTTCTAAGAATGTGCGGGATTATTTGTATGGTTTGGGATGGGATGTATTGAGTTATGAAGAGTATTTCTATCTACAAATGCTAATGCATGGGGGGATGGCCATTTATGTATTAGGGGGAAAGAAAAAATTTGGAGCACGTTGGCATCCTGATGGACCACTAGAATTTTTTGTAAAGGATGAATATACAAATACAAATTACCCTGCTAATGAAATGTTAACTCGAGCTTTTCGTAAAATGGTTTCAAATGGATTGTTGGGACATCAAGTAATAAAGGGAAAACTACGTTTAGTAGTATCACATATTGCGAAAACTATAGTTCGTGAAACTAAACCGCTTTATCATTCTTTATGGATGCGAGAACGTTCGATGATTATGTGGGATGATATAAAACCTTTTTTTGAGTTTGATAAAAGTACGCTTCCTAAGCACTGGATACCACCTCAAGTTTATTTTTCTGGACATAAAATGAATAAAAATGGTGAAATTAGTTCATTGAAAGTTGAACCTAATCTCAATATTACTTCCTTAATAATAGATAGTCCGAAAAAAAATGAGGCACTCGAAACATATGATATGTTGCATCGAATAAGAATTTATCGTAGAAAAAGGCTAGTTATCTATCAGATAATTAAAAAAGGTGTAGGGATTGTAAGCGAAATGGAGTATCCAGTGGAAAGAAAAACAATAGAGACCTTCTTTAATATCTTGATTCATGACGTGAAAATGGATCTGTGGCCTCCCTCTTCAATTCATAAAAAAGAATCCTCCATAATAAAAGTTAGGCATAGTGATTTACACATGAATAAATTCGAGGTGGATATGCAGACAGAGACGGATTTGCAGAATCTAAAGGAGAGAATCTTAGATTTGGTTGATTTTGATGGGGTATCAATTTCATTTTAAAATAGTGTAAAGGATGAGGTTTGAAGAATCTTCTATATGTAATAAGGTAGATTATTTGGTGAAATAATCTAACATTAAGCGAATGCAATGGTATAGCTTATAGAGGATAATATCAAAAATAATCAAGATTTCTTCAACTGCTTGGTTATCGATTTCACTTCCACTAACTGTGTAGAAATGAGCCACACCTGTTAAAAAAAGAAAGTCGAGCAAACACTATTTTGGCTAATGTTGCGTCGCAATCCTCACTACAAAAAAAGCAATGATTTCCCATACAGCACTCTGACAAAACAGGTGATTTCTTTTGCTAGTAAGGAACATGTGATATAGTAGGGCCTGTAAAATCGTATCAGGATCGCAGTTCTACTTCCTATTTTACCAGGTTAAGTAGAATGACATACGAACTAGGAGTGGAACTATGCAAACCTTAAAAGAACGGATCATCGCTGAAAGCAAGCAGCTAGGTATTGATAAAATCGGCTTCACAACCGCTGAGCCTTTTGATTATTTGGAAGAGTCGTTGCTGGAGCAGCGCTCGCTTGGCCATACGTCAGGTTTTGAGCATCAAAACATCAAAGAACGGCTGTATCCAGAAGAAACATTTGAAAATCCCCAAAGCATCATCGCGATTGCTTTAGCTTATCCAACAAAATTCCACGAAAAAGTCCCTCGGGATGAAAAACGTGGGCAATTTGCACGTGCTTCATGGGGAACGGATTATCACTTCATTTTGGAAGAACGGCTGTCTAAGCTGATCGATTTTATCAAAGAGCAGGCGGAAACGGAACAAATTCAAGCTCAGTGGCGTTTTGCTCCGCAAGTCGATACAGGTGAGCTGGTCGATGTCGCAGTCGCACAACGAGCGGGTCTAGGATTTATCGGGCGCAACGGCCTGCTGATTACGGAAGAATACGGGTCCTTCGTGTATCTTGGCGAAATCATCACGAATATCCAATTTGAACCAGACCAGCCAGTTCCAAACGGCTGTGGCGATTGTACACGCTGCATTACTGGCTGTCCAACCGGGGCCTTATTGGGAGACGGTCGGATGAATGCCAAAAAATGTCTCTCCTATCAGACACAAACCAAAGGCATGATGCCGGAGCAATATCGAAAGAAAATGCGCAACGTGATCTATGGCTGTGATATTTGTCAGCTAGTCTGTCCATATAATCGTGGCAAAGACTTTCATTTTCATGAAGAGATGGAGCCAAAAGTCGATGAAGTCTATCCAAAACTGACACCGCTCTTATCCATCACAAATCGCGAGTTCAAGGAACAATTCGGACATTTAGCCGGATCTTGGCGCGGCAAAAAACCGCTACAACGGAATGCGCTGATCGCCTTAGCCAACCTCGGCGGTAAAGAGGCATTGCCAGAAATCCGCGCCTGCCTACAAGACCAGCGACCAGTCATTCGCGGCACCGCGGTCTGGGCATTGGGGCAGTTGACAAAGAAAGCGCCTGAAGAAACGATTGTTCTGTTGCAGGAATTGAAAGAAACGGAGACTGATTCAGAGGTTTTGACTGAGATAGCAAATGTTTTGGAAAGGCTTGGTTGAGTTTAAGGGATCGAACACGAGTTGATACGCTACCCCTAGCTAGGACAAAGAAATAATGAAGTCCCAGTTAGGGGTATTTATTATGGGAAAAAGAAAAATGAAGCTCAATTATCAGAATCAATAATTGAGCTTTTTTTACTTAAAGTAGTATGTTTCTTTTCGCTCTATTTACAGCTCTTCATCCACCAGCTTGGTTTTATTATTCTCCATAACCTTAAAGAATGGATAGTAGATAATAGCACTAATTAGGATCAACACGAAACAGAAGACGATATTTCGCCAATCCATACTTGAAAGATACGCTTGTGCAAAGAACGGGGTGAAGGAGGGATCAACGATAAATCCAACTCCGATCAAACCGATACTTTGAGCGAAGTAGGTCAGCAGCAAGGAAACAATCGGTGTTATTAAAAATGGAATTGCCAGAATCGGATTAAAAACAATTGGAAGACCGAAAATGACTGGCTCATTGATTGAACAAATGCCGGGGATCAGGGATAGCCTCCCGATTGTTCGATACTCTGAGACCTTACTTCGCATCATCAAAAGAATTAACCCCAGCGTTCCACCCGCACCACCTAAAACTGAAATACGAAACATTTGTAGGTTCATTAGGTGAGTCATCGTTTCCCCGTTAGACATTTGTTCAGCATTCAGTCCTGTTTGCGCCATCCCAAGAGTAAAGACAATCGGGAAAATGATTGATGAGCCATTAATACCAAATAACCATAAGATATTCCCTAGGGTCACGATCAGCAAGAAACCGCCAAGACTTCCAGCGATATTCGTCGCCGGCGTTAAAACGTCCATCACTGTTTCAGGAAAAATCTTTTTCGTTGTTGCTAAAAAAATCAGATTAATCCCATAAAAGAGGATGATATTCGTTAATAACGGAACGAGCGTGTTGATGAAGGTGGCGACCATGGGCGGCACAGTATCCGGCAATTTTAATTTGATATTTTTGACTTCAAAGATTCTGTTCACTTCCACCACCAGCAGACCAATGATGATTGCCACGAACAGCCCATTTGTTCCTAAGTAATTCAGGTTGATGTTGCCCTCTTTAACAGGAGTACACACCATCAGAAAAATGACAGAAGCCACCATCCCATTCATGGCTGGATTAATTTTGTATTCATTGGCAAGGGAGAAGGCGATTCCGAAAACGCTGATCAGTCCGATGATCCCCATAGTCAGATTGTATGGAGCGGTGATTAAATCATAATTGGCTACCGCAAAATCTTTCCAACCAGCCATGAATTTCATAAAAAAATTGGCTGTCGCTGGATTGTATTGATCTATGTTAATCGGTGGATTCGCAAAAATCAGGAAAAAAGATCCAATCACGATAAAGGGTAGTCCAAACATCATCCCACTTGAGATGGCTTTAAGATGTCGCTGATTTCCGATTTTTGCTGCAAAAGGGCTAAGCAAATCATTAAGCTTCGTTATGATTGTAGAATTTTCCATGATGTTCCCTCCTATACTTGCCAAGGATTGAAAACAAATGTGCTTGGCACTACATGCTGTGGGTCATATTCTTTTATGATTTCTTCATATTGTTTTTTATAGTCATTTTCGACCTCTGCTTGAGGAACAACTTTGCTTGCTTCATGTAAGAAATGTTCTGATCCGCGCCCCATTTCTTGTCCACGCGTGGTATGTTTATCCAACGCAATGTCTGGTATTTCAGGCACATAACCCATGGCGAAGCTTTTTATCACGATATTTTTGAGCAGGTCGGAGGAACGGTCTTTTTCTGAATCGCACAAGTACCGAATGGCGTGAAAGAAAAACATCGCCCGGTCAGATTCATTATATTGAAATTCTTTGCGCATCTGATTTAAGTTATTGATCATAATAGCTGCTTGCGGATTTCCCATCCCTACATCCTCAACGCTAATGGCTAATAAACGTCTCCACAGCTTCTCTTCAAATTGAGGGGAGGTAATATACATTTCATAGGCAAATTCGCAGGCCGCTTTTTCTTTTCCTCTGCGGATTGATTTCTGTAATGCTGAGATGACTTCATCGCCTTGAAGGCCATTTCGTGTCGTCATTTTTGCCCATGGATCTTGAATAAAATTATTTTTTGACATGTTATAATACTCCTAACTAAAGAATTTGGGGTGGATCTTATGGATACTGAAACGCTGATTGATAAATATCAGTTGAATGATTCCGAAGCAGCCGTTTTACGTTTTATGGATAAAAATCGTGACTCACTAAGAGACTTAGGCATTCGTGATGTCGCCAGAGCCTCTTATGTCTCAACGGCGACCATCGTCAATATGGCGAAAAAAATCGGTTATTCCGGTTATAGTGAACTGGTCTTCGCATATGGAAGTAAACCATTAGCAACGAACCTGACGAAGAATTTCTCAGAGGAAGAAAGAGACGCGTTTGTCCGCCTACTAACTGAGTATAAAGAGAAACGAATCATGATCCTAGGTTCAGGCTTTTCACAGAATATCGCGAATCATTTTTCTGAAACACTGAATCTTTATGGTTTCCGGGCAACGGCTAACAGTCATCTGGAATTCCTGCGGGAAAACGTTGAAAAGGATGTTCTGATTTTTATTGTCTCTAACTCAGGCGATACCTTTCGTTTAGCTGATCTTGCTCAAATGGCTAAGGATCATCATATTGATCTGATCGCTTTTGTTGGTGAGAAAAATTCAAAAATAGGACAGTTGGCAACTTTGACCATCAGTACGGAGACTTATGCCCCACGAGTCTTATCTGCGTACCAGCCAAACCTTTTCTTTGGAACGACGCTGAATCAATTCGAACTATTATTAAGCGAAGCGTTAAGATCTATCTTTGATTAGAAGAACGATGTGGCCACTGTTTCTTCACTTATCAGTATAAATGCCGGATAGCGAAATGTAAGTGTTTTCCTCTGGATGTGAACATGTTTAGACATTTGCAAACGGGTTTACGGAGTTAAGTGAAAAGTGACTATTTATATATAAAAACCGCTGTTAATTTGACTAGTCCGCGTAGGTAGCGAGAAAAAACTGATAGTAGGTGATGGTATGAGAAAATACACAATAGCAAAAGTAATTAGCATTGATAATAGAGTACCTATGGGAGCGTCTAAGGCATATTATGGTCATAGTGTGATTTTTCAAGATATTTCTAGTGGCACACTTTTACAGTGGGATACGAAGACGAAATTGAAATACGAAAAAGAGGAGATTATCAATTTTACCTATGATGAATTAGATCAAGTAACACCTATGGACTTGTTCAATGAGGATGAGAAAAGAGTGGCTATCTCAAATCCAAGAAAAGTACAGTCATTGGAAATGCTTCTAGGTAGAAATCCTGTTCAAACACGGACCGACTATTTCTTTGTTACGAGTGTTCGAACCATAGGAGAGAAGTCTTATGTGGTGCTGGTTGACAGTTATTTAGATCAGGCATTATTTGAAACAGAAGAGCCGGAAAGTTTTAAAAAAGGAAACGTTGTAAAACTTAGGTATAAACAAACAACAAGTGCCACTGAGGCAGATGTAACAGAAGAGGACTTACAACATGTCGTTTATTATTTGGTGGATGTTGAAGTGAAATACAATGTAAGTAATGAGAGAAATGTGAAATTAAGAGACCGGAGATAATGCAGTATAGGATTTGTAAGGATATCATTCCAGACTATGAATCTAAGAAACATTATTAATTTAGATTGTGTTAGAAAGGACAAGCCATGAATCGTTTCTTTATCCTATTAATAATAGTAGTGGGACTATTTTTCATTTACAAATACCTTCTAAACCAATCGAAAGCGCCAACCGGTTGGGTAGGGAGTGTCATGATGAAATTATGGAATAAAGTCTACTTGCCCATGGCAAAATGGTGCCTGTCATTTTTACCAGCAAAACAATTTCTCCGCATTTTAGATATAGGCGTTGGCAATGGCGCAACCACGTACTACCTCGGTCAAAGATTCAAGGCCGAGACAATCATTGGGATAGACATTTCAGAAAAAGCCATCGAACAAGCAAAGAGATTACACTCGGATCATACGATCACGTTCGAACAAGCAAAGAGATTACACTCGGATCATACGATCACGTTCGAACAAGCAAACATTGAGAAAACAAACTATCCATCAAATAGCTTTGACCTAATTTGCGCCTTTCAAAATCATTTCCATTGGAGCAATTTGCAAGGTAGTTTTTTAGAGATATGAAGAATACTGACTGATGATAGTGGGCTCTCTTTTTGTATACAGTTTGTACAAATCGATTATCCTTTAATCGATTTTTTTCTTAATCCATCCTTGGAAAATGATTAATCATTTGTTCTATTTAAAAAAGTGAAATTTGATTATTAAGTTAAGAAGACATTGAACATGCTTTCAAATATATAGAATGTGATTAGACAGTGAAAGATGAAAACACCAAATTAAACTATTGGTTTACTGATAATAGAAACTATTTAAAACATTCAGAGGCCTATAAAAAGAAACTTATTTCAATTATGAAGAAGTCGAATTTTTGATAATAATATTAGTGTTTATTAAGCTAAAAAAATATCTGAGAAGGATGGTGATTACTATATTTTTCATGGTAAAGGAACTATTTACTGTACAGTTGTCAGAGATTCTAGACATAAAACGCATGCGAGGTATTATTCTTATCACACTTTTTTCCCTTTAAGTATCATATAGCAGAAACTTTTTCAAAGAAGGTTGCTCCATCATTAATGTTCGTCATAGTGATTTACGTATGAGTAGGTTTGAAGTCTGTATGCAAACAGCTCCTGATTTGTTGAATTTGAAGGACAAGATTTTAGATCTAATTGATTTTGATGGATTATTGGATTTATTTTAGTCTCATCATTTTTTCTTTTATTATTGAGCGATCCGTTTTCAAGTGAATGGTAGAAAACAAGGTTATAAGGATATCAAGGTTTGGAACAAAGTTTATTATTAATTGGGCTTTTAATTAAAGTAGTATGTATTAATCATTTTGTGGCAGCTAGAGGATTATTTCTTTTTCAGTTATAATGGGAGGAAATTAAAAAACTCTATTTGAAGATAAGGGGCAATTTTAAGTGGCGATTAAAAAAAGTGAAATATATAATCAGCTGTGGGCTGCTGCAGATAAATTAAGAGGTGGGGTTGAACCTGCACGCTATAAAAATTATATTTTAACAATGTTATTTGTAAAATATGTTTCTGATAAGTATAAAACCTCTGATGACTGGGAAATTGAAATTCCAAAAGACTCGAGTTTTGACGATATTGTAAAACATAAGTTTCAAAAAAATATTGGTGAAAAAATTAATACCAGTATTGGCGCAATTGCAGATAAAAACAATCTAAAGGGAATTATTGATATTGCTGATTTTGAAAGTGATGAACTTGGTGAAGGGAAAACCCATATTGACAAAGTCTCGGATTTAGTGGCTATTTTTCAAAAACCAGAGCTAGATTTTACCAAAAATCGTGCTGGTGGAGATGATATTTTAGGTGATGCCTATGAATATCTAATGCGTAAGTTTGCTCAAGATTCTGGTAAAAGTAAGGGGCAATTTTACACACCAGGTGAGGTATCACGTGTAATGGCAAGAGTTATAGGCTTAGACAAAGCGACTAGCTCAAGTATGACAGTTTACGATCCTGCATGTGGATCGGGTTCACTTCTAATAAGAGCTGCTGATGTAGCTCCTGTTGAAATTACTATTTATGGTCAAGAGTATGATCCGTCTACTGCTGGATTGGCACGCATGAACTTAGTTCTCCATAACAAAGGAGCAGGTGAAATTCAGAGAGGTAATACATTAGCTGATCCCAAATGGAAGGAAAATAATCAATTAAAACGGTTTGATTATATTGTTGTAAACCCACCTTTTTCAGATAAATCATGGACGGATGGCACTTTACCAGATCAATACGGTCGTTATAGTGAAGTTGGTTATGGTGTTCCGCCAGAAAAAAATGGTGATTACGCTTGGTTTCTACATGTATTAAAATCTTTAAAATCAAAAGGAAAAGCAGCAATCATTTTGCCGCATGGAGTACTTTTCCGTGGAAATACAGAAGGCGAAATCCGTAAAAAAATTATTGACCATGGCTATATAAAAGGGATCATTGGACTTCCTGCAAATATCTTTTTTGGAACAGGGATACCTGCATGTATTATCATTGTAGACAAAGAAGATGCTGTAGAACGTGAAGGCATTTTTATGATTGATGCTAGTCAAAATTTTATTAAAGAAGGGAATAAAAATAGACTTCGAGAACAAGATATTGAAAAAATAGTTCGGACTTTTAATACAATGGATCAATCAGATAAAAGATATGCTCGCTTTGTTTTAAATGAAGAGATAAAAGAGGATAATGAGTATAATTTAAATATTCCTCGTTATATAGATAATAGTAATAACGAAGATCTTCAAGACATTGAAGCCCATTTAAAAGGTGGCATTCCTGAAAGTGATATAGACTCATTAAGTAATTATTGGAAAGAATATCCAAGTTTACGACAGGACTTGTTTAGTCCACTTAGATCAGGTTATTTACAAGCAAAAGTCGAGAAAGATCAAGTTGTAGAAGTTATAAATTCTAATAATGAATTTATTGAGCATTCTAAACGTATTAAATATTCCTTTTTGACTTGGAAGCATGAGGTGATTCCTATACTGATGAATTTAACAGTTGAAGATAAACCAAAAAATATCATTGAATTCATTAGCCATAAAATCTTACGTTTATTTGAAAAGGATTCTTTAATTAAGGAATATGATGTTTATCAGATAGTGATGGAATATTGGGAAGAAGAAATGGAAGATGATATCTATGCTGTTATTTCAGATGGATATAAAGCAGGAAATCAGGTAGTGAATATTACAAGAATGAAAAAAGTAAATGGAGAAGAGGAGGAAGAAGTTATTGGATGGGAAGGCTTGATAATTCCTAAAGAACAAATAATGAATACCTACTTTGAAGATAAGTTAAGTGAAATCCAAGATTTAAAACAAGTTTTGGAAAAAAATGAAGCTGAGATTGAAGACTTGCTGGAAAATCATAATAAAGAAGAGTCTAGTTTATTTGAATTTATTCAAGATGGAAAATTTAGCAAAAAAATGATTTCTACTCGTATAAATGAAATTAAATCTGGCTATACAAATGATGAAATCAATGTCTTGAAAACCTTGTGGAATCATTTAGATCAAAAAATGAAGAAAAAAGAATATTTAGAATTCTTAGATAGAAGTCCACTAGCTAAATCTGCTTTAACTGAGAAAGGAACAGTAACAAAAACGAGTATTACAGCACGAATAAAAGAAATAAGAGATTCTACAGATATAGATGGTCCTTTTAAAGAAGAATTTGAATTATTAACGGATGTTCAGACTTTACTGGAAACAAAAGAAGAAGTGGCAAAAGAAATCAAAGAAAAAGAATTTACACTGGACTTAGCGGCAAAAGAGAAATATTCAGAGTTGAGTATTGAGGAGATAAAAGAATTATTGGAAGAAAAATGGTTTGCTGCTGTTTATGGAGCACTTAATAATATTCATTCTGATGTGAGTCATCAATTATCAGTTCGTGTGAAAAATTTAGTGGAACGTTATGAATCCAAGCTATCAGAATTAGCAAATGAAGTAGTTCTTTATGAAGAAAAAGTAAAACATCATCTGGAAAGGATGGGGTTTGAATGGTAAGTAAATGGACTAAAGAGCAACTACCCAATGTTTTAATTGATCAGAAAAGTGCGATAAAAATTGGTCCATTTGGAAGTCAATTAAAAAAAGAATTACTGCAAAAAAGAGGAAATTATCGAGTTTATGGACAAGAAAATGTTTATAAAAATGATTTTTCATTTGGTGATAGATACCTTAGTAAAGAAAAATTTGAAGATTTAAAAAGTTCAGAAATATGTTCTAACGATATTGTGATAAGTACGATGGGAACAATAGGACAATGTGCGATTGTTCCTAGGAATATTTTGCCAGGTATAATGGATTCACATTTAATAAGACTAAGATTAGATAATGAAAAAGTTGATCATCTTTTTTTAAAATATATTTTACAGAGTGAAAGCATACAAAATCAGATAAAAAAAATGTCAGTGGGCGGTATTATGGATGGACTAAGTACATCTATTATAAAGCAAATTGAGATTTCTTATCCATCTATTAACGAACAAAAGAACATAGCTGCAACACTTTCTGACATTGATCAATTAATTAATTCTTTATCTGAATTGATTAAAAAGAAGCGGCTAATTAAAAAAGGTATGACAGAAGATCTCCTAATCGGTAGAAAAAGAATTAATAATTTAAATAATAGATGGAGTAAAGTGGTGTTGGGTGATGTTGTAAGAATTCATCGTGGTGGTTCACCAAGACCAATTCAAAACTATTTAACTACGTCTTCTGAAGGAATAAATTGGATAAAGATAGGAGATGTAGGAAGTAAAGATAAATATATTAAATCTACATCTCAAAAAATAACTTTAGAAGGTGTTACAAGTTCTAGACGAGTGTATAAAGGAGATTTTTTATTATCCAATTCTATGAGTTATGGAAGACCTTATATTTTAGATATTAATGGTGCCATTCATGATGGATGGCTAGTTCTACAGGAGTATAATGAATATTTTGATACTGATTTTTTGTATTATTATTTAGGTTCAGATATTGTATTAAATCAATATTTGAGCAAAGCTGCTGGAAGTAGTGTTCTTAATTTAAATAAAGAATTAGTTGCTAGTGTAGAAATAATTAAACCTGATATATTAGAACAAAAGGAAATCGCTAGAATTCTTTCAGATATGGATCAAGAAGTTAATAAAATAGAAGAAAAACTTGAAAAATACAAAAAAATCAAACAAGGTATGATGGAACAATTGTTAACTGGAAAAATTCGATTAGCTTAAATTGAATCAGGAGGTGGACTAGTTGGTAGACTTAGCAAAAAAGGAGCGAGAAACACAAGCTAGAGTATCTAAGTTATTTCAAAATGTTTTAGGTTATAAGAACCTTGGTAATTTAAAGGATCAAGAAAACTCAAATGTAGATGAGAATCTTTTAAAGATTTACTTATTAGAGCAAAATTATTCTATTGATGCTATACGTTTGGCAGTGAGTTCTTTCAAAGATATAACAAGCAACCAAGCAATGGATCTGTTTCAGTTAAATTCATCTGTCTATTCTTTTCTAAGGTATGGTGTTTTAGTGAAAGAACCAGAGAAAGAAAAGCAGACTCGTGTGTCGTTGATTAATTGGGAAAATCCATTGAAAAATCATTTTTATATTGCGGAGGAAGTTTCTGTTTTAAAAGATTATGCTGATTCAAGTAATAAAGAAATACATAAACGTCCAGATATCGTTTTATACATTAACGGAATTGCTATAGCTATTTTGGAATTAAAAAGAAGTACACGATCAATTAATGAGGGGATTCGTCAAAATATAACGAATCAACGAAAAGATATGATTCAACGATTTTTTGGAACAAATGGATTGATAATGGCAGGAAATGATACCGAAGGGCTACGCTATGGTGTAATTCAAACACCTGAAAAATATTATTTAAGTTGGAAAGAAGATGCTGAATTAAAAGATTCTTTATCTTTAGAGGTTAAAAGTTTACGAGAGAGTCAAAGCTATGGATTAGACAAAAGTTTGATTTCAATATGTCATAAAGAACGACTCGTTGAATTGCTATATAATTTTATTATTTTTGATAAAGGTGCAAAAAAGATTTGTCGGCCTCATCAGTTTTTTGGCAGTTTGTCAGCACGAAATTTTGTTTCAAATCGCAAAGGCGGCATCATTTGGCATACACAAGGTTCTGGGAAAAGTTTAACAATGGTATGGTTAAGTAAATGGATCAAGGAAAATATTTCTGAGAGTCGTATTTTAATTGTCACTGATCGAGACGAATTAGATAGTCAGATTGAAGGGGTCTTTGCTGGAGTTGATGAAAAAATAGTAAGAGTTCGCTCTGGTAGAGAATTAATTCAAAAAATCAACGACCCCTCTCCTGTAATGATGTGCTCTTTAATCCACAAATTTTGGAAAAAAGGTGGAGAGGATAAAAATTATACAAACTTTATTGATGAAATAAAGTCTTCCTTACCTTATGGATTTAAGCCTAAAGGGAACTTCTTTATCTTTGTAGATGAAGCTCATCGAACACAGTCAGGTAAACTTCATGAAGCGATGAAAACTATTATACCTGACGGAACACTTATCGGATTTACAGGTACGCCTTTAATGAAAAAGGATAAAAAGAAGTCAATAGAAGTTTTTGGACCATACATCCATAAATATAAATTTAATGAAGCAGTAGAAGATAAAGTTGTTTTGGATTTAAGGTATGAAGCTCGAGAAGTTGAGCAAAATGTAACGAACCAAAAAAAAATTGATCAATGGTTTGAAAGTAAAACTAAAGGATTAAATGATCGTTCGAAAGCTAGATTAAAATCTCGTTGGGGAACGTTTCAAAAGGTTTTTAGCTCAAAAGACCGGTTAACTAAGATTGTGGAAGATATTGTATTTGATATGCAAATACAACCAAGACTTGTTGATGGCAGGGGAAATGCTTTGCTTGTTGCAGATAGCATCTATCAAGCAACTAGATATTATGAGTTGTTTCAAAGTACGGACTTGAAAGGGAAATGTGCAATAATTACTTCCTATAATCCACAACCAAGTGATGTACGAACTGAATCGCGTGGCGAAGCAATTGAAACTGAGAAAATTGAAAAATATGAAACATATATTAAAATGTTAGCTGGCAAAAAGGTAGAAAAATTCGAGGAAGAAGTAAAAGAGAAGTTTCTTGAATATCCTGACCAAATGAAATTACTCATTGTTGTAGACAAGTTATTGACAGGTTTTGATGCACCACCAGCAACTTATTTATATATTGATAAAAAAATGCAAGATCACAAGCTTTTTCAAGCCATTTGCCGAGTGAATCGTTTAGACGGAGAAGACAAAGAGTATGGCTATATTATTGATTACAAAGACTTATTCAAATCGCTTGAGAAAGCGATGGATGATTACACTTCAGAAGCTTTCTCAGATTACGATGAAGAAGATGTATCAGGTCTTTTAAACAATCGTTTAGATAAAGCGAAAGATCAATTAGAAGAGTCATTGGAAGCTTTGCGAGCCCTATGTGAGCCTGTGGCAATGCCTCAAACAGATATTGAATTTATTCATTATTTTGTAGCTCAAGATACTGCTCAACCAGATATTGAAGAGCTGGAATCTAATTTACCTAAAAGAGAAAATCTATATGATTTTTCTGCTTCTGCTTTAAGATCATTTGCAGAAGTAAAAGGTGATTTAGAAAGTAAATATGGTTACTCAAACATCGAAGTCACTAATTTGGAGAAAGAAGTGACTCGCTTCGTAAATGCACGTGATATTATTCGACAGGCAAGTGGTGATTATATTGATTTGAAGGCGTATGATCCAGATATGCGGCAATTGATTGATATGTTTTTAGATGCTAAAGAAAGTCGAACATTAATGGAGTTTGAAGAACCTTTAGTTGAATTATTATTGCGTGAAGATACGTCTAAAATTGATCCAATTATTGACCCCATAGATAAGAGAAAACAAGATACTGCTGCGGAAACTATTGAGAATAATGTAAAGAGGGAACTAATAGCTAAAAGAAGTTCAAATCCTAGATATTATGAGAAAATGTCTCAACTGCTAACTGATTTAATTGAGAAGCGAAAGCAGTCGGTTATTGAGTATGAAGAATATTTGGCGCAGTTCAAAAAATATGTTCATAGAGCATTTCACCCTGAAGATAGTAAGGATTATCCTGCATCAATTCGAGTAAGTGCAGCAAAGCGTGCTTTTTATGATTTGCTAGATGATGAAGTACTAGCAAATTCTGTTCATAATGCTATTAATTCAGTTCGTCAAGATGGATGGCGAGGTAACAAGATTAAAGAAAGAAAAATTCGTAGAGTGATTGAAGATCTTATAAAAGATCAAGAATTAGTTGATGAGTTGTTTAAACTTACAAAAGAGCAAGGTGAGTATTAATGTATAGTATAACCATTAGTGGAATCGAGATTAAGATTGTAAAAAAAAGAATAAAAAATATGTATATCCGAGTATTTCCGCCCAATGGGATTGTTCAGGTTAGTGCGCCTGTTGACTATGATGATGAAACTATCCGAATGTTTGCTCTTTCTAGAATCGGCTGGATTAAAAGACAAATACAATCATTTGAAAATCAACCTCGTCAAACAAAACGCAAATATGTTTCAGGAGAAAATATTTATTTATGGGGAAAAAGATATCGTTTAGATGTTATATTTTCGAGTTCAAAAAATGACATAAAAATTGCTGGAGACCGAATTGTCTTGCAGGTGAGACCTGAAAGTACGATTCAGCAGCGAGAGAATATAGTAAATGAGTGGTACAGAAAGTTACTAAAAGCAGAAATACCTGATATCATAAAAAAATATCAAAAAATTATAGGAGTAATCCCTTCAGAGTGGCATGTTAAGAATATGAGAACTAAGTGGGGTACTTGTAATACAGATAAGAAAAAAATCTGGATTAATTTACAACTTACAAAAAAAACTCGGGAATGTTTGGAATATGTAATAGTTCATGAGCTTGTACACCTGTTAGAAAAAAATCATACTGAAAAGTTTACTCAGTATATGAATCAATTCTATCCTGAATGGCGTGTTGCTAAGGAAAAATTAAACTCTGAGGTTTTAGATTATATGGAACCTACTGAAAATGTTGATTAACTGAACTTCATTTTCAAAATTACAAGAATTGAAGGAAATTATTCAGTTTAATTTATTAAAGTACAAAGATAAGTATTTGAGTAAGTCATTTAAAATGATAGCTTTTTTCAGGCTACGCATAACTAGTAAGTAAATCTAGGTAAACAGTAACTTGACAATCCCCAAAGAACCCGTATCATAGCTTATGAAAGTTTGCTGAGGCGGAGGATGGGGAGAGAGCTTGCTGAGAATTAAGAAGATTTTTAACAACAATGTTGTCTTGGTGATTGATACAAAAGATCTAGAGCGGATCTTGATCGGCAGGGGGATTGCCTTTCGGAAACGGGTTGGCGAGACTGTTGAGAAGGATAAGATCGAGAAGACGTTTGTGGTGGATTCTCCGAATGTGGCGGATCGTTTTGTTCAATTGATTAAAGAAGTACCGATCAATCGATTGGAGATGGTGACGCTGATCATTAAGAATGCGGAGGCGGAGCTGTCTCGGACCTTTGATGGCAATACGTATATCGGGCTGGCGGATCACATTAACTATGCGGTGAATCGGTTTAGAAAGGGCGAAACGATTCAAAATGCGTTGCTATTGGAGATCAAGAAGTTTTATCCGAAGGAATTTGCGGCAGGGATGAATGCGCTGGAGAAGATCAGCTATTATGAAGGGATCGAGCTGAATGAGGATGAGGCGGGATTCATTGCGCTTCACTTTATTAATGGTGGCTTGAACAATGATACGGCTCAGACGTTGTTGACGACGGAGATGCTGCAGAAGCTGGTCTTGATCGTTGAGGATTGCTTGGATATCGAGCTGGATACGGAGTCGCTGAATTATGTTCGTTTCGTTACCCACTTGAAATTCTTTATTCAACGTGTCATAATTAATGAACCGAGACAGGAATCGGTGCCGGAGATGTTTGAGCAGGTGGTTCAATTTTATCCGAAGGCGACTGAGAGTGTCGGGATCATTAAGAATTATCTACAGGACAAGCTGGCCTGTCGGATTTATCCGGAGGAGGAGATGTATTTGATTCTCCATATCCAACGGCTAATTAAATAAACGGGATTGTAACTGATTATGCAGGCAACACCCAAACAAGGGATGAAGAGTCTCTTGTTTGAGTGTTGCCTTTTTTATATGCCAAAAAAGGGGGAAGCAACATGGATAAGTATCAAAACTTGGTGTCATTTATTTTGGAGAAGGTTGGCGGAAAGGAGAATGTGTTAAGCGTCACTCATTGTATGACGAGATTGCGGTTCACGTTGAAGGATGATTCATTGGTGCAACGTGAGGAAGTGGTGAAATCACCGGATGTCATGAGTGCCCAGTTTGCCAGCGGGCGGTTTCAAGTGGTTGTCGGCACAAATGTGGCGGATATTTTTCAAGTGGTTCAGGAGCAGCTGAATGGCAAAGTTGTCGCAGCGGAGGAGGAGAAAAAAGGGCTAGTCAGCACGTTGGTGGATACGATTACGAAAGTGATCACGCCAGTATTAGGAATCTTGACAGCATCGGGTCTATTGCAGGGGATCTTGGCGTTATTGACGGCAACGAATGTTCTATCGGTAAATGATGGCGCATATATTATTTTACACGCGATGGGGCAGGCGGTCTTTTACTTTTTACCAGTCACGTTAGGCTATACGAGTGCAAAGGCGTTTAAGATGAATCCTTTTGTGGGGATGATGCTTGGAGCAACACTGCTGATTCCAGAACTGATGACGGGGCTGACGAGTGGGGATGCGTTGTACACCTTATTCAAGGGGACACTGTTCCAAACACCTGTCTTTAATACCTTCTTTGGGATTCCGATTCTATTCCCGTCGACTGGTTATCAGTATACGGTCATTCCAATCATTTTTATTGTCTATGTAGGGTCGAAGGTGGAAAAATGGTTGAAAAAGGTTGTTCCGGCAGTGATTGCTCACAACGTGAACTCTTTCTTAACGATCTTGATTACTGTTCCACTAGCGATTTTAGTGGTTGGTCCAATTACGAATGTTCTTAGTTCATTGATCAGCGCAGGTGTGTCAGGGCTATATGCGATTTCACCTGTAATTACTTCGTTAGTTGTTGCGTTGCTGTATCAGCCGCTAGTAATTTTCGGCTTGCATTGGCCGATTTCAGCGATTGGGATCACCAACTTAGCGCAATCCGGTGTGGATTATATTTTTCCGATGTCCTTTACAGCCAACTTTGCACAAACCGCTGTTGTTTTAGCTGTCTTTTTACGGACACGTTCGAAGGATCAAAAGGCACTCGCGATTCCAGCGATGGTGTCAGGCCTGTTTTGTATCATTGAACCAGCGATCTATGGATTTAGTTTGCCAGTGAAGAAACGCTTTGCCTATTCTATGCTTGGTGGAGCAGTTGGTTCATTGATTTTAGCGTTAACTTCTACAAAAATGTATGCGATGTCCTTTGGTATTCTAGGTTTTGCGGCCTTTATTGATCCTAAGAGCGGCAGTATGAATGGTGTGATTATTGCAATTATTGCGTCAATCGCTACAGCAGCAGTGCCTTTTGTGCTAACCTATATGACCTTTAAGAAGGAAGAGGACGTGATTGATCCTGAGGGAAAAAGCTTAGTGAAATCCGAAGTTTTGGTTTCGCCATTACAAGGAGAAATTAAACCGATAGAAAATGCAGCGGATCCAAGCTTTGCTTCAAAAGCATTAGGCAGCGGTTTTGTGATTATTCCAGAAAAAGGCGAAGTTGTCTCACCGGTATCTGGTACAGTCGAAACCGTTTTTCCAAGCGGACATGCGATTGGAATCATCAGCGATACAGGAATCGAAGTATTGATCCATATCGGAATTGATACGGTTGAAATAGAGGGCGCTGGTTTTACCCCGTTAGTGGAAAAGGGTCAGTCAGTGGTTCAAGGTGAGAAAATTTTAGAAGTTGATTTAGAAAAGATAACAGAAGCAGGGTATTCGATTGAGTCCTTTGTGACCGTGACAAATTCGGATCAATTTTTAGATGTTCTGAGTCAGCAGGAGGGCCACGTCAATATCAACGATAATGTCATGACGGTCATTCCTTTTAACAACCAAGCAGAAACCATCAACTTAGCGGAGGTAAATTAGGTGAGAGAGAAAATTTTGGGCGTATTAGCCGCCGGAGCATTGGGCGATGCCATGGGGATGCCGACAGAATGCTGGTCACAGGAAAAAATTCGTCAAAATTTTCCCGATGGCGTGACAGAATTAATCGCATCGAACGAAAATGATGTCTTTGGTCGGAAATTAGCGGCTGGAGCCATCACGGATGATACGTTGAACGTGTTGATGATCTTATCCATGATCAAGAAAAATCAGGGACAGATTCGTGTGGAAGATTACATTGCAGAGCTGCGGGAATGGAATGATAATTCTCCTGTTTCGGCATTCGTTTCAGGACCATCGACACTAAAGGCTTTAGAAAAAATCGCTCAAGGTGTGCCAATTGAGGAGACTGGCGTCACGGGGACTACAAATGGCGCATCCATGAAGATTGCACCGATTGGACTAATCAGTGATTATCGTGACCTGCCTTCATTAGTGAAAAACGTCGCGGAAATCTGCCTGCCGACTCACAACACGAAAATCGCTATTGCGGGAGCTAGCGCTGTAGCGGCGGCTATCAGCTATACTGTTCGAGGGGGACGATCCATCGAAGAAATCTGGTCAGTAGCCTTTGATGCTATCAATGCAGCGAAAGAATACGGGCACGACTTTCCTGCGGCATCCTTAACCTTCCGTATGAATCAAGCAAGAAAAATTCTGCGGCAGGAAACGGATGAACAAGTCATTTTGCAACGTTTGTACGAAGAGATCGGTACAGGTATGGAGACGATCGAAACGATCCCAAGTTCCTTTGTGATTGTCGAATTAGCAAAGGGTGATCCGTTGAAAGCCGCACAATTAAGTGCCTCACTTGGTTGGGATACTGATACGATCGGAGCAATCAGTGCGGCGATCTGTGGCGGAATGAATCCTAATTTGCCAAAAGAAATGATTCAGCAAATCGAAGAAGTCAATCAGTTGGATTTTGATCAGTTAGCGGAGGATGTATTGCCGTTTGTGAAGTAGGATTTGGAAATAGAGAAATCTCGATTAAAAAATATCCTTCTAATAGAGATGTCAGCGACCTAAAAACGTTGACAGCTCTATTTCTTTTTATTTCATTGTCTAAAACTCGAATATACTTTTGGGAGAGATTAATGAAAGCTGTTATAACCAATAATACAAAAAGACTGATAGTACTTTGCACTACCAGCCTCAACACAATTTACACCTGAATAGTCAGTTCGCTTTCAGGATCAAAGAAATGACTATTATTCAGATCCAATCCCAGCTCGACGACAGCGCCGGGCTTATGGAAATCTCGGGCATCTACTTTTGAGACAAACTCTGAATCGCCTGAACGTGCGTAAAGCATGGTTTCAGCACCTAATAATTCAGAGACGACAACTTCAGCTTTGATTACTGTTTCTGGGGTGGAGTCGATGAAAACTTGTTCTGCGTGAATATCTTCTGGACGAATCCCGAAGGTTACAGCTTGATTATCATAGCCTTTTTCCACCAATCCTTTATATTTTCCTTCAGGGACTTTTAAGCGAATCCCCGAATTGTTGACTAAGTAGCCATTTGAAAGAGTTACTTCAAAGAAATTCATGGCAGGGGAGCCGATAAAGCTTGCGACAAAAATATTTTCTGGTGCATTATAAACCTGCTGAGGAGTCCCGATTTGCTGAACGATTCCGTCTTTCATAATGACAATACGATCAGCCATCGTCATGGCTTCTGTCTGATCATGGGTAACATAGATTGTTGTTGTTTCGAGCCGTTGATGAAGCTTTGCGATTTCTGCACGCATGGCAACACGAAGCTTCGCATCTAGGTTAGATAAGGGTTCATCCATTAGGAAGACTTTGGCGTCTCTGACGATCGCACGGCCGAGAGCGACGCGTTGTCTTTGTCCGCCGGATAGAGCAGCTGGCTTGCGGTTTAGGTACTCAGTTAGTCCTAAAATTTCAGCCGCATGATCGACGCGCTGTTTGATATCTGCTTTATCTAGCTTGCGCAGCTTCAAGCCAAAGGCCATATTGTCGTAAACGGTCATATGAGGATAAAGGGCATAATTCTGAAAGACCATTGCAATATCTCGGTCCTTTGGTGCGACATCGTTCATTTTCTTTCCATTGATCAGAAATTCTCCCTCTGAAATATCCTCCAAACCGGCGATCATCCGCAAGGTGGTCGATTTTCCGCAGCCAGATGGTCCGACAAAGACAATGAACTCCTTATCTTTGATCTGGAGGTTGAAATCTGTCACTGAGTAATGGGTACTATTGTCATATTTTTTATAGACGTTTTGTAAAGCTAATTCCACCATGTTTTTCCCTCTTTTCTTCTTATTAATATCCCTTTACAAATAATTTTGATTTTCAATGTGTTCTTCTTAAGACAACGATCCTTTCGAAAGCATCGTCGGAACGAAGGTGAGCGTTGGATCACAGGTTTCGTCGTTAAGTAGTTTTTTCAAATTAGCGATGACTAATCGTGAGATTTCCTCGACGTCCTGCTCGATGTAATAGTTGCATCCCGCTGGATTATCGAAGGATAAATGAAAGATATTGTTTACCTCTGTATAATCATGGATCAGTTTTGACAGATGGGCATTTACCGTAATAACGACATCAGGCTTGTTCTTCTCTAAAAAAGCAATCAGCGATTCATTGGATTCAATTGTTGATGGAACGAATAACCAAAGATTTTTATCAATGGGTATTTGATTTTTTACGTAAGCGTATTCAATTCCTTTTGTACGATCGATTGTCGCGGAATTTTCTTCGACGGTTGTGACAAAGGCAAATTTTTTGAATCGTTTTTGTATGACCATATCTGCAAGTTTAAAGCCGGCGCTGAAATTATCAGAAGTCACACTGGTAATTCCCAGCTTATTGAAGTAACGGTCGACTAGCACTAACGGAAATTTTTCGAGGTGCAATCGTAAGATATCTTCATTATAGTTCTCTGACTCCGTTGGAAAAATGATCAGACCCTCTACACCGCATTCGATAAAGTAATGAATCAGATTGATTTCTTCTTCCATTGATTCTCGAGATAAACCAAAGAAGAAGCGTAATTTTTCTTTTCTGGCGAAAGCTTCTAAATGGCTTAGCAGTTGACGGTCGATACTTGTTTTCATGGTTGTAAAGATGAATCCGATGATCCGTTCTTTCTTTTCTACATTTTCAAAATCGACAAAGGTTCCTTTTCCGCGAATACGTTTCACATAGCCTTTTTCAGCTAGATTATTTAGAGCATTCTTGGCAGTAATCTGACTGACGTGGAACTGGGAGACAATTTCTGTTTCGGAAGGGATTCGATCTCCTTTTTTTAATTGTCCGTGCTCGATTTGTTGGATGAAGCTCTCTTCGATTTGCTTGTATAATGGAATATTTTTTTTCATGAGCATCACTCGATTTCAATTATTTTTTCTAAACAAAGTATAAAGGAAACTACCTGTTTAAAATATACTAAATATAGTATATATCCATATTTTTTTTTATATTAATATGGAGTCAAGAATAAGGAGGGCGTCTTATGGAGTATATAAAAAGGAAAGTGAATCGAACACTGCATTTGATATTCGTTGCACCATCCATGATATTTATTTTCTTTTTGGCAATTGTTCCATTAGTCTATGCGATCTTTTTAAGTTTTCGCAATTATAAGCTAACCATGCCAAACGGCAGTGCCCGATTCATTGGAATCGAAAATTATGTAAGCGTTATTAAAGATGAGGCGTTTGTCCAATCAATCAGCTGGACATTAATTTTCAGTTTGTTTGCGGTGACCATTTCAGTTGGAATTGGATTGCTTTTGGCGGTGCTGCTAACTAATTCCGAACAGAGCCGTGGCGTTCGCCTATTGAAGAGCTTTTTGATTTTACCAATGATGGTTGCCCCCGTTGTCTCGAGTACAATGTGGAAGATATTGTTTGGTGCTGTCTACGGTCCAATCAATTATTTGATTGAGCTGTTTAATGCCTCGGCAGTTTCTTGGACAGGTGAGACCTTACCTGCTCGGTTAGCGATTATCATCATTGATTCATGGGGGTCGATCCCTTTTTGTATGTTGATTTTCTTAGGTGCCTTGACCACCATACCAGATGAGCTGTACGAGAGTGCTTTAATTGATGGAGCGAGTGCTTTTACTTCATTTAGAAAGATTACTCTGCCATTGATTCGCAACTTTATTTCTTTAGTAGTCTCTTTACGATTGATGGATTCACTGAAGGTATTTGATCCGATCATGATCATGACGGATGGTGGACCTAGCGGAACAACGGAATCCATCGGCACGATGATGTATAAGATGGCTTTTCGGTACATGGATGTGGGTAGAGGTTCGGCAGCGGCAGTCATATTCTTCATTATTATTGCGATCGTATCCATAACAACACTAATGTTGACGCGAAAAGAGGAGGTGAAATAGCAATGAAAAAGAAAAAATTTCCACTATCATTGGCGCTCCTCGTCATCTTTACGATTATTTTCCTTTTTCCAATTTATTGGACGATCACGACAGCAGTGAAGCAGCCAAGTCAAATTATGGTCATCCCGCCAGAATTTATTCCGTCTAAGATAAGCTTTCAAAATTTTCGACAGGTGATCGCAGAGAATAACATGGGACAGTTCTTTTGGAACAGCTTATCGATCTCTATCTCTACAACGATCATCACGTTGATTATTGCCAGCTTTGCAGGATATGGCTTTTCTCGCTTTAACTTTAGAGGCAAGAAGCTGTCACTATTATTAGTGATCGCCGTCCGGATGATTCCAAGCTTGATATACATGATTCCTTATTACATTATTTTCAATCAGCTTCATTTGTTGGATTCCAAGATTGGCTTGACGATAGTTTATATTACTGCCAACTTGCCGCTAGCTATCTGGCTTTCAACGAGTTTCTTTGATGAACTGCCGAATGAAATATTTGAATCCGCCAAAATTGATGGCTGTACGGAATTTCAGATTTATTGGCGAATTGCTTTGCCTTTAGTTGTACCCGGTTTAGTCGTTATCTCCATATTAGTCTTTTTAGCTTCATACAATGAGTTTGGTACAGCGTTGGTTTTACTGTTTAACGATAGTACGAAGACATTGCCTGTAGGAATCAGCGGAATGGTGCAGCTTCAGAAGGATACACCATTTGGCCTACTCGCTGCGGCAGGTACGATCGCGATGATCCCAGCGTTCATTTTAGCGTTAACAACCCAAAAATATGTTCAGAAAGGAATTACCGCAGGAGCGGTAAAAGGGTAAAAAATTATGAAAAAGATTGGTTTGCTTTGTACAGTTCTTTTGTCATTAGTCGTTATTTCAGGCTGTGGCGGAGGAGGAGAAACAAAAGAGAGTGCCAAGAGTTCTGAACCGGTGGAATTGAAGACACCCGAAAAATTCGGTATTAAATTGGAAAATCTTGATGCTTCAGGTACGCTAGAGGGTCAATACAAAGGGAAAAAAATTACGGTCGCAACTCGAACTGGAGATCATGAAACAGCGTTGAAGGAAGCGGCTAAGTATTTTGAAGCAGCTTCTGGAGCAAAAGTGGAAGTCCAAAGTTTTCCTGCCGGTAATGATGAAGAGAAAATTCAATTAGATTTAAGTACGAGCCATACCTTTGATGCAGTATTGATGCCTGTAGCCAATATTCATTCTTACGCGGCTTCGGGTTATTTGAAGAAGCTGGATGATTATAAAAAGGTAGCTGATACTGAATTAGATATGGATGATTTCATTCCTTCTATCTTAGATCTATATGGTAAATATGATGGGAAATTATATGCATTCCCATACAAACCAGACACACAAATGCTGTTCTATCGAAAAGACATTTTTGAGGACGAAAAAGTAAAGGCAGCCTATAAAGAAAAAACAGGCAAGGATTTAGCAGTACCAACGACGAATGAGGAAATGGTTGAAGTAGCCAAGTACTTTACGAAAGCAAAAAATGCGGATTCACCTATAGATTATGGTTATATCAGTATGGGATCAACAACTAACAGTCGAGCAATCTGGATGAACCGTGAAGGTGAACAAACAGTTATTTCAAAGGATAATCAAGCGACTGTCGATAATGATGGTACGAAAAAAGCTATGGAAACGATGATGGAACTAAAAAACTATGCCCCAAAGGAATGGACTCAATTAGGTTGGGATGAAGCCAATGCGATGTTTGTTGAAGGAAAAGCTTTAATGATGGAGCAATGGCCAGGGCTGATCAATTCGATCAATGATGACAAATCTAAAATCAAGGATAAAGTTGGTTTCGCTGTAACACCAGGAAGTTCTCCGGTTCTAGGAGGCTGGTCAATCGCGGTAACAAATCATTCTGAAGAGGATGAGTTGGCCTACAAATTTATTGAGTTTGTGACTTCTAAGGATGCTGAGTTGTTAAAGGTGGAGCATACGATGGATCCTGTTCGTCAGTCAAATTACGAACGTGGAGAAGTAATGGAAAGCAATCCGATGTATCCTGTTTTATTAGATTCATTGACAAAAGGAAAGCAGCTGGTTGATGCTGATGTTCCCTATATTTCAGCTCAATTAAACGACATTTTAGAGGATGAAACACAAAATCTGTTAAACGGAAAACAAGACATTGATAAAACCACTGCAAACATGCAGAAGAAACTAAAAAAAGAAATCAGTAACGCAGAGATAGAATAAGGAGTTGTTCTCAAATGGATTTTTACCCACGTCCCCAATTTGAAAGAAAAGCATGGTTAGATTTAGATGGTCCATGGTCCTTTGATTTTGATGATCAAAGGATCGGAATTAAACACAAGTGGTATGAGACTCACGACTACAGCAAGGAAATCACTGTTCCTTTCGTTTACCAATCAGAGGAAAGTGGGATCAATTCTCAGGATATTCATGACTGTGTATGGTATAACAAAATGATTATTTTGGAAGAAGTCGATGCACCCAGAATCCTGCTTCATTTTGGTGCGAGTGATTATTACACCCAAGTTTGGGTAAATGGTCAATATTGTGGGGATCACAAAGGTGGGCATACTCCTTTTTCCTTTGATATTTCAAATCAAATTCAGGAGGATCGTCAGCTTAAAATTGATGTATGCGTGACGGACTATAGCTATGACGAACATTTACCTCGTGGGAAACAAAACTTCAAAGGAAAGTCAGAAGGTATTTTTTATACGGGAACGACGGGTATTTGGCAAACTGTCTGGTTGGAATTTACAGAACAAGACTATATTGATTCAGTTCGCTATATTCCCGACACAGTAGAAAATACTGTGAATATTTCGACAGAGGTACAAGCTCCCGCCAATGCCAAATTAGGAATAAGGATTTATCGTGGCAATGAAGTTATTGTCGATTCGACATCGATTATTAAGGGACATTCAATGACGGTTGATTTTGAAATCCCTGATTTTAATGACCATCACTATGGCTATTGGTGGAGTCCAGAGCATCCCAATCTATATGATGTGGAGCTTGTCCTATTGGTCAATGAACAAGAAGTTGATCGAGTGACCTCCTATTTTGGCATGCGAACCGTCTCTATTGAGCATCAGCTGATTTGCTTGAATCATATGCCTTTTTATACAAAATCAGTCCTATACCAAGGGTATTATCCAAACTCTCTGATGACGGCGAAAAGTGATGCGGAAATAAAAAAAGATGTAGAGCTAATCAAACAGATGGGCTTCAATAGTGTTCGACTACATCAAAAATATGAGAATCCACGGTTTCTATATTGGTGTGATAAATTAGGCTTGGTTGTCTGGGGCGAAGCGCCGAATGCCTATTCCTTCAGTAGGCGTTCAGTAGAAGAACTGCTGCAGGAGTGGCAACAGGCCATGAAGCGCGACTTTAACCATCCATCAATATGTGTGTGGTTGCCGTTAAATGAAAGCTGGGGAGTGCCAAAGATTAAAAATTCAGTCGTGGAGCAGTCATTTGCAAACACGATGTATTATTTAACGAAGGCACTTGATCCGACGCGTTTAGTGCTTTCAAACGATGGCTGGGAGCACACGATTTCTGATATTTGTACGATCCATGATTATGATGCGGATATAGAGAAACTCAAAGAACGATATACCTCCGTATCAGCTGTTTTAGAAGGGCCACAAGGTCGAAGAATCTATGTCGGTGATTATAGCCATGACGAAGAACCGATGATTTTAAGTGAATTTGGTGGTATTGCTTTTGAAGAAACAAGTGAAGATAACGCTTCGTGGGGCTATTCAGGGGCGAGTACATCCAAAGAGTTTGAAGAAAAAGTCTTGACGATTATCTCAACAATCCAAGCCTCTGAATTGCTGCAAGGATATTGTTATACGCAGTTCAATGATTTAGAGCAGGAGGTCAATGGATTGCTTACAATGGAGAGAGAACCAAAGCTGGCACTAGAGTTGTTAGCTAAGATCAATCAAATGAAGTAGGTGGAGAATATGGCACAATTAATCAAGCACCCTAACCCTCAATTTAGAAGGACTAGTTGGACTGACTTGAATGGCACTTGGGATTTTCGTTTTGATTTATTGAGGGAAGGTTTGTTACAGGAGTGGAACAAGGGATTTAAACCTACTCATAAGATTGAAGTGCCCTTTGTTTATCAAAGTGAACGCAGTGGTATTCATGAGACAACGTTTTGTCCAGTCGTTTGGTATCAGCGGACACTGAACAAAAAAGCTGTAAATGATCAAAGAAATATTATCCATTTTGAAGCGGTAGATTATAGGACGACAGTTTGGGTCAACGGTGCTTATGTTGGAAAACATGTTGGTGGAAATAGTCGATTTTCATTTGATCTCACCTCTTTCCTAACAGAAGAAGAGAATCTCCTTGTTTTACGAGTGGAGGATTCGCTTGAAGATATGACGATTCCTCGTGGAAAACAATATTGGAAAGAAACAGCGGAAGTGATGTGGTTCACGCAAATGACTGGTATCTGGCGTGATGTTTGGCTGGAGGATAAGAATCTGTATTCTGTTGAAACGATCCGTTTAACCCCTGATATTGACAAAAAGGAAGTTGAAGTAGAACTTCACTTTAGCGAAGAAGCTGCACTATCGGATTCGTTCACCTTAACACTCGAACTCACACTAGATGATCGAATTATTGCCAAGGAATCTCATTGGGCGCGTGGTAAGTATTTGAAATTCTGTGTTGGTATTGACGATTTTAATGATCATGGGCTTGGTAACTGGTGGTCTCCCGAACATCCCAACTTGTACGATCTAAAGCTTGAACTCGACGTTGATAATCAGTTAGTGGATACTGTTTACAGTTATTTCGGTATGCGAAAAATCAGTATCGAGAACAATAAGTTTTGTCTGAATAATCGTCCTTATTTTTTTTCATCAGTGCTGGATCAAGGATATTTTCCTGATTCCATATTGACTGCCCCATCCTTCGAGGCTTTGGAAAATGACATACAGTGGATCAAAAAACTAGGTTTCAACGGTGTTCGAAAACACATGATGAGTAGTGAAAACAACTATTTGTATCTCTGTGATTATTATGGATTATTAGTCTGGAGCGAGATGGCGGCGGCCTATGACTACTCAGAGGAATACGCCTATCAAATGGTCGATGAATGGAAGGTGGTTCTTCAGCAAGGCTATAACCATCCCTGTATTGCTGCATGGGTTCCATTGAATGAAAGTTGGGGAGTTCCTGATATCTATCATTCAAAAAAGCAGCAGGCTCATGCTCAAACCTTGTACTACTTAACCAAGTCAGTCGATGATACTCGTCCAGTCATTTCAAATGATGGCTGGGAGCATTGTCAATCTGATCTGTTCACAGTACATGACTATTCCAGTGACGAAATCTCCTTAGCAGAAAGATACAGTAGTGTTGACAAAATTATTGCTGATATGCCAGGATTATGCGGCCGAAAATTTCTGTTCTGTCCAGGATATAAGTATGAAGGACAGCCAGTAATGTGTACAGAAATGGGTGGAATCAACTATCGCTTAGGATTAGGGATGAACGTTGAACCAAACGTATCGAACGCAGATGATTTCGTCGAGGAAATTAGAAAAGTGATCAATATCTATAAACAAAGTTCGATAATAGAGGGTTTTTGTTATACACAATTGACCGACACAGAAACAGAAATCTGCGGCCTTCTCACTTGGGATCGTGAACCAAAGGCATCTGCTGAAAAACTAAATGCTATATTTAGTCCCGATAAATAAATGTGCTATGTAGACTGATCATCATTTATTGATGGTCAGTTTTTTAAAATTCAAAACATTTTTTGACGAAAGGAGTCACAGGAACAATAATGTTTTGTTTAAAAGAGAATACACCAAATGCATATGCGACACTTTTAAATTACTTTCTAAATGAAAAGAATTTATTGGAGTCACATATTCCATAAAACAGTGATTCAAACTTTTAGGGAAAGACAATTTCGGTGTTCATTAGTTATCACTTTTGCATTCAAATGATGTTTCTCATCTAAAATAACTAGAGCTCTTCGGTAGTGAATACAACGCTAGAATACTTCAAAGCCAAACAGCGTGCACTGCTTTCAGCACCAGAAACCAGATCAAGCTATGCCCAATGCAAAATTGATGTGGAATCAATTTTCGGTCATCTGAAGGCTTGCTTAAGTTGGACACGCTTGTCTGTTCGAGGAATAGACAAAGGAAGGAACGAAGTAGGAATCACCTTATTGGCAGTCAATTTCAAGAAACTATCCCTTAGTCAGCAATACAAGAAAAAGAAAGCTGATCAAAAATGGAAAAACAGGAGACAAAATCGTATCAGTGATTTTGTCTCCTGTTTTTTCTGTTTATTCGATTTGAATGACTTTTACATCAGTGTTTCTGATCTCGTTTAAGACTTTTTCGGAACAAAATTGATCAGTAATTAGATAATCAAAAACCGAAATATCAGCAATTTTAAATTTCGATGTTAAACCAATTTTGCGATGATCGGCAACTAAAATCTTACATTTAAACGTTTGATTAATCATCATTTCATTAATGGTTGATTCATTCAATATTTTTGTAGTCACGCCGCTCTCAATGTTTACTCCGCTGCATCCGATGATACAAACATCCGCATTCATGGAAGAAATAGTGTTTAAAGCAATATCACCAACTAAGGCCTCCTTCGGGAAGCGCATTTCCCCGCCAGTCAGAATATAGTTACAATTTTCTTTATGAGGAGAATAATTGATTTTGACATTGTTAGTAACAATTGTCAGATGATTGGAACGAACGAATTCAAGCGTTTTCAAAGCAGTGGAGCTTGAATTAATGAATACGGTATCATAATCATTGATGTATTTACTAGCTTCACGTGCGATGGCCTGTTTTAGTCTTTCTGGCCCGGATTGATCAAAGTCCGTCTTATTTTCATAATTATAGGAGCAATAGCCATAATTACGAATAATCTCATTTTTTTCTTCTAATAAGTTTAAATCTCTACGGATCGTACTGATTGAAACGTTTAAAGCCTCAGCCAACTCGAGAGCCGTCATCTGTTCTTTTTGCTGGAGCAGTTCCAAAATGTCCCTTTGGCGCTTGTCGATATTGACCAGTGAATTCTTCATTATGTTACCTCCTATATGATGCTCTTTCTAGATAAATGATTTTCCTGAAGCGAAACATTCATTTAAAACTCTTCGACTAATCATATTATACTAAGAAAATCATTAAGATCGCAAAGAAGATCATATAAAAAGTAAAAGGTCATATAAAAGGGTTTTCATAACTCTTGTTACACCTTATGATTTAAATGTAAGTCATATCAAATTTATGTGAGGAGCAATTATAATGAGTAAACAAGTCAAGGACGTTACAAAAGAAAGTTGGATTTTATCTACTTTTCCTGAATGGGGCACATATTTGAACGAAGAAATCGAAACAGAAGAAGTAAAAGAAGGAACGTTTGCGATGTGGTGGCTAGGCTGCACTGGCATTTGGCTAAAGAGTCATGAAGGAACTAATATTTTGTGTGATTTATGGTGTGGCACAGGCAAGCGCAGTCATGGAAACGGTATGATGAAAAAAGGTCATCAAATGATGCGCATGAGCGGTGTTCAAAAAATGCAGCCGAATTTACGAACGCAACCATTTGTAATTGATCCTTTTGCAGTCAAAAATGTAGACGCTTTAGTAGTTACTCATATTCACTCGGATCATTTAGATATTAATACTGCTGCAGCTGTGCATCAAAATTGTCCGGATGCGAAATTTGTCGGACCGAAAGAAGTTGTAAATACTTGGTTGAAGTGGGGAATACCTGAAGAAAAAACGATCATCGTTAAGTCTGGTGATGAAGTGAACATCAAAGATATTAAGGTCGTTGCATTGGAAGCCTTTGATCGTACTGCATTAGTTACTTGTGAAGATCCAGAAGTAACATTAAAGGACAAAATGCCGCAAGACATGGATGAGATTGCTGTGAACTATTTATTTGAGACATCCGGTGGAAACCTTTATCACGCAGGTGATTCTCATTATTCTAATATGTTCGCAAAACATGGGAACGAGCATAAAATCGATGTTTGTTTAGGAGCCTATGGTGAAAATCCTCGTGGAATTACCGATAAAGTGACATCGGTTGATATGCTGCGAATGGCTGAATCATTGAATGCCAAAGTAGTCATTCCTGTTCATTATGATATTTGGGCAAACTTCATGGCTGATCCGAAAGAAATCACCGAAATATGGAAATTTAAAAAAGATCGTTTGAAGTATGATTTCAAACCGTATATCTGGCAAGTGGGTGGTAAATTCACTTACCCAACGAATAAAGATGACATGGAGTTCAATTTTTATCGTGGGTTTGATGATGCATTTTCTGTGGATAATGATACACCATTCCCTTCATTTTTATAGGAAAGAGGTAAATAGCATGCTGAAATATTTTTTCGATAATGGCTTAGTAAAATATTCCGATAAAAAAATCACTGATTGGAAAGAAGCAATCAGTGAAAGCTGTCAATTACTATTAGATAAACAACTGATTGATCAAACATATGTGGATGAAATCATTCATTGTGTTGAAGAACATGGCCCCTATATCGTTATTGTGCCACAAGTGGCGATGCCTCACTCTTCTGAAGAGAGTAGCGGGGTGTTTGGGACAGCTATCTCATTTACTAAAATGCTGGAACCAATTCAATTTGAGAGTGAAGAAGATAAATCAGCTATTTTGTTCTTTACTTTGGCAGCTAAAAATGCGGAAGAGCATATGGAAAATATCCAAAACTTGTCTGAATTATTGATGACAGAGGGGTTGATAGAACGTTTAGCAGCAACCAATTCAATCGAGGATTATCAAGCGGTGATGAATGAGTACAAGTTATAGGAGGAAAAAATAATGGGTGACTTTTTATTAACTATTTGGACATATTTTGCAACAAACATCTTAACGCAGCCGGCGTATCTGATTGGTTTTATCGTACTGCTAGGTTATATCTTATTAAAGCGTCCGCTTTATGAATGCATCGCAGGATTTTTAAAAGCAACTGTCGGATACTTCATTTTAACGGTTGGTTCTGGCGGCTTGGTCAATAACTTTCGTCCCATTCTAGTTGGATTAAAGGAACGGTTCAATTTGGATGCGATGGTTACCGATCCTTACTTCGGTCAAAACGCAGTGGATGCTGGGTTGAAGGAAACTTTTGGTCGGACATTCGGTGATGTCATGATTTTATTATTGATCGCTTTTGTTATGAACATTTTATTGGTTCGATTCCAAAAATATACTAAATTACGTTCAGTCTTCACAACCGGAAATGTGCAGATTCAACAATCAGCAACTGCTTTCTGGATTTTATTATTCTGTTTTCCAGATTTAGGAAGAATTCAGGTATTGATCTTTATGGGGTTGATTTTAGGTTGTTATTGGGCAGTTGCGTCCAATTTGACGGTAGGAATTACTCAGGAGTTGACAGAAGGAGCCGGTTTTGCCGTTGCCCATCAGCAAATGTTTGGGATTTTCATTTTTGCGAAGTTAGCTGAATGGATGAGAAAACGTGATAAGAGAAAAAATAAAGCTGAGAAAATTGATAAAAAATTGGAAGATATCGAACTGCCAGGTTTCTTGTCTATATTTAATGAAAACATGGTAGCGACCTCGTTATTGATGCTTTTCTTCTTTGGAATTATTTTATTGGTATTAGGTCAAGATTATTTAATCCAAGCAGAATTTATGCAAGAGGGGCAAAGTTTCCTATTTTATATTATGACGACTTCATTGAACTTTGCGGTTTATCTAGCTATTTTACAATTAGGTGTTCGGACCTTCGTTGATGAATTAACACAATCCTTCCAAGGAATCTCAAATACGATTTTACCAGGAGCAGTTCCTGGGATCGACGTAGCAGCTACTTTTGGTTTTGGTTCGCCAAACGCTGTAACGATTGGTTTCTTATTCGGTGCTTTAGGTCAATTCTTAATGATTGCTTTATTGATCTTGTTCAAATCACCAACAATCGTTATTGCCGGTTTTATCCCATTGTTCTTTGACAATGCTGTAATTGCTGTTTTTGCGAATAATCGTGGTGGCTTCAAAGCAGCTTGTATCTTCCCATTTCTTTCCGGGATCATTCAAGTTGGCGGTTCAGCGATCTTCGCAACATGGATCGGCATGTCGAAATTTGGCGGGTATATCGGAATGTTTGATTGGGCAACAGCTTGGCCGCTGTTCACGGTAATTATGAAGGTCCTTGGCTATGTCGGAATCGCAGTGGTTGTTATTGGATTATTAATTATTCCACAATTACAATATCGTAAAAATCCGGATGGTTACTTTATGATTGTAGATGATTATGAACAATATGCAGAGAAATATCAGGAACAAAACTAGATTTTATTAATAAAATAATACGAAATATTTAGGAGGAAATAATTATGAGAATTTTAGTATCTTGCGCAAACGGATCAGGAACAAGCTTAATGATGATGAGAAGTGTGGAAAAAGCGATGAAAGAATTAAGTGTACCAATCACCAAAATTCACCATTGTGCGATTTCAGAGGGAAAAAGTTCAGCAACTCAATATGATGTTGTTTTCACGCCAGTGAATTTCTTAAATATGTTTACTCAAGCAGAAAAAAAGGGAGTAACCGTTATCGGTATCAAAAACGTGATGTCTGCTAAGGAAATCGGTGAAAAATTTGCGGAATCAAAATTGTATCAAAAAACTAAGTAAAAGAGGAAATCAAAATGAGTAGACCAAAATTACAAATTGCTTTGGATCACAATGAGTTAGAAGCTGCATTGGCCGATGTTTTTAAAGTTGGTGAAATCGTCGATATCATTGAAGTTGGAACGATTTTGTGCCTGCAAGAGGGACGAAAAGCCATCAGCTGCGTTCGCAGTATGTTTCCTGAAAAAACCATTGTGGCTGATACCAAATGTGCTGATGCCGGCGGAACTGTTGCTAAAAATGTAACAGATGCCGGAGCTGATTTCATGACCGTAATCTGCTGTGCTACAATTCCAACGATGGAAGCAGCCCAAAAAGAAGTAAAGGAATTGCAGGTAGAGCTATATGGCGACTGGACCTATGAACAAGCTGCTGAATGGCGAAGAATTGGCATCAAGCAGGCAATTTATCATCAAAGTCGCGATGCACTGCTTTCGGGTGAAACATGGGGTGAAAAAGATCTATCGAAAGTTAAAAAACTAATCGAAATGGGATTTGATGTTTCTGTGACGGGTGGTTTGAATGTGGATACCTTGAAATTATTTGAAGGTATCGAAGTCTATAACTTTATTACTGGACGAGGCATTTCAGGAGCTGCTGACCCGGTGAAAGCTGCGACTGACTTCAAAAACGAAATTATTCGTATCTGGGGGGAATAATAGTGGCTCAGATTGGAATCTATGAGAAGGCGCTGCCAAAAGATATTTCTTGGAAAGAGCGTTTTGAATTAGCAAAGGAATTAGGTTTTTCCTTTATTGAAATGTCGATTGATGAGACAGACGAGCGATTAGCTCGTCTGGATTGGTCCAACGAAACAATCAGTCAATTGCGAGATGATATGTTTGAAACCGGTGTTCGAATCAACTCGATTTGTTTAAGCGGCCACCGCCGATTTCCTTTTGGATCTTCGAATAGAGATAAGCAACAAAAGGCAAAAGAAATGATGACGAAGGCTATTCAGTTCGCTCACAAATTAAGTATCAAAGTGATTCAAATAGCAGGTTATGATGTATATTACGAAGAAAAATCGATGCTTTCTAGAGAAGCGTTCATTGAAGGTCTTAAATCAAGTGTGAAAACAGCTTCAGAATACGGGGTTATTCTATCAATTGAAATCATGGATGATCCCTTTATGAACTCGATTACTAAATTTTTGGAAATTAAAAAGCAAATTCATTCGCCCTACTTACAAGTGTATCCTGATTTAGGCAATCTCTCAGCTTGGCCAGAAAACAATCCAGGTGTCGAGCTGGAAAAAGGGATCGACTGCATTACGTCGATTCACCTAAAAGATACTTACCCAGTTACAACTAAATCCGCGGGTCAATTCCGCGATGTTCCTTTTGGACAGGGATGCGTTGATTTCTTAGGGTTATTAAAGAATTTAAAACGTTTAGAATATGATGGAACCTTTTTGATTGAAATGTGGAGTGAAAAAAGTCCTGATTTTAAAAAAGAAATCGAAACAGCCAAAGAATATCTTTATCCGAAGCTGAAGGAGGCGGGTTATGATGTCGTCGCGTGAACAAATCATTGCTGAAATGAAACAGCGAGTATATGAAGCAAATTTAGAACTACCTCAATATGGTTTGGTTAAATTAACTTGGGGAAATGTGAGTGAGATTAATCGTAAGCTAGGCGTGATTGTGATTAAACCAAGTGGCGTAAAATATGAAAAGATGACGGCCGATCAGATGGTGGTCACTGATCTGGTGGGAAATCCGTTAGAAGCAAACAGTATGAATCCATCTTCAGATTTACCAACGCATGTAGTTTTGTACCAGTCGTTCGAACAAATCAAGGCTATCGTGCATACACATTCAACAAATTCTGTGATGTGGGCACAAGCCGGACGTGATTTACCAGCATATGGAACGACGCATGCAGATGCTTTTTATGGAAAGATACCTTGCACACGTCAGTTAACTGAAACTGAAGTGAAAGAAGCCTACGAAAAAAATACGGGGCATGTGATTGTCGAGACCTTTCAAGAAAGAAAGTTAAAAGCAAATGAAATTCCCGGGGTATTAGTTTATGGACATGGGCCCTTTACTTGGGGAGAAACGCCGGCAAAGGCTGTGGAAAATAGTTTAATTTTGGATGAAATCTGTTTGATGGCTAAGGAAAATGAACAAATCAATCCAGCAATTCACGAGATTCCTCAATATTTATTAGATAAACATTATTACCGTAAACATGGAGCCCATGCTTATTATGGACAAGGATAGAGAAATGCGACCAGTCATTTGACTGATCGCATTTTTTATTAATGACTTCAGTCAGTTTCGCTCGCGCTAGCGAGCGAAACAAAAAAACCGCGCGTTTCTACGCGTAGACGAAAGAGCTTTAGCGTTAAAAACTCCTTTCGATAGACTACTAAGTGGCTACCAACCGCTCATTTTATCGAAAGGAGTTTTTCTATGCCATCAAATGACGACAAAAGTTTATCACATGCACGCTGGAATTGTAAGTACCACATCGTGTTCACACCAAAATACAGAAGGAAAGTAATTTATGGTGAGTTAAGAAAAGATATCGGAAGAATTTTGCGTAAACTTTGTGAGATGAAAGAAGTAGAAATCATCGAAGCTCATGCAATGCCAGATCATATCCACATGTTAGTAAGAGTTCCACCGAAAATAAGCATTTCTCAGTTCATGGGATTTTTAAAAGGCAGAAGTGCGACTCTGATCCATGAGCAGCATGGAAACTTAGTCTATAAATATGGGAATAAAAGTTTCTGGTCCAAAGGATATTACGTAAGTACAGCGGGGTTGAATCAAAAGACAATCGCAAAATATATAAGAGAGCAGGAATCAGATGATCGTATTCGAGATAGTATAAGTAAACGAGAATACGTTGATCCATTCAAGAGTAAGAAAAAGAAATAAAGTAGCGAGCGCCGAGCGGTTGGCGGTCTTTTGGGAAGCTCCATTTATGAAGTACGTGAGTGGGGACCTCTTCTAGAGGTGTTAAAAAGCCACCCGTTTTCACGGGTGGATGGGTTACTCCGCTATTTCATATTTGATAACGCCATTATGTTCATAGTTTTCTAGCTTCACATCTGACAAACGACGTTCAAAGAATGAGCGCTCTTTGCCGTTTTCGTCGTATTTATCTGGTAACACCAATGTTGGTTCGCTGTTTGGAACTGGTTGAGACAGCTGTTCTGTCAATGCATCAATATGACGGTCGTATACATGCGCGTCGTCGATACACCAGTGCATCGTGCCTAGTTCGAACCCTAACTGATCGGCAATCAGGCGATGCAATACGGCATATTGATATACGTTGAAGGGATTGCCTAATGCCATGTCAGCAGAGCGCTGCTTAACATGCAGATCAAGGACGCCTTTATTGACCTTCCAGTTGGTTGCCCAAACGCAGGGCTCCAAGGTCATTTCGTCTAGATCATCAACATCCCATAGGCTAGTCATGATGCGGCGTGAACCGGGATTGTTTTGTAATTGATGCAAAACGTATTCAACTTGATTTAGTTTTTCTTCGTGATCGGGCAGCTTACGGCATTTTTTTGCTAATTGGAAGCCGTATGCTTTGCCGATTGTATTGTTTTCGTCGACCCATTCGTTCCAAACCTTACAATTGTGGTCCTGCAACCAAGTCACATCATTGGATAATTCTTGCCAGATCCATTCCAATTCGATCAACGGCGTTTTTTGGAATACGCGTTTAGATTTCAAAATGGGAATGCCGTCTTCAGGTGTGATCTTAAAATTAACACCTTGGATAAAACGAGTGGGCGCAGGGCTGCCGTCTGCATATTTTGCCCGTACCAAAGCAGGGTCTTGATCGGTACCATTTTCAATGATATCTAGGACAACATCGCGATAAATTTTGTCGAAGCCAGTATATTCAGTCACAAGAATTCTCCTCTTTTTTTGCTTTTGTCTGAGTTTAACATATTCCAGCCGATTCGTGGATTAAAAATTCCTTACATAACTCAGGATATCTTCGAAAGACAAATCCCTACAGTCGTGAAATAAATTTCTAAATGTGAAATAAATTAAAAAAACTGTTGACTTTCTGATGAAAGGGCTTTATGCTCGAATTAAGAAATAAATTTCTATTAAAGAAATAAATTTCAAAGGAAGGGGAAAACGATGAATATTCTATTTACGGCTGAATATGATGAAGCTCTCATCGAAGAAGTGAAACAGTTAGGTGATGTGGACATTCAAGGATGGGCTAAAGGAATTGGCAAGCTTTCGGAAAAAGAATTGATTCCATTGGTTGATAACGTGGAGGTGATTGTCACTAGCTACGATGACATTACAAAAGCGATCATCGATGCAGCACCTAAGCTGGAACTAATCTTTTGTACCCGTGCAACACCAGTCAATGTTGATGTTGACTATGCACAAGAGAAAGGAATCAAGGTTTTATTCACACCAGGAAGAAATTCTGATTCCACTGCAGAGCTGACAATTGGTCTGATGTTGTCGATTGCTCGAAAAATTCCTTTTGCTTATGAACAGCTCAAAAAAGGAAATTATACCGCGAGTAGTAATAAAGGTAATCGGGCGAAGGAAGGTTTGAAACGAGATGTGGTTTGGGGTGTTGGACCTCAAAGTCCTTATGTGGTCTTTAAGGGGATAGAGTTGAAGGGTAGAACTCTAGGGATTATCGGGTATGGAAGTATCGGTCGAAGAGTCGCAGCAATCGCTCGAGGATTTGGGATGCGAATACTGGTATTTGATCCATATGTCTCGAACGTCGATGTGGATACGTTAATTACGGAAAAGGTCGGAATCGAAGAATTACTAACAGAATCTGATTTCATCTCAGTTCATTTGAAAGTTTCAAAGGAGACAGAGAATTTTATTAATAAATCCTCTTTTGCAAAGATGAAAGACTCCGCATATTTTATCAATTGCTCAAGAGCAGCAGTAGTGAATGAAGAGGATTTGATTGAGGCGCTGAGGACGAAGCAAATTGCCGGTGCTGGTTTAGATGTTTTTTCGACAGAGCCGATCCCAGTGAGTCATCCATTTATCCAAGAACTAGATAATGTGGTGATTACTCCTCATATCGCTGGGGCAACAACAGATGTATTAACAAACCATACAAAGATGATCATCCAAGAACTAGATCGGTTTAAAAAAGAAGAACCCCTTCTTTATGAATATAAACAATAGCAAAAATGAAAAGCCAACATAAACACATTCCAAATCAATCTATCGGGGTGTGACAAGATCGTACTGAGAAACTGCAGTTCAACCTGCATAAAACGAATGCTGTGAATGAGAAGCTGGTTGCAGGACTCTTCTAAGGCCTATAAAAACCAAAGAGGAAACACTTCCTTCTCATTTTAACAGCTTAAGCAACATGATGGATAAAAGGCATGACTAAAAACAATAGTGATGTCTTAGAACCTATAAATATATTGTAATAGGAGGAGAACATGAGAAATTTTCAGTATTACAGTCCAACGAAAGTAATCTTTGGTAGGGGACAGTATGGTTGCTTAGGAGAAAATGCTCGCCAGTTCGGTCAACGAGCGTTATTGGTTGAGATCGAAGGTCCGTTGAAAGAGCTAGGAGTCTTTCAGCAAGCAATCGATTCGATGGAAGCAAAAGGCATGACGGTTTTTGAGCTAGGTGGTGTAACGGCGAATCCTCATTTGACAGTGGTTGATGAAGGAATCAAATTGGCCAAAGAAAAAGATGTGGATGTGATTGTAGCTGTTGGTGGAGGCAGTTCGATTGATACTGCAAAGGCGATCAGTTTGGGTGCAGCAAGTGACTCAGATATTTGGGATTATTTTACAGCAAGCAAGCAGGCAACAAAGAAAAAGCCAGTTGTAGCAGTTTCAACGATTGCCGCTTCTGGATCTGAAATGAGTTGCCATTGTATTTTGACGAATGATCGCAGCGCAAATAAAGCGGATTGGAAAAAATGGGCGCTGCATGATGAATTATTATTTCCAGAAATTGCAATCGTGGATGCTGAATTAGTAAAGACTGTTCCTAAGCGACTAACTGCAGCAGGTATGGCGGACATCAATTCTCACGTATTAGAGGGATACTTCGATGACCAAGTAACGAATAATGATTTGGGCGATTATTTGGCTGAAGGTGTTGTTAAGACGATTTTAGAAAATGATAGCGTTTTAGAACAACTGAATGATATTGATGCTCGTGAGAATATAAGCTGGGCGGCGACATTGGCAATGAATGGAATAGCTGATTGCGGACGAGACATGAAGGGATTTCCTTGCCATTGGATTCAGCATGCGGTGGGGGCAATGACCAACTCATCCCACGGTGAAGGTCTCGCTGTAATTGAACCAGCATGGTTGAAAAATGAACTTAGGAAAGATCCAACGAAGTTTATTCGTTTCAATCAAAATGTTCTGCACCTAGAACGTCAAAACAATATGAGCGACGTGGAATATGCTGAAGCAGGTATCAATCTTTTAAGACAAAAATATGATGATTGGGGGTTACCGTCAACGTTAAGAGAGTTGGGTGTGACAAAAGAAATGATTCCGAAGATCATTGAGGAGATTATGAATAACAACGAAGCGTATGAGTTTGATCCAAAAGACATTCAAATAACTTTGGAAAGTTGTTACTAAAAAAGGAGAGCTGAAATTAAATGATGGAAAAAGAAAAGGAACAGATTGTTGAGTATGGAAAGAAATTGATTACAAGCGGATTAACTGCAGGAACGGGCGGAAATATCAGTATTTATAATCCAGTAGAAAAGTTGATGGCCATCAGTCCAAGCGGTATCGATTATTTTGAGACAAAAGTGGAAGATGTCGTGCTCATGGACTTAGATGGAAATATTGTTGAAGGAGATCGGAAACCATCTAGTGAATGGTCGATGCATATGATTTATTATCAAAAACGCGGGGATGAAATCCGAGCGGTAGTGCATTCTCATTCCACGTATAGTACTGTCCTAGCGATTTGTGGGATGGACTTGCCAGCGACAGATTATCAAGTGGCCATTGCTGGTGGAAATAATGTTCGATGTGCGGAATATGCGACTTTTGGCACACCAGAGTTAGCAGAGGTTTCTTTTGAAGCAATGAAGGATCGATATGCATGCTTCTTAGCAAATCATGGATTACTAGCTTGTGGACCATCGATTGAACAAACCTTTGCGATTGCGGAAGAAGTGGAGCGTTTGGCTGGTTTGCATTATATGGCTTGTACGCTAGGGAAGCCACAAGTTTTAGACGATCAAGAGATGGAATTGATGATTGAGAAGTTCAAAACCTATGGACAAGTACAAGTAGTGAGCTAAAAACTCATTTGTAAAACTTCCATGTAAAAGGTAGAATGAATTGAAATTAATTTCATGGGAGGAAATTAAAATGGAGCAAGATCAGTTGGAACTAATGAAGATCGTAACCGAAAAATATTATTATCAGGATATCAATCAAGCGCAGATTGCTACGGAGCTTAATTTATCTAAGCCAACCGTTTCACGTCTCTTGAAACGAGCGAAAAAGGATGGCTATATCAAGGTAGAATTGAATTTTCCTACGACATATCATAAAAGTTTAGGTAATCAGTTGGCTTCAACCTTTAATCTTCGCAAAGCTTTTGTTTATGATACGCAATTAACAAATAGGCATTTGATTATTGAAGAGATGTCTGATCAAATTTCTGTCTTTCTTGATGACTTGATTCAGGATAATCAAACGGTTGGATTAGCTTGGGGACGAACATTGCATGAGCTTTCAGAGAATATAAAAGGAAGCAAGAAAAAGGATACGAAAGTAATTCAAATAACTGGTGGTGCTGCACGAAATAGTATGATCACCAATAGTGAAGCAATCGTTCTTAATTTCTCTAGATGCTACGGATCTGAATGGTTCCAACTGCCGGTTCCTGCATTTGTTGATACGAAAGAAATCGCAACAGCGTTGAAAAAAGATCGTCAGATTAAGAATGTGTTGGATAGTTTTGATAACCTAGATGTTGCATTGTTCAGTGTAGGGGAGATTCATAAAAATGCAATCGTCGTCGAAGCAGGTTATTTTGGTGAAGAAGATTTTCTTGATTTGCTGGAAAAAGGTGTCGTCGGTGATATTGTAGGGACTTTTTTAGATGAGGATGGCAAGGTTGTTGATCTTGGGTTGTCACAACGGCATATTGGAATTAGCGCGCAACAATTAAAAGAAGTGGGAAATAAAGTTTGCGTGGCGATTGGTGAGGAGAAAAAAAATGTTTTAAGGGCCGCTTTGCGTGGCGGATATATCGATTATTTATTTACCGATACCGTGACAGCGAAAGAGATGCTAACACAATAGCTTCGTCTCTTTCCAAGAATTGTTGAAAGCGAATACAAAAGGAGGGCGGATATGAGTACAGAGATAGAAGAATTTGTTTCAAATATTTTTGTCACGTTGAATGTAGCAAAAGACAATTTACAGGAGCTCTATCAAGATGTGGGACGTGAGTTGGCTAAAAAGGGTATGGTGGTGTCAGATTACGGTGAACAACTGCAGCATCGTGAAGCTGACTTCCCAACAGGTTTGGTGACTAAATACGGAAATGTGGCGATCCCTCATACAGATGCTAAATACGTCAAGGAATCCTTTGTTTATGCGATCCGCTTAACTGATGAAGTGGTGACTAAAAGGATGGACCAGCCGGAAACCGAGATTACAGTGAACTTGTTCTTTGTGCTGGGTTTTACGAAGAGTGAGGACCAATTGGTGTTATTGACAAAGATGATGCAAGCATTGAATAATGAAAGTATCTCTAATCAATTCCAACAAGTGGATTCTCCAGAACAGTTCAAAGAAGTCTTAAAAGAACAATTATAAGGGAGGTCGAAAATAATGAAAGCGCTAAAAATTTTATCTGTCTGTGGTTCTGGAACGGTCACCAGTTCGATGGTGGCGAATAAAGTAAAAGATATGCTGAAAGAACGCGGGTATTCTTCAACGACTGTTGAATCAAATCCCAATGGTGTAGAAACCAACTTAGATACTGGCGGTTTTGATCTGATTGTTTTTACTAGCCCGTTAAAGAAAAAAGATTATGGAATTCCGGCGATTAGTGCAATCGCTCTGATTACGGGTATGGGAGAGGAAGAGTTTGAGGAAGAGTTGGATGCATTTGTAGCAAACCTTTAAAGGAGGACTCCACTTTGGATAATGTGTTAGGGATATTAACAAAAATCATGGAAGCGTTTGGTCCGTCAGTCGTAGTTCCTTTTGTATTATTCTTTATTGCTTTAGCTTTGAAGGTTCCGGTAAAGAAGGCTTTTAATTCGGCACTAAGTGCAGGAATTGGGTTGGCTGGATTCAATATGATTATTACGGCGTTTACTCCGATCGTTACGCCTGTAGTTACTCGAATGGTAGAAGATACAGGAATTAATCTGAGAGTTTTGGATGTTGGCTGGCAGGCGGCGAGTGTTGTTGCCTATTCAACTGAAGTTGGGATGCTCTTTTTGATCATTGGGTTATTGATTCAAACGGTTCTATTTCTCACTAAATTCACCAATATTTTCATGCCGTCAGATTTATGGAATAATTGGCAGTTCATGCTATGGGGATCGATGGTATACTTGACGACAGGAAACCTGTGGCTAGCAATGGGCTTAATGATTTTACAGAATTTATACGTATTGGTTTTCTGCGAGTCTATCGCAAAAAGATGGTCAAAATTCTACGGATATCCACGAACCGTCATTGTTGCACCGTTGATGGCCTGTACGGTTCCGTATGCGATCGTGATGGATAAGGTATTAAATTTATTTAAATTGGACAAAGTCAAATTAAATCCTGAGTATCTTGAAAGTAAATTAGGCTTTTTGGGAGAACCAGCTTCTCTTGGCTTCATCCTAGGTGTGATTTTAGGCTTTTTCGGGAATCTTACGCGACTAGGTGAATTGAATGCTTGGGGAGAAATGCTGATCTTGGGGATTTCAATGGCAGCAGTCATGTCGATTTTCCCGAAAATTGCAGGAATTTTCGCAGGTGCTTTTTCTGCTATTACCGATGCTTCTCGTAAAGCGACAAAATCAGGAAGTAAAGAACGAGTTTGGTATCTTGGAGTAAATGATGCTGTGGGGTATGGAGAGCCGTCAACATTATTAACAGGTATGTTGTTGATTCCGATTATGTTAGTAATCGCGATCTTCCTTCCAGGAAATCAAGTGTTGCCAATGGTAGATTTGATTGCGATTCCTTATGTGATTCAGATGATTATGTCTGTTTCAAAAGGAAATATCGCCAAAGGATTGATTTCAGGAGCGCTCTATTTTTCAATCGGTCTTTTGACGATCACTGCTGTGGCACCGACATTTACAGAAGTAGCCATTCAAACTGGCGTGTCGATTCCAGCTGGGGCGATGTTGATTTGTTCCTTTGCTAATATGAGTAATCCAATATTTGCACTATTGTTCTTTGCATTTAATTCGCAAAGTCCTCTGTTGATCGGTCTTTCAGTTGTCGTATATCTTGTGTTGCTGTTTGTTACTAAAACGAGAAAGAGTCAGCTTGAAAATTATTTGGAGCGAAATAATGTCGAGGTGGAGGCAGACACTGCGGCTTAATAGACTATTTAAAGCTATCAGTTAATAGAGCTGATAGCTTTTCTTGTATAAAAAGTACTTTCCTTTTATGACTGAAAATAAGACTCTAACCAGCTTTTTGCTTTGCCCAAATACTACTTCTGGTATGAAATTCTAATGTCTCACGTTGATAAAAACGAGTTGTGATACAATGGATGACGAATGTTATACAGATGAAGGAGCGGGTGAAGAATGGAAAAGAAGCTGTTTTTCTTTGATATCGATGGAACGTTAACGGATCGAAGGACTGGTCAGGTTGTGCCTAGTGCGAAACGGACGCTGGAGCTTTTAGAGGAGAATGGTCATTTTGTCTCGATCGCGACAGGACGTGCACACTATAAGTGCCGCAGTCTTTTGACTGAGCTTGGGTTGGAAAATATGGTATGTTCTGGTGGGATGGGCGTTGTCATTAAAAATGAGCTGGTCAAAAATACACCGCTGGATAGAGATGAGGCATTAGCGGTTATCCATCAAGCGGAGGAAAAAGGGATTGGTGTGCTGGTCGCGCTGGATGATTCTGAAAAAGTGTATGCCAAGAATGATTTATTCAGAGAACAGGTTGGACCCAGACAAGAGCCGACGGAATATTTCATCGATCCGACCTTCAACATCGATGAGGCAGAGGCTATCTTCAAATTTTATTTGGCAGTCCCTAAGGAACAAGACCATCTGATTCCAGAACCGGTCAATTTCTCGAAGCTGCGCTTTGTTCCTGAATATACCATGTGCCAGCATGACAACAAGAAACAGGGAATCTTCGATGTGTTGGCGTACTTTGATCGACCGAGAGAAGATGTGGTTGTTTTCGGAGATGACGTCAATGACCTGGTGATGTTTGATAAAAGCTGGACCAGTATCGCGATGGGCAATGCGGTGGATGTGTTAAAAGCACAGGCGGACTATGTGACCGATCGAAATGTTGATGATGGGATTTATCATGCGTGTCGGAAGTTTGGGTGGATATAGTAGAAGAATAATTGGATGAGTAGAAATAGTAGATTTGAATAAACGTTAAACTTTTCAGATGTAGTTGATGTTTTTATTGCGAGTTATTTTTAAAATAAAATAAATTGTTACTCTTTGAGGCATTAGCATTCTCTTTGAAAAAGGAGAGTGTATAGTCTCAAAGAGTTTTTTCGTATTGGAAAGGTAGACAAGCAAATGAAAATCTTTAATTTTTACTATCCACTGAAGGACTACTTTATAAACTTGAAGTTTGGTCATTTCAAGTTTATAAAGTAGGAAATTCACGACGAGTAAAATGAACTGTTTTCTCCTATCTTTCTTGGGAAAATTAGTTGAAAGGACGACTATTTTTATAATCTATTCCATTGATGCAGTTATTATATAGAAACGGCTTGATTTTAGATTTATCTGCGGTTTCGTAGTAATCGATCATTAATTTATTAAATCGACGTAAATATTTTTCTTCAATAATCAGTACACCTACACCAGCCTGAATCATGATTTTATTGGCACAAATTGAAGCAGTACGCTTATTGCCATCCCAGAAAAGTTGAGCACGGCAAGCGTATAGAAAATAATCTAATGCTTTCTCAGTAACCGATGCGGAGCTATTTACAATGTTTTCAATTCTTTTAATGACTTCACTTTCAATTGGAATTTTTGGCTGATAGAAGGAACCACCTATACTTACATCACCATCTCTAAGAGTATTTATCATCGATTGAGGTAACTCACCATAAGCAACCATTGAATGAATTGTTTTAATGTACTCAAGATCAAGTGAAGCGGAAACATCATCTAACACGAAATGCCAAGCGTTGCGTAAGTTTAAGACTTTTTGTACATCATCTGTTTTAAGTCCTGAGACACTCATGCCATCGATGATTGTTTTTGTATCGGGAAAAGTGATATTGATATTTTCCATTTTAGCTTGGCTATAAATATTTTCTACAAGAGTTTTTTTAGCCAAAAAAATACTTTCGTCTCTTGCAAGTTGGTATTTGTCTTCAAACATGTTCTAGTCTCCTTTCGCTTTTTTAGTTGGAATGAGGCTTGATTAATACAGGATAAAAGAAAATAGTTAGAATGGTAAACCAAGCTGAGAGACAGTAACCTCAATTTCTAAATTCTCAATAAGAGTAATCAAGTCATCTACATGAGAAGCTTGATTTTCCTGAATTTCATCAATAATTGCATCTCGTAATTCTCCCCTTACTGTTTTGGAAATATTAGAAGTAATATCACTTCTAAAAGCAGTAGGGATATTTTTCCAAAACTCATGAAGGGACGAATCTTCTGTTGCTAGATCAATAAAAATATTGGTAGTGAAGATATTTCCATCTGAAAATTTAATTGTCTTAAATAGAAATTCATTAATCTGCGTACCTGCTCGTTCTACCACGAGTAACAAATCTAAATCGACTGTTTCTAAAAATATTTTATCAATCTCATGGACATCATTCACTGAAAATCTTGTTGTAACGCTCTTCAGTGATAATTTGAAATCAATGTCATAGGGGATATAAGAAAAAAAATCCGTAGGAGTTACACCTAAAACTTGGCAAATTTTATTTATAGTCTCAAGCTGTATCATTTTGCCATCATTTTGGGCGGTAGAAGAAATAGTATTTTTTGAAATACCTGTTTTTGCTGAAAGCGTACTATTTTTAATACCTCTTTCACTCATTAGAATTGAAAGATTGTTTCGTATCATGCCGCACCTCCATTTTCATATTAAGGTAATTTTACAACGAAATAAACATATATACAAGAATACTTGTACAATTTCTTAAATAGTGGTATAGTTTGTTTTATACAAGAATAATTGTATAAAGATAAAATAAGTTAGATGTGTAGGGCGATTTGCTTAAATTATTCGGTGACCATTTGTTGAAGATGCTAAATATTTGTCGTAGAACAAGAATTAGTAAGGTAGCGTCGATAAATGTACAACCTGAAATGTTGAAGAAAAAATTTTTTTCTGAAGTTCCATTAAGCAAACAACTTGAGTATGTTTTAGAAAAGAAGGAGGAGTAACGATACAATAACTGTTTTTTATTGAGTGACAGTATTTGAGGACTGGTCGCGATAGCTTAACAAAGCTAATTCGAACTTATAATACAGCCTTAGTAAGATCAGATTACAAACACAAGCGCCGGAATGTGCTAGAAAAAGATATATCATCTCAACAAAACACTGTTAAAGATTTATTTTGGTAATACGGAGCTGTGAAAGAATTTATAAAGGAGCTTACTCACCAATAAATGATTGAATTTGGGTAGCTGTTTTAGTCGTTCGATAGTTTAGAGAAAAATTATATATGCAAAGACAAAAGAAAAGCCTTATCTCACAATAGTCTTGGCAGACAGAGATAAAGGCACATAAGAGGCTTGATAGCCATTCTTTTGCCTTTAGTATAACAAAACTGGAGGAGTTTATCTATGAGAAGTATTATTTTACTATTAGTTGCTTTATCTTTGTTGGTATCCTTATTGATGCCAGTATTTGCCTGCGGATCAACAATGTTGTCAGATTTAGTTTGTATCGGGCTTGCGATGAATGTTTTATTTGAAGAGAATCGGTGGTGTTAAATAGATGGAAACTAATGATGAACGTGTATTTAATCTGGTAAAGGATGCTGGGGATTTAAAGAATGCTATTTGTGGATTATATCAATTTGCATATTCAAACATCATTAGTGGTAATGCCACAAGTGATGATCTAGGTGCGTTGGATGGTCTGATAACAGCAGTACAATTATTGGCTAAAAAGCATTTTGATGATGCAGATGATTATTATTCGAAAATGAACTAGTTAAATGGAGAATTTTGGTAAATAAATGATTGTTTTCAATTCAGATGATGGATAAAGGCATAATGATTTCACTAAAAGAGGGGCTGATTGTTTCACCATTAGCTTGATTAGTTGTGGCAACTAATCTCTACAAATACAACGCGCAATCGGGTTAAAAACCAAGGTGGGAGTAAATAGACATGCAAAAAGCCCGCGGCCGATAGCCGCGGGCTTATGCATTTGAATTTTTTATTTCATCGGCAATCGAATCTGAAACACGACGCCTCTAGGTTCCCAGTCGCGTACAGTCAGTTTGCCTTTGTGCTGGGTGATAATTTGCTTGGCGATGGCAAGGCCGAGGCCGTAGCCGCCGGTTTCTTTGGAGCGGGAGCGGTCTTCGCGATAGAAGCGTTCGAATATATGTCGTTTGTCTTCGTCGTTGATAGAGGGTCCGTTGTTTTTGACCTCGATCAGCCAGCTGTCATTGGATATTTCGGATTGCAAAACAATTTTTTCTTTGGCTTCGGTGTATTTTAGAGCATTATCCAATAAAATCACGAGGACCTGATGAATGCGTTTTTCATCGATCTGCATTTCTTGGTCGGCGAAATTTTCCAATATGAACTGCTTATCATTCATTTCCGCGATTTCCTGGAAGGGCTGAGCTAGCTGCTGAATGAAGGCTTTTGGTTCCACCGCTTCTTTTTGCAGAAGTAATTGATTCGAGTCGCTGCGGGCCAACGTCAGCAGGTCTTCGGTCAGGCTGTTCATTCGGCGAGTTTCATTCAAGGCCTGTGCGATTGGCTCTGATTCCTCCAAAATCGTGTGCTCCGGCCGGGTGAACAATTGCTGCAGGCTGTTTTGAATGATAGCCAGCGGCGTGCGCAATTCGTGAGAGGCATTTTCGACAAATTCCTGCTGCTTGCGCCAAGAGTTCATGATCGGCTGCATGTTCATCTTTGAGATATAAAAGCTTATCCCAATGGAGATTAGCCAAAAGACTACCATACAAAGAACGAGTGTCGTCTCAAAGGTTTTCATGGAGTCCGCGATTTGATTGGTATTTGCTAAAAATTGAATATAGGCGATGCCATCCTCTTGGTTGGCTTTGATCGTATAGGAGCGAAAAGAGAGCTTTTGAGCTGAATCGGAGGTGCTTTTCAAATTCAGTGCCTCGATCGAATCCAAATTCTTCTTATCCAAAGCCAAGTTTTCCAATTCGGTAAAACGGCCGCCTAAAACGTCTTTGTTCAGGATTTTTCCATCTTTAGACCATAGGATGATCTGAGTATTGAAGCGATTGTTGCCATCTGGTCCCTTGTCCATCCGCTGATCATTCGGCATTTGTGCTAAAAAAGGATTTCCTTGCTGATAGCGCGTGATTTCCATTTCGATTAGATGTTCGTTTTCAGCCATTTGGCTTAAGGAAAGGTCAGTCTGACGATAAGCCGAGCTTTGAAGCAGCTGCAAAGTGATAAAGCCCAGCAGCAGAAAGATTCCCGCAAAGGCGGCGACATTGATGAAGAAAAATTTTAGGCGTTGCTTTCTTGAAATCTCAGTATTCATAGCGTCAATCCTTTTGTAAGATATAGCCGACGTTCCGTAGTGTTTTAAACAGCTGATCGATACCAGACGGCTTCAAATGTTTTCGTAAATGGCTCATATAAACCTCAACGACTGTGATGGTCGTATCCGAATCAAAGCCCCAGATGCGATCAAAAATCTGCTCCTTAGTCAGGATCACGCCTTTGTTTTGGATGAAATAGACTAAGAGATCAAATTCTTTTCCTTGGATTGGCAGAACGTCATCATCAATGGTGACTTCTTTAGTGGCAAGGTTGCAGGTGATATTTTTATAGACTAATTGATTTTCTGCGAACAATCCTAAGGAACGCTTCAATAATGCCTTGACCCGCATGATCAGCTCTTCGCGGTAAAAGGGCTTTGTCAAATAATCATCGGCTCCTTTTTGAAAGCCAGTGACCTTATCCTCCAGTGCGTCCTTAGCAGTCAAAATTAATACTGGAGTTTGGATATTTTTCTCCCGTAATTCTGCTAAAACCTCGTAGCCGTTTTTTTCAGGCAGCATCAAATCCAGCAAAATCAGATCATACACACCGCTTTCTGCTTCAAACAAGCCTTCTTCACCGTCATAGACCTGCGTGATTTCCCCAAGATCCGTCAAAATTTCTTTTATATTATCTGAAAGTGTCGCCTCATCTTCTACTATTAATAGATTTATCATGGATTTCTTTCCTCCCATTTCGTTTACGAATACAGTGTACCATGCTTTCCTAAATCAACCTTAAACCTTTTTTCGCAGTGCTTAAGCTTCGGTTAAGACAACTTGATTATTCTACAGGCAGACAAATGAAGGGGGAACCAATATGAACTACATCAAACGGGCGATTCAAAGCCTTTGGGCTAAGAAAGGACGAAGCATCATCATGATTGCTGTTTTTTCTGCCATATTAATTTTTGTATTAGCGGGTTTGACAATCCGCAGCGGTGCTGAATTGGCAACAACAAATGCGAAGAAAAGTGTTGGCGCAACAGTTACCTTATCGACAAATCGCGAGGCGATGTTTGGCCAGCGGTCAGAATCCGATACAGATTCGGACGAGGAAAGTAGTCGACCAGATCCTGGCAGCTTTGAACGGACACCTGTGAATTTGAGTGACGCGAAAAAAATCGCCAAGCTTTCGAATGTTAAATCTTATTCCTTTGAGGCCACCACTTCCGCTGACAAGAGTACGGGAATCACCCCAATCTCAAGCGATAGTGACAGCGAGGAAGAAGCTTCCGATGAGCAGGCCGCTGGATTTGGCGGACAAGGAGCACCAGGCGGGATGAGTCAAGGGGATTTCCAAATCAAAGGGGTGTCGAAAAGCAGTTCATATAGTGATTTTTCTTCAGGAACGGCCAGCATAGTAGAAGGTGAGGCAATCACTGCTGAAGATGAGGGAACAAATAATGTATTGATCGAACAAAGCTTGGCAGAAGCCAATGACTTAAGTGTCGGCGATAAATTCAAAATCAAGGATACCGATGATAAGGATGTGGAAGTAGCGATCAAAGGGATCTACAAAACCAGTGATTCTGGTGATAGTATGGGCACTCGTTTCAACTTTATGAATCCGGCGAATACCATTTTCTCTTCCTATACGATGGTAAACACCTTAACAGGTTCAGATGGAAAAACAATCGATTCGGCTGTCTACAATTTAGATGATCCTAAGGACATGGACAAGGACATGGACAGCTTTGTCAAGAATGCTAACAAGCTGATCGATACAGAGACATTCAGTTTAGAAACCAATGACCAAATGTATCAGCAAATGCTTCAACCATTGAATAATGTCTCAAGCTTTGCCAAGAATATCGTGATTTTAGTAGCGGTGGCGGGTGTGATTATTTTGACCTTGATCATTATGCTGTCAATCCGCGAACGGAAATATGAGATTGGTGTCCTGCTTTCACTAGGTGAATCCCGAAGCAAAGTGATTTCACAATTTTTCGTTGAAATTTTCGTCTGCATGATTTTTGCATTAGGGATCGCGGCGGCCAGTGGAAATGTTGTGGGAAATGCTGTGGGGAATCAATTACTGAGCCAGCAAACAACTTCTCAAAATGCGGATGGACAAGCCGACGCGGCCGGAAATGATGGGCCGGGGCAAGGTCAAATGCCTAGCGGTGGAAATGGCGACGGACCTGGTGGTAGACAGATGGGCAGCAATCCATTTAGTCAAACCGAAGAAATCCAAGAATTGAATATCTCAATGCAGCCAGCCGAAATTCTCAGTCTTGCGGGAATAGGATTGGGAATCAGCTTATTCTCGATTGTCTTATCATCTGCAGGAATCCTGCGATTGAATCCAAAGAAAATCTTGATTTCATAAACGAAGGTTATGAGTCTAACGTTTCACAGTTTCTATTGAAGCGAAGAATTAACGCACAAATATAGAACATCAAGGAGCAAAATTCTTAGTTAGATGATATACGGCTTGAAAATCGAACTCATTTTTCCCGATAGTGGAAAAGTGAAAAAGGAGGAAATTTTTATGACACTATCAACGAAAGATTTGGGCTACTGGTACGAAAACAACGGGCCTCTATTTGAAAAGGTCAATCTAACCTTTGAAAAAGGCAAAATGTACGCCATTTTAGGAACGAGCGGCTCAGGGAAAACGACTTTTTTATCCTTGATCGCAGGGCTAGACACACCAAAAAGCGGAGAAATTCTCTATGACAACAAGTCGCTGAAAAAAATTGGATTGCGAGAATATCGACGTAAAGATGTATCGATCGTGTTCCAAGCCTATAATCTACTGCCGTATTTATCGGCAGTAGACAATGTAGTGACAGCGATGGAGATCGCTCAAAGCCAGCAAGCTGATAAAAAGGCCTATGCCTTAGCGAACTTGGAAAAAGTCGGCATTACCAAGGAGCTAGCAGAGAAAAAAGTAACGATGCTATCTGGTGGACAACAGCAACGGGTCGCAATTACTAGAGCTTTATGCTGTGAACATGATCTGATCGTTGCGGATGAACCCACTGGAAACTTGGATGAAGCCACTTCCGGCGAGATCGTTAAGCTTTTCCAAGAGATTGCGCATGAGCAAAAGAAATGCATTATTTTAGTTACCCACGAACAGGACGTCGCTAAAGGCTGCGATGTGGTATATGAACTAAAAAATCAAGAATTCAGCCAAGTATCTTAAGCAAAAAGGATATCGGTGCAGCTAGTACGAATGAGGAGGAAGTGAATGAAAACAGCACTAAAGAAGGTAACATTTTTTATTGGAATGACCGTTTGTTTAGCAGGTTGTGGCGTGAGCGGCACAGTAACAAACGAGACAGAGGCAGATGCGCTCTCCGTTTCTTTGAATGAAGAGTGGCAAGAGAATCAGACGGAAAAAGAAGAGAAGTATCAATTGCTTTTGGAAAGCGGTGACTACGATGAAGACAACATTTATGTGAAACTTGATCCTTATGATGCCAGCCCATTATCGGCGCTTTTGCTTTTCCAGACGGAAGAAGCAATGAAGGTGGACATTTCAATCGCAGGTAAGGATGATGCGACCACGATCAACAACAGTTTTGACGAGTATACAACCGATCATAGTATCCCAGTTTTAGGTTTATATGCAGATAAGGAAAATGAAGTGACAGTGACGTTGACCGATGAATCAGGAAATAGCGTGGAGAAAAAAGTAACGATAAAAACAGGAACGTTAGCTAAATCCATTGCCAACATCGATGTCAAAGAAGCAGATACAACTAAAATGGACATTGGCGACAGCGAATTGATCTTCGTCGTCCCAAGTACCAAACGGGCCTATGCATTTGATGCCAATGGAGACGTTCGCTGGTATTCAACCCGTTACAACAGTCATATTTTTCAAGAATTGAACAATGGGAATCTATTATATCTGACCAAAGAATCCAACGACGCAGAGACCTATAACGTGTTGCTAGAGACGGACTACTTAGGAAAAATCTACAAACGTTACGATTTTTCCAGCTCTAGTGCGGCAAATGATACAGGGAAGAGCGAAGGGGAAATGACGGTTATTCATCATGATGGTATCGAGCTGCCAAGTGGCAACCTATTATTAACGGTGAATGACGGCAGTAATCATATTGAGGACACAATGATCGAATTAAACCGCGAAACAGGCGAAATCGAAAAAACGATTGATCTAAAGGATATTTTACCTGAATCCTTCTATGAAGAATATGATTCCACAAGTCGTGAAGACGGCAAGAATGATTGGTTCCACCAAAATTCAGTGGAGTATGATGAAGCAGACGACAGCATCATTATTTCTGGGAGGCATCAAGACACAGTGATGAAAATTGATTATTCCACAAACGAGATCAAATGGATCATGGGCGACAGCAGCGGCTGGCCAGACAGCTACCAGAAATATTTCTTAGACGGCGATGTCAAATCCAGCGGTGGACAACACGCAGCGATCGTTCTGCCAGATCAGGATGATAATGAGGATACAACGGATATTTTGTATTACGATAATAATATCTCCGTTACACGCGGCGATGAAGCAGACTCCGAGAAATATTCGGAAGCTCGTCAGGTTCGTATCAATGAAAAAGAAATGACCATCGAAGAAGTTTGGACCTTCGGCGAGGACCTAGGTAAAGACTATTACACTAAAATCATTGGTAGTGCCCGTTACTTGAACAATACCGGTAATCGGCTAGTCAATTTTGGATTCCGTGATGAAGGCCAGACCAGCTCGATTATGGAAGTCACCGAAGACGGTGAGACAGTTCTCAATGTTGATCTTAGCGATTTTCCTACAAGTGCTTGGGCATATCGAGCAGAACGCTTCTCACTGTATAATAATCAGTGGACCTATCAGCTAGATTAGAAATAGGCGAAAGCTGAGGAGATTTGATATGCTCCCTATTAAAGTAGACAAGGAAAGAAACAAAAATTCCAAATCTACTTTGGTAGGGAGTTTTGTGTGTCTAAGAGAAGTAATTTTTCTCCAGAAGAAAAATATCAAATCATTTCGGTAGTGATGGAGTGGTATCGTAGATAGGATGTTTTATCTTAAGATTTTTTATCCAAGACTGATTTCTTACAGTGGATAAAAAAACAAAAAAGTTTAATTAATTGAACAGAATCGTACATTGATTAATGATGAGATTTGGTGCATCAAAAAAAGGGAAAGCAAACAATTATCAGATTTCTAAAATTTAAGAGAAGAAATAGAAAGTGAAAAAATATTTAAAACAAGCAATGCATGGAAAGATCAGAGATTAAAAACATGGGCGCTTCAGTGATGACATGTATTGAATTAATTCAATATATATTGTATCTTTTATATTAATATAAAAGATACAAAAGGAGATGGGCGTATGGAAAAAGGAAAGACTGTAAAAAAGCATGAAAGTACATATGATTTGTTACTCAAATTAACCCAAAAAACTGAAGCGGGAATCCTGCTTAAAGCTAGAAATTATGAAGAGGTTCATTTTATTTTATTTGAATGGATAAAAGAGGCAGAGAGATTGAAAGAAGAAAATGACAAGTTAAGGGAGGAACGAGAGATTTTTTTTCAAATAAAAAAAACAGATCAAGAGGAAAAAAGAATAAAATATGAACAAGAACGATTAAAGGCAAATAAACTAGATATTGAAAACAAGAAGGCACAAGAAAGAATCAGGGAATTGGAGGAGCAATTAGAGAACTATCGTAAGAATATCTATTTGGATAATCAACTTATAAAGGAAAGAAAACAGCTTGAACTAAACGAGAATGATACCTATCAAATTGATGATCCTGTCATTGCTAACAAAGAAATAAATGAATCAATTGATGATCTTGTTATTACTGACAAGGAGATAAATGAATTATCTGAAATATATGAATCGTTGCTCAGAATACTGTCTGATACAGATGTTGGTTTAGAAGATTCATATGATACGAGTGAAAATTTAAAAGAAATGAGGCCATTTATTTATCAGAAAAAACGTAGTAAAGAAGAATTAACTTCAGAAATGAAAGAAAAAAGGAGAAAAGATCTACGTGGAAAACGTGGTGGAAGTCAATTGTCTGATAAGCAGATTGAACGCTTGCTACTCATTTATAAAAATAGGCACCGGGTTCCAGTATCTCAAGCAATAAATAAGCTTGCAATCACGCGTAGAACCTATTACAGAGTAATCAATTTAGATTACGTTTATGAAGAAACCAAAAATAGAATTAGAAAAATTGCCGACAATTTGGGTGTAATCTTGCCCTAAATGAAAAATGCCACTTTACAAAATACAGAGAAATTTTTTATCACGCTTAAACAATATAGGGAATTGCTAAGTCGACAATGTTCTTACTGATTTTTTTAGCTAGTATTGAGGTTGATAAGTGGTGCATCGGAGAGATTAGGAATAAGCAAAAGCTGCGGAACTTTTCCGCAGCTTTTTTGTCTGGAATCAATTAATAATAAATTTTTTCCGATAGGTTGAAGGGGCGATCTCCAGCTTAGAATGAAAGAATTTCGAAAAATAGGAAGAGGAAGAAAAGCCTGTTTCATAAGCGATCTCAGTGATGGTCAGTGAACTTTTCCGCAGGAGTGAGCAAGCCTTTTGAAGCTTTAACTCCTGAATATATTCACTTGGGCCGATTCCCTTGTGGGTTTGAAATAATTTGTACAGATACGTCCGATCAATACTGTTGGCTTTTGAAATCTGATTGACACTGAGATTTTCCGACATATTGTCATCAATATAGTTCAAAATGGTTTTAAAAAGGTGTTCACTTTGAGAGGTATCATTGGTTTTTAGATTAATTTTATCAATGGTATCGAATAGAATGAAGGAAGACGCCGTTGTACGAAAATGATTGTCCTTTTTGAAGGAGTCATAAATATCTTGAAAAAGGACATCGATCCGATGATCAAAGGAATGACTGATCACACAATTATGCTTGTCCAATTTCAATTTTGAAAAATAATGATCCATTAGACTTCCAGAAAAACCAACCCATCTGTATTGCCAAGGGTCCTCACGATTGGGGTAATACACATTTTTACAATTCGAAGGAATGATAAAAAAATCACCAGCCGTGATTTTTCTTTCAGGAAAGAACGGCGTGGAAAAAAATCCTTCTCCTTCGATACAATAATGAATCACCCAATAATCAATTGGTGCGTATTCGGTAGGCTTGGTTGAGCGGCATTTCTCATAACCAACCTCACAGATATGGAATTCCGAACTTAAGTCATCATTGTTGATTAAAATGCTGATGTCGTTTGGTAAAGAGCTGTACATCCGATCACTCCTTCAGAGGAATTTTTAAAGAGTCAACATTATTACAAGTTTTTGGAAACATTTCTTATTTTTTATATCATGAAAGCGCTATAAAATCAATGTGTAATTAACTATTGAAAGGATGTTTGAGATGGAAAACTCTAGTTCAAGACAGCGCTTGGGGTCGGTTGCATTAATGCTGATGACCTTTTCAGCAGTATTCGCTTTTCCCAGCATTGTCAACAACAGTATTCAGATTGGGTTAGCGACGATTCCCGGTTATTTGTTCGGCAGTATCTTCTATTTTTTACCGTTCATTTTGATGATCGCGGAATTTGCATCTGCTAACTCAGGAAAGGAGTCGGGGGTTCATAGCTGGCTGCAATCGGTTTTGGGCGAGAAGTGGGCGTTTTTAGGTGCATGGTCCTATTTCTTTGTTAATTTATTTTACTTCTGTTCCTTGTTGCCGAACACATTGATCTATGGTTCGTATGCTTTCGGAGGAAGAAATGTTTTTCAAGGCGGCAACAGCACGATAATTATTGCTATCATTTCAATTTTTCTTTTTTGGCTGATGACCTGGGTTTGTATTAAGGGTGTATCTTGGATCTCGAAGGTCACGAGCTTTGCCGGCAGTGCTCGATTGTTCATGGGCGTGGCTTTTGTTGTTTTAGCCTTCGTGGTTGTGCTTGGTTTCGGCAAAGAGCCGGCGCAGGATTTTACGATGCAGTCGATCACACCAAGCTTTAACTGGACCTTTTTCATGACGATGGCTTGGATCTTGCAAGCTGTTGGCGGCGGTGAAAGTATCGGTGTGTACATCAAGGACGTTAAGGGGGGCAATAGAACCTTTGTACGGACGATGATCGGAGCTACGATTGTTGTTGGAATCATGTATGTTTTAGGTGCCGTAGCTGTAGGCTTTGTCGTTCCCACAGATGTACTGAAAGGAAATTTCTCAAATGGGATATTCGACATCTTCAAGATTTTAGGTGCTCATTTCCACATTCCAAGCGGTGTGATGGTTCGTCTCGTTGGCTTAATCTTGTTTATCGGCAGTCTTGGATCATTGGCGTTATGGACAGCTGCACCTGTGAAAGTGTTTTTCTCAGAAATTCCAGAAGGAGTATTTGGTAAATGGCTAGTGAAAACGAATGAAGAAGGAAATCCGACCAATGCCTTGATCGTGCAAGGAGTGATCGTTACAATGCTGCTGATTATTCCGGCTTTAGGGATCGGTAACATGGACAGCTTCCTTTCCACATTGATCAATATGACCGCATCGACTTCTTTATTACCTGTACTATTTCTATTGATTGCCTATATTGGCTTACGTTTGAAGAAGGATTCCATGCCCCGCAGTTTCCGATTCGGGAGTCGTCCATTTGGAATTTTTGCAGGTGTCGCCTTGCTTCTGCTTTTCATTTTTGTGTTCTTTATGTCGACGGTACCTGATCCGCAGCTGATTATGGCTGAGGTAAATGGCACATTGCCAGCAGGTGAAGCAAGCCCAATCGGAATGCTGATATACAACATCGTGGGCTTAGTGATATTTATGGGATTTGCTTGGATTTGCTGGAAACGTTATGAAAGAAAATTAATAATCAACAAAAAGACAAATGTAGAGGTGACAGGTAAATGAAAATTTGGGAAAACTATCAAGTAGATCATATCAATCGGTTAGAGCCACACGCTCATTTTTCGACTTTTCCAACGAAGGAGAAGGCCTTGATAAATGAAAACAAGTATACACATGCCTTTAAAAATTTAAATGGTCTCTGGAAGTTTCTATTAGTAGATGCGCCAGAATATAGTCCAAGCAAGTTTTATGAGCCGGATTTTGACACAGGAGAAATGGCGGATATCAAAGTTCCTGGTAATTGGCAGGTTCAAGGATACGGTAAAATGCATTATTCCGATCTATGGTATAACTTTCCGATAAATCCGCCTTATGTCCCTACAGAAAATCCAACGGGGATCTACAAACGGCAATTTATGATCGATGACAGCTTTGAGGGCAAAAAAATGATTCTGCGTTTTTGCGGTGTTGATTCAGCTTTTCATGTTTGGGTTAACGGGCATGAGATTGGCTATAGTAAAGGTGCTAGAAACGAAGCAGAGTTTGACATTACTGAGTTTGTCCACAAGGAATCCGCGAATGATTTGACAGTAAGGGTCTATCAATGGTCTGATGGTACCTATTTAGAGGACCAGGATATGTGGTGGCTTAGCGGAATTTTTAGAGATGTGGAATTGCTTGGCGTTCCATTTGAAGGACTCAATGATTTTAAGGTTGTTGCTGATTTGGATGACGAGTATAAGAATGGGTTACTGGAACTGTCATTTACGCTTCGTGAGGAAAAGGGGCAACACATTGAAGTGGAGCTGCGTGATCGAGCGGGTAAAAAGGTATTGAGCCAACAGATAACCGATGGGCAGACAAGTTTTCATGCTGAGATTCCTAATGTTGCCCACTGGACGGCAGAAACACCTGAGCTCTATCAATTGCTAATCTCTGTTTATGAAGGCGAAAAACTGGTTGAGGTCATTCCTCAAAAGGTCGGCTTTAGAAATATTCGACTAGCAGGTGATGTTTTCTTAGTCAACGGTGTAGCAATCAAGTTTAAAGGCGTCAATCGTCATGATTACAACTCTAGAAATGGCCGCGTTGTAGCCAAGGAAGAGATTGAACAAGACATCATTTTGATGAAGCAATTCAACATCAATGCTATTCGAACGAGTCATTATCCGGCTTCTTCCTATTTGTATGAGTTGTGTGATGAATACGGAATGTATGTGATCGATGAGACAGATCTAGAATGTCACGGGTTTGAATTAACTGGAAAATATGATTGGATCAGTAATGATCCCAAATGGGAAACGGCGTATGTTTCCAGAATGGTTAGAATGATCGAACGGGATAAAAACCATCCATCCATTTTAATGTGGTCACTAGGAAATGAATCAGCTTTTGGCACCAATTTTGTGAAGATGACCGAGGTCGCAAAAGAAATGGACTCTACTCGGTTAGTTCACTACGAGGGAGACTTTGAGGTAGAGGCCGCAGATATCTATTCAACAATGTATACCTGGTTGGAGCATCCTACGAAAAAACCATTGATGAAGACGGTCATTGAGGAATCGAAAAAGCCGCATATTCTGTGCGAGTATGGTCATGCGATGGGAAATGGACCAGGAAATCTAAAGGATTATCAAGACCTGTTTTATGCACATGAGAAGCTGCAGGGTGGTTTTATTTGGGAATGGTTTGATCATGGAATCGAGTCTTATACTGAGGACGGTGAAAAATATTACCGTTATGGCGGTGATTTTGGCGATGATCCTTCTAATAAAGATTTTTGTATTGATGGCATGCTGATGCCAGATCGTACGCCTTCACCAAGCTTGTATGAATACAAAAAAGTCATTGAACCAATTCAGACGACGGCGATTGATCTGAAAACGGGTGAAATCGAATTATTAAGCCGCTTTGATTTCCAAAACCTGCAGATTTTTGATTTGTATTATTCAATTTTTGAAGACGAAACGCTTATCGAAGATGGAACGATCGCCTTACCTTCGATTCCAGCACGTGAGAAAATAAAAATGACGTTGCCGTATCACTTAGATTTCACACCAAAATCTGGCGCAAGCTACTTCTTGCATATCTCTTATCAGTTAAAAGCGACGACTCCCTATGCACCAAAGGGATATGAATTAGCATCTGCGAATTTTGAGCTTCCGATCAAGACAGCTGGTATCGAAGTTATTCCAAGCGGCAGCTTACAGGTTGAGCAGTCTGAAACTAGTCTAAGTGTTACCGGAACGAACTTCACAGTCACATTTGATACTGTTCGAGGAACACTTCTAGAGCTGATGAGAAACGGCCAGAAGATTATTGAACGAGGTCCGAAATTCACTATGTGGCGGGCACCAATCAGTAATGATATGGAAATTATCGATGAAATGAAGAAGGAACATTTCCTTCATTTAGAGCATGAAATTGTGAGTTCTTTTGAATGGAAGAAAACCGATCACTCAGTGCAGGTTATCGTTCAAACCATCAATTCAACGACAAATAGTGCTTGGCATTACAAGTGTACCTACACGTACACAATCTGTGGAAGCGGGGATATTCTATTCAATTTAGAAGGTATTCCTAGTGGGAAAATCGATACTGCGCCAGATATGTTGCCACGACTAGGCGTAACTATGCATGTAAATAAAGAGATGAATCAAGTGAAATATTTAGGACGAGGACCAAGAGAAAATTACGCAGATTCAAAAGAAGCAGGCTATCTCGGTGTCTACAATTCAACGGTTGAGGATATGTTTACAAATTATGTAGTTCCACAGGCAAGCGGAAATAGAATGGACACGAGATGGGCTGCGTGGATAGACGATCGTGGTCAAGGACTATTCGCCGCAAATAATGATGGGTTCAATTTCAGTACATCCTATTACGAGGAATGTGACTTGGACAATGCCAAACATACCTGCGATTTAGCCAAACGAGACTACGTAGTCGTAAATCTTGATTATAAACAAAACGCATTAGGCAGCTATTCCTGCGGACAATGGCAATTAGAAAAATATCGGACAACCTTTGAAAAGTTCAATCTTTCCTTCCGATTAACCGGATTCAATGCGAAAGAAGTGGATGCAGTAGCGTTGTCTCATGAAGACCTATCACCATTGTTCTAAAAAATAAACAAATACTCCCTTCAATTTTAGAAAGTGGCTGAGTTCCACGGGATAGATTGAAGGGGTTTTTTTGTATGGATACGTTCATTTTCTAAAATTTTATGCTACCGACTGGAGGTAGCATTATGTCATTCTCTTCAGCAATTCTTTCTATCCGTTCTCTTGTCTTTGGAGAACGGTAATTTCGACTTATTACTTTATAATAGGTGCCATGTGTTTGAGCAATTGATGCAATAGCTTGATTTAGACTCATATGAGCATATTTTCCTCTCTTAGCAAAAATCCTGAGTAATCTTTCAGTTTGCTTATCAGTTAATGAACAACCACCTCCTTAAAACCACCTTACTTATCAGAGAACACTATCATATCGAATTATATTAATAATTTGATATGATAGGTGGAGTTGAAGAATGATTGGTTTCCTAGGCATGACGCTTTGAAGTGCTTAAGAGCTTGGATATTTTTTGTTCATTGTATACCGCAAAAAAAAATTTTTTGAAACAATAAGTTGAACACTTTTATCGTTAACACAGCTCTGAATAAATCTATTATGCATTTACAATAAGCATGAGTAACTGCTAGCATAGGATTACTTGGTATCTAATCATTCAAATAAATACTGTGGGATTGATAATCTCTATATAAATAATGATTTTTTGGAAAGCTGGTGAACAAATGACTGACAGAACGGATTTTAGAAAGCGTAAGATCAGAGGCTGGAAACGAAGAGTAAAAGAAATTGAACGATGGAAAGCTTATTACATGAAAATGGATATGGAGCAATTAGAAGAGAATTCTAGAGATTATGTGAAGCTGTGGAGTCTATCTTTTTATTCGTTATTTACACAATACTCTCTGCCATTTTGGTATAAACAAAGGATCATTCAAGCATTAATAGATGTATACGATTCATGGAAGAAAACAATAGAAAGATTAGATGAACCATATTATTTGAGAATATGGATTTTTGAAGAGAATATTATGAAGTCTCAAGTAGTTGTGAGCTATAGAGAAATGCTTCATTTTTATGATAATACTTTTGCAGAAATAGAAAAAGCTGAGTCCGTAAATGAGAAAGTTACTATCAAAAATTTTAGCGAGCTGATCTGGCATAAGGGACTTGATTTAGCTGCATGGTCAGAAAATGAATTATTGGAAGATATGAATGACGGCATCTATTCATTTGAAGAAGTTCAAGAGATTAAGGAGTCCGCTTATTCGACTAGTAAGGTTTCTGGAGAACTGTTCTATGTAATGAAGAATGGCGTAGTTTGGTTGGGAGAACGTTGATATTTTAAATGATGAAGCCAAATAATCGTGCAGGAAATTTTTGTTTAACAGGAAACTTTACCATGAACTACAGTCATTTTACTTATAATGAGTCATACTGTCAGAAAAGATAGAAGCACAAAAAACCGTTGATATAAAAAAAGTTCCATGCTATGGTTAAGCCATAAAAGAAAACTTGTACATATGGAATAGTTATTGCGTAAGCAAGCTAGACCCATTTACAACACTAGGAATGTCTTCAGAAATGAAGATGTTTGTTTAGTGATGGATGGGTCTTTTTTCATGAAGGAGGACAGATGAAGCCTTTTCTCAAGGCCTGTTAGGAAAAGGATTAGCGATCCTGCCGACAAAGGGCGAGGTGGTTTCACCTTTCGATGGAACAGTCATGAGTGTCTTTCCTACGAAACACGCGATCGGTATCATTTCAGATGATGGCTTGGAATTATTGATCCATGTAGGTTTGGATACGGTTCAACTCGATGGGAAATACTTTAATGCTCATATCAATCAGGGGGATCGAGTGGAGAAGGGACAGAAGCTGCTTTCCTTTGATGTAAAAGGGATCGAGGAATCAGGATTTATTACGGAAATTCCGATCATAGTGACCAATTCTCAAGATTTCGAGGATATTCTCTTTACGAATGAAACAGAAATAGGCAAAGAGGAGTTTTTAATTTCAGCGATGAACTAGTTGAAATTTATTAGGTAGTCTACTGATAAAATGACAGAACTTTTTGAAAGTGACTTAAAGTACTCTAGAATCAAACAGATATTGGGCAATAAATTCCTGAATAATCTGATATAAACCGTGTAAGTAGCCGATAGCTTAGTATCGAGTCTGCTTCACGGTTTTTTCTATTGTAGATTAAATAGTTTTGGCAGTCTCATTCTCAACTGTAGAAAGGGTATAAAAAAAGTACATTCTCTTATGAAAATGCACTCTAACAATGGGACAGAAGTATTCTGAATGGAATAAGAAAGCGAACACGTTCAAACTAAATTTTTTAGTTTTTGGTGAATAAAGAACTTTCCTTCGCTTCAGTTAAACTGTTTATATATATTAAGTTGTTTTGAACAAGAGTGCTATCACTCTCCCTTATCAATTCCGACTTCGACATTTTTTCTTGTGCCCCAATTCGCAACTTTCCAGACTGTTAATAAACCATAAATCTGCAGAATACTGCAAATCAATAAATTGATCAATGTTGAAAATGGCGAGAACAAAAGATACGAGACAAATTGATACAGCTTACTCATATCATTTCTGTCGAAAGTCAGGGTACGGATATTTCTAAAATAGCCCAAAGCGATCATGTAAAGCAATACCACTATTGGCAATTGCATCTTTATAATTGGATAATAAAAATAGACAGCGATAAACACAGGAGTATATGCGCCGAAAGAAATGAAATGGCTCAACTGGATCCACCAAGCTGCTCTTTTGGGACTTTGATGTTTGATAAACCAGAGGCCTCCCCACCAAAAACTTCGCCACCAGCGACTGCGCTGTCTCATGAGGTGACTGAGCTTTATTGGATTCAAGGTATAGCCGATTGAGGTTTCCTGATACACCGTGTCTCCCATAATCGAGGCGTATTGAGTTAACATACGATCATCACCAAATTTGGCTTTTTGAGAGAAAACGATTTGTGATAAATAGTGGTCAATATACGTATCGATCACGATCGAGCGATAAAAAGCCAAACATCCATGATTAACGTTTACGGCTTTCAAACGGGAATAGGCGGATCGCCCATTGGAGAAAGCGGAGACAAAGGAAACACCGACTGCTCGTGTTAGAAAATTATCTCGATTATTATAGTCTAACAAGGCTCCACCGACCGACATAATTTTTTCATCAAAGAATGGATACAGACCCTGCTCGATAGCATCTTCATTTAAAATAGTATCGCTATCAATAGTGATGAAGATGTCTACTAAATTATTCAGTTCCTGAAAAGCAACTGCTTGTGCTTCTCGTTTACCTGCATTTTCTTTGTAAAAATATTTTGCTTTGTTTGAAAATTTATTTCTCCAATCATTAAATAAATCCTCACACTTGTTTTCTTCAAGGGAACCATCTTCAATGACATAGACATAATCAGGTAAGCATGTCTGATTGGACAAGCTATCTAAAACCTTTTTAAAAATCTCCTTGTCCTCATTGTAGACCGGAATAACTACCGCTGTTCGAAATTCACTGATTGAACGATTGTCAGGTTTGACATAAATAGGGTTGAAGTAAGAGGAAAGCGTTAGAAAGGCATTCCACATAAAAGCAATTACTACAAAGGGGATGGTCCAATACAAAATACTGTTAATAGAATAATGATGATAAAACAGAACCAATATGAAAGATAGCAGGTAGGCGAGTAATGTAAACCTATGCCATTTACTGCGTTTAGAGACTGTTTTTGAAGCATCAATTTGCTCCTTATCTTCAAGTCTATTTTTATCTCCTCCGGAAAGTGAAATCATCACTCCGCATAAAATCATCACTACTATATAAAGAAGTGATAGAAGCCAAACATAAAACATGTAGAATTATCCTTTCTTTAGGGCTTTCTGATAACTTAATCTCTGAAAAAAAGATCTCGTGAATATACTTTATCGATAACGTCAGTCAGCTCATGGTCCAAACGATTCGACACAATAATGTCCGCCTCTTTTTTAAATTGTGCCAGGTCACGAATAACACGAGCATCCTCATAACTGACAACATCAATAATTGGTTCGTAGATAATGATTGTTAATCCCTTTTCTTGGAGCTTGCTTGCAATTATTTGAATAGAGGAATGGCGAAAATTATCGGAATTTGCTTTCATCGTTAAACGATAAATACCAACAACATTCGGTTTCCTTTTAAGAATTTGTCGAGTAATAAAGTCTATTCGCGTGTCATTTGAGGCAACAATTGCTTTTATTAGGTTATTCGGCACATCTTTATAATTCGCCAATAGCTGCTTGCTGTCTTTTGGCAAACAATAGCCGCCATAACCAAAGGAAGGATTATTATAGTGATTTCCAATCCTAGTATCTAAACCAATGCCATTCACAATATCGCTCGCATTTAATCCATGTAATTCAGCATACGAATCCAGTTCATTAAAATAGGCAACACGCATGGCTAAATATGTATTGGCAAACAATTTAATTGCCTCGGCTTCTCTTGAGTTTGTTAGTAAGCAAGGCACATCTTCTATTCGCGCATTTTTGGAAAAGAGTTCAGCGATTTTTTGCCCTCGTTCACTTTTCTCACCGACAATAATTCTTGACGGAAACAGATTGTCGTATAAAGACTTTCCCTCTCTAAGAAATTCAGGAGAAAAAATAAAATTGTTTGAGGAGAAGTGTTGCTTCAAATGGTCGGTATAGCCGATTGGAATCGTTGATTTTATTAAGAACAATGCCTTTGAGTTGATTTCGAGTATCTGTGTGATAATTGATTCTACAGAAGTAGTGTCAAAACTATTTGATTCATCATCATAATCGGTAGGCGTAGCGATAACAAATAAATCCCCATATGATGCTGCTTCAGCAAAACTATTCGTGAAAGTTATATTCAAATCCTTCTTTAAAAAATCATGAAATTCCTTTTCGTCAATAGGACTACTTTGATTTTGTAATTGTTGGATTTTGGATTCATTTATGTCATAGCCTAAAACCTCTTCACTTTGAGCGAACAATAAAGCGTTTGATAAGCCTACATAACCTAAACCGAAAACTGAGATACGCAATAGAGACCTCCTTTCTTTTAACTGTTATTAACTGGTAATAATTACTTTGGGTTATATTATCACTTTTGATGGTTGTTTTCAATATATAATTAACTTTGATATAGTGTCTTTAGAGAAACAGAAGGATATTTTTTTCTTATATACAATTGTGTATAGATAGAAAAAGATATTTTAAGTTTAAAAATAACTAATAAATATTTTTATCTACATGAGAAAGTTTGAAAAATAATACTACAAGAAAGGATTAAATTTTTGTTGTTCAACGCATACTCTGTGTAAGATAAGCATATCAATTCAAAATAAAGCTTTTCCATAGTAAGGTAAAAGTATAAATAATTTGAAGGAGGAACTTTTTATGCCTTGGAATATGAAGGATTACCCAGCGTCAATGAAGAATCTGGACCCCTTGATTCGGAAAAAAGCGATTGATATTGCTAACGCACTTTTAGATGACGGCTATCCAGATGATCGTGCAATCCCAATCGCTACTAGCCAGGCCGAAAAATGGTACGCCGATGCTTCTGCGGATGAAAAGAAGGATTTCCAGAAAGCAAAAGCACCTCAGAAAAATGATTCTCACGAGCATGATAAGAACGCTAAGAAATTAATGAACGCCGATGTCGAAGTGAAATACCAAGAGGACAAGTGGGTCGTTGTTTCTGAAAAAGCCAGCCGAGCTAGCGATACCTTTGATAAAAAAGAGGAAGCAGTGGAGCGTGCTAAGGAAATTGCTAAAAATAAGCATTCTGCTGCCAAAATTTACAAACAGGATGGGAAATTACAGGATACGTTTGATTACTCGGATGAATAGGGAGTTTGTATGAGGGTCCAATTCTCTTGCAGTTTGTATCTTAAAAGAACCGAACAATAGGAGCTTGTACGTATGGATAAGCTTCGAATTGTTCGGTTCTTTTTGTCCAATTAACTAGTTGTCTAAGCTTCAAGACAGCTACCCTGTCGATTCTTTTCAAACCTTGACGAAACAAAAAACAAATGAAATAATATTCATATGAATGGATCGGCATTTGTTGAGCGATAGGAGGAGAAAACATGGGAATAAGGATTCTTTCATTAATAGGCGCGGTGCTCTTTTATTTGATTTACTTAATAAAAGGCTTGTTGCTGAGAAAGCAGGGGATCAATGTGAATCTCTTGGGAGATAAGAAGCGGTCACGAGAGAAGTATTTTGAGATTACTCTAAAGATTTTGACCGGAATCGGAGGGCTTCTTCAGATTGCGGCGCCATTTCTATTCGATAGTAATAAAACCGGCTGGGGCTATGTGGGAGTGATTCTAATCTATTTTAGTGTCTTGTTGTTTTTAATCGCGGTAGCTACAATGGGTCTGAACTGGCGTGCAGGCTATAATGAAAAACAAAAAACCGAACTAGTTACTTCGGGAATTTATCGGTTCAGCCGTAATCCTGCCTTTGTCGCATTTGATTTATTATATCTGGGATTTTCTGTTATTTTTCCAAATCGTTTAATGGTCCTAACGGCTTTACTTGCAGTATTCTTGTTTGACCAGCAAATTCGCGGGGAGGAGAAGTTCCTGCTGCTGACATTTGGGGAGCCTTATCGTCAGTACCAAGCGGCTGTAAGAAGGTACTTTTAGGTTCTTTTAGAAGGATTCATTTGAAATCAAGGGCATTTTATGCCAGGCTCCAGCACAATATTCAGGCTTCTAAACAAATCCGGCTCAAAAAAATGTATTTAAATTAAATGATATTTAGATTAGAATGAGGAGTATACAACAGTTATTTCTCAATCGTTTCTTCGTTTTGTTTTGAAAGCGGATAAAAAGGATTAGGTAGTTGCTGAAAAAGGGGCGTGGGTCATATGGATGTAGATAAGAATGGTCAAGTTGATTTTTTCTCTGAGATTTCTGAATATCAGATAACTGCGCGTGAATTCTTCAGCGCGACTCTTTTGGAATATCTAGAAAAGAATTTTGGCTGGGATCGCGTACTTATTTCGTATTTTGATACGGAAGGAAAGTTTCTTTCATGGACCAATTGGACAGGGCAATTAGTCAATCATAAAAAGCATCCTTATCGGAATTTTGTTGAGGAGGATGAGATCAAGCAGCAGGTTTTTCAGGAGGCCTTGAGAGACCATCTGACTTATTTCAATGTAGTTCCCAGATTATATAAATCCACTGATGTTCTAGGGGTAGAGGACTATGAAAAAACGTCTTATGTTCGATTTATCGAAAAGAATTTTGATCAGCGCTACAGTGTGACAATGGCTTTTGGGATCAACGCCTATATCCAGGTAGTGTTTTTCAAAAACGCTCAGCAGGGGGATTTTACTGAAAAGGAAATCGAAGATCTAAAGGGAATCTATGTTTATCTAGCCAATTCGTATAAGAACTTCAAAAAGTATGAGCAGTCCAAAATAATCCAAAAAATTCAGAATGAAATCATTTTATCTGGCGAAAAGGCCTATTTAATTACTGATGATTTTACTCATGTGATGAATTATAGTCAGGCGGCAATCGATTGCTTAAGCCACATTTTAGGACCATCAATAGCGGAACAAATCAGCAGCACGGAACCTTGCAGCTGGCTGCCATTTTTATTAGGGGATGAAAATCAAAATTGTTCAAAGCTGGTGCGGACTAGGATCGTTCAGAATTATATTTTTAAAATTTATACATATGATCGGACATATTCTAATGGCATCATTGATCGATACCACTGGATAACGATTTCGAAAAAGGACCAAGAAAAGTCGTCTAAAAGCTTGGACAATACTTTGCCGTTGACGAACACGGAATTTAAAGTAGCGGAATTATTATATAAAGGTCTAACCTATAAGGACATTGCCGAGAAAATGGTCATCAGCTATCATACGGTGAAGAAGCATGTTCAAAACATATACAGTAAGTGCAAAGTAAACAGCAGATATGAGTTGTCTCAACTGTTTGACAATAAAGAATAATCATTTTTACAAAGCCTAGACAGATGTTTAGGCTTTTTTTGTTGCCGAAAAATAGGCTTCCTGTAAGGAACATTCCCTATATGGAAATACTCCTAATACCTAATTTTTTTGCTATCTCAACTTTGTTACACTTTGAACATAAAAACGCTTTCTCTTTAAGCGAAGGGGAGAATATGGTTGTCAAATAAAGGAATTGTGTTTAATATACAACGTTTTACTCTTCACGATGGCCCCGGTTTAAGGACAGAACTTTTCTTAAAGGGGTGTCCGATGACGTGTGATTGGTGTGGAAATCCAGAAAGCTGGTCCAGACAGATAGAACTGGGTATTTATAAGAAAAAATGCATTTCTAAAAAAAAGTGTGGGCTTTGCTTGTCAGCAGAACCAAATGAAGAAGCCTTGACCTTTCATCGGGAAAAGTTAACAGCGATCGATTCAAAAAAAGTTTCCGATCATACCGCCTGCGCATTGGCCTGTCCAGCGGATGCGATAAAGCAATGGGGCGAGGAGATGACCGTTGAAGAGTGCATGGAGATTATTCGTAAGGACAAGGAATATTATGATCAATCTGGCGGAGGAGTCACTGTTTCAGGCGGCGAAGCGCTGCTTCAAAGCGATTTTGTGGCGGAGCTGTTTGCTGAATGCAAAAAAGAGGGAATACAAACATGCTTTGAGACAACGTTTTATTCAAATTGGCGTAAGGTAGAGGCGTTGTTGCCTGGTACCGATATTTGGATATCCGATATTAAACATATGGATACGGCCGTTCATCGTGAGCGGACAGGTGTGGGGAATGAATTGATTTTAGCCAATTTGAAAAAACTAGCGGAGCTTGATCGCGAGCTGATTTTGAGAATTCCAGTGATTCCCGAGTTTAACGAAGACATGGAAAATATCGAGGCGACAGCTGATTTTATTCTGAATGAGCTGCAGGGACGGGTACGAACGCTTCAATTGCTGAGCTTCATGCGATTGGGTGTTGAAAAATATGAAGCTTTAGGGATTCCCTATGGGATGGAGGGGGTAAAGGTCAATCGAAGATCTTTTCAAAAGCATGTTGAAAGAATTGCAGACTACATGAATGGACGAGGGATTCACTGCCTTGTTGGAACAAAAGAAAAACAATAATTTTTATATAAATAAGGAGGATTTATTCATGAGTAACAAACACACAGCAGCAAGAGGAACGGAGCCTTTCGACCAGATATACGGCTTAGGTTATCAGGTCAATCATGAGGACTGGTCGCCGTTTCCGCGAGTAAACCATTTGAGACAGGCTTTCTTGGATCGACCGTACGATGTGGATGTTGAAAGATTGCGATTAGTCACAGAGGCATATCAAAAGCATGAAACCTGTTCGCGCAAATTGAAATGTGCCTATGCTTTTGAAAATATCTTATTAAACACCAGCTTATACATCTATGAGGAGGATTTGATCGTAGGAGAGATTGCGGCACCGGCTAAAGCTTCGCCAATTTATCCCGAATTTTCAGTTAACTGGATCATTGACGAAATCCTGCATTCACCATTTGAAGAACGTCCAAACGATCAATTCTATATTAGAAATGAGGAAGAACGGCAAGAAATTCTTGAGCTTTGCGCATGGTGGAAGGGCCAGACCATTGATGACATGGTCAACGTGAGACTGGATGAGGATCAAACAAAGGGGTCTGAGGTAGGGGAAAAAATCTTCCAAACCAATCTCTATCATTATGCGGGAGCAGGCCATTTAGCGATTGATTATGCCAAATTAATGCGTGAAGGGTATATAGGATTGATCGATGAAGCTAAAGGACGTTTAGCAAAGCTTAGTAAACGTGATCCTGAATATGCGGATAAGCGCGATTTTTATGAAGCCATGATCATTATGCATGAAGCAGCCAGAACCTATATCAAACGGTATGCTGAGCTGGCAGAAGAGCTGGCGGAAACTGAAAAGGACGCGAAGCGTAAAGAGGAATTAGAGGCGATGGCGACAAACTGCTATCAAATCGCATTGGGAGCACCCAAAACTTTCTGGCAGGCGCTGCAGCTGTTCAATATTGCGACAACGCTGATCCAAGTAGAAAGCAATGGGCATTCGATCTCTTACGGCCGAATGGATCAATGGCTGTACCCGTTCTATGAAGCGGATATGAAGGCTGGCAGAATCACCAAGGAGTTCGTCCTTGAGCTTTTGGAAGTGGAATACGTGAAGATGAACAATCCGACAAAGCTGAAGGATAAGGGGAGTATGGCTTTACGAAACGGTCGAGGATTCGGCGGGGAAAGCTTAACGATCGGCGGAGTGGATCGAGACGGCAACGATGCGACAAATGATCTGACGATGCTCATGCTGGAAGGCTCTGCCCATACGCGCATGATGAATCCATGGGTCTGTGTTCGTATGCATGAAAACACCCCCTATGAATTAAGAGTAAAGACGACAGAATGTATCCGTGCCGGCTATGGACATCCAAAACTGTTCAATGATGCACCGACGATCAAAGGAATGATGCGCAAAGGAATGACTCTGGAAGAAGCCAGAGATTATTGTGTGGTGGGCTGTGTAGAAATTAGTTTGCCAGGAAAAGAGTATGGCTGGCATGATGCGGCTTATGTAAATACACCGAAAATGATGGAAATGGTCGTAAATGGCGGGCGCAGCCTGAACACTGGAAACCAGCTTGGTCCGGATACCGGCAGCTTAGATACTTATCAAAGCTTTGATGAAGTATTGGCCAGTGTGGATCAGCAATTTGACTATTGGACCGATCAAATGTGCAGCAGTCTAAACGTGATCGATACGATCCATCGCGAGCTGAAGCCATTACCGTATGTATCGGCATTCTTCGAAGACTGCTTAGAATCAGGAAAAGATCTGACTGAAGGCGGAGCGAAATATAACGGTACAGGCCCTCAGGCTAGTGGAATGGCGACTTGTGCAGATTCGCTAGCGTCAATCAAGCAGCTGGTATTTGAGGAAAAACGTTGTACAGGCGCAGAGCTCCTGCAGGCAGTAAAAGATAACTGGAAAGGCCACGAAGTCCTTTATTCATTAGTGAACAGCTCCAAGGTTCATCATTATGGAAACGACGATGACTATGCAGATGATTTATTCAAATACATGTTTGAATGCTATTGCAAGCATGTAGCTGGAAGAAAAAATGTGCGCGGCGGAGAATTTAGCCCAGGGGTGTATTCGGTCAATGCCAATGTTGCGATGGGGATGAACACGAATGCTTCAGTAGATGGCCGCAAGAAGGGGGAAGCGATCTCAGACAACATGGGGCCTGTGCACACAGATGCGGGTTCACACGATGTGAGCGGACCTACTGCCCTGGTAAATTCATTGGCGAAAGTCGATCACAGCTTAGCAACCAATGGGACTTTAATGAATTTGCGATTCCCACAAGAAGCAGTCGCTGGTGTCGAAGGCCGGGATAATTTGATCAGCTTCATCGATGCGTATATGGCGAAAAATCCAATGCACGTGCAATTCAATATCATGAGCTCAGAAACCATGCGCGCGGCTCAGAAAAATCCCGAAAACTATAAAGATATGCTTGTCCGCGTGGCGGGATATAGCGCGTACTTCGTAGAGCTTGGCAAACCATTGCAAAAGGATTTGATCCAGCGGACCGAATTGAGCTTCTAAAAAAAGAGAATGGGTGGAAAAAATGACATTTGAATTTAACTTTGTCCTCGTGGCATTGATGCAGATTATCGGATTTTTCGTACAGGGGTGTACAGGATTTGGCTGTACCGTAATTGCGGCGGCAGTAACAAATGGTTTGTTGGGAACGGAAGCGGGAGTGCCATATGGTACTCTCATCACCCTTCCTTTCTTATATTATTTAGGCATCAAAGCCTTTAAAGAGGTTTCATGGAAGGACCTCGCAAAGATCATCGGATTGTGTATTCCCGGGATTTTGGTTGGGAATTACTTGTTTTATGCGATCAGTCCAAATATCGCCAAAATATGTATCGGCGCGATGGTCACGTTAATTGCTCTAATGAATATCTATAAAAATATCATCAAGCCTAAGCTTTCAGGGCAAAGCGAAGCCGTTGAAGAGGTAGATACGACCGGAAAGAAAATCTTCCGATACGGCTGTCTGATCTTGGGCGGAATTGTCCACGGCGCCTTCAATATCGGCGGTCCGCTGATCACAGTCTATACAATCGAAGCGGTACAGGAAAAGGAAAAATTCAGAAATACCATGAACATGGTGTGGGTAATCTTGAATACCTGGAATGCCTTCTCGCAGTATCGAAGCGGAGCCGTTACACCGTATATGCTGAGCGCGCTGGTCATTGGGCTTCCAATGGCAGCGATCGGTTTTTTCTTAGGAATGGGCTTCTTGAAAAAAATCAATCGCGAACAGTTTTTACGGATCGTATATATCGTGTTGCTGTTTGTCGGCGGCAATATGCTAATAACAAGTGTGCTGTCAGTTATTTAGAAAATGGAGGAATGAGTCAATGAAGGATTTTACGTTTAAAGTGCCGCAAAGCATAGAGTTTGGAATAGGCAGCTTAAAAAAACTGCCGGAAATATTAAAGGAGAATCAATCAGAGCATGTTTTCTTGATTTCTGATCGTGGATTAGAAGGTCTGGGAGTAGTCAAAAAAATTCAGGACATTATTGAAGCTGCCGGAATCAGCTGTACGACCTATCTTGGAACGATTCCGAATCCAACTGTAGCTGTGGTCAATGAGTCTGCGGCTCTTTATAAGGAATGCGGCGCAACAAGTATCGTTGCGCTTGGCGGCGGAAGCTCGATGGATGTGGCAAAAACGACAGGTGTTTTGGCCAAATACGGTGGAGAGATCACTGATTACGAAGGGCTTTACAAAGTTCCTGGACCAGTTGTACCGATCATTGCAATTCCCACAACTGCTGGTTCTGGCAGTGAAGTAACGGCCTCAGCGGTGATCACGGATGAAGCAAGAAATTATAAAATGTCTGTCATCAGTTATGAAATGCTGCCAAAATATGCACTTTTAGATCCCGAATTGATCATGACTGCGCCAGCATCGATTGCGGCTGCCTGCGGGATTGATGCCTTGATTCATGCGATGGAGGCGTATGTTTCTAGAAATGCTTCGCCATTTACAGATGCAATGGCGGAAAAAGCGATGACATTGATTGGCGGAAATCTGCGTCAGTTTGTCGCCAATAGACAAGACGAAGAGGCTGCTTGTGCGATGATGGCCGGCTCTACTTTTGCCGGTATGGCCTTTGCCTGGGCGAAGCTGGGAAATGTTCATGCGATGAGTCATCCATTGAGCGCGTATTTCCATATTGCACATGGAGTAGCGAATGCGATTCTTCTTCCAACAATCGTGGAGTTCAATGCGTTGGCGGATCGCGGACGCTATGAAACCATCTATAACTTCATTCGTGAGAAGAAAGAACCGGCAGCAGATTTTTCTCCTCAGCTGCTGATCGATGAGATTAAAAAGCTCAATGCTGATTTAGGCATCCCAAGCTGTCTTTCTGAAATGGGCGTCACGGAGGATAAAATTCCTGAAATGGCCGAAGATGCAATGAAGAGTCCAAACGTAGCAGTGAATCCACGCTTGACGACCATCAAGGATATTATCGATCTATATCAAAAGGCACTATAAAAAAGAGACTATCAACTGTAGAAGGAAAAAAGAATATGGGGATTAGTGTAGATAAAAAAAGATTGTTTTGTTGGTTTATATGCTTGCTGTTTCCAATGATTATCGCCTTTATCCCAACGTCAGATGGATTTACGGCAAGCTTAAGACTGTTTTTAGTTCTGACCATATTTGTCATCTTGATCATTGCTTTAGAGTTGCTGCCAAGATTGGTCTCAGCGATCCTCTTGCCCTCTCTTTACATGATCAGCGGATTGGTTCCCGCCGAGACAGCCTTCGCTTCATGGACCAGCACCACTGTTTGGATGGTGCTTGGCGGACTGATTTTCAGTAATGTATTGGATGAAACGAGGCTGCTGAAACGAATCGCTTATTATGTCATTCGAACATGCGGCGGGACTTATGCTGGGGCAGTATTTGGCTGCTTCTTTATCGGGATCCTCTTGAACTTGATCACATTTTGTAATGGCTGGCTAGTAGCCAGCGCCCTTGTTTACGGCGTATGTAAGGCAATGGATATGAAGCCTTCCAAGGAAGCCTCGCTGCTTTGCTTTGCCGGAACGATCGGTGCCACCGGCTGTACCGTTTGTCTGTATTATCCGGGCTATTTTTCCATGCTGGAAACAGCGATCAGGGAAGTGATTCCTGATTATCGGATGACGATGTTTACGTCATTTAAGTACAACGGCTTTTTTATCCTTTGGTGCATTCTCAGTATTTTGATTCTAATGAAGGTCTACGACACAAAAAATATGAAAATCAATGTCAGCAAAAAGCTGTTTGACGAAAAATATGAACAGCTTGGAAACATGAGCCTTCGGGAAAAGAAAGCTGTTGCGATGGTGATCCTGCTATTAGTCTATCTGTTTGCTTCAATGTTTCTTGATCTGCCTGCAGCCTATGGCTTTATGGCGATTCCCTTCCTGATGTATTTGCCGATTATAGGGATTGGCAAAGAAAAGACCTTGGAAAAGCTTAATTTCTCAATGGTATTCTTTGTTGCGACCTGCTTAGGGATCGGCATCGTAGGGGCCAATGTCGGTTTTGGCGATTATTTAACGGGTATCGCAGTTCCGCTGCTGGCGGGGAAAAGTACTTTAGTCGTCTGTGTATCGTTTCTGTTAATTGGCATGATTGCGAACTTCTTTATGACACCCTATGCGATGCTGGGGGGATTAGCACTTCCTTTTGTACAAATCGCCGCAACACTTGGCATCAATCCGATTGCCGCGTGTATGTGCTTGCTTTATGCTTGTGAGCTGTTATTTATGCCTTATGAATCAGCAGGAAATTTGATTATGTATGGATACGGAATGATGCCGATGAAGGATTTTGTGAAGCAAATGACCTTGAAGGCGGGGATCATGCTCGCTGGATTTGTCTTAGTAATGTATCCGTTATGGAATGTATTTGGCTTGATTTAAAATGACTCTGAAAGGAAATCTTTCCTATGATAAAGTCTTTAGAAGAAAATCAACGCGGCTCGAATATGAAAAGCTTGGTCAAAACATTAGCGATTCTGTCATCGTTTGATGAACAAAACCTTAGCCAGAGGACCTCTGATATTGCGGAGCGGCTGCAGATGAATATTAGTACGGTGTCGCGTCATTTAAATACAATGCTGGATTGGGGGTTTTTGGAGCGGGACGAGTATACTGGCTATTATTTTCCAGGGCCGGAGATTGTAGCATTGGCGGGAAGATCGCTGCAGGCCAATGATGTTTATCGGCATGCTTTTCCAGAAGTGCATCGACTTTCCCACCAGTTTCACGTGTGCGGACACATGGCGGTTCCTCAAGAACGGGAAATCATCCATCTGATCAGCAGCTGCTCCCAAAATTCAACTGATTTATTGATTCCGATGGGGCATCGCCATCCAATGCATTGCTCTGCGATGGGACGAGTGATTTTGGCATATTTACCGCCTATTCAATCACAGGCTATTTTAAAAAGCAGCGACTTAAAAAAATACACCTTTGGGACAAAAAATGATATTAGTGAGATCAATCAGGAGCTGATTCTTACGAGACAAAGAGGGTATTGCAAGCTGATCAATGAGCTTGCGGAAGGTACTGGGTCAATTGCGGCACCGATATTCAATCGCAATCGTGAACCAGTGGCTTCGGTAAGTGCGTCAATGAGTGCGCGCAGTCTCAGCAAAATGGAGCGTGAGGAGGAACTGGCAAAAGCAGTGATCACCTCTGCGGGACGAATTTCCAGCAAGCTAGGCTATTATCCAAAATAATAAACAATTGTGAGATGTTGAACTTTTCGACATCTCTTTTTGTTGCATCCTGTGCAACTGGTTTTCGCACCACGCAAGTGAACTTCAGACTCTGCAAGCTTATTTTACCAACCGAAACAAGTGGCAAAATGGATTGTGATTCATCAGCACTTCATTAAGATAAAGGAAACAGCAAAAATATTTTTGATTTGTTTAATGAATCAAGCATTCAGGAAGGAGTTATTATGAACACGACACGACGGTTAATTTATATTCTGTTAGGGCCAACCATTTTGGTGGCGAGTATCCTTTCGCTATCCAGCTTTTTAACCCGGCCAGGGGCAGAAGCGGTAGGGGTTTTGCTTTGGATGGTTTTTTGGTGGGTGACAAGACCGGTGCATATGACGGTCACGGCTTTTGTACCCGTACTTGTGAATGCGCTTTTAAATATTGTTCCCATGGCTTCTCTCACGGCACAGTATGCCTCGGATAGTATTATTTTGATCCTTGGTTCCAGCCTGTTGACCTTGCCGTGGGCAGCGACTGGTTTGGATCGGCGCGTGGCCTTAAAAATTTTATCGATCATCGGCCCTTCTATGAGGTCTCAAATCACTGTTTGGCTGCTTGCTAGTATGCTGGTCTCCAGTATTTTGCCGAACGTCGCGGTATGTGCACTTTATACGCCTATCGCTGTCTCAATGCTGGCGGCTGCTGGGATTGAGGATATCGAAAGCAGTGAGCATGCAGTTCCGATCCTGCTCGCAATCGGCTGGGGGGTAGGATTAGGCGGTGTTGGCACACCATTAGGCGGAGCGATGAACATCGCAGCAATTTCATTTTTAGAGGAATATACAGGACATGAGTTTATGTATGTGGACTGGATTGTTCGAATCGCCCCATACTTCATTTTATTAGCCATTTTAAGTCTGATCGGTATGCTGCTGCTTTATGGGAAATCAAGTCCATTAAAGGGCACCAAGGAATATTTTGTAAACAGCTACAGTGAGCTGGGGCCAATGAAGCGTGATGAAAAAATCTGTGCAGCGCTGTTCTTGGTTGCTTTAGCGGGCGCGTTCACACGTCCTTTATATGCGGATTTGCTGCCGGGGCTAGCACCAGCCTACATTTTCTTGTTGTTTGGAAGTCTATCCTTTGTCATCAGTGCAGCCAACAAGAAGCCTATGCTGGTTTGGGAAACAGCTCAAGAGGGTGTTATGTGGGGCATGATGCTTTTGTTCGGTGGAGGATTAGCACTTGGGCGTTTAGTCAATGATTCAGGCGCAGGTGCAGCGATCGCTGATATCGTTGCAGATATGTCCTTAGACGGCGGACTTATGACAATCATTGTCTTCACGATCTTTGCTCGTGTCATCTCAGAGCTGACGAATTCTACGGTTGCTTCGGCCGTAAGTATCCCGATCGTTCTTGGTTTCGCTGTGAAGATGGGCTTAAATCCGATCCCGTATTGGTTTATCACTGTCATGGCATACAATTCTGAATATTTGCTGCCTATCAGTGTACGTGCGATTCCGGTAGCCTATGGCTTGGATGCCAACAAGATGTTAAAAGGCGGGGTTCCAATGACGATCGCAAGTACTATCTTGGTCATTATTTTCGGCTATGTAGTGCTGCAGATATGGCCTGGCTTTGGAGAGTTGTCTTACTTAACGAATTAAGTGAAAGGGAGCGAAAAAAATGAGTGAATCAGTCACAGTAAAAGAATTAGTTGAGCGTTCAAAGGCAGCACAAGAGCAATTTGCTTTTGTCACGCAAGAGCAAGCAGATGAAGCCGCTCGAGCGATATGTAAAGTGGTTTATGACAATGCGGAAACATTAGGTGTAATGGCCGCAGAAGAAACACGCATGGGCAGCAGGCAAGACAAAATCACCAAATGTCGAATGAAATCGTCCTTGATTTGGCAAAGTATCAAAAACGAGAAGACGGTAGGCGTAATCAATCGATTAGAAGACCGCAAAATGCTCGAGGTGGCCAAGCCTTTGGGTGCAGTGGCTTGTATCATACCTTCAACAAATCCAGTCGTAACGCCAATGTGTAATGCCGCATTTGCCTTAAAAACCCGCAACTCTGTCATTTTCGCTCCGCACCCTCGAGCTGTTGAATGTACCAAGCTGCTGGTTGAGATGTTTCATGCTGAACTGGCAAAGTTTGGTTTTCCTGAGGATCTCGTTTTAGGGCTGGAAGAGGTTTCGATCGAAAACAGCAGTGAGCTGATGAGTTTGGCAGATGTGGTAGTAGCTACTGGCGGACCGGGAATGGTCAAGGCAGCTTACTCCAGTGGCAAACCGTCACTTGGTGTCGGCCAAGGGAACGTCCAATGTATCGTTGATCGGGACGTTGATCTGTCCGAAGCAGCAGAAAAAATTTTAATTGGTCGAAGCTTTGACAATGGCTTGATCTGTCTTGGCGAGCAGACGGCCTTTGTACCCGAAGAGAAGTTTGCCAATTTTGTTGAGAAAATCAAAAAACACGGCGGCTATTATGTGGAGTCGCCAGAGCAGGTTGAAAAAGTAAGAGCAGGAGTCTTTCCAAACGGTGGCCCAATGAATTGCGAGATCGTCGGCTTGGATGCGGAGCAGGCGGGAAAAATCATCGGTCTGGAGGTTCCAGCAGATACAAAAGCCATTGTTGTAAAAGCTGACGGAATTGGAAGCAAGGATGTCTTATGTCGTGAAAAGCTGTGCCCTGTATTGACCTTGTATCCATACAAGGACTTTGAAGATGGCGTCGCGATGATGGTGGAAAATCTAGATTATGAAGGGAAAGGACATAGTATTGCGGTCCATTCGAACACACTAGAGCATGTAGAATATGCGGCGCTTCAGTGCGCCGTCTCACGTGTGATTGTCAACCAGCCAGCAGGAACAACTGGTGGCGGTTCGCCAACAAATGGTTTTGTTGCCACAACTACACTCGGTTGCGGCTCGTGGGGAAATAATAGCTTCAGCGGAAATTTGAGCCATAAGCACTTCATGAATATAACCCGAGTTGGCTACCCGTATGAAGAATCTTATCTTCCTGATCCAGAAATGGCTTGGGAGTAAAAAATAAAACCTCAGTATTTCAAACCTGAAATACTGGCAAGCGGAGAAAGGAAAATCTGATGGATTATTTAGAGATTGAGGGAAAAGCACAATTAGAACGATTTGGAATACCGATCAATGACAGTATTTTATTGATGGATGATGAAATTCCAGCAGAGGTTCCTTATCCATGTGTACTAAAGGGGCAAATCCTAGCTGGTAAGCGTGGAAAAGCTGGTGCTGTAAAAGTGGTCAAAACGAAGCAAGAATTGCTTGAGGCAAAGAAAACCATTGAAAAGATAACCATCAATGATCAAGTGATGGAGGGCGTAATCGCCTGCGGATTTTTGCCTATCGAAGAAGAGTACTACCTGGGAATGACATTAGATGTTAAAAACCGCGCGATGATCATGCTTTTTACCCCTTTTGGAGGAATGGATATTGAAGAGCTGGCGGAGACTTCGCCAGAAAAGCTGCTGCGCTTTGATTGTACGAACGGATTCAATGAAGAGGCATTCAAAAAAGCTGTTTCTGTTTTTGATTTATCCGAAAAGAGAGTGAACCAAGTGGCAGATATTGCCGGGAAGCTGGCCAAGGCCTGCTTCGCGCTAGATGCAACAACGATCGAGATAAATCCTTTAGCATTATTAAAAGATGATACCCTAATGGCGATTGATGCGAAACTGGTCATTGATGATAACGCGCTTTACCGACAAGGCGACTATACGCTCTTGCCTCGGACGGCGCAGGAAAAATCCCCTCAGGAAATAGAAGCAGAGAAGCACGATCTGACCTATGTAGAGGTAGACTCAGAAGGAACTATAGGAACGATGGCTGGTGGAGCGGGTATCGGTATGGCCACGATGGACACTATTTTCCACTATGGCGGCAGGGTGAACAACTTCCTTGATCTGGGCGGCGGTGTGACGGCTGAAAAGACTTATCAAGCGATGTGCATTTTACTGCAAAATGAAAAGACCGATTATATTTTGGTGAACATATTTGGCGGAATCAACAATTGTGCTGATATGGCAGAAGGAATCGAACGCGCGTATAAGGAGTTGGGAATAAATAAGACAGTTGTGGTGAAGAGCCGCGGATTCAATCAAGAACAGGGGTGGAGCATTTACGAAAAGCTTGGTTTCCCTCAAACAAAATATGGAACGACTGATGAAGCCGTACAGACCTTGTTGGCGTTAAAGGGGGCACAATAATATGAGTATTTTGATCGATCAAGAGACAGAGCTTTTAATAATCGGAATCACTGGCAAGCAAGGACGAATCCACGCGAAGCGAACATTGGAATCTGGGGCAAAGCTGCGTGCAGGTGTTGCACCTGGCAAAGGCGGGGAAGCAGTCGAAGGAATCCCAGTATTTGAGACAGTGGCAGAAGCACGGGAAGAGTTTCCGCAGATTCGTGCTGCGATGTTGCTGGTACCGCCGCGATTCGTAAAGGATTCTGCTGTGCAGGCGTTGCAGGCTGGGATCGAACGATTAGTCGTGATCACTGAATTTGTTCCGGTGATGGATACGCTCGCGATTCTTCAGGAGGCTAAGAAAACAGGAGCTAAGGTCGTTGGACCAAACACAATAGGTGTGATTGCTCCCGACAAGTCAAAATTAGGAATCATGCCCGCAGATATTTATGGGAAGGGCCATATCGGGATTATTTCCAGAAGCGGTACCTTGACGCATGAGACAGCTTCAAATCTGACCTTTAAGGGATACGGCTTATCCACTTGCGTAGGAATCGGCGGCGATTCTGTTGTCGGGATGAATCATGCAGATGTATTAGAAATGTTTGCAGAGGATGAGGAAACAGATGCCATCGTTCTTATTGGAGAGATCGGCGGTACGAGTGAGGAGCTGGCTGCTGCTAAGATTAAGGAGCTGAATATTAAAAAGCCTATTTGTGCCTATATTGCAGGAATGTACGCACCAGAAAATAAAAAGATGGGACACGCTGGTGCAATTGTCAGTGGGAATATGGGCACGGTAAAATCAAAAGTAGCAGCGTTGGAAGGCGCAGGAGTGACCGTTTGCCCCACACTAGGAAAAATAGTCACCTTCATGGAGAAAACAAATTCTCAGACAAACGGAAGGCTGCAATCGCTAGAGCCTAAAGTAGATAATCTGGCTTTGAAAGGATAAACCTTCAACAAATAAATCAAAAGTAGAGACTGTTTGCTGTATTGAATAGTCTCTACTTTTGCATTCAACACTTGTTATTTACTGAATAAACCCCAAAAATGAGAAAGAGCTGCTGTGCAGTCTTATCGTTTTTCTTTCTAGTCTTTTTTCGTTATCCTAAAAAGGATCGACTAATTTTTGTTCTTAGAGCTAGGAAACAAAGTTAGTGACAGCAATACGAAAGGATGAGGAACGTGGAGTTTATTGGTGTTTTATGTCTGATTTTAGTCAGTACGACGATCGCTAGTCATTTTTCACGCCGCTTCGGTGTCCCTGCAGTGATTGGACAATTACTTGTCGGGATTTTATTAGGAAACGCAGGGCTAAGGATTGTTCATCCAGATATTTTAGTTGAGGATTTTTCTGAAATAGGTGTGATTTTATTGATGTTTTTAGCTGGAATTGAGAGTGATCTTTCATTGCTGCGAAAATATTTTCGGCCGGGGATGTACGTGGCTGTTTTAGGAATTTTATTTCCCGTTGTATTAGGAACAGTAAGTGGTAATGCTTTTCATATTGCGATGAACGAGTCCTTTTTCTTAGGATTGATCTTAGCAGCCACCTCGGTCAGTATTTCCGTTGAGGTATTGAAGGAGCTGAATGTGATCAATACCAAGGAAGGATCGACCATTCTAGGGGCCTCCGTTGTCGATGATATTTTGGTAGTACTGATCGTTAGCCTGAGTATGTCATTCTTGGGCGGAAAAAGTGGAAATAGTAATCCATTAGGGATCATGCTGATTGAGCAAGTGTTGTTTTTTGTTGCAATCTTCCTCTTGATTCGCTGGGGTGCGCCGTACTTAATGAGACTCAGCAATAAATTGCTGGCGGAATCTTCAGTGATTATTGTTTCGTTGATTCTGTGTCTGAGTATGTCTTATTTGGCTGATTTTATTGGATTGAGTTCGGTCATCGGCGCTTTTTTCACTGGTGTCGCAATTGGACAGACCAACGTCTTTAAGGAAGTGCAGTACAATGTCGAGGCGATCGGCTATGCCGTTTTTATCCCTGTGTTCTTTGTTAGTATTGGACTGGAAATAACGTTCAACGGAATCGGAAAGCAGCTGCTGTTGATTGTTGTACTGACAATCATTGCTATCGCTTCAAAATTATTCGGCGGCTTTTTTGGCAGTAAGCTCGCAGGGTTTAGCAGCCACAGTAGTCTGATGGTAGGATCAGGGATGATCTCTCGCGGAGAAATGGCGCTGATTATTGTTCAACTAGGCTTTCAAGCACAGCTAGTGACGAATGAATACTATTCGGCGTTTATTCTGGTGATCCTGTTTACAACGTTATCTTCGCCGTTCTTATTGAAATACTTTACGAAAAAAATCTATCCTTAAACAGCTGCAAAAGCAAAGCACCAAAACCAACGCGGTAGCGTCGGTTTTGGTGCTTTTACTCGTTTAAGAGGTCATATAGTACTTGCGCGTTGTTATGCTGTTCATCTTTGGCGCCATAAACGATTGTTACGACATCATAGGTTTGAACTATTGTTGCCAATTTTTCTAGCGCTTCATGTTGCTCGCCCGATTGGAGCTCCTCGCGATATTTTGCTTCAAAAGCTGGATACTTTTCGACCTCATGACCAAACCATTTACGCAGCTCTGGACTCGGAGCGACTTCCTTTAGCCATAAATCAATTTTCTCGGTTTCTTTAGACTTTCCACGAGGCCACAATCGATCTATCAATACTCGATAACCATCAGAATCACTGGCAGGCAGATAGGCTCTTTTTAGTTGCAGCATGTTGAACACTTCCTTTAGTTACTCATTTTAACAAGGAAAAAAATAAAGTAGAAGTAAAAGTACTCGTCCATTTTTTTTAAAAGCAGAACCAACTATTTGTATACAATGTACTTTGTATTTTAGAAAAAGTTATCATTTTTAAAGTTATTTTTATGTTAGAATAATTACTTGAAAGAGAAATTTTTCGTAAAAATAGTAGAATTGGAAAGTATTTCCTTTTGATAAGCAATAAAAGACTTTTTTCAAGGAATTTTGAGGAAACGATCATTTAAAAAAATATAGGAGGCCAAAATGCGGAAGAAAAACGTGAAATTGGTGAACAATCTGTTGATAGTTACAGGGGTAATCCTTGTATGTTTTGCTGCAATGTTATACGGCTATCTAAACGTTCAAAAGCACGAGCCTGTAGAAGAACCACCCACAACGACAAGCACTAAAGCACTTTCTTCAGATGAAGAAAGTGTCAATACAAAGGTTGACAGCTTAAAGGAATTGAGACAAATCATCGAAAAAATTGATGTGGGAGAAGATGAGAACGGTAAAGGCGGAACAAAGAAAGCTGGAATTGAAAAAATGCTTGGAAAACCGAATTCAAAAATGGAGGATTATCAATCAGGTGAAAAGGCAGTGACGTATGCCTGGAATAATTTTCCTTGGAAAGACCCCTTTACTTCGGTATTGATCACTTTTAGAGATGGAAAAGTAATTTCAACGATGTTGGATGTCTTTATTAAGGATAAAAAAAATCTCTCTGATTTTTTAGATCATTTCAATCAAATAGCGGTCGGAGAAGCATATGAAAAAGCTGCTCTCATTGAAAAATTAGGATATCCAACGTCAGAAATGGTGCAAAAAAATAACGATCACACTTATGAATACTATACGTGGAGCGATTCCAATAAAATATTCTCTATAGAATTGAAGGATGGGAAAATTAAAGAGCGGAAGCAACATGAATATTAAATGACTAAATCCGATTGTCTTCCTACAGTAGGATCGCAAGAGAAGAAGTAGAGCATATTCATGATTCATTGGAGAGTTTACTGGCTAGAATTTCAGAAAAAAATTGTCATATCAGGAGAATTTCGTAATGTACTTTTACATTTTAATACTGTCATTGATCGTCGTATTGATAGTTATCAGCTTTGAATTAGTCAAGCATTCAAGGTTTAAAGCAGATCAATTGATGGCGGTTCGTGCTTTTCAAGAATCCAACGACTTAAATAATCGTGATTTGAAAATTTTTAAGGAGACGATGAAGGAAGCAAAAGCGCAAATCTTGTTGGCAGAAAAATCAGTTGGAGCAGATAAAAAGAAGGGGGCTTCGATAGATGCTGCTATCGAAGCCAGCAAAGAGATATTTAAATATTTAATGGATGAACCTAAGAGTATTGTTTTATATGGTGACTTTCTTTATCGAAGTCTGCCAGCATTTTCTAGTGCTTTAGAAAGAAAACAATTAATTCAAAAGACGCAAATTGAAAATGGGGAGATCGGACAAACGAAGGAAGCATTAAACGATATTATTATCGAGCTGAGCGAAACAATTATTGCTGAATATAGCAAGTATATCAAGGAGGAGCTAGAAGAAGCTACAATAGATAATATTGTTGTTAAGCAAGGAGAACGTAAAGGAACCAATGAAAAAGAAAAAAGATGATTTTTCGAAGAAATACAATCTATTATTTGAAAAACGAAAAATAAGTATTTTACGAGATAAAAAAGTCAGAATACTTGTTTTAATGGGTGTGATTGCTATTGGGCTTGCTGCCGCAAGTCCTTTTATAGCAACAATGGTAGCTATGAATGTATCTGAACGAATAGTGAAGATATCCCAGAACAAATTGGATAAAATTGAAGAAGCTCAGCCTTTTATAGAGGTTCCTATATTTAAAGAAAATCTGCTGATTCGGTTTCCACCGGATTATTCAAAGGATAAATCGTATCAAATGTCTTTTGACGGTCAAAATCTCGATTTTGGAAATGGCTATGTGTTAGAAATGACCAATTTCCAAAGTATAGAAAATAGACTGTCTGATTATTCTTTAAAGCCGGTAAAAGGGTATGATCAGGTAGAAAGTCTATTAATGGTCAAAAGTCCTCTTACCAAATTTCAGATTACCAATGATGGAAAACAGCATCTGTATGACAAAGATGCTTCCTTTGAGACTGAAGAATACACAGCAGTGCGTGTGACAGGTAATTTAGTGGAAAGTGTGAAGATGCAAAAAATGAAGGAGAAAGGCTCCTTTTTAGCATTGTACCAGCAAAATGATATAGGTGAGGTAAAAACAGGGGTAGTAGTTAACAGCTATCCTTCAAAAGGATTGTCAGATGAGCTTGGGGACATCACACAGAGCTATGTAGTGGTGACAAAATACTGGTTATTTCCTGATGGTGCAGGTGTGTTAGTCGATGTTAATGATGTTTATTTAGGGAATCTTGCTGAAATAGATAACTTTACAGAGCTTACAGAATCAAAAATAAAAAAAATAGATCAATTCACCAATGGAGCTTATGGCTGGTTGTCTGATCATTTCAAAATGGACATTTCACCTAATTAACTATACTTGCTTCAAATGGTAAAAAGTCAGAAAATCAAACAAAGGAACATGAACAATCATGAATAAAACGAAGGGGAGCAATGGAATACGTTGCTCCTCTTCGTTTTTATGGTCGATCTGGTAAAATAAAGGATAAGAGCAACAAGCGTATAAACGAACTTGCTTATTCTAGATTTTGAAGGGCGGTCTCTATGGTTGCATTTGCATTACTATTTAGAAGCTTATGGCACATTTTAAAAATTCTGTTTCGTCAGGAGGAGCAGAAGGCGATTATGCTGGCTGTTTTGTTTATCCTGATGATTGGGACGATTTTCTATCATAACATTGAAGGGATGAGCTATTTAGATGCCTTGTACTTTTCCGTCATGACGCTAGCAACTGTAGGTTATGGCGATCTATCACCGCATACAGCTTTAGGAAAGCTGTTTACGATTGTTTATGTTTTAATCGGAGTGGGAATCATTACTGCGGTAATCGCCAATTTTAATCACGCGTTGGCTGAGTATCATAAAAAGAAAAGACATCATGGAGAAAAAAGGAAAAAAATCAATAATTGATCCAAAAAAATAAGAGCAAAAAAGATTAACGATATAATCTTTTTTGCTCTTATTTTATGTGCGGATTGTCTATTTTTAGACCGACTTATTTCTAGCAATAGTAATTTATGTGAAGGCTATTTTGTATTTTCTTTATTATGCTCAGTTTATTATAGTGAGAGGCTTTTTTGAGGTTATTTAGCATTCAAATTGCTTAAATTTTTTAAGAATTTTGGATGCGCAAATCGTTCCTTTTCGCGCATTATAAAGAGAAGAGGAAAACGGATACATGAATGGAAAAGGAGAGCAAAGATATGGAAACAAAGCAGCTGACAAGACGACAAATTTTTACTATGAAAAATAGAAAGAACCTTGAAAAGAAAGTATATAAATTTTGGGAAGAGACGAAAAACACAGACCTAGTAGTAGAATATATCGTGGCGATTATTTTGAGAAATGCCTTAATAGTAAGCGATTTCTCGCTGCCTTGTCCAGAGATCGTCCGTGAGCTGCTTTTTCAAGCCCAACCCAATGATACGCTGAGAAAGTTCTGCCCATTTTTCAAGGACTATGTAGAGGAACACGAATGGCTCAGTATCATCAATCGTTTATTCAAGAACGAGACAAAGTATTACAAAGCGACAAAGAAGATGCGTTTATATGAAGGGTATCTAAAAGATCGAGGGCATGCTGTCATTACTGATCAATACGATAGCTATACCCTCACTTCGATTTTTGAAGATGCTAATGGAAAAAAGCATACATGGAATCTAAGAGATGCCGATCCAAGCAATACCCTTGAGGAAACAAAACGGATACTTAGAGTCTTGACGACTCTGACGATCTTCCATAAGGGAGATGTTCGTCAATTTGTCAAATTCATGGAGTGTGATTTCAAAGGTACCACGACGATTTATAGTACAAAACAACCCAAGGAGCAGTCTGCCCAAAAATTGACGACAGAAACGACGAAGGCTACCGTTGAAAACAGCATGCTGGAAGGCTTTGATCTTTCTATGTTGACTAAAGAAGAACTCATTGCGCTAATCAAAGAAATCTTTGAAGAAGCAGAAGAGCAAATGATAGAAAAAGGCGATCCTACACTGAATGATGAGGTGTCGCAGTCGATAGAAGAGGGAACGAATGGTCAAGAAACGAGTCTAATTTCGAGGATCACGCCAGAGAATGATGCGCAATCGTTATCGAACGACGCTGAGGAATCGGTGCCGGTCTTGGCTGATTATGATGAGGAAAAACCGCCAGAAAAAATTTCGAAAAGAAGATATACTAAGAAGGAGCGAGAGCTCTTGAAGCGGTTTAAATTGAGGTAGCACTCGAGGCGAATACTTAGGTTTTTATTTGGCATGATTTGAATGAACACCGGTTAAAAATTGCTTCCAGAAAACTAGAAGAGACAAGCAGGCCTTTAGAAAATTTATTCGTCTTCAGGTCTATTTGTTGTTTAATCATTTGAATCGGCTTGACCTTTTTTCAGTCATTGATGATCCGTTGAAATTTTAGTCAGTATCCAATTGTTAAGATGAAGTTTTAGCAGTAGTTGATTGTTTGATTTGTTTGCAAAGAATAAAAGGACATTTACTTTCGTTGCGGTTTACGGCAAAATGAACCGTGAGGTGAACGCGATGGCGATTTATTTAGAGATGCCTGAATTAGATAAGGAGTTTCCTTTCCGAATTTTAGTGAATGACGGGGATATTTTGACCACGCCCCATTGGCATCGTGAGGTTGAGCTGATTTACGTGACAAAAGGAACGATTTCTTTAGGGATCGACGATGTGCCCTACAAATTAAGTGAGGGAGAGATTGCTTTTATTGGCGGCGGCTTGATTCATTATGTCTTGGCATCGCCTGGCAGTGAGCGACTCGTCTATCAATTTGATTTGAACTATTTTACGGCGGGAAATAAAGAGAACCTGGATCTGCAGAAGTTGTTTGCAGATTTAATACCAGTCAGTCCTCAATGGAATCCTGAGGATGAAGCGGCTGTCAGAAGCTTGCTTGAAAATATGAATCATGAAGCACTTGATCAGCGAACGGGCTATCAGTTTTCTCTTAAAGCAGAACTGTTTGCGTTGATCACGCGGCTGCTGCGGAATATTCCGAAAAAAGCAAAGCAGTCGAAAAAGCTCAATAAGCTAGCGACGCAGGATGTGTTAGAGAAGCTGGACGGCATTTTCAGCTATGTGGAGGCTCATTATCAAGAGGAATTGACTCTACAGGATATTGCTGAGGTTTCCGGCTACAGCTCTTTTTACTTCACTAAATTTTTTAAGAAGAACACAGGGAAAACTTTTTTAACCTTTTTGAATGAATACCGCATCGATAAAGCCAAATGGCTGTTGATCAACAGTGATTTACCGGTGTCAGAGATCATCACGCAGACGGGATTTGAAAGTGATAAAACTTTCTATCGACTGTTTAAAGGCTCGATGGCCATGGCGCCACTGGAGTATCGCAATACGATGAAAATTGAATAAATGATCGAAAGGCCATTACTATCCCAGTAATGGCCTTTCGACAATATTTGAGAATAATAGAACAAAAATGGGGGAATGAAAAAAAGATTTCCTCGCTATAATAAAAGTATCAACACGAATGAAAGCGAATACGAATCGTAAGGGAGAATGAATAAATGAAGCAAGGAAAGCAATTTTTCTGGGGAGGAGCTACCTCCGCCGCACAAAGTGAGGGAAGTTATCTCGCCGATGGCCGACAGCCCTCGAATTTTGATTATCTGCCTTTAGATGATCGTCGCCTTAAGGCAGTATATAAGAATCAGACGAATTCTATCTTACATTCAACTGGGGAGGAAATTTATCCAGGCAGAAACGGTAATGATTTTTATCAGCGTTATGAATCAGATATTGCCTTGTTAAAGGAGTTAGGAGCTAACAGCTTTCGTTTCTCTATTTCCTGGCCGCGCATTTTTCCAACAGGAGAAGAGCAGGAACCGAATGAAGCGGGGCTCCAGTTTTACGAAAAGGTTTTGACAGAGCTGGAAAAGCAGCAGATGGAACCAATCGTGACCTTGTCTCATTTTGAGATCCCTCTCCATTTAGTGAAAAAGTATAATGGATGGGAAAATCGTAAAGTGGTTGATCTCTTTCAGCGCTATGCGAAAACAGTGATGAAACGCTTCAGGGGACGAATCAAGTACTGGATTCCTTTCAATGAAATGAACATGGTGCTGCACATTCCGTATATTGGTGGTGGAATCCTGTTTGAAGAAGGTCAAGACAATCTGTCGACTCAATATCAAGCGGGCCATCATCAATTATTAGCCAATGCCTTAGCAATCGAAACGGGAAAGCAGATCGACCCTGAAAATCAATTTGGCGCTATGCTGGCGGCGGGTAAAACCTATGCGTATACCTGTGATCCTAAAGATGTTTTTGCGGCGTTGCAGCAGGAAAAAGAAAACCTGCTTTTCTCAGATGTTCAAGTTTTTGGTGAATATCCCAAATTCTTCCCGCATTTTCTAAAGGAGAAAGGATTGCACCTAACCATTCAACCTGAGGATTCCGGACTTCTGAAAAAAAATACGGTTGATTTTGTTTCCTTTAGCTATTATTCCAGCGCCTGTACGGCCGCAGAGGAAAATGGAATCGATCGTGTAGCGACCAACGGCTACACGACCTTACGAAATCCGTATTTACCAAAAGGAAAGAGCGTCTGGCAAGATGATCCATTAGGTTTGCGAATCACCTTAAATCAGCTGCAGGATCGTTACCACAAGCCGCTGTTCATTGTTGAGAACGGGATTGGAACGCAGGATGAATTCATTGATGGCGCAGTGCATGACGATTATCGTATTCATTATTTGCAGGGACACATCAAGAATATGATGCTGGCGGTGGAAGAAGACGGGATTGATCTGATGGGCTATTTAATGTGGGGAATCATCGATCTGCCAAGTGTTAGTGAAGGAAAGATCAGTAAGCGTTATGGTGTGATCTATGTCGATCAGGATGATGAAAACAATGGTTCGCATCAGCGCTATAAAAAAGACAGCTTTGCCTTTTATCAAAAAATTATTTCGTCAAATGGTGCCGTTGTATTCGAATAGAAAGGAGCAAAAAAATGAAAAAGTATCAGCAATTAGCAAAGGAAATCATTCAAGGTCTGGGGGGGACAGATAATGTGAACTCCGCAGTTCATTGCGCGACTCGGTTGCGGTTTGATCTAAAAAATTCAGAAGCAGCAGATATTGATCGCTTGAAGTCAATTGAGGGTGTAGTCGGTGTGAATCCGACACCAACGCAATTGCAGGTGATCATTGGCAGTCATGTGGGAGAGGTGTTCGAGGAGGTCATTCGCCAGGGAGTGACTAATGGAGACGCAGACGTTGACAAGCAACCAGCTGCAGCCGGTGCTTCTGCCAACAAGGAAACTAGCATTTTTAACAAAGTAGTAGATACCATTACAGGGTGTATGACGCCGATGATTCCAGCCCTGACCGCTGCCGGGATGATCAAAGTGATTTTATCCTTGTCTACGACCTTCAATTGGATGTCGAATGAATCCAGCACTTATCGAGTATTAGATTTTATCGGGGATGGCGCCTTTTATTTCATGCCGATCCTGTTAGCCGTTTTTGCAGCGAATAAGTTCAAAGTCAACACATCGATCGCAATCATTGTCGTAGGTGTATTTCTGCATCCGAATTTCAGTCAATGGGTCGCTTCGGGAGATCCGATCTCTTTTCTTGGTATGCCGATCCAAGGGGTGATTTATGCGGCGTCTGTTATTCCTGCGCTATTAACGATCTGGGCGATGTCCTATATTGAGAGAGGTGTCGATAAAATCACACCGCAATCGTTGAAAATTTTGCTGAATCCGACATTAACTTTATTGATCACGGCCCCATTAGCCTTGATCGTTATCGGTCCGTTAGGAAACTATGCGGGACAAGGCTTGGCTTGGGTCATCAACTTGATGCAAGGGCAGCTGGGCTTCATTATGGTCGCTTTATTGGCAGCGGCTATGCCGTTTATCGTGATGACTGGTATGCACCACGCTCTGACACCGATTTTCGTTGCTTCTTTTGCGGCAACAGGAACGGAATCCTTGATCTTAGTCGCGCAAGTCTGTGCTAATTTGGCTCAAGGTGGGGCAACCTTAGCTGTCGCCTTCAAATCAAAACAAAAGAACGTGAAATCGATCGCCGCCGCTGCTGGAATCTCTGCAATCATGGGAATTACCGAACCGGCTTTATACGGAATCACGATGAAATATAAAAAGCCGTTAGTAGCCGCTTGTATCAGTGCCGGAATCTCAGGCTGCTTCGCTGGCTTGATGCATGTGACGCTCTATGTACCGCAAAATAGTTTGATGGCGATCTTAGGTTTTTCAGGTGAAAAAGGAACGAGTAATGTTATCGCAGGGATAGCGATGATGGTTATGTCTGTCGTCTTATCTTTTGTATTGACACTTGTTTTGCAGAAGGATGAGGAACTCGAAGCTGCACCAGCCGAAAAAACCGCTGAAGGGTTAGCAGTAAATTCATAAAAAGGTAAGCGGGGTAGAAGAGCGAGCTTCTATCCTGCTTTTTGGAGGGTATTTCATGAAAATCTATTTAAATGATTACGAAACTGAAACATTGGAAAAAGCAGAGAGTCTGTTCTTTAATGGAAATGGCTTGATTGGTTTGCGAGGCAATTTGGAAGAGGGCTACTACGATCACTTTTCTACTAATCGCGAGACCTATATCAATGGTTTTTACGAAACAAAGGACATCCACTATCCTGAGAAAATGTATGGCTTTACACCAACTGGTGAAACAATGATCAGCGTGATCGATGGACAAACGACCCTAATCACGATTGGCGGCGAACAATTTTCGATTACTGAAGGTGAAATCAGCGCGAGTGAGCGCTATTTAGATATGGCGCAGGGGATCACGGTAAGAAGTCTGATCTGGACATCCCCACTGGGACGACAAACGAAGATTACGATCTCACGACTGGCTTCTTTTTGTTATAAAAATTTGTTTTCGCTGAAGATTGATTTCGAACGCTTGAATCATCAAGAGGAGATCGAATTAACGACTCACTTGAATTTTTATCCCGTACGGACAATTGATAAAAACGATCCACGAATGAGCCATGACCTGCAAAAAATCACTATCAAGGAAATCAACCTAGCGGAAAATCGTTGCAGCTTTGGCACGGAATATTCGCACTTAGAGGCGGAGCTGGCTTGGTCGATCAATAATCAAACTGTGTCTCAAACGATTGAAGAAGAACGAATTGTGATTCACACGAAATTAGAAGGAGACAGCTACCAAAAAAATCTGAGCTATGCCTTCCAGCAGCCGGAGCATACCGGTCTCAATACGCACTTTTCAAAACTGGTTCAGCTGCAGACACAATTTTTAGAGGCCTTTTGGCAAAGCGCTAAGGTCAAAATCAAAAGTACCGAAATGCTGGAGGAAAGTGTTAATTATAGTACTTTTGCGTTGCTGCAATCTCTAGGTACTAATGGCACAACCAGCATTGCGGCCAAAGGCTTGAGCGGCAGCGGCTATGAGGGTCATTATTTTTGGGATGCGGAGATGTTTGTGTTTCCGGTCTTTTTACACTTGAATCCCGCGTTAGCAAAGCAGCTGTTGACCTACCGCTACACTATTTTGGATAAGGCACGAGAAAATCGTCAGCTTTTTGGATATCAAACGGGAGCCCTCTATCCTTGGCGGACTATCTCAGGCACGGAATCCTCGCCATTTTTTGAAGGCGGTGCAGCACAGCATCATATCAATGCAGATATTGCCTATGCCTTTATTCAATATTATCGCTATACCGATGATCTAGCGTTTATGGCGGATTGCGGGTTTGAGGTGCTGTTGGAAACTGCTCGTGTTTTTACTGAAATCGGCTATATGAAAAACGATCAGTTCCATATCGATAAAATCACCGGACCCGATGAGTACACAGTGCTAGTCAACGACAATTATTACACCAATCAATTGGTGGCTTATCAATTCCAGTGGATCAATCGGCTGGCTCAGACATTGAAAGAGCAGCAGCCTGAGCGCTGGGGCACGTTGATCGAGAAGCTTCATTTACAGGAAGCAGAATTGCAGGAGTTCGCACAGTTTTCTGAGAAAATGGCGTTACCGTTTGATGAGGAAAAAGGCATCATTGCGCAGGATCGCGATTTCTTGAAAAAAGGGCCTTGGCCATATTCAAAGGAAGAAACCAAATACCCGTTACTGCTGAACTATCACCCGCTGACGATTTACCGGTATCAAATTTCTAAGCAGGCCGATGCAGTGCTGGCCTTGATGCTGTTTCCTGATACCTTCGATCAAGCAACTATTGAAAAAAGTATTGCCTATTATGATGCGGTCACGACACATGATTCGTCATTGTCATACTCGACTTTTTCAACAGTTTACAGTCGTTTAGGGCAGGTTGAGAAGGGCTATGACTACTTCTTGAAAAATGCCCGCACTGATTTGGACAATAGTCATAAAAATACCAAGGACGGCATCCATACAGCCTCAATGGGCGGCACCTTTATGACGATTGTTTACGGTTTTTGCAACCTGCAGGTGGTCAATGATGAGCTGGTGATTGATCCGCATCTGCCAGCAGAAATTGAGGAAATCGAGTTTTATACTTATTTCAAAAATCAAAAATATCGGATTTATGTGGATCATCAGAAGCATTTGATTGAAAAACAGCCAGAAGGGAAGTAATTATGAAGGGATTCATTTTTGATTTAGATGGTGTTCTCGCTGATACGGCGAAATACCATTACATTGCTTGGAAACAGTTAGCCGCAGAAATCGACATTACGATTGATGAAGCATTCAATGAGCAGCTGAAAGGGATCAGTCGGCAAGAATCATTGGAGCGAATTTTAGCTTATGGAGATAAAAGCAGCGAGTTTTCTGCGAGTGAACGGTTTGAAATGGCAGAAAGAAAGAATCAGCATTATGTCGAATTATTGGAAGAGCTAACTCCTGAAGACGCCTTGCCAGGAGTCAGAGACTTCTTAAAAGCAGCGCGTAAGCACAACATTCCCTGTGGGGTCGCTTCGGCATCAAAGAACGCACCGTTCATCTTGGATAAATTAGCAATCAGTGATTATTTCGTTGGGATTGCCGATCCAGCCACGTTGACAAAAGGTAAGCCCGATCCGGAAATCTTTATCAAAGCCGCACAATTACTAGCTATTGATCCAAAAGAAGCAATCGGTTTTGAAGATGCACAAGCGGGGATCGATGGAATCAAAGCCTGCGGTATGTATGCGATCGGAATAGGAGAAGTTGAACAATTGAAGGGGGCGGATCGATCCGTCGCTGATCTATCCGAGCTGTCGATTGAAGAATTGATTCGTTTATAGAAGAGGAGACTGTCGATGACAGTCTCTTTTAACTAGGTAGTAATCTCTTTACAAAACGTATATACAAGTATATACTTTTGAGTAGATACTTGTATATACAATTTGAGGGAGGAAACAATATGATTATCAAGGATGTTGAGTTGAAAACATGGGGAAATTCAAAAGCTTTGCGTATTGGTAAAGATGAAATGGCCGCTCTTGGTTTATCAGAAAAACAGTTGGGATTAAGGATGGTTGTTGAAAATGGTAAGATTATCTTGACACCTAAAAAGAGTTACCCTGAAACAATTGAGGAGCTTTTTGCCGATTACGATGGAACGGTATTGAGTGAACAGGATCGCTATGAATGGGATGAGCCAGTTGGAAGGGAGCTGCTTTAGTTGGTAAATAATAAACAATATTTTGAATTACAACAGGGAGACATCCTATTTCTAGATTTTGATCCGACATTAGGTCACGAGCAGCGAGACTATAGACCGTGCATTGTTTTAACGAAATCTCTCAAGTATTTAAATTACATGTTTGGTGTTGCCCCGATCACAAGCAATTCAAGGGAGTTCCCATTACATCTCCCACTACCAGAAGGAATGAACATTCAGGGAAAGGTGCTTCTTGAGCATCATCGTATGGTGGATTTAGAGACACGAAAATTTAACTATGTTGAATCGGCCGGATCGGAATTCACTGAAGAATGTGTAGCAAAACTAAAATTATTGTATTAAGTCGGATAAGTTTTACTTAAGCGAAACAAACTCAATGAAAGTGCAGACAGTGCTTCATATCAGGTGAACCAGTGCAAAAGGAAAGACGGCTATCAACACAATCGGATGACGGAGTAAGAACTGAACGCTACGGTATGATCTACGTGGACCGCAATAGCGATGGCTCGGGTACGCTGGAGCGCTATAAAAAGAAAAGCTTCGATTGGTATAAAGAAATCATCGCCTCCAATGGGGGGACATTAGTTAAATAATCCAGTAAAGGAATCCCGGAATTCATAATCTATGAGTCCGCGGATTCTTTTTCTTTTCTTCTGATTTTTCCGATAGACTTCCTTAGTGGAAACGAATACAATTGCATTAACGCTAGCTTTTTAGTTTGCGATCGTGGAGGGAATGAGATGGAATTTATTGGTGTTTTGTGTCTGATTTTAGTGAGTGTTACCGTAGCAAGTCATTTCTCGCGAAGAATGGGCATACCGGCGGTGATTGGCCAGCTGCTCGTGGGAATATTGCTGGGAAATGGCGGATTGAAAATCGTCCATCCGGATATTCTGGTGAAGGATTTTTCTGAGATCGGGGTCATTTTACTAATGTTTTTGGCGGGTATCGAAAGCAATCTGCCGCTGCTGCGCAAATATTTTCGACCGGGTGTGTATGTGGCCTTGCTAGGCATCCTATTCCCGCTATTGCTAGGAGCCGGAAGCGGCAATCTCTTCGGAATCCCTTTTAATCAGTCCTTTTTCTTTGGTCTGATTTTAGCAGCAACCTCAGTCAGTATCTCAGTGGAGGTGCTGAAGGAGCTGAAAGTAGTCAACACGAAGGAGGGCTCGACCATTCTCGGAGCGGCGGTTGTGGATGATATTTTGGTGGTCCTGATCGTCAGTCTATGTATGCCGTTATTGGGTGTGGAGAATGGAAATGAACCGTCGCTGGCCTTTATGCTGATTGCGCAAGTCTTGTTTTTTGTTGCGGTTTTCTTCTTGATTCGCTGGGGTGCGCCTTATTTGATGAATTTGAGCAAAAAAATCTTTGCCCAGTCTTCTGTCATCATTGTATCGTTGACGTTGTGTCTGAGTATGTCCTATCTAGCTGATCTGATTGGACTTAGCTCAGTGATTGGCGCTTTTTCTACAGGGATTGCGATTGGCCAGACGAATGTTTGGAAGGATGTCCGGTACAATATTGAGGCGATCGGCTATGCTGTATTTATTCCCGTCTTCTTTATCAGCATTGGACTGGAAGTAACCTTTGATGGTTTGACTAAGCAGCTGCCGTTTATCACTGTTTTTACCATAATCGCGATTTTTTCAAAGCTGCTAGGCGGCTTTATGGGGGGAAGACTGGCTGGCTTTGGAAACCAAAGCAGCCTGATGGTGGGCTCAGGAATGGTGTCTCGCGGAGAGATGGCATTGATTATTGTCCAACTAGGCTTTCAGGCACACTTGGTAGTTGGAAAGCATTATTCCTCTATTATTTTAGTTATCCTGTTCACGACCTTGTCGTCACCATTTTTACTGAAATATTTTACGAAACGACTTTATTCCTAAAAGGGCTTCTGCCGCATAGAAAAGTGGGGCAGGGAAAATTCCGATAAAGGGACTCAGGAGTGGCAGTTGACCAGTGGATTCACTGCAATGAGTCATAAAAATTGAAAAGTATCCAGATATTAGAAAACTGCCTCAGGAGTTCATTCCTGAGGCAGTTTTTTTTCCAATAAACAGTGTTCTCGAAAAAAATTAGCCGGTTGCTGCAGGATCAATCATTTAATCTGACAGCTTCACCTGGTTGATATTTAAAAAGCGCTGCAGATTTAACACCAGGCCACCTAAAAGTGTCGCTTTTTCGTTGAGTGCAGTATTTCTAACAATGACTTCATTTGAGAAGCGATTAGACAGAAGCTGCTTCAGCTGTTGGATGATTTCTGGGATTTCCCGATAAAGAGAGCTGTTCAGCACAATGACTTCAGGGTCATAATGAGCGATTAGGTTGTTGATGCCGACGCTTAAATAATGAACATTTTCTTGAATAATTTGTTGTGCATCTTGATCGTGATTTTGGTAGTATTCTCTCAAAATAACAGCATTCACGTAATCCATTGATTTGATTTTTGAAAATTTTTCAAAACAGACTTTGTTTGCTGCGTACATTTCTAAACATCCATGATTTCCACAAGGACATTGTTTCCCATCCATGACAACGATTTGATGGCCGATCTCGCCAGCAAAGCCATGCGAACCAACTTGCAGCTTGCCGTTTATAACAATCCCAGCCCCGATCCCGCTATGCATGTTTATACTAATTAAGCTGGAGGAATCCGAGGTGAAGGTGTATTCTCCTAGCGCGGATAAGTTCGCTTCATTTTCAAGGTAAACTGGATAATCGCTAATTTCTTCAATGATTTCTCGAAAGGCAATTTGGTCTACGTTGTGGTGAGGGGTGAAGATAATCTCACCGTTAAAGACAGGCCCGTGGACAGCAGCTACGACACCGATGACTCCATAGGTTGTGCGCGGTAATTTTTTTTCAAATGAAGCAAAGATCTCAGAAAAATAGGTTTTAATCGTCTTTTCGTCTAACACGATCGGCTTCTTTTGAATGAAGTGAATTTCTTCACCATCGAGATAACTTAACAACGCATTGATGTAATTATAGCCGACATCAATGGAGATCGACAGACCAGCCTTCCCGTTATACTTTAAAATGATTGGTTTACGACCGCCAGTGTTCCCAGAGGTGCCGATCCCTGTTTCCAATACTAAATGATCTTCAATCAATTTTTTTACGATAACAGAGATGGTTGCTTTCGTGAGACCTGTCAAATTAGCAAGATCCGCACGAGAGAGGTTTTGATTATTCATAATAAGCTCGAGGCACAACGATTCATTTGTTGTACGTCGTGCATAACTTAGATTTTTCATAGAAAAACACGTCCCATTAATTTAATAAATTTACTATAGTATAGCGGTAAATTAAATTTTTTGCTAGTTTTTTATTTAATTTGTTTAATAAACATACTAATATGAAATGAAACTCATATACTAGAAAGACATTGAAAAAATTTAAAAAAAAGGACTTGACTATTTTAATGGAAGCGGATACTATATAGACATCAAGTTAGTTAGTATAGAAAACGAACTAACTCGAATAAGATGAATTTTAGGAGGAAACAAGCATGAGTTATTTTCCAAATGTAGAAAAAATTAAGTACGAAGGAACGAAAACAAAGAATCCCTTTGCTTTTCGTCATTACAACCCAGAAGAAGTAGTTGCCGGAAAAACGATGAAGGAACATTTACGATTCGCGGTTGCTTACTGGCATACAATGACACAAGACGGCAGTGATCCATTCGGTTTACCTACGAATCAGCGCACTTGGTTTGGGGCTACAGAGATGGATACCGCTCGTAATCGAGTAGAGGCCTTTTTTGAAATTTTAGAAAAACTAGGTGCTGAATACTTTTGTTTCCATGATGTGGATATTGCTCCAGAAGGAAACAGCTTGGCGGAGTTTTATAAGAACTTAGATGAGATCACGGATTTAATCAAAGAAAAGATGGATCAAACAGGAATCAAGTTATTATGGAATACAGCAAATATGTTCAGCCATCCAAGATATGTAAACGGTGCCGCTTCTAGTAATAATGCAGACGTCTTTGCTTACGCTGCTGCACAAGTGAAAAAAGGCTTGGATATTTCGAAAAAATTAGGCGGTGAAAACTATGTATTTTGGGGTGGACGTGAAGGCTACGAAACCTTATTAAATACAGATATGGCCTTTGAACAAGACAACATCGCACGGTTGTTTAAAATGGCGATCTCATATGGTGAAAAAATCAATCATAAACCACAATTCTTGATCGAACCAAAACCAAAAGAGCCAAGCAAACACCAATACGATTTTGATGCGGCAACAGCCTTACAATTTATTCAAAAATATGGTTTAGAAGGCGAATTTAAACTGAATTTGGAAGCCAATCACGCGACACTTGCAGGCCATACGTTCGAACATGAAATTGAAGTTGCTCGAGCAAACCAAGCGTTGGGTTCATTGGATGCTAACCAAGGAGATATTTTACTTGGCTGGGATACAGATGAGTTTCCAACCAACGTTTATGATGTCACCTTAGCGATGTACGGAGTATTGGAAAATGGCGGAATCGCACCGGGCGGAATCAACTTTGACTCAAAAGTCCGTCGCTCCAGCTTTGAAATGGATGATCTTTTCTTAGCTCATATTGCAGGAATGGATACCTTCGCCAGAGGCTTGAAGGCTGCTGCGAAGCTGAAAGAGGACCGTTTCTTTGATGACTTGAAGGACGAACGTTACGCGAGCTTCAAAGAAGGAATTGGCGCTTCAATCGTTTCTGATAAAGAAGATTTGGAAAGCTTGACCGATTATGCACTGAAGCTGAAGGACATTCAACTGGAATCAAGCCATATTGAATACGTGAAATCTTGTTTAAATGATTATTTAGTGTAAATGATGTGTGCTCTCTATAAGAGAAGCCTGCTAAAGCTCTTACGCCAGTCTTTGTAAGAAACTTGGTACGCTTCAATTATAGAGAGTATCCCTTAAATAAGAAAAAAAGGAATGGAGCTAACGATGAAAATACAGAATCCGGTTTTAAAGGGCTTTAATGCTGATCCCTCAATAGTTCGTGTAGGAGACACTTATTATATTGCCAATTCTACGTTTGAATGGTTTCCTGGAGTTCAAATCCATGAGTCGAAGGATTTGGTTCATTGGCAATTAGTCACACGTCCACTAGCAAATGTTGCACTACTTGATATGAAAGGTAACGCTGACTCTGGAGGAATCTGGGCTCCTGATTTATCTTATGCCGATGGGAAATTTTGGCTTGTCTATACTGATGTAAAGGTAGTTGATGGCGCGTTTAAGGATTGTACCAATTATTTGACTACTGCTGAAACGATCGAAGGACCATGGAGTGATCCGATTCATTTAAATGGTGTGGGCTTTGACGCTTCACTTTTTCATGATGATGACGGGAAAAAATATCTAGTGCAAATGGAATGGGATCATCGCGAATACCATCATGCTTTTAATGGAATAAAATGCACAGAGTATTCGGTGGAGGAGCAGCGATTATTACCTGAAACTGCGACAATTATTTGGCGGGGAACGGACGTGAAATTAGTTGAAGGCCCGCACCTTTATAAATTATTTGGCTATTATTATCTATTTTGCGCAGAAGGCGGCACGTCCTATGCTCACCAAGAAGTTGTCGCACGATCAAAAACACTTCGTGGCACCTATGAAAGTCAGCCAGAAACCTTTTTAACAGCATTCGATGCACCGGACAATCCGCTGCAAAAATGTGGACACGGTTCGTTGGTTGATACGCCAAATGGCGAATGGTATTTTGCTCATTTGACTGGACGGCCTTGGCATCATCCCTATGAATCTGCTCATGATCCTCGCGGGTGGTGCACGTTAGGCAGAGAAACCGCTATTCAAAAGGTGGCCTGGACGGAGGAAGGATGGCCTGAGATTGTTGGCGGAAAACAAGGCAGTATGGTAGTCGATGCACCTAAAGGATCAGAGCCGTTTGAATACGAATCGAATACAGTTAACGATGATCAGTTCGAGCAAAACGAGTTGAACATTCATTTCCAAACACTAAGAGTTCCCTTCAGCGACCGTATCGGAACGATTAAAGACGGTCAGCTATGGCTGAACGGCTTGGGCAGCCTGGCGAATGTACATGAAAATTCATTGGTAGCGCGACGGTGGCAGGCCTTTGATTTTGTAGCGGAAACGAAAGTTCGTTATAGACCAACGACCTTCCAGCAAATGGCTGGTCTTACCAATTACTATAATTCAACCCATTGGTCTATGATCCAGCTAACGTGGAATGAAGTAAACGGCCGTGTCATTGAAGTAACAGAAAACAATCAAGGGAGATTCAAGAGCTATTTGAAGGAAGCGGCGATTGCTGTTCCCGAAGATATCGAGTATGTGTATTTTAAAACGATCGTGTCTACTTCGACCTACTCCTATGCCTACTCTTTTGATGGAGAAAACTGGACAGCTATTCCAGTTCAATTAGATGCAAAAGTATTGTCGGATGATTATGTCAATTCAAGCTACGGCGGATTTTTTACAGGAGCATTCGTGGGCATGGTGAATGTCGATTACTCCGGCTACAACCTTCCAGCGGTCTTTGATTATTTCCGGTATCAGGAAGTGTAGTTCCTTCGCTGCTAATTGATTAATTTTTCAGAAATAGAAGGAGGTTGTCATGGAGAACGAGCTTTTATTTTCAATGACGGATATTGAAAAAAGTTTTGGTCCCGTTCAAGTGCTGAAAAAAGCAAACCTTGAGGTTCGAAAAGGAGAAATTCACGCTTTTATGGGCGAGAATGGTGCCGGAAAATCTACTTTAATGAACATTTTAGCTGGCTTGATTGAGAAAGATGCTGGGAAAATTATTTTTGAAGGAAAAGAAATTCCGAAAATGACGACAGACTTAGCAACAGAGCTAGGCATTGGTTTTGTTCATCAAGAATTAAATCTAGCAGAGGATTTATCTGTGGCTGAAAATGTTTATATTGGCCGGCTGCCTTATAAAAATAAGACCCTTGGGATCGTTGATTTTAAGAAATTGCATGAGGATACATTGTACTGGCTCAATCTTGTTGGAGCCAATGTGAGTCCAGATGCTCACGTAGGTTCGCTTTCTACTGCTAACAAGCAGCTGATTGAGATTGCCAAAGCCCTCAGTTTAAATGCCAAGGTAATCATTTTCGATGAACCGACCACTTCTTTATCGGATAAGGATGTGGAAATACTGTTCATTATCATTCGTCGATTAAAGGAAAAAGGGTTTTCTAGTATTTACATCTCACATCGCATGAAAGAAATCTTTGAATTAGGCGAACGCATCACCATCATGCGAGATGGCAAATACATTGCGACGGATGACGTGAAAAACTTGTCAGAGGATCAGATTATTTCAATGCTTGTAGGGCGTGAAATCAACGATTTATATCCTAAGCAAACAACAGAGATTGGCGAAACTTATTTAGAAGTCGATCATCTTTCCGATCGCTTTGGTCATGTAAAAGACGTCAGCTTTAAAGCAAGACGAGGCGAGGTTTTAGGCTTTGCAGGTCTAGTTGGCAGCGGAAGAACCGAGACGATGCGATTGATTTTCGGCGCAGATCGTGCCAAGACTGGAGAGATTAAGCTTGACGGTAAATCAGTAACCATAAAATCGCCTGTTGACGCGATCCGCAACGGAGTCGGACTTTTGACAGAAGATCGAAAGCATCAAGGATTAATGCTGGGACTGTCGATTAAAGACAACATCACGATTACTCACTTGAATCGGTTCGCATTAAATCATGCGGATTTGAAGGCGACTGCGAATCGTTTCGTGAAGGATGTAAACATAAAAGTCAGTAACATTGAAAACCCTGTTTCAAGCCTCTCAGGCGGGAATCAGCAAAAAGTAGTCTTAGCCAAATGGCTGAATGCGGATAATCAGGTATACATTTTCGATGAGCCGACAAAAGGGATCGATGTTGGGGCGAAATCAGAGATCTATTCGATTATCAATCAGTTAGCCCTGCAGGGAAAGACAGTTCTGATTGTTTCTTCTGAAATCCCAGAACTACTTGGGATTTGTGATCGGATTCAGGTCTTTCGAGAGGGAGAAATTACCGGAGAAATAAATGTTTCTGATTATACAGATATGAAAGATGAAGCGCAGGAAGTCATTATGAAGTACGCAACACTGGGCCAATAATTCAAAAAAATTTGTTTAAGGTCACATTTTGTTTGTACAACTACGGAATGAAGGAGATAAAAAAATGGAAAAAGAAAAAAAGAATCTGGATATCAAATCTCTTTTTATGAATTATTCGGTCTACCTAGTGTTAATCATTTTAGTACTTTACTTTACGATTACAAATGGAGATTTTCTAAGTTCCTACAATATCGAAAACTTTTTGCAGCAAATTCCACCAGTAGGAATTTTGACCGTTGCTTACTCGATGATTTTAATCTGCGGAAATGTGGATTTGTCGATCGGTTATGTAGGTATGGCAGCAGGGATGGTGGGGCTTTATGCTTCGAATAGCGGCTTGCCGGCACCAATTGTAATCGCTATCTCATTAGTAGTCGGAGCTGCTTTAGGAACGATGAATGCCCTTTTGATCAAAAAATTCGACTTGCCCTCTTTTATTTTGACTCTTGGTACGAGCTACGTCATTAAAGGGATGCTTGGTTTCTTTACGGATGAGCAGTTTATCGGTTCTGAAAAGGAATGGTTCAACAAGCTGGCGAAAACACCGATTGGAACAGACATGGTCAAAAGTAATGCGTTGATCTTCATCATTGTGATTATCATTTTTGTTTTTGTAATGAAGAATACACGACTAGGCAGATATACGTACGCGGTAGGTTCAAACCCGGAAGCCGCACGGTTATCGGGAATCAATATCGATTTGCACATTGTCAAAATCTTCATGATTGAAGGCATGCTTGCGGCAATTGCGGGCTTGCTGATTGTTTCTAACCTGAATGGAGGCGCTTCGAAAGACGCGAACGGCTTAGATTTGTTTGCGATGGCGGCGGCGATCATGGGAGGAACGTCCTTTAGCGGCGGTATCGGTACGATAGGCGGCGCGGTCGCAGGGATCTTAACATTGCAGGTCTTTAAAAACGGTTTGACACTCATGGGCGTCAATTCATTCTTGCAAGACACGGTTACCGGTTTGGTCATCATTTTCGCGATTATCGTTGATTACTTTAAACGTAGAGCAAGTCGACAATCGTAGAAACAAAAATAATTTTTATAAAAAATGTGAAGCAGGGAAAGGAATGTGCAGAAATGTTTAAAAAAGGAAGAATCGTACTGATTGGCATGTTGATCGCGGCATTATTTTTAACTACGGGATGTGGTAAGGGGAGCTCCGCAGATGGAGACGCTAAAAAGACGCTATATTTTGTTCCGATCGTTGATACAGGCGCTTACTGGAACCCAATGAAAAAAGGGGCTGAAGATGCAGCGAAAGAGTTGGGGTATACATTGGTTACGAAAACCTCGCCATCTGCTGAACCTAGTAAAAAAGAAAAACACATGGGCTTCATTAAAGAAGCAACACAGAAGAATGTCGCAGGGATTGCGGTTGCACCAATCGAAAAGAAATCCTTTGTGGATCCGATAAAGGCAGCAGGTGACAAAGACATTCCGGTCATCACGTTTGATGCGGATTTAGAAAATCCTGATGATCGCACGGCTTACGTAGGAACGAATAACGTATCTGCTGGTGAAGAGTTAGGAAAACATGCAGCAGAAGAAATGAAGGAAAAAGGCATCACCAGCGGTTCTATCGCGATTGTGTGTGTGGATGTGGCGCAGCCGACCATGATTGACCGCGAAAAGGGAATAAAAAAAGGGTTCAAAGAAGTTTATGGTGAAGAGGCTAAAAACTTCAAATTTTTATCGACGATTCAAGACAATGACCAACCTTCTGAATCAAAGAAACAGCTAGAGGGCTATATCTCTGCCAACAAAGATTTAGTAACGGTATTTTCATTAGGCTCTGAAGGCCCCGATGTTGGTGTCATGAGTGCTCTTGAGTCGCAAGGAAAAGCTGGAAAAATCCTTCACTATGGATTTGATTACACGAAAACTTGGGAAAAAGGAATTGCCGACGGTCGAATCACTGCAATCGTTGACCAGGATGCTTATCAAATTGGATACCAAGTAATTGAAAATCTTGTCAAAGCCATTGATGGAGAAAAAATCGATTCTACGATTCCAATCGACGTAAAATATGTTAAGGCTGCAGATTTGAAGAGCTATGGTAAAGAAAAGAATAAAGTGAAAACAGATTCTGTTGATGATTCAGCTGAAGAAAGCACAGACAGCACAAAATAAAGGAACGATCATAGTAATGGGAGATAAAAAAAGCTTATCTCCCATTACTTCTTTATCAGAGAGGTGAGAAGATGACTTACGTATTAGGCTTGGATTTAGGAACAAGCGCGCTTAAAGGACTGGTAGTTGATAAAAACGGACAAGTGGTGGCAGAAGCTTCCCATTCTTATCCTATGGATACCCCTGAGATTGGCTACAGTGAACAAAATCCGCTTTCCTGGATTGAGGCGGCGGATCAGGTGATAAAGGATCTAGTCTCAAAACTTCCAGAGTTAACAGATTCATTAGAAGGAATCAGCTTTTCAGGGCAGATGCATAGTTTGGTCCTTTTAGATGAGAAGCATGAGCCCTTACGACCGGCAATTTTATGGAATGATGTTCGGACAACGAAGCAATGCAAAAAAATCAATGAGACAATGGGCGATACCATTCTTAAGCGCGAAAAAAATATCGCTTTAGAAGGCTTTACCTTGCCTAAAATTTTATGGGTTCAAGAAAATGAACCTGAAATTTGGAAAGAGGTAAGGCAGATCCAGCTGCCGAAAGATTATTTGCGCTTTTGGCTCACAGATAATTTTGCGATGGATTATTCGGATGCGGCCGGTACCTTAATGTTAAATCAGGACAACAAAACATGGGATACAGAGTTATTAGAGGAGTGGGCTGTTCCAGCGTCCATTTTGCCTCCGCTGGTAGAATCCTCCGCTGTTGTTGGTGTGATGAAGCCAGAACTAAAAGAGCGTTTTGGTTTTTCACGCGACATCAAAATTATTGCTGGTGGGGCGGACAATGCCTGTGCTGCGCTAGGCTCTGGTGTGGTCAAAGCCGGAACGGGACTGTGTTCCATTGGGACAAGCGGTGTCTTTCTTAAGTATGAGGACAAGGTCGATAGAGATTATCAAGGCAAGCTGCATGTTTTTTATCATGGGATGGAAAATACGGCCTATTCAATGGGGGTTACTTTGTCAGCGGGAAATAGTTTGAATTGGTTCAAAAATACCTTTGCAAAAAATCAGCCCTTTGAAGAGCTGTTGTCAGAAATAGATACAGTGCCGATTGGCTGTGATGGCCTGCTGTTTTCTCCCTATATCGTGGGAGAACGTACGCCATATACCGATAGTCAAATTAGAGGAAGCTTTATTGGGATCGACACCCATCATCAATTAAAGGATTTTACTCGCAGCGTGTTAGAAGGAATTACTTTTTCATTAAAGGATTCCCAGCGAATAATGGAAGCAGTAGCTGATGAAAAAATAGAGAAGCTTGTATCCGTAGGCGGGGGAGCGAAAAACAAGAGCTGGCTGCAAATGCAGGCGAATATTTTCGATACGCCAATCGTTACATTAAAAACCGAACAGGGACCTGGACTAGGAGCAGCGATGCTTGCCGCTGTAGGCTGCCGATGGTTTTCCGATTTACGGGAATGTGCGGATCAATTTGTTGCTTACAAAGAGGCGGTTCAGCCTCAACCTCAGCAAGTCGAAAGGTATAAAAAAGTCTATGCCCGTTACCGCAAAATGTACAGTGCGACCAAAGAGCTGTGCCATCAGTATTTTTCTCAGATGGAAAATTAATCACGAGCATTGTTCTAAATTTTTTGATAGTAAACGAAGCTGCTCGGCAGCAGCATTATTACAATTCATAAGTTGCGTTGAAGCAAGCGTAAAAAGGTCTGAGAGAGTGAAGCTGTTCATTCTCTCAGACCTTTTCCGCTTTTTTCGCTACTCTTTGGCCAAAGCGATCACTGGGGATAGTAGGAGAAAGCTGATTACTGTGCCTTCTCGCACCATCAAGGTCAAATGAAAGGCAAAAGTCAGCAGCAAAGCGGCCATGATACAGAGTAAATCAATGCTGTAGCGATAGAATTTGAAGCTTCGCGTGGTTCGTTCAGATAAAAACAGACAAAAGGTCTCGATGGGAAATTTGAGCACCTGATATTTCAAAACTCGTCCCGTCCCGATACCGGCAATGATCGTTCCTAGAATAAAGAGCAGGCATTTCAAAAGATAGGAATGCAGGGTAAAGAGAGGAAAAATGAAATACGTAAAAAGATTGATTGTCGAACCAAAAAACAGCAGAGCAATCCCCATCGTCAGGTAGTTTTTTAGTTTACGCTGCGGGTCCAGCAGCAGGCAGCTGATCAAAAATAGGAAGTTCAAGGCCGCGGTGATGGTGCCAATTTTGATGTGACTGAACTCAGCCAGCGTAGCATTGAGGGAGTTGAAGCTGCTGACACCAATGCTGGCCTTCAGCGTTAAGCTGATCCCAAAAGCACTGATCAGGTAGTATAAAAAAGAAAGAGTGATATTTTTTCGATTCATCATGATTGTTCCTCCGATAACTAATTGATAGGATAAGTATGACGGAAGTAAAAATTTACCACTAGGAGATATAGCCTAATAGGAGAAAAAAATGAAGAAAGAAAACTATCACGAATCAAACAAGTTTTTACTCAATCAGCTAGACCTGCCATTCTTAACGGAACCAATCTTAAAGCAAAGCTTTGTGATCCGCTATGACAGCAACGAGAAAATTGTGAATCAAGGGACGAAACTGAAGAACCTCTATGTATTGCTAGAAGGAAAAGCCCGAATCATTCAACAAGAGCCGAATGGGAAAAGTCTGATCCTGCAGTTTCTCGAAACCGGTGATTTTATTGGAGAGCTGACCTTGGTCAAGGCGGAGGCCGCACCAAAAGATGTAGTCGCGATCGATTCAGTTTGCTGCTTAGCGATTCCGTTAAGCGTTGTAGATGACTCGTTAATGAAAGGCCCTGATTTTCCGATTTTTATCGCGCAATATATTGGGAGAAAGCTGTTGCTGCGGATGGAGCATTTTTCCAACGCTCAAACCTTTGAATTAAAGTATCGTCTAGCGGCATTATTGTTAGAGGTTGCCGTAAATGATCAATACAATGAAAATAATACGCAAATTGCTGATTATTTAGGAGTCAGCTATCGGCATTTGACTTATACCTTCAAATACTTGCGGGATAATGGTTATATTAAAAAAAATAAAGCGGGCTATTTGATCGATCCGCAGAAGCTGCGCGAGCTGGTCCAGGCAGGAAACAATCGTTAACAACGAAAATATCAGCATAGAAACCTAAAAATTAAGAAATTTTTAGGCTTTTTTTGTGCTGTGAAAATTATTTTTGGTATATATAAATTATTTATTTTTTTAGATTAGAATAATTGTAAAAAGCATGTTATTTAAGTTCGGTTTTTTTATTAGGAAAGTCATTACTTTTTTTACGTTTATTTGTAATGTAACATGCATTATTTTTTTAATAAAAGTTAGCGATATGTTCTTTTGGTTTTTACTTTAATGTGTTAATTGCAGGTTCATTATAAGTTAATTATCAATTTTTTTAAAAATAATTATAAAAAATGGGTTTTCGTTGTGTTAGGCTTTTGGATGTGAAGGAGGTGAGAAAAATGAAACGACGCAGAATAACTTTTTTCTTATTACTAATCATTTTGCTCCCCAATGCGAATGTTTTTGCGATGGAGGCTAAGGAGACGAGCAGTTCTTCCAGCATTGGATCTGAGGAAACCACTCAAAGCAGTGAGAACGACTTACCTTCGAGCAGCTCAGCTAGCACGACGAAGGACAGCGACCCCTCTGAAACACAAGAAACGACAGAGACTTCGGAGCCTTCAAAGTCAGCGGATGAAGAGACGGAAGATTCGGAGTCGGATAGTGAAGAGATCAAAAGGGCGGATAGTCGATTATTGGCCGCTAATGAAGCAGAAGTGAGTGCATGGTCTGAGTTTGTCAGTGCCATTCGAAATGAAGATATTACAAAGATCATTCTTACAGCAAGCTTTGAAAATCCTAGTTCATCGGATTCAAGTCTTTCTACGTATGTTAGAAAGAATGATTTAGAGATCGATGGACAGAATTATCGGGTAAATTTTAAGAATTCCTCCATCTATTTAGGGTCGCCCCAAAATGCTACGGGATCATTCCATATGCATGACATTGTTTTAAATCAAAATTATGGAGGCGCCTACTCGGAAGATATCGTGGGCACACGGTTGAACTATACTTACGGAGCGAAATGGAAGTACCGATTCGGAAATATCACGACAGAACCCGGTGTGCAGCGGTTGGCTAGAGCGTCTCATTCAGAGGTAACGGTTTACGGCAAGATGGATATTGATACGCGAGCGGAAAATTTTTATCTGGGAAGTCTCATTATGGAGGACGGAACGCAGTATAAAGGGAACGTAAATAATTACGATTTTTCGGTATTCTGGTTTAACGTGGCAGCCAGCGCGGGTTCAACTGGCGCTTCCCGAGAATTTACGATTGGGAAGAATTGTCGGGTCGATGCTGGACAAACACAAACTGTTGGCCGAACGTTTCCGGCGGTGTATCATCATTATCTTTCATTAAATGTTGGTGAAAACAGTGTCTTCAACGTAGATATGCCGGGAAATGCGGTGCGATTTGACGATGCGGGCGCTGGGATGACGATCAAAAAGGGTGCTGTCGTGAACTTGACGAGTAAACAAACATCCGGATCGGTCGTGGCATTTAGTAATAATAATACCTATTTAAATGCAGAGCCCGGCAGTTATTTTTATGTCATCGGAACGAGTAATCAACCCTTGATCAACTTAGCAGCAAACGGTCTAGGGACAGCCAGTGTAAGCAGAAATGGGAATTCCATGACGTTAAATAGTCCGGCCCAATACGATTTGCGAAACTTAAATGATAGTCGAACAGCTGTAAATATTGCGTATGGGAACGAAGCGAATAACAGCTTCTCCATTCTCGATTCGGATATTGATTTATGGAAGGTTGGAGTACCGGTTTTGGGTCCTTCTAACGAAACCTATGCAAAAGTTCCGAGTTTGCAGGTAACTGGAAGCGGAACAAGAGAAACGGTGACGACATCAGTAGCTGGCTTGGATCAGTTCAAACAAGCCAATTATCGGCGAATCTCAGGAATGAACCAGGACCCGAGGATTGAGTGGGTACCAGTCACGGATGCGGATAAGACGATCAAAGGGCGTGTAGTCATTGGAGAAGTTCCAGATAATAACGGACTTGTCAGCGGCGAGATCAAATATATTCCCGTCTATGCCTCAGAAAATCAAGCAAAAATAACCCTGACGGATACACATGGGAATGTCCGACCGGATCTATCAACAGATGCAAATGGGTATGTTTCTTATACAGATACCAATGACCCAATTCAGTTTCAAAAAGCCAGAGAAAAAATTTCAGGTATTGCTGAACGAGGCCCTTGGATCAGTCCTGAGCCAATCGAAGCAACTGTTATTGATGCTACACCGCCAGAACCCGCTAAAGTAGATCATTCGGACGCCATCCAAAGTACTACTAAAAGATTAACGGGAACTGGGGAGCCTAACAGCATTATAACATTAACCGTCAATGATCAGCCATCGGGAATCCCGGGTCAGCTGGTTGGCGCGGATGGAAAATGGGCGATCGATATCTCCAGCTTGAGTCTTGTAAAAGACGATGTGCTTCAATTCTTTTTACAGGATCAAAGCGGACAGATCACTGAGCTAAGTGAAGCCGATCGACCAAGTACGAACAATGCCATTGGAAATATCAATCCCAAAGCAGATACGGTTTATCGAGACGCGACCTTCAAAGCAGCAACAAAAGCTACAGTGGTGGGCTATTTATCCTTAGCTTCGGTTCCTGATGGACTTGAGTTTGGCGACAATCAGGTATCAAATAAGACCGAAAACTATCGTCCAACGATTAGTGGTGATTTAGTCGTTTCAGATACTCGAGGCGGGGCAAGAAAACCATGGCGATTGACCTTGAACCAATCAGAAGAACTAAAAAACGGTACGATTTCACTGGAAGATGCGCTTTATTACACTTCTCAATTAGGTGAAAAGCAAATTACCACGGCAACACAAATCGTTGAGTCGGGCGAATTTACCTCTGATGGGTCAAAAAATATATCCGCTGATTGGCTAGACAGCAACGGATTTAAGTTGACAGTCCCTGTCGAAAAGCAGCGTGTAGGCGACTATACAGGAAAATTGTCATGGAAACTAGAAGATGTCCCAGGAAATTAGGTGAGTAGATGAGACGATTAGTGATAAATAGTTTGTTGATTCTGTTGACGCTCTTTACTGCTGTGCCAGTCTTTGCGACAGAAGCGAACTATGATAGTAACGGGGTAACAGCGTTTTACGGAAAATATGACTATCCAAAAGAAGAACAAAAAAAGGAACAGCCGGAAAAAAACGATGAATGCGACAAGGACGCTGTAAATGAAGAGATGCAAGGAGCTGTATCTGGAACAACAGCGAATCTGGCAAGTGCATTGCCTTCTTATAAGGGAGAAGGAGCGATTCTTCCCGTGACCGGAGATACCTCCAATGTGTGGACTACATTGATTGGGCTTGCCTTGTTGGCACTTGTTCTTTTTAAGCTGAGGGAGGTGGAGAACACTGAAGAAAATAACGCAATTTAGTTTTCTCCTTCTGCTCCTTTCGATTTTTACCGGTGGAACAGTGGCGCGGGCCGATGATACGGATACTCACATGAAGTATCAAAGCGGAGGCGGCACAGCCATTAAGCCGCTTGATCCTATGCTGCCGGATCCGGCCAAGCCGGTAATTCCAGTCGATCCTACCAATCCAACTGGGCCGCCGGCTGGCACTGGTGGAAGCCTTTCCATTGATTTTGCTTCTGGCTTTCAATTTGGAAATCAAGCAATTTCTACGAAAAATCAAACCTACTATGCTATTCCTCAAGAATATACCGACTTTGACGGAGTAAAGAAAAAGGGCCCTAATTATGTTCAGGTCACTGATATTCGAGGAACAGGCGCAGGGTGGCAATTGAGCGTGAAGCAAAATGGGCAGTTTCAAACAGCCGAAGCACAAACGCTTGAAGGGGCCGAATTGCAATTCAAAAATGGCGAGATGATCTCAAACCTTTCAACTACCTTTGCGCCGAATGCCAGTGGGACGGTTCAAATGCCGTTGGATACGGAGATCGATGTCGTCACTGCCAACAGCGAGCGTGGAATTGGCACATGGCTGTATCGATTCGGCTCCGATGAGTCTAGCGGCGGGCGTTCAGTCCAATTAACTGTTCCCGGCAGCTCAGTAAAATATGCAAAAAAATACCAAACCTCCCTGACATGGAGTTTAAAAAACGTACCTTAAAGAAAAAGCGATATTGCGAGGAGAAAAAATTATGAAAAAAGTGAAACTTATGACCGTAGCAACCTTGGCTGCACTCTCTCTATCTACAGTTGGAGCACTGACTTCACAGGCGGCTTCTGTCGATTACGATTCAAACGGCGTCGTCGAATTTATTCCGAATACGGATCCGACAAAACCAGTCGATCCAACCGATCCAGATCCAACGAATCCCGTTGATCCCGTCGATCCGACTGATCCAGATGGTCCAAACCCAGGAACAGACGGCCCACTATCGATCGACTATGCCTCATCTTTAGACTTTGGGGTAAATAAAATCACCAATAAAGATGAAGTGTACTATGCAAGAGCGCAACAATACAAAGATGGACGCGCCGCTACACCAAACTACGTTCAAATCTCTGACAACCGCGGAAATAACGCCGGCTGGACATTAAAGGTGAAGCAAAATGGTCAATTTAAAGCGACAGGTACATTGAACGATACATTGACTGGTTCAGCAGTGAAGCTGGTCAGCCCAACAGTCAACAGCAATTCTACCGCTGTTTTTCCGACAGCAGCGGCAACGATTGAGCTAGATCCGGCTGGTACAGAAAGCTTGGTTATGTCTGCGAAGGTAAATCAAGGGGCAGGAACGTATACCAATCGTTGGGGGACAGTAGAAACAGTCAAAGAAACCGATAAAGATGGAAACGAAGTCGATGCAGATGTGACGAAGGCAGTTACATTGGCAGTACCCGGCAGTACACCAAAGGATGCGGTGAAGTACAGCACTTCACTAACCTGGAGCTTGTCAGACGTACCAGGTAACTAATAGTAAAAGAATGATCGAAACATGGGTTGAAAGCAAAAGCACAAAGGATTTTGCTAAATCAAAACTGAACGATTTCGTTGGAGCGTATCCGACAGGAGAAATGAATCGGTTTATATAAAAAAGGAGAGTAATACAATGAAAAAATTTGGTTCTTTATTTTTAGCAACAGCTATTTTAGCAGGACTTACGGCAGCACCTGCAGTATCACTGGCAGCAGACGGAGGAAATTATGACTCAAATGGTGTGATCACCTTTACACCAAATACAGATCCAACAAATCCAGTCGATCCAGTCGACCCGACAGATCCGATCGATCCAATTGATCCAACCGATCCGACCGGTCCAAAGCCAGGAACATCAGGCCCATTATCGATCGATTATGCGTCAAGCTTAGATTTTGGTACACAAAAGATCACTTCTAAAGATGAAGTTTACAAAGCGAGGGCCCAAAAATACCTCGACAAAGACAGCAATGAAAAGATAGGACCTAACTTTGTCCAAGTAACCGATAACCGCGGAACAGAAGCTGGCTGGACATTGCAGATGAAGCAAAATAGTCAGTTTGCTACAACAGATGCGGATGAACTAACAGGGGCTGAAATCACCTTCAAAAATGGGAATGTCGTGACTGCCTCTGATTCAGTAAAACCAACAGGCCAAGCGACGATCGTAGCCGACCCATCAGGAGACTTAAAGGATGTTATGTCAGCAAAAGCAGGTCAAGGAGCAGGAACTTACTTGCTTGATTGGGGTACGGATGCGGCTACTGCGGCTGAAAGTATCGAGTTAAGTGTCCCTGGTTCAACTACGAAATATGCGAAAAAATACTCGACGACATTTACTTGGGTTCTTAGCGACGTTCCAGGAAACTAATCAATTAGAAGGATGAAGAAGGGATGTTCTCAGCATCCCTTTCTTTCACTGAGAGGATAAAGAGACGATGAAATTTAGAAAATTCACGATACTGGCAATCACTGTTTTAAGTAGTTTGATGATGGCAACACCAAGCTTTGCTTCGGAGTTCAATTTTGCGGTTACCCCAAAGCCCTCAGAAAACCAACTCGATAAGCAAAAGACGTATTTTGATTTGTTGTTGGCACCGAATCAGGAAGATACATTGACCGTTGATTTGCGAAATGATACGGACAAAGAAGTCGTGGTAGAAGCTCAGATTCACAGTGCAACCACCAATGGCAACGGCGTTGTTGAGTATAGCAAAAATGAGATCAAAGCGGATAAAACGTTGAAATACGATATAAAAAATTATGTAGAAGCACCAGAGGAAATCATCTTAAAGCCGCAATCGGCAGCTGAATACAAAGTAAAAATACATATGCCAAACGAAAAATTTGCCGGCATCATTGCTGGCGGTATCACATTTAAAGAAAAAAAGGCCGATCAAACAAGCGAGTCGTCGGATAAAAGCGGCAAGGGATTGGCGATCAAAAACGAATATTCTTATGTTGTGGCGCTGCTGATGAGACAAACGACAGAAAACGGCGATCCAGACCTGAAGCTGCTAAGCGCAAGCCCAGATCAACGCAACGCCCGCAATGTGATTCAAGGCAATCTGCAAAATCCTAACGCGACCTACCTGAATCAGTTAGCCACCAAAACGACGATTACAAAAAAAGGCAGCTCGGAAGCACTTTATACAGATGAGCAGTCTGAAATGCAAATGGCACCGAATTCCAACTTCAATTTATCAGTTCCATTAAAAGGGGATCGGCTAAAAGCTGGAAAATACACGATGAAAATTGACGCTTATGGGCAAAAAGACCAAAAAGGCAGCTATCCCTTCCAAGCAAAAGGCAGTCAAAAAGAAGAAAATTACCGTTACCATTGGAGCTTGGAAAAGGACTTTGAAATCAAAGCCGATGTCGCTAAGAAATTGAATGATTCAGATGTTACGATCAAAAAGGATTACACTTGGATCTATATCTTGATCGGTGTTCTTTTATTATTAGTGATCATTCTATTCTTAATCTGGCGCAAGAAAAAAAATGACCAAAAAGCTTCGGTTTAGCCTTATCCTGATTTATTGTTTAGCGATTTCCTGTCTATTCGTGCCTTTTATAAAACAAGTGCTGATTATTTATCGGACGCAAAATGTTTCGATTAAAACGAGCGAAACGATCAGGTCAGCGGAGGATGTTCCGCTGGAAGCAGTGCAGCCGCCTGATTTATCCGATGTCCTAAAGTTTGAACAAAGACAAACCTTCGATTCAACCGGCCAGATTGTTATTCCGGGGATCGAAATCAGCCTGCCGCTTTTTTCAGGTGTAGTCAATGATCAGCTTTTGGTTGGTGCAGGGACTCTTTTTCCCGAGAGGAACCCAGAAAAACAAAACATGGTCGTGATCGGTCATCATCTAGGTCAAAATAATCTGTTGTTTGGCAAGCTGCTGGATGTCGCTGTTGGCGATGCCATCTATCTGGAATACCAGAGCCAGTTTTATCAATACAGGGTCAGCCAAACTCAGACGATTCAGCAAACCGAGCTGCACGTTTTAGAGAATAGAAGCAAAGCCGAGATCACACTGATCACCTGTGATAAGCCGACCCATACAGAGCAAAGATTTGTCGTCAAAGGCCGCTTAGTTACGCCAGCGAAAGGGATCAAGCACAGAGTAGCACAGCAGAGGCGCTTGATCGAAACAAAAAATCAACAAAGAAATCTGACCTACTGTATCGTTGTAATGCTTCTCTTTCTAGTCAGTTTGGTGATTGGAATACGAATCATTACTAAGATCAGTAAGTAACAAAAAAGGAGTGATGGGATGAAGAGAATGTGGACACGTTCATTAGTGGTAGCTATTGGGGCTTCGATCTTTCTATATTCAGAGCATGTCTTTGCCACTACTGCCATTTATGACCCGCTAGATCCGCAAAACACAATTACTCCAGTACCCAATGAGGATCATGAGATGAGTGATTATTTGCTGGATGATTCTGCAGCGGTAGAATCTTCTGAAATTAATGCATCAAAAGACCAAAAAGCTGAAGTGATCTTGGAAAAACCAGAAACGGATGAGAGCAGCAATGATACGGCTCAAGCTGAAGACCAATTGGAAGGTCTGCTGCCTGATAGTAAATTGAAACAAAAGGAGGCGGGGGATGTTTTTTTGACGCCCTCTCCTTATCTGCCTAAGCTGGACGGCCATCCAAAGAATCAAGTCCTGATGCTGGACGATGACTTTTTCTTTTCAATGAATACCGTAGTAGTTCCGCCGGATAGTGGAGGAGGTTCTGCTGGTGCCCCCAATGATTTTTCGGATCTTGCTCAAAGCGCGTATCTGTTGTCAGGTGTTGTCTTATATGGTGAGGCCAGTGGGAAATTGACACCAAGGGTGAGTGATCACTTTGCTTGATAATTTATTAGCAAAAGAAGAATGGCGGAAGTACCAGCTTTTAAAGCGGTTGGAGCGGAGCTCTTATTTTGCGTTATCCAAAAAAGAAATCATGGATCACTTAGAAATTTCCAATTATGTTCTTAAAAGCACCATTGAGCAGCTGATCCAGGATCTTGAAAAATATGGATTGACTCAAGAAATTCACGTTTATTTGGAGGAGCCCTTTGTTCAACTGGAGATTACCGGGACCGCCAGCTCAGAGACGCTTTTAGAAAAATATGTCGAAGAATCCATCGGCTTCAACATTTTGTCAGGGGCTGTTTTAGGCAAGTATAAATCATTGAATGAGCTTTCTGAAAAGGCCGTGATCAGTTATCCGATCGCCTACAATAATTATAAGCTGCTGAATGAGTATCTCACCGGATATGGACTTAAGATCGATAAAAAATTTCGACTTGTCGGCGACAGCGAAAAAAATGTTCGTCTGTTTTTGACGGAGCTGTTTGTCCGCATTTATAAATGCAATTACGTTATTTTTGGGCAAACAAAAGGAAGTCTTGTTCAGGCCAAGCAAGCGGCACTGGAAAAGACCAAAATGACTGTCCATCAAAAAACCGCGCTAGAGCATTATTTATACGTGACTGATTTAAGAATTCGTCAGCAAAAGTATGTCGAAAAGGATGTCAAAAATGTTTTAGCAATGGAGGATGTCAGACAAGCAATGAGCGATCGCTTCTTTGAACGGGTTCCGGTTGAAGCGCGGGAGGCAGAGGCTAGAGCTTTCTTGAATTATTACTACTCTTGCTCAGAGGAGTTAGGTAGAAAACTGACATTGCAGGAAAACAAGCAGATAGTGAACTGGAGCCAAAATTTACTGTCGAGCTTGATCGAAGGCTTTCCTAAACTGACAAGGATTCCCGAGAAGTATGAACGCTTTTTAGAGCAAAGTCATTTTCTGCATTTTCAATTATTGGAAACTAGTCAAGCCAGTGAAACCATTCAGCCTGAAATCAATATCGCATATTTTCAGCAGAATTATCCAGCGGTTTTAGATTTTTGCCGAATCTATATCGCACGTCTGCAGCAGAATGAGCCAAAATTATTTAATAAGAAGAAGCAGCTTCTCTTTCAATACTTATTTCTGATCCTAGAGACCTTTTCAAAAGATGCCCTCGTAGAGACGATCAACGTTTATGTCGATTTTTCTTTAGGCAGCTTGTATAACCAATTTATTACGGATAATCTGAATTTTTTCCATTTAGTTGGGACGAGAATTGTTACAGATATTGAATCGGCCGATATTTTATTGACCGATTCTAGAGAGATGGGAAGAGCGTATAATCTTGACTGCGTCGTATGGCTGTCCCCGCCACGCCCGCTAGACTGGGCCAATCTTGGGCAAAGGATCATACAGAAAAGAAACGAAAAAACAAAAGAAGCATAGGAAAACTGACCCGTTTTTCTATGCTTCTTCTGTGTTTTTCAATAAATGGTCTTTTTTGTTGCATTTGCAACAAAAATAAATTATGATAGGCGTGTCTTAGATAGGAGGGATGAGATGACCGATGTTCTTAGAGATATTGGAAAGATAGCCCGAGCCTTAGATTCTATCGCCAATATTGAATTTAAAGATTACCAGCTTTCGAAGGGGCAGTATTTATATTTGAGCCGAATTTATGAAAATCCCGGCATCATTCCTGACAAATTAGCTGAGATGATCAAGGTCGATCGAACAACGGCCGCTCGAGCCATCAAAAAGCTGGAGGAAAAAGGCCTTATCGAGAAGAAGGCTGATTTGGAAAACAAAAAAATCCGCCGCCTATTCGTTACCTCTGAAGGTGCCGAGCTTGCGCCCATTATTCAGCTGGAAAACGAGTATTCCAACCAAATGGCGTTGCATGAGCTCTCTCCACAAGAAGTCGCCGCTTTTTCCCAAGCCTTGAAAAAGGTCGTGGCGAATATTGATAAAGAATGGCTATCCGTTAAAAAGGGAAATAAAAGATCGTATTTAGAACAAATAAAGGAGTAAATCACATGACAAAATTTATTGCAGATCCATCATTTTGGGAAGTTTTCCCCGAGGCGCAAATCAATGTGCTGATCGTAAAAGGAATTGCAGACAATCAGGCAAAGACCGATGATTCCTACTTGCTTGAGTTATTAGCGAAAGGAAAGGAAGCAGCGAAGGGCTATCTTCAAGAAGAAACCTTTAGCCAAAATCCGGTTCTTGCCCAGTGGCGCGGGGCTTTTAGCCAGTTTAAAACAAAAAAGGGTGCCCGTTCTTCTATTGAAGCGCTATTAAAAAGAGTCAGTCAGGATCGGGCGTTTTCTCCAATCAACCCATTAGTAGATATCTATAACAGTATTTCGCTGGAATTTGCAGTGCCATGCGGTGGAGAGGACCTACAAAAAATTGCCGGAGAGATTCACTTAGGTCAAGCAGCTGGCGGTGAAGCCTTTTTACCTTTGGGCGCGGAAGCAGATGCACCGGCTTTACCTGGTGAGATGATTTATTATGATGACGAAGGAGCAATATGCCGCTGCTTGAATTGGCGGGAGGCGCAACGAACGATGCTGACGGAAACGACCAAAGACGTCATCTTCTTTATGGAATCAGTCAACGCTGAGCAGGCTCAGCGCGCCGATCAAGCGATGCTGGAATTAAAGAAACGGATCGCGGATTATTTCGAGGTGGAAGGAACCGATTTTGTTGTGAATGCTGAAAATTCACAAGTGACTATTGAAGGCTGAAAGCAGGGCTCTTTTTAGAGTCTTGCTTTTTTTAAGGTCCTGATCTGATGGGCGAGGCGATCCAGAATAGCAAAGCTCTTTTCGCGATTCAAGCAATGTATCTGTATGTGCCGATGATTTTGATTATTTGTTCGATCATCACGATGCTGTTTTACAATTTGGATAAAATCTATCCGCAACTAAAAGCTGAGTTAGAGGAACGCAAAGATCTCGAAAACGAAGCAGATACCCTTTAGAAATTGGAACGAGTTGGATCTTTTGATCAGCTCGTTTTTTTGTTTAAAAACTGATTGACTTTATATAGATAAGTGTCTATATTATAGATAGATAAACATCTATGTAAAGGGGTGAAACATTTGGATTATGAAGGATTATCCATAATTCTGAAGGCTTTGGGAGATCCGAAGCGTTTGAAAATCATTAATTTGTTATCAGAGGGAGAATTGTGCGCTTGTGATATCTTGGCTCATTTTGATTTTACACAGCCGACACTTTCGCACCATATGAAGCTATTGGAGAACGCTGGATTGGTGACGGTTACTAAACAGGGACAGTGGCATCACTATTTTTTAAACCGAGAAGTTGTTGATCCGTTTTTGAAGGATCTGGAAAGAATGACAAAGAAGACAGCAGTTCAGAAAAATTGAGGAGATCATCATGAGTAAAATCTATTTTTTATGTACGGGAAACTCTTGCAGAAGTCAAATGGCAGAAGGCTTCGCGAAGAAATACTTTCCTCCAAACTGGAAAATTCGAAGTGCCGGGGTAGAGACTCATGGATTGAATCCCCGCGCTGTTCAGGTGATGAAGGAGCTGAACATTGATATTTCAGCCAATACCTCTGACCTGATCGATTCCGATTATTTTGATCATTCAGATATCATCATCACTTTGTGCGGCGATGCTAAGGACAAATGTCCTATACCGCCAAGTCAAGTCCGCTCTCTGCATTGGGACCTGACGGATCCGGCTAAGGCAACAGGAACAGAGGAAGAGATGATGGCTGAATTCAGAAAAACAAGAGATACCATCGAAGAAAAGATGAAAAAGCTGGTTGCTGATTTTATAGAATAAAAGGAGAACATTATGTGGAACTGGGTGAGTGATCAGGTATTCAAAATGTTATGGCTCAACGAATTAGCGGGTAAATTGGTTGAGCTTGTCGGCTTGTCACTAAAAAGCAGGCTGGGAAGCAGTCTGCAGTTTTTTATTTTTGATACGATCAAGATTTTTATCCTTCTGTCAGTTTTGATCTTTACGATGGGCGTGATCCAATCCTTTTTTCCACCTGAAAAGACAAAGGTGCTTTTAGGGGGATTAAAAGGCTGGAAGGGAAATATTTTAGGCGCACTTTTAGGAACGATAACTCCGTTTTGCAGCTGTTCTAGTATTCCGATTTTTATTGGCTTTACGACGGCAGGACTGCCTTTAGGTGTGACCTTTTCCTTTTTGATTTCTTCGCCAATGGTTGATATTGCATCGATTATTTTGTTAATGTCGTTTTTCGGTGTGAAGGTGGCCTTGCTATATGTTGCCGTTGGGCTGGTTTTAGCAGTAGTTGGCGGAACGATCATTGACAAGTTGGGGATGGAGGATGAGATTCAAGATTACATCAAAAAAATGGAAGCGTCTGCAGCTTTTGTCGAGGAGCTGGCATGGAAGGATCGGGTTCGTTTTGGCCTTGATCAAGTAAAAGAAGTTGCTGGGAAAGTATGGCCCTATGTAATTATCGGGGTAGGAATCGGGGCTGCCATCCATAACTGGATTCCTCAAAGCTTTATTCAAAATGTCTTAGGAGAAGGGAATCCGTTTGCTGTCGTTTTGGCTACACTCATTGGTGCGCCAATCTATGCGGATATTTTCGGTGTTTTGCCGATCGCTGAAGCACTTTTTAGTAAAGGCGTTCCTATTGGTACATTGATGGCCTTTATGATGTCTGTCACCACTCTTTCACTGCCTTCAATGATTATGCTGAGTAAGGTGGTAAAGCCTAAACTATTAGGAGTGTTCATTGGGATTTGTCTGGTGGGCATTCTAATGATCGGTTTTGCTTTTAATGTTTTACCAATATAAAAACGAGAGGATGAAGAAAATGATTATCAAGGTTTTAGGTCCAGGGTGTAAAAATTGTCAAAATCTAGAGAAGAATGTGAAGGAAGCGTTGACTTCTGCCAACACAGAGGCGGAAGTGGTCAAGGTCACCGATATGGTAGAGATACAAAAATATGGCATTATGAGGACGCCCGGCTTAGTCATTGATGAAAAGGTCGTAGTCTCTGGCCGTGTCCCTAAAGCAAAAGAAATTCAGAAGCTGCTTTCATAATGATACAAAAAACAAGCTGAGTCTCATGACTCAGCTTGTTTTATAGCTTAAAGATATTTTTCTAGTCCCACTGCGATCCCATCCTCATCACAAGTAAGCGTGACATCGTCTGCGACAGCCTTCAACTCTTCAACAGCGTTGCCCATCGCAATTCCGATCCCAGCATATTCAATGATCGAGCGATCGTTATGCCCATCACCGAATGCGATCATATTATAAGAATGAATGTCCAGATCAGGAAAGACAGTGTTCAAGGCTTTGGCTTTATCGATTCCTTTGTCTGTTAGCTCAAAATAAAAAGGAGCAGAAAAAGCGGCAGTAACCGTCTCGACAAAAGGCGCATGGATTGCCTCAGCATATTCCTGCAAATAATCAGGTTGACCTGCTATCAAGATTTTATTGATGGGAAATGTTGCGAAGGCTGCCAAATCATCGATCTCGCAAAGCTTAAAATTGCCGCCGCGAGCTTCATATTCAATAATATTGAAGTCGCCATCAGGCAAATGCAGCGTATTGTTGTAAACGTCATTTACATAAAGATAATCTTCCCTGTCAATCATCGGAGTAACATCAAATTTTTTCAGATGATCTAAGATTGCCTGTCCCGTTTCAACACTCATCGCTTGATTGAAAACAACCTCCTTCGTTAAACAATCCGTTACGCGTGAACCATTATATGAAACGAGATACCCTTCATATTTTGTCATTTCCAGCTCTTCTGCAAGCTCAAACATCCCTGTTGTAGGTCGACCAGATGCTAAGATTACCTTGATGCCTTTTTCTTGTGCCGCAATTAAGGCTTGCTTGGTCTTTTCAGAGATGATTTTTTCAGAGGTTAGTAACGTACCATCGATATCTAGTACGATTGCTTTGATAGCCATTTCATCACATCCTATCTTGTATTACTTCAAGTCTACTATCGGCCGAAGATGATGTAAATGGTTTCATTTGTAAACGGCGTTGGAATTTGCTTCTGTCAGAATCAAGGCTGAAAAGAGTCCTCCGACTTTGCTGGAGTTGTGAAGAATAAAATAGAGAACAAATAATCAAAAAGTATTTGCGGCTGCATTCATTGCATCTCCTCAATAAGAAGTAAGGGCTTAAGCTACTTTATTCGCTTTTATTGCTCATTCTAGGTACCATCAATTGTGAAGAAAGCATTGAATCCATTTGGAGGCGATTTTTTGAGGAAATTTGATTATGAGCTGATCGATGTGTTTACAGATGAGCCATTTGGCGGGAATCAATTAGCCGTTTTTAAAGATGCGGCGAAGTTAACAGACGAAGAAATGCAGCGAATCACCAGTGAATTGAACTTATCAGAGGCAACCTTTATCACCAGTGCAGCGCAAGACAAAGCGACGGTGAGAATCTTTACTCCGAATCGAGAAGTGCCGATTGCTGGTCACCCGACAATTGGTACAGGGTATGTGTTGGCAAGAGATGGACTGATCCAAACGGTTGAGGGGGAAAATTCTTATCTATTCAAAGAGCTGGTAGGCGAGATTCCAATAAAACTCTATAAAAAGCATGGGGAAATTGAAATAGTTGAGATGATCCAGCCGATTCCTGATTTCAAAGCTGTTATTGCAGATAAAGAGTCTGTTAGTGCGCTGCTATCAATTGATGCCATAGACATTTCAGATAGGTCTCCCATGCAGATCGTTTCTGCAGGAGTGCCGTTTCTATTTGTCCCGATCAAGGGTTCAGCTGCAATGAAGCAAATAAAATTTAGACAAGATGTTTGGGAAAAAGAATTTTTAGCCAAAGGATGGGAAGTGGACATCTTCGCGTTTTCACTAGAAACACTGGATAAGAAGGCAACGGTCCACAGCCGGATGTTTGGCCCAACGATGGGAATTTCGGAAGACCCAGCTACTGGTGCAGCCAGTGGACCTTTAGGTGCTTATTTAGTCCATTATGGGCTAGTTTCTGAAGAATCAGAAGGAAACTATTTAATAATCAGCGAACAGGGAATCGAAATCGAGCGGCCAAGTCAAATCAGGATAACCATAAAAAGCAAAGAAGGAAAGATAAACCATGTTAGTATTGCTGGCTCATCAGTAGACATCGGGTATGGGACGATCGTATTAAAGGAATAGGATAAATATAATAAGCCTTCGTAATCATTGATTTATCAACGGTTACGAAGGCTTATTTCATTTTTATCTTTACAAAAGAGATCAGAAGGTATTGACAGGCTAACGATTGTTCGCTAAACTGTAGAAAAGAGAACGATCGTTAGCTAAAGTTCGAAAGGAGAGCACAATGAACCTCTATTTTGGTGATGCAATCAGCATCAAAACAACTGTTTTACTAGTGATTTTTCTAGTCTTTCTTGGTGGGATAGTAAAGAAGAGGGCAGAAGTTCGTCATTGGGGACGGTTTGTACTAGGTATTTGTTTGGTCGGTTTGTCTATTTGTATTTTAGGAGCGACCAGAGATGGCCTGCACTTCACCGTTCAGCAGGCGATTGATGGTTCAGTTGAGCCAGGTCTTTTTCCGCTAGTTAGTGCACAAACGATTGTTGGAGCAGCCTTAGGAATCGTGATTGTCATTTCGGCTATTCTTTGTCTATTTTTGAAAAAGCAGCGTGCTAGAGAAGCCTTGTTTTTCATTATTGCAGGGAGCATACTTTTAAAAATTGTTATGATCGAAGCATCCAGAATCATGCTCGTTCTCGCTTCAGCAAATCTATTTTTATAGGAGGAAGTTATGTCAAAGCAAAATACAAAGGAAAAAATATTACTTTCTGCTCTAGAACTCTTTTCAACAAAGGGCTATGAAGGAACCTCGGTCCGGGACCTTGCGAGAGCAGTTGGCATACGAGAAAGCTCGCTTTACAAGCATTTTAAGAATAAACAAGCGATATTTGATGCGATCTTAGCGTACATGGAGAGCTATCACAATGAAAAAATGAAGGAAATGGCGATGCCGTTAGGACGGTTTGAAGAAATAGCAGGTGATTACAGTGAGCTTTCACTCGATCATTTGTATCAAATCAGCTCAGCATTATTTTTAATGAGCTTCAAAGATACGGTGGAAATTCAATTCAGACGCATGCTGACAATTGAACAATTTTCAAATCCGGAAATAAAAGCAAGCTACAAAAAATATTTTATCTCTGATATTTTACACTATCAAACGATGCTTTTTTCCGAAATGATCCAGCAAGGGCGCTTTATCGAGTGTGACCCAAAAGTTCTTGCTCTACAGTTTTACTCACCGATTTACACCTTACTTGCTTTATACGAGGGACAGCTGGAGAAAGAAGAAGAGGCGCTAGCCATTCTAAAGGAACACATTTTTCAATTTGATAAAAGATACAGCAGTGAAGGGAAGTGAAGAGTATGAATACGTTGATTGTCTATGCATCGCAAAAAGGCAGCACTGCCGATTGTGCTCACTACTTGAAGGAGCAATTGACGGGAGAAGTCACTGTGGTGAATGTGAAGGAGAAGATCCCCAAGCTGGATGAGTTCGATACGATCATAGTCGGCGGGTCTGTTCATATGATGAAGATCCAGAGAAAGATTGCCTCTTTTTGCAGTCGCTATAAAAAACAGCTGCTTGAGAAGAAGCTTGGATTATTTGTTTGCTGCTATACCACAGAAGGAGATGCCAAATTTTTTGACACCTTTTTTGATCAACGGTTGTTGACCCATGCTAAAATTACTAGTATTTTTGGTGGGGAAATGAGGTACGATAAATTGAACTTCGCCTACCGCAAGCTGTTTCAATCGTTGAACAAAATTGAAGATTTTCGCAAGGAGTTTGTGGAACCAGAAATTAACTATGAAGAGATAGCTAGATTTGCGCAAGCCATCAATGGATAAGAAATGAAAGAAAGAACAAAGGTATAAATTACTGCCTTTGTTCTTTCTTTATACAACGTGGATGGCAGGATTCGAACCTACACCTCGTATTAAAATGAAACAAACCGTCGTTTTCAGTCCCACTTCTGAGTCTAAACACCAAGTTCATCCACAAGAAGACTCTACGATAGTTAGCTTATAGAAAGCTTAAAAGCGTGGTAAGAAATTTTAAAGTCAAAATATAGCATAACGAAGCTGTAATGGCTTTTGATTTCATCAAGAATTTTTCCATTAGTGGTCAAAACGTGCAGCTGCTTCAATGTTGCAAACACAGTGATGGATTTTCCTTCAATTTTGAGCTTTCGATCAGCCCAATTGTCTGTGGGCTAGTTAACCCTGACATTCTTTAATCGAATTCCTTTGTCAGAGCACAAAAATATTTCCGCCATAAGCAATTAAATAATTTGTATATATTGTTTACAACAGAATCTATTTACATTAATATATAAGTATATACATATTTCGAAGGGGAGGTAAATAATGCCTAAATACAAAGAGATCGCTATGGCGCTTAAGGAGAAAATCATTGAAGGTGATTATAAAGAAGGCGAATTATTGCCGGATCAGGAGACGTTAGCTAAGACCTTTGATACGAGTCGAGTCACTGTGAGAAAAGCCATTCAGGTTCTTATTGATGAAGGATTATTGTATACACGACGCGGATCGGGTACTTATGTACGAAATAATATAAAGAAGGACAATACAAATGTCACTCAGATTAACAGCGTTTTTGGTACTTCTGCTCAAGAAGGGGCTGAGGTAACGAGCAAGGTTATTCGGTTTGATGTTCGATTTCCGACAAACTATGAGGCTGAAGCGCTGAAAATCAAAAGCGTTGATCCGGTTTATGATATAAAGCGGGTAAGGTACGTCGGCGATGAAGCAAGGAGCATCGAAACTTCTATTATGCCATTAAGATATATTAGGGACTTAGATGAAAATATTTTAAAGGGCTCCATCTATAACTATATAAGAGATGATTTAGGCTATGTTATCAGCGCAGCTCAACGTGTGATCATTGCCTCAAAGGCAAACGAACTAGATAGTGAAGAGTTCAATATCGAGATTGGCGATCCTATACTAGAGACCAACCAGGTTGTTTTCTTTGATGACGGAACACCGTTCGACCTTTCCAAAACAAGGTATCCGTATACATCTGGTAAAATTGTTGCAGATATAAATTGAGAATTTTTAAGAGATTTCAGCTCAAACACATGTGACTGAAGTCTTTTTTTTAATCCTTTTAAATATTAGTGTATACTAATATAAATTAAGTATTTACAAAAACTTTTTCAAGTGATATCATATTTTCAAAGCTAACGCGTAGCTAAAAAATTGGAGGTAAATACAATGAATGAGGAGAAGAAACAAAAAAGGGAGGCCATGATGGGAAAATTTGTCATGACTGCTCAGAAAATTGGAAATCAAATTTACTTAAGAACGCTACGAGATTCATTTGCGACGATCATGCCCTTATTTATTTTAGCTGGTATCGCAATTTTGGTTAACTCTGTGGTATTAGATTCTACCGGCTGGTTTAAAAATATCATTAGCGCTGAAACAATGAATACTTGGCAAAGTTGGGGAAATATCATTACTAATTCGACATTGAATATTACGGGGATTATTCTTACTATCTCGATTGGCTACTTTTTAGCAAAAAATCGTGATTATGACCATCCTATTGGAGTAGTGATTGCAGTAGTTCCGGCTTTTCTGACGTTATTGCCGATGATGATTGACGTAACACCGATGAATGCGGAAAAAGCAGTTGCGATTAATGGTGTTATTAGCTATGGCAATATTGGCTCAAAAGGAGTTTTTGCGGCTATTATTACTGGTTTATTAGCGACAGAACTATATATTCGTTTAACAAGATCAAAGAAGCTGAAAATTAATCTTGGCGACAGTGTTCCTCCAGCAGTAGGAAAATCCTTTAATACAATGATTCCGTTGATTATTGTAGTTTCTCTATTTGCTTTTGCATCTTTTCTAATTCAATTGACTGGGAATGATTTTATGGCGATGATTGAACAGTTTATCCAAGAACCTTTACGAGGAGTGGGAACTTCATTACCTGGGTATTTGTTTTTAGTTTGTTTAGGAAACTTGCTGTTTTCATTCGGTATTCATCAATCGGTCATTACCGGGCCAATCCTTGATCCACTATTGATGGTGAACATGAATCAAAACATGGACGCTGCAGCGGCTGGACAAGCTGCTCCTCATATCATTAATTCTGCTTTTCATCAGGTATATGGTGCCTTGATGGGGGGAACGGGGTCAACGATCGCGCTCATCCTAGCAATTCTGATCTTCAGCCGCTATCGCCCATATAGGGACTTATCTAAATTATCGCTGGGTCCGAACATCTTCAACATTAACGAACCGGTAATTTTTGGACTACCTATCGTATTCAATTTACCGATGGTTATTCCATTCGTTTTATCACCGATTGTTGGTACTGCTATCGGTTATGCTGCAACAGCGACAGGATTAGTGAATCGCTGTGTGGTAACAATTCCATGGACAACACCTCCGTTTTTAAGTGGATTTTTAGCAACAGCAGGAGATTGGCGAGCGATTATTGTTCAAGCAATTATTATTGTTGCGTTGATCTTCCTTTATCTGCCATTCCTAAAAATTAGTGAAAGAGTTGTTCGTGCGAGTGCGGAGGAATCACTATCCTAATTTGAAAGGCGAAAGTTACTTCAAGAAAAGAGGATTGGACTGAGAAAATGGAAGATAAGGATTTTTTCTGGGGGGATTCTTCCTCCAGCATGCAGACAGAAGGAGCATGGAATGAAGGAGGAAAAGGCTTATCCGTATATGATGTGCGCGAAGCAACGGAGACAACCTCGGACTGGAAGCACGGTATCGATCGCTACAATCGGTATGAGGAAGATTTAGATTTGATGCAAGAAATGGGAATGAACTTTTATCGTTTTCAAACTTCTTGGTCGCGAGTAAACCCAACTGGTGACGGCACATTCAACGAAGAAGGATTTCTTTTTTATGATCGCTATATCGATGCGATGCTGGAGCGAAACATTGAACCGATGCTGTGTTTGTATCATTTTGATATGCCGTTGCATTTAGCAGAAAGTTACGAAGGATTTATGAGCAAACATGTTGTGGATGCTTTTGTGGAATATGGAAAAAAGGTAGTGGACCGCTACAAGGATAAAGTGAAATACTGGGTGACCTTTAACGAACAAAATCTGTATTCGACTCCATTAGCATTATTATATGGTGGTACATTAAGAACGCCTGATACTACCAATAACATCCATCAAATTGCCCACAACGTCATGGTGGCACATGCTAAAATTGCCAATTATATCCATGAAATAACAGATGGTAAGATCGGCGGAATGTTGGCCTATTCCAACATCTATCCTGCAACGAACGATCCTAGGGATGTTTTAGTTGCCCGAGAATGGGATGAATTTGTGAATCAAAATCTGTTAAATGCATTTTGTGGTCGAGGATACTCGCGTCAGGTTAGGCATTTCGAGAATAAACATCTAAATCTAGATATTTCAGAAGAAGAACTGATGGAAATTGAAAAGGTTAAAAGTGATTACCTAGCCTTCAGTTATTATTGCTCTGGCTCAATCAGTCACCAAAATATCCCAAAGGAAAGTGCACCTAATTACTATTTGAGCTTTGGTGAGGTGGAAAATCCATTTGTTAGCGAAAATAAATGGCAGCTGGGAATTGATCCCCTTGGATTCAGAGATATCATCAATAAGATGTATCAAAAATACAATGTTCCAATTTTCCCGGTTGAAAATGGCATCGGTACGCAAGAAGTCTGGGATGGTGAAAATCAAATCGAAGATGACTACCGAATTTATTATCATGAGCAGCATATCCAAGCGATGAAGGATGCGATGGAAATCGATGGCTGTGAGGTTTTAGGATATCTTGGCTGGGGATTGATTGATTTGCCGAGTTCAAAAGGGGACATGGAAAAAAGGTACGGGATGGTTTATGTCAATCGAGGAAATCATGACTTGCGTGATATGAGACGAGTATCAAAGAAAAGCTTTTATTGGTTTAAAGAATTTCTGAAAAAAGAAAATAATAGTGACCATAATTGAGGTGAAAAGTGATGGAAGCATTACTCGTACTGGATGTCGGCGGTACATCAGTAAAATATGGTGTTTGGAAAAATAACCGGCTAGGGAATTGCGCTTCTTTTGAAACTCCTAAAACTTGGGCAGCGATGAAAGCAAGGATTCTTCAACTGAAAGAGCAAGCGGGTAAAAAAACTTGCAGGTGCAGCGATTTCTTCACCAGGAGCAGTGGATATAGAAAAGGGAATCATTTATGGTTCTAGCGCGATCGATTATATTCATCAGTTTTCCAATTCGAGAAGAGCTGTCTGAGCTTTTGAAGCTGCCGGTCTCCATTCAAAATGATGCCAATTGTGCGGCGTTGGCCGAAGTTTGGCAAGGTAATGCTCAAAATGTAAATAATTCTGCGTGTCTGATTATTGGTTCTGGGATTGGCGGGGCCGTAGTTGTAGATAAAAAGCTGATATCAGGCAGTCACTTATTTGGCGGTGAATTCGGTTTTATGATCATTGATTATAAAAAGAATATCACGTTAAGCGGAGCAGGCTCTCCAGTGACGATGGGGAGAAATTTTTCAAACGACCGAACCGATGGAAAATACTACAGTGGCGCAGACGTTTTTGCTCTAGCCGAATCACAAAAGGCAAAAGACTATGTAGATGACTTGCTTCAGGCGATTGCTGTTGGCGCGTATAATTTGGCAGTCACCTTTGATCCTGAAATTATTTTAGTAGGCGGGGCTATTTCTCAAAATCAAAAAGTTATTCTTGAAATTAATGAGCGACTGGATTGGTTCCTGTTGTCAAACCCTGTAAGTTTCTAAATAGAACCAACATGTTGGGTGCAGTATATCAGTTCTATTTGGAAAACTCAAAATAGAATGAAGAAATAAGAATGATCGATAAGGGATTAAGAAAAACCTTATCGATCATTTTTTTGTTTAATTTTTTGCCCTGAGTTTCTCGGCAATAAGAATTACTTGGTATCTAGAAAGCTAAATGATTTCAAAAAAAACATCTCATTTTAATTAAGGAAAGTCACGACTGAACCATAGTACTGTTTGACCTCATCTAAGATATCCTCATCAGTGATTAGTCCAGTCAGCTGCGGCAAAGTCGCAAATGTGGCAATCGATTTTTTCTCAAATTTCGAGCTGTCGATCAATGCGATAGTTTGCGAAGCTAATTCGACCATCCGTTTTTTAAGCTCCACTTCATAAAGATTGAAATCAGATAATCCTTCAGTCGCAGATATTGCATAAGCAGATGTGAACAACGTATCAATATTTACTTTTTTCAAAATTTCAACACCCAATATGCCTTCGACAGCATTTGAGCTGCCTTTTACGACACCGCCAATCAAAACGACCGTCAAGTTCAAATTCTCCTTCAATAAAGAAGCTGTCCGAAGGCCATTGGTCAAAACAGTGATTCGAAGATCCGACTGGCTGATCAGCTTAGCTAACTCATAGCAGGTTGAACTGGCATCCAGAACGATGCATTCACCGTTTTCAATTAATTGGAAAGCTTTTTTGGCAATCTCCGCTTTCTTTTCAATATTCTTTTGCTTTCGAATATCATAATTTTTATCGATTTTCAAGGTTTCGTCTTCTTTCGAACGAGTGGCGCCACCATGCGTTCGGATCAGCATATTGTTATTACTTAGATAATTCAAATCTGATCGGATGGTTGCTTTTGAGACTTTTAGCTCTTCAGTCAGTTCATTAACAGAAATAGAATCACGATCCTGCAGCATAGCAAGGATTTTTTCTCTTCGTTGGTTTGTATACATAATATTTCCCTCCACAGTTCTCATTGGAATTAGTATATAGTAAATAGAAGAAAAAAACAATAGATAATCATCTTTTTGGTTTCGTTTGTAATCAAAAAATCTGTTTTATTTTCGGTAAACAAAAGAAAAACGAAAATAAACGAAAATAAAGATTGACAAAGCGAAAACCGGCAGTTATTATGAAAGTACGAAAAGAAAAAGGAGAGATAAAAATGAAGATCGGGATTGGGTCAGACCATAACGCATTTGAGATGAAAAGACAATTAATGGCATATATAGAAGAAAAAGGTTTTGAGGTGAAGGATTACGGCTGCTATTCGCCGGATGAAGTCGATTATCCAAATATCGCGTTTGGCGTGGCAAATGGCATAGTAGATAAGGAAATTGATCGAGGGATTCTCTGCTGCGGTACCGGAATCGGCATGGCAGTGGCAGCGAACAAGGTTCCCGGTGTACGGGCGGCGCAAGTTCATGACACGTATTCAGCAGAGAGGGCTCAATTAAGTAACAATGCTCAAATTATCACAATGGGTTCGAAAATCATCGGTGTTGATGTGGCAAAGAAAATTGTCGATGAGTATCTTTCGGTTACTTTCGAAGGCGGCAACTCAGCTCGAAAAATCGATCAAATCATGGACATGGAAGCAGAACACGTGAAATAGGAAAGAGGGAAAATAATGAAATTCTTTTTAGATACAGCAAACGTTGAAGAAATCAAACGAATCAATGCACTAGGCTTAGTAGATGGTGTAACAACCAATCCAACGATCATTTCAAAAGAAGGACGAGATTTCAAAGAGGTTATCACTGAGATCTGCGGATTGATTGAAGGACCAGTCAGTGCGGAAGTCATCGCACTCGACACCGAAAATATGGTTAAAGAAGCCAGAGATATAGCGACTTGGGCAGAGAACGTGGTTGTTAAGATTCCTATGACGGAAGATGGTTTACGAGCGGTCAACATCCTGTCCAAAGAAGGGATTAAAACGAACGTGACTTTAGTCTTCACCGTAGCACAAGGTTTGATGGCAGCTAAGGCTGGCGCGACATTTGTCAGCCCGTTTGTTGGCCGACTTGATGATATTGCTACAGACAGTTTAGCGCTGATCAGCAACCTGAAAAAAGTTTTGACGCAATATGGCTATCAAACAGAGATTATTGCTGCCAGCATACGCAGCTTGAAACATGTGGAAGATGTTGCTGAACTTGGTTCGGATATCGCAACGATACCAGGGATTTTATTCCCGAAACTGTGGTCACATCCATTAACAGACGCCGGAATCCAAGCATTCTTAAAGGACTGGGAAGCATTTAAAAAATAATAGAATAGAAGAAAAATGAAAAGGGGGGAACGATCATGCGAAAACCAACTGTTGGGATCAGCTTGAAGCTTTATCAAAATCAGATCGACAAAGCGAGAGACTTTGCTCACGCGATCGTTGAAGAAGTTGGTGAAGAGAAAAGAATTGAACAATTCATGTGTCCTGGAATGGGTGTCCTTTATCCTGTAGCAATGATTTTAAAGGAATCAGAGATCGGACTGGGTTCACAAAACATCGCTCCTGCAGCAAATGGTGCTTATACTGGAGAATTTTCTATCGAATCCTTAAAGGAAATGAAGGGCAGTTATGCGGAAATCGGCCATATTGAACGTCGCACGATTTTTAATGAAGACGATGAAATGATCAATCAAAAAGTGCGGCTAGCTTTGGATTATGACGTGACACCGGTTCTATGTATCGGAGAAGTCACAAAAACCGATGACTATCAAGAAATCAAAGACTTAATGAAGAAACAGCTATTTCTTGATCTTTTCCAGCTCGAAGGGAAGCAAGTTGAAAAGATCATTCTTGCCTATGAACCAGCTTGGGCAGTAGGAAAGACCTGTGCTGCTAGTGCAACCCATGTCCATCAAGTGCATGGTTTGATTCGTGAATGTATTAAAGAACTGTATGACATTCAAACGGCTGAAAAGATCCGAATCATTTATGGCGGCTCCGTTTCTCAAGAAAATGCGAAGCTGATCGTCTCTAATGAAAATGTCGATGGTGTGTTTGTTGGACGTTTCGGGCATAATCCTAAAAACTACGCGACGATTGTTGAAACGGTAAGGAAAGTAAAGGGGGAATAAAAAATGTTTGGAATCATTCTTGTTTCTCATAGTCAGAAAATCACTGATGGGACGAAAGAAATGATTGAGGAAATGACTGGAACTAGTGATGCGGTACGCATCATCTCAGCTGGGGGAACTGGTGATGGCCGGTTGGGTACAAACTCAGTCATGATTATGGAAGCAATCGAGGAAAATGCGGACTGTGATCACATTCTTATCTTCTGCGATATTGGAAGCGCTATTCTAAGCTCTGAAACAGCGATTGATCTAATTGATGATGAACAACTGGCAGGAAAAACGGAGATCATGGATTGTCCATTGGTAGAGGGGGCTTTCGCAGCAGCAGTTCAAGCAACGGTTTGTCAGGAAAGAGAAATGATCATTCAAGAGTTGGCACAATTATAATTTATATAGAAAAGGAGCGAAAAAAATGAAATTTCTAAGAAGTATGGTAGGGTACATGATTGCTGGAGTTATTGTTATGTCAGTTTGGAATGAGCTGGGCAGTTTCGGCATCTTCGGTGGGTATTTAGCAGCAGGTATTATTATTGGACCAATGTGGTTTATGAATCATTATGTAAATTTGACCGGTAACGAAGATGATGCAGCCTTCGTAGACATGGGGCTTGCGATCGGTGTTTGCGGGATTGCTCGGGATTCATTTATGCAAGGTGCTTCGGCATTTACTGCTTCATTGCCGACGATTGTGTTAGTTATTTTGGGTGCAGCAATCGGCGGTGTCGTAGCGGCAGCATTTGAGAAGAGTGTGGCAAAAGAAGAACTACGTGAAGAAAAAGCTCCAGAACCTGGCATGACTGAAAAAGAATTAGATCGTTTAGTTGGCGAAGATTAAGGAACGGAGGAAAAATAAATGACTTTGGGTTTAGGATTGGCAACATTGTGCGGTGGATTTTTGTTTCCTTTTGTAATCCGCATGGCATGGGGAAAGATGGTGGATAATTGGGGTCCAATCGGCGGTTGGATGGCAGCACTATTTATTGTTGGAACGGTTTGGTGTATCAATCATGGGATTTCCACACCGATGATCACGCAATCAGGAGCAGCTTGGGTCGATCAAGGGCTGGCAGCTGGCGTTGGTGTTTGGGTGGCTTCCGCATTAGTTGGCGGAAACGTGAAGAAATCATTTCCGAAAATTGCAGCCGCGGTGATCGGCGGACTGTTGGGCGGCTTTTTACTATCTTTGTTCTTATAAAAATAAACATAAAAAAAGGAGAATGGGAATATGAAACGGTTAATCAATGACGGCTATGAAGTAGTAGAGGAAATGTTAGAGGGATATGCGGCGGCAAACAAAAATTATGTATCATTAGATCTTGAGAATCGCGTTGTTATCAGTAAATTAATGAGTGAAGAACCACGTGTACGAGTGATCGTCGGCGGCGGATCTGGGCATGAGCCGATGTTCTTGGGCTATGTTGGGAAAGATTTCGCAGATGCGGCTGTAGTGGGGAATGTGAATACCTCGCCTGCACCAGACGCTTGTTACGAAGCGGTGAAGGCGGTTGATAGTGGAAAAGGTTGTCTTTACTTATATGGGAACTACGCAGGCGATGTCATGAATTTCGATATGGGTGCTGAAATGGCGATGGAAGAAGACGGCATTCGTGTTGAAACTGTAACGACGACGGATGATGTTTATTCAGCTAAAGATAAAAAAGACCGTCGCGGGGTTGCAGGAGATTTGCCAGTCTTTAAGGTCGCAGGAAGTGCGGCAGCTAAGGGCTATGATCTGGATCAAGTCAAAGCAGTGACAGAAAAAGCCAATGATAATACGTATTCACTAGGTGTAGCCTTATCTTCTTCTACGTTGCCAGTTACCGGTGAAGTGATTTTCCAAATGGATGAAGGCGACATGGAGATCGGTATGGGGATTCACGGTGAACCTGGAATCGAACGCCGTAAAGTGGAAAAAGCGGATGTAATCATTGATGAGATTATGGAGATCATCCTTGAAGATTCTAAAATCGCTGATGGTGATGAGGTATATGTCTTGGTAAATGGACTGGGAGCATTACCAGTGATGGACCAATATGTCTGCTATCGCCGTGTCGATCAAATTTTAAATGAAAAAGGGATCGAGATTCATCGGACAGACGTAGGAAATTTTGCAACTTCAATGGATATGGCTGGAATGTCAGTGACTTTAGTCAAGTTGGACGATGAGATCAAAGAACTGCTTGATGCGCCGTGTGACACACCGTATTATAAATTGTAAGAAAAGGCTTTCGTTCTGATTCTCAGATTTGTTCAAAGTAGGAATGAAGTTCTTTTTCAAGAATAAAAAAAAGAGGTGTAAATATGAGTGAAATGGTGTTAGATAAACAATTCTTTGCAGATAGTTTAGCAAAGATGGCAGAACTCGCGGAAGAAAATCGTGACTACTGGACAAAACTAGATTCAGATATCGGCGATGGTGATCACGGAATCAATTTAAGTATCGGTTTTCGAGCAGTGAATGCCAATTTGCAGGACAATTTGGAAAAAGCTGATGATGTGACCACCTTATTGAAGAAATCGGGCATGTTGTTGCTAAGTAAGGTCGGGGGAGCTTCTGGTCCTCTGTATGGCAGTTTCTTTATCAAAATGGGGAAAGATGCCGCAGGAAAGGCTGAAGTTTCATTTTCTGAATTCGCTGATATGTTAAAAAACGGTGTCGAAGCCGTGCAACTGCGGGGAAAGGCTGAAATTGGCGACAAAACAATGATCGATGCGTTACAGCCAGGAATCGATTATCTGGATGCACACAAAGATGATGCTGATCCAGTCGCTGTGATGGAAGAAACGGTAGCGATCATGAAGCAAGGTGCAGAATCGACCGTTCCTTTGATTGCCAAAAAAGGCCGGGCGATGCGTTTGGGTGAACGTGCGGTTGGGCATAAAGATCCGGGATCGGAATCTTCTTGGATGTTGATGAATGTCTTTCTCGAGGAAATGAAAAAATAGAGTTGAATGGAAGATGAAAATGGAAAAGTTAGAAAAAAAGGCACTTGAACTGCGAGAATGGATCATTCGAGCTCTAGCTTCCGCTGGTTCAGGTCATCCAGGCGGCTCATTATCGGCGATTGATATTTTAACCGTCCTATATTATCAAGAAATGGATATCACATTGGACAATTATGATCAAAAGGATCGCGATCATTTTATCTTATCAAAAGGGCATGCGGCGCCGGCGCTTTATACGGTGTTGGCGGATAAAGGCTTTTTCCCTAAAGAAGATTTGCTGGATTTGCGAAAATTCGGTTGTCATTTACAGGGACATCCGGATCGGATCAAAACTCGGGGTGTCGATACTTCCAGCGGTTCTTTAGGCCAAGGATTATCGATTGCGAATGGGTTAGCTTTAGCGCAACGCTTAGATAGGATTGAAAAGAAAGTATATATCCTGCTTGGCGATGGTGAGCTGCAGGAAGGTCAAGTGTGGGAAGCGGCTATGACTGCGGCGCATTACAAATTGAATAATGTCATAGCTTTTGTTGATAATAACGGGTTGCAGATCGATGGAACCAATGATGAAGTGATGGGCGTTCAAAATATTGGCAAAAAGTTCGCGGCCTTTAATTGGAACGTTCTGACAGCCGATGGACATGATTTTGCCTCATTGACACAAGCAATCAGTCGGGCGAAAAACTATAATGAAGGACCAACTGTCATTGTTTGCCAAACGAACAAAGGAAAAGGCGTCAGCTTTATGGAAGACCAGGTAGGCTGGCACGGAAAAGCCCCTTCTCAAGCAGAAGCGGAACAAGCATTAGCAGAGTTGAAGGAGGCGTTTTAACGTGAAAAAAGCGACAAGACAAGCTTACGGCGAAACGCTGGTGAAGCTCAAGGATCATAAAGATCTCGTAGTGCTGGATGCAGATCTGTCAGCGGCTACCAAAACAGATATTTTTGCCAAAGCGGCACCAGAAAAATTTTTTAATCTTGGAATCGCGGAAGGTGATATGATCGGAACAGCTGCAGGATTAGCGCTAGGTGGAAAGCGTCCTTTTGCCAGCAGCTTCGCGATTTTCGAGGCAGGCCGAGCTTATGAGCAAATTCGTAATGCGGTTGCCTACCAAAAATTGAACGTGACAATCGCTGCGACCCATGCTGGAATCACTGTCGGTGAGGATGGTGGTTCGCATCAGGCGATCGAAGATATTACACTGATGCGGGTGATTCCCGGAATGACGATCCTTAATCCAGTCGATGATCTGGAAACAGAAGCGGCAATTGAGACGATTATGGAACATGAGGGTCCTGTTTATCTAAGATTAGGCCGATTAGCTGTTGAAAGAGTTCATGAGACGAAACAATCATTCGTGATTGGTAAGGCTGAGACCTTGGTAGATGGAAATAATGGTACGATTATCGCAACAGGATTGATGGTGCAGGAAGCGTTAGCCGCTGCGAAAGAGCTAGCGGAGCAAGGGATCAACGTTCGTGTATTGAACTTTTCAACCATCAAACCTTTGGACGAAGAAATGGTTTTACAAGCAGCCAAAGAAACGCCTTGGATCATAACTGCAGAAGAGCATAGCGTAATTGGTGGACTTGGCAGTGCAGTTTCTGAATTCTTATCAGAAAATCAGCCAACGAAAGTCGTTAAAGTTGGTGTTCAGGATCAGTTTGGGCAATCAGGCAATCCGGAGTTGCTGAAAGAACATTATGGATTAACGGCAAAGTGTATTGTTGAAAAAGCGAAACAATTGGATCGTTAATCAAAAGGAGATCAAACGAAATTTCGTCTGATCTCCTTTTCTAATCATAATTCACAATCTCAGCTTTTTCCTGCTCAAAATCAATAAACAGTTGAAAGCCATTGTCATCTTTGTCTTGATCCCAGATTTCTACCAATTTGGGTACCACTTCGATTAGAATTTCACTGTCCTTGTGAGGATAGGCATTGTAGCTCTTTTCCCAGTGTTTTTGATACAAGGTTTGAAAAGAGCGGTCCTCTTGGTCGACAACTAATCCATGATTAATGGCGATGCCTTCGATCTGAACGCCCCAGTGACAGATCGCCACTTGGGGATTTTCGAGCAACTGTTTGGTTTTACGAAAGTTCTTATCTGTTTTGAATAAGATTTTCTGATCATGGATAATGACGCTGACATTCCGAACCATGACATGATCATTCAGGCTGGTAGCCAGAGCCATGATCTTTTTTCTTCCGAGCTTCTGATAGAAGAGCGCAACTGCCTTTTGAAATTCCACTATAAAAACTCCCGTCTAAGAAAAATTGCTCGCAGGCGATCCAGAGAAAAATAGACGACTGCGGTAGTGACGCCGTATTTGATCAAATTAAACGGTATGATCCCGATTATGACTAATTTCCACACGCTGTCTACCATCGGATTGACTGCTTGGGTCATCGCGATAATCGCTTCCATCGACAAGCCATACAGCTTCGTGTAAAAAGGGATGATAAAATATACATTTGATAAGCAGGCAACAAAAGTCACAACAGCAGTACCGGCTAACATGCCCTTTAAGGCGGATCCCTTGTTCATTGAACGCTGATAGATCCAACTAGCGGGTAAAATAAAGCTGACACTCAAAAGAAAGTTTTGGATTTCTCCAGTAAACATCGAAGCCGTTCCGACTGTGGCTAGTTTGATCATGAGTTTGATCAATACGATGAAGATACCCGAAACAGGTCCCAGCAGAAACGTTCCTAATAATTCAGGAACACCCGCCAAATCAAAATCCATAAACGGCGGCATGAACGGCAGCGGGAACTTGAAGAGCATCAACACATAGGAGAGCGCCCCAAAAATCGCGATCATCACTAATTTTCTTGCAGTAAATTTCATTTCAACACACCTTTCTTAAAACATAAAAAAGAACCTTACAACAACATTTGCAAGGCACAGTCAAAGTAGAAAAAGGGTGTATTGATTCGTCAAATAGCGTTTGTTATCTGAACGATCAACAAACACACGCTTTTCTTCTTCCATCCAGACTGTACTGTCGGTCTCAGAATTGCACTGAGTCAGCCAAAAGGCTCGCGGACTATCACCGCCGGTCGGGAATTAAACCCTGCCCTGAAGAACTTATTGTGTTTATTTTCACATGTTTTTAATCCAAATGCAAGCGTTTTTTATGTCTGAATTCAGATAAGTTGGATTTTTACGGAAGAAATGGCTAACGATAAATCATGTTCCAATACGCCTCATGGTCGTTTACTTCCTCGAGCTTTTCCCAGCCTTCCTTTTCATAAAAAGTCAAAGCCGGGGTGTTTTGTGATACGCATTTCAAACTCATCGGACGTTTTAACTGCTGTTTGGCTTTTTCCAAGAGCTGGTGTCCCGTTCCTTGTCCTTTAAAATGAGTGTCGACAAATAAGCAATGAATGAAATTATCTGGCAGATAGAAGGAAATGAAGCCAAGAATTGTTTTATCTGCCTCTGCGACAAAAATCGATTCGTCCTTTGTATCGCGGTCGAAATCTGTTAGGTGCATTTGTTTCGGATCACTCCAATAAAAGGTTTTTTGGCGACTTTCCAAGTAAAGCTTCTGCAGTCTTGGCTTATCTTGTGGTGTTATTTCGCGAATCTGAATCAAGCAAACATCTCCTTCTGATCATAAAAGCTTTCATTGATTAAAAAGCATTTTAACAGTTTTTTGATAAATCTCAACAGTTAGGCATGATCAAGGAGCGTTATCATACTAAATAATTAGAGCAAAAATACGTCTTTCGCCCTATGACGAAGTAAAGGAAATTCTGCATAATAAGGACATAAGATAAAAACACATCGCAAGTGGGAAGATCGAAATGAACGAAATCTAAAATAAGATGGGATTCTCGAAAATAGTGTTTTTGGAAAATAAAGGAAGAGAGTGAACATGATGAAAAAAATGACGAAATCACAAAACAATCGAGTATTGACAGGAACAATAGCGGGAGTCGCGGAATATTTTGGGATCGATCCTACCATTGCACGAGTGGCATTTGTTTTCAGCAACTTTTTCTTAGACGGCGCACCGATTTTACTGTACTTCGTATTAATGGCAATCATGCCAAAAGCAGAAAGCCGCAATCAATCTTACGAACGTCCGTATAGTCGTCCGGAGCGTCAGCCTAAGCGTCAACCCAAGCAAGCAGAGACAACTGCTGACGATGCGTGGAGTGACTTTTAATTAGAAAAACAAGGATTGTTTACCATCAATCTTACTATATAAATTGAAAGAGTGGGCTGCTAAAAAAGCGATCCACTTTTTTTTATGAGTCGGGCAAGGGGCAGCAGGTGTTGAGAGAAAGGAAGAAAGATAGTCCTTTCGACCCATGACGATTAAAAAAGGAATGTGCATAATAGAGTTACAGAACATTTCGTTGAGGAGAGATTAGCATGAATGAACGGGAAAAAATCTTAGAATCGATTAAAAAAGGCATCCTTTCTCCAGAAGAAGGGTTAGATTTGTTAGAAAGTCTAGGTTTAAAAGACACAGAGACCCAAACGAAAGAAACAGCAGAGGACGTAGTAGCCCCCGTAGCTGAATCAAATGAACCGATAGAGCTGGAAAAAGCTGTTGAATCTGAAGAGATACCAGAAACTGAAGCAAGTACAGCTTCTGAAGAGAGCTTCGCAACCGAAGAAGAACCACAATCAGAAGAGTTCACCTATGAAGAAACAACTGCTTCATCAGAAGTACCAGAATTTAACGAGACTTCTGAACAGGAACCTGAGATGGAAGCAGAAACCGTTGAAGAAGCGCTCCAAGAAAATAATCAGCCCTCCGACAGTGTGGCCAGTATGATTGATGAATGGGAGAACAAGGCGGAGCCTGAAACGAAGGAAACAGATCCCGTCAGATCGAAAATCGATGAGTTTGATCTGGCACTGCAAACTAAAATTGAAGCTCTTCGAGAGAAAAAGGAAGAGTTTAGGGAACTAAACCTTGAGGCTGAATTAGGAATTATCTCTGCGGAGAATGAAGTGATATATAAGCAAATGAAAATTGAGCTGAAGGAACTAGAGGAAGAAATCGAATTGCTGAAGCACGAACGAAAAGCAATCGACGAAGACCTTTTCGCATCTCCAGAGAGACCATATGTCTCAGATGGCTTTTTTGAAGTACCTGATGATTTTGAGGAACAAAAGTATCGTCCGATGGATCGCCCTCAGGTGGAACCGAATGACTGGGCAAGCCGTATCGGACGGGTCGTAAACAAAGCGGCTGGAAGAGTCTCTGATAAAGTGAACAATGATTTTGATTGGAAAAATATCAATCAAAAATTTTACGGGACAGCCAAGACACACTTCAGTCATCAATTTACTTTTGAAGATATCGACGCGAAAACCATCGATATCAAGCTTGCCAAAGGAAAGATAATTTTGAAGACGTGGGAAGATGAAACAATCAATGATGTCAAAGTAGAAGCATCCGCAGCTTTGCTTGGTCAAATGGATGAGCCGGATCCGCTTGATGCATTCTTAGAGCGCAGCCGAATCGATGTGAACAACTACCAGATATTATTCCACGTACCAAATAAAAGAGTCGATGCGAAGTTAACTTTCTATTTGCCAAAACGACAGTACAATAATTTATCGCTGCGCTTATTGAATGGAGACTTGATGATTGACGAGCTTGCCGCAAAAAATACAGCAATCAAGGCGACCAACGGGACGATCCTAATCAAAGAGCTCGATGCTTCGATGCTTGAATTTGAAGGAACAAACAATCAGGTTGAAATCCGCGAAGGTCAAATTTTAGACGCATCGATCGAGACTGTGACTGGAACGATTATTTCAAGAGCAGATGTCGTTCGATCGGAATATTCACTGATCAACGGGGACATTAAACTAACGGCAAAAAATGACGACTTGAAAAAAATCGAGGCACAATCGGTCAATGGGGACGTCAAAGTATCATTGCCGCAAACCGTTGGGATTGAAGGTTCTGCTAAAACAGGAATTGGAACCATCAATTACCGCTTTGCCAATTGTGAAACAGTCCAGGAACGAAGCGGGGACACACAAAAAGTTTTGCATTTTCAACGAGCCGCAGGAGGAGCGGCCCAAATCGAGGTTTCTTCTAAGGCAGGAAATATTTTCTTGAAGGATTATGATAAATAGAAGGGAACAACCAAAAATGAGAAAAAGAATGACGAAATCACAAACGAATCGCATGCTGACAGGTACGATTGGAGGGATCGCGGAATATTTTGGAATCGATCCAACCATTGCCCGAGTTATCTTTGTATTCCTCAGCCTGGTTTTAGCTGGAATGCCAGTCTTCTTTTATATACTGCTAGCACTAATCGTGCCAAGAGCAGACAGTCGCAATGCTTCTTACCAACAAAGTTATGAGCGGCCTAAAAAAACAAAAGCGCAGCGTAGACGGGCAGAAGCAGAAGAAGAGGAAAATTGGAGCGACTTCTAGTCCAATATCTTATGCCCAACAATGAATCACGGCGTTTCACAGGACATCCTTAGTTTTTAGGGATGTCTTTTTTTGTTCTTTTTAAGATGAAAAGTGAAAAAAATCAAACCAAGCGGCCATATAGAACATAATAAAATTAATGCTTCCCCTCTGTTAGATTATTCATAATTAAAATTCAATTAACAATATATAAGTTCTTTAATGTTGAATTTAATAAAATTATTGCTAACTATGTTTGAAAAACACTAGGTAGATGGATAGAAAAAGGGTAGAATAAAAATGATATGGGCACTTCCAAATAAAACACTACCGTTATTTTATTTGTTTTAGAAAGAATATTGTTAGTTTTGACGTAAGGACGTTTAAGAGCATAGTCACCATATACTCATATCAACTTTAGTTAATTTGGAGGAGAAAGAATGGATTTTCGCCAGGTTTTAGGAGTAAGCAATCGACGTAGATTAAAATTGATTGAGCTATTGTATTATAACCGAGATGGCACACCAAGTGAGAAGCTCACCAGTGAGTTGAAATGTTCATTACCGATTTTATTGAGTGACATTAGTTTGATAAATGCGCAGCAGAATAAATATTTTTTGGTTGAAAAGGACAATGGCTTGTACCAAGTTAAGCTCATGGAGGACATCAGTATTGGAAAACTCTACGCTGAAGCGCTGACTCATTCGCCAGAATTTCAAATTGTTGAGAAGCTGTTGTATGAGGAGCATGACAACATCAGCACTTTATCAAAATCACTGTTTTTGAGCTCATCCAACGCACAACGCTACTTAAAAAAACTAGAGCCTTCTTTAAAAAAGGCAGGAATATATTTATGTTATCGACCACTGCGGTTGGAAGGTGAAGAAAGCACAATACGGCACTTTTACTACCGCTACTTCATCGAAAAGCATTATTCCTTGAAGACCGTGCTGCCTAATTTGAATGATTTTCAGCTGCGGTCAATTGAAAAATTTGTACAGGAATTTGTTTCGATTAACGGTTTGTACAAAAAGCATATTTTTCAAAAACGTTTGACCTACACGATTTTTATCAGCCTATGGCGAATGAAGAATGGGCATTATTTTCCTGCAGAAGCCTTGCGGACAGAAGGCTTATTGTTGCCGGATAGTGAGACGATCATCCCTTTTAAAAGTCTAGTGTCTGATGTTTTTGGTCTATCACTAACGGATGAAGTCATGCGGGATTGCTTGTGGCTGTCCTATTCAGATGCAGTCGTCTTCAGTAAAGCCCACAGAGAACAGGCTCTAGCGGATAATTCACGGTATCGTCAATTGTTTAAGAAGCACCTGACGCTGACGAATGCGTTTATGAAATTAATGGGAGATTCCCCCGAGGAAGAACGAGTGCTAGAATTAACCACGACTCTAGTAAATGCTGTTTATCTTTATGATGAGAGGGGCGAGTTTGTCTCCATCCTTCGAAAAAATCGAACGATCTTTTTGAAAATGGTGGAGATCATGCATCAGCACGCAGTAGAGAAGGTCACAGAAATCACGAAAACCTTTGTTCAAACCTATGGCATCTATCAAAATAAGGACTTCATTACTAATTATGTCTATCTGCTGCTGACAGCCGAAGTCGATAGTTTGGAACGATTGGCTTCTCAGGATCAGATCCTTCATCTGTTGTTGATTTCGGATCTTTCGCCAACGGAAGAGGAATTCATCTCGAAGGTCATTACCCAGATTGTTTACGGGAACTTTGAAATCCATCATTTTGAGGACATTTGGGATGGCGATGAAGAGCTAATAGAAAAAATCTTGACCTACGATGGCTTGATTACCACCGGATCAAGGGAAGGATTGCCCAAAGAATTTCCTTTAGTTTCGATGGACCCATATATCACACCACAATCAATTGTCGCGATCCAAAACCTAGTCAATGAATTGTCCGAAAAGCTGTTTAAAAAATCCTTAGCAGAAAAAGAAAGTTTTATGCGAGAAATGGCTGATTAAGGGATGAGAGGTACTAGAAGATAAGAGCTTCTACCGATTGGTGAAATCTACGACTTAAAACAATTAAAGCCGAACGACCATATACTATCATAATGGATAGGAATAAGGGCGTTCGGCTTTTGTTTTGTTAAGTATTTTTCAATCAGTTAAGAGAAACTATCCCGTTTTAACTGTTTAAAAAAAGATGATTTATAGCGTTCATTTTCTCAAGTGCCGGCTTTATTCTTCTGCGAGAAATCGCACAGGAATGAATCATATCGAAATAGACGGCTCCTGCCGCGCGATCAATCTGAACAATGTTTTCCAAATTCACGACGTAAGAACGGTGTGCTTTAAAGAAACGCTCGTCCAATTTCTCGATTTCTCCAAGAGTGGCATAAAAATTAACTAACCGAGATTTACAAATAAGACGGATCTTATGAGAAATATCAGTGGTCTCGAAGTAAAGAATATCCGAAAAGGGTACCTGGAAATTACTGTGCTGATTGCTAAAAAGAAACATCTCTTCCTTTTTCTCAGTCGCTTTAGTATCCAAAAGATTTTCGAAGCAATCAATTAAATGCTGCTTAATTTCGTCTATTGGACTGTCTTTAGCAATAAAATCATAGGCGGAAACTTTATAAGCATAAGTAATTGGTGCAAATTCTGAATGGGTCGTGATAAAAGCAATGACGCCATGAGGATCCATTTTCCGAATCTGACTAGCAATCTCTAATCCCATCTTCTTTTCGCCGTTAATCTCAATATCTAGAAAATAAATATTTTGATCCACGGTTTCTTTTACCTTTTTTAACAAGCTATCTGGTCTATCAGTAGTAACAATCGACTTTGCTGACCAACGTTTTTCTAGCAAGATTTCTCGAATAACCAGCTCCAAACGCTGTTGGTGTAAAATGTCATCCTCTAATAAAAAAATATTCATCTTGGAAGATCCTCCTTGATCATCAAAATTTGTCGAAATATGCCATCCTGATACTCTGTTTGTAACGAGAGGTTAGTGTAGTTCTGAAGAATTGATTGGACAGTCGCTAAACCAAATCCTCGATTTTTCCCTTTTGTGGAGTAATCCTTATTGAAAATCTTGACGATATCAATGGATTCATCAGAACAAGAATTTTCAATCGTAAGTTGGATTTCTTGATTTTCCTCGTTTTTCAAAAAAACAATCGTCATAAAGGGACTGGCTGCTTTTTCAGCTGCCTCGATCGCATTATCCAACAAGATGGAAACCACCCGTACATAATCCAAAATCTCAATAGGCTCCTCTTGAATAATATCATCAATCTCAAGATGGACCGAAATGTTTTTCTGAAAGGCCTGAATGATATGAGTCGAAAAAATTCCTTTTATCGGCAGAGTTTTTAGGTTGTTCAACTTAGCCAACGCGAAGTGTTCATCGTCTAATACAATGCCTTCCGTAGTCAATACTCGCTTATACGTATCCTCAATGACCGTTAAATCCTTTGTTTTGATACTCTCATTTAAACTGATCAACACATTATGATAATCGTGTCGAAACCCTCGCAATTCCTCATACATCGTTTCGATTTGCTGGACATAAGAAGTAAGGTCAGCTAACTGGCTGTCCTTTAATCGTTGGATACGCTGTTTGTCGAGCTGCCGAGTTTTCATATTCAAGTATTTTAACAAGACCATAATTGTCAGGATGAAGAAAACAATCATATATTCTCTTATCGGACTGTTTCCATCAAAGTAGTTAACCTCTATCCAATAGCTTAAAAATTGAACTGCGCAACATATGGATAAAAGTATGTTGAGTAAAAGTAGGAAACCTTGATTTAACTCTTCAATATGAACTTTTAAAAAATCTAAACTGGATCTCATTAGGTGTATGAGAAAAGCATTGCATAAAAAAGCTAATAGGGGAACAACAGTTGTATTGAGTAGAGAAGTATTAACTTCAAAAAAACTATTCAAATAAGCAAAATTATTAAACAGGTTAACAAATAAATACCCAAATAAAGAAGTTGAAAATATCGAATAAATACTATAAAAGTACAATAAGTTCTTATTCTCATTTTCACGCGTAAAGTATCCATACATATAAAGGCAAAAGACATTTGGAATAAAGAGAAAATATCCCAAAAGTGCATTTCCAATAATCATAATTACATAGAATATTAGTATAAATGGGATGGAAATTTTTGTTTTTGAAATGCACCAATACACAAAATAGAAAGAGAGAACTTGTGCAAATATCGTCAAGAAGTCTATGACTATTTCTTGCATTTATTTAAATGCTTAATTTTTGGATTGGTAGGCTCAAAAAAGCCGAATGGACAGTGGGCAAAAACTGTAAAAGCGAGTGAACTGACAAGTAATTTTGAAATAATTTTTAGTAGGTGGTTATGGTTGGTTTTGATAGTTTTCATAGTTTTTATAGCTCCTTTTATTTATTTTATATAATAGTGGGTGAATCATAATGATTTCCACTAGTAAACCCGTAATTAGTAAAGTGCTTATTTGGCTATCTGCAAAGAAAAGAGATATACAAATAATAGATATGGCACTGATTAAAGCCAATGTTTTTTTCCTTTTTCGTTCGCTTACGCTAACTAAAGGATTCTTTTCTGTGTCCGCTGGTGCATAGCGAAAGACGCACCACAAAATAATCAGAGACAGAACTAGTATCCAAAAAGTAGGAAATATAAAATTTGTTTTTTGAAAAATTAAAGGGATGCCCACGAATGTAACTATCCCGAAAATAGAGCAGTTAAGAGAAGATTTTGCGTGCCATCCATTAGCGTGCCATCTCAAAAGAACGTAGGCCAAGTTCATAATAAAAGTTTCAAAAAGTAAACCTAATAAAAAGGAAATAAGGTAAACCTGAATACTTTTGAAAATATTACTTAACAAGATTTCTAATGAGTATTGGACGTTTTCAAACTCTTCCTCAGTCATAAAATTTTGCGCTCGCAATTTATCTAATATAAATATTGTGAAATTATGTGTCATTCTCAGCTACCTCTTGTGATATAGTCCTCATTACTTTTTGATTGTAATCCATTTTGTGATTTACTACAATTCAAATCCCATTTACAGATAGCTATAACACTTCTTGTTCTGTAAATAAAATTTCCTTCAATGATTGCTTTAATGGGACATATTTTCTCCTTGAGAAGGGACAATTATTGTTAGAAGAGTCATCCAAAAAGTAAACCCGTCGTTCGTACTTATTGATTTCGCGAATAGTTAACAGGTTAACGACAAAGGAGCGATGACAACGAAATAACCAGTTCTGATCTGCGTCTTCGTAATTGTTCAAATCTCCTGTACAATAATGTGTCCCTTTTTTAGTCACGAAACATAAAGAATGATCCTTTGTGTCATCTACTGTGATATAGAGTAACTCTGTAGCTTGTATAATAATAGTTCCTGTTTTTGTTTCTAGAATAATCGGTGCTTTCATATGAAGAGACCTCCTTATCAATGATTTTAAAGAATTTCTTTCACTTTGATAAGGGGTATGTCGTGAATGGTCGGAAATCAGTCGCGAACGGTCACGAATTATCCTCAAAGGCGCTCAAAATATATTATGGATGCTTGGAATTAGTCCGATTTTCAAAATTTGAGAAGTCCGAATGAAGAAAATTGAGTAAGCAAGGGGGTGAAAAGACCGCGTATTTGTTGTACAATAGCTGTTGTAATTAGTTATTTTATATAGTTGAAAGAATTGAAAGGTTTGGATTATTGATTTAGTTAAATCGATAAACATTCAACTACTACTATTCCGCTAATTAAGTCTATAATAAAAACAGGAGTTATTTTATGAAAAAATATTCAGGCCTATGCTTATTTACTGCTACGTTATCAGCACTCAGCTGTATTACCTTGGCGACCACAGAGCTTGCGAATGCTGAGGAAAATATACAGACAGAGACAAGTACTGCAACCAGTTTGAGTACCGAAGAGAATACGAGTAAATTAATTAATTCAGAACAAACCACCAGCTCTGCCAATCTGTCTGATGAGAATAATCAGCAGCAGGGGAAGGCGGCATCAACATCAAATGAACTGGAAGAAACGAAAGCTGCACAAGCCGGTTTTTCCCAACAACAATTTGAACAGATTATGAATATTCCTAAATTAGCCGCTGCGGATCTACCTCCAATGCCGCGAGCGACAGGTCAGCAAAATTCTGTTGTCTCTAAAGCAAGAGAGCAGATTGGCAAGCCGTATGCCTGGGGGGCTTCGGGTCCTAACGCATTTGATTGCGGAGGATTGGTCAAGTATGTTTATAAGCAGGCTGTGAATGTTGACCTGCCGATGGGGACGATTAATCAGGAGAAGTACGGGACAGAAGCAAGTATGAGTGATCTGCAGTCAGGAGATCTGCTTTTTTATGGCAATCGCGGCGCGACCTATCATGTGGGAATTTATATCGGCAATAATCAAATGATTCATTCACCGCAACCAGGACAAACGGTTACGGCGGTTGATATTAAATATTTTTATCCCAACTTTGCCAGAAGAATTCTAAAATCTGCTGGTACTGATCCCAATGTTTATCCTTCGACAGACGGGCAGGCTTCAAACGAACGCTTTATTTTTAGAATGTATAACAAAAATGATGGTCAGCATCATTATACGCAGTTAACCGGTGAAGCGGTCAATTTGATTAATGTTGGATGGAATTATGAAGGTGTCGGTTGGGTGTCACCTGCAACAGGTGCTTCTGTTTACAGAATGTATAATCCTAATAACGGCAGACACCACTATACTCCCCATGCTTATGAAAAGGATAATTTAGTAAAAGTGGGCTGGAAATATGAAGGTGTTTCCTGGTATACAGGTGGGAATGTTCCTGTTTATCGTTTATATAATCCCCATGCGGCACCAAGAGAGGACAGCCATCATTATACGCCATTCGCTTACGAACGCGACAGCTTGGTTAAGGCTGGTTGGAAATCTGAAGGTACTGCGTGGTATGCAACAAGAGTGTTAAACTAACTCAATTTATCAAGCGTCTGCGATGACGAAATCGCAGACGTTTTTTCGTTTATCTACCAACTTTTTAAGAAATGAATAAAAAAACTAGCGAAATATAGTGCGTTCAGGACTAAAAAACGACCGTTTAGGATAGTTTGGCTGCTTTTGCTGAAAATTACTCTATAGTTAAGTTATAGAAAAGAGTGTTCAGAATGAAAGTGAGGGAGCCAGTGGGACAATGAAATTTGTAGAACAGTTTGATGCTTGGGTATATCAAACATGGAAGAAATTCAAAGGCTTGACGGAAAAGCAGCAGCAATTCACCTATTGTTTGCTGATCCTTCTCGCTTTCTTTTTAATCAGCCTGATCAATGAACAGGCTGACAACAATGCGATGTGGCTGGATGGAAGCTGGAAAGGTCCATCTGACGTTTATTTGATTAAGAGCAAAAAAGACGAGTGTCAATACTGGGATATTAAGCAAAACGACTTTTTCTTAATGGAAAATGCCCAAATCGCTGTGAACTCATCGAAACGAAACATTGTACTGACAAAAACTAGCGGTAATACGGAATACCACATCATCAAATTAGATAGAAAACGAATAATATTGCAGATTTTTAACAATCAAAAGAAAATAAAAGAGTTGGGATTGGAGAGAAACGACTAAATAAAAAGCCGAATGGGCAAATTGCTTTAGTAATTTAAAGTAAATTGTCCATTCGGTTTCATTTTGTTAAGTATTTTTCAAAACGACCTTTGAGTCAGTAGTGAAATTTTTTACTCTACCTCGATTTTCTGTCGCTGTGCTTTGCTGATGACAAGTTCAGCGTCAGCTAACACATAAATCCCTTGCACATCACCCGTGTTTAGTGCGGCAATCGCTTCATTAGAAAAGTGCAGGGAGCTTGTTTCAAAGCTCAGCTCTTTTTTCCCATCTGTTACGGTGAAGGTTTTTGTCGCTGGTTGATTGATTAATTTGAATTGTTTGGGCATTGATTCAAGCTTGCCTAAGTTTTCTTCGATGATGAGATCTTCGACTTTTTGATAGCGAGAGACAAGAAACTGATTTTCTTGTTTGGTTACCAAGATAGCAGCAAAATGACTGTCATTGATCAAACTCAAAATACCAATTTTCCCATTATTGATGGCGGTGGTGTCTGCAACATCGACAGTGAATGCTTCTGCCTTTTCTGTTTGCCGAATTCCGAGAAAGGCGGGGGTGGCTTCTTGCTCGATAGCTATTGAACGTCCTTTTAGGGTCAAGGTGTCGTTTTGCAAAACGATATTTTCCTTCAGCGAATCACGTAAGCTTAGCCATTCAGGATTTAAAGCAGGCTGTTGGAAGGTATCGCAAAAGGCAACGGCTTTCTGTTCATTGGTTAGAGCACTCTGATGTTTTGGGAAGTCTGTCATATCGACGGTTTCGCTTGGAATCCCGTTATTGATTTCAGGCCATTCGCCTTCCCAGTTGACTGGGTAAAGCAGGGTCTCGCGTCCCATATTGGTAATCTGCTTGAAGCCGATCGTCGAAGGCCGTGTTCCTAAACATGTCAGCCACCAATTTCCTTGCACATCTTGAAACAAGTCAGCATGCCCGATGTTCTGCAAGGGTTCATTTGCCCGATCACGGTTTGTAAAGATTGGATTGATGCTACCTGTATCTTCAAACGGTCCCCAAAGATTTTCTGATTGAAACATCGTGATCATATGTCCTACACCAGTACCGCCTTCAGCGGCAAGAAGGTAGTAGGAGTTGTTTCTTTTTATAATATGCGGCCCTTCAACATCTCGTCCCCCAGTTCCCATACTAATGACTTCTGGTCCTCTGACTATTTTTCCAGTTGAAAGCTCGATTTCTGCTTGCTGGATGGCCTTTGTCCCTTTCTCGTCAATATACCCAGTGAAGGTGACATAGGTCCGCCCATTCTCATGATATAGATCAGGGTCAATCCCCATAATATCAATTTCTACTCGCTGTTTTTCCCAAATGATTTCGTCAGTATCGGTTAAGCGGCCTTTAATAATAAAGTTCTTGAACTCGGCAAAATTTGTTGTAATGACATAGAAATGATCGTTAAAAAAGCGAATACAAACGGCAAAAATTCCTTCATTTGACTTAGCCTTCGATAGATCTGCTTGTTCTTTCGATTCAGTGATTCCAGGTACCTTTGTCCAGTTTAATAGGTCCGTGCTTTTGCTTAATGCAATTCCGGGGAAATATTCAAATGTACTATTGACCATATAATAAGTATCCTTCACTAAGACGATACTAGGATCAGGGTACATACCTCGTAAAATTGGATTTTGATAACTTTCGATCATAGGAAACGCTCCTTTTGCCAGAGACTATAGCTTGTGCGAATAGTCTCCAATTTTAATTCAGATGTGGTTAGAAAGGGAAGGTTAGCGGACTTCAGTTCAGGATTAGCTCCAACTGCAACTGAGAATGCGCCGATTTCATTGATAGCAGTAATTCCGGCAATGGCATCCTCGATTCCGATACATTCTGACGGATGGAGGTCCAGTGCTTTTGCTGCAGCGATAAATATATCTGGAGCGGGCTTGCCGCAGGGAACCTTACTCGGATCAGCAATGGCATCAAAAGCTTCGCTCAACGCCAATTTTTCCAAAATGACTGGGCCGTTTAAGCTAGCTGAGGCTAATGCGAGCTTCACGTGATGCTGCTTTAGTTCAGCTATGAATGTCGTGATCCCCGGTAGAATGTTCTTAGGGGACAACTGCTTTAGCGAGTCCTTGTAATGTTCATTTTTCTCCAGCAGTAATTGGTGGAACATACTATCGGAAACGGCAACATCAAGATAGTTCAGAATAACATTTAGCGAATCGCTGCGGCTTACTCCCTTCGTTTGATCCTCTATACTTGGGGGCAGTTCGGCAGCAAAGTAATTTCTTGCAAGATCTTGCCAAGCCTTGAAGTGCAAATTGGAGGTGTCAGCAATGACACCATCCAAATCAAATAGAGCGCCTTTAAACAAGAGAAACTTCCTCCCGTTCACTTAGAATAGGCGTCGAGGCCAATACTTCATTAATTTGCGCAAGCTTTTCCGGTGAAATTTGAATAAAAGGTAAGAGGGTATTCAGTTTAGTCAATGACATAGTACCCAATCCACCTTGAACAGCACCCGGATCGGCTCTAAAGAAATTTAATATAGGGTCAATTGCATCGATCTTTTCAACCAGCAGCGCATCCGCCATGATTTCCGCCGCCGTTGTTTCGCTGTGATAATGTTCGACGTAATCTTCAGAAGGAACATAGCTGATCGCATACGTACCGCAGGAAAGAGAGAAGTGTCCGTTGGTTTTAAGCTCGCCGTTTACTGTAACAGAAGCATTTTCGGATCTAGGCAATTCAACATTCACGGTAGTGCCAAATGGGACAGTCAAATGGATGTTGATTGTGTGTTCCTTGTCTGCTTCGATTTGATAGTCGGCAGCGATTCTTCCATAAGGTGTGTCGAAATGCCCACTGACTTGTTTCAAACGATAATCGAAAAGCGGCGCAAACGTCATTTCTTGATAGCCGGGTTTCGTATTTTGAATGCCTAGAAGATAATTATAAGCCCATTCCATGATTGCCCCGAAACTGTAATGATTCAAAGAATTCATCCCTTCAGGATTCATCGAACCATCGGGCAGGACGGAATTCCAGCGTTCCCATACGGTTGTCGCACCAAGATTTACAGCATAGAGCCAGCTTGGAAAATCCTCCAAAAGAAAAATCTTGGCGGCTAGTTTATGATACCCATATTGAGAGAGGACCTGACAAATGAACGGAGTACCAACAAAGCCGGTCTTAAGATGGTCGTTGTCTTTTTTTAATCGTGCGACTAGGTCTTTTACGACCCGCAGCCGCTGTGACTCAGGAACTAGTTCAAAATACAAGGCAATCGCATAGGCTGTTTGAGTATCGATTGCTAAGCGGCCATTTCCAGTAATATATTCCTTCACAATCGCCGCTTTGATTTGTTGCGCCTGCTCGTGGTAGTGAGCTGCATCTTTAGGCAGGTTCAAAATTTCTGCTGTATCGGCTACGATAGTACTAGAGTAATAGTAGTAGACTGATGCGATAAAATCTTCTTCTGTTTTTCCCGTTGGCAAGGCAGGGTTTTCACCATCTAACGCCAGCCAGTCTCCAAATTGAAAGGTCCCAGTCCACAAATCATTGGTGTGGCTGTTCTTTTTGATCCATTCGACCCAAGCCTTCATAGCTGGATAATTTTGGCGCAAGATTGCAGGATCACCATAGCTTTGGTACATATTCCAAGGGATAATCGTTGCTGCATCCCCCCAGACGGCAGCGCCGCCGTCAGAATTTCCCATTGCCGGGGCATACATAGGCACCATTCCATCATGCAGTTCTTGTTCGACTGCAATATCTTTTGCATACTTTTTGAAGAAAGGGAAGACATTCATATTCAAGGCGGCCGTTTTGGAGAATACTTCAGCGTCGCCTGTCCAGCCTAGCCGTTCATCCCGTTGCGGACAATCAGTCGGGATGTCTAAGAAGTTTCCTTTTTGTCCCCATAAAATATTTTCAAAAAGACGATTGACCTTTTGATTGGTTGTCTCGATTTTTCCTGTTGTTGCCATTTCAGAATAGATGACCGCTGCTTGGAAGTCGTCCTTCATCAATGATTGGGTATTTCCTTCGACTTTTACATAACGATAGCCATAAAAAGTGAAGTGAGGGCGTACCCATTTTTCCTCACCATCAGAAATGTAGACAAAAGCCGCTCGTGCTTCGCGCAGGTTTTCCCGATAAAAGTTGTCCTTTTGCAGGATTTCTCCCATTTGAAAGACAAGCTTAGTGCCTTTAGGTTCTCGGTTATAAAATTCCAGCCAACCCGTTTGGTTTTGTCCAAAATCAAGGACCTGTTCGCCAGCAGGTGTTTCAAGAATTTCTTGAACAGACAGGCGTTCCATAATTTTTATCGGCAAACTTAAGCGGTCTTGCAGAAGGGACTTCTCTTTATTTAATACAATAGCTGCTTGCCAATCACCAGGTGTCTTCGTGTCATCTAGGTCTTCACCATAATAAATTTCAGATTTTGTGACATTTCCGCTAGTTGTCAGCCAGGAATCGTCCGTTGTGATAATTTCACTAGTACCGTCTGTATAATTTACATGATATTCAGCAATCACACAGTGCTGGTCGCCATAAATGTTCGCCTGTCCACCGTCAAAGCCCAAAGTTCCTTTGTACCAGCCATCGCCAGTAGTGAAAAGCAACTCATGGCTATTGGTCCCTTGGAATGCTTCGGTAACATCGTAGGTTTGAACTTGAACCCATTGATCATAGGCTGTGACACCTGGGGTGAGGTACTCGTCACCGACTTTTTCACCATCAATAGAAGCTTCATAAATTCCCAAACCAGTCGCATATAAACGCGCGCTGGCTACTTTAGCTTTAGGAGTGAAGGAGCCTTTAAAAAGTGTGTTCTGAATCGTTTTATCTGGATGAGCAATCCAGTCTGCCTGAAACGCTTCGTCCATTTTACCGGTCTCAAAAAAGCTTGTTTTGGAAAAATGGTTGTTATCTGCATCAGAAAGTGAAATCTCCACATGATAGCGAGTACGTGGACTCATTTTTAAGGGAACGTCAAAATAATTATTTTCAAACGGCTGTTTCTCGCTTTGATAAACGGGCTGATTGTAGTCATTCGTCCAAATAGTTACTTGTTTGTTTAGTTCGATAAAATGATCAGCGTCAACGATAAACTCAATTCGTAAATCATCCAGCTGAAAACCTACAGGCTCGGTCATATGATTGATTAAAATACTTGAAATCTTCATTTTTCACACTCCTAAAATAATTGTTTAGCGGTTAAGTCACCGCAAAATGGGTCAACCGGGCTGATACCCTCAAAGGCTTCCGTTCCGGTCATTTTTCTAATGACAGCGTCAATGCTTTCCTTATTTCCAGTATAGGTGTTGATGTAGGTAGATACGGCTGGAATATCAAATAAATGATAAGGATTAGCAGTAGAAATAAAAATCGTTGGGATCGACTTCATGAACCATGGCGCATCAGCGGCCATTAAATGAATCCAATCTAAGCGAGTCGTTGTTTGATTGCTGGCGGTTTCGATATTGGCAATGTAAAGTGCTAAATCAAACTTTTCCTTCATTTCAGCGACGCCTTCCTCAAAAATCTCATGGAAGTTCAAGTGCTGCCGGTCATATAAGCTCACTTCAAAGCCAAGGGACTCTAGCTGACTTTGAAAAAGCCCTGAGACCTGACCGCCTTCCTTGAAGCCGCCATCATCTGAATCCCCTAAGACGACCATGCGAATTCGCGGATAGCGTTTCACTGTTATCGGCAGCAGCTGATCACGATCCTTAACGAGAGTGACTGATTTTTTTGCTGCGGCGGCTGCTTTTTCCGCGTGTTCCTCAGTGTTTAAATCTAACGTTTCAGGTAGCTTAGAATCAAACAACCCCTGAGTCAGCTTAGTTGCGAGTATTCTAAGAACGGCTTCTTCGATACGTTCCAGCTTCAGCGTGCCATTTTCTACTGCTTTTTTGATGAAGGCGTAATCCTCATCGATATTTTTATTGAAAAGGATCATATCGATTCCCGCATTGATTGTTGCTGGCAGCAGCTCTTCACGAGGCAGAATCGCATTGTAGCCGATCATCGGTGTAGCATCGGTGATCGCTAATCCGTTAAAGCCCAATTTGTCCCGCAACAGTCCGTCAATCAAGAGTTTTGAAGCAGAAGCAGGTTTTAAATCCGCGTCCGCTATTTCTGGAGACAGATTTCTTTCCCAAGCCGGTTGCAGGATATGACCGATCATGATACTGGTAACCCCTTGGTCGATGAAGGTTTGATAAATCTTTCCATAGGAGTCCATCCATTCGTCAGCGGTTAAGGAGTTGACTGTACTTAACAGATGCTGGTCACGCTCATCGACACCGTCACCTGGAAAATGTTTGATGACAGGCAAAATACCATTTTGCTCAAGCCCATTGATTTGGGCCGCTGCCATTTGGATGACACGCTCTTGGTCGCTGCCAAAGGTTCGCGTGTTCGTGATAGGATTGCGGAAATTTTTATCAATATCAACAATTGGTGAAAACGACATATTGCAGCCAACCTGAGCGGCTTCGTATCCGGCGACATTGCCTAGTTCGTAAGCATGGGTTGGGTCATTCGTTGCTGCGATTTGCAGCGGCATTCCGAACCAAGTGCCTTCAGAAATAATTCCATTTCCGCCAGATTCCAAATTTGCCGAAAAGAATAGGGGAATCTCACTAGCTTCTTGAGCTGTAGCCAATTGCCGCTTGATTTTCTCTGCTGAAGCAGGGCGATACATCATCCCGCCAGGACGATAGGTTTGAATAAATTCGTTAATGTCTACTTGATCCTCGTCTTGTCCGATGACAAAAAAGAGCTGTCCGATTTTTTCATCTAAGGACATTTTTTGAACGTTGTCGTGAAGCAGTTGAATTTGTTCTTCTGTTAAGTGATACGGTTTTTTTGCTAGATCTAACATGAATGATAAGCCTCCAATGATTTAAATATACTTGTTCACGCTTTCATTCTAGCCTGGAAAAATAAAGTGAACCATTGCGAAAAAACATCTGAGGTGTGTTCATTTCACTGCTCCTTTCATTTGTCGCCAATTGCGTCTTGCTTGAATGATTCATTCATGAGATAGTTTAGTCGAAGCGCGGAAGGAACATCATAGAAAAAAACGACTTGAGAAAGTTAAACCTGTAATTACTCAACTTATTAAGGAATAAGTGTCTTTTTTTGAGAGGGGATAGGATCGTGGAGAACGAGCTATTAAAAATATTGCAAGAGAAAAATCAACCTCGCAGCTGGGATGAGCTGGGGCCAGAAATGAAGCCAAAGCGTGCAGGTGTGTTGAAAAATGAGCCTGTATATGAGTTCTTTCACACGTTGGATGACTCTTTAGAGGTCAATCCACAGTCAATTGCGATTTCCGTCCAGCCTATAAAATCTTTTATTCCTTACCACATACACGATTATGTAGAAATAATCGTTCCTATCGTGGGCAGCTGCACGGTCATTACGAAAAATGATGAGCTGAAGCTAAGACAAAATGATTTGATTATTATTGGCAATCATACGATCCATCGTGTTGAGCCGATCGAAGCCGAGAGTGTCGTAATCAACCTAACGCTTAAGGACACAGCCTTCAATTTGAACGATTATCATTTTATGTATGAAGATCGAGTAACAAAAAAAGTGTCCTCTTTGCTTTTCTCGTTGCTCTCAAACGAGACTCAAGGAGAAAACATCTACCGTTTGTTTCGCACCCATCAAGATACTAAGATTCATCTGTTGGTGGAGGATATTATTCAGGAATATTACTACCCTGATACTCAATCGAATCAAATCATTCGTTTGGAGCTGCTAACACTATTTGGCCGCTTAATCCGTTCGGCCGCCAATGAACAAGAGGTGATCGCAGGCGTCGACGATACGTCTGTCAATTTATTGTCGCTGCTTTTGTATATTGAAAAAAACTACGCTCAGATTACTTTGGAGGAAATGGCTCAGCATTTTGGGTTCAATCCAAATTACTTATCTTCTTATTTAAAAAAGCACACAGGACTCACCTTCATTAAGCTGGTCCATTTGCAGCGTGTAAATATAGCGGCAGAATATCTGACTTATACAAATGCGCCGATTGAACAAATCGCGCTGAAGGTTGGGTATGAAAATCCTTCTTACTTCTATAAGATGTTTCGCAAAAATTTAAAAATACTGCCAACTGAATATCGTGAGAAATATTCTTTTCATGCAAAAAAAACCGATTGAGCGCCTTCAATCGGTTTTTTAGAGCTTAAATTTTTGACGGTATTGATTAGGGGAGAGACCGGTCTGTTTTTTAAAATAATGATAAAAGTATGCTTCGCTGGAAAAACCTAAACGCTCAGCGATCAGTTGAATGGTTAAATCGGTCGTATTCAACAACTGCTGCGCCTTTTGCGTGCGAATCATCTGGGCATAATTGGCGATCGTCATTTTCGTTTGCCGCTTTAAAAGCCGGTTTAGGTACTCAGGATTGTAGTGCAGAGACGCTTCGATTTCTTTTCGAGAAATATTGCCGAAGCTGCCTTCAATCAGGTGGATCACGCGATTGACCAGGTAATCTTCTTTGGAAAGATCCAGATCAATTTGCTGCAGCGAAAAAAGATTGGTGTTTTCTAATGCATCCAATAAGCGCAAAATCAATCCCCGCTGAAAATAAGAGCGGCCAATCTTAGAAGTAGCCACCTCCAATTGCAGCGAATCAATAATCACATGAAAGCCAGCGCTTTGATAGGGCAGGCATGGGGTAAATTCAATGTAGCTGCGTTTCCATTGAGAATCTGATTGCAGATTTTGTTGGAGAAATTGAAAAATCGGCCCCTCACCAGAGTCGTTTGACAACAGTTCCCTCAATAAAGTCGGCGATAGGTTTAAAAATACTACATTACAGCCATCCGAGAGAATCTCCCGATGCAAAATCTGTGTGTTCAACAAACAGCCTTCACCCGCACGGAAAACATATTCCTTATCTTCTATAAAGTTCGTCAGTTCGCCTTGCAAAACATACATCAGCTCAAAGCTTTGATTTTTATGTAGCGCTTGGTATTCTTCATCCTCAAATGCGACGATTTCGCCATCCTGCACTTTCGTATAAAGTACTTTTTCACCGATTTTTTGCTTATAAAAAATAGCGATGGGCGTATGGGTTCTGATCTGAGGGATTTCTGCATCGTTAGAATGAAGCTCAGAAAAAGGATTTTTTGTCATAGGACACCTCCAATAGGTCGGGAAAATGCAGTAAACGTTTTCTTGAAGTCGGTATTTTTGATTATATCACACCGGCAGACTAACTAGAATGAAGAATATCAGAGGAGGAACACAGATGCGAGATAAGAAAAAAATAAATCAGCAATGGCTATTTCATTACGGAGAAGTCGGAATGCCTAAAAAGACCGCTAAAAAAGCGCATGCTTTAGGAGGCTTTACCGCACCGTTGAATGAAGAGGCTGGAAAGAATGTGGAATATGGTGCAGGAGGTGAACATTTCTTAAAGCTGATTGCCCGAGGCGATGCGACTCAAGGATTGAAAAATCTGGCTGGAACAGACTTTGATTCTGCACTAGATCAAAGCTGGCAAGCAGTCACGCTTCCTCATGATTGGAAAATCAGCCAGCCTTACAAGCAAGACCCCGAGCTTTTAATGTCCGGTTCAAAAGAAGACGGCATCGGCTATTATCGCAAGACCTTTATGTTGTCAGATCGTTATGTTGATCAAAGCAGAATCATTTTGCATTTTGAAGGGGTGATGCGCTCTGCGGATGTTTGGCTGAATGGTGCTTACTTAGGTCATAATGATAGCGGATACACAGAGTTTTCTTTTGATATTAGTGAAATGGCTAGGTATGGGGATGAGGGCACGAATGTATTGTTGGTAAGAGCGGATACGACCACTGGGGCAGAGGGCTGGTGGTACGAAGGTGCTGGAATCTATCGAGATGTCTGGCTGGAATTTTTACCGCTAACGTCATTTGATCAGTCCGCTGCCTACATTTATACAAAAGAAGTCAATGCTGAGCAGGCTGTTTTAGGTGCGGAGGTATGCATAGAAAATCATTCGCTGGATACCGTCGAGGTCGCACCAACGATCAGAATCAATGAGCAGATCCTTCAGCTGGGAGTACAGATGTTACAGCCCTTTGAAAAGAAAACTATAACAGAAACCTTTACTCTGCCGAACCCAACACTTTGGACTCCAGAAAATCCCTATTTATACGAAGCCGTTTTTCAAATGGAAACGGATGAATGCCGCAAAAAGTTTGGTATTCGCACATTTAGCTATGATACACAAGGCTTCAAATTAAATGGACAGACCTATGAGCTGCGCGGCGTTTGCGAGCATCAGGATTTTGCGGGTGTGGGTGTGGCTCTGACCCAGGATATCATCGATTATAAAGTAAAAGTAATGAAGGAAATGGGGGTCAATGCTTGGCGTAGTGCGCATCATTTTGCTTCTGAAGAATTGCTGGAGGCCTGCGATCGCTTTGGGATTATTCTAATGAATGAAAATCGTTTGCTGGAAAGTACGCCGTGGCGAATAGCCGATCTAGAAAGAATGGTCAAAAGAAGCCGTATGCATGCTTCGATTGGTTTTTGGTCTGTGGCAAATGAAGAGGTCATCGGCAACACGGATCTGGGAAGCCGAATCGCTAAGAAATTGGTTCGCTGCATCAAGCAAAACAATTATGAAAGCCTCGTGGTATCGGCCGAATTGCTGAATCCAGAAGGGATAGTTAACGAAAACTACTTGGCAAATTATGATGTATTAGGTGTAAATTATCCCGAAGCAGATGCGATGGGACCAGGCGCAATCAAGATTAAGGAACAGCATCCGGAGCTTCCGATCATGAGTGCGGAAAGTGCCTCCTATTTTTCTACTAGAGGCATCTATAAAGACAATGAAGAAAAATGCCAGTGCTCCAATTTTGGTTCGTTGTTTTCAATGATTCTGCCTGGAAAGCGCCAGCCAGAGGAACCAGGCGCCGGAGGAACCGCTAAACCTGAAAGAGTATTGAAGTATCTATCTCAACATCAGTATATGGGAGGCGTCTTTCTTTGGACCGCCTTTGACTACTATGGGGAGCCTTCACCATTTGCTTGGCCAGCTATCTCTTCTCAATTTGGCATCGCTGATTTGTGCGGTTTTCCTAAAGATTATTACTATTATTATCAAGCGTTTTGGAAAAAAGAGCCTGTTCTTTATATCATGCCTCATTGGAATGAAGAGGGTCTTGAGAAAACTGCTGATGGCCTTGTGGCGATTCGAGTGTTCAGTAATGCTAGTGAAGTAGAGCTTTTCGTCAATGAAAAAAGCTTTGGGAAAAAACCAGTCGCTGAGTGTATAGTGAATTGGGAAGTCCCTTATCAGGCAGGGAAAATAAGTGTGGCAGCTTATGAGAATGGTCAAATCGTTGCTGAAGCTAGCCATGAGACCAGCACTGCGATACAGTCAGTTAGAAGCGAGAAAGTGTTTGAAGGAGCAGAGTATACGCTCTATAAATTAGAGGGAATCGATGAGCAGCAGCGTTTAGTTCCTACGGCAGATGAGCTGTTAGCGATCCGTGTCGAAAACGGTGAAATCGTTGGATTAGCCAATGGAAATCCAATAAATCAGGCTGCCCACAGCTTAGAAACGATTCGTCTATTCCAAGGAAAGGCACTGGCGATCGTTCGTACAGCAGCGAAGCATGCTCAAGTGACGGCAGTGATTCGAAACTAAAGTAGGCAGCGGAAAAGCCATCTATGAAAAGACCACAAAGCGCATGAATTTTGCATATGGTGAGGCGGCTTTTTCTAGCCTATACTTTATTCATTGGTTGAAAGCGGAAACAAAAATATGAAGGAGTGCAATTATTATGAATAAGAAAAAATTATCTCTTGCTTTAGGTATTTTAAGTATGAACCTTTTACTGATGTCGGGCTCGGTCGTTGGAGCGGCTATCGCGGCTATCTCTAAATCCTTTCCACAAGAACCGATTTCAAAAGTACAAATGCTCAGCTCGATCCCACAGTTAGGACAGCTGGCAGCAACGTTACTTTTCACTTGGTTGACGTATAAAATGACTAGAAAGAATATTGGGGTCATTTCGGTGGCGATCGTAGCAATCAGTGGTTTGCTGCCGGTTTTTTTCAACAGCAGTCTTAATATTATCTTAGCCTGCATGATCGCACTAGGATTTGGTCTGGGCTTGATCAGCAATGTCGGACCAGTATTGCTGCAGGAGCATTTTGAAGGGGAAGAGCGCGCATCTGTTATGGGGTGGGCTGTTGGATTTAATAATTTAGGAATGATGGGATTTACGGCTATTGGCGGAGTATTAGGAAGTACAAATTGGCAGAACTTATTCTGGGTGTATGGGGCAGCTATTATTATTCTTCTAGTCGTATTAGTGCTAGTACCGAAGGATCGAAAATTATCAGAAGAAGAGCTCTCAAATCGACAATCTGTTAGCTTTGGAAAAACAGTAAGAAGCTTGAACGGCTATGTTTATGTAATGCTGATTGTCACCTTTGTTACTTCTTTATGTCTGATGATCTTTATGGCAAATCAATCACTTCTGTTGTCTTCAAAAGGAAACGGAACGGCCTATACGGCTATGGTCACAGCTTTAGGAAATGTCGGCGGAATCTGTACGGCATTTGGTCTAAAATACATTCGTCGACTTACTAAGACAGATACCATGGCTTGGGGATTTATTGCCTTTGCATTGTCTTATATCTGCATCGTCTTCTTCAACAATCCATTCCTGCATATCGCTGGAAATATGTTTTCAGGGATGGGGATCGTAATGGTAAATGCGACGATTCCATTTGAGCTGTCAATTTTAGCGAACCATCAACAGTTTCCTGTTGCCATCGCGATGAACACATTGATTTCGTCTTTAGCCGGATTTGCTGCACCGATTTTACTTGCGGCAACGAAAATCTCAGCTGGAGCAAATTCCTACCTTGCAGGTATCGTGATCAGCGGTCTGATGGCAGTTGTGTTATTGGTTACTCGGTTAGGAACACGCATCGAAAAAAAGTCTGATCAAGCAGCTCTCAGTCAGAGTGAAGGAGTGCAAGAGGCTTAAGGGTGTTTAATTCAATGCTATGAAACATGGAAAAGGATCGGATGATTGTCCGGTCCTTTTTTTATTTTCTGCGGATATTAAAATTTGGAAAAACTCTAAAAGGCTGCTGTATGAGAGATGCAAATAAACAATGGATAAAAGAGCGTTGCACATTTATCGGAAGGAGCCTCTGTGAAAAAGATGCTTAAGTTGTTCTGACTTACTAAAATGAGTGAGATTTTATAGGAATAGTAGATTTTTCTAAAAACATATATCAACTAACATATTGACTGTTTTTTCCGACTAATCGTACTCTAAATCATTTTGGAAAGGGGTTACAATTCTGGTAGAAACTGAAAAGGAGGCATCATTTATGCCAATTAATGTTCATCAAAATGGAAAGCTCTTCCATTTGACCAATCAAAAACTCAGCTATTTGATCCAGATACTCGAAGATGGCACACTTGGAAATTTATATTATGGGAAGAAAGTATCTGATCGAGAAGATTTTTATCACCTTATTGAAAATGAATATCGACCTAACACGGCATATGTCAATAAAGGAGAGGTAGATTTCTCTCGGGAGCATCTTCGCCAGGAATATCCGGTATATGGAACAACGGATTATCGTCATCCTGCCGTATCTGTTTTGCAAGAAAATGGGAGTCGCATAGTTTCCTTGAAATTTGTTGAATATCATATTTATCAGGGAAAGAAAAAGCTCGAAGGCTTACCGGCGACATATACGGAATCAGAGGAAGAAGCGACCACTATATATTTTATTCTGTTTGACGAGCTGATAAATTTAGAACTAGTACTGAGCTACACTGTTTTTGAAGAGCATTCAGCTATTAGCCGGTCTGTTCAAATAATCAATAAAGGCGTCGAAAAGCTTCACCTTGAAAAAGTGATGAGCTTAAGCTTAGATTTGCCAGATTGCGAGTATGAGATGCTACAGCTTTCAGGTTCATGGGGAAGAGAACGATTTCCTGAGTTTAGAAAACTGGTTTCCGGTGTTCAAAGCATTGAGAGTACAAGGGGTTCCTCTAGTCATTATCAAAATCCGTTTCTCGCATTGAAGCGCCTTGATTGTACAGAACATACAGGGGAAGTACTTGGCTTCAGTTTTGTCTATTCAGGTAATTTTTTAGCACAGGTGGAGGTAGATACATATGATGTATCTCGTGTCACTATGGGAATCAATCCTTTTCAGTTTGATTGGCTGCTCAAGTCTGGGGAGACCTTCCAATCACCAGAAGTCGTCATGGTCTATAGTGATGAAGGCTTAAACGGTATGAGCCAAACGTATCACAAGCTCTATCGTGAACGACTTGCACGAGGAGCATGGCGTGATAAGGAACGTCCAGTCTTAATCAATAATTGGGAAGCGACCGGCATGGATTTTACTGAGGAGAAACTACTTGAGTTTGCCGAGACTGCTGCAAATGATGGTGTTGAACTGTTTGTCTTAGATGATGGCTGGTTTGGTGGCCGCAGACATGAACGAGCAGGATTAGGTGATTGGGTAGCCAATAAGGAGCTATTACCGAACGGAATTACAGGGTTGGCGCAAAAAATTAATGAACTGGGTTTGTTATTTGGTTTATGGTTTGAACCAGAAATGGTTAATGAGGATAGTGAGCTATTTCGCAGTCATCCTGATTGGATCATCAAAGTGCCAGACCGACAGGCATCACATGGTCGTCACCAATATGTGTTGGACTTTGGCAGAGCGGAAGTTGTAGACTACATTTATCAGATGATAGCCAAAATTTTGAGGGAAGCGGACATAAGTTATGTTAAATGGGATATGAATCGTTGTATTACTGAACCTTATTCCATTGCGCTGCCACCAGAAAGGCAAGGAGAGGTTTTTCACCGTTACATGTTAGGTGTGTATGATATTTATGAGCGATTAACGACAGAATTTCCTGATATTCTATTTGAATTTTGTGCATCAGGCGGCGGCAGGTTTGATCCTGGAATGCTCTACTACTCGCCTCAAGGCTGGACGAGCGATGATACAGATGCGGTTGAACGAATGAAGATTCAGTATGGTACATCGATGGTTTATCCGTTAAGCATGATGGGAGCACACGTTTCCGCTGTTCCCAATGAACAATCCTACCGAAATGTGTGTCTCAAGACTCGTGGGAATGTCGCTCTATTTGGTTCCTTTGGGTATGAATTAGATTTGAACACACTTTCTGAGGAAGAACGAATAATTATTCGTCGGCAGGTAGAGTTTGTGAAGGATCAGCGAAAGGTAATTCAAGAAGGAACGTTTTATCGTTTGTTGAATCCTTTTGAAACCAATTATTGTGCATGGATGGTTGTTTCTAAAGATAAAAATACAGTCATTGTCGGTTATTACAAAATACTAAATGAGGTAAATGCTCCTTTTAAACGACTGTATTTAAAAGGACTGGAGCCTGAACAGCAATATCAGCGAATCGATAACGCGCATCTTTATTATGGGGATGAACTAATGAATATAGGATTGATAACTAGCGATACATCCTGTGGTCAGATTATTGATGGACGTGTTCCTTCACATGACTTTGACTCTCAGTTAATCGTTTTTAAAGCAAAATAGAAGAAGGAGTTAAACCAATTTATTTGGTTTAACTCCTTTTTTAGTTATGTCAAAGTAATGGATTGGCCAGTTTCATCATAACGTTGCTGTCTTTCTTGCATCTTTTTACGGTATTGCGAGGGAGTGAGACTGAATTTTCGTTTAAACGCTTTTGAAAAAACTAACGGATCTCGATAACCGCTGTATTCGGCGACAATTTCAATTGAGAAATCACTGATTCCCAAGAGTTCAGCAGCTCGTGTCAAACGGTACTCTGTGATGTATTGCTGCAAGGTCAGGTCCATTTCCTTTTTAAAGATAGCGGACAAATAGCTTCGATTCAGAGAAAGCGTATGAGCGAGACTTTGCACAGAGATATCAGCGGCGTAATTTGCTTTGATGTAGTCAATCGCATTTTGTACATGGGGGTTGGTTACCTGATTTGTCGTTGCTATCTGCTCTTTTGATTGCTGTAGGAGCGCTAAAAATTCATATAGCAAGGCGGAGAGCATCAGTTCTGAGTAGACAGAAGTTTGATCTAAGAGAAATGTTTTTTCGAGGAGCTCAACAGCTTTTTCTAAGTGTTCAACGAAAAAAATTGGATGATTCTTATCAAATCCCAGACCTTCCAGATAAGGTGATGCTAGCTCACCAGTAAAAGCCGCCCAATAGTAATTCCATGGCTCCTCTCGATCAGCTTGATAAAAGGTTAGCTTATCAGGTGGAATAATGAATCCTTGTCCTGCAGTAACTTGATATCTCCGATTATCTATCTGATAACTTCCTTTACCGGATGTGACAATATGAATAATATAATTGGGACGAACTGCCGGACCAAAGCTATGAAGTGCACCACAAGCAGCTTTTCCAGTAAACAACAACTTCAGGTCCTTTTGTGTATCAAAAGCATAGGTTTTAACAAAAGATTTCTCCAAGATATTCACCTAACATTTTCACTGATTTTGATTACATTATACTATATGGAATGCGCTTACACAAACGTATAATGAGTTCAAAGGTAAGCGCATACCGAATTTGAAGGGAGTTAGGAAAATGAAAGTTCCGTTTAGAGAAAAATATGCATTCGGTGTGGGTGCATTAGGTAAAGATGCTGTGATTTGTTTTGTGAATACTTTTCTGCTTTTTTATTATACAGATGTGTTGTATCTATCTCCGGCATTTGTTGGAACACTATTTTTTGGCGCAAGAGTCTGGGATGCGATCAATGATCCTGTTATGGGAATGATCATTGATAATACTCGAACTAGATTCGGAAAATTTCGTATTTGGCTAGTAATAGGAACCGTATTGAATGCTATTGTTTTTGTATTACTTTTTACCACATTTAATTTAACAGGCGGCAGCCTTTATCTTTATTGTGCGATTATGTATGTAATTTTTGGTATGACCTACACAGTAATGGATGTACCTTACTGGTCTTGGCTGCCAAATCTAACCAGTGATCCAGAAGAAAGAGAACGAGTCTCTGTCTTACCAAGAATATTCGCTAGTTTAGCGGGTCTGTTGACGGGAACTTTCGGACTTCAGGCAGTCAATCTTTTAGGCAGCGGCGATCAAATGAAAGGCTTCCAGCTAATTGCTGTCCTTATTGCGATTGCGTTTATCATTTTTATTGGAATCACAGTGACAAATGTACCAGAGGCATCGACACTTGATCAGCAAAATGCACCAAAACTGACTATGAAGAAAGCGGTACAGGTTATTAAAAGTAATGATCAGCTGCTGGCTTTTATTGGACTGCTTTTAACCTTCAATCTGTCCATGCAAATCATGAATGGTTTTATGATCTACTATTTCAAATATGTGACTGGGAATGAGGCCTTGTTCTCGTTGTTCTTTTTCACTATTTTTGCTGAAATGCTGGGCCTGATGCTGTTTCCAAAAATCAGCAGGAAAATCAGTCGCGAAAAAACCTATATCTTAGCATGTTTGCTTCCAGTAATCGGGTTGCTGATTTTATTTGTCGCTGGATTTATCGCACCGACAAATGCCATTTTTGCCATGGCTGCTGGTTTGGTCCTAAAATTTGGTTCCGGACTTTCTCTGGGTGTAACCACTGTTTCGATTGCTGATTGTATCGATTATGGTGAAATTAAGTTTGGTACCAGAAATGAGAGTATTATTTGTTCAGCCCAAACTTTTTTAATGAAATCCTCTCAAGCGGTTGCAGGCTTATTGACTGGTGTCGGGTTATCTATTGTAGGTTATGTGCCTAATGCAGCTCAGTCTGCAACAGCAATTCTAGGGATAAGATTGTTGACTTGTATCGTTCCGATTTTCTGTGTGATTTTCAGCTATTTGATCTATAAAAATTGGTACAAACTAAAGGGACAAAGATTGCTCGATCTTTCAAAAAGGATAACCAAATTTCATAGTGAAGCAAATAAAACTCAAAAGACAAATGAAGGTGTATTAGAAGAAGATGTCAATTTCGAAGTATGATGTGCTTGTTCGGCCAGCCATCACTGTCCTAGGCGTCTGTCTAATCAGTTTTGGTATTGCTTGGATGAGATTTAGCCAGTTTGGAACCGATCCTTTCGTTACAATGAATATCGGAATCAGCCATTTTCTATCCCTTGAGTTTGGCTTCATTCAGATGATCGCAAACATTGCTTTATTAGCTGTTATGCTAAGGTTTAGTCCCAAGCTGATTCACTTGGGAACTGTTTTAGGAATATTCCTTGTGGGATATCTATCTGATTTTCTTTTAAAAGTTGTCTCGCTTCTTCCAGAAAACTATGGGATGAGGATCATCGCTATGTTACTTGGACTGGTTCTTTGCTGTTTTGGAGTCGCAGTATATATGTCGGCTGATCTGGGAATCGCTCCTTACGATGCGCTAGGAATGGTTCTTGAGAAAAAAATAAAAAGAAGATTTAAATACAGAGAAATTCGAATTTTTACCGATGTTTGTTGCGTCATAGCAGGCTTTTCTTTAGGCGCACCAGTCGGTATGGGAACGGTTTTGACCGCTTTTTTTACAGGACCACTAATCAATTACTTTAAGAAGACAGTAGATAGTTACTTGAATGAGGGGGTGCTGCAAAAGCAAAGGATATCTTAAAAAAAAATCAACAGAGTGTCATCAAATACAAATGATGATACTCTGTTTTTGTTTTACCATTGCAAGATTAAGCAGAAAAAGCTGTCTATTTTAGTTTGTGATGAAAATGGATTTTTTTTCAACCATCATCATATAGAGGGAAAATGTTACTGCCCAGAACATGTTTTTCCAATGAACCTCATCTAAGTATTTGTGTGAAATAGTTTAACTTTAGGTTGAAATCATAAATAGTTATCGCTTTCATGAGGTGCTATCTTTAAGGCATAGAAGAAAAGAGGGGGAAAGACATGCTGGAAAATGAACAATTTCAATTGGCTGTCGCAGAGGATGGTCACTTATCACAGCTGTATTTTAAAAATGACCCGTATCATATGAACTGGGTGATCGAGGAAAATTATCTGAATGAAGTAGGCTATAATGATAGTGAAAAGCTATTTGGACATTTCGATCTAACTGTGAACGGAGAAAAGCTGCAGAGCACGCGAACGCTGCCTGAAATTACTAAAACCACGAAGGCGATCAGTGTGAACTATCGGTTCAATAATGTAAGCGTGAACATTAAGTATGAGCTAGACAAACAGTTAAATTGGGAAATTGAACTGATGAACGAAACGCAGCAAGCTCTGAAAATTGATGAGTTTGGTATTTGGACGGCCTTGAGCTATGTGATGTTTCGCGATAAAAATGTCCTTCGAAACATTCATGATTCTGCTGCCGTATTTCCATCAATCTCAACGAATTACACGAAAATCAATGCTGTTCGTCGCGATAACCAGGGCGGTAATTTAGGAATCTACCAAACAAAGGGAGAGACCCGCTCGATCGGAACCTATTGTGTATACGAAAATCTCTTTTTTGAAAATGTTTCTCCTTCATTAGACGGGTTATTATTTCACAAGTTGATTTTAGCCGGCGGATACCCAGAGAATTTTAAAAATCGAGACTGGATATATTCCAAAGAGGGGCTGACCCTCGAGGCGGCAGAAACAAAAAAATGGTGCTATGCGTTGGCAAGGAATAAGGATCAGGAAGAATTTTATCAAATCGGTTTGGAGCTGGCACATCCTAAAATCACTTATACACCGTTAAATGTTCTAGGAAAGCCTGTACGAATCACCGTGGAACTACCGAGCAATTTGCAAATTGAACAAATACACGTTCATTCTTGTGAGGAGCATGAATTACACAAAGACGTACTGAATCCCAAAAAAGAAAGTAATGGAAAACAGGTAATCACCTTCAGACCAGTCTGTTTAGGTGAACACAAAATCGTTTTTAGCTTTACTGATGGGAGCGAAGATTTTGTGGTTCTAAATGTCATGAACGAGTTAGCAACAGTGATTGAGGAGCGCGCAGCATATATCTGTGATGCGCTCTACAGCGGGCAGGCTGGAGCTGTCCCCTATTCATTTGAACCCGTATCAAATCAAGGCGAATCGCTAGGAAAGCTGAATTTAGTACTTAAGAAGAACTTATTAGGAAAGCTTGATCTAGAGCAGGTTCGAAAGGTTGAAGAAAGCGCCGTTCGGTACGTGAGGCCTAAATGGTTCGTTGACGGGGATTTCACCCAGCCACAAAAACTATATGGAGACTTTTATCGCTGTATGGATTTTGAATACATTGGGCATCTATTTTACCTGCTTTCAGAGTTTGAGGATGGCATTCTTCAATTGCACACGAGCGAGGTTTACTTAAGCTGGGCCGCGGATGTATTCGATCTACGGGTGAATCCCGAGCTTCATCAGGATTCTCGAGGCAAAGAAGAAGCACAAATGTTGGGTGTTTATTTCCTGTATATTCAAGACCTATTAAAAAAATTGAAGAGATATGGACTCACGGAAAAATATGAAACCATTAACAGACTTTGGGAGAAGGTCACTCATCGAGTCGACAGTGAAACATTAACATATAAAGCCGCTATCACCGAACATTTCTACGACAACGCGGGATTTGGACCAACTGCTGGTGCACTGAGTGAAGTCGGGTTAAAGGAAAGCGCAGAAAAGTATGGGGAGCTGCTGCTGGCGAATATCGGATATTCGAATGATTTTCGAGCGCAAAATGCCGATCGCTGGTGGGAAGCATTGACCTATATGATTCACTCTCTATGGGGCGGAGTTACTGCTTCGGCTGCTTTCAAGGTGTTTGAAAAGCTGAAGGACCCAGCTTATCTAGAGGCGAGTTATCGAGCGACTGCCGGCATATTGTATTGCTACGACACACATTCATCTACGACCCTGCCGTTGGAAAAAGGAATGGCGGCATCAACGTATGCCGTTGCCGGACCGCATCTGAATCGACCAGATTTATCCAGAGAACGATTTGGTCAAGCAACATTCTGGCGCGATGGCGGAATTTTCAGTCGTTTGTTCGAAAACGATAGTCAAACGCCAGACTGGGATATGGGTGAAGAGCTGGTAGCTTACATGGAAAGCTTTGGGCAAAAAACATTTATTCTTAAGCAGTCGGACGGTATACAAGTAATCAATGGCAGCTTTGAAGAATTTGATGATAACTATCGAGTGGTTAGCTTTGCGCCATTCATTCAATCGTATTATTTGATAGATAATGACAGTATTCGAGAACTGAAGGAAACGAGCCAAGAGCTGATTTTGAAAAAGAAAGATTTATGGCAATTGGAGTCCATCAGATGATGAAGTAAAACGTTAAGAGAGGAGCGCGTGTTATGTCAGGAGCAATCATTTCAATCTCGATCCCGCCATTTCCAGATTTTATCGAGGGCAACTATCGAGTGTTTCAAAAGGGTCAAAACCATCCAAATCGTAAGGCTCTAGGTTACTTTGATTTGATTATAGTGAAAAAAGGCCGTCTCTTTTTAGTTGAAGATGATCAGCGCTTCGAAGTGAAGGAAAACGAGATGTTGATCCTGCTTCCTGACAAACACCACTACTCTTGGCAACCCGTTGAGGAAGAGACCGGTTTTTATTGGCTGCATTTCTATACGACGGCTCAATGGAAACAAGATTTTCGCCCAAGCCGGTTTATCTCTGATCTGCCTATCCCTGAGCTTCACTATCACCAGCGTTCATATACGTTGCACCTACAAAAACAGGCAACGATTAAAGAACCGGAGATTCTGTTTGAGCTGATCCAGACGATCCTTGATAGCACAGTAGCAGAATCTGGAGAGCAACATGATATTTGGCAGACAGAAGAGCTGTTTTTACGTTTTTTAAAGTTTATCGAAAATCAGGGGATCCATCGTGACCGTTTGACTGTGCTTGCTGAACAAGTGCAGCTGTTTCTAGAAAATAATTATGAGAAGCCGGTCACGAATCAATTGCTGGAAGATCATTTTCACTTGCACAGCAATTACATTTCCACAGCGATGAAAAAGACCTTTGGAAAGACCCCGTTAGAGGTTTTAGCTGAAATCCGTTTGGAACGCGCCAAACAATACTTACTTCGTTCAGATTTGGATATTCAACAAATTTCAACGATGGTGGGCTTCAATTCAGAAATCTATTTTTCGAATCGATTTAAAAAACTAGAAGGACTTTCTCCTCAACATTTTCGTAATAAATATAAGGAGCACTGATATTTAATTAAGGAGAGAATTTTATGGAGCATACAAATGCGAACGATGCAGCAACAACTGAAAAGAAGGGCTTAACTTTAAACAATCGTTTAGCCTATGCAGGTACAGATGCTGCTGGGAATTTACTGTATTGTACCTTGACCAGTTTTATCAATTTCTTCCATACAGATGTTTTTGGTCTTTCAATCGGCACTGCGGCGACGATCGCTTTGCTGGTTCGGATTATTAATACGGCAACCGTACCATTATGGGGCTTAGCGATAGATAAAACAAAATCAAAGTATGGCAAAGCACGTCCTTGGTTTGCTCGTTTGGCCATTCCGTTTGGTGTTTTTATGGCATTGACTTTCTTAACACCTAGCTTAACTGGAACAGCAAAAGTAGCATACGCTGTTTTCACTTATTTGACTACTAGTATTTTATACACCGGGATATCGACACCAATCACGGCAATTCTTCCCAATTTGAGTAATGATTCGCTGGAAAGAACCAAGCTTAATTCCTTTCGGATGATTGGCGGGAATGTCGGGTATTTTATGACGGCAACATTTACATTAACCCTAGTTTCTGTCTTAGGCGGAGCGAATCGCCAGAGAGGCTTCTTTTTGACAGTTGCTATCTATGCGATCGTTTCAATTGCGATGTTTTTCTATGCCTTTAAAAACACGAAAGAAATCAACTCTGAGGCAGCCGGTAAAAGTCTGCCTGTACGTGAAAGCTTCAAAGCGCTTAAAGGAAACTGGCCGTGGGTGATCATCGTTTTAGGCAGTATGTGCTATTGGCTGGGAAATTCGACTAGAACCTCATCCTTGATTTATTACGCTCGTTATAATTTAGGAAATGAAAATTATGTTTCAGTATTGAATGGCTTAGTTTTAACTCAAATGATTGGAGTAATCTTTATCCCATTTCTAGTGAAACGATTTTCGAAAACACAAACGATGATGATCGGATTGTGTACAGCAGCAGTTGGCCAAGTGATGTTAGGGCTGGCGGGAAACAATTTCCCATTGGTGGCCTCTATGTGGGTAGTGACGAGTATTGGTACAGGAATGGCTGTCTCTATGCCATTTGCCATGCTGTCAGACACGGTTGATTATGGAGAGTACAAAACTGGAATTCGAGCTAGCGGATTTTTGACCGCAGTCGGAAGTGCAGTTGGATTACAGGTTGGAACAGGATTTGGTGATTTCATTCCGTTGAAGCTGATGCAGCATTTCGGCTATGTAGCAAATCAGACACAGACAGAAGCAGCTTTAGGAGCGATTAAATTTGGCTTTTCCTATTTACCAGCGATTTTCTTTGTGGCTGGCGCGATAATCATGATAAGCTATTTCAAATTTGAAAAAAATGAAGCCGCGATTATCCAAGAGCTGGAGCGAAAACGTCAAACAGAGAGTGCATAATAACGAAGGATATCCCAGTTATTTTCTTTAGAATCAGAGTGTCATCATGAACATGTGATGACGCTTTTTTTTGCTTCTACATTTTAATTAAATAACTCCATTCAAATAGTTTATTTTTTATTAAAATAATTGTTCATATTTTCTATTTACATTTTTTTTAGTTAATGGTTATTATTAAATTATAAAAAAATGAAAACGTTTTTTCGGGGATGGGGGATTGGAAATATGGACGCGGTGAAATTGGGTTCGAGACAAATATTTTTGATGAAAAAGGAGAGTTTGACGAAAAGGGTGCAGGATTTTTACGCCAGTACTAAAAATAATGAGCGTTTGATTCAGTTTATGGTGGCTATTCTTGTACGAAATTCTCTTAGTCAAGGAATCTTTACGGAGCAGCTAAAGGAGTTGATTCGAGAGGTTTATCTGACCGCCGAGCCGAATGACACAATGCGTCGCTATAGTCCGTTTTTCAAGCGTTGCTTTAGCGGAAGCGAATGGAAGGGACTCATAAAAAAACTCTTCAAGAATGAGTCGAATTATTTCGCCAATACCGAAGACGCACGCTTTTATAATAACTATTTAGAAAACGAAGGGACTCTTAAAAATCACAGAGAGGACCTTATTTATCATGTGGAATCGATGTTTGAAGACGCCGAAGGAAAAAAGCACAAACTAACGATTCCTGACACAGATCCGACCAAAAGTGAAGAGCAGACCGTGAATATTTTGCGGACCTTGTCGCTCTTGACGGTTTTTGAAAATGCTGGCGTAAGAAAATTTGTTGAATATGTCAGCTACAAGACACCAGGGCTGACTATCGCGTCTGCTCACAATAGTCGCAAGGAAAAGAAAGCAGCTCAAGCATCACAGACGAAGAACGTGTCGGAAGCTGTCGCCCAAGCACCGCAGCAGGAAAAGGAGCAAAAGCAGTTCGTTCAAAGCACCGCAAACAAAAAAGAAGCAGGTCAACTATTACCGGCTGACCGTGAAACCCGCTATACCCAAGCCCCGAGGGAAGAGTTGCGCTCAGAAGAGCAGGGCGATACTCGCGATTCAGTACCAGAAACAAACGGAAATGACTCGGCTCCACCAATGAGTTCCCCGATATCAGATGGAAAGAAAGGGCAAGAAGATATCCAGTCGGCCACAAAGAAAAAGGCGAACAAACCGGCGGAATTGCCGAAAAGACCAGACACCTCCTACATGCGCTATGGTAAAAGCGAGACGCAGATAGAAGAGGAACGGGAAAACAAACGCTTGCAACGAGAAGCCGACAGGAAGAATGGTAAAAAGAAGAAAAGGAAAAAGCGGAAGTAATTGAGCAATGGCTCCGTTTAATCCAAGCAATGGTATGATTGAAAAAAGGTGAGTCAATCAGGCTTCTTCAGTATGGGCAAAAATAGTCCAAAGGTTTCTTTGAATAAAGTTTCATTCGTTAAAACGGCTTGAGTATTTTTCTGAATGATTCTTTCTACTTATAAGATCAATACTATTTATTAGTTGGTGAAAAAAATGTCAATTACTTAATAAAATGGCGTCTGCTCTGAGTTTTTTAATAGTCTTTGTTTTACCTAAAATAAATGTTGACGCTTTCTTAATTCTGTTATATACTTTGGCCAACGGAATATTAGGCGTGTTACTACGTAATAGTAGGCATAACCGAGTTGAGTCATTCTCTTTGGGGGAATGATTCGATTCGGTTTTTTTGTTGAAAAAAATGGAGGCGAAAAAAATGGAAGAGAAAAACGTAGCAAAAGAAATTTTGAAAAATGTCGGAGGAGCGGGGAATGTATCACATTTGGAGCATTGTTCGACCCGGCTAAGATTTACCTTAGTTGACGATAGTAAAGTCAACGAAGAAGCGATTAAAAAAATTCCAGGTGTTTTAGGCATTACACAAACGGCGCAGACGCAAGTAATTATCGGTGGCGCAGTCATTGAAGTTTTTCGTGAAGTTGAAAAGCTGCTGTCGGGAGTTCAAACTGATAAGGGCGATGGTCCTAAGAAAAAACAAAGCTGGCAAGCAGTTGCATTAGATTTTGTCATTAGCATTTTCCAGCCGTTGATTCCAGCCATTGCTGGTGGAGGAATTTTAAAATCACTATTAATGTTGTTAAACCTAGTGGGTGTACTAGATAAGACAACATCGACTTACCAGATCTTGACCTTTGTAGGGGATGCACCATTGTATTTTCTACCACTGTTAGTCGCGATCACAACGGCGAACAAGTTAAAAGTAAACAGTTTAGTCGCAGTGTCAGCTGTTGGAGGTCTTCTGATTCCTGGATTGACCGCATTGATTACGGAGGGCACAACTTTAGCTGGTTTATCTATCCAAAACATCAATTACGCTTATCAAGTTTTTCCGGCAATCTTATGTGTGATCAGTTATTCATTTTTAGAAAAATTCTTTACAAAAATCAGTCCTAAAGTTATTCGAAGTTTCTTTGTTCCAATGATGTCTTTACTAATCGTTGTACCATTGACCTTATTAGTGCTTGGTCCGATTGGATTTACTTTTGGTCAAGGCTTTGCAAGTGTAATCATGGCGATTTTCGCTCGCTTTGGTTGGATCGCGGTAGCGTTGCTGGCGGCATTCTTGCCGTTCATGGTAGTAACAGGGATGCACAAGGCGATGATTCCTTATGTGATCACTTCTTTGGGGGAAACAGGGAAAGAACTTATCTATAATGCAGCATCTTTAGCACACAATATCGCAGAAGCAGGAGCATGTTTTGCGGTAACAATTCGCTCGAAAGATAAAGGGTTAAAAGCTACAGCAGTCTCTGCTGGAATCTCCGCTCTTTTTGGAATCACTGAACCTGCTTTATACGGTGTAACGATCTTGCACAAACGCGTACTATATGGCGTGATGTTTGGTAGTTTGATCGGTGGTGCGACATTGGGTCTTTTGAGTGTTGAAGCATACGTTGCCGTTGGACCTGGGATCGCTAGTCTGTCGATGTTTATTTCAGAAACACTCCCTAATAACCTGATGTACGCTGTGATCGGTCTAGTCGTTTCCTTCGTTGCTTCATTTACGGCAGTCCTTGTTCTATGGAAAGAACCAATCACAGATGGGGCAGACGAGAGTACAAAACAAAATGAAATAGTCTTTAATGCACCGGTCGAAGGTCAAGTAATTCCTTTATCAAAAGTAAATGATGATGTATTTGCTAGTAAAATGTTGGGTGATGGCGTGGCTATCGTACCTACAAAAGGTGAACTCTACGCGCCAATTAATGGAACAATCAAAATGATCTATAACACCAAACATGCATTAGGAATGGAAACCGAGGACGGCATTGAGATTCTCTTCCATATTGGCTTAGACACTGTAAACCTAGATGGGAAGTTTTTCGAAAGCTTTGTTTCGGAAGGTCAGAAGGTCAGCCAAGGAGATCTGCTAATCAAATTTGACCTTTTGAACATCAAAGAAGCTGGATTCGATCCAACAACAATGATCGTTATTACGGAACCAAAGAGGGTCAAATTGAATCTAGCTTCAGAAGATCAAGTAACCAAAGAAGAGAAAATATTTATTGTTGAAGGGAAGGAAGAAAATGCCATTGCGTAAGGATTTTTTATGGGGCGGTGCGATTGCCGCAAACCAAGTGGAGGGTGCTTGGAATGAGGACAATAAAGGCATGTCTGTAGCAGACGTGGCGACTTTCAAGCCCAACGTCGATGTGAAGGATTACAAAGCACACAATACGGTAACAAGTGAGATGATCCAGCAAGCGCGAACCGATTCAGAAATCATGTGGTATCCTAAGCGCAGAGGGATTGACTTCTATCATAGATATAAAGAGGATATTCAACTTTTTGCAGAGATGGGATTCAAATCTTTAAGAATTTCGATCGCCTGGACACGATTATTTCCGACAGGAGAAGAAAAAGAAGCAAATGCTGCAGGAATTGAGTTTTACAAAAATGTATTTAGAGAATTAAAAAAATATAAGATCGAACCGATTGTCACTTTATCCCATTACGAAATGCCATTAGCGTTGTCTGAAAAATATAATGGCTGGGTGGATCGTAAATTAGTTGATCTTTTTGTTAACTACGCAGAAGTTTGTTTTAAAGAATTCGGAGAGTACGTGACCTATTGGTTGACGTTTAATGAAATCGATAGTGTGGGGCGCCATCCATTTACAACTGCTGGAATCGTCGAAGACAAGTGTATTGATTATTCCTTAGAGGATGCGATCTATCAAGCACTTCATCATCAATATGTAGCCGCAGCTATTGCAACCAAGCTTTGTCATGAATTGATTCCCGGTAGTCAAATGGGCTGTATGTTGACGAAACTAACGACGTATCCTCATACATGCAGACCAGAGGATGTTTTACTTTCTCTAGAAAGTAATTTAAACAACTATGCTCACGCAGATATTCAACTTTTAGGCGAGTATCCTATATTGTATAAACAGCAACTAAAAAATAAAGGGATCGAGATCGCGAAAACTGCTGAAGATGACAAACTCTTAAAAGAGTATACAGCTGATTATTTGGCTTTTAGTTACTATATGTCTCGGACAGAATCATCAGATTCATCTCTAGAGCAAACATCCGGCAATACGATTATGGGCGTGAAAAATCCTTACCTTCCTTCTACTGAATGGGGATGGCAGGTTGATCCAGTGGGCTTGAAAATTTCTCTTCTTGAGCTTCAAGATCGTTACAATGTACCCTTGATCATTGTGGAAAATGGGATGGGTGCCAAGGATGAGCTTACGGCTGATGGTAAAATACATGACAGCTATCGGATCAATTATTTGAGACAGCATATTAAGGAAATCCTTGACGCAGTCGAAGCCGGGGTCGACTTATTCGGTTATACAAGCTGGGCACCGATTGATTTGATCAGTGTGTCGACCTCACAGATGAGCAAACGATACGGCTATATTTATGTTGATCAAGACGATCTAGGAGAAGGAACTTTGCAGCGAATCAAGAAAGACTCCTTCTTCTGGTATAAAAAGGTAATTGAGAGCAATGGTGATATTTTAGATTAGGAGAATGCGTGATGATTATCAGAAAAATATTAAATCCTAATACTATCTTAGCAGCAGATGATGAGCAGCAGGAGTATGTCTTTTTTGGGAAGGGAATTGGATACAGTCGAAAGATTGGGCAAACGGTCGATGATGAGGATGTGAATCGGGTGTTCATTCCCGTGGATAATCGACAAATTCAAGAGTATCTGCGGTTGTTTGACTCGATTCCAGCAGTCTATTTTGATATTACGCAACAAATTATCAAGAGAGCCGAAGAATTATTGGATACACGTTTGAATACCAGTGTTTTCTTTACTCTAAGCGATCATTTGAATTTCTCTGTTGAAAGGTACAAAAATGGGTTGAACATTCTTAATCGAGTGTACTGGGAAATTAAAAACTATTATCCAAAAGAATTTTCAGTGGGAGAATTTGCGTTAAAACTGGTAAAAAAGGAATTAGGACAAGTTCTGCCACCAGAAGAGGCGGCGAATATCGCTTTCCATATTATCAATGCTCAAAATGTGGATACGTCTACTAGCAAAGGGATGGATTACGCAAAGCTAGTTGGTGGAATCTCAGATATTGTTAAGTATGAACTTAAAACGGATTTTGAGCGTGAAGATGTTCATTTCATTTAGATATGTTGAACTCATTTTTAGCGAGCCGATTGTTTTTGAAGAGGTGATACAGGACTTCTCAGCTTTCAGAGTTCATACGAATGTCGAGGTGATTACTGAGTTTGATTCCTCGTCACCGATCCTTAATGATCTATGGCGTGTGGGGCTGCAAACGCGATTAAATAATATTCATTCCTATTTTGAAGACTGTACTAGGGAACGCTTTGGATATGGAGGAGATATTGTCGCTTTAATTGACTCTCATCTCTACTCGATCGATGGCTCAAGCCTATTAAAAAAAGTACTGATAGATTTCATTAATGACCAGACAATAGAGGGCGGGATTCCAGCAACCGCTCCTTTTGTCGGCATTATGACCAATGGGCCTAGTAATAAAGCAGGGGCGATTGACTGGCAGCTGGTGTTACCGACCATCGCAAACAAATTGATAGAATTTTATGATGAAACGCAGTTTGTTCGTCAATTTACTTCCAGCTTGACCAAGCATATCCGCTATCTCCTCAGTTTTGATTTTGATTATATAAAAATGTGCAGCTTGGGAGATTGGGGATCAATTGATGAGAAAAGGGATGGCCCTGTGATTACTTCGCCAGATCAGGAATTTTGTTCGGCTTGCAGCTACAGCATCATTCTTCAAGAGTATTTGGCGGTGATGGAGCAACTGTCTGAAGATGCACTCGTTCAACAGCTCGCAAAAAAAATCGCGGAAGTAAATCAAACGATTCTCACAACCTATTATCGACCAGAAGAAGGATGCTTTGGAGAGGGAACTCAATCAAGCTATATTTTTGCCATCAAAGCAAAGCTGCTTGATCGTAAAAAGCAAAGCGACCTGGCTGAACAATTGGCTCAGCTGATCGAAAGAACTGGCGGTATTATTTCAGCAGGAATATTTGGAATGTCTTGGGTATACGATCAGCTTCATAGGTTTGGGTACAAAGAAATTTTATTCGGCTGGCTGACTAGTTTAGAGCCTCTGAGTTACCATTCGATGTTTGCTGAAACGGGTACTTTAAGTGAACATTTTCCACTTCAGGACCAGCAATCTACCTATAATGGGTCACTAAACCATGCGATGTTTTCTTCCTACTCCGCTTGGATGGTCAAGAAATTTTTAGGAATCAGCTTTCCAGAGGGGATCTTCAAAAAAGTGGTTATTCGGCCGCAAACTGAACTGCCGGTTGAAAAAGTAACTGGCAGCTTCAAAACGCCATATGGGAAAATCCAACTTCAGTGGAAGAAGGTGGAGGAAATGATAATAGGGGAAATAGTATTGCCTAAAAACATTTCGTATGAAATGAGTTTTTCTTCTGAAGATTGGCAAATAGAGGAGCACGTGCAAGAGAGGGAGGAGCATCAAGAACTTCTGCTGAAAATGACAAGGAAGTAATGATCAAGAAGCATAGTCAATGCCCCAGACTTTAAAGTCTTTTTGAAAAATACTTAACAAAATGAAAGCGAACGCTCAAATTACGATCATAATCGATCATAATTTGGGCGTTTGGCTTTCTATTTAATACAAAATAGGCAGACTTAACTCTAAAGAACCTTCTGCAGCAGAAGAATCGTTCCTAAAACGATAAAAAAGCCAAGTGCTGTCGCCAAAGTCAAGGGAGTATGGAAAATCGGGATGGACAGAAACGTCGCAAAGATTGGCTCAAAAGCAGTTAAAATGCTGGCTAATGATGAAGAGATATACTTTAAGCTAGACAGGTAAATGAAATAGGAAACCGCAGTTCCCAGTATGATAACGGTCGAGACATGTATAAGTGACCCGAACGAAAGAATTCCAGAAGTTTGCCAAAATGGCTGGATCAGGTTCGCTGGCATGCTCCCAATCAGCATGCCCCAGCCTACGACTAGCAAGCTGCCATATTGTTTGAGGATATTCCGCGGTTGAACAGAATAAAATGCTAAAGAAATCGCCGAACCGATGCCCCAAAGCAAGGAGATAGGTGTGATTGTTAATTGAGAGATATCTCCATTTGAAACGATGAGGAAGACGCCAGTAAGGGTAAGCAGCATTAACAATAAAGTTTTCCTATTAGGCAGAATCTTCGCTCTGATGGCTTCATAAATAATGATAAAAAAGGGTCCGGTGTATTGAATGATCGTCGCAAAGGAGGCACTGCTCAACTCGATCGTTTTGAAGTACGTGTATTGAACAGCGTACATACCTAGTATGGAGAAGACAAGGATCGCTAAAAAATCCCTCCTTTGCTTAAATGGCGAAAAAATAGAGTGCGGGCTAGTAAGCTTTGAAGCAAGTAGTAAAAGAACGCCAGCGACAAACATTCTGACAGAAACCAGCCATTCTGCAGAAAAGCCGAAATGAGTAAAGAGAATCTCCCCTGAAATACCTGAAATCGCCCATAACGTTGCAGCAAGTCCTGCGAAAATGATTCCTGTTTTCTTTTCATTTGAATGCATAGCGCTCTCCTTTTGATTTCTCGAATGTTGTTGTGATAATGTATTATAAAGCTTTACTATGGGCTTTGACTATCATAATAAATACAAATAGTATCATTATTGTGTAAAGGAGGGGCAGTTGTTGTACTTTGAAATTAATGAATTCGAACAGGAGCAGACTGTGCATCAATCTGGCGACTTTCCAATCGGTATCTATCATAGAACCTTGAGAAAATCACGGAATGATGAGCTAGTGTGGCATTGGCACGAAGAATTTCAGTTAACGTTGGTCCTTACGGGAAGCTTGAAACTTTCTGTTGAAAAGAGCGACTATTCAGTAGGTGAGGGCAAGGGGATTTTAATAAACTCGCGGCGGCTGCACCATGCGGTTCCTCTAACAGAAGCTGCGGAATATATCTGCATTGATTTTTCGCCTCGCTTTATCAACGAAGCGCTCTATCAGTCGAGTATTAAGGAGATCGAGAGTAACAGCAGCTTTGAATGTGCTCTGTTAACACTGACTGCTTCGCAACAAGCGATTCTAAGTGAAATCGTGGAGGCCAACAGGAGCGGTTTCTATAATTTTTTGAAAATCTATGAACTAATCCTCAGCTGCTTGAATGACATTGAAAAATACCCAGCCTCACAGGCGAAGAAAGAGGATCATTCTATTTATCGCCTGCTTGACTATGTTCATCAAAATTATCATCGGAATATTACGGTTGCTGAGATTGCCCAGGTTATTCCCATCAATAAGAATAAGTGCACCCATTTGTTCAAAGAATATACGAATCAATCTCCGATGAATTATACGATTGATTACCGCTTGCTAAAGGCCAAAGAACTGCTGCTAAACACGGACAGCAGTGTATCTGAAATATGCTTTGCAGTAGGCTTCAATAATTTAAGCTATTTTATCGCCAAATTTAACAAGCGATTCCACAGCAGTCCAACGAACTATAGGAAAAAATTTCACCGATAAAAGCATCAAAAATAATATGTCAAACGATCATATACTTCGTAATCGAAAGGAATATGATCGTTTGCTTTTTACTTTTTAAAAGTCTTTTAGCTGATCAGAATCAGATGTAATTAAGCTATTTAGACATGCATGCTATTTTAGTAAAAGCCGATATTGCTTAGGGGTCAATTGGAATCTTTTTTTAAAAAGTCGATAAAAATGACTTTCACTTTGATAGTTGATCATCTCTGAAATTTCAGAGATCGTTTTTGTTGTTTCAGAAAGGTATCTTTCGGCGAGTGCCAATTTTTCATCAGTGATCAGTTGAGAAATCGTTTTTCCAGTTTGTTCTTTGATGTGCCTTGATAAATGGCCTTTACTATAGGAAAAGTGCTTGGTTAGTACTTCTAGAGAAGCATTTGCTGGGTCTTGTTTGATTTTAGTTACTACATTTTGAGTGAGCGTATCCACAGATTTTTTTAGGGGATGTTGCAATTGAATTAGTTGTTCTAAAAAAATCATTAGGTAGCCGAGTACTGTATATGAAAAAGTATACTCTGCTTGATAATACTCTGTAATCAGTCGCTGTAGGTAGTAATGAACATTATCCAAGTCCGACTTATGATAAATCAGATAATCACCAAAATTGAATAATTGCTCGGTTAGTGTTGTGGACTGTTGAGTAGCCTTTTTAAAGGTATCAAAAATTTCTGTGTGAATCAGCAAGTTGACGATCATTGGTTTTTCCGTTTCATTTGGAATTCTTGAGACTAAATGGGGAATCTCCTTATTAATCAAAAACAAGCTTCCTGATTTCATTATAAATGGTGAGTGGTTTACAACATTCAGCAATTTTCCCTTAGGTACATAAACAATTTCAATATAATCATGGTGATGCAAATTGGATGGAAGATCCAGATAGTGAGAAACGATCGCGAAGGGGAGAGAATCATCCAGCTCTAAAGTTTTAAGAATTTTTTTTAGCGGTAGACTAACTTCATTAGAATGATTCAGTTCGCGATAAGGGTCAAATGATGGATCGACAATGACATAAGGGCTCAAAGACTGCTTAGTTTGATCAATTCTTGGAATATGTTCGACATTATAAAAAATGGACTCATCCTTCATTAAAAACACTCCTTTATATCATATTATCACATGTTGTGGTTGTTTTTCCGCATTGTATCCGTTTTCTAAAGTAGATAGAATGACCTTGTAAGTTGAATAATCACATAAAGGAGAATGTAACATGCAAACAAGCTTAAAAGTTAAAATAGGAATTTTCTCATTGAGCATGCTTTCGATGGCTACCCTACTGATGTCGCCTGTGTTAGGACTGATAGTAGAAGCTTTCCCGAACAGTGGTATTAGTCAAATTCAAATGATTCTTTCGGTAGCCAATTTGACAGGCATCGTAGCGGCCTTTGTCGTTGGAAGAATCGCTCTGTCAATTCCCAAACGAACGATTGCCTTGATTGGATCAGCTATGACTTGTATTTTTGGTTTGATCCCGTATTTTTTTCATAGCCAATTGCTGGTATTGATTATTTGTTCAGGGCTGATTGGAGTGAGTGTAGGATTTATTACGAATGTTATCCCGGGCTTAATCGCTGATTATTTCTCAGTTGAAGAACGACAAGGAGCCATGGGGAAACAAGTATCTTTTGTAAGTATCGGAACAATGCTCCTCATGTTTATTTCAGGTAATTTAGGTGCGAATATCTGGTATCATTCTTATTTGTCTTATATTTTCGCTGGAATTGTCTTCGTCATTGCTTGGGTCTGCTTGCCTAAGAGCAACATTGAAGAAAAACAAGAACAAAAAGGAAATCATTCTGTGACAGAGGTTATCAATAAGAGAGTGGTCATTGTTGCTTTGATGGGCTTTTGTTTTATGGTGGTGAATAATGCCTTCAATAATAACATTTCACTTTTGATTATAGAAAACAACCTTGGAGGAAGTGATGTTTCTGGTTTAGTTACTATGCTTGCACAATTAGGTGGATTGGCTACTGGACTATGTGTCGGCAGAATATCGAAGGTGATTAAATCACACATGGTCGCCTTTGCCTTTGTAATTGAAGGTGTTTCATTGGTGATTTTAGCAATCGCTGGTAATTTACCACTAGCAATTATTGGAAGTTTTCTTTCTGGCGCCGGCCAAGCGTTATTCTTTTCACAGGCCCCATTCTTGATTACGATTTTGGTTCATCCAGTTTTGATTCCTATGGGTATGGCTGTACTGTCAACAGCAAACTCAATAGGAGGCTTTCTAAGTCCTGCGATCATCAATTTCTTGAATCATACGTTGCTGGGCTCTACGGCTTCTGGTGCAATGTTAGTGGGCTGTGTAATTTCAATAATTGTTGCGGCAGTCGCGATATTATCGAATTTTCAAAAGAAAAGTATGAGTCATTTAGAACAAGAGAAGGTGTGAAGAGATGAGAGCAATAGAAGAGCGTTTTAAGGAGCCGGAAACGGAAAGTCGTCCGAGACTAAGATATTGGTGGCCTGGCGGGTATGTTTCGAAATATTTGGATGAGTTAGACAAGGAGATAAAGGCTATCGCTGATGCGGGATTTGGAGGAGTTGAAATTTCTGATGTGTATGATGCGATTGCAACAAAAGATGCACAAGTCCTTGAACCTCAAAAATATGGGTTCACTAGTGAAAATTGGCGTAAATCTGTAAAGCAAGCAATGAAATCTGCTAAGAAATATGGTGTGAAGATTGATTTGACCGTTGGTCCACATTGGCCTGCAGCTACTAATGAAGCAGATCCTGATGAGGCAGGTACGGCAAAAGAATTGGTTTACGGAAGTTACTCGTTTAAGGAAAATCTTTTAGCGGGTACAGCAATAGAAGAGCTTTGTCCACCGCACTATGTGACTAGAAATCAAAAGATTGACGGTAGTAAAATAAAAAATAAACTAATTGCTGTATATACTGCTTCACATATCTCCCATAAGGAGGTCGAAATGCCGCCAGCAGTCCCTTGGGAGGAATCATATACAGTAATTAGTGATGACATTCAATTTGATTCCTTGAAGGAGATCACTTCAAAAGTAAAAGAAGGGAAATTTGTTGAAACAATATTTCCATCTTATAAAGAGAATATACTTATAGCTGTTTATGAAAGAGGAACAGGTCAAAGAGTAAACATGTTTTCAATGGGGAGTACTGATAGACCCGATGTAATGGCTCCTTATGCCTATGTAGTGGATCATTTCTCATCAAAAGGTGGGGAGCTGATTCAGTCATTATGGGAAAAAAATTTCTTTTTCGATAACGAATTTGTTGAACTGTTAAATGAAGTGGGCGATTGTTTTTTTGAGGATTCTTTGGAATTACAATCAACCGGGCACTGGACGACAAATATGTTGGCTCAATTTAAAGAGCGAGCGGGTTATGATATACGTCCATTTTTACCATTCGTTTTAGGAATTAACCAAGACAAAGGGTTGGGGATAGAGCGTTCAAGCTTTCAAGTTGAGCAAGAAATGAACGATAAAATAAAAGATTTGCGACACGATTACTTCAAGGTCCTTAATGAGCTGTATCAAGAAAATCATTTAAAACACTTGAAAGAGTGGGCTAATTCATTAGGAATGAAGTACCGTGCTCAGCCCTACGGATGGGCGATTGATTCTGCATCGGCTGCCGCAAAATTAGATATTGTGGAGGGCGAATCTTTGGGATTTGGTGAAGACGGAAATGATGCTTTTCGCCTACTTGCGGCTGGACGTGATTTTGGAGAAGCAAAGGTTTTATCTGATGAAGTTGGTGCGTATCTATTTCAAGGATATGCAACAACATTATCTCAATTATTTGAGACACTGCACAAAAACTATATGGCGGGAGTGAATCAAACGTATTGGCATGGCATGCCTTTCAAGTATGCTCCAGGTGCGAAATGGCCAGGATTTTCTGCTTTTAGTCCCATGCTAGGCGGACGAGGGTTTGCTGAATCTTGGGGAGAACGCCAACCAGTTTGGGAGCATTTATTTTCCTACACTACCTATTCCGGACGATTGCATGAAATATTGAAATATGGAAAAAATGAGTTAGATGTGTTGATCTATCAAGAAGGGCATAATGCGAGCGAAAACAAGCAGACAAGTCTTGGAGATCAGTTGACGAAATTAGGTTATCGCTATCAAGTTATGACTGAAGGTCTTTTTTTAGAGCCTAGTCGGATAGAGGACCATAAATTGCAGGTAAAGGGAGCGGATTATCGAAGCTTGCTTATTCCTAAAGGTACCTATCTCACTGAAAAAGTAAAAACGGCCATCTGCAAATGGAGAGATTCTGGTTTACCAGTCATTTATCAAGAATCAGAGGGGCTGAATGAATTGGTAATGGTTCTTCAGAAATCAGAGACTAGCAACTCAACAGGCAACTTGCTAACTTACCAACGGTCGGATAAACAGCATAAATTCCTTGTTTGTTATAACCAGGGAGTCGAGAGCATTTCTCTTTCGCCTCTTTTTCAAACGTATAAAGTTCGAGAGTGGTTTCCTTGGACCGGTGAAATTGGTTTGGTCAAAGGAAATCAGCTATCAGCCAAAGAATGTCGTATTTTTGAATTACTCGAAGTAGGTGAGACAGTGATCGAGGAAAAAGAACCAAGCCAGAGAGTCTCGCTTAAGAAGCATCCATGGTCATTGACAATTGAAAGTTGGGAAATGGGTCCGTCAGATGATTTTAAAATAGAAAAACGAATCAAACAGAAACAGTTGTTAGAATTAGATTACTGGAATAAGCTGCCTGAGTTTGAAGCAAATTCTGGCATCGGAACCTATCGTGCTACAGTTCAGTTAGAGAATCAAAAGCCTCGAAAACTTTGCATAAGAAATACGAGGGGCAGCCTTTTAGTTAAGATCAATGGAAAAGAAGTATTGGGAAATGCTTTGCTTGGAGAGTACTTATTAAGTGATGAAATGTTGGATACCGTAATTGAGCTCGAGATTATTATCGGCAGTACGCTGAACAATTATCTGAATACTTCCTCCTTAGCTACTTATTACGGACAATTCCCTCAACAGGATTATGGTATTGAAGATGTCGAATTGCTTTTTTAATTTTCTTTATCAGAAAGCTCAATCATTCAAAAATGATTGAGCTTTTTGTATGTTTGCTAAACGATCAACGTTCTGAAATTTCTAATTAAAAAAATCAGCGAAGAATGGTATCGGTACTACGATAATCACTAGGTGAAACGCCTGTCTTTTTCTTGAACAACCGGCTGAAATAAGCAAAATTATCAATCCCTATTTCCATAGAGACTTCCTTAATAGAAAGGTTGGAATAGCGTAATAAATCTTTAGCGTAGGATATTTTACAGCTGATTTGATAATCTACCGGCGGCTGTCCCATGTATTTTGAAAAGTCTTTGACAATTTGATATTTATTGATATGAAATTGCCCCTCCATCTCCTCTAAGGTCACTCCGCGCCGAAAATTCTCATCAATATAATTTTTCACAGCATAAAGATAGACAGGGATTTCGCTGTCAGAAAAGTCCATTTGATATTTTTGCAGGATCAACTCATTCAATAATTCATGGACCAAAATTGATGATTCAAAATCTGTTTTCGCATTTGGTTCCTTTTGCAGCTGCAATAGTTTGTCCACGATTAGGTGAACCTGGTTGGTTCGAACATTTTCGCTGTCGGTATGAAACACAGGAGAACCGTTTTTAATAAATTCCTGATAGAAGCTGTCTGAGTTTCCGCCAGAAAAATGAATCCAGTCCATCTCCCAAGGCTCTTTGCTGGTTGTTTTGTAATACTGATATTTTTTGCAGTCGATCAAAAAAATATCGCCGGCCTTCAATGAATAGACCGCATCCTGGTAATGCAGCTCTCCGGCACCAGACAAGGTGAACTTCATAAGATATGACGGCAGATTTTCTCGTTCAGTGAAATAAGGCTGATGCGCTTTAAAATAACCGATTTCTTGAACGAAATAAAACAATTCACGGGTTCTTTGTTTTGGAGTAAGGATAAATCTGGTTGAGTCGGACGTCCATGAATGGTTTGCATTTTCCCAAAAAGTCATTTTTTTACTCCTTTCACCAAGATAGTGCAAGTATACATCAAAATCGTGTAATGTAAAAGCTTACATCAAATTGTAGAATAGCATTATAAGTTTGAGATCAGGTGTGAATGAAAAACAGCACCTCTTTTTAAGTGTGATCAATAAAGTGAAAGGAGTAGAAAATGAAGAAATACATTGCTATTGATATTGGCGCATCCAGCGGTCGATTGATGGAAAGTGAATTAATTGACGGACAGCTGACGCTTCAAGAGGTTCATCGTTTCAAAAATGAATTTAGGCTACTGGAAGGATTTCAGCGTTGGGATATTCATTATTTGATCCAAGAGATATTAATTGGTTTAGAAAAGGTAAAAAGAAACGGCACCAACCACTGTTTTGTTGGGATCGACACGTGGGCAGTGGATTATTGCCTTGTAGATAAGACGGGCGGGCTTTTGGGCGAACCTATCGCTTATCGGGATAATCGGACGAAAGCTGCAGTCGAGGATTTTCAGCGAGTGATGAGCTTGGAAAAATTGTATGAAAAGACCGGGATTCAAATTCAGTCCTTTAACACGATTTTTCAGCTGTTTGTTGAAAAGAGAGAGCTGCTGGAAGCGGCAGATAAATTGTTATTGATCCCAGATTATCTTGGCTATGTCTTTACCGGTCGAGGGGTGATGGAGAAGACCAATGCCTCAACCATGCAACTGTTAAATCCTGGAAGTGAGTCTTGGGATGAGGAGCTGTTAAACCTCGTCGGGATAAAAAAGGAGCAGCTGCCGCCGTTAGTTGATGCGGGGACGATTTTAGGCTCGCTTTTGAAGGAGAAATTCGTAGATTTTGATTTGCCAGATGCGACCTTTGTTTCAGTTGCGAGTCACGATACGGCTTCGGCCATTTTGGGGACGCCGGGTCAAGGAAGCGATTGGGGATATATTTCTAGCGGTACCTGGTCGCTTTTGGGAATTGAAACAACGGTTGCGAATGTTAGCCGAGAGGCCTTTAGTGAGAATTATACAAATGAGTGGGGAGCCCATAATACCATTCGCTTTTTAAAAAATATCATGGGAATGTGGCTGATTCAAGAAACGGCTCGTATGCAGAAATATGAATACAGCTATCCAGAGCTTGCTGAACTTGCAGCAAAGGAACCGCCTTTCCAACAATTTATTGATGTCAATCATCACAGCTTCTTAAATCCTGACAATATGATTGCCGCTATCCAGGATTATTGTAAAGCGACGGGACAACTAGTTCCCGAAACGCCGGGGGCGATCGCTCGCTGTATTTATGACAATTTAGCGCTTTGCTATGCGAGTGAATTAGAGAAGTTAGAACAAATGACTGGAACGAACGAAAAAATCAACACGCTGCATATTGTTGGCGGCGGCTCCAATAATAAGTTTCTCAACCAGCTTACAGCCGATGCCGCACAAATTGAAATCAGTGCCGGACCAAGCGAGGCTACGGCGATTGGCAACATCCTCATGCAAATGGTGGCCGCAAAAGAGTTTGCTTCGATAGAAGAGGGACGTAACTGCATTTTAAAATCATTTGCTTTCAGTAAGCATTTACCACAGGCGTTTGATCGGAAAGTATTAGAGCAATACCAAAAATTTATAGCAGAAGGAGCAATGAAAAATGAGTAAAGTAACGGAGAGGTATCAAGCGGCTAAAGAAGCGTATAAAAAAATTGACGTGGATACGGATGCTGTGTTGAAGCAGCTGCAGGAGGTAAAAATCTCCATGCATGTTTGGCAAGGCGATGATGTCAAAGGATTTTTAAGTGATGAGGAGCTTTCGGGCGGGATTTCTGTTACCGGCAACTATCCGGGTGCGGCGCGTACGCCAGATGAGCTTCGTTCGGACCTGGAGAAAGCGTACTCCCTGATTCCAGGCAAGCATAAGCTAAATTTACATGCGATCTATTTGGATACGGAAGAAAAGGTGGATCTGAATGAATTGGAGCCGAAGCATTTTGCAAGATGGGTCGCTTGGGCGAAGGAACAGGGGTTAGGCTTAGATTTTAATCCAACCTTTTTCTCTCATCCAATGTTTAAGGACGGCTTTACACTAGCTTCACCCGATATGGAAGTCCGCGACTTCTGGATTGAGCATGGCAAACGATCACGCAGAATCGCAGAGTATTTTGGGAAAGAAACCGGCCAAGTATGTGTGAATAATTTCTGGGTACCTGACGGCTTCAAAGACAATCCGATTGACCGCTACACGCCAAGAGAACGGTTGATGGAGGCTTTGGATGAGGTTTTTGCTGAAAAACTTGAAAGCCAATATACCGTTGATGCGGTGGAAAGTAAATTATTTGGGTTAGGAGCTGAGGCGTATACCGTTGGCTCGCACGATTTTTATATGGGCTATGGTCTAACTCGCGACAAGCTGATTTGTCTAGATGCCGGCCACTTTCATCCGACAGAAGTGATTTCCAATAAGCTGTCCTCTTTGGGGCTGTTTAGCGAGGGGATTTTGCTGCATGTCAGTCGTCCGGTTCGTTGGGATAGTGATCATGTAGTGATTATGGATGATGAGCTGCAGGAGATTGGCCGTGAACTGGTTCGCAACGATTTACTTAAGAAAACACATATCGGCTTAGATTTCTTTGATGCGACGATCAATCGAGTTGCCGCATGGGTGATCGGGACTCGGAATACTCAAAAGGCACTTTTGAAGGCGATGCTTGAGCCGATCGAATCACTTAAGCAAATCGAATTGTCTGGAGACTATACCAGCCGTTTAGCAATGATTGAAGAGCTAAAAGATTTTCCGTTTGCGGATGTGTGGAATTATTTCTGTGAGATCAATGATGTGCCGGTTGGCTTAGATTGGTTGACTGAGGTTAAGCAATACGAAAAAGCTGTTTTAAGTTCAAGAAAGTAGGAGAAAGATCATGAAGAAAAATAATATATTGAATGCGAATTATGTACAAGAAATGATTGAAGTTACCACCAATCTATATCGTTTGGGTTGGGATGAACGCAATGGAGGAAATATCAGCTATCTGCTGGAGGAAAATGAAATCCTGCCTTTCTTAGATCCTGCTGAAGTTCTTCGTGAGATACCAATGATTTTTGATGCCGCGTCATTAGCTGGGAAATATTTTATTGTCACTGGTTCAGGAAAGTATTTCAAAAATGTTCAAGCCAATCCGGCGGAAAACTTAGGGATCATTCGAGTAAAGGAAGACGGAAATACGCTGCAGCTGCTTTGGGGATTAGAAAACGGGGCGGTGCCGACAAGTGAGCTGCCAAGCCATTTCATGAGTCATATGGCACGTTTAACCGTTGATCCTGACAATCGCATCATTATGCATAATCACGCGACGCATTTGTTAGCGATGAGCTTTACCCATGATTTAGAGGAAAAAGCCTTCACTAGAACATTATGGCAAATGTGTACAGAGTGTCTGGTGGTTTTCCCAGAGGGTGTGTCTATTCTTCCTTGGCTTGTTCCCGGAACGACGGAAATCGGTGAGGCAACAGCAGCGAAAATGAAGGAGACCCGCTTAGTTTTATGGCCGCAGCATGGCATCTATGGCGCTGGAAAAGATATGGATGAGGTCTTTGGGCTGATTGAAACAGCAGAAAAAGCCGCAGAGGTTTATACCTATGTGTGTGCCCAAGGCGGGATCAAACAAACAATCAGTGATGAGAACTTACGCTTATTAGCAGATCGTTTTGGCGTGACACCGCGTGAAGGATACTTAGAAGCCTAAGCGCTGAAGGTGAGGGGATTTCCTGCTCACCTAACCAGATTGAATGGAGGAAGAAAAATGACAGTGAATCGAATGATTTTGAACGAAACATCGTATTTTGGAAAAGGGGCGATTACAAATATTGTTCCGGAAATTAAAAAGCGCCGCTATAAAAAGGTGGTCGTTGTTACTGATAAAGGGTTAATTGATTTTAAGGTTGCCGCAAAAGTCACAGACTTATTGGACGAAGCAACTATTTCTTATACGATTTATGATGGAATCGTCCCGAACCCAACCGTGCAAAATGTGAAGGATGGGGTGGCATTTGTGAAGGCCTCAAATGCAGAGGCGATCATTGCCATCGGCGGCGGTTCACCGATTGATACGGCCAAAGCTATCGGCATCATTTTAACCAATCCAGAATTTTCAGATGTGTTGAGCTTGGAAGGGACTGCGGCAACTCAAAATCCATCCTTGCCAATCCTAGCAATTCCAACTACTTCGGGAACTGCTGCAGAGGTTACGATCAATTATGTTATCACTGATGAAAAGAGCCATCGCAAGTTTGTCTGTGTCGACCCTAATGATATCCCGCTTGTGGCCTTCATCGACAGCGATATGATGATGGGAATGCCGAAGTCTTTAGCCGCTTCCACAGGGATGGATGCCATGACGCATGCCATTGAAGGATTTATTACAAAGGGTGCATGGGAACTGACTGATATGCTGCATCTTAAAGCCATCGAAATCATTGGCCGCTCATTAAGAGATTCGGTGAATGAGCAGCAAGCGGCGCGAGAAGAAATGGCATTGGGCCAATATATTGCAGGAATGGGCTTTTCTAATGTCGGTTTGGGCCTTGTACACGGCATGGCGCATCCGTTGAGTGCTTGGTATAACATTCCCCACGGTGTTGCCTGTGCCGCGCTGTTACCTACAGTGATGAAGTTCAATAAGGATTTTACAGGAGAAAAATATCGCGAAATTGGGAAAGCATTACAAATAGACGGCATCGATACGATGAGTATTGAAGAAGCAAGAACAGCCGCTTGTACTGCGATCGATCAGCTAAGTAAGGATGTCGGAATTCCAGCGACTATTTCTGAATTAGGTGTTAAGTCTGAAGATATTGCCAAAATTGCCGAAGACGCCTTCAAGGACGTTTGTACACCAGGAAATCCGCGGGATGCGAGTGTTTCAGAAATCATTGAGCTGTATCAAAGCTTGATGTAGCCATTTTGATCAATAAATAGTTAACAGCCTTTGTTCTACGACTTGTAGGACAAAGGCTTTTTTTGAAGAAAAAACAGACCTACTGAAAAAAAGCTCTATTCTTCAAGTTCATTTCGTGTATTATGGAGTTAAAATGACAACGTTTTAATTCGTTGGGAAATAGAACAGAATGACTTTGTTGCGAGTCATCTAAAAGAGAAGAGGGTGATATTTATGCGGTTAATCGAGCCATGGGAAAACATAGAAATAACTGTTTTAACAGAAAATCGGGTCATGCAGCATTTTGATACGAACATTCACCTTGTCTACGTGTTAGCTGGAGAAGTAACGATTGAAAGAGAAGATACAGTGATTTCCTTACAAAAAAATGATTTTTATCTTTTAACGAAATCCTTAGTACATACTGTTTATGCCGAGAATACGCGGTCATTTGAAATCGTGTTGGATTATTATTTTGAAGAGAAGGAAGGCCTGATTTTTGAAGGAAATTCGGTAACAGACAGTAAGAGCTCCGATTACCAGCTGATCCAATCGATCGAACGACTGTTAAAACTGTATATTTTACAGGAGAAGCACACGATCTCAGAAGTTTTTGAGGAGTATTTTCATATCCTTAAGCTCTTGGAAAAAGGCTATACGAAAACCGCTGGCTTGGCTGAAGAGCGGAGCATGAAGCAGAAGGTCTACGAGCTGAAATTTTTTATCGATAATAATTTTGACAAGGATATTCGGCTTGTCGATATTGCCAATAAGCTGTATGTCTCTGATCAGTATTTATCACGCAGCTTTTCCAATGAGATCGGCATGCCGATGAATGAATACTTGATTCGCAAGCGACTGGAAAAGGTGCGCAAGGATTTGCTGGAAACGGAAAAATCAATCACAGACATTGCTTTTTCCGCCGGCTTCTCCAATATCAATTCCTTTAATCGGCTGTTTAAAAAGTATCAAGGCTTGACTCCCAGCGAGTTTCGCAAGGAGATCAAAGCGGAAGCAAAGATCGTGACGAAAGCGACTAGTCTGGCAGAAGAGGACATCAAAAGTTTAGAAGTGTATTTCAAAGAAAAAGACGCGAAGATCGATGACGAAACGATTCAAGTATCGATGAAGGAAGCCTCTCCGCAGAATTTTCAAAAGAATATGATCAATCTCGGTTATGCAGGGGATCTGACGCACGCGTCTTTTGCGGAGCAGATTCACTATTTGCAGCAAAATAATCCGTTCATGTATGGCCGGATTTGGGGCCTATTAAGTGAAGAGATTTTAGAGCAGGTGGGAGAGGTCTATGATTTTTCAACCGTTGACGAGATATTGCAAATAATGGTCAAAGCAGGCATCAAGCCTTTCTTGGAATTGGGATTCAAGGGAAAATTGATTCACGAATCCCATACTCAGATCATCAAAAGTCATCTGTTTATACGAAAATCGTATGAGCTGTCGGATTTGATCCAAAGATTTCAAGCCTTTTTCCATCATTGTGTAGATGTCTTTGGCCTGGAGGAGGTCAAGACTTGGATCATTGAGCTCTGGAAACCCAATCAGCTGGTTTTAAAGACGATCGGCTGTGAGGAGCTAACTTGGATCGATGATCACGGGAAGCGGCTGAATCTGGCCAAGGAAAAGACTTATATAGAAGTCTTTTCAATGATCAAAGCGGCTGTTCAGCAAATCGTACCTGAGATACAAATCGGCGGCTGCGGACTTAGCCTGGATATTGAAACCCGCGACTTAGGGGCCTTTCTTTCACAGTGGACGAAAGGAAAAGGGGCGCCAGACTTTATCAGCTTATCGATCTATCCAATGGACGCGGTCAAGCAGCAAATGCACCAGCAAAAAAGTCATCACGAACCGATATCGCCAGATTCGAATTACATGCTCCATCGAATGAAGGAGTTCAAGAAGCTTTTATCGGAGATTGATTATCACGGCAAGACCTATATCTCAGAGTTCAATGTAACGATTTTGAATCGGGATATCATCAATGATACTGCGTTTAAGGGCAGCTATATTTTGAAAAATGTTCTAGCCGTGATTCCCTATTGTGATCTCATCGGCTATTGGCAATTAACAGATTTATCGGTCACCACCTTTGATACGGCGAATAAGGAGATTTTTGGCGGATCAGGCCTGATCTCTAAAAGCGGTATTCCTAAAATTGGCTATTACGCTTATCTGTTTTTAAGTAAATTAAGTAATCTAGTCGTTCATCAATCGGAAGATTTATTGATTACGAAAGATGAACCCAATCGAATTCAGCTCCTCTGTTTTTCTTATAGCCATTTAAATTCTACCTATTATTATGATTTCAGTAGTGTCTTTACGAGAAGAAATGCCGCTGCGCTGTTTGCTTCAGCGAGTGTCCAAAAGAAGCAGATTTTATTGAAGGATTTAAAAGAAGAGGAGAGCCGTTATCGGATTAAATCCTATCGCATTGGTCAGCAGGCGGGGAATATTTTGGAGGAAATTAATCAAGCGGCTAGTTCGGATCGGTTAGATGATGAATTAGTCACCTACCTAAAGCATCGCTGCCAGCCTCAATTAGAGGTAAAAGAGGAGCTTTCAAGAAATCATCAATTGAAAATCGATCTGGAGATCTCTCCTCAGGATATTCAATTAATTGAGATTCAAAAAGTCTCGCGTTAACAAGATTGTGTTATACAATCTTGTTTTTTTGTCTAGCTAGAAACAATCATCCTTTGAAAGTATCAGCCGATTAGCTGGAAAGTGCAGAGTATTCTTCCAAGCGACAGACTAAAATAAGCATTGTAAACGTTTGCAAATTAAATCAATTTCAGGAGGTTCACATGGAAAAAGATGTCTTTGATAATGGAATGAACGTGGAGAAAAAGGGACTAACGAAATTTTCTATGATTGCTTATGGTTTGGGAGACTTGGCGAGTCAGTTTGTTTGGACATTCGTCGGCACTTATTTAACTGTTTTTTATACAGATATTGTAGGGTTAGCACCTGTGGCCGTTTCTATGATTATGCTGATTGCTCGGCTTTGGGATGGGATCAATGATCCGATGATGGGGATGATCGCTGAGAGAACACGAAGCAAGCTTGGGCGTTTCCGTCCATATATTGCTTTCGGCTCACCGTTTTTGGCGCTGTTTTCGGTTCTGACATTTACCGGACCGTTTGGTAATGGCACGGCGGGAATTATTTGGGCCGCAGTCATCTATATTGTAGCAGGCATGATTTACACTTTAGTTAATATTCCTTACGGCGCATTGGCCGCAGTCATGAGTGAGAATGCCAATGAACGGAATCAGCTGAATGCTTGGCGTTCGGTGGGGATGAATGTCGGAATGATCATTGTCAACTCACTTTCATCATTCATCATGCTGGCATTTTCTGATGGCTCGAAGGTCGCGACGGGTCGCGGCTATTTTATGACAGCGTTGATTTACGCAGTGATTTCCATTCCATTATTCTTTGCTGTATTTGCAACCTCTAGAGAAGTTGTTCAGCCAATGAAAAATGAAAAGAAAGTGCCGTTCCGTACAACAATCAAAAATGTGGTTGGCAACAAATACTTAATGATCGTCTTTCTGATCATGATTTTACAAATGACGGCCTTCATGGGAAGAATTGCGGTGACGACTTTTTACGTCATCTATTGTCTAGGTGCCTTTACCTTGATCGCTTTATTAATGACGATTCCATCAATTGGCGGTGCGCTATGTTCACTGGCAATCGTTCCATTAGTGAAGCGTTTTGGGAAACGGAATGTTTTGATGGTTTCGTTGATTCTTCAAGGAATTGGACTGCTGGTTGTTTATTTTGCGGACTTTGATAACTTGCCGATGATTATTGCCGGACATGTCATTTTTGGATTATTCAATATGGGCTTCCCGATTTCCCTTTCCTTAGTAGCGGACTCGGTGGATTATCAAGAATTGAAATCTGGGGTTCGGACCGATGGGACTGCTTATGCTACTTACGGTTTAGCGACAAAAATTGGAAACGCTATCGGCGCTTCTATTGGGATCATGCTGCTTCACTCATTTGGCTATCAAGCCAATATGGAGCAATCCGCGGCAACGAAGGATGGGATTAATCTAGTAGTGAATTTGCTCCCAGCGATCTTATTCTTTTTAGCGGCATTCGCTTGCCTATTATGGAATTTAAGCGACAAAGATACAGACGATATTCGTGAACAGTTAGACCTAAAACGTGAAAGCATCAATGATTAGTAATATAAGTATGATACATTTTTGTTCCTTACGAAAAGAAATTGCGGGATGCGCAAAAATGGTTGATCTTTTCTTGAAGGTTTTGAAGAGTAAGAGGGTCACTCATTCAGTAAACTAATCATTGTAAGCGATATCTATTATAGCCTGCTGCTTAACAGATCCGAGAACAGGCTACCATCATGAGGAGGAAACAACGTGAAAAAATTAAGATTCGGAATTATCGGCTGTGGCGGAATCGCCAATCAAAAACATCTGCCAGCTTTGGCAAAATTAGCTGATCAAGTGGAGTTAGTCGCTTTTTGCGACACAGTCATCGAACGGGCTGAAGCAGCTGCAGCAGAATACGGCGTTTCAGATGCTTTAGTGACTGAGGATTATCAAGAAGTAGTAAAACAGGAAAATATCGATGTGATCCATGTGTTGACACCGAATATTTCTCATTCGTATATTACCGTAGATGCCTTGGAAGCCGGCAAGCATGTCATGTGTGAAAAACCAATGGCGATCAACTATGAAGAAGCGAAAAAAATGCTGGATGCCGCAGAACGTACCGGCAAGAAATTAACAATTGGCTACCAAAACCGTTTCCGTGCTGATTCATTGGCAACTTATGATGCCTGCAGCAAAGGGGAATTAGGCGACATCTATTTTGCGAAAGCCCATGCCGTTCGTCGCAAAGGCGTGCCAACTTGGGGTGTCTTCCCGGATAAAGAAAAACAAGGCGGCGGCCCGTTGATTGATATCGGGACTCACGCATTAGACCTGACCCTTTGGTATATGAACAACTACAAACCAAAAATGGTCTTAGGCTCGACGTATCAAAAATTAAAAGACAATCCAATGGCCAATATGTTTGGGCCATGGAATCCAGAAACCTTTGAAACAGAAGATTCAGCGTTCGGCTTAATCAAGATGGAAAACGGCGCAACGATCTTCTTGGAAGCCGCTTGGGCATTAAATATGATCAACCCGAAAGAAGCACAAGTCACTCTTTGCGGAACCGAAGGCGGAGCGGAAATGTTCGGAAAAGCCTTCTTGGATCAAGGCTATGTGGTCTTTAACAAAGCGGCTCATAATCAATTGGAACAAACAGAACCTTCTGATGCTGGCGGCGTCTTCGGCTTTGAAGGCTCGAGCCTGGAACAAAAAGATGCAGAGGCCAAACAATGGGTCGAAGCGATCTTAAATGATACCGAACCAGTCGTAAAACCTGAGCAAGCGATTGTCGTGACACAAATTTTAGAAGCCATCTACAAATCTGCTGAGACTGGAAAAGTCGTAGAGCTGTAGAAACAGGATTAAGGGCGAGCGGGGCAGCAATCTGCTCGCCCAATCATTATTTATTGGAGGGAATAACATGTCTCGAATCAAGACAGCAGTTAGTTTATACAGTTTACAGGATGAATATTTGAATCATCGGATGGATTTAACCGCGATGATGCACTTCTTAAAGGAACACAACGTTGAAGGGGTAGAAATTTTACCGGATCAAAATATCAAAAACGCGCCGCATCCATCAGAAGCAGACGTGGCACAATGGCATCAGCTTTTAGCAGAAACAGGGATCAAACCTGTCATCGCGGATGTCTTTTTGAACACGAATTTATACAAGAACCGCAGCCTGACAAAACGGGAATGTATTGAGTTGTTGATTGAAGAGATCAAACAGGCCAATCGCCTTGGAATCAAGCTGATTCGCTTAGTTTCGATGGTGCCTTACTGGGTCTGCGAACCGCTTTTACCCTATTGTGAAGAGTATGATGTGACGATCGCGTTAGAGGTTCATGCAGGAATGGCCTTTGATGAGCCTGAGACCCTTGATTTTATCGAAGAAATGAAACGTTTGAACTCCCCTTATGTGGGACTAGTGATCGATACCGGCATCTTCTGTCAAAAATTCCCGAGAGTGGTCAAGGCCTATGAAATCAACAACGGCGCTAGTCCAGAAATGTTTGATTACTTAGATACGTTGTTTGAACAAGGCACCGATTTGCATCGCACAGTAAAGGGAAATAACGGAGAATACCCTGAAGCCTTCAAAAAGGTCATCAAAACAAAAGAAGACCAGATGTTTGCGCCATTATGTGATGGGTATGAAAACTATCCCTTTGAAGTGATGGACGAATTCATGCCTTATATCAAGCATTTCCATATCAAAATGTTTGAAATGACACCAGAAGGTCCAGAATATTCGATGGATTATAAAGGCTTGTTAGAATACTTGGACAAAAAAGGCTATGACGGCTATGTAGCGACAGAATATGAAGGCAACCGCTTCACCCTTCCTGGCACACCAATGCAGGAAAAAGAACAGGTCGCAGCCAACCAAAAATACTTGCAGGCTTGCTTGAAAGAAATTCAAGGGGGACGGGAATAATGTTTGATAATAATGTATTTAAAAAAGATAGCTGTAAAAATATTGAAGAAAACGGTGAAGTGATTGGGTACGAATTACAAACGCTGATCACGTATTATCGCGGCGTGCCGCTTTCTATGGTGGAGTTCATCAAAGTAGTGGTAGATGGTGAAGAGGTTCCAGCGGAAAAAATCCAAATTTCGATCGATCAAGAGGATTGGTTCACTTTAGCAGAAGCTGCGACGGTTACGACATATAAATGGGAATACGGCGAACCGTTGTATATCCGTGTATTGCAAGCGGGCGGCTTAGCCAAAGGCGAACATCAAATCAAATTGACCGTCGCGACTAGAACGGCTTATATCCCAGTTCCATTGGTAGGGGTAAAAGAACGAGCAGTGGCGGTTTAGAGAAAGGACGAGTAAAATGTTGCATTTTGGGATCATCGGTTATGGCTTCATGGGGCAAACCCATGGAGAAATGATCAAAAATTTAGATTATGGGAAGCTTGAAGCGGTTTGCGATATCAATAAGGATCAGTTGAAAGACGTGCCTACGGAGGTCAAAACCTTTTTAAAAGCGGACCAATTATTAGCAGAAGAAGCTGTTGGTACGGTCATCATTGCGGTGCCGAATCATCTCCATTTAGAAATGGTCAAAAAAGCGGCTGCGGCGAAAAAAGACATTATTTTAGAAAAACCAGCAGCAATGAACGGCGACGAGTTTCAAGAAATGATGGCTGTGACAGATGCAGCCGGTGTTCGCTTCACAATCCATCATCAACGCCGCTGGGACAAGGATTATCGCTTGATGAAGGAGGTTGTTGAGAGTCAAACGTTAGGCGATATCTATACGATCAAAAATAGTCTTTATGGCTTTAACGGAAATATGCACGATTGGCACATCTATCCAGAGTTTGGCGGTGGGATGCTTTATGATTGGGGCGTTCATTTATTAGATCAAATGCTTTGGATGATCCCTGGCAAGCTGAAAACCGTTTATGCTGATGTACGGAATGTGATTAACCAAAATGTTGATGATTATTTCAATATCCAGTTATATTTCGATAGCGGTATCACGGGACAGGTGGAATTAGGTACCTACTTTTTAAAGGATGAAGCTTCTTGGTTTGAACGCCATTGGTTTGTTGGCGGAAACAAAGGCAGTGCCTATGTTGACGGCTTCAATCCGCAAGGAAAGATCGTCCGCACCAGTGAGCTATTGACCAATGTACCTGGAAAAATCACTATGACTGCTGCTGGACCGACCCGTTCCTTTGGTCCGCCGCCAGAAGGTCGCTTAGTTACTGAAGAATTGCCTGATGTGACGGTTAATCATCAAATGTTCTTTGATCATTACAATCAATATGTCGAAGGAAAAGAAGAATTAGTTGTCAAACCGACAGAAATCCTGCGCTTAATGAAGCTTTTAGATGCGATTAAATTATCCGCGAAGGAACATCGCTCAGTCGATTTTGAATAGAAGGAGGGGGAAAACATGCAATTAGGATTGGTATCAGCGATTTTTGATCAAAGTGATTTTTATGAAATGATCGATATCGTTGCGGAAAATGGGCTGGACTGTGTGGAAGTCGCTTGTTGGCCAGCAGGGAAAGCTGAGCGCCGTTATGCGGGCGTTTCTCATATTGATACAGAAAATTTAACGGCGGATCAAGCGGGAAAATACCGTGCTTACGCGGCAGAGAAACAGGTCGCGCTTTCGGCTTTAGCCTATTATCCGAATCCATTGGATGAAGATTTAGACAAACGCCAGTTGGTGATCGATCATTTATATTCTGTGATTGATGCGGCAAAACTTATGGAGATCAATTTGGTCACAACCTTTATTGGACGGATGCCGTCAAAAACGATCTCGGAAAACTTGAAGGAAATGAAAAAGGTTTGGACACCGATTCTTGCCCATGCTGAAAAGCAAAATGTGAAGATCGCGATTGAGAACTGCCCGATGCTCTTCACAGAAGATGAATGGCCAGGCGGACAAAATTTGATGACCACACCAGCATTATTTAGAAAAATATTTGCTAGCTTGGATAGCGATTATTTAGGCTTGAATTTTGATCCTTCGCATTTTGTTTGGCAGCAGATGGATTACATCGCACCGCTTTATGAATTCAAGGACAAATTGTTTCATATCCATTATAAAGATATCAAGCTGTATTGGAACAAGCTGCAGGAAGTCGGCGTAATGGCGACACCATTAGAATACATGTCACCGAAGCTGCCCGGCTTAGGCGATGTGGATTGGGGTAAGTATGTTTCTGCCCTCACGGATATTGGCTACAGCGGCTACACCTGTATCGAGGTGGAAGATCGTGCGTATGAATCAGACTATGACGATGTGAAGCGATCAATCAAGCAAAGTACTCACTACTTGCGGAATTTTGTTTAGCAGGTGGGACTATGGAAAATCGACAAAATAAATTGATCGGCATCGATGTTGGCGGAACCTTTATCAAATTTGCTCTAATGGATACAGCAGGAGCGATTGAAAAAGATTGGATGATCCCGACTGATATTGCGGAAAAAGGCAAGCATATTTCCAAAGATATTTGTACATCGATCCGTGCTTCAATCGATCAAAACGAATTGGCGGAAGTGTTGGGGATAGGAATCGGCGTTCCGGGTCCGATCTCCCCAGATGGAAATACCGTCGTTCGAGCAGTGAATTTAGATTGGGAACAGGTCCCCTTGAAGGAGATAATCGAAGCGGAATTAGCTATTGGCGTCTGTTTATTGAACGATGCCAATGCGGCGGCTTTAGGCGAAATGTGGCAGGGGGCAGCCCAAGGAAAATCAAATCTGCTCTTCGTCACCTTGGGGACCGGTGTCGGCGGTGGCATTGTTTTAAAGGGTGAAGTCTTAAACGGTTGTCATTCTGCAGGCGGAGAAATCGGACATATCCCAGTCCGTTCGGAGGAAAATAGATTGTGCGGCTGCGGTGGAAGAAACTGCTTGGAGACTTTTGCTTCAGCGAACGGGCTGGTTATGTCCATGCGGGAAAAGCTGAAAAAAGCTGGTGAACCATGGCATGAAATGACCTCGAAGGATGTTTTTGAAGCAGTGGCGAAAAATGATCCCTATGCTCAAGCGGTTTTAGAAGACTTTATGGATATTTTAGGACAGTCTTTAGCTGGGATCATGAACACGATCGATGTAGAAGAAGTGATTATCGGCGGCGGCTTATCAGAGGCAGGCGATGCATTGCTTGATCCATTGAAGGAAAAGATGGATGCCTATGTTTTCCCGCAAATAAGAAATCATTTCTCCGTCAAAAAAGCGTTACTAGGAAACAAAGCAGGCATCTATGGGGCTGCCTATGCTTACCTGACTTCACACAATAACACCTATGCAGGTACAATTAAGTAGATAAAATACGTAATGAAGCATCTTGAGACTAGGGGAATGAGGCGCCATGTTCATTCAAAGGGTCTCAAGATGCTTTTTCTTCGTTGGATTATTTTGGAATCAGGGCTAGTATTGGCCCCGCTGCTTCCTTTACCATGAGAGTAAGTAAAAAAGAACGGTACATAGAAAAGAGGGATCATATGGATAAGGTAGTGAAAATAGATATTTATGATCAGCTACTAGAAAAACGGCCAGATAAAAATTTTTATCTCTATTATGTTTTGAAGGGACAGATCACGATGACTCTGTCTCAAGGTGCGACCGTGATGAATGTTAGAGACATCCTAGTGGTGAATCCAAATGAACAGGTTGCGATTGATTGTGCAGACAGTGTTTATGTTCAAATAAGTATTTCTAGCAATGAGCTGCTGCGAATGCTTGACTATAAAAAGGTAGTGATCATGTGCAATAGTCAAAAGGAGACTGGCAGGCTGTTTGATAAATTCAGGGTGTTATTGGATGAACTAATCAGAGTCAGCTTAGAAAAAGACTACTACTATCTTCATTATCAAAAAGAAATGTATCAATTCCTTTCATTTTTGATCACCAATTTTTCGAATAATCTTTTTATTGAAGACGAAGAAGAAGCGAGAAAACATAGTATTCTTGCCTATATACACGCCAATTATGCTGAAGACCTTTCCCTGCAAATGATCGCCGAAAGGTTTAACGTCACTCCACAGTATTTCTCAAAATATTTTAAGGAAACATTTCAGAGAACCTTTTTGAAATTTCTAACAGAAATTCGCTTGGAGCAGGCGCTGATCGAGGTAGTCAATACTACAGATACAATGTTGAAAATAGCGCTGGATCATGGTTTTCCGAATCAAAATTCCTTCTCGAAGGCTTTTAAGGAGGTATACGGAGTCAATCCTACCGACTATCGCAGAACACACTTTGAAGAAAGGGACATATTGGAAAGTATACGGAGCTCAGAAGTGAAACAGCTGCTAGCTGGAAAAGTTGCAGAACCGAACAACGATAGACATGAAGTAACTGTCGTAATGGATCAGGGTCGAGAGTTACTGACACCGTATTGGTTCAATCTCCTTAATCTGGGCTCAATTTCAAAGATTTTTGATAACGGGCTGAACAAACAGATACATGAATTAAAAAAGGAGATGCCCTTCAAAACTGCCAGAGTCTTTCTTGATAATCAGCTAACAGTGAATCCTACTTTTTTTATTGAAGAAAAAGCGTTGGATTTCTTAGTTAGTCATGAATTTCGTCTCATGCTGGTGATTGATTATCGCGACATCGCAGAAAATTCTCGATTTGACGAATATTTTGAAAAATTTTTAACACACTTTATTAATCGCTACGGCATCAAGAGTATTCGAAATACGACCTTCGAACTGCTGTACAACACTTATTTCACTAGGGAAAAAGCAAAAAAATACGCTGCTCTTTTCAATAAACTTGCGGCTATTTTAGATAAGCTCAAATTATCAGGGAATCTGCTTGGACCAGGACTACAGATGGATAATGAGGGCGAAAATTTACTGCAGTTTCTGAAAGAAAATCAACAATTAAGACGGTTGACATTGACTATCGCCCCGTATTCAATAGAGAAATATGGGAATAAACTGTATATCAATCGGAAATCAGACACAAGCTATATCTTGCAACAATACGAGTTAGCAAAAAGAATCGGGAGGACCCAAGGGATCGAGGACATCATGATTACAAGCTGGAAAGATGGACTGAATGAATATTCCACTTTAAATGATTCCTCCTATAGAGGCGCGAGTATATTAAAAAATATGATCGACGCTTATGGAAGGATTGAAAGCTTACCCATCGATCAGCCCTTCGATTTGATGCTGCCGGTTACATCAAATGCACCTCTGACAGGCATGCCGGGACTTATTACCAAAGATGGCGTTAAAAAAGCTTCCTTTTATAGTTTGAAATTTCTGAACAAGCTGGACAGATATTTTTTGTATAAGGATGAAACAATCTTGGTTTCTCGCAGTGATGACCATTATCTGCAAATGGTCTGTCATAATTGCAAACGGCCAAACTATAAATTTTATTCTCATGAAGATGAAGGCGTGCTGACCGACCAAATTGACGAGCTTTTTGAAGACAGTGATCCTAAGCGGGTCAAAGTCACGATCAACAGGATAAAAAATGGTCAATATATTTTAAAATCACGAGAAATAAGTGAGGGACAAGGGAGCTGCCTAAGTGTTTTTCATGAGATGGGGTTTGAAAATCTTTCTTTTTTTGGACGAGACGAGCTGGATTATCTTTTATCAGCTTCAAAGCCGATTATTCGAGGACAACAGCTGACAGCCGATAATCACTGCTTGGAAATAGAGATCGAGATGAAGCCGAATGAAATTAGGCATTTACATTTGGTTTATGTTCATTGAATGTTCTTCATGTTAAAAAGTAATGAGTGAATATTAAGCCGTTTTGGTTGATCCGTACGATAGGTTAAAAATGACACAGGATTCTTTTTCCTTTAGATAATAATACGAAAGATAAGGCCAATGGTATTAGCGATAATTAGGTATATCATTGAAAGGAGCAATTATCATGAAATACAAAAATCTTGCAGAAATTATTGTTCGTTGTGTTGGGGGAAAAGAAAATGTTTCATCCTTATCTCATTGTGTAACCAGATTGCGTTTTGTACTGAAAGACGATTCGCTGGTTAAGCGAAATGAGCTGGAAAATGAGAGCGATATCATCGGAACGGCAACTTCAGGAGGGCAATTTCAGATCATTATTGGCCCAGAGGTCGATAAGGTCTACAAGGAGGTAATAAAGGAACTTGGGGATTCCATTCAAGATGCGGCTCCGGCGATGGAGAAGAAGGATGGCAATCCAGTAATAAACTTAGGAAAACAAGGGCTAGACACCTTGATCAGCTGCTTTGTTCCTGCTATTCCGGTGATCGCCGGCTCCGGGATGATCAAAGTTTTAGCTGTTCTGTTGAACTTTGCAGGAGTGTTAGCACTGGATTCTTCCAGCTATATCCTTTTGAATATGATCGGCGACACGGTCTTTTATTTCTTGCCTGTGATCGTCAGCTACAATGCCGCGAAAAAGATGAACGTAGATATTTTATTGGCTTTAGTGATTGGCGCGGTGTTATTGCATCCTACTTTATTAACACTAGGCGATGAGGGAACCACCACGACACTGTTCGGAATCGGTGTAAAGATCATCAATTACAGTTCACAGGCGCTACCGGCAGTCTTCGGTGTATGGCTACTGAAATACACGGATAAATTCGCGGACAAGGTGAGTCCTTCGATTGTAAAAGTCTTTCTACGTCCGATGATTTCCCTGTTGATTGTAGCTCCAGTTATGCTGATTATCATTGGTCCAGCGGCTTCTGTACTAGGGGATGGCTTCTTCGCATTAGTAAATATTATGAATCAATGGGGCTGGTTAGCGGTTGGCTTGAACGCGGCACTATTCCCAATCATGGTTCTGACTGGTACGCACAATGTGACGATTCCATTATTGGTTCAA
>NZ_JBIPAM010000001.1:2942500-3716176 GCF_050498845.1 Enterococcus sp. AZ196 | reverse complement strand
GACCTACGCGTTACGAGTGCGTTGCTCTACCAACTGAGCTAAGCTGGCGTTTCGTACAAGAGAAATTATAGAAAACTTCTACGAAAAAGTAAAGTAAGATTCTTCTTAAAAAGCGATTACATGAAAAAAACTTGAAAATATGCTAAAATTAAGTATGTGAAAAAAGGAGGCGTTCCAAACAGATGGCTACATTTGGCAAAATAGAGGCACACGTTGATCCTTCCGAAGTCGGGAAAAAATTCCCCGTAAAGACACACGTCATGTTCACTATTCGCGGTCAATCCCAAACTGGGGTGGTCGCTAAACAATTGAAAAACGCAGCAGTCATTGAAATTGATGAGAAGCAAGATAATGAAGACTTGATTACTCATTCCAATGGCGTCGTCGTTGTCAATTATAAGCAAATGAAAAAGATTTAGTTTTTCAATCAAAAAGAGCGAACCGATCAACGGTTCGCATCTTTTTTATTTTGTACCGAATAAACGGTCACCAGCGTCACCTAGACCAGGAACGATATATCCTTGCTCGTTCAACTGTTCGTCTAATGCCGCAGTATATATGTCAACATCTGGATGTGCTTCTTGTAAAGCTTTTACCCCTTCAGGTGCAGCGACTAAACAAACAAATTTCATGTTTGACGCGCCACGTTTTTTCAATGAATCAATCGCCATAATCGCTGAACCGCCTGTAGCTAACATTGGGTCAACGATGAATAATTGACGGCTATCGATATCCTCTGGCATTTTGAAGAAATATTCATGTGGTTCTAACGTTTCTTCATCTCGGAAAAGTCCAATATGCCCAACTTTCGCAGCAGGGATCAATTCTAAGATACCATCTACCATGCCTATCCCGGCACGCAAGATCGGAACGATCGCCACTTTCTTTCCTGATAAAGTTTTTTGAGTTGATAACGTGATCGGTGTTTCGATCTCGATATCCTCCAATGGCATATCACGAGAAACTTCGTATGCCATCAGCATCGCGATTTCATTAACTACTTCACGGAAAACCTTCGTTCCACAATTTTTATCACGAATAATCGTTAATTTGTGTTGGATCAATGGATGATCGATTACTTGAAACTTGCCCATAATAAATTGCTCCTTTATTCTGCATCTTTCCTAATTATAAGACAACTGGTATAAGAAAACTAGTCTAATGTGCATGAATTGGATGAGAATCTGTTAATTCTAAAACAGCTTTGCGGATCGCTGCTAATTTTTCTTCATCACCTTTAGATTGCAGCGTTTCAACGATCAATTCAGCAACTTGCTTCGCATCCTCCTCTTCAAAACCTCTGCTTGTAATCGCAGGTGTTCCGATGCGAATCCCACTAGTTTCTTTGAAGCTTTTTGATTCAAATGGGATCGAGTTTTTGTTGACAGTAATATGCACGCTATCCAATAATTCTTCTGCTTCACGTCCTGTAATGTCAAAACCTGTTACTTCGATCAGCAGCAAGTGATTGTCGCTAGATCCAGAGATCACACGTGTTTCAGGTGTCTGATTAAATACCTTGACCATTGCTTGCGCATTTTTTAAAACTTGTTCACTGTACACCTTGAACTCTGGCGCTAAAGCTTCCTTGAAGGCTACAGCTTTACCTGCAATTACATGCTCCAACGGTCCGCCCTGCAATCCTGGGAAAACAGCACTGTTGATTTTTTTAGCCAAATCAGCATCGTTAGTCAAGATTAGGCCGCCACGAGGTCCGCGTAAAGTCTTATGTGTTGTTGATGTTACGACATCGGCATAAGGTACTGGGTTGGGATGCAAGCCTGTTGCTACTAGTCCAGCGATATGGGCCATATCTACCATTAATTTTGCATCGACTTCATCAGCGATTTCACGGAAACGCGCAAAGTCAATTGTCCGACTGTAGGCACTGGCACCTGCCACAATCAATTTCGGCTGATGTTTCCGCGCCAAAATACGAACAACCTCATAGTCGATCGTCTCTGTATGCGGATCGACACCATAGCTGACAAAATTGTACAGCTTACCGCTGACATTTACTGGCGAACCATGTGTCAAGTGACCTCCAGCTGATAGATCCATTCCTAAAACCGTATCGCCAGGTTGGATTAATGAAAAATATGCTGCCTGATTAGCTTGCGAGCCAGAATGCGCTTGTACATTGGCAAATTCTGCATCAAACAGTTCTTTTGCACGATCAATGGCCAAGTTCTCAACAACATCGACAAACTCACAGCCGCCATAATAACGTCGGCCAGGATAGCCTTCCGCATATTTATTGGTTAAGACGCTCCCCTGTGCCATCTGCACTGCTTCTGACACGATGTTTTCTGAGGCGATCAACTCAATATTTTGTTCTTGACGCTCTGCCTCGTTTTCAATTGCTCCCCATAGTTCGGGATCTAGTGTTTTGTAATCCATCCCAACGCCACCTTTCAATTTTCTGATTTAAGTATACGAAAGTTTTTGAAGATAATCGAATCTTTTGTTTACTTTTCACTAAAATAATTTTGGCCTGCCGCTTTCTTTAAGCGATTCATATAAGCCAAGCCCAAATGATCCTCTGGAAAGACCTCCGCGAAGATAATATCTGTCTTTCCTGCTTCATCCAATGCCCGCAATCCGCTGAACAAGCCGCGTGTTGCGGCTTCAACTGATTGATCAGCAAACACAAAACGATCCGCTGAAGAATACTGATCAGCAATTCGCGGTGTCGCAAGCAAGCCAACTTTTTGATCGTTTGACCTTGCCCATGCTAAAGCTTTATCCCAATCATCAGGAGCAATCATCAAAACTGGGGTATCTGGTGAATAATGCTTGTACTTCATACCTGGAGCTTTGGGTGTCTCGCTTTCCTTGACCAGATGCTTATCTAAAGGAATTTCTACACCCAAGACTTCTTCCAATGCTTCTTTAGTGACAGCACCTGGCCGCAAAATTGTCGGTACTTCATTACTTAAATCTAAGACTGTCGACTCTACACCAATTTGTGTTGCACCATCATCTAAAATCCCAGCGATTTTTCCCTTTAGGTCATGAAATACGTGCATCGCTGTGGTTGGACTTGGCTTTCCTGAAGTATTGGCGCTTGGTCCAACTAGCGGTGCCCCTGTTTTTTCAATTAAAGATAATGTTTTTTTATTATCTGGCATTCTGAAGGCAGCTGTGGATAACCCGCCTGTCACAACAGGGTTCAAACTGCCTTCTTTGATACTAAAGATCAAAGTCAGCGGTCCTGGCCAAAAGTGATTAACGATTTTTTTGGTGAAAGGATGATAACTTTCAACAAAGGCTTTTGTCATTGAAAAATCAGCGACATGGACGATCAATGGGTTGTCGCTAGGACGCCCTTTGACCGAAAAAACCTGTTGCACTGACTCCGGCAAAAGCGCATTGGCACCTAGTCCATAGACGGTCTCCGTCGGAAAAGCCACCAGTTCCCCACGAGACAATAACTCCGCCGCTTGATCTATTTCTTCTGTTTGAAAAATTTTCGTTTCCACAGCTTCTCCACAGCTCCTTTTTCTAACTTTCCTGCTATAAATACTTTCTATCTAGACTTATCCCCTTATTGTGGATAAGCGAAATGTCAAGTGTGCATAACCATGTTGATAACTTTTTGTGCGTTTAAACCCCATTGCTATCGTGTTCTTTTATTATTTTTCGCGCAAAAAATAATTTTTAGAAAACAACCACCATTCGATCATTTCCGGTCATGTCCTGATGGATCCTCACCTCTTTTTCCGGATAGACCAATTGAAAGATCTCCTGCACATCGCTCCCCTGACGAAAGCCGATCTCCAAGAAAATCATCCCATCTGGATGGAGAAGGTTACGACTCTCCGCTGCAATTTTTTGATAGATCGCCAGACCTTCATTTTCAGCGAAGAGGGCCGTTTTAGGCTCATAGGTTCGGACACTTTCATCCATTAACTCCCACTCATTTTGGCTGATATAGGGAGGGTTGCTGATAATAATATCTTGCTTTTCAGTAATTGCCGATAACACATCACTTTGCCTGAAATCGATAGCCGCTTGCAATGTTTCTGCATTTTCTTCAGCAACGTTTAACGCCGCTTCTGAAATATCGACAGCAGTCACCTGCCAGCTTGGTCGAGCCAGTTTCAAGCTAACAGCAATCGCCCCTGTACCAGTACCGATATCAACAACTTGCTTGGGTGCATTGTCGTTCATGGATAAACAAAGAGCCACTAGCTCCTCCGTCTCTGGCCGCGGGATTAACGTGTCCTTTGTTACTTTGAAGCGATGATCAAAAAAATATTCATAGCCCAGCAAGTATTGGGGCGGAACGTTAGCCATCAAACTTGCTAGATCCTTTTCGATCAACGCTTCATCTGCAGAAGAAATCTCCTCTCGCAAATGCAACAGCCAATGGGTCTTATCCCAATTTTTGCGAGCAAGAAAAAGGTATTCGATTGCGTAGCCTTCTTTTCCTGCGGCTTCTAAAAAAGAAGAAGCCCTCGATAGGACTTCTACATAAGTTTTAGCCATTCTGCATCTCTTCCAATTTCTTGGTTTGATCGTACATAATCAAGGCATCAATAATCTCATCCAGCTTACCTGCTAGAATCTGATCCAATTTCTGAATTGTTAAACCAATACGGTGATCGGTCACACGATTTTGCGGGAAATTGTACGTACGGATACGCTCTGAACGATCACCAGTACCCACAGCAGATTTACGACTTGCATCATACTCGCTTTGTGCTTCCTGTTGAATCTTGTCATAAACCCGTGCACGTAAGATTTTCATCGCCTTTTCACGGTTTTTGATCTGAGAGCGTTCATCCTGCATGGCAACAACGATCCCGGTTGGAATATGCGTCAAACGAACAGCCGATGCAGTCTTGTTGACGTGCTGTCCGCCGGCACCGGATGCGTGATAAATATCCGTCCGAATATCCTTATCAGCCAGATCTATCTCTACTTCTTCCGCTTCCGGCATAACTACTACAGTCGCAGTCGAGGTATGAATACGTCCCTGAGATTCAGTCGAAGGCACACGTTGAACACGGTGCGCGCCGCTTTCATACTTCAATTTTGAGTAGACATTGTCACCAGTGATCATCATAATAACTTCTTTGTATCCACCAATACCTGTAACGTTGGCCTCCATGACTTCAGTCTTCCAGCCTTGATTTTCAGCGTATTTTTGATACATATTGAACAGATCGCCAGCGAATAATGCCGCTTCGTCGCCTCCAGCGGCTCCGCGAATTTCCATGATGATATTTTTATCATCATTAGGGTCTTTAGGTAATAGAAGAATCTTGATCTCATCCTCTAAAACTTCTTTTTCTTTCTTTAAATCAGACAGCTCTTCTTTTGCCATCTCAGCCATTTCAGCATCTAAGTTTTCACCTAGCAATTCTTCTGCGTCACTGATTCCTTCCACCACTTTTTTATAGCGGCGATAGGTTTCTACCGTATCTCGAGTATTGGCCTCTTCTTTTGAAAGCTGCATGAAGCGTTGGGTATCACTGATAACCTCCGGGTCACTCAGTAATTCACCAAGCTCTTCATAACGATCTTCGATAGCCTGCAGTTGATCGTACATGGATTGTATTCCTCCTAATTAATTATTCTTTTAAACTAATCATTTTTCATTGAGAAAAACGAAGATAGGTTTCATCACATCAATAAGTCCGCTAATTCTCACCAGCAGAACTGGTTATTTCTGGGTGTAAATAATGTTTGCGGCAAACAGGATAATACGCTTCATTTCCCCCTATTTGAACTTGATCCCCTTCGTAGACTGGTCGACCGTCGATATAATGCAGGTTCATTGTTGCCTTCTTATGGCAAAACCAGCAGATTGTTTTCAATTCTTCTAATTTATCTGCATAGAGCAGCAAATATTTCGAGCCTTCAAACATTTCATTTCGAAAATCATTTTTCAAACCAAATGCCATCACTGGGATATCTAAGTCATCTACAACTTGCGCCAATTGCACAACATGCTCTTTCGATAAGAACTGTGATTCATCGATCAAAACACAATAAGGCTTATAATCAAGATTTTTAATAAAGTCATAGATATTGGTCTCAGAAAAAATCGGTACCGCAGGACGACTTAAACCGATCCGACTGGAGATCGTCCCCACACCTTCACGTGTATCTAAACCGCTAGTCATCAGTACCACTGGTTTATTCTGTTCCTCGTAATTATGAGCAACCTTCAGTATCTCAATCGTCTTGCCGCTATTCATCGCGCCGTATTTAAAAAAAAGCTGGGCCATTTCTTGTCACCTTTCCCTTTTGTTCCTATCGTATTATAGCGGAAAAACTGGATTATTTACAGTAATAATTTTCATAGGAAGAACGTCTTAGAAGATTCAACAATTATTTTCAACAAAGTCACAGGCTATCTTTTTAAGAATATAAGCCTTCAATGCTATAATTTCGTGGTAATTATTTTATATAAATAGGAGGTTTTTTCATGGAACAATCGGTCAAGAAGAAGCGTCACAGTTTTCCTTCTGCGTATACGGTCATCATCATTGTACTGATTTTGGTTCAAGCATTAACATTCTTTATTCCTTCAGGCAAGTACAGTACCTTGACTTATGATAGTGAAAGAGATAAATTCGCGATCACAAACGCGCAAGACAAAACAATCATGGAACCAGCAACACAGAAAACATTGGACAAATACGACATTCATATCAAAGTCGACAAATTTCGCGATGGAACAATTTATCGTCCAGCTGCCATTCCAAATTCCTATAAACAAATCACAAAGCCCAAACGTGGGATCACAGGCACTATCACACAATTTTTAAAATCCCAAGTGCAGGGAATTACCGAAAGTGTTGATATAATGATTTTCATTCTGATTTTAGGTGGGGTAATTGGGATCGTTAATGCGACGGGTGCGATGGATGCCGGTATGATGCGCCTTTCAGAAAAATTAAAAGGAAAACAAAAATGGTTGATTGTGATCGTTACGACATTGATTGCGATCGGCGGAACGACTTTTGGTTTGGCTGAAGAGACCATTGCCTTTTATCCCATTCTGATTCCAATTTTCCTACTAGCAGGCTATGATACACTCACGGCAGTCGCTACGATCTATCTCGGAACGGCGATCGGAACAATGGGCTCCACGATCAATCCCTTCTCCACAGTTATTGCATCTAACGCAGCAGGGATTAGCTTTACTGACGGTATGCCGTTACGGATCTTGATGTGGATCTCTGCTGTTGGAATCTCAATTCTTTATACAATTCGATACGCAGAAAAAGTTCGGCTAAATCCAGCGGCCTCACTGGTTGCTGATCAAGCAGAGAGCGATCGCGAACGTTTCTTAGGCGGGCAGCAGCGAGAGAAAAATGGAGATTTCACTTCCCGTCAGAAATTCTCATTAATCGTCTTTGTATTAGGCTTTGTTGTAATGATCTATGGCGTACAGCAGTTGGGCTGGTATTTCACAGAAATCGCGGTAGTCTTCTTAGCAGTCACGTATATTCTCGCTTTCGTCTCTGGTTTAGGCGAAAAGAAATTCATCGACAGTTTCGTTACAGGCGCAGCTGATCTGTTAGGTGTTGCCTTAATCGTCGGTCTGGCACGCTCTGTCGGTATCGTTATGGAAAATAGCTTCATCAGCGACACGATCATGAACTTCTTTAGCAATGCCATCAGCGGGATGAATAATGTCATTTTCATCTGGTTTATGTTTTTAGTATATGTTATTTTAGGATTCTTCATTCAATCGTCTTCTGGTCTAGCAGTACTATCCATGCCGATCATGGCTCCTTTAGCCGATGTTGTAGGGATAGACCGTGCGTTAATTGTTGATGCCTACAATTGGGGACAAGGATTGATTGGCTTAGTCGCTCCAACCGGATTGATCTTAGTGTCTCTTTCGGTAGTGAATATCGGTTTTGATAAATGGATAAAATTTGTGACCAAGCTGCTAGTTACCATTATCATTCTGATTCTTGTCTTTTTAGCAGCTGGTGTGTTGATTTCTTAAGCGTTGAGGAAAAGGTTTAAGAAAATTTTGGGGCTAGTTGGTTACAGACAAAACAGGATTCTCCCTCGAAAACCGAGGGGGAATCCTGTTTTGAAAATTGTTCACGCCAAAAAACTCATGATAAGGTCGTTTTTTTCATCGTTTGTCTCAGCAAAAAAATCAGTTGCTCAACTACTATTTATTTCCCCTTTCCCTTTTTTCCTTTCTTTCCTTTTTTGTTCTTGTTACTTTTACAATTTTTCTCGCTGTTTTTAAGCATGAAAAAAGACATGAATCTAATTAGACTCATGTCCTTTTTCGGCTAAATATTTTTGATGCCAACTATCATCAACTTGTCGCGTTCCCTCTTTGAAAAAGACGCTTTCCGTGCCAGCTTCATTGGCGGTTTGATAGTACCATTTTTTCCAGCGCAGAAAATCAAGCTGGGTCTGCAGCTCACGGATTTTCCTTTCCAGAACAGCTTCTTGTTCTATCATAAAAGCATAGCGCTGTGGCAAGGTCTGATCCCCTTCCACGCACCAGTCCATAAATTTCGCGATTTCTTTGACAGGAATCCCGGAACGCTTTAGGCAATCAATCACTTCGATATAGCCCAGATCGTCTTCCGTAAATACTCGGCGGCCGGCAGTATTTTTCTTAACAAATGGCAACAAGCCGGCCTTATCATAGTATCTTAAAGTATCTTGCGAGATCCCATACATGGCAGAAATATCGCCAATCAAAAATGTTTTCATTTTTTTGAACTTCCTTCTTGACTTGGAGTTAACTCCAGGTAGTAGAGTAAGTGTATCATAAATTTGAAAGAAGGCAATTTATATGAAAAAATCGTTAGTTGTTATTACCGGTGCAAGTTCAGGATTTGGTGCGGAAATCGCCAAGCTTTTTAATCAAGCTGGTTTTCCCTTACTTTTGTTAGGTCGTCGGGTAGAAAAAATTGAAGCACTCCCTTTAAACTTTGATAACGTCTTAATCGAACAAGTTGATGTGACGGATTATCAAGCTTTTGAAACCAGCATCAGAAAAGCGGAAGACGTATACGGTCCAGTAGATTTATTGATTAATAATGCAGGCGTGATGCTCCTTGGTAACGTCTTGAATCAAGATCCAGCAGAATGGCAAACAATGCTGAATACAAATGTAATGGGTGTGTTGAACGGGATGCAAATTGTTCTCCCTGCCATGAAAAAACGTAAACATGGGACTATCATCAACATGTCTTCTCTGGCTGGTAAGAAAACTTTTACTAATCATGCAGCCTATGTTGCATCAAAATTTGGGGTTCATGGTCTAAGTGAAACAATTCGTGAAGAAGTTTCTGGTTCAAATGTCCGTGTTTCTCTAGTCGCTCCCGGCGCTGCAGAAACAGAATTATTAACTCATGTAACAGATCAAGGAGCTTTGACTGATTACCAAGCTTGGAAGGAAAGCATGGGCGGGATTACTCTAGACCCTGTCCACGTTGCAGAAAGTGTCAAATTCATTTACGACATGCCGCAAGAAGTAACGATACGTGAAATCGATATTGCTGCAACAGCTCAAGACGCCTAATCGTAGGCTATATTCCTCTACCTTTCTCCTGTCAAAACGGCGGGAGTTTTTTTTACGGAAGCGTGATATACTGTCTCTATTGTTAAAAATTTTCGATAGATGATTTAAGGAGCTTTTTATGAAGTTTGATCGACGAGTAAATTTTCTCAAAAAAAACTGGCGAAAAATAAATAATCGTTTTTCTTCGATTCAGATTATCGTCTTCTACTATTTGGCTATGACGGTGCTCTCGTTGTTTTTATTCAGCTTGCCGATTTTTCGCGAACCAGGTTCACATGTTTCATTCCTTGACATGGTGTTTATGGCAATCTCAACGATTTCAGTAACAGGTTTAACAACCTTTGATATTAATTCAGTGTTCAACGATACAGGTGTCTTGATGTTGGAGGTGCTCTTCCATATCGGCGGCTTGGGGATCATGATGATTACCACCTTCTTTTTTATTGTGTCCAAGCGCCGAATCACATTAAAGCAGCGGCAATTGATAATGACGGACATGAACCAGCCTCGGCTTAGCGGAATCGTTAATTTGATTCGGATCACCTTCACGATGTTATTAGCGATCGAAGTTCTTTTTGGCACGATCTTTTCGATTTATTTCTATTTCGCAGGGTACTACCATAAAATTTCTCAAGCAGTCTTTTTTGGTTTTTACCAAGCGATCTCAGCAGTTACGAACTCTGGTTTTGACGTAACAGGTGAATCGATTATTCCCTTTTCTCATGACGTCTTTTTCATCATTACAATAATGGTATTGATCTTTATCGGCGGGATTGGTTTTCCAGTCTTGATGGATTTTCATGGATGGATTTACCACAAAAAATCAAAATCACGAATTCCTTTTCGCTTTAGTCTCTTTTCAAAAATTGCTTTGTTAGCATTTTTCGTGCTCTTTATCGGCGGAACAGTAGCGATTTGGCTGTTGGAGAAAGATCATAACTTCTCAAACATGGGTTTGTTCGATCAATGGCTCAATTCGTCCTTCTACTCCATGACAACACGAAATGCCGGTTTGCAAATCCATGATCTGAATTTGTTCCAAAATACAACATTGATCATTTTCTCTCTCTTAATGTTTATCGGGTGTTCCCCTAGTTCTGTTGGCGGCGGTATCCGAACTACGACAATCGCAATCATCGGTTTGTATTTGTACTCTTTCTTGAAAAACGAGAACGATATCAACATTTTTGGTCGTAAAATTGCTCAAGAAGATGTGCGGAAATCGGTGGTCGTCTTCATGCTTTCTGCGGGAATGTGCCTTTTCAGTATTCTCTTTTTGACAGCGACAGAAGATCATTCTCTGATTTCGATTATCGTGGAAGTTACCTCGGCATTTGGAACTACAGGTCTTTCTTTAGGTATTACTGATGACCTTTCCAATACCGGTAAAATCATGATCGCTGTTTTAATGTTCATCGGCCGTGTCGGGATGCTCTATACATTGATGCTCTTTGTACCAAAAGAAACTCAGGACTTAGGCTATGAATTTCCAGAAGAAAAGATTATTATTGGCTAGGAGCAAATAGTTGCTCCAGCCTTTTTTTGTGAGCTGCATGTTGCTTTTTTACACGCTTAGCGAGATCACTTTCAAAATGATCAGCAGAATCACTTCTAAAAATTAAGAATAAGGAAAGCTATTTAAACTTTTTTTTCAAATATGATAAGATGAATTAAATTTGTTACAGACATGGAGGATGTGTAATGGGGTTACGAAGTCAACTGGCGATCTCAGCCGGCAAGACCGCCCAATGGGTATTAAAAACGTTCTTTAAAGGTGGATCAAGCTATCCTGGTCAGCTTGCTTTAAAGATGGATCCGAAGATTTTAGATACACTAGTAAAGGACTATAAAGTTGTTGTCGTGACAGGAACCAATGGAAAGACCTTGACGACTGCTTTGACCGTAAATATTTTAAAGCAAGAGTTTGATTACGTATTGACGAATCCGACTGGTGCAAACATGGTGCAGGGGATTGTTTCAACCTTCCTGAATGCCAAAGGAAAAAAGGGCGGCAAAAAAATAGCTGTTTTAGAAATCGATGAAGCCAGCTTGAGCAAAGTAACAGAATACATCAAGCCGGAGCTCTTCTTATTCACCAACATTTTCCGTGATCAAATGGATCGCTATGGTGAAATCTACACGACGTACAAATTGATCGTCGACGGTGCGGCGAAATCACCGAACGCGCCCATTTTATGTAATGGGGATTCGCCAATCTTCAATTCGCTGGAAACAATCAATCCAAGAAAATATTACGGATTTGATCATTTACCTGATGAGGATCAGGATGCACACTACAATACCGATGGTTTGCTTTGTCCAAAATGTCAGCACATCTTAAAATATAAAATGATTACCTATGCAAACCTCGGAAAATACTATTGTCCAAACTGCGGCTTCCATCGTCCTGAGTTAGATTATAAATTAACTGAGATGAAGGCGATGGACAACAAGTCCTCTGAATTTGTGATTGATGGGCAAGACTATAAAATCGAAGTTGGCGGCATGTACAATGTCTACAACGCTCTTGCGGCCACCGCTGTAGCAGAATATTACGGCGTTTCCAAAGAAAAAATCAAGCGCGGCCTAGGCTATGATGAGAAGGTGTTTGGACGCCAAGAGGAATTTGAGATCGATGGAAAAAAATGTACATTGGTCTTAGTAAAAAATCCGGTTGGTTTGAATCAGGTGATCGATATGATCGGCTTAGCCCCTTATCCATTCTCATTAGTATCGCTATTAAACGCCAACTACGCTGATGGAATTGATATCAGTTGGATTTGGGACGGCAATCATGAAGCTTTTGCAGAGATGGATATTCCTGCTGTAATCGCTGGCGGTGACCGCCACACCGATATGGCCCTTCGCTTGAAGGTCGCAGGAATTCCAGAGGATAAGCTGACCGAGACAGAAAGCTTGACGGATGTTATTGAAAAGATCAAACTGTTGCCGACAGAACACGTGTATATCCTTGCGACCTACACAGCAGTTCTTCAGCTACGCAAAGAATTGGCCCAAAAAGGCTACATTGATGGAGGTATGGATCGTGGCTAAATACGAATTAAACTTAGCACATTTATACGGAAATTTATTGAACACTTATGGTGATAACGGCAATCTCTTAACCTTGAATTATTACGCCAAGCAGATGGATATCGAGATCCATTCAGAGATCGTTAGTATTTATCAAGCGTTTGATCCTGATAAATTTGATTTTGTTTTTATCGGCGGTGGTCAAGATTACGAGCAAGTCATCGTTTCAAAAGATATCCAAGACAAAAAGGAAGCGTTGATCAAATATATCGAAAATGATGGCGTACTGCTTTCAATCTGCGGGGGCTATCAGCTATTAGGGCACTATTATATCGGTGCTCATGGTGAAAAAATCGATGGCATTGGTGCTCTGGATCACTATACCTTGAGTCAGGACAATCATCGCTTTATTGGTGATATTGAGATTCATAATGAAGAATTCGGCGAGACCTATTACGGCTTTGAAAATCACAATGGTCGCACATTCCTAGGTGAAGGCGAACGCCCTCTTGGAACCATCGTCAAAGGGAACGGAAATAACGGTGAAGATCAAGGTGAAGGTGTCATCTACAAGAATGTCTACGGATCTTACTTCCACGGACCGATTCTAGCTCGGAACAAATCATTGGCAATCCGGTTGTTACACACTGCATTAAAGAACAAATATGGCAAAGATATCGATCTGCCAGAGTTATCATAAAACAAAAAGATCGTCAGCTTTGAGCTGGCGGTCTTTTCTATTGGAGTAGTTTTAAAGTTGAATCTAAAGCGCCGCTTCTAAACAGAGAAAAAACTCACAATAATCGGCATCGAAATTGCTCCAACTACAGCAAGAAACAGCACGACGAAAAAAATACCTTTTAGAATGGTTTTTCCGGCCTTCACTTCGATAGTATTTGTAAATCGAATACCCAAGAATGAAAGAACAGCTATACAAATCAAGAGACAGATTTCTAATGGTAGAAACAGATTACCAGAAAGATTGCTATAAATAAGGATGAATGGGACTAGAAATAACCCTGCAATAAACGCGATGATTGAGATGCCTACAAAAAGTAATCTTTTAGCATCCTTATTCTTCACAAGTAATGCGACAGACGCTCCGCCTACCGCACTTGCCACCAGTATAACGATAGCAGATATCATAGTGGCCAACATAAAGAAAGCAAAAATAAAAAGTGGTAAAACTAAAAAGACATGGAACATAATGAGTACCTCCCAGTATCGTTTTTCACTGAGTCATTTACAGGTTCTTTAGAGATTTTTTCCTAGAAATCTCGCGAGGTTCAATATAATTATGTTCATCGTACCATATTCTCACGAGAGAAAAAAAGAGTCTTGTGAAATATCGATAACAGAAAAAATGATCAGCACTGAAAATCAGGCTGATCATTTTGGTTTATTTTTTTCCTGGTGTCGAAGCGATGATCTTCATTTCACCTTCAACTTTCCATTCAGTAACTTGTGCTGGTAAAATGCAGCTTGTACCAGGCTTCATTTCATAGCTTTGACCATCAACGACCAAATTACCATATCCTTCGACGACTGTCATTAAAGTGTAGTCGCCTTTCTTTTTAAGAGAAAGTTCACCCATGACATCCCATTCGTAGACATTAAAAAAATCCGTCTTCAAATAGGTGATCACAGAAGAAGTCCCTTTCTTGCTTTCACTTACTTCCAATTCTGGACTGATAGCTGGAACTGTTGTCACATCGATCGACTGTTGGATGTGCAGCTCACGTGTATTTCCTTGATCATCCTTACGATCATAGTCGTATACACGATAAGTCGTATCTGAGCTTTGTTGCGTTTCTAAAATCATGATGCCTTTACCGATCGCATGGATCGTTCCGCTTGGAACATAGAAAAAATCACCTTTTTTGACCGGTACGCGACGCAAAAGATCATCCCAGCGTTCTTCTTCGATCATTTCTGCTAACTCTTCTCGGGTATTCGCATTATGTCCGTAAACGATCTCTGAGCCTGGTTTAGCGTTGATAATGTACCAGCACTCTGTTTTTCCTAATTCGCCTTCATGCTTCAACCCGTAGCTGTCATCTGGGTGTACTTGGACGGACAAGTCATCTTCTGCGTCTAAAATTTTAGTCAATAATGGGAACACATCTCCATCGGCATTTCCAAATAACTCACGATGCTCTTTCCAAAGGTCACTGACCTTCCAGCCTTTATATGGGCCGTTTTCTACAATACTGACACCATGAGGGTGTCCGCTGATCGCCCAATCTTCTCCGATTTTATCGTTTGGAATATCAAAGCCAAAAACGGTGTGTAGTTGATCTCCGCCCCAAATTTTCTCTTGAAAAACTGGTTGTAAAAATAATGGTTCCATGATAACTGCTCCTTTTTCCTATTGTTATAGTTTATTTTTAAGCCGTTTATACTCTAAATCGCTCTTCATAACCTGGGATTTAGGGTGTATATTCTTTCCCACTAACTAGCAGCGAAAAATTAGGCTGACATTCTTTACTTTTGATAGTTTTTTTTCCGCTCATTCAAATAGCAAACTAAAATTTCATCACGATGAGCCACATAACTGGCACGATGATCCTCTAAATGAACACGATTTGACAGAAAAATAAAAGCTGATTTTTTTACGATATCCAGCAATATGAATGTTCCTGTATAGCCTGTATGAAAAAGCAGCGGCGATTGATCAAATGGACTGAACTTTAAATCCCACCCAATCGATCGTTTAGCCTTTCCTGTTGGGGTTTGATCGCAAAGTAATTCTTGAACTGTCTTGTCATGCAAATAAATAATATCGCTAACACGCCCAAGATTCAAATACATTTTTGCAAATTTACTTAAATCTTTCATATTTGTAAAAAGCCCAGCATTTCCTGCATGTGCCGCTAAGACACGTGCCTTTGGATCGTGAGTCGATCCTTTCAAGATCGTTCCATCGGCAAGCTTTTGCGTCGGTACGATCGTATCATACGGCGGTTGAGGCAAAAATTCACTATCAGTCATTCCAAGCGGTCGTAAAACTTCTTCTCTAAAAACCTCGACAGCATCTTTTTGATAGATTTCCTCAATCAAAAAGCCTAGCAAAATCGTTCCCGCATCAGTATATTGAACAACTTCTCCAAGCTTCTCACCCGGTTGCAAGGTCAGATAGGCCCTACGCAGCTCCTCAGCATTTAATTGGTCCCGATTCGGAATATAAGTCTGAATATCTGACGTATGAGTTAGTAAATGTCGAACAGTGATCGTCTCATTTTGAAATGCCGGAAACAGCTCATGAAGGGTTTGGTCCCAAGACAATTTGCCTGCTTCCTTCAGCTTCAGCATAACAGTCGTCGTACAAACAACTTTTGTCAAAGAAGCGACATCAAATCGAAAGGCTTCCTGCATTTCAATCATCGTTGGCTCGATTTGTGCATAGCCTAAAGTTTTTGTCTCCTCTTCATCCTCTTCAATAAAACGAAGAACAGTGCCAGGAAACACACCTTCTCGCATTTTTTTCTCTATTAAGCGAAGGGTTTCAGGATACATAGCGGCCTCCTTAAACATATTTTTTAAAAGTATAGCATAATACAGAAAAACAAAACTTCTTAGCGTTTTAAAAATTTTAGTTGGTTAGTGTTTAGAATTAAAGAGGACGAAATTATAGCATTTAAGGAGGCCTGTTTTATGAGTAGGAGACTCAAACAAAAACTGCTTTTCTACATATTGTCCTCAGCCTTGATTCTTTTTGCGGATTTTCTGTTGGACGATGGGTCATTTAAAATGTTTGGGTTCTTTTAACAGGAGTCATTTCAGCCATTTGGATAACTATTTCTGTTACACCCTTCATTTGAACAGCTCATGATACAATAAAAAAACCGCGATTTCTCGCGGATTTTTTTACTTCAATACGAACCACCATTCAATGCCTGCTGCATCATAAAGAGTAATCAAGGATTTCTTTTTATCACAAAAAAAGTTTAGCTGCTTGTCACTCAAGTGCTTCGATAATTCCAATAGTTTAGTTTTTGAGACCTTAAATTGCAGAAAATCCAAGCCCAAAACCTTATCCGTTGGTAAATCAATTGTGCCGCCAGTCGCTGTGCTCAATCCTACATTAAACTCGCCGCGGTTCAAAAGTATTTCCTCATCGCTTTCATCATGTACCTTCAAGCCTAAGATGTCCGCTAAGAATGCCTGCTGCTTTTCAATATCACTGACATTCAGATGGATCTTATCGAAATACGCTCCATGAATTTTTTCCCGTTTTGTTGCTTTTTTTTCTAACTCGGTAAAATCGATTTTGATTGGTTCCGAAGTAGAACGTTCTTTACTAGGAGCATAGAAAATTTCGATCTCATTTCCTTCAGGGTCTTCAAATAGCAAACCCTTTTCATCATCAGCCTGTAAGGCGGATTTGACTGGATAGTCTTCTTTTTCTGCCCGATAATAAACGTTCGCTAGCTCTTCTAGATTCGGTACAACGAGTGAAAACCGTTGCATTTTTTTAATCTCACCACGATGTTCATCTGCTCGCGGACTCTCTTCCAACCAAAGCAATTCACTGGCTGGATCTTTGTATCCTAGAATCGCCAATTCGTTTTCTTCCCGCAATAAATGCAGGCCGATGATGTCACGGTAGAAATGAATCATTCCGTCACGATCTCGTACACGAACAGCGATCGTTTTTAAATTAAGTTTCCCCAAATGAAAATTTCCCATTATTCTCTTCCCTCCATCACTCCTATTTTAACGATGCCATCGAATTCACGCAAGCAATATCCTTCTATAAAAAAATGACTTCTATCCTTCTGGTAGTGAAAAGTGCCTATTTAAAAGAAAAAACCACTGTTTTCGACAAATACAATAAAAATGCTTATCAATATTTTCCTAATCTGAAATATTTTTGAATGATTTCTTTACTTTTCGTCAAATTCCAGTAAAATGACTATGATAACACTTGTAATCAGACTATAAATCGATTAAAGTTAGAATCAATATTAAGAAAGAAAAGGCTGTAGAAAAAGATGAATTATTCAGTAACAACTAAAGAATTTATGCTGCTCGCTGCAAAAGGCCCTGTAGAAGTTTTAGATTTAAGAGACCCTGATTTTGTTGACTCTTTTGATTTATTAGAAGGATCACACGTTACTCGCATTCCATTGACCCAGTTGCCCAATCGTCTAAGCCAACTTGACAAAGGTAAAACGTATTACCTCTTCACTCAATTCGGTGGTCGTTCGAAAACGATGGCGCAATTTTTACGCAATGAAGGCTTCCAAGTAGCGAATGTCATTGGTGGTACTTCCGCCTATGAGGAATATCTTGCAAGTTAACAAAAAAAGTTTTAATTGAATATTTCAAGCAGATAAATTGTTTGTTTTAGATATTTTATGTACTATTCTTTAGTAACTAAATTTAAGGAGTGTTAGTTTTGGCAAATGTTCTAGTAGTGAATGCACACCCGTTGTCCGCAGAAGACTCACAAACGGTGACTGTTTTAGATACCTTTATAGAAGCGCACCAAGCAAGCCATCCAGAAGATGTTTTCACCATGTTGGATTTATATTATACAGATATCCCTGAGATTGACGGTGATCTTTTATCGGCTTGGAAATCTTTGCAACAAGGTACCGAATTTACTGAACTAAGTAATCTTCAACAAGAGAAGGTTCGCATTTTCAATGAGTTCACTGATCAGTTTTTAGGCAGTGAGAAAATCGTCATTGCCAATGCTTTATGGAATTTAAATATTCCAACAAAATTGAAGGCTTGGTTTGATACAATCAATGTTGCTGGTAAAACCTTCAGATATACAGCAGAAGGACCTGTTGGATTGGTAACTGACAAGAAAGCGATCCATATTCAATCAAGCGGCGGTACATATAATGGTCAAGATTTCTCAGCACAGTATGTTAAAGGCATCTTGAATTTTATTGGTATTACTGATTTTGATTCCATCTACATCGAAGGTGCTGATTATGATCCAGCCAGAGCGCCTGAGATTATGGAAGCGGCAAAAGAAAAGGCCAAATCATTGGCTGCGCAATTCTAGTCTTACTTAGAGAATAAAAAATCCTGTCGATTATTCGACAGGATTTTTTTCTTCGTCCTCATAAAGATTTGAGACCCCTTTATACCATTCAAACACATGGATCGCGATAACTTTTGCCACCGCATAAAAAGGAATTCCTAAAATCACACCAGTAATACCAAAAATCTTCCCCGCTGTCAGCAGTACAAACATAATCGTCACTGGATGAATCTCTAATTGATTCCCCAAAACCAACGGTGAAACAATCCGTCCTTCGATCGTTTGTTCAATCGTAAAGACTATAATCACTTTGACCAACATGATTGGCCCTGTAACGATCGCGATAAAAATTACCGGTACCATCGCTAAAAACGAGCCTAAATAAGGAATCAGATTTAAGAATCCGGCTAATATCCCTAAAGTGATCGCATAATTCATGCCTACTAACGAAAATCCGACGATAAACATTACCGCTACTGCAAATGCTACCGTTAATTGGCCGCGAATATATGAAGCTAATTGCGAATTCATTTCAGTCATAACTCGTAACGTAGGTTTGCGAGCCTTAGTAGGTAAAAACTTCAGAATGTAAGGCGCTAACTGACCACCGTCCTTCAACAGGAAAAACAGAATAATCGGTGCTGTAATAAGCGCGATTACCACTGTTGCTAATGTTGAAACGACACTGCCTAATCCCTGTAAAGTCACCCGTGAAAGCTTTTGCGCGGTTTCCGTCAAAGACTCCAATATTTTTTGCAAGCTATTGTCAATGTGCTGTTGAAACGGCTTGAAGGATGGGTCTTTAAATATCTCGCTTATCTTATCACTGATGGTATCAAAGTACCCCGGCAGGCTCCGCATCATGGAGCCGACTTGCTCTCTGATTTGAGGAATGATAACGACGATTCCCCAGATTAGCAAAGCCACAACTGCGATAAAAAGTAAGATGATCGCAAAGGTTCGCTTCAACCCTTTTCTTTCCAGGTAATTGACTACCGGATTCATTAAATAGTAAAGAATCCCAGCTATTATGATTGGCAGTCCAACGATAGCAAAAAATTGCCCCACCGGCTCAAAAAGATACGATACCTTCGTAAACACCAATGCAATCAATAGCAGCAATAATACAATGATCAACGCTACAACCACTTGGCTATTTAAAAACCATTTCCAAAACCACGAGGTCTTTTGCGTTAATTTCTTTTTATCCACTCACTCACACTCCTACTGATAACTGATTTTCATCCCAACTTCCAAATCTGGAAGCTTTTCCGGGGTGACATAAATCCCATTTGGAATCACACCGACTTCTTCTTGAAAGAACACAGTCGCATGTCCAATCTCATTTAAATTTTCATTGGCTAATGGTCCCACACCATTTACTTGATAGCTTTGATCACCAAATATCAGTTGTCCGCCCTTCTTCAACTCAATGGTTGTTTCACCAAGCTTCTTCTGAACGATCGAAACATCCAACAAATCTGGTGTAATCGTCTCACCAAAAAGAACTAAGATGTTTTCATCATTAATCGCATGTTTCCCAATTTGAGTAATTTCTGTCACTGTCATATGTCACGCTCTTTTCTCGTTTATTTCTCAATTATATCATAAAGTTAACGCTATCCAAGTGAGAATAAACTTGCTAGAATAGACATACAATGAAGGAGGTTTTTTGATGATCCACAAAATAATTTTAGGTACCTATACACGACGCATCAGTCAGGGAATTTATCAAATTCAATTAGATACTGCGACTGAGACGTTAACGAATTTGGAATTAGTAACAGAAGAAACAAGCCCTACCTACCTTGCCAAAAGTAAAGAGAACATTCTTTACTCCGTAACAAGTCGTGAAGGTCAAGGGGGAATATCTAGTTACGATCCTCAAAATACATTTATGAATGCGGCAACAGAAGAAGGCGCTTCACCTTGCTATGTCGCCGTTGATGAAACTCGTCAATTGGTTTACGGCGCGAATTACCACAAGGGTGAATTGAATACTTACAAAATCCAGCCAGATGGTTCTCTTGAAGCTGTCGCTTCTCTTTTCCATAAGGAACCAACTGGACCACATAAAAATCAGGACAAGGCACATACCCACTACACGGATCTTGCACCGGATCAACGCTTAGTTGTTTGCGATCTGGGAACAGACCGGGTCTATACTTATGATGTTACCGACGCTGGCGAAGTTGAAGAGAGTGCTGTTTACGTGGCAGAGCCTGGTACGGGACCACGTCATTTAGTCTTTCATCCAGTTCAAAAAATCGCTTATCTTTTTGGAGAATTAGACAGTACTGTAACGGTTCTAGCCTATGATGAATCTGACGGCAGCTTTAAACAAAAACAGAAGGTTTCCACTTTGCCAAAAGATTTTGATGGCGAAAATGGCGGCGCAGCGATCCGCGTATCAAATGATGGCCGTTTCTTGTATGCATCAAATCGTGGACACAACTCAATCGCAGTCTTCGCAATCGCTGATGACGGTTTGAGTGTGGAGATGATTCAGTCAGTCTCTACTGAAGGTGATTTTCCAAGAGATTTTGCATTAAGTCCAGATAATAAATACGTTGTTGCAGCTAACCAAAACAGCGATAATTTGACTCTCTATCGCCGCGATAACGAGTCTGGCTTATTAACGATGATTCAAAAAGATGTTTTCGCCCCTGAAGCTGTTTGTGTATATTTCGAGTAGAAAGGAATCAGCTATATGGATAAAGAAGCAGTTATCGAACGATTGAAAGAAGATTTGGGATTGCCGAATTTTAAAGGTCGATTAGAAGAAAAAGAATACACTGAAGAAGAATATCAAAAAATCAAAAACGATTTAAATGATTACTTCGAAAATTATGTCAGAAATATCGAGAACTAGAAAAGTTGGGCTCAAGCAAATTTGCTTAAGCCCAACTTTTTTTCTTTATATAACAAAACCCTCCATCTGATTCTCGCTGAACAAAATACAAAAAAAGAAGCACCGATCGGCAAATCGGTGCTAAAAGGAGTATTACCTAAATGCAATGAAAAAGAAAAGGTTGTTATTGGTTATGAGTTAATAATACTCGATTCTTTTCCATTTGTATTTAAAATAACGTTATAATAAAATTAGAAAACCTTTGTTCTCTTTGAATTTAAACTTGTTACTTATTTCAATAACAAATTTGTAACCTTCTGAATCGTTTTATAGATCGTATCTGTTGCAGCGTCTTGTTTTTTTTCAGCCGCATTAAAAGCTTCTTCATTCACTTCTGGCAACAAGCTGTCCGTCATTTCTTGACAACCAGCTACGTATTGAACATAAGCTTTCTCAAAGCTTTTATGGTTCCCCATTACTTTCGCTGGAGCCTTTAACATACCGATCTTTTCTAGATTTAGCTGATAAAATTGAGTTCCCTCTTTGAATAGCTCGTGAATCTCTGATAAACGCTCTTGATCGAAATCAGCCATGTTCTTTTCATCTAAGGCCGTGCGGATTTCTTCATAACTTGGATGTAAACGTTCACCCATTTTCTCTGTATTTTGGACGATCTCATTAATTTCTCTAGCATAAAACCCTGTATTAGGTCGCATTCATTTCTTCCTACTTTCTATCTTTTGATACCTTCATTTTACCGATTTTCAGCCAATATGCAAAGCTGCTCAGGAAATATTTAGAAATGGCTTCATTTCTGCTTTGATTGATGGTACCTTTTAAGAATAAACTATTTTTAGGAGGTAGGTTTATGAATACCATTCTACGAAAATGGCGATTAGAGGATGCTAAGCTTTTAGCCGAAATGTTAAACAACAAAAAAATTCAAGACAATTTACGAGATGGCTTGCCTTTTCCCTATACCGAAAAAGACGCCTCTGGATTTATCCATGACATGCTTGCAGCTGATCCGACACAAACATTTGCATTTGCGATCACCAATACTGATGATCAAGCGATCGGCAGCATCGGAGCTTTCCGCTGCGAGAATATCCATCGTCAAACAGCCGAAATGGGCTATTATTTAGCTGAAGAATACTGGGGTCGGGGTTTCGGCACACGAGCGGTGAAAGAGCTGACAGATTACTTATTTGCCGAAACGGATATTATCCGAATTTTCGCTGAGCCTTTTACAACGAACCACGGCTCCTGCCGTGTGTTGGAAAAATGCGGCTTTCAACTCGAAGGGACTTTGCGGAAAAACGCCATTAAAAATGGTGAGATAAAGGACATGCAGATGTATGCCTTGATCAAATAAAAAAACTTCGCATGACGATCAAGTGATGATCTCATGCGAAGTTTTATTTTATTTATCTTTCTGTGCGCCTCGTTGGAAAACTTTTACGATTTCAACGATTGGGATAATCGCAAAGGACGCTCCAATGACGATTCCCCATTGATACAAATCAAGATGAGCTACACGGAAAATGTCATTCAAACCAGGAACAACGATAATCACCATCATCAATACAAAGGACAGCAAGATCGCCCAGTTGAAGCTCTTATTACGGAAAGGTCCAACTTTAAACAATGATTGATGAACAGACTTCACATTGAAGGCATGGAATAGCTGCATCAAGCCTAAAGTAGCAAAGGCCATTGTCAACGCATCGGAATGAATTTCGCCATAGCTTGTGTGGACTGGCCATTGAATGGCAGACCAGTAAACAAACAATACTGTAGCAGCCTCTAGGATCCCTTGATAAATGATACTTGAGAAGACTCCGCCAGAAAATAGGTTTGAGCTGCGGCCGCGAGGCTTATGCTGCATCAAATCTTTTTCAGCTGGTTCCATCCCCAAAGCAATCGCTGGGAAGGTATCCGTTACTAAGTTGATCCATAGTAGGTGGATTGGCAATAATGTATCCCAGCCAAGCAATGTTGCGATGAACAAGGTCAGCACTTCACCCAGATTAGCCGCTAATAGATATTGAACTGCTTTTTGGATATTGGAGAAGACTTTACGCCCTTCCTCAACAGCAACAACGATTGTCGCAAAGTTATCGTCGGCAAGGACCATGTCAGATGCTCCTTTAGAAACCTCTGTTCCTGTTATCCCCATACCGATACCGATATCCGCTTGTTTCAATGCAGGCGCATCATTAACGCCATCACCGGTCATCGCAACCACTTTTCCTTCTTTTTGCCATGCTTTTACGATCCGAACCTTATGTTCAGGAGAAACACGCGCATAAACAGAATAATGTTCCACTTTTTGAGCAAATTCTTCGTCAGACATTTCATTTAATTGTGCCCCAGTTAAAACAGAGTCGTCATCACCCTTTTCGATGATGCCTAGACGGACAGCAATTGCTTCTGCAGTGTCCTTGTGGTCTCCTGTGATCATGATAGGTCGAACTCCAGCTTCCTTAGCGACACGTACCGCTTCAGCTGCCTCAGCACGTTCTGGGTCGATCATGCCGACCAAACCAGCAAAGATTAAATCATTTTCAATGATTTCAGATTCCAGCTCCGCTGGAACTTGATCCACATACTTGTAAGCCATTCCCAGCACACGTAATGCTTGTTGGGCCATGTCCTTATTATTCGCTAAGATATCTTGCTTCTCTTTGTCTGTCATCGGCACGACTTGACCGTTTAACAAAATTTGAGACGCACGATCAAGTAAAACATCGGGAGCACCTTTAACAGCAACCAAGATTTTTCCATCTTTTTCTTCATGGAGCGTACTCATTAGTTTACGATCCGAGTCAAACGGCAGTTCGCCGACACGAGGTTCTGCAGCTACTTTTTCACGTACATCAAAGTCATTGTTCAAACCAAATTGAACCAAGGCGGTTTCCGTCGGGTCACCGATCAAGCTGCCGTCTTGAGCGATTTTCGTATCATTCGCATAGTTCATCACTTTCATCGCCATACTGTCGCTAGGCACTTCACCATTTGCAGCATATTGATGATTATCTACGTATAATTTTTCAACAGTCATTTGATTCAAAGTCAAGGTACCTGTTTTGTCTGAGGCAATGATATCCGTTGAACCCAACGTTTCAACCGCAGGCAATTTACGAATTACAGAATTTCGTTTCGCCATTACCTGTGTACCTAAAGCCAGAATGATCGTAACGATCGCAGGCAGGCCTTCTGGGATCGCAGCAACAGCCAATGAAATAGATGTCAACAGCATATCTACCCATGAAGTATCATTGAAGACTGTCCCTACAAAGAACATCACTACAGCGATAATAATAATAGCAAAGGTCAAGAATTTACCAAGCTGATTTAAGTTGTTCTTAAGCGGTGTTTCCGTCTCATCTGCTTGGGCCAACATGCCGGCGATTTTTCCGACCTCAGTGTTCATTCCCGTATTGACAACAACACCTTTACCGCGGCCGTAAGTCACATTACTATTTGAATAAGCCATATTGACACGATCGCCAATACCAACTTCGCCTTCATCAATTACGATTAGTTCTTTTTCAACTGGAACTGACTCACCAGTCAGCGCTGCTTCTTCGATTTTTAATGAAGCAACCTCAATCAAACGTAAATCCGCAGGAACCACATCGCCTGCCTCCAGCATCACGATATCCCCTGGAACAAGATCCGTTGATTTCACTGAGCTCGTATGTCCATCGCGCAACACATTCGCATTTGGCGTTGACATTTCACGCAAGGCCTCGATAGCTTGTTCCGCTTTAGATTCTTGCACCACGCCCATTACGGCGTTGATGATAACCACCGCTAAGATAATAATCGAATCAACTACTTCGTGGGACACCGCTGCAGAAATAACTGCCGCAAATAACAAGACAATGATCATTAAATCCTTGAACTGTTCCAAGAAACGAGCGAGCATACTTTTCTTTTCGCCCTCTTCTAGTTCATTTAATCCATATTCGTTTAAGCGTTTTTCTGCTTCAGCAGCTGTCAGCCCATCTTCTGTCGTTTGAACTTCCGCTAAAACTTGTTCCTTTTCTTCCGAATAGAACGGCTTTATCAGTTGCTGTTTTTTCTCCTCGGTCATTATATTCCTCCTTAAAATAGTGTTCCTTTCGGGAGTAAAAAAAAATAGACTTGTGTATGCGAAAAGCACATACATAAGTCTCACTATTTAAGACAACACCAGAAAAATATCTTTTCTTGTTGGTGGCGTTGCCACAGCTTGCGCTGCTAGTTACTCCCTCATGAATACAAAACGAATTATAGCATGAGAAAAGGCGGGAAGACAATCACTACTTTTAAAATAATCGATTGTAAGAGCTTCCACTAGAGACTTTTTGTCCAAAAATCTTCAGCTGTTCCTTGTTCCATGCCCATTATAAACTTTTCCCGAATATCTGGGTAGTTTTTAGCAAGCTCCGTCACCAAACTCTTAATTTCTTCTCGTTTTGTTTTCTTATCCACAGGGCAGGGATTAAAAATGACGGGTAATTCTTCGCGTTTCACAAGTCGAATGATCTGTTTTTCTTCCACATAGATCAGCGGGCGGATCAATGTCACGTTTGTCTTCGATAAATAGCTTTTCGGTTCAAAGCTGTTCATGCGTCCGTGAAACAAAAAGTTCATAAAATAAGTCTCTAGTGCATCATCCACGTGATGACCCAAGGCAACCTTTTGACAGCCTAGCTCACCCGCACGATTGTAGAGAATTCCCCTGCGTAATTTTGCACACAAAGAACAGGGAGACTTTTCTTCCCGAATATCAAAAACAACCTTTGCAATATTCGTTGGAACAACCTCTAATTGATACCCTAAGCTTTCCACAAAGTCCTTCATAGGTGTGATATCGCAGCCCTCAAATCCCATATCAAGGGAAATCGGCACGATCTCAAAATCAAACCCTAACCGTTTTTGCCGCCGAATGCGATCCAATAGGTAAAGCAATGTCGTACTGTCTTTCCCGCCGCTCATGCCGATCGCCACTTTATCACCAGCTTCGATCATTCGGTGATTCAAAATGGCCCGACGCAGCGGATTGTAATAATTTTGATTGTCTTTCTTTTTAAATCCCATAGCAGCTCCTTTAGTTCATCTGTCTATTCAAAAAAATTTTCTTGCAGGCTATACTGCTTGCCCGCCGTAATATCATATTGGATGATCTGATAATCCTGATAGATTTTCTCTTGCTTCTTATTTAACCGAGCTTCTTTAAACCATTGCCCGCTTTGATAATACATGCTTTTTTCAAATGCCGGTAATTCTTTTTGCAATGTGGTTAATAACTTTTGAAAGCCAGTCATTTGAAGTCTCCCCTGTTGAAAGAGATCAGCGGCAAAATAAAATGGGCTCGTCGTCACCTGCTGATTATTCAATCGGTGGCGATTATCATACATCAAAAATTCCGTCTCATGCAATGGATAGCCTTGATTTTCTTCTTGGATCGCATCCGAATAAATCCCTGGCAAATGATCTCCCCAAAAGACAACCAACGTTCGCTCTGGCAACTCATCCAGCTTTTCTAAAAACCCCTTCAAAGCTTCGCTGCTGTAGGCAATATCCTGCAAATAACTTCTTAACGCTAAGCTATTATCCCCTTGAACGACGTAGGGCAAATCATCATATTTATTTTCATACGGCATATGGGTCTGCATTGTTACAAGGTGCAAAAACTGCGGCTTCTTATTTTTTTCTAGTTGATCAAAAATTTCCTGATACGCAGCTTTATCAGAAATATAGGGATTGCTTTCGATCTTATCCGTATGCTTCATCGTACTTTCATCTAAAAATTGATCAAAGCCGAATGTTTGATAAACATCTTTTCTTTTATACATCGATGTATTGTAGGGATGGATCGCTGTCGTTTCATATCCCCGCGCCTTCAAAGTTCCTACTAATGAAGGAAATGATTCAAATTCTGGCACCAGCATCGTATAAGGCGTCGTCATTTGCGCATTAAAAAGTTCCATTGAAAAGCCCGTCAGCGCTTCGAACTCGATATTCGCCGTTCCTCCGCCATAGTTTTGCGATAGCATTTGACCGCTATACGTCTTATCTGCCACAGCGCGATATTCCTGCAGCGGATCACCGCCATAAATTTCTAAGCCCTTTAATCGACTCGGATCAGAAAAGCTTTCACTCATCACATAAACGATGTTTGGTTTTTCAGCAGCTTCTTTTCGGGTTTCCGTTTGATACTCTTTCGTTACTTTTTTAACAGTTGCCGCCGAATAATTTTCTGGTTTTTCCATCGCCTCCACCGGCAGATTATATAAAAAGCCTCCCATAAAGCCGGTATTGTAATAATTCATTTTTTGACTATAGGGAATCCATAGCGCTGTTTTATCGTATGCCTTCCGTAATAAATTTCCTTGCTGATTAAAGCTGCCGATATATATCAGGATGCCACTTGTCAAAACGAAGAGGATCAGGCGTGTCCATTGCCGCTTTTTTTCCAGCTTCAGACTTTTTTTTACGCTAAAAATAAGCAAAAAAATGCCGCTTGCTAAAAGCAATAAAAATAAAATGAATAAACGAGTACCAACCATGTCCCGAATCATTCCGAATTCCGTAATCATTTTCAAATCATCAGGATAAATCGGCTCCATTCGATAGTTCATCTTTAAATAATTAGCGATCCCAACACCAATCACTGCTAAAGCATAAAATATACTGCCGGTTTTTAATGATCCTAAGAGGCTGCTGATCCACCCATAAAAGATAAACAGCACGAAACAACCTAGAAAGAATTTTTCTGTATGCCAAGAAAAAGCAAATTTGAAGGCCAAATCAAAAGAAAACTCATTTTGCGTTAATTGAAAAAAAAGATTTGAAACAATAATTAAACCTAGCACGCCGATAATTTTTAGAAATTGGCGCCAAGGAAGCTTGCGAACTTTTTGCATATCTTTCTCCCATTCATAAACTCCCAGCTCATATCGATAAACACGATTGTCAAATGCGCACTCGGAGTTTGGTGCTCGTATCCAACTAGAGTTTTTACAGCAATAATGGCTGAAAAATTTGGCCGGATACCTTAAATAGTTTAGCGAGAAAACCATGGAATGTAAAGAACATCGAGGCCTATCCCCTTCGCTTCATATAGAAAAGCCTAACGAAGACGAATCTTCATTAGGCCTGTTTATTGATTATTTCCAAAAGTCATCAAAAATCGTAATCGGCAAATGACGTTTATGCTGTGTCTTGTTCCACCAATTTTCGATCGTCGTCTGTGCCTTTGCTTCAATCTTCTTACCCTCTAAGTAATCATCGATATCATCATAAGTCACTCCTAATGCTGCTTCATCCGCAACCAATGGTTTGCCATCTTCTAAATCAGCAGTCGGAACTTTCAAATAAAGAGCCTCATCCGCTCCTAGTTCTTTCAGCAGCATTTTTCCTTGTCGCTTGTTTAAACGGAACAAGGGCAGAATGTCCGCACCGCCATCACCAAATTTCGTAAAGAAGCCGGTGATATTTTCTGCTGCATGATCTGTTCCGATAACGGCACCTTGGTTATCCCCGGCAATACCGTATTGAGTAATCATTCGTTGACGTGCCTTGATATTCCCTTTGTTGAAGTCGCTAATGGCTACACCAGCTTCTTCTAAAGCCGCAACTTCTGCATCAACAGCGCCTTTGATATTGACACTTAGACTCCTGTCAGGTTGGATAAAATCTAACGCTTTTTTGGCATCCGCCTCATCGGCCTGCGCGCCATAAGGTAAACGTACAGCGATAAATTGATAGCTTTCATCCCCTGTTTCTTGACGCATTTCTTCCATTGTAAGTTGAGCTAATCGACCAGCTAATGAGGAATCTTGTCCGCCGCTGATTCCTAAGACAAATGTTTTTAAGAAAGGATGCTTTTTAAGATACGCCTTTAAGAACTCGATACTCTTTCGAATTTCCTCTTGCGGGTCAATCGCTGGTTTCGTTCCCAGCTCTTTGATTATTTCCTCTTGCATCGTCATGACAAATCCACTCCTTTAATCTTCTTGTTCCGTTTTTACCACAGATTGACGTACTTGGTCCATAATTTTGTTTTTATGGTTCCAACAATCTGTAGACAGATCAACTGGGTATTTTTGTGGATTTAAGTCACGTTTGTATTCTTCCCATAACGAATCAAGGCTGTCTTTTGCAGTCTGTTTGACTGTTTCTAAATCTGGCAGCTCATAAATACGGTTGCCATCAACAAAAATATCCTTAAGTACAGGCCGAGCCTCAAAGTTTTTCACTGTTTTGTTTATATAAGGATAAACGGGATGGAACATATAAATCTCTTTTTCTTTCCGTGGATCTTCATCCCACAGTGTCACATAGTCGCCTTCTGATTTGCCGTCAGACTTGCGAGTAATCCGCCAAACCTGTTTTTTTCCAGGAGTTGTGACTTTTTCGGCATTACTGGAAAGCTTGATGGTATCTACCATCTCGCCTTGTTCGTTTTCGATCGAAACTAGCTTAAAGACTGCCCCCAGTGCGGGTTGATCATAAGCTGTGATTAATTTCGTACCAACACCCCAAACATCGATCTTGGCATGCTGCATCTTCAAGTTTAAGATCGTACTTTCGTCTAGATCATTTGAAGCGTAGATTTTGGCATCTGGAAAGCCTGCTTCATCTAATTGCTGACGCACTCTTTTTGAGATATAAGCCATATCACCGCTATCGATCCGTACGCCTAAGAAATTGATCTTGTCACCCATTTCCCGAGCGACTCTAATCGCACTTGGCACACCTGATTTGATCGTATCGTAAGTATCGACTAAAAAGACACAATCACGATGTGTTTCGGCATAAGCCTTAAAGCCATCGTAATCATTCCCGTAAGATTGAATCAATGAATGAGCATGGGTTCCACTATCCGGAATACCGAAAATTTTGCCTGCTCGTACATTACTTGTAGCATCAGCTCCACCAATATATGCTGCCCTTGTTCCCCAGAGAGCTGCATCCAACTCTTGTGCTCGCCGTGTTCCGAACTCTAGCAACGGATCGTCACCAATCACTGATTTGATTCGAGCGGCTTTTGTCGCAATCAGCGTTTGAAAATTCACAATGTTCAAAAGCGCCGTTTCAACTAGCTGACATTGCAGCAATGGTCCTTCCACTTGAATAATTGGTTCATTGCTGAAGACCAGCTCGCCTTCTTCCGCTGAACGAACCGTGCAGGCAAACTTGAAATCACGTAAGTAGGCAATAAAATCTGCCGGATAGTCTTCTACCTCAGATAGATAGGCTAGATCGCTTTCACTAAATGTTAATTTTTCTAAATACTTAACTAAACGTTCTAAACCAGCAAAGATGACATAGCCATTATCGAATGGCATACTACGGAAATAACACTCAAATACGGCATGAAGATCCGCCCGACCTGTCTCCCAATAAGTTTTCATCATATTGATTTGATAAAGGTCCGTATGAAGTGTCAAACTGTCATCTTCGTACAACTTTTTCATAGTCATGCTCCTCATTTGTTTTTTAGTAATTTTAACTATTTCACTCATTATATCACAAGAGCTCTAAGGGAGTAGCTTTTGCTCCCTGCAGAATCTTGAAATTTTTCCTCTGGAGATCTGCTCACATGCGCCTCCAATTTATTTTTCGGGCGGTTGAATAAGAAAGACTTAACGGACTTGCTCAAAAAGCTAGTTCATTAAGTCAGACATCGATAATGCTGCTATCTTCAGTGTAAAAACTATCTGCTCTTTTTGAACATTAAAAAAGGAAAGACCTGACGTCTTTCCTAACAGCACTATTCCTTTGGCACTTTGTATTCTATCGCGATAATATCCTTATAGTCTTCTTTGGGACGCAACCCTGCGTCCATGATTTGTTTTTTGTAGCCGACATTCACAATCACATCTTCACGATCCACCTTCAATAAACGATGGATAATCGTATCCACCTCTTGATGGCTGATTTTACGTTTACGATTTAGCAATAATAAATCGATCGTATCAAAACGATCTGCATAGATAATCTTTGTACGGTCATAGGCATATAATTTAAGTAGTTTCACAGCCTGACGCTTATCAAAAAAGTATTTCGTTAGATTAGGATATAGTGTCTCTAAGTTAACATTGCTATTTAATGGGGTTTCAATTAATTTCATTCAACGAGCTCCTATTCTATGTATTTTAGTCGAAATGACTTATTTATTTTCTTTTCATTGATTATTTTAACACATGGAATAAATGTTTTTTTAAGGAATAAAAAAAATTTATAAAAAAGAAAAAAATCCTGAGACAGCTGCCTCAGGATCACTTTTTACTGCATAACATATTCAACTTGAACTGTTTTTTGAACACTTTCCGCTGCTAATTTTCCAGAGGTCAACGCCCATGCGTTGTTCGCACCTGATGGTGAATCGCTTCCCATCACTCCTCCGACTAATTCACCGGCTGCGTACAATCCTTCGATCACTTGATCGTTGCGATTTAAGACCTGCAGCTCGCCATTTGCAACTAGACCACCCATCGTAGTCGCAAAACGTGGTTTTTGTTCAATCATATAATATGGGCCTTCGCCAACTTTTTCTTGTAAAAACTCCAACTGACGACCAAAATCTTCGTCATTCTGTTTTTCTACCCAGCCATTGTAACGAGCAACCGTATCCACTAAACTCTCATGGCTCATGCCAGCTTTTTCTGCTAACTCCGTCAGCGTATTTGCTCGGAAAATTTGCGGTGTTTCATCTTCATTTTCGATCCAGCGTGCCAAATCTTCACGTGTAATGCCGCCTTCTTCTACTGCTTCAGTAAAGATTTCAAAGCGTTGAGCATCCATTAAAAGAAATAGCATTTGCGGATCTTGTTGTAAAAGTACTTCTAAAATTTCTTTGTTGCTTGCTCGTTCATTGATTACTCGTTTGCCAGAAGTGTTTACCAGTAATCCATTACGTTTCAATACTTCGATGTTTCCACCAATAGTAGATTTCGCATAGCCCTGTGAAACCTCAACACCATTTGGATAAATTTTTCCATATTCCATCAGGCGTGTTGCCGCATTCAACTCCGGTGTCGTCGTCATCAAAATTCCATCACCCGTTGAAGATTTCGTGCCATAAAACAAGATATTGTTTAATTCATGACTTAACAGATTTGGGTTATTACCATAGCCTCCAGTTGTTAAGATGACAGCCTGTGCATGGATATTGTGTCGTTTTCCAGTATCCTCCACAGCGGTCAAACCAGTCACTTTTCCATTGCCATCAGTCAATAAGCTTTCTGCTTTCGTTTGCAGATAAATCGTTATGTCACTTCTTTCCAAAGCCTTTCTGGCACTAGCGGCAAAACCATGTCCGCCATCTTCATAGGCCAGCTCACGATTTTTGCGATACTCTGCCAAAGTATGCAGGCCATTTTCCATATCATACTCAACACCCATATACTCGTGAACCCAATCAGTTGTCTCGCCAACATTTTCAGCTAGTGTAGCTAAAAGCTCAGGTACATTTAGGCCGCTGCCGTTAGCTAGAAAATCTTCGATCATGCATTCAGCGCTGTCATCACAAACTCCTGCTGCTGCTTGAAGTTTTGAGCCCATAACGACCTGATTTCCACCGCTGATAGAGATTGCGCCGCCTACAAAACTTAATTTCTCTAACAGAATCGTTTTTAATCCCATTTGATCCGCTCGCAATGCTGCGGAAATCCCTGCTGCACCTGAACCGACGATTACAACATCCGCCTCTTCATCGACAACTTCTTTCGACCATTGAACAGTCGGCTTAGGTCGAGCTTTCAAGACTTCTGAACTAGCGCCAGCCATCTCAACTGCTTCTGCCACGCCATCAATCAATCCCTGACTGGAGGCAGATGCTCCTGAGATCACATCCACATTCAATGTTTGTCCATCAATGATTTGTTGAGGCAAACGAATAAATACTTGATCTGATAATCCTTCCGATTCATTGCTTTGATCTGCTTCGATCTTTTCAATCCGTTCTTCTGAGAAGGTCACATTCATAGCCAGTTCGCTATTGTGCCCTTTAGCTTCAACCGTATAAGTACCTGGCTTGAAGGTCAATTTTACCTTTTGCAGCTCTTTTAGGCGTTCATGCTTCCGTTTCTCTTCCTCCGGATCAATTACCATATACGCCATAAAGTCCCAAAGCGGTGTTGGAATCAGTAATTTCCGCTGCGCATTGATATGTGCATAGTCAATAACTTCTTTGCCGTCTTTGATCATATTTACCCAGTTTGGTTCGATTAAGAATCCTTTTCCAACTGCTAATAGATCATATCCTAATTTCAACGCGTCATCCGCATCTGCTCGTTGCAGGATTGAGCCTACGCCCATAATCGGAATTTGTGCCAATGCCGATGAGCGTTGCGCTAAATATTTAGTAATCAATGGCTCCGGATCATCTGACTCGACGATCGAAGGCCGTGTATAAGCACCCATTGAAAAATGGAAGTAGTCCGGCTGCAGCTCTGCAAGCGTATTCAATAAATACATCGTATCTTCGAAATGAATACCAGGCTCTTCCAACTCTTCAGGCGAGAAGCGATACCCGATGATAAAGTTTTCAGCCTCTTGTTCTTCGACTACCCGTTGAACCTCTTTCATGACTTCTACTGGGAACTTCGCTCGTTTTTCACGACTTCCGCCCCATTGATCTTCTCTGCGATTCGAATGAGGAGAAAAGAATTGTTGTAGAATGAAGGTATTCGCCCCGTGAATCTCTACACCGTCAAATCCTGCTTCGATCGCACGACGAGTCGCATCACCGAACATCGTAATCATTTCTAAAATTTGTTCTTCAGTCATTTCACGAGGTACAGGTGCATTTGGACGCAATGCGGCGACTGGACTCGCAGAAATCGGGGTTGCACCACCATTAATTTCCGGCCAAGCCATTCGACCAGCATGATAGATCTGCATGATTGCTTTTGAACCCTTTGCTTTGATTGCAGCAGCTAACTCGGTCAAACCTGCTACTTTTTTATCTGTATCTACTCCTAAAGCGCCAGGAAAGCCGCGCCCTTTGTCCTCAACAAAGCAGCTTTCTACAATAACTGCGGCTGCATCACCAGAACGAAACGCATAATAATCAATGATTTGCTGAGTAATCTCCCCATCATAAAAAGCCGATTGAGTCGTCATTGGCGACATAAATAAGCGATTCTTAAAACTGGCACCGGATGCTAATGGAATCTCATCGAATAAATTTCTTAACATGTGGTTCTCCTTTCAAAATGAACACCTTATTCATCAAAAACTTTTGATATGTAACAACTTTCACATAAGTGGCGAAACAAACGACTAACTTTAAACTTTTCTATGTTCCAGATTCACGTTCGCTGCTCTAAGAGTGTCTAATCATTTCTTTGCTAATTTGTGAACAAGGAATTCTACTTCCTTCTTACGCTCATTGTAAGAAATTTAATCGATAAATTCCAATAGTTTATTTATATGAAATCGATAAGTTTTATTTATGTATCCGCCCATTGCTAATGTCCAATGGACGAAAAAAAGACCGTGACATGAAAATCACGATCTTTCTTATTGAATTTCAAAGCGCCGATAAAGCTAGGCTTTCTATTACATCATGCCGCCCATCATTGATGGATCCATTGCTGGTGCAGCGGCAGCTCCACCTTCAACAGGTTTGTCAGCAACAACTGCTTCAGTTGTTAATAACAACGCAGAAACAGATGCGGCATTTTGTAAAGCTGAACGAGTAACTTTAGTTGGGTCAACGATACCAGTGTCGATCATATTTACATACTCACCAGTTGCGGCATTGAACCCTGTACCATGATCAGCATTTTTCAATTTGTCAATTACTACAGATCCTTCAAAACCTGCATTTTCAGCAATTTGACGCACAGGTTCTTCTAAAGCACGTACAACAATTTTAATACCAGTAGCTGCATCGCCTTCAGCGTTTAATTCAGAAACTTTCTTAATGACGTTCACTAATGCTGTACCACCACCAGAAACGATTCCTTCTTCAACAGCGGCGCGTGTTGAATTCAAGGCATCTTCAATCCGTAGTTTTAATTCTTTCAATTCTGTTTCAGTAGCCGCACCTACTTTAACTACAGCCACACCACCAGCAAGTTTAGCTAGGCGTTCTTGTAATTTTTCACGGTCGAAGTCAGAAGTTGTTTCACCGATTTGGCGTTTGATCATTTCAACCCGATCAGTCAAAGCTGCTTTGTCTCCAGCGCCTTCAACAATCGTAGTATTGTCTTTGTCTACAACAACTTTGCCAGCAGTACCTAAGTTTTCGATCGTTGCTTCTTTAAGATCTAAACCAAGGTCTTCTGTAATAACAGTAGCGCCAGTCAAAATTGCAATATCTTCAAGCATGGCTTTACGACGATCACCAAAACCAGGTGCTTTAACTGCCACCACATTGAATGTTCCGCGAATCTTGTTCAAGACTAAGGTTGGTAATGCTTCACCGTCTACATCATCAGCGATGATTAATAATGAACGAGATTGTTGCAGAACTTGTTCCAACAACGGTAAGATGTCTTGAATGTTTGAAATTTTCTTGTCAGTAATCAAGATATATGGATTTTCTAAAGCAGCTTCCATTTTATCATTATCAGTCACCATGTATTGAGATAGGTAACCACGATCAAATTGCATTCCTTCAACTACATCTAATTCAGTATCGATCCCTTTTGATTCTTCAATAGTAATAACACCATCGTTACCAACTTTTTCCATGGCTTCGGCGATCAATTTGCCGACTTCTTCACTACCTGAAGAAACAGCCGCAACTTGTGCAATAGCGTCCTTTGAATCTACTTCTTTAGAAATATTGTGTAATTCTTCAACTGCAGCTTTTGTTGCTAATTCGATTCCGCGGCGAATTCCCATTGGATTTGCTCCAGCAGTTACGTTTTTCAAGCCTTCGCGGACGATTGCTTGAGTAAGAACTGTCGCTGTTGTTGTACCGTCACCAGCAATATCATTGGTTTTAGAAGCAACTTCAGAAACAAGTTTTGCTCCCATGTTTTCAAAATGATCCTCCAGTTCGATATCTTTTGCGATAGTCACTCCATCATTAGTAATCAATGGTGAACCATAGGATTTTTCTAAAACAACGTTACGTCCTTTAGGTCCTAATGTTACTTTTACTGTATCAGCTAATTTGTCTACACCGCGTAGCATTGCCGCACGCGCATCTTCAGAAAATTTAATATCTTTTGCCATGATTCTTTCACCTCATTATTTTTTTATTCAACGATTGCCATAATATCTTTTGCAGCGATAATCAAGTATTCACTGCCTTCATATTTCACTTCTGTACCAGAATATTTTTCAAACATTACCATATCACCAACAGCTACTGGCATTGGACTTTTTTGACCGTTTTCCAGCACATTGCCTTCACCGACAGCCACAACTTTCGCTGTTTGTGGTTTTTCTTTTGCTGCAGAAGCTAAGACTAGGCCTCCAACTGTTTTTTCTTCTTCTTGAGTAACTTCAAGAATGACACGATCACCTAATGGTTTTAACACGATAAATCCCTCCAACTAGTAATGATTTTTCAAGTTGTTAGCACTCTATAACTAAGAGTGCTAACTCACAACTCTTATCATACCATTTTTGTTTCTTTTTGCAAGTCCTTCGTCTGCTTTTTTGATTTTTCTTCTACTAAGCTTTTGAATAAAATATGGTATACTTGAGAACAATAAATGTTTAGAAAGGAAAAATAATGAGCGAAAAAAAATATAGCTTTATAACAATCTTTACCTACGGATTAGTTTTATTTTCACCTATAGCTTTTGTTCGTGTATTTCAAGCGAATCCCTCCCAAATCATCCAGCTTACAACACTAGCCTATTTTCTTGGTGCTGCTTTAATGATTGCTTACCGTTTGAAATCACAAACCTTTGATTTGGAAAAACGACAAAAAAAATTACTGATTGCTGTTTTGATTGGAATTGTCGGAATTCCAGCTTCCTTGGTGTTACAAATGATTATTCTGCAAATCGAGCAACGTTTCCTAGGAGAGCCGATTGCTTCGCAAAACACACAGAATATCGTTCAGTTAATTAGGAACAATATGATTTTTATTTTGGCGACAACAATCGCTGGACCTCTCATGGAAGAATTTGTTTTTCGCCGTGCAATTTTCGGTTCATTGGAAAAAAGATTCGGCTTCCTTCTGCCGGCACTTGTCAGTTCACTCCTTTTCGCCTTTGCTCATAATGACGGCCACTATCTATTGTATGCTGGCTTAGGATTCTTATTTTGCGGAATGTATCGTTATACCGGACGCATCTGGACGTCGATGATTACACACGTAGGGATGAATTTATTAGTAATTCTTACTCAATTAGCATTGCAATCCTAAAAAAGAGCAATCTTTTGCTATTTTATTAAAACCTCCTTAGACTAAAGGTACTACTAGTCTAAGGAGGTTTTTTTATGAAAGTAGCAGTTATAGGTGCCACTGGAAATGCTGGATCATTAATTTTAAAAGAAGCTTTGGATCGTCAGCTAGCTGTCACCGCGATCGTACGCCATCCAGAGAAACTTAAGGTAAAAGTACCCATTTTAGTCAAAGACTTGTTTGAATTAACAAAAAAGGATTTAGCGTTCTTTGATGTGGTGGTTGATGCGTTTCGTCCACCAGTTGGCCAAGAAGAAATGCATCAAAGCTCATTGAAACATCTCAGCAATATCTTACAGGGAACAGATACACGTTTGATAGTGGTTGGCGGTGCTTCCTCTTTATTTATCGATGATGAACACCGTATGATTGATGTCTCTGATCCAAAAGCCATTTATTATCCTACAGCTTATAATATGTACCAAGCATTTATAGACTTGAAATCTGTTCCAGAGTTGAAATGGACCTATTTAAGCCCTGCCGCAAACTTTATACCTGATGGTTTGCGCACCGAACATTACAAAATCAGCGATGATCACATGCAAAAAAATTCAGAAGGAAAAAGTGAAATAAGTATGGCAGACTATGCTATTGCTATGGTCGATGAAATCGTTGAACCTAGACACTTAAATCAGCATTTTAGCGTTTATAGTTAATGACCGCTTGTTTTCCACTTTAATTCCAACAGATAAAAAAATGACAAACCTGCCTAAACAGATTTGTCATTTTTTAGATCGCGAATAATTCAGTTGCGCTATCTGGATCGGTATCAAAAATTTGGAACTGATGGTTAACCCCTAGATCATAACGAGTCAGCGTTTCTTCCATCGTCATATGAGCTAACTCTTTCATATTATTTTCTTTACTCAGGTGTCCCAAATAAATGCGTTTAGTTCGATCGCCAAGAATATCAGTCATAACCAGTGCCCCATCATCATTTGACAAATGGCCGCGGTCACCCAAGATCCGCTGCTTCAAGCTCCAAGGGTAAGCCCCCATCCGCAGCATCTCTAAATCATGGTTACTTTCAACTAAGTAAGCATCTGCATCTCGAATCGTTCCTCGAACATGCTCGCTCGCATAGCCAGTATCTGTCAACATCACAAAAGAATGCCCATCTTTATAGAAGCGATAAAATTGCGGGGCCGCCGCATCATGTGAAACGCCAAAACTTTCAATGTCTAAGTCACCAAAAGTTAAAACTTTTCCCATCTCAAAAATATGCTTCTGCTCCACATCGACTTTTCCAATCAAAGGAGCCATAGCTTCCCAAGTTTTTTCGTTGGCATAAACAGGCAATTTATATTTTCGTGCAAGAACTCCAACACCATGGATATGGTCGCGGTGTTCATGGGTAACTAAAATTGCATCTAAATCCTCAGGTTTTCGATCGACCTCTGCTAATAGCGAAGTGATTTTTTTTCCGCTCAACCCAGCATCGACCAAAATTCTTTTTTGCGGGCTTTCCAAGTACAAGGAATTCCCTGTACTTCCGCTAGCTAAAATGCTGATATTGAAGGCATTATTCATTTCTAACATGAGCAATTGGTCCTCTCTTTTAAAACTGTCCTCAGTATACAACCCTTTTTATGGATTTTCCACCTTTGGAACTAAATTATTCGTGATCACTTGATTGTTCAACGCATTGACTTTTTCAATCTGCGTCGTTTTTTCCGAAGTCTTTATCTTAACGAACCAAACAGGGACATATACATTTTTTTCACGCACTTCAAGTGTACGAAAATATCCTAGATAAACATTCGTAATCGTTGACTTGCTAGGAATATTATTGTTGATATACAACGTATTCAGTATTTCCTTTTCAGAATAAAGCGTCATTTTTTCTCGTAGAGGTTCAATCTCTTTCAAATGCGTTTGAGTATATTTCGACACCCGTTCTTGATCATCATTTTTAACAATGTCTAAAGTGACACGTGAGGTTTCATCAATAAAAGGAATTCCTTCATACGTTTGCACACCGACAATTTTTCCCAAATCATCATCTTTCTTAGATATATCTGGCAGATAGGTGTATTCTTCACCATCCAGAATGAATTCTTTATCCTTCATAAGATGTTTAAAACTGCTGGTCGCCTTTTTTAAATCAAAATCTGTATCCCCAGTAGGACTGCTGCTCAGAACCTTATCGGAAATATCCCAAGCTCCAACGATCGTTGAATTTGAATCACCATTCAATAGTGAATCAAAAGTATCCTGCTCAGCACTCAAATAATAGCCCTCTTTATGCTCATCCGTCACTTCATCCGTCACTCGAATGTCATCATTTTCCAAACGCTGCAGGATATCTTCTCGTTGGTTTGAATTAGTGACAAGGCTTTGTTCATGCTGATTATTCCAGTAAATACTAAAGAGAAAGATATTCAGGCCAATAAAGACGAGAAAAAAGATCCATTCGATTTTTCTAAAATCCAATCAGCTCGCCTCCATTTCTAGGTTCCCTTGCATCAGCTGACTAGCAGGATACCAAGTATTGTCATATTTGACAAACCATTCGGGAGTCAAGGCCACTAATTTATTTACACCATCGATATCCTGCCAAGTATAGCCGATAATAAAGCTCTGAACTTTTTCAAGATCGAGTCCCACAGTTGCTAAATTGTTTTCGATCTCCAAGGTGCTTGGCAACTCAACTTCCTCATCGGAAGGGATTGGTACTTGAACCGTATCCATACTGGTTTCAATTCTTATTTGTGGCGTGGCAGCGTTTGGCGCATGTTCAATTTTGACGCTCATTTTCCCCTTTGATATTTGGCTAAAAATTGGATAGCCCTCAACAAAGATTCGATAATTTATTTGCCCATCATGGTGATCAAAATAGCGCAGGTTGCCTACTGCCGTACCTAGTCGACTAACATAGTTAAAGCTCTGACTGTAGACACTTTCCTTTGCCAAATCTTCCGGCAATTCACCAGTAAATGTAACAAAACGTTTTTGTTCATCCATTATGAGCTCTTCATGGCCGCTAGCAAACGAACGGGCTCCATCTTCCTCTTCTTCCCCTTTTGCTTGATCAGGATTTTGGAAGAAGGCATTCCGGAAAAGCGAGTAGGATTGAGTGGTCAAAATGTAACTGTATTTCTTAAGCCGCACTCGTTCCTTGGTTCGCAGCAAACGTGGCACTAAAGGATTTTCATCAGACATCGGTAAATACTTGCTTTGATTCTTTTGATAAATCGTCTCTAATCCGGAAAAATCTCCAGCCATCGTCGCTTCATAAACAGTATCCTTGCTATAACTTAAGAAGCGGATTTTTTTATTAGCAAAATCAATTTGAATTTTTGAGAAAGTAATGTCTTCTGCCTCTTTCAAAGAGTTCAAATTAATCGGCATATCAAAAACCTTGATGTATTCGGTCAAAGAAAAGCCGCCTTCATAATTTAACTCGATACCGCTATCCAAACTATAATAGCTTTTGATTTCTTCTTCCCCTTGTGCAACTTCTTGAAGCTGACCAAAGGTGCTTTCTGTCAAACGCGCCTGTGTCGTCGCCAATAGATTTTCACTACTGGTTTGAAACTTTCCTTCTGCCAAATCCCAAATACCGCGAATCGGTAAAAAGGCATCTGTCGCTTTCGCATAGTTTTGATCAGTTTTCACTGCTTGCTTACTAGTATTTACTTCGGCTGTTTTTGAGGTCGGACTGAGCCAAATAGCATACGTTAGAATGAGGCTGAGTAAAATCAGAACAAGAAGTGCGACACGAATGATTTTTTCTGATATTTTCATTCCCAAATGTCCTCCTCATAAGGTTCATAAGGTAAAGAAATATAGAAAGTAGATCCTTTACCTTCAACACTCTCGACCCAAATTTGACCTTTATGGGCCTTCATGACTTCTTTAGAAATTGCCAATCCAAGACCCGTTCCGCCTTGTTGACGTGCACGTGCTTTATCCACGCGGTAAAAGCGTTCAAATACTTTTTCCAGATCTTTTTTCGGAATACCCAAACCTTCATCAGCAATGCTTAAGACTACATTATTGTGGGTCTCGATTAAATGGACTTCGATTTTTCCGCCATCTGGAGAATATTTAATCGCATTGTTCATAACATTATCAATCACCTGCATGATTTTATCGGTATCAATCTCGACCCATAAATCTCGTTCGGTGAACTCACGAACGATCCGGTAATTTTTCTCTTGGCTATTCACCATCATATCGAAGCGATCCAAAATATAATCAACAAGCTCATTGAAGTTGACTAGTTCAAGATCCATTTGCTGCGCACCCGAATCCATACGAGAAAGATTCAATAGATCATTAATCATACGAATCATTCGATCTGTCTCACCCAACGTCACGTGGATAAACTCTGGCGCCACTGCTTTATCTTGCCATGCTCCTTCTTCTAGTGCCTCTAGATAGCTGCGAACACTAGTTAAAGGCGTACGTAATTCATGAGAGACGTTCGAAACGAACTGACGTCGTTCTTCCGCGGTCTTCTCTTGTTCAGTAACGTCATGTAATACCACAACCAATCCACTGATAAAGCCAGACTCACGACGAATCATAGCAAAATCTGAACGCAAGGTCATCAGCCCCTTATCAGAATCAGGGTTCAAACGGTTGATCAGTATTTCTTCTGGTGTTTCTAATAATTTTCTTAAGGTATATTCTTCCTCTAAATCAAGCAAAGTTAAAATTGATTGACCAATCGCATCTTCATTAGTAGTCTCCAAAAGAGATAAAGCCATCTCATTAATAGTAATAACTTTTCCCCGTCGATCAGTTGCAATGACGCCATCCGTCATGTGGGTCAAAACACTGTCTAAGCGATTTCGCTCGGCTTCCATTGTATCTTGAGCATCTTCGATTCGGTCAGATAGCTTATTAAAGGTTTCGGCCAACTGACTTAATTCATCGTGACCTTGTACATCAACTTTTTCAGAATAATCGCCTTGAGCGATTCGAACCGCTTGCTTCTGCATTTCTTTAATTGGCTTTGTGATTGATCGTGCCACAAGTAAGGCTACAACGATCGAAATCAAACCTGCTATTAATGAAGCAGTGAAGAATATTAACGCAGTGTTGCTGATTTCGGTATATTTTTGCTCAATGTCACTTTTAACATAAAGAGCCCCGATCACAGCCGAATCGCCGGTCGGGGACTGAATTGGTTGAACATTGATATATACCCGTTTGTTGTTGTCATCAAGTGTTACATATTGCTTCATCGAAAAATCATCAATATCGCTGTACTCATTCTTTTTCCCAACGATAGTGTCCTTTTGCCCCACATCATTGGTAGCGACGACGATTCCTTTATCATCCACTACCCACATTTCACCGATATCTGCAGCTGTATTGTTTTCAAGAATACGCTGTAATTGATCCGCTTCGTTGTCGCTATCTTCTGCCATTGTAGCACCGAGAGTCGTACTTAAAAGGGAAACTCGCTGATTCATGTCTTTAGTAAAGTTATCAATGGTTGATTTTTCAAGACCTCTAATAAAGTAAGCACCGATGATCTCGATCGAAATCAGCAAAATCAAAATAAATGAAAAGGCAATTTTAAAATTGACCGATCGATAAAAACGGACTCTTTTTTCCATACTTACTCCTGTTCAGGGTTGCGTAGATAATACCCTACGCCACGTCTTGTTACTAAATAGGTTGGATGACTTGGATTGTCTTCGATTTTTTCACGTAAGCGTCGAACGGTCACATCTACTGTTCGAACGTCACCGAAATAATCGTATCCCCAAACAGTCTGCAATAGATGCTCACGAGTCATCACTTGGCCAATATGTTTTGCTAAATAATGAAGTAATTCAAATTCACGATGTGTCAACTCAATCGTATCCCCATGCTTAGTTACCATATAAGCATCTGGATGAATCGTTAAATCGCCAATGGTCAAATCACTCTGTGCTGTTTGTTCTTCTTCCTTAGGTGCTTGTCCGCCACGACGCAGATTTGCTTTTACGCGAGCAACTAGCTCACGATTGGAGAACGGTTTGGTCACATAGTCGTCAGCACCTAACTCCAAGCCTAGAACTTTGTCGATCTCAGAATCCTTAGCTGTAACCATAATGATCGGCATTTCATGGGTCTTGCGTACTTCACGAGCCACTTCTAAACCGTCTTTTTTAGGCAACATCAAATCTAATAAAATTAAATCTGGGTTAACCTCTTCGACTTTTTCTAAGGCTTCTTCACCGTCATAAGCAGTAAAGACTTCGTAGCCTTCCTTGGTTAAATTAAACTTCACGATGTCCGAAATCGGCTTTTCATCGTCAACTACTAGAATTTTTTTCACTAAGAGTCACCTCATACCTTTATAGGATTGTATGTACGCCTTACCATTATACAATAATTTCAATACTGTTTCACCTTTTCAAACAGACGACGATTTTTTTACAACTATTACTTAAGAAAAAATGAAAAAAAGAGACGAGCTTTGCTCATCTCAAATCTGAACTATAGTTCTTTTTCAAACTCAAAAAAATCTCAGTCTAGTCTAAAACCTGGCAAACTACCCCTAACGATCCCGGCCCAGTGTGTACCGATAATGCAGGCGAGACTTTCCCAAAATAAATATTTTCGGCCGTTGGAAATAATTCCTGCAGCCGCTGGCGAATTTTTTCAGCTGTTTCCAAAGCATCCGCTTGAGTCACCGCTAAATTAAAGCGCTTGTGATTGCCCACATGCTCTTTTACCAGTTGAATCGTTTTATCAATGCTTTTATTCAAACCGCGCACCTTTGCAACAGTATAATAAATCCCCTCAGGATTGCATGAAATAATCGGTTTCAATTTCAAGGCACTTCCCAGTAAAGATGAAACCAGGCCGATGCGTCCACCCTTTTGCAAATATTCTAAGGTATCAACATTGAAAAAGATTTTTGTTTTTGGAATCTTGCTCTCAACTTCTGTGATCACTTCTGTAAATGATTTTCCTTCCTTAACTAAATCCCCAGCATAAATCGCCAAAATCCCAGCACCGATCCCAACATTTTTTGTATCGATCGATTGAAAAATCAAGCCTTCATAGTGTTCGCCTAGCACACGCAATGCATTATAAGTACCGCTTAATCCACTTGAGATCGTCACGATGATTACATGTGTATAGCCTTGAGCCTTGATATCATCAAACACTTTATGGATCAGTTCGCCATCAGGTAAAGATGTCGTCGGCAACTCCTTTTTAATTAGTGGAAAAATAGTATCCGAACTAATGTCGATTCCATCTCTATATTCTCGGTCACTAAAAATGATCCGTAACGGTACCATAAAAAATGGTCCGCTATCAATGACTTCCTTAGGAACATCCGTCCCAGAGTCAACTAAGATTGCAATTTTTTCATTCATCATTATTTTCGCCTTCTCTCTCTTTATCCAATTGAATGATTTTTTCAACTAACATTTTTTGTGTAAATGAAGCCACAGCGCTCTCCATCGCTAAATAATAAAAATCCTTGCTGTTACGAGTCAAACTAACCTCTTCTCCTAATACAATTTTTGCTATTTGCAGTAGTGCTTCCTCCTGAACTTTACAAAAACTATTGTAGGCTTCTTTAGGTTTGTTGATGGCCAACTGCATGCGAATCAACTCATTAATATCTGGAATCGCAAATACCTGTTTTAACAAAGTGATCGCAATTAAATAGGCTAAATGATTACGATTGTATCTTTTTTTAACAGGCGGCGGGATTAATTTATGTTTAACATAGTTGTTGACCATCGCACTTGATAAAAGCTGGTGCTTCTCATCCTCCATTAATGGAGACAAATAGCGGTCAACGAGGGTAATGACTTGATCCATATATAGCTCTAATTCGGGTAACTCTTCCCAACGTGGCAGACGTAGTTCCTTTAATCCTTCTGCCCAAGCTCTGAGTTTTGGTTCTTCCATTTATTTGCGCCCCTTTCATCGATAGTTTATCAAAATTATGAAAATTATACAATATAGTTTCGAAAACTAGATAATTGAAGCGCTTTTTAACTAAATTTTTTAAGTTTATTCTTGCTTTTTTATTTTCTCAGTGCTAACATATGAAAGTACTTTGTTTGGGCCGTTAGCTCAGTTGGTAGAGCAGCTGACTCTTAATCAGCGGGTCGCGGGTTCGAGCCCCTCACGGCCCATTGGGTGCCAAACCCACGTCACCAGTGCATTCTTGGCTACTTCGGTAGTTTAGAAAAGAATGTACGTGGTGACTTTTTTTGTGTTTAAGTCTAGATTTTAAAGGCAATAAAACTCAATTAAAAGCATTTTCAGTCAAGACGATATAAGCCATTGGTTTAGCTCAAAAAAATTTTTAAATTATTTTTGATTTTACTAGTTTACAAAAACATTTCTTATGTTACAATTGTGTTACAGAAAAATTAAGGAGTGATTCTTGTGAAAAAAATGGTTTTGTTGAGTTTGTTGGTATTGAGTTTCCCTGCTATGTCATTTGCTGACACATCTGATAGTGTTCCTGAAAGTGTTATAGCCTCTGGCCAAGAGCAAGTTGTAGAAAGTGGTTCTATCCCTGATGAAGCGTCAATTGATTCAAAGGATACTTCCCAAGATGTTTCTATGGAAACTCAGGATTCAAAAGAAGTCGTTAGCAAAACTCAAAATCCGATTGCGGAAGAACCCACGCTTCCAGAAGAAAAACCGAAAGACAAAGCAGCAACTGAATCATCTGCAGAAAAAACAAAAGAAATACCAACAACGGTAGCTTCAAAAACTGCAGTGAAAGAGGCAGCAAAAATTTCAGTTGCACCAACGCAAGCAACAAAAGTTGATAAATCTAAGGCAGAGCTTGAAAAAGAGCAGATTAATGATTGGACATCTGACAAAATCCGGGATAACTTAAAAACTCTGGACTATGGAATCATCAGTCAAGCTGAATTAGAAAGTTACACCGATCAGGAACTAACAAATGCCTTCAAATTATTTGTGCGTTATAATTTCGATTTTGCTGGTATGGACCTTGGAAGTTATGTCCGTGTTCTGCGAATGGTTTACAAAGATAACCTGATGTCGTGGAATGATGTTGAACAGGCTCTTGCTTTCAATCCTCATGACTATCAAACAACGACAGAATTGGCACAAAATGTTGATAAACTGCAGATGTATCTTCGAGTTCTCCATCCAGAGGTACGGCAGTTCACTAATGAAGAATTGATTTATATTCTAAATCAACTGCATGGTTCTGAAGGGCAATTAAGTGCAGCTATCAACTTATTTTCCGGTATTCTTTACCGTCTTAACGACTATTCAGAACTAAATCTTCCAATTAAGAATACCCTTGATTCTGTTCCGATAATCCAAAATTTAGCAGCTGCGGCTAAACCAGAAATTCAAACTCTAGCCGTTCCTAAAGCTCCAGAAAAAGCAACAGTCCAACCAACAGCTGCTAGTCAAAAGGAATATCCAAAAACTGGTGAACGCAATACCTTGCCTATTACCCTTGCCGGGATCGCACTATTCCTAATTTCTGGAATCCTGATTCTGAAACGCCGCATTCGTTCTTAACATTTTTTCTCTATTTCTCTCTAAAAAGGAGTCAAAACAGATTTCTCTTTCTGTTTTGACTCCTTTTTATACTGCTAACGCTTTTTCATTTTTCAAATGCTGCAATTTCTTTTTATAATAAGCCATTTCATCTTCAGCAGAATAGATAAAATGTCCCGGAGCGATCTCTCTTAACGAACGAGCTTTTCCATCATGTGGTTCTGTTTGATACCTTATCCGACGTCGCTGCCGTTCATGATCAGGGTCTGGCATGGGAATTGCCGACAATAAACTTTCAGTATAGGGATGCACACCATAATGATAAATTTCATCACTCGTTCCAACTTCAAGTAAATGACCATTGTTCATAACACCAATACGATCACTAATATGTTTCACCATTGACAGGTCATGCGCAATAAATAGATAGGTCAGATTATGCTCTTTTTGCAAGTCTTGTAACAGATTCACTACCTGGGCTTGGATTGATACATCCAAGGCGGAGATTGGTTCATCGCAGATAATAAAACGCGGACGTACAGCTAGAGCACGAGCAATTCCAATCCTTTGCCGCTGCCCTCCTGAAAATTCATGAGGATAGCGCGTTCCATGACTCGGGTTTAATCCGACTGTCTCCAACAAATCATTCACGATTTTGTCTCGTTCTTTCGGTGTTTTAGCTAGACTGTTTACATCAACACCTTCTGCAATAATATCTTTGACTTTCATCCGTGGATTTAATGAAGCATAAGGATCCTGAAAGATCATTTGGACATCGCGGCGAAACTTGGTTAATTCTACTTTCCCGTGAATTTTCGATACATCTTTTCCATCAAACAAAATTTCACCAGCCGTTTGCTGATTCAAACGGATAATTGTTCGACCAGTAGTTGATTTTCCACTACCAGACTCTCCTACTAAGCCAAAAGTCTCCCCTTCATTAATATGGAAGCTTACATCGTTAACAGCCCGAACCTCATTTTTACTGCCAGTATTAAAATACTGTTTTAAATTAGTTACTTCTAATAATCGTTTTTCCATCATGCTCCTCCATCTTCTGGTAAAAATTAAGCGGAATATTGATTTTGCTTCTTGCGAAAAATATCCCAACGCCGCTGAATCTCAGCTGGAGGGTTAACTGCGGGGCCTTGCGGCGCAAGCAGCCAAGTCGCTGCCTTGTGTGTCTCAGAAAGTTCAAAGAAAGGCGGCTCCACCTCTGCGTCAATCTTCAAAGCAAACTCATTCCGAGGATAAAAAGCATCTCCTTTTGGCGGATCTAATAAATCTGGAGGAGAACCTGGAATCGCGTATAGACGATCATTTCCACTATCCAAGGTAGGCATTGACCCGAGCAGCCCCCACGTATATGGATGCTGCGGATTATAGAAGATTTCTTCGGCTGTACCAACCTCTACAATTTTGCCGGCATACATGACAGCTACTCGGTCTGCAACATTCGCCACAACACCAAGGTCATGAGTAATAAAGATAATTGACGTTTCGATTTTTTCTTGGATTTCTTTTAATAATTCTAAAATTTGTGCTTGAATCGTCACATCAAGAGCTGTTGTCGGCTCATCAGCAATTAAAATCTCCGGATTACAAATTAAAGCGATAGCAATTACGATTCGTTGCCGTTGTCCACCAGAAAATTGATGTGGGTAATTCTTCAAACGCTTCTCAGCCTCTGGAATCCCCACTAGATTCAATAAATCTAACGCTGCCTTCAAACTTTCTTTTTTAGAAACATTTTTATGTTTTCGCAAAGATTCTGCCACCTGCTTGCCAATCGTCATGGTGGGATCGAGAGAGGTCATTGGATCCTGAAAGATCATTGCGATTTCTCGACCGCGAATCTTTTGCATTTCTTTTTCAGATTTATCAACGAGATTTTGTCCTTTGAATAGAATCTGGCCTTCATCAATTGTGGCATTGCTAGAAAGCAAGCGCATGATCGTGCGGGTAGTAACGGATTTTCCGCTGCCAGATTCTCCCACGATCGCTAAGGTTTCTCCTTTATTCAAGTCAAAATCTACACCACGAATGGCTCGGACTTTTCCGGCATAGGTGTCGAATGAAATACTCAAGTTGTTTACTACTAAGATTTTTTCCATAAATCGTCACTCTTTCATTTTGGGATCGAATGCGTCACGTAAACCATCAGCTAATAAATTGAAACAAATCATGATCAGCGAAATAGTTACTGCAGGTATCCATAATAGGTACGGCAGGTATAAGAACGTTTTATAGCCATCGTTCAATAAAGTCCCTAATGAAGCATCAGGCGGAGTTAACCCCAGACCGATGAAGCTCAAGAAAGCCTCAAAGAAAATCGCAGTCGGAATACTGAACATCATTTGAATAATAATTACGCTGGATATATTGGGGATGATGTGCTTGAAGGCAATTTTCCATTTTGATTCTCCTAAAGTCATCCCTGCCAAAACATACTCCTGATCTTTCAGCTTGAGTGTCTGAGCCCGGACAATCCGCGCCATCGGTATCCAGTTAGTAATAGCCATAGCTGCTACGATCGAAAATATTCCCGGCTCAAACACAACTAACATTAGAATCATAACCACTAAGTTGGGAATCCCAGAAAGAATTTCCAAAAAACGCTGCATCGCGTTGTCTACTTTTCCTCCTAGCATGCCTGAGATCAAGCCATAGGCAACACCAATCGTAATATCAAATAGCGCGGCAATGAATGCTATCAACAATGAAATTCGTGTCCCCATAAACAAACGGCTCAGCACGTCACGACCTAAACCATCAGTTCCTAATAAATAATTCACATTACTTGGAACATCAGCCTGCGCATATTTATCAACTAACTCACCAGCGACTACTGTTTTTCCATTTAGCCCATTAATATTCAGACCTGGAACCCGCGGAGGCAAATTAATATAATCAACATTTTGTTTACTTGGATCTTGGGGTGAAACAAAAATTGTCACGATTGAAACCAGTATGATCACAGCTAATAAAATCATCGAGATTACTGCTGCTTTATTTTTCTTTAACCGGCGCCAAGAGTCTTGCAAAAAATTCAGTGAGGGGGCTGCAATCTCTTCACGCTCTTCCTCTGTATTTTTTTGCAAGGGTTGAAATTCATCAGCAGGAATATCAACAATTGAAGGATATTTTATTTCCATCAGCTTTTGCTCCCTTCTGATAATCGGATACGAGGGTCAACTAATCCATAAAGCAAGTCGACAACTAGAATAACAAAAACCAACATGAATGAATAAAGGATCGTTACCGCCATAATCGTTGGATAATCGTTCGTCATGATCGACTTCACGAATTGTTCCCCGATGCCAGGAATCGCGAAAATATTTTCTACTACAAGCGAGCCAGTCATTAGGGCTACCGCCAATGGTCCCAGCAAAGTCATTAATGGGATTAAGCTATTTCGCAATCCATGCCTAAAAGCAATCTCCCAACGGCTCAATCCTTTTGCCCGGGCTAGTTCGACATAATCACTATGCAAAACCTCTACCATCTCGGTACGAATAAAACGAGCCGAGTCTGCCAGCGGAGACATTGCAAGGGCTAATGTTGGTAAAATCGTATAAGCAAAGCCCTCCCATTTTGCGATCGGCAAGATCCGCAATTTCATGGCAAAAATATATTGTAATAGCACAGCAAAAACAAAGTTAGGAATAGAACGTCCTAAAATGGCAACGAGTGTTGAAGACGTATCTGCCCATGAATTTTGTTTCATAGCAGAGATTGTTCCTAAAATGGTCCCAACAAAAGTTCCAAAGAGAATTGCTTGCAGCCCTAATTGTAAGGAAGGACCGATTCGTCCTGCTAATAAGGCGGCAACCGCCTGATTTTTGAATTGGAAAGAAATTCCGAAGTTTCCTTGAACGAGGTTCGATAAGTAAATCCCGTATTGAACGATTACTGGTTTATCTAAACCAACTTGTTTGTTCAGCATGGCAATCGTTTCTGGACTTAAACGTTCTTGATTGGTGTATGGTGTCCCTGGCAATAACTGCATTAAGAAGAATGTAATAGTCGCAATCAGCCACAAGGTGATTAACATGAAAAAGACACGCTTAAAAAAATATTTCAGATAACTACTCATGAGGTGCCTCCTAATCCATATTTAAAATAGTTACTTTTCTAGAAAAACGAATCATGTTTCCCGCTCTTAAATTTTGACTTCTACTTTTGTTATGGTTTAGAGTAGAAGACATCGCGGAACGATTTTATCTAAATAGCGTTAGCTGTTAATTATTGGAGTGTATGTATGAAAAATAAATTATTTCCCATTGGAATCGGCGGTAGCTTGCTGATCATTGTCGTGATCTATTCAATCATTCAAGATTCGCCTTCACTACTAACTTTATCAAACCGATTTTTTTTAGTTGGATTACCGTTTTTGATTATCGGCATCCTGCTTTGGATTTTTTCTTCAGGTTTCTTTGATCACTTTCAACATTCAATGCATCAAGCATTTAACCGGAAACAAAAGAAAAAATCAGACATCCAGTCCCTCTCACAAGTTGGACAAGGACGTTACTCATTTTGGTTGATTATCGCAGCTGTTCTACTCGCGGCATCAATCCTTTGTGCGTTGTTGACAATGATTTAAAAGGAAGTTGGAACGATTCTCGTTCCAACTTCTTTTTAATTGTTTAACTACTCTTCAACATAAGTCCACTTGTAGTCCCAAGAAGCACCTGCAGGATGATGAACAACTCCCTTGATTTTCTTATTCACTAAGTGCGCTTCAGATAATTGGTAAAGTGGAGCAACACCGGATTCTTTAGAAATGATTTCATTGGCCTTTTGCAAATCATCCCAACGAGCTTCTTCATCGCTGGCATCTTTATTTGCTGAATCCTCAACTAATTGGTCATATTCTTTATTGCTCCAACGACCACGGTTGTATGAGTTTCCTGTTACAAACAAATCAGTGAAGCTAGATGGATCGGCATAATCGGCGCCCCACCCACCAAGTAAAACATCAAAATCTCCCGCATTTGAACGATCCAAACGAACAGAGAATGGTACTGGTGTTGGTTTTACCTTGATACCTGGCAACGTTTCTTCTAAAGCACTTTGCATATACTCAATCACTTTTTTTGATGAATCTGTATCAGAAGCCATCAACTCAAATGAAAGTGAATCGATCTTCAATTCTTTTTTTGCTTTATCCCAATATTCCTTGGCTTTTTTCTTGTCGTAAGGAGCTAACTTCCCTGCTTCTTTTGCGAAGTCTTCATCGGTCTTAGGATTTTTTGACATGTCTGATGGCACTAATCCATTCGATACCACGGAACCATCGCCTAACACTTGGTTCACTAAAGACTTCCGGTTGATTGCATATGAGATTGCTTTACGCAAGTTTTCATTTTTGAATGGAGAGTCTTCTTTTCGCTGATTGTATTCAAGATAGCTGGTGCGTGCTTCTTTGAATGATTTGTACGCTGGATCGTTTGCATTTTGCTGTGCTAGTTCACCAGATAAAATCACGTCATCCGCTTCGCCGTCTTTAAATAAATTCAAAGAAGTCGACGATTCTTTTACAACGTTGACTTTTACATTAGACAACTTGACTTCGTCTTTATCCCAGTAGGTATCGTTTTTCTTGTATTCCCACTCAGTATCTGTACCCGGACCATCAAAGCCTTCTAGCGTGAAAGGACCATTGTAGACAGATTTATCACTTTTCGTTGCATATTCCTTCCCATTTTCTTCTACCACTTTTTGATTTTGTGGGAAAAATGATGGAAATGCCAACAAGTAATCAAAATAGGGTGTCGGCTTGGATAACTTGATCTCTAGCTCGTGATCATTGACTGCTTTGATTCCTAGTTCATCTGGCGATTTCTTTCCAGCTGAGATATCCGCAGCATTTTCAACAGGTTCAAAAAGGTAAGCGTATTCTGAAGCAGTCTCTGGTTTCACCGTACGCTGCCATCCAAAGACATAATCTTTGGCAGTAACTGGATCACCATTCGACCATTTTGCATCTTTTCTTAATTTCACAGTATAGGTTTTACCATCATCACTGACTTTGACCTTTTCACTAGCACCTGCCGGCCGTGGTTTATTGTCTTTGTCTAAACGATAAATTCCTTCATAAACATTATTTAGTGCAGTAAAACTAATTGTATCTGTGGCTACAGATAGGTCTGCGGTTGGCATTTCTTGTTGTACCACTAAATTGTATGTGCCATTATCTTTTGCCTTCGCGCTTGAACTGCTCTCATCAGTTGAAGCACTCTCGCCGCCATAACACCCCGCCAAAGCGAGCCCGCAAAACGCGATGATACCATAAGCTAATTTGTTCCTCATATCTTTTTCCCCTTTTGATTCAATTTTCAGAATAATTATGAAGTTCTGAATATGGAGAGTAGTTTAATCATTTGTTTTTAATAAATCAACACATATGCTTTAATAATCTTTTTATTTTTTTGAAAAAAGCTAAGAAAACTTGTAGATTGAACAATAATTCTAAGAAAACTTTTTATTCTTACAAAAAATCCAAAATAATTTTGTTTTTCAGTTTTTTCCTGACATATTGATGGAAGCTATTTGCCCTTTTTTATAATAGTAGGAAAATTTTTTAAAAAGCTCTCTTTTTCTCTTTCATCCAATCGCTTTTTATAACCGCAGCTATTTATTAAAAATATTTCTCATCTTTTTTTCATAATCTTATTGACAATCCTTTTCTTTTTTTATACGATGATTACAACAATTTTTAAAAAATTCTGACAATAAAACGGGTGGTTGCCATGATGAAATCAAATATGTCTTTCAACGCAACTTTATTATTATAGCTGGGACTTTCTGAAATTTATTTCATAGAGTCCCTATTCGCATTGCATTGGAGAAGAAAATGGTTCTTTTCCAATGGGGTGCTTTTTTTATACCCGTTTTTCAAATGAAGGAGGAGTAAAAATGAGAAAGATACAATTTTTTGACACTACATTAAGAGATGGTGAACAGACCCCTGGAGTAAATTTTAATACAAAGGAAAAAATTCAAATTGCGCTTCAATTAGAAAAATGGGGCGTTGATGTCATCGAGGCGGGATTTCCAATTGCCTCCCCTGGTGATTTCGAGGCGGTACAAAATATCGCGCGCCAGGTGAAGACAATGACCGTGACTGGATTGGCTCGTTGTCAGAAAAAAGATATTGACCGCGCCTATGAGGCATTGAAAGACGCGGTGGATCCTCAGATCCATGTTTTCTTAGCTACAAGCGATGTTCATATGCAATACAAACTAAAAATGACTAGAGATGAGGTCCTTGCTTCTATTAAAGAGCACGTAAGTTACGCGCGTAGTTTATTTGAGAAAGTTCAGTTCTCACCAGAGGATGCTTCAAGGACGGAAAAAGACTTTCTATTAGAAGCAGTACAAACAGCAATCGATGCCGGAGCTACAATCATCAATGTTCCTGATACCGTCGGTTATTCAAATCCAACGGAATATGGCGGCATTTTTAAATCATTAATTGCAAATATTCGAAGTGAACGTGAGATTACCTTTTCTTCTCATTGTCATGACGACTTGGGGATGGCTACCGCAAACGCGTTAGCAGCGATCGAAAATGGGGCGAATCGTGTTGAAGGAGCGATCAATGGCATTGGAGAGCGAGCTGGAAATACGGCTTTGGAGGAAGTTGCTTTAGCCTTGGCTATCCGGAAAGATTTCTACCAGTGTGAATCAGCTATCGTGCTGAATGAAACAAAACGAACAAGCGAACTAGTCTCTCGCCTTTCTGGCATTGCAGTTCCAAAAAATAAAGCAATCGTAGGCGACAATGCTTATGCTCACGAATCTGGCATTCACCAAGATGGTGTATTAAAAAATCCGGAAACATACGAGATCATTACGCCGACACTTGTAGGCGTCAATCAAAATTCTCTTCCGCTAGGAAAATTATCGGGGCGGCATGCTTTCAACGCTAAATTGGAAGAGCTCGGTTATCAATTAAACGATGCAGACAGCAAAGAAGCTTTCAAACGGTTTAAAGCTCTGGCTGACAAGAAAAAACAAATTACCGATAAAGATTTAGTTGCTCTGCTAGCCGATCAATACAGAGAAGAGACCGAAAAATATAAATTGGCGGATGTTCAAGTCCAATATAGTTCTAATGGCTATCAAGGGGCGATCGTCTCAATCATTGATGAAGAGGATGAAACCAAAGTAGCCTCTCGAATCGGTTCAGGCAGTATTCAAGCAATCTACAACACAATCGATGAATTGTTCCAGCAAGATCCTGAATTAACGGAATACGAGATTCAAGCTCTGACTGGCGGTGAAGATGCTCAAGCAGAAGTTCGCGTCACTCTTCTGGATAAAGAAACCAATGAAGAATACCGAGGTATTGGCGTAGACTTTGATGTTCTGCAGGCGTCGGCCAAAGCTTATGTACAAGCTAGTAATCACTTAAAACAAAAAAACTAACTAAAACTTTCTACTATTATTAATATATAGAAGGAAAAAATTTAGCTTATGCAAGATAGGAGCATGCACATGAATAATAGAATTGTCGTTTTAGCCGGTGATGGTATCGGACCAGAAATTATGGACAGCGGTCTTAAAATTTTGGCCGCCGTAGAAAAAAAATGCCGTAACACTTTTGAACTTGAAAAATTTCCCTTTGGCGGTGCAGGTATCGATGAAGCGGGTACTTCACTACCAGAAAAAACACTGGCTGCTTGTCGAGAAGCGGATGCGATCCTATTGGGAGCAATTGGCGGCCCAAAGTGGGAAAAAATGGCTGACACGCCTGAAAAAGGATTACTGACTCTGCGCAAATCCTTAAACTTATTCGCAAATATTCGTCCAGTCTCGGTTTCTTCTGCGTTGCTGCATCTTTCGCCATTGAAGCCTGAAATTATTGAAGGAACTGATTTGATCATCGTCAGAGAATTAAGCAGCGGTATTTATTTCGGGGAGCCTCGTGAGTTAAAAGAAAACATGGCTTACGATACTGCTCGTTATCAAAAAAGTGAAATTGAACGGATTGTTCATTCTGCTTTCAAAATCGCTCAGGGTCGAAGTAAAAAAGTCACATCTGTTGATAAGGCTAATGTCCTAGCATCAAGTAAATTATGGCGGGCAACAGCAGAGGAAGTCGCAAAAGACTATCCAGATTGTCAGTTGGAACATCAATATGTGGACTCAGCAGCCATGAAACTGATCCAAAATCCAAAAACTTTTGATGTGATCGTTACTGAAAATCTTTTTGGCGATATCTTAAGCGATGAAGCCTCAGTACTGCCTGGTTCCTTAGGCGTATTGCCAAGCGCAAGTCACAGTGATGGCGGTCCCTCGCTTTACGAACCGATTCATGGCTCTGCTCCAGATATTGCAGGAAAAGGCATCGCCAATCCAATATCAATGATTTTGTCTGTGGCAATGATGCTGCGTCAATCATTTCAAGAAGAGCAAGCTGCCAAAGCAATTGAAAAAGCCTGCGATGCTGTTTTATCCAATGGGCTATTCACTCATGACCTAGGCGGGCAAGCAACAACAGCAGAATTTACTGACGCGGTAATTCATGAATTAACTGCTCCCGCTTAAAACTAACCGAATACTGCATACAAAATACAAATGTTGAACTATCTAATTAATAAGGAGCGGAAAATATGGGAAAAACATTATTTGATAAACTATGGGATCGCCACGTCGTTCATGGCGAAGAAGGTGCCCCGCAATTGCTTTACATTGATCTGCACTTGATTCACGAAGTTACCTCACCACAAGCCTTTGCAGGAATTCGCGAAGCTGGTCGGACGCTGCGTCACCCTGAACGGACTTTTGCCACAATGGATCACAACACACCGACTGTTGATATTTTTAATTTCACCGATCTAATTGCAAAGAAACAAATCGATACACTCAGAGAAAACTGTCAAGAATTTGGTGTACAGCTTTGTGATAACGGCAGTGAACATCAAGGGATTGTCCACATGGTAGGGCCGGAAACTGGCTTGACTCAGCCTGGCAAAACGATTGTTTGCGGGGATTCCCACACGGCGACACACGGTGCTTTTGGTGCCCTTGCTTTCGGAATAGGTACCAGTGAGGTGGAACACGTTTTTGCTACTCAGACGCTGTGGCAAAACAAACCGAAAAATATGGGCATCAAAATTACTGGAAAATTACCGAAAGGTGTCTATGCGAAGGATATTATTTTAGCCTTGATCGCTAAATATGGAACTGATTTCGGTGTCGGCTATGGGGCCGAATTTTACGGTGAAGCAATCGAGGAACTATCGATGGAAGAACGCATGACGATTTGTAACATGGCCATCGAAGGCGGCGCTAAAATCGGGTTGATTGCACCAGATCAAAAGACATTCGATTATGTTGCAGGCCGGCAATATGCTCCAAAGAATATGGAGGCGGCAATTACAGACTGGAAAGAATTGTATACTGACGAAGAAGCAGAATATGATAAAGAGCTGACTTTAGATGTCAGTGCTCTTGTTCCTTTCGTGACTTGGGGAACCAATCCTGAAATGGGCGTTCCTTTTGATGGCACATTCCCAGCAATCACCTCTCCTGATTTACAGAAGGCTTACGATTATATGGATTTGAAACCAGGCCAGACACCGGGAGACATCCCAGTTGGCTATGTCTTCATTGGCTCTTGTACGAACGGGCGTCTATCTGACCTTAAGGAAGCCGCTAAAATCATCGAAGGTAAAAAAGTTCATGAAAATGTCACAGCGATCGTAGTCCCTGGTTCACGTCCAGTTCGCCAAGCTGCTGAAAAAATCGGCTTGGATAAAATTTTTAAAGCTGCTGGTTTTGAATGGCGCGAGCCTGGCTGTTCGATGTGTCTTGGCATGAATCCCGACCGCGTTCTGGCTGGTGTTCACTGTGCCTCAACCTCCAACCGGAATTTCCAAGGCCGGCAAGGGAAAGATGCGCGTACACATCTTTGCAGTCCGGTAATGGCTGCACTAGCTGCAATTCATGGAAATTTCGTCGATAGCCGTAAGGAGGTCATCTAATGGAAAAATTTACAATCTATACAGGACAGTCTGTTCCTTTGATGAATGACAATATTGATACTGATCAGATCATTCCTAAAGGCTTTTTAAAGCAAGTAGATAAAGCTGGATTCGGCAAGCATCTTTTTGATGAATGGCGCTTTTTGGAAGACGGTTCACCGAATCCCGATTTCATTTTGAACGCGCCAGAACGAAAAAACGCCACCATTCTGATTTCAGGTGAAAACTTTGGTTCAGGCTCATCACGTGAACACGCTGCCTGGGCGATTCAAGATTATGGCTTTAAAGCAGTGATTGCCGGCAGTTACAGTGATATCTTCTACATGAATGCACTGAAAAATGGTCTATTGCCCATTCAGATGGATCAAGAGGTTCGTGAGATCCTTAGTCAGATTCCTGCGGATCAATCGATTACGATTGATCTGCCAAAGCAAGAAGTTCGAACAGAGGAAGCCTGCTACGCTTTTCAGATTGATCCGACCTGGAAGGAAAAACTAATCAACGGCTTAGATGATATCAGCATCACCTTACAGTATGAGGATGAAATCGACGCTTACGAGAAAAAAATGCCGACTTACGAATAACAAGAAAATCGCGTAAAAACTTTTAATTTGTAAAGTTTTTACGCGATTTTCTTTAATTAATTCACCACTTGCTCCTGGACATATTGCGCATAAAGCGGATGTTCAGCGATCAATTCGCTATGGGTTCCATGACCCGTCACTTCCCCTTTTTCAATAAAGTAAATATGGTCCGCATCAACAATTGTTGACAATCGATGAGCGATTACTAAGGTCGTACGTCCTTCCATTAGTTGATCCAACGCACGCTGTACTTTTTCTTCTGATTGTGAATCCAAGCTGGCCGTCGCCTCATCTAACATTAAGATTTTTGGATCCCGCAGAAATGCTCGAGCGATGGCGATTCGCTGCTTTTGACCGCCGGATAATTTTACCCCGCGCTCCCCTAATTCAGTCTCCAATTGCTCTGGGAAATCACGAACAAATTGATCAGCATAAGCTAACTCCAATCCCTGCCATAATTCCTCTTCTGTTAATACCCGATCTAATCCGTATTGTAGGTTCTCACGTATACTTCCGGCAAATACCGCACTGTCTTGGGAAACATATCCTATTTGAGACCGCCAATTTGTGATACTGAGATCGTCAATCGCCTCACCATCGATGGTAATCGTGCCTTCAGTCGGTTGATAGAAGCGTTCCAATATAGCAAAGATCGTAGACTTACCGCCGCCGCTCGGTCCAGCAAATGCGACCACCGTATTTGGCTTTGCTTCAAAGGAGACATTCTTTAAGATTGGGCGCTCTGCTGCATAATGGAAGGAAAGATTTTCTGCTTTGATCATTTTCCCTGTAACATCCATCGCTTTTCCTGTATCAATCGGTTCTAGGTCCGTTTTTAAAATTTGTTCGATTCGTTCAGTTGCTCCCATTGCTTTTTGTACTTGCGAGAAGAACATCGCAAAGCTGGCTGCCGGCATCATAATATTAAATAGATACAATAGAAAAGCGACTAATTGTCCACTAGTTAAGGTTCCTGCTTGAACACGAACAGCCCCATACCCTAATATCCCCACAAACAAGCCTAACATGACTGTCGTAATGATTGGTTGCAGCATCGCTTCAACTTTTGCATCTTTGATTCCTAAATTGAAAATTTTATTAATAAAGGAAGCTCCGCTGGTTTTCTCAAACTTTTCCCCGTTGCTGGCTTTGATCAGACGAATTTCAGATAATTTTTCACTCGCTTCCGCGTTGAAATCAGCAGTCGCTGCTTGTAACTGGCGACCTAACCGAGACATAACTCGACCAATCGGCATCATGATCAATGCCATGATCGGTACAGCTAAAAACATCATGGCCGCCATTTTCCAATCCATTACAAGCAGAATCACCATCGATCCGACCAACTGGATCGCACCTGTAATAAAGTTGGGAAATTGTGTTGCGACTAAATCTTTAATGACGGTCGTATCATTTACAAGGCGGGAGCTGCTTTCTCCTGATTTATGATCATCATAATAACTGACAGGCATTTGTAGTAGATGGCTCCATAATTTTTCCCGCAACGTTTTGACGGCACTTTCACCGACATAGCGTAATAAGAAACTGCCAATGGCGCCAAATGCTAATTGCGCCACAAAGGCCAACACTAAAACAATCAGCATGGTCTGATCAATTTGCGCCAGTTTGCTTGTATCAATCAGTCCTTTGGTCAATTGCGGCACGATCAGACTTGCCCCGCTCGTCAACAAACTTAAAAATAATCCAATACCAAACAATGCTTTCTTCGGATTGACGCTCAGAATCAATCGTAGAAAATCTTTTAATTTGTAATTGCTTTTCTTATTCTTGCTTTCAGATGCTATACTCATATCCCGATCCATCTCTGGTTCCTTCTTCCTTTAGTAATCTTCTCATTCTGTATCCTTTTAGCCTTTGTTTCTATCAGATGCATCACTCTTTAGTAAACTCACTCATTAAAGTTCGGTACCTAACTTTAATTCGTTTGCTATTATAGTTCGGTACCGAAAGATTGTCAACATTTAATATCTATTTTCCCTTTAGCCAATTTATAACCTCATAGACTAAAGTATTATAGAAAGAATTTGCCGAGACAGTCAGTTTTTGACCATCAATTAGGTGCTGTATGTCTCCGCTGTAAGCGAAAAAGCTAGTTCGTAAAGCTGACTACCGATAATGTCGCTATCTTAAATGTAAAAAAAGGATTCGGCGAAATTCGCCAAATCCTTTTAAATTAATGCTTATGTTGTTCTTCTTTAACTGGGCAGCCGCTATCACAATCTTCGCAGGAGCTGCCGTTTTTGATTCGTCGATACACGATCACTCCGGCACCTCCGAAAATTAATACGCTTAATATTACAGTTGCCATTCTTTCACCTCTTTGATTTCTTCAATCGTGATGGTTGGGGCTTTTTTAACTGGTTTTCTTACAATGAAGTAGATCATTGCTGCTAATATGATCGCTGCCAAAATCAACCCAATGCCGATCTCACCATTTTCAAAAAGCACATGACCAAATTGATAAACAATAAAACTTACAGCATAAGCAAGCCCGCATTGATAGATAATCGCACGCCAAGTCCATTTGACATCGGCCATTTCACGATGGATCGCACCGATCGCTGCAAAACATGGCGCACATAGTAAATTAAATACTAAGAATGAGTAACCGGCAACTGGTGTATAGGCCGCCTGTAAAGATTTCCAAATCTCCACGCCGTTTTCAGCTACTTCTGTGTGACGATACAGGATTCCAAATGTTCCGATTACATTTTCTTTTGCCACGAGCCCCGTAATCGCAGCGACAGCTCCACGCCAATCCCCCCAGCCTAATGGAGCAAACAGCGGAGCAATCAACCCACCTAAAGCAGCCAAGATACTATCATTTTCATCTACCGATTGGAATGAAAAATTGTAGCTGGAAATAAACCAGATAACAATGCTTGAAACAAAAATAATCGTTCCCGCACGTTTAACAAACGCTTTACTATGATCATAAGTATAACGCAGCGTATTACCAATTCTCGGCATATGATACAAAGGAAGCTCCATGATAAACGGTGAAGGGTCTCCAGCAAAAAGTCTGGTTTTCTTTAGTGCGATTCCTGACAAAACGATTGCTCCCATTCCGACAAAATAAGCAGATGGCGCTACCCAACTGCTATTTGGGAAAAAGGCACCTGCAATCAATGCGATGATCGGTAATTTTGCCGAACAGGGCATAAAGGTCGTCAGCATCGCAGTCATCCGTCGGTCCTTTTCATTTTCGATCGTCCGGCTTGCCATAACTCCGGGCACGCCGCAACCTGTAGCAATCAGCATCGGAATAAACGACTTTCCTGATAAACCAAATTTACGAAAAATCCGATCCATGACAAAAGCAATTCGAGACATATAGCCACAATCTTCTAAAAGTGCCAAACACAGGAAAAGCACCATCAATTGAGGAAGAAAGCCCAAAACAGCACCGACACCGGCAATAATCCCATCGAGAATCAGGCTTTGCATCCACTCAGCAACATTCCAAGACTGCAGTGTTGAACTAACGAAGTTTGGAACAATGTCGCCAAACAGATTGTCATTCACCCAATCAGTTCCCATGGTACCGATCGTTTGGATAGCAATGTAGTAGATCAGCCACATAATTAAAGCGAAGATTGGCAAGGCCAAAAAGCGGTTCGTTACAACACGGTCGATTTTATCTGAAATAGACAGCTTGAACTGATCTTCATCAACGACACACAAGGTTTTCAAATGAGTAATAAAGTTATAGCGCTCATTGATAACCAGACTTTCCGCATCTTCCCCGAAAATCTTTTCAGTAATTTTGATAATTTCACCGATCTCTTTTTGTTGGATCGAGCTCAGATCTAAATCCTTCTGTGCACGTTCATCCCGTTCAAATAATTTCAAACTATACCAACGGCTATACCTTGCCTGCGCTGTGCTGCCTAAGACTTCTTCAATCTCGCTTAATGCTGCTTCTAAACGATTGTCATAATGAGGAAAGCTGACTTCTTCCTCTGCACACTTTTTGATCAGATGTAGCGCCTCATTGATTGTTTTATCCAATCCCCAATTTTTCAGTGCACTGATACCAACCACCGGAACACCTAAAGCGTAAGACAATTTTTCCAAATTGATTTGTTTCCCGCTTTTTTTGATGATATCCATCATATTCACGGCAACGACTACTGGAATCCCTGTCTCAATTAACTGCGTCGTCAAATAAAGATTTCGTTCCAAGTTGGTTCCATCAATAATATTGACGATGGCATCTGGTGTACCCGAAAGTAAATAATCCCGCGCCACGACTTCTTCAGGTGAATAAGGTGAAAGTGAATAGATTCCGGGAAGATCATCAATGATCACTTCGGAATCCTTCTTATAGATCCCTTCTTTTCGTTCGACCGTTACGCCAGGCCAGTTCCCAACAAACTGATTCGTTCCGGTTAAAACATTGAAGGTACTTGTTTTCCCGCTATTTGGATTTCCTGCTAAAGCAATATGAGTCTTCGCCATCTACTCCGCCTCCTTTGATACGACCACCATCTCTGATTCGTTCTTGCGTAAGCTTAATTCGTATCCCCGAACCCGCAGTTCGATAGGATCTCCTAAAGGTGCCAACTTCACGACCTTTACTTGGGTTCCTTTAGTCAATCCCATATCCATCAAACGGCGTTTTACAGCACCTGCACCGTGAACATTGACCACTACACCTTGTTCTCCGACACTCAACTGATCCAGTGAAACCCATGTCTCTTGATCTTCCGTTAGGTCCTTCACAAGTATTTGCTTTAATAGGTTCTGGGATAAAGCTAATCGTGTATTATGTAATAGAATAATTCCGTTATCACCCGATTGGTTCACGACGGCAACTTTAGAACCGACGATCATCCCCAAATCCTGCAGCCGATGCTTTAAATCATTTTCTAACATCATTTCATCAATTTGGACGACTTGATTCAATGAAACGTCTGCTAAAGTTGTCATACACTTCTCCACCTAACTCTAATTAATAATGAGAATCTTTCTCACTAAGAATAGCTTCATTTGATAACAAAGTCAATAAATGGTCGAAGATTTTCTGCGAATTGTGAGCAATTTGTTTGACATTCCCTGACACGTTTGTTTCAATCGCATATTTTTCGTTATTAAAAAAACTTTTACCCTGTAAAAAAACATCTCATCACGTTTTTTTGATTTGTGTAAAGGGATTTTCCTTTGAAACGGTCTGTTTTCAGCATTTTTGCAAAAAACACAAAGAGTAGTATACCAATATCTTAACACCACAATATATGGTATTAAACGATTGACTTTTTCCCTACATCTTTTATACTAGTAATTGTAGAAATCAAGGGAGGTAGTCTTATGGTAAAAGTCTATTCAAAAAATAATTGCATGCAATGTAAAATGGCGAAACGTTATTTAACTGAAAATCATATTTCATTCGAAGAGGTCAATATCGACAATGAACCCGAAGCTCTAGGTTTTCTAAAAGATCAAGGTTTCCAAAGTGTCCCAGTTATTTTCGGCGGACAACAGGCAATCATCGGTTTCCGTCCAGATCAATTGAAAGCATTAGCGTAATTCGAAACTTTGCGATCCACGATTGCAAAGTTTTCTTCTTTATATAGCACAGCTTTATTACCCGGCCCCTACTGCAATAAGTTTAGGCCAAAGGTTATTGTGCAAAAAAAAATAGTTTGCTAGGCTAAAACGGAATAGATAGAAAAAAGGAAAGATGTGACGAAATGAGTTTAAAGGACTTAGGTGAAGTATCTTACTTCAAGTTGAACAACGAAATCAACCGTCCAGTGAATGGACAGATACCGCTAAACAAAGATAAAGAAGCTTTAACTGCTTTTTTCAAAGAAAATGTTGTACCGAACACGCGCACCTTTTCTTCGGTGCAAGAAAAAATTAACTATTTAATAGAAGAAGATTTTTTGGAAGCAGCGTTTATTGCAAAGTATACTCCTGCTTTTATCGAAAAGCTCTTCAATTACTTAGCGGACCAAAATTTCACATTTAAATCATTTATGGCTGCATATAAATTCTACTCGCAATACGCTTTGAAGGATAATGCAGGTACAGAATATTTAGAAAGTTATGAAGACCGGGTAGCCTTCAATGCCCTATATTTTGCTGATGGCGATGAAAAATTGGCGTTATCATTAGCAGATGAAATGATCCACCAGCGTTATCAACCAGCTACTCCTTCTTTCCTGAATGCGGGACGGAAGCGTCGTGGTGAATTAGTCTCTTGTTTCTTAATTCAAGTAACTGATGATATGAACAGCATCGGCCGTTCAATCAATTCAGCATTGCAGCTATCACGAATCGGCGGCGGTGTAGGGATCAATTTGTCGAATCTGCGTGAAGCTGGTTCACCAATCAAGGGCTACGATGGTGCTGCAAGCGGAGTCGTTCCAGTTATGAAGCTATTCGAAGACAGCTTCTCTTATTCAAACCAATTAGGCCAACGTCAAGGTGCAGGTGTCGTTTACTTAGATGTTTTCCATCCAGATATTGAAATGTTCTTATCTGCAAAAAAAGAAAACGCCGATGAAAAAATCCGTGTGAAGACTCTTTCACTTGGTGTAACTGTGCCGGATAAGTTTTATGAACTGGCTCGCAAAAATGAGGATATGTATTTGTTCAGCCCTTACGGTGTCGAACGTGAATACGGTGTCCCTTATTCCTATGTAGATATTACTAAGGAATACGATAACTTAGTCGCAAATCCAAATATTCGCAAGAAAAAGATTCGTGCCCGTGATCTAGAAAACGAAATTTCTAAATTGCAGCAAGAATCTGGTTACCCATATATCATCAACATTGATACGGCAAATCGGGCCAATCCAATTGACGGAAAGATCGTCATGAGTAATCTTTGTTCTGAAATCCTACAGGTACAAACACCTTCTACGATCAACGGACGTCAAGAATACGATGTACTAGGAACGGATATTTCTTGTAACTTAGGATCAACAAATATCGTTAATTTAATGGAAAGTCCTGATTTTGGTCAATCGGTTCGGACAATGGTTCGTGCTCTGACCTTTGTTACGGATGAATCAGATATCGAAGTGGTTCCTTCTATTCAAAATGGCAATAAACTGAATCACACAATCGGTTTAGGTGCGATGGGCTTGCACAGCTTCTTTGCAAAACATTTGATGGAATACGGTTCAGAGGAATCAATCGACTTTACTAATATTTACTTCACTTTGCTGAACTATTGGACATTAATGGAAAGCAATGAACTGGCGAAGGAGCGCAAAACTGTTTTCCATAACTTTGAAAAATCAACTTATGCGGATGGTTCATATTTTGATAAATACACAACTGGCGAATTCACGCCTAAAACAGATAAGGTCAAAGAAATTTTCAAAGATATCTTCGTTCCAACTGCTGAAGACTGGGAAAACTTAAAAGCAGCCGTTCAAAAGGATGGATTGTATCACCAAAATCGCTTAGCGGTTGCACCAAATGGTTCAATCTCTTATATCAACGATACAAGTGCCAGCTTGCACCCGATCACTCGTTTGATTGAAGAACGTCAAGAAAAGAAAATCGGTAAGATCTATTATCCAGCACCTTACTTGAATAATGATACCTTGCCTTATTATACTTCTGCCTACGATATGGATATGCGTAAAGTGATCGACGTCTATGCGACTGCTCAACAGCATATCGATCAAGGAATGAGTTTGACCTTGTTCATGCGCTCTGAAATTCCTGAAGGCTTGTATGAATGGAAAACAGAAAGCAAACAAACCACACGTGATCTGAATATTCTACGTAACTATGCTTTCTATAAAGGTTGCAAATCTATTTATTATGTTCGGACCTTTACGGATGATGCTGAAGAAATCGGCTCAAACCAATGTGAAAGCTGTGTAATCTAAAATAACTATTACCTCTCGCACCTCGGTTCGAGAGGTAAAGCTATGAATGACGAACATCAGCTGCATTTTTCGCTTTACGAGAATGATTCCCTTGAAGGAAATAAGGAGGACTATCCATGGCAGAAACTTATTATGAAGCCATTAATTGGAATGAGATCGAAGACGTCATCGATAAATCGACGTGGGAAAAACTAACAGAACAATTTTGGTTGGATACGCGGATTCCGCTATCAAACGATTTGGATGATTGGCGCAAGCTGTCACCTTTAGAAAAAACAGTTGTCGGACATGTTTTCGGCGGCTTAACACTGCTTGATACTGTCCAATCAGAGAGCGGAATGGATCAGCTGAGAGAAGATGTTCGTACGCCTCATGAGGAAGCTGTACTCAATAACATCCAATTCATGGAATCTGTCCATGCCAAAAGCTATTCTTCTATTTTCAGTACCTTGAACACCAAAGCAGAGATTGAAGAGATTTTTGAATGGACCAATACCAACCAATATCTGCAAAAAAAAGCGGAACGAATCAATGAAATCTATAAAAATGGGACGCCGCTAGAAAAGAAAATCGCTAGTGTTTTTCTAGAAACCTTCCTATTTTATTCTGGTTTCTACACACCGCTTTATTATTTAGGCAATAACAAATTAGCTAATGTAGCAGAAATCATTAAACTGATTATCCGTGATGAATCTGTCCATGGAACGTATATTGGTTATAAATTCCAACGCGGCTTTAATGAGCAAACGGAAGAGGAACAAGAACGTTTGAAGGAATGGATGTACGATTTATTATACGAACTGTATGAAAACGAAGAACGCTATACTGAAGAGTTGTACGACGAGATCGGCTGGAGTGAAGAAGTGAAGACCTTCTTGCGTTATAATGCCAACAAAGCATTAATGAATCTTGGTATGGACCCGCTCTTCCCAGATACAGCGGACGACGTGAACCCAATCGTTATGAATGGGATTTCTACTGGAACCAGCAACCATGACTTCTTCTCACAAGTCGGTAATGGCTACTTGCTTGGTCAAGTAGAAGCCATGAACGATGATGATTATTTGATCGGTTTAGACTAAGAATGACAAAAAACTGCCAGCAGAAAATTGCTGGCAGTTTTTCTATTCTGAAGCTTGAATTCGTTTGATGACGGTCTCTTTATTGACGATCGTGGTCGTTGCATATGTGAGAATCAATTGAACGACGATGACCAATACTATCATCAGCAGGACTTGAAGCAACGGGTATTGATAGATCTTTATTTGCATCAGTGCATGGCTTTCAGCATATAGATAGACTAAATATCCTAAGACACTGCCAATTCCCACTCCTAATAACAGGATACCGCCAGCATAAACCAATCCTTCTGTTTGAAGCATCCGTTTCATTTGCCGATTAGACATTCCGATTGCTTGCATGACACCCAGCTCTTTTTTACGACTCAGAATACTGTCGATCGTCGTATTGGTTAGATTCATGATCCCGACAATCGCAAGAATTAACATGATGGCATAGCCTGCGCCAGTCATCATTTGCAGCGCGCCTTCCCATTGTTCCAAAAATTCCTCATAACTCTTCAGGTTGAAAAGCTCATTTGATTCTTCAATACGCTCAATCGCTGGTTGGATTGCCTCTGCTTGTCCTTTAGCTGCTTTAATATTGACATAATAGGTCAAATTATTTTTTGACAATTTCTTTATTGCGTCATTACTCATCAAGAAATTATCATACCCGCTAATTGATTCTGCAAAATCTCCGCCGGCAATAATCGTCATTTCTTTTTCAAAGGAACGATCCCCATCGAAAAACCTGAATGTCAGTGTATCGCCAATTTTTATTCCCGGGTAATTTGTTGTCACATAGCTTGTTGCAACCACCTTATCGCCAGAATCTAACTCATCATAGGTTGCACTACCTTCGTTGATATCTCTTTTGATTAAATCCATTTGACTCTTAGAAATTCCCCCGACCGATAATCCCATCGGTTTGTCTGTGCCGGCTTCTTTAATCGCTGGGATTTCTCCTGTGATTGATTGGAAAGCTTCTACCTTTTCGACCCCCTTGACTGCTTTGAGTTGATTCATCATCTCTGCGTTCAGAGGATTGTTTTGTTGAATCTTTGTCCATTCAAGGTCTGGACGCATTTTATCGCCGCTTTTTGAGGCAATATTCAGTCGATAATCCTCTGCAATCGAATCTCGGGCAATCTGCTGTGGATTCATGCAACTAAAAACAGTCGAGATGACTACGAATAAAATACCGGTCATTCCTAAGGAGAAAATCGTGATCAACGTTCGTTTTTTGTTTCGAGATAGATTCGCATTGGCTAAATGCCGCAGATCAAGATTAATAAAACCTTTGCGAAGTTTTTTCTTCTTGCCTTTCGTTTGTCCCGTATAACGCATTGCCTCTACAGGCATGATTTTACTCGCCTGCCGCATTGGTTTTAGAGAGGCTAAAACAACTGTCAGCAGTGTGACTCCTACAGTCATCCCTATTATCCAAGGAATGATCAAGGACACCTCGCCATTTTCCAAAACTTCTCGCATGACCTTAGTTGTCGCTATATCATTTTGGATCGTGGACATTAGTCGAAAGAAAACGAGTTTCACAGTAACGATTCCGATCAATAAGCCAACGGGAATCGAGATCCCTGCTACGATCAAATTTTCTCTTAAAATGATTTGTCGCAGCTGTCTCTTCGTTGCTCCCAGCGCCGCGAGCTTTCCAAATTCCTGAACCTTATTAATCAAGGATACATAATAAATACTGTAGATTGTCAACGTTCCTGCGATCAAAATAACGCCTACAATGATCGTCATCCCAGAATAAAAGGCAGGGTCCACATAATTCGCAAAAATATAGTCACTATTTTCAACGACATTACTTTCAATAACATCAAAATTCTTGCCAATCTCCTTGACTTGATCCTTAATCGCATCGGTTGAAGTCGCTGCTTCTTCCTTCAAACGGACCATCATACGATAATTCCGTTGGTTTTTGGGGATAATTTCATTCATGAAATCTTTCGAAATGAGCATCGAGAAGATTTTTCTTTCACTTTGATTCTTTCCATCAGGAGAAAACCCTGTTAAGCGAAAGGTCATTTCCTGCTGCAGACCCATGCCGTCCTCTTCATAAATCTGGATCGGAATTTTGATCGTATCACCAATTTTAGCAGCCGGATAACCAAGTTCCTTTAACGCATTACGAGAAAGAACCGCGTCATTGCTCTTTTTAGGCTCATGTCCTTCAGTAAATGTTTGCTTCACTAATTTTTGAGCACCCTTATCTAAGTAGCTGATCAGGATGTAATCTTTTTCATTTAGAACAGACTCCCCAATATCTTGCCGCAATCCGTATTCATTGATTGCTTCATGCTGGGCAATTTTCCCTTTATTTTCCTCCGAAACATCACGATACATCGCATGCCATGTTGGGTACACTTTATTTACAGCTGCATTCTGAACATTTACGACACCTAATCCAATTGAAGTGATTAAGAAAACTAATACACTAGTCAAAATAATGGCGATTCCAGATAAAAGATTTTTTCCTTTATGATACTTTGTGTTGGCCAAAGCCACTTTACTGGTCATCTTCATTTAGATCACCCGCCCGTCTTCAATGTGAACGATATGATCCGCTGTTTGTGCAATCCCTTCATCATGGGTAATCATGATCAATGTCTGGCCGAATGCTTCTACCGATCGTTTTAATAATGACATCACTTCTAACTCTGTTTTTGTATCTAAGTTTCCTGTCGGTTCATCCGCTAAAATGATTGCTGGTTCTGCAGCGATCGCACGAGCAATTGCCACACGCTGCTGCTGTCCGCCGGAAAGCATGCTTGGCAAAGCTTTTTTTCGATCATTTAAACCAATCGTCGTTAACAACTCTTCAATAAACGCAGTATTTACTTTTCGATTATCTAAGCCGATAGGTAAAACGACATTCTCCCACACATTCAATGATGGAATTAAATTGTAATTCTGGAAAATGAACCCAATCTTTTGTCGGCGAAAAACAGCTAATTGCTCATCCTTCATACGAAAAACATTTTTCCCATCAATGATCACTTGTCCTGAATCAGGCCGATCCAAGCCGCCGATTAAGTTCAATAAGGTGCTTTTACCTGAACCTGATTTACCCACAATAGCAACAAAATCCCCTTTTTCTACCTCTAGATCGATATGGTCAACCGCCTTTACGATTGAACTCCCGTCATTATAATGTTTTACTAAATCCCTAATTGTTAAAATCATTTTTTTCTCCTTCTTTCCTGCTCTCATTTCTATACCCTTAGTATAAAAAAGAACCCTTGCAGGATTCTTTCAACGAACATAACAATTTTGTAAGAATAGGAGGTTACGCTAGCGGCAACGTTAATTGAAAATTAGAGCCCCTTGGTTGGCGGCGTTTCACTAATACTGTCCCGCCTTGCTCCTCAATGATCTTTCGAGTAAGATACAGTCCCACTCCCGAGCCTTCTACAGACGCACTATTTTTTCCGCGATAAAAGCGTTGGTAGATTTTATTTTGTTCTTCTTTAGGAATGCCAGGCCCCTGATCCTTAACCTCTACTAAAACATATGTGATTAACAACGACGTTTGGACTACAACCGTTGTTTTCTTTGGTGAATACTTAATGGCATTCTCTAAAACATTTCCCAAAGCTTCAAGCGTCCATTTTTTATCAACCAGAACAAATGATTCCTCTGACAGTTCAACCTCCAGCTCAATTTCCTTTTCAACAGCCTTCATAATCACACTGTTAACTGCTTGAGTTAAGAGCTGCTGCAAGGAAACTTTCTGGGGATGTAATTGAATTAATTCTGTTTCCAATTGCGAAATTTTACCTAGCCCATCCAGCATTAAGCCCAGTTTATTAATCTGTACTTCTGCTTGCTCCGCAAATTTTTTTCGTTCTTGTTCTTCGTATTGTTCTGAAAGAGCGATGTCTAAGCTTAGTTTCAATGAAGCAACGGGGGTTTTTAATTGATGAGTGATGTCGGTAATACTGGATTTTAAATCTCCCTCTTCGCGTTGACTTCGCCGCAGCATCAACTCATTATAAGCAAGCGTTTCTTCATATTCATTCGTTTTCTCCTCTAATTGATGATGAAGCGTTCTTTTTTTTCGTAGTAACCAATAGAAAAGTAGTGAAAAAAGCAGCCAGCCCAGACTGAAAACTGCAAAATTGCAGAAAATAAAGGTATTTAAAAGATGAGCTAGGCTCATCTTTCCTAACAATCCGTATTTTGTTTCCAGCTTTTTCCCTTCTGCTATCAAATCGGCTGTTTTAGGTTCATCAAAACCCTCAATTAGCTTTGCTTCAGAAAATGATTCTTCTTTATTTAACAAGGCTAACGTTGCTTGCTGATCTTGCAGAAGTTCTGAACGCATCCGTAAATTTTGAACCATAACTAGTGTAACGAAAAGCAAAGAAAACAAAACATAGAGCAGAATTATTTTTTTTGAACGTCGTTGATCCATAGATACCCCACTCCTCGAACTGTTTTGATCCGCTCCTTGCCGACCTTTTGCCGCAGGCGGCTGATATTGACTGAGACGGTATTTGTATCAACATAATCCCCTTTTGTATCCCAAATCTGATTCAACAATTGTTCTGAGGATAAAATTTGCTTCGGATTCTCCATAAATAGAATCAGCAATTGAATCTCTGTCTTACTTAGCGACAGGAGTTCACCATACAACTTGACCTTCATTTCAGTCAAAGAAACTGATAACTCTCCTGATACCAACTCTTGCCCCTGCGTTCTTTCTACCCGTTTCATCATTGCTTGTACCTTAGATACTAGGACCATTAAACTAAAAGGCTTAGTCATATAATCATCCGCCCCATGAACATAGCCAGTCACAATATCATGCTCCTGACTATAAGAAGTCAGCATCAAAATTAAAACATTCGACTGTTCACGAACTCTCTGACAAAAATCCAATCCGCTGCCGTCAGGTAAAGAAAGATCGCTGATAATCAAATCGATCTCATTCTGCTGGAAGCTCACCTCTGCTGATGCAATATCTAGGCATGCCGCTACTTCATAGCCTTCTCTGCTCAAGCACAATTGAATCCCGTTATTCAAATTAGTATCATCTTCTAACAAAAGAATTTTCCCCATTTTTTCCTCCAACTGCCGTTCTTACTATTAACTGTATCAATGAACACAGAGCCTGACAACATCCTTTAAAATCAAAACCACCCGTGAAACGGGTGGTTTGCTCTTCGGCTGAAAGCCTCTATTACCGGCCTTGGCCTGAAAGGCCATCTGAAGGCTTCCTCCCGCACCACATCTACTCGCTGATTCTAAAAGAATCTCTCTTTATTTCTTCTTGTTTTTTTCTCCTGTAAATGGATCTACTTCTTCAAACAACGTTAACTGGTCCGCTACATGATCTTCTTTGAGTTGTTTACGAATGTATTCTGCTATCTGTTCCTTATTTCGACCAACCGTATCCACATAGTATCCGCGACACCAAAATTTACGATTCCCATATCGATATTTCAACTCCGCATGTCGATCGAATATCATTAAGCTGCTTTTTCCTTTTAAATATCCCATAAATTGAGCCACACTTAGCTTTGGTGGAATGCTGACAAGAAGATGAACGTGATCCTTACAAGCATTTGCTTCATGAATTTCTACCCCTTTTCTTTCGCAAAGCTTACGGATGATTGCTCCGATACTTTCTCTATATTTCCCATAAATGATTTGTCTACGATATTTTGGTGCAAATACAATATGATACTTACATCTCCATTTTGAGTGTGCTAAACTTTCTTTATCCTTCATCATAAGGATACCTCCTAAATTTGATTGTGATGCGGTCGGGAAACCATCATCAGTTTATCAATTTTGGGAGGCTTTTTTAATACCACGCTGGAAGCTCTCTGGAACCATAGGCATAGCCTATGGTTTTCAAAACATACAAGTAACCCATCCACCCGTGAAAACGGGTGGCTTTTTAACACCTCTAGAAGAGGTCCCCACTCACGTACTCCATAAATGGAGCTTCCCAAAAGACCGCCAACCGCTCGGCGCTCGCTACTTTATTTCTTTTTCTTACTCTTGAATGGATCAACGTATTCTCGTTTACTTATACTATCTCGAATACGATCATCTGATTCCTGCTCTCTTATATATTTTGCGATTGTCTTTTGATTCAACCCCACTGTACTTACGTAATATCCTTTAGACCAGAAACTTTTATTCCCATATTTATAGACTAAGTTTCCATGCTGCTCATGGATCAGAGTCGCACTTCTGCCTTTTAAAAATCCCATGAACTGAGAAATGCTTATTTTCGGTGGAACTCTTACTAACATGTGGATATGATCTGGCATTGCATGAGCTTCGATGATTTCTACTTCTTTCATCTCACAAAGTTTACGCAAAATTCTTCCGATATCTTTTCTTAACTCACCATAAATTACTTTTCTTCTGTATTTTGGTGTGAACACGATGTGGTACTTACAATTCCAGCGTGTATGTGATAAACTTTTGTCGTCATTTGATGGCATAGAAAAACTCCTTTCGATAAAATGAGCGGTTGGTAGCCACTTAGTAGTATATCGAAAGGAGTTTTTAACGCTAAAGCTCTTTCGTCCACGCGTAGAAACGCGCGGTTTTTTTGTTTCACTCGCTAACACGAGCGAAACTGACTGAAGTCATTAATAAAAGAGGACAAAATCATCAGTAAAATGATTTTATCCTCTCTTTTAAACATTGATCATTCGTAGTTTCGTAATGTTTTTATACATGGATAGATCCTCGATCACATCAGTATAATTCATTCCTCTCGGCAAATCAATCGTATAAACATTCGTGTAGATACGGTAGTCATCCATGAAATCCACGTCGAAATCCACATCTTCTACTTCGATCTTTTTGCTCTCAAAATAGTTCATGATAAACTCTTTAGTCGCTTCTCGATGAATGTAACGAATCTCCAGCTTCTTGATGGCATTGATTTTGATGATTCGTTTCACTACAGTCAAGGCTAACATAATCCCAATAAAGCTGCAGATTGCAATTGTATAATACCCCATCCCAATCGCAATACCTAAACCAGCTCCTGCCCAGATCGAAGCCGCCGTAGTTAATCCTTTGACAGAACGATTGCTGACCATGATCGTCCCAGCGCCAAGAAAACCGATCCCGCTGACGACTTGCGCAATTAACCGGGCTTCATCCGCTCGAACAACACCGACAAATTCTGGTTTAGCCGCAGCATAGCGCAACGCCTGGTCCGCGATTTCTACCTGAATCAAAGCGATGATGGTCGCGCCCATACAAACCAAGATGTGGGTCCGAATTCCTGCGGGACGATTTTTGTACTCCCGCTCAATACCGATGGCACCGCCCATGATCATAGCTAAAAACAATCGCAGCATAATTTCATAAACAGATAATTTCAAATCCATTTGCGCACCATCTCCTGTTCCATAAAAATCTCTTCACTTCTAGTATAGCACGGCTACAAAAATAGGGAGGCTCTCAACCCTTTAATGCTCGTAATTCATCCTCCGTCAACGAACGATACTTGCCCTTAGCCAACTCCTCAGGTAAAGCTACTTTTCCCATTCGAATTCTTTTTAGGTAGGTTACTTCCTTTCCGCAGGCTTTGACCATTCGTTTGACCTGATGAAATTTTCCCTCATGCAAGATAATGCGAACTTTTGACGTTTCCGCATCCGCTTCATCAATGAATAATTCTGCTGGTAAGGCGAGTTCCCCATCCAACATGATTTCCCCGCTGCGAAAACGATCCTGATCTTCGGCAGTCATTACTCCAAGAACTTCCGCAAAGTATTCCTTCTCCACATGTTTTCTAGGAGAAAGCAGTTCATGAGCCAATTTCCCATCATTGGTGATCAGTAGCAAGCCTTCAGTGTCTTTATCCAAACGGCCAACAGGAAATAGATCACTCCGATAATCTGCGGGAGAAAATAAGTCCATGACAGTCCGATCACGCGTGTCCTCCGTTGCGCTCACCACCCCTGCTGGTTTGTGCAATAGATAGTAATAAAACTCTTGATAATGCAGGTTCTCCCCTTGATAGTCAACGATATCCTTTTCTGGATCAATCTGTTTTTTGTCTGTTCTTTCGATTTGCTGATTCACGCTAATTTGTCCTTTTTTAATCAGCTGTTTAACTTCTTTGCGGCTGCCTAAGCCAGCTTCTGCCAAAAATTTATCTAAACGCATAATTTCCTCCGACTAATTTTCTCCTTTTCACTATAGCAAAAGATACAAAAGAAGCAAGCTCAGTCGAAATTACGACTAAGCTTTGGTTTCTAACTCATCAATTGATCAACATCGCCATTTTTCAAATATGGGATAGCCCTTTGGATCTTTTCATGCGGCCACTCCCACCATTTCAATTGCTGCAGCTTTTGGATCGTTTTTGAATCAAATCGCTGCTTGATTTCTTTTGCGGGCACACCGCCAACAACACTATACGCCGGAACATCTTTTGTAACGACTGCCTTCGCTCCGATGATCGCACCATCACCAATGGTTACTCCAGATAAAATCGTTGCTTCATAACCGATCCATACATCATTTCCGATCACGATATCTCCTTTGTTGTCCCAAGCGGATGTTACTTGCTCTTTATCTAGCTGCCACTCCTCATAAAATAGAGGAAACGTGTAGGTAGAAAGAGCTGATTGTCGATGGTTGGCACTGTTAAAAATGAACGTCGCACCACAAGCGATCGAACAAAATTTTCCGATGATCAATCGGTCATGATTAATGGGATACTGATACAATACGTTGTTCTGCTCAAATTTGCAGGGATCATTGCGATAGTCATTGTAAATCGTATAGTCGCCGACAACAATATTCGGTCGTGTAATTGCTGATTTTAAATAAATCGTCTCATGATCACCGCTTCTTGGATAACGTTTTTCTGCTGGAATAGTCCATCACTCCTATTTTAAAGAATTTTTTTACCAGCAATGAGAAATACATTGTCTCTCATTGCTCCACTAATCAACTACTAGTGATTAGTTTCCTATACTATTCCAGCCTAAACAATGCACCTTCTCATCTGCTCACACTCCTAATGCCTATTCGATATTCTTTAAAATAGTATACCACTGATCAATCCTGCTCTTGACCAAAAAAAGTACCAAGGAAAATTTCCTTGGCACTAAAAAATTTCTTATAGTTTGCTTGCTGCATCTTCGTCAATGATAACTGTTACATCATCATGGTTTTGTAAAATACTTGCAGGTACATCTGTAGTCACTGATCCTTCGATCATGTCTTTGATCGCATCCGCTTTATCTGTTCCAAAAGCCATCAACAAGATTTTTTTACTCTTCATGATTGAACCAATCCCCATTGATAATGCATGAGTTGGCACATCTTCAACTTTATCGAAGTTGCGTTTGTTTGCTTCGATAGTTGATTCCGTTAATTCAACTACGTGAGTTGTTACATCAAATGGTGTTCCTGGTTCGTTGAACCCGATGTGGGCATTGCGACCGATTCCTAATACTTGTAAATCGATTGGATGATCAGCGATGACACCGTCGTAACGTTTGCATTCAGCTTCTAGATCTTCTGCCTTACCATTTGGTACGAATGTTTCTTTAAATGGTTTTTGGTTGAATAATTGATCGTTCATAAAATAGCGGTAGCTTTGTACATCGTCGCCAGCTAGTCCAACATATTCATCTAGGTTTACAGAAGTCATTTCTGAAAAATCTAAATCACTAGAAGTCATTTCTTTATATAAAGTTTCAGGAGTACTGCCTGTTGCTAATCCTAATACTTTTACGCCGTTTTCCATTCCATCTTTGATGATTTCAAATGCTTTTTTTCCGCCTTCGTTGGCATCTTTCACACGAATTACTTTCATGGGTAAACGCTCCTTTTTCAATTTGGTATACACCAATTTTAACACCCTTTTATCCGATTTGCAACAACAAAGTCTAGCTCGGCCCAAGAAGTTTTCCTCTTTAATAGCTCAAGAATTCAATACAAAAAAACTGAAGAAGCAAGATTTGCTCCTTCAGCTAGCCAAATTATTTGCCAGATAACAGCAATCCGATCTGAGCAATAACCGCACTTCCTAAATAGGTACCGATAAAAACAAAGATCGCAACAATCGCTACCTTCCAAGATGTTTTCCGCAAATCCATCAAACTATCTGCTACCGAAAGACCTGCAAAGGCTAAAATCGGTGTAGTAATCGACAAAAAATCAACTCCTGCAATTGCTTGAACAAAAAAGTCAGAAAGCAGACAGAAAAATAATGAAGTCAACGATACCCAGCCAAGAATTGGAAAATCGGCTAAAATTTTGATGTTTGTTTTCTTTACCAACGTTGAGATAAACACACCGATCATAGAGAAGGCCCATAATACTACTAACCCTTGAATCGTATTAAAGGTAATTGGTGTTGATTCAGGATTTTTAAGCAGCTTGATTCCTTGCGTGAATAAGATCAAGGTAATGCTCAATAATAAGACCAGAGAGATTTTGATATATTCATTAGATTGTTTCTTTTCCACGACGTGATCCTCCTGTCAGTAAGTTATACATGAATCGCTGTAACGGAACCGCAATAAAGACCATCGTATACGTTCCTAAAAAACTAGTTAGCAATTGACTTGCCGCCGCATAAGCAGCAATCGTTGTTTCATTTTCAGGCATTAAGGCAATCAATGATGAAGAAGCTGCGGTCATCATGCTGGCAGAACCAACTCCAGAGCTCATCGCCAATGCCCGATAGTCAAAACCTAAGCCTGCCATGATTGGGGCAAAAATACTGAAGAAGATCGAACCAAACAACGTTCCAATCAAATAAAGCGACAGCACACCACGACCTTCGGCAGAATCCAGCGTGTATTTCTCAGAAATATATGCTAGCTCCCCTTCGCGGCCCAATCCTAAAGTTGCACCAATCGCTTCACGACGTAAGCCTAACATAAGTGCTATTGGCAAACCGATAAGTACCGTACCGACATTTCCCAACTCCTGAAACAAAAATACCCAGCCAACTGTCAAGATCTCTTTTAACCTTGGGGCGACATCGGCTCCGTAACGCGCCATCAACGGCAACATGATATACAATAAGTATTTAGCAGAAAATTGAATATTGCTCTTTGAATAAATTTTTGCGATAAGTCCTTTGCGGATTACTGGCAAACCAAATAGCATTGCTAATAAAACAGAAAATACTAACGGTAAAACGGTAATCGTCGTACTTCCCAATGAAATGAATTGCATCCCGATCATTTCTGCGATCGTTACTACTGCAACCACAAAACCAACTAGCCAAACCAACTGCTTTTTCATACATTCCCTCCAATTGAATCAATCAACTCTTTATATTCCTTAAATGAACGACGATAGAATTTTGTCTCGTCCAAATTACCGGACATTTCTTTTAGCACCTCTGCTAAAAACTCAGGAAAAGTCTCTAAGACAAATTCTGGGTCGATCATTTTAAAATCATCTCCGTGAATCGTTCCTTCAAAACCACCATAACTGATTTGGATACAAGGCATCATGAATGCCAAATCACCAATATCACCAGCAGCCGCAATTCCCCCACGATCATCGATAATATCTGGGATTTTGTCGAATTTCGCAAACGTTCGCTCTACAAAGCTATTCAAATATCGATCCTGAACAAATGGCAAATAGCCCATTTCTGTTTCAATCGATACTTCTCCTTCTAAAGCATAGGCACTACCTTGTGCAGCACGATCCAGTTTACGCGCAACTTCCGGCATGTATTCCAGTGTCTTGCAGCGCAGATCGGTGCCCACTGTGATATGATTCGGGATCACGTTCGTCGACATATCACTGTCCATCACGATCGGATTTACCCGAATCGACTCCGTATCCTTAAACTGCTGACGACTCAATCCAATTGCTGTGTTGAATAAAGTCGATATACTGTAGGCATTGATCCCTGAAAATGGATCAAATCCTGCATGAACAGCTTTTCCAGAAAAATGGTAACGCTTATACAAAAAACCGGCCAAATCACAATTAACCTCAATTGTCGGACGGTCAAATACTTCTCCGATAGCGTGAACACACACGCCAAAATCCACGTCATCAAATATTCCCAATGACATCGCTTCTGGCTTGCCGCCTAAAAACTGAATCTTGCCGGCCGCTCGAAGCTCCTTGCGAAAATCCAGGTCCAGATACTCTTCCGCAGGTATAAAAATAAAGCATAAATTGAAATCCAGCTCGTTATATGATTGAGTCTTAACGAAATGATCATACAAAGAGAGAGCAATTGCAACTTGAGTAAAATGACCACAGTTGTGCGCTGCCCCTGTTTCAGCATCTGCTTGAAAATGTGTTGGCGCATAAACAGCATCAAGCTCTGCAATAAAGCCCAGTGTTTTTTTCTTATCCGTAGATAAAAAAGTTTTAACTCCCGTTTCAGAAAATTTAGAATATTCAATCTGTGGATTGATACGTTTCAATTCTTCAATCACTTTATTGGATGTCCGATGCTCCTTGTAACCTAACTCAGGATGTAGAAATAAATCTTCTGTGAACTCTTTCAAATGATGATAATAATCAGCAAATGTCGTCATTTGATTCCTCCTTGTTTTATAATGGAAAAGCCGAAAGCACGAAAAATTACTTCAGAAGAAAAGTCAAAAAATCGATAATCTAGTACTAGACATTCTACCGTCATTTACGACTACACTTTTCTAATGAAGCTTGAAATAAAATTTATCGACTTTTTTAATAATATCGTTTTGAAATGAAAGAATCAAGCTTATTCTCGTTAAAACACGAACTATTTATCGATATATCGTTCTTAATGTTTCCAAAAAGAACGTTCAGATATTTTAGAATAGGTGCTGCTGATTTAGCTAATCTATTGCAATAAACTGGCTATTCCTAATAATTAATCGTTAAAGAGACAAAAAAATCCCAACACGGAAAAAAATCCGGATTGGGAATGTCACAACTATTTTTGATATCTTGCAGAAATCTCTGCGATTAATTCATCATCTTTTAGATCTGTCACTTGCTGAATAACTTCGGCAACTGATTTTTCTTTTAAGTACCCTTGCATTTCGACACTTTGTTCATCGTTTGGATCATCATAGTTCAAAACCATCGCGACTACATCAACTAAATTCGTGTAATCTAGGCCTCGTTCCTTCAGTTCGCGAATCGGGCGGATAAAGCGTTCATCATAACCCAATTTACGGATCGGAGTCCGTGCCACACGGCTGATACTGTCTGAAATATATTTGTTTTCGAAGCGACTAACGATCTTATCAATGTAGGCAGCGTGTTGGTCTTGATCAAACTTCCACTTATTGATCAATAGATTTCCGGTTTCACCAAGAACTGCGCGTAGTTTTTCTAATACCTGTTCATCTGCTATCGCTTCATCAATTGTTTTATATCCAGCATAAGCACCCGTATAAGCAACTGTCGCGTGACCTGTATTAACTGAAAACAGCTTACGTTCAATATAAGGTTCTAAATCGTCAACATACTCTACACCTTCAAGCGGTAATGCTTTGTTTTTACTTTGGGTTGCATCGATCACCCATTCACTGAATGGTTCGACGGAAACAAATAGTGGGTCCTCATGATGTTGGATCGGTACGATACGATCAACTGCAGCATTAGGAAATCCGATATATTGTTCCACATAGGCTTCATCCTCAGCCGATAAGAAAGACTTCACTTTTTCAAACAAAAATTGACTGCCGCCGATCATATTTTCACACGCCACCACATCTAAGGGAGTCGTGTTGCCTTCGCTGCGACGTTTTTGTATACCTTTAGCGATCAATTCTGCGATGAAGGGCAGGATATTAGGACCAATTGCTGTCGTCACAATATCTGCTTGGCTGACTGAATCAATCACCAAATCAGGCTTCGTTTGATTGTTTAATCCATCCACATTTGAGATATGAATCTCTTTTTGACTCTCATCTGCCAGCTGGATCGTATACTCATTTCGTTCATTTAGAGCATTGATGATTGTTTCATTGATATCGACAAAATCAATTGAAAAACCATTTTTTGCTAAAATTTCTCCGATAAACCCGCGGCCAATATTTCCTGCACCAAAGTGTGTTGCTTGCATCCTACTCTACCTCCTGAAGATAGCCAATGACTTCTTCTTTTGTTTTTGCGTCTGCCAATTTAACGACATTTTCAACATCTGAACAAAAAATTGCAATCTTTTGTAAAATATCCAAATGTTCATTTTCGATTCCAGCGATACCAAACAGGACCATCGCCACATCCTCTGTGTCGTCTTTGCCAAAATGAACCCCTGTTGGGACTTGAATCACTGAAATACCGCTCTTTTTCACATAGCGCTTCGCTTCATCAGTACCATGAGGAATCGCGATAAAGTTCCCCATATAAACGGAAACCAACTCGTTTCTTTCGATCATAGCATCCACATAGCCTTCTTCCACACAACCGGCATCTACTAACAGCTGCCCGCTCGCACGGATCGCTTCTTCCTTATTGGCATACTCCTGGTCTAACAAGATCATTTCTGGTTGTAATTCCATTTTAATTCCCCCTGATTTTTTTCTAAGCTATCGCTAATTTTCTCGAATCTCTTTAACAAATAAAGAACTCAGCAGCTGATAAATGATTTCCTTATTGCCAAATTTATAGATCTCAGTATTCAGGTCACTTTCAATGACTGAACTGCTGATTTTTCCTAACAGAATTTGATGACTTTCTGGCATTGGATCAGGCGCTAATAGTAATAAGACGCGAGTCAGCTCAATACTTTTTTTATCCATTCCTTGAATCAAAAACTTCTGATCTAAATCATAAATCGTGAATAATGGTTCTTTAACATGCGCATCTGCACAATGGAACAAAGCAAAATTCGTATTTGGAACCCCGATCGGCGCCACTAAATAGCGTTTAATCACTTTCTCCGTTACTGCCTTAGCATCAGATACGATTGTTCCTTGAAGCTGTTCAATGATTTCTTCTAACGTCTGCTCAATCGTCTCTTTTGCGAATATCTGTTTCACATCAAAATTCTGCAATAAATTATTGGCAATCCGCATCGTCTCATATATTTCATCAAAGGCTTCGCTCGGTTCTTGCTTCGGTTCAGCGATTAGCTCGTTGATTTTATCTGGATGCAGTGTTTGAATATACTCTTTGATCTCTTTGATTTCATCATCTAACAAAAGCGGTGAAATCACTTTGTATGGTAAATTGAAGCCTGGTAAAAAAACGGTCGCTAAAATCAAATCATAGCTTTTATAGTCCAGCTGATTCATCTCAGAAATCTTCGCGACCTGTACTTTTTCAATCTCAGTCAAATACTTATGAATGCGGCTTTCTAATATCCGCGCCGTGCCGATCCCGCTGGAGCATAATACTAAAGCAGATAACGCTCGACTGCTTGGATGCCGTTCCAAAGAAGTGGCGAAATGAATCACGACATAGCCTAACTCATCGGCAGTAAATTGATGATCTGGAAAAACAACCGCCAATTCTTTGATGATTGCCGTTGTCAACGCTTGGTATTTATCACGAATTTTTTGTAATAGTGGATTATTCGCCCCTTGAAGAACAGTTAGGTTTCGTTTTAAAGCAGCCGACATATGTGCAGATAGATCATTAAAAAGCTGCTCGTCTTTGCGAAAATCAATTTCCGTTGTCTCAGAGACTAAACGAATCAATTCTTTGATTTTATAGGAAAGCTCAACATCAAAACTATCAATAAAAATATTTTGCGGCTTCTTGTAATTCACACCCTCTAATTGAAAAGCAAAGAAGCGAACTTCCTGCGGCGGGATCGCTTTTTTGATCGTCGTCGCAACTTTGATCATGATCTGACTGGCAATCTGCATGCTTTCGGGCTTCGCCTTATTCTCTTGTTCGACCTCTACAAACCGATCCTGTGCCATGCGGTCAATGGATAATGCTAATAAAATCAAGACCCGCTGCAATTGATTATCGGTCACTTGATCAAAGGCTTGTTGAGAAACCTGTTCAAAGATCTCACGTGACAGCAATAAACTCGACTGACTTAACAAATTTAAAAAGAAATTATCTGTCGTAGTTTTTTCCTCATCTAACGAATCAATAAATTGGAAAAAGTCAAACTCACTCACACCGTTGTAAATCAAATTACTCAATAATTGACGACGCTGTTTTTCCCGTCCTTCGATCCGAATTCCTCGACCTTTCAGTCGCTGCAGTTCCAAACGATAATCGATCAAGCTTTTTTCAATGGCGGCTAAATCAGAAGTGATCGTTGCTGGACTGACTTTAAAATCAATGGCTAGTCCTTCTATCGTCTCTTCCTCATCCATCAGTAGCAAGGAACAAACAATCGCGCTTTGACGCTGCACGTTATCTGTAAATAACTCCAACTGTTTCTCCGCCAATTGCTGCTGCAAGCGTTCCAAATTTAAGCTCTCCCCTACGATCCGGTAGCCTTCACCTCGTGGTTTGATGATCTGAATATCTTGCGATTTGATTGTTTTCTCAATACTTGAAATCTCTCGATAAACCGTTCGCTTGCTGACTTGTAAAATATCTTGCAGTTCCTCTGGTGTGACACCGTTAGGATAATCTAATAAAAGGGAAAGTATCTTTTTTTCGCGAATCGAAAAATACACAATATCTCCTCCAATAATTTCAAAAGGGTAAAAGCAGTGAGAATCCCTCACTGCTTTAAGAGTAATACGATTCTGGATAAAAGACTACTTATTCCTTAGATTTTCAATGACTTTGTCATATTTTTCCGACGCGACTAAATCGGACAGTGGTACATGTGTCGCACTTGGTGCCTGTTGCTCAGCTTGTACTGTTTCGGCACTATTCGTAATGATCAAAGCATTTGTTTCATCTTTTAACGAATTAATCGCAGCCACAGCGACAGGATAGCTCAAATTATTATCCTTCAATAATTTTTTCAAGATCGTTGCTCCCATATTCGCTGAACCCTTCACTTTGTCATATCCAAAGATAATGTGTTCGACTTTAGAATAATCTGCTAAGCCTTCAACCACATTATCTGTCAGCGGCTTTTTTTCGGTATCACCAACAGGTTCAGCAGATAACCGTTCAACAATCTCATCATAGCGTGGTGAGTTCATGAAGTTTTCCACTTGAACAAAGGTTGCGCTTGGGGCCTTTTGCGAAGCCCGATCGTGTAGTTCTTCTTGCGTTACAATCAACGCATTTGGATCATCATTCAAATTGTTGATTGCTGAGTTTGAAACTGGTAATGATAGGCCAGCTTTTTTCACTTTATCCCGTAAAACTGAAGCCCCCATCGCACTTGAACCCATACCAGCATCACAAGCGAAGATGATCTTGTTGATGTTGCCGAACATTTCCTGGTTATCTGCTTTTACTGCGCTTTGGCCTTTTGCTTGAGCTTTTGCATCAGCCATAGCAGCTTGATTTGCAGCCAAATCATCTTCTTCACTGTTATCAGATTTGATAATAATCATTGCTACTAAGAATGAAACCACACATCCCACGATAATCCCTGCCAAGTTCGCTAGAATACTGTCAGGCGGAGTCATTGCCATAACAGCGATGATCGAACCTGGAGAAGCAGCTGCGCGTAACCCAGCACCTAATAATTGGAAAGTAAATGTTCCTGCCACACCACCGGCCATAACAGCTAGGAATAAAAGAGGTTTCATCATTACATATGGGAAGTAGATCTCATGAATCCCACCCAAGAATTGGATAATGATCGCACCTGGTGCAGAAGATTTCGCCGCACCTTTTCCAAATAACGTGAAGGCTAATAAGATTCCCAGCCCTGGTCCAGGGTTCGCTTCTAATAGGAATAGAACAGATTTTCCAGCTTCAGCTGCTTGCTCGATTCCCAACGGAGTTAAAATCCCGTGGTTGATTGCGTTGTTTAAGAACAAGATTTTCGCTGGTTCAATAAAGATATTTGCTAGTGGCAATAGGTGCATATTGATGATTGATTCAACACCTGATGCCATCAATTCAGTTAACGAAGACACAACCGGTCCGATTGCATAAAAGCCTAGTACCGCTAGAGCAAAACCAATCAATCCAGATGAGAAGTTATTGACTAACATTTCAAATCCAGCTTTGATTTTCGTTTGGAAAGCGTCATCAAATTTCTTGATGCACCATCCGCCTAAAGGACCCATGATCATTGCTCCAATAAACATTGGAACTTCCGAACCAACGATCACTCCTGTTGCAGCAATTGCCCCAACTACTGCTCCACGTTGTCCGTGGACCATGCTACCGCCTGTATAAGCGATCAATAATGGCAATAAGTAAGAAAGCATTGGTCCAACTAGTGTAGCAAGTTGTTCATTTGGAATATATCCATCTGGGATAAATAAAGCGGTGATAACCCCCCAAGCAATAAAGCCTCCAATATTTGGCATAACCATCCCTGACAAGTGACTTCCGAGGCGCTGGACTTTCGCCTTAAGTCCACCCTTTTGTCCAGTAGCTTCCATTTCCTTTTCCTCCTTAGAAATAATATAAAATGATTTCGTTTACATATTCATCATATATCCGGAGGTATCCGCTTTCAACAAAATGTAGATAGAGCTTTGGCACAGAAGTTTGTGCCAAAATTTTAAAGACCTTAATTTTGACAAAAAAAACCAAACCCTTATAAGGTCTGGCTTTGGCACGACAATATCGATTAACGCTTAAAAATATTTGTGATTCCTCGTTTTACTACATCTAAAAAACTTAATGAGCGGACCATACGACTTGGGTCAACATACTCACGAACTGCACGCAAAACTTCTTTAGGATTTTTCGAAGAGAAGGAATATGTTCCATTTTTCTTTGTTTGGATCGCATAACGTGGAATCTTTTTCCCTTTAAACATCACAGAAGCAATCACGTAATCTACTTCTTCCCAAGGTATTTGAATAAAATTATTTGCATCGCGATCATCATAAAATTCAAAACCTTTGTCACCAATCATGATCTTACCATAATCTGTCAATCCTTGATAAGAAGTCGCGTTCATGACTAAATCGACCTTCGTGTTGATTGATTGAACCATTTGATCTACTCCATTTCTTTCCATCAATGACTTTGAAACATTTTACTAAATCTATTTTATGTAAAAAATGCTCGGGAATCAACCCGAGCATCCTGTCCAAATCCAATATTTACTACATTAGACCAACTAAGTGGAAGACAATACCAACCACGAATAATCCAAGGATAACAATAATTGGAGAAACTTTTTTCTTAAGCAACCACATACATAATAGAGTCAATAGTAATCCAGAAAGACCTGGAATCAATGAATTCAAGTTATCTTGTAATGTCGTTACTTTTGTGCTGTCTAATGAAAGACCGCCAGCTTGTTGTTGTAAAGCTTCTTTGATACCTTGTGCACCAGAAGATAATTTGTCCCACTCGATGTAAGCACCCTTATCTAATTTTACTTCTGATACTGTTGGAGCCCAGTTGATTGATACCCAACGGTTAACCAATGAACCCAGAATAAACATACCTAAAATCGAAGCACCTTTAGTAATATCTTGTAAAAGACCACCAGATAAGTCATCAGTGATACGAGAACCAGCTTTATAACCAAATTCTTGTGTGTACCACATGAATGCCATACGAATGATATTCCATGCTACAAAGTAAATGATTGGTCCAAGAATATTACCGCTAATCGCTAGAGAAGCAGCCAATGCACCTAAGATAGGTTTTACTGTGAACCAGAATACTGGATCCCCGATACCTGCCAAAGGTCCCATCATACCAACCTTAACCCCTTGAATTGTTACGTCATCAACTGGAGCTCCATTAGCACGTTCTTCTTCAAGTGCCAATGTTACACCGATGATTGGTGAAGCAACATATGGGTGTGTGTTAAAGAATTCCAAGTGGCGAGTCAATGCTGCCGCACGTTCTTCTTTAGTTTTATATAATCTTTTAATTGCTGGGATCATTGAGAATGCCCAACCACCATTTTGCATACGTTCGTAGTTCCAAGACCCTTGAATGAAGGTTGAACGCAGCCAAACAGAAATACGATCTTTTTTAGTTAATTTAACTTGTTCTGCCATTTTCGTGTTCTCCTCCTTCTTAGTAGTTATCGATGATATCGCCTAGTGGGTCACCAGTATTTGAACCGCCGCCATTTGAACCACTACCTTGTTTAGATAGAGCCAAGTAGATCAACGCAAGAGCTACACCGATAGCACCAAGACCGATAAGAGTGATTTCTGAAATAGTTGCTAAGACAAAACCAAGTGCAAAGAATGGCCATACTTCACGAGTAGCCATCATGTTGATAACCATTGCATAACCAACAGCAACAACCATGCCACCACCGATTGCTAAACCGTCTGTTAACCAAACTGGCATAGATTCTAGCAAGCCGCGTACTGGTCCTTCACCAACAGCTAAGATTAATGCTGCAGGAATAGCAATACGAACACCTTGCATAGCGATTGCAACAACATGCCATAATTCAACCATGCGAATGTTTCCATCTTTTGCAGCAGCATCCATTAAGTGAACAAATGCAGTTGCGATTGTACGACAGATGATTGTTAATAGTAAACCAGCTACAGCTAGAGGAACAGCGATTGCGATTGCTGAAGAAACCCCAGCTTTACCTTGTCCACCTAATACTAAAATAATTGCTGACGCGATAGAAGCTAGTGCAGCATCGGGTGCTACTGCGGCACCGATATTTGCCCAACCTAAAGCGATCATTTGAAGAGTACCACCTAAGATGATACAAGGTACTAAGTTACCTGTTACCAAGCCGATTAACGTACATGCTACAACTGGTTGATGGAAATGGAATTCATCCAAGATACCTTCCATACCGGCTAAGAATGCTACGATAACGACTAAAATCATTTGAATAAAATTTAATTCCATGATTATTAATCCTCCGTTTTCTTCTGATAATTTGGACTATTTTTTGTTTAGCTCTTCTTGAGCTTTTTTCAGGATTTCATCCATATTTCCTTTTGAATCACTTGGTACTTTACGTACGTCGAAAGTGATACCTTTAGCTTTCAATTCTTTGAATGCATCAATGTCTTTTTGATCAAAAGCCAACACTTTATTTGGTTGTACTTTACCAGGTGAGTGAGCCATTGAACCAACGTTGATCTCTTTCAATTCAACGCCGCCTTCAACCGCTCTAAGGGCATCTTGTGGGTTTTCAAAAAGAAGCAATGCTTTTTGTCCGCCAAAATGTTTGTCGTCTTTTGCAAGTTCGATCATTTTGTCTACTGGCACCACGTGCGCTTTTACACCTGGAGGAGCAGCTTGTTGAATCAAACTCTTACGAAGATCATCTTTTGCCACTTCATCAGAAACAACGATAATGCGAGTTGGACCAGTTGTTTTAGTCCAAACAGTTGCTACTTGTCCATGTAATAAACGAGAGTCAACACGTGCCAAAACATAAGAGAATTTGCCAGGTTGTCCAGCATTTGATGGTTGTGCAGCAGCTGCGGCTGGAGCAGCTTCAGCAGGTTCAAGTTCTTCAGGACGAACTCTAACCCCTTCTTTAGCTGTGCCTAAGATATGTGCAGCGATTTCGTGCGCAGTTTCCATTGAGAAACGTGAAGCATAAGCTTCGATCAACATCGGTAAGTTCATACCAGCGACGATTGCCCATGAATCTTTGTGTTCTTCAAACAAGCTGTTTGCTTGGTTGAAAGGAGTTCCACCCCAAAGATCGACTAAGAATAATACTTCGTCTTGGTTTTCGAAAGAAGCGATTGCGTCTTTCATTTTTGCTTTAACGTCATCAGGTCCTTCACTCGGCATCAAAGTTACTGCTTTGACATTTTCTTGTTCTCCAAAGATCATCGCTCCGGATTGCAAGATACCATTAGCGAATTCGCCATGACTAGCAATGATAATTCCTACCATCTTTTTACCTCCTATTAGTATTGTTACAGCTCAAAAATATAAATAAGTTCTAAAAACCTGTAACCAAAATTAATTTACTGCAGCATCTTTTCTTTTTTGATCAGTTGTATCAAGTCTGTCTTCCGGTCAGTCGGTACTTGACGAATTTCTAATTCTACTCCTGCATTCGCTAGTTTTACGAAGCACTGAGCATCATGCTCATTCATAGAAATAAAATTCGTAATCATTTTCTTGCCTTCACTGAATCGCATACCGCCAATATTAACCGCTTTTAGATCAACACCTGACTCAACGACCTCTACTACATCTTGCGGAGTAGCAAACAAAAGCATGACCTTCATTCCATCAAACAATTGATCTCGATACACTTCAACCAGTTTTCTTTTTGTGACAACATTGGACTTGATTCCCGGTGGTGCGGCTTGTTTTAGGAGGAACTTACGCAACTCATCGTTCGCAACTTCATCACTAACCACTAAGATACGCTCGATCCCTGTTGCTTTGGACCAAACTGTCGCTACCTGACCATGAATCAAACGATCATCAATACGAGTGAGTCGAATATCCATTACCATCCCACCACCTCCTACTGTTACAAGGCTCAGATGCTAAAAGACTTGTATTACATTATTCGAGTACAGTAACACACAAGTACTCACTTATAATAAAGCAAGTACCGTGCCAAAATACACTAGCAAGAAATTCTTTATTTATCGCGTTTATAACGATACACAAAAAAGGATACAGTAGACTGTATCCTTTTTTGTGTATTATTTATACGCTAATTTCTTCATTATTCTTAAGCAATTGATAAATATAGTATCGCTCTGAAGTTGGAATCGTGATTCGAAGCTGACTTTCCAACTCATTCAATCCGCGATTCATTACAACATTATCCGTTACACTCTGATAAATACGCTTCGACTCTTCATCGATTTTCAACGGCTGCTGCAATATTCCCCGCTCAATCGTTCCTGCCATATGCATGACAAAATTTACCATTAAAGCATAATCAGACGAGTTACCAGTGCTATTGATCATTGTTTGTGCCAAGCGCCACAATGGATCAATCAACTTATGGGGATTAATAAAAGTAAAGCTTTCTTCCATAAAGTTGATACACAATTCACGCGCCTTATTCGCATCTAAAACAACCTCTTCCTGTTCAGATAAATCATTTTCCAGTAAAAGCTCATCTAGAATTTGATCGGCTTTTTGATTGATGAATTTCTCCATCGGAATATATGGTGCGCCCACCTTGGGATCCATAATCCCAGTTGTTGCTAAGATCTTAAATTCTTCTTTAAAGGCAGGTACTTTAGTCTTAATATCTGCAACAGCTAATGTCAAAACCTTAATATGTTTCAGGTTCCGCTGTTTTAATGGACGCTCAATAATTTCTTTCAATCGTTGCGCGGTACCTTCGCCAGAAGCACAAATTGCCAGAATTGCCTGCTTCTCTTGCGGTTCAGTCATTTCTTGAGTCACACGACCATAGCCGCGAAAGCCCTGCAATGATTCATACAATTCATCAACGCCTGACCCTAATACACTCGATTTTCGGGCTGCCTCGATCAACAAGGGTGTCGTAACCATATCTAAAGTACGAACTTCAATTCCTGTGTCTTTTTCAATTTCTTCATTAAAGGTAGCCAATGAACCCATATCTACCATAATTAATACTCCGCTGCCCTCATCTATCTGGGTCACTGCTTCACGCATTTTTTCATAAGCGACCCGCGGATGCATATCTAATGGCATATCAACAGCAATAATATTCGAAACATCGAGTAACTCGCGTACAACTTGCGCCATTGAAGTTGCCGTGCTGTTGCCATGAGCCGCTACAACCACACCGATTTTACCAGTTGACTGATCCTCCCGCAGAGAAACCAGCAAAACGGTTAGATAATAATCTTCACTATCAGGTATGTCTACTTGGAATTCTTTTTCCACTAGACGACGAATTTCACGAGCTACTGCAAACTCGGTCGGGTAATCCTTTGCCATCTCACGAATATTTGCGTTTGTCTCCCGAGTTTCTCCCACATGGATTTTTTTCAAGAAAGAAGAAATATGAAGACTCATAGCATAAATAAAATTTTGCTGGAAGTGGGTCTCTAACCGTTCACTAACTAAAGCGGCAATTTTATTACTTATCTCAATGACATGCTTATCAACAAACTCAGTCAATCGCGTTTCTGTGTCAAAAGTAAAGCCATGATCTTTATAAAATGATTTCAAGTGCACATTAATATCAGTAGAAATAAAATGATTGATGGTTTCTTGATCTAATCCTTCTGTTTTCAACAAAGCGGCTTTGTCACCAATGATATCGTACAAATTGTACGGCAGTTCATACGTATCCGTCTTGATCAATTCATCAATCTCATTAGGAGTAACTACCATCTCGGGTTCAAGATAAGGGGAAATATCTGTTGATTTGATCCTATCTGCAGAAAGCTGAACTAATCCTGCTTTGATTCCTTCCGTCAAATCATTCAATGTGATATGAATTTCTTCCTGCATCATATGGTTCATAAAGCCACGGGCACATATCAACTGCACATTCGATTTCAATTGTCCGACATTTCCATAAGAAACGCTGCCTAGTAAAGCTTTTACGACATCTTCAGTCAACGTGATTTTCCGCTGAATACGATTGGCCTCCATCGCTACCATGACACGAACCAAATCAATCTGCTCAGCTGCAGGTCGGCTGCTAAAGGCAGGCATTTGAATATTGATCGGAATCCGACGCACAAATGTATCTAATAAGGCCGAATGGGGGTCTTCTGTTGTTGCCCCTACGATTCGTACATTGGCAAAACGGTTTTTCCCTGATTCACCAAGACGACTATACGTTCCATGATCCATAAAATAGAAAATCATTTCTTGGCCTTCAGGAGGTAAGCGATGAATTTCATCTAGAAACAGCATGCCTCCATCAGCCTGCTGGATCAAGCCATCCTTTTCCGTATCTGCGCCAGTAAAAGCACCTTTCTCATATCCAAACAAATGACTCATTAACAGCTCAGGGTTATTAGCATAGTCGGCACAGTTAAAAACAATCAACTCACGATCTGACTCAATGACACCTTCTGTTTGAGCAAATTGGAACATTGCATGTGCAAAAAAAGTTTTCCCAGACCCTGTTGGTCCAGTGATCAAACAATTCAATCCGCGCGGCGGATATAAAGTAGCCGCCTTTGCTTGCTCTACAGCGTTGCGCATACTGCCGGTAGAACCAATAATTTGAGTGAATACATTGCCGGTATTCTGGTTTAAAATCTTTTTTTCTGGCGGTTCCATAGTCGTTCTTTTTGCTTGAGGAACTTCTGCATCAAACGACGCTTCTACTGACTGGGTCGAAACAAAGTAGCGAACAGGTCTGCCTTCACTTTTGCTTAGTTGCCCCTCCTTAACAAGAAGATTCAAATCTTTACTGGCGTTTGTCCGTTGAATATCCAATGAATCCGCAACATCTTTCGTCGTCACATTTGCATTTTCTGAAACAAAGCGATAAATGCGGTCAATTCGTCGTTCCATTCAGTCACCTTCTTTAATAGTGTATTCCTTATTAACAATCATCTATAGTTTTTATTAAAATGTCAAACATTTCGCTGTAAAATAATACACTATATTTTTTAAATTTTAAAATTTTTGGGTATTTCCCCTATACTGCCTTAAAAATACCTAACTTTGCTGACAATCACTTTTTTTAAAGTCGTGTTTCTTCTATTATATAGAAAATATTCCTGCATACTCTTTTTTGATCAATCGAAAAAATAAAATTTTTTCGCTAAAAGTCGAAAATAAAACATCTTATCCCAATGATAAGATGTTTATTTTTACCCTTAAGTTTTCCAAAATGATTTTGAAAAGAGCAACAAAATCGGAAACATCTCTAATCTTCCAGCTAACATAACCAAGGACAAGGTTAATTTGGAAAGATCAGATAAAAAACCAAAATTCCCAGTGGGTCCAATTGCCTTAAATCCCGGCCCCACATTATTGATACAGGTAGCAACTGCTGAAAAGATCGTTTGAAAATCGATGTTTTCCAAAGACAGTATCAGTAATGAACCAACAAAGACCAAAAGATAGAGCACCAAATAAGCATGAATATTTCCAATGGTTTTAGGCGCGATTGTTTCACCTTCATATTCTAAAGATGTCACGCTGCGGGAGTGAACGATTCTTTTTAATTCTTGAATCGCATGCTTAAAAAGCATTTGAATTCGTGAAACCTTGATTCCTCCACCGGTTGAACCAGCACAGGCACCAACAAACATTAGTAAGAGCAAAATGACCTGTGAGAACATGGGCCAAAGATCATAGTTTGCTGTAGTAAATCCTGTTGTTGTGATAATGGACGCCACTTGAAAAACAGCATAACGGAACGCCTTTAGGTACGAAGAATACTGAGATGAAATATTGATCGTAATCAATATCGTCGATACAGCAATAATTCCTAAATAACCGCGCAGCTCCTCACTTTTTAGTACTGGAAGGATTTTTCCAATCAAAAAGAAATAGATTAAATTGAAATTTATACCAAATAGAATCATGAAGACCGTAATAACTCCATCAATATAGGCACTATTGTAACCTGCTATCCCGACGTTGCTCATAGAAAAGCCGCCCGTTCCTGCTGTTGCAAAGGAATTCAAAATACTGTCAAATACCGGCATCCCGCCGAATATCAACAAAATAATCTGAACCAGAGTTAAAACAGTGTAAATTACATATAAAATACGAGCAGTTACATGCACTTTCGATACTAATTTACCAATAATCGGACCTGGCATCTCAGCCTTTAATATATGCATCGTTCTGCCAGATGCTATTGGTATAAATGCGACAGTAAATACGAGAATCCCCATTCCGCCAACCCAATGGGTGAAGCTTCGCCAAAACAAACTTGCATGACTCATGTGACTCAGTGTAGATAGTATTGAAGACCCCGTCGTTGTAAAGCCAGAAACTGTTTCAAAAAAAGCATCTGCGAACGATGGAATCTCTCCCGAAAGCATGAATGGAAAGCCGCCAAATAAAGAAAGCAACGCCCAACTTACGCCAACAATGAAGAAACCTTCCTTTGCGTAAATATTACGGTTTTTAGGTTTTTTCCAACTGAACAACGTGCCTATAATAAATACAAAGACTGCCACAACAGCATAAGAAACAGCCTCTTTTTCGCTAAAAATCAATCCGACCAGACAAGGAAGCAGTAACAAAATAGATTCTACCTTCAGCAATTTTCCGATGGTAAATAGGACCATTTTTTTATTCATAATGAGTCACCGCTATCTCCTTACCAAATCATTCAAACTGCAAATCTTTCGATCCGTCGTAATAATCACGATATGATCTTTTAAACGAATCTCGGTATCGCCCTTCGGAACGACAAATCCCCGCTCTCTTGAAATCGCAGCAATTAATATATTATTCTTCAGTTTCACTTCAGAAACTTTTTTGTTTAAAAAGCAGGTTTGCGGTGTCACCACAAATTCCATGGCATCAACATCATCATTGAACAAATGATGCAAGGTTTTTACACTGCTATCATCGTCCTTATTGTTTTTCGCCCGAACATAACGCAAAATATGTGTCGCGATAATGTTTTTAGGTGAAATGACGCTGTCGATATCCAGCTGGTCCAAGACATTTGTAAAATTCGTCCGTGTCACTTTGGCCACCGTCTTTTTCGCTTTCATCTGTTTCGCATACAATGAAATCACGATATTTTCTTCATCAAGACCTGTCAATGCAACAAAAGCATCGACTGAATCTATCCCCTCTTCAATCAAAACTTCCTCGTCACTACCGTCTGATTCAATAATCGTCGCATTTGGCAGCATGATAGAAAGATCCAAGCAGCGCTTCGGATTATTCTCAATGATTTTGACCTGGATGCCATGTTCATTCAATTGACGTGCCAAATAATATGCGATTCGCCCTCCGCCAACGATAATGATACGTTTAGTTTTTTGTTCAAACAAATTAATATTCTGACAAAAACGAACCAAATCTCGATGCTGCCCCATCACATGAATACGATCTCCTTGCTCAAGAACAAAATTTCCATCCGGAATGAGCACTTCGTCTTTTCGTCGTACGGCACAAATCAAAACATTTGTTTTAGATACCTTATCTAGCCGATTCAATGGAACACCAATTAATTTTGCATTTTCTTTTAAGCGAAATTCTGCTAATTCGATTTTCCCTCCAACAAACGTATCTACTTTAAACGCAGAAGGAAATAACAGCAGACGCCGAATCTCATTTGCTGCTTCTAATTCTGGATTGATAATCATTGATAATCCTAATTGATCACGCATGAACGAACGTTGCTTCAAGTATTCTGGATTTCGAACACGAGCAATAGAATTTTTGGCCCCCATTTTTTTCGCCATTAAGCAGGCTAAGATGTTTAATTCGTCTGATTGTGTTACAGCGATAATGATATCTGTATCGTCGACACCTGCTTCCATTAAGATATCGTAAGTCGCACCATCACCTACCACACCTAATACATCGTATTGATTGATGATCGACTCTACCTTTTCTGCATGTAAATCAATGACGACTACATCATAATCGTAATCCTCATCAGACAGCTGCTGAGTTAATGCTTTGCCAACTTTCCCAGCACCTAAAACAATAATTTTCATTCGTTCCTCCTGCTTAAAAATGATATTCTTATTGTCCATTCTAGCCTTTTCTACAAGGGAAAACAACGGACTTTTGAGAAAGTCTTTTCCCAGATTACTTAAAACAAGATGAAGATTTTCATCGTTTCTGACCAAAAAGAGACTGATTAGAAAAATAAAGTGCTTTTTGGCTAACAAATTTCAAAACAAACAACAATCACCTTCCTTTTTAGTAGAAAGTTCAATTTCAAAAAAATAGCCTAGAAGGAAAAAATCTTCTGCCCTTTCCATTGCAATGTACAAGCCTTGTGTATTCATATTAGTCATGATTTGCTTAGAAACTACACTTATTCGCTGTTCCTCCTCAGTTTCGGACCTCGGTTTAGTTGGCCTCCCGATCAAGTTTCTGTTCATGGCCCTGCAGGATTCACTACGCTACTTGCTCCATCCCGTCATCACTGCGCTCGGACACACAAGAGAATAAAAAATTTCGCGCCAGACCACTAAAGAAGACACCAAAAATACCGTCCTGATTTTTTCAGAACGGTGCCTCCATTATTTCATTGACTGGCTCTTGCCTTTTGACTCCTACATTAAAACAACCGGTTGTGCAGCACAAATAATCCTCGTATCAGGATACGAAAGAAGTCCGCCTATTTATTCCGTTTTTTCTTTTTTCGACCGTTCACATTTTTTCCCTTCTGCTTATTTTTTTGGCTGCTTTTGCCGATTTTTCCTTCTTGACGGTCTCCTCGACTATTAATGAGCGCCTGAGCAGACTGTTGACTCCCGCTGAGCGGTCGCTTCTTACGCGATCGTTCCTTGACAGGCGTTGATTTGGTCCGCTCAACAACACCGACCGCAGGCTGTTCACTCGTGGCAGAAGCGGAGCTCAGAGCATAAGGGGCCTGCATAAAGTCGGACATCGACGGCGGCGCAACGTCTGGTTCTTGTTCTTCTGTTGAATCCGCTTGGCGTTCAACAAAGACAACCGCCACATCCTCCACCGTTTTTCCTTCCGGTAAATGTGCTTCAACCAAAGCCCAAGCCTCGGCATCGCTCAAGGTTCGCGGATCAAAGCCATGAGGCACCATGATCGTAAGCTCCTCTTTCGGTTCTTCTGAAATTTGGACAGACTCCTGCTGTACCTCATCCTGCGACGGTTCTTTCGCATCTTCTTTGGGTTCTTCATGATGCATCACTTTAGCATTTTCAAAATAATCAAATTTGACGTATTGAGCAAATTTCCAGCTGTCCCCCTGCTGAAAGAGCTCAAGAGTCGTCAATAATTTCAACAATCGGTAGGTCTTTTCCCACACTTCTTCTGTAGTCACCGCAGGATTGATATCTCTTAATGTCCAGGTATGTCTTTTCCCGTTGCTTGCCTTAAAAACAGCCAGCAAATAATAATCATATTTAGAAATTTCTGTTGGCGCTTGGGCCACGGCATGGAGATAGTTGGTATTTAAACGAGCTTCCTCGGTAAATTGAAAATAGGCCTTTTTATTGCTGAAAAGTCGATGAACGACGGTGTCGAACTCGCCGCTTTTGAAGTAAGGTTTGAAATAAGGGAGATTTTTGCGCAGCACATCGCTTGGTTCCGCAGTCAGAAACAATTCGCGTACCAGCTCCTTTAAGAAATCAGAATAGTCGCTTAAGACCAAGGCATTTTTAATCATAATCGCCACCGCATACTGGATTACGAAGGACACATTTTTAGTATGTTCGAAGTAACTAATAATTTTCTGCTCTAGCGCATCACGTTTAGTCACAAATAGCTGCATCTGAGTTAATGGTTTGGTTTGGACGTTTTTCTTCATAATTACTGACTCCCTCTCACTTTTGCATACGTTTTCATTTTTCCTCAGAACTATCATACCGCAACAGAACACCAATAAAAACAAAATACCAACCCAATTTTAGACAAAAAAATAAAGTATTTTACCACTTTAGCATCATGTCACGGGTTCATTTGTTTTAAGCTCTTAAAAAAATCGCTAAAAAAGTCCAAACCAACACGATGATTGGCTTGGACTTTCAACTTCATACTATTTTTATTCTCGAGCTCTTCCAGCTCACGACCATCCTGTCTAAAACATACCGTGTCTTGGATGGAAAAGCTTAGCCATCTTTTCTTTATAGAGTTACTCTTCTAGGACTACTCTTGTTGCATTTTCCTCATTCTCAGTTTTGTATATAAAGGTCAGGTTGCACAACTATCATATGAATTTTCTTACGTTCTGTTTATCCTTATAAACTCCTATCTGTTGCTGATTTTCATTTGTTAATTACCAATAGATTCCGTGGAATGTTCCTAAAACTCGAAAAATCAAACTTAATAAAAGATAGCTTACTATTAGTATAGTAAGAAAATAGCTAATCCATTGCTTTATTTGCATTTTTCTCTCAACGGACCCTAAAATTACTTTTTCTGTGGATATCGTATATTTAGAAGAATTCTTTTTGGGAACTCCTGGATAACTCCCTAATACTGATGGAGTAAAAGGTATTAACTCTATGCCATAATCAATCAGGCACTCAATTAATTGTTGAATATCTTCATCTTTCTGATTCATAATATTGAACACGATGTACATTTCTTCGTACTCATCCATATATTTCTGAATAAGCTGTTCTTTTTTTTGATAGAACATTCCCCAGGTTTTTGGATCAGTTGCCAATTGAACGATGTAGGTTGTCGTTGATTTAATAGTTTGAACCTGTAAAGCTACTCCATGAATTTTAGTCAAATCTACTACTTTGATTTTTTTAGTTAGCCTGCCTATGTCAACTTCCATAGCATTAGATTGACGAGCTATTTTTATGTGAAAATCTTTTTTGACCACTACCAGCTGTGCTAATATACCCCAGACCATAAAAAAAGTTATTAGTAGCATTATAAGAAACATGAACCATTCTTGCCCTACGTACATGCCGGCGGTCAAAAAACCTAGAAAGAGTAAAAATACTATGAGCAGCAGCATAATGAACGGACGAAATCGGTATTTTATTATTAGATTCTGCTTATTCTTCATAGCTTTGTCCTTTCTTCATAAGTACAAATACATTGAATTCTTCATTTTCACGATCATTTGGAAATGTTGCTAATATCATACGTTCAGGATTTTCCTTGTTATAGACAAGTAGGTGATCTGGTTCTCCTTCTGCAGCATCTGGTCCTTCAAAATAATAGAGAATTTCATTTTCTTCATTTTTCCGACTAAAATTGCTAGAACTATGTTTTCTCCCATACTCTATTGATATGTCATCTAATGTATCTATTTTGATCCTATTTCGTGCAATAACTACATCCTTAGGCTCATTATCAATCGAATACCCTAGCTCCGTATCGATGACTTCCCACGTTCCCAACATTTTGACTTGTAAATAATTCGAATGTAAATATATTGCCCCAAAAATACTTATGCTTAGTGCAGCAATCCATGCTAAGACTTTGAGTTTTGTTGAAAGTAAATCATATTTATATTTCATTTTTTCCCCTTTATAGAACTAATTTATTAACTGGCTAATTCATATCTTTCTTAATTATTATTGATCATTTTTCATGGCTGAACCTTTAAGGGAGGTTTCCCCCGTCAATTAGCAACCCTTACCCAACCTGATTGATTTCAGTTTTATCCCCACTATAGTACATAAACGTTTGGGCAAGCCCGTGATTATTTGCTTTTCGTACTTTCGCAGCCATTTCGGGTTGTTCAAATTCTTTCACTTTTTTATGTTCTTTGTCGATCTGTTTCTTGAACTTTTTATCTTGGAATATAGTTAATGCCCCTGGTGAGAAGATACTTTACTGTTTATGTTGTTTACAGCTCTGTCTTCGAAATTAATTCTCTATTTCTTTATGTAGGTAGGCAGCTCATTTTTCTGCTGCCTAGCAAAATTTACTAATACGTATCACTCACTGAAAGTTTTGGATACTTGATTTCTGGAATCTGCTCTTTAAATGACTCACGTAATTGTAGTTCTTCTTCTGTCGTGTACCCTTCAAACAACACAGCTTCAATATCTTCGCTATTAAAGAAAAAGTTGTTCTCATTTGTTTCTCCTTGCGGGTATAAACATCCCCCATATTCAAAATACCCTATTACTCCTTTATTATTATATAAGGGAAATCTCGAAGTAATCATTAATTCTTGTTCCCCAGCTTTTAAGCTCACCACTGTACCAATCGAATACAATTCCATTTTTATAAATTCCTCCTGAACAATTAACGTTTTTTAATTTTCGATCAATTCATTTTCATTAAACTTTTCTTAATGAAAAGATAGTAAATAATTGGATCACATAGTAGCAGTACCCCGATTGATGTTATTAACCATATTAGAACTAATAACAAAATAGCATCATTATAAAAATAGAAAACTCCTCCCAAAAAAAAACCAAAAGATATACAAAATAGCGGCAATTTAATTAATCCCTTACGTTCATTTGAAGTAGATTCCTTAAAGATAACAAGCAATTCTTCTGTAGAACAATCTATAGTATTTTTATCTAGTAATTTTGTTTGATAGCTTTTTGACCAGCAAAATACCGAAATACCTGCTATGATTGAAATTCCATAAATAAAAATTAAAATGCTAAAGACTGAAATATTCAATTTGAACAGTAACGTGGATACTAATACATTGCTCAGCGAAATCACTCCAAACATACTACCACTACCCGTTGATGTACTTGCCGTTGTTTTCACCTTTATTTGAGCAACTTTTTTTCTTTTCTTGTCATAGAAAGTTTGGTTGCCCTCTTTGTCTGTATCAATTATGAAATACATATTCCCTCCGCAATCAATAAGAATCTTCACTGGTGTTGCCAAGCAACTTTTTGTATAACATTCGAATCCTTCTCATAAATTAATATCGCTACATCCACCGTTTGTCCGAATACATGAAATTGCTTTGGAAGCACTGCCTACATATTTCACTACTCGATTATAAGTAGAGGTTGTTCAATGCTATTTCGATAAATGGGATTATGTAAATAACCAAACAGCCTATAACTGTTTGATTATAAAGAGTAATTACTCTTTATCTTTAACTGCAAATCGAGGGTATTTAATACTTGAAAATTGCTTGTCAAACTTTTTACGTAACTCCATCTCTTCATCAGAAACATAACCTTCAAAATTTATGATACTAATGTCCTCATTGTTAAAAAAATAGTTTTCCTCATTTATTTGTCCTTGTGGATACAAGCACCCTGCATAATCAAAATATCCTATTTCTCCATTGTTATTGTAAAGTGGAAATCTCGATGTGATCATTACTTTTTGATCATCCTTCTTCAAGGTAACCACTGTTCCTATCGCATTAATCTTCATTTCTTTCATACCTCTCATTTTAAAAACTAAACTTTGTGTATCTACTAATAATCATCTTGCTTTTATTTCTGTCTTTAGCAAAAAATAATAAAGAAGAGGCTCACATAAAAGCAATACTCCAACAACATTTATTATCCAGATTAAAACTAATGACAAAATCATAGTACTATTAAAATAAAAGAAAATTGTCATTATCAAACCAAATAGTAGACATCCGAGAGCTACTTGAAAATAGCCCCTCCTTAGTTCATTGGATGAACTACCTACAAGAGTTGCTATATCTTGACTTGAACAGTCAACAGCATTCTTATCTAACAATCTTGTTTGTGTGTTTTTTGTCCATTGGAAAAGAACAATTCCAGTAAGTATTGAAATAATATAAACAAAAAGTATTACAACAAGAATTGATACGTTTAGATCAACTAAAATCTTAGATATCAAAACATTACTAATTGAGATTGCCCCAAACATACTCGCCTGTTTATAGTTCACATTTTCATTTGGTGAATTTTTCTTCGTTAACCGCGCTACTCTCTTTCTGCTTAAGTCACAAAAAGTTTGATTCTCATCTTTACTAGAGCTAATCAGGAAATACATAGTAACCTCCAAATTTTTCTAAATACATTAAGGTGGAATAGTCTTGTTCACCACCTTATTTCTTTTCATCCACTACACGATCTATACCCGCATTTATTATCATTCCTATTCCAACTCCAACTACAAAACCAACAACTGTTCCAACAACCGGAACAGGAATAAATGATCCAACAGTTGCCCCCGCACCACCAAGTTTTGCAACGACTACTCCTGATATTGCTGTTCCAGCTACATCCCCAATCGCATTTCCAATTAGATGCCCAGTAACTTTTTGCCCAACATTCGGATCCTTATCAGAAATTAATATCGCTGCATCCATTGCCGTTCCGATATATGGCATTGCTTTTGAAGCACTGCCCACTGCCTTACCACCAACATATATAGCCGATCCTACACCTGTACCTGCATATTTTGCTCCTTGATTATAGATGGTAGTTGACAATCTTGCCCCGTGTTTATCAAATAAATACTTATACGCTGTCATATTTGTGGATTGCAAATACTCTAATGAAACCTCTTCAAAAATAGTTGGATTCTTCTTATCCGTATCATCAAGCCTATTACTCACACCAGCAACCCGATTAAGATCTTTACCAACCCGACCAATTTCAGTTTTATCCACGCCATAATACATAGACGTTTGGGCTAGCCCATGATTATTCGCTGTCCGAACTTTCGCAGCCATTTCAGGTTGTTCAAATTCTTTCACTTTTTCATATTCTTTGTCGATCTGTTTCTTGAACTTTTTATCTTGGTAGATGGTCAATGCTTCTGGTGAGAGATAACTCATCCCACTAGTTCCAGATAGCCTTCCTAGCTGAGCTTTCTGACGAGAGATACTTTCTGAAAGGGTTGCGCTACTACCTTTAAAACTAGCCATCCAATTCTTTGTATTGGTCAAAACTTTCTTTGTTTTTTCCATTTGCTCTACAAAATCTCTAGAACTTACACTTTTAACTGCAACTAAATCCGAGATTCCTGAATATATAGTTTCAAATTTTGTCTCAATTTCTGCGAACTCAGTCAATTTAGGTGAAAATTTTGATTCTAGTTGAGTCAGCACCTCAGAATCAATAATCGCACTGTCACTAGATTCTTTTACATTGCTTTTGAAATTATTAATCACTTTATCAAACTCAGAGCTAAGACTGTAGAGAATATCGTAGTACCCATCTAATAATGGTATTTGGCAGTTATCTACTTTTGCATTGATGGCACTTTTTACTTTTCCTGTGAGTTCGCCACTAGAAACAACTTTATTCATTGAACTTCTCGCTGTTTCAATTTCTTGTTGCAGCTTACTTCTTGATGAGAGGATCGACGCTTTCGCACGATTCACTTCTGACATATCAACTTTCATTCATTTCCACCTCCCAATTCATTGTCATCGCTGAATCAGTATATAGGTATGAGTAAACATCTTTCATGAGAAGCTGCTTTCGTAAAACTTCCTCGACAAATATTTTCTCTGTATCGTTCACCATTCCCAATGATACTACACGCTTTATCATCACATTATTCAGATAAATAAGCTCCACATCATCAAGCAGCCCAAATGGCCAAATCGTTGCGATGTAGTCAATGTATTCATCTTCTTGTTTTGTTAGTACCCTACGTCCATGAATTGAAACTAAGAAACCTTCTTCTGAATCGCCATACATTTCTTGAATATACGGTGGTAAAAGAGTTTCATCCAGCTCAGCAACTGTTCCAATCGGATAAATATCGGTAAACAATAAATCGATTAAACCAATATACTTTTGAAATTGACCAAAAGTAAGCTTGACAGATTCTTGTGCCCTACTGAAACTGACTTGCTGCTCGCTCTGATCAAAGCTTATATCAAGAGCTGCACCAATCATTGGTTTATAGCCAAAGTTACTCTCCTCTTTTAGATAGGCCTTATAAAGATTTTTTAAAAGAATAGGCTGTTTTCCTAAAGTGATTCCTAGTAAGATGAGAAAATCAAGATTATTTACCTCGGGTTCTTCCAGAAATTCTTGTGTCAACGTTTGCTTCCACAAATCAAGCATTCCAGTCACTACCCCTTTCCTTGAATCCTCATAGTTTTAGATCCAGCTTTATCATCTGCTTTTTTATTGTTACCGGCCTTGATCATCTTTTGTCCATCTTCTTGTGTAAAGCTTTTAAAACTACTTAATGAACTATTGATTTGAGGAATAAGCTTCTCAAATTGTTTAAAAGGTTCTAAATCCGTTTTTGCTAATTGAATCGACTCAATCTTACCAATGCTGCTAACCGTATGAGTTGCATTGTGGACAGTCTGATTCCAAGTTACTCCAACACCTACATTTCCTTTTCCCACATTATCACCTCGTTTAACTTTCTAATTGAGCTGCAGCCGCATCTAGTGCACCAATTCGAACGTCTAAAGCACCAATAGACATACTTACTCGTTGCAAATCTTCTTTCAAATCTTGTATTTTTTTATCGATTTTACTTACATTATCTGTGTGCCCTTTTTCGTAAGCTGTTAACGTTTTTTCGACATCGCCAACCTTTTTATCATACTTATCCTTACGATCTCCTTGAAAAGATCCCGAACCTGCATCTTTTAAAGAAGACAATCCTTTGGAAAATCCAGATACGCTTGTTATAGCTGCCGTAATCTCTTGTTTAGCTTTCTCTAGCTTTTCAATTTTAGCCTCTAATTTCGCTTTTTTTCCTTGAATAACCGTTCGTTGCTCTTCTAAGTCCCTTGCCTGTCTTCTTTTTTGTGCAGCCTGCATTCTTCTTCGCTGCTTATCCTCTTCTTCACTCATAAAAATCCTCCTCAGATTATTTTTCTGTTGTAAAAAACGGATCTGACTCTTCTAAAATTCTTTCTCGAAAGAAGAATTTTATTAGTTTATTACTGCTTTGAGTCTCTAATTTATCAGTAGGTAAAATAGTGAAAACGAATAGCTGGATGGAAATGATAAAAATTAACCCTGAACAAAGCAGTCCTAGAAGTGCATAAGTCACTGTTTCGTAAGCATAGATATTTGCGGTATAGAAAAAGCTCATAAGAAATGACAGCCCAAAAATCATAAGATAGTTCACAAAAATTCCCCGACCAGTCAAACCAGCATCGCGTAATCTTCTGCATCCCAAGGATAAATTTGGTAAGAATAACGCAAGAGCTCCTATTCCATAGATCAAGAAGAATGGAATATAGCGAAAAATCGTACTTAAAAAATCGTACCCAATCGCCTGATAATCCTCATAAGAATAATTATCATACTGATAGTATTGTGTCGCCTCCATCGCTGCATACATAAACAGACTTATTGTCATCGATAGAAAAGCAATACTTATGATTATCCCTATTAGTCTGATCCACCAATAGCCCGCTCTGGTTGTCCGTCCTCTAAACTCTACATACCCAGCAAAAAAATCCTTGATTGCTTGAAGAAATGTAACCTCACCTGGTACCTGATTGATTCTTTTCATTTAATATTTCTCCTAATTTAGTTAAATCTTATTATTGAAAAATCCTCAAAATAGAAATTTCCTTCTATTTAGTTTTAACGTTACAAATCATAACTACAGCTTTTATAGAGAACCTGCTTAGTTTTTTGATCGAATACTATCTCGACATATCCTTTTTGTTTTGCTTCTATTGGAGCCTGCCAAGTAACAACAACTTGTGTTCCCGTTTTTATCGTATCATTTGTGAAAATTGATGTTGGTCTTGGCACATCCATTAACACCTCGTCATAAAGAGTTCCCTCTGTAAGAATTTCATCATTTCCAATGAACTCAACAATAGCGATATTTATCCCATCATATTTTTCCTTGCTCCAACCCGGTATGTTCGAAATCGAATTGATTGTTTTCTCCTCATTGATTACTTTGAGTTTTTCAGCGACTTCTTCTTCCTTATCAAAGAACTGGCAATACGCTAGATATAAATAATTTCGATAAGGTCGAACTCCGAACATTATTACCACAGCAATCAACAAGAATATAAACCAACGTAATTGCCTTCTAGTGAATCGGTAAACTTCTTCCATATGACACTTAAAACCTTCCTATATGGTTTCCCAACTAAAATTCTTGTTTATTATTTGTCTGGATTCTTTTTCGTAGGTTAGCGTGATTACTATCACCAACTTCTTAGCAATAAGTTTTCTCCAAGTAACTCTAACTATTTTGAAATCTCCTTCTTCATCCTCACTTTCCTGTGAGGGTTCAGAGACCTTTTGAATCAACTCGTCGAAATTGTCTCCACCTTCATATAAAGTGACTTTCCTCTGATAGTCTTCTAGCATCTTAGAATGCTCCGTCGCAATTTCTATTCCTTCAATCAACTCTTGATTCCACCCTGATATTTTTGAAATATGGCCAATCATTGTTTCATAGCTTCGTGGCTGAATCACTCGATTGGGAGCTTCTTTTTTTTCTTCAATGACAAAATAAGGAGCCATTTTTTCACCTGCATTCGAGATAATATCCGCGTGAAATAAGCTGATGTAGGCACTAGCTAGACATAATATGCCTATTACGATCCAAAGAATACTTTGTGCTTTTTCTTTATTTACGACTAATAGAACTTCTTCATTCTCAGGCTTAATAATGTTTGGCTTATCAGATGTTTTCATTGCGGCCCTTCCCATCCCCTAATCAATAGAAATTTCTTTTTCAACTACTCGATTGGTCTCCTTATCGTAAGTAATACGTACACAGATTCCATTACCATCATCAAAAGGAGAATTCCATGTAGCATGAAAAACTTCTCGATAGAACTCATCACTAATCTGCAGTTTCATAGGATGACCAACTTCCTCAATAACTTTAGAAAAATCTGTTCCTTTTCTTATTGGTTCTACCTCGTATGGATTGGATTTTTCTACTTTTATCTTGGAATACTTCTCCTTGTTCCACCCGGGTATGATGGATAGACCTTCCTTGAGCAGCTCTGTTTTATTATTCTTTTTCTTAACAGGTTTTTCTTTTGTAACTTGACTAAAATAAAGATAGGTATCACGAACATGATCCTGGTAAGAAGAACTACCTATAATAATTGGTATCAAGATCAGTAAAAAAATCAACCAATAAATTTGTCTTCGTGTAATCTCATAGTAGACTGGCTTTCTTTTATCCAGATTGCCTACCTCCTTTAATAATCATCTTCATACTTTCCACCTCTAAAAGTTTTCGAAATAATCTGATTACCTTGGGCTTCATATTCGATCTCAATATAAACATAAAAGCAATCTAAATCAGAATAATTACTAGTTTCACTCCACAATGCATGATAAGTTGTAAATCCATCTTCATCATCGTTCTTATTGATTTGATGTGGGGTACCTACTTTTTTTATTAAGTCATCGTACCTATCACCATTTGTATAGGACTCAATATGATACTCTTTTGTATAATTTGTTGTCGCCGTGGTAATTTTGTTGTAGATCTCTCGATTCCATCTTGGGACTTTGTTTAAAAACTTAGGATCAGAAGGAGCTTCATCTTTATCCACTACATAGATTTCCGCAAAATCATCCAAATACTCAACTTGCTTCTTTTGGTTATCTTCATCCTTCTCCAGAAAGGACTGCCTTAATTCAATAAGATTCCTTGAAAAAAATTTTTGATCAAAATAAAAAATTAAAGCGGTACCTATCAAAATACAGGCTAAAAGCAAGCGTATGAAACGAGCAAATTTTTGTCTGGATAGAAAAATAACTGTCTGGTTATTCCGCAAAATGATCTTATTGCGCAAGCAAAATAATGCTGACTTCTTCTCAGGTATTTTCTTTTCTTGCGCTTTCTTCTGCTTATTTCTTTTCATATTTTCTCCAATATAGATAATCCTCAATAGTTGATATTTTTCACATGAATTACCTCTTGAAACATTTGATTCGTGCTACTTTTCCTCTTTACACCATCAAATGGACAGGTCTTTACAGACCCGTCCAAACAAACGATCGCTAAACGTTACTCGTACAATCCGCCTCTAAATGTCTGAGTTAAACTTGCAAAATTGTAATTGTTGCTAGATTTTTCAGATTTGACTTGCCATTTGCCATCTTTTTTCTCTAAATTAATTTTGTAGCCTTCACCATCCATGTCTGGATCTGTATTGATTGGAGAAGAACCAAGTTTTCCTGGTAGTTCTTGTAAAAAATATTTTTCTATATCACGATCAAGGGCATCATCGTATTCTTCATACTTGCCTTCGTTCTCATTTGCGAATTGATTACCGATCGCTTCAGAATCGACATTATCGAATAAGACAACTTCTGGTCTTACATAGATCGACGCAAAATTTGGATAAAACTCGTTGAACTTATAGGTGACTTTTCCTTTATTCTTATTCGTGTTTTGCATTTCAGTGATTACTTTTTCTAATTCTGGAGTTGAGGGTTCATAATATTCAAACTCGTTTTTTAGGCATTTGATGCTTGAATCTTTAAACTCTTGTTTTTCTTTTGCTAAGTCATTCCCTAATTCGAGTTTTTCATCTTTTTTCTCTTCTGCTCCCATGAATACCGTCTGGATATAATGATCGGCTAATTTTTCAACTTCTTCTGTCTCGTCTTTATATTTTGTTTGATCGATTTTTAATTCAATACCAGCTTCTTTACTTTCATCCTCTGCGTCATCAAGATTAAAGATCGTTGGTTTATAATGCAGCTCATATTTTTTTCCCTTCGTTACCTGAAAGACGATCGGCTCGGTTAGACTCTTGTCCTCTGATAATGATTCATAGCTCATTGATTTGAACTGATCGTCAGAACTATAGATATCTTCGTTGGAAGTCTTCTTGCCATCTTCGTCGTATAAAGCAAAATCATCTGGCATAACCTCCAGCTTCTTATCTGATTTATTGGTTACCTTGACGTTTAGACTTAAATACTTCACATCATCCCCGGTCGTCTTATCCATTGGAACGATATAAGCTCCATCTTCGACACTTAAATCGACCAGCGAAGATTGAGCAGATTCTTCCTTTTTCTCTGATTTTGCTTTTTCTTTCGTTGAACAGCCGCTGACCATCAACACTAAACTACTAACTAATAACACTTTCATAAACTTTTTCATTACTAAAACTCCCCTTTTATTTTCTAGATAAAAATTATCGGTATGATTCACTTTTGTTTTATTTACTTTTTTTTGCCATTAAATACTCTTCACGAGAACTTTTTGCATCTTCTTTCATAGTTGGATAGGCCTTTTTTATATCATTAGCACTGATGAAAAAGAAAACAATCATTAGTATTTGAATTGGCAACACAACTAGTCCTAAAAGCCCAAAGTATGTGTCCCCGGCACCACCACTTGTGAGATCAAATAAGAGCAGAGGAATCAATAGCAGCGAAATGATGTTTGCAGCATAAAGTAAACTAGGCGCCACATGCTTTCTTTTAGAGATTAATTTCAATTTGCCTGCCCCAATATGCGCAAAAATAGTTAACACAAAAAGGACATTTCCTACTGTTCTGCCAATATCAAACCCTAAAAAGGATAGGACCAATAAAACAATATATATAATCGGGAGGGTCAAATAATAACTGTACGTATTGTACGGCCTACTCTCGTTTTTCATCTTTTGTTTTGCTGCTTTTAACGTTTCTTTCAAAGTATCTCTTCCTTTTCTTGTAGAAAATTTATTACTGACTTGGAATCTTTTCAATCAGCATCCTTCCAAGTCTCTTTATTTTTGAAATCTCATTGCTGAACAATTATCGGCAAATCCATTTCGTTCTCATTTAGCCACACTGAGTTGGCAGCATATTCGACTGCCATATTCTCAGTGTTTAGTATTTATTCCTCATTAAAAGTGCACGGGATTATGCCATATAGCAAAATTCAACACTTTTTATTCACTAATCAACTTCACTCGACAGGCATTTCTGCCTACAAAGAAGTGACTTTCATCCAACTCAACAGTCGGTTCATTGTAGCTGCTCTTCACGTTGACAAAGCTTTGATCGATCAAGCGAGTTCCTGCCATTCCGGCTGGAATATTTGCCCGCAGAGTTTTATTGACATCGTCGAAGCTGTTTTCGATTTGTTTTTGATTGCCTTGCAGAATGAAATAGATCCCAACTTTTGGTCCTTTTTTCAGATAGCGATTGAAGTTCTCACTGGTGATAAAGGATTTATCGCTAAATGACTGGACATCTGGGATGTAAACGAACATCGGCTCGTGTATTCCGCTGGCTTCGCGTTCACTGATTTCGCTGATCAAGTCATTAGTAAAGGTACTGTACTCGCCTTCAGAGACCAGCATGTCTGCACTTTCTAAGTAGCCATCAAATCGATCCCCACTATTAAAAATGATTCGTTGTGCTTGTCCGGCCAATCGTTTGAAGTTTTCCATGATGACTCGCTCGATGGATTCAGTCTGCTGAGGTGTGTCATCACCAATGACAAAGTAGCCATGTTCCCGCGGATCAAATCCTATGACTGCGGTTGTCTCTTTGTCGAGAGCGATCGGAAGCTGCAACTGTTCCAGCATGTGCTGGGTTTCTTTGTTTCCATAAAACTCTTCCAAGCTGATGACATTCGACAGCATTGGAATCTTTGTTGGGCGTTTACCTTCCCACGCACGGTCCAGTTCTTCGATTTCTGCTTCTAGATGATTTAGACGATCGATGTCGTTTTCGCCTTTTGCTGGCAGATAGATTTGAACCTCCTGCGGCATGTCTAATTTGATTTGTGCTCGACCGATAATTTCCTGCGGGATCAACGCATCGCGTCCAACAATATCGCGGATCGCGCCATCTTCGACTAAGAACAAACCAATATGTGACGGAATATTACTCGACATGCTCATTTTGAAGCTATTGGTTCGTAAGACAGCCATCACAGCATAAAGCCCTAGACTGGCGCCTTCTCTTAATAGCTGATTCAGAACAGATTCGATCGGTTCTTCTAGCGGACATTCCTTGATCGCATCAAATCCATCCACGACGGTGATGATTACCGGTAATGAAACGCCGGCTTTCTTCTCATATTGCGACAGACTCGCTACACCGTAAGCAGTGAATGCTTCTTTTCTCCGTTGAATTTCGGTACGAATTCGTTTCAGAAATTTCAACAGCTTCTCTTCTTCCTCTAAGCGAACATGATCCACTACATGCGGCAGATCTTTTAATGGCAGTAAACCGTTCGTTCCAAAATCAAAGAGATTGAATTGAACCTGTTCCGGATTGTTTTGCCGTGCTAAATTCATAAGTAGTGTTTGCAGCAGGGTTGATTTACCAAACCCTGGTGACCCATAGACCGCTGTATGACTAAAGCTTTCTAAATCAAAATCAAAGTTCACCTGTTCTTGACGTGTCGGAATATCCATTAGTCCTAATGGTACAGCTAAGCGACGTTCCTTTTTCCATTCAGCTAAATCAATCACTGGTGTATCAATGACTTCTTCTAACGGCGGCAGCCAAGGCTTATCAGGTAGAACCGCTCTAGATTGATCTGCGTAGTCAGCAATTGCTTCAACCACTGCGTCTAACTGAGTTTGCTCTTCTTCCGTTTTAACGACTGCAACCTCATCTTCTGAAAGGTCCATCGTCAATAATTCATATTGACCTAAATGATTGATCCACCAGATTCGTTCATCGATTTTTTCCTCATAAGTCGCATTTGGATCGTACGTTGCACCGCTCCAGGCAGATTGGAACAATTCATAAATTTCATTGTTTCCGACTTGCAGGTACGCACGACCTGGTTGAGTAATACTTGCCGCGTCAGGTGTTTTGATGATCTCATTTGAATCTGCAGGATCTGCTACTTTCAATGCTAGTTTGAACCGAGAGTTGGACCAGATTTGATCATCCACGACGCCGCTTGGTTTTTGTGTTGCCAAAATCAAGTGAACCCCTAATGATCGACCGATCCGGGCAGTGGAAACTAATTCCGCCATAAAATCAGGTTCGTTGGCTTTTAATTCAGCGAACTCATCGCTGATCAGGAATAAATGCGGTAATGGATCGCTTGGGTATTTTTTCTTTTCAACAGGATCAGCAACTTCTTTTCCTTGTTTATAAAGCTTGGTATATCCATTGATATGATTGACCCCGAACTCACCAAATTTCCGTTGACGCTTCTGCAGCTCCGCGCGAATACTTTGCAGGGCCCGTGCAGAACTTGCACCATCTAAGTTGGTAATGGATCCTAACAGATGCGGCAATTTGGCAAATAAATTCGCCATTCCCCCACCTTTAAAGTCGATCGGCAAGAAACCGACATCCTCCGGCGCAAAGTTGACCGCCAAAGACAAGATATAGCTTTGCACGATTTCTGATTTACCAGAACCGGTCGTGCCAGCAACCAGCCCGTGAGGTCCATGGGCGCGTTCATGCAAGTTCAATGACACAATGTCATCTTTTCCCCGTAACCCTAGCGGCACCGCTAATGACTTCGAGGTATTGGCCTTTTGCCAGCGTTGAGCAATCTGCAGCTCCTCCGTTCTTTTGACTTCATACATGCCAAGAAAATCGATCGCTTCCGGAATCGCATTTTTTTCTACTTCCACATGGTTCAAATTCGCCAACCGTTGGATGGCTTCAGACACGGTAAATTCCTTTGGCAAATGAACTGGACGGAAAAATTGATTGACATACACATGATTTTCATTGACCAAGGTGGCCGCCTCGCTGCTTTGATAGTCAATCATCGTCGTCGTTGTTTCCGGCAGCATATTCGCCGTTTCCTTGCCCCAAATAACAGTAACCCCGTATTGACTCATGTCTTCGGCCAAGTATTCATTCAAACCATGACCGGACAACCAGCTCTCATCTAAAATCGTCAGCACATAATGGGGAGAAAATTGAATTTTTTCATTCTTCTCCGATTCCTTTAGCTGCTGGCGTCGTTTCGAAATCAGTTGATAAAAGGAGTTCAGCCCCATATCGCGACTTTGAGCATTGTGGATCATACCGCGTAAATTCAATTGCTGTAATTGGAAATGCGGCAGCCAACGCCAATCCTGCCACTTCTCCTGATAATCCTCCTCTGCTAATAAAGCGATAAACTGAACATCCCGATAAGAATGAAACACAGATATTTGGAATAGAATGCTTTGAACTGCTGTTTGCAGATTTTCTGGTGTCCCAGCTAATCCGATTGTTTGATCCAACAAAGTAGTAGTAATTGGTGCTGCTTTCAATGTTTGATGTGGTCGCACTATTTTTTCTTCGGCAAATTCAGCCAAGGGATCGACTTCGTTTTCGTTTTTACGAAAATCAACTTTGAAACTCGTTGGTATCTCACCGGTCCCTAACCGAAATTGAAGAAAGTCAGCATTCATCGCCGTCCGCTCATAAATCCGTGGGTGATACTCTTTCGCCATCTGCGACAATGTTTCCATCTCAGGATTCTGATATTCCAAGGCCTCGCGTTGTTCAGCGGATAATTGTTCCAATTCTTTTTTTTGCTGGATCATATAACGTTGATAGGTCTCACTACGCAGTTTATTTTTTCGTTTGGTTTCCTTTTTATTCGTGAAATAGCTGGAGACCGAAAAACCTGCAGTTAATAAACTTGCTCCTCCCATACTGAGCATCATAATCGGATTTCCTCCACTCAATACACTGGAGGCACCGCTGAGTACAACCATTCCTAACGGCGGAACGATTGATCGAAGAATCTCACTTTTTCCCTCTGAGGCTTTTGTACTCGGCGGCGTCACCGTCTGCTCCTTTTTAGGCGGCTTAAGATGAATCCGCGGACTTCGGCGAAAATCAGGAAAGCTGATTGGAAATTCATTTTTTTCTGTTTCCGGCATTACTTTGCGGAAATCCAAGTGAATCGTTTGTTCCAGGCAAGTGATTTTAAATTGCTTTTCCCGCCGCTCAATCATGACGCCGCCGATAATGACGCGGTCACCAACAGCGAATTCTGTTGCCAGCTGTTCCACTCGTTTATCATTCCAGTAGACTTTTTCTCCATTCGCCTCTACTGCCAGTGTCAATTCTTTCCTATTTTCTTTAGTAGAAAGGACACCTATGGTTTCGCTGGCTATACAAATTTCTGAACCATATGCTTTTGAGATCGTCCACTTTTCTTTTGGCAACGTTGTCGTAAAGACCGTTAAATCGGAATGAGGCAATACAACTATTTCTTTTTCAGATGCTACAGAATTTTCAAAGAAGATTTTTCCGTTTACACATTTGATCACCGACCCATGAAAATGAACCGTTTGTCCTTCCGACAGTTCGCTATGATCAAAGACCTCTTCAAAAAGAAAAACATCAAAAAGAATGCTATCCTTTTCTATGATTTGATCATCGATAGAAGGACAAGGCTGATTATTTAGCTTGGTCATCATTGGCTTGTCCTCCCAGCAATTTCACATAGTTATTGATTTGCTCTTCGTATTCCTTCAACAACTCTTGTTTCTTTTCGCCGTCCATTCGGGTATTAGCCTTTGTCGCATCGTATAGCTTGGTATACGCATGAAGAACGTATTGATTATCTCCAATATTTTTCGCTAGGCTTAAGGCTTTTTCAAAGTTTCCGCGACCAAGATAGATCCAAAACAGCAAGGTGTTTTCACTAGATTTTTGCGAAATGGTATTCAGCACTGCTTCTTTCTGCTCATTGGTCAGGCTGTCTAATTGAATATAGCTGACTGCTAAAATATATTGCGCCGAAGTCGGCAATTTTTCTGCCTCATCCTGCTTCAACTCTGTCGCTGCACCAGAATAGTCATTAAAAATAAATTTCGACTCCGCTTCGATCACTCGTTCTTGCAGCGGAACCACTCGTCCGGCATAAACGGATAATCCGATCCCCAGTCCGATCGCAACGACCAGCAGGCCGATACTTCCCCACTTGAATAGACGGTAATGCTGCTTCTTCACCAGCTTCTTTTCTCGTCGATTTCTTTCTCGCAGAATCGTAATTGATTCCGAAAGATGCTGATCGATCTCCTCTGGTGTAGCCGCAAGATAAATTTTCTCCACTAGAGCATGCTTAACCGCACCTAATCCGTCCACTAACCCTGAAAAATCGAGCTTTGGCTGCAAAATAAAACAAATCAACGCCTTGTATTGTTTGAAAAAGACCTCATCTGTTGGTTGAAAAGGAGCGATGATTTCTAATAGTCCTCGATGTGCTAATCGAACAGTATCGCCAACGACAAATACATTTTCCGGATGTACAAAAGGATTGATCAATTGCTGGTGCTGTTTTAATAGAAAGCGCATTTTTTGTGCCAATTCTAGTCGTTCCAACTCACTTGACCGCTCAGCTAGTTTCGCTGTCGTTTCCGCAAGCGTTGGGATTTCATAATTGATTATCAATTCCTCTTCAGTATGCTGAGTGATTTTTCCTTTTAAACAATCATCCGTTTGCTCTAGAATCGACTGATATTGCGCGATCATCGTTCCCTTAAACTGATTCGCAGTTAAACGTGTCGTTAACGCTTCTTGATTTAATGTTTGTTCGATCGTTGTTGTCCCATCATTTCGTTCCATTATTTTCTTTCTCCGTTCTTACAAATAATTGATCGCCATCGCTGATTGGATAATTAGCTAATGGCAGCTGCGGATTGATCCTAATTGGTTTATTGATCAGCTCTAAGGAAAAGCTTTCTGGCAGCGTGACATTCATGATTGTCAAAGCTTCTTGCAGTAAGGGGACCAACTGCTCCAGTGTTACCCGATTTGGGATACGCAGATCGATCACCTGTTCATTAAAATGCAGACCAATGTTGATTGCTGTTTTACCTTCCAAGTTTGTTGCCTCCTAATTTTTTCTAACAAAAACTGTTGAAAATCTACGTCCAAGAAAAATTCCTAATACAAGCATCCCCAGGATCACCGCACTCGCAAGAAGATAAATCAGTCCTTTAGGTATCGAATCGGAACGTTGTGTCCTTTGATTCACGTGAGCGACTGCTCCTTCGTAATTCTCTAGGAATAATTTTTTTTCATAGGATCTTACTTCTTTCCCAGTTTCAGGCAATTGCTTTGTAACAAACACTTTCTCCTTAGCTAGCCGCGTGATTTTTTCACGAGCCGCCAAATTCTGCTGATCCTTTGCCGTTTTATTATCTAGAAATAAATCAGGTGCAATTAGATACTCGATCGAATCTTCTTTTTCCTTGTTCTTCTCGTAAATCACTTGATTATTAATGATCAGTTTGCCATTTTCCGCTACAGCTTCTTTCCCAAATAATCCAGTAGCTATTAAGATCAACAATAAACCGATGATTTTCCGTTTATTCATGATCAATCACCTGTCCTAATGGTTCACCCAATGCATCTTTTTGTATGTTCACTAAGAAATTCATTCCTAAAGCCACCACCACAAAAAGAATCAAGCTCAAATAGGTCAGCCAACCAATCGACACACCGTTGATTAGTGCGCTATACCCATTCTCGATATTCTGTAAAGGTGAGAGTCTAAATATGATTCGAACCAAGCTTCCAGGTGTTGTCGTCATTCCTAAAAGCGGAGTCATCATCAGGTAGAAACCAAAAAGAAGTCCCACTACGAACAAACTAGCTTTTCTAAATTGCCTTGCACCTGCAGTAGCGAATAATAGACACATCAAGAAAACTAGGAACGTATAGCTCAACCAGCTGCTTGTTGATTTCACCGTTATCATTGATGCTGTCAGCACACTGACAAAGCCTGCGATGATAACGCTGATGATTAATGTGCGTAATGCGTTTGGTGTATTTTTCCAAATACGACTTTGCGTAACAAAAAAGTCATGCTGCCGAAGCTGGCGTTCAAAAAGACTGGAAGAAAGAGCATAGCCGATAAAAATCGCGACAAGTGTCCCGATGAAGGTTAGATAGTAAGGAATAACTGAGATCGTCCGATTTTCACCAAACTCACCCAATGTATTCATCGGACTAGCTAAGAAATTAAAGACTTTTTGATTATCTGCTCCACCTTGGCGAGTGTTGGCAAGAACCTTATCGAAATTTTTGCTGTAAATATCGTTGGTCGTGTCTTTTTCATTGGCATCCTTCACTACCTTGTCCAAATTATTTAGCACCTTATTGGCATTTCCGTGAACCTCTTTTGTTGTTTTCGTTAGGTCCTCGATTTTCGATCCCACATCTTCAACTTCTGCAGCCGATTTACTTGTTGAATCAGCGGATTGCTTCGCTGTTTCGACCAGCTGCTTCATTGAATCTACGATCGATGCAGTTGATTCTGCAATTGGTTTTGTATCGCCAGATTCAGGATGAGGATTCTCAGCGTTGATGATTGATTCTGCTTGAACTTTATCCGCCTCTTTCCAGCTGCCATAAGTTGCTGCGATTTGTTTATTTGCTTCAGCAAACCATTGATTTAACTTCTGTGCTTCTTTATTCAACATTTCTGGTTCCATCATAAAGTGCAGCGTGCTATATAACGTATTTTTTTCATTTGCCGCATTGTCTTTTGTTCCAATCGTTTGAAGTAGAGCATTGATTTGAGTTTCTGTTTGACGATAAAGCTTATCTCCCGCTACCTTGTACTCTTTTACCAAAGAATTTTGAATCAAATTCTTCTTAGCGTCCTCGGTGATGTTGTCATATGAATGATAAATCGATTCGCTAGTCGCAAAATCCTCTAATTTCAATTCAAGATTTGCCGGATCGTTGATTGTTGCAACATAACTAGCTACACTGGATTGTTGACTTGGGTCAGCAAAAAGCGTCATAATCTGTTGTGCACAACTGCCTAATGCTTCAAATTGCGCTAAAATGTGCGGCAAATCATTGATTAACGGACTTTTTTTATCAACAAAGCTCGCGTAATAACCCGAAACCTGTTCAGAACCATTAACACGCCAGCTATATAAAAGGTTGACGAAGGAATCTTTTAATTCAACATCCGACAACGTCCATTGAATCGTTGGCTGAACTGTCACGCCAATTTGCTTCGGTAAATTCGCAGGTGGTGTTCCGCCTGGTTTCAACGCAGTAGTAATGGTTAGTCTTTTTGAAGAAGTTGCCGTCACTGCAGCGTCATAATCATACACACCCAATTGACTATCAAGTGTTGCTTCGATCTGTGCTGCAAGTACCGCAGCATCCTTGATTTCTACATTAGACCCCGAATCTAAGTCAAGCGTCGTTGTTCCATTAGGTTGAATGACAAATGTTTGTGATTGAACGATATCGACTGGATTTATATGTGGCATATCGCTGTTGGACAAATAGGTAAATGTTGGTCCTGGATTAAAAGCGACGCCATAATCACTGGCATATCGACCAATAATTTCCAGCTCCCATTTGTATTGCTCTGCTTGCGACGCTGTAATTTTCCCTTCGTTAGCAAGTAGATCCAGTAACGCTTCCAGTTCTCCCCTATTCAACATATTGATTTTGTCGTTCAATACTTGCAGGTACTGATCTTTCAATTTCGACGAATTCTGACTAGCAGAAAGATCCGCCAGGTTTAATATCGCTTTTTTCGCATCTTCCTCAGTTGCTGTGTCTGGTGTTTTTTCTCCGTCAGCATAATAGGTGTCAGCGATTGTTTTTTTCAGCACCTTTAAAGACTCTACCTGTTCATCTAATTGTGCGATTTCAGCTTTTATTTCCGCTTTACGCTCTTCTTGATTTTCTTTGAAAGAGGCGGCCTGTCCATAAAAATCAACCAATACGCCGCTGGTCTTCGAAGAGTCTGAATCCGTTTGATAGAAATTATTCATCTGCTGCATCAAGGATTGATTCAATCCAGCAAATTGCCCCTGATAATTCGTCAAATCATTTTCCCATTGCGTCTCCAATTGTTTCTTTTGGAGCTCTACTTGTTCGTTGAACTGTTCAATGGCTTCTTCTATTTTTTTATTTACATCTTCCGTAAATTGATCCACAGTTTCCTTATTCTTCTCAACTGAATCACTAGAACTGTTCAACCCCTCATTATTCGAATCCAATAATTGATTCACAGAATCGACAAATCCTTTTTGTTCGGCGATGAAACGTTTATTATCAGCATCCAAGATACTAGAAACGTCCAACACGGATGAAAAACCATCAGGTAAATCCTTAAATGGACTCTGGATATTTGCCGCTAACTCTGTGTGGGTCTCCTTATCCCCTTGAACAATAGTGTTTACATTTCTCTGGGCCTCAGAAAGATTACCGATAATGCTGGAAAAGTACATTTGAACAATTCGCTGATTGAATTCTTTCAAAATACTATCAACCTTCATCTGAACAGCCTGATTGGTTAACTCGTTTTGTCCTTCGCTCACTTGATAATCAATGACCGCCTGATCTGGTGCAATACTTTTCAAATCAAGCAGACGTTCAGAAAAATTTTGTGGGATATAGATTACCGCATCGAACTGTCCATTCGAAATCCCAGAGTCTGCTACACTTCTTGTAGTCGTCTGCCAATTATGATCCAAATCATTGTTAATCAAGGTAACAAAATCTCTGCCTAATATGTATTGTCGATTATCAAATTTCGCACCTTTATCCTCATTTACCAAAGCATATGTGACCTGAGAAGTCTGATCCTCCGCTGCCTTTCTCAAGTTATCATCTTTCAAACCAAAAAAAAGTAGTACGGCGACCAGCAAAATTCCGCCAATCGTTATCCCTAGCAATGAATATCTATTTTGTCTCTTCTTCTGCATAGTTTTCTCCTAAACAAAAAATGCCAGCACAACGACCGTGCTGACATTCTTCGTCTTTTGTTTAATTTAATCCGAATGACCCAGCATCTTGACGGTCACGTTCTGCAACGGTATCCGCATATTTGTTCAACTGTCCGTGAATACTTTCAAGCAGTTCTTCCATTTGCTTCACGTTGCCTTCTAATTGATTGTACTGTTCTAAGTACGCTCGGAACGCTTCACCTTGCCATTGTTGAGAAATCGTTTGATTCATCGAATTTACCTTGCGGATTGCATCTTCAATTTGAGCTGATGCCTGCTGGTAAACCTTGGCTTGCGATTTCAGCTGTTCTGGTGTTACTGTAATTGCTCCCGACATTTGATAACTCCTCCTAAAAAAAATATAAGTTATTTTAACACTAGCATTTTTACAACGACTTTTTTGATTATATAACTAACCAAACAAGTTATTATAAATAGTTAGTATTAATTTCTGGTTATACTTTATTGATTTATTTTTTTATAATGATTCATTATTCAAAACTATATGGTTCAAAATATGCATAAGAAAACTTTCGTCATTTCGTATAAAACATGATTAAAACAACAGATTTTGATTACTGCTTTCTGATATTCGAGAGAACAACTGCGTATCCTTAGAATCCATACAGGTATTAATAGATGATAATCATTATTGATAACCTAATTTAAAATATCACATTTCGCTGTAAAAGAAAACAGCAAATCACAATAAAAATAATATAATATCACGAACGGTCATTTTACAACCCTGAACGGCAGGTCGATCTAATTATTTTCTAATAAAAAAAATAAGAACTTCTAATAGAAAAAGAAAACTATACAAAAAAGACCAATCCATTTGAACGAATTGATCTTAACTATTTATAAAATTAGCTAACACTAACCTATGCGGATTATCAAATCTCACATTTTTTCTTATTAGTTTATTAACTTCTGTTTTATCATAGTTTGTTACTACTGCTTGGCTAAACTTAGTATCACAAATTTCTATCCATAGATAAACAAGAAAGGCTTCGCGAACTCGTTCAACTATGGATATACCTGCTGTAAAGCTATTTAGTCATATGAGAATTTTATACCTTCTTTATAACGCAAAAAAAGCTCCCTCCCTTGAACAACAAGGGAGAGAGCTAATTGCTAATTAATTTTAAGCTTCTTGAGCGACTGGGTAAAGATGAGTGAACAAATCAATAGAACTCATTTTGAATCAGTCACATTCATATCAAGTTTTTCAAAAATATAAGATATCAATATCTTTCAATTAAAAATTCAGAATGGCATTCAATTTGGCATTCAAAAGGTGGGGCACATAAGAAATGAAATTACCATGATTTCCTTATAATTCATATTCCAAAAATCTGAATGATTAAGCCAAAAGCTATATTCAATTTTTGGGCTTAATTATTTCCCTTCTGAAATAGTTTAGAATATTCGAACTATTTATTTTAACCACCATACTAATTTTAGAATAAAGCTTCTACAATCTAATAGAATCATTGACTCATTCTACTAGTATCGTAATAATAAAATCCAGACAACAACAATTAAACGCGGTTAATGCCATGTCCAAAATATAACAAGTCTAGAGGCTATTTTATTGTGGATCTATTGAAAATGATCCTATTTCTTCACTTTCCAAATAAGAAGAACCATAAGTAATCCTATCATACTTAAGCTACTACTCCAGTAGCCCAGTGAATCACCAGTTTTTGGGTACCTAATTTCACTTTTTTTCGAAGAAGCGGCATTTGCCTCTGAAAATATAAAAAGCTCTTTTTGTTTCGATAATTTATTATAAATACCAATAACCTCAGCCTTTTTCTCAACATCTTGTTTGTTCCTTTCTTTTGGAACAATAGCTTTAGGATTTATCGGTTCCTCAGGAATGTTTATATCGGTATTTGTCGGTACTTCTGGTATATTCGTCTTTGGATCTACTGGTTCTTTGGGCATGTTTGTACCTGGATTCACCGGTTCTTCTGGTGCATTCGTCTTTGGATTTACTGGTTCCTCTGGCATGTTTGTATCTGGATTTATCGGTACTTCTGGTGTATTCGTCTTTGACTCTACTGGTTCTTTTGGCATATTCAGATATGGATTTACTTGCTCCTCTGGTGTATTTGTAATCGGAGGAATATTATCATTCTCATTTCCTGGTACTTTCTCCAGTCTAATACTTTGCGAATAAGCCTTCGCTCCACCTGTCACAGAAAAAATAATATTTACATCTGAGAATTCACCGTTCACCGTAACGAGAATAAGACCTGCAGCATTTTTATTACCGGTTACTTGAACATTTACTCCATTAACCGGGCTTGATTGTACTCCAAGAGCGGTCGAATCACCTTCTCCGTAATATGAAACCTTGTAATTGAGACTTACACTTTCTCCAATAGTAACCTTTAGTATCCCTGAGTTGATATGACTTCCTTTGAAATTAGTAATATCTAAATTTGAGGGATATACAGAGTTATCAGACGCTTCTGCTAAATTATCACTAGTTGATTCTGTAAGCATTGTTGTTTCATCTACATTTGATACATTGAAATATAGAGCAAAAAAAATAAGACAAATGACCCCAAGGAGTATTCTAACCGTATTCTTATCCATAAAAAAGTCCCCTTTTTTTCAACAAAAAAGGAATCAGTAATAATACACTGACTATTACGACTTTGATTATGATTCCACAATGGAATTATAGCAATGAAAAAATCTATTTCTTAGAGTATTTAAATATATAACTAAGCCATCAAAGACGCTGAATCTAAATTTCTTAGATAAAGGAGGCCCTGTTCACTTTTTTTAAATCGCAGTAATTACTTGAGCAATTTTTTTACACATTAAAACGGAGTAGAATTATAAATTGGTATTATGGCAAATTGTGACATGTCATAAAGGTTGTTAAATCAACGTTTTATGTTTTTTTGGAACCCTCGATTTGATTAGATATCACTTGTAACTAAGCCAAAAACTAAGCTAAAAAAATTTAAAATGTGGGGCACGTGTGAATCCCGACAGTAGAATGTAAGAAAATGCCGACGAGAAAAATGGTGTTTTTCTTACATTTTTTAGTACACTGGTTTAAAAACAATCAGGAGGATTTTATGCGATCAGATGTACGTGAAGGAGTTCAAATTTATATTATGAGTGATATTAAACCTAATTTTACCCATTTAGCTAGACAGTTCGAATGTGATCCACGCACTGTCAAACGTTATTACGAAAACAATCTATCTAAAAAGAAAGCTGCACCGAAAAAACGGCCAAGCAAATTAGATCCTTTTCGGTCAATTATTCAAGAGAAAGTTGAACTAGGCTGTTCTGCTTCAGCGATTTATCGTTTTATCAAGAAGAAAGGTTACGAAGGGAAGGATTCTATTCTAAGAGATTACTGCAGCCAATTGCGAAAAACACACATTCAGAAAGCGACGATCCGAATTGAAACCCAACCAGGTTTGTCTGCACAAGTTGACTGGAAAGAAGATCTTGTCCTTTACAATCGTTCGGGTCAACGGTTTCAAATCAATTTATTTTTATATGTTCTAGGCTTTTCACGTTGGAAGTATATCGAGTTAACGCTAGACAGAAAACAAGATACATTACTTCGTTGTTTGAACAATGCCTTTCTTTCTTCAGAAGGAATTCCTCATGAAATTTGGTTTGATAATATGCGTACTGTTGTTGATCAAAGTAGAACGCAGTTTAGAAAGGTCACTTGGAACCAAAGGTTCTATGAATACAGTAAAGACGCAGGATTTAAACCAATTGCCTGTCGACCTTATCGTCCGCAAACAAAGGAAAGTGGAAGCCTTAGCTCGAACGGTCGAGCAACTAAAAGTATACAATGGCGAATTTGATACATTGGAGGATTTGATTGATCTTGTTTTTGAATTCAATGAAGAGCTTAACAAAGAAACTTCTCAAGCAATTGAGGGTCCACCAATACTGAAATTTACTGCACACGAAAAAGAGCACTTATTGCCCTTTGATTCGAAATTACTAACGACCTACACACAAGATATCCTCTCTCGTAAGGTATCCAAAGAATCGCTCGTGATTTATCAAAAGAATAAGTACTCTGTACCCGTTCGCTATATCGGCAAGACAGTTTCTCTCCAAGCTGTTGCCGGCGAACTTACTATTCATTATAACGGCGAATGTATTCAAAGACACCTTTTAAGTCAAAAAAATTTAATTATCATTCAGATGATATGCAGGAAATTTTAAAGTCCGACATTTATCGGTCAAAATCGGATGAAGAAATTGCACACTATGTTCAAGAAAATTTGAAACTCTACGACGAGTTCTATTAGGAGGCACCATGTCACAATACCAAGAGTTACTAGATAATCTAACAACGTTAAAGCTAGATCAGATCAAAGAATATCTCCCTCATTTTTTAGAATCTGAAAAAACAAAAGAACTGTCCACAATCGATATTCTTTATTCATTAACGGAACGGGAATTAGCGTTTAGGAAACAACGGGCGGAAAAAATGAATATCAAAACGTCCCACTTCCCCTATGAAAAACGGATGTCCGATTTTGACTTTGACTATCAGCCGAGTGTAAACAAACGGCAACTGCTGGACTTATCCAGCCTGCATTTTATGGAACGGCAAGAGAACATTTTATTTATCGGCAGCAGCGGTGTTGGCAAAACACATTTAGCAACGGCGATAGGTATGGAAGCTTGTCGCCAACGAATCAGCACCTATTTTATTACGTGTAATGAGTTGATTCAGCGATTGACAAAAGCCTATCAAGAAAACCGGCATGAAGCATTAATAAAAAATTACTGCCGATATAAACTACTCATTATCGACGAAATTGGTTATTTACCGATTTCAGAGGTTGGTGCAAATCTTTTTTTCCAGTTAATCACCAGGAGATATGAAACGAAATCGACGATTATTACAACGAATATCCCATTATCAAAATGGGGAGCAGTATTCTCAGACCCAACATTAGCAAATGCCATATTGGACCGATTGGTCCATCACTCTCAACTAATCAAAATTACTGGGAGATCTTATCGCATGAAAGACTACTTGCTTGATAAGGATGTTCTTCAGGCACCTACAGATGAGAAAGGGAAGAAAATCGGTAAAAACTAGCATATTTTCACCGGCAAAAAATTACATTTGAAAATCGGGATTGACAGCACGTAAGATAGAAAATTAAAATAACTACAATGATACCTTGTATTTTTCAGCATTTTTTTCGAAAAGATCAAAAGAAAAATGCTGCAATCGAAAACGTGTTGAGACTTCAATAACTAAGTCATTTTTTTTGATGAACAACTTTATATATTTTAGAGAAACAGTTGCTGATTGGGATTGTTTGAGAAATTTTATTTTGAGATTCAGGATTAAAATAAGATAAACTACTACAAATACATAACAACGAATGCCTAAAAGGTAAATTTCAATTTGTTACAATGGGAGTCTTGCAGAAAAAATCATAGAGGATCTTAATTGTACTTGTACGACTGAAGGAATTAAAACATTTAATAAAGATACGCGTACATGGACGATTACACCAGTGAGTGAAATCAAGTTTGTTCCTGCAGCAATTGAGTTTGAGAAATGAGATTTAAATAATTCCACAAACTAAGGTTTGCTATCGTAACATCCACGCTAAGGCATAAACTACTCCATAGTATGGGGCTATAAAGTAAAAAAGTCTCAAAACTGAGACTTAAATGAAAAATAATTTATGAGGATTTTCGTTTTGCAGCAACTCGACATGAAATATAGTAAAAAAGCATTGCAAACGCACCTGTTGCCCCTACAAGAAAGTACCAATTGGAAGTATATAAAGAAAGACAGAAAAAGAATGATAAGATAGTTGCTGTAATAATAATGCCCAAATTAGCTTGTTTTAGATTCAAAAAATCACCACCTATTCATAGTGTTAAGTATAGTGATTTGTACGGGAGAATTCAATCAGAAAAAGCATATATTTTTGTTTATTTTGAAGAAAGCAAAAAGTTCAGTTATAGGAAGAAATCAAGTAGGAAAGCTCCATTAATTGGGGCTATCACAGACTTTTCGACAAAATGAAGACACTGCGACTTAACTTCACAGTGTCTAAAGAAGGACTTCTATTTTCTAAAGCAGTAGTCCATATGATCATTTACAAGTCCTATGGACTGCATGAATGCATAAACGGATGTTGTACCAAGAAATTTGAAACCTCTTTCTTTAAGCTCCTTGCTTATCTTATCAGACAATTCGGTGGAGGCAGGAACATCTTCAATGGTATCCCAATGGTTATTTATGGTTTTACCGGATACAAAATTCCAAATAAAAGAATCAAAACTGCCGAATTCTTCTTGAATTTTCAAGAAAGCTTTTGCGTTACTGATTGCTGATTTAACCTTTAACTTATTTCTAATTACACCTGGGTTATTTAAAAGCTCCTCAATTTTACTATCAGAGTATTTTGAAATTTGATTGTAGTCAAAATTATCATAAGCTTCTGTTAAAGTTGTTCGTTTAGCTAAAATTGTAGACCAACTTAGACCAGCTTGCATACTTTCTAAGATAAGAAATTCAAATAGTGTTTGATCATCATGAACAGGAATTCCCCATTCCGTATCATGATAGATTTTCTCCAACTCATTATTGTTTGCCCAATTACAACGCTTTTTCATAAACACACTCCTTTTAAATGGTATTATATCATACGGAAAAAGTATGCAAGCGGAGGGCATGAAGGAGGAATAATATGAAACATGTTTGGACATTTTCTTGTAGTCCAGATGATGAGGGCAATTTTCCAGAGCTGTATTCATCGTTTAAAAAAGCTTTGTATCGTTTCAATGATGAATACGAATTTGTGGTAGCTAGAGGAAAGATTATTGAGGTTAGTCGTAGTGATGGAAAGATTGCAGCAAGTTGGACTGAAGGTAAAGGTTCTACACAAGAAACACAATTTTCAATTCTACTAGAAAAAATTTCAGTCAGCTAACGACTTTTAATCATTAAAAAATTACCTCATAAGGATAGGAGGTAATTAAAGTAAGTGATAAGAAATTACTATCTTTGTAGAAGTACTTTTGATACAAAGATTGCTGCTAAGTATCCCAATATTAGCAGTGCAATCCATAGCCCGGCTTTTTTTACAAGGGAAGTTTTGTTTTTCATAATGTAACACCCTTTCGCTTGTTATTTAGTAAAAGTATACATTGACTAGCTGAAAATTGATAGATAGAAAGTTAAGCTAACGGAGGAATTGTGGGAAGAAATAAAGTAGGAAAAAGCTCCATTAGTTGGAGCATTAGCATACAAAAGAAAGAGTAGAATAGCAGTGATTTTATCAAACATAACCTTGAGAAAGATACAGTTACGGCTGTCATATTAAATAGCCTATCATTACGAAACATAACAAGTATTTCTCGTTTTGCTTTGTGATCTGATATGCCATGCCAGCCAATAAGGAAAATAGCATGCAGGATATGCCATTCCAAAGATCTATCCCATTTGAAATGAAATGAAACGCACCCCAGGTTAATGAGAGAACTAAACCACCAAAGGGAAAAAGTTTAGGGCAGGATAAGTTTGGTGATGAATCAATTGATTTTTGAGCATAAATAATAATCATTGATACTAAAGCAACTTCAAAAATATAGTAGATATATTGAGTGATAACAAGATATAAGTTCTCTTTGGTTCTTATTTCTCCAATAATCTTTAAAGTCCCCCAGTCAATATAAGTAATAACTTTACAGAAAAAAGAAGACAAATAAATATAAAAAAACCTAAATTAGTGACGTCTTCATTCTCTTTGGTTCTTATTTCGCTATCCAATTTGGATCTGTATCTGATTATGCCCATGATGGAAATCGCCCAAAGGAGTGAGGTAATAAGTGAATGAAGTCCTTTTTGAAAAATTGTGTAGTCACTGTAATAGTAGCCAAAAAGAAAAGGTTCAATTACTCCTAAAGAAAAAAGTTCTAGTGAAGCCAGAACTATGAAGCAGAAAATTGAAAGATAAAAATATTTTTTTTGAATTTTCAAAGGTTATCAACTCTTCCTATATATATTAATTTATAGTATCAAACCTGTTAGAAAGTGTAAAGAAAGCCTTTTTAGAGGGAAAACAGCACTATATATTTTAAAGCGTATTGCGCAAGTCGAGTATCAGAAGAAAATGAAAATTACCTCTGCTAACGGAGGAAACAAAGTAGAAAAAGTTCCAGAAGTTGGAGCAATAGAGTAGGTATTCAAGGAAGATGAGAAAAAATAGAAGCATAGCTATATCTAACTATGCTCCTTAATAGCTATTTAGATAATTTTTTTAATTCGTTTAGAGTGTCATCTAAATTGTTAGCATGCCAGTTCTCGGTTCCCCATGCGTTTTCAGCAGTTATAGCGCCGCTACTTCTAATGTTTGAAAGCTCCTTTTGTTGAGCAACCAAATTGATATCTCCATCATCACAAGAAATAGAAATTTTGTAATTGAATCCAAGTTCCTCAATAGCAACTTTTTCAATTGTTGAAAAATCTATTTTCAATGGCTCCGTGTTTTTCTTTATCTTTGTTGCTACGGCCATTCCACCAGTATTCAATTGAGCGAGGATAAGTTCATTTTTGCAAAGTTGTAAAACTTAGAATGGTTCAGTGGTAGATAAAAATGATAGAACCTTGGCACTCAAGTTGAGAGCGGTGAGCTGAACAATAATACCATTACCAGAAACTGGAGTAATTCAAGTGAAAAAACTCATAAAGATTGGCTATCAATGATGTTGATTAGTGTTCAAATGAGGTGGAACAAGGGCGACAGCATAATCTACAGCCAGTGAATCTAAATGTCTTGTTTATATTGAGATCGTATAAGGATCGGATTGCCAAATTACAATTACGGAATTTCCCTACATTTTTCCTTCGATCCTTGGAAGGTAGAGCGGGACATAATAGTGTGTGTACTTCATAATAGCCTCTGGAATTAGGTTTTTTGTCGCAAATATAGTAGCGCATTGTACGGTCTCCTAACTAATAGTGATACGAATTTAACAAATGAAGGCCAATTAACAGATAAATAAAAACCATTGGGCTGATTCCAACGATCTTCGAACTGATTGGAATACACTCTTTTGATGTATCAACTCATTTCTATACTATCAAATGTAAGAAGTAGTCACAACAACGATCGACAACGCATGGGAATGAAATTAGAATAAAAGTTGCGCAATAGGAGGAAATTAGATATATCAATCAAATTATAAAATAACACTTTTTACCTAAGAAGTTTCTCTTCAATTTGCCTCTCTAAGATATGTATAGTAGTTTAGAAACTAGTATTCTATGAAACATAGATAGGTATACTGCTGGTTTTATTGTATCCCAAAAAGTAGGAGGAGATTCAATAGGTCTATCGGGAAAAATATTTCATTACGAAGAAAAAAACAAAGTTGGACTCAAAAACAATTAGCTGAATCAATGAACGTATCAGATAAGACAACCTCAAGCTGGGAAAATGAACGCACTTATCCGGACGTTGGCTCATTGGTTCAACTTAGTGAATTGTTGAATCTTTCCTTAGATGAACTAATTAAGGAGGATATGAATATGGTTAATAGTATTGACGAAAATTTGGAAGAAGGAAGAAAGTGGAAAAAGTGGAGATGGATTATATTCGCAACTTCAATTCTAATTTCATTCTTTATTTTGATAAATATAGTTTGTTTTTTTTGGACTAATCATCGTCTATCTCAGTTAGATAATTATTCATGGTCTCAAGAAAATTTGCCAGAAAAATTTATTAATTTCCCATCTTTGTACGAAAAAAAGAATGATTTATATGTATTTCTTTCAAAATATCAAACTAAACATTCTATATCATATCTGCAATTTGACAACGCTGTCCGTCAAGTAACTGTGAGAAGAGAAGATGGTTACTCATTATGAATAAAAGAGAAAAATGAAGCAGTATTTTTTGATGGAAAGGGAAACTCATTAACCTTAGATTCAGAATTTAATCCTATTCAAGGAAAAGAAAAATCTAATGATATGAATAAAAATATGCAACAGGAATTTCTGAAGGAATATAAAAAAGATATTGTTACTTTTTATAGTGCAGGTATTTTAATGTTTGAAGATTGGAATTAACACTATGGATCTTCTTATAATTCCAATGTTATCCGGCCAATTATCGGAGGAGATAGCGGAGCTCTATGAACTGGGGCGATAGGAAAAAGTGCCGCACGAATAAAACTGTAGTGGCCAGGGAAGATATAATGTCAATTTTTAGTGATGAAGAAGCACAAGAAATAAAGAAAAGGCAAATAAGAGAGAATTTTGAAAGATATCGAAGTATTTATAAATAGGATACAAAAATACAAATTACAACCCAAGAGGTCGAACTGTTTTCTATGGTGTACGATTCTGAAATTGAAAAAAATATGAGTTTAAAGAAAAAATTGTTGGTAGAACATTTTCTGTTGTTCAAGATTTTGGATTTTTAATTAGGATAAAAGTATCCTTTGGATTCAATAGATAAATCATCGAAATTTCCTTCAGGAGACCTTTTCTGAAAAGCTTTTTTACGTTATGGTTATCAATGCTGAGTCTTTTGTATAGGTCATGTATAAGTTATCCGAGAGTAATTTAAAGATTTTTTTTACTTGACTAACCCTATATCCACTAAAATACTTATTCGCTTAGGTTTCTACTCCAATTTCTTTAGAAAGGTAAGCTATTTTTGGAATACCAACTTGATTATGAAATTTAGATGAGATGCAATTTTCTCTTATTAATTATATGCTAATAAAAAATTCCATAATTAGTTGACAAAATCGCACTTTTTCAATTTGAGTGTGCGCCTAAGAAAAAAGGCTTTACACCAACCTTTATTCCCTCTTTTTTCTTCGATTTTTGTCTTCACTACCCCCCTGTTAGAATACGGGGGTCATGGCTTGTCGAGCTGCCCTCGACAAGCCTATTTTTTTGCATTTGTTGCTTGAAACTGACCCAAAACCGTACTCTTTCTCAACGTTGTAACGTCTATGCTTGAGTCTTAGTCGAGGAGACCTCGACTGAGACTCTGCATTCACCGCTGGGCGCGTTAGCGCCCAGCTCTCACAAGGAGACCTTGTTCGCTCTGCACATGGATGAACAACTTTGGAAAGCGTTTCAACCCAGCAACAAATAAAAAAATAGTTTCGTTTGTGCTGCCAGATTAAACACGTGATTATTCAGTTGCCCACTCTAGCCATTTTTCGCTGCCCTTTTGTTCAATGCGCCCCACACAAATTATTTTTGATAGCCTAATAACCATTTTCGAACAGCGCTCTTGCTATAAAGAACCATTCCTGAGTCTAAACGAATTTCTGGACACCCGTGAATCACCCACTCTTTTAATGTGTTGACACTGACATCAAAATATTGTGCACAGTACTTCTGTTTCACTATGTCATGCTCCTCTCTTGCGTTTTCCAACGCTTCTTTGGTCAACGCATAAATACGACTGTAGGTCTCTTTCTCCCAGCTCAACAATGTCTCTTCGATCGTCATACAACCCCTCCATATTTAGTTTTCAAAGACCACTTAAATATTCATTATGTAAACTTTCTTAATTCCAACTCCATCCTATACCTGTTTTTATAATATGTCAATACACTTTTTATTTTTTATTATATAAACTTTTTAGTTTATTTATATTGAATTCACAGTTTATGAGAGTATACTAAAGCCAAAGAGGTGAAGAGTATGATTGAAAACTTTGGTGGAAATATTGCTAGATTAAGAAAAGAACAACATCTTTCCCAAGAAGAATTAGCGGATCGAATCGGTCTTCAGAAACAAACAATCTCCAATATTGAACGAGGAATACGCTACCCAACGTTTGAAACGTTAGAGAAATTAAGAAAGGTGTTGAATGCGGGACCAATAGAACTTTTTGGAACAGAAGAAGAAGTCGCATTAGAAGAGACTACAAAAGTCTTAGAGCGGATCGATGAAAATGAAGATAAGATTGAGCGAATGGTGAGATTTTCAAAAGCCTTCAACGAACAATATGTCCACGAAATCAATGAGGTCTACGAGAAGGCAGAAGCCATTCAACGATTATTTACAAAACAGCCAAAACTTGATGAAGAGGGCTTTCCGATTACAACAAAAGATGACGAAATCATTTGGGAACCCGCCTTCTTCGATACCCTTCCGTTTGATCAATTAGACGAGGTCATAAACAAAATAGACTATATAAAAAGGAATCAAGAATTACTGTAATTTTCTTTCTTATGTGCCCCACACATAAAGGAGAATAGAATGGGAACAATTAAACAATATACGAAAAAGAATGGTTCAACAGCTTGGCAGTTTCAAACATATTTAGGAATTAACCCTAGCACGGGAAAACCAATTAAAACGACACGGAGAAATTTTAGAACAAAGAAGGAAGCTCAGAAAGAGCTTTATAAATTGAAGGCGAATTTTGAAGAACATGGGTTGGAAAAGGCGAAAAACGTCACCTTTGAAGAAGTATTTGATCTCTGGTTTCAGAGTTACGAGAAGACGGTGAAGGAATCAACAAGTATTGCAACTAATCGATATTTCCAAATCCATGTGTTACCAATTTTGGGAAACAAACGTATTTCAAAAATTGATATCAAATTAGCTCAAGAATCCGTTAACAAGTGGGCAGATGCTCTTCAAGTTTATAAGGTAATTCATCAATATGTAATCAAAGTTTTTGAATTTGCTATTAATTTGGAATTAGTCTCTATTAATCCATTTCTGACTGTGATGCGTCCAAAAGTGAAAAGAAAAAGAAAAGAGAAAGAAATAAAGTTTTATACGACGGATCAAGTTAAACAGGTTCTCAATTATCTTTCAACAAAAAAAGAGGACATTAAAAGTGAGAACTTACTGTATCGATATTTTGCTGAATGGGACTACGCAATGTACAGAACTTTGGCTTTTACAGGAATTAGAGGCGGAGAAGCTTTAGCGCTCTCATATGACGATTTAGATTCAAACAACGGGTTTCTTAGAATAACCAAAAGCCTCTCTCAAACAAAAACAGGTTTCATCGTATCTACACCTAAAACACGAACCTCGACAAGAATAATCTCAGTTGATGATAAAACGATACGAATAATAAATCATTGGCGAAGCCAACAGAACATATTTCACCATAACAATGGAACAAAAACTACAAAAATAATATTCTGTGACTTACAAGGAAATTATTCTAATAGACAAGCACTTTATATGCGGTCATCAAGAATATCTAAATTTGTCGGACTCCCAAATATTGGTACCCATGGCTGGAGGCATACACATGCTTCAATGTTATACGAAGCCGGCATCCCAATGAAGGAAGCACAGGTTCGCTTAGGGCATGCATCATTAGAGATTACAAGTTCAATCTATACGCATCTAAGTGAAAAGAAGAAAAATGAAACAGCTGATAGATTAGCAAAATTCGCAAATTTTTGATGGCATTCAAAATGGCATTCAAATTTTATTTAAGAAAAACAAAAAAGCTCTACCCCTTATATACCAAGGGATAGAGCATATATTTCTTAAGCTTCTTGAGCGACTGGGTATACAGACACTTGTTTTTTGTCGCGACCTTTACGTTCAAAACGTACCACGCCGTCAACTTTAGCAAACAATGTGTCATCGCCACCGATACCTACGTTTACACCAGGGAAAATTTTAGTACCACGTTGGCGATAAAGAATTGATCCACCAGTAACAGTTTGACCATCAGCACGTTTAGCACCTAAACGTTTTGATTCTGAGTCACGTCCGTTAGAAGTCGAACCGCCACCTTTTTTATGGGCGAATAATTGTAAGTTCATATTCAATAACATGAGCTGCACCTCCTATGATTTAGATTCTGTTTGGATCTCGATGAAATCCAAATACTCAGTTTCGATTGATTGCAAGCCTAATAATAGATGCTCTAACAAAATCTGCGAGATATTCATCTGCTCTTGGGTCATCGAATCATCTTCCTTCAACGCCACATGAAGATAACCACCTTCAGCATCATTAGTTTCGATATTCGGAATGACACCTGCTAGTGCATCCAGACTATTTACAGTACTGATGGCTAAGGCAGAGACAGCTGCGCAGACGATATCACTACCGTAAGGACCCGCTTCTGCATGACCGGTCAGTGTAAATTCGCTGATTAGTCCTGCTTGATTTCGATTGAATGTACCTTTGATCAACTTAGGCACCTTCTTTTTTATGCTTTGATTGAGTCAATGACAACTTTAGTGTAAGGTTGACGATGACCTTGTTTACGGTGAGAATGTTTTTTAGGTTTGTATTTGAAAGTAACGACTTTCTTTTGTTTGCCGTGTTTTTCTACAGTTCCTTCAACAGTTGCACCTTCAACGATAGGAGCTCCTACTTTCGTAGATTCGCCTCCTACTAAAACAACTTGGTCGAAGACAACTTTTTCGCCAGCTTCAACGTCTAATTTTTCAATGTAGACTGCTTGACCTTCTTCAACTTTGATTTGTTTACCGCCAGTTTTGATGATTGCGTACATGCTTGTGGCACCTCCTTATATAATATACTTAGACTCGCCATCCCAAGTGACCGAAGTTCTTAATAACTTGTTCTGTGCGGTTGTAGCTGTGGGTTCCACAATTACAACATTCATAGTTTACTAAAAAAGATAGATCAAGTCAATGATTATTTATTGACGCAGCGCTGGCTTTTTTCTACTATAATAAGGCGAGGTGGTAACGATGGATTATCCAACAGAATTAGTTGATCTGGTAACAGAACGTTCAAAGGGGTTTCAGCTAGAAGGGTTTATCGCCGGTCAAGGGCCGATTCGACCAAAGCTGATGCTGGTCGGTGAAGCACCCGGTCGGAATGAAGTAGAGAATCATATCCCCTTTTCTGGTGCAGCTGGAAAAGAACTGATCCAAGCGATGGCATCAATTGGACTCACGCGAGAAAATACTTATATTACTAGCGCGGTTAGAAGCCGTCCATATAAAGTGGTGGAACGAGTAAACAAACGAACACAAGAAATTGAGACCGTTTATCCGAATCGGACACCTACTAAAAAAGAAGTTTTGGCTCACGCGCCAATCTTAGATTACGAACTGACTATGGTTCAACCATCCATCGTCGCAACATTAGGCAACATCGGATTACAACGACTACTGGGACCGAATTGGCAGATCAGTGAAAGCCACGGTAGTATCTATCATGGACCTGTTTTAGAGCTTAGTGAAACACAAAATCATTATCAACTATCTAGAAAAGAATACACAGTCGTCCCGCTTTTTCATCCGGCAGCAATTTTTTATAATCGTTCTCTGAGTGAAAAAATTCATGATGACTGGCTGATATTAGGTAAATTATTAGAGAAAGAGGAAGTATAATGCGTAATGAAATGATGTATCGCCCAATTATTAATGAAGATATTCTGAACTATCTACGGACCGAACAAAAACAATTAACTGGTTCTTTAGGTGAATTAGAAGAATTGGCCCATGAAAATGGTGTACCGGTGATTCCTCATGAGACAGTCGTCTTTTTACAGTTCTTATTGAAACAAAAGCAGCCGAAGAATATTTTAGAGATTGGTACAGCGATCGGCTTTTCCGCCAGCTTAATGGCAGAATCTCTAAGTAAAGAAACTCAGATTACTACAATCGACCGCTTTCCTGTGATGATCGAAAAAGCGAAGGCGAATTTTGCTAAATTAGGTTTAGATGACCAGGTCACCTTATTAGAAGGGGATGCTGCGGATCTGCTGAAAACCCTAGAAGGACCATTCGATTTTATTTTTATGGATAGTGCAAAATCAAAATATATTACCTTCTTGCCGGAGTGTTTACGTCTATTATCAGATGACGGCATTTTGATGGTGGACGATATTTTCCAAGCTGGAACGGTTTTGCAGCCGATTGAGGAAATCCCTCGCAAAAATCGGGCGATCCATCGCAAATTAAATGAATTTTTAGAAGTAGTGACAAAATCACCAGACCTTTCTTCTACTTTGCTTCCTTTGGGCGATGGCGTAGCATTAATCTCGAAAAATAAAATTTGAAAAGCGGAATGAACTCGCTCAGCTTTGCCAGTTCCACTTCACTCTTTAGCGTTATTAGCGGAATGGTATGCGCAACGACAATCAGATTCATTTCTCACGAGTTTTTTGAAAAATGATTTCCTTACTAGGAGTTAGCTGAATAATAAGACTAAAATTTTGAGAAATGGCTCCTCATATTTAACAAAAAAAAGCTAGTTCGTGCATCTAGACACTGAATATAAGGCGGAAATTTGAAACCTTTTTGAATTTCCGCCTTTTTGCTTGCGCCTGAGAAAAATTGGCGTACACTAGGAAACTGAAATGGGGGAGTTTCCTGTGAAGTACAAAAAAATGGAAAGTAGCTTATTAATTATATTCGTATGCATCCTTGCTATACTCTTATTCGCGGTGAAAGGACACGTCCATGCATCCAAAAATCCAACTGATCCTTTACCGATCTCTGCACCAGTCATCATGGTTCCAGGCACGAATGGTAACGTTGATCGTTTCGACAGCCTTGTTGATTCCCTAAAGCAAACAGAAAAGAATGTCGATGAAGTCAAAATCACGGTTCATAAGGATGATTCGATCACCTCATCAGGCCACTTTACCAAACAAACAAAACGACCTATCATCGCTGTTGCTTTCGAAGATGGTTCAGACCCAGCACTTCCTAAGCAATCTCGATGGTTTCAAAAAGCTTTGGAATATGCTGAAAAATATTATACCTTTAATACCTATGATTATTTAGGTTATTCCAATGGAGGCTTAATTATCACCGGTTACCTGGAAAACGAACAGAAAAGCAATGACCCCTCGCTCTATCATTTGATTACACTAGGGACTCCATACAACGATACTTCGTGGGATTACAATGAGAATAGTTCAACCTTCAAAAAACCAAAAGCCGAAAGTCCCTTATTGAAGTACTATTTGAAAAATAAAAACAATATCCCAAAAAACATTACGGTCTATAACATCGCTGGGAATGCCGATCATCAAAACTCTGACAACACAGTCCCATTGACGAGCGTACTTTGCGGACGTCTGATTTACAATGATAGTGAAAAATATAAAGAAATTATTGTAGACGAACAAGCTGACCACGGTTCATTGATTGAAAACCCAAAAACATTGAAGTTAATCAAAGAATATCTTTTTGAATCAGTAAAATAACGAATTAGCATTGACAATCAAGGGTAGTTTTTCTATAATAGCAATTGTTGCAAAACTACTGTCACAGTAGCTCAGCTGGATAGAGCATCCGCCTTCTAAGCGGACGGTCGGGGGTTCGAATCCCTCCTGTGATGTCACTGCGTAGAAATGTCTTCACACCAACTTAAATCATCTGTTAGTAAACCTAAAATTTGCTAACAGATTTTTTATTTTGCTTAAATATTTTTTCATCATTCCCTTTTTGCTAACATGTTAGCAAAAAAAATAATTGATTTAAAGATTCCCACGTGACTCTATTCCTTTTCTAACAAGTTTTTTAATCCATCAGCACTGTTAATAGATAACAGTTTATTTGCTAACTCTTTAGGTAACGATTGAATCATTTGTAATAACTCCATCTCCCTATCTTGATCTTGTAATAAATCTTCTCCATAAAAATCTTGATTCAGTTTCTCCGCATTGTTCTTTCTGTCCGCATCCACTATATGAGAGTAAACCTCAGTAACCATGTCCGCCTTTGAATGCCCTGTATCCCCCTGAACACTTTTGATATCTCCATTTGTCATTTTCAGCTTATACATCGTACTTAAATGTCTTAAACTATGGAAATCTACCTTTGGGAGATCAAACTTCTCACACAGCTTTCTAAAACGTTTTCCAATTACTTTGTTTTCAACAGGCTTCCCATCTTCATACGAAATAACCAAATTGTAGTCAACATATTCCTTACCAAAAAAATCTTTTAATTTTTCTTGATTTCTTTTATGATCTACTAACATCTCAGCAACTGTCTTTGGAATCCATACTGTACGACGACTAGATTCAGTTTTCGGAGTCATCAACACGAGGCTTGTTGTATTCTTTTTACTAGATGGGAATATTTTAATGACATCTTTATCTCTTAACGCGTTGACTGCTTCCTTTGAAACTCTCAATAATTGTTTTTCCACCACTAAACGAGAATTTCCAGTTGTAATTGATAAATCATCAATTACAAGATTATCCCAGGTTAATCCTAAAACTTCTCCGATTCTTAATGAACAAGCGAACGCTAAATGCATGCATAGATTTAACAACTCATCATCAACATTATCCAACGCAAATCTAAATGTCTCCAATTCCCAAACCTTTCTCTCATTCTTTTTGACTTTCGGCAGAACAGCTCTTGAAGCGGGATTGGTTGAGGTTGTAGGTAGGTACTCCCAAGCAATAGCCTGATTAAGCGCTGACCTAATCAAATCATGAATCTTTTTAACATTGTTTGGGGTTAACAGTTTATTATTAGTCCGACGACTTCCTGCAGCCTCTTTAACACTAAGTAAATCATGATAATATTTTGAAAGAAAGCGAGCAGTTAATTGGTCTAAGTTTATCTTACCAATTAAGGGGTTAATGTAATTTTTTATTAAGGACTTTTTATTTCTGAAGGTGGTGACCGACCAATTCGCCTGACCATAGATCTCTACATATATTTTTAAAAATTCTTCGACCGTTACTGAATCAGAATTTGTCTTTACTTGTTCTTGTAGAATTTCCTTCTCTACTATTTTCCTTTCTATTGGAACAATTACTGGACCATTTTCACTTTGATAAAATTCAATAAATTTTTTTCTCTTTTTCGCAGCAGCCTTAGTATCAAAAGACTCCCATTTTTGCTTATTTTTATTGCTCTCATCAATATATCGATACGCAACTGCAAACTTCTTATTTCTTGAAACCACTGATGCCATAATTATCTCTCCTAATTATTGTCCAGCATCACTGTTTAGCCAGCTGTCAAACGACCGTTTCGATATTCGTATAATCCTGCCTACTCGAACATACGAAAAGTAATTCTCATCCAAGAGTAAATATGCACTTTTAGTACTTATCTCGAGTATGTCAGCAATTTCCTTTACAGTATAAGTTTCTTTACCCATATCTGTATTCAAAATCACTACCTCCTTAAAAACGATTTGCATCTTAGCTTCATTTATTATGAATCATGAAGTCTATATCGTTGTTTTACACTTCTCTCCTTCCAAAATAGAGGCATCCTAATTATACACCTCATAACAAGAATCATTCTCTATTATTGATATTAATTACAATATTTTTTCTACTATACGCAAAAGGAAACTGTTTTAAGATAAGCAACAAATTTTAACCAGGTGATACTAGAAAACTGCTATTTTAAATTATCACATATAATTTTACCCACCAGCTGCTTTTGTCAAAAGCACCATAGGAATTTCACCTCTCCTCAGTTTACGAGGAGCCTTACGGAAGTATCATTATTATGACTATAAATCTTGGCTGCCAATTGACATATTTAGCTTTGTTCCAAATTTTTATCGCTCAATAAACAATTTTCATCGCGAATTTGAAAACTTGCTCCTTATAGTCAAGTTATTACTGATAGGTATTATTCTATTTTCAAGGATCAAGGTTCTTTCTAAATATAAAGAACAATTCATCTATCAAAAAAAGCAACAAAAACAAAAATTTAATTCATCATTTTATATTTTTTCAGTCCTATGTATAATCTAAATAGACACTCCTGATAACAATCCTCTTCAAAATAACCTCTTCTACTAGAATTATGCCGTAATGTCCGATCAAATCGTTTGGTAATCACTCTAAAAGCCTCATCATCACCTCTTTTAACACGTAAAACTAAGGAATATAAATCTCTCATTTGTCTTCCCTCCGATTCGTAGGACTTAAAACTAAAAATCATCAACTACAATCTTCGCAATTTATTCAACAAAAGATTCTTTCGGCGATTGACTGCTTGCCTTGAAATGTGAAGCTTCTCTGCAATATCATTATCCGTCATCTTTAATTCATATTTCATCCACAATAGTTTCCACTCTTTATCTGTTAGATTATCTAGTCCATAACCAATAACTTCGCTCTCGAAAAGGGTTTCCAGTTTATCTCCCCTTGACAACTGTCCATTTGTCAAAATTAGTGTCATTGCCTCGGGTTCTGCTAAAAATTCTCGATTCAAACGATTCTTTTCTTTGTTATAATAATTAGTTGCCGTATTCCTAATAATCTTATTAATAAATGTAACTAATTGTGCTTCCATTACAGAATGAGAAGGACTTTTTTTCATGGTGTTTCAGTCTTCTTTCATCTTTGTTTTTATAGTTAGTAGAATAATTTGGTAGAGTTATTTTAAAACATATCTCAAAATTTTAAACGCTATCCTATGTGCATGTACAGTGAATATCATGTCACTATTGAATATTTATGGATTACTCAGTTCCTCTCTAATCCATTCTTTTAACGCTTTCCAATCATTTGGCGTTGATGGATTACTCCAAATAAGCAATCGCTCTTCATTCCTTGACTTTGTCAGATAATCTGTAACTAAAATATTTGCCTTCTCTTTAGAATTCTCCACAATAGTGATTGGTATATCTAAACTACGTTGAATCCATTTTTTTATATATTCCTGATACGAGGGTCCCATGCTGAAATCTAAACGAATAGACACTTCATATCTCAAACCACTTTCCAAAAGTATTCTCTCCAAAGAAATCGTAAGGTCTCTCATCAACAAATGATTCTTTAGTAAACTCTGGTACACCTCACCTTTTTCTTGAATATACGAGTGCATAAATGCATGACAAATTTTAAGATGGAGAGAATCACCCTCTGACACATCCATTTCTCTTAAGTAGAAAAGAGAATCCACGCGCTTACTTGCACTCAAAAATACCATTTTGAACATATTGCGGAAACCAAAATCTATCAGTTCTAGAGTCTGTTTATTTGATCTATCAATCCGATACTGTTCGAGATATTTCAGAAGTCCTTCTGCAGCATTATTTATTTTTTGCGTAGTTTCCTGTCTATATATAGTATTCGCATAAGGGATTATTTTTTCAATTTCTAGAAATGATTTTATTAACTGCCACTCTAAATTTGCTCGTTCATTTGAAAGTTTGAACCTCTTTTGAATAAACTGAATAGTTTGCGTGAACCTCCTCTCAGATGGAAAGTATTTATTCTTCTCATGCAAAAAATATTGATGATTGATTCGAAGTACTGTGATCATTAAATAGGTAAGGAGCTTGTTTTTGTCCGCTTCACTTAGTTCAAAAGAACACAATTCTTCTTTCAAAAGTTGATTGAATATTTGTTGCGCCTCATTTTCTATATATGATTCAAACGGAATCTCGAGATTTTTAAATATTGTATAATAAATAGAATATAACAATTGACGAATTACATATTCTTCTCCAATCAATTGATTCTTTTTTCCAATTGACAATCCATAATCCGATAAAAAGTCTTTCAGATTATCCTTCATATTATAAGCATTAGACTCCCCAACAAACGCAATATCCTGATAGTTCGAGATAGCTACATAACTCTTCGTTACGATCATATGCAAAAGTTGAAAAATTCGCGATTTCTTTCCGTACTTCAACAGCAATCTATTTATTATGTCGCCAGAGCTACCAGAAATTTTATATTGATTAAATGCGTACTCTAGTAGACAATGCATGGGAGTTTCTGCTATCTGCTGAATATCAGCGATCAAAGCATCGCAGCGAGTTTTCACTATATGTTCGCTCAGATTTAGTGCGTCTTGGATTTCTTTGGATGATCTCGACTGTTTGGGACTAGATAGTATATAATGACAAATTTGAAGCTGTTGATCATTACTTTCACTTAACAATTTTTTCATAATAATCCCTCACTATTCTAACAAGAATGAAGTATCTACTTTCTTTCAATAAAAGGGGAAACACATAATCTAACACGTTTTGGTTATCTCTATCGTATATAATAAATAAATCATCAAAATTGGATTATTGTTTTTTCACAAGTACAAGTAAAAAAAATGGAAAAGAGCATTCAAACAAGCGCTATGTAAAGCACAATAAAGTCTTCAGCCATTCATAATGATAAGGAATTTTGCTACGTCCCTAACTTATAATTTTTGCATTCAAACCAACCCTGAAACACTAAACTGTCCATCAGGCCCATACAGATATTAACAAGATAAGATGATAATCGACTGCTTTTACTATCTTATCTCTAATCCGATTGATCTCTTCTTTCGATACTTGCCGATACAATATTCCTCATTGTGTAAATAGTTCATCTTTCAGCTCAAATTCAATATGAGTGAAAGCTGTTTGGTAGTCTCGCGCTAGTATTTTCATTTCATCAAACGTAAATCTGTCTTCAAGTTCGCTCCAAGTTAAATTGAGTGTTTTGCGAACGGGTGACCCTTCTCCACTTAGCGTTTTCTTTGCTACTCCTATGAGGAGGCACTACTGCCGCTGTTGCCAACCATATTTCCCATTGGGATCGACATAACTCATCCAAAAATGCTTCAATGCCCTATCTCCAGTTAACTTCTTGACCCTCTCTTAGAAAAGTTTTGCCACCCTGCATAAAATCAAGTGAATTAGTCACTTCAATCCCGACAAAGGCATAACATAATTGATTTTATCTTTTGTTGAATGACCTATGATTTCTGCATAAGTATCTCGTGGTCGACTCACCAATAAACTCTGCTTCTTCTTTGGATTCATTGCAGTGGCATCATTGCATCTGATAGGCCTTTTCTACGCGTCTCAAATCCACTGTATCAATACCTATTAATAAAACAGTGAATGAGAGAAACATTCCTTGTGATTAGCCCTTTCCGATCCGTCGAATCCTTCTTCGGCTAAACCAATCTATATGTTTGATCTGTCGTCAATTTTGCCTCGCGATAGGTTTTTGTCCCCATACCTACAATTGCGAATACGACAATCCCCCTCCCAACAAAACAAAAAATGGCCTCTTCAAATGATTCTTGCGCTTCCCACTATAAGAATAATGCTCCATTTTTATCCTTTCTCTTAGCCCCTTTACTCATATTCATGGTCTATTTATTTGCATTACGCTTTTGAAAGTCTCACTAATCGTTTCAAGTTACTTAAAAATGAAGAACGATCATAGAGTACATACAACAAAAAACAACTGCTATAACAAATAAAACTTGTCAGTTCTCGTAGCCAACTATTTCCAAAAATGAAAATAATGGTCAAGGTCAGTTCGATCACTAATGGTTTTATTATCTTCAACTTTATCGCTCTGGCTAAAAGAATCTCTCCAATCACACAACGAATCGCTGAACTAAGAACAATTATCCCGACTGCTCCTAATAGACTCTCCAAATAAAAAATCGCGGTGAATGATCCAACAACTGAAAATAATAATGCTGCCACATTGGCGGAGAGAATCAGTTTCTCTTTTCTGATCGTTTTTAAATACGTTGTTACAAGAAGAGACATTCTGCCTTCAAAAAGAATCATCGGAAATAAAATGCCCATAAACAGAAAACTTTGTTTGTATGCTGGCAACCAACTTTCTAGAATCAACTTCAACGGATAATATACAAGTAGAAGACTATAAGAAATTGGCACAAACACTGCCCGAAGGGTCTGATAAAGCGCGCTTAATTTTTGAGGATTCGTTCGTCTCAACAACGGAAACAACACCACTCCTACTGCATTGATAAAGGTCATAAATAGGTTTGAAATTCCTAAAGTCAGAGACAGCTTTCCAAAGGTCTCAACAGTCCAATGTAGTTCAATCAGAACTCTAGAAACCCCAATAATCAACATGCCCACGATATTACTAATCATGAGATTGCTACCAACTTTGACATTGTGGAAAATTTCTTGTCGAAGGGATGAAACGCTTAAAGGTTTAGAGGAAAAGAGATCTTTCAGTTTGAGGAATCCCCAAATCGTCACAAGAAGACGCGCCAGAACATCAAGTTGAATCAGTAAGAGATAATTTCTCCCGCCATAAAAGAGATAGACACTTAAAAAAACTAAGTAAACATACCGGTCATTTCTTGATACCTGGGCATATTCTTTGATTCGATTCGTGGATTGCAGGATGTAAAGAATGAACGTCGTACAGTTTCTAATGATTGAAACAAGTGCTGTAAATAATAGAATAGGAACCTTAGGTTCTGAAATTGGCAATAAACAAACAAACAGACTGAACACCAGTGATAAACCACATTCAAATATAAAGAAGTACCAAAACTGGCTCCCTAATGTTGATTTATCCAATTCCTCGTACTTTTTCCCACCAATCTTCAAGTAGATGCCGTCTAACCAACCGAGATGAAAAAAGCCCACATAGGAAGAATAGAAAACATAGAGTTGCCAATAACTATAATCCTCTACCCCAATAAATTTGGGGACAAATAGGTTTAATAAAACTGAGATTGTTAAAACAAGAACGTTCGCTGTGACAGTATAATGAATATTCTTTAGTAGATTCTTCGCTTTCGTATTCAAAGGTACCCTCACTTTTCCATCATTTTAGAATAGACGATTCCTTCTCAAGAGGGTCAAAATAGCCTATTTGAGGTCTCCATCTTTTCAAAGAAAAACCAAATAAGAAAAAATAGACCAGCTTGATAAGAAGTAACGTCATCACTGTTCCTAGTGAAATCAAACCGATTGCGTAATTTTCAATAGAGGCAAGGACAATCCAGTAAAAAAGATAACTATAACAGATCATCGAGTAATTGGTCCTTGGACCAAGTGTTTTTTTCTTGAAAGAGGAGTACCATAAGGAGAATAGAAGGATCACGAAAAATACCATCAGACACATTCCAAGTAAACCAAAGTCATGATACGGCCGACGAAAAAAAGTGTAAATATTCCCTTGTGTGATCCCCAACTGGCGCATTTCAAGATGCACACTTCGTGTGTAATGAGTCACACCTAAACGATGAAGAAATGAGTAGACTGCAGGAAAGGTCTCTGCGCCAAAATGTTTTTCCACAACTAAAGGACGTTCAGTTAAGTACTGATTAAAGTGCTGAATCGAACCTCCGACATAAGTTGAAATATATTGAAAAAAGGTACGTGTCGTTTCCCGACCAATGACATTCGCCGCAACATAAAAAAGACCCAGTGTAATTGGTAGAATCACCACAATCTTTTTCATATATCGAAAGGAAAGTTTCTTTGTGGACCAGCCAGAACGATAGTGCAACAGAATATAACTAATCACGACAGAAAAGGCTACCCATCGTAATAACTCTTGTCTTCCAGAGCCCATCAAGACTCGAATCGCAAACAAAACAATGGGGAAAAGATAAAAATAATACGATCTCAGCTTGATTTTTTTGGACAAGGTATTTTGAATAAACACAAAGGTAAATACATAACCTATGGCATCAGAAGTTTTTACAAACAAACTCACGAACCCACTGATGGATGCCTCGGCTGTATAAGAAGTCGCATTCCTAAAATGCCACAAAAGATTTGCGCCTTCAACATACCCGCTAACAACTGCTAGACGTTTGATCTCCTTATAATACAAAAAAAGAGCCGCTAGTTGAACGAGCAAAATGACAAAAACCTTCCATTTTTCAATCACTAATACCTGTAACTCCTGTGAATGCCCAATAGATCGCGAATGAAAAAGGTAGACCAAATAATCCGCCACGATTGCAAGTAAGAAACCAGTTACCATAATCGCAAGCGTTTTTGGTAGATAATCAATTCGCCAATTGAAGACATTTAATAAGGCAAAAAAAGTGCTTAGGGCAAAGACAGACAGAAAAACGACCGAAGGTCTAAACAGATCATACCCCATAAGATAAAATGCCAAGAAAATCAAAAGAATCTCAATAATAAATAGAACAAAAATCAACACATTCTTCCTCCAATTTTCCAATGATCATTCAGAAAAGATTTCCTCTGCCCCATCTTTTTCCATCAATGTATGGAATGCTGACAACGATTCTCGGATCGTTGTATTCATAAACACTGTTCTCTGAATATCCGATTGAAAAGTTTGATTTGTAGCAACGTTGTGATGATGCAAAACCTGTAGTCGAGGTGTATACATCGTTTTAAACTTCTTTTTTTGACACTCATAGTCAAGAATTTCTGTCTCATAATACATAAATGTCTCATTGAAAAAAGCGTAATCCCGTTGTTGAATAAAGGGTTCTGAAAAAATCAAACAAGACCCATGCAACGGGACATCGTAATAAGTATTTCGATGATCAATAAGATTTCTCTTGATTCGCCGATGGTACACAAAACGTTTTAATGCTTTTACTCGCTTGATTCGGCACTTAATTCTCGTTAGCCTTTTTTGTGAACATTTCTTTTCATACTGCTTCAAAAGCCGATGGACTTCCTCCTGTGTGTAATGCGTCAATCGCTTCGGACTTTGATGGATATTCAAAGATGTCGCATAGACATCCGGACCCAAAACCGCATACTTCTCCGCTTTATAGAGTTCTTTGGCTGTAATAATAAAATCCTGCTGAGCAATTTGGATATCATTATTCATGATCACAATACTTTCTGGTTGATAATTTTTTTTTGCATATAGGTAACCAGCATTATTTCCCTTCGCAAATCCAACGTTTTCTGGCAAGACGATCACATCAATGTTGGGCACTTCAGAATAGATCTGTTCTAACTCTTTTCCAGAACCATTTGGTGACGCATTATCTACGATAATGATTCGCTTTTCTCCTATCAATTGCAGAATACTATTCACGCATAAAATCGTTTCTTCTTTAACCAGATAATGCAACACGACAAAACAAAACATGGGATCCCTCCAAAAAATTATTCATGTAGATTTGTTCTTCTTCCGTTGACTAGACAGTCAATAGAAATCTAAGTATATAACACTATGCGTATTCAAAAGAAGATTCTACAGCTAAAAATAGTTAGCCCCTTCTCATTCATTGGCACATGCCGTTTACTCTCTTGACAGTCTACTTAATATGCTTTTTCTCTTCTTGTTGCGTGATACTCGGAGTATATGTTAGATAGTTATCCCCATATAATTGCTTCAAATAGTCATTGTAATTCACTGGAACAAGAAATCGATGATTTTCAAAAGCGAGTTCTTCCCCATTCCCCCACCACTCTCGAGGAAGGATCTCTTTTTTGTACAATGAACCAGTAATTGTGCCTATATCCTTTGACTGTTCAAGTGGATATTTAGTGTATAAACGATCCAATCGTTCATAGATAGACACCTGTGAATACAAGCGATGGATCCGAATTTGTTTTAAAAAGGACAAGACCTTCTTCTTTGTTGAATCATGCATGCTCACCGTATCTTCGATACCCATTGTCCATACCCCTGCAAGCGCGCGATACACATAGATCCGTGTATAATAGAAAGTTTTTAACATAAATGAATTCGGACTACCATCAATGGGAAGAATATCGATCATACTTAATCCCAAATGATTGTTTTTCGGTAGGCCCTCCTTCTTTCGGATGCCCTCTTTTAACAATACCCTTGGGAAATAGCAATGAATCTCTGGATTGTATTTATAGCTAACCACCTCAAATTTTTCTGACCACTCATTCGCAGCCGTCAACTCAATGAATCGATCATAATCTTTCCTAAAAATGGCAATATCTGCGTCGTCATCCCACGGGACAAAACCACTGTATTTTACTGCCCCCATAACACTGCCGCCACGTAAAAAAAAATCCATACCATGCATTTGGCAAAATGCTCGTAATTCTATTAATGCTTCCAATTCCAACATTTGGAGTCTTCGTAACTGACTCTCCTCTTCCATTCACTCGCTCCTCTTGACTTACTATTAGACAATGTATACTGCTTTATCGTTCATTGTTTCCTTTGGAAACCCCTCGTCTGCTAGTACCTTCTTGTTAATAATTTTTGATTCTACTATCCTTTATATGTTCAAAATCAGTTTCATAGATCAAAATTTCATTAATAGATCTTCATAAGAAGCAACGATTGTTTCCCATGAGAACTCTGTGTCAATATGTTCAGGTTTCTTCAATCCTTTAAGGGTCATCAGCTCTTCTAATGGTGAGTCTAATCCTGTAATCATTTGATGTAAGGTGCCATTCTTTTTCCAATACACAGCGGAATTTCTCCCAACTTCTCGATTGAAGCCAACATCTAACAACAGATTCAATTTTGTTAACGCCATCGCTTCTAAGAGGGACGGATTAGTTCCTCCTACTTCATGACCATGGATATAAGCAAAAGCATGCTCTCGAATGTATTTTAGTAGCTCTTGATTATAGACTGTGCCCACAAATTTGATTCGCGGATCGGAATCAAACGCTGTCTCCTTTCGTAGCTTGGTGTAATAACCATGCTGCTCATTATTCGTAATCAAGACCAGATCCTTTGTTGTTTCAGACTTCATGAATTCACGAATCACGGTTTCGTAATTATTTTCTGGGACAAATCGACCAACAACTAAATAATATTCCCGTAGGGATACGTCATTTTCTTGATACCATTCACGAACTTCTGAGTCACTTTCGTCCAATTCAGATTTCTCTAAATCAGTTCCATAAGCTAGATAAGTCGTCTCTGGTTCGTAAGAACGATACGTCTCTTGAATATAGTTCTCGATTGTTTGACTGTCACAGATCAGTAAATCGGCATGTTTCACCATTAGTCGTTCAGAATACTTCCAGTACCTTCGAACAGGATACGCCCACTTTGCTCGTAACCATTCATGTCCATCTGGATTGACAAACAAGCGACCGCCCAGAGCTTCAATGCGCTTTTTCATGCGACCTATAAAAGGACCGATTCGACAAGCTAAAACATAGAATATGGGGTGCTTGTCTCGGTTCACTTTTGCTAACTGTATAGCAAAATTCAGCGCTAAGACATCGTAATAGATTGCCCTGGCAGGACCAATTTTGGGCACATCAATGTTAAAGCACTTCGCGTGATTATACTCAAAGTGCTTTTGATTAATATCTGATTTTTCTGAATTTTCAGTCATGCACGCAACATGATATTGTATCCTTTTGTCTACTTGATGACTTGTCAGCTGCTCCACAAATGTTTCAAATCCTCCATAATGGGCAGGAATTCCCTTTGATCCTATGATATAAACGTGTTGCTTTTCTTCCATTTTGTGACTCCTTAATACGCACCCTCTGGTTTTATCATTACTTTTATTGTCTTTAGGATGAGTCGAATGTCGTACCAGAAACTTCGTTTCTGAATATATTCGATATCAAATGCGACCATTTCCTCAAAATGAACCTCACTTCGCCCACTGACTTGCCACAAACCAGAACAACCGGGCTTTACTAACAAACGTTTTCGATCATGGGGTGTGTAATTGATCACTTCTCTTTTTAAAGCGGGCCGTGGTCCGATTAAACTCATTTCACCTTTAATGACATTCACCAGTTGTGGAAATTCGTCCAAGCTTGTTCGTCGGATAAGTTTTCCAAATTCAGTGACTCGAGGATCCTCTTTCATTTTGAACATCGGTCCTTTGACTTCATTTTGATCAAGAAGTTCTTCTAATTGCTTCTCCGCATCCCCATGCATTGAGCGAAATTTATACATTGTGAAGGAGTTACCATCTTGACCGATCCGTTCTTGTGTAAAAATTATAGGAGCCTCTGGATCTTCTTTATGTACTTTATAAGCCACCCACAACATAATCGGTGAAAGAAAAATTAAGCCAATTAAGCTAAAAAATAGATCAATTGACCGCTTGAAAAATGTATAAAATCTTCTCTTTTCCAGATTCAATTGATCGAATTGATTCAACTGGAAGTGCCTTTGATCGTCATATCTACGGCTTTTTACGCTTCCTATATACCCAAAATTATTTTCATTCTTCATCCCTAACTCCTCCAACAATAATGAGCATTCAAAATTTACGAATGCAAAACATTTGAACATTTTTTGATTGACTAATAGAATATGACTTCCAGATATGATGGCATTTTCTTCGTAAGTAGCTTAACGAATAAGTGAGAAATATAGAGTGTTTATTTCCCCTTTTTCGTTCTTTCCGTTCCATAATAATAAGCCTCATTTTTTTTGTTGACCCCGTTATAAACCACACCGATCACCTTTGCATTGACCATTTCCAACAGTTTCTTTGCTTCCAGTAAATTTTGTTTTTTCGCTACTCGTTCTCGCACGACTAAAATCGTGCCATCGACGTATGAAGATAAAATTTGTGCGTCTGCCACCATCACCACTGGCGGCATATCAAAAATCACTAAATCAAACGATTCTGTCAAAATTTCAATCAATTCCTTCATTCGATTGGAATTTAGCAATTCCGAAGGATTTGGAGGCGTTGGACCACTGGGAATCAAATACAGGTTTTCAACACTTGTTGCAACTAAACGACTACCTACTTGTGCATGACTTTGGGTCATATAGACATTCTTCACCTCGGTCTCAGATAAGAAATTCGCACTCGTTGAATTTTTTTCGGTCAAATAATTGCTCAGTCCGTTAACATTTGGTATACCAAAACTCAAAGCAACATTTGGTCTTCTTAAATCGGCATCAACTAAAGCCACTCGATTTCCCGCATTGGCAAAAACAATCGCTAAATTCGCAGCCGTTGTTGTCTTTCCTTCGGATGGGCCAGACGAAGTCACCACTAGTGACTTAATTTTTTTATCGGCAGTTGAAAATTCAATATTCGTTCGAATTTTTCGATATTGCTCAGAAATTGCAGAATATGGATTAAGTGCTGCTACTAAATCCACTGGGGCAATCAATTGTTCCTTATTTTCCATCTAACTATATGCTCCTTATAAACGTTCTCGATGTCGATTAAGAACCGTTCTAGCCGCAAGAGTACGTTTTATAGTTCCTTGCTCCGGTGTCCTTGTTCCACGATGATCACTTAGCTCTTCTGGATTGATTTCAGAGACATCACCGAGAATCGGAAAAACTAAATTTTCTGTTACGTATCGTCGATCCTTCACTGTATCATCAAAAAATTCTGATACAAATGCACTGACGATTCCCACTGTTAATCCCAATAGCGCACCAATCAATAAGCTCAGTTTAGTGTTTGGGAAAACGGATTCCGTCGGAATCATTCCTTTAGAAGTAATAGTTACTTTGCTCACTTCCAACACATCCTCGGCTATTTCTTGAAAGGTTGTCGCAGTTACATTTACAATCCGGGCTGCCTTTTTTGGTTCCGAAGATGTCACGATAATCTGAAACATTTGAGAATTTTGTGTTTGCTCGATTTCAATCATCTCTTTTAGTTCTTTGTTACTGTAAGTGTACTGATACTCTTCACGTAGATTCTTTTGTACAGCATCAATAACGATATCGCCTTTTATCATGTCCTTATAGGTATTAACCATCAGAACATTGCCGTTGATATCATTTTGTAGATTCGTATTCCCATTTTCTGTCTGCTCATTTTGAACAATCAATTGTGCTGCAGACTCGTATTTCGGTGTTAATAAGAAGAAAGTTACAATTGTCGCGATCACGATCCCAATAATCGTTGTCCCTAAAATCAATCGTATCTTCTTTTTCAAAACCTGAATCAATTCATTTAAATTAAGGCTATCTTCCATTTAAATTCCCTCTCGGGAAACGATCCACTGTTTTATTGATCGTTTCACATCTGTTTTTCATCTGAGGCTTTCCATTGTTAGTAATCAATATGATTTAACCAATCTTCCTCCTTTAACAACTCGATCAACTGAAAGTCAAGTTGATATCCTCGTCCCCAAAAAGTTTGAATTGCTGATTGATCTAGATTCATCTTTGAAAATTTCGTTTTAAGTCTCGAAGTAATGGATGAAAGTGATGCTAATTGCGAATTGCTAATGGATTCTCCCCAAACTCTTTCACAGATCTCTTCTCTTGTTACAACACGGTCTTCATTCTGTAAAAGAGCAGACAACACCTTCAATTCGTTTTTTGAAAGTCGATTTAAAATAGACCGAACCTCCAGTCTATTCATAGATAGCTTTCCTTTTCCATATTCCTTTGCTTCAACGATCATTTTTTGATTAGCTATGCCCGTCTTCGATGTCGATTTCAATTGAGCTAGTCGTTCCCGCAACTCATCAATTGAATCATTGGTTGTGATCAGACCAGATACGATACCTCTCTTGTAATAGTCCGCTTGTTTGGCAGCTTCTTCATTTTCTACTTTTCGAATAATATGATCGGAATATCCTTTCAAAACAGGACCTAAGTCATCAACTTCTGATTCACAAATAGTTTCACTTAAAATAATATATTGAAAGAAATGCAAAACATCTAAACCTTCTCTATTTTTACTACAGTAATCAAATAGTTTAGTTGAACTAAACACTTCATAATTCAACGACTGCAGTTTTCTCTGAGTTTCCTGATCTGATAAAATATTTCTAGTCAAAATCAATACTTGATTCATTTTTTTCTCTCCTTTAGATAGATATTCACTCCTAATGACCGAATAATTCATATATAGAAAAATAGCGGACACAAGAAAGAGAGCCGAGAAGCAGGACGTCATGACTTTGCTTGCACCGCTCTCCCAAAAATTTATTAGTACTCTTTCCTTGGCATCACAGAAACTTTAGGATACTCATAGCGACTCTTCATCTCTTCAAAATCATGAACATCATCGTGCGCCAAATGATCCACACGACTTTTTAGTTCTTCGTAAATGCTTAGAATCGCTTGGCGGGATTCATCAACTTCATACGATACTTCTTTTGCTCGTTCTTGAATCGTTTGTAGCTCACTTTGCGATTCTTGAATAATTCGTTGGGCATCAATCTTCGCTTTTTCGACCATTCGATTGGCCTGTTTACGCGCAGAGATTAAAACTTCACCGATTTCATGCTGCGAATGAATAGATTCTTCCTTCAATTGATCGTTTTCTTTTTGAAGCATCATAATTTCATGCTGAAGCTCTGTCACCAGTTCTCCTTCGATCACCGCATTTTGATGGTTTTGATCGTCGATCAAACGTCTCATTTGTTCTTCTTTTTCGCGTACTTGTTGCTCCTTATTGAAAATAGATTGATTCAATTGGGTAATCTGTTCTTCCTTATTCGACAAATCTGCAGTTAGTTGATTCACCTGTGTTTCAAGATTTTGAACTTTTTCAAAACGATGCAGCTCTTCTTCTTTTTGTGTCAATGTCAATTCATGATATTGCTGCTTGGCTTCTTTTAATTCAGCTTCCACTCCCTTATAATTCTCCAATAGATCTTTCAAAGTTTTAACTTCATTAGTTGCTTTCTCTAATTGAATCTTATGCTCTCCTGAGGCGGATTCCTCTGTTAAACGCTGTATTTCTTGACGACTTCGGCGCACTTCTGTTTCTAAATCTTGAACTTGACGGCGCGCTTCAGCTTTTTCCTCTCCCGCTCGTAGAATAGATCGCTTATATTGTTCATTCTCACGAACTAGACGTTGTTTCTCTAATTCATTTTCTTTCTTTAACCGCTCGATTTCCTCTTCTTTTTCTGTCAATTCATTCTTTACTTTCTCAAAATCGTCGGAAAATTTCTTTCCTTGTGGAACCGATTTAACCGGTTCTTGTTCGTCATACATCACCTGTTCCTCAGGAACAGAATTGATTTCATCAATGATATTCTTATTAAAAAACCAACCATTCTTTTTTTGTTGTGTATGCATGTTAGCCACTCCTATCTTCTTTTTCTTTCCTTAGTCATCTTCTTGAATTAATGTAAACTCTTCATCTGGTTTGTCTCGTGAGAATGTACAGCTATATGTTTTTTTCTTGTTCTTATCATTCATCAGATTCATTTGGAATGTGATTTGTGTCAATTTTGAAACAGCCTTTGCTTCTTTTGCAAAAGCTTTGATATTGTCTTTGATCTGTTTGCGGTTATCCTCACTTCCAGAATCACCTGCTAATGCAATATTTAATGTCTGGCTTGGAATATCTAATACGATCAATGTGGTTGATAATCCAAAGTACGGACTTACTTTCGAAGATATGTCACTTTCTATTTCGTATTGCCGTTCACGATTTTCTTTCGAAAATAATTCATCCCATGGATACTCCTTCAAGCCGATCCCTTTTGCAGGATAGGCTTTGATGGGCATTTTTGTGATAATTTGTTTTTGTTCTTTTTTTAACGTGTATAGTTCATCTTTTAATTGATTACTTCGATCCGTGACCACCTGCAGTTGCTCTTCCAATTGAAAGAGACTGTAAGTCGTTAATAATAATCCCATGGCTAGAACTATTGCCACTATCAGTAAAGCCGATACATGTTTTTCTTGTTCTGCTTGCTTCACATAATCCAACTTACGTTGGAAGGAGACTGGGGTATTTGGTGGCAATTGAAGTCGTTGTAATTGCACCTTAATAATCATTCGTCGAAACCAAACAATCAGTATGACAATGACCAGTCCCACGCTAATCCAATTAATGATCAAACGTTCTCTATCCTCTCTCTTTGGTTTCGTTATCTAGTGATTCATTCGTCTTTCTAACTACTATTTAGAAGCACCTAAGGTGTCTCTTGCAAAATTTTTTCTCTACACATGTTACTACTGGAATCAAAACAGTCGATTACCTTCTTCTTGTTTTTTCTTTTTGATTTCTTTTAATAACGTTCCATTTGAGAGGGATTCCACCTTAAATTCCAACTCATCATAAATGGAAAGAACACTTTTTCTAGATTCAGAGACCTCGATCAGAATTTTTTTTGCTCGATTACCAATTGTTTCCAGCTCTAGTTCTGCCGAATTGATCATATGTTTCGCTTCTGCCTGTGCCTCTTCAATTGTTCGATTCGCTTGTTTCTTGGCAGAGATTAGAACTTCTCCAATTTCTTGTTGCGATTGCACCACTTCTTTTTTTAATTGCTCATTTTTATCAAGTAATTCTTTCACTTGTTCCTTTGTTTGAAGCAATTCCAAACTTTCTTCTTCTGATTTTTGTTCTTGTAAATCTGATAATTCCGCTTGTGCATTTTCCAGACGATGTTCTAATGTTTCTTTCTCTGCTTCAAGCTCTTCCAGATGGGCCATTTTCTCTTCAAATTTCGAAATCTCTTCATGGGCATCAAACAAGGCGCTATTAAGTGCCTCTTTTTCGGCCACTAATTTTTCCACATCTTCGGTCATCTCTGTGGACTCTTGCTCTGGTGCTTCTTTTACCTCTTCTTGTGTTTGTCCTTGTTCGCCAGCTTCCATTTGTGAATCCTCCACTTCTAATTGATTGTTCTCAATCAATCGTTCCTCTAAAAGTTGATTTAATTTTGTTTCATTGTTTTGATAGGCTTGTAGCTCTCGGTCTTTCTTTTCGATCAGCTCAAGTAACACGTCATTTTCTACTCTAAGCTCTGCCTTTTTTTGACTTTCTATTTGATGTGCTTTATGTAACTGTTGATGCGTATCTTCCAATATCTTTTTTTCAGATACTAATCGCTGTATTTCTTTTTCTTGCTCGTTTATTCTTTCAAGATTTTTTGTAAATTTTTCCAACTTTTCTTGGTTTTCCAGAGCTTCTCTTTTGAGCTGCTCCACTTCTTTTTCATAGTCACTATTTTTTTTTTGAGCTGACTGATAGTCTTGTTTCAGCTCTTCGAGCTCACTCATTAGTTCATCGATCGGGACACCTTTTTCTGCTTCCAACTCTTTCAACTTGTTCGTTAATTCTTCACGTTCTTGTTCCTTTTCTACTAACTGTTGTTGAAGGGTTTCCAATGTTTTCTCGATCGTCACTTTCTCTGTTTCTGCTTCTTCCAATTTATGTTTCCAATGCTCGTTTCGATCATTCAATTCCTCTTCAAAGCGAGTTTGTTCAACATCTAATCGTTCTTTTAATTCTTCTTTTTCGTTTTCCAGTTCTTGGATATGAATCAATCGTTCTCTTTTTAACGTAGCCAATTCTTCTTCAAGACGTCTAATTGTTCCCATCAAAACAATTTCCTGTTCTGAAGATCGCTCCTTTTTCTTTTGTTCATCTTCTGTCTGAATTTTTTGAATCTGTTCTTCTAAGACATTGATTCGTTCTTGATTCTTATGATTGATTCTGATCCATTCATCCCGTTCTTTTATCAATTGATCTCGTTGGAAAAGTGTCCGATTTAATCTTTCTTGTATATCCAAAGGGTCCTCTAGACTGTCTAACTTCTCATTGAAGCGCTCTTCCGCTTGTAACTCTTCTTCTGAAATTTCATTGATAAATTCCTTCAACGCATCGGTTGAAAGCCATCGTCTCTTTTTCTCTGCCATTTAGCCTTTCCCACCATCGTTCTTAAGATTCTGTTCGGAAACATTCATTTTCTTGAATGACTCTCCCGGTTTTTCACGTGAATAATTGACATTGTAGATCACTTTTTTTGATTTACCGACAGAGGTGACCATTCGCACATGTATGTCTGTCAATTCTGGTATTGATTCTGCTTCTTTTGCAAAAGCTTCAATATTTTTTTTAATCGCTTCTTTGCCTGTATCATCCTCTGTTTGACTCTTCAGTTGAAGCGAGATTGTTTTAGGTACAGCTAAGGAAACCGTCGGTTCCACAGCACCAAAAAAGGAAATTGTTTGCTTTGAAAGATCGTCTTCAATCTGCTTCTGAATGGATGAATCCTTGCTTTCTCCTATTAGCTTTTTCCAATCATAGTCTTTTAGACCAATCCCTTTTTCTGGATACTTTTTCAATGGAATACTGGCGGCTAATTGTTGTTGTCGTTGCTCCAACACTTCGATCCTATCTGTTAGTTTATTCGTCTGCTTTTTCATCTTTTGATTTGTATCCACCAGAATCACTAGGGCACTGACAATTATTACTATCGTGACTCCCAGCAATAAGCACCCACGAATTAACGTATGAATATGCTTTTCTTGTTCGATTTTCTTCACATAAGTCATCTTTCGTTGAAACAAAGAAGATTGTCCTTCTTCTCTTTGAATAGCTGAAAAGCGTCTATCCAGATTAATGCGCAAGAGCATCAAAATGATCACTCCGATAGCTATGGTGCCACTCACTATTTCCAAAATTTCTACTATCATGTTCTTTCCTCCAGCAGGTTTTTCTTTCTCATTCCGTTTCCGCCTGCTTTTTCAATAAAGACGGGAGGTGAAATTGAACGGTTCCCTCGATATTTCTTTTTTGAACAAACCCAAAGGTTCGACTATCTTTCGAGACATCAATGTGATCTCCTGTTGTAAAGTAGAACCCTTCGGGAATTTTTGTTAGGTCCTGAAATTCTTCTGCTACAGCTGGCGCTAATTGAAAGGTATAAGTTGTTTCAAAATCTCCCTGGGAACCAATGCTTAAGACCATTCGATCATTACGGATAAACATGCGATCTCCAGGTAATCCGATGACTCGTTTAACGAACTTGCCACTTTCTCCTTTAACAGAAAAAGCGATCACATCATACCGCAAGATAGAGCCTTTTCTTTTTACTAATACCATGTCTTTTTCTGATAATGCTGGCTGCATCGACGTACCTGAGATTGGGTGGAAACTATACTCTTTGCGTGCAAGCATTCCCGTTCCAATCAGCGCAATCAGAACCAATAGCGTTAATATAGTGAGTATCAGACTTTTTGCGATCGAACGCTGGGGCAGTTTTTCTACCTTTTCTTGACGTGATCGAACAGTTGCCATAAGTTACAGTGCTCCTTATACACTAAATTGTCAGAAACTATCTGACTTATTATTCACTTCTTCATTCGATTATTTTGCTTTGATGTAGGAAACTTGATCAGAAGTTGCTAGACTGCTATCGATCACTCGATAAGAAATGATTGTTCCACCATAGACATTTCCTTCGGAAATTAAGATTCCTTCTGGTCGAACAACTTCCACAAAAGCCACATGACCATACCGAGCATCAGAACCTGCGACTCCTGGTTTGAAAGAGATCAGCCAACCCGCTTTTGGTTTTTGACTGACTTCATAACCTAAGGCTTTTCCCTTAGTTGCCCATTGTCCGCCATTGCCCATGTAGTCGTCCACAGTTTTTCCTAGTTGATTGACACGGTTAAAGGCATACCATGTACATTGACCAACAGGATAAGATCCTGAAGCATTATAATCCACCCCATTGTAGTCTGGGTATTTCATACGGCTACGGTACTCTTCTGGAATCTCATCTTTGCCCTTAATAAAAACTCCTGAGTTACTCTCAGTGGTTTTTACTTGGTCATATTGTGTCAAATGATACAAGGCAATTATAGAGTTTAATTTTTTTCCATATGTCGTATCTGTCGCGTAAGTACCTGTCAATGCATCCGTTGTACGAAGATAGTTCTTAGCTTTTGAACGCCAAGTCTTTTCGTAATAGCTAGCATTTCCCGAGATACCTCCACGCAGAAGTTCCACATAATCCCCTAATGACGCCGCAAAATTTGGATACTTACGAAATGCTGAATTGATGGAATACAGTTCACCGTTGCCTCTGTCTTCTTGTGTGGCCATTGAAATTGATTGGCCTTGGTATGAACCTTTTACACCGAATAGATTATGATTTGGTGGTAAGGATAAACCACTCGTACCAGAACCACTTTCTAATAGTGCTTGGGCAATCATTACTGAAGCGAATACGTCGTATTCCTGCCCCAATTTCTGCGCATCTTCGCCAACTTTTTCAATGAAGTTTTTCGCACGTTCATTTTCCGTAAAATTCATAGCTGCCGGGTAGTCTTTTAATACTTCTTCACCATATTCCGTCAATGTCACTTCTGGAGTTTCTTGAACCAATAAATCCTCATCTAAATCAATGGATTCAACTACAACTTGGCGTTGTGTTTCTCTTTCTTCTGAGTTCGCTAATGTCGTTTCTTCCGTTGATCGCTTGTTTACTCTCTTTGTTTTTTCTCTCTTTTTCACTTTTGTAGCGCCAGTGCCCACTTTCATCACTTTTTCTGGCGTAACAGATTCACTGGTGGTTTTGTTCTCCGTATCCGTGGTTTCCTCTGTCACTTCAACATCGTTCACAGATAAGTAGTAGTCTTCTCCAATATAGATACCGAGTAAAACCGTTTGGTCCTTCTCTTTTCGGTACAACAAACTACCAATTTGAAGTTCCTCTGGCATCTTTTTTGGTGTTCCAGAAGGTTCAATTGCATACAGCTCTTTATAAAGAGTTGTTACCAGTTGCTTCACATCGTAGGTTTCTTCTTGTTCAATCCCCACTTGCTTAATCCCTTCATAGATCAATGCTCCATGAGCTTTTTCTTTCAGTCGGCTCAATAATGGCAACTCAAACCCTTTTAGGTCAGACTGAGCTACTCCAGTGGCTTTTAACTCGCTTGGCAAATTCAAGGTACTTGTTTCTGAAAATGCTTCTGGAACAGTTGGTGTAAAGGTTGGATTTGCTTGAACACTTGATACATTGGGCGTCACATTTGTTGCCGCAGCCGGTGAATCTGGTACCGTCGGTACCGGTGCAGGAGCCACTGGTTGTGTTGGTTTACCTGTTGGCTGACTGGTTGACGGTTGCGTTGGTGCCACACTACTCGGTGTTGTTCCACTTGGTTTTGTACTGCTTGGTGTTGTCGTACTTGGCTGTGTCGGTTTCGGTGTTGACGAACTTGATGAGGTTGTCCCTGTACTGGAAGAGCCACTTGAATTCGACGAACTACTCGAAGAACTAGAACTTGACGACGGCACCGCTGTACTTGGATTAGTTGACGTGTTACTCGTACTTCCTTCAGAAGGGGGCGCTTCTGAAGACACAGTGCTTTCTGGATTTCCTGATTGTTCTATCGAAACACTTGGCTCAGCCATCGGTGTTTCGCGCTCAGCTTCTATGACAGGTCCTTCACTTTCCACAATTTCTTCATTAACTGAAGAAACATTATTTTCGGGAACAGAATACGTACTTTCTGTTGTTTCAGTTTCTATGATTGAAGGAGCGCTTCTATTTAATTCTCCGGCTTTTAATGCGCCGCTTCGTAAACTTGCTATGCCACCTATCAATACCAAAATGCCAAAAACACCTATCATTATCTTTTTCATGAATTGAATTTCCTTCCTGAATTTAACTTAAACGCTCAAGCATTGCAGTCTCTACGCTCTTTTAGCGAATAAGACTGAAGAATAAAATGGGTAATAGAAAGAAGAGAAACATCGGAACCATTGTTTGAAGCGGTTCTGAAACAAATTTTGCAGCGATCAACATTGCGAACTGCGTAAAGGGCAAGACTCTTCGCTCTTTTAAAATCTTTCCAGAAGATTCTTTTTGGTCGTTCTCTTTGATTTCTAGTTGTTTCAACAGCTGTTCATTTGCTCCATTGATGGGTTGGACATCTGTCAATTTTCCTTGAACTACGCGACGATAGATTGTACCAATATCCCCTTCACATCGAAGCAAAGTTATGGTCTGTTTGCCGTCCTTAGTTTTCGCATCAATATAAGAAACTTCCGTTTCTTCAATCACCTTATTCAATGAAACATCATAGGTATAGATATCTTTAAAATCTGTGGCATAAATCTTATCACCAAGAGTCAACTGCTTAATTCGATGAAGCAATACGTCTGTTTCAAAAATATTGTGTGCCAATAAAACATAATTGCCTTTTCCGAGTTGTTGATCCGACCGATAAGTCGCCGCACCTGTCAACAGGTTTTGATTGGCGATCCCAGCTAAAATAGGCAGATCAACGTCAACCTTTGGGATATTGAGTTTTCCTATCCCCCAATTATTGGTGGTCTCAAAACTATTCCCGCGAGCCTCCGCGTAATTTGCGACGTTGACACTCGCGATCTGTTTCTCGGCATAATTTGCCCGGTTGATTTTATCTAAGTTGAAAGTACTCAAGGTTTCACTTTGCCCAACATCCACGGCTCCTAAAGAAGTATCTTCTTGCATCTGAACATAACCGTAAGCCGCTACTGCCAGTACCGTCATCATGGCAACAAAAATCAACACGAAATAGATTTTCGTTACTCTGAATAAGCGGCGCAAATTCTTCCGTGCTTTGTTTACCACAAGCGGATTATCGGATCTGAATCGTTTGACATGGAAACGATAGATTGTGATTAACACGAGGAATAAGAGTACATTTATAATAATGGTTGCTAACACAACGTTCTGATAGCTCCATAAATTTCGTTTGTTAATTTTTTGTTTTTGAGCATCTTTATAAGGAATACGATGGCCATTTACTAATAACCGATAGGTATTAATCCCCGGCGGGGTACACGTTAAGAGCGTCACCATATCCTTTCCAGGTACGATTTTTACTTTTTCTGCTTCACTAGGTAATATTTCCTCAAAGGATTCAATTTGATATGCCAATCGTTTCCCTAAAATATTGATGTAGAAGATATCGCCTTCCTCTAAGTTTTTTATATCTGTAAACAGGATCTGGTTTTGAACACCGCTATGGCCTGTAATTACAGCTCGTGTGTCTTTGCCACCTATCGGTATCGATGATTGTTCTAAATGACCCAACCCTTTATCCAACGTTTTAAAGGAAGTACCATGATAAAATGGCATTTGCTTGATATCGATCCCGGGAATATCGATCGTTCCCATAACACCAGAATCATTTTTGATAATATTTTTGTAAACCATGGGTTCTGTATGTTTTCCTTGTTGCTTTTCAAAAATATAGTTGTTGTAAACCTTTGCTAAGTTATATTGTTCCTTTTTCTCTTTCGCCGACATTTTTTTAAGGGCATTATCGTATGAGGTGCTTGCTGCACTGCGTTCACGATTGGCTAGATAATTTCCAACAATCGGATACATCAATACAATGACGCCAGCAACAATCATAAAAATGGCAAAGCTCATAATAAAGGTATTTCGCTTATTATTCGGTTGTTTCTTCATGCTCAGCCATCCTTCTATTTCGCAAATTTATGAAAGAAAGAGCAACCCCTGATGCTCGAGTTGCTCTTCTTCCATCAAAAATCAAACTTCTTTGTTTTCATGACCCGAAAGCCAATCAACGTCATGATCAGAATGAAGCTCAAAACAAGTAATAATGAGTGATAAGAACCGATATTTCCACTGGTTTGTGGTAATCGTTCGTTTTTCCCAGTAGCATTTCTAGTCCCAACACCTTTCGTTTTGTCTATCGTTCCACCCGGTGAATCACTTTTTGTGATAACACTAGATTTCGGGTACAGATAGACCTCATTCAAGGCTTCTCCTGTTCTTTGGGGTAAAGGAAGCTCTAAGATAACTGGTTCCATTGGTTTTTTTAGCAACTCATGGTCCTTTTCTACAACTCGATATGTTCCTTGAGCCAGATTTGTCACACGAGCTAAACCAGCGTCATCCGTTGTTACTGTTGTGGAAAATGCCGAATCCCCAATAACGGGTTCAAAATCAGTCGTCCCTTGAACAGGTGAAACACGTGTGATCTCATAGGAAACCCCTTTTAGGGGTTCAAGAGTCTTTCCGTTCGTATCTTTGACTTCTCCTGCTTTAGTTCCGTCTAGTGGTAACTGGTTTTCCACGATTTGCGGATCTTCTAATCGATACTTGACAATTGAGATTGAGTATCCCTCAGCAGTTTCATCGGCTTGAACTGATTTCCCAAATAAACCGAATGTTCCAAAAATCAGGAGAAAGATAAATCCTAGTTTGAAGAACTTGTTCATTTACCTTCCTCCTTTCCTCTTAGGCATGCGATAATACCAAAGCATGTAACCAAAGCCTAGGATAAGCGCACCGCTTGCAGCTAATAAAATAGCAAACATTGGCCCATTTCCACCAGTAAATGGCAGATCTGCTTTCTTATCGTCCTCTTGGTAGACCTTAATGGTTTGATTTCCCTCTGTTATCGTGACTTTAATCGGTGATTTGATCAATTCATAGCCACTAGGTGCTTTGGTTTCAACTAGTGTATAATCCCCTTCAAATAGTGATGAAAACTCTAAATTACCGGTTTCATCTGTTTTAGCACTTCCGATTTTTTCCTCAAGATTTCCTTTGTACAAATCAAACTCGGCACCTGACAATGGCGTCCCAGTTGCTTTCTCCGCATCGCTTAACTTTCCATCTTGATTTGCATCGATGGCAGAACCCGTTGCGTATTTGAATAAACGAATTGTGGATGGCCTAATCAATCCAATATTGATATTTTCAACTTTCCATTCGCTGTCAGTAAAATTACCTCCAGTTAAAGTTGGTGTATCGTAAACATCCGTTTTATAAGTCTGGATATTAGCTTTTGATGTATCTAATGCTTGAGAAGAGGGAATACCATCTTTTTTTGTGACTTTGTATTTTTTGGCAGTTACATTATCCCCAATTTCGAAGTAAACAATATATTCTCCCTCTGGAAGATTATCAAATTCATACACCCCGTTTGAGTCTGTTTTAATCAAGGAGTTTCCTGTTACATCAACAAATTTCTTACCTATCAAATTTTCTTTAACTAATTCACCTTTGAATGAAATATTTTCATGACTCGTACGATATAGTTTAACAGGTACATTAGGTGCATTTGATTCAATATAATTCTTTTTTCCATCCAGATTGTCATCATACCAAGATATTCCTTTAATTGATCGAGCAACCACTGTTGATTTAACATATACAGATTGAACGGGACTATTATTATAGTTATCCAATTTTGCACTATTAACTAAAATATCCCTTTTCTTTTGATTTTTAGCTACTAAATCAAAATTAATTGTATTCTCCTCACCTACGTCCAATTGATCATATTCTAAATAGATAGCTCTCACATCAGCTATCCTTCCACCGGTGTAAACACTCCAGCCCGATGAAGTGTCAATGTCATTAGGATCTGTGGAGCTGGAGACAGCTTGTTTACTATAAAAGATTTTGGGTTTATTTATACTTTTCACATTAACTGAAAGCAAATCAAAAGAACCAGAATAGGTTGTTCCTCGACCATCAGATAAATAAGGAAATACATCCAAGATTTTAGTTTCTTTAGATGGATTTTTAGATTCATTCTTATTATATAAAGAGTAACGAAGAGTAGTATTCTTTTCCCCATCTGTAGTTGCAGGATCGTTCGCTCCCATTTCTATTTTTGAACTCAAAGTGTTTTTTTCTATTACAGTAGTGGATACCTTAGTAATTGTGGTACTGGCTTCTGCTGACCTGAGTATTTCAATAGATTTATCTGTCAACCCGCTTTCGGTTACACCAGTGATAGTCACTTTATTAGTAACATTCTTGGTATTTGTGGCATCATATTTCATATTCTTTCCATTTACAATTGAATCGAAAACTAGGCTCCGAATTGGATTTTCATTATTTTTATATGGGATCGTCCAAGTTAATATTGTCGAACCATCTGATTGTTTTTCTTTTGTAGGCTCGATTTCCTGTGCTCCATATTTTGAGCTACCTGAAACATATTGTAATTCTTTAGGTAAAGTATCTTTCAAAGTAAACGTCACTGATTCATCAGAATTTGCTGAAATTCTGGGAGTTATTTTCCATTGAACCACTTCATCTGAGTTATAACTTGTCCGAATTGGTATTTTACTAACTCGAGCGGTAAAAGGAACAATTAAAACTGTATCCCCATATAAATTTGCAGGACTATGTTCCAATGAAAATTCATTTTGTTCGTCATACTCTGTTGGTCTGTATGCAAGTCCTTCATAAGGATATGACAAAAGTTTTTCATCTAAATTATTTGACGTTCTTGCAGAAGATAGAAAGACGTTTGCATTTCCCTCGTTATCTTTTGCTTGATTGTTTGCCGGACCAATTGCTTTTAAAGGAATGTACGAACGAGTTGTCATCCTAGGTGATAATCCAATTTTTTCAAAAATCGTTTTTACAGCAGCTATTTTTCCTTTAGCTTTTGCTTCATCAGAAGTCGAGTGCCATTCATATTCAGCGTCCATACTAGGAAATCTAACTGTTAAATTAGGAGCAGAAGATTTATTTTTACGTATACCATATAAGATACTTTTTACTTTCCCTTCTGCAGTTGCAGATTCAATAAGAGTGGTTACATTTCTAGAATCATCATATTCAAAACTACTTGTATTCCAAGTAGAAATTCCAGTAATATACTTCAATTCGCTTGATTCTCCAGAATAAATACCTACAGTATCAATCTTTTGTCCTTCATAGACAGCCCCATCTCCTGAAGGAAGCCACGATTGAATTTGATTTGTTCCAATCTTCTTCCCTTCTAGATCATAGACTGGATTTCGAGTTATGATCTGTCCAGGTAATAAGTTACCTCTGTTGAATTTAATATTTGATACATTAGCACTCTTATTTCCTTCATACTCGATTGTAGTAGTCTTTAGTTCTGTAAAAATAGTTCCTTCTTTCCCCACCACATAATCGTAAGGGAGGGTTAATAATGTTCCTATTGAAGCAAAAACAGTTTTATTTACATTTTGTTCAGTTGATCCAATAAAGCTAATTAATCCCTCTTTATGAATTGCTGCTGAGTTCTTCACAGAAAAGATAAAAGTTTTTTTATCTTCATTGACTGCGGATAATTGATTAGTATCATAAACAGCCTTAGAGCTACTTTTATTTGTTGAAATATCTTTTGATCCTGGCATTACCCAGCCACTGGCTAATCCTAGATTTTTGAAACTTTTAGTAGTGAATTCAGGTGTCTTAGTCCAGTCATCTAAGTTTTTACTTGAATCACTTAAAAAACCATAATGTGATATTTGTGGTGGTGGCTGATCAACTCCATATTCAATATTATGATCACTTCCACCATTTATAGGTTGAAACCATGCTTTAGTTTCAACCTCAACTTTAATTTCACCTACTGGATACGTTGCCCCAAATAGTTGTTCAAATAAACTACCTGTTCTATTAATTCCCGAGTCGGTTAATGGAATGACTGAGAACATTATCCCCATTTGTTGTGACATTGATTTAGTTGATAAATCATCAGTTAGATCCGATGTTAAACTCGCAACCGTAGTATTATTTGATAGTTCTACCTTCACATTTGGTTTTGCTGATACTTTAATACTCTTGTTAACTAAATTATTTGAAACTGCATTTATCGGGACAACCATCCCTGTTTCGATATCTATCGCATCAATTATAGTGACTGTAATCGTTGGCGATAGCTCATAGTCGTTTGTTGCTCCGAGTACTTGAAGGTTTACTGATGAATCCACTATAGCTGATGATGAATTTAATGTTCCAGATGTTTCATAGTTTGCTTCTCGAATTGTCGAACTATTATTCCCGGTTAACGAGCCTTCAGGAAAATATGCGTAATCTCTAACTTGCCCATCAACAACCTGTCTCGCATTTTTCAATGATGCATTTACTTTATACCGGATATTTTTATAAGATTTAGATGGATCGCTTGACTGTACAGAAAAGGAATAGGAGTATGTTACTTTATCCCAAGTACGGACAATATCATTTGAAGGAGATGAATCATGTCCAGGCAAATTATCCGAATCGAAGTTTTTCTCACCAGTTTGAACATTCAAACTAATATCTTTCAACTTAACAATATCAACTTCACTTCTCAATTCCAAAGAACCAACATCAATATCCATGCCTTTTTGTTTAGCTTTATCTGCATCTTTCTGGATAGCTTTGTTGGAATCTTTCTTCATCGGTTCCACTTTTTTTTTGAAAGCAACTATTTTTTGTTTTTTTTCTTGGTTGCTCATATCGACTAAAATTATATCTTGTTTTTCTGAAGACAGTCGTTGAACGGTAAAAATGACCGATTCCCCTTTTTCCATTCTTAGGAAATAATAACCATCTGATGTATTACTCCGAACATTAATCACTGCAGATTCTAAAACTATTCTTGAATCGGGAGTATTTGCCTCACTTTCAGAATTACTCACTCTTTTGTCCAATTTAGAGTCGATCATCTCGGTAGTGCCAACAACTACTCCAGAAGACGTTTCTGTATTATCTTTTGATAATGAAGAAGAGATTATTTGATTTTCCAAATCGAATTCAGTCTCATCTAACATATAATATGGAATTTTTAGATTCTCTTTTTCTAATTCTAAATGATAGTCTGCTTCATTTTGAGGGATTTTGTAAATACCAGTTTCTCTCGCTGTTAATTCTACTTCAACTTTATCCATCCCAGTAATAGGTTCATTATTTGTGATATCTTCACCATTGAGAGTTAGTCTAAATAAAGATTTTTCCATAGATGCATTTAATATCTTACCTACAGGAACCATATTATAAAAGAAAATGGTTCCCATAAGAAATATGATGGGGAGAAATATTATGACTGATTTTTTTAGTCTTTTCTTTTGCAACTGTCTACCCATCCTTTCTGCCGTTTACACTTGACGACGTTTCTTTTCAATCGCCATTGTTGCTGTACCAATAGTAATTGCTCCTAATGCAATGACGATCATCAATGTAGTCCCTGCACCCCCGGTAAATGGAAGGTCTGTTTCCTTTTTATTGACGATATCTAATTCAACTTTTGCATCATCTGCAGTGTCTAATGTAACCGTCACTTTTATTGGATCTTTCACTAATTCATAGCCCTTTGGCGCTTTTGTTTCGACTACCCAGTAGTCTTTTTTAATGGCCTCATGAGCCCAAGTAGCTTCTGATGGAATATTTGGATCTTGTTTGCCATCACCATTACTATCGGTAAACCAGTCTAAAGCTAAACCATTAAATTCTGCTTTCCCTGATGCATCCGATTTCGTCGTCAATAAGCTAATACCTGTCGGTAACGCCGGTGTAGTCGTTCCATCATCATTTAATGTGTAAGACTTTCCATCAGAAGCCAAGAATTTTTTCTCTTTCGCATCGTCTTCACTCGCTGCAATATGAAATTCTGCATCTGCTAAAACAGCTTTATTTTCATCTGTTTTCTCAATGTCAAACCCGCCATCAAAGAATTCTGGATTCTTTTCACTTTCTTCTGTCACAGGCTCTTGACCAGGAATTAAGTAATCCACACCATATTTATTAGCGATCGTGCCATTAAAATCTTTGTTAGTGGTTACTTTATACACAACTTGCAAGTGAGTATCTTCATCTAAAGTAACTTTTTTCATCCCTGCTTGCGTTAAGCTCACCACAACATCTTTTTTGGAACCTTCGGTTAAGTCTTCTACTTTATTTGGTGCTGTAACTTTTGTCCCACCTAACGTCACTTCATATTCAGTTCCGTTTGTTAATTTTACAGGGGTTCCTGTTTTATCGATGGCATACACTTCCACATCTTGTAGTAACAAGCGTTCGTCTAAGCTATCGCTTACTTTGAAGTAATTCCCATACACTTCATCACCAGCTGCTACATTGATGTTTGGCAGTTTATTCGCTGGATTTGCTGGATCAACAACATCTGTAATAATCATGTCTTTATCTGCTTTGAAATATAATCCGGCAGGTAATTTTGTGGTTGCTTCCCATTGAAAGTCATTTCCAGCTTTGATCGAGTAGCCTTTTCCGCCTTCGATCGTTTTATCCAATTCTGTATCTGTGACGATATTTTTTGGATAGACATGCACGTCGTAGATCAATTTCCCTGTATCATCCCGTTTCGTTTGTGGTAAATGAACAAAGAATGGATCCATTGGTTTATTGATTTTCTTCGTTTCACCATTTTCATTTGTATACGTATAATCACCGGAAACAGAATCTTTGATTTCTCGTACTAAGTAGATCCCATCGGCAGCTTTCCCTGTTCCGACATCAAAAGTCAATTTACCATTAGCATCGGTTTTCCCTTTAATAGAAGTGAAAGAAGTGTCTTGTTCCCATTCTGTTCCTTCTTTTTGTTTCACTGGATCTGTTAATGAGGCATTGCCAATTGCTTTGACTTTAATAACTTCAAAGTTCACGTCTTTCATTAATTTCTTACCACCTAGATCAGGAGCTTTACTTGGATCTGGATTGGTTCCATCTCCTCGTCCCCCTAATTCAGACGAGCTCTTAATTTCATATTTCCATACAGTGATCGAACGTGTCGACGTATTATCAGAAACCGCATTTGAACTAATATTTTGTTCTGCTGCATAGGCTACATGAATCACCGTTCCTACGCCTGCTGATCCTGCCATTGTTAGTACACCCAAAGCCATTGCTGTTTTACTTATCCATTTTCTATTCATAATTTACTCCTTTATTCTCTGCTATAGTTTGTTTCATTTCGTTGAAATCAAAAATAAGTGAAACTATGATTGCCGCATCTCTTCACTTATTTCCCAATACTCAACTGGATTTTCTTGGTCTCTCATTTGGTATTGGAGACGATTGACTATTTTGTATATCTACCAGTCGATAAACATACCTCCTTTCAAAGGTCCTTCATCCATTGTTTCCACTATCTTTTTCTCTCGCGTGAGTATTGATTAATTTTTTTAATAGAAAAAACAAGTCAGCTGATTTTTATCGATAAAACATGATAAAATGACTAAATCTGACGAGAAAAAGAAGCCCTGCGGGTTTCTTGGAATTACTGAGTCTAAGAAAAGTTCGATAATCGGGATTAACTCAATGTTTTAGAAACATACTTGACGGTGAATTGACGGAAAATAACTTTTTTTCCTCCGTTTCTAAATCTGAGATTTCTCTCATATCTACTCGAATGGAAGAATTTTTGAAGGAAAATGGTCGAAACGTATCAAAAAAAGAAGAAGTACAAATGAAGCGCTTTCTTTGGGAAGGCAAAAAAAGGGGGAGTCTAGGGAGTGATAACATTCGTTTTTTTAATGATTGTTAAGCAAATTGTTGTTCCATTTTGGCTATCAACTGTTCTCGTTGCTCGAACAACGAGTCCACATAGATATCTAAGGTCGTCTTGGCTGAAGAGTGGCCCAATAAGGAACTGATCGAAGCAATATCACCTTGTACTTCCATGCAGCGTGTCGCAAAGGTATGACGCAATTGATGGAAATGAACACGTCCAATCGCTGCTTTTTTTGCAATTTGTTGAAAATGATAGCCCAATAAGCGTGGCTCTGCTGGACGTCCGTTCTTCGTAAAGAGATGTGACTCTCCTAAATGCTGCGCTTTCCACTTTTTCAATAAACGAATGAGTTTACTAGACAATGGAATACAACGTTGCGAAGCAGAGGTTTTTGTCTCTCCTAAAACCAACGATGTCTTTCTGCCATTGGCTGATGGCAATTGGACACGTTGGTAGGTACCTTCTACGTAGAGTTTTCGCTTAGAAAAGTCGATATTTTTCCAAGTTAATGCCGCGATTTCTCCAATTCGAAGCCCCGTATGCAACGCAAGAAGGGTAGGCAAGCCCTCTGGGGCTTTGTTCGCGGCTTTTTCCAATCGCCTTTGTTCACTCGAAGACAAGGCATTGATTTTTGTTCGTTTGACTTTGGGTAAGACGATTCGATCGCAAATATCTTCTAGTAAATACCCCTTCTTGTGGGCGCTCCCTAGAGCTCTATTTACCACTTGAAAGATACTTTTTATCGTAGAAGCAGATAACTGATCGTCTTCTTTCCAGCGAACGATTAATTCGCGAATGGTGTCATTCGTACATTCAGACAGTCTTTTTCCTCCTATGTGTGGCAACACATAGCGCTGGATTTTGTACTGATAGGTGGCATACGTTGAAGGCTTCAGCTCTTCTTTACGAAATGCTAACCAGTCTGTGATCCATGAAGCAATCGTAGGATCCATCACTGATCGTTGTTTCTTGCGTGAAGGTTCGGTCTGCTTTAAGGGAAGCAACGCTTGACGGACCTCCTTATAGGTATACGCATAGATGTATCCATAATGAATAGTTCCGTCGGAACGATACCCTCGAATGTATCGTCCCTCCCAGCGACCATCTTTTCGTTTATAAATATTTTCTCCTCGTCGACTCATAATTGTTCATTCCTCTCCAATAATTTTGACGGCGAAATTGACGGTGAATAAAAACAAAGGGATAAATAATGTTTTCGGTCAAAAAATAGAGTTATTTACCTGCTATTTTCTAAAAAAAAGATCTTTATTAGCTTGACATTGTAGTTTAAAATGATTATTGTTAATCTATAGTGAGAATTAAACGTTATTTCAAGTAAATAAAGGCAAAAAATTATCCAGTTTCTTAGACTCAGTAATTCTAAGAAACTGGATAAATCCGTGTCAGTACTTATTCAGTTGACGTTTTGTAGTATATAAGAAATTTACCCCAAAAAATCTTCATAATATTAGTTATAAAAAAAATATTGTGAATATTCTTTAAAAAATAAGCTTCCTTTCTAAACAAAAGGAAGCTTTTTATATTACCCTTTTCATTTTTTAAATATCTACAGTGTCAGAAATCAATATAGCAGTTGCCCCTTTTTCACTTGTTTGTTCTTCTTCAATTTCTGCTTGGAGTTGAGCCGCATCTCCTATTTTTTCAGTAATCAAAAGTAAAAGCTGACATATGTTCTCTTCTGTTCTTACTTTTTTCTCTACGATCGCTTGGCACAAGTAATAAATTTGATACGTTTGTTCAAACAACAGGAGGTATGGTTCAGCCTGAGCAACTTCTCTTTCAAGTAATCGTGAGTTGATTTGTGAGAACAGCTGATTATAAGCCATAAATTCTAAATGATACACCGAGGTCGCAAACAAATCCCAAACCTTTCGATTTTCTATCAGCAAATGAGCAAGTTTATCCGACCCCTCTCGGATTTCTCTTTCTAATTTCAATAAAACAATCATATTATGTTGGTATTCTGCTTTCACTTTGAAAAAGAAAGTCATTGTACGTTGTGTTTCTTTCAATCGTTCACGATACTTCGCAAATTGACTAATCACCAATGCCGTGGATACTGAAAAGAAACAGCCAAAAAATGCAGAAGAAGCGTTGATATAAGATTGAATAATATCAATGTTCTGATTAAAAAAAGCATCATTGAAGTATATGAAAAAGATACTCATCAAAGCAAGAATCTCACCACCTACCATTACAGCTAAATAGAGAACCACTAGTTTTTTTCTTTCTGAAATTATTCTCACCCTTTCATTTTGAATCAGTAACCTTCTTCCATCGCTTTTGTCACCATTCTTTTTAAACAAAGGAATTCATCGATTAAAACAATTCACAATATTCGTCACTAGTATCTTACTATATCACTTTATACTCTTTTGATAAAGACAAAAAAGTTATTTTTATTATCTGTTATAAAAAAAAAATATAATCAGTATAACGATAATTCAAAAAAATAATAAATGCACTCTTAAAATGAAGTGTGATAAGGCATATAATCTTGAGCCATACTATGAATATCTCTTACGACTAATCATTACTCTGTCTTTTTTGTGGAATAAAAACGTTATCGGAAGAAGGGATAAATTGAAAAATCTCTTTTATTGAATTGGTTTTTAAGTTAACCACTCTCAGTATTAAGACCAGCCAACTTCTTCGAAGAAATCCATCAGCGTATATCTCTAACAAATTGGCCTTCCAAGTTAACTATTGGAATCCCTGACATCATATTAAATTTTTTATATTAGTTCAAAAACCAGTTGAGCCAATTCGTTCTCAGTTTTTTGTTCTCCAGTAACAATACTGCTTGAAGAAGCGACTCTTCAATAATAATCATCAAACCTTAACTTGATCCGTAATTCGGTGATAGGTCAATTCGATTATCGTCATAAGGAACGCTACTGATTCTAAAAAATAAGCAGGAAGGCCCAATGTAAGAGGCACTAACACCCACTGATTTCCAAATAAGTAACTCCACTTTATCTACAATTTAAGATTTTAAAGAAGAGCGAGACATATTATTTCAATTAAGCATTTCACAAACTAGATTACAAATTATTTTGTGTGCAATATACTTTTCATATTACTCTCAGGCTTGTTTTACCGATGACAGTGTTTTTGAAAATGATTTTTTCAGTCATATAATTTTACTTAGTATATTTATTTCCTCAGTTGTTAGATATAAATTCATTGCTCTTATGTTTCCTTTAACTTGTTCTATATTGCTAGCACCAGGAATTGCAAACACGGTTTCCCCATGCGCTCTAATAAGCCAAGCTAGCGCAATTTGTGCTGCAGACATGTTATGCTCTACACCCATTCTTTTTAACTCATCAATTAACGGTTGTGTGCGTTCTAAATTTTTTTTTGTGAATCCGTATTGAATTCTTTTTAACCAAAATAATTGATTTATTGCTTCTGGTCTATCATGAAATTTTCCTGTTAGTAAACCTTGATGAAGAGGAGAATAGGCGATTATTGATATTCCTAACTCTTTAGCAGTATCAAGAACACCATTTTTTTCTATGCTGCGGTCGAAAAGGTTATATCGCACTTGGTTCGAAACTATAGATAGACCATACTTCTTCAAAATACAGTGAGCTCTACGCATTTGTTTCGCAGAAAAATTGCTCACTCCTACATAGCGTATGTGGTTATTCTGTACTAGTAATTTCATTTCCGCCATTTGTTTTTCTATAGTTGATAATGAGGTTGGATGATGTATTTGATAGAGGTCAATTATTTTCCCTCCTAAATTTTTACGACGAACAGATATCGTTTTACTGATAGATTTTGCTGTACGTCCCAAAGGCCACCATTTATCTGCTAAAATAGGATTATTACATTTTTCATTTTCGTTCATATTGATTTCTTCCAAACATTTTGAAATTCTTTGTTCAGATACTCCGTATCCATACGCTTCAGCAGTATCAATCCAATTTATTCCATTAGATAGACTCATGCGGATGATCTCCGATACTTGATCTTGACTTAGGTTTCTCCAAAATTTACTTCCGAATCCCCTTCCCCCAGAGAATTGCCAAGAACCTAAACCTAAAGGTGACAGCCAGAGTTCCGAGTTTCCTAATCTACGTAAGTTGTTTTCCATCTTTATCTCCTTTATGATATTAATATTGTTCTGTACATTATAAATAAAAGAAAGAAGATAGTTCAATGGTTTCGGATAAGTGCTACAAATTCAGGAAAGTGAGACTAATATGGCAAAAAAAACAGATGATAATCAGCAAGTAAAAACTACTAAAAATTGGATTAAGGATGCACTCATTCAGTTAATGGACATTGAAGATTTCAACAGAATAACTGTCTCTCAGATTGCAAATTCTGCAGAAGTCGATCGACGTACTTTCTACAGGCACTACAAGAAAAAAGAAAACGTATTGAACGACTATTTACTGTCCCTACTCAAACCTCATTTTGAATCCATAATAAAACAGACATATCTAACTGAACGACAATTGTGCTGCATCCATTTTACTTTTTTGGAACAACATCTTGATATTTTAAGATTGCTAAAAAAACAGGGATTGTTCGGTTACCTACTAGTCTGTTACAAAGATTATATTTATTTGTTTCAAAATATGCGCGGTATCTTGTGTGACTTTACGGATAATAATAGATTTAAAATTGCCTTTAAAACTGGAGCTTTTCTGAATATTGTCTCTGAATGGATTGAGGATGATCCAGTAAAAAGTCCAGAAGAAATGACGAACATTATCCATACTTATTTAGCAGCAGGATTAGACTCTTTATTTTCCTAGAAGATCACATTTATGAAATCTCTTAAATGTCAAATTAAGTTAGACAAAGTCTCTTCCCCCATGTAACTCAAAAATACTTCTAATGGTGTCGATAATTTCACGACCTTCTAGGAATATGATTCCTCCTAGAAGCAACGGATTGAATGGATGACTCTGGAACATTGATAAAATCCATGTCTTTATTCAACCCTCTTTACAAAATAATCTGTTAGAATGCTCGTCTAATCCTCGTTGTGAAGAGTTACTAGATCCGTAAAGTAGATGTCTGTAACATTGACACTACTGATCGCTTTCCGGTTAAAAAATTCTTTCCCGCAATCAAACGTTATTGATTTGAATACGTGATGTGGAAAGGCTAGGAACCATTGATTTATTCTATTTTCAATATCTTTTGCTTGTACCCCAACAGGTTTTAGCTTGATGTACACATTGGACAAGCGCTCTACCAGTGTGATTGATGCCTGCACTCTCATGTTTCGTCTCGACGATTGTATCTCCTTCACGGTTTGAATCACTTGAAAAACTAGAGTTGTCAACTATTCCGTACAGTTGATCAATTTCACAATAAAGTCCTGAAACTCTGTCCGCTAACTGATTTTTTTAATGGAAAGGAAAAAATAGATGTCGAATTATTTAGAAAAGAAATTGGAAGCACTAACGATTAAAGAGCAGTTAGACCGAATTACTGCGGTGTCTAGAGGGCTTATCCCCATGAAAAATTTACAGAACAATTAGAAGCTTCTTTCTTAAAAAATACGCTTGAAACCATCTCGACTGATTTATATCAATCAGAAATTTATCAAATTAGAATGGTCGCTGTTTTCTTATTTGGTAAGCTTGCTTCTGATAAAGAAAACACTTTTTTATTCATAAAAAACAATGTATCTAAAGACGAAAATTTGCGGGTACAAGAAATTTTAGCCATGGCTTTTGACAACTATTATGCTAGTACTGGTTATTAGATTGCCTTTCCTGACATCAAAGATTGATTGAACTCCGAAAATGCCAACATAAGAAGAGCAGCTTCCGAAGGATTAGGGGTTGGACAAGCAGACCCTTCTTTAAGGATAATCCAGAGATTGCAATTCAGCTATTAGCGCAACTTAAAGAGGACGAGAGTGATTATGTCAGAAAATTTTGCGACAATACCTTAAAAGATACTAGCAAAATATATCCTGAATTGATTTTATAGGAAATAGCGAATTGGAAAGAAACTGAAAGGGAAAAACAAGTGATAAGACTAATTATGAAAAATTAAAACATAAGCTCCTTTTAAGAGAGAACCTTTAAAATTTTATAGCCTATCTACTATATGCTATACAAAACCTGTCCGAAATGGCATTTTTATCTATGCCCTATCTTCAAAAGATATTATTATGAAACATAAACTAAATTTTTGAATATAAAACTATTGACCTTAACCTTAAGTTAAATGTTAGTATCGCTTTAAGGAGGAAAAGTATGTACACAATCAAACAAGTTTCAGAATTACTGAATATAAGTAAAGTTACTCTACGTTATTATGATAGAATAGGAATTTTAAAAGCAAGTCGCTCAGCAAATAGTTATCGAACATATAATGAAAAAGATATTCACATTCTTCGTAACATTGTCGTTTTTAAGCAAGCTGGATTTTCATTAGAGGATATTCAAATACTTACCAGTTTGTATTCTCTTAAGGAAGGAAATGACTGCAATGATTTAGCAAAAGAAGTCATTACAAGAAACCTAAATTCAATGCAGTTACAATTATTGTTCTTAAAGAAAGTCACAGCTATTTTAGAAGAGCTTCTTCCACTCTTTCAAACACATGAATTATATAAAATCAATCAGCAAAAGCTCGATACTTCTATCATGAATTTATTTGAAGAAGTCAGACAAAACCAATTGGAGGCACACACAAATGATGAAAAAAGATAAAAAATATCGAAAGGTAATTATTTTAATCGGTTTGATTATTATTTTAAGTACTGGTGGATTGGCTATGAACTACTGGCTAAGAACTCAAGAATATCAAAACAAAGTAAAAAATATCGTAATACAAGAACCTGATTTAAATAAAATTGAAGACGGTGAATATATTGGTAAATATGATGTAGATTTTATCAATGTAAAAGTAAAGGTCACAGTAAAAAACCATTCAATAAACAATATTAAATATATCTATCACAAAAATGATCGTGGAGAAAAAGCAAGTAACATTACACAGGATATATTGACAAAGCAAAAAGTAAAAGTCGACACGATTTCCGGAGCAACAAACTCTAGTAAAGTCATCCAGAAAGCAGTTGAACTTGCCTTAACTGAAAGGTAAACATCTTTTATGGCTTCCATTCTATATTTCACAATACTCCACTTGACAATAGACTTTTTTACTGTAGTTCCTCCGTTAACAGAACTTCTCGGTCTAAAGTCTAATAAAATTATTAAGTACACTAATGTATACTTAATAGAAAACACAAGGAGATGACCCAAAGCATGAATATTTTAGTTGTTTATGCTCATCCCAGTGAGGATAGCTTTAATAATGCAATTTTGGACTCATTCAAACAAAAAATTTCTGCCCATCACCAAGTTAAAATTCTTGATCTCTATAAAGATAATTTTGATCCTATACTTCATTTTGATAAGGACAATAAACGCCGAGACCTAAAGGATTCTACTTCAACTCAAAAGTATCGAGACGATTTGACGTGGTCCGACCATTTAGTCTTTATTTTTCCTATTTGGTGGAGCAGTATGCCCGCTATACTTAAAGGTTACGTTGATAGAGTTTTTGTAAAAGGCTTCGCGTATGAATACAAAGGAGTTCTACCAGTAGGTTTATTGCCAAATAAAACGGCTACCGTGATTACAACTCATGACACACCAAATTTTTACGCCAGAATATTTCAACAAGACTACGGAAAAGTTTTAAAAAAGCAAGTACTTAAAATGTGTGGCATTAAGACAACCAGATCTATTACGCTACCCTTCCTTCGCAATGCTGACAAAAATAAAAGAAGATTTTTCCTAAATAAAGTATCTGAATATGCTAAAACTCTTTAGTAGTCTCAAAACAAGACTAGTCTGACTAGTCTTGTTTAAGGAAACGAATTATGGAAAAAAGACCTTACTCATAATATAATAGAACTAAGAAAAATTTTTCTAATTGTTCCTTGCTGGTTGCCCGCTGCAGCCAGTAAGTTTTTTTCATTTTACCGATTGGTTTGTTCTGAAAGAATCTTGTAAACAATTCTTAAAATTTTGTGTGCACAGGCAATAATCACCTTTTTCTCGCTTCCCTGTTTGGAAATTCTATCATAAAATTCTGAAAACGTCGGATTATTCGATCGCCCTGCTGTTTCACCGCATTGGTATAAGATTGTTTTTAGATACTTATTTCCAGAAGTGATGTGGGCTGACTTTCGAACACCACCACTTTCGTAGCTCCCTGAACAAAGGCCTACCCACTTTGCCAAATGAATAGAATAATAGTCCATGTCATTCGCCGTCCTCCTCATCGTCAAAAATATCCATATCGATCATGTTGCCGTAATCCTTGCATTCGTAAATCGATCCTTGCCATTGCTTCATTTCTTCGCCACAGACTGGGCAATAATAATCATTCATATAAAATCCTCCTACTACAATATATTTATAGGTTATAAGGGACTAACTTAAGTAATCCCTTTTATCTATCATGTTGCTTAAGCTGTTAGAATGAGAAAGCAATGGTCAGGCGTAAAACCTCCTTGGACTATCACGTCCGCTATCAAGTCTGTCAACCAGCTGCTCATTCACAGCGTTCGTTTTATGCAGGTTGAACTGCTGTTTTCCAGTACGTTCGTGTCACCCCCAGTAGATTGAATCGGCAATGTGCTAATGCTGGCATTTCATTGCAATAATTTTTAAGGAGAGGATTATTTTGAACGCAGTAGGTGTTGATGTTTCTAAAGGTAAAAGCGTTATTTCGATTATCCGTCCCTTCGGTGAAGTTGTTTTGAGTCCTCGCGAGATCAGCCATACTTCTAGTGATATTAATGAGTTGATTCATTCTCTTTTAAAGCTAGAAGGAGACATCAGGATCGTCATGGAATACACAGGGCGCTATCACGAACCTGTTGCACATTGGCTTTCTGACGCAGGCTTTTATGTCAGTGTAGTAAATCCCAAACTCGTTAAAGATTTTGGAAATAACACTTTACGTAAAGTAAAATCTGATAAAAAAGACGCTATTAAGATCGCTCGCTACGCGCTTGACAACTGGAACGACCTGCGACAGTACAATCTTGTGGATAAGCAAAGAGATCAATTAAAGACCCTGAACCGTCAATTTGATTTTTATACGAAGAATAAAACTGCCATTAAAAATAATCTCATTTCTCTTTTGGATCAAACTTTCCCTGGAGCCAATACGTTTTTCTCTAGTCCGGCACGATCCAACGGAAGTCAAAAATGGGTTGATTTTGTTACAACTTTTTGGCATGTTGATTGTGTTCGAAATATGTCCTTGAACGCATTTACCGAACGGTATCGAAAATTTTGTAAGCGTAACGGATATGACTTTCAACCAAATAAACCTGAACAACTTCTTAAATCATCCAAAGAATTAGTTGCTATTTTACCCAAAGATAAAATGACTAAATTGCTTATTATGCAGGCAATTGAGCAATTAAATACTCTTTCCAAAACCGTTGAACAACTTCGTTTACAAATGGACCAACTGGCTTCACAATTGCCGGAATATCCTGTAGTCATGTCCATGAAAGGTGTTGGAGCGTCATTAGGTCCTCAGCTTATAGCAGAAATTGGCGACATTAGTCGTTTCTCTCGCAGAGGAGCATTAACTGCTTTTGCGGGTGTCGATCCTGGTGTGAATCAATCTGGCACTTATAATCAAAAGGGTGTTCGCACCTCTAAGCGTGGCTCTGCACAGCTTCGAAAGACTCTTTTTCAAGTCATGAATACTTTAGTTAAAAATTCCCCAGAAGACGATCCTGTATACACGTTCATTTCTAAAAAGAGAGCAGAAGGAAAACCTTATTATGTCTATATGACCGCTGGATCAAATAAATTCTTGCGTGTCTACTACGGACGTGTAAAAGAATACCTAGCTTCATTTCCAAAAATGGAATAGCGCCATGCACGTATGAATTAAATTAAAAACCAGCGATTTTCGGTGGTTCTATTTGTCATGCTCTCAAAACAGACAAATTTTTTAGTAATTTCTGATTGACTTTTTATTTGCAGGCTTGATAGCTGTCGCTACTTTACCTTTTCAAATGTTCTTGCGAATGTCATAGGATCAATGGCATGAAACTCTCCTTGTACATCCTTGACTATGAAGTCTTTCGATTGTACATGGATATGAAGCCGATCAAACCGATCAACATAAGCGTCAGAGCAAAATTCAAGAACCTCTTTTAAGTTGCGCCCATTGAACCATAGTGCTTCAACCTGAATGGGTTTTTGTTTGTATTTCACTAAAATTCCTCCTCTAAGTTCTCCGTTTGCATACTTTTACTACCAACAGCTCTAACTCCTATTGTTCATAATCTTCAAATGGGTTATAATTAATATTAAAATATGATTAAAAAAAGAGTTTTAATTATGGCAAAACAAGAGAAATTATTAGAAAGTCTAAAAATGTTAGGTGTCGAACCTATCGAAGGTCGCGGAATCATTAGCCAATTCGGGAAACCAAACTTGAGCGCTAAGGTAGCATCCTTTCTGTACAAAACCGAACCTTTCTACATCTTACAACTATGTAAAAACGAGTTAATCATTGCACAATTAAAGGGCTATAGTTTTGGTTCTGGCGATATTAAAGATGATGACCCTCTGAAAGTTGAATTCTCGACAATTAAGAGTGTTTCAGTTGAAGAAAAAGGATTTAACTACTCGGTTACTATTTCCTGTGAAGATGGCGATATTGACCTAACCGTACAACAAAAAGAGCTCTCTAATCTTCGGACAAGCGGTGCACTTTCTAATGAAAACGCTTTGGGAGCTAAAAACTGGCACGCTGACAATTTGGATACCACTCTTAAAGAATTAAAGAAATTATCAAAATAGAAATTAAGGAGCATAGTTAGTTGTAGCTATGCTCCTATTCTTATCTCATCGTCCTTGATTATCTATCACATTGCCACAAACATGTGTTATTTCCTCCATTACTGAATTGATCTCCCAAGTTCATCCTCTTTTTGATATAATATGTTTAAAAGGAGTCATCTATGGAAATTTTTGAAGATTATCTGATCTCAATTGAAAACCCAATGCATCAGGAAAAGCTACGAAATCTTCTAAAAGAAATTTCGACAAGGTTCCCTGAATTAGATAGGCGAGTCGCATGGAGCTCACCGATGTTTACCCACCATGGGACCTTTATTATTGGCTTTAGTGCCGCCAAAAAATTTTTTTCTGTCTCGCCAGAAGTTTCCTGTCTTAAAAAGTTTATTACAGATGTTGAAAAATGCGGGTATTCTCATACAAAAAATATTTTTCGTATTGAATGGGAACAACCAATCAACTTTACATTGTTGGAGAAAATGATCTCCTTCAACATCATTGATAAGGAGGATTATAAAAAATTTTGGCGCTAAGCTTCTCCATTTGTTTGGAGAAGCTTTTTTTCCGCAATAGCCCCATCTAGCGGAGCTTCCCTACTCTGTTTCCTCCATTTGTGTATACACTTTAAACAAAAGTATCAATTCGCATTGACCTAATTAATCAAATAAGTTAGAATTAATGTTTAAATATGATTAAAAAGGAGTTTGATTATGGTTAAATTTGATAGTGAAAAGTTTGATGTTGTTAAATTTGGGGCAAAGGGTTCTAATGATGTTCGGGTTATTGTAGATAAGGAAACAGGCGTACAGTATCTTTTAGCAACTACTTATGGTATCGGTGCTGGCATGACTGTTTTAGTTGACGAAGATGGCAAACCTAAATTAAGAAAGTGATATTCTTTAACAGCCTTATGGGCTGTTTTTTTTGTATGTAATTGCCCCAAACATGGGGTGTCCCCTCCGATTATTGACTTTTTTATACTTTATTAATACTATTTTATTAAAAAAGGAACGATTTTCTATGCACCTTATTAGTCACATAACCTTCATAGTAAAAAATCTCGAGCAGTCTTCATTAATGTTCAAAAGTATATTTAATGCTCAAGAAGTCTATTCCAGTGATTTGGAATGGCAACACTTTTTTTGACAAAAATTATAAGGTGTTGTGAATCCCTTGGTGTTATTGCTCCGATTGCCCTTGACAATGAGCCTCCTCGGATCGGATTCTTTCCGGCAGAAGCGTACTCATTCAATTACGCTGCCTCTCCAGAGGTATCAGATCCGAGCTCATTATCAAGGGTTCGCTTCGCCAATCTCTGTTGACGAAACTGGATCGGTGTTTCATACCCCAATGTGCCGTGCAGTCGCAGATAGTTCCACCAATGCACATAATCAAATAATTCCAAGCGTAGTTGTGCCAATGTCTCAAATTGGTATTGATGCACGAATTCGACTTTAACAGATTTATAAGTAGATTCCGCAACAGCATTATCATAGGGACAGCCTTTCTTACTCAGCGAGCGCGTGATCTCAAAACCATTCAAAATCTCATTAATGGTTTGATTATCAAATTCCTTTCCACGATCTGTATGAAAAAGTTTGACATCCGTCAATGGATAAGGAATCCGGCCAAAGGCTTCTTTTACCAATGCGGCATCCTTTTTCTCGCCGCACGAATAACCGATAATTTCTCGATTAAATAAATCCAGAATGAGGCAGATATACTGCCATTTTTTTCCAACACGAACATAAGTAAGATCCGTGACGATGGCTTCCAATGGCTGTTCTTGTGTAAAGGTCCGATCTAATACATTCGCTGTTTCTGCTTCATTACAAACTGTTCGATGGCCTTTAAAATGAGCGATCGTATAGGTAGATGTCAACCCACGACGTTTCATGATTCGACCGATTCGACGCCGGCTGAGTTGAAGGTCACGCTTTGCTAAACATTTCTTCAATTTCCGGGTGCCATAGGCTTTTCGGTTACGAATAAATTCTTCCTGTATGACTTCTTCTAACTCAGACTCATTTCTGACAGGTTGTTCTTGATAATAGTAGGTTTGACGAGAAATGTTTAAAATTTTGCACATCGCTGATATCGAGTATTTGTGCTTGTTGGCATCAATTACTTGTCTTTTCGTCCGAATATCAGCGCCGCTTGCTTTAAAATATCATTCTCCATTTCGAGCTGTTTGTTTTTCTTTCGTAATGCGATCAGTTCTGCTTGTTCCGGGGTTAAGTTATCTTTTTCCTTGAACGAGCCTGTTGACTGTGCTTGCTTCACCCATTTATCGAAGGCTGAAGCGGTCAGCTCATAGTCTCGAATGATTTCTGCGCGCGGTTTGCCTGCAAGGTAGAGATCGACGATTTGTTGTTTGAATTCTTTTGAATAGGTTCTACGTTGACGTCTTGACATGATAATTCCTCCAGTGTGTTTTTTATTATTCTACACACCTCATTATTTCTGTCTAGTCTAGTGTAGCCGATTCAATTCTATACAATTTTCTGTTCATCCAGAAAGATTCTTTCTAATCGGAAATCTCTGGATAGCTATAATGGAAGACAAGTCTGCTAGTTTGGATAAAACATATAACCATATCGCTTTTAAGATTGAGTATGATGAAATAGATGATTACATTCAACGAATAGAAAACGTAAATTTAAAAATTGAAGAAGGGCGCTCTAGAATCGAAGGTGAAGGGACTTCAATTTACTTCTATGATTATGATAATCATTTGTTTGAGTTGCACACAGGAACACTCAACGAACGACTGAGCAAGTATAATTCTTTTAAGAAATAAAAAAGGACCCATATTGTTCCGCGATAGCCCCAAACATGGGGTGTTTCCTCCGATTGCATACTTATTTTAATAATTCTTAGAAACTATTGTTTCCTTTCCTGTCTTCTTTTCTCTCTATGTTAAGAAAATCAACCTCAGTAGAAAAAATAGTTTCGATTTACGCATATATTAATACTAACTTGCTAAAATGTTTTTTATTAAAGGAAAGGAGTAATAAAAATGTACGAATATAAAACTGAAGTACTGTATACGAAAACTAAATGGACTACTGACAAAGCGGAAGAAAGTGACATACTCGAGTTAAATGATCTATTTAACGAACGCTCACAAGAAGGCTGGGAGCTTGTCACATATTCCTATATGTCAACTTCACTTCAATTCAAAGGTGCCACTTTAATTACTTTCAAAAGAGAAAAATAGAAGCTGTGGTGTCTTTTTTTGGCACCATTTTTTCTTTTCTATTTCTACTTGATAGCGCCCCATGCACGTGACCTTTTTCCTGTAATTCCTCCGATTGCTGACTTATTTCATGATTTGCAATCAGTTATAATCTTTACGCTTACTCCAACCAGTAGTATACTTATTTTGAAAAGGGGGTTGACCCATGACCAAGTTATGCTTCGTTTTTACAGTTGATTCAGGAACAGGCTACGGTCCGCTAGCCCCACCTGTAAATTCTAGTGAATATTCTGATATGAAAAAATATTTTTCTACCTATTATGATGTTTCCTTCAACTACCTTAGAGATAAAGACACTGTAGATTATTTAATTGTACCTGATCCTTTCTTTTCTTTTGACAATGAAAACAATCTTCCAATAATCAAAGTCCCTGCAAAATTACTTATGACGAAAGATTTTGCGGCAATCAAGGCGTCTATAGATAACTATTTTTCTCAATTGAAACAGTAAAAGAGGCTGATGGTCTCTTTTTTTATTATCAAAAATTCTATGATGGCCCCTTCTCTATGAGCTTTCTTCACTTGAATTCTTCCATTTACGAATTTTTTCATTCGAATGTTTCAAAAATTTTTATGATACAATTATCTAAAAGTTATCTAGGAGGTTCTATTATGAAAATTGGAATTATTTCTGCTATGGATTTGGAAATACATCCTTTGATTGAAAGACTAGCTCCTGTACAAGTATTCGAATATCTAGAAAGAAAATTCTATGTTTCAAAACAAGGTATCCATCAATTTGTTTTACTGTGCTCCGGTCAAGGAAAAACAAATAGTTCCATTTTTACTCAAGTATTACTTGATAAATTTTCTCCAGATTTGGTTCTTAATATCGGTATTTGTGGAGGGATATCCTCTAATTCTTCTTTATCTGATATTTACCTCGGTAAGAAATACTATCATTACGACATACGAAAAAAGCAATCGCAACTTAAATTTCCTTATCAACTCTTTTACGAAGCCGATAAAGAAGCAATTCATTTGTTCTCAAAACATGATTCCTCATTAAAAATAGGTACTTTTGGTACAGGTGAAGGTTTCGTCACAACACATAAACAAAGGTCGTCTTTAATAAATGACTTTCACATTGATTGTGTTGACATGGAATCAGCCTCAATAGCCCAATGTTGCTTTTTGAACAAAATAAGCTTTTTATCCATACGTATTGTTTCTGACAAGGCTAATTCACAAGCGGTCAATATTGGCGAAATGGAGCAAAAAAAATTGATGTTAAAAATCTTTAATCTAATCTGCCTAATTTACCAAATAGATTAAGTTATTTCATTCAACTATTCACCTATGGTTTTCTACTACTAATCTTATGTTTTAAAGCTATTCTAGCTCCTCCATTTGTATAAGTTCATATCATTTAATAATTACCACATTCCCTTCGTATTTTTTTGATATAATCCTTTTAGAAAGCCTAATGGTAATAAGTCAAGATAAAGATTTTTAAGCAAAAGCTAGTTTTTCAAAAATTAGAACGCACTGAACTAAACCCGACGAAAATTCAAATTTTTTCGGGTCAGTTATGAAGTATTGCGCAAATAACTTTATGTTATTTCTCTATCACCATCTTCGTTGGCTGATAGAGTTGACCGTTGCGTAGTAGCACATCGATCAAGCGCACAAATTTTCTTCCAGTTAAGACGAGCGCTCGTTTATGTTGATGTTTGGGAACTTCATTTTTCTTTTTTTGATAATATTCTTGAAATTCTGGCAATGTGTTTCTTACTCGATTGGTGGCTTCAATTAAGTAATAACGAAAGTAGCGATTTCCAGAACGATTTAATGGAGTGTTTTCAGAGCTTGAGTTTCCCGATTGATTTTTTGTCCAAGTTAGTCCGGCGTATTTTGCTAACTTTGATTGATTATCAAATCGATCGATTTGACCAATTTCAGCGATTAATCCTGCGGTATAAATAGGTCCTAGACCAGGGACACTTAAAAGACATTTAGCTTCTGGAATTGCTTCAAGTAAGGACATGATTGCTTTTTCAATTTCTTTGATCTGTTTCTTTAAAAATTTGATTTCATTGGCAATTATGCCTAGTACGAGATCAATGGAGTCCTTGGTTACTTTACCTAGTCGATAAGAGCTTCGTACCGCTTTTTTAATACTTTTGGCAAGTTGCTCTGGATTTTTGAAGCGCCCTTTTCCTAGTTTTTGAAGTAATTCTACAGCGTCTTCAAGAGGCATTTCCACAAATTCATCTAGAGTAATGTCCTCCGTGAGAAGGTTCATAATGGTGGAACCAAATACTGAAGTCCTATTGTCTTCCTGAGTGAGTTTTTTTGACAAGGTATTGCATTTATACGTTAAATTTTCCAAAAAATGCTGTTTTACTTCCACCATTTGTGTGACCAATTGATAGCGGGATCTTGTCAATCGTTGCAGTCCAACATAAATTTCTTCTTTGATAGGAAACAAGGTATGAAGGTCTACTCGTAGATAGTCAGCTACAATTCGTGCATCAATTTTATCTGTTTTATCTTGATCAAACATTTTTGAATATTGTTTGATTCTATAGGGATTTTCGACTATAACTTCGACAGGCAATTGTTGTAAATCTTCGTCCAAGTAGAAAAACATTGAAGGATGGAAACTATAAACAGAAGTCGATTCCATTCCTATGACAATTCGACTGAAACCACAGGTTTCATGGTATTCAATAATTTTTTGTTTGATTTCACTAGCGCCGACTAGATCGTTACTTAGCGATCCTTCAAACAAGATTTCTTTTGAATCTAATAAAAAACAAGTATCTAATTTTTGAGAACTAACATCTAAACCGATAAATAATTTCATGGAGGGGCCTCCTTTCATATTTATTTGGAAATACTTAGCTATTGAAGTTTATTCCTGAAACCTATTGAATAACCGCAGTCTCGCTTGATAGTACTCTTCAGTTTATTTTTTAAAAGCCACTCTATTTCCTACTAGAAATAGTATAAAAAATAAACGGTACAGCTAATGGGTTTGGGGCATGATAACCAATAGGTCGGGATGCAGGCTTTCTGTTGTAGTCGAGCTACAGAAGGTAATAGCAGTGTTCCGATAGACCGTTCCATAGGTCTATTATTCAGGAACAAAGGTCAATAGCCAAACTTTAAAGTTATTTAATAAGGAATAACCCGTGAGGGTGACTGAAACGATGAAAGTCGTTTCAAAATTCATATAAAGAGACTGTTTAAACAACAGTCTCTTTATTTTGTTCCGTGATCGCCCGCCCCACAAACGATATCTTCTACCATTTCCATATGGGCTTATCACTATCAAAATCCACAAACACTTTTTTTCTTAAATTAAATCAATATTTAGCCCCCATCCTATAAAAAAAGACTAAAAATTATTATGGCTAGTATACCTGCTTTAGACATTGAGCTATTTTTAATAACTAAAGTAAATAATCGGACCACTGAACTCCTTTAATAAAATACGAAATTTCTGATTTTAGAAAAGATATCTATCAATGATAAAAATACCCATTTTTTGTAAATAATTCTATCTTTTCAATCATATATTTAACTCACCTCCTTCCTCCAACAATAGAATTTTGCAATTTACTATCATATTGTTCAGATATTTCTACTATTCTTTTTCGCTATTGTATATGATATGATAGTCTTCAATATCATAAAATGGAAAATTAAGGAGGTCGCAAATGAAACTTATCCTGCTCCACGGTATTGGTCAATCCACTGACAGTTGGAAAGAAGTCATCAAAAATATTGATAATTCTGATATTTGTCTTTTCCCTTTATTCGAAAATATAGGACCTAATGAATATGTGAATTTTAAGTATCTTAATAACAAACTGGAAGCTTTTTTGAGAACACTCAATGAACCTTTTATTTTGTGTGGCTTGTCTCTCGGGGCCATTTTAACATTACAGTATGGAACAGTTTGTAATCCCTTGTTAAAGGGCTTAATTGTTGTAGCAGGTCAGTTTGAAGCACCTGATAAAAAAATTTTAAAGTTACAAAATATGATGCTTAAATTAACTCCATCATTTTTCCTAAGAAAATCCGGAATTGTCCTTAAAAAGAAGCAACTACTACAATTAATGGATGATCTAGCAAATCTACAAATGAGTAATTCATTACAAAATATAAAAGCCCCAACTTTACTTTTGTGTGGTTCAAAAGACAAGGCTAATCTGTCAGCTACTAGCAAACTCAGTAACCTATTGAAAAATTCAACAATAGTAATTATCGAGAATGGCAAACATGAACTAAATAGAAGCTCTCCAGAAGAACTCGCCTATACAATTAATAGATTTACTCAAGAAATGTAAAATTGTGTAATTCACCATTTTTGTGTACTTTAAATACTTTGCAGCATGAGGTTGCAATCTACTTGGAACCATAATCAAATAATTAGCATACTGATAATTAGATAAACAGGAGTAGTAGAAACGAATAACTGCTACTCCTGTTTTGCTTTCCTCTTTTCGTAAATAAATAGCTGATAAAGATCAACAAAATACCACTTAAACGAAGAATATTTATTAAAGGTCATTTTTTATCAAAGTAAAGAGTTGGTAAATATTTCGATACTTATAAAAGAACGGCTACATAATATCCCAACGGCAAAATCTAAGCCACGATTGGCTAAGTAGTAGAGAAGTAGTAGAGATAAAGCCAATGGCATATAATCCGCACAAAAACAAAGTGTTTGCTAATCCGGCTAACAGAAAACTTCCGAATTCAATCGTTAAGCTGTTCTTTTCAAAGAGCACCAAGCAACTACAAGTTAATAGAAACAGTACAAGCATGATTTTGGGTGACCAATAAGAGCAGAATGTTAACATAATAAGAACGTTTCGTTTTGATTAGTTGAATTGCTTCTTCTGAACTGTCGGTTAGATAAAGTGACAAAATAAAATTAAGCTGATCAAGCGAAAAGCAGAGTTAGTAGCAATGTTACGATCACAGCTGAGTAAAAATGAAATCGCCAGAAAATCGTCGAAACTTTAGTTAGGGTTCCCATAACGCATTGTTCCTTTCCGTTTGAGATCAGCAAGTATACAGCTGACCATGAAACAAAGTAAACCTACAAGAAACCAAAAAGTACGATTGATCACTAACTCGTAAAAGATACTTTTGAAAACGTCATGTGAACCAATATTATTGAACCGCGGTATCAAATTAAGACCAATTTTACCAACGATTTGTCGACCGCTCATCATAGAAGATATGAGCCAAATGCACAATTGAAAAAGAACACTTACCAGTCCGTTAAACACTGTCGTGAGTAAGAAGCTGATTCCAACTATCGCAACAATCGTTGGAATCGTCCAGCCGAGAATGTATTGGTAAAACAATAGCAAATCGCCGGGATGCTGGTATTTTTGAGCAATATAAACGGATTGCACTGCTGGAAGCAGACTAAACAAAATAATCGGCAGGAGAAGTAAAAGAAAAGTCGCTAGAAAACGTGTTCCATACAATTTAAAGGTGGAAATGCTTTTACTATAGATGATCAATTGACTCTTAGCGCGTTTGTCACGAAGAACAACAGTTACTGCTACAAATACTGGAACTAAGGCCAAAATAATTCCTAAGTAATCACAAGTCATCCGAGCGAAGGCTCCCGAAACACGATCTTTAGTCAAAATTGTTCTGAAATTTTTAACCGCCTCTTGATAGGTTAGTTGTTTTAATGATTGGTTTAAGTAAGTATTTTTGGAAAAATCTGACCCTTTGCCAATCAAGCCTTCGACCTCTTTCATATCCTCTTCGAAGGATGGATATGAATAGTTTCTTGCTACGGGAATTTTAGTCGCCATAATAATTGGATCTATCTGAGAGTAACCATTGCCCTCACGTGATTGCGCTTGATTTAGTTCATTTATAGTCTTGCCAGTAGAATGCTCCAAAATTTTTTTGATAGCCGTTTGATCAGATTTTGATGGTTTAACCACTTTTAGAAAGCCCAAAGGGTAGGTATTATAGCTTTGATTACTATATTGCTGAAGCAGTTTGAAAAGTGTTTGCCGTTGAATATCTTTTCTATTCGTCGTTCGAGCGATCCCGTAATCATTTTGATTAGGTTTCGGCTGTTTTAACGAGAAAAAATCTGAGCCTAATTGTGTAAGGAGAAAGACGCCGATGAATAGAACAGACAGCCAATAGGTCAAACTTCTTAATGTTAATCTGAGTTCTTTCTTTAGTAGCATATTATTCCACATCCTTCATCAATAATAGGTAGAGATAAGCATCTTCTAATGTAGGGCGTTCTTCAACCACCAGCGGATGGCACATGATCTGTGCATTCGGATTGCCGATAAATCTTAGATGTGATGTGTTGCCCTCCTGCTGCAAGCTGATAATCTTGACCTGTCTTTTGGCTACGTTGAGTTCGGTACGTGGAATTTGGACACTGAAAATTTTTCCTTGAGCGTTCAATAATAACTCTTCGATTGAATCAGAAAAAATGATTCGTCCTTTTTCTAAAATTGCGACGTTTTCAGCGGCAGCTTCGATATCACCAACGATGTGAGTAGATAGCAGAACGATCTTACTTTCACTGACTTCGGCTAATAGGTTACGAAAACGCAATCGTTCCTCTGGATCTAACCCCGCTGTCGGTTCATCAACGACTAGGATCTTCGGATTATTCAGTAACGCCTGAGCAATCCCTAATCGTCGCTTCATCCCACCAGACATCGCTTTGACTTTGACATTTTTATGAATCGTTAAATTCACCTGATTTAGCAGCTCCTTGATTCGAGCTCTCCGAGTTTTTTTATCTAATTCAGAAAGGACCGCTAGATAATCTAAAGCCTGGTAAGCCGTCATGTTCCCGTACATTGAGAAGTCTTGCGGTAAAAAACCGATGATGGAGCGAATTTTTTTCTGATCATGGAGACCAATTCCATTCATTCGGATATCGCCATCTTTGGTAGGCAGCAAGGTTACCAGTGTTTTCAACAATGTCGTTTTTCCAGCACCGTTGCGGCCCAGTAAGCCAAACATACCTGTTGAAATGGAAAGATTAATATCGTAGAGAACTTGTTTTTCTCCATAGTATTGATTTAAGTGATTGATTTCGATTTGCATCATCTATCCCTCCTAATAGTGAGTAATACTCTGTTCATTTATAGGATAATCATTAAATCTCTATAAATTCTCTACTAATGTAGATTTTCAACTTTTATGGCAAAAACCGCAGAGACGATCGCACCGCCATCAATGCTGTTAACGATTTTTAGGTTGCCGACATGCTTTTGGGTTAAGGCTTCAACGATAGTCAACCCCAACCCGAAATGACTATTTTTATTCTGAAAATAGTAAGGTTCTGTTGCGGTTAGTAATTCCTTTTTAGAAAAGCCCGGACCATCATCCTTAACGTAAATAATCAACAGCTTTTCTTGCAAGGTTATGGTTATGGTAATCGTCTTTTCAGCAAAACAATAAACATTATTCAGCAGACTCTCCATTAATTCAATGATCAAGTCGCGATCATAGTCAGCAATGATCCTTGGATAGTTCTTTATTATTAGTAGTTCCTTTTCTACGCGATACTGAAGGATGTCTTGCAGGTGTTCCTCAAATTTGCTCAATGATTGCTGAGTCATACGGAGTGGCAAATCCTCCAATTTCTATAATGTTCACATCTTCTCGGAAAAAAACTAAAGCAAGTGATTTAGAAGTGAACTGATTTTGCATACTGATTTGTGTTCGCGGCATACAAGTAGTGAATACGAAGAAAGACTGAAAGAATTAACTATCACCCATTCCTATAGCTGTAAAGACTGTCTCTACACTAACACAGGAATTGAATCATTCCATGCATTATTGACGAAAGAATATGTATATCAACAACTAACCTATCAAACTTTTGAGGAATCAAAGCAACAAATTTTCAGTTGTGTTTAAGGATTTTATAATAACGTAAGAATTCATAGGGCGTTAGCTTATTTGTCTCCTGTTGAATTAAAAAAAAGATAGCGGTAGCTTAACATAAAAAAATCTCTCGTAAAAGTATCTCAGATATTGACTCTAATCCAACTATTAATTGAATTAGAAAGGAATACTAAATAATCTTCTTTTGTCAACTTAAAACTGCCTGTGTTCTCTTTATGTTATAATGTAAAAAAGCACTTGGAGGTCAAAATGCCTTTTTTAATATTAATAATGTTACCAGTTATCCTTATTGCACTGGCTATACTTTTTTGGGGAATTTTCATTACAGTCACAGGGTTAGTTGCCGGAACCTCGGCAGTCATAATTAAAAATAAGAAATTAAAAATATTTATCATTGTCACGTCATCAATCTTTTTTTTCACAGGGGTAATTATAGTCTTACCATTTTCTTCTAATTACCTCACGTTCGATGTATCGTTCTTTTTAAGTGTGCTTGTGTGTATTTTAATTTCTATTATATCCATAATTGGGATATACTTATCTAAGCAAATTATTCTTCAAAAACCTTTAAAAATAGCACTAATTTTTGTTTATATTTTATTCTTGATTTTTTCGTTATCCTATGCTCTATACATCCTTTTCTTTCTAATAAAAGTTTGAATGTTGCTTGCTCTGTAATAGAAAGCAACATTCAGAGTTAGATAAGTAAACGGCGGTATTAGAATAGTTCTTTCCTGACTTAGATCCTAAGTTCGGAAAGAATCATTTTTGTCCTCAATATTTTGAAGGAGCAGCGTCCGAACATTATACGTTTTATTTTCTTCAATTTATTCACTTTTCCTTCTGCTAAGCCATTAGAGAGTTTGGGGAAAATCATAGCATTTTGAATAGCCTCTTTATCTCGTTCCAAACCATTGATAAAAGCATCTAATTCTGCATTTTCCAAAGCTTTAGTTGATTTATCCATTGGTCTAGCGCTAGTAAACTAACTTCCGCTAGTATTTTTCTGAAATCTTGTACGCAGTGAATGATCGCCAGTAATTCAGGCATGCTGTTCAATACCCTTTCTGTTTGATCGTCCAAGGCATCACGATTTATAGTTGATTCAAAAACAAGTCGAATAATAGGTTTTCTGTGTACTTCCTTCGGTCTCTCGTTTTGATCATCAATACGTTGGCGGTTGTATTACAATAACGTTTAACAGTTCGTAGATCTAAAGAAAAATAATGATCTATTTTTTTATATGTCCAACCTAACTGCTTTTTCTCTGTTACTTTTTGGGCAAGCTCTTTTTTTTTCGGTTGGGTGATCGTTGGAACTCTTTTTAAAAGGTGTGATGTTGTACCATCTGTTGTACATATCCTCTTTAGGAATGAGCGACCGAATCGCTTTTAAGGTATGTTCTTTTAGAATATGGAATCAGTCTACAAATTGAATCGCATCGGGAAAAGCTTGAGAAATAGCATTTCTGAAAGAAGGCGCACCAGCTCGATTGACAAATGAAAGATCTTGACAGGTTAAAGACAGCCAATGCGCGACTTTTTCTTGATTTCTTGAAGGAAATAGATCAATAACTTTCTTTGCTTGAAAATTAATCAATATACTGCCGTAAAAGTGACGCTTTCTTAAAGAAAAATCATCCAAACAGAGAATGGACGCATTATTTCCAACAAAAATCTCTTTTTTTAAGCTCTGCAATCGAAATTTTACTAGTAATAATATCCAGTTGTTTTAATGTTTTTGAGATTTCTATCAGGCTTATATTTGTAGCCAATTTAAGAACAACCTTTTCCAGTCGCTCTATTTTTTTAGATTTATGTTGGGCACATTGAACCCGTTGTGAAAAAAACTTGTTCGCACATTTTTTTATTGTGACAGAGTAATTTCCGACATCGAATTTTTAGATACACTGGCTTCCCATTGACAGGCAAATCTTGAATAGTTCGATCATAATACACATGAACACGAGTAGTGGACTGCTCGCATGCGGGACATATACAGCAATGATCTTTTAGCCGGCAATGAATGAGGTATCGGTTTTCATTAATTCATCAGATTCTACTAACAATTCATCAATATCTAGCGTAAGCGTAGAAATCAGCTCCTTTCACTTATAGTCAATCTAAGCATACAACACCTAAGTCAGGAAAGAACCAATTTTAAACCGCCCTAGACAGTACTCTTCTTTTTTCCTTCTTCCCCAAAGTGATTATCATTTCTCAATTCTCTGTAGTACACTTTTCCAATATTTTTGTATAATCATTATATAATATGCATATTTCCATTGACTCCATGATTTGATGACATAGAAAAATTCTTTTTGATAATACGTGAAGTTAGTCCCACTGCTATATAAAACAGCTTTGATGCGAAATTTCCCCTACCTACATATGGGAGTGCGTTTTTTTTATTTTCTTCGCGAACAACACTGGCCATAGTCTTTCAACGTAAAAAGAGGATAGAAGCCCCCATCTATTGATTGCTTCTATCCTCTATTATTAACATCTTTATTTTTCATTCGTGATTTTCTAATTTTATAGGAAAAATTCAGGTACTTTCTCAAAAAGTATATACTTCCAGTTTAGCTTTATTCCCAACACCTCTTTAGTTTAAAAGATGTAGCTATAGAAATTAGTATTTCTTAGCTCCTAAAGAACGATATCAAAATTCTATTGTTTTTTAAAACAAGAAATATTTAATAGCCTCGAGAGCTACCAAATGTATTGGATAAAATAGATAAAATCCCCATTTTATCCAACTAGGCGAGTATCCTCTTTTTCCATTGTAGTTTAATAACAAAAATCCTACTAATAAGAATCCAAGTGCAGCGAACATTTCGGCAATATATGCTCCGGTGTTTGAGGCAGTAAATATGCCGATAATGGATATGATCTCAAAAATCACAAAATATATGAACATAGTGACTTTTATTCCTTTTTCATTATGGAACTGATAGAAAGCCCATATAAGAATAATTCCAAAAATATTCCAATCTGATAGAATTGTTAAAATTATAAAGAGTAAAACTAGTAAGGATTTTCCCATGATATTCTTTATTTTGTCATAAAAGATTAGCATTATTAACCCCATTAACAATGTAAAGAAAATATTATTAGGAATATCAGTAATGGAAAAAGCGTAATTTGGATTGTGCAATAAATAGAATGGATAAATTGATATTACCCAGAAGAATGACATCCTTAAAATATACTTTCTAATACTTCGAGTGTAATGATATCCTTCTATCAATAAGTATGCCATTATCGGAAAAGTAAACTTTCCTACAAACTCAGAAACTGCAAACAAAGGTAATGTTTGGGCGCTATGACTCCATTCAAATATTGTACCCATATGATTAATAAACATTCCAATGATTGCAATCAATTTCAAATGAAAACTATCGAATCTTTTTTCTAGCAAATGATCATCCTCCTAAAAAAGTTATTTTTAATTATTATACCACATAAAACAACCTTCACGAACATTATTAATATATAATTTCCGTCTAATATAATTGATGTATAATTCCAAAAAACATATTTTCATTAATAAAGTCATCAGTTATCAAGTTTTCTAGTTGCTCATTTCAGTGGAGGTCGGACAAAATTTTGGACTAAAAATGAACTCAGGAGGAATGCTCCTATGTTTTCCCACTAAGAACGTATAAAAGTAACTCTGTTATTTCTAAAATATGATTGTTCCTATGTCGAGACTGTTCGATATTAGTTCATCCTTCAATTGTGGATTTGAGTCAATATCTTGAACATATTTTAGTAGAGACGGTTTGGAATGGTTATACTAAAGTGACAGAAAAAATAGGCGGATTCGTGGAATGGCAAGACTTTTATGGACAAAAAGATACGTTAATTTTGTGAAAGTAGAAATTCGTCTGGTGTTTTCTAGCCCAAACTAGAATGTATTCTTTTTGCGTTGTAGTAATTTTCTAGATAGTTTACAAGCTGCAGGACAGCTTCCGCCTTGCTTTTGAAACCATGTTTGTTTAATACTTCTCGTTTAAGTGATTTATAAAAGGACCCCATTACAGCGTTATCGTAAGGGGTGCCCTTTCTTGAATGACTAAGTAGTAATTTATTTGCTTGAATTACTTCAAAAAAAGATGACTTATATATTGAGATCCTTGATCCACATGAATGACTAATCCAGCCTTTGGCTTTTCTTTGAAAAGAGCAGTCTCTAGACTTTCAACACCTAATTCATCTCTCATATGATTGTCGATACGGTAGCTAACCACTCGACGTGAATAAGCATCCATGTACGTACTGAGATAAAGCGTGCCTTCGACAGTAGGTATATAACCAAACCAAACAGTATGAGGCGATTTTACAGAGAAATTCTGATATACTAAGTTCTTTTGTACACTACAACAACCAGTCTTTTGTCTCCGATATTTTCGGCGAACGCCGCGAGTATAGAGGCCTTGAGTATGAAGAAGTCTAGTAATACGCCTACGACTGATTGCTAATTGGTATTCTTTTTGTAAGACAAACTTGATTCTTCTAGCTCCATAGCGGCCTTTATGTTCAAGAAAAATTTCTTTTAACAGTTCAGCTAAGGTTTCGTTTTCAATTTCAAGGTTTGATGGCTCCCGTTGACAGAACAAATAATAGCCTGCGCGTGAGACATTCAGACAACGACAAGCCTCTAAAATAGAGAGCATTCCTCGATGATCTTTTATAAACTCAAAAATTACCGAAATCTTCCTTTTTCTTTCAGGAAGACTTCGAACTTTTTTAGGAGTTCCACTTCTTCTTTTAACCGTTTATTCTCTTTTTCGAGGCGTGTATTTTCATTTCTACGAACGAATTCATGGCTTCCTCTTCCGGGAAAGGCACGTTCTCCATATTTTTCATACTCTTGAATCCACCGATAGATGGAGTTAGGATGGACTTCCAATTTTTTTGAAACAGTTTTGGCAGGAAATCCTTCATTCAGGACGAGTAAAACAGCTTGTCGTTTGAATTCTTGTGTGAATGATCTACGTTTCAAAGTAATTCCACCTCAAATTCTCTTAACTTGGTGTCTACTTTAGTATAACCATTCCACAAATTCTCTTAATTTCTATGTCCACTTTTCTGTTGACACTCCACAAAAGACTCTAAAAAAATGAGTCCACTTTATTGACCCAGATCCAAGTCCATCGTTTATTGTGATGTTTCGAACTTCTTTAGTGATACTTCCTTCTGCAATTCCTCCACCTTCAAAGCCAGCTTCCACATCTATTGCTTTCATCTGTGCTGGATGTATAAGTATGGCTAATCCTAAAATTAGTGTAGCCATTATCAATTCATCCCAAATTATTATAGTCATTTTTGTGGACGAAGAAGATATTCATCTTTATTCGCATATCTAGTATTATAGATATTCTTACAAAAAACAGCACAGTTGCATAAACTCTTATGGTCATTAAACTATTTTTCTAATATGAGTTTTACTTCTTGAATTGAAACATCCATACGTTCAGCTATTTCATCTATTGATTTCCCTTCTGCTTGAAATCTTTTAACTACCGATTTTAAATTTTCTGCGATTTCAATTAAATGGTGGTCTAAATCATAAAACAAAATACTTTCTTGTCCCCATGTAGCTTCTTCTACAGGATGTACCCATTCGATAACATCTCTTTTGTTGAGTTTTTCAACAAAATCATCAAACGCTACTTCTTCAAAATATAACTCAAAGTTATTTTATTTGTTTTGATTTCTTCTTTTGAAATGCCAGTCAGCCAATCAAAATCCTGTTGTAAAGAAAATCCTGCACCAAACGTGATATTAATTCCATTTTATTTATATAAGCATTAAAGCTACATAGGTTTCAGATTTTGATTCAATCTGTCTACCATCCAAACAAGTCGCTTCGCTTTGCCTTCATCACTCTTCGTTTGTACATATGCCTTAGTATACGTCTTTCGAACTGAATTCGACATTGCCATAAAATTCTTATATGCTTGTTCATGTGGCTTTAATAATTCTTCAATGAACTGAATATCTTCTTCATTCACAACAATAACATTGGATTTTTTCCATTGACCATTTTCCTTTGCCTCTGCAATTTTCTCTTTCCCGTACTTTGTAACCAGTCCTTTTTTATCAAGTTCCTGTGCTAACTTTTTATTTTTCTCTGACCACTTACTATTTGCAAGTCTTCGTGCAAAGTATTTATGGTAATATGTATCATCGATACTTTTCATTTGACCATCAATCCAACCAAAACACAGTGCTTCTTCTAATGCTTCATGTGCACTTAACGTTTGAACTTCCTTTTTCTTACTGAAAACTAACCAAACACCTTTACTAGACTCTACATTTTCAAGAAGCCATTTATGAAAATCTTCTCGTTTCTCAAATAATAAAACATCGCTCATATCTAACCCAATCTTTCTACTACTTAAATCCAACTACTACGTCAGTCTCATCCTATTCCTCTTTAACAAAAATCAAATCTATTTTTCTAAATGTACCACTTACTGCACTTAGTTCTGTTGGAATCATCCCGATATATTGACCACTATACTCATCAATGGTTTCTCTATGCTCCATGGTACTAACCATTGCTTTACTTTTTGATTCATGTGTAATATTTACATTACATATTCACATTTTTCTATGTTGATTTCCTTCTATTATTTTAAATAATTTTTTGAATCAAAAAAGCCAACAATATGGGTAAATATAAATTCTCCCTTATTATTGGCTCTGCGTCTTTGCATCTGGCTCTTTAATAACAGTTATTTTATTTTCTTTAATACTAATTAAACTCTCCTGCTTACACTTTGGACAAAACAAGGGGAAATTCTTCATTTCCGTATCAGCTCTTACTTGAATTCGCGTTTTGTTGTTACAAACAGGACAGCGTACCCATTGATAAATCATAATTTATTGCCTCCTTAACTATAATATATTATTAAATTATTTATCTTTTCTATTCTTCTTTCTAATTGCAAAAGCAATTAGTACTGCGCCTACTGCTATCGCAGTAATCATAACTTGGTCCATTTTTTTCACCTCTCATTTATCACCATATTCTCCTTAACTACTCTTCAATATAGTGCTAATATTCCTTAATCACTTCTCTCGTTACTCATTATTCACTTAGAAATTGCGTTTAATTACATACCCTTCGAAGTAAACATTAACGTCCATTGCTTGATTTCATGGCGGTAGAATCCTCTTTGAATAATGGGGGCATTGTCAGCAATTTCTTTTACCTCTTCTAAATTCTTCGCCTCATACATCGTTAATGTTATCAATTTTTGCAATGATTCTTTCTGAATTGGAGGAATGTGGTGGTGATAAATCAATATCAAAATAAGAAAATTGAAGGGAATCTTGTTGAAAAATCTTTTTGGGTATCTTTGCTGATTGCTCTTCTTTATGAATACTATCAATTGCACGTAAACCAGCAACTAATAAATCTTTCTCACTGAAATCCATATAGTTTAAAGACAAGCGATATGCCTTATCAATAGAGAGTTCCATTGGTATGATTTCTACTATTTTTAATGCTTACTTTCATCATTAAGCTAATGACCATAGAAAACATTACATCTCCTGCTAGATAATGTCATATCATATCTGTAAATTACAGCAATGCTGGAATGAATTTTGCAAAAAGCAATAAGCCTTCTTTCTCTGCAATTACTTCATGTTCAATATTTTTGGGTAAAATAGTAATCACCCCAGCTTGATAATTAATAGATACTCCATCATTTATACACACCACTACCCGCTATGACTTCATGTGCTTCTAATTGGGCGCACTGCGAACTAAATGATAACTAAATTGACCATCGCTTTCTTCACTTGTGGCTAAATGGTTTAATTCCACTCCTTCAAAGACTGCATGCGGATTCCATTTCAAGTTTGCAAATAATACATTAGTGTTGGGTAAACATAGTACACCATCTTCATTAAAACTATCGAATGTTTCATTTTTCATGGTTGGTCTCCTTTTTTTACTAGCTAAATGGTAATTATAAGCATTTAAACTGTATTGTATAAATCAGTCAATATTTGGTTATAGTCGCATTTACCTATTTCATAAACGCGGTTTTACTCTTTATTTCTTTTCTAACGATTGCTATTAACGTATTCAACATATCAGTCACGCTATCCTTATCATGACCCGTCGATTCATTAACCCAATCAATCATTTTTTCGTCTACTTCTTTTTGAAAAGGTCTCTTGATTTCTTCCGTACAATACTTTTCGTATGCATCTACAATATCCGTGCATACTTCGCGTTCGTTCCCTGTTTGTTGTTTCAGTTCATCAACCAAGTTTTTGTAATTCATTCTATTTCCTCCTCATGACTACTATCATTTTGCAATTTTATAATCCTAACTATTCAAAGAAATTTATTTCTTCCTCATCTTTAAAATCAAATGTATCCTTACTATTATCATGTTCTTTAAGATTTGTTTCTGCATAACTTTGTATTGCAGGCTTATTCATGTTGTTTTCTACTATTTGAGAAAGTAACCCAATCCCTAGTAATAATCCAATTGCTACAACTATCTTTTTACCCTTCATTTTCCTCCATTGGCACTATTGGGCACCAATGCCTTCAATAATTTTCTTTAATGTTTGTTCTTTTGAATGTTTAGTTTCATCAATTTTCAGGATACGAAACATGGCATTTACAACTGCCTCAACATCTATTTGTATTGTTGAGCCTTTAATATTACTTAAGTCAAACAATGTCTGCATACCTGCCATAAGAAATTGAATATCTGCAAGTGGATGTGCAGAGTTAAATTCCTTACTTTGATTTCCTTCACTTATGATATCCGCATATACTGGACATATAATTTCAATGGCTAATTGCATACTACGTTGTTTCATCAAAGCATTGTTTGACTCATATAGCTGTTCAATCATGACCTTTTTTTCAGTTGATTTCGGTCTACTAAATAAACACGTAAGTAATTTATCAAACGAATGAATATCTTTCTTCTTAAGTGTCTTTTTAGCCAATTCAAAATCTTCATCTATAAATCTCATAATGACTGCATCCATTACTTCTTCTTTTGATTCAAAATAGTAATAGAATGTTCCTTTTGCGATACCAACTTTCTTTAAGATGGCATTTACAGTTGTGTCTTCATACCCTCTGCTAGTAAATAGTTGTTCTGCAAAATCAATGATTTCATTTCTTTTAATATCGAATTCTTTTGTATTTGACATGAGCATTCCCTTTCTCGACCAAAGGTCTACACGTATATGTTAAACGACCATTGGTCTATTGTCAATACTTTTTGAAATTTTTGTTATTTAACAATAATTTCTGTACACATTATACATATTTCCTTTCTTGCCAAATGAGCTAAACTTGAAGTATTCAATACAACTCTTTATACTAGGTAATGAGGTGATAAAATGAAGATTGGTGATTTTTCTAAATTAACAAAAGTTTCGGTACGTATGTTGCGTTATTATGATAAAGAAGACGTATTAAAACCTCAGAAAATTGATAATGAAAATGGACATCGTTCTTATTCAATTACACAAGTACCTACTTTGCAAAAAGTTATTATGTTGCGAGATTTAAATTTTGGTATTAATGAAATAAAAGAGATTATTACACATTGGGATAAAGAAACACTTTTGAACCATATGAAAGAAAGATTACAGACTACTTATCAAATTATTGATGAGGAACAAGATAGAGCCTTAAAAATACAACAAGCAATGGAACACATCCAAAAAAATGAAACGGATAGGCATTATTCCGTAGTAATCAAATCCATTCCAGAGTTACTCGTTCTTTCCTTACGAAGAAAAATGCATCATCATTTTGAAGAGGAAATACTCTGGAATGAACTTTATCATTTTATTCAAGAAAAGCGTCTTTCGATTGACCAAACAAGATACAACAACATTGCTATCTATCATGACAGCAAAGATGATAGTGTTGATATTGAAGTGGCCTATATCGTGAAAAAGAAAGGTATTAATTCAGCAAGTATCAACTATCGAACATTAGATGAAGTGACACTCATGGCATCCATGATGGTCTATGGTTCCTATCAACATATTGATGAAGCCTATCGTTCTTTTGTTGACTGGTTATCCAATCATTCTGAATATTCGATTGGTGACACCTCAAGGCAAATCACAATCATTGACCATCGTCATACCAATAATGAGGAAGATTTTCTAACAGAGATTCAAATTCCTTTAGTTGTCACGAAGTAAAAATCTTCTTTTCATTTTTAAAAATCCAAATACCTACTAGAAATAAGCCAATACTAGGTAAAAGAAACGGAATGAACAAATTAAATTGGCTTAGAGGGGCGAATACTAACATACCAAGCGGAGTTGCAATGGTACTAAATAAATCAACATATGAAAAGATTCTTCCCATATACTGAGGCTCGCTGTACTCCTGTATCATGGTTATAATTGGTGTATAGTAAAAAGGACTCCCAATTCCCATAATAAGCATACATAAAGCAAACAGATAAACTGATTTTGCGAAAATAATACAACCCATCGCTAATGCAAAAATCCATATAGAATAACCTAGGAGTTTAACATATGAAAAGGTTATTTTTTTATGCCCAAGCCAAATACTACCCAATATTGCTCCAAATGAAAAAGCAACTTCTACACTTGTTAGAATCCAAAGTTCTTCACCCAAATGATTACTGGCTAACAACGGTGTCAATTGTGAAGCAGGTACAACTAGAAACTGGAAGATAGCGTATAAAACCATAATCGTTTTCAATTTTTTTGATGTTTGTAGATAGTGAAAACCGCTCTTTAAATCAGTTAAACTATTTCCCTCGTTTTGCTTGCGAACGAACGGAACCGGTACAAAGAATAACAGTCCTATACCAATCATTGCTGTCACCACATCAATTAACAAAACCATTGATAAAGAAAACATACTTAACGATATTCCTGCTAAAGCTGGTGCAACCAACTGAACAATACTCCATGTAGTCGTTGAATAACTATTTGCTCTCATGAGTTCTTCCATTGGTATGAATTCAGGTAAAATGCTTTTTGTTGCAGGCATTTGAATACCACTCCCCAAAGAGCGAAGGCAATTAAATACATATATCCACATAATTGACTGATATCCATTGATATATAATACTGCCAAACATATCGTTGATACAGCAATGAATGTATCCGAAATGATAATAATTCGTTTTAATGGAAAGCGGTCAGCGATTACTCCCCCCACAAGCATAATAAATACTTGTGGAAGAAATGTTGTGAGCGTAATTCCAGTAATTGCTATCCCTGAATTCGTTTGTAATGTTACATGCCAAATGAGTGCTAATGACACAATGGATGAGCCCAACATTGATACTGTTTGGGAGAGCATGAAAAATAATAAATGTTGCTTCCAGTTTAATTTCATAGGTACCTTCCTGTAATACTGTTTCTATTTGCTTTTATCTGTTCAGGAGTCCCAATAGCAACCACTTCACCACCATCTACTCCACTCTCCCTTCCAATGTCGATAACCCAATCCGAAGCATTCACAATTTCGCTTGCATGCTCAATGATTAACACTGTATGGCCATCCTGTACTAACTTATTGAATGCCACTTGTAATTTCTCGATATCTTTAAAGTGTAATCCTGTTGTTGGCTCGTCAAGAATATAAAGCATATTACCCTTTATTTTCCCTCCGAGCTCTTTTGCTAGTTTTAATCGTTGAGATTCACCACCACTCAAAATCGCTGTACTTTGTCCCAAGGTCAAATAGCCTAAGCCTACATCTAGTAACACATTCAGTTTTTGTTTCAGAAGAGCATTATCTTGAAAGAAGATGACAGCTTCTACAACTTCCATTTCTAATACCTCATGAATATTTTTTCCTTGATAATTTACAGATAAAATAGGATGCTGAAACCTTCGTCCGTTACATTCACTACATGTTATCCATTGGTCAGCCATGTAGGGTAGCGTAATTTTAATTTTTCCTATTCCCATACAATTCGGACATTGTCCTTTTTTAGAATTAAAACTAAAGTGAGTCTCGTCTAGTTCCAATGTTTTGGATTGTTCTGTTTTTGAGAATAATAAACGGATTTCATCAAATACATTTGTATATGTTGCAACAGAGGAACGAATAGACTTCCCAACAGACGATTGATTCATCAAAACATAACCGCTCACCTGTTGATACCCTTCAATCGATTGATATGCTTGAGGTAGCTGAATATCTTCTGCAAAACTGTTTTCCAACGCAGGCACTAAACTTTCAAACACTAAAGAACTTTTTCCTGAACCACTAACTCCTGTAATGGAGCAAATGCAATTTAATGGAAATTTTACATTGATATTCTTTAAATTATTGGCACAACAGCCATTCAACTCTATCCACTTTGTAATATCTCTTCGTTTTTGAGGAGTATAATTTTCTATTGACTTGAGATATGGGGCAGTAATAGAATTTTTGTCTTGCATAAGTTCTTCAACGCTACCACTAGCAATAACTGTTCCTCCTGCATGACCTGCACCATATCCAACATCTATTATATAATCTGCTGATAACATGGTTTCTTTATCGTGTTCAACAACAATCACTGTATTTCCATCATCAACAAGGTCTCTCAAGGTTTGAATAATAAAGCTATTGTCTCTTGGATGTAACCCAATCGATGGTTCATCTATAATATAAGTAATGCCAGTAAGTTCACTTCCCAGCTGATTTGATAGGCGAACCCTTTGTAATTCACCACCCGATAAAGTTGGCGCTGTTCTATCACTTGATAAATAGTGAAGACCAACCTTCATCAGGTTATTTGTTCTTGTGGTTAATTCATAAAGTAATTCTCTAGAGAGTTCCTGTTCTCTATTATTTAAATATTTAGGTAATGTCTGTATCCAATTAGATAATTCTCGAATGGTTAATTTTGTTAAGTCTGGAAAACGAAACCCATAAATCGAAGTAAATCTTGCTTCTATACTCAATAATTCTCCATTACAGCTATGACAACGATGCTTTTTCATATACTGTAAATAAGGTGTATCATTAGACATTGCTTCCCTAAATAAGCGTTGAATATGATGGACTGCACCTGATGCAGGTCTTTTAATTTTGGCGATACGGCCTTTAGACTCATACTCATAGGTATAAATTTTATCTTTTGAGCCATATAATATTCTCTGTATAAAGGATGTTGGTAATTCATTCCATGGCGTATCAAGATTGATATTCTCTTCCTTTGCAATCGCATATAGCTCCCCAACCATCCAATTACCAGTTAATTTTTTCCCTCTTAATTTTCCCCAGTAGTTGGTTGCGCCATCTAGAATAGATTTAGTGGAATCTTGAACAATCCTTGTTGGGTCAATTTTATATGTATATCCTAACCCATTGCACTCACTGCATGCTCCTGTATGAGTATTTGCATTTAACATTGAAGTATTTAATTTTGGAAATAGAGTAGAGCAAGTTGGACAGCCATTTTTCGTTTTGCTTTTTGAAACAAGTTCCTTCGCGCAATAAGGACAATACGTTTTACCAACGCTAACATAAAGCATTCGTAAATAATCCCAAATACCACTCATTGTTCCTATGGTCGAGCGGGGATTTTGATTTCCTTTTTTCTGTTCAATCGAAATCGTAGGTGTAAGACCTTGTAACACGTCAAAATCTGGTTTTGCAATTTGCTCATTTAATTTCGCACCGTTGTTTGCATTCTCAAAATATCGACGTTTCCCTTCTTGATAAATAGTATCAAATACCAGAGAAGACTTTCCACTACCACTTACTCCCGTAACGACAGTAAGTCTATTTTTTGGTATGGTTACTTCTATATTCTTTAGATTATTTTCTCTTGCACCTTTTAGATAAATAACCGAATCATCTTTTTGAGTATGTTCGATATTTTCTGTATCAAATATACTCTCAATTTGAAATTTTTCATGCAATACATAAGGGTCAACTGTTACTTCTTCATTTGTTAATTTTGAAATTTTTAATTGCGAATAGATAGAAGCTAAATAGTCAGCAGGCAACCTTTGAATCATTGCATCTACCATATCTTTTTCAAAATCTGGAGTTGACAATATATCCGCCAACTCATCAAGAAATTCCTTTTCCACTTTTGTAAGTTGATGATATTTCTTATTACTTAAATCCGTCCATAAGTCCCAGGGAAGTAATTCTAGCCCAATAATACAATTAAAATCATGTAATAGATTCCCTTTGATAGATTGCCAACTTTTCCAATTCTTATTATAACCAAAATCGTCTTGGTGATAGATTCCTTGGCGACATGCTTTCCATACCTCAGCACCACTTAAGAAACCGTCATTCGGTTGTAAATTATGTGGATTGAACTGAATATCAAAATATTCTTTTTGGACTATATCAAGTTGCGCATCAACACGAATCCATTTACTTTTTTGGTCATCAAAATACTCAACTATCCAATGGTCTTCATATAAGATATCAGTTTTAAAATAGTTGGCAAACCCAACTCGTACTCTTGCTTGATATCCTTTTGATTTTAAGAATGAAGTTAGTAGTAGGGAAGAATCACGACACATTCCTACTAAACGTAAATTGGGGCTTCTTTCAGTGGTTAAAGGTATATCCGTATTTTGCCTAATTTTACTTAGCATTTGATATACTGTTCTCAGTAATTCCTCATCTGTTTGTTTTTTACTAAAATTAATTCCATATAGTTTTCCATACTCTCCGTGAATTACCAAAGATTGAACAGACTCAATTAACGCTGAAACACATGAAGGCAATTCTTCATAATCTTTGATGAACTCTTTTGGTTCTGTAATAATACTTTGCTTATAATAGTTTACTTGTGGCATATATTTCATCTCCTCTCACCATCATATTAGGTCATGACACCGTGTCAGGTGCAAGAAGAAAAATCATAACAAGCAACAAATGATATTTTCTTGTCTATTACTTTACAAAGAAAACTACGCTGTTTTACAAACAGTGTATAACACTCCACAACAGTTGCATAGTGTTATATACTGTTTGTGCATGGAGGAGCTGGTGGATATGAAGATTATTATAAACACTTCTTTGATGATGCCTGTATATGAACAAATCGTAGACCAGATTAAAATGTTAATACATAAGGGCGAGTTAGTAGCAGATGAAAATCTACCATCTGTTCGTATGTTATCAAAAGAAATAAAAATCAGTGCATTAACAGTCAAAAAGGCATATGACAATTTAGAAAGTGAGGGAATTGTGGAAACAGTACATGGAAAAGGAACTTATGTCTTAGCAATCAGTAAAGAAGTATTCGTAGAAGAGCAAAAAAAGAAGTAGAAGCAGCATTAGAACAAGCAATTCAAAAGGGCAGGCAGTGTGGCATTAGTGATGAAGATACTAAACATTTATTTGAATTGATTTTGGAGGACTAAACTATGTTAAAAATCAAATATTTAAACAAGCATTATGACAGTTTTTCACTTGATTGTTCTTTAAGAAGTAAAACAAGGTAATATAACAGGACTCATCGGGCAAAACGGTGCAGGTAAAAGTACGACATTTAAAGTTGTGTTAGGATTGATTTCATTTGATAGTGGTTCAATCGAAATACTTGGAAAAGATAGCACAACCTTTACACCAAAAGATAAGGAACTTTTAGGTGTTGTCCTTTCAGACTCTAGCTTTAGTGGCTATCTAACAATCAAAGATATCTTACCCATCTTGAAGAGCTTATACACTGAATTTGATACTACAAAATTTATAGAACGTCTTCAAGAGTTTCAATTACCACTCGAAAAAAATTAAGTGATTTTTCGACTGGAATGAAAGCAAAGTTTAAGGTGCTAGTAGCAATCTCGCATCATGCAAAACTACTAATCTTAGATGAAACCACAGCAGGTCTTGATGTTATTGCTAGGGATGAAGTATTGGATTTATTACGAGAGTTTATGGAACAAGATGACAAACATTCGATTCTAATTAGTTCGCATATATCGAGCGATTTAGAGACCTTATGCGATGACCTTTACATGATTCATCAAGGTCGAATTATTCTTCATGAAGAAACAGATATTTTGTTAAGTGAATATGCTTTACTAAAAGTTGATAAAACCCAATATGAAAAAATTGATAAACAATATCTTTTACGTGTGAAAGAAGAGCCTTATGGCTACAGTTGTCTAAGTTACCAAAAACAATTTTATATTGAGAATTATCCACAAATTACAATTGAGAAAGGAACAATTGATGAAGTCATTACGATGATGATAAGAGGTGAACAATTATGAAGAGCTTACTAATTAAAGATTTGAAGCTAATGAATATGCAAAAAAACTTTTTTCTAATTATTATTGTTGTTTCCATATTTGTGTGCGTGGTAACTTCCAATGCAGTAACTCCAATAACGTTTCTTACATTCATTGGTTCCATGTTTACACTTAGTACCATCAGCTATGACGAATTCGATAACGGAAATGCATTTTTATTTACCCTGGATCTGTGTCAATAAAGTGGTCTCATTTTTCGAGAGTCTTTTTTGGAATGGTTATACTAAAGTAGACACCAAGTTAAGAGAATTTGAGGGGGAATTACTTTGAAACGTAGATCATTCACACAAGAATTCAAACGACAAGCTGTTTTACTCGTCCTGAATGAAGTATTTCCTGTCCAAACTGTTTCAAAAAAATTGGAAGTCCATCCTAATTCCATCTATCGAATGACTATTTTAATATACTAACTCTACGCAACGGTAATAAATCTCTCAAAGACTATCCTACAATAAATCTGAAGTACTTTTTTTAGTTATTCCATTCTTTTTTTTAGTTCATTCTCATGTTAAACTAATCATAACCAAATAATTATTTTAGATAATTATTTTGGACTATCCTCATATCTTATAAGAACTGAGGAAGTTAAATTTTGGAGGAAAAAATGTATGCTATATAAAGAGTGGTTGGATTCTTTGTCGGTTGGAAATCAAGTTATTGTTCATGAAAAATTCAAAGGATTCTCTTTAGATACTGTGAAAAAGATTAGAGATAATCGTTTGTACTTAACCAACAGAGATGACCAATCATTTCAACGTAATGGTCGATTAACTGTAGAGAAAAATGTATTGAAACCCTCAGTAAGATTATTGCCACCTTCAGAAACATTGATATCAAAGGCAATTGAATTCCCTAAATTTAATCACTCTATTAATCAAGGTGAATTAGTTCGATCAATATTATTTTAGTATAAATACTTTTCGCGGAATAACTCCCGTAAATTAGGGAATACCTACCTATTGCATAGTTTTAGTCATATCGATCCCCCCTGTAAATAATGGATTTGAACTGCTATGTGTAACTAAACAAAACGGCTTTTCATTTTATAAAGGTTGGGGAAAACTTGCGGAATAAATCCTCAAATCTCGTAATTCAGAAATTAGGTATCTTGATTACACATTTATTGAAGACAAATATAAGAAGAAAAATGTCCTTTTCTTGTCATTAAAAATATGTTTAAGTCTCAACATACAATTCTGAACCATGTAATTAATCATTACTACAAGTTAAAAAGGCAACCTATCTTAAAAAAATAGGGTTGCCTTAATTTTTTATATGGGCAAACCTCTTAAATTCCATTCATTCTATGGCTTGTAGCAGAGCGTTATCCTTTTTTTAATTCTATTTCTATGACTCATTGGAGCAATTATTACTCTTTTTTGCTCCAAAAAGTAATACTATTGTAGGATCGGGGGATCTCTCTAGAGATCATTGATTTATGTAGGAATTATTTCAACCTAAGTCCCCTTACACCAGACACATCTATATTTGCTTACGCTCTTCAGACAATGAATATGCTTACAGTATTCTCTGGACTCCCATCTAAAAAACAACAATAGCCTTTTGAAAAATTCAAAATGATTGCTCCTCACAAATTCCTTTAGTTATAAGACATACGTAAGTAGTCCAATCTCATTTCACAATTTGGGTGCTTGAACCTCTTACTGCATCAACCATTTGAAATAATCCTTACTAAAGATTATTCTTTCAGTCTGAAGATGTTTTCAACAGGCAAATCAAAAACTTTTGAGATATACAAAGCCAGTTCTAATGATGGATTATACTTATTCTTCTCTAAGTGAACTATAGTTTCTCTCCTAACACCAACTTTTTCTGCCAATTCCTTTTGAGTCATTCCTTTCGATTCTCTAAGTTGTTTTAAATTCGTTTCTACTCTTGCCATTACTTACTCACCTGACAATTCTAATTGCTTAAAAACACATGAATGAACAACTAGAATTGTGGCAAAAATGAATGCAACGATCCCTAATGAAAAAGGAAGGTGAACAGAAGAAAATTCATAACCTAATCCTAACATCAGTAAGAGTACGGACACAGAAATTAAAGTGGAATTACTAGCTTTATTAATATTCAATTTTGCTCTTTCATCCATTTTTTCAGATTGCTGAATCCAGTAACAAATACCTATAACTATTTCAATAGTAGTCATCCCTCCTATTGAAATATATTTTTCTATTACGGGAGTTGTTGTAGGTGTTAACATTAAAATGCCTATCCTATAAAAAATAAATCCACCAAGTAACTCCAATTTGAAAATCTTATCTGTTAACTTTTGCTCTTTTTTCATATTAAGTCCTTCTTTCTAGTGATATATTTACATAATGTTATAAATACATCACTAGAAAGGTATTCAGTCAATGTATACTTAGAGAATAAGAACACCCAACAGAGAATTGCTGGGCATTGCACTTAATTCTAGTATTCGACTTTTATCAAGAGATTTTTTGATTAATTGATTTGACAACAAGCCTATTTTTACAAATTCCGAGTCTGAGAAACCTGACAAAACTAACATTTTCGAATCAGTTTACTATATTAGAACTCACTGTCGGGTCAACGCCAGAACCTACTACTGACAACATAGTGCTTCATTTTTTCAAAAAAGGGCGACACATTGTCCTTAAGAATTTGGGGTTAAAAACAAAAGGAGTTGTAGAAAATTTTCAATTCCATAAAACTTGCTCATGCTAATTTGAAAAGGGTTCTTTACCGCTTTCGTTGAACCCTCTTAAAGAATTTTTCCTAGAAGTTCGAAACTATTTCTTCCAAATATATTTCGTTTTACCAACCTTATTTACGCTGCTATCCACAAGACCTTTACTTATATAGAAAGATGCTTTTTGTTCTTCTATCAAATCGGATGATACCTGATTCTATACTCATCACGACAAAGTTGCCGTTTGCCCGTTGGGAAGAAACGCTAAATACCTCGGAAACAGTAGTCCGTTTAGCTCATCAGACTCATGTAGTTGGTCTCTATTTAAGTTGTGACTAACATATATTAAAGACTGTAGTAAATTGCTTTACAATTCACTAAATTTCAAAGACTCTTTTAATACGCTTAACATTTCATTTGCACCACTCATTTGTAAAACAACATTTTTTCCTTTGAGTTCTTCTTTCAACTTGAAAGCTGCCATAATTGTAGCAGCACCAGCCCCTTCGGCTAAATTATGAGTATACTTGAATGAGAGTGCTATTCCTTGTAATAATTCTTCCTCTGTTAATGTAATAAACCCCGATAGTTTATTGGAGTAGATAGAGAACGGAAGCTCATAGGCCTCTCCGGTTGCGAATCCACCCGCGAAAGTTTCGTTTGACGATTTTACAATTTTTCCTTCTCTCCACGATTGATACGCCGCTGAAGACGCTTTTGCCTGTACTGCATAAATTTTTGTCTTTGGAGACAATTCATTAAATACTGTGACGGCAGCTGCTAATTCACTTCCCCCACCAATAGGAAGAATAATTGCATCTACCTCTTTCAGTTGATGTAATATTTCCAAAAATTCTGTTCCGACTCCATTAATTAAGTGAGAATCATTAGCCGCATGGATGAATTCTAACTGTTCATTTTCCTGAATTTTTTTCCCCGTTATTGCAGCTTCATCAAAATTATTTCCAGATTCAATCAAACGAGCTCCTGTTTCTTTTATTAACTGATTCTTTCCAGGATTATTGTTGTTTGGAACTACTACTGTAGCCGGAATGTCAAATAAGTTTGCAGCCATACCAACTGAGATTCCATGATTTCCTGTAGAAAAGGTGATTACACCAAGTGTATCAGTTTTCTTTAAATGAAACATCTTATTAATTCCACCACGTATTTTGAAACTTCCCCCTAGAAGGTGATTTTCATGCTTTATAAATACTCTACATCCGATCATAGTTGATAGACCAGGATAGTGGGTCAACGGCGTTTCTGATACATATCTTTCAATAACTGTTTTTGCCTTAATAATTTCATTAACAGACACGGATCCTGTACTAGTTCTCATGTTTTTGATAGCTCCTTTCGTTATATTATTCACTTTAGAATTAGTTGCTATTCTAAGTATATTCTAATCTTAGTTTTATTATAGCATTTCGATCAGAATATTTGTTTAAAACTTTAAGTCATTCAGCGTCCTTCTTTCTACTATTATACTGATGGCCTGTGTCATTTCTGTCGCTTCAGTTCGGTTGTTACATTCTTCATTCAGATTCGTGTTAGATGATATTACGATAAAAGCCTTAAAAACACCTAAATCTATTCCATTAGTACTCCATAGTATTTTTCGATCTAGCTTTCAATAGTATGATTATTAACTTTTCTTCTAATATTCTCTAAGTATTCAATTTGCTTCATAGTAGAAGTTATAATTTCTTCTCTTAATAGTAAATCGAAAATTTTTTCTTACTTTCTATCACAAAGTTTATAATCAACTCAGCCAATTAATGAAATAGAACATCATCGTGAAAAATCATGTATTTTTTTGGGGGCGTACCCGAACCCATAAAGAAAATTTTCATGGCTGTACACATCGGAAGAATCACATAACCTTTTCCATCATACCCTTTAGCCTATTGCAAAGATTGGAATAGTCCACTTTGTAGTTGAAGTAAGATCTACCGTATTCATACTTGTTGGAAATAGAATCAAGCGCCGTCTCCACACGTTCGTCTAATTTTTTTAATTAGGCTTATGTTCCTTCCACCCTTTCGAAGTTAACTATTCCATGAGTATTATTTCTCTAAATCCAGTTTCAAAATGGTGTTCTACTACCTAAGCCATATCTTTTAGCTACTCTTCTTCAACTTTCTGTTCCATTTAAGTAATCATGAACAACTCTAGTTTCGATTCTTTGAAGTAGCACTGAATCCTTTATACAACAAGTAATCCAGTAGCCCTTCGTTTTTCATAAATGGCACACCAATCCAAGATAGTAATCGGGGCATTGCAACTTCTTTTACTACTTGATTTAATCTAAATCACTATTAAGATGCTTCTTAATAACGATTCTCGTTTTTCAGCGGTAAAAAAGCACTCAAAAAAATGATATATCACCCCTTTGAGTGCCTAAATTTAATACTATATTTCCTTTACTAATTTAAATATAGATAGATGATAACCACTCTTATCGAACTCTATTGTCAATCCCGATTTTCAAATGTAATTTTTTGCCGGTGAGAATATGCTAGTTTTTACCGATTCTCTTGCTTTTCTCATCTGTAGTTGCCTGAAGGACATCCTTATCAAGCAAATAGTCTTTCATTCGATAAGACCTCCCGGTAATCTTTATTAGTTGGGAGTGGTGGACCAATCGGTCCAATATGGCATTTGCTAATGTTGGGTCTGAGAATACTGCTCCCCATTTTGATAATGGGATATTGGTTGTAATAATCGTCGATTTCGTTTCATATCTCCTTGTGATTAACTGAAAAAAGAGATTTGCGCCAACCTCTGAAATCGGTAAATAACCAATTTCGTCGATAATGAGCAGTTTATATCGGCAGTAATTTTTTATTAATGCTTCGTGCCGGTTTTCTTGATAGGCTTTGGTCAATCGCTGAATCAGTTCATTACACGTAATAAAATAGGTGCTGATTCGTTGACGACAAGCTTCCATACCGATTGCCGTTGCTAAATGTGTTTTTCCAACACCGCTGCTACCGATAAATAAAATGTTCTCTTGTCGTTCCATAAAATGCAGACTGGATAAGTCCAACAGTTGCCGTTTGTTCACACTTGGCTGATAATCAAAGTCAAAATCGGACATTCGTTTTTCATAGGGAAAGTGGGACGTTTTGATATTCATTTTTTCTGCCCGTTGTTTTCTAAACGCTAATTCCCGTTCCGTTAATGAATAAAGAATATCGATTGTGGATAGTTCTTTTGTTTTTTCAGATTCTAAAAAGCGAGGGAGATATTCTTTGATTTGATCTAGCTTTAACGTTGTTAGATTCTCTAGTAACTCTTGGTATTGTGACATGGTGCCTCCTAATAGAACTCGTCGTAGAGTTTCAAATTTTCTTGAACATAGTGTACAATTTCTTCATCCGATTTTGTTCGATAAACATCAGATTTTAAAATCTCCTGCATATCATCTGAATCATAATTAAATTTTTTCTGACTTAAAAGATGTCTTTGAATGCATTCGCCGTTATAATGAATAGTAAGTTCGCCGGCAACAGCTTGGAGAGAAACTGTCTTGCCGATATAGCGAACGGGTACAGAGTACTTATTCTTTTGATAAATCACGAGCGATTCTTTAGATACCTTACGAGAGAGGACATCTTGTGTGTAGGTCGTTAGTAATTTTGAATCAAAGGGCAATAAGTGCTCTTTTTCGTGTGCAGTAAATTTCAGTATTGGTGGGCCATCAATTGCTTGAGAGGTTTCTTTGTTCAGCTCTTCATTGAATTCAAAAACAAGATCGATTAAATCATCCAATGTATCAAATTCACCGTTGTATACTTTTAGCTGCTCGACCGTTCGGGCTAAGGCTTCCACTTTTCCTTTTGTTTGCGGTCGATATGGTCGACAAGCAATTGGTTTAAATCCTGCGTCTTTACTGTATTCATAGAACCTTTGGTTCCAAGTCACCTTTCTAAACTGAGTTCTACTTTGATCAACGACAGTGCGCATATTATCAAACCAGATTTCATGCGGGATTCCTTCAGAAGAGAGAAAGGCATTGTTCAAACAACGAAGTAGTGTATCTTGTTTTCTGTCTAGCGTTAACTCGATATACTTCCAACGTGAAAAGCCTAGAACATATAAAAATAAATTGATTTGGAACCGTTGACCCGAACGATTATAAAGGACAAGATCTTCTTTCCAGTCAACTTGTGCAGACAAACCTGGCTGTGTTTCAATTCGGATTGTCGCTTTCTGAATGTGTGTTTTTCGTAATTGACTGCAGTAATCTCTTAGAATAGAATCTTTCCCTTCATAACCTTTCTTCTTAATAAAGCGATAAATCGCTGACGCAGAACAGCCTAGTTCTACTTTCTCTTGAATAATTGATCGAAAAGGATCTAATTTGCTCGGGCGTTTTTTAGGTACGGCTTTCTTTTTAGATAGATCGTTTTCGTAGTAACGTTTGACAGTACGCGGATCACATTCGAACTGTCGGGCTAAGTGGGTAAAATTAGGTTTAATATCACTCATAATATAAATTTGAACTCCTTCATGTACATCTGATCGCATAAAATCCTCCGGATTGTTTTTAAATCAGTGTACTAAAAAATGTAAGAAAAACACCATTTTTCTCGTCGGCATTTTCTTACATTTTACTGTCGGGATTCACATCTATCTTATAATTTAACTATCTTGTTTCCCTCATCTTGGATTTGAGTCAATATCTTGGACATATTTTAGTAGAGACGGTTACGCCATTTTTTCTTTTGCCAACTCTTCAAACTCCTGTGGAGTTAGGTAGTGAATCGAGCTATGGATTCGATTTCGGTTATAAAATCCTTCGATGTAGCTAAATAGTGCTCGATTTGCTTCTTCAAAATCTGAGTAGCTAGTCGTGTAAACTTCCTCCTTTTTCAATGAGGCATGGAAAGATTCGATTCCAGCATTATCATAAGGTGTTCCCTTTCTACTATAAGAATGCCTTATTTTGTTGGTTTCAAGCCATTTTTCCACTTCTCTAGCTGTGTATTGGCTGCCCAAGTCAGTATGTAGAATCATTCCTTCTGGAATGGGATAATGTGTTTTTGCTTTATTCAACGTTTGAATGACACAATCCACAGTCATTCGTTTTGAAAATGTATAGCTAATAATTTTTTTCGTGTGTAAATCCATGATTGAAGATAAGTAACACCAACCATTTTTCTTAGTAGGAATGTAAGTAATGTCGGCTGCCCATTTCTCACAGATCGTTTTAGTAGAAAAGTCCTGATTTAAGAGATTCTCTTTTGAAATAATCGGTCTATTAGACGTTTGAGGGCTATATTTTTTTACTACAATCGACCTTAAATTTAATTGTTTCATTAGCTTTTGGACATGTTTAAGAGATACTGAAACACCTTCTTTTAATAAAACTTGATGGATCTTTGTGGCTCCATAGCGTTGTTTATTCATAAAAAAAATTGTTGAAATCTTCTTTTTCAACTTATTATTTCTGATTTTTGTAGCTGTCAACGGTTTATTTTTATAAAAATAATAGACACTTCTAGGGATTTCTAATAACCGGCACAACAAAGAAACAGTGTAATCCTTACACCATTTTTCAATAAATTGAACAAGCGAATTTAGGTTTTCCGAGAGAATATGGCTGCGGCTTTTTTTAAGATTTCAAGTTCCTCTTTCAAACGAGCATTTTCTTTTCTCAGCTCAATCACTTCTTTCCCAGTCAGTCCTGTGGACTGATTAGGTAAATATAAATTCTTCCATTTGTAAATCGTTGCTTCAGATAAGCCATATTCTTTCGCCAACCCTCGAACAGAACGTCCAGTTTGATTCAGTTCAACAATCATCTGTTTAAAATTTTCTTCATATCGAGCCATAAAAATCCATCCTTTCGTAGATAAGTTTAATTTATTCTCGTCTCTACGAAAAGCTGTCTAAGATTTGATACTAACACCATCTTATATGTGTGAAGTAAATTAAATTTATGAAATATTATTCATGAAACGGATTTTATATACAGACTGAAATTTCTTCCCTCTTTTAATAAAGATTCACTGATTTACATTATTATTTATGCAATCAAGTGACTTATTTTATTGGAATCAACATAGGAGGTAATGTCACATTAGGAGGTCCAAATTTTCCGACATAATAGGCGCGTTTATTATCAAAGGTAGCCTTATCAAAATATTTTCCCCAACCGTGTGTTTCTTTCTTTTCATGCTTGATAGTAGCACTCCAGCCGTTCCCTTCCTCATAAAAAAGCTTTTCAACTTGTGCCCCTTTGATATAGAATTCATTTGGAGTTTCCATTCTTTTAAAATCGGGTTCTTCAGTTTCAATATATGCTTTTGTTCCTATTGAAACACCCATTAAATATGTCATTAGAATATCTTTATTAAAATCTCTAGGTAATTCTGGCAAATGTAATTCTGATACGATGCTAGTATTATTTTCGGTTATTTTATCTATACTAACCGTATACATTTCAGCATCAATCTTTTTAGGAAGCTTTTCATTAATAGCACCTGAAAATTTATAAATATTTTTACTTACTATTGTGATATTTATGGATAACTGTTTTTTCATAAACTGATTTGGAAGCATAGCTCTAAAAATACTAACATCATTTTTGTCATCACTAACACTGGAAACTAATAAACTCGAAAAAATTTTATCAATTGGATATTCCTTATCATTGTCATCATATACATAGAAGTCAGCATATGCTGCTCCAACAGTTCCTTTTGGTTGAGTCACTTGATATTCAACTAGAGTGGAAGCTTCTCCCTTAACCATCTTAAGTACTTTAGCTTCATAAAGTCCATTCTCTGTATTAATCTCACTTGCAACATTTGCAGTAATATCTTCATTTTTTGATTTAGTAATAGGCATCTCTATTTTTTCTGTTTCTCCAGATTTGGATTTGAATATTGCAATTAAATCCACTATTTCTGGTAATTCTTTCTGGTTTAAACTTATACTCAAATAGCCATCATAGATTTCTTTTTCCTCATTCTTTTCAAAATCAAAAGATAAACTCGTATCAGAGACTTTTTTATCATTAATATAAATTTCCAGTTCTTCAAAGTCCTCTGCTATCTTATTCTTAATTTGATAAATCACTCCAATTTGTCCAGTATCATAGTATGCGCCTAAAACTCTTGCATTATTATCTCTATTTTCTGCTGTTCTCTCATCCTCATTCGTTTTTTTGCCAATTTCTATGCCTAGAGGATCATTAAATTTTTCAAACAGGCTTCCAAAAATCGGTACTTGTGCAAATACCTGATTTACTGATGGAATGAATACTCCAGAAGCTATAAGTAATACAACTGTAGCACATAAAAGTAACTTACCAAGTTTGAAATATGAACTTCCTTGATACACCTGTTCCTCTTTTTTTGCTTTAGAAACCCCAATATTTACGGCTTGCTGTAAGTCTTTTTGGGGAACTTTTATGGTATTAATAGCTTTCTTTAAGTTTTCTTTGTTCATTCTTAATCACTCCTACTCCTGTTAATTTGTTTTTCAATTTTTCTCTTCCTCTAAATAAATTAGTTTTTACTGTACCTTCTGGTATTTGCAAAACTTCAGAAATACTTTTTACAGTTAAATCATGGTAGTAATGTAAAATAATGACTAATCTATAGTCTTCTTTTAATTCATTTAGTGCAAATAAAAGATCAAGATGTTCCTCTTTGTTGATTGATATACTTGCCCCTTCATTAGCTACTTCTTCTACGAAAACAATAGAATTGTTTTTCTTGAACTTTACTGCAGTATTCATCAAAATTCTCATCATCCATGTTTTGAAGTACTGTGGATTTTTTAAATTTTTGATTGATTTGAAAGCTTGATAACTGGTTTCTTGAACAATATCTAGACTGTCCTCCTTGTTATGAACATAAAGATAAGCTGTTGTGTTTTGCAAGAACATTCCACATAAGATTGCAAAGAAAATTACATAACTTTGCCACACATAATCTTCGATTATTTTTATGTTTTTGATAATGCATTTTTAAGTCTGTAGCTTTCACCAGTGAAACTTAAAATATGCGCGTGATGAATTAGCCTGTCTACTAAGGCCGCCGTAAGGCGAGGATCAATGAATACCTTGTTCCAACTACTAAATTCAAGGTTAGAGGTAATGATGACACTTTTTGTTTCATACCATTCACTGATCAATTGGAATAATAGTTCAGATCCTTCTTTTGTAAAAGGAACATAGCCCATTTCGTCTAATATGATTAAACGTGCCTTGTCAAATTTCTTTTTTAATGAATGAATCTGTTGCTTCTTCCAAGACTTTTCAAGTTCTGATACAAGTTCAGAAACGCGCCAAAATCTTGTTTCGTAACCTTCTTCGCATGCTTTAATACCAAGAGCAGTAGCCAAATGTGTTTTTCCAGTTCCTGGTGCACCAACAAAGACGGCATTCTCATTGTTTCTTATAAAATCTAGTGAAATCAGTTCTTCTCTTGTCGAGGAACTTGGAAGTTGAATATTTCTATGCCATTCGTATTCTTCTAATCGCTTTTCCGAAGGAAACTTTGCAAGTTTGGTGAATCGCAATTTCTTTGAGAGTTCCCGCTTGTCTAGTTCTTCTTGAAATATTTCAGAAAGCAAATGAACTGTTTGTGGGTCAGCACGGTGCTCTACGATAGATGGAACGTGAGCTAAATGAAGTGTTTTACATATTTCATCAAATCGATCAACCAATTACGCAGCCCCCTTTTTCTTGGAAGTAAGGGAATCATATTCGGACCATTCAACACCGAAATCTGCATTTTCAATAGTCTCTGTGAACTCATAGAAATGTTCATTGATGTAACTCATTTCATGTGTTACTAAAAGCCTAATCATCATGTCTAAACGTTCATAAATCAAGCGTTTATTATCAATATTCAAGAAATATTGGATTCGATGAGGCAAGTATTTCCAGTAACGAGAATAACTAATTTTAGATAAACTTCGTTTCCAATCCACAAAGATATTGGTCCAAGGAATCGGCCGCGACTTGTTCATGTATGGTCGTAACTCTTTACAGAGGATCTCGCCGTTTAAAGATACAATTTTGAAATGGCTCCATGTCAGACGTGCATATAACTCAGTATGGTTTCGGCTTCTTGGAATATGGATTCTTGTATTATCCAGTTTTATTTCATTGTACTTATTTGCCTTGACCGCAATATCTTTAAATACAGGATATTCAACATCTGGTAGAGCGAGTAGTTCCCTTTGTTCTTCAATCCATAATTCTTCGATCAAGCAATTTTTATCATAGTGAAGTCGATCCATATCTTTTCGAAGTTGTTTTGCCAGTTCTTGATTAAGTTGTTCAAATGAAACCATTTTAGGGGCAGCAGGGAAAAAATTGTACCTGACATAACCAACCTTGTTTTCTACGGATCCCTTTTCATTTCCACTACGTGGATTGCATACTTGAACATCAAATCCATAGTGAGTAGCAAACCGGAGAAAGATATCATTCAACTGAGCATCTTCAAATTTTGTCTTAGATTCTTTAACAGCAGTTGTCATATTGTCAATACGAATTGTCCTGGGAATACCGCCCATTTGAGTAAAGAGCATCTTCATTCCTTCAAGTAAACATTCTTGGTTTTCTGCAGGAAGCGCCACAGCAAAACCAGCATTACTGTACGGAGCAGTGAGAACCAATACTTTAATATCTTTGAAAGCTCCTTCATGTTCAACTTCCATAGTGCCAAAATCTAGTTGAGCTTCTCCTGGTGGATGTTCCAAACGTTCAAATCCCAAATCATATTGAAGTTCCGTATGTGTGCTTCTCCAATCTTTAATAAATTGACAGACCGTACGATACGATCCTTTAAAGCCAAGTTCTTGAAGTTCAACGAAATATCGGAGATTTGACCGCCGCTTTTTCTTGGCCAAGCGAGAATCCTCAGACAACCAAAGACAAACGTATTCTCCCCAACCATCTTGATACATCATTCCAGTTCTCTTATAAATTTTTTCAGTTGGAAGTTGATCTTCATCCGCGTATTTTTTGGCTGTTCGCCAGTTAATATTCAATTCTTTACTTATGTGATTGATCGATTTATCGTGATTATTCCGTAAATTTTTGATAGTATTAATATCGGTCATTGTTAGCATACCTTTCTACCTCCTGTTCAAGCTCGAGACTTAAACATTAGAGGTTTTATGGGTGGTTAGCAAGGGCCTTTTTTCTATCTTCAGCTCCTGCGGAGCTATGTACTTTTACGCTGCAATCATCTGTACGACTATTCTGCCACAAACAGCTGTCCTATACAATTGATCCTGGTGAATCAGTAAAAGCTTTTGAAAAGCCTTCGCATCACCTTTGATCGCCTTTTTCACTAATCTCTCCTCCATTTTAACCTCTCCTTCAAACATAATTACCGGTATACTAATTAGAGTATTTATAAGTATATTCGGTTTCATTTTTTTCCTACATTTTTTTAGTTATTATAATGAAAACTGAATAGAAATCTACCAGTTATATTAATTCATGATCTAGAGAATTGAATCTTAAACTATTTTTTTCTGGATTAGAGTCAATAGCTGGATGTAGGTTAGAAGTTGAGACAGATTTTGAGAGAGGGTAAACTATTCTCAAAGGAAGGTGTCTCGTCATGCCAAAACGCTACACGAAAGAATTTAAAGAAGTGATTTTAGAATTGCACAAACAAGGAAAATCAGCACGACAATTATCTTTAGAATATGAAGTTGGATATTCTATTATACTAAAGTGGGTTCAAGGTACAACCAGAATAAGTCCTGGCGGACTTACTCCCGACGAAGCTAAAGCTTTAAAAAAGCAATTAAAAGAAAAAGACGAGGAACTCCTCATCTTAAAAAAAAGCACTCGGCCTGCTGGCAAAGAAATAGAAATCATTGAATTCATCCGTCAAGAAAGCGAAGCAGTCCATCACAGTGTGTCAAAAATGTGGCGTCTGCTTGGCATATCTAGAGCTGTGTACTATCGTAAAATTAATCTGATCCTATCCAAAAGAGCTAACGAACAAGCTTTGTTGGATCGTTGAGTCCTCCATGTCTACACGAAAGTGGTCGTGTCTACGGTGCTGGGAAAATTCATTATATACTCGTACAAAACTATTCAGACTATCGAAAAATCAGCATGAAATGTATTCAGAGATCAATGAGGCGTCAAAAGATCCGATCGATTGTCATTAAGAAATTCAAAGCAGGTAAGCCTGCCAAGAAACTCTTGAAAAACTATCAAAATTTATTGAAGCAAGATTTTTCTACTACTAGGTTGAATCAGAAATGGGTAGCTGATATCACATACATCCATACGTTAGACGATGGATGGTGCTATCTCTCAACCATCATGGACCTTCATTCAAGAAAAATTATCGGTTATCACTTTGATCATAATATGACGACTGTTATTGTAGAAAAAAACCTTGAAGACGCTGTTTCAAATAGAAATGTTGAAAATGGCCTGATTTTGCATACCGATTTAGGTTCGCAGTATACAAGTAATGAATACGAAGAACCGCTGAAAGAATTAACTATCACCCATTCCTACAGCCGTAAAGGCTATCCCTACAATAACGCAGGAATTGAATTATTCCATGCATTATTGAAGAAAGAACATGTGTACCAACGACCAACATATCAAACTTTTGAAGTAGCACGGCAACAAATTTTCAGTTACGTTCAAGGATTTTATAACAACCACAGAATTCACAGTGCTTTAGCATATCTGTCTCCGATTGAATTTGAGAAAAAGATACTGGCTGCTTAACATAAAAAATCTCTCGTAAAAAGTGTCTCAGTTATTGACTCTAATCCACTTACATGAGACCAAAAACTCTCGATTAATCTACTTATGCCAATTCCATATATTTCTCTAGTTATATGACCCCATAGTTACATTTGATAAAGAGCATACATTACAAAACAGTCGTAGAAAAAAGCTCTCTGACTAAAAAAGTCTGTCAACCAACAATACCCATTGTTTAGTCAACAAACTTTTTTTCTATGCTTCACGGACACCAGGAATAGTCGTGTGAAAAATGTCGTTACTTTGAATACGATCAACTAGCTCTGAACTAACTCGATATCCTCTTCCCCACAAAGTATAAATCGCCTTATTTTTTAAATTCGTTTTTTCAAACTTGGTTTTAATTCGTGTGATTGTACTGGAAAGTGAAGCTAGATGAGATTTGTTTGCCTCTTCATTCCAAATTTGATAACAAATACTTTCTCTCGTCACTATTTCGTTCTTTGATTTAATCAAAAGAGATAGTATCTTAGTTTCCGTGCTAGACAATCGGTGTAGTACCTCTAAAAACTGATAGTCATCTTCAGCTGAATTTTTCTCGTTTGTTGCTGGCATGGAATCAAATGTTGACTCATCATCAGACAAATATATATAATTCTCATGTTCAAATAGCTGTACCTGACTTTTATTTTGATTTTTCAGTAAGTGAAAACACTCTCGTATTTCATCTATTGAGTCACTATTGGTAATAGTGGCATCTAAATATTGGTGTTTCAATTTTTTCATTTTCGTATCCACTTTACGAATTTTAAGAATAGAAACCTGTTTCAAAAGTGGTAGTATTTCCATCACCTCAGATTCACAAATTGTTTCGCTTAAAATCACGTATTGGAAATTTTTAAAAAAATTTTCAGTCAAACGTTCGTCATTATTTTTCTTCAATAACCTCGTTGAACAATAAACTTCATAATTTAAAGTCTGTAATTTCAATTGAATATCTTGCTCAGCTAAAATGTTTTTAGTCAAAATCAACACTTGGTTCATTATTATCTCTCCTTTTCTTGGTACAAAAGAACATTACTTGTAAATATCAAATTTTTCTAAAACACCATGTTTGCCTCTAATAGAGTAACGTTCTCTCTGATAAACTTATGAAGGGTCCTTATTAGACATAATTGAGAATTTTGGAGATTCATATCTTTCGTTCATTTCCCTTAGTTCAGGCACTTTACTTGAAGCTAGTTGATCCACTCTTTTCTTTAATTCCTCATATATACTCATTATCGTTTGACGTGATTCATCCACTTCACAAGAGATTTCTTTTGCCTGATCATAAATCGTTTGCAATTCAGTTTCAGAATCCTTGACAATCCGTTGCGCATCCATTTTCGCTTTTTCTACCATTCGATTAGCTTGACGTCGAGCAGAAATTAATACCTCACCAATTTCATGTTGAGAATAAATTGCATCTTGTCTTAATTGTTCATTTTCACTTTTTATAGACTCTATTTGACTCTGTAAAGCTACTAATTGTTCGGATTCAATGTCAGAATTTTGTTGCTTATTTTCCTCAATCAAATGTTGAGCCAGCATCTCTTTTTCCAAAATTTCTTGGTCCTTATCTGTAATCAATTGATCTAATTGATTAATCTGCTCCTCTTTTTCTTTCAACGCATTCTCGAAATCATCTAATTTCTTCTCCAATTTCTGAACTCTTTCTTGATGATGATACTCGCTTTCTTCTTTACTTAAAGTCAATTCTTGAATTTGTTGCTTAGCATTTTGCAACTCGTTTTCTAGTTCCTTTACATCTTTTAACGATGCCTCTAAAGAAGTAATTTTTTCTTTTGATACATCGAGTTGTTCCTTCAAATAGCCAGTCTCCTTATCTTCTTGTAAATGTTCCAGCTTTTGATGGTAACTTCGAACTTCCAATTCCAAATCTTGAATTTGGCGACGATTCTCCGCCTTTTCTTCCCCAGTTCGTAAAATAGCCTGCTTGTATTTTTCATTTTCTTTCATTAGACGCTGCTTCTCTAAGGAGGCCTCTCTCTTTATTTGTTCAATCAATTCATCTTTTTCAGATATTTTTTGATTTAACTCATCAATTCCTATATTCTGATTCTTGATATTTTTTTCTGTCACCTCACTTGTTCTTTGCTCAATCATAATCTCGTCTTCGGGAATAGAATTGATCTCGTCAATAATATTTTTGTTGAAAAACCAACCATTCTTCTTTTGTTGTGCGTTCATAATGACAACTTCTCCTCTTTGCTTATTCTTCTTGGATTAATGAAAATCCTTCGTCCGCATTTTCTCGAGAGAAAGTACAGCTATAAGTTTTCTTCTTATTTTTATCATTCATCAAATTCATTTGGAAAGTGATTTGAGTAAGTTTCGAAATGCCTTTCGCTTCTTTAGCAAAAGCTTTGATGTTATCCTTGATTTGTTGGCGATTATCCTCATTACCAGAGTCCCCAGCTAAAGCGATATTTAATGTCTGCGTTGGTATATCCAATACAATCAATGTTGTAGAAAGTCCAAAGTAAGGACTAACTTTCGTTGATAGATCACCTTCGACTTCATATTGTTTCTGACGATTTTCTTCTATAAATAGTTCTTCCCAAGGATAATCCATTAAACCGATTCCTTTACTAGGATAGGCTTTGATAGGTAATTTTGTGATAATTTGCTTTTGGTCTTTTTTCAGCGTATATAGCTCATCCTTTAATTGATTGGTTCGTTCCGTAATCACACGTAATTGATCTTCCATCTGAAATAATCCATAGGTGGTTAGAAGTAACCCTAATGCTAAAAGAATTACTAAGTATAGTAAGGATGAAACGTGTTTTTCCTGTTCTGAATGTTTAACGTACTCCAACTTCCGTTGAAATGACTGAGGTGTATTTGATGGTAATTTAAGTCGCTGTAACTGTACTTTAATTATTATTCGTCGAAACCAAACAACGAGTATTAGAATAATCAACGCAACACTAATCCAATTTATGATCAAAATACATATTTCCTCTTTTCCTGTAGTATAATTACATAATTAATCAAAATAATCAGATAATTTTTGACCCTGCCTATTTTTTTTAATCTCCTTCAACAGTGCTCCACTCGATAATGCCTCAACCTTAAACTCCAAATCATCATATAAGGAGAGTACATTCTTTCGTGACTCCGACACTTCAATCAGAATTTTTTTTGCTCGATTGCTTATATTTTCTAATTCTAGTTCGGCAGAGCTAACTAAGTGCTTTGCCTCTATCTGCGCTTCTTCCACTGTTTTTTTTGCTTGTTTTTTTGCCGAAATCAGTACTTCACCGATTTCCTGTTGAGATTGAACTACCTCTAGTTTGAGCTTCTCATTATTTTCAGTTAATTCATCGACTTGCTTTTTCATATTGATCATCCCGAGGCTCTCCTCTGAATTATTCTGCTCTTTCAATTTGTCTAATTCATTTTGTGCTCCAGTTAAACGTTGCGCTAATCTTTCTTTTTCTATTTCTAATTCCTCTAAATTGCTTGTCTTTTCTTCTAGCTTTACAATTGCTTCTTGCGCATCGAACAGAGCTTTGCTAAGATCTTCTTTTTCAACTACCAATTTCTCCATATTTTCAATCATCTCTTCATTCGATTGTTCTCCTGAAATTTGATCTTTTTCATCAATAGCCAACTGTGATTCCCCCATTGTTTTCTTATGCTTTTGGTTAATTTGATCTTCTAATTGTTGAAGCATTACTTTGTACTTAGCATTTTCATCTTTTAAATTCTTCGATATCGCTTCAAATTCCTGATCTTTTTCATCAAGCATTTCGTCGAGCATATCACTCTCAGCCTGAAGCTCCCTCAACTTCTTTTCATTCTCCTGACTATCTATTTGTAGCTGCTGATAATTTTGTTCAAGTTGGTGGAATTGTTTATTTAAATCGTCAAATTGTAGAACTTTTGCTTCAAGTTCAATAATTTCCGCATCACTCTTGGATAGTTTTTTTTTATTTTCACTATCCTTAATTTGTAAATCATGATATTTTTTTTTGTACTCCTCAATTTGAAGGGTCAGCTCTTTCAAACTCATTGAGTTGGATTTCTTATCCTCTAGTTGCTGTTGCAATTTATCGATCATAGATTCTGCTGATTTCCTTTTTTCATCCAATACACCATTTTTCTTAGACCAATCTTCATCCCTACTTTTTAACTCATCTTTCAATCTTGTTCTCTCAAAATCTAACTTTTCTTTTAATGTATCGTTCTCCATTTTCAACTCAGAAACACGATTTTCGTTTTCTCTTTGTATCTCTTTCAATTCTTCCGTGACATACTGATTTTCTGTCTGTTGAATAGATATTTCATCCGATGAATGCTTATTAAATTTTTGAGTTATCTGCTCTTCTTCACTATTCGCTTTTATCTTACTTTTCGACTCATTTGACAAATCCTCCGAAGTGTCTCCTAAATTAAACTCATCACGAATAGGTTTCGTATCATTGTAGAATTCCTCTGCATTTAGTTCTTCCTCTGTAATATCATTGATAAATTCTTTCAATGTCTGTGTTGATAGCCATTTTCTTTTCTTTCTATTCTCTGCCATTAACCCTTCCCACCATCATTCTTTATATTCTGTTCAGAAACATTCTTCTTACTAAAACTTTGCTCAACGTTTATACGAGAATAATTCACACTATATACAACTTTTTTTTCTTTTCCTATAGAAGTGACCATTCGAACATGAATGTTGGTCAATTCAGAAACTCCTTCAGCCTCTTTTACGAATTGGTCTATATTTCTTTTTATCGTTTCTTTGCTTATGTTATCATCTGTTTGTCCAATTAATTGAAAAGATATTGTTTTGGGAATTGCTAATGAGACCTTAACTCTAAATGAGCCGAAATATTGCCTAGTTTTTTTGGAAATAGACAATTCAATCTGCTTACGTAAATCTGTATCTCCTCTTTTACTGTCAAAATTACTCCATTCATATTCTTTAAGTCCAATGCCCTCTTCTGGATATTTTCTTAAAGGAATATTTGAAATGATTTTCTTTTGTTGCTGTTCCAACCTCTCTAATCGATTCCCTAAATTAGTATTCCTTGTTCTCATTTTTTGATAGTCACTAGTTAACATTAGAAAAGAACTGATAAAAATTATCAATGCTATTCCAAAAATCAGACAAATTATTAGCAGGAAGTGAATATGTCTATCTTGTTCCATTTTCCTAACATAATTTACTTTTCTTCGAAACAGGATCGATTGATTAGGCTCTTTTTGAATGGTTGAGAATCGGAAGCCAAAGACGAGTCTAACAAATATCAACATGATAGCTAAAACTACTAAAACTATACAAATTATTCCTAGTATGAACATCTTGAACTCCCCTCTAAACAAGATATTCCTTCTCATTTTCTATCAGACTACTTTCTAATCAAAGAAGGAAGATGAATTTGCACTGTACCCTCGACTTCCTTTTTTTTAACGAAGCCAAATGTTCTACTATCTTTTGAAACATCAATATGATCTCCAATTGTAAAGTACAGTCCTTTAGGAATTTTCTCGATCTCCTGAAACTCTTCTGCTACAGCAGGAGATAATTGAAACGTATATGTTGTTTCAAAATCTCCATGTTTTCCGATATTCAACACCATTCGATCATTACGAATGAACATCCTGTCCCCCGGCATCCCAATCACCCTTTTCACAAATTTCCCACTCTCTCCTTTAACAGAGAAGGCAATGACATCGTACCGATGGATCAAATCGCTTCTTCTTACTAGAACCATATCCTTTTCTGTTAGGGTAGGATTCATGGAATTCCCTGAGATTGGATGTAAGCTATACTCCCTTCGTACTAGTTGTCCTGAAAAGAAAAGCACAACCAATACTAATAGTGTTAAAATAGTTAGAATGAGGCTTTTCGCAATGGAACGCTGCGGTAGGCTTTCTTTTTTTTGGGTTTGACGTGAACGAACGGTTACCATAATTCATAGCGCTCCTTCTATTTTGCTTTAATATACGAAACTTGATCAGAATTTGCTAAAGAAGGATCAATAACCCGAAAAGATATGACAGTTCCTCCATAAACATTTGCTTCTGAAATCAAAATACCTTCTGGTCGAACAACCTCTACAAACGCAACGTGACCATATCGTGGATCAGATCCCGCACTTCCGGGTTTGAAAGAAATCAACCAGCCAGCTTTTGGTTTCTGACTGACTTCATATCCTAATGACTTCCCTTTTGTTGCCCATTCTCCACCGTTTCCCATAAAATCATCTACCGTTTCACCTAGCTGTTTGACACGATTGAACGCATACCATGTACACTGACCAACTGGGTAAGAGCCCGAATCATTATAATTTACTCCATTGTAATCGGGATATTTCATGCGATTTTTATACTCGGTTGGAATCTCGTTTTTCCCTTTAATGAAGATGCCTGAATCGCTGTCGGTAGTTTTCACCCGATCGTATTGCGTTAAATGATACAAGGCGATAATCGAGTTTAGTTTTTTTCCATAGGTGGTATCCGTCGCATAGGTTCCGGTTAAGGCATTGGTGGTCCGCAAATAATTCTTCGCTTCCGATCGCCACGCCGGCTTATAGTATACATCATTGCCTGAGATACCACCGCGAATTAATTGGACATAATCTCCCAACGACGCCGCATAGTTTGGATACTTTCGGAAAGCTGAGTTGATGGAATACAAGTTGCCATTTCCGCGGTCCTCTTGGGTTGCCATCGAAACGGATTGTCCATTATAGGTACCTTTAATTCCAAACAAATTATAATTTGGCACTAAGGAAAGGCTGCTTGTTCCAGAGCCACTCTCTAGTAATGCTTGGGCAATCATCACTGAAGCGAACACATCGTATTCTTGACCTAGTTTCCGCGCATCTTCTGCGATAGTTTCAATAAATTTCTTGGCGCTCTCATTTTCGGTAAAGTTCATAGAAGCGGGATAGTCCGCAAGAACTTGTTTTCCATATTCAGTCAGTTCTGCTTCTGGTAGTTTCTGAACGAGTAAATCTTCTTCTAGATCAAGAGTCTCCACAACGACTTGGCGTTGGGTTTCTGGTTCATCTATTTCGGACGTTTCTTCTTCCTCTTCTTCAATTTCAACATCATCAACGGTTAAGTAATAATCCTCCCCGATATAGACACCAAGTAAGACATTTCTTTCTTTGTTCTTCTGATAAATCAGACTGCCGACTGCGATCTCTTCTGGCATGTTTTCTGGTTTTCCAGTGATTTCTAGATTGAATAAGTTCTGATAAAGTTCTGTGACAAATTGTTCCGCAGAGTAGTTGTCTTCTTGTTCTGTCCCGAATTGCTTAATCCCTTCGTAGATGACTGCGGCATGGTCTTTGTTTTTAAAGCTGCTTAACAATGGTAGTTCAAAACCGTTCAAATCCGATTGCGCGACTTCTGTTGTTTTCAAGTCACTCGGCAGATTCAAGGTACCTGTTTCCGAAAATGCCTCTGGTGCGGTTGGCGTAACGAAAGTATTTGACTGCACGCTTGTGGGTTTCCCCGTGGCAGGAGCGGTCGGTGTACTTGGTGACGCAGGTGCTGGAGGTGCCGGCTTGGTTGGCTCTTCCTGACTTTTCCCTGTAGATGTCTGCGTTGGTGCTGAACTGCTGGGAATCGTGCTCGGCTGTGTATTACTTGATTGGCTACTACTGCTTGGTTTAGTTGTACTGCTGTCTGACGGATTTGGATTACTAGTTGATGTACTCGATGACGATGCTATCGAGCTAGAACTTGTAATTGAATCCGTTGTACTACTTTCTGAAGCAGGTACATCTGTTGATTGATCCGTTGATGCTTCAGAACTAATTGGTTGTTCTGATAGTTCTGATGTCTCAGTTATTTTATCTTCAGATTCGTAAGTAGGAGCTTCAGTCACCGTTTCAGGCTCATTTCCTTCAATAGGAAGAAGTTCACTGCTTTCAGAAATGGAGATTGAACTTTCCATCGTACCAGTTTCTACTATTAAAGAAGAATTATTTGTCAGTTCCCCAGCTTTCAATGCACCACTTCGCAAACTAGCCAGACCGATGATACAGGCCAGAACAAAGCAAGTACCTGTTAGTATTTTTTTCATGTATTTGTTCCTTTCTATATCAAACTAAAGAATAGTATTGGTAACAAAAATAATAAAAACAACGGCACCACCGTCTGCATTGGATCAGAAATGATCTTGGCTGCCAGCGTCATACTCACCCGTTCGGGTTCGGACACTGGGTCCTTCTTCACGATCGTGCCGTCGATCTTTCCCTCGTCGCGTTTGAGTTTCATTTTTTTGAATAGCTCGTTTTCTGCATCGTGCAACGGCTCCACACTTTTGAGATTTCCTTGAACAAGCCGCCGATAGATCGTGCCGATATCGCCTTCACAGCGTAATAACGTAATTTTTGCGATCCCATTTTTTGGTTCTTTTTCCACATAAGAAACCTCGGTCTCTTCGATGATCTTGTTCAAAGAAACCTCGTAAACATAGACATTCTTGAAGTCCGTTGTATAGATCAATTGCCCTTTTTTTAAATCTTGAATGCGATGCAATAAGACATCTTTGTCAAAAATATTGTGGGCCAGCACCACATAATTTCCTCTGCCTAACTGTTGATCGGAGCGGTAGGTCGCCGCTCCAGTTAACAGGTTTTCATTTGCCATCCCGGCGAGGATGGGTAGATCAATGGAGACATCGGGAATCACGATCTTTCCAATGCCCCAGTTATTGGTAGTAGTTTGAACCACCGACTTTGCCTTGGCGTAATCCGAGATTTTGACACTGGCGATTTGTTTCTCGCCATAGTTCGCTTTTTGAACCTTGTCGATATTGTAGGAGCTCAATTCCTCTGTTGCCCCGACATTGACTGCCGCAGAGGCAGGTTCTTGTTCCATATGGAGATAGCCATAAATCGCTGTGATCAGTACCGCTGTCATCGTAATGAACAGAATAATGAAGAGCGTCTTGGTAACAGTAAATAGACGTTTCAAGTTTTTACGGGCTTTAGCTGAAACAACCGGGTCTTCCGATCGGAATCGTTTGATGAAGCGCCGGTATAAGCCCATCAATAAAGCGAAGATTGCGACATTTATGCCGAGTGTTGCCAATACAATATTTTGATAACTCCACGTGTTCCGTTTCTTGACTTTCCGCTTCACAGCCGCTTTGTAGTCAATGCGATGTCCCGTGACTAACAGTCGGAACGTGTTGATCCCAGGCGGTGTACAGGTCAATAGTGTGACCTTGTCTTTTCCCTTATGTATCTTGACCTTATCGACATCGCTAGGCAGAATCTCTTCAAACGAATCGATCTCATACGCCAAACGTTTGCCTAAAATATTGATAAAAAACAAATCGCCTTCTTTTAGATTACGAATATCGGTAAAGAGTACTTGGTTTTTGACCCCGCTGTGTCCCGTAATCACCGAATGGGTATTCTTCCCACCGATCGGGATGGATGTGGGTTCAAAGTGCCCCAAACCCTTTTCCAATGTTTTAAAGGACGTGCCGTGAAAAAAAGGCATTTGTTTGATATCAATCGACGGAATGTCGACGGTGCCCATGACATCCCCTTGTTTCATGATCTTGTTGTAAACGACTGGATCACCCTTCGGTAATCCTTCTTGCTTGTTATAGATGTATTCGTTATAGGCCTTGGCTAATGCCCACTGTTCATCTTTTTCCTTTTTCGACATTTTTTTCATCGTGTCGTCGTATTCTGAAACAGCTTGGCTTCGTTCTCGATTGGCTAAATAGTTTCCGACAATGGGATAAAGAAGGGTTAACACACCACCAACGATCATAATGATTGCGAAAATCTTTAAAAAGGAATGTTTTCTTGGCTTCTTCTTTTTCTTCATGGCAGGTCCTTCTTTCCAATAGAGAGTCACAATTTGAAAGAAAGAATCAAGGATACTAATCGTTCCGCATCCCAGATTCTTTCTTCAGTCATGATGCATCAATCACTTTTTAAAAAACATCTTTCTTCCGATGGATACTCAACATTCCGAAGCCCCCCATAGCGAAAATCATCGCTAGAATCCAGATCAGCACTTGGGCTGTTCCGATATTCCCACTGGTTTGCGGCAAGCGTTTGATTTCGCCTTTTTCATCGACTTCAATTGGGGTACCGTCCGGTCCTTTAGTTACTGGCAACTTAGGGGTGTCGCCTACCACACTGGATTTCGGATAGATATACACCTCATTCAACGGTTCACCGGTCTGTTGGGGAAACGGCAACTCGACGACAACAGGTTCCATCACATCTTTTAGCTGCGCGTGTTCCTTCTCCACAATTTGGTACATCCCTTGTACGAGGTTGCCCGCATGGGCAAGCCCTTTTTCATCGGTGGTGACGGTTGTTTGAAAGGCGCCCTCACCCTGAACAGGTTCAAAACCAGAGGCGCCCTGGATAGGTGTCACACGGGTTATTTCATAGGCCATCCCGGGTAATGGATCAAGTTTCTTTCCATCTGCATCTTCGACCCTGCTCGCTTTTGTACCATCTAACGGTAATGTCTCAGCGATTTTAGCGAAGTCGGTAATCTTATACTTTTGAATAAATATATTGTATCCTTCAGTATCATAGACGGTAGCTGTTTCGGCATAAGCAAATCCTGCCAAACAAAAGCTCAGAGAAAAAGTAAATAGACAGAATAACAAACGTTGTAGTTTTTTCATTTAATCCTTCCTCTCCTTATCTTGACTGGATGAAAATGCATAAATACTCCGATCATACCGATCACCAATAAACAGACAGACGCTATCAGGATAATTTGCATCGTTTTAGTTCCACCAGTGAATGGCAGTTTACTTTGGCCTTTGTCAGGAACGTGGACAATCGCAACAGAGTTATAGCTTGAAATAATTACATTAATTGGATTCTTCAATAACTCAAATCCCGGAGGCGCTTTAAGCTCAACAAGAGTGTATTCCCCCTTATGCAGCCCATGAAATTCTAGCCATCCATGCTCATCTGTTGTAGCTTCACCAATTTTATCATCTGGATCGGTGTTGTTTTCACCCTTATATATGACAAACTTGGCACCTTCCAGAGCATGAGTCTGATTATTTTCGATCTCTGCTCCGCTTAACTCACCATCATCATTAGCATCAACTACTGATCCTTCTTCATACTTGAATACCCTAAGTTTTGATAATCGAGTCAAACCAGCATTGACATGAGAAATAGAATAAATAAACTCTCCGGCAGCAAGTTTCTCTGGCAGATCGGCCAGTTTTGGATGATTAAAATATGATGTCCCATCATTAGGATTTTTAAAATCACTAGGTGTAGTAAAGTCATCAGGATTTACTTTAGAATTCAACTTAGGATCAGTTCCAACCCACTTTTTCGTCACGATCGCGATCTTCTTCGTAATGACAATATTTTCAATTACGAATTCAGCTACATAGTTTCCTTCAGGAAGATCATTAAACGTATACTTTCCATCTGTAGAAGTCTTTATATTCGAATAACCCGTTTTAGAATCAATGAATTTCTCTCCTGATAAATTTTCAGTAACTAGTTTCTTTTCAAAACTTAAATCTTTTAGACTTGTTCGATACAGTTTTACTGGAATATTTCCAACTGGATTTTCAGACGGATCAATTAATCCATTGTAGTTGTCGTCATACCATACATAACCTGTTAAATCACGCCCATATACTCTAGTCCAAACTGCTTGAGATTTAACAGGCAAATCAATCTTAGAATTCATAATCGCATCATTCACAAATGTGTCGCCTGCTTTTTGACCTTTCGGTTGAATAGTAATTGTCAATTTAACTTCTTCTGTCCTGTTAATTATTGGAGTAGAAACCATTATAGTTTTTGCGTCCTCAATTTTTTCTTTTGTATCTACTCCTGGTTTATAGGTTTCCCAGTCGCTCAAACCAGGATTCTTAGGATCCGGATTTTCTTCCTTAATCGATGATTTTGAAAAGGATATTGTTGAACTTGGACCTGTAACTTTAATATCTGTTACTGTATAATCTCCATGAAAATTAGTGCCACGGAAGTCATTATCGTACGGTAAAATATCTAATAAACGACCATCTACAATCCCAGATGTACTATCATTAATTAATGAAACCTCATAGGTTATTGAAGTGTCTTCCTTGGAAGGACGTGGATCATTGTTTCCTACTTCAATGAATGGTTTATTCACTGATTTACTTAAAGTATTCTGTTGCATGTGTTGAACATTGAAATAGTCTGAAGAACTTCTTAGTCTAATATCAGAATTATCTCTAGAATTTTCGTTAGAAGAAACCCATAACTCTCCATAAGTATTTATAGTCAAGTTGTCTGTAAATCCCGACTCCAGGAATGTTAACTTACTTTGATCTATGTTGCTTATAAAATTCACTTCAGGACCTCTCGCAGCTGTAACATCTGGAACAATCCATTTTAAAGTTTGTATTCCATTTGAATCAGTTGTTATATGAGGATCAGTAAGAGGTTTTCCTTTGGAATCTGTAGATGACCCCTTTTTAAATTTAACTCCTAATGGCAATTTTACTACTAAAGCGCTATCCAATTTATTATCAGTTTTTGCTGATAGAACTCCTTGAACTTTAATGTTTACTTCATCTTTGGAATTATAAGTACTTTTCTCAACCTCTGTCTTAGTAGTAATTGACATAGGTTTAATAAAAGCTGTGTCACCAAGGTGGTTAAAAACAGCATGAACAAAAGTTGGATTTCCTTTCGCGTCCCAAGTAGAATTAGCATACGTTCCCACTCCCGTTTTCGATCCTCCGCCTGTTGCTGATTCAGAACCAGTTGTAACAGAATCGAACATTTCAACTCCATCCTTATCAAGAAATCTAGATGAACCCACATTGACAATGGGATAACCGCTAGGGGTTTTTGTGCCAGCTCCCCCAAGTATCTTGACAGGTGTTACATATCCTTTTTCTAGCCTAGCTTCAGCACCAGACTGATTAGGATCATGATCATATTTTCCAAAGTATTTGACAGCACTAATCTTCCCATGGCTTCTAGCCTCATCAGCAGTTTTGTACCAATTATAAAATTGACTATCCTTTTCTATGTGTCTTAGTTTTCTAGTGAAAGGTGGGGTTTCCTTAGTATACGGTCCAACCATCTTATTTTCATCCTTCTTTGCAATTCCATACCTAACTTCAGTTTCATGATTTTTGGTAGACCATACGTAGTTATAGTATGGAACAAGGGAATCATCATATTCAAAACATTCAGGATCCCACATAGTGAGATGATCGCTACCCGAAACCTTATTAACTTGTGCCCCTGAAATTTTGCACCAGTTATATAACCACGCTCGTGTTCCTTGATATAATTCTCCTAGCCCATAATTAGTGATTCGTTCCTTGTTAGGAGTTGCATTGCTGAATCTAACTGTTGTCCCGGGTACTCCATATTCACCAGCAAATTGTTCTTGCATAAATGTTTGCATTGCTGCAAATCCACCTGGGGGAGTAGTCGCGAATGGATACTTTATCGTAGAAGAATTTTTATATGACTTCCCTTCATAAGAGACGGAATCAACTGTCAATGACATAGTATAGTAATTCCATTTTTCAGCTAAGGAAATCTTATCTGATTTAGCAGAATTCCAACTATACACTAGTTCCAAGCTAGAAAATCTTTTAGCAGTGGCGTCTGGACTCCTTGCTCCTGTCATTAAATACGTATACGGATTGTACGTTCCAGCAAAATCTGTATTAATAACCACAGCGTTTTGAGTTCCAGTGGCTCGATTAATACTAAAATTTCCTGCATCGAATACTCCAATTTCGGATTTATCTTCAACGCTTGGCTCAGAGTTATAAATACTGAAGGTTTTGCCGTGAGGGGCAGCAAGTGCTCTTTTGAATTTTGTAGGATCTATTGTTCGACCGCCAGAAACCGTTTTCCACTGACCTTTAGAACGGTTTTTCATCGCTGGTGAATAGGTCTCAACCAACATTGGGTCATAGTGCGTTCCAGGTGTCATGCTTTTTTCTATATTAGCACTCGTTTTATACGTTCCACTCTGTTTAATCTCATATTCTATTGGTCCACTAGGAAACGTTGTTCCTCTGAAATCCCTATTCTTTCCATCTAGCGGCTTTAAAGTAGTTATCGCAGCAACATCATAAGCGGCCTCAGAGGTTATTGCAGAGCTGGGACTGAAAATGTTCCTGTCACTAGTCTCCCCTGCAACTAATTCAATAGATATAGAAGGCTTTGCAGAAACCTTTGTAATGGGAACTTTTAAATTTTGAAGTTTTTTATCATCATAAGATTTATTGAAAACCTCCACTTCTCCAGTTTCTTCATTTTTTGCTTCAACGATTTCTAATTTGAATTCCGGTAATATTTCAGTTCCATGTTTTGGAGCAAAAACATTTAGAGCTATCGGAACAAAAACTTGCCCAGTGTCACTGATGACAGATTCCATCACTCCCTCAGAATACTGTTCACCTGAGGATAAATCATAGTTCTCACCATTAGAAATTTCACCAACATTAACTAACGTCCCGTCAATATTTTTCAGAGCACCTTGAAATTTTCCTGTTACACGATAGCGAATATTGGAATACTTTGTTTTTGAGCTACTATTTTGAATGGAAAAGGATACGAAGTATAATATTTGATCAAATGTTCGTACTATGTCATTAGGTTTTTCTGGAGTTCCAGGTCCGGAATCATGTCCAGGTAAATCATCAGAATCGAAATCATCCGTACCAGTCTTAGTTACTATGCGTGCATCTCTAATAACAATTGTATCATTTGTACTTTCTGCATTAACTTTTCCTTTTTCATCCATCAACAACACAGGAGATCGTAAATAGTCTCCCTTTTTATACTCTTTATTTTCCAGTTCTTTCAATGACATTTTTGTATTTGTCGTTGGAACTGTTACAATTTTCTCGCCTTTTTCAACTTCGAATTTCCTTGTAACTACAGGTTCTTTTTGATTATTTTCCTCTTTTTCCATTGATTGCGTGGGTATATTAGACTTAGCAGCTATTTCAGCTTTACTTGGTTTATCAGCATTGTGATTCCTTTCGGATTCTTGTCTAGTTTCTGTACTATTTATATCATTCTTACTTATTTCTGATTTTTCCTCTTTTGTTTCCGTAACAGTTATATTCGATTCAGAAGTTTTAGTATCTACTTCTGTACTTTTCTTCGTTGTTTGTACTTCCTCTGGTATAGAGTGCAGCTGCTTTTTAATTTTTTCAAACTTAAGAATCGTCTGCATACCATCCGATTTTTTAACATCAATAGCCTCTAACTCAACCTCTTCAGTTGTATTTCTTTGAATTTTTAACTTTTGAACGTCATCCTTTTTAAAAATAATAAAAATGGATCCACTACTATCATTCTTTATAACACGTAAACAAGTTCTGTTCTTTTTGGACTCTTTATTATCTAAATTATTTTGTTCATTTATAAGATCCTCTTTTTTGAAGTCGTTTGAAGAAAATTGTTCGATACTCATTTCTTCATTCTCTTTATCAAGTGGGTGTATAGAGACATCTCCCTCATAAGGGATTTCTAAAATAATATCCTTTTTAGCTTTTAATACCAATTCAACAGTTTTACTATTGATCTTTAACACATCATCAGTGGTTGCTTCACCATCAATAGCTATATCCACGAATTTCTCACTCGTAAAAGCACGTAAAAGTTCTCCTTTTGGAAACTGAAAAACTAGTATTGTAATCAATATTAAAATTAGAAAAAGAAAGGAAAAAAATCTCTTTGATTTCAAATATTCCTTCATTTATTACCTTCCCCCTCTATTTTAAATTTATGCTTGCGATTGAAAGATTCTTTTCTCCAATTGATAAACAGGGACATATTCTCCTCCCTTTTAAATTAATGTGATTCCTCAAGAAAAAATTTGAGGAATCACATACTTAATAAGATTTTTCTGCTTACTGTCTAGACAGCACGACGCTTTTTATCAATTGCAATTGCTGCAGTCCCAATTGTGATGGCTCCAATTGCGATAATAATGATTAACATTGTTCCTGTGCCACCGGTAAAGGGTAGATCAGTCTTCTTTTTATTAACGATAGTTAGTTCAATATTTGTATCATCTGCTGAACCCAATGTAACAGTGACTTCCTTTGGATCCTTAATTAGTTCGTATCCAGATGGTGCTTTTGTTTCTACTACCCAATATTTTTTTTCAATTTTATCTTTATCCCACGTTTTTTCTGCCGGGTTTGAGGGATCTTGTTTGCCATCACCATCAGTATCTGTGAACCAATTTAGGGCTAAACCATTGAACTCAGCCTTACCATGTTCATCAGAAGTTGCTGTTACAAAGTAAACATCTTTTGGTAGTTCTGGAGTAGTTGAACCATCTTCATTCAATTTGTAAGATTTACCATCTGAAGCCAGATATGTTTTTAAATCGGCGTTCTCTTTACTTGTAGCAATGTGGAACTCTGCTCCTTTTAGTACCTTAGAACCTTCATCTGTTTTTTCAATATCAAACCCACCATCATAGTATTCTGGACTCTCTTCACTGGTTTCCGTCACAGGATCTTGACCTGGAAGCAAATAATTTACATCATATTTGTTAGAAATCGTACCATTAAAATCTTTATTCGTTGTTACTTTGTATACGACCTGCAAATATGGATTTTTCTCCAAAGTTACCTTTTTCATTCCAACATCTGTTAAACTAACTTCTACTTCTTTTTTTGATCCCTCAGTTAAATCTTCGACCTTGTTTGGATCAATAACTTTCGTTCCACCCAAAGTCACCTCGTATTCCGTTCCATTAGTTAATTTTATAGGATTTTCTTGTTTTTCATCTAATACGTAAACCTCTACATCTTTCAACAGTAATCGTTCATCAAGGCTATCTTTCACTTTGAAGTAATTTGCAAATAGCTCAAATGGCAATCGACTTGGGTCAATAACTAGGTCTTTGTGTAATCCATCTTCAGGATCAAGCCAATTTGTTATTGTCATTTCCTTGTCAATTTTGTTGTATAAACCATCAGGTAACTTAGTTGTAGCTTCCCATTGAAAGTCATTTCCGGCTTTGATCGAATATCCTTTTCCGCCTTCAATGGTTTTATCCAATTTAGTGTCTGTAATGATATTCTTTGGATAAACATGCACATCATAAATTAGCTTTCCAGTATCGTCCCGTTTTGTCTGTGGTAAGTGAACAAAAAATGGATCCATCGGTTTGTTTATTTTCTTTGTTTCTCCATTTTCATCCGTGTAGGTGTAATCTCCACTTGTTGAATCTTTAATTTCTCGTACTAAATAGATTCCATCTGCTGCCTTTCCAGTTCCTACATTGAAAGTTAATTTTCCATCTTTATCTGTCTTTCCTTTAATTGCTGCAAAAGAAGTATTGACTTCCCAGTCTTTTCCCTCAACCTGTTTTAAAGGATCAATTAAAGATGCATTTCCAATTGCTTCAATTTTTATGATTTCAAAGTTTACATCTTTCATTAATTTCTTGCCACCTAAATCAGGTGCTTTACCTGGGTCAGTATTAATTCCATCACCTCGTTCACCTAACTCAGTAGAGCTATTAATCTCGTATTTCCAAATGGTTATCGAGCGAACCGATGTATTATCGGATACTGGATTTCCACTAATTTTTTGTTCGTCAGCATTAGCTATATTTGCCATACCAGATCCTGCTGCTCCAAGAAGCGACAACACCCCCAGACAAATTGCCAACCTACTTAACCATTTTTTTTTCTGTTTCATAGAATTTAACTCCTTTTCATCCTTAGTATTTCAAAATTTTTTCACCCAATTAAATTTTTCCTAACAGTTAAAAATTGAGCGCATGTAAAAAGCTTTCTGTTACTTTTCTGATAGAAGCACCACCTTTCAAATTCTTGTATTGACCATATTTTTTTGATAAAAGATAGTGAACTTCTCTAAAACGATTATCTTGCATCTGTATGCAAGAAAGTTTTGTTCGGACTTTAGTTTTAGAACGTGGTAAAATAAGTTCTAGGACAAAAATGAAAAGATTTGTAACTATCATAGAATTGATAGTTCTAGGTTAATAAAAGAAACGGCGTCATCTTACCAATTTTCTACTTACCTGACGGCGCACTGACGGCGGATAAAATCTTTAGGCTGAACTTTTCATTCATTAAATAATGATCGTTCAAAAATTCACCATTTCTTCTACTTTACAAATAATTTTCTTACGTTGCTCAATAACCGAATCCACGTAAACATCAAGCGTAGTCTTTGTTGAAGAGTGTCCTAGCAAGGCACTAACCGAAGCGATATCACCTGACGCTTCCATACATCTTGTTGCAAAGGTATGCCTTAATTGATGGAAATGAATGTCTTTAATCTTTGACTGACTAACTATTTTTTTGAAATGATAATTTAGCAATCGAGGCTCCATTGGTTGACCATTTGCCATAAATAGATATTTCCCTGTGTGATTCAACTTTCTATCCCTTAGTAGAGAAATTATGGTTTTAGATAATGGAACTACTCTTCGGGAAGTTTCTGTCTTTGTCGAACCCAAATAAAGGGTGGTTTTCTGCTCTTTTGATGCTGTGACTATTCGTTGATATGTGTGATTCACATAGAGAAGATGATTTTCAAAATCAATATCTTCCCAAGATAGGGCTGCTATTTCTCCTATTCGGAGTCCGCTGTAAAGTGCTAAGAGTGTTGGAAGACCATTTGAACTTCTCCTACACGCTCCTTCTAGTTTCCTTTGTTCACTTTGTGATAGCGCATAAATTCTTCTTTTTGTTTGTTTTGGCAAAACTACAGTTGCACATATATCTTCGACTATGTAACCTTTCTTAATCGCTTCATTTAACACTTTTTGCAGAATCTGAAAAATATTACGTATTGTTGAGGCAGACAAATGATAGTTAATTTGATAGTTATCAATCAATTCTTGAAGACTCTGCGTCGTAAGTTCAGATAATCGGTTACTTCCTAATATAGGCAGTACGTAGCGTTGTAATTTATATTTATAGGTTGAATAAGTTGACAATTTCAATCTTTTATTTTCTTTGTCTAACCATTCTTGAACCCAGTGTAGTACATATGGGGAGTCAATAGCTCTTGAGTGATTCACATATAATTCTTCCTTTTTCAAGGGAATAAGCTTTTGTTTAACCTCATTATAAGAATATGCATAGACATAACCATAATGGATGGAACCATCCGAACGACGATCTCGTATATATCGCCCTTCCCATCTTCCATCTTTTCTTTTATAGATATTTTCTCCTTTTCGACTCATAAAGTATTCCTCCTGAATGTATGTAATTTGACGGCGATTGTGACGGCTTAAAAATGAAAGGTACAATCGGCACTAACTTAACTAAAAAAATAACTAACAAATCCAAAACTTACTTTTTAGATCACAAATAATATTGACACTAAAAAAAAACACATGTATAATCAAAATAAATGTAAACATCTCCATATTTTTGTTTGATTTCGACAAAAATGTCCTAGAACTATCAATTCTAGGACATTTTTTTACTTATGAAATCAACCGTATTAATTGTTCCCTCAGTATGAAACAAAAAAGCGAGCTCATCTTCAAAGCTGTTTACTAAAGGAAAATACATAAAAACAACTAAGAGCCTAACTATAATTTTCGTCATAAACAAACAAGCTAAAGCCAAGTAATGAACTACTATTTTCCAACAAGACTAGAAAGACAGAAAATTGAAATAGTTGATACTCAAATGATATTTTGATCATAACAAAACCCGTGTGTCTCCTGATTCTCTCTTTTTCTTATTACAAAGTATCAGTTACCATAAATAGAACTAAGAAAATAAATTCAAGAATACAGTCCATACTCGTTGCGTTCTTTTAAATATGAAATAGTTGAAAATTTACTTAGTCCTTACAACATAATTTCTTCAAATTATCGTCCGAGAATTGCTTAATTCTTGCATTAGTGATGTCTTCTCTTATCTGAGTAATAGAGATTTTGGAAATAGAAAAAAATACCTAAAATGATACTGACAATACCAACTGACAGTAAGATAATTGCTACAATTGGGTTAATTCCATCAAAACCAAAGAAATTATTTTGATTTGCTACATTATTTGTAAACAGAACAGCTGGAACAGATAGGACGAAGGCTGAGCCTATGCATAAACCAATGTTCAATCGTAAAATATACTTAACACCGAGCAAGATCCAGAAATAGCTAATCCATATACCGGCGATTGGGACACCAATTGTGAAACTCCAGTAAACAGGTTTATCTAATAGAAACTGATTTGAAACATTTTCTATTATTACAAAATAAGGAATAAGCATTATTGAAAAAAGAGAAGCCGAACGTAATATTCGATTATTCTTGCTAAATAGTAAAACATCTAAAAATGCCCAAAAGAAGAATAGGCTAGTTCCAACGAGCAAAAACCATGTATATCGATGATTTAACAGTAAGTCGATAGCTGATGTTATCAAATTTGCTAATAGAAAAATGCTACACAAAAATATCCTAGCTCTCTTCATTTTTTTATCAGTTTGCAAAGTCAACCAATCCTTTCAAGAACACATTTTTTATCAAGTGATTTTGAGATGCTGAATAAATTCAGTATTTATCATAATTTCAACTCCTACTGATTGTTACTTTTTAAAACTTTTCCGTCTTTCTCCATTCAAAATCAGAAAGAATAATATCATTCAGGTTGTATTGGGGAACCCAACCTAAGATATTTTTAGCTTTGTCAGCATTTGCCAAAACGCTTGCCGGATCTCCCTGTCTCCTCCCTACAAGTTTGTAAGGTACGTCCAACCCCGTTACTTCAGAGGCCCTACTAATAATCTGTAGGACTGAGTACCCACATTCTGTTCCTAAGTTAAAAAGATTGCTCTCTCCGTGATTAAATAAGTAATTGAAACCCAGCACATGAGCTTTTGCTAAGTCTAAAACATGGATATAATCTCTGATGCATGTTCCATCTATGGTTGGATAATCCGTTCCGAATACTTTCACGCAATCTAATTTCCTTAATATTGCTTTGTTGATATTAGGGATTATATGTGTAGGATGTTTAACTCTAAGTCCGTTACTCTTATTTGGCATTGCTCCAGCAACATTGAAATATCGAAACACGATATACTTCCATCCGTATCTAGAAGCCATCCAGTGTAAAAGTCTTTCTCCTGCATATTTAGTTTCAGCGTATGGATTGATCGGATCAACTAAAGTATCTTCTGTTGCTTTAACATTTGAACAATTATTTCCATAAACTGACGCAGTAGAAGAAAATATTATCTTGTTAATATTGAAATCTGATATAGTTTTTAATACAGCGTTCATTCCAGAAACATTATCTGAATAGTAATTACTCGGGTTTTCTATACTTTCACTTACTACAATAGATCCTGCACAATGTAATAATGCATCAACATTTTCATTTTCTAATAGGTCAGATAAATCTCTTTCATCGGTTACATCAATTTGATAAAAGTGTGCCCTTTGGTCAACTGCAGCCTTCGTTCCTTTAGACAAATTATCTGCAACAATGACATTGTATCCCTCATTCAGTAATTCATATGTTGTATGGGAACCTATATACCCGGCTCCCCCGGTGACAAGAATAGTCTTACTCATTATTTTTCCTTTCATGTTAAGATTTCAAAAAAAAATCAAATGCTTTCCTAGTAAAAAAATCAAAAATGGGCAAAAAGTGAAAATATTTAAACACAAAAAGAACCAACAACAAAGAATTTCCATTCTAAGTCATCGGCTCTGTGTCATAGCATCTGGCTCTCTCATTTAAATAAATCTGCGTCCATTATAAAGAACTTTAATAAAAAAATATTAGCATATAATTGAAAAGTGTCCCCCATAATCTTCATTTTCTCTCTTATCATGTTTACTTTAACTATGTTTTCATACATTAATATTCAACTAAGTTACTTAATTCATCGTTTAGAGAATCTATGAGAATACTTTAATAGAATAGCATTTTATTGTCAACTACATAAATAATAAACTCCTTTTAAATAATACTCTTATTTTAAAAAATATAATTATAAATCAATTAGAATTGGGTGGTAAGTGCTTTTTTTGAAAATTGCATACATCTAAGTTCAGATACGTATTTTAGAATATTTAAAAATATATACCAACTTTTTTAATTAGTTCGTAAATACATTCTTTCAATATTCAGAACATGCTTTTATCGAGTAGAAAGGATTTACAAGTATAAAATATTTTCCCGAGAAATTGACTTCAATATATTTTTCTAAAAAAAAAATATTAGTTAAAAAAACAGAAAAAAATATATTATACTTTATTACAAACTTAACTAAAGAGAACTATTCAAATTAACTCATTGGATTTAACTATCTTCACATCTAATTACTACTCTTCCCATCCTTTTAAACTCCTTAGTAACATCAAATTGAAAATCAATTATTGACATTAGACTACTAGTCTAATACCATAACACTATTGAGCTCGTTTTAATCATGAAAAGATATTTCTGCGTAAAAGCATTATTATATTTAAATGTTTAATAATACTTTTACTCAGAAATTCTAATCGGGAGGAAATGAATATGAAAAAGGAATTTGTTCTAAAAAAAATGATACAGCTATCCGGTGAAGATCGTGAAACCTGCGAAAAAATTATTTCAGCGTATAACAAATATCGAAAAGACGAAATTAAGTTGCCCTTTACAAAGGAAAATGACGCTCAGATGATTGATTGGATCAGTTTTAAAACCTCTTGTAGCAGAGGGAGTGTGGAATTGGTTCTCAGCATTTTGATCCCTATTATTAGAGACAATAAGAATAAGGAATTTCTTATTTAACAATTATGTAAATATAATTAGTACAGTTGTAATTGTTCTAAGCCTTTTTCTGGATAATATGTACTAGAAGTATAATAAACATTGCTAGTAGAGCCAGACGCTTTGTCGCAGAGCCAATAACTTGGAATTACCAATTCCAAGTTATTGGCTTTTTTGCATATAGAAATATTTTCTAAGATACTGGGAGCAATCATCATGAAACTTTTACTTTATTTGCAAAAGTTGTTTTCTTCTTTATTTATGAACTGAAATTTTATTTTTAGGAGAGTTGTTATGGATACGACAAGAAACTCAATTTATCAAACATCATTCAATTTCTTTAAACTGGTCATAGGACAAGCCGTTTCGGTCTTCGGCACCTCGCTACTTCGATTTGCTCTATCTTTATATATTCTAGATATTACAGGACGCGCAGATATCTATGCAACATTATTCGCAATTTCAAGTCTTCCCGTTTTATTTTCACCAATTGCTGGAGCATTGGCAGATAGGTTTAATAGAAAGACTATTATGGTTGGACTAGATATAGCAAATGGTTGTTTTAGTTCATTATTACTTGTAGCCTTTTTAATCAATCAATCTTCACTCATTATAATCACAGTCGCCATGATTCTTTTCGGTTTTGTTGGAGCAATGGATACTCCTGTAGTTTCTGCTATAATTCCTAGTTTAGCTTCTAAAGATAAACTAGAATCAGCAAATGGAATTCTTCAAGGTATTCAATCATTATCTGGAATTGTTGCTCCTATCTTAGGTGGGCTGCTATACAGCATAATTGGTATGAATAATATTCTTATCATTACTTCAGTCGTATTCTTCTTAACTGCTTTTTTAGAAACGCGCATTTTGGTACCAAAAAACGAATCCAGTTTTTCAGGAAGTATATTTAAAGTACTGGCGGAAGATTTGAAAGAAGGTTTCCATTATACTCTAACGCACAGTTTCATTCGTAAAACAATGCTTATAAGTGTTGGATTAAACTTTGCACTCACCCCGCTTTTTATCGTTGGAGTTCCTTATATTCTAAGAATAACCATGAATTTGAGCACAGGTTTGTACGGAGTTGGAGTTGGAATTATTGAGTTTGCTACAATCTTAGGTGCACTTTTAGTCGGATTTGTGTCAAAAAAATTAAATGTCTCAAATTTCTATTTATGGATACTTTTCATTTCTGTTCTTTTGATCCCAATTGCACTTTCCTGCTCTCCGTTAATTTTGAACTATGGAACTTTACAGCCTTTTTCTCTTTTTCTAATTAGCGGCGTCCCACTTTCTGCTTGCTTATCGATTGTATCAATCTTTGCGATTAGCAAAGTTCAAAAAATAACTCCGAGTAAAAATTTAGGAAAAGTTATGGCTATCATCCTGGCCACAGCACAATGCGCCGCTCCGATGGGCCAGATACTCTATGGATTCGGTTTTGAAGTTTTTCAAGACTCAGTATACATTTTAATCGCTATTACATTTATCGCCACATTATCACTCTCCATCCTTAGCCATATACTTTACAGGAATGAAGAAGATATTTAGCAAGGTCAATACTTAATATTATTAGTTTTTGAAAGGTGTGATGTAAATGATAGTATGATTTAGATCCAAAATTTCTAAGGTAATTATTGTTTCTATCCTCGCGTATATTGTGATGGAGCGCGGATAAAAAACAAGTTATAGAAGCATAAAAAGTTGGAGTATTCAAGCACTACTTATCTTTAAATGTTGTACTCCAGTATTAGCTGGAATATCCTTTTTCACTGATGATGCATGGCTATTTACGCATATTCACTCTTCTAGATGAATATATTATCGAGGAAAGATTTCAAGATGACTTTTTACAACAGAGAATATCTCTTCAAACAATATTAATGGTTCACTTAATATGTAGGCTCCAAAAACGAGAATATTTGTTTTGAAGAAAAGTATAAATAGGAGCTAGTAATTGAGACTAATTCTCTGTAAGCGAATCTATTTTAGAAGACAATACGTTCAACAAAGTAACAACTCAGTAGTAAATTTGAAACCTTAGAAGAAATATTACTAAACAGAAATTTTAAGTACAGCTAGTTTTATTGAAGAAAAATCATTTTAGTTTGATATAGGAGGAAAAAATGAAATTAGAATTTACATTATTTATTAAGAGTACACCAGAGAAAATTTGGAATTATTATGAGGATATTTCTCTTCGTAAAATTTGGGAAGTTGATTTAGAAGAATACAATTTATATGGAGATTTCGTCACTGGAACTGAGGGAAATATGAAGTTAACCGATCTTCCAGCGATGGATTTTGTATTATTATCCGTCACTAAAAACAAAGAATTTGTCGACTGTACTCCCACTCCATTCGGAGATTTAGTTTTTGGTCATGAAATCAATGAAGTCACTAATGGTGTTGAGGTGACACATTCTTTAGAACTTCGAAATACACATATTAGTGAAGAAAGTTTAGAAACACTAAATAGTATTTTTGATGATACAACAGGTGCTGTTTATAAAATTAAACAAGCTGTCGAATGATATGAATAATGGAGGTAATTATGAATTGTAAATGGGTTTACTGTCCTGTTTGTAATAATAAGACTCGGATACAAGTAAGAGAAGACACTGAATTAAGGAATTTTCCTCTCTTCTGCCCAAAGTGCAAACAGGAAATTTTAATTTGTTTAAAAAACTACAAGATAACAGTATTAGAAGGGCCTGACGTAATTACACAAAACTAATAACACGGGTTAAAAATCGTTCGTAATTATTGACCTTTTATCATTTTGCAACCCCTAAATAAAAGTGAGTATGAATTCATGTAAATTGAAAAGAGGTGATTATATTACTCAAGTGTATTTATCATCGTAGTAATTAAGGTAAAGTCCATAAAAATGGTTTATATAATGATGGAGACTATTAATAAAATTATACTGACTCAATGTTCAACAATCATAGTATATTGTATTGATTATGATTGTTGAACTTATCTATACACAAAGTAAAAAAAGGCATAAACGCAATCGCAATATGAAGAATTCTGACAATTTAGAAGTTACTCACACAAAAATATTTTTTCATTAGAAGAAGAGACTACGATTAGAATTGAGAGTGAAGATCAACATTTTCTTTTGTGCTCTGAAACATTAAAGAGTGAAGCTCATCTCTTACTGTACTGTCATAAGGTAGCATTTTTTAAAATAGGACTTCTTCACTTTGCATTTATACTTTTATGTGACCATAGAAGATATTATGAATATTTATAAAATTTGTTGAAAAATCATATATGCCATTCAATAGAGCGTCTAAAAAAGTGTAAAAGGAAGTTGATAGAGGAATTTCATAACAATTATAGTTGTTAAATACTAATTTTTAAGGAGTATGTAAATGATATTTCGATTAATAAAAAAGGACTTCAAGAAAAATAAAGTGATTACCCTCACCTTATTCATGTTTATTTTATTATCTGCTATGTTGGTGTCTAGTGCTCTGATGATCGTCACTGAGCTAAATGGTTCCTTAACTCATTTGTTTGAAAAAACAAATGTTCCAAGCTATGTTCAAATGTACAAAGGTAATCTCTCTCAAAAAAATATAGATACATTTAGTGGAAAAAACGATCTAGTAAAAGCTCAACAAACTGTAACGATGTTGGGTATTTCAGGAGAGAATCTATTTCTTCAAAGTAAAGATAAATCTGAAGTAGACAGTATTATTGAAAATAGCTTTGTGAAACAAAATGCCTTGTTCGACTTTTTATTGGACACAAAAAATGAAGTCGCCCAAGTCGCAGATGGTGAAATTGGTGTACCCGTATATCATCAACAACAATATAACTTAAAACTAGGTTCAAAAGTACGAGTAAAGCTTGGAGAATTCGAGAAAACGTATACTGTCACATCGTTTATACGTGACGCTCAAATGAATCCTTCACTTGTCACATCTAAACGATTTTTAGTAAGTGACAATGACTGGAATCAACTACGACAATATATTAATAATCAAGAATACCTGATTGAATTTAAACTAAAGGATGAAAGTACCATTTCCAAATTTGAGAAACAATACGAAGCTTCCAATCTACCTCAGAGTGGGACAGCACTAACACGCTCTTTGTATCAAATATTGAATTCTATGACAGACGGTATCGTGATTGCGATTATAACGTTGATTAGCCTGTTATTACTACTAATTGCCTCATTATGCTTAAGATTCACCATCATGACTGCAATCGAAGAAGATTATCGAGAGATTGGTATCATGAAGGCCCTTGGAATTAGTAATACTAAAACTAGAAATATGTATTTATTAAAATATATTGTGATTGCCTCCACTGCTTGTGTCGGTGGTTACATTACTTCTCTAGTTCTTACAAGCTTGTTTACACAATCTATGTCGGCATATATGGGAACTGCTCCAAAAACTATTTTCAGCTATCTATTCTCTCTTTTAGGTCCAATTATTGTGTTCTTTTTTGTCTACCTTTTTTGCAAATTAGTTTTTCGCCGATTTAAGAAGATCTCAGCTTATCAAGCTTTACAGGTCGGACAAACAACTGGAAATCGCAAAATTGCACATAAAATGCGCTTAAGTGGAAAGAAACACTGGTTTCGGAATCAAAACATTTTTATTGGTATCAGAGATGTCTTAACACAGGTTCGAATTTATCTTTTAATAATGTTTGTATTTTCTATCTGTATATTTTTAATGACTGTTCCATTAAATTTTTTACAAACTGTCAAAGCACCAAGTTTTATCACTTATATGGGGGCCGGAAAAAGTGACTTAAGAATTGATATCCACGAGTTAGATGAATTTCCTGAGGAGTCAGAAGCAATATTTAATCACTTATTACACGGGAAAAACAAAGAATCAAAATTTTCAAGTATTGCACGTTCTGAAACAAGTGCTTATCAAATAAAAAATAATGAAGATGAACTTGTTACTATCAAAATCGAAAACACAGATAACCCTGGTTTATTTCCTCTTAAATATACATTAGGAAAAGCGCCTCAAAATGATAATGAAATTGCCTTATCAAGTATGAATGCAGATGAATTTGAAGCAACCGTGGGAGATAAACTTACGATTATCATACATGGAAAAGAAAAAACCATTACTGTATGCGGAATATATCAAGATGTCACAAATGGTGGAAAAACTGCCAAAGGAATGCTTGAGAGTGACAATATATTATGGGTAACTTACAATTTCAATATCGCAGATGATTCACAAATTGATAAGATAAAGACCGAATTAGAGAAAAAATTTGAACATATTAAAGTTACTGATACAGATGACTATGTTAAACAAACTTTAGGAGGAATTATTGAACAAGTTTCTACAATAAATGTTGTTGCTATTGGACTAGCTCTTTTCATCGCTATATTAGTCACTTTCATGTTCTTTAAAATGATAATCGTAAAAGAATCAAAAAATATCGCAATCATGAAAAGCATCGGTATTTCTACAAAAAGTCTACAGCACCAATACTACACCAGAGCTGTATTTACTCTAGTGATAGGAATCATAATTGGAACAATTGCAACAAACATATTTGGTCCAAAGATTGCTTGCCTTCTACTCTCTGGTGTATCAAACCTAACATTTGTCACTAATCCTCTGATCAACTATTTAGTGATACCGATATCATTAGTACTTGTAGTAATTTCAAGTGTTTATATGGTTAGCTTATCTATAAAAAAAATAAAAGTAATGCTTGTTGCAGAATAGAGAGGGATTTTTTTATGATTTTGAAAGCAACGGATTTATCAAAGAGTTTCCCAATAGAAAATATGGAATCTCAAAAAATTTTAAGTAACATTCAATTAACCATTGAAAAAGGCGAATTTGTTTCTATTATGGGTGCTAGTGGATCTGGAAAATCTACATTACTCTATACAATTAGTGGTATGACAAAACCTACTTCAGGAGTCGTAGAATTTTCTGGAGAACAACTTAATAGTTTATCAGAAGATCATCTAACAGATTTACGATTAAATAAAATGGGTTTTGTCTTCCAACAAGCAAATCTATTAAAAAATTTCAATTTGAGAGACAATATTGTGCTCTCCGGATATCTAAGAAAAATGGAACCACAAAAAACTATTGATAAACGTGCAGACACATTAATGAAACAGACTGGCGTAGATCATCTTGCCTCGAAGGATATTACTCAAGCATCTGGTGGGCAATTACAAAGAGTTTCTATATGTCGTGCATTAATTAATAATCCAGAAATTATCTTCTGTGATGAGCCAACAGGTGCTCTAAATTCTAAATCCGCATCCGAGATTATGACTCTTTTCAATGAGATTAATCAAACTGGTACAACTATATTACTAGTTACACACGATGCAAAAGTTGCATCAAAAACAGAACGTATTCTCTTTATGTCTGACGGAGAGATTATTTCCGAAAAATATTTAGGAAAGTTAGCAGTGGATTCAACACCTAGAGATCGTGAAAAGCAAGTAAGTGAATGGTTAGAGATTTTAGGTTTTTAGTATGGGAAAATATCAGTGAGTCGATCAATCGAATTCACCATGAAGTAAATTGGTGTCAACGTCATCAGACGAACGATTTAGCATATTCATCAATACTGAAGCAGTAGAACTGATAAAGGACTTTTATGAGATGGTAAGAAGTTACTTAAACATAATTTTTAAAGTATCATGATAAAATTGATAATCTTTTATTTTATAAACTAAGTTTAACTACAAATTTATCAATTCATTGAAGAATGTTCCAATATTAAAAGTAAGATTAATTAATGGAGCTATGCTCAATACTGAGAATAAACTCTTCAATGATCATGATAACCGATTGTATTAAGGTTATCACGACCATTTTTAAGTAATCGCTGAACATTATTCGTGAGTAGATAAAATTGATAATCAGAAAGAAAATGATTTTACCTGCCCAATAGTAAGGAGGAATGATTAAAATGTTGAAAATGAAATTCTATTTTCTTTTATTGATCATCTTAGGCGTATCTTATTGTGCCCCAGTACAAGCAGAAAATATCTATGTAGAAGATAACGCGGATGTTGTGTCTTCTCAAACTAAAGAAAAAATTTACCAATATAATAATTACTACAAGAATTTGAAATTACATCCTCAACTATTAGTGGTTACAATAGAGAAATTACCAGATGGACACTCAATCGAATCATATGCAAATAAAAAATTTAATGAGTTAGGAATTGGTAATTCTGAATATGACTCAGGAATACTGTATGTAATCGCGATTGCTGATCGGAAACAACGTATTGAAGTAGGCTATGGTTTGGAGGACGTTCTCCCGGATGCTTTGGCAAAAGATCTCATGTCCGAGAAAGCAAAAACATATTTTCGAGATGAAAAATATGATGAGGGCGTGTCAATCGTGGTAAATAATATAAATGATGTGTTACAAGGAAATAAATCAGCTAACGAATTTTCGCCGGTTATTTCTAATGATTTATCATTTAGAGAGATCCTCATTGAACGTATTGGTCCAATAATTTTTGGAATTGGATTTATATATGCTTTAATTTCAACACCGTTGGATAAATTATTTATTTACCGAAAATCCAGAAAGGAGTTCGCAAGAGAATTGAAAAAAAGGGTGAAAAATGATGATATTAAATATCAACTTTATTCAACGAAAAAGATCATTGATTGTAAAGATCCCTCAGTTTATAAAGCAAGAGAAATAATAAAAAAACTTTATCATCAAAAATCCAAGAAAAAGCGCCCTCTTTATTATGATTTTACTTATGCTTTTGGCTCTCTAACATTTTGGGAGCTTTTATGGAAAAAGAAAAAAGAGATACAAGACTATTCAGTATATTATTACTATCGTGATACATGGAATAGTGGTAGTTCAAACAGTTCATACAGTTCTGGCAGTAACGATTCATGGGGCGGGGGTAGTTCAGGTGGTGGAGGTGCAAGTTCAGATTGGTAAATTTGTCGATAACTTTACAGTCAGAAAAGTCTTCTCTGAATATGCTCACAAATATCGTCAACAATATTCAATTGAAACTTTGTACAGGATTCTAAAAGTAAAATAGGCAAGAATATTATTTAAGGCAGATTAGTCGCCTAAATAGGAATCAATTCCGCCATTAGAAAAAAGAATACTAGGCGGGCGTTATACGAACATAAAGATCAATATAGATCACCAACTTTTCTAATGAAGGAATCGAAACCAATAAACGTGTTGTCGCTAGTCCTTATGCGTGGAATGAATTTATGCGCATAAGGATTTCATCGCCGCAAATCTTCTTATGGAGTAGGAGAAATAGTAAAAGAAAATTTGGGTCAGTAAAGAGTTTTGTGTAAGTTCTTTCTCCTTTAAATATATTCAATCACGCGATTTCCCAAAAAAGATGACAGATTGCGATAAAATCTGCCCCCAATTTTGGACCTTCATGGTCCATTTTTTTGTGACGTCTATTGTTACAAGATAGAGCATCTTTATTAATGACTCATCTGACGGAAACATACTTTTTAATTTTGTCAGCTTTCGCAGTTGTCGATGAAATCCTTCAATAAGGTTCGTTGTGTGAATAATTCGTCTTAATTCTTCTGGATACTTGAAAATGGTGGCCAATTCAGTCAAATTATCCTTCCAGCTTTTGGTAATAATCGGATATTTTTTGCCCCATTTTTATCCAAATCGCTTAAGGCCTCTAATGCCTGTTCTTCGGTAGATGCTTTATAGATAGGTTTTAGAGCATCTGTAACAGGCTTCAAATCCCTATAACAAACAAATCAAATCTTACGCTGTTTCTACTTTGATGGACAATACATTTTTGAACCTCTGTTTCTAGAAAAGCAGCTTGAATGGCTTCACTAAATCCGTTTTGATTATCTGTACAGGCAATCAAAATATCTTGCACACCACGATTCTTTAGTTCATTCAACACCAATAGCCAGAACTTCTTTTAAACCTTTAACAGTAATCCCTAAAACCACATAAGCAGCCTTTGATTGTATTCGACCTTCGTAACGGACTTTAAAGAGACTCGCATCCATAAAAATGATTGGGTAAAATGCTTCTAACGGCCGATTTTGCCATTTCTTTACCAGCAACAAAACTTTGTTGGTGACCATTTGAACTAAGTGTGTGTGATACTTCAGATCTATATAAATCATTAAAATGGTCTCAAATATCTCTTGTGCTCATGCCTTAGGCATACATGGCAATGATTCGTTCTCCTAGTCCAGAAACAGAAGATTGGTTTTTCTTAACAATGACAGGCCCAAATTCACCCTCACGATCTCTTGGGTCGGCTATTGGCAACTCACCATATTCTGCGGACCGTTAAGTTTTAGAACTAGATCTATTTCGCTTATTCATAATGGACTACGTCTTTTTATCGTGTTTTTCGTAGCCAAGATGTCTCTCCAGTTCTGCTTCCATAATCGCTTGAATCGTTTCACCAAACATACCTTTAAAGGCATCTTTTATATCTTCGGTAGTCTTAATATCATAGTGTTGAATCATTTCTTTGATTTGATATTTAGAAAGTATACTCATGGTCTGTTACTCTTGGTTTAATTTATTTCATTTTACCATCAGAACTTACACAAAATATTTTATCCTCTCGAAAATTTATTAAACCGACAATCTTAACAGAGCCCAATTGATGCTGTCTAAATTCTATGTAATGATGTTTGCTTCTACTTGTCCACCATACAAAAACTAGTATTCCACGTTGCTATATGATGGATTCAAACATAAATTGTCATCCATCCATTACAAATCTGTAAAAGAGAATTGCCCCGGTAATTTATTCAGAAAGGGGAAAACAATATCGTTTCCGTTCCCTCATCTATTAAGAGATATTGAACGACCACCATATCACACATTCAATGAGCCACCCTTTAACTCCTATTAAAACTGTAGTAATCGAATCATTTCATCGACCTATCAAACGAGATTTAATCGAACTCAACAAGCATAAAAGTAACATGGAGATGCATGCTTTAAGACTAACTCTACAAACAAATGAATTAATACAAAATTTGTAATGATTCCTCTACAATTTGAGACAAAGCCATAAGTAAACTAACCGACTGTTAACTAAACTGTTGCAGATACTTTCTAAATTTAAATATCACTATTTTTCTAGTATTTCTTCTTTTATCACTGCTCCATTTTCAACGATATTTAATTTTATTCTATCTTTATCTAGACGAATAACTATGTAATTAGACCTATTGCCATCATCTGAAAGTATAATATTGTTCTTTTTTGAAATAACTGAGACCCTAACATTTTTAATCAGTTGTACTTCTCTATCACTTATACTCCACGTTCTATATTTCTCATTTTTAATTTTACTAGTTTTGAATTCTATCTCATGTTCTGGATTAGTCCATTTCCCTTCTAACCAAGCAACATTATTAACTAGTTGAGATCTTATAACCAAGGTTAATAACAATATGAAAAAGAACATTATGCAAATTTGCATCACAATCCTACTTTTGAAATTAACGTTCCCTTTCAATACTTTTATGCGTCTTAATATTTGACTAAACACTCTCTCACCATCCTTATTGAGTCCGTGTATATTTCTCAATTGACCAGCTCAAAAAATTTCAATATGCAATTTTAGACGAAACTATTTATTAATCAGAAATAATGAAAATTTTTACCAATATTAAAAATATTTCTATCCTTACATTTCATAAAGTACAAGCGAAAGTGACATATATTTCAAAAAGGCTTTAGCTACATCTTTTTGCCACATTGTTAATAAGTTTGTTAGCATATGACATCCGTTCATAACTCTTAATTGGTTGTAAGGTTAACATCGTCAAAAGGTAAGTGGGACACAGCATAATTATTATAATATTTGGTATTACTAATCATGCTTTATGTTGAAAATTATGCGTTTATGAAGTACTAAAAGAGTATTTTCCATCAAAAAACTAGAAAATGAATATTCATTCAAGTTGTCTAACCTTGCAATGTAGCGTTCGAACAATCCTTTAGGATATTTTAGAAAAAGAACAAGAGATTTATCCATTGAAAGAATTGGCCCAGTCATCAATTGATCAAAAATCTTCAGCTCTAGAGTTTGAATTACTTCAAATAATTGATGCGTTTAAATATTTCACTTCAACGAAGACCACTGCTGAAAAAGAAGTGAGCCGTTTGATGTAGGAAATAGATTTGTCTATTTTATCCATTCCTGAAATCCGCCTATCATTAGAATTAGAAAGTACCAGTCTTGCTGAAATTCATGAAAAAAATTTCAGTTTTCCAACGCATATGCTTGTGCTGAGCCATCTCTTTAGACTTCCAGCACGAATTAGACAGCCCCAGGACATATGATAAAACTTGGGCTCTTCCCAACTTCGCTTGGCCTTACATGAAACGGGATGTCTCATATCCAATTAGTCCCCACCAATAATGCATAAATATTTTCAGAGGAAGGTTTCAGAAGCTAAGCATTGCAACATCGCGATTAACCTTATCATTAGAAAACTAGTTCGAATTATCTTTTCGTGTCTTATAATACAATGAACTTAATGATGAGGATCAAACGATCGACAATTAACCTTTTCAAATAAGCCATTTTCGATACTTATTTGACATGATAAAAATTCATAGTTGACATTGCTATTCTTTTTTTCAAGTATTTACTTGACTCAATATAGTTTGTATTCTAAATGATCGGTTCACAAATAGACTCTAACGAAAAATAATTTAACACAAATCCGATATCCTCTATTCCTTTTTCACAAAGAAATCGACTCTGTTGGTTAAATTAATGAAGTTGATCCTATATGTTTCTTTCAACTTCTTTTATATGATTCTGAAATCTTATAACCTTTTCCCCATATCGTCTCAATCCTCCAATCAAATTCTTCCAACTCCTCTATCTTAGAATTAAGACGTTTTACAATATTTGAAAGCTGTGAAAATTGCGATGTTCGTTCCTCTCCTCCCCAAATTTGTTTGCAAATGTATTCACGCGATACAATTGCATCGTTAGAGTCTTTAATAATTCTAAATACCTGACTCTCCCTTTTGGATAAATTTTGGAATGGAAATTTTTCATTATCATATCCTTGTGCTTCAGCTTCATTGATTTTTTCTCTTAGATTCTCTAGAGAATCTTTGATTGGTAAATTTATAAGAGAGAACTGGTTTTCATTTTCTTCTCCCATTACTTCCTTAAATAGACAATCATCAGAATTTATCAAATCTGTTCTTCTAAAAACCTTATGATAATTTTTTAATGGTAGATGTTTCCATACACTATGAATTTCCCAATTAGAAACACTTTCACTAAAAATAATCACTTCGAAGTGAGAAAAAAGTCTACGATATCTACTTTGAGTAGATATTAGTTTCAATGTGTCATGGCTACAAAAAACTTCATGTCCTAATCTTATTAGTTGTTGTAGCAATCTTTTGTCAGATGATGGGTTATTACTTAATATTAAGATATTCATACGCTTTTATACCTAAGAAGCATAACTATTAGCAAATCTATTGACAGAATCTATTATTAATAGTCGTATTTCATTCAAAGATTTTACTAATTCATTAGTTACGTATCTGCCTTTCTCTTTCTATTATTGTTCCAATATTTCCTTCTTGCAATTTTTTTAATATTCTAAAAAAGCCAATAACAAAGAATGTTAATTCTTAGCTATTGGCTCTGAGATATTTCTTCCGGCTCTCTTATTAAGATTATTTTTAAGTTCTTAATATCAACTAAACTTTCTTGTTTGCACTTTGGACAGTATAATGGTAATCGCCTAATAGATGTATCAGAACGAATTTTTATTCTTGTTTTACCTCTACATAGTGGACAAATAACCCATTTTGAACTATTCATTATTTCACTCCTTTGTTGGTTATGGTATTAAGAGAAACATAGTTTCAAAGTTACTCAAATCCTAAAATTCTGATGGTAGAAATTATTGAATTTTTTTCGAATACTTACTACAATGTTTCCAATATTAACTTCTTAACGGATTTTTTACTAGTTTTTGAAGTATTAATCTTCAAGACACGAAACATAATTTCAACCATTGAATCAATGTCAAAAGTGATGGTAGACTCTCTGACATTACTGAGATCATATAAAGTCTGTAAACCTGTCATTAGAAACTGAATATCAGATAAAGGATTACATGACGAAAAATATTTTGTTCTATTCCCTTCAATTATAATGCTTTCGTAAATTGGACACACAAATTTCAAAGTATTAAGCATCGCTTTTTGTTTCATTAATGCATTCTCAGCTTCAAACATTCGTTCTAACATTTCTTTTTTTTCAGTCGACTTTGTTTTTCTAAATAGAACTGCGAACAATTTTTCTGTTGGTTTCATCTCCACATTAGATGAGATAGCATTAGCATATTTCATCTCTTCATTAATGTGCTTTGAGATGACTGCATCCATTACCTCCTCTTTCGAATTGAAGTAATGATAAAATGTTCCTTTTGCAATCCCTAATTTTTTTAGTATATTGTCAATCGTTGTCATTTCATATCCTTCTGATATAAAAAGTTGTTCGGCGCAATCTATGATTTGACTTCTTTTCAAATCAAACTCTTCAGTGTTCGCCATATTATTCCTCCTAGTTCAATTATGAATTTATGACTTAATACTATTAGACTAACAGTCTACTGTCAATAATTTGCTTAAATAGATTAAAAAGGCATTTATTCTGGAAATATATTTGTGAGAAACGATTCTCTATTAATTGGCTTGTTCTAGTTTAAAGAAAATGAAATCACTTCAATTAACATTCTATTATTTACGCATTTTATTTATTAATTATATATCGTTATCACAGTATGAATTAGTCATTTTTTTATTTCTACAAAAAATATATTAAGGATTTAATAGTTAATATTTTTTTTACTTTCCATATAACTTTGCTCCCCGGTACAGAGCCCTATATCCTAGATTTTTCTGATTATTATCTAATATTTCAGCGGAAGATAATGTGTTGACATTCTTATTTTAATTTAATATTATATCCTCATAGACTTTCACTTGACGTACTGATACAAAAAATGATATCAATTTAATGATTCAATAATTTTTTCGAGAGCCCGACGCTTATGACGCAGAGCCGCCAATTAGGATTTTAATTCTGATTGGTGGCTCTTTCTATTAATCTTTTTTGAGAAAAAATTTAATAATTAGCTTTTGTTAAAAAAAATTGGAATTAGATTTTTATTTATTTTGATAGTGGTATTGTCACTACAAAATTGACAACTACTTTTTCAATTCCGACTATGTAACAGTCTACAAAAATTATATGTTTTCAAAAAAGGACTCAGTAGCTTCGAATCATAAGTCTGATTCTTTTGAATCATTTAAGTAATCATATCCCAGTATCTTTAAATATCTTAACGAACATCTATATTCTTTATCTGAGGATGTTTTTTTGAAAAAGTACGTATTCAATTTCAAACGAATGTTTAAGTAATTAAAATTGTAGAGCTTCACCTGTTAAAGTAGTGAGTTTTTCTCTCGTTTAAAGATCTTTGTAGTTATATTGTCCTTGAATTTCTTGTTACAAGCTCAGAAAAGTGAAATTTTAAAGATGGTTTTCGAAATAGTTACGATTTTTTAAAGAAACAAGTATTTTCGTAATAATTTGTGATATTTTTCGTGTCATTGATTCTAGTTACATTCAAAACAAATTATGAACACAATTACTATAATTTAGGAGGAAAAAATATGTACAAAAAAATGAGTAGGGTCAAGTTAATCATTTCATGTTTAATAATCATGGTTCCACTTCTATTAACTAGCCATGCGAGTGCTATTGATGTAGGTGCTGGTATTGAAGTCGGAGGGCCTCCACAGGGTTTCGTAAAGAAGGAGGTACAAAACGTTTCTTCCGTTGACGGGATGAATCGAGTAGGTGATACCTTAGAGTACTCCATTACGTTAAGCAATGACGGCCCTTTTTCAACGTGGAAGGACGTTAATTTAATTGACACACTACCCACTGGGATCGATTTTTTTACTGAATTCGGTGTTATCATAGACGGAGTCGCTTCGACATATCAATATGAGCCAAGTACTCGAGAGTTAACTATCCCAATCGGAGATCTTGCTGGAGATGATGAGACATTAGAAGGTGTGGTCTCATATAAAGATATTGTTGTTGTTAAATTGAGAGCCACAATCAATCAAACTGCTTCTAATACAACAATTACAAACCATGTATTAGCTGAAGGTAAAAACTCTCAAGCCGAAGCTCAAGATTCTGGTCTACTTGTTGAATCATTAACAAAAATTGGTGCTCCTGTAACTGTTCACTATCTAGATGAGAACTTGGTTCCATTAACGAATTCCATCACACTTAATGGGAATATCGATTCTCCATTTGAAGTTGAGCAAAAAGTATTCAACGGTTATGAACTAGAAAGAGTAGAAGGTCCTCTTAGTGGAGTATTTAAGAACGAACCACAGTCTACTACCTTTTATTATAAAAAAATTGCTGCGGAATCGTCTTCCGTTATTGTAAAGTATGTCGATGATTATGGATCATCTTTATCAGATGACATTGAATTAATTGGAGAAGTCGGCACTTCCTATAAAACAAGTAAGAAAGAATTTGAGGGTTACACTTTGAAGGAAATTATCGGTGACGAATCTGGTATCTTCACAGTTAACGAACAGACTGTCAAATTCGTCTATTCTAAGAATAGCTCTTCCTTGGTCATAGTTAAATACAGTGATGAAAAAGGAAACTCTATTTCAGATGACGTCCAATTAGTCGGGAATATCGGTGACCCCTACAAAACACAACCAAAGGAAATAGAAGGATATAAATTGAAAGACATTCAAGGTAATACCGAAGGAGTACTCGCTAAAGATAAGATAACTATAAATTATATCTACGCAAAAACTGGTAAAACAACAACTGATTTGATATCGAATAGGATATATCCAAAATCGTCATATCCTACTTCTATATCTTCAGTTGACAAATCAAATTATAAATCTTTACCTAAAACGGGAAGTAAAAGCAGCATTCATATAACCTTAGCCGGTCTAACATTTCTTTTTTCTGCCTTGTTCATCTTTTTATCAAAACGGAAAAAGGCAGAATAACTTAGAATTAATTATGATATTAAATTGAATGAAAGAAGTTCTTTTTTATCCGTGGGATTAAAGAAGAACTTCTTTTACTCTCCATTCCTTTTGAATCCCGCAAAGGTCGTAAAGCCATATCAATTTGATTGATTTTTTACTTAAAACAACTCAACCATGTGTCAAAGGCAGTTCCTTTTTTTTGTTTGTTAAGCTGGGTAATTATGCCGCTTTCTGTGCGGCTTTTCGAAATTGAACAGGGCTTTTCCAGTTCAATTTCTGTTTCATCCGGTGAGTGTTGTAGTAATAGATATAGTCATCGATCGCCGTTTTTAGTTCATCAAAACTGTGATAGGTTTACTCATGAAAGATTTCTTGTTTTAGAAGACTGAAGAAATTCTCCATGATTGCCAAGGCATTCGGCTTCTCTGAAATGCGGTACGAAAGAATCTCGCTATTATACATGCCCATGAACGGGTCTAGGTATAACTTTCTTTGTCGGATCACACCTTTGGTATCTATTTCAACATACTTGAATTCTGTTGTATCGGTCGTAATTTTTTGATGACAAATATTCGTGTAAAAATGACGGCGAATTCGGTGTTTCGCCACTTTGCCAACCTTTCCTCGGTAAGAGCTGTAACGACGTGATTTTCGTGTGTAGGAACGGACTTCGATCCCTAGTTTTCGAATCAAACGTTGAACTTTCTTTTTATTGACATGAAAGCCTCGATTTTTTAGTTCGTTGGTCATTCGTAAACAGCCATAATCTTTGTGTTCTTTACGAATACGAAGCATTTCGGCTTCGATTCCTTGATCGGGATTTTCTCTGTCAAATCGTTTTTGCCAGTACGTAAACGTCGCTTTAGGAAAGTTCAACGTCTCAAGAAGCTCAACTAATTTGAATGATCCTCGGAGGCTGTTGATGATTCGTGCGATTGATTCGTTCGTCTTTGTTGGGCTTCCTGTTTTCGCAGCTTCCTCAGCTCTTTTAAAAAGGCATTCTCAATTTGAAGGGAACGCACTTGTTTTTCTAATTCTTTAATATTGAACGCTTCTTTTTCTGTTCTTTTTTCTCAGCCAAGGCGGATGGACATCCTTTCGTTTTTGAGAGTCCATCGATACCATCATCCCGAAATTTTCTCATCCAATTGGCAATGAGAGACGGATTATTCATTTTAAGTACACTGGCAATTTCACGATAAGACAGCTCACTAGTTTGATATAACTCTATCGCATCCAACTTAAATTGAACAGAATAATTCGCATTTTTACGTTTTCTGAGAAGACCCTCTTCGCCAAATTCCCGGTAGGAGTTCACCCAATCTAGTATTTGTCTCCTATCCTTAACCGAATATACCTTTGCTAAATAGCTATAACCACCTTTCCCATCTAAATATTCTTGAACTACTTTCAATTTGAATTCAAAACTATATTTAGTCATAAAAAAATACCGACCTCCAAGAGTTAGATTTTGGTCTAACTTTTGGGGGGCGGTTCATTTGATTATTGTGTTTTTTAATACTCCACACCTCTTCATTTATATGACTATTTTGCCACAAGAAAATGTCCAATCACCCAAATGCTGCTGACTTGATCACTCTCAGTATTAAAATGAGTCAGCTTCGATGAACAAATGATCAGTTGGTACTCCCAACAGTTAGCTGGTAACTGTTGGGAGTCCAGCTCTACCCTTTGAGCCATCTCTTTTTAGTATCAGTCCAAAAGTCAATTGAATCAACTAATCCTCAGTTATTTGTCATCACTATCCCATGTTGCTTGAGTAATTTCTTCTTTGATACTAGCTATAAATTTTTCTGAGATGGTAAATCGATAGTAGAAGCCAGTAATTTAGTGATAGCTTACTTCACATATCATTATAGTGTCGCTACTAATCTATACTAACTTGCATATAAGCTTTTCTTTAATCAATACCTGTTTCTAAAATCGTGTCCAAATACGTTCTTATAATATTCTGGATACAACTCTCCACCACATTTTTCGCAATCAAATTGGAGTGCACTCTTAGGATCAAATACCACATTTTCTTCACCCAAAAGTGGAATACTCTAAATGGATAAAAAGATTTCCTCACAATGTCAAAACTTATAATTTCCTTTTGAATCTACGTTCTACACTACACTGTTAAGCCAAGCACCATATCACGATTTCAATAACCTCCGGTTGACAACACAAGAGTTTAATCGTTTCATTTATCAATCAAACAAGAATTACTAGAACTCAGCAGGTACATAACTAAAATGTGTCGAGTTTAGTTTCCTTCAATGGTAACTGGTAATCTTTACATTCACGTTTTGCTTAAAATAGTTTAAAGTATATTTCAACTAGATCACTAAAATCAATCATTACACCGAATTTCTTTTTCATTTTTTTGCAAATTATTTTTTTCTTTTGTGGTGCACTTTAAAATTCTTTCTGAGCCTGCTCCTACTAGTAAAATGCATATTGTAGTAACTCCAATAAATCCACCTAGTAAAAATAATGCTAATCCTAACAGTATACTCATATTTTGCCTCCTAAAAAATTTATCAGTATTTTCAAACTTCCCTATTTTGAATATGCTTCCCGATCCATTCTCTGTTAAAATTATATTTTTACTCTTATTACTAACCATTTACGAATAACTAAGATAGACATTATTGCTCTAATTAAGGTTTGGTGATTATCTGTAGCAATAAAAATACTGGAACTGTGACAACATGCAATTTCAGAAAAATGAAGATATTTACGTTATTCAAAACTATCTCTATCTGGAAAAATGATATGATCATACAATTCATATTCCAAAAGGTATCCTCTTCCCCAAAGAGTTGTAATAGCGCTAGAAGATACACCACTTTCCAGAATTTTACGTCTAATTCTCTTAATTATTGAAGATAGCTGTGACAATGTTGACTCATTTTCTTCTACTTCCCAAATGCTGTTAACCAACTCTTTTCTAGATAGTATTTTCTCGTCAGAATAATGAAGCATCAATAGAACTTTCTTCTCTTTGGAAGATAACCTCAAATCCGAAAATCGTAATTTGTCCCTCTCAGTAGATACACTCTTTTTTTCTTGAAATGGTAACCCACTTAATAACTCTCTAAGATCAATTAAAGAAGATTCAATATGAAATTCAAAATACTTATCCATCATACACTCCCGTTTGTTTTCTTCTTTAATCAACGTATCATTAGAAATCAGCTTACGTATTATTGGTAACTCTAGCTGTTTTAAATTATGTAAGACATTTTTCATTTCAATATTACTGACTGTTTCACTAAAAATGATTCCATCAAAATAGAGACTAATTTCCAATAATTCAGCCCAATTTTTTGTTTTTAATAAACTTTGACTAACAAAAACTTCATGATCTAAAATTTGAATTTTTTTTATAAAAATTGCTTCATTTAACAGATTATTTGTTAATAATAAAATTTTCAATTTACTCTCTCTTCTTTCGATTTAAAATATCTATTTAGAATAGTGCTTTTAGTCTCAAAAACCTTTTCAACTATATTACCTTTTTATTCTTCCAAGTGCTTACAAAACAGATTATTCTAAATATATTTGCTCTATACAGACTCTATGTGTCCATTTTGAAAACCTAACTAAGCAAACATTTCCAACGCTGTAATGATATGCATCATAAACACCGACACTTCTTTTGATACTACTTTTAATCGTTCTACCATCAACTTTATATTCAATGTAAATTCTATAAACTTTCTCCCTTACTGTAGCCACATACATCCGTAATTCTTGCTGTAGCCTCACCATAATTTATCTGAATATATATTAAAATCCGCGAGAAAAAATTATAATCATGGCAACAAAAACAAAAACCCCTAAATAAACTTTTTTTGAATATCGGTCACACTTCTACCTCAATAACCATTTTAAGTTATTAAAAATAAGTCCGTCTTAGTTAAGTATATTATCAATTTTTTCTGGAATTCCTTATTTCTTACTCCTAAATTTATTTGATATAATTTCAATTATTTTCTCTCCAAATCGTTCCCAATCTTTCGCTCGTGGAGGTGTTAACCAAACAATTGTCTTATCAATTGTTTCAGTATTTATCATGTAATCTGAAAGAATTAGATCCGTTTTTGGATTTAAGGAATCCTGAAAATTGAAATTGTAAAAAGAAAACATTTCAATGTTTTCTTTTATAAACGCATTATAGTTAGTTCCATGAGTAAAATTTATAAATACATTTATCTCCTCCCCTAAAGATCGGTATGGAAGTATACTAATAACCGTCAACATTAAGTCAAAAAAAAGTGAGACCTTGTTGAACTTATTCGAGTTATTATCTATACGTTTTTTTGTAAAATTTAGACAAGCATAAAAATATTCTGGAAAATTTTCTTTGAAATATGTCAGATCAATATCTCGCGTCACAATATCGCTAAATGGGTTAATATACCAATAATTGAAAAAGACATCATAGAGTCTCCGCCGTGAAAATTCATCTACATCAACTCCTTCTTTCGTAATCAAATTTAGTTCTTCAAGAAAATTATCCACAAATATATCACATAAAGAAAAATTTCTAAGTATTCCTGCATTCGAGTAATCAATATTTCGTATTGAAGTAATCAATGCAATCATCTCAAAATCTTTATTTTTTTCTTTGACTCCTAATCTAGAAAGCCAGTCAGAAACGCTTTTTTTCAATTTTTTATTTGTGATTTTTATAGGAAATTGGTCTGAATTTGTTAAACTGTTTTCCGCTTTTTTAAATCTGATATTTGATACTAGGATATAGTGTTGAAATAAATTGTTTGTTTTAAAGCCATCCAATACCTCGCTAATTCTAGTTTCTAATTGAAATAGATTAGTCAGAGATGAAAACGTATATATTGATAAATCGTTTTTATATACTTTGTAAAATAGAGATGAGAAAAAGAAACGAATATTTACCTCATTACCGCTTAAATTCCCTTTACTATCCAATTCAAAACCAAAATATTCAAGTTGCTGCTGAACTCTATCGAACAATCTATAAACAGTTGTTCTACTTAAAAAATGTTCATCAGAATACGCTTTTTTGGTCTTAAACTCACCAAAGAAAATACTTTTCAGTAGCTTAAATTCTTCTGATTCAGAAAGATACAATTCTTCTAAAATATTTGAACTAATATATGACTCTTGAAAAAAAGTGATTTCATCTTTATGTATCTTAATGTCAAAGCCACTAGCCATAGGTGATTTTTTAGTATCTTCGTTTAATTCATCTACTAATTGTTTGATTAAATAATTTGTGAATCCGAAAATGTTCTCTATCTCCACTATTTTTATTGATGTACCAAAGTACTTCTCAAAATAACGAAATAAATCAAGTTTGTTTTTTTCCCGCTCACTAATCAGTTTATCTAACATTTGTCAACTCTCCTCTGACCAAACAATAGAGTTCCTGATAAATAATAGGCTCTCAATTCAAAACAATATTGCCCCTTTCCATCATCTGTTTTCGGTTCCATTTTATCTCCATCATTTTCAAACAAGTCTTTATTCAAAATGACTGGCACTGATTGATGTCTTATCTGAACTAGTTTCTGCCTGTTTTCTAATTTTTGCTGTGAGGAGTCTTCAACAGTAACAATTGCGAAAGCAATGTGGTCCTGATATTCAAATTTAACTTCGTAAATACCTGGAATCCGTGTATCAATATCTGAACTTACTCGCAAATCTTCGAGATTTAACTTATGACCATCTCTATCGAAGGCTTCTATAAAGTTGTCCCTTTTATCCCATTTATCATTTGTATGTAACTTCATATCACGAACAACAATTTTTGAAAGATCCTTTTTCACAATTACTCTAGTACGTTCTTCTCTCTTATCAGTAATAGCCAGTGAAATTGGCGACTTGATTTCTAACGAGGTAATTAAAAATGAAAGTACCATAATTGTTTTAATAAACTCATTTTTTTTCATACATATTTCTTATCCCTTCGTTGGAAAAAGCAGTGTCATTTTTTAGACACTGCTCAAATCACTGATTTTCAACTAAAATCTTAGCCGCGTTTTCGTTTTCTTCTAATCCATGCTATCAATCCAGTAATGCTGATTAATGATGTTCCTGAAATAATTGGAATGATTGAGCTTTTTTCCCCTGTTTTTGGGTAAATCTTATTTGCTGATGTAGTAGTACGATATGAATTTGGTGAAGAATGAGTACCTGTTAATGTTGACTGGCTTCTTGTACTATTCCCTTCATTCTTAGACAGATCATTACCAGTCTTCTTCTTTGGTAACTCCTTTTTTTCAACTACTTTTACTTGTGCTACTGCATCTAATTTATTCTTCTGCTCAGTTCCACCCGCTCTACTTATCTTTTCTTTTGTCTCTAATGAATAGGTCACATCATAAGAACCGACTTTACTGGTGTCAACTTCTCCAGTAACAGTCAGATCACTTAAGTTGAGTTGCTTACCATAGCGATCGGTTGCGGATACAAAGTTATCTTTTTCTTCCCATTTTTCTCCGACATAGATCACGGTATCTTTTACGGTGATACTGGATTTGTCCTTTAAGACAATGACTTTTGCAACTTGCTTCATACTTCCTTGGCTAAAGACTAATTCATAGGTTCCTGCTTTTTTGGTATCGACATGCTCACTGCCAAGAACCTTCACATCCTTAAATACTACTTCTTTACCATCTTTGGTTGTCGCATTTACAAAATTATCCTCTACAGTCCATGCGTCTCCTTCATAAATTGTGATGTCTTTAACCACCAATGTTTCCTGATCTTTAACGACATGAATCGTTGCCTTTGCTTCTTTTTTGCCATATTTATAGATAACATCATAAGCGCCCACTTTTTCTGTCATTACTTCAGTTGCCTTCGGCGACGTTATTTGATCAAACCCTACTGCTGCTCCTGTTTTATCAGTGGCACCTACAAAATTATCTTCGGGATTCCACTTATTTCCAACATATATAGTAGAATCTTTCACACGTATACTCGTCTGATTCTCTAATACAGTCACTTGCCCAATGACTTTTTGATCACCATACTCATAAACAACTTCATACATACCAATTTTTGTTGAATCCACAAGTTCAGAATCACTAACTTTGACGGCTGAGAAGTCCACTTTCCGACCGTTTTTCTCTGTAGCACTTACAAAGTTATCTTGTGCCTTCCATTCATCTCCTTCATAGATAGTCACATTTTTGACAGTCAATGTTTCTTGATTTTTTACTACATGGACGATCGCTTTTGTTTCTTTGCCATTATAGGTATAAACGATTTCGTAATCGCCTACCTTTTCGGGATCAACTGCATCAGTTGATGGAGCTGTAATCTGACTGAAATCTATTATTTGACCTGTTTTATCAGTAGCTCTTACAAAGTTATCCTCTGGATTCCAACTTCCACCTTGATAAATCGTCGAATCTTTAGCTACGATGCTTGTTTGGTTTTTCAGAACAATAACTTTTCCAATAGCCTCTTGTTCGCCGTATTTGTAAGTAACTTCATAAGTTCCTGCTTTTGTCGTATTGACGAATGGCTCACCAGAAACTTGAATATCTTTAAATGCTACGACAACACCATCTTTTGTTGTTGCATTGACGAAATTATCCGATGCTTGCCACACTTCACCCTCATAGATGGTTACATCTTTAACGGTTAATGTTTCTTGATTGGCTACAACATGAACCGTTACTTTTGTTTCTTTTCCATTATACTTATAGACAATCTCATAATCGCCTACTTTTGATGTATCTACTGCTCCCGCAGCTGGAGGAGTGATCTGGCTGAATTCTACTGCAGCACCTGTCTTATCTGTCGCACTCACGAAATTATCCGTAGGTGACCATTTACTTCCTTGATAAATCGTTGAGTCTTTCGCTAGAATACTCGTTTGATTTTTCAAGACAGTCACTTTGCCATCCATACTCTGTTCACCATAGGCATACGTTACTGTGTACTCACCTATCTTATTCACATCCACCTTGTCAACGTTCGTCACGATGATATCTTTGAATGCGACTACTGCACCATCTTTTGTTGTCGCATGAACAAAGTTATCTTCCGATTTCCAACTGTCTCCTTCATAGATCGTAACATCCTTGATCGTCAATGTCTCTTGATTAGCTACAACATGGACCGTTACCTTCGCTTCTTTCCCATTAAAGCTATAGATTACTTCGTAATCACCTACTTTATTGACATTCACTGCTGAATTTGCTGGTCCTGTCACCTGACTAAAGTCAACCTTAGTACCATCTTTATCAGTAGCACTTACGTAGTTATCCTCTGGATTCCAACTTCCACCTTGATAGATCGTTGAATCTTTTGCTACAATGCTTGTTTGATTTTTCAAAACAATGACTTTCCCAATAATCTCTTGTTCACCATATTTATAAGTAACTGAATAGGTTCCTTCTTTAGATGTATCTACTGAAGCAGCACCTGTTACTTGCACTTTTGAAAAATCAACATTTTTTCCATCTTTATCTGTTGCTGAAACAAAATTGTCCTTGGTTGTCCATGATTCGCCCTCGTAAATCGTCACGTCTTTCACCGTCAATGTTTCTTGACTTGCTACGACACGAATGGTTGCTTGAACAGTTTTACCGTTATAGCTGTAGTCCACTTTGTAATCACCAATTTTTGAAGTATCAACATCTCCTGCTTTTGGCGATTGTATCTTGTCAAAACTTACAGCTTTCCCGTCTTCATCTTTGGCAGAAACAAAATTATCTTCGGGATTCCAAGTATCTCCGACATAAATAGTTGAGTCCTTTACATCAATTTCCGTTTGATCAAGTTTCCAAATAGCATAAAGTGTGACATTACCATTAATTTTGTCAGTCAGATTTTTCACAGCTGCTTGATCCTTATATTCAACTGTTCCTGAAGTTTTTGTCGACCATCCATTAAAAAGATACCCTTCCTTGACAAATGAATTTTCGGGTAATGATTTTTCTACATCATAAGTCATGGATAAATCATTCATCGTTCCCGTTCCATTATTTGCATCAAAGGAAATCTTATACTCATTTGCTTTCCAAACCGCATAAACAGTTTTATCTGAAGTAAAACTAATTCTTGTTCCGTCTTTAAAATCTGCTTGTGTACCTACGTTTGAATTACTCCACCCAACGAATGTATAGCCTTTTCTCTTTGGTTCTTGGATTTCCGATAGTTTTACTTTATCTCCAAAATTATATTCTTTTTTCACTTCATTAGGCTTATCGCTGAAATTCTCATTAAAACTAATAGTGATTGGTTTAGCTTTCCAAACGGCCTTCATATCAATCGTCGTTTTAGGGCTGTTATTGGTGAAATCAACGTTATCACCTGGATGATATTCTGCCGATTCATCTTCTGAGTCTACCCATTTTACGAACTCATATCCTGCTAGTGTTGGAACATCCTCCGGAATCGTCACGCTACCTTTTCCGTCAACATCTAGTAACTCTCCTTGGTTATCAGGCATATTTGAAGCATGCTCTACGCCTTCGGCCAAATATTCTGGTAAATTTTCTCCAAAATTGATCTGTGCCACTTCCGTACTAAAGACGATCGAGTCACTTTTCGTATTCAACGTAGTACCTGAACCTTCCTCTTTTGCGGAATATTGAAATTGATTAATAGCTTTTTGATTATCCGCATTTGGTATTAAGAAATCCATTACAGTATCTAACGTACTGTTAGGGCCCACCACTTTACTCCCAAAATCAATGAAAATAGCCGTAGCGTCTGATATATCTGCTGGTTTTGAAGTTGTGAATCCATAAGAAGCTAGTTTTGCGGCGTCCCAGTCCTGCAAATTTGTCTCATAGCTTGGCAAATCTGAAACTGGTTTCGTTGTATAATACACTGTTGCACCATCCACACTTTGTAATCCATCAAAAGCCACATTTCCAGTTGAACCACGTCCATCTGATGAAGACGGTAAGATATTATATAAACGAACACTACTAAAGTTCGTGTTTCCCGAGTTTTGAATTGAGGCTTTCATTTGAGGAGAGCCACCTTTATCTACTGCAAAATTCGTAATGTTCGACCAGCTATCACTCGCCTCTTTTCTTCCAGCAGTTTCCCCATTTAACTTAGTCGCATAGACAACATTTAAGGGTGAATTTCCTGTATCGAATCCAGAATATGAATTTGGAACAGCGTTATCGTATCCCATCTTAGTAGCTAAATCATCAGGTAAGTTGTTTGTAGGCCTAGTTCGTTGTACAAATAAAGGATCATTATGAGAAGCAGTTGTGGCGGCTATTGGATAAGAACCAACAGTTGCCCCTTGTTTTACTCTAAAAGTAACTGGGATACTAAATGATAGGTAAGAATTATTCCGATACCCAATATTGTTAGCATTAAACTTATAGTAATTGTAGTTATCATCTGACGAAACTAATGCTACTTTAACAGATTCAGTATAGGTTTTATTATTCTTCTCATCCACGAAGTCCTTATATTCATGAGGCTTTTGAATCTCTAATACTTTAGGCACAGCCACGACTACTTCAGGATTCGCCCAATTCCCTAATGCTCCATTTTCGTTATAACCTTTCACTGCATAGTTAACAATTTCTCCAGGTTTTTTATCCGTAGCATTACCACTAACAAATTGTGCACGTGCCTCGGTCGATTGTCCAGGAGTATAGTATACTGCGCCTGTATTTTGTTCAATTTTAGTCGGTTTAGGAGGTTGGTTGTTGGTTTCGTCATCGTAATACTTAGTCGCTCCCATAGTAACTGGACTCGTTTGATTCATGGGGATATCTGTACCATCAGGCCATTTGTTATTGGGCCAATTTTTAGCTGAGTACCATACACCAATGCCATTTAAAGCAGTGAAATGCCCTTCTGTTGAACCATCCGTTCCCATTGGCGTAACATGAATTTCATCAATATATTCATTCCCGCCTAATGATGGAAGATCTGCATCGAATACCCCTGTTTTTGGTATACTTACAACTTCACGAGTATCGTTTGTCAGTGCATTTTTGATGATGAATTTAACACGATAATATGTTTGAGGTACATCTGCTGTTTGAGTCCATCCGTTTACTTTAAAACTATTAAAATTTAGCTTTTTAGATCCTATTTCCTTTTGATAAATAACAAAGTCAGAATTTACTACATCACGTTTCCCAATATTTCTAAAAGTCCAATCATAACCAAACTTAGATAACCCAAAAGTCGTCAATGTATTGGATGTACTTGAAGGAAGGGATAAATTAACAGATACAGGATTTCCCGCATTATTTTGGTGATTTTTGTTTCCAATAAAAATATCCCAATCCTGTTGTTCTACTTTGGTATAATTATTAACACCTTCAACTAATTTTTCTGCACCATTTATTTTAGTATAAATCATCCCATAGGTAATATGGAAAGTATCCCCAACAGAGATAGAAGTTGGTAGTGTAAATGACGGTTCCGCATATCTATAATTCTGATTAGGATTTCCTTGGCTATTCCATGAATTAAAAGTGTTACTATCATCTGCTAGGCTTCTATAATATCTCGTATATCCCACAGGAATAGTGTCATCATCCGCATTAGTAAACTCTTGATTATTAAAATAATTCACTTCACCATTAGACATAATTGTTCCTGTAGGTACTTCTACAAACACTCGATTGTTTTTGGTGCCATCCAATAACGAGTATAAATTATATCTGTTGTACAAATTTAAAATTACATCTATTGATCCTGAAACGTAATTTGGAGTTTTCGGATTACTTCTATTGTTATTTACACTAAACCCATCCACTGCACTAGTCTTGATGCTCTTGGCATCTGACTCATTAAGTGTTGCTCCTTCAATGTCTTTAACAATAGTTTTTAAATTGTTCCAAATGATTTGATCTTTCGGGATTTTAGCACTATAGTCTTGATTGAACTTGAATCGTAAATTCAACGTTTCAACAGTTGTTGTCGTCTTTTTTAAATGAATGACTAACTTGTTTTCGTCCTTATTCTCTTCATAGGATTCTACGATAGAAGCAGCTGCAGGGGCATCAGGTTCTATCAAACTAAATATTGGATCTGTCATTGTAAAGTTCTTAAAAACATGGTTATCACTACTAGGAGTAAAATCATATGGGATTTCTATAGCTATTCCTTCCAAATTTGCCTGACTAATGGAAACAGCTACAGAAACTGTCAGTTCCGTCGGTCCGACTTTCGTTATAGGGTCGATATATGTTTGAAAGGTCGTAGGTACATTGACTGTTGCAGTTACTGCGTTTTGACTGGCTACAATTTTTTTAGTATCTTCTTTAAGTTCTTCACTTTCAGTATCTGAAGTTTTCTCTGTCAATGTCTCCTCTTTCGAGTCTGATGATTTTGAATCCTCAGTAACACTATTCTCTTGTGTATCTTCGGTTTCTATTGATTCTGAAGTATATTCTTCAGAATCAAGTATTTTAGAATCAACTGCTGATTCCAAATTTTTCTTTGCACTTCCTACATCAACCTGATCTACCAATTCCACTTGGTCTGTTGCTGTTACTGTTGCGGGAAGAACTATATTTGATGCTAAAATCGCAGTACTAATCACCGCTATTGATTTCTTTTTCATCGATTCATCTCCTTAATTTCTCACATATTATGTTACGCCGTTGCGACTAACGCTTCTCGTAATTCTGTAATTGTTTGTTTTGTTTTCATTTGTCTATAAGGTAAATTAGTTGAACTATCAACATCATTATTGATTTCTTCCACCTCTCGTAAAACACTACATTTTGATTGGCTAAATTTTATTGCAACACGCTCAGCTTCTCTATTCGACACGGTTCTGCTAATAATACATACATCGAAAATTTCTATCGATTGGTTGCTTTCAAAATCCAAATAGTACTGAAGTTGTTTAGATGTGATAAATACTTCATGCCCTAAAAATTGAAGCATTAATTGTGTTTCCTCCTCTACCAGAACATTATTGGTTAAAATGATAACACGCATAAAATCAGTCCTTTCTTGAGATAACTCCAATTATTTCTCATCTTCAAAATCACAATAATACCCTTTACCCCAAACCGTTTTTATAACTAGGTTGTTATTAGTATTTGAAATTTTCCTATTGATTCTTTTGACAATTGAAGACAATTGAGATAAATTTGAACTTAAGTTTCCTTCTCTCCAAATTAGTTCACATACCTCATGTCTAGAGAAAATAGTTTTCATGTTGGATGACAGCAAGGTAAAAACTTTTTCTTCATTTCTGCTCAACTTCAAATTATTCTTTGTCTCATAAAAAATTTTATGTTGTAGAGTTTCACATAAGCATTCAACTTTTCCATTCAGTACTTCCAAAGAATCACCTTCACGGAAAATAATTGGTTCCTCCTTTAATCTGGTTTCTTTTGTAGTTAAAGAATGTTCAGTTTCCTCACTCTTAAAACCAACTCTAATTCCCCTCTGAAAAAACTTATTAATTATTATTTCAGAATATCCTTTAGAAACTGTATTACTGATGATACAACCATCAAATTTTAGTTCATTTGCTTTCTCCATATCATTTACTAGACTTTTTGAAACAAAAATTTCATGCCCTAGTTGTTGAAACGCAGATTGTAATTTTTCTTCAACTAAAATATTTTCTGTGAGTAATAAAAGTTCCATATAACCCCCACCTTTTTATATATATAAGCACACAACTATTTCACCAAAAAATATAGTTTTTTTTACGAGAAACAAAAACATCGCTTATTACTTTTATAATATATTATTTATAATTTATCGCGTGTCTTTTCTTTTAGAATTACTCATAAATTTTGGACACTCTTGAACTGTACCTTTAAAAACCAAATTGTGGAAATGTAAGACTTGTTTTTAAATTTCTAGAAAACAACCTATCATTAAAAGCAATATTAATACTACTTTTAATTGATTTACCATAATCCCACAACAAATAATTCTTTGTTGGACTATCTGCTGTATTTAAGAATGAATGTAGTCTTTATCACAAATTTTTTTCTGATGTTTTACTATTAGAAGCAATTAAGTTATCGGTAATAAAGGTGCAAACATTAAATATCATTAAATTATAATATCACTATTAAAAAGTAATTTAGCATTCATTATTTTATCTCGCAAAAAAATAATTTGAATATATATTTCTGATAGAAAATGTCACACTAAAAAAGATCATCTGAGATAGTATGAGTTTCTTTTCCAAGTATGGGATATACCATACTTGGGAGAGAAACTACCTTGTCAGATAATCCTATTATTTTTTTGATTCTTAGATAATTATTTGTATCAGAAATTGTAAGTTATTGTTACTCAATCTCCACATATCTCAAATTCACTTATAGAAACTGCATCTATCGGATAATACATCAGAACGATTTGTTTTCCTTACCCATATTGTCAATAATTGAATCAGCATAATTGATCACATGTGTAACACAGTGTATAAGTAAGAGTAACACATCCACCCGTGAGAACGGGTGGATTTTTAACACCTCTAGAAGGAATCACTACTCACCTGCTAGCTTTCTAAAAGACCACCAACCGCTCTTTGCTCGCTACTTTATTTCTTTTTCTTCATTTTGAGTAGATCAACGTATTCTCGTTTACTTATACTATCTCAGATTCGATCATCTGATTCTTGCTCTTGTATATATTTTTCAATTATTTTCTGATTCAGACCGACTGTGCTCATGTAATAACCTTTTGACCAGAGATTCTTATTTCCATATTAATAGACTAAGTTTCCATGCTGCTCATAGATAAGCGTCGCACTCATTACTTTCAAGTAGCCCATGAACTGCGAGATACTTACTTTTGGAGGTACTTTTACCAACATGTGAATATGATCTGGCATTGCGTACGCATCGATTATTTCTACCTCTTTCATCTCACAGAGCTTCCGCAAAATTCCTCCAATATCTTTTCTTAATTTCCCATAGACTACTTTTCTTCTATATTTCTGGGGTGAAAACTATGTGATACATATAATTTCACCTAGGTCGAGTAGGAGACTTTCACCCCAAGCCTCTCACAGAACCGAACGTGATAGTCTCCCATCATACAGCTCTTATTATCAGTTCACTGGTATATAGCCCATTTTCCAATGATAAGCTACTTTTTGATATCCTTCCTAGTAATATCTGTGCTTTATTTAATCCATTATTGGCCGATTTTCGCGTTCTTCTTAACTATCTTGTCAATGTTAGATTCACATAATTGATTTTTTTCCTAATTGCTTCACTCTTATGAACTTCATGAAATAGTTCATCAATCCTCAAATAATGGGATTCAGAATCTCCGCCAAACAAATGAGCGAAGAGTTCCAGTAAATCGGTTGACAAAATTACAGGTTTTGTTTTCAACCAGATTAGATAAAGCTGATATTATACATCTGACTCGCCACAATTTAACAATTTTGTATGAAACTCTCAAATTTTGAATGTTCAAATAATGAACCTTCAGCACTAAAATAGTTGTACTTCTTTTGTATAAAAATCTGACAATATATCATTGCACAGCCTAAATATTCACAAATAAAAAATCTTAATACTGCCTTTATTTCTCCATATTTTTAAACTTTGGAGAATGAATAAGTATTTTTATTGCTAATATTTAAGATGAAGCTTATTCGGCAAAACCATTAAAAAACACTAATTATGAAACAGTATCTAACATAATACGTTTACGTAGCCTTTTATAAACTGTAAAATACACTTTGTATAAGGAGGTTATTGGACTTGAAAAATAAAAACGAAATTTCTTTTTTTCTTTCTCTTAGCCTTTTTTCGATCATAATAGCTTTTCAAATGAACTTACTTATTCTTTCCATCGGGTTTATTTTTTTGACTGCTGCAATATTTCAAATGCGAAAGCCTGATTAGATTACTTTTTAACAGATTCTGTTAGCTGTTTATCATACCATATTGTTGGATTATTAATTCATTCCTTTTGTAACTAAAAGGGCAATACAATAAGTTTTCATCCGCCATTTTAATGTCGTATGTTTATTAATATAATTTACAATATATTTCCGATTTGAGTAGGTTCTAAACTAATTGAGTATAATTTTTCTAAGTGAAAATCAATGATTAGCCTTTTTAAAAGCTATGCAAGCAAAGTTTTGTCGTAAACATTCTATTTAGTATTCTAGAAATGAATGTACACTGAAAAGATAAAAGATTTTCATCCTTAAGCAAAAATAAGAATATGAACTACAAACTTTCATCAGAACCCACTTTTATTTTCATTCAATGAGACATGCATAACATTTTGTAGTTACTAAATTACCTTTTAGTATCTTACTTCTTCATATGCAGTTGAAATATTTCCCCTCATCAAGTGCGTTCGATTGTCTAATTACAACAAGAAAGCAATTATTATACTTCTAACTTTCTTGTTGTAAACGGTGATGCCCCAGGGATCTTTTTATTTTCTGGTCCCCTTTTAAAAATCATCTGTGTTTATTTTTCAAAAAAACATTGGATTTTCAAATTATTTTTATTACTGACCTGCTTCATTTTCTTTATCTATTGTTTTTAAATTCTCACTGAGCATTAATAGATCATTTTTATTTAGACTTGGCCTAATAACTAAAGATTTTTGCCCTTTAACTAAAATATTCCTATCAAATGGAAGAGTGGAAATAACTAATTGTGCTTTTCTGAAATCAGACGTAAACTCAATTTTGTAATAATCCTTATAGGTATTCCGAATAACTTGTTTTAAATAGTTACTGAAGGTTATTGATACATCAGTTGATATAAATAATAATATTTTTTCTGAACTCTGAATAAAGCGTTCTAATGGAAATATGGATAAACAAATAATAAGTGCAGGATATCTCATTAAACTATATCTTTCTATATCATCATCACCACTGATAAAACTATCCCAAGTTCTTTCGAACCTTTCCCAGTAATGCGGATAATTCAGTTGAAAATCATCTAGACTGACAATATGGTGAGTATCACTATCTTTTCCGTCATTATACTCAAAGAAGAATGATGATAACGAATACTTGATAAATCTTTTTCCCAGTTTTTTTTCATCTTCAGCATTCAATATTGAAAAATTTTCTTCACTACATTTAAGAAAAGCTTTCGAGTGTGTTTCAACATCCCTCAAGACCTCTGAATGGCATACACTGTTCATACTCAAATCGAAATCATAAATATCAGAATTGAACATTGTGATCACGAGCATTTTCCAATCTAAGTCAGGCCAATTTGCAACAAACTCAGGTTTTTTGGGAAAATCGAAATCATTAATGATACGCATTTGAGTCTCGGACAATAACAAGTCTTTTTTCTTTGAAATAGCATTAGAGTAAATGAAAACCCAAAAAGATAGTATCTCTATTTTTAATGGATCAGAAACCGATCTAAGGTATTTGAGTATCTCTTTTGAGGTATAGATATAATTTGATAGTTTGTACCCCAATGAGATATTAGAAAACTGTCGATTCGTACTCCAGAGGAATACATAAGAAAACAAACGCACCTTTAACTCATCAGATTTAAATTGTACTTTTTCAGAGCATGAGATATAAACACCATATTCCTTGATTTCTTGATTAATTAAACGGACTTTCCGTTGAAGAGTTGACTCACTTACATTTAATTCTTGGCAGATATCAACACTTATTACAGATCTTTTTTCAATTAATATATTGATCAAATTATAAGCAAAGTCTTGTGAAAATATAGTTTGAAATATACTTTGTAAATTTGTAGAATATCTTATCAATTGGTAATAACCCTTTTTGGGATTTATCAGTCTCATCGAATAATGTGAATCAGTATACGCTTCACTGATCAAATCAGATATCTCTTTTAAGGTTTTCAAAATTGTGACGGAGTTGCTATATCCTAATACTTCTTTTATCTCTTCCACAGAAACAGGATGATCGAACGAATCAATTACCTCCAATACATCTCTTTGTAAAAGAGTTCGATATTCCAGTCCAAACATATATATCACTCCTCTTTTTATCATATACTATAGGGTTCATCACTATTCTTGCAAGTAATTAAGCCTATTCAAATTTAAGTACTCCAAACATTATTCAGTATTTTCATTAATATTTTTTTTTCAGAAAAAAAATAATGAATATAAATCCACCTGATATTGTTATATTTTAGTTTATAGATTCTGTTGCTACCGTCATGTGAATCACTTCATATGTCAGTTTCAGCTTTTTCTTAGACATCTAGATATTAACATATCTAATAGAAATAGAAAGGAAGCGATTTATGAAAAATCATTTTCAATACTTAAAAGAAAAAATAGGCAATAAATCTGCAAAGATAGCTGTCATTGGATTAGGTTACGTTGGCCTTCCCCACGCTATTCATTACTCAGAGGAAGGGTACAGTGTATTAGGGATAGATAAACAAATATCAAAGGTTGAATCCTTGAGGAACGGACTGAGCTATGTCGATGATATTTCTGATAGTTCAGTTAGTAATTTCATTTTAAGTAATGAAATTTCATCAGGGTACCAAGGTATTGAAAATTCAGATATTATATTTATCGATGTACCAACACCTATTGATAACTCCAATAATCCTGATTTGACTGCATTAGCTTCTTCCACAAAAAGTATATTTGAAAAGCTTTTACCAGGAAAACTAATCATTTTAGAAAGTACCAGTTATCCTAAAACGACATATGATTACCTAATTAGACCCTTGATCGAAAAAGGTTTTTCTATAGGAGAAGATGTCTTTGTCGCCTTTTCCCCAGAACGAATTGATCCTGGAAATAGAAGTTTTTCTATCAAGGATACGCCAAAATTAGTAGGTGGGTATACTACGAAGTGTACCGAAATAGCGTCAAAAATAATTGGAAAAACCGCTATTCCTGTCAGTTCTCCTGAAGTTGCGGAACTTGCCAAATTATATGAGAATACATTTCGCTTTATAAATATCGGCTTAGCAGATGAACTGAGTAAGATTTGTCAAACACTAAAAATTAATACACGAGAAGTTTTGGATGCAGCTGAAACAAAGCCTTTTGGATTTATGCGTTTTAATCCTGCAGTAAAAATTGGAGGACATTGTATTGGTGTTGATCCTTACTATCTCCAATGGTATATGAAGAAGAACAGCATGGATTCCGATTTGATTGATACAGTAAGAAAAATTGATCAATCTATGCTTACTTCTTGTACCGATCGGATTATGGATATTTTAGTTAAAAGACGTATCCCAATTTTTGATTCTAAAATTGCTTTTCTTGGTGTAACTTACAAAAAAAATATTTCTGATACCCGTCTATCAGTCGTTCCAGAATTATTACATAATTTAGAAAAGTATCATGCTTCCATCGATTTATTTGATGATCATGTTTCTGAAATAAAAATAGATGATGGCTACAGGAAGGTCGCATCGGTCAACTATAAAAAACTGAGTAACTACGATCTAGTAGTTGTTTTGGTTGATCATGATTATGTAGAATACGAACAAGTCTTAAGTGAATCTAAAGCCGTTCTTGATACAAAATACATCTTCGCTTCACCTATTTCGGAAAAATATTACTGTTTATAGATAAGGAGGCTTTTCTGATTAAAAATTTTGGGATTTTTTCTTTAGTAGTTCTAACCATTATACTCACTTTAATTGTGGTAAATCTTGTCAGTCCTAATAAGTTAGCTAGGAAGGACGGCCCTCCTTTCTCTTTTTTACGACCAAATGCAACTGGTCGTAATGTCTATGTTTTAGCGACATTCATATTAGTAGGTGTTTGTTATTATCAGCTGGTATCTTTTGATAATAATCGATTGATGTGGGTATATCCAGTGGTGTTTCTCTCTTTTATTTGGAACAACTTCCTATTAGTTTCTTCTTTTCAATACAAACCATTTTCTCTAGATGAAACTAGCAATAGTAAAGAATTGAAAACTGTTGTTGTTATCCCCGTCTACAATGAAGATAAAATAATGTTTAAAAAAATGTTGAGCAGTTTGGACTCTCAAACACAAAAACCAGATGTTGTTTATATTATTGAGGATGGTTCCGCAAAGGAAAACAGTGTCGAAGATATTGTTCGGCAATGGAAAAAAAGTGTTTCTTTCAAGGTTAAGTACAAATACATTGTTAACAGTGGAAAACGAGTGGCTCAAAGCAAAGCATTCTATGAATACCAAGATCAAGTTGACATATTTATAACAATGGATAGTGATACTGTTTTGGACAAAAATGCGATTTACGAGGGCTGCATTCCATTTCAAGATTCAGAAATCATGTCAGTCGCTGGTTTGTTACTATCAGAAAACAGGACAACCTTAATTTCGAAATTGTTAAGTATAAGCTTTCCCGTTTCTTTTACAAATGGACGTGCGAGTGCATCAGTATACGATGCAGTCAGTGTAAGTTGCGGTGGTTTAGCTTTATATAGAAATATAGTAGTGAAACAATTCCTAGACCATTATTTAAATCAAATTGTCTTTGGTCAACGAGCAATGTTTGGTGATGACCGAATGTTAACTCACTATGCATCTTTATTAGGAAAAACCGTCTATCAGGAAACCGCGATTGGATATACGCTAATGCCTGAAAATCTTAGTCATTTGACCAGACAAAGGGTGCGTTGGTGGAAGAGTTTTTGGTGGGGTGGAATGTTTATTATTCGTTACCATAGTTTCAAACATATGATCTGGTGGTTTATTACAATGCAATATGTTACTCAACTTTTATATTTCTTGGTGTTTCCATTTGTATCAATAGTATATCCTTTACAAACAGGAAAATTTCCTTGGGTGATTCTTCTCTATATGATTATCCTAGGTTATTTACGAGGAAGTCGACTATTGGGCATAAAGGACAGTTCGGGAAAGCATTACATTTCTATCAAGGAATTTCTTGTTTTTACGCCATTATCTACATTGTTTAACATCTACTTAGGGACGATCTTATCCTATTATGGGTTCTTTATGATGACAAGAGTACAAGGTTGGGGGACCAGACAAAAAGTAGAGGTTGGTATTGAAAAAGAGTGATAGTATGTCTGATTATATCCAATTTCACACTTTCTAATTGAGTCATTCTTCTAATTAAAAGGAAGAAATCCCTACTATTCATTTTATTGAATGAATAATAGGGATTCTTTTTTTGGGCAAACAGCTTACTTCCACTGTACATATACATGTATTAGCGAATTAGTATATCAGATAAAGATTAAAGGTTTTGGTGTGCGACCAAACTCAGGAATCTCTACCATCTCATTGTAATAATCTTTGTAATCCGCTTCAGCCATCTCAATTATCTTGTTTTCCGTACAATGGTGGTATTTATCATCCAACCAGAAAAAGAAAAGAATTTGCAGCTTCGCATCCAAGAGAAGTAGATGGTGCATGCTAGAAAGGCAATTACCTTCATTTATGCTATTTGATACTGAAATGAATTCTTGTTTTATCGACCTGTAGTACTGCAGAAGTTTTGATTTAGAATATTTTTCTCTATTAGTTCTTATTTCATTTTCATAGTTTCTAAAATACACTTCAACTTCCTTGCTAGGAATTTCTTGTTTCTCTTCCATGTCCTCATCCCTTCTAAAAAAATAATTTATTACGTTTCATCTAAACTAGAATACTCAAAAATTATTTTTGCTGTTTGTAGCGGTCCCAAAAATATATTTTTTAGTATCTACTAATTTTACGCTATAATTTCAAGCACCTACATTCAACTTCTTTTTTATTAAGAAAATAAATTAATGAAAGACAAGCTTTATCTCAGTCAAAAATACATAAGTAAGTGTCAGAATACATTCTTATCCAATTTAAGAAAATAGTAATAGAGCAGAAAGCCGAGAGTGAAACGGCGCCCCTTAGGTCGACGTTTTACTCTCGGCTTTCCAACACTCTTCGCCAAGTACGTTTTAAGATCATTCGAATGCTAATTTCTCTAATTTACCTTCTAATTGAATTTGCCACAGCTTTTCTTTCTCTATGTTTCTAATTCTGTCGCTGGATATTTTAGTGAATGATTAATAATTCTTTGGTATACCAGTCAATCTTCGCCAGCTAGCTTTTGGACATCAGCGTAATCAAATAGTAGTGTGAATGTCGACGAAGGAAATGCTTCTTTTCTTACTATTTTCTGTACATATAGAAAACATTTGACAATTTTTGTAATTACACTTATTATAAGTGTAATTACAAAAAGGAGCGTGCTATATGAAATTTAGTTTTGAAATTAAAGCAAGGACAACAAGTGAAAAAATCTGGTCATTATATGAAGATGTCAATAAGTGGTTCACTTGGGAAGATGACCTAGAAGAGATTTCACTTTCTGGAGATTTTGTTCACGGAACCAGTGGTATTATGAAGCTTACTGATCAACCAGCAATGGATTTTGAATTGGTTACTGTAATCCCTAATAAAGAGTTTACAGATAAGACTTCTATTCCTGGTGTTGGCGATATTTATTTCATTCACCAATTGATTCAAAATGACAACTGTGTATTCATTAAACATGCGGTAGAATTTGTTCCAACGGATAGAGAAACAACTGTTGAAGATAGCCAATTTGTCTCCCAAATTTTTTCTGATGTTCCAGCTTCGGTATTCTCATTGGTAAGAGCTGCAAATGAATTATAATTTCCATTCTAAATTCAAAGATAATTCTGAAGTTTCAATAGGTCTTTCATTTGTTAAAGTCTATAATCTATGGCACAAGCAAATCAAAGATCAATTAAACAGTATTGAATTAACACATCCACAATTTATAGTGTTAGCATCATTAGGTTATATTAGCCAGAAAAAAGACGAAGTTAACCAAGTTGATATATCTAAAAAATCGAATATAGATGTTATGACTGTTTCTACGATTGTTAGAAACTTAGAAAAGGCGGAATTAGTAAACCGTAAAAATTCTACAAAAGATACGAGAGCCAAATCTATAGCACTAACTGAATTTGGTCAAAAAAAATTAGCTGAAGCTTTACCACTTGTCGAAAAAGTGGATCATGATTTTTTTGCTAGTCTAGGAAAAGATAGAGATGATTTTAATAGATTGCTTCTTCAATTAATAAACAGCGTATAAATTTTAATTTAAAGCAGCAAGTTAAGGATCGGAAAAATTTCCGATCCTTTTGCCATTTAACAATTAGAAAATACGCCATTTAAATCTAAAAGTGACACACAAGGGATAGAGCTACTTTAAGGAATATAACACATTCGAATTGTGTTACATTTGCTAAATCCAATTATCCAATAAGAAAGACAATGTCTTTTTAATTTTGATTTTCGTTTATTTCAATTGAATAATCTGTAAGCCATTTTGCAAACTCATTCAGCATTAACTTTTGCTGCTGAAATATCTTCTTTGCGTGAAACGGTAAATCTTTTTTTAATAAGTTTCCTTCTAATTCATTAAGGTTCTCTTGTGTTCTAATTAACATTTTGTTTAGAAAAATTTCTTGCTGCTCGACTTCCAACAAGTCAAATGTTGCAAATACAATATTTGAATCTAAAAGCACATTTAGAGGCTTTTCAGAAATTTCATTGACTCCTTTAATATAGGATTCACGGCCAATATCAGTAATAAAATATACTTCCTTTTCTCTTAAAGCATCAACCCTTACTTTAACAGAATGTAAATAACCTTTTTTAGTCAAAGCAATTACTTTTTTGAAGATTGATTGATCGCTGATTTTGACCCATCTTTTCAAATTTCTATATTCTATGTTTTTTTTTATCTCATAAGCGCTCATTTCTTTTTGGTAAATAAGGCCCAATAATAACGTTTCAACATTCGTCATGTCTAATCTACCGAATAGTCAGTTATGCCAAGTCGATTACCTGATGGGTCTTCAAATTCTACCGATACACCGGTTCCTATTTTGAATGGTTCACTTAAAAATGTGATTCCTTCAGTTTTCAATCGCTGATACTCTTTGTACGTATCATCCACAACAAACCAAATTGTAGATTTTTGATCTGGAAATTTTGAAACATCTTTTAAAATTATTGCTGGTTCTTCATTTTTTAAAGAAAATGCTACCATACCTCTATCAGAGAAATTGAATTTCTCGTTCAATCCTATTTTTTCATAAAAATCCTTTGATTCCCGCAAATTAGTTGTTGGTAAAAAAAAGTTATCGAAATTATTCATAATCAGCCTCCCTTGATATACTATATATTAGTATACAATATATCAAAAAGTTGTAAAGACTCAACGGTAGAACTTAGAAAGCTCCTCCGACCTACCCTATCAATCAATACTCCTAATAATTTTAATTAGAATAGCAGCATACTTATTTCGTATGCTGCTTCACTGTTTTAGTGTGACACAATTGGATTATGTTACATTCATTATTTTAGTTTTTCGATCGTCCGTTCTCGTCTGGAAAGCTATTGAAAGAGAATAATCTCCTTTGTAATCACTTTCGCAGTCATGATAAACACCTGCTATTTTTTGTTCTTTAGCTTGTGTAACTAAAGATTCATTCTTTTTCCATAAACCTGCTATTTTTTCTTGAACATTATCATCAGTAAAATTGTTCGTTCTAATCGTACTAGAAAATATATATTTCACTTTTAAAACCTCCGCTTCTATAGTATGACCTAATCATATTACAGAAATTATGACACCATTTGTCATAGTTTTCTATAAAATTAGGAGAGTATACTATGAATAATGGACGACTATTTGGAATTATTTATCATCTTCTAAACACAAAACCAGCAACTTCGAAAGAATTATCGGAAATGTTTGAGGTATCTACTCGAACTATTTTTAGAGATATAGATAAACTGAGTTCTTTAGGAATACCAATTTGTGCAGAGTCTGGTAGAAATGGCGGGATATATTTATTGGACCATTTCATATTGAACAAAATTTTATTTTCAAAAGAAGAACAAGAAAAATTTGTTGTTATCACTTAAAAGCCTAATGAATCTTGAACCTGAAAGAAGTCAACAATCATATTCAAAATTGCAATCAATATTTAAGCTTTCCTATGATAGTTGGTTAAAAGCCGACTTTTCTCCTTGGCATAAAGAATTTGATATGTCGTAGAATTTTGGGATGTGAATTCTTCAAATCAGCAAGTAAAAAGAGTTTGCGACCCTTTAAAACTACTATATAAATCACAAACATGGTATCTACAAGCATTTTGTTTAAAAAGAAATGATTTTAGAATTTTTAAAGTCAATCTTATGATCTCTCTAAAAATGTTAGATGAGACATTTACACCAATTATAGCTCCGGAAATTGTTTCTCCCCATGTAGAGGAAAATATGATTTCTTCATCTTTAGCTTTTTCTGAAGATGTTCTATATCGGTTATTTGATGATTTTAATTTAAAGACAAAACTATTTAGAAAGATGGAACTGCTATAGTAACAACTCAAGTGGCTGATCAAAAATGGTTAATCAGATACTTATTATCTTATGGAAAACACATGAAAATTTTAAGTCCTGATATTATTAGAAAGCAGATAGTCATGAAATAACTCAAAATTCTACTATCTATGATTGACAGTATTACTTGAAAAATAATACTCAACTATTTTCAAACCCTTAGGTAAACTATCTCTAAGAATATATGCAAGGGGGATTTAATAAGGGGATAGAAGTGCTCTTACAAATGTAACATAGTCAATTTGTGTTACATTCGCAACTGAAAATTGTAACTATCCAATAGTAATTAACTAACGAGAAAACAGATATAAATAATAACTGTATTTCATTTTCCTAGAGTGTCAGATCATGATCCAATATCCGGACATTATTTTACAAAAATGGAAGAATAGTTTCGGTACAATTTGCGGGCTTAGCTAGAAAGAGAGTTATTATTGCTGATACTCTATATATTGTCCTTCTTTGCCTACATCTACATCCGGAACTGATAATGATAATGTACCTTTACTGTCATAAAATAAGTAAAGTTTGGCACCTTCCCAATCTGAAAAAGTTTTTCCCGAATTTGATAACTGTCTACCTAAACTTATTTCAGTATTTACGTTTGCATCTCTTTTAGGAGTTGATCCATAGCCTTGAACAAAAATTCTTTCTGTAGTAGAATTTTTTATTTCTGCTCTATAAGTAGAACTATCATTAAAATCGATCGTTGCATCATGATAGCTACGAACTAACTTAACAGAATACCCATTGTCCATTGGAATAATTGAGATAATAATTCCACTATGAAGCGAACCTACATTATTTCCTCTTGGTATAAAAATCAATTCTTGATCACCCGTTATATCTACGCCGTAAGGAAAGTCGCTTTGAGCGTGTTTTTTTAGTTGTTCGTCATTACTTGATTGTTGACTAGATTCCTCTATTACGCTGCTACTTTGTGTGTGCATTGGTTCATTCTTTTGTTCCTTGTTATTGCTTAAAAGGAAAATAAATACTATTTAATGCTATTACAATCGCTACTAGAAAGACTATTGCATAATTTAGCCACCGAGATTTGTTCAGATGTTGTCCAGATTTATTCATATTTCTCTCCCATCTAAGATTATTTTTCGAATATATTCTGTTGGTATACATGATTCTGAAAATCCTATATTCGACCATAGTTTAAATCATTTCGAAAAATTCTGTTGAAATAGGTTTAAAAATTCGCTAGGTGTAAACACCATTACCCGTTTATTCCCGAGACGAATCAATACCATTCCGTACTCGAATGTTTCGTTTCCTGAGGGAAGATCAATGACAGCTCGTCCTTCATCTGTATTTATCTTTGATCGCTCTATCATGAACGGCTTGCAAAACTCCTGAACAGCTTCCCAGTTATCGTCCTTGTAAACAATATAAGGAACCTCAATGTTTAATCTGCATGTACCGCTGGTTTGAGATAGCCATTTGGACTCTTCCTCATTTAATCGCATAAGTGTTTTGCTCTCCTTTCAGCAACTCGATAATTGACTTTAGACTATGAATAAAGATGATAACAATTCTTGGACAAAATCAACACAATAATACCTTAATAGCTCGATTACGGTTTCAAGTATCCTGACCTTCAAATATAACTTTATCACAGCTTCGATTTCATTAGCATTAAGGATTTCATAGTATCCGCCTTTAAATAAGACAACCTCATCGTTAAGGCTTGAAGTAGTGTGAACTGAACAGGATCAAGTTGATTCTCCAGTAGCTTTAAAGCTACTTACTGCTCTTCGTTTATGTAGTCTAACCTCCTGTATAATCGATTAATGCAGATAAATTTATCAAGAGTTAGATCAGTGACTGATATAACTCAGATCGAAACCTATTTTATTAATCATATCAATAATTTAAGTATCGTAGTTAGAAATAATTTAGATATCTATGAGTAAATACTACTCCTTTTTCACCTGTGCTATACCAACGAAGGTAGCTGCCTCAAAAGGTGATGTTTCTGTCATGAAAGATTTCTTCACATTAGTTGTTGTGCCGCTTTTTGTGGCACTAGTGACAACACTAGTTGATCATTGGTTAGATGATCGATAGATACAACAACTGAAAAGCAGCTATCATTCTAACTCACGCGCTAACCGTCGCATCCAACGATAAAAAGTCCTACTCGACTAGGAGTAGGACTTTCGTGTTTCTAGCATTCGAAATCTTCACATTTCGCAAGCTCATTATATCAGGAATCAGTTAATATTTCTAGTTCCTAATATGTTGGATTGCACCAATAAAGAATTGTCAATGGTTACCGAAAGGTTAGAGCTAGAAGTAAAAAAATCATTGGGCTTTAGACCTTCCTTTTCAAACTTCGGACTAAACTCAATCTGTATCGAACCATTGGAATTAGACATTTTATTTTGAGTTTGTTATTGATTCGTAGATTAAAGCTAGTCTTTGTTTGAAAATCATTTAAATCTCCAAGTAAAATACAGCTAGTGACAGTCTCTTTTATGAGGCTCATTGAATTTCTATTTTTTAGTTTAGGCAAGGGAAAACTTTTTAGTATTAGCAACAATGATTCGACTATCTTTACTATTAAAAATAAATTCACAAACATTTTTCATTTAATACTCCTCCATTCATAGTTTAGAATCGTTTACTACATTATTTCCATTCCTAATTAGAAAAAGTTAACTAGAATAGCAAATATGGAAAGCCCCAAATTACTAATCAGAAACCATCTTTGTGTATCTTTTAAATTCTTCCAATCTTTCCAAAATATAGCACATCCTATTAGAGAAGCAATAAGCCATAAGCAAGTTGTAAGTAGATAGTCCATACGATCTTCCTTACTAAATATCTAATTTATATTTTGAATCATCCTCTTTGTTTAAAAACATTAAGCACTAACTTTATTTAATTTTCCGTTATCCTTGCTCATTTGAAACAAGGTTATACACACCAAGGCCATCAAAACTAAAATCAAAATCAAAGAACCATCATCAACACTACCAGCCAAAAAATTAGCCTTAGATGTAAACAGGGTGCTGAATAGCGTCTTTCTTCCAGGTTCACCAATTCCTGCAATAGCGGTATATACAAAATTATGAGAAAAATGAGCACTTACTACAAAGATCAAACTATGTGTACGTCTCATCAATAAACTAAATAGAATACCGAATGCGAATCTTTCTATAAAAGCTAATCCTCCTTCTTCGAATCCACCATGCATAAAAGCAAACATTGTCGAGGAGGATAGTATTCCCACAACTGAGCCAAATTTAGAAAATGCGGTATCAATAAGGCCACGAAATGTACATTCTTCTACAACAGCAACTGCTAAATAAGCAAAGAAGCTAATAACAAATACTTCCAAATTGAATCCATTATACATAATCTCAAGTTGCCCTAAATACCAACAAATCAATGCCCATACGCCATTCGTTACTAATCCAATAATGAATCCCGAGGTGATCTTTGATAGGAGTCCTTTGCCAAATAGAAAATCCATATTTTGAAGTCGATCTTTAGAAAAACTATAGTTACCTATAAAACGAGTAACCACTATGGGTAACGTACATGCTGCTGCACAGTACAGTCCATACCCTAATATTTTATTGTTCGGAAATAAACTTAAGAACAACAAATTCATACCAACAATACTCACGAAAAAATTTACTATACTTATCAGAACTACCCAAAGCACCCGAACTTCGTTATTCTTATCTTTTAGAATTACTTTCATTTTTTAACTCCCCATTTCCCATCACTCTATCTATTCGACTTCATTTTCGACGTATTCCAAAATATCTCCAGGTTGACAATTTAATTCTCTGCAAATCGCATCCAACGTACTGAAACGAATTGCCTTGGCTTTTCCTGTCTTCAAAACAGACAGGTTTGTCGTAGTCAACCCTATTTCTTTAGCCAATTTTTTTGAACTCATTTTATGTCTTGCTAGCTCCACATCTAAATTTACTCGTATCATCACTGTACACGATCCTTTCCTAAATTGTGAACTCATTCTCTTCCGCAATTTCATTCGCTCGTTCCCATACTTTCGCAAAAGCGAAGATGATCAACGCTGTGATAAAATAGCCGATATCGAACATATACAGTTCGCTAGTCACTCCTACATAATTCATTGCTAATGATGGCAATGAAGAAAGGATGGATAGGCTTCCGACTAATAGAGCTACTTGTTTTAACCTCACAACATTTTCACCAACGAATAAATTATCATTCTTTAATTCTTTGAATATTTTGCCTGATAGTCGGAATACTACAATCAAAATGATAAAAACCAATAAAACGGCCAAAATTGTTAACGGAGAACGTAAGGCCTCTAAGTTTTCTAAGGTTCCGATACCATTGGCCTCGATTTGTACATTCTCTGAAATAAAATCTAAATTGACAAAATTCATACCTATTCCGAAAATTGTGACAGCTGCCGTTCCTGCAATCATAATTCCCATGCCAATTGTGAATAACCCTTGCAATAATCCAAATAAGTTTTTACTTTTCATTTCTTTTCCTCCATTTTGAATAGACTTTTTTCGTTTTACTTTTATCTGCTTAAACTAGCTCGTTTGCACGATCCCACACTTTTGCAAAAGAGAGTAGTAATAATGCAACAATTAGATACCCAAGATCAAACATATAGCCACTTCCGATTCCTGAGTGATTCATCAACAATGTTGGTAGCGAAGATAGGATCGAAAGACTACCTGCTAATAATGCAATACACTTCATCTTTTCTACGTTTTCGACAACAAAAATTTCATTCTGTTTCAACTTCTTAAAAATCAAACTCGATAAACGAGAGATACCAATCAAGATTGCTAAAACTAGCAGAACTGATAGGATCATTAGAGGCGAACTTGCTGCCTTTAATGCCTCTAAATTTTCAGCACCCTGAACATCAATCGTTGACTGAGCAGCAATCTTTTCCAAATCCAGCAAATTCATCCCAGCACCAAACCCACATACAGCAACAAACCCTACAGACAAGATTCCAGTACCAATAGTAAACAACCCTTGTAACAACACAAACAAATGTTTATTTTTCATTTTTCTTTCCTCCAAATCCTTTATCTGAACCTAAGTATACACTCTATTTTTCGTAAGTCAACATTTTATTTTCGTTTTTCGATAATTTTTATATTCTAAACATATATTTATTGTTAAAATACGTTAATACCAAAGTGATCTAGGTATAGGAAAGTTTCGAATTAAAAAGAAAAACAGCATACATTGAGGTGTATGCTGCCAGACTGTAGACAAAAGACGTTCCAAACTCGAAATTTGAGTTTGGGACGTCTTTTTATCTGATTTCTTTCGAAATTCAGGACAAAAAAATAAAGGCTCCTTGCCTTTCCATAGCCATGTGGCTAATTTCTTTAAATTCATTGCAGCAAACACCAGCATCGTATGCGTCGCGACTTTTTCCAAGCCTCGATACTTGGTTCAACGCATCCCATGCTTCTCTTTTGCATCCGCAAATATTCGTTCAATCGTTTGTTTTCGTTTTTTATAAATCGATTTATTCCGATCCGTTAGACGAAGATGTTCCGCTTCATCCATTAAGTCTCCCCAAACATGTCTCGTGATGACTCGTTGATGATTTTTCCTTTTGGTACATTGGTTTAGCAGAGGGCAGTGCACACACTCTTTTGGATTGGATTTGTATTCACGATATCCGTCTCGAGTGACTGTTGAAAAAGCGAGCATTTGATCCTGCGGACAAATGTAACAATCATAATACTCGTCATAGAGAAACTCGTTTTTTGATAATAGTCCCTTTTTCCCTTTGGGCCTTGAATAAGGCAAACAAGGTCGAAGGTTCAAATGAGTCAAAAAGTGAACAAACTTAGGTGTCTTATACCCGGCATCAGCGACAACACAATTGATTTCAGGAAAAAGCCTCTTCGATTGTTTGACGAGTTGAAAGGCGACTTGACTGTCATGAATATTTCCAGGAGTTATGATGGTGCTGAGAACAAATCCGTTGTCGTCGCATGAAGTATGGGCAGAATAAGCAAATTGTTTTTCTCGTTCACCTTTGACGTAGTAGCCACTTTCCGGATCGGCCTTACTTATTTTTCTTTCTTTCAGCTTCACTTCCTTTTCTAAGTCCAAAGTAAAAGGGCGTTTTCCGGCCTCTATTCGTTGACGATTGATCTCATCTTCTAATTCATCTTGATAGGTTTTCGCTTCATCATGGGTCATTTCCTTCGTAAACTTATGTTTATTGGCGTTGGCTTTGATGTGAGTAGAATCCAGATACAAATTATCCTCTGTTACGAAACCTGCTTTAACTGCTTGTTCTAAAATATAGGCAAAGATATCCTCAAACAACGTCGTTTCTCTAAATCGGCGGACATAATTCTTTCCAAAAGTTGAGAAATGGGGGATTTTCTCCTCGAAGGAATAGCCTAAAAACCAGCGGTAAGCGACATTGGTATCGACTTCCTTAATGGTTTGGCGCATGGAACGGATGCCGAATAAATACTGGATAAACACCAATTTGATCAGAATGACTGGATCGATACTTGGTCGACCTAAATCGGAGTAAGTGGCTTCGACGATTGGATAAATAAAGTCAAAATCAATCGCGGCATCAATCTTTCGAACGAGGTGATCTTGAGGAACCAGATCATCAATCGTGAGCATCGCAAATTGATTTCTACCGTTCGTATTGTTTTTAGACATCATAACTATCACTCCTTGTATTCGATTTCATAAATCTATTATAAAAGAAAAGACTGTAGACAGCATACATAAAATGGACTTTGTCTACAGTCTGACAGCATACATTGAGGTGTATGCTGCTACTTACTATTTCACGAACGCAACAGAATCCGATTGTGTTGCGTTCGTGAAATATTCTTTTAAGAAGAAAACCCCAAATGTTTCATGAACAATAGAATATCTAACACGAATACTTTTAGAGAAATCCGTAATCATTATCTACTATGAAGAGTGGTAGTACCGCAGTTGCAGAAAATTTTGATCCTTCCAGAACCATATCTAAATAATCACCATACCTTTTAAAGGACGTTCGAACATGTTTCAGACCGTGGCCATGAAATGTCTTATCTAATTTCAACGTTTTTAATGATTCTTCAAATGTTCCTATAATTGGACTTTTTTATTACTATAGCAATTATTTGAGCACGTTGCTGCACCTTTATCTCTATAAAAATATATTTTTCAACTCCGTTACTTTTCAGCTGCCTCTATTACATTATCCAATAGATTTCTGAAAATTGTACTGATATCTAAGATATCCTTGAAAGTCCCCGAATAAGAATCCATAATATTTCTGAGTTTTCTGATCTTCATAACATTCTTGGTGTTAGTATCAAATCTTAGACAGCTTTTCGTAGAGACGTGAATAAATTAAACTTATCTACGAAAGGATGGATTTTTATGGCTCGATATAAAAAAATTTTAAACAGATAATTGTTGAACTGAATAAAACTGGGTGTTCTGTTCGAGGATTGGCGAAAGAATATGGCTTATCTTAAACAACGATTTGCAAATAGAAGAATTTATATTTACCCAATCAGTCCACAGGACTGACTGGAAAAGAAGTGGCTGAGCTGAGAAAATAAAATGCTCGTTTGAAAGAGGAACTTGAAATCTTAAAAAAAGCACAGCTATATTCTCTCGGAAAACCTAATTTCGCTTGTTCAATTTATTAAAAAATGGTGTAAGGATTACACTGTTTCTTTGTTATGCCGGTTATTAGAAATCCCTAGAAGTGTCTATTATTTTTATAAAAACAAACCGTTGACAGCTACAGAAATCAGAAACAATAAATTAAAAAGAAGATTTCAACACTTTTTTATGAATAAGCAACGCTATGGTACCACAAAGATCCATCAAGTTTTATTAAAAGAAGGTGTTTCAGTATCTTTAAACATGTCCAAAAGCTAATGAAACAATTAAATTTAAGGTCGATTGTAGTTAAAAAATATAGACCTCAAAGGTCCAATAAACCGATTATTTCAAAAGAGGATCTCTTAAACCAGAACATTTCTACTAAAACGATCTGTGAGAAATGGGTAACCTACATTATTTGCATTCCTACTAAGAAAAATGGTTGGTGTTACTTATCCTCAATCATGGATTTACACACGAAAAAAATTATTAGCTATACATTTTCAAAACGAATGACTGTGGATTGTGTCATTCAAAAGTTGAATAAAGCAAAAATACATTATCACATTCCAGCAGGAATGATTCTACACACTGACTTGTGCAGCCAATTCACAGCGAGAGAAGTGGAACAATGGCTTGAAACCAATAAAATAAGGCATTCTTAATAGTAGGAATGGAACACATTATGATAATGCTGGAATCAAATCTTTCCATGCCTCATTGAAAAAGGGGGAAGTCTACTCGACTAGCTACTCAAATTTTGAAGAAACGAATCGATCGCTATTTAGCATCGAAGGATTTTATAACCGAAATCGAATCCATAGCTCGATTCACGATCTAACTCCACAGGAGTTTGAAGAGTTAGCAAAAGAAAAAACGGCATAACCGTCTCTACTAAAATAAGTCCAAGAAATTGACTCAAATCCATTCTCTTTAGATACTATTCCTTCACACTAAAGAAAAATTATAGTGTATCTGATTCATATCCATATAATAAATTAAAATTTCTAACACCCTTACCACTACATAATTCTTTTAATTAAGAACAGTTAAGTTACTCTTTTGGAATTACAGTCAAGATGCCCTTTTTCAATGCCGCAACAATTGCACCAATAGATGAGTCTACATCTAGTTTTCTGGTAATAACAAAGACATGCTGGCTAACTGTCCTGATACTTACATTCAAGATATCTGCAACTTCTTTTTGCCGATAGCCTTCAGCAAGAAGCCTTAAAACCTCTATCTCTCTTTTAGTTAAAACATTTTCTTCTTTTTTTTCATCTTTGAAGAGATACTTTCCTTCCATGACTAAGTTTAAAGAATCAGTCAACTTATCAATTGAAATATTTTTATTGAAAAAACCTCTTGCTCCGATTTTTTTAACTTGATTTCTGAACTCTAATAAATCGTATCCCGAAAGGAAGACAATTTTGGAATCTGGATTTTGTTGCATGATTTGTTCTCCGAGTAACAGTCCATTTCTTTTTCCAAGATGTATATCCAAAAGAATAATATCTATACTTGAAAGATCATCTTTTTGGAGAACGTCATTAAAATTTGTTCCGTCGCACACCAAAACTTCAACTTCAAATCTATCGTTTTTTTTTAACACTGCTTTCAAACTGTTCGCAAATAAGTCATGATCATCTACAATTAATAGTTTCATTCTCTCACCTCAAGAAATTAATTTGGAATCATTACTGTGATTATCAACCCATTAGCATTTTCTAGATGGATATGTCCACCTAAAGATTTTACTTTGTCGTTTACACTGAATAACCCATTACTCTTTTTATGTAACGCTCTATACATTTTTTCACTGTCTATACCTACTCCATCATCCATTGCTACAATTTCTATGCCAAGCTTGTCTTGAGTTATACTGACTGTACTCTGATTACCTTTGGAATGTTTAATCGAGTTTACAAGTAGTTCCCTTACAATTCGATATATGGTAACTTTCTTTATCTCATCAACATAAAAATCGTCTTGTACATGTAAATCTATATCGAAATCTTTATTTGACTCTAGTAGTGTATTTTTCAAAATTTGTAAATTCTCTTTTAATGGTAAAACAGTTATATTCACTGGAAACTTTTCAAAAATATGCTCTCTCAATTTTGATGTTAGCATTTCTGAATTACCTTGAATTACTTTTTTTAGGTCGTCTTGATTTTCGATCAAACTTGCATAATTCTTAACCGCCAATACGGGTTGTAAAATTTCATCATGAACAAACTCGGCATAAGTTCTATTTGATTGTTCAATATGCATATTTACCATATTGGATACAAAAGCTCCGTACATGGTTTCAGGAACAATAAAATTCCCAGAATGCTCTGAGAGTATTCTGCTTGTCAATAACTCAACAAGAATATCCATCATTAATACGAAACGTTCACTGTAAATGAAATCAATCTCTCTATCCGTATCAAGTAATAGTGTACCCAATTTGATGTTCCCTTTAACAATTGGAACAGAAACAATATTCTTTCCATCTACTTTACTTATTTCTGGTGTAGAGAGTGAACTAAAATCTTTGTTGATCACAATTCCATCAATGCTTCCGATTTTTATAAAAGATGAACCCTCTTTCCATAGAAACATAAAAGCATCAATATCATAATCTAATGACAAAATTTCTTGTAGATATTTATCAAGAAATCGGACAAAAGAATCAAAATTGATTTGCCTTTCAAGCGATTCTTTACTGTAATTCGATTCGTTGATACCTTTATTAAAATCATCCAACCTTCTTTTTTGTATTAAGGAAAAGGAAAATATATAAAACAAAATGCTTACAAACGCAACCAAACCTGTTAAATATGATTGACCATTTGTAAAACCAAATATAAGTTTGGAAGCTCCTACGGTAACCAAGATGGTTATACCTATTGTGAGTATTTGATAATTGAAATCATATCGGTATTTAAAATTTATACTGTGCTGTTTTATCAAAACATATGCAACACACAACGGAAGAATTATAAACAGATAAAATGAATTTGGAAAAGTCATGTTTTCTTTTACAGGATCTGATTTTATTTTTATAATTGATGAGATTACAAAAGGTATTACTGATAATAGAATACTCACGAAGAGAAGTGAAATATGAAATTTTTTTATCGGTATCTGTGCTTTCATATTGTTGATATATACAATAAAACAAAACACAACGGATGTAAGCATTGTGCTGAAGTAAAGAAAGACATTATCGTAATTACTAAAGATAATCACTAAATTAAACAAACAAATCATCTGTAGTCCAATTATCATCTGGTAGAATTCACCATTATAGTTTGGATAAATGAAGTTTAGGAATAAATAAAAGAGTATTAATGGAAAAACCGCAAAAATTACTAGTGAAACTGTTGCTAATAAAACTGATTTTACAGAATTGGCGAAGAAAAAGAGAGCAAGAATTACCATTAATCCAATGAATACATTAATTATTTTAGTATTATCTGCTTTAAAACAGGTTACCAACGCGATGCCCAGAAAGATTAAACTAAAAATTATATTCTCATAAAAATTTTGATATATCTCTAAGTTGTTGATTATTGCAACAACTCCTGCTATTCCGACGATTGATAGTAAAATTAGCCCCTTAAACACATTTCTTATTCTAGAACTCCACATTATATTCCTCCTTAATCTGCATCAAGTATTTCTTCTCTGATTGTGATAGATAAAAAATGGCACCATCAATATGAGTAGCTACAGACTGTATTTTCTGTTACAACAGAAAATCTTTAGTAATTGAATACGATATTTCCCATATTATAATACCTCGTTCTATTATTAAGATTCTATACGTAAATCACGCAAAATAGCTTATCTGCTTGATTTACGTATAGAAACGTACTGTAATTTATCTTATCATTTGGGCAGCGAATAGGTTAACAACGTAGAAAATATATAAATATATTTTAAGACCATTTAACTCATTCGTACATGACAAATTTAGGAAAGAGGAATTCAAAATGAAAAATCAAAGTCCTGTTCTGGAAATATCCAATTTAAGTAAAAGCGTTGATAAGAATCAAGTGCTCAGCAGTGTTTCTTTATCCATTCGTGAAGGTGAAATCTATGCTCTTTTAGGAAAAAATGGTGCTGGTAAAACAACTCTCATGAAAACAATTTTTAATATTTTGAAAAAGGATACTGGACAAGTGAAATTTTTTGGACAGGAGACATCTATCAATAATGACAATTCTGTTTTTAGGAACGTTGGATCAATAATTGAGACACCGATTTTCTATTGTAATCTCTCAGCTGTAGATAATTTGGAAATCCACTGTGATTACATCGGAAAAGAATTGAAATCAAATATTCCAAATGTTTTAAAAATGGTTGGACTTAACACAGCTGATATTTCAACAAAGAAAGTTAGAGACTTTTCTTTAGGTATGAAGCAAAGATTAGGATTAGCTAGAGCTTTCCTATCAAAACCAAAATTATTAATCCTTGATGAACCGATTAATGGACTTGATCCTATTGGAATAAAAGAAATTCGGGAATTAATACTTGATATTAATCAAAAACATGGTACAAGCATTTTAATTTCTAGCCATATCATTAGTGAAATAGATAAGATTGCTTCAGTGGTTGGGATCATTAATGAAGGATGTATGGTCGAAGAAACTACAATAGAGATAATGAGGGATAAAACAGGTGGTAATATTGAAAATTACTTTTATCAATCAGTTCTTGGAGGTTCCTTATGATTAATTTAATAAATATAGAGTGGAAAAAAAATAAATTTAATAAACAGGTAATATACGTTCTTCTATCGATTTTATCAATTGGCTTACTAACTTTTCTCTTTTCTTCTGATACGATCACTAATGATAGTGCTCCTGTTTTTATTGATCTACTTGTCAAGGCTTTCTTTATTATTTGGGAGGGGGTTTGGATTTCAAAAGTTATTATCGAAGAATACAAATCCAAAAGTATTTTGGTTCTTTTTACTACTTCAGTTAGAATTACTAAAGTTTTAACCGCTAAAATAATTTTAATTTTTTTGTTTTCCGCATCATCAATGGTTTTTTCTCAGTTTTTTTTAAATGGTATTTTCTGGGGTTTAAGTATTAATCTACCCATGATTAGATATGACATTGGTACAACAGATATTCTGGTTTATGTTTTCTCATCAATTATGGTCGCTCTTTTCGGACTACTGCCTTTAACAGTAGGGATGATCAATTATTCAACAGTTGCAACTTTGGTTACCTCGATTATTCTATTACTTGTTTCGAGTAATTCTGGCATGGGATTTGATGCACTTGTTAGTCAGCTGTCATTTACAATACCTTTTGGGATTGTTGGGTTCTTTTCCACTGTTATCACTTTATTTATGCAATCCAGAAGAGATGTAATCATATAGGTAAAATTAGGAGGTAGCTATGACAGATAAAGAACTTAAAGAGATGAATGATTTAGGAATTCCTTTTTTACAAGTTGATAGCCCCCAAAATATTTTTGTAATCAACCTTGCTATTGGCATTCTTCTCATATTGATTGGACTTCTTTTATTAAAAAAATCAAAACTAAAACACAAATCAATAATTGGCTGGTTACTTGTCGCTACAGGACTTACAGCATGTTTTACTAAAATAATAGAATGGATCAATTAGTCGTTTTTTCTTATAACTATTTTCATCTTTTAAGTGTCAAAAAAATTCGCATGCTGAATTATCTGGTTACCAACCTTTTTTGACATGGAGTGCGACAAGTTTGACCCATTCAATCAATCCAACCTGACCACCGATAATTAACGCCACGATCGGAATGAACAATTGGGCCTTGTTGGCTTTGAAGGGTAGCGATTCCACCATCTAACATCGTGTTCACCAATTCTGTCTCGTTTTTGTCCCAGTGCTCTAACTAATTTTTACGTCCTCATAATAATCGACAAGATCTTCGTCAAGCAGCAACTTCCGTACGACTTTTTAAGAAAGAAATTTCTCAATATTTTTGAGCGCTTGGTGAACTCTACTAGCCATTCTTTTTTTATGGTAGACAAGCGCATGATGTCGTTCCAATAAACAGCGCAGTTAGAGCATGTTGAAATTGTAGTAAGTATAAGATACACGATCCTAGCCAATTCGTAAAAGGTGGTACTTATACAAAGCTCCCAGAGAGAATGACAAAAAGCCATGAAAGTCTCTTGGTAATTTAATATAGAACATCATTTAGTATAGTTTTTTTCAACTAAGTCATATACTTTTGTTGTGTTGCAACATAATGTGACAACTTTGCAACTTCATATTTAGCATCTGTTTATGTAGCCAACGTCTCCAAATTTGCTCAGTAGTATTTTTTGAGACTCTTCCTAGTATTTCAATTAATTTTGTTTAAAGTTTATTCCGACGTTCAAGTTCTTAAGTCTTCATACTCAATTTCCTAATTACTTTCTTTACTTCGTCATATCTCGAGATGCATGATTAAAATTAGTAAAGTGCTTAAAATAACTCTCTAAAAAACAAGCAATTGAAACGATGTGACTGTTAATTTTAATTGATATGGAAAATATTTCCACCCTACTATGTCTACTACTTTCATTGCATCAATAATTCACAATACATTTCTGACATATTGAAATAGACGATCTCCTCTGAGTCCAATTTTATGAGGTTACAGTTTTTTTGAAAAATTAGTATTCAATGCCTTAAGTACGTAAAAGGATAGTCAAACTGTGCCTTGTTAATTGATTCCACAATAATGATTCCCATATATGATAAAAAGCTCTATACAACTCTCTCTTTATTCAAAAGAGTTGTATAGAGCTTTTCACTTTTTACTTATCAAATTTTCCAGATCGATAAACCAACTTAAATACTCCCTCTTTTAAATGATCCGTATAGTCAGAATCATAATCGTATATTATCAATTCTTTTTCAGAAGTAAAACAATATTTCCAATTCTGATCATCCTTTTTATTCTCATAAGGAATCCATGCATTAATCAAATAGACATCTTGAGCCTTATCATAGGAAATTTTAAAACTGAAATCATCTTCAGTATATTTATGGTTCTTTTTTATATCATCAAATCCTGTATTAGCAACCTCTGTTTGATAGTCTACAATTTTGTCAATAACCTCTTGTGTTCCTTTATCTGGTTTTGAGCCACAAGCACCTAAACCTATAAAACCTAGCGCTAATATCACTGCTAACACACATTTTTTCAACTTTTCCACCTTCATTTTCCAATATGAGTTTCGTTGTGGATAACTGTGGGTACTTTCGTTAACCGATATTTCTTAATAAATTGACGGTTCTTCTTCTGATTCATATTTACAAAGACAGAATCATTCACTATCTTTTGGTGCAGCCATAATCGTGGATAAACGCTCTGGCATACGGAACAATCCTCTCGATAAAAGACAACGATTTTTCCTTTTAATTCTTCATTTGAAACTGCCCTGCGATCATTCTCGTCCTTCTTCATTAGGCCTGTGGATAGAAAAACTACAGAAAGAATAATAGTGCTTATAACAATGATGAACTTCTTATTCAAGCAATTCACCCTTGAGTGGATTTCCTAAGCTTTGAATGGACTGGAGCTTATTACTTTCCACATTAAAAGACACCTCAAAAAGTTCCGTTGCTTTTCTAAAATCATTGTCGTTGATCTTACTTTGATAGGTAACAACGACAACACCATCCAGCGAATCATTTTGAATCGTGCGATTATAGATATGAAGCGACAGTACCTTTGATGTTGTTTGATTGGCATCACCATAGTAACCCTTCTTTCCAAAATAACGTTCATTCAACTGATCAGATAAATACGAACCAATGAATCGTTGTCGTTCTTTATAATTTGATGGATTAAAGGTAAACAGTCCGTTAAATACCTTTTCAGTAGCTATTTGGTAAGTTTGATACACATCATTCGTTGGATCATTACGTTGGGTCGCTTCTTTTTTTACAAGTTTCCTTCGAATTTTATTAAAGTCCACCTGTTGCTGAACTATTTGTTTTTTCAACTGTCTATTTGCCTTTTTAGTTACTTGTACAACGGTTCTCTGGTTTTCTAGTTGGTTTGCTTGCTTATGGTAAGCAAAACCTAAAGCAAGCAAAAGAACACACAACATCCCACATAGCAGCACCATTTTTATCTTCATTGTACCTTTCCTCCTATTTCTTGATTGGACGGGCCAAACAAATATCGCCACCCTCAATTAGACTCATAAACGACGTGCCGAAGGCATCGATATTCACTCGATCTCCATTGCCACCTTCTTGAATAATCTCCGTCTCTTTACCATGCCACTTTTCCGCTAGTATACCTGTGTGTCCGTTATCACCTGCACCGGCTCCTTGATTGACAATCACTATATCGCCAGCCCTAGCTTCACCTTCAGGAACTGCCTTTAACCATTGCTTTGTATCTCGAGCATCTAGTGTCATAGAGCCAGTAAACCACCCCACATTGCTTGGTGTTTTGTACCCAGCTTTTGTTAAAACCAACCAAACAAAGCTTGAACAATCCGTGAAGCCCTCTTTATCCGGCTTTTCTACAGTCCCAAATTGCGTTCGCTTAGGTTGTGAATAATGAAAGTAGCCCATCAAGCTTTTTGCCGTTTTCACTATGTCGCCACTTTCTCCTGAATCACACTCTAATACTTCACTGTCCCCATCCGATGCATTACCGATTGCTGAAGAACTGCCCGGATCATGTGAGCCAAATCGCGCATACCATTGATCTGCATATTTCAATCGATTTTGAATCGCTGGCACTCCTGCACGTTCAAACTTTGTTTGCCAGTCAAGAGTTGCTTGATGAACATCGGTTTCTTTTAGTACACTAACGGATCCCTTTTCGGAACCTTTCAATTCACTAATCAAGTATTCGATTTGTAGATCCAATGCCGACCATTCTTTACCTTTTTGCTTGGCAAAGTTTATTAATGCTGTCGCACGTCCCGATGTCCATTGTGCCAAACCATGTCCCGACAAAGGATCATCTGAACGCTCGATTGACTTGGGACTCACCTGCGATTCTTGCTGGAAGTTTCCAATCATGCCAGAAAGTCCCTCTACTGTCGCTTCTGGAAATGACTTTTTAACATGGCTATAGACCTGATCCGCATTATCTTCCATCGTTTTACTATCAATTGCTGGAATATTAGGATCATTTCCACACGCACCCGTTGGTGCTGAACCGCCAAATGTGCCAACCAAAGAAAAAAGGAGCCCTAACGATACAATAATCGTTACGACTCCACTCCATTTTAGCCATCGTTTCATTCTTCATCACCGCCAGTCGCTTCTTCAAGTTCTTGAGGTACTTGGTCTGTCGATACAGGATCAAGCTTTGGTTCCGATGAACCGTTCTCGTTTTCACTAGTTAATTGATCATTTCTATTTCCCCTCTGAACAGGCCAATTATTTTCATACTTCCGAGTCAATTCATCTTGATAGGTCATAAAGGATTCGCCTCGTAACTGTGCAAGTTCCGTGTAAAATCGTTGAATATATGCATCATCATTTCTTGGAGAAACGGTGATCTTTTTCTCATTCTTCTCTTCCTCTAAAGCATATCGTATTTCTTCTGTATCCTGTCTCTCATGTGCATAGTCGCGGGTATGAAAATCAGAAGCAACCACTTCTCGTTCCAGAGCATTGAATTGCCCTTCTTGGAAAGCATCCATGTAAGGAGCTGCTTTTCCTTTCATATAATCTACTGGATTTCCGATCAACTGCCCTGTTTCAGTGATGGCGTTTTCCGCAAGGCTATCGTCATAATAGTGATGAAAAGCATCCGAGGCTTTGTCTTTGGCACTCTTAACTAGTCCTCGTTCATTCATATATCCAGCTTTTTTTAACAAGTTTTCTCCAAAATTTGGCGTCTCTGATCCCTCTAGGGCGGAAGTTAGTTGAACATTCTCCCCATAGAGATCATTCGTCGGTGATACCGTTTTAAAGGCAGAATCAAATTCCCCGTCAGGGGAAAATTCAGCTGTTGATAGTGATGGTATTGACGAGTTAAAATTAGGCAAAAAATTCTGCCAAGCCGTTTCTTGAATCCCTCGTTTAAGTCCATTGTCCAGTTCGCCATGCATCAGTAATCGACGAAAAGAGGCAAAGTTTTTCACTACTAATAGCGTTAAAATGACCTTTACGATCAAACTAGCCATAACCTCAATCACACTTGATAACGCAAATGCGGAATCAATCCATCCTAAGATCATAAAGGTAAAACCAAACCCAACGCCTAGAGCGATCTTCACACCAAAAGCACCGAACAACAACTTCATTCCATTGGCTAAAACATGCTCGTTGTCCGGCAACAGGGCTAGCACTAACCAAATCGGCGCAATCAGAACCATGGCTAAAATAAAGATCTGAGTCAAAAAATTCAAAACAGAGATTAGTAAAACGATACCCGCAACGATCAAATAATCAATCCCCGTATTGAGTAAAACTGCATATTTATCCCCTAGCTTCTTTCCAGTTAGATACGCATTCTTCTTTGCTTCTGCATTTACTTTATTCTTTATCTCGTCGTCCCTCTTATCGTTAAACTTCCCCTTACCAGCAGAATAGTCCTTGTACTGACTCGCAGAAATACTCGTCTTACCAAAATTCATTAAGGCAAATGGCTCCATCACAAATTTGTAGTACATCATATTTTCTACCTTCTTAGTTGGCTCTGAAGGCTGCTTTAATCCCAGATCCTTAGCAATCTTTTCTCCACCACTGCTATAATTGGGAGACATTTTTGTCACTAAGGTATTTTGAGCATTACTAGAAATAGTATTGACTTCTTTCAAAATTTGACTGCCTTGTGAGAAGAAGCCAATGGCTAGGATTGCTAAGACCGAAAACGTCAATAAGCGTAAATACATTTTATGCAGCCCAACCTTCATAAAATCTCGAATGCCATAAACAAAAAGGAGTGTCAGAAAGACAACTCCAAAGGTACTAAATACGGTATCCCATACATTTTTTCCAGACGAGAAAGCCGAATCAATATATTTATTTAAAACATCAACAGAATACACCTTATCAATCAAAGTATTTCCTGCTTGAACGATTAATTTTCCAATGCCAAACAATAAGTTTAACAAGCCATTCAATCCACCAACGGCTTTTTCATCAAATCCCGACCAAAAACCTGCCTTTTTAAGTAACGAGAGCAACGAATCTAACTCAAAATAATTATCAAACATTTTCTCTCCTCCCGCTATGCGGCTCTGTAGCTTTCTTCTGCAGAAGCACTCTTATTTCGTGCAACCGTCCGTAAACTTTCAGTAACTTCCTCAAATGGGCAGTAGACCAGCATTCGATTCCAGCGGCCATAAATATCTAAGTACACGCAATGGTATTGCGGCATTTTTTCTAGAAACTCAAGATTTTTCTCGTTTACTTCCAACCCGAGATGCCGCAGGATCTCTTCTCGTTCATCCGGATTATCGAACGCAAAGATCCGGCCAAAGTTTCCGGAGTCATCATCTGTTTGTGTGTCTTTGATGGATTGTGTAATCAATACTAACGTATTGGAATAGGTTCGCCCAACGCGTCGCATGGCTTTAATGATCTTTCTTCCACCATCTGAACTCGAAAAAAGCCATGCTTCATCAAAAAGAACGTACGTTGTTTCATTCCGATCTTTCAGGCCAAATTGTTCACAGAATCGCCCGAGGCACATCATTAAAGCCACGGACTTTTTCTGGCTAGAGGTATAATTCCGGATACTTTCTGTAGATTTCGGCACATCCAATCCAGCAACTTCTAAAATCGTCACTTTTGAAGTCACATCCAACCCTTTGATCTCGCCTCGCGAAAACGCCAATTCTAAAATCGAACCCTCGATTCGCTCAAACAAAGCACGTCCCGTCTTTTTCGTTTCTTCATTGTTGCTGTCGAGCATATAATCCACAATAGTCAATATGCCGACACACTGTCCTTCTCCTTTTAAAGAACGAACATGCTTAATTCCTTTGATCATATCGGTTTGAGCGTCTTCACGCTCGGAAAAGTCATAAATCTGTTCAAAAATTGTTTCAACCGTATCTTGTAAAGACACGCCTTCTAAATAATTGAAGGGATCCAACACTCCATGGTTTTCCGGGTTGTTTGCATCCAATGTCACAAAGTTAAAAGAACGAATGTAGTCTACAAATAACGGATAATTCTCTTGATAATATGGATTGTTGGCGACTTTCAATAGCCATTCCTTGTACTCAGATTTGGGATCAATATAGAGTCCACGACCATTCAATAAGCTGCAATAAAAGAAAATTAATTTTGCTAAAAAGGATTTCCCACCGCCGGTGGGACCTGTGATCGCAATATGTGGTGAACTTGATGCTTTACCCGCCACATCTGACTGATTGGCTAAATTGGGATTCAATAAAACTACTTTTCGACACGCTCGAGCAATCGCGTCCGGTTTCAAACCAGATACGTTACTTAATTCAGAGACACGCCCTATCGCAAAGCCAACATTGTCGCCGATTCGATTGCTGGTTCCTAACATCAACTCGGAAATTCCCTCAGCGGTTGTATAATGTGCCCAACTCTTGATTAGATCACTCTTTTGTCCTGCCAAGAAGTAATGAAATAGTTTTGCTTGATCTGCAATTCCGCTAACCACTTCTACTCGTAAAGACTCGCAGCGATCGATCACTTCATTTTTTCGTTTTCGACATTCTTTCGCTGTTTTCCCAAACACCACAAATGCTCCTTGCCACTTGATCACCGGCACACGTTCTTCGATTTTTTCATCCAGGTCTAGCAGAATATACCGATTTAATTTGCCGTTTTTCGTTTCAGAATCGCCCGTTTTCAGAGACTCAATCGCAAAATTTTTCAATCGTTTGTTCGCTCGATTGCTTTTCCCTTGCAGACCATTCGTTCCTTTTAACGACTCAAACCGACCCTTAAATGCAAACTCCACAGGAAATGGCAACTCTTGGACACGATCCACTACATGATTAAACCGTAGGTTTTTAGCAAACTTAAAAATTGGTAAAATTGCCACATAACTTTTACCTTCAGGCGCAGACAGTTCGATTAGGCCTTGGTCATCATAGGTATCGATAATACTATCCGTAAGTGAATAAGAACCTGTAAAGCTTTGCGACATGTTCGATAAAGCACTTTCTAACCCTCTAGCAAACGGATAATGTACATGGTGCATCAATTCTTGTTCGGATAAGCGGTGTCCTTGAACGGCCCCAAAGCGTTGAAACAACATTTCCTCTAAGCTGCCATATCGTTCAAAGAACGTTTCATCAATCATCATTTCATAGCCTGCGACAGACAACGTTCGACTAACGAATTGATCTGCCATTTCGCCCATTTTCCCTTTTAGCGTTTCTGAGGCAAAAACTTCACTCAATTTCACCCCAATAATCCAACGCTCAGAAGTAATAAAGCCTAACTCCCGATCCAAAATTTGAACCGTTCGTTCCGTGATGTTTTCTGCTAATTCTTTGTATTCATTCGCAAAATCCCCAGAAAGCTCTTTGACCCGCCCATCAATATCTAAAGTTATCGGTTGTAGACTCATATCAATGTCGCGGTACCGGCGTAGTCCTTGCAAGAATTGGCTCATGACCTCTTTATGTTTTTCTTGCTTCTCTCTATTCTGATTGGTAATGCTGACGGCTGGTACTTCATAATAGGCCCAGACGTCATTACTCTTTGTTAATAAAAAATTCTCATACACTTTAGCAACTGGTACGGTCAATCTCATGGGATCCCCCCTTTCGTTTCACTTGGATATCCGATACTTTCTTTCGGTCATAAGAGATTCGATGTTTGACAATAGTTAACTTTCTTCCTTGATGAATCCCTTTTTTAGGAAAGACAAATGTCCATAAGTAGGAAAGATAATCAATGATGAATCGGTGGACTTTTTTCCCATCCGGTTCAATTCGATTGAATACTTCCACTAACCCAAACGGGATCAAGACAGACAATCCTAATGTCCAATGGTTGAAACCTATCGTTGAAAATAAAGCGAATGCCGTCATCACAAAACTAATCCCTGCCACAAAAATGGTTTGTCCAGAAATCGCATTTCGCAACCGTAATTTTTTTGTCAGTTCTTTTACCATATACGGAGACTGAAACGGCTCTCGATAGTCAAATACGAGCTTTACTTTTGAAGTTTCTCCTTTCTTTTTCTCCATTTGAACCTCCTCTAAAACCCAAATTTTGTCGCAAAAAAGCCCAATTTATCTAAAAAGGCCGACGGGTCTTTAATAAAGAAATAAATGATGCCTCCTGCCACAAATAAAATGACTGCTTTTGCGATATCTTGGTTCATAAAAAAGCGAATGATCCCAACCACACAAGCAATTGCGAAAAGCGGGGATACCCAGTCAGATAATATATAGCTTGAAAAACTCTTGGCAGAAGGGCCACCATCCGCAAATGCTGGCATACTTATAATTAAACTTAGTGAGCTAATAACTGCCGTCCAGAGCACTTTACTACGAACTATCAATGGACTATTTAACAGATGCTTCATTCTTTTTTTCATTTAGTGACTCCCCCTAATTCATGTGAAAATTGCTTAATATAGAAGACCTCACCTTTTTTGGTGATATCAAACATAAACGATTCTCTATGAGTATTTTTCGATCCTTTTTCCTTCAACGTCACTGTGTCAGTCACTTTGTATCCCCCTTTGTCTTTATAAACGGATGGTTCCGAATCAGAGATTTCATAGCCCTTTGGGGCTACCTCCGGACTCTTCATTAGATACGTCACCTGCTTCTTGTCTCCTGACGTATAGTAAAGATAGAATTCCTTCAGAAATGCCGTGACTCCTCCTGCTTCTTCTTCTGAAAGCTTCTTATACTGACTGAAATCCACTTTTCTCTCAGTTACTTTTTTTGCAACCAATTCAGGAACAGACGTGTAGTAAGGCAATCCTATTATTTTGAATCGTTGATCCTTTTGGATCAAAGGAATATTCAATAACACTGTTTGATCTGCTTCTTCTTGATCCGTGTAACGTTGTTTTTCTGAAATTGTCTTTTTTCCCTCTTTTCTTTGAACCATTTTTTCCTTTTCAACAGGATAAGAAACAGTATAATGAACCATATATTGCGCAATCATTGCTCCAGATTCTTTTTTGAAATGGTATAAGGTTTGATTTTTCAATGTTTGTACGCTGTTTCCTTCTTCTTCTGTTGAAATTGTTGACGCATAGTATTCTTCTAGCTGCTCATTTCGCTTGGATTGCTCTTCACTACTATTGGATTTATTCATATATAGTGGAATAAAAGATGCGAGAAACCGTTGGGCTAGAAGACGATCAAATTCCTGTTGGCTTTCTCCACGCAACGTCTTTTGAATCACCTTAATAGCTGCTCTATTACTCGTCGCATTCACGTTTGCACGCTTTCCCATTAAAAATCCTAACGGAGCAGAGATGAGCAAAAAAGTAGCTAGAATCATAAAAATAATCCTAGCGGTCTTTGGTTTTAGTTCTTTTTTCTCCTGGAGGGCTTCGGACTTTGGTACCTTCCTTCTTTTAATGAACTGCATAAGAACGTCCTTTCCATTTTGACTTGTTTCTTGTTAAACTATAGATATACAGCACCCACTAATTTGTTGTAGCAATATGCGGAAACATATTGACAAAGGTTTTCCATCAATGATAGCTGTTAGCTTATAGTAGTGGCTATAAGCTGACTTCTCCTAACATCCTACCGTTACAATTGGTTGGTCCTCATAGGAATAGGTTCCGATCCATTCATAAACCGATTCTCATTTCTTTTCTAAAAACCTGAATCGGCTAACGACATGCAATAACTCTTTATACCCAACTTGTTCACAATATAGTTTAATATCCTGTGGAATTTCAGAGCCAATGTATCTCGCCTTGTAAAAGTCATAACGATAACCCAGTGATAATCCCAGATCCGTATGGGCGATACTTCCTTCAATAATGAGGCTGGTCACGATGGACAACTGTCGTTCATAGACCACGGACACGTACGGAGTAAACGGAAGATCATATCTCTTTAATAACCGACAAACCCGCAAATACTCTTGCATTTGCTGTAATGTTGGATTACTGGTAAAAACTGAAAAACCGTATTTTTTATGCAAAATACGGCTTAATGGCAAACTATATTCTATTTTCATTTCTCTTCCTCAAAGAATTCTGTCAGAAACTATCTGATAAGAACGAATCAGCGGGTCTTCTACAAAGTGATTTTTCAACTGCTGATAACCGAGCCGTTGCATTGTTTCATTTACTGAAATACGATCGTTCTCATATCCTCTCAAATATTGATCATGCTCTTCAAAATATTTTTGTGCTTGATCTCGTTCATATTTTTCAATAAATTGTACATCCTGATTTGAGAAGACTTGTCCAGATAGCAATTTTTCAGACTTTAACAATTCAATGTAATAGTAAACAAAATTATCCACAGTTAATTTTTCATCACGACAATCAAATAAATCTAAACGGTAAACGCCGAAATCTGTCACTTGTTGCTGTAAATAGGAATAATCAGGGGCCCGATAATTGGATGAATAGTATTCATACCATGATGTTTCAGCTTTACGTAATTCAGCCTGCAATAAAACCTTTGTTCGCTCAGAATCTACGGATGCAAAACTTTTCTCTTCCAAGATATATCGAACCATTTCCTCATATTTATAAAGGTATTCTGCTAACTGGATCTCTGAACCAGTTTCTACGTATGTCATTGACCTCACCTCTAATCAACAATTGCAGCACGCACCATAAAACGGTACTTCGTACCGTCCACTGCCTGATCACAAGTAACCAGTGTTAAAAGTCCCTCCCCTTGTGAATCAAAGGTAACATAGCTGTCACTCTTAGTGATTCTCTTTGTTTCAATTACATGGTAAATGGCTCGATTATTTCTATACATGATCTTAATTGAATCACCATAATTAACACGTTTGATTCCACCAAATAAGAGTCCAGCATCCGTCATATAATGTCCAGCTAATGAAAAATTTCCTTTCTTTAGTTCTTGTCCAGCTTTCATCGTTCCAGCACCAACACTTAAATTGGCTTGACTCACTCCCTCTAAAATGGGTAAGTTCATTCCAATACTTGGGATTTCAAGTAATCCTGTACCAAATGAACGGGTCACTTTCTTCGCATCAACTTGATTCATTTGTGATAATGTTAATCTTTTAACCTCTTTTCCAGAGTAATCAACCTTCTTTTGATTCCTATGAAGAGCAGAAGACTTACCCGAAACAGCTGAATTTACTACCGAAAGTGCTTGATGGTCATTCTTTCTTTTCATTACCTTTAAAGCGATCTGTTGCTTCTCTTTGGTGACATTATTGAATCGCTGCTGTTGGTACATGTAGTAAGTGAAAATACTTAATCCAGTAAAAAAAATAGACAGAAAGAATGCTAGTTGTCCTTTACGATATTTGGTCCAAACTCTCATTATACTCACCTCTGAAAAATCATAAAATGGACTTTGCCTACAGTTTGAGAGCACCCTAGCGGATGCCCCCATTCTTTGCTTTACGCCTGCTTATATTTACGAATGAAGTAGACAGCTACACCGATCGCAGTCGCAATACCTGCAACAACTAATCCCAAGAACCCTTTATTTTGGTAATTCGTTGAACCTGTTTGAGGTAGTTCCTCATGTTTATGATTGTTAATCGCCATATATTCAAATACCTGCCCATCATTTTTCAGTGTGATATTCTTCTTTTCAAATGAGCCATCATAGCCATCTGGTACTTTTGTTTCTTTCACACTGTACGTATCATTTGATTGAATAATGAAAGTGACAATGCCCTCTCGATTCGTTTTCTTTAGTGCAACTGTTTTTCCTGCCTTATTTGTCTCAGTAAATTCTGCGCCAGCCACAGGGTTACCAGATTCATCTTTTTTATGAATAATGATTTTTCCCTTATCTTGGATATTCTTGGCTGAATACTCGAAAGTCTGACCATCATTGGCTAACGTAATATTTTTTTGATCGAACATTCCATGATAACCGAATGGATTTTTTGTTTCCTTCACTTCATACGTATTGTTTGATTGAATATCGAAAGCGACATTCCCCTCTATATCTGTTTTTTTCACAGAAACCACTTTTCCATCTTTTCCATATTGAGTAAATTCAGCGTTGGCTAGTCCCTTTCCAGCTTCATCTATCTTATGAACGATAATCCTTCCTTTATCTTGAACATTTTTCGCTGTATACTCAAAGATCTGTCCATCATTAGCCAGAGTAATATCTTTTTTGTCGAATGTTCCGTGATAACCTAACGGATTTTTGGTTTCTTTCACTTCATACGTGTTGTTCGATAGTAGGTCAAACGATACCTTTCCATCGTTATCTGTCTTCTTAACGGCAATAGTTTTGCCATCTTTTCCATATTGAGTAAACTCTGCACCAGCTAAGTCTTTCCCGTCCTCATCTTTCTTATTGATAAAAATGATTCCCTTATTTTGAGAATTTTTGGTCGTATAGTCAAAGGTCTGTCCGTCTTCCTTAAGCGTAATATTTTTTTGTATAAAGGATCCGTGGAACCCCTCTGGGGTTCTTGTTTCTTCCAATTGATAAACATTTCCCGATTGGATAGAGAAACTAGCTAATCCTTTATCATCAGTTACTTTCTTTGTCTGATTTCCCTTCTGATCTGTTAATGTAAACTCTGCGCCTTTTAATATTTTTCCGTTATCGTCTACTTTCTTTACATTCACTGTTCCGGATAGTTGAATTAAGAATTTTGTTAAAAAGTTCGCCGTATGTTTTATTCTAGAAATCATGACTGTTTGAGAGCCTTCTTTTGTCCACGCAATCGGAGTTCCCTCTGCAAAACTACTTTTCGCTGCATAAGTTCCATTAACCTTTGTTTTATCCTTAGGTGTTACTGAAGCAGATAAGCCATCAGTTGCTACACTAAATGCGACATTCGCATCATTGTTTGTAACTGTGTCATATAAATGAAGATCCACACCACCAGAATCAAGCTTAGTTGTCTTTCCATAATTTAGCAGAGTGGTTTTACCATCAAAACTTGGTTTCTTCAAATAGTCATCTATTGCTTTTGATAGTTTTGCCTTTAATGTGGAGAAGTCAGGAATACCACTGATACTCGTTACCTTTATTCCATATTCCGGCAGGCTTTCCCACACCAACGCTCGAGCGACCATTTCTTCGTGTTGTGTCTTATTTGGAAAGACTCTCGTCCACAAGCTTGAGGCCAATTGTGCTCGTTCTGATACCTGATCAGTAGGAATTGACTCATAATCCTCTGTCGTAGGTCCTCCAGATAGAGGTACGCCTGGTTGGATACAAAAAACCATTTCTCGATCCCCATTTTCTTTCAAGACCGCCATACTTGCAGTTCGATCGGACCAAGCTTCTCCATGTCTGGTTCCAGACAATGTATAAATGTGATCTAAATCGTAATAGACGGTTCCACTTTCATAAGGAGTCATTCCCATCTTCACAGGTTGAGAGCGTTCCGTAGCCTGGACGTTTACAAATCCCAAGCCCAAAACACTTATTAAACAGGTCAATGACGACAGTATCTTTTTTAAGTGAACTTTCTTTTTACTCACGTTTTTCCCTTCTTTTCTACTATTTTTACGTTCTTAATTTATCTTTGATGATCTTCGTTGCATCAGATAATAAAATAGACGCCTACATTTCATTCGCCTTAGAGCCCTTATAGCAGGTAGTTATTCTTTTGGTTCCACAATCATATCTTTGAGTTTCATTGTCTGCACCTCAATGATGTGTAGCTGCTTTTCACTGAACTCAATTTCATCTAACATCTCTTGATACTCTTGTGTCCCTTTTAACTCATCCACTTCCTGTATCATTTTTGCAGTAGCTGCCGCTGTTCGTTTGAACCAGTTCTTAGAACGTTCATACAATTGATCATTCGGTTCTACCGCTAAGCGCATTCTTTCCGCATCCCCTAAAAAGAAATCCCATTTCTTATTTATTTTCCAGTGCTTTCGTAAAACCCCGAATTTACTATCAGTAAACAGCATGTAATCTCTCATAATCCCTAGAATGATCGAAGGCAGATCCCCTGTTCGAAGAAATTGATCAATAACTAACATCGCTCGTTTATTCTTGAATCTCAGTTCATAGCGATTCTTTATCGGAACTTCGTTTACTGGAATATTTAATTTTCGTGCTTGTTCGTAATCTTTTTGATAGAAGGTAATATAAAATTCACTTCTTTTTGACCCAAAATAGATACTCGTTCCTTCTTGACGCTTTTCTGCAATACTTCCTGATCCATTGAATTCAAATTTTCTAAATCGTGAGATTAATTCCTGCCTCAATACTTTATTTAACAGAGTAGGAATACTTAAGTATTCTTTATAGTCATTTATAGCTAAATCTAATCTCGTCACTCTGCATCGATAATCGAGACAAGCATAGAAAAAATCAAACCAAGTTCGTCCTTGTGCTTCAAGAAAGGCTTCAAACTGTCGACACCCCTGACCAGATAATTGAACGAGCACACCACGCTCATCATTATTTTTTGAATAGAGCACCTGAATATAGTCAAGACGGTAGCCTCCAACGTATCCGTACATGTGTGACTCTATTTCTTCAAAAAACTCTTGGCGGATTCCCAACACCTCCGTAAAAATTTTATCTGCCTTTTTTAATGGAAAACTCACCCTCAAATAGTCAATGATTGCTTCTAGGGGACTTTGTCTTTCCCTTTCCGCAATATAATCTAGAATTTTTTGTAACGTCTCTTCCGAGACCTTATTCCTTCCATTTTCCAGATCACAAATAATTTGACGGCTCACATTTACTTTTTCTGAAAATTCTTTTTGCGTCATACGAAATCGTTTTCTTGATGCGCGAATACTCGTTCCAAGCACCATTCTCTCACGTTTGCTTATCTGCTTTCCTCCTTTCCATCAATTATTCATTTGTTCTATATTTAGTTGACAAAATGGCCCTTTTTCAATTTGAACGTGCGCCTAAGAAAAAAGGCTTTAACTCAAGCTTTATTCTTTCTTTTTTCTTCGATTTCTGTCTTCACTACCCCCCTGTTAGAATACGGGGGGTAAGGCTTGACAGGCTTTGCCTGCCAAGCCAGGTTTTCCCGTTTACGAATGCTTGAAAGTGCCTCAAAACCTTCGTCTTTCACGAATTTGTATGGATTCTGCCTGCAATGTCCCAAAGGAGACCTTTGGGACATTGCTGCATTCACCGCTGGGTGCTTTGGCACCCAGCTCTCACAAGGAGACCTTGTTCGTTCTGCACAGAATGCAACAACTTCGGAAATCCTTTCAACCCAGCATTCGCTAGGGAACCCCCTCCCATACCTTTACTCTCTAATCTAACGCGTGCCTTAGACACCACCGTTTGTATCTAATTCTTGTTCAATCGTGTCCTTTTCCTGTTTATCCAATGGTACCCGTCCATAATCTTCTTCGATCATATGGGGAATTTTTAGCAATGCTGCTTTAAAGTCATAGTCTTTCGGTACTAATGGTGCATAAAATTCTCTTGGATCTTCAGATAAACTAATATATCCTCTTCCACGAATGTTATTATTAAAGAAGTTTTTCTTCTCTCCAGCTTTCCCAAATATCTGAAGATAGCCTGTTGCCTCAAGCTTTCCAAGTGAGAGACGAACACTAAACTGATCCCGTAGTTTTCCATCGATGTCTTCGACATCTGGCCGCTGTGTAGCCAATATGACAAATACTCCCGCCTGTCGCCCTTTAAGAATAATTTGTGTCAATGGTCTCATAATTTCTGAGCGTCCCCTGAAGTCCCCATTTACCTCAGCCATCAGCGCACTCCACTCGTCAGCAACTATAAAGTACGGTTCCATATCATAGTAGGTGTAATCTTCTCCCCATTTATACTGTGCGTGCGTCTTCATATAGACGAAGCGTTCCAACATTTCCTTCTCAGCATCTTTTAGACACCGCGTAATCCGTTCCAGCCCAGTAAAAGCATGATTCTTAAAAACAGGTAATTCTCCGATAGAGGCTAAATCCGCATTCTTTGGATCACAAATGTACACTGTTCCTATCTTGGCTAGATTCTGAATAAGGATGAAAAGAAAAAAACTCTTTCCTCCGCCTGTTCCACCACCTATCAACATATGTGGGTATTTCGCATACTCCCATACGAAATCCCTCATCAATTGAATCGATGTTTTAGTAACCATTACCTCTTCCACAGATAATCTGTTCGTTCCTAAGCCAATTAATAATTTGTATTTTGTATAACCTAATTCACTAGTTGTTTCAATGAGATCTGCAAAAAACATTTGTTCAAGAATAGGCCCCAGTTTCAGCATTTGTTCATGATACTTTTTTCCATCTGTTGGAACAGTTATTTCGGTTATGTGGTTTCCATTCCAATAATATACATTGGGGAAACGAATCCTTTCTCTTACTTTTCCATCCGTTCCTTTATGTGTTTTGCGATCTACCCAATTACGACTGATCACCATTCTAGCCAGCATCTGTCGATGCAATACTCGGGCGAAGAACACTCCTTTTGTTTTAGAATCTCTTCTTACGAGTGCCAACACAGCAAAAAGCATACTAATTATCAATAAAATTTCCACGCTAGGTAAAAGTATTTCACCATAGTCAACGTTCTTTCCTTGGCTCTTTACAAAAATTCGTTCCAGTTTTGGGTAATAAAAAAAGCCTATCCCAACTAGAAAGGGTAGTGCCATCAAAAGAAGATATAGATTATAGATATTTTTATGGAAATTTCTGATTCTTATTCCGCGGTAATGGATCCATTTATTCATTGCATTTCACCCGACTATTATAAACATGCCATCATCAACATACAAAATATTCCCATTGATCCGCCAATCACGCCCGAGTGATTCATAATCAATATAGAACTCTAATTCACTGGGAACATTGAAATACCCTTCATCGATAATATACTGACCATAAAGTTTATCATTCGTTACTCCTTCGACAAAGATGATATTCTCCCAATCATTAAGCAATTCTTCAAAACTCCCATAGTATTCCTCAATCAATTGCTTTACGTAGGCTTCAATATATGTTGGAAGTTCATCCAGCTCTTCTGTCATTTGATTCAATTTGTCGATAGAGTCAAATTCCCCTATGGGGAATGGGGCCTCATAGTCAGTGATGATGTATTCCTCATACTGTTCATTCAGTCCAATTTTCTCAGCTATTGTTTGGAAAGATACTGGAAGATCGAACCACATTCCTTTTATCAATCCAGAATTCCTCATTCCTAGATTTTCAACAAAAATTCGAACCATTTTGTCCCACCTCAAACTACTTCAGTTGTGCTTTAGATTCTTTTCCTTCAGTGACGTTTGGAGTAGCCTTTCTTGAAGTCTCAATCTTACGAATATCTTCAGCAAATACTTGAATGTAGTTGTTCGTAAAGTTTCCATTACCAAAACTATATAGATTCGTCGTTGGAGATACAATTTCCACCTTATCCCCAGCAACAAGCTCTCTTACTGGCGTTTCAATAGGAATTGTAATAATTTCTTCCGCCAACTGTTTACTTGATTGAACAACGTATCTATTTGCGACATTATCTCGCATTCCGGTATCTTCATTTACTACTGTTTTTGGGGATTTCATCCGCAGAAAGAGTAATTCTCCAAACGTTTCTTTTGAATCAATTTCCATTCCAGCATTAAGTTCATTCTTCTTTACCATCTAATCCTCTCCTATTCTATTCCTCTGTTTACTTTTTGAGCAAATAGTCGCCAACCCGAAATAGCTCCATTTTCTGTCCCTTCAGACACTGGTTCAGCTCGAACATCCTCCAATTCGACAACCTCACCATAGTTGAATTCACTCAAGTTCACTCGCGTGGGAACCACGACTTCAATCGTTTCAGATTGCTTGGAGCTCAAGAAGCGGCAGTAAGTTCCTACTCGTTTCCTTGCATTTCCACTTCCTTGATTGTATTCCGCCCCTCTCATCGGTACTCCTACAAATGAGACTGTTCCAAAGGTTTCTTTTGGTTTAATTTTTAAAAATTCCATTTCTCCATCTCCTAAATATTTTTTTTTAAGTATAAAATACATTTATTTACATTTTTCTCGCCTCCTTTAATTCGTCCCTTTTATTTTTCTGATCTATGAGTATGGGCGAATTGTCCAATATATGAATTAGATCATCTAATAATTCATTCAATTCCTTCACGGAATAACTCATCAGATAATAGAAAAGATGTACCTCTGATTGCCTAGGACCAAATGAAAGAATCGGATCTTGCCAATTGGTTAAATAACCTGTAATAATTAAAAGTTTTGCGATACGTCTTGCTAAAGCTGGTTTCCGCATTTTCTCACCTTCACTAAAGAAATTTTCAATTTGGCGAAAAAAAAGAGACGAAATGATTTCTCAAATCGGCTCTTTCTTCATATCATGTGGCACACAGATGGCACGCTTTATATCAAATTTCAATTATTTTTGTACTTCTTTCTCTCTTAAAATGCCTTGATATCAAGCATTTCACATAATATTGCATCGCTCAAATGCAAAGTAAGATAAATCTATAGATATCAAAATCTGAATTTTTAAAAACTCATAGATAAATTAAATAACAAAAAAAGATGTCAATGGATTTTGACATCTTTCTCAACTTATACGAATACCCAAAAATGGTCTTGCTAACACTGCTAACAGATTTGCTAACATTTTATTTTAGTATGTTCATTTCATTGCTAACAGTTTCTATTTGCGCGACTCGATAATCCCCGGTGTAATAGGATTTATCTTACATATCAGCTTATTTAAGACTCTTCTAATATGTTCATTTGCTTAAACTTCTAAGCGGACGGTCGGGGGTTCGAATCCCTCCTGTGATGTTTTTTAAACTACCCATTAACTGCTAGCCAAATGGCTAACAGTTTTTTTATTGTCAAAAAGCAATGAGCGTTTCCGTTTTTATTTTATCCCTAACCTGTTACTAATAAACAAAAAATCTCTCCTACTGTTTAAATAGGAAAGATTAGAAAAATTTACGTTAAAGCCGAATTGAACCATCCCTGTTGCTAGAAGTATAAACTGATTCACACGGCTTTCTTCAATAAGTAGGAATAGGCAGCTCCGTAGATTCCTGCATCATTACCTAATAAAGCTTTTTTTAAAGAGAAGTGATTCCTTATTTGAGGGAAAACATACTTTTCCAACTTTTCCTTTAACGGATCTAATAAATAAGCGCCCGCTTCAGATAATCCACCGCCAATAATAATTTCTTCCACATCAATCGTGTTCATTATTCCTGCTAAAGCTTGAGCTAACACAGTGACGAACTCATTCAATACCTCTTTAGCTGCTTCGTCATTCTGAGCGGCTTTTTCAAAAATGATCGGTGGAGTAATTTCTGTCCACGACCCGCCTAACAACTCTAGTTTTTTTCGCATAGACAGCACAAGGCCATTCGCGGAGGCGAAAGTTTCTAAGCAATTTCTTCCACCGCAGCCGCATAGTCTGTTCTCATCAGATCGAATGGGAATATGACCGATTTCACCTCCGGCAGAATGACAGCCATTTAATACCCTCCCATTCAAAATGATGCCACCACCTACTCCTGTGCCCAAAGTGACAAAAAGCAGATTTTCCCTACCGTGGGCAGCACCTCTCCACATTTCGCCTAAAGCAGCCGCATTCGCGTCATTTAGTAAACAAGCATCCATACCTAATTTATGTGTAATCATTTTCTTCAAGGGTATCTGCTCCCAGTCAAGATTGACAGCTTGAACAACGATCTCTCCATCTGACGAGATCGCCCCAGGAACACCAATCCCGATACCTTTTATCTCTACTAACGTGTCCTTGTTTATTGAACTACGGATAGATGAACAGATTTCATTAGGAATAAACTTTCCTTTTTCTGAAATATTTGTTGGAATCGACCACTTTTTTTCGATTTTTCCCTGTGTGTCCATTAATGCAAACTTGATGGTCGTCCCTCCAATGTCTACACCAATTATTTTTTTTATTTGCTTTTCCAAGGTAACCTCCCCTAAACAAAGTTCCGCAGATAATGAGTACTTTGTCTGACTGAACGTTTGACATCTTCATAATCAGATTCATATGCACGATCTTCAACTTCGATACAGGTGTACCCAGTGTAACCAATATCGGTCAACGCAGATACATATTTTCCCCAATCCACATCGCCTAGCCCTGGCAATTTAGGTGACATATACTCCAATGGCGTTGCCATAATACCTACTTCCTTCAGCTTGTTCGGATACAGCTTAATATCCTTATAGTGGATATGGAAGAGCTTATCTTTAAATTCATAAATGGGTTCTATATAGTCTATGTGCTGCCAAACAAAGTGAGAAGGATCATAATTAATTCCAAAGTTCTCACTATCCAGAATTTCAAAGACTTTTCGCCAGATACTAGGCGTTGTCATCAGGTTTTGTCCACCGGGCCATTCATCCTCTGTAAAAAGCATTGGACAATTTTCAATCCCGATTTTGATCTCTTGTTCTTCTGCGTATTGTATAATTGGCGGCCAAACTTTAGCCACCTCTTGCAGATTTTCAGAAACACTTTTGCTTGGCATTCTTCCTAAGAAAGTGGTCACTAAATTTACACCTAATAGTTTAGCGGCATCAATTAACGTATACAAATGATCAATCGCTTCTTGACGTTTTTCTAGGTTTTCATCCAGTGGATTAGGGTAATAAGCCAATGCCGAAATTTCTACATGTTTTTTTTCACAATAAGCCAAAATCTCTTGCGCTTTTTCTGCTGTTAAATTCTTTGTATCAATATGAGAAACACCCGCGTAGCGTCGTTCCGCTTTTCCTTTAGGCCAACATGCGACTTCTACACATTCCAAACCCGTATCAGCTACGATATCAATCATTTCCTCGAAACTACTTTGATCAAAAATCGCGCTTACAATTCCTAGCTTCATAAATAAACTCCTCTCAAAATTTTTCGATGATAGAGGACCATTTTTATGATAAATGGTCCTCTTGCTTAAAAAAGATCTATTTTGCTACTTTAGTCCAAGCTTTCGTCTCTGAAGATTTAATGACTGCTTCTGTGACTAAGTCCACTTTATAGCCTTCTGTGAAACTGGTTGACGGTTGTTTTCCACTTACTACAGATTTAATAAACTCATAAGCTTCAATCGTTTTTAATTCTCCGTAACCAATGTTCATTCCTGGAATATTCCAAGTTACTTCCCCATAGAAGTGAGCCGGCCCTGTATAAATTGTTTTGAATCCCTTTCTATCATCCGGATCATCAGCAAACATTACTTGAAGCTCGTTTAGCCGTTCATAGTTGAATATCAGGGAGCCCTTAGTGCCATGGACTTCAATTGAGATAAAGTTATTTCGACCCCAAGCATTTCTAGTCGCTTCAATGCTTCCTACAGCTCCGCTTTCAAAGTTAACCAAGAATGACGCTTCATCATCCACATCTACAGCTTCCTTTTTCACATCGCCATTAAGTTTTACAGTACCTAATAAATCTACGCCGCCTTCTTGTACTGGTCGTTCATTGATATAGGTTTTCACCGTAGAAACAACTTCGCTGATATTACCAGCTAAGTATTGAGAAATATCGATGACATGAGTAGCGATATCACCTAATGTCCCTGCTCCTGCGATCGCTTTTTGGAATCTCCAAGATAAAGGAGAATCTGGATCAGCAGACCAGCTTTGCAGATATTGTGCTCGTACATTTAGAATTTCCCCGATTGAACCTTCATCAATAAATTTCTTAGCCAAAACTAAAGCTGGAACACGACGGTACTGATACGCACACATTGAGATAATTCCCTTTTTCGCTGCTTTTTCTGCGGCTTCACTCATTGCTTTGGCATCTTGATGCGTGCTAGCAATTGGTTTTTCACAATACACATGTTTTCCAGCTTCTAGTGCGGCAATTGCAATTTCAGCATGAGAGTCATTTGGAGTACAGATGCTAACAACATCGATATCAGGATTATTCACAACCGCTTTCCAATCAGTAACTGCTTCTTCAAAACCAAATCGATCTTTTGCCTCTTCGGCGATCTCTTCTTCAATATCACAAACTACTTTTAATACCGGAACAGCAGGAGCTGGCCAAAAGAATTTTGGCATGTTCGAATATGCTACTACATGTGCCTTTCCCATAAATCCTGCTCCGATTAATCCAACGTTAATTTTTTTGATCATTTCAATATCTCTCCCTTAAAATTTTAATTATTTTTTTTACTTGATAAATTACTAAGTGCAACAGCGAAAACAATAATCAATCCTTGTACGATGGTTTGCTGAGATGAACTCAATCCCGCCAAGATCAAGGCATTTTTGATAATCCCCATCAATAATGAACCGACTAATGCCCCTATAACAGAACCTGAGCCCCCATTCATAGCTGCACCGCCAAGAACCACTGCCGCTATGACGGACATTTCATCGCCATCACCAAAGGAGTATCTTCCTGACTGCATTCTTCCAGCGTATAAAATCCCAGCAAATGCGGCAAATGCACCTGACATGATAAATACCTTCAGCTTGATGAGATTCGTATTTATTCCGCTGTATTTTGCAGATAATTCGTTTCCACCCGTGGCTAACGTATGTTTTCCAAATGGTGTTTTATTAAAAATAAATACACCGATTATATAAAACAGAATCGTCCATAAAATCAGAACGGAAATCCCGCCAACACTACCTATACCAAAGACACTATTAAATTGATTGTTCTTGATCGGAACTGCTGCGGTATTGGTGATCCACATAGCTGAACCTCTAATGATTTGCATCATTCCCAATGTAGCAAGAAAAGCTGGAATTTTAAGAATGGTAACCAAGAAACCATTGATGGCTCCACTAACGACACCAAATCCCAAACCTACTAGTAATGCTAAAATGATCGAGTTCGTACTTTGTAATATTAGAGACACACACATGGCTGTCATCGCTGCAACAGCTCCCACCGTTAAATCGATCTGACCCGCCGCTAATACAAAAGTTCCTGCAACCGCCATGATAGAGATCATTGAAGTTTGTCTCAGAATATTTAGCAGATTATTGGAGCTTAAAAAGCCCTTATTTCCCAAAAAAATCGAGAAAGCTAGAAAAACAATAACAAACACGATATAAACCATGTATTTATTCCACTCAATAGTTTTCAAATCAATTTTCGTATTGGATGCCTTTTTTTCTAAATTAGCCTGCTTGGATTGCATGCTGTAGTTCCTCCTCACATGAAATTTCTTCTCGCTTAATGTCATTCACTATTTTCCCATCAAAAAGTACCAAGATTCGATCACATGCTGCCAATAGCTCTGCGAGTTCTGAAGAAACAAACAGGACACCGTTTCCTTTATCGGCATAATCTCGAATGATATTAATGATTTCCGTTTTGGCTCCTATATCAACCCCAGCTGTCGGTTCATCCAATAGCATCACTTTAGGATTTGTGTTCAGCCATTTTGAAATGACGACCTTTTGCTGATTTCCACCCGATAATAGGCTGATTTTTTTGTCTATGCTTGTGGTTTTAATATTGAAGTCCGAAACATTTTCTTTAGTTATTTTTTGCGATTCTTTTTCATTAATGACGAAATCAATAAAGGATAATTTCTTTAAAATAGGCAAAATATTATTCTCTTTCACGGAGTGAGACAATACCAATCCTTGCTTTCTTCTATCTTCGGGCACCAGCCCCATTCCGGATTTGATGGCATCTCGAGTATTTTTTATCGTACTCTTTTGGTTATCAATATAGATTTCCCCAGATGCTATTGGATTGATTCCAAATAATCCTTCCAAAATCTCTGTTCGACCGCTTCCCATCAATCCAGCGATGCCGAGTATCTCTCCTTTCTTCACTTCAAAGGATATCTCGGAGATGGCATTATTAATGGTTAAGTTATCCACCTTCAGGATCGATTCATTCTTTGCGTAATCGCGTTTTTTCCATTCAAAGGTTGGGCCATTTTCGCCAACAAAGAACGAAACAATGTCCTCTAAGCATAAGTTAGCGATTTCATCCGTTAAAACATTGGTTCCATCTTTTAATATGGTGATGCGATCTGCGATATCCATGATCTCATTCATTCGATGTGAGATATACACCATCGTCACACCTTTAGCTTTTAAGTCATTGATCAGTTGAAAAAGCCGTTTTGACTCGCCATCTGACAAGGAGGCTGTTGGTTCATCAAAAACCAGAATTTTAGCATCCTTAATCACGGCTTTAGCGATCTCAACCATCTGACTTAGTCCAACACTTAAACTTTCTACTTTTGCTTTAGGATCAATATCTATTCCTAAATTAAGTAAGACTGATCGTGCTTTCCTGTTCATTTCTTTTTCATCGATCCATCTATTTTTTTGAAGTTCGCTCCCAAGAAAAATATTCTGTGCTACCGTCATCGATTGAACGAGAGACAATTCTTGAAAAATCATTTCAATTCCATTTTTTGAGGCATCTTCTCGATTTTTAAAATCGACTAGCTGATCCTCAATCCGAATTTCCCCACCATCTTTTGAGTAGACACCTGTCATTATTTTCATAAGTGTCGATTTTCCTGCGCCATTTCCACCAACCAATGCATGAACTTCTCCTCTTTTTAAAGTAAAATCCACCCCCTTTAAAACTTTTGTTTCCCCAAATTTTTTTTCGATCAGGTTCATTTTTAAAATCGAATCAAGCATGCGTTCACCCTCTACTATCATTTGTCTAATTCTTCAGTGATAAAGCCTGGTGCTTTCTTGTGGTAAACCATCTCATAGCCAGAAACAATGGTATTTCTTTCCACCTTTGTTGCTGGAACAGCTACATAAGAAGGTGTCTCTTTTCCTAATAAAGCATAGGCTGCCATGGTTGCCTCCGCTACGCCCTGATCGTAAGGTAATTGAGCTCCCACACCTAAAACTTTTCCTTGGGCAATTTCCTTCGCAATGTTATCCCCTAAGTCGATCGTACTAACAAAAATATCCTCACGCCCAGCAGATGTAAGCGCCGATAATACACCCTCCGCAGGAATATCCCAAATCGCAAAAATAGCTTCAATGTCTGGATTTTGCGTCAACATCGCATCAGCGACTTCGGTAGATTGATTGACATCTGAAAAACCAGATTTTGCAATGACTTCAATATCCGGATATTTTTTCTTAATCGTTTTTTCGAAGGCTTCTAGCCGTTGATTCGTAACAAAATAGTCAACATCGTAGTTTACGATCCCGATTTTTCCTTTGCCCTTCAATTTGTCTCCGATCAACTCTGCAGCGATTACGCCATTCCCGTAATTATCAGCTGAAACTGCCCCAACATAATTTTCACCGGCGACAAAATTATCAGGCACATTATCCATGAAAACTAACTTGATTCCTCGACTACTTACTCGCTTAAAGGCATCCGAGGTGGCTTTGGCATCAGTTGGAATGCTAATCATCACGTCTGGATTAAGAGCAGTTAAGGTTTCCAAATCGGATACCTGTTGTTCAACAGAAAAATTGGCATCGGTTGTTCCGACAATATTAATTCCTAATTTTTTGAAGGTATCCTCAAGCCCCTTTTGCTGGGCGGAGGACCAGTCATTTCCAGCATAGTGAAACGAAATTGCTGCTGAATAGTTTCCGGCTTTTAATTTTGCGATTTCTTCATCTGTCAACGTTAAGGCGCTTGCCGGTGCAGCTTTTTCTCCGTTAGGTCCCGTAGATTTTATATCGTTTTCATCTAACACAATTTCGTCTTTTCCGTCCGTTTTTTCTAAGGCATCTTTGTTGGCTGCCGAGTCCGAACTGCATCCAGTCGCAAATAGTAAAATTAGTGAAAAAACAATCATCTTCTTGATAAATTTCATAACTATCCCCCTATACTTCAAAAAACTGTTCTAAAAACTTGTAAGAAGTTTCGCAAGCGTAGCTAGAATCCCCTGAGTAGCCATCAATTTCTACTAACCAATCTCCAGAAAAACCGTCCTCTTTTAAATAGTGAATAATTTGTTCCAATGGGATGTTCCCTTCCCCCAATGGAACAAATTCCGATCCCTTCAAATCCTTCAGGTGAACATATTCGATGCGATTACGATATTTCTTGATTAATTCCAAAGCGTCACCACCACCCGCCACAAGATGAGCAATGTCTGGACAAAAACTGATATTAGTTAACGAAAACAGCTGATCAATTTGTTCAGGTGTCTCTACCGCTGATCCTAGATGAGGATGATAACTTGCAATAATGTCATTTTCCTTAGCAAATTGCGAAACCTGATCAAGATTTTTTGCTAAAATCTTATAGTCTTCTGCTACATTTCCATTTGCTCGGATCGCTCCGCCTCCAAGAACTAAATGCTTTACTCCGAATTTTTTCATGTTTTCAATTGTGTTTTTGATTCGGAAAAATTCATCTTCAAACGCATCGGCATAGATATAGTTTGCACCAGTATAAATCCCTAGTATCTTCGTGTTTGTTTCAGCTAAATACGCTTTCAATATTTCTGGCGAATTATCAAATTTTTCTAAATTCCCATCAAACAGTTCAATATAACGATACCCAACTTTAGAGATTTTCTTCATCACTTCGCCTTCATCAATTAAAGAAAGATATTTTGCCTCTCTAACATTAGTGACCCCGCCTCCTGTACCTACTAACATACCGAAACCATTTGTCATGTATCCAACTTCCAAAACCGCCACTCCTTTTTACGTAAATTTATTTGTGTTAGCGCTTTCCACAAACAAATCCTATCATCACCGAAAATGTTTGTCAATATTTTTTTGGAATTACGCAATTTTTAACTAAAAAACCATCGAAAGAACAGAAAAAAGTTGAAATTCTCGTGACGACGTTGTATATTCGAGAGGGAAATACTAAATTTACGTAAAAAAGGATGTGTTTTTATGAAACTAGGGTTTTTGACCAACTGTTTTGAAGGTCGTTTGTTAGATAAGGTCATTTTGGCTAAACAACTCGGTTATTCTCAATTAGAAGTTTCCTTAACACCGAGTTCGACGCAACGTTTAATCGCTTTCGATGCTGCTTCTTTAAATTCAAAGCTCCTTGAATATGAGATTCGTTTTTCTTCTTTGGCCTATTATCAGAATATTTTAACCGAGCAAAAAGACTTAAGACGAATGCATGTAGACAATTTGTACACCCTCATTGATTTTGCTTTTGAAAATGGAATTCCACAAATCAGTACTTTTTTAGGTCGGGATTCCAGTAAATCAATCGCTGAAAACTTTACTTTGCTGAATTCTCTAGTGCGTCCAATCGTGGAGTATGCAGAACAATTAAAGATCAAAATCGCAATTGAAAATTGCTCCATGCCTTCATGGGATGAAAATGGCTTCCCTGCAACTATTTCTTACAGTCCTGAGCTTTGGGATGAGATGTTTTCAAGGATACCAAATGAGAACTTCGGACTAAATTTTGATCCTTCACATCTTATTTGGCAAAAAATTGATTACACGGAAGCTCTCACTGACTATTACGATAGAATTTTCAACCTTCATGTGAAAGAAATTTTCGTTGAAACCGATAATCTCAGCAGATACGGAATTTTTGGAAAACAAATCGAGCGGAAACATCCCAATGATTTTGGTTGGTACAGACCTGCCCCATTAGGGTTAGGTAGCATTGACTGGAGGACGATTTTTGAAATTCTGAAAGACAATCACTATTCAAAAGATCTTACTTTGGAGTTCAAGAGTGAGAGTAAAAGTGAAGCTGAACAAATGCTTATTCACTCTAAAAAATATATTGAGGAATGTTTTAATAGAAAGGATGTTTTAACATGAAAAAAAGAGTTGGTTTAGTAGGCTTTGGCGGAATGGGAAAACAACATATCAAGCGTATCAAAGAGAGCAAGCATGTTGCGATTACTGGTGTTTTTGATAGTGATTCAGAAAAGGATTATTCGACTATTTCGTCAAAAATCAGAAAGTATCAGTCATTGGCGGATTTGTTGAACGACCCAACTATTGATATCATCTTAATAGCAACACCCAACGATACCCATAAGACGATCGCAATCCAAGCTCTGCAATCTGGAAAACATGTTATTTCAGAAAAACCTGTTACGTTGAATACTCAAGAATTAAAAGAAATTTTAGCAGCCGCTGAAAGATATGGGAAAAAATTTACTGTACACCAAAATAGACGATGGGATGAAAATTTCTTAATCACCAAAAAATTACTCGAAGAAAAGAAGCTAGGGGAACTGTTATATGTTGAAAATCGTGTACAAGGGTCCCGCGGGATTCCAAAGGATTGGCGCAGAAATAAGGAGCAGGGCGGTGGTATGCTACTAGATTGGGGCGTCCACTTAATTGATCGGATATTATTTTTATTCCCGAATCAAAAAATCGTTCATCTTCATGCAACGTTAAACTATTTTTTAGCCCATGAAGTAGACGATGGTTTCAAAATAGAGCTTGTTTTCGATTCCTCAAAGAAGGCCTACTTAGAAGTTGGAACAACAAATTTTATTGAACTTCCTGAGTGGTATACCGTTGGATCAATTGGAACCGCTGTAATTGAAGATTTTGAGCTCAATGGAAATTACGTAACTTTGACTGGAGAGCTTGCAAAAGAAGCTGTACCTGTCGAAACAGGTGCTGGGCTTACAAAAACGATGGCTCCTAGAAATGATAATTCTATTGAAACCTTTCCCTTACCTTATGTTAAAAGTAATGTCGTTGAGTTTTATGATAACTTTGCTTTAACAATCGATGGAAAAGCCGAACCTTTTATCAAAGCAGAAGAACTATTACGACTAACAACCATTATTGATGCTTGTTTTGACTCTTCTAGAAGAAATGAAACAATCCACTTCCCAAATGGTCTTTAGTAAAAGCGTAAAATTACTTAGGCGCCTTCACTGCATCAATGCCTTAGTGTTTTAAATTTTGTTTTCTGCTAAGAGAATTTTTCTCGAATACCTTATTAAAAAAGGACTTGTTCCTTCAACAAACTTCAGAATAGGATTTAACGCAGAGAAATTCCTGCGGTTGTCGATTCGCTGCCCTCTTTATCAATTATAAAAACGTTCACTTTACTGGTACCTTGTAGTATGATGTGAATTAGATAAAAATAGAAAATGGTGATTTTTTGACGACTATTAAAGAAGTAGCGGAAATGGCTGGCGTTTCTGTAGCTACAGTTTCTCACGTTGTTAGAAAAACTAGATATGTTAGCCCTGAGTTAGAAAAGAAAGTAGAAGAGGTTATTTCCTCTCTTGACTCTGTTCCCAATTTTGTATTGAAGCAAAATAAAAAAAATGAGAGCAAAGTACAAATTCTATTGGTATATGTACCAAATTTTTCTGACAGATTTCAAATGGGTATTCTAGAAGAAATTCGTCAGCAGCATACGAATAAAAATGTGCTCGTTATTCCTGTCGAGTATCAAAATATAACTAAAGAGTTTGAAGTTATGCTTGATAGCTTCGCTGAAAAAATTATCGGTCAAATTTTAATCTACTCGGAAGAAGTTGAACCTACATTTCCTAAAAAATTTTACAAGATTCCGTTTGTGATTATCAGTGCCAACAATTATGAAACAATCACTCTGCCATACATTTCAAGCGATAGTTGTGCAGGGGTCGAGCATGCAACCAATCATTTAATAAAAAGTGGCCACTCCAGAATCGCCTACATAGACTATTCTGATGAAACAGAGAATGATTCACTTATAGGCTTTAAGCAGGCTTTCCAAAAAAGCCATCTCGAGATTGATGAAGAGATCATCTCTACTAAACGACTTACTGAGAATGAATTACTTGAAAAACTGCACGGGCTCTTTTCTCAAGATAATCTTTACCCGCCAACCGGTATCTTTGTTGACCCGTTAATTGTCAATGAAGTCATCAGATATTTTAAGAAAACCGGGTATCGCATACCTGAAGATATTTCGATAATTTCCTTGGGGACTGAAGCCTGGTATGCTCTTTGTAATCCAGCTATTACAAGTATCGAGCATGATTTTTCTAAAATCATTGCTGAGGCTTTTGACATCTTGCACTCGTACTCAGCAGATTTGCAGATCAAAAAAATCGTTCCTACTACCTTCCATTTACAAAATTCTACATCAGGAATTGCGAAAGGACCTTTTGGTGAAAAGGCCTACTCAATCGATAGTATTATGCTTACTGAAAAAGAAATCACCGAGATAAAACAAAAGAAAAGAACTGCTGTCATCTCTTTTCATTACACTGGTGCTTCTTGGATGAACCTTCACGAAGCTGGAATAAATAAGCTATTTAATGAACTTAATATTAATGTTATCGGTGTAACGGATGCTCACTTTGATGCCGACCTTCAAAACAAACAAATTGACAGTCTCTTGTCATTGGAGCCAGATATTTTTATCGCTATCCCAACGGATACTGCTAAAACGGCCGAAGCATTCAAAAAGATTGTTGATAGTCCTAGCCAATTAATCTTAATCACTAATGTTCCAAAGGGGCTAACCCCTAACGACTATGTGTCAGTGGTATCAGTAAATGAACTCACTAACGGGAGACTTGCTGCCAGAGGTTTATGTGAGCAGATGCTCTCGAATGATAAAACTAAAGTCGGACTTATGACCTTTGATTCTGATTTCTATGCTACAAATCAAAGGGATACCTCTGCGCAACAACTGATCGATGAAGATTTTCCAGCAATTGAAATAGTGGCAAGAACTGCCTTTAAAAATGAAAGTGAAGTTTTTGATAAAACATTGAACTTGCTATCTGAGCATCCCGAAATAGAAGGTCTCTATATCTCTTGGGATGGACCGGCGCAGCAAGTCATTAAAGCATTAGCTACTATAGATCGGCTAGATATCATTGTTGGAACTGTCGATTTAGATTTCTCTTCCGCGTTAGCTATTGCCGAAGATGGACCGATAAAATGTGTGAGTGCCCAACAGCCCTTTGAACAAGGAAGAGCAATCGCCTTGGCTGCAGCGCAATCACTCCTTCATAAACATGTTCCTAGCTTTATCGGTATAGAGCCAATTATGGTTAATAAGGGAAATTTACTTAGCTCGTGGAGATCTATCTTCAAAGAGGAACCTCCAAAAGAGTTGCGGGATTTACTCTCTAGAAAATAATTTTCCCTCTCTCAAGACCAAATGAGTTTGAACCTTCTTCGACTACATGGTCAAGTAGGCAAAATAGATTAGAATAAGACTCCTCTGAAATTGAAACAACTTTCGATTTCAGAGGGGTTTCTGTCTTGCCTATTAAGTTTTTCTATTATCATTATTAACTGCCTGTCCTGGTAAATAGTTTTGTAATTGCACAATGATATATTATTTGCGGAAACTATTTAATGGTTCTGCTAAAACTTTTTTGTATAAAAAAAACGCTCAGAAGAGTTCCCTGAGCGCATACTTTTTATTCTTTTACTGCTTTTGGTGCTACAAGTAAAGCACACATGACTAAACCTAATACAATGAATAAAACTGCACCAGCTACATTACCTTTTGTCAACATTGCAAAAGCAATCGTACCAAATAGGCTGGCAACCGTTAAAACGATGCCTGATTTTTGGATTCCTGTCAATCTGGCGAAAGAATTTCTAAAACCGATCGTCAATAATAAAGAGCCTACAAAAGAAGCGATACCAAAAACAATATGCCCAATCAAGATAAGATTCTCCATCTCTTCACCTCCCTCAGGATAACTATACTAGAAAGCCTAGAGGAAAACGAAGATTGTGCTTAGAAGAACTAATCTACTTGATAGCGTAAAATTGTCCGACGTTTTTCCGGTACTGTTTTTCTTGCATCATTCAGATAAATTTCTCGATGAAGATAACTTCTGCGTTTTAATCCGTTCTCTTCCCCAAATTGCTCCATTTTCTGAAATGATGCTGGCTCGTCATCAAACGAACCATGATGTAGGATTTGTATACACTTTCCATCTTCGATCGTTTCAAAAGAAAGTTCCTTCAGGAGCTGATTCTGTTCTTTTCTACCAACAGCAGCTACTGCAGCTGCAAACATTTCTTGGGTGATCCAATCAGGTTGACGCAACATGATTTTATACTCAAAACTTTCTTTATCGGTAATATCGCTTGTATTCTTCGTAGACCAAATTCCTTCCAATGGAAAGATCGCAAATTCAGAATAGTCAAACTCACTTTGCAGTTCTTGATGCGACTTATAGAATTTTTTGAACCCCATTTTGATACTCCAGGCTACTGGATAAAGGACACCTACTCGTTCAGAAAAATCTCGATTATTCGGATTCCCTTCCCCTTTAATCGTAAGAAATTTTTGTGGTGGAACTGTTACTATTTCCGCCTTCTTTTTTGGAGCGTATAAATGCTTTTCTTGTTTTTTCCAATCATATTTCATCTCGTTTCCCTCGCTTTCATCTTTGAACTCATTATAACGAGCGAAACCTGCAACCTGGTGTCAGGTTTGATAAATTCTTTTTAATTGATCTATTTTTCCGATTAATTCCTCTCGAATATTGGAGGGGGATAAAACTTCCACCTGTCCGCCAAAAGATAATAGAAAACTGTAGAAGCTATCATTCACAGGATATTCTTCCGTAATTAATAATCGACCATCTTTGGCTTCCTCGACGTGTTCAAAATTTTCGTAAACACGATAGGCTAATTCTGGTGCAAAAGCTAATTGTACTAAAATCTTATCTGCTGTATAAATTTTTTCAGGCTGAAGCACTTTCTCTGGTGCGTTACGCTCAAAAGTTTCAGTCATTAATTCAATCTCTCTAATCCGCTTAAGTTTAAAGAGTCGATAGTCCTGTTTTTCGCAGCAATAGGCATAGAGATACCACTCTCTTGCTTTAAAAATCAGTTTCACTGGTTCTACTTGACGATCAGAGCCCACTTTCCCTTGGCTAACGTAGTGAATGTTGATCTGTCTCTTTTGAAAAATAGCCGTTTTCAGTATTTGAAACAGTTCTTCATTTGTTGGATTCCAATCCGAAAAGTCGATCTCGATCCAATTGGTAGTTTGCTTTTGAAAAATACTGCCCAATTTCTTTAGCAACGCTTGATTGCCCTGCTCGTCTACTCCACTCAAACCTTGTAACGCTGTCAATAGTTGATTTTGCTCTTTCTCCGAAATTAAAGAACGATTTAACACAAAATTTTCAGGCAGGAAAATCCCACCGCCTTTTCCCTGAGTTGTGTAAACAGGGATTCCTGCAGAACTTAAGATATCAATGTCTCGATAAATCGTTCGGATCGATACTTCAAATTTTTCTGCCAACTCCGGTGCTGTCGTGTTTCCTTTATCCATCAAAAAGTAAACCATTTGAAATAAACGATAATCTGCCATGTCGCTCACCTCCAACATCAGTATATCATTGAAAACCTGCAGACTAATGTCAGGTTATAAAAAAGCCCTGCCTATCCTCTCTTCATGAGTAAGCAGGGAGAAACAAGAATTTTATTTTTCACGGCTTCAACAAAATTTTTCCAATACTTTTGCCTGTCTCTAAAAATTCGTGAGCTTTCTTGCCATCATGCAGTGAAAATACTGTCGGCTCACTGATCTCAATCTTTCCTTTGGCAAAGTAGCTGAAGAGCCGTTCACTGCGTACTTTCCGTTCTTCGTAACTTGTTAGATAATCCCATAAATCACCAGTTAAGATGCTTTTTGATTCTGACATTAACGCTACAGGATCGATTTTTATTGGATTGCCGCCGGCCATACCAAAAAAGACAACTTTCCCTCGATGCTTAATCAAATCTAAACTTTGCTGGATCGTAGAGCCTACGCCATCATATGCTGTTGCAAATTGACCTTCGATCGTTTTAGCCCAAAAAGTTTCGCGACTCGGATAGACTTGTTTGGCTCCGTGAGACAATGCCAAGGCTTGTTTCTCCACTGATGAAGCCGCTCCATAAACTTCAATGCCATCAGCTGCTAGTATCTGGGAAAGTATTTGGCCAACACCACCACTGATTCCAGTAATGAATACTTTCTCACCAGGACTGTTTTTTCCAAGATCATGGGCAAGAAAATCAGCAGTCATCCCTTGAAGCCCGATACTTGCAGCTAATTTACTGTCGATCCCAGCAGGCAGGGAAATCGCTTGATCACTTGGTACTGCTACATATTCCGCATTCGCTAAAGGCACATCTACAAACAAAACTGATTCCCCGACTTTTTGTTTCGTCACCTTTTCTCCAATTGCGACTATGCTGCCTGCCCCTTCATAGCCATTGATAAAAGGAACATGATTTTCTATGTGATATTCCCCTCGGCGTCGATAAATATCAGCAAAATTCAAACCGATATAGTCGACTTTTACTAATACTTCTTTTTCACTGATCACAGGTTTGGGAAGCTCCCCATACTGCAAAACATCGCTGCCGCCAAATTCCTCAAAATACAATGCTTTCATGACACCATGCTCCTTTAGTTGTTTCTTAGAATATACTATGAAGCGAACTGTTCGACAAAAAATTGGATTGCATTCCCTCGTTTCCTTTGATAAATTTGAATGATCAAGAAATGCAGAAAGGAGTATCACCAATAATGAAATTAACATCTTTGCCTCAAGAATTATCCGTGTATAAGATCGCCGACTTAAAGACGATTGACCTTACCCAACAGCCGCTGTTTATCGGAGTAACTGATGAAGAAATTTCAGTCGTTTCCTCTACTGAAAGTGTTCCTGCGAATACGATCGAACGCGAGGACGGTTGGAAAGGCTTCAAGATTGACGGTGTCTTAGATTTCAGTCTTGTCGGAATTTTAGCTAAAATTGCTTCATTATTAGCAGATGCTAGTATCAGCATTTTTGCTGTCTCCACTTACAATACTGATTATATTTTGGTCAAAGCCGACAAGTATGATGCCGCTGTTACGGCTCTCTGTGAAGCTGGATATACTGTCGCATAATGATTCTATTGTTTGAAGAGCCTATCAAAGGCTCTTTTTTTCATGTCTTTGTCATTTCTATTTTTTTCCAGTCTTTTATCCGAGAAGAAAATAGGACTTTGGTTGGACGAAACCCTTCCGTATTTCTCTTATTATGAGAGTGTAGTAATAAAGCAGAAATAAAATATCAAGTTTCTCTAGAATAAATGAATCGACACAGTTGGTATAAAAAATCAGGAGGTATTAGAATGAAAAGAAATGGATTAGACATTACAGTATTGATTTTAGGAATTGCTTGTATAGGGTTGTTGACGGTGAATCGCTATATTTTCCGACCAGTCTGGAAAACAGAATTTCGGACCGAATTAAGAGAAGTGAAAAAAGAAATCAAAGATGAACTACACAGCAGTAAGGATGAAATCAAAGAAAATTCGAAAGAAACAAAGGATGCTTTGAAAGAAGGAAGTAAGGAAACAAAACGTGCCTTGAAAGAAAGCAGAAAAGAAGTAAAAGAAGACATGAAAGAAACACAAGATGAAATCAAAGATGCTTTAGAGCTGTCTTATTAAAATCAATGAAAAAAGGCCTTCATCGCGAAGGCCTTTTTTAATCGACTTGCTGCCGTAATTTATGTTTTCCTTCAGTTTGAAAAAGTAAGGTCGAGAGGGTCATTAGAATGGCGCCAATAAATAAGCTGATTTTCAAAATGCTCATTACTTTAGTATCTGCCAAAAAACCAATATAAGGTAAATAAAAATGCGGTCTGCCAATCAAATTCCGCTCATGAACAAGCCCCATCTCTGCTTTATCAGAATTGTCTCCTTTGACAAAGTAACCATCGATATTATGATCTACCGCTAATACTCGCCGTGTCTTGATCGCTTTTCCTTGATTCTCATAGTAGGTAATCGTGTCTCCAACATGAATTGGTTCCCTCACATCTTTTACAAATACTAAACCGCCTTTGTTGTATTCTGGCGCCATTTTACTGTCTGAAATCACATAGGGTGTAACATCCAGTAATTTTGGAATAACGATAGTAAATATAGCGAGCAAGAACAAAGCAAAGATTAAAAAAGCATATAAAATAGTTATTTTTTTATTTCTCAGCGTCCCAATCCACCTCCTTTAAATAATTTTTCTTCTTAAATTCATCATATCATATTACGCAAAAAAATCTATTTTTTAATTGATAATTGAATAAAAAAAAGAATTCATTTTGACTAGAATCCCCATTATGTTACTATTATCATAGAGCACTATACTGATTATTTTCTTTTTTTTAAACGAAAGGGTGTTACTTTATCGTAACGAAAACATACAAAGAGCAGTTTGCTAAGTTTCTGACGAAACACAATCTCGCTTTAATAATATCCGTTATTTTAACATTGGTTTCCTTTACCAGTATTAAGATCACAAATGAAATTAAAAAAACAAATGTGAAAGAATTGCAGGATCATTGGACATTCATTGTTAAAGACCATTCTGATCACTATATCTTCGGAAAAACCGAACAACGTTTAACGAATGTTCACCCGAATAATGCCTTGATCATGCAGCAACAACTAGAAATGAACCTTAGGGATCCACAGCTTGTTGTGCGAACAAACCATCAATGGCTCTTTATCTATGTCGGGGAAAATCTGATTTATAAATATAGTGCTACTGATAAGCAAAAGGAACCTGGCCTCTTACAAACAACTGTTCATCTGCCTAAAAACTATCAGCAGCAAAAATTGCGAATTATTACGAAGACGCCTTATGAATATTACGCCGGAATTCCTGCCCGTGTCTTCATTGGTGAGGCAGCCGAGGTGAACCGCTTTTTTATCCTGCATTCTTTACCGCAACTTTTGTTATTGGTCATTTGTTCTGCATTGATCATCTTAATGCTGGGACTGCTCTTCCTAAAGCCTAGAGTCTCACGAAAAGATTTGGTTTTATCATTGATATTGATAGGGTTTATTTTTTTAGTGGGTATGCAATCGATCGTTTTGAATATCCCTGCCAGCAGTCTACTCAGTCCTAGCACATTATCGATTCTTTATAATCTAACGGCGATTCTGATTCCAGTATTTTTAACCAATTATTATTTGTTAAGAACAAAAAAATATCAGCACTATTACCTCTATGGTGTGGGCTCACAGATTTTTCTATTAGCTTTTGGATTTCTCTGTATCCTTGCTGGAAAATTGTCATTGCCAATTGCCGTGCAGATTTTTAGTGGCTTTAATGTCTTCATGACACTCTACACATCTGCGATCGCATTAGCGGAGTCCGCGGATCAGAATCGTTTCTACATTATTTGCTCACCAGGAATCATCATGGCTGCTTTTATCCATTGTTTCTTCTACATTCAGCTTTTTGCTGGAGCGGCGAACTTAACGACTGATTGGCCGTTGATTTTATTTGCCGGACTGATGGTCTTGATCAGCGGGTATCATTTTGAAGAAGGTTTTCGCTTAATCCAGCACTTTCGAATCAAACAGCAAGAAGAAACACAACAGCTGTTGTTGATGAAGGAAAAACAGAATAACTTGCTGACAACATTTAAACTACTGACTGAGAAAGAAGCTGATCGGAACGAGAAAACACCCAATTTAACCTATCTGCTTCAACAAATGCGGGATTACTATCAAAAAGAATTTCGCAAAAAAGCTAAGTTCTTTTCTTGCCAGTTGGCTGTCAGAGCGGACACTCAACTACTGAATGAAGAAAACTTGTACCTGTTGATACAATTATTCGAGAAATTTTTGAATGAGTCACAGTTCGGCAGCATCGATATTTCCATCCAGCAAGAAAATGATCAATTAATCATTGAAAGCAATACGAGTGCTTTTGCTCGACATTCTTTTGATGAATCGGTTACCATGGCGCCCCCCTTCGATCGACATGAAACGTTAGCTAATGCCGTCAAGCAATCAAACGGCGAATGGCAATGGCAAACCAAAGAGAAAAAACAGTACTTTAAAATTACATTAGGGCTATAAAAAAATCAGGACGCAGTCTTTAAAAGACCGTTTCCTGATTTTTTAACGTTCAATTTTCGCGCTGTCGCTTTGGACAAACTTCCAAACTTCAGATTCGTTGAATTGATTGCAGTCGCCTTTTACCATATGTTTCAAGACAGAAGCCGCAGTGGCAAATTCAATGATCACATCTGGTGAACGATCGTTAAGCAGACCATGCAATACTCCGCCAGTAAAGGCATCCCCACCGCCAATCCGATCAATGATTGGATCGATCTGATGATTTTTCGAAGTATAACAAACGCCATCGAGCCACAAAGTCCCCTGTAATTCATTGACACAAGTCGAATGAACGGTTCGCTTTGTCGAATAAAAAGCAGTGATATTAGGATACAGCTCCTGCATTTTCTGATAATAATATGCAACATCTGATCCTGCTTCTGGGATCCCTAATAAGTAGATTGCGTCCATTTTTCCAGCGGAACAATAATCAACCCAAGGCAATACTTTGGTTAAAAAAGTCCCGGCTGCTTCTTGGCTCCAGAGATTCTGGCGATAGTTGCAATCGAAGCTGATTTTACAGCCGGCCTTTTTCGCTATCCTAATTAATTCAAGGGTCAATAGTTGCCACTGTTCAGACAGAGCTGGCGTGATACCAGAAATATGAAAAATATCCACTTCAGAAACAAATTCGTCAAGCTTCCATTCCAGTTCATTCATTAGCGCAAAGGCGGAATTCTGACGATCGTAAATGACCGAAGTGGCACGTTGGCCTGTTCCTTGCTCCACGTAATAAGCTCCTAATCTGCCATCACCTTTAAGCAAATAATCTGTCTTTACTCCGTAACTTCTTAAAAGCCGTTCCGCCCCTTGACCAAAACCATTGTCGGCTACCTTGCTGACAAACTGCACCTGATGGCCAAAATTTGCTAAGGAAATAGCGACATTTGCTTCGCCGCCTCCATAAAATACGTCTAATTGTTGAGATTGATGAAGGCGAGTGCCTGCTTCGGCAGACAAACGCAGCATAATTTCTCCCAAGCTAACGATCTTAGCCATTGGCTTGCCCTCGAATTTCCGCAAGTTTCACTGCATACTGCTGCGCAATCTCAGTTACCTTCACAAAGTCGCCTACTGCTGCCGGTGCTAATAAATTGCCGCCAACACCAACCGCTACAACACCTGCTTTAAACCACGTTTCCATATTTTCAAGATTAACACCGCCTGTTGGCATCAGGTTGATCTGAGGTAACGGAGCTTTGACCGCTGAAACCATGCTCGGCCCGCTGACACTGCCTGGAAACAGCTTGATGATATCCGCGCCGCTTTTCAGAGCCTGATGCATCTCAGTAATCGTCATACAGCCCGGCAGGTAAGGAATCTGATACAAATTGCACAGTTCTGCCGTTTCCGAATCAAAACTTGGGCTAACCACAAATTCTGCACCCGCCATGATAGCAAGACGTGCCGTCACTGCATCCAGCACCGTACCGGCACCAATGACCACATCCTGTCCTTGATAAGTTTTAACCAGTTCTTGGATCGCCGCTTGAGCATTTGGCACCGTAAAGGTCACTTCGATCCCCTTTACACCGCCTGCGATGATCGCATGGCTGGCTTTGACTGCTTCAGTCTGGTCTTTGCCCCGAACTACTGAAATCACTCCGGCTTTTTCTAATCGTGACAAGATTTCCATTCGTTTCATTTCCTTATTATCCCCTATCCATTTAGCAGTGCGATTTCTAATAAAGCACCCGCTTGATGTTGACCTTCTAGATTTCTTTCGCCGGAGAATTTCAAGATGCGATCCATGTTAGTGATGACTACAATGATCATTGTTTCTTTCCCTTGACTGCGAATGTACTCTAGATCCATTTGAGCGATTTTCGTATCGGCGGTTACTTTATCGCCGACCTTCACTAGCACATCAAAGCCTTTTCCATCCAGTGTTACCGTATCAATTCCCATGTGGACAAGAACTTCTACTCCATTTGCTGTCTTAATCCCGATCGCATGTTTTGAAGGGAAGACAGTGGTCACTGTGCCAGTAACTGGTGCGAATACCGCTCCGTCGACCGAGTTGATTGCAAAGCCGTCGCCCATCATTTTAGTTGAAAAGACTTCATCGGGTACATCTTCTAATGGAACATAACTGCCTTTAGCAACAGCATGTAAATCCACTTCGTTAGTAAAATCGTCTTCTTCTATTTGCTCTTCAGGAACTAGCATGTAAGTGATGACAAACGAAGAGATCAATGCGATCAAAATACCGAGAACAGCAAAGATAAAGTACTGTCCAATATAAGCCGGCAAGCTGAAAATACTTGATAAGATATAGCCGTAGATTCGAACACCGAAGAAGCTAATAAAGGCTGAAGCTACTGAACTGCCGACGGTCGCTGCGATAAATGCTTTCTTGTATTTTGATAAAATCCCGAATAGTGCTGGTTCAGTAATTCCTAATAGACCGGAAACAGCAGAAGATAGCACAAGTGATTTTTCTTCTTTTGATTTTACTTTCGTATAGATCGCAGCTGTAGCACCTGTGATCGCCATGTTTGCCATGAACATCATCGGCATCAGCATGTCATAGCCTTGATTCGCAAAGTTTTGCAACGCGATCGGTGTCATCGCATGGTGCAAACCTGTAAAGATTGCAATTGGACGAATCGCTCCTACCACGATACCGGCCAATACTGGCGAGATCGAGAACAGCCAAGCAACACCAGTAGCCAATAAGTTTCCTAGATGAATACTGATTGGTCCAATTACGGTCAAAGTAACTAACCCTGCAGCAAATAATGAAATTGTCGGTGTAAAGACCGTTCGTAAAACCTGTGGCAGCACCTTATCGACCCAACGATAAATATAGCTTAGTGCTAATACCGCAAAGATGATCGGGATAACTGTACCCGCATAATTAAAGACTGGTACGGGAATCACACCGAATAGTTTGAATGCTGAGATGGAACCTTCAGCAACTGCGTTAGTCATCGTTGGAAACTGCAACATCGCAGCAATCGCGACTGCTAAATATTGATTCGTCTTAAAGATTCTAGCAGCCGAAGCAGCTACAAAGAATGGCAAGAAAGTAAAGACGCCGCTAGCGATCATATCGATGATCAAATACGTATCTGTTTGGTTTGAGATCACATTCAATGCCACCAGTCCCGCCATCAATCCTTTAATCATGCCGGCGCCTGCGATCGCAGGTACGATCGGACCGAATACACCTGAAACGGTATCCATAAATAATGATACGGCACCTTTTTTCTCAACAGTGTCCTGCTGACTGTTCTCATCAAGTCCTAACTCTTTGGCAACCGGTGCAAAGTAATCCGCCACATCTGTTCCGATCACTACTTGCAGCTGATCGCTTTGATATTTTGTGCCGACGACTTTAGGTATTTTCTCTAACGCTTCATAATCAACCTGCTTCTCATCCTTTAAATTGAAACGCAGCCTGGTCATACAATGCCAAGCGTTATTAATATTGTCTGCACCGCCAACATTTCTAATGATTTGTTTTGCTACATCTTCATGCTTCACTTTTTTTCCTCCTTATTCTTCGAAACTCACTGAAACGTGTTTCCGTTTTCACACACATAGTAGCATGGTCCACCACGCTTGTAAAACCAGTCCTTTTTATCTGAAAACAAAAATAAACAGCTATATATCAACATTTTTTAAATATTAATTTAAAAATTGGACTGTTTTTATGTGGTTAAGCTCCTTTTTTTCAGACCAAATTGACAGCTCGATCATCTACGTGTTTCAATGGGTTTGCAAATGATTCATATTGACAGACATTGGAGTGAAAAAAATGACACCAACTATCATTACTGATATAAAAAGCTTTGCGATCAAACCCGATCGCCATAATTTATTAGTTGTAAAGGTCGAAACGGATAAAGGCATCTCCGGCGTCGGCTGCGGAACCTTTCAATTTCGGCCTTTGGCGGTTCAAACAGTCGTTGAGGAATACTTGAAACCATTACTGATCGGCAGAGATGCGAATCAAATCGAAGATCTCTGGCAAGTGATGAATGTCAATTCTTATTGGCGCAACGGCCCGATCACTAACAATGCGATCTCTGGTGTTGATATGGCGCTTTGGGACATCAAAGGAAAACTTGCCGATATGCCTTTGTATCAATTATTAGGTGGCCAGTCCCGCACAGCGATCCCAGCTTATACTCATGCTGTTGCAGATAACTTGGACGATCTGTACGGCGAAATCGATAAATTTTTAGCAGAAGGCTATCGTTATATACGCTGTCAATTAGGCTTTTACGGCGGAAATCCAAGTAATTTGGCAACACCTAAGAATCCAATCCACGGTTCGTACTTCGATCAAGAAGATTATATGCAGACAACCTTGAAAATGTTCGCCGACATCCAAGAAAAATACGGCAGTCGTTTCCAAATGCTGCATGATGTCCATGAACGCCTGCATCCGAATCAGGCAATCAACTTCGCAAAAGCAGCGGAACAATACAATCTTTTCTTTTTAGAGGATATCCTGCCGCCAAATCAAAATGAATGGTTGGCTCAATTACGCAGCCAGTCTACTACGCCGATTGCTACGGGGGAATTGTTCAATAATCCGATGGAATGGAAAGAAATCGTACGCAATCGTCAAATCGACTATATGCGGGCACACGTCTCTCAAATCGGCGGAATCACACCTGCCTTGAAATTGGCCCATTTCTGTGAAGCGATGGGGATTCGAATCGCTTGGCACACACCATCGGATATCACGCCGATCGGTTTAGCAGTCAATACGCATTTGAACATTCATCTGCACAATGCCGCAATCCAAGAAAATATTGATGTTTCTGAAAACACAAAGAAGGTCTTTGGCAATGTTCCTGCCCCAGAAAAGGGCTTCTTCTATCCAATCAAAGAAAGCGGGATCGGTGTGACCTTCAATGAAAAACTGGCCGCTGAATATCCTGTCGTCTATCGTCCCCATGAATGGACACAAAGCCGAACACCTGACGGAACGATCGTAACACCATAAAATAAATCAACGACCCGCCACTCAGCCTCAAACTGATTGCGGGTCGTTTTTTGTATGAAATAAATTCTATTAGTCAATCCGCGACCGATGAATCTCACGATCAAAGGGACGAATATAGGTCACTGAATAATCGATCGCCACGATGCTGCTGTATTCAAAAACCTGACCATCTTCTAAAATAGCACGATTTGTGATTTGCATCGCGGGTGTACCGCGTTTGCACAAAAGTAGTTTCGACTGCTCCTTTGAAGTCGTGATTGGATCATAGCTGGTGATGTAGTGAGAAATACGAAAACCCTTTTGTTCCACATAGTTCTGGATCGAATGCTCCACGACCTCCTGCGACAAATCGGGAAACATCGAAACTGGCATTTTTGAGATTTCCAGCTGTTCGATTTTATAGTTAACGATTCGAATCCGCTCAAAGGTCCACACCTCATCACCCTCATTGATTTGAAAAATCTTTTGTTCATCTAAAGTAGCTGGGGCTTTGTTCAAAGCGATCATCTTTGAATCAATTCGATCGTAGGGCGTGCGGGTCAACGAATTAAAAATCAACGGATTCTTCACCCATTTTTCGTGGACAAAAATCCCTGAACCTTGGACAACTCGGACAATCCCGATCTCTTCCAGGTTCTTAACCGCCTGCTGGATCGTAAAACGCGAGACCCCGTAGATTTCCGCTAATTTTCGTTGATTTGGCAATTTGCCGTTTTTAAATTCTTCCTGATAAATTTTACTTAATAAGTCTTGAACGATGAATTCACGCTTTTTCATGTCAGGCTCCTTTGTCGGACGATTTCTTTATCCTTATCTTAACAAAAGAAACGATATTTTCCAGCCGCCGATCTCATATTACAGTTTGCTCGACAAAAACGACCTTTCGATTTTCGAAAGGTCGTTGACTTTTAATAGATTAGTGATAAGAAATCTTCTTTGGTGATATTCCCGAAGTAATGAGTCAGATCGATTTGATCGATGCTTTCTTCTAAAGCTTTTTTCTCATAGCGTGTGCCGATCAATTGATTTTCAACATCCTTGATTTCACCTAATCCAAAGAAATCACCGAATACTTTAGCTTTTTCGATTTCTCCATTAGCTACATCTAAGCGAACTTCGATTGAACCGATCGGGAAACGTTTTTGACGTTCCAAGTTGAATTCTGGTGAACGGCCATAATTCCAATCCCAATTTTTGTAGTATTCATCCGAGAGTTGATTGATGGCTTTCCAGTCTGCCTCGTTCAACTCATGAGTCTTAACTTGATCTACACTATCCACGCCAAAAATTTGCAGTAGAATCGCTTGACGGAATTCTTCAGTTGTCATGTCTTGCTTGTCAGTCGGCAAATAATCTTTGATATTCGTCACACGCGAACGAATGGATTTGATCCCTTTTGATTCGATCTTGTCTTTTTTCACTTTCAACGCATTCACGACTTCATCAATGTCACTATCAAACATTAATGTTCCATGAGCGAACATCCGGCCATTAGTCGAATACATCGCGTTACCAGAAAATTTCTTGTCGTCAATTACCAAGTCGTTCCGCCCTTTTAGCTGTGCGCCTTCAATACCTAACTTATGGAGTGCTTCAACAATTGGCTCTGTTAATTTTTTGAAATCTCTAAAGGAGTTGCCATCATCTGGCATAATGAAGCTAAAATTCAAATTCCCAAGATCGTGATAAACGGCGCCTCCACCACTTAAGCGTCGAACAACATGAATTCCTTTTTCATCCACGTATTCTTTATTGATCTCTTCAATCGTATTTTGGTTGCGGCCAATGATGATTGATGGCTCATTGATGTAAAAAAGCAGGATTGGTTCATCTAAAGGCATGTTCTGCAATAGATAGGTCTCGATGGCAAGATTTACTCGTGGATCACGTTCTTTGTCATTTGGTACATATAGCATGGTTCCAACTCCTAACTCCTATTTAAGGAATAAATTATTTTGTTCTGTAAATCATTTTAGATTTCAAAAACTTTGTGAGGTTGCGCTAATTCAACAGGAATACCCTCGCTGGCATTAGCTGCTTGTTGACGTAGTTCTTCCAGACTTCCATGTTGGGGTAAATGGGTTAACACTAATTTTTTGACTGCTGCATTTTTGGCAAAAGTACCGGACTCCCCTGCAGTGAAATGCGCTTTATGATGCTCATTGCCGTTAAATAAATACGTATCTGCTAAGAACAAATCCGCATCTTTTGCAAATTCGTTAAAGGACTCTAGGTATCCGGAATCACCGGTGAAGACAAAAACAGCACCAGTCTTTTCTTCAACAAAACGCATTGCGTAGCAAGGTACTGGATGAATCGTCTTCATAAACGTAACAAGAAACGGTCCAAGTTTCAATTCTTCTGCTTCGAAGTAAGCATGGCCTTCAGTAACACCGTCCATCGTCAAATCATCGAAATGAAACTGGTCCTCTGTATGTCCATAAATCGGCAGGATAGGCTTAGGCGTTTGGGTCGGATAAAGCTGCCAGTAATATTGCAACACACCTAAATCTGCAATATGATCATGGTGATAATGAGTCAAAATTACCGCATCCAAATCTAACGGATCGAGTTCTTTTTCTAATTCCACTAATGTTGAGCTACCCGCATCTAATAATAGATTAAAGCCGTCAGCTTGCAGCAAATAACTGGTGGTTCCTTGGCCATCATATGGATACGCACCTAAACAACCTAATACGGTCAATTTCATGCCAATTCCCCCTGATCAATTTTTTCCTTCAAGGCTTGGTCATAAAAAGCCGCACTCGCTGTATTCACATAAACTGCTACGAAAAGCAGACCAACTAACAACGCGACAAACCCTAAGATATACCAGCCGATAAATGACAATTGCAATAAGATATATTTACCCCAACGATCCTGTAGCAATGACCAAGCACGCTTGATACAGTCGCCGACACTTAAATCTGGGTAATCAAATTTTACCCAAACCGCAAATTTGAAAATAATGCTGATGATCGTTGTAACAAGTAAGAATGCTAAAGTTAAGATAGCATAAAGACCAAGTACACCGATATTCAACAATGTTGAAGCATTTTCCGCAGTCGTTACTCCGCCTGATGAGATCAGTGAGATATAAACACTGCTTCCGGCTTGCAATAATAATGGGATGAAAAAGATCGCTGCCAATACATATTGCACAACTTGCGCAATGATATTAATCAGCAACAATGGCACATAGTACCCCTGCTGAAAGACGACAAAAATTTGACCTAATTCTGCTCTACCTCCTCGTACTACATATAAACTGATGTAATAAAGGGCATAGCTAAATGCAAATAGGACGAGGATACTCAATAGAAATGAGATTCCTAACTGAAGATTTGGATTATTGGTCATCGTTGAAACATTACTGATTGCTCCTGTTAATAATCCAACAATCACAATCAATCCAACATTGATTCCCCATTGTCCATTCAATTGATCTTTGGCTTTTTGACGATATTCACTAAGACTCATAGAAACACTCCTTATTCGCAGGAAAAATTCCTTTACGATTTTTTTAATTTAGCTATTTCGTTACTTAGTTTTTGTATTTTACGCTCAACACGTTTGGATTCTGGATCAGTCGAAACATTTAGAAAATTAAGGCGTTCAAATGTTTTTAATTCTTTTTTCAAGTGCTCTAGTTCTGTACGTTTTGTCTCTATCCTCATATTCAAATCACATTTCTCCTTCGTTAAAAGGCATAAACAATCGGGCATAAATCCAACAACGACTCTAGCTAGCTGAACGCTCTTAGTAATTTTTGATTTCGCCGACCGTATCGTAATCTAAACGTGCCACAACTTCCGTAACTAATTTCACTGTATTGAAATAATCCTCTTCATGGATAATCGAAGTATGTGAGTGCAAGTAACGAACAGGTACGGTAATCGCTAATGATGGAACACCATCACGGGTCAGGTGCATTTGTCCAGCATCTGTTCCTCCTCCGGCAATTACCGTATATTGAAATGGAATCTCCATTTCTTCTGCTACATCAATAACAAAATCCAATAATTTCTTATGAGGAACCATCGACGCATCATAGATCAAAATTTGCGGTCCCTTACCCAAAACAGAGTCTGCCTCTTTCGGGGTCATCCCAGGTGTATCGCCAGCTGTACCCGTGTCTAATGCAAAAGCAATGTCAGGATTCACAATATGCGAGCTTGTGCGAGCGCCTCGCAAGCCGACTTCTTCTTGAACATCGCTACCAGCAAACAATACATTATGATGCTCACGCTTAGATAGATTCTCTAAAACGCGCAGTGCCACTGCTGTACCGATACGGTTATCCCAAGCTTTTGCTAATAGGAATTTTGAGTCATTCATTCGTTGATAGTGAATATACGGTGTCACCATATCGCCAGGTCGGATGCCCCACTCCTTCGCTTCATCCGCGCTAGAAGCCCCGATATCGATAAACATGTCTTTGATTTCAAATGGTTTTTTTCGTGCCTCTGGCGTTAACACATGTGGCGGTTTTGACCCAATCACACCATGAATAATGTTGCCTTTGCGAGTTTTAATCTCCACTTGTTGAGCCAACATTACTTGATTCCACCAGCCGCCAATCGTTTGAAACTCAAGGAATCCTTTTTCTGAGATTTTTGTCACCATAAAACCGACCTCATCTAAATGGCCTGAGATGAAGACTTTTGGTCCACCGCCGCCACCATGCTTAGCAATGACGCTACCTAAACCATCAAAAAAAATATCGTCAGCAAAATCCTGTGCGTAACTTTTAAAGACCTCTCTGACCTCATCTTCATTCCCCGCAATGCCACGCGCTGAAGTGAGATCAATCAATAATTGCTCTTCCTTTTTATCCACTTTTACTCCTCCTAAAAATAAATCTATTTCCCATTAAGAATGCTCTACATCAAAAAATATGATTGACATCCCTTTTTACCTATAAATCAGTATACCATTGTAAAAAAAATCTGCGAAGTATGTTGTATAATCACTATGAGGTGATCAAATGACACGTTTACTAGCAATTGAATTGACCATGATGGTAATGATCGAAAATGAAATGGGTGAAGTTCTAGTCCAGGATCGAAAGAAAACGGATTGGCCTGGATGGACTTTTCCTGGAGGTCATGTAGAAAAAGAGGAAACAGCTATCATGCTGCCGTGCGGGAAATCAAAGAAGAAACAGGATTGATTGTTCAACCAATCTTGCGAGGAACAACTGAATGGAATAACTTAGCTAAAGAAACTCGTGAATTGGCGTTTCTTTATACCGCTCAAGTGAAGAAACAAGCTGTTCCTGATGATCTGTTTTGGATCAATAAGGCAGATTTGAAATTACAACTGCTGGCGGGAACATTGAATAAGCTGTTGCCGATCTTTTTCGAAGAGGAACAGCAGCTTTATTTTGAAGTATGAAACAAGCGTGCCCTTTTATGGACACGCTTTTCTTATACCTGAGCCTTTTTTAATACCCAGCTTCCTCTTTCACGCATTGTAATCAAATGAATCACCCAAAATGCGGCCGCGAAAGCTAATAATACTCCTGAATTAAACATGAATTTATCCATGAAGCTTTGATTGAAGTCAACGGTCTTACCAATCAATTCATTATTTTGGGCAAACCAATATGTTGGAGTGAATGCAGCAAGCTTATTCACCGCATCTGGCAAAAATTCGCTTGGGACAAAAACACCGCCAACAAAACAGCTTCCCATGATAAAAATATTGTTGATACCGCTAATCGCATCCTCATTTTGTAAAATGCTTGTAATCAAGATGGAGAAACTAACGATTGCCGCAAAGAACGATACCGTATTTAAAACGAAGTAACCCATCACTTGATTGAAACTCCCCTTAGTGATAAATAAAACAAAAGCTAAAAAGAGTATCCAGCAAAATACAGCGTATGCTAAATTGCCAATCGATATTTTACGTGACAGTTTGCGCCGAGAAATCGGCGAACAGCTATTTCGGCGACGGATTTCTTCACGATTAAACGCCAAATTGACTGCGGCATAACCGCTGAAGATGGATAAGAACATACCATAAGCAAGTAAATTGTAAATCTGTCCTGTCACATTTTGTTTTTTCTTTTTATGGTAGCTCGAATCGAAATGAACTTTTCCAGCTTTACTTAATGTTGTCTTGGTTTTCTTCAACAACTCTTTTTGGGTCAGTTCCGGCATTTGTTTTTGATAAGTCAGATAGGTGTTTAAATAGTTATTCACTGTCGTATCTACCAAAGATTGAGAAAATGTCGCCGGGCGCGTTTTACTTTCCAGCTTCACTGACTCTCCTTTAGTCAATTTCTCAGAGAAATTCTTAGGTATTGCAAGAATATATTCCACTTCGTCAAAATACAGTGCATCATCTAAACTTTTTTGAGAAGTGTCTTTCAGCTTTACAATCGTGTGCTGCTTTCCTAAGTAGTCTACAAAACCTTTTTCAATTACAGAATCATCTTCCGAAAGAATCGCAATCTTCGCTCCAGTCAATTCTTCTGCCTCTTGTGTCAACTGGCCTGCATAAAAAAGTGTAATCACCGCCATGATAATAACACCTAGAAGAAGACTCCCTTTATTCTTTTTTAGAATTTGCAGGATTGCTCTATAAGTGGTCATATTGCACCTTCCTTTCAAATGAATAATTTAACAGGACAAATAAAATACCAAAGCCTGCCAACCATAGAAGGTTGAGATAGAATGGGCTCAACGATTGGTAATAAAATAGCTGATATAAACTTTCGCTGATTAAATTCACGATATTGATCCGCCCTAACAATGGCACATGCACATCGATCCAATATTTGATTGATTGTGAGCCCATCATTCCTGCTAAAAAGCTCATGATCATGGAGATTGAGATTCCAATCGAAATTTTTTGTTGGAAATCCACCTTGGATAATGCGTTACCGATTAGAGTACCAAATGATATTGCTGTAAAAGCACCTAAAGCACAGACTAATAAAATATAGTTCCAGTGATCGCCAAACTCAACTTGGTAAACAAAGCGATAGAACATTAGAATCAATGTTGTTTGGACAAAGAAGAGAACAAAGCTTGCCAACATGTTCGCAAATGATACCAACAGCTTATTCCTTGGTATCAAACATAGCCGCATCCCTTCTGGTGATTGATTGGCTTGCTGATCATTAGCATTTCGAAGTCCCCACATAAACCCATACATTACGGTCATCCCCACTAAAGTAAAGAAGTAAAAAGATTTCAGATTGAAATTCCCCGTTCCGTTGCCATCCTCTACATAGCTTTTCTGCTCCAAAGCCTGACTAATCGCTTGCGGCTGTATTGTTCCTGAAGCCATCAGCGTTTCAACTTTATCCGTATTTTGCAGATATTGATTCAACAGTTCTTTTAAAACGGTTTGCTGAGTACCGCTTTTACTAACAAATAGTTCAATATTGTCAGCGTCTACTACAAAATAACCAGAAATTTTGTCATCCGATAATTGTGTTCTCGCTTCCCTTTTCGATAGTTCTTTGCTTTTAAATAGTGCTTCATCATCATTTTTGATTTCCTTCAATACCGATTCAAACTGCTTTGATTTGGCATCATCCGCAGAAACAATCCCTACTGTTGAAGTTTCTAATGCTGTCATTTCATCTAGATTTCCAAATGCTAAATTAAACAACAGACCCAGAACAACAGGAAAAGCAAATGTCCAAAATAGCAGGCTGCGATTTCTTAATAAAACTCGTAAACGATAGATAAATAAACGTACAAACATTTCCTCACCCCTAATCCCTTAATTCTTTTCCGGTGATCTCCAAGAATACATCATTCAATGTCGCTTCTTGCGTATGGATATTGGCATACATAATTTTTTCTGCTTCAAAATAATTTAAGATTGGTAACAATGCGTTTTTTAAATCTTTTGTCGTTACTTGAAGATAGCTTTCATCGTAAGAAACTTCCAGAATAGATGGAGCAGCTCCAACAGCCGTAACTTGCTCTTTGGTCAAACCTGGAACCTCGATGATCAATTTCTCATTTTCTCGAACCATATTTTTCAATTGCTCTTTGCTTCCCTCAGCGATTACTTGACCTTGATCAATAATCACAATGTGGTTACAGAGTATTTCGACTTCTTCCATATAATGAGTCGTATAAACAATTGTGGCTCCTTGACGATTTAATTCTTTAATACTATCCAAAATTTTGTTTCGACTTTGCGGGTCGACCGCTACGGTAGGCTCATCTAAGAAAATTAATTCCGGCTTATGCACGATCCCGCATGCGATATTCAAGCGCCGCTTCAATCCTCCACTTAATTGCTTCGGATAAAACTTGCGGAATTCTTCTAGCCCAACCAGCTGAATCACTTCTTCGACATATTGTTCCCGTTTATTCTTATCTTGGACATACAATCCACAAAAATAATTGATGTTGTCTGTAACATTTAATTCTTCAAAAAGCGCAATGTCTTGTGGAACAACTCCAATTTTTTGTTTGATTCCATATTTTTCAGGCCCCATCTCTTCTCCAAAGATCTTGATCGAACCGCGATCATAGGTCAATAACGAGAGCACACAATTGATTGTAGTGGATTTCCCACTACCGTTTGGTCCCAATAATCCTAGTATTTCACCCTTTTTTACTGATAGATTCAAATGATTCAACGCGGTGAAATCACCATAACGTTTTACTAAATTTTCGATTTCGATCAACATTTTAAAAACTCCTTTTCCTTTTCTTCTTACATTTACTATAATAAAAATAGAAACTTCGTTGTAGTGAGTTTGTGCCAATCATAAGATGACAAATGTCATTTTGTTCGAGCCTTGTTGCACATTTTTCATTAGATCAAGGTGTCCGTATACATGATGTGTCTCAATCTCTTTTTTGGATAACTACTTTACTATGAATTAGGAGCAGCAATGAAAAAAATAAATAATTATTGGGTAGATTTTTTCTTTTTAGAACTGATTGGTATTTTTTTGCTTTTTCAACAAGGGTTTAAACCGCATATGATCGTTTATTTATTAGCGAGTATTCTTCTTGCTGGACCAGCACTACTGCTTCGAAAAACATTCGGTCAATCATTAGGCGTTTTTCCGTTACTGATTTTAAGTTTCTTTTGGCCGATGCTGCTTGTCTTCTTACCAGCAAATTTAAGAATTGCTTGGCGGGAGGAAATTATTTGGAGCTGGGGATTGATCGTTTTGATTGTGCTGCTATTTCAAGACAGCCTTTCATCGCCTGAACGGCTATTGATTGTTTGCTTAAGCTGTTTTTCCCTACTCTTAGCTTGGCGTGGAAAAAAACAAGAGGAAGTTACAGAGGCTTTACTGCAGCTGAAAGATGACAGTTGGGAAAAACAAGAACTGTTAAAGCAAAAAAACCAAGAATTAGTACAATCACAAGAGACCTTCATCGACCTAGAAATTTCGGAGGAGCGCAATCGGATTGCCCGCGATATTCATGATAATGTCGGGCATTTATTATCAAGCGCCATTATTCAACTTGGTGCTATCGAAGCGATCAATCAAAGCGATGGCTTAAAAAAACCATTAGAACAATTGAAGTCGACGATTCATATAGGGATGGATAATATACGCGAAAGCGTTCATGATTTACATGAGACTTCTTTGACTTTTGAAAAGGGACTAGATTTGTTGATCGCGGATTTTCAATTTTCCGCAGTAGAGATTAAAGGAGCGATTCCAGAAAAACTGAACCAAGAACAAGAACGAACACTATTAATGGTGATGAAGGAAGCTCTGGCTAATGTGATGAAGCACAGTAATGCAACAAAAGTTACGTTCTCCTTCAATGAGCTGCCTGCTTTTTACCGCTTGCAAATTCTTGATAATGGTACTTTAGCCAAAAAAAATGGAGATGGGATCGGTTTGAAAAGCATGCGTCAGCGAATAGAACAAATCGGCGGACAACTGCATATCTCACAAACTCCAAATAATTTTTTGATCCATATCATTGTGCCGAAAGATACCCCTTCCTCGCTTCGCAACACAATCAGTTCAAGCGAATGATTAAGAGGCATTTAGTTGCAGAAAAACAAAATTAAAGACTCAAGGAGGAAAGATATGATCCGTGTTGTCATTGTTGATGATGATCCATTAGTGGCAGAATCATTAAAAACTATTTTAGAAATATCTGAAGAGATCGAGGTTCTTGGAACCGGAAACTCCGGCCCAGAGGCTGTGAAGCTTTATTTGCAAGAGCGTCCTGACGTTTTACTAACAGACATTCGCATGGGGGAAAGCACAGGGATTGAAGCAGCAAAAGAAATTTTTAAACAAGTTCCTGACGCAGTTATTCTACTGCTTACAACATTTTCTGATGATGAATATATTCGAGAAGCATTGCAAATTGGTGTAAAAGGCTACTTGATCAAACAAGAGCTTGCCAGTATCGTGCCCGCAATCAAGGCCGTTTATAATGGACAAACAGTTTTCGGAACGGAAGTTGTTGGTAAATTAGCATCGATTTTGACCGACCAAACACCGCAAAAACTGAACAATATCGAATTATCCGAACGCGAAGAAAGCATCCTATTTGCCGTTGCTAACGGTAAAAATAATAAAGAAATCGCTCAGGAATTATTTCTCAGTGAAGGAACCGTTCGAAACAATCTCAGTCAGCTTTTAGAAAAATTAGAGGTACGTGATCGAACACAGTTAGCGATCTTCTATTATAGAAATTATCCACAGAAATAACCGAAGGAGCGTATTTTGCAAAGTCAGTTTTTCCGCAGAATATAAAAAGGAACAGAGATACGATCACTAACAATCGTATCTCTGTTCTAATTTTTGCTTATGAATCGTCATTATTTCTTGTAAAGAAATTTCATATTTGTCGGCTATGATAAAAAGATTATCCAAAACATCGCCTAATTCCTCTGTTAAATTTTCGATTGCTTGAGAGCGCTCTGACAGTTTTTCATCTGGTCGGTCACGTCCAATCTCGATCGTTCGGATTGCTCGACAAACTTCTCCAACTTCTTCCGAAAGAAAATTTGATCGTATAAATGGATCGTATTGATACCAATTTCTTTTTTTATAAAAGTCCCCAATCCACTCTTGATACGCTTGAATATCCAAAAAAAGACCTCCATTCTTTTTAACGAACGTAAGTTCTTATCCTATGATATACTACTATCAATAGAAATGAAAGAGAGGGTTTATTTTGAATATCATCGTTTATTGTGGAGCCGGCAGCGGCAATGACCCAATTTATCAAAAGACAACGGAAAAGTTCGGTGAATGGATTGCTGAAAAGAAGCATACTCTCATTTATGGTGGGGGAAAAGCTGGTTTGATGGGTACAATTGCTGATTCTGTACTAAACAACAAGGGTAAGGCAATTGGGGTTATCCCTACCTTTCTGATAGAAAGAGAACTTGCCCACCCTAACTTAACGGAAATGCATGTCGTTCCATCAATGTCTGAAAGAAAACAAAAAATGCTCGAGCTGGGAGATGCGTGTATCGCATTACCTGGGGGTCCAGGAACATTAGAGGAAATCACGGAAATGATTTCTTGGGCAAGAGTCGGTCAAAATGCGAATCCGTGTGTACTGTTCAATGAAAAAGGCTTCTATGATCCATTGAAAAATCTATATGACAGTATGGTAGAAAATAATTTTCTGACCCAGGAGGATCGAAATAAGACTTTATTTTCTAGCTCGTTAATTGAAATCGATCAATTCATAAACAATTATACGCCCCCTCAGATTCGTAAATACTAGAAAAAAGATAGTGCAACCGCAGAGTCCTGCTATTTGCACTATCTTTTTTCACTTTATTTCTGCAGGATTCATTTCTTGCCATTCTTTACTTAAGAAATATTGATTATTAATTTTATAATTCTGAATCTGTGACTTGCGATCTGCCAAGAATGGAGCGATTTTTTCGTCCGCTGCCAACCAGCCTTTCCATCCTAAATGAATAGTATCCTGCATAAAATATGGGGTATTTTCTTGATCGGTATAGTCAGCGATATTTTTGAATCCTTGTGAAGTCAGTTGATACTTGATCTTACCAGAAAACTGCTTCAGCATCTCTTTTGAAAGTCCGGTAAAGTCCGCCCAACGACCATTGACCGGCGGAATAATAAAGAGTGCATCCGCATGTTCCTTCGCTAGTTGATCTAATGCCAATTGGAAATCTGAGAATTCTGGTGAAAAACGATAATCCCATTTTTTTTGAGAATTTTCAAAACGATTCATATGTGGTTTGATTCGTTGATGATAAAAACGTCGTTGAATCCCAAATTCATTTCCTTGTGTTGCCCGCTCACCTAATTGATTGGCTAACGTATTTAATTCTGTATGATCATATTTTTCAGGCAGAGCTTTCGTGTTTTTATCAATCATATCTTGTTTGCTGACCATACCAATGGTGCTGAATAGTTCATCTTCCCGCTCCAACATATTCAATTTCAACTTACTGAAAACTAAATCCGTTTTATCAGGCAGCTTCCCGTCCATCACAGCAGCTAACATTCGGTCTAATCGTTCATCTTTTCTTACCACGCCATAATGCGTCAAGCGTTGAGCTAAATACTTATCACTCGCTTGAACTTTTCTTAAATTCAGCAACCAATGCAAGGTTTGTTCTGGAGAATAATAAGCATCAAAGTAATCGCGCTTGATCCCGTGTTTGACAAACCATTGAGGAGAAATGATAAAAACTACTTTTCGCTGCTTCAAGTCATTTCCCAACGACTGCATCATCATGAACTGAGTCAACGATTGCGTTCCTGGTGCTCCCATCAGAAATGGTGTGTAGCCTCGGTCGTATTTTTCGGCTAAGACCGATGGATGAAACGGGCTGATTCGGCTTAATTCGGAGGAACCAAAGAACGGTACATAATTGTCGGTACTCAGAGCTTCCTTTGTAATACTGTTCCCTCGTAGTACATTTCCCGCCATTGAACTGGATGCAGCCTTGATCAGCTTTGGATCGCTGCTGTTAATTTTATACGGCGAGAAAAAAAGAAGAACCAATAAAACTGCCGCTAAAAGAATCGGCCCAAAAATACCGAAGAGTTTCTTTTTCATTAATCTTGCAAAGCTTTCACTTGTTCGATAATTTTATTGGGTGTGTTCCATTGAGTGCGGTCAAACTCTGAAACTGGCACTTGTACGCCTAATTGTCCTTCGATCTCAACCAGTAGTTGAACCGTTGCTAATGAGTCCATCAAGCCTTCTTCGAATAAATCCACATCGGGATTGTCTCTTACTTCCTCTGTTCCTGTGATATCTTCTAAAATGCTGAATAATGTGTCTTCCATGTTACTCGCTCCATTTCGTGTTTGTTTTTTAGGTAGTTAACTTTCTAACGCATTAGAAAAATGTTATGAAACCATAATTTATCCAAGAAGCCTGAGAAGATCAAAAAGCTCAAGCAGACAGCGTTGAAGGTCAAGAAAATCGCCAACGCGTGGGTAAACTTATTAGATGGAATTTGTTTCTTGTGTTTCTTCTTGAATCGCAGCCACGCGTCGGTCAAACAGATCAATGCAGCGTGGTAGAAACCGTATAAAATGTAATACCAAGTCAGGCCGTGCCATACACCCATGATCAAAAATAAAGCGAAGTAGCCGACATTCGAAGCCACGATTCGACTCTTGAAGGTCTTCTTTTTGATCAAAGTGAACATCAAGCGCATATAAATATAGTCACGGAACCAGAAGGAAAGCGTCATATGCCAACGATTCCAGAATTCCTTGATGTTCCATGATAAGAACGGCTTGTTGAAATTGGGCGGTGTTTCATAGCCCATCAGCTTGCTGGTACCAACGGCAAACAAACTGTAACCAGCGAAGTCGAAGAATAAATACATACTATACACATACATGTAGCCGACTAAGCCCCAAGAAAGTCCTCCGTGGTGCATCGCCATCCGATCCACGATCGGCAGCAATACTTGACCAAAATAATAGCCAATGACGAATTTATATAGGAATCCGACAAAAATATCATGTACACCAGAGCCTAATAGATCCACATATTTTTCCGGTGCTGGGGGCTCGTTCAAATCCTTTTCAAAACGACGATACCGATCGATTGGACCGGAAGAGATCGTTGGGAAGAACAGCAGGAACTTGATGTAGTTCAACGGGCTGTATTCCTTGATCATCCCATCCCGCATTTCCATAATGATCTGAACGGATTTGAAGGTTAAGTAAGAAATACCTAGAAAACCAACGATGGAATTTTGCCCATCTAAAAATGGTGTCACCTTAACTAGGATCAGCGGCACAATGCTTAAAAATACTGCTAAGTAAAAAATGTTCGCTTGATTCTTATTCTTACGATAGTGCTGATAGCACCATACTAAAATGCTTTGGAAAATCACGTAGCCGATCAGTGCCAGCCCTTGACGATAGTCCTTTCCGCCAAAGGAAATATAAAGAAAGAACAACGTGATTAAAGATTGATACCAGCCGATTCGTTTGCCGCGAATCAGCAAACTTAAAATCAACGGCAACAACGTTACAAATAAAATGATGAAATAGATTGGTGATGCATAGGGCACCATGTGAGGAATCAACATCAGCTATTCACCTCGTTGATCAGTCTCTTGCGATCAATCTTGCCATTTGCTGTTAATGGTAAGTGCTCCACATAAATAAATTTTTGCGGAATCATGTATTCCATGACACCTTCACCTAACTCTTCTTTGATCGCTTTCGTTAACTGATAGGCTTTTTCAAAGTCATTGTCATTGACAACCACATAAGCAACCAGCTGTTGAACCTTATGATTTTGATATTTCGGAACGACGGTTGCTTGCTTCACATAGGAAACTTTCTCTAAATGATGATCAATGTCCTCCAGTTCAATTCTAAAGCCATGCAACTTCACTTGAAAATCGATCCGTCCTTCATAAAGGAGTAAGCCATCTGCCTGCAGCCTTCCAGCATCACCTGTGTGATAAGCTGGAACGCCGTCGATCTCAAAGAATGCTGCGGCTGTTTTTTCCGGGTTATGCATATAGCCTTTTGACACGCTGGGGCCTTTGATGATAATCTCTCCCGCTTCACCTTCAGATACTTCTTGATCTCCATCGTAGATCAAGACTTCGGTATCTTCTTTGATATAACCGATTGGCACACGATCATACGTAGTTAGAAGTTCATCTGTCACTTCAATTTGCGTCATGGCAACAGTCGCTTCCGTTGGGCCATAGGTATTGAAAATTTTCGCATTTGGAAAACGTGTCAATAATTCCTTTGCAGTCTTACGTGTTAACTCTTCCCCACAGAATTGGAAAATTTTTAATGAAGGAACGTGTTCTCCATCGAAGGTCTTTTCCATCAGACAAATATCTATGAAGGATGGTGTCGATACCCACACCTCTAAAGCTAGCTTCGGTAAGAATTCGAATAATTTCTTGAAATCATTGATCACAGATTTTTCCACTGGCACCAGTGTTCCGCCGCTGCAAAGTGCAGGATAGACACTCATAACAGATAAATCGAATGAATAAGGTGCCTGCGATAAGAAACGCATCCCCGTTTTGATTCCAAAATCCTTCAAATCCCAATTCGTAAAACTCAATAGATTTTTATGACTGATCTGGACGCCTTTTGGTACACCTGTCGTTCCAGAAGTGAATATGATGTAAAACGTTTCATCCTCTGAAACGGGCTGTAAGTCGATTGGCTCTTGTTCTGAGTTAAAAATCTCCGCTAGATCCGTTGGCGTCAACACAGGAATCTCCAAAGGAATCTCTGCTGGCCAAGGCAAAACACTTAGAATCATCGCCGGCTGTGCTACTTCAAGAATCAATTGGATTCGATCCAATGGAGTATTCGATTCGATTGGGATGTAGGCATGACCGCTTTTAACTGAACCTAGGAAACTGGCGATCATTTCAAATTCTAATTCGCCAAACACAACAATAGGTTTTTCAGCGGCTACGTGTTGATTCAAAAAATAAGCCAGACTATTTGACCATTGACGCAAGGTTTGATAACTGAACGTCTCTGTTTCTGATTGATAAGCGACTGCTTCTGGTTTTTCACTCGCCAATTTATCGATTGCTTCAATAATATTTTGCATGATTATCCCTCCATTCGGTCCAAGAACGAATTCGTATTAAAATTCGTTGTAGATAAAATTACCACCTTGAATGCTTCTGTAATGGTATAAGTAAACTAGAATCAAAAGGACGGCAAAGTAAAAAATCGTCTTTCCAATAAAACTTAACCAGTAACGAGCAGCAGGTTTTTTATAAAAATCCCTCATCCGATCGCCCTCTCCTTTTTCTTTTGTGATTATTATAGAACGCTGGCGAAAATCTTCCATTTGTTCTTCTTACATATAGCGCTCTCAAACGAACAGTTTTGTCACATGTCTGATCACCATTTTAAAGATATGGTTTTCAACAAGACAGAAAGGCAGAGCCTAGTACTCTTTGCTAGACCTTTTTGTAAGCCTGTTCTACTTTATCCCAACAAAAAAAGAGATATACCAAACCCAATTGATATACCTCATTCATCATATTTTTATAGAAGTTTCTTCTGATAGACACAAGAGATCCAATAGAACAACGCATAAACAACTAACATCAATCCACAAAATAGATATACAAACCAATAATCCGCATTTTTAGCGATATGTGAGATTACCGAGAGTGCCAGTATACTATGAATCAATGCTAAAATTGCTGGAATGAAAAAAACAACCCGATTCTCTCGTTTGATTTCCTGATAAATAGTCTTGTCCGGAATCCCCACCTGCCGTAACAAAGCATATTTTTTTCGTTTCTGCTTAAATTCTGAGAGCTGGCGAAGGGTCACCATACTGGCTGTCGTAATAATAAAAGTGGCTGTTACAAAAGTCACAACGAACAAAACTAGTCCCATACTGCTGCGAGTCATGCGATAAACTTCCTGATAGGACGTATATTCTGATCGATAGATTGTCGAATCCTCTTTTTTAGAGCCTTCGCCCTTACTTACCTCTCCGATAATTTGCTTGTTTTTCCAAGCTAGTTTGTAGTGGATTGGAAAATCCCAATCGCCCTTCAAACGCTTACGAATCAACCGATTTAGTTTTTCTTCGTTGTGATTCTTCACATCGATCACTTCAATAGTATAACTGAGACCTGGGGTTTCATTAAACAGCTTATCCGAAACAACGATCATTCCAGTTCCATAACGCAGATTTGTATCGCCAAAGAAATTTGGATGTGTCTCTTGCACCTTCAACCGTCGATTCTTCAGGTAAATGCTTTTGCTGTAATGAGTATAGTCATTTAAATATCGTTGATAAGAACTCAAAACGACCGTCGAACTCGCCGTTTTCAAAGAAATATCCCGCAAAGTCGGATTCGTTTTTTGAAATGAACGATAATCTGAAAGAGAAACCATATCCATAATCTCCGGCTGCGAGTTCATACCTTCACCAGAAATTTCGACACTTTGCTTAGCAGGTACTGTTTTAAAATTCAGGGATTGTCGTTGATAAGGTCTCATTTCCTGCAGCTTAGGCGCGATTTTTTCATAGCTTTCCCGTGTAATCATCAAAGAGGCTGGAGCAATCTCATTCACTGAACGCATTTCTAACGAAACAACTGCTGCCATTCCGCCCAAGATCGCTAGCGCCAAGCCCAAAGCAACTGTAATAGAACCAAAGAAACGCCACTCGCTGAACAAGCGCAGCTGCCATTCGCTACGTGATAGCATACCGAGGTTTTTATTTAATCGCTTCGGACGATAGGAATTGTACCAGCGTAATGTAAAGGCGAAAAACAAATAGCTTCCGATGACACATAAGAGAAAAATTCCACCCATCAACAACCCGTTTCCTTGAATCAACCCAAAATATTCACTTGCTTCGCGAGCAAAGTCAATATAGCTTATTGCCATTCCCCAGCCGCCCAATAAAAGCAATACACCGATTACACCTAAGATTTTTTTCCATAGCGATATTTTCATTGCCTGTATCTTTCGCAACTGAAGCTTTTTAAGATGAGAGAACTTGTACCCCGATACTAGCCAAAGAATCTGCAATGAAACTACTCCGAGAATGAACAACACCACTAGGCCAGTAGCTACAACGGCATCGGTTGAAAAAAAGAAATGTACTTGTAACGGCAGATCCATCGCCTTAACCAAAATCATACTAAAGAGCTTGGATAACAGGACCCCCAGGCCAATACCAATCATAAAAGAAAAAATTCCAATAAAAAAAATCTCTAAAATGAACCAAAGGCATATCTGATAGTAGTTTAAGCCATATAAATGGAAAATACTGATATCTTTACGACGATTTTCAATGAAGAAACGATTGGTATTCGCCATAAAAAAAAGCAATATTAAAACAACGGCAAAGCTGCCAAAGCCCAGCATTCCAACAAGTTGGGTATTTTTTCCTGCACTGCGGATCAGAGGCTGCTCATACGTCATTGCAGTAAAGGAATAATAAACCATTACCGCAAAAATCAGACTGAAGAAAAAGATTAGGTAGTTAGATAATTGTTTTTTGAAGCCGCGCCAAATAATTCTAATCAGCATTGGCTTTCCCACCCCCGCCGATTGTCGCCTGCATGTCGATTACTTTCTCAAAGAAGTCTTTGCGGGAAGAACGGCGAACGATCTCAGAGAAAAAGCGTCCATCTTTGATAAACAAGACTCGGTTGCAGTAGCTGGCAGTGTACGGATCATGAGTCACCATCAAAATCGTCGTTTCCTCATGAAGATTCACTTCATCCAAGTAATTTAAAAACTCTGTAGCTGCTTTCGAATCCAAGGAACCTGTCGGCTCATCAGCAAATAAAACTAGCGGCTTACTGATCAGAGCCCGAGCTGCTGCTGTCCGCTGCTGCTGTCCAACCGAAATTTCTTCTGGATAGCGCGCTAGAATATGCTCAATTTTTAATATCCTTGCTAAACGAAGTACCCGGTCTTCAATCTCATCATTTGAAAGCTTGCTGACAGTCAGCGGTAGAATAATATTATCCTTGACAGTCAAACTGTCAATCAAATTGAAATCCTGAAAGATAAATCCCATTTTTTCTCGGCGAAAATCTGTTAAGCGGCTCTCACGCATCTGGGTGATATCCGCTCCGGCAATCTTAACCGACCCCATTGTCGGCAATAATATTGTCGAAAGAATGTTCATCAACGTCGTTTTCCCAGCCCCACTGGGTCCCATAATACCGACAAATTCGCCCTTCTCAACTGTAAAATTTAAATCATTTAAGACATTCACTTTATTGTTTCGTGTGCCATAGCTTTTACTTAAATGCTGTACCTTAATAATTTTTTCCATTTGTTCCCCTCCTATTTCTATCTCAACTTAGAGGAAATATTTTCAGTATGATTGTTAATTTTGTCTAAGTAAGCATACCATTCAATAGGTCTTAATCACTTACCTTTTGGTTAGCGTTCACTTCATTCCACTTAAAACTTAATCAACAGCAAAATATAAGCGAAAAATATTGGACTGAAATCTATTTGTAACATCTAATTTTTTTCTTTTATGGTATCATATTTGAGGTGGATTCTTATGTGAAACGACCTTCAATAATCTTACATTTTTTTCACTTTTTAGGAAAAAATTTTTTCAGTTATTTTATCTTATTTGGAAGCTTGGCCTTATCAGCTTTCTTTTATCTTTCAGTAAACAAGCACACTATATATGGTGTGTTTTTCTTTTTTGGCAAAAAAATAATACTATATATCGTTGCAACCACATCAGAAATACTATATGATTGATAATGAACTTTAAAGGAATGGAGTTGTTTGCAATGATGGAAATCCACACAAAAGATTCGTTGTTCAACGAATATCAACCGTCGCTAAAAAATATTAAGGTCGTAAAACGTGATGGTCGTCACACAGCATTTGATGATCAAAAAATTTATGATGCCTTGATCAAAGCAGAAACGAAAATCAAAGGATCGGTCGATCCTCTGGCTCATGAACGTATCCAGTCAATTGTTGAGCGAGTAGATGCAGAAATTTCAGAACGTTTTACTAGCGATATTAAAATATATGAAATCCAAAACATCGTGGAGCATACATTATTAGAACACAACGAATATGAGCTGGCAAAAGAATATATCAATTATCGGACACGCCGCGACTTCCAACGCAGCAAAGCGACCGATATCAATTTTACGATCGGTAAATTAATCAATAAGGATCAAACGGTCGTCAATGAAAATGCCAATAAAGATAGTGATGTTTTTAACACACAACGTGATTTAACTGCAGGGATCGTCGGCAAATCAATCGGTTTAAAGATGCTGCCTCCTCACGTGGCAAACGCGCACCAAAAAGGAGACATTCATTATCATGACTTGGACTATCATCCCTATACACCAATGACTAACTGCTGTTTGATTGACTTCAAAGGGATGTTGAACAATGGCTTCAAAATTGGGAATGCGGAAGTTGAAAGTCCAAAATCGATCCAAACAGCAACCGCCCAAATCTCGCAAATCATCGCTAATGTGGCATCTAGCCAATATGGCGGTTGTTCGGCAGACCGTACAGATGAGCTATTAGCTCCTTTTGCGCGCCTAAATTACGATAAACACTTAAAAGATGCAGAAGAATGGATCGATAATCCTGAAAAGCAAAAAGCTTTCGCAAAACAAAAGACACGCAAAGATATTTACGATGCCATGCAAAGTTTGGAATATGAAATCAATACTCTGTTTACTTCAAATGGACAAACACCTTTCACTTCTCTAGGCTTCGGTTTGGGAACTGATTGGTTTGAACGTGAGATCCAAAAAGCAATCTTACAAATCCGAATCGAAGGTTTAGGCAGCGAAAAACGGACAGCGATTTTCCCTAAGTTGATTTTCACCTTACGTCGCGGAACAAACTTAGAGCCAAACGATCCAAACTACGACATCAAAGAACTTGCGTTAGAATGCGCAACAAAACGGATGTATCCGGATATCTTGAACTACGATAAGCTGATCGAATTAACAGGCAGTTTCAAAGTACCAATGGGCTGTCGCTCGTTCTTACAAGGCTGGAAAAATGAACAAGGTGAAGAAATCAATGCTGGTCGGATGAACCTTGGAGTTGTTACATTAAACTTGCCACGAATTGCTTTAGAATCTGGCGGCAATAAAGAAAAATTCTGGTCATTATTAGAAGAACGGCTTCAAATCGCAAAAGATGCCCTAGTCTTCCGAATCGACCGTTGTAAAGAAGCCACTCCAGCAAACGCACCAATTCTTTATCAATACGGTGCTTTTGGCAAACGTTTGAAACGTACTGATGCGGTTAATGAATTATTTAAGAATAAACGTGCAACAATTTCTCTAGGTTATATTGGCCTTTATGAAGTAGCCAGTGTCTTTTACGGTGGAGAATGGGAAGGTAATGATGAAGCAAAAGAATTTACCATCGACATTATGAAAGATTTGAAGGAACACGCAGATGCTTGGGGTAATGAATATGGCTATCACTTTAGCGTTTACTCAACACCAAGTGAAAGCTTAACGGACCGCTTCTGCCGTCTAGATACTGAACGTTTTGGTATCGTTGAGAACATTACGGACAAAGACTACTATACTAATAGTTTCCATTACGATGTTCGAAAAAATCCAACACCGTTTGAAAAACTAGATTTTGAAAAAGATTATCCTAAATATTGTTCCGGCGGCTTCATCCACTACTGTGAATACCCTGTCTTGCAGCAAAATCCAAAATCTTTGGAAGCTGTCTGGGACTATGGTTATGACCGTATCGCATATCTAGGCACGAATACTCCGATCGATCATTGCTACGAATGTGGTTTCGAAGGCGACTTCAAACCAACAAAACGTGGTTTTGAATGTCCACAATGCGGCAATCACGATCCGAAATCATGCGATGTAGTGAAACGGACTTGCGGTTACCTAGGAAACCCTCAAGCACGTCCGATGGTTCACGGTCGTCATGAAGAGATTGCATCTCGTGTAAAACACATGAAATAATAAAGGTTTGCAAAGAACGACATTCGTTCTTTGTGTTGGACAACAGACTATTGACAGGGACGGCGTTCTTTGCCGCTCCCTGTTTTATTTGAAAGGTGAAAAATATGCGTAATCCTAAACCGAAAGAATGGCTGGCAAGTGAACTAAGTCAACAATATATCGCTGATTATAAGGCCTTCAATTTTGTAGATGGTGAAGGCGTCCGCAACAGTCTCTATGTCAGCGGCTGCCCCTTTGCCTGCGAAGGCTGCTTCAACGCCGCTTCACAAAATTTCCGATACGGCAAACCATTCACACAAGAACTAGAAGACCAGCTGATCACTGATACAGCTCATGATTATGTCCAAGGTGTTACCTTTTTAGGGGGCGAGCCTTTCTTAAATACTCAAGTCTGCTTGAAAGTGATCGATCGACTTCGCTCCGAATTTGGCGATAGTAAGGATATCTGGTCTTGGACCGGTTATACGTTTGAAGAACTGCTGCTAGATAGCGAGGATAAATTAGAAATGCTGGGCAAGATCGATATCTTGGTCGATGGTCGTTTTGATATCTCAAAGAAAAATTTGATGCTGCAATTCCGCGGCAGTTCAAATCAACGAATCATTGATGTCAAAAAATCTTTAGCAAAGGGCGAAGTAGTGATTTGGGAAAAGCTTCATGACTCAGAAAAAGCCTTTGAACAAATAAAAAAGAGCGAACTAATTTAATCGCTCTTCCCATAATGGCAGCACAATATTTTCATAGGCGACGGGATCTAGATTGGTCAAGGTAATACCGACCAATCGGATCCCTTTTTCTACGCCGCCAATCTCTTCCCAAATCAAGCTCGCTTGAGAAAATAGCTCTTCTTTCTTTTCTATGTAATATGGCAAAGTCACGCGTCTCGTGACTGTTGTATAGTCCGCATAACGAATCTTGACCACCACCGTTTTACCGTGGCGCTGCACTCGTTTTAATGAATGCTCAACTTTTTCCGCCAGTTGTCGCAATTGAGTTAATACTTCATCCTCTGTTGTTAACGGACGACCGTAAGTATGCTCTTTGCCTACAGATTTACGCTCGCGAGTCACGCTTACTGGTGAATCGTGAATCCCTCGGACCTTACGATATAAAGAGTAACCCATTTTGCCAAACTCCTGAATCAAAAACATTTCACTCTTCTCATACAAATCCGCACCAGTAAAGATGCCAAACTCATTCATTTTTGGCACCGTCTTCTTACCTACACCATGAAACTTTTCGATCGGCAATCGTTTCAAGAAAGTAACGGCTTCTTCTGGAGAGATCACAGTCATACCTTTAGGCTTCTGATAATCAGAAGCCAGCTTAGCTAAAAATTTATTATAGCTGACACCAGCAGAGCAAGTCAGCTGAAGTTCTTGCCAAATATCCTGCTGAATCATTCGGGCGATTTTAATGGCTGAACGTGCATCAATCTTATTTTCTGTCACATCAAGATAGGCTTCATCAATAGAAACTGGTTCAATAATATCAGTGTATCGGTGAAAAATGGCTCGGACCTGTTTTGAAACCGCGCTGTATTTCTCGTGATCACCAGGCTTGAAAATTGCTTGCGGACACAGCTCAAACGCCTTCTGTGCACTCATAGCAGAATGTATCCCATATACCCTTGCCTTGTAATTCGCTGTAGTTACAACACCCTTCCCGCCCGTATCAGAGGGATGGCGTGCGATCACCAGCGGATGTTTTGCCAGTTCAGGATCATCCCGCTCTTCGACTGAGGCAAAAAAAGCATCCATATCCATATGAATAATTTTTCTCGAGATATCATTTTTTAATGGAAATACCAACTCAGCCATCATTTTCGCCTCCTCTTCCATCCTTCTTCCATTAACTATTATACCCGAACGTCTGTTCACAGACAATTAATCATGCTGGAAATAAGAGGAACTTAAGAATGATGCGTTAGTAATAAAATGATAGCACTCAATTTTAGCGAACTCATTTATAGTAGTATTTTTTCTAGTGTGGGGAAATCAGCCGATTTTGTATACATACTATTCGACTAATCTGCTAAATCAAAAAAAAAATAGACAGTTTTCACTGTCTATCGTTCAATCAGATTAACTTTACGGATCATCAGCTTGTCAGCAGATCCTCGTTGAAATTCTTGGGGTTCGCCGAAAATTTCAGCGTAAATGACTTTATTATGCTCACGTCGACGCAGCTGATAGATAATTTTCCCCGTATCTTCCAGCTCTTTCATCATTTCCGTCACACCGCCGAAACCAGTTTTTTTGGTAATGAATCCTGTGGCCACCATTCGTTCATCTAAATACCTAGCAGAGATAACTGAGCCCTTTGCTAGAGTGGTTCTCAACGCCGTTGCCAACTCTTCCAATTCTTCTGGAACTGGTAATTCTCGTTCTACTGGCTGATATAAAGTATCTCGTAAAGTATTTAATTCCTCCACCAACGCTTCATATTGTTCTTTAGTAAGCATTACACCAGCAATTTTTTCACGGTTAAAGATATAAACACCAGTCTCCGCCTTGCGAGCTTGAGCAAAAACATCCATTGGTGATTTTTTTACTTCTGTAATCGAAGATGTCGGAACATCTAGTTTTCGTAATCCCACTCTGCTCTCCTCCTAATTTCATAGCCTCTCTAACGAAAGAGCTAAATTCTCTTTTATCTGTACCTCATTTTATTATTCGCGCGAAAAATAGTAGCGTCACACGAACTAAAATGGCGTCCTTTACGTAGTCTTCATCATTATAGCATAACCTTTCTTGAAGAAAAATCTTCATCTTACTTTCCTTATTTAGAACATATAATTTTCTCATATCGTTCTTGAATCGAAAATGAAGAAGCTAGATTTGGGGTTGTTGTTAGCGCCACATGATAGCTTGTAAAAACAATATTTTTCAAAGCTAACGCCAATTCGTCCACTCGGCAATTAGTCAACATAGGGATCTGCCGTTTTAACTCTTTGCCAAGACGATAATACGTTTCTGCTACAGCACCTTGCTCCCATTTCAGATTGAATATTATTAATGGAAGCCCTTGATGTATTCCAAAAAACAGATCAAAAAGCTTAACCGTGAATGTATTTTTTAGTACTTCACTTTCAAAAGCAAGTACCTCCTTAATAATTTGAGTCGCTTGCTGCACTTCTAGATATAAATCCGTTTGATAGTTTCGATGACAATGATAAAAATCCGTAAAAAGCTGAAAATGATAGCGCATATGATCAAAGAAGAAAAACTCCGCAAACTTCGACTCTATACCAAATTCTTCAATGAAGGATTCAATAACTGATTCATCAGGGAATAGAGCTTTATTAATCGGCACTCCAGGATAATTTCGATAATAATAATCTATCTGCTGATAAATCTCATGCTCCTCAAAATAATAGAAATCTCTCAAATAGCGCAGCTGTAACAAAAATATTAACCCTTGTTCTCCCAATAAATTGCCCGTTCGACGATTGGCTGAAAGATTCAAGCAAAGCAAATGCTGATTTAGCTCTTTAAATTTGTTATATTCGATTTCCGTTGAAGCGTGTCCCCAAAGATATTGTCGAAACAGTTGAAAACGTGGATCAGCCATCAATAATCCTCGGTAAAGTTCTGAATATTTTGTTTCGTACTGCTGATCTATCTGCCAATATTTTCCTTTTGAAACATATCCCTTTTGCTGCAATTCATCAAGATGTCGTAAAACTGTTCTCGGGCTTGTCTTTATATGCTTAGCTAATTCTCCTACCGTATATCGTTCTTCTCTTAGTAATGCAATTAATTGTAGCTGTCGTTGATTTTTCTTTCTCATTATAAATTGCCAGATCATATTTTATATCCCCTTTTCTGTTCATTGCAATTCCTCTAATTTAAAAATAGCACAAAACATGGGAAAGTTTTTATTCAACTTTTTGCAAAAAAAAAAAAGCGTCTGAATAATCAGACGTTTAGTGTCATGGCATTGATTGCCACAATAATTGTACTTAAAGACATCAAAATCGCACCAACCGCAGGGCTTAAGAGGATTCCCAATGGAGCTAAAACACCTGCAGCAAGCGGGATCGCTAAAATATTATAGCCTGCTCCCCACCAAAGATTTTGGATCATTTTACTGTGTGTTTTTTTTGCTAAACGTACAAATTTTAAGATATCCTGTAAATTACTGTTAGTCAAAACAACATCAGCAGAATCAATTGCAATGTCGGTACCTGCTCCAATCGCCATACCAATAGAAGCTCTCGCCAAGGCAGGAGCATCATTGATTCCATCACCCACCATCATTACCTTCTTACCTTTGTCGGTATAGTCCTTGATAATTTTTTCTTTATCATCTGGCAGAAGCTCACTATAAAATTCTTTAATATCCAAGTAATTAGCTACAGCTTCAGCAGCTGATTTATTATCACCAGTCAACATAACAGGTTCGATGCCAGCATTTCGCAAGCTCTTGATAAAGTCTCGAGCTTGTTCCTTTAATGTATCGCCCATCGCGAAGAAAGCAATCAGCTGATCATCAATCAATAGAAAAGATATCGTATTGCCTTGAGCTTGATACTCATTCAATCTATCTTGATCAAAACTTAATTGACGTTTCTCAATTTCCTTCTGATTAGCTAAAATAACTTGGTGGCCTTCCACCGTACCTCGAACTCCAACACCCTTTAAGGTGGAGACATCTTGTGCTTGATAAGGGGAGATGTTTGACGAATTCAAATAATTCATGACCCCGACTGCTAGTGGGTGATTGGTCTGACTTTCTAAAGCACCGATATATTTCAGTACTTCAGATTTATCCATATCGGCTAGTTCCTCCACACCAGTCACTGTAAATTTCCCCTCTGTCAATGTTCCTGTCTTGTCCAAGAACACATAGTCCAATTGATTCCCTTGTTCCAATGCTTGACGACTTTTCAATAATAGACCATTTTTAGCAGCTAACGAAGTAGAACGAGCAATAACTAAAGGAATAGCTAATCCTAACGCGTGTGGACAAGCAATAACAAAGACCGTCACCATCCTGTCCAAGGCTTGCGGCAGATCAGCAACGATCAGCCAAGCGATAAAGGTCAAGATACCCGCAGCTAATGCTACATAGAACAACCATTTGGCTACTTTATCAGAAATCGATTCAAGCTTCGATTTTTCTTGCTGTGCTTCCTTCACCATGGTCATAACTTTTGCTAGATAACCATCTTCGCCTGTTCCGGTCACCTCTACCTGAATCGTCCCGTCACCATTAACAGATCCGCCGATAACCGTATCACCGATATTTTTCTGAACACCTTTGGATTCACCGGTTACTGCTGACTCGTCCACAATCGTTGAACCATCGGCAATTTTACCATCAGTCGGCATCTTATCTCCGGCACGTACAAGCAAAAGATCACCCGAATGAACATCTTGCAGTTTTACTTTTTGGGTCGCACCATCGGCCTCAAGTTTAGTAACTTCGTCCGGTAATAATTCCGCCAGTTTCTTTAACGCATTGCTAGCATTAGAAACAGCACTCATTTCTACCCAGTGCCCCAACAGCATGATTACGATCAACGTCGCTAATTCCCAGAAGAAATCCATCACATGGTCATGCGGATTAACCTTATTGGCAACAAACGAATATAAACTATAGATATATGCCACTGATATCCCCATCGCAATCAAGGTCATCATGGCTGGACTCTTCATTTTTAATTCCATTTTAGCGCCGCTCAAAAAAGGCTGTCCGCCATAAACAAAGAGAATCGTTGCCAAAACCAACACGACCCATTCAGAGCCAGGAAAGGTAAATTGGAATGGCAGCTTCATCCCCATCATTGGTGAAAGAACGATGATCGGGATCGACAAAACAAGTGAGAGCCAAAACTTCTGTTTGAAATTTCCCATATGCATTGAATGATCCATTCCTCCATGATCCATATCGTGATGATCATGCTCGCTCATTCCATGATTCATATCGTGATGGTCGTGTCCACTCATCGAATGAGCGTTTTCCATCGATTCATCCATTTTTTCTCCTTGCTTCATCACAAATCCCTCCTAATTCATTTCATCGAACCTATATATAACCAATCTCAGTAACTACGAAAAGCGGAATGGTCATCCTACAATTTTTTCTGATTTAAGCTGAGCGAGTTCAGCAATACGCTAACCGAACTAAAAGCCATCGCACCGCCAGCAATAATTGGATTTAAAAATCCTAATGCGGCGAATGGAATACCAATCACATTATATAGAAACGCCCAAAATAAGTTCTGTTTGATTTTCCTTAATGTTAATTTTGATAGTCGGATACTTTTCTCAACTGACAAAAGATCACTGTTCATCAATGTGATATCTGCTGTCTCCATTGCGATATCTGTCCCGCTCCCCATCGCAATACCAATATCAGCTAACGCTAGAGCTGGCGCATCATTAATCCCATCACCAACCATACCTGCCGATTCGCCTTTTGTCTGAAGCTCTTTAACAACTTGTGCTTTATCCTCAGGTAAGACTTCAGCAATGATATCTGATGCCTCCAAACCAACTTGTCCGCCTATATAACGAGCTGTCTGCGGATTATCGCCAGTCAACATTTTCACTTTAATACCTAGCTCATGTAATGCCTCAATAGCAGCTTTAGAAGATTGCTTGACTTGATCTGTTACCGAAATCATCGCCAACAACTGTTTTTGATTGGTCAAAAACATGACTGTTTTTCCTTCTTCTTCTAACGCTAACACACGTTCTTCAGGAAATGAAATTTTCCGCTCTCTCAAGCCACGCTTTGATCCAACAAAATAAGAGTCTCCGTTAATCAATCCAGTAACACCCTGCCCTGTCAAACTCTCAAAATTTTCGACTGGCAACATTTCTACCTGATCTTTCCCATAAAGATAGATAGCTTTTGCTAGTGGGTGCTCCGATTGTTGTTCCAAACTTGTTAGATACACCAAAGCCTGAGGATCAAATGCTTCAAAATCTGCCACTACAGGTTTTCCTTCAGTAATCGTACCGGTCTTATCTAAAACAATTGTTGTCAAATGGGCAATTTTTTCTAGCGCACCGCCGCCCTTGATTAGAATGCCTGACTTCGCGCCTAAGCCAGTCCCTACCATAATTGCTGTTGGCGTCGCCAAACCTAAAGCACAGGGACAAGCGATTACTAGGACAGATACGCTGTGGACAATCGCTTGCTGCCAATCGCCAGTCAAAAGACCTGTCGCTATCAGGGTAATTAAGGCGATTACTAAAACGGTTGGAACAAAAACTTTTGAGATTTTATCAGCAATCTGTTGGATTGGCGCTTTCTCTCCTTGTGCATCTTCCACCATTCGAATAATCCGTGAAAGTACCGTCATACTTCCAACTTGTGTCGCATTAAACTGTATACTCCCAGTCGTGTTGACTGTTCCTCCAAAAACCTGATCGTCGATCATTTTATCAACTGGCAAGCTCTCCCCTGTCAGCATACTTTCATCGATTGTTGTTTGTCCGGCAAAAATTTTTCCATCAACTGGAATCTGCTCTCCAGGTCGAACGCGAAGAAGATCCCCTACCTGTACATCTTCAATTGGAACTTGCTTTTCTTCTCCATCAACGATGATAGTTGCCGTCTTAGCCTGCAGACTCATAAGTTGTTTGATTGCATCACTCGTCTTTGTTTTCGCCTTTTGCTCCAAATACTTGCCTAGCAAAATCAGTGTAATAATCATGCCACTGCTTTCAAAATACAAATCCGAATTATAAGGGTTGAAGAAACCGTTATATATACTTAATGCAAATGCTGCGGATGTTCCCATCGCCACTAAGACATCCATATTCGGTGCTTTTGTCTTCAAAGCATGATAAGCACCGCGATAAAAGCGTTGTCCGACACCAAATTGGACTGGCGTGACTAAAATTAGCTGAACAAGAGGCAAATGCAGAAAATGCACCCAGCCCGCATGACTGCCTAGCAGCATCGCAATCATTGCAATCATCAAAGGAGCCGTCAAAACTGCACTCAAGATTAAATCACGTTTCATCTTTTTTAAGTAAGCTGCTTTTTCCTGTTCGATCTTTTGCTTATGAGCATCATCAAACAGTATCGCACCATACCCGATTGCTTCGACTCGTTGAATCAACTTTTCTGTGGTCAAGCTATCATTAAATTGAACCGTCGCTTTTTCTGTTGCTAGATTCACATTTGCCTCTAATACACCCTCAGTTGCCTTCAGTTCCTTTTCCACTCGAGCAGAACAGTTGGCACAAGTCATACCAGTAATAGCAAATGTTTCTACTGTTGCGTCTGCCACTTTAAATCACCTCAGTCTCATACCCTGCTTCAGTTACTGCTGAAGCGATTTGGTCTGCTGAAACTTTTGAATCATCGAATTTTACGGTTCCTTGCTCCTTCTTCAGATTGATCTTCACTTTATCAATACCTTCCAAACCATTTATCGCCTTCTCTACGTTTGCCACACAGTGATTACAGCTCATTCCTTTAATCGCAAATTGTTTTTTCATTTTTTTCGTCTCCATTCTTTTTTATCTCTTTTATTTGAATCATCCATTCTATTGATGATTCCTGCATTCACATTGTCCGGGGATGCAATTACACTCAATTTTTTCTACAGTCTTCTTATTTACTAGCTGCTGTTTGATTTGTTCGACATCTGCATCAGTTAATTCTGCCTCTGCAATCAATTCAGCGATGGTTCCTCCGATTCGTTTAGCACAAATATGAGAAAACAAATTTTCAGTTGCACTTTTGACTGTTTCTCCTTCACTGATGGCCGGATAATATATATATTTTTTTCCAGACTGCTCGGTTCGTAATGCCTCTTTTTTTACTAAGCGTCCTAATAGTGTCTTGATTGTTGCTGGCTTCCAGTCCATCGTTTGCCCAAGAATATCAATAATACTCTGTGCCGTAGTAGACTCCTGCGTCCAAACCACCCGCATAACTTCCCATTCTGAATCACTGATCTTGATTGGTGTCGTCGTCATAGTCATAAAATTCACCTCTTTCGTTTACAAACGTAATCTACACTTTTAGTTTACAGTTGTAATCGTCATTCGTCAACTAATATAATAAATTTTTTTCTTTAATTTTAAGAAAGCAAAAAAGCCTTGTGACAAAAAACAGCCACAAAGCTCTTGCATCAATTATTTAATTCTCAAACACCGCATCGCATTTAACACTGCGATCACTGTTACCCCAACATCAGCAAAAACAGCCGCATACATCGTCGCAAATCCCAAAGCACCTAAGATTAACACAAGCACCTTCACACCGATGGCGAAGACAATATTTTGCTTAACAATGCTCATCGTTTTACGAGCGATTCGTATTGCTACAGGAATTTTTCCCGGTTGGTCATCCATGATTACGACATCGGCTGCCTCAATCGCTGCATCAGAACCAAGTCCACCCATCGCGATTCCGATATCCGCCCGTGCCAATACTGGTGCGTCATTCATCCCATCGCCCACGAACGCTGTCTTCGTTTCACGTTTTAATTCATCTTCTAAATGAGTAACCTTGTCTTCAGGTAACAATTCACTATAGACTTGGTCAATCCCGATCTTCTTACCAATGGCATCGGCGATTCCGCGATTGTCTCCAGTCAGCATGACAGTCCGTTTTACTCCAAGATTCTTCACTTCGGTCAACACTTCAGCAACGTTGTCCTTCAATTCATCCGCGATTACTAAATGCCCAATAGATTTTCCGTCCATTGCGACATAAACGATTGTCCCGATCTCATCATCTATTCGGAATGAGATATCGTATTTCTCTAACAACTTTTCATTGCCGACTAAGAAACGATGCCCTTCAATCTCAACTGAAATGCCGAAACCAGCGATTTCTTCCAATTGACTGACTGGTGATAAGGGTTGACTGACATAATTCACAATTGATTGCGCAATTGGATGGCTGGAACTTTGTTCGGCACTGGCTACATAACGTAAGAAATCCTTCTTGTTGATAGTCGTCTCAACACTTTGAACCTCAAAGACACCCTTTGTCAATGTCCCTGTTTTATCAAAGACTAGGGTTTCCACATTGGCTAATGTTTCTATATAACTACTGCCTTTAATCAACACTCCTGCCTTGCTGGCACCGCCAATCCCGCCAAAGAAGCTCAGCGGAACAGAAATAACCAGCGCACAAGGACAAGAGATAACTAGAAACGTTAACGCTCGATAAACCCAATCATAAAACGGATCACCAGTAACAAGGGGTGGAACAATTGCCAATAAAGCTGCCAACCCAACCACAATTGGTGTATAGTACCGGGCAAAGCTCGTGATAAAGTTTTCAGCAGGTGCTTTCTTACTACTGGCATTCTCCACTAAATCCAAGATCTTGCTGACCGTCGATTCTCCAAAGGTCGTCGTAACTTCAACGGTTAATTGGCCGCTTTGATTAATGAAGCCGCTCAATATCTGTTCATCTGGATAAATACTCCGAGGAACAGATTCCCCAGTTAATGCCGACGTATCCAGCATCGAGTTTCCTTCTATTACAATACCGTCTAAAGGAACCTTTTCTCCCGGCTTGATCAAAATACGATCACCAACCTTGATCACTTCCGGCGCAACCTTCTTGACTGCGCCATCCTGGATCAAATTTGCTGAGTCTGGCCGAATCGCTAACAGCGAACTAATGGATTTTCTTGATTTCGCCACCGCATAGTCTTGGAAAAATTCACCCACTTGATAAAACAGCATAACGGCGACTGCTTCTGGATATTCACCGATCGCGATTGCTCCAATCGTCGCAACAGCCATCAAAAAATTTTCATCGAAAAGCTCACCGTGGAAAATATTCGTAATCGCGGTCTTCAAGACATCATAGCCAATCCATAAATATAGAATCAAATAGGCAACAAGACTCCACGGCATTGCTGGTGTAAAGATAGCTAAGAAGCCCAAAGCCGCAACCGCTACTGCAATTTGAATGATCTTCCCTTTAGAACTTTCTTCTTCTTTTTCCGTCTGAATATTATTAACTTCCACATCCGGCTCGAGCTTATTAACAATTTCTTTCGCCTCGTCACTGATTCGTTCAATATCCTTTTCAGGAGCAACGATCGTCAGCTTCGTGCTCATAAAATCTACCTGAGCTTGCTCAACGCCCTTGATTTGCTGTACTGAACGTTCTATCTTCGCTGCACAGTTCGCACAATCCAATCCGTCTAACCGATATACCTTTTCCATGAGTTTCCCTTCTCTCTGAATTACACATGAATGATTCTTCATACATATTATATATGAGCGACCGCTCATGTGTCAAGCGGAAAAGAAAGCTTTTTCAAGAAACTAATTGTGCCCATAATCCTTGATATATCATCATTTTTAAAATTTTAAAAAATTCTTTTCGAAAAAGTGTTGACAACTAGACCCTCGGTCGGTATTATAAAGATATAGAAAGCGACCGACAGTCGGTTCAGAACTACTTCTTGCTTCAGCAAAATTAGTAGAATGATATACCGCATGAGAATCGAACTAAACTACGAATAAGGAGTTGATAACATGCGAATCGTAAAAGAGCATGATGAACGAAGAAATGAGATCATCGCGACAGCAGAGGAATTCTTCTTAACTAAAGGATTCAACAAAACGACCGTCAACGACATTTTAAAAAGAATCGGCATCGCCAAAGGTACCTTCTATCACTACTTCGTTTCCAAAGAAGAAGTTTTAGACGCTGTCATCGGTCAAATCATTGATCAGGAAATCATCCGAGCCAAAGAAATTCAGGAGTCAGATGGAACAGCATTAGAAAAATTGATCAACTTCCTTTCACAAAATGTTTCAGAAGATACTCATAAGGAAGAAATCGTTGATAAGTTCCAAATGCCAGAAAATGCTTTAATGAAGCAACGTGCTCTCGAAGGAACGATCAATCAGGTCTGCCCAATACTAGCAGAGATCATCGAAGAAGGCAAACAACATGACGAATTCAAAACAGATTATCCATTAGAAAGCATCCAGTTTTTAGTCGCAGGACTTCAGACAATGTTTGATAACCTTGAAAATTTAACATCTGAAGCTATTCAAAATCGTGTCATCGCTGCAACGGATCTATTTTTTAAGTCGCTAGCGGTCAATCCTGAGATTCATCCTTATAACCGAACAGTACAAGAACTTCAAAAAATCTTGATCTCATAACTCAACACTATCTGTTGAGTTTATCTATTAAACTTTAAATGACCGGTAGTCGGTCTAGAAAAGAGGAAATTATCATGAATAACACACAGACAATCAAAACTTTAGCGGCGCAAACAAATGAAGCCATCCAAACGATTGAAGCAATCTTAGAAAGCTATGAAAACTACTGCAACAGAAACATCACTCGCTATTCTAGAAAACATTTAGCAGCAATCACTGAATTCATCGCTGCTGAAACAGCCTTACCAGAAGAAACGTGTTCAAAAGTCATGATCCATTTCTTTGACTTAGTAAAAAATAAAAACCTAAAGGGGAGCTTTAAAATGAAAAAACTAGCAGTTATCACATTGGCATTGATCACACTTGGAGCGACTTCTCAAATCGTCGAAAAAAACATCGACAAAGAGGAAGTTAAGACAATCGTTACCACGAACCTGAGAGAACAAGATGACGAGCTTGATCCCATCTACTTCCAACATGATGACGACAAAAACAGCTCATTATTTGAAAAAATCGGATTTTAATTAGGAGGATATTAAAAATGAAAAAACTAACAATTGTCACTATGACATTACTCACATTAGGAGCTGCTTCTCAAATCGTCGAAAAGAACATCGACAAAGAGGAAGTTAAAACAGTCGTTACCACGAACCTCAAAGAACAAGATGAAAAAGACAATGGGATCGATTACGGCCATGACGATGACGCAGAAGATACTTTAGCTAAGAAAATCGGATTCTAATTAAGGGAGGAAACTATTATGAACAACACACAAACAATCAAAACTTTAGCGAACCAAACAAATGAATCATTTCCAACAGTTGAAGCCATCTTGAAAAGCTACGAAAATTACTGTAATGAAAATATCACCCGCTACTCTAGAAAGCATTTAGCCGCAATCGTCGAATCTATCACTAACGAGATCTCGCTACCAGAAGAAACCTGTTCAAAAGTCATGGTCCATTTCTTCGACTTGATAAAAAGCGAAATTAAAGGAAAATTTTTCGGATAAATGAGGAGGAAATAACAATGAAAAAGCTAGCCATCGCCGCAATGACGTTAATCACTCTAGGTGCTGCATCCCAAATCGTCGAAAAGAATATCGACAAAGATCAGATCAAAACAGTCATAACGACAAATCTTAAAGAACAAGATGACCATCTTGATCCCATCTATTTCCAGCATAAAGATGATAAAAACAGTTCACTGCTCGAAAGAATCGGATTCTAAATTAAAATAGTTGCAGAAAAAAAGCGTCGAGGAAATCTTCGACGCTTTGCTTGTTGCTTCTATTATTAAATCTAGCTGCAGAAACCTTTTCTATGGATAAATACGATTCAATAGACGTGGGAATGGGATCGCTTCACGTACATGATCGATACCTGCGATAAATGTGATCGTCCGTTCAAGTCCTAAACCGAAACCTGAATGGGGCACAGTACCATATTTGCGCAAATCTAAGTACCACGAATACTCTTCTTCGTTTAACCCAGCTTCACGAATTTGTTCTAGTAAGAAATCATAATCTGTCGCACGTTCTGAACCACCAATGATCTCACCATAACCTTCTGGAGCAATCAAGTCGGCACAAATCACGACATCTTCACGAGTTGGATGTGGCTTCATGTAGAATGGTTTGATTGCTTTTGGATAATTCAAAATAAAGACTGGTCGATCAAAAGAATTCGCAATAAATGTTTCATGTGGTGAACCAAAATCTTCACCCCATTCAATATCGTCAAAACCATTTTTCTTCAATAGCTCGATCGCATCATCGTAAGAGATTCGTGGATAAGGAAGGTTGGTATAGTTTTTCAATATTTCCTTATCACGGCCTAGTACATCTAAGGCGTAATCACAGTTGTCTAAAACATTCTGAACTAAGTAAGCTACATATTGTTCTTGCACTTCTAAACTATCTTCTTGATGCATGAAGGCCATTTCAGGTTCGATCATCCAAAACTCAATCAAGTGACGACGAGTTTTTGACTTTTCAGCACGGAAGGTTGGACCAAATGAGAAAACTTTTCCCAACGCCATGGCAGCTGCTTCCATGTATAATTGACCGCTTTGTGATAAATACGCTTTGTGATCAAAATAGTTCGTTTCAAATAAGTCACTTGTACCTTCAGGAGCTGAACCTGTTAAAATTGGCGGATCAACTTTTACAAATCCATTGTTATTGAAGAATTCATAAGTCGCACGAATCACCTCGTTGCGGATTAACATAATCGCATGTTGCTGGGATGAACGCAACCACAAGTGACGATGATCCATCAAGAAATCCACACCATGTTCTTTTGGAGTAATTGGATAATCGTGACTTTCGCCAATCACTTCAATTTCTTTTACTCCTAATTCATATCCAAATTTTGATCGTGTGTCTTCTCGAATTTCTCCAGTCACAATGATCGACGTTTCCTGTGTCAATTCTTTGGCTAAATGAAAAATTTCTTCAGGTACCTCACTTTTCACAACAACGGCTTGGAAATATGCTGTTCCATCACGCAATTGTAAAAAAGAAATTTTCCCGCTTGAGCGTTTATTAGCGACCCAAGCGCCGATTTTTACTGTTTCGCCAACATGATTCTTGGCATCGATGATTTGAATTTGTTCCACAAATGTCTCTCCTAACATATTTATCCCGAAATGATGTTCTTACTTCTTACTATTTTCAATAAAACGGCGAATCCGCACAACAGCTTCTTCCAAGTCTTCCAAACTAGTCGAATAACTCATCCGTACACTATCAGCTGATCCAAAACCTTCTCCTGTTACCAATGCAACGTGCTCTTGCTCCAACAAATCGTTAACCCAAGTCGTCACATTATCATATCCGCCCATTTCCATTGCTTCCTTGATATTTGGAAACAGATAAAATGCACCTTGTGGTTTTTTTAATTTGAAGCCTGGCAAGTCAGCGACCTTGGGATAGATCGTATTTAAACGTTCTTCAAACGCCTGACGCATTTTTTCTGCAGTCTCCTGCTCACCAGCCAAGGCTTCCGCTGCAGCTACTTGGCTGACTGCTGTTGGATTGCTTGTCGCTTGAGAAGCAATTGAAGTCATTCCACCAATGATTTCAGCATTTCCAATCGCATAGCCAATTCGCCAACCAGTCATTGAATAAGTTTTCGATACCCCATTGATGATCACCGTATGATGGAAAATCTCGTCAGATATGGAAGCCATATGCGGTGCTTCGTTCCCATTATAAACAAGATGATCATAAATATCATCTGAGACTATCAACAACTCATGACGAACTGCCCATTCACCGATTTCCCGCAACTCCTCCTCGGTATAAATCATGCCCGTAGGATTTGATGGTGAATTTAGAATGATCGCCTTCGTTTTCTCTGTTCGAACACCTTCAAGCTGATCAATGGTGATCTTATAGTCGTTATGTTGATTTCCCGCAACAAAAACTGGAATTCCTTGGGCTAGTTTGACTTGTTCTCCATAACTCACCCAGTAAGGAACAGGAATAATCACTTCATCCCCAGCATCCAAAATTGTTTGGAATAAGGTATACAACGCAAATTTTGCACCGCTGGTCACAATAATGTTTTTCGGTTCGATTGTCAAATCATAATTTTTCTTAGTGAAGTCGACGATCGCAGACTTCAATTCTGGTGTCCCGCCAGAAGCGGTGTAGAAGCTAACTTTACCGCTCTTGATCCCATCAATTGCTGCCTGCTCGATATTTTCAGGTGTAGTGAAATCTGGTTCCCCAACAGTCAAGCTAATGACGTCTAATCCTTGGGCCTTCAACTCTTTGGCTTTGGCGGTTGCTGCTAAAGTGACGGATGGTTCTAAGTTTGTTACACGCTGTGATAATTTCATAACTGATAACTCCCCTACCAAGATTTTTTAGATTTTTTTGATAACTTTGATTGTCTTGCCGTCATTAAATGCTAGCAAGTAATAATAAATCGCGCCTTGATCATCCTTTGCAGTGATCTCCCATGCAGTTTGATCACGGTAGATACCTAGATTCGCCTTTTCAAAAGTCAAATCCGGATTATCGCTCTCAAAACGTTTTTCCGCTTGTTGTTCCGTCAGCCCATCCTTTTGATTAAGGACGCGAACCTTTTCTCCCGATTTCGGAACAATCACGATGATTGATTCGCCAGTGTTGTTTTCACCGGTGACGGTAAAATAAGTTTTTTCTCGATTAAACCAATAGAACTGGTCCACCGTTTTTAAGTCGGCATATTTTTCAGCCATTTGAACAGCTTCCTTTTTGGCTTGCTGCATCGGACGATTTGAACGAATAAAAATCATTGTCGCTGCCACGATGATGATCAATAAAAAAGTCACGATTCCTAACAGCCAACGGTTAAGCTTTTGTTGTCCTGCACTATTCGTATCCAAAATCATACTCCTCTCAGACAAGCTACATTATACCAAAAGAAGAGCTCTCCCTCATTATTTCTCGTCACTTTTGTCAGAATTTAAAAATTGATCTGTCTCTGCCAGAATTTCTTCCAATGGCAATTGTTTGATTGGTAATTCCTTTGGCAATGCCTTTCGCAATTTTTCACCATATTTGGCAGTGAGGAAACGTTGGTCTAATAAGAGCATTACCCCTTTATCCTCATCCGATCGAATCAAACGTCCTAATGCTTGACGCAAACGAAGTGCCGCATGGGGTACGGCTTCTTGGAAAAAGGGATTAATGCCTTCTGCCGCCAAGAAATCGTTGCGAGCTTTGACTTGAAGCCGCTGCGGATTTTCAAATGGCAGACGTGTGACGATCAATATCTGCAAAATTTCACCTGGAAGATCAATTCCTTCCCAAAAACTATCGGCACCAAATAGCAGGGCATCTTTTGAAAGTAAAAATCGTTTTAGCAGCTTTTCACGGCTGCCGCCAATCCCTTGAGCCAAAACCTCTCTTCCTTCGTTTAATAAAGGAACCCGAACTCGCTGATAAACCCGATTCAAGATGTCATGAGAGGTGAATAATACCAAAATCGGTCGTTTCTGACTCTCTGCCATTTTATGAACGACCCCAGCCACATAATTTGCATAGTGATCTGGTGATGTCGACTGGATACTGATACTATTCGTCGGCAAGTATAATCGGGCTTGCTCAGCATAATCATATGGACTGCTGATAATTTTCAAAGCTGTCTCTGGAATCCCCCAACGTTTTGCAAAATAATGACGATCACTGCCGATTTTTAACGTTCCGCCCAAGTAAAGAATCTGCCTGTAACGTTCATACCATTTGGTCTCGCTGATTAGTGAAGCTTCTAAATCTTGGACTTGAAAGTTTTTTCGTTTGGCACTGAACCAATGAATGTAGCGAGTATCCCACTTTTCGCTAAAAGCCTCAAAAGCGGTTTGTTGTTGCTCTAAACTATCCAGTAAAGCTTGAAGATCACTCCATTCCGCCTGCTCTTTAATCCCAAACGTCTCTTTGTAAACCATAAAGTACGCCTGCATTTGATCACCTAATGCTAATGCATCTTGATACAGACGGCTAATTCGCTGTATTACCTGTTCACCCGCTAAAGATAATTGATCAATCATATCTTTCGTAATCAAACGTTCATCCTCTGCAGGATATTCCTCTTTGAAAATTTGATAGAAATCTGTCAAATCTTCATCCAGCTCCTGCAGTACATCTTGAAAAATTTCAAGTGTATGCTGGGTTTGCTGATCTTTTTGGACTAACGACTGCCAAGCAGAAAACTTATGATCATCTAGCAAACGATGAAACGCGCGTTGGATCGACAAAAGATTGAACTGCTGACTGGTGATTCTCTCCAATACTCGATTTAAATGATGGGCTTCATCAATGATCAAATAGGGACTTTTGGGCAATTGAGGTTCTTTTCGCTGATCCTCCTGTGCTAAATAGGCATGATTTGTAACAATCAAGTTGCTTTGTGCCAATTTTTCCTGACGATGACGAATAAAATCTACATTGTAAAATGGACTGCTTGGATTTAAAGTATGCGTTCCTAAATGCGATACTTCTTGCCAAAAGGGATGCTTCAGGCTGGTCATATTTAGTTCATCAAAGTCGCCTGTTTCTGTCTGCGTCAACCACACAAGCAGAGCCATTTGATAAAATGTGTATTGCTTTTGCTCTGATTTCTTTTGGAAACTTTGATAAAAACGCTCCAAATCAATATAGTGTCGACTGCTCTTCATTACCACTGCTTGCAACGGCTGATCCAGTAATCTGTTAATCAACGGCAGATCGTGCTTCAATATCTGCTCCTGAAGCAATAATGACACCGTACTGACCACTATCGGCTTTTCTGGTGTTGCTAAAAAACTCATCGGCAGCAAGTAGCCTAATGTTTTACCAATCCCAGTTGCCGCTTCCACCAAAATATTCTTATCTTCCTTTTTATTAAAAAAATCGTAAACTAGATTCATCAAACGAGCCTGTTCTTTTCGAAAATCCAATTCCCCTTGATAAACTTTTTCTTTCGACTTACGTGATCGAGGATAGGCTTTCGTACCAAAATAACTCTCTGAAAAAAGCGGAACACTTTTTTTTCGCAAAGCCAAGCCATGAATGATGGTCAAATCATTTGATAATGGTTTTGGATTAATTTGCATTTCTATCAAACAATCTTCTAAATAGCCTTTTGTTTGAAACGCCATCTGATCAGCAGTAGCAATAATTTTTTCTAACGTAATAATCGGCAACTCTTTTATTTTAGACTCTAGATATAATAATAATTGAGCGGTAACATCCGCATCACTATCAGCCTGATGGGGATTCTCATGAACCAAATCCAGTTCTTCTGCTAAATCCTTCAACCGAAAACTTAGCGACGTTGGCATAAACACCTGTGCAAGTTCGACAGTATCAATACCAGGAATTGTTAACGGCGGCATTCCGCAACGTTCCAGTTCATTACTTAAAAAGGGATAATCAAAATGAATATTATGGGCTACAAAAACTGTATCCGCTAGTAAATTAGTAATCGTTTGAGCCACATCTTCAAAATAAGGGGCTTTTCGAACTCGCTGATTAGTGATGCCAGTCAGCGTTTGAATTTGTGCCGGTATATTTTGATCTGGGTTAATATCTGTCGAAAAATGGGTCACGATCTTACCATCTTCGATTAACACACATCCGAACTGAATGATCCGATCAGTTTTTGGATCAGTTCCTGTTGTCTCAATATCAACGACTGCATAATTTTTCTTCACACGTATCCCTCCTTCCTTGAAATCGTGCACTATTTTTATAAAATCTCAAAAAATGACCTTACTGTCGGAGCCTCTCATCTACCAATTTTTAAAAGAACTGGGGATAAAGTTCGTCGCCAACAACTAAAGCCTTCCTCACGCATTATATCTGAATAGTACCACTTTCTACAAGAAAGTTCTTTGGTTAAAACGATTCCAAAATAATTTAAACAAAAAAAGCCAGATGCTTTCGCATCTGGCATAAAAGTCTACTTAATTAAGCTTTGTTAACGTTTGTAGCTTGAGGTCCACGTTGGCCTTCTTCAACGTCGAAAGTCACTGCTTGACCTTCTTCTAAAGTTTTGAAGCCGTCGCCTTGGATTGCTGAGAAATGTACGAATACGTCATTTCCGTTTTCAGCAGTGATAAATCCGTAGCCTTTTTCTGAGTTGAACCATTTTACTGTACCTTGTTCCATGTTAAACATCCTCCTAGGATAAAAATTAGTTTGTAATTACTTGAATGGTGAAATAGGAAAGATGTTGTCTGAAACAAACTTGCCAATATTACCGTACAAAAACTACACTTAGAAGTATAACACATATAAAGCGATAACACTAGGTTATCGCTCAAAAAACTTTTTCTTAATGTATTTGAAATATTTAAACACTAATACCGTAAAATCGCCAATAAGCTTTTCTCATCCGGTGCATCTTTTTGGTCTAGAACAAAGACCTGTCCACCATTTTTGATAACATTATCAGCAATTTCATTGAGTACTTGACGACGATCATATTCTACATCTGGATCTTCCCCAAAACCGTCTACAAGATTTGAAGTTGCGATAAACAAATGAGAAATCTTACCTTCTTTTGCCGCTGGAACGATATCAACCAATTGATCAACAAACTTCCGGTTAATCAATTTTTGATATGTTTGTGTTTCAACATCCGCAAGCTGATCAGAAAGTTTTTCTGATTCTTGTTTAATTTCATTGATATTCGCTTGAGCTGGCGATCCATTGATCGCTGCCTTGTCTGAATAATATGGATTCTTCGCAATCTTTTTAAATTGTGTTTGATTCTCCGGAAGGGCAAAAAGATATAACGGTAACTGATCCGGATTATCTAACTCTTTTATGAAATTATCGACGGCCTGATAATAATTGACCCAGTCAATTTCAACTTCTTCATCCTTTGCATTTACACCATGGTAACTACCGACTTCTCCTCCACGAGCTGAGACGTTTAAATCTCCGCCAGTCAGTTCATCGCCTAAAGCAGTCACAATATCCATCGGTGCATCATCTGGAAGTTCGACCATCTTCACTTCTTTATTGCGAACAAAATAGAGTTTCATGGAATCTCTATTTAGAGTCATTAAATAATATGCATAGTTGAATTGAGCATTTTTTATGATTGCCAATAAATAAGGCAACTCACTTACATAATATTGATCATCAACAGAAATATTTAATCGATGAATGTATGTTTCATCTGTGGTTAAAATCACCGCAACACTTTTTGTTCCGCTGCGCCAGAAATCTCCATCTGCAAGTAGTTGATCGATTTTTTCTTGGAATGGTTCAAAGCTGTGATCAGTGTATTTTTTCTCGAAACGTTTTTTCGCTTCTTTAGCAAAGTTTTTAAACATGATTTGATCTTTCTCAACATCTTGATGCGCATGATGAGTGTTTAACATAAATGTGATAAACGGACCTGTTGCTTCTTCTGAAGTCAATTCAGTTAGTAACTTTTTACTGATATTTGCCATAAATGTACCCTCCTATTTAAATCTTCCAATCCAAGTGTACCATAGCTGCTAAATTCCTTAAAACGAAACGCAACCCTTGCATTATGAAATTATTCGAAAAATTTCACTGGAATTTGCATAAGTTTTTTCTAATACATTTCTTAGTGATTAACAAACAGCTATTCATGATTTCGTTGAGCATTTGCTATATCATAAAAATATACCAATTATCCCGAATTGGTTTTTTCATACTTACTCCTACCAAGAGTAAATAACAACCTTCATTTCCACCATAGTGACGGCTATGGTGGTTTTTTTATGTTTCAGTTGCGTTTCGCACTTATTTTGAAAAATATTTGTGTGCGTTTACAAGTTTTGCTAAACTGGAATTAGTAAAATAAAGGAGTATGTCATGAAAACTGCTGAAGAAATGTATCAATTTTGTCAAAATACGGGGTTTTTCTCAGGTTCTGATCGTCAATGGAGCATGAAACTTTTTTCAGTATTAGAAAAACATCTAAGCGCAGATGAAGAGATTCTGGTTTGCTTTATCGGTCTACATAATCGAACTTCCGCTACTAAAAACGAAGGATTTTATGCTTATGCCTTAACTAATCAACGTTTTATCATGGGTCAAAAGAAAATGATCGGCGATGATTTTAAAATGATTCCTTTAGCAAATATGCACGAGCTTCGCCTAACCAAGGAGACAAGTCTAGATCTATTGGAAATTACCTCTTTGGAAGGAACACTCAAGATTGTTTTAACCGAAGATGAAGCTCCAACCATTTTGGCAAAGTTGAAAGAAACGATTCAGCAAGCGACTAAAAAGAGTACTGACGAAGATCAGTTAAGTAAAGCTGAACAGCTCCTAAAAATGAAAGAACTCTTAGATCAAGGGTTATTGACCAAAGAAGAATTTACTAAAATAAAAGAAGATATCCTTGAATAAAAAAATTGTCCAAGAGCAGAACTCTTGGACAATTTTTTATTGGATGGCGGCCTGACCTGTTTCACGTGTACGAATTCGGATTACCTCTTCAATCGGATAAACAAAAATTTTTCCTGTTCCACATTCCTCCGACTGACAGGTTTCTAAAATCAAATCGATCACTCGTTCCACATCTTCATCCGCTAAAATAAAACTCACTGATACCTTAGGCAACAATGTAGTGATGATTTCTTGTCCTCGAACATAGCTTTTCTGTCCCTTTTGTAACCCACATCCTAACACTTGGCTGACCGTCATACCATTTACTTCGATTTCCTGATCAATAACTGCTTTGATTTCTTCCAATTTTTCTTGTCTAATAATTGCTTCAACTTTTTTCATAGCTTCCCCCTCTTTACTAATCTTAAGAATCCATACCCATAAATGTTGGATAAGCATTTTCATCATGCTCGATCTGATCCAATCCCAACGCCTCTTCTTGCTGTGACACTCGAATTGGCATGAAGACTCTGATTAACGAAATAATCAGGTAACTAGCTACGCCTGCAAAAACTAACGTAAAAAGGACACTTTCGATTTGCGCAATAAATAAGTGAGTTTCTCCATAAATGAGTCCAGTTCTCCCACCAATTGAAGGGTCTGCAAATATTCCTGTAACGATTCCGCCAAAAATCCCACCGACCCCATGACAGCCAAATGCATCTAAAGCATCATCAAAACCTAGTTTCTGTTTAATAACTGAAATAAAGAAATAGCAAAATGGACTTACTAGTGCCCCGATCAGTAAGCTCGACCAAATCGATACAAACCCGGCACCCGGTGTAATAGCGACTAGACCAACCACAGCCCCAGTACAAGCGCCTACCACAGTTGGCTTACCATTTAAAATTTTCTCAATCAGCATCCAAGATAGCATCGCACAAGCTGCTGCTGTATTAGTGGTAATCATTGCATGAATCGCCAAACTGTCGGCTGCCAAGGCTGATCCTCCATTGAATCCAAACCACCCAAACCACAATAACCCTGTTCCCAAAACAACAAAGGGTACATTATGCGGGCGATAATCACCAAGATGATATTCACGGCGGCGACCTAACACGATTGCTAAAACTAAACCAGAAATCCCAGAGCTAATATGCACGACATTTCCCCCAGCAAAATCAACCGAACCGATTTTATCGAGGAAACCGCCGCCCCAAACCATATGCGCCATAGGGAAGTAAACCACAACTAACCAAATCGCAATAAATAAGAAAATTGCAGAAAAGCGCATTCGACCGGCAACTGATCCTGTTAAAATTGCTGTCGTGATTAAAGCGAACATCATTTGGAAGAATGCAAACAGTCCTTCTGGAATACCATCTCCTTTTGACATAGAGACTCCATTAAAAAAGACTTTGTCCAGATTACCAATAAAATCTCCGCCGCCGCTGAATGATAACGAGTAACCAATAATCACCCAAATCAAGGAAGCTAATCCCATTGTACAAATTACCATCATCATCGTGTTCAGAATATTTTTCCGTCGTTCCAATCCACCGTAGAAAAAAGCCAAAGCGGGGGTCATGAGAAAAACTAGTCCAGAACAAATCAAAATAAATGCAATATTTGCTGCCATCGAATCACTCCATTCTTTTTATGTTAAATATTCTAACATCATTTCCAGATAAAAAAAGAGTTTTATCTCTTTTTCTTCATATTTTTCTAATTTAATGACTTTTCATGTCAGAAAAGTTTACATAAAGAAAGAGCAGGATGGTCATCCTGCTCTTATAATCCATGATATTCTTTATAGACAGCTTGTTTTTTCAGTCCATGACGCTTTGCTACTGATTTGATCGCTTCTTTCGTCAAAGTACCTTCTGAAATCAACTCTTCGACTTGTTCTTTTAGCGTACCTTCAAAAACTTCCTCTTCAGCTATCTCCACTGCTCCTGAAATTAGCAAGCAACATTCGCCCTTCAGGGAGTGCTCGGACAAGTATTCAATCAACTCTTCTGCCGTTCCTCGTAAATATTCCTCGTAAAGCTTAGTCAACTCACGACAGATCACCACTTCGCGGTTACCGAAAACTTCTAAAACATTCTTTAATGTCTCTTTGACTCGATGGGGAGACTCATAAAAAATCAACGTCGCCATCTGTTTTTTCAAATCTTCCAGCTCTTTTTTCTGAGAGCTTCTTTTTCGCTGCAGAAAACCATAAAAATAAAATGGTTGCGGCAGTAATCCTGATGCAATCAAAGCGGTCATCCCTGCGGTTGCACCTGGCAAAGCAACGACAGGAATATCTCTTTCAATACAGGCAACTACTAATTCATGCCCCGGATCACTAATAGAAGGCATGCCTGCATCACTTACTTGAGCAATTGATTTTCCACTTTCTAAAAAAGCTAGCAGTTCTGGGATACGTTCATTATAGTTGTGCTCGTGCAAACTTTTTTGCGATACTTTTACTTCAAAATGATTCAATAATTTTTGGGTATTACGCGTATCCTCACTAGCAATCAAATCGACTTCTTGCAACGTCTTTACTCCTCGAAAGGTCATGTCCTCCAAATTGCCAATAGGTGTCGGAACTAAGTATAACGTCCCGACTTTTTTCGCAAAACTTCGTTGAATCCTCACAGTCATTCTCCTAACTCATTTTAAGGTATTTATTTTCTTATCAAAAATTTCATACTAGCAAACCTCATTATGCTCTTGTACCTTGCAACAAAAAAAGCGGGTGTGACCATAAGCAGCGTCATACCCACTAATACTGAATAAAGCATTCTGAAAGCAAACGCTTCAGAAACAATCTTCAACTTATTTTTGTTTACTTTCACGATAGATGACATCTAAACAAAAGGCACAAGGCTCATCCTGTTCACGTCTTGAGCCATAAAGTAAATTACAGACATGAAAGCCATCTTCATAAATTTTTTCAAGATTCAAACGAGATTCTGACAATTCTTGCCGTTCATCTAAAACAGGAGATTTCTTTTCATCAATCTCACGAATTCGTTCTCGCAAACGCTCGTTTTCCATTTCTAATGTGGCATTCTTCTCAACGAGCTCAAGAAGAGTCTCCTTCATCGAAACTAAATCTTCAAGATTTTTATTCATATCCTGCTCTAATTGATTCAAGCCATCGTACAAAGACCGTCGATCCATCATGATAAATCACCTGCTTCAACAAGTTCTTGATAATCAAAATCTACCGTAGCGTCACGACCGAATAACCGAACTTTTACTACCTTACTCAGTAGATTTAAACCGATCACCTTGCCGCGTCCTTCAGGTGTATTAATCTCTTTTCCATAGTCAGGCATTTCTTTCTTCGCTGCTTCGTATTCGCCATTCTCATATTTCAAACAGCACATCAAACGACCGCAGAGTCCAGAAATCTTCGTTGGATTCAGCGACAGCCCTTGATCCTTGGCCATTTTAATCGAAACAGGGATAAAATCACCTAAAAAAGTCGAACAGCATAATGGTCGGCCACATGGACCAATCCCTCCAAGAATTTTTGCTTCGTCGCGAACACCGATTTGCCGCAGCTCAATCCGAGTGCGAAAAACCGCTGCTAAATCCTTGACCAATTCGCGGAAATCAATTCGTCCATCAGCGGTAAAATAGAAAATCATTTTGCTTCGATCAAAAGTATACTCTACCTGAATCAGCTTCATCTCTAATTCATGGGCACGAATCTTTTCTTTCGCTATCTTAAAAGCCGATTCCGCATCCGCCTCATTTTGTGCTACTTTTTTTAATTCTTTATCCGACGCCTTATGTATTATCATTTTTAAATCATCAGATAAATCCTTTTTCGCTATTTCAATTTTTGGAATTGCCACTGTCGCAATCTGGTGCGCCTGCTGCGACTCGACCAAGACTTTATCATTATAAAAATATTCGTTTTTTCCTGGCGCATAATAATAGATATGACCTGCGTCACGAAAACGAACACCCACAACTTCAACCATGGTTCTCCCTACTCTCTTAAATAACGCTAAGCAAAGATAATGCGCAACGTTATTTGTTCTGCGATATTTTGAAATGATACGTTCGCTTCTAATTTCTGACTGGCAGACAAAACTTCTTCCAACAGGTAATTGTACGTCTCTAGGTCCGTTTGATTTTGTTTCATCACTTGATTACGTTTCTCTTTAACAAAATACGCTAACATTTCAAAGGCAAATTGCTGCTGCGTTTTCTCCTTAAATGTCTTGACCATTTTTTTTTGAACGTAAATAAAAGCTTGCGGATCATTTTTTTCGAGATAATTAAACCATTGAATAACAGCATCTCTAGCTTCATTAAACCATTCATCTTTTGAGATTTCAACAGCTTTTCCATAACTATTTGTTAAATTTGCTAATAGTTTCGCGGTTTTTGCAGGGATTTGTTCTGATTCTAATCGGGACTGCAGGCGTTCTGTGGACAACGCTTGAAAATGAATGATCTGGCAACGCGAGCGAATTGTTGGCAATATTTTCCCTAGCGATTGAGTTTCTAAAATGATCATGAAATTGGCAGGCGGTTCTTCTAAAAATTTCAATAAACTGTTAGCAGAATTTAAATTCATTTTTTCAGCTTGGTGAATGATAACGACTTTCTTCGCAGATTCGAAGCCGCTCTTTGCTAATTCGCTTTGCAGAGCACGGATCTGATCAACCTTGATAGACTGGCCATCAGGTTCAATCTCAACAACATCGGGATGATCTTTACTAGTTATTCGCAGACAATTGTTGCATTTTTCGCAAGGCATTTCTTCTTGTAAATCTAAGCAAAACAAATGTTTGACAAACCACAGTGCCAATTCTGCTTTACCTGTCCCTTGATCGCCTTCAAAAAGATAAGCATGGGCCAAACGCCCATGCTCAAAACTATTTTGTAATTGACGAAAAACGATGGGTTGAATTGTTTGCAATTTTTGTACTTCTTCCATTCTAATACTGGTGGAAGCCTTCGACTGGCAAGACGAATACCGTCGCACCGCCGACTTCAACTTCAACAGGATAAGGGACTTGTCCGTCTAATGAAATATCTAATGTCACTGGTGTTGTGACGTATTGCGTACGAGCCTGACATGTTTCTTTAATCAGGGCCAAGGCATCTTCCACTCGGTCATCTTCAATCCCGATAATAAATGTGCTATTGCCGGCCTTCAAAAAGCCGCCAGTAGAAGATAATTTCGTTGCTCGAATGTTGGCATCGATAAATTCATTGGCTAAACGGTTGGAATCTTTGTCTTGAACAATCGCTAAAATAAGTTTCATAGTTTACACCTCTCATGATTGGAAATAGTTTGGACAACGCGTCAACAGTTCGTAAAAGCACTCTCTTACGACTTCATCTAAACGTTTCCTAGCATCGATTTTTATGATCCGATCTGGATTTGCTTCCGCTAATTTTAAGTAGGCGTGTCGGACCCTCTGATGAAATTGTAACCCTTCTGAGTCCAAACGGTCAATTTGATTGGTTCGGTTCTTCATAATTCGTTGCAAACCAGTATCTGAATCAACATCCAAATATAAGGTGATATCAGGAGTCGTTCCCTCAATCGCAAACTCATTGATTTTGGCAACTTCTTCCATCCCAATTCCTCTGCCAGCCCCTTGATAGGCTAGGGAGCTATCGACAAAGCGATCACATAAAACAATTTTATCCGCCTCTAATGCCGGCCACACTTTCTCGATCAAATGCTGACGGCGTGCTGCTGCATAGAGTAACGCTTCTGTTCGATCATCCATTCGATCGTTACTTGGGTCAAGAATCACGTGACGAATTTTTTCAGCGATCGGGATGCCTCCAGGTTCTCTTGTCTTGACGATTGACCGTTTCGCCGTTAATTGTAGTTTTGGATAAAGCTCATTCAGCACGCTAGTTTTACCCGCGCCGTCTGGTCCTTCAATCGTAATAAATAATCCGTTCACTTTTTTATCCCCCAAATAAATTTGATCTTCTATTCTCTCTTAAAAAAAACACCGCGAAATCCTTATAATTCACGGCGTCCTTCCACTGCTTTTAACAAGGTGATTTCATCAGCATATTCGATGTCACTTCCAACTGATAACCCATGCGCTAGGCGAGTAACCTTTATTCCAGCTGGCTTAATCAGACGTGATAGGTACATCGCGGTAGCTTCGCCTTCTGTCGTAGCATTTGTTGCAATGATTACTTCCTTAATTTCATCATCATGCAACCGTTTGATCAGCGGTGCAATATTGATATCCTCCGGACCTGTCCCTTCCATCGGTGATAAAACACCATGAAGCACATGATAAAGACCATGATACTCACGAACTTTTTCCATTGACATCACATCTTTTGGCTCTTCAACAACAAGAATTGTACTGCGATCCCGAGTCGTATCAGAACAAATCTCACAGGGATCTTCCTCCGTGATATTTCCACAAACACTGCAAAAACGCAAATCTCGTTTAACACTGATCAACGATCGGGCAAACTCATTGACTGACTCATCTTTCATGTCAATTGTAAAAAAGGCTAGACGAGTAGCAGTTTTCTGTCCGATTCCCGGCAGCTTCATATAGCTTTCAATCAACTTCGCAATTGGTTCTGGATATTGCATTCCGTCCTTCCTCTCTTCCAGAAAGGCTTAATGAATTCTTTCATCTTTAAACAAATAAGAATAAACTATTTTTTCTTATTCACCAATAAAACCAATTCGTTAAGCCGGACATGGATAAAACCATTAGCATAAAACTCTGGACCTGTAAAAATCGGTACCTATTCTAACTAAAACAAAGTCACTTACATTCCCGGAAGTCCCTTTGTATATTTGCCCATTGTTTGATCTGTTTCCTTCGTAATCTTCGTAATTGCATCATTGACCGCTAAAACAATCATGTCTTGCAGCATTTCAGGATCTTCTGGATCAATCAATTCAGGATTAATATTCATTGACTTCATATTTTTATCACCAGTGAATGTAACTGTTACTAAATCGTTAGTTGAACTTCCGAGAAACTCCTTGGCATTTAACTCATCTTGAGCCTTTACCATTTCTTTTTGCATTTTCTGCATTTGTTTCATCATGCCTTGCATATTTCCCATTCCGCGCATCATTTTATCTATTCGCTCCTTTAATCATCTTTAATTGTCACGAGGTCACCAAACAGACTTTTCGCTTGTTCAACAACTTCATTGGTTTCTTCTGGTATCAAACTGATTTCATCGTCTGTATCATTTGTCTCAGCTGCCACCGGACGGTCATGGTGCTGACTCACAAAAGCTTGTCGCAATCGTGGCCAACTTTCACGAGTAATGAAAACAAAATCTGGCGTATAATCCTTGATCATCATACTCAAACTGTTTTGCATATTCAAGCGTAACTCATCATTACCGTCTGCTCGTTGACAAACAATCTCATAATCAAACGCAATCAATAGTAACTCTGGACCTGCTGCCATTGGTTCACTAGCTTTTAACATCGCCCGTTGAGTAACAGGCAAAGCCATCAGCAAATCTTCCCAAACATTTTTCACATTTATTAAATGATCCTTAGTCGCTTCACTCAGTACTTGATAAACCCGCTCAGTAGGTACGCGATAGCTACTGGTAGTTTTCTTTGGTGCCGCTTTGCGCTCTTCTTTTTCTACTGTTGGATTATTTTTCAACTGCTGCAGCTCATTCTGTAATTGTTGCAGCTGACTTTTCAACGCTGTTAATTCCGCTGGATCAGTTGGATGTGACATAGCTGGCACATCTGAACTAATCTGCTGTTTCTCTGAAACAGTAGATACTGTTTGAGGTGTTGCCAACTTCACTGTTGCAACTTCCAGATAAACATTTGCATGATTGGTAAAACGAATCTCATTTTGTGTCTCACTTAAAATCTTGATCATACTATAAAGTCGCTCTGAAGCTGTCTTTTCAGCTAACTGCTTGAAAGTATCCGTCAAATATGCCGCTCGATTTTCCAATAATTTTGGTGCTTGTTGATAAATCAGCAAATCACGACAATACAATAGTAAATCTTCGGTTAAGCGTCGGGCTTCTTTTCCCTCTGACAGAATATTCTCTAAAATCTCTAATGCTCCGCTGACATCTTGTCTCAAACAAGATCCGATGAAGTCGTCCATCATTTCAGTAGTTAAGCTGCCCGTTACCGCCAAAGCATCCTCTAAAGTAATTGTTTCATTACTAAAAGAAATTGCTTGATCCAGAATACTCAGTGCGTCTCTCATACCGCCTTCAGCAGCACGTGCAATTACAGATAGGGCTTGCTCTTCATAGGGTTGATTACTCTGTTCAAGGATATAAGCCATCCGACCAATAATTGCTTGTACGTCGATTCTTTTAAAATCGAATCGTTGTGTCCGCGAGATGATCGTTGCTGGAATTTTGTGAGGCTCGGTTGTCGCTAAAACGAAGATCACGTGCTCTTTAGGTTCCTCCAACGTTTTTAATAATGCGTTGAACGCACCCGTAGAAAGCATATGAACTTCATCAATGATGTAAACCTTATATTTTGCCGCAGTTGGGGCGTAATTGGCGCGGTCCCGGATAAAACGGATTTCTTCCACACCATTATTGCTTGCAGCATCGATTTCGATCACGTCTTCTTGACGACCTTCAGTAATCGAACGGCACATTTCACATTCATTGCAGGGCTCCCCATCAACACTGTTAGGACAATTGATGGCTTTGGCAAAAATTTTCGCTGCACTAGTCTTCCCTGTTCCGCGGGGACCGGTAAACAAATAGGCGTGGGAAGTTTTCTGTTGTTGGATCGCATTTTTCAACGTCTTCGTGATCGCTTCTTGTCCGACTAGGTCATCAAAACGTTGCGACCGCCAAACGCGATAAAGTGCTTGATACGCCATAATTCTCCTCTTTTCTTTCAAAATCACTGCTTTTTATTATACGTGATTTCACACAAAAAAACTATAGAAACCGATTATCCAATGGAATTGTTTAATGTCTTTTAATTTGTTCAACCGCATCCTTTCTATTTCAAAAAAGCCCTGTGGTATAATGGAAAAAACGTTTTTATGGAGGGTTATTCATGGGACTATTTAAAGCAGCAACGAGCAGTATTGGCGGCGGATTAGCAGATCAATGGCTAGAAATCATTGAACCTGCCGACATGGGACAGACCACAGTGATGTCAAAAGGTGTGGCTGTTCGAAAAGATGACAAACGCGGCAGCAATAAAAAAGGCACCCGCGATGTGATTACGGATGGATCAGTCATTCATGTATATCCAAACATGATGATGCTCCTTGTCGATGGTGGAAAAATCATTGATTATACAGCTGAAGAAGGCTACTACACAGTAGAAAACAACTCTGCGCCTTCCATGTTCAATGGATCACTGAAAGAGGCGGTAGCTGAAACCTTCAGCCGCTTCAAGTTTGGCGGTGCGATACCTCAGAAACAACAAGTTTTCTATATTAATCTACAAGAGATCAAGGGAATCAAATTTGGTACCAGTACACCATTAAATTACTTTGATAATTTTTATAATGCAGAGCTATTTCTACGAGCTCATGGAACTTATTCCATCAAAGTGACTGATCCGATCCTATTTTTCGCTAATGCCATTCCTCGAAATATGGATCAGGTTGATATCAGTGACATAAATGAACAATACCTGCAAGAGTTTTTAACTGGTCTACAAGCATCGATCAATCAAATGTCTGCTGATGGCCAACGGATTTCTTATGTACCATCAAAAAGTATGGAATTAAGCAAATATTTATCTAACGTACTAGATGACAGCTGGAAAGAATTACGCGGCATGGAAATCGTTTCGGTTGCCGTGGCCAGCATCTCTTATACGGATGACTCTACTAAGTTGATCAATATGCGAAATGAAGGAGCTATGCTAGGTGATCCAAATGTACGTGAAGGTTATGTACAAGGTTCAGTTGCACGCGGTATGGAAGCTGCTGGTAAAAATGATGCAGGGGCCGCCACTGGTTTCTTCGGTATGGGCATGGGGATGAATGCAAATGGTGACTTCCTTAATCAGGCGTCCCAAGGAAACAATCAACAAATCCAGCAGAACCAACAAGCTCAGCAAAAATCCTCTGGCGATCAATGGACATGTCCAAAATGCGGAGAAGAAAATACTGGTAAATTCTGCAGCAACTGTGGGGAACCAAAGCCCGCTCCGGCTGCCACCGCAAAAATACAAATGAAATGCAGTGAGTGCGGAGAAGTTGTCAATTTAAGCAATGGTGTACCAAAATTCTGTCCACATTGCGGCAAGCCCTTTAAAGCAGTGCCGTTAGACTAAACCATCAGTTGCACCACATTGAGCAGCGTTTATAGTGTACGGTGCGGCCAGCCGTGTACGTGTTGAGATGCAAATTTGTTTTTCTTTTTTTAAATGAACCCATTATTTTGAAATAGGAGGTCTGCAAATGGCAGATGTATTAACACATCATTGTCCCAACTGCGGCGGTCCGTTGACTTTTAATCCAAGTGATCAAAAATTTCACTGTGATTATTGTTTAAGTATTTTTACTGTGGAAGACATCGAAAAATTTGAGACCAAAAATCCTGAATCTGTTTCAGAAACACAGTCTGAAATGCTCAACACTGATGAAACGACCAGCGATGTGGATTTATTTCTCTGTCCCAGTTGTGGTGCTCAAATTGTTACTGATCACACTACCGCCGCCACTTATTGTTACTTTTGTCATAACCCCGTTGTCTTATCGGAACGTTTGACCGGGGCGTTTCTGCCAAATAAAGTTTTACCTTTTAAAATTGATCGTAAAGCGGCAATCGCTGACTTTTTGACATGGACACAGAAGAAACACTTCATACCAAAGGACTTTTTTAGCGAACAGCAAATTGAAAAAATGACGGGTGTCTATTTTCCTTATTGGGTGGTAGATGCAGAAACGTCAGGAAATTTGACTGGCAAAGGAACTTCCCTGCGAGTCTGGATCGTCGGTGAAATTGAATACACTGAAACGAAGGTTTATCAGATTTTCCGCAAGGGAAAAGCAAAAATTAATCATCTGACTAAAAATGCCTTAAAGAAAAACTTGCAGCAAAAAATGGTTGAAGGTGTCCAACCTTTTCCGATTAATCAAGCAGTAGACTTTCACACAGAATACCTGTCAGGATTCCAAGCAGAAAAGCGCGATATTGAAATTAAGGAGCTTGCTGAACAAATCGATCATGAGCTGACTGAATATACGGAGGACCTACTGCGTGATACGGTTTCTGGTTACACAACATTTACACCAAGTAATCAATCTGTTGATGTTGAAAAGCAAGATAATCATTATATGCTGTTGCCAGTTTGGTTAGTAACTTATCAAGATGCATCGAATAGAACGTATTATTATGCCATGAATGGACAGACGGGCAAAGTAAGCGGTGTGTTGCCAATTAGTAACAAGCGTTTAGGTTTGTTCTCTGGTGGAATATTCGCGGCAGTTCTGGCCATCGCTATGATTGTGGGGTATTTTCTATGAAGAAATTTCTTTTACTTTTAGGTTTTCTTGCACTGTTCAGTCCATTGAAAGTTCTTGCAGCCTCAGATACGGTGGACGACCAAGCAAACCTGTTATCTTCAGAAGAAAGAACAGATTTGTCAAAACAGGCCGATGCCATCAATAAAGAAATCAAAGGTGAAGTCTTTATCGTGACGACTGACAGTAACACAGAAAAACCTCGAAAATTTGCCAACGAGCAATTAATGTCTCGGGTCGGAAAGAACAACAATGGTGCGCTTCTTTTATTAGATATGAATCAGCGGGAAATTTATCTTTCAACTTCTGGAAACATGATTGACTATGTTACTGATAAACGAAGAGATAAACTTCTGGACGATGTAACTGCTGCAATGAAAGACGGAAATTATTACCAAGCCACTCTTAATTATTTAACCAACGCTAAAGAATTTGTTGATGCAGGAGTTCCTGGAGGATCTTATCGAAAAGATGAAAAAACCGGAAAGATTACCTACTATAAATCAATCACCCCTGTGGAAATGGCAATCAGTTTAGTCGCTGCACTGGCAGCAGCTGTTGGGTTCTTTTTGTTCGTACGTTTGCGCTATCAATTAAAAACTGGAAACTATCATTACCCCTATCGTCAAAATGCTCAATTGGATTTAACTGAGCGGCAAGATCAATTGATCAATTCTTTTGTCACAACTCGCCGAATCCCCAAACCCTCCAATAACAACAGTGGCGGTGGTGGCGGAAGTACTACAAATTCAAGCGGTGGTGGTACTTTTGGCGGTGGCGGACGCAGTTTTTAAACAAATAAAATAAAAAATGTTATCATCACATACCAGAGTCTTTCAAAATTAATGAAAAACTCTGGTGTTTTCTTGTATTTTCTTGAATTCACCCTATGATTTTGCTAAACTTTTATGGTTAATAGAAGTAAAGGAGCCTATCAATGAATAAAAAGAAAAGATTCCCCCTTGTTTTGGTTGTCCTAGTACTTTTTTTCCAAAGCCTCATAGGAATCACCGCTCAAGCGGCAGACGATTTTTCTGTCAATGCAAACGCGGGATATGCCATTGACGCTGACTCAGGAAAAGTTTTCTTTAACCAGGATGGCGACACACCCAAAGGCATTGCTTCCATCACTAAAACGGTAACGGCATATCTCGTTTTAGATGCAATTAAACAGCAGAAGATTACTTGGGAGCAAGAGGTACCGATTTCAGAGTACGCAGAAAAATTGAGTACTGTTCCTGATTTGTCGAATGTCACATTAGTTCGTGGACAAAAATACACGGTCAAGGATCTTTTCGAGGCCATGATTGTCCAATCAGCGAATGCTTGTGCGGTTGCTTTAGCCGAATTAATTGCCGGCGATGAACATACTTTCGTCAATCAAATGCGGGAACAGCTCGACAAATGGGATATCAAAGACGCGACAATCATCAATGCTTCTGGTTTAAGCAATGTTTATCTAAAGGATCATATGTATCCGGGTACACAGGAAAATGACGAAAACTTGATGTCTGCCCGCGATGTAGCGATTATTGCTCAGCACTTGATCAAAGATTTCCCTGAAGTTTTAGAAACAGCAAAAATCAAAGAAAAAACGTTCGCACCTAATTCATCCCAACCAGATGAAATGAAAAATTGGAATGTCATGCTGTTTGATGGACCAAATTATAAAGAAGGCGTCGACGGTTTGAAAACTGGAACCACTGATCTAGCTGGTGCCTGTTTTGTCGGAACGATCCAAAAGGATGGTCGTCGTGTCATTACTGTGATTTTAAATGCTCTAGACCAGCCAAATAACGAAAATGCTCGATTTACAGAAACAGGTAAGTTGATGGATTATTGCTTGAACAATTGGAGCCAACAGGATGTAACAGTTGCTGGGCAAACCCCGACGGATAAAAAGGAATTGAAAGTCACAGAAGGCAAAGAAAAAACGGTTGCTCTAGCTATGGAAAAACCGGTCAAACTTTGGATACGAAGTGACATGGATCCAAATGATTTAACGATCAAAACAACCTTGGATCAGTCTTTACTGGACGATAATGCGATCATTGCCCCAGTTCATAAAAATGAAAAAATCGGTGTTGTCAGTGTCTCGCTGACTCAAGATACTCTAGGTTACGTTCAGAAAAATGAAGGAGCAACTGCAGATCTTGTAACAAAAAATGAGGTTCAAAAGGCTAGCACTTTCGAATTGATTTGGCAAAAAATCACCGGATTATTTTCATAAAAAAAACCTTCGATTTGAGTCGAAAGCTTCAGACTATAGCCGGTGTCCAAAAAAAATGGACACCGGCTATAGTTTTTTCTATTATTATTTGGCTTTGAAAGGAAAATATAATTCTACTTCTCCCTCTGCAAAATGTGGCAAATAATGCTCATGGATCGCGCCAGCAAGCTCTACATTTTCTAAAGGGAAAATTTCTCCCAACATCAGGTTGGTCGCTTCTTCAATCTTTTCTGCGCTAGCTTTGACTGTCAAGTAGCTCATTGGTGGTAACTCCCATCGTACCCAACCTTCTGGTGCTTCTGCCTCTTCTGGTACCTGTACCCCTGCTAGGTAGCGTCCCTCTTTTTGCCACGGTGCTAGCCAATTTTCACTATCGCTCATCAATCCCCATAAATGCAAATCTTTCATTTCTTGACTAGCCAAAAGTCCAACTATCTCTTCAAAGTGACTGTTCATCTGTTCCCACAATAACGGAACCCATGATGGTCCTTCTTCTGCCAAACCGTTTCCTTCTTTACCAACTACAAATAGTGTCGGCATATCCACACGATTAACTCCTTTGATGTTCATCTACATCCCTCCTCCTCATAATTTTACTAATCTTCTGAATGAATACCAACTAATAGTTCTTACCTGCGTATTTGACCTTTTATTTGATATACTTACAAAGAGCTAGGCACGGTTCCTGTTGAAGCGTTTGTCGAAACGATAAGCAGCTTGCAATTTGGAATAATTTTTAATGAGAAAGGTGTGTTGGGATGGACATACAACGAGATTTAATTGCTTTAGCACTCTATTTTATCGTACTGATTGTTTTGTTGGTTCGTTTTAAACAAAAGAAATTCAGTAATTTTTTATTATGGTCTATTATTTTTCTAGTCTTATATTTTTGTACATTGGAAATTCAAAATAAAACATTCTATATTTTGATTCCGTTGTTTTTCTTTTTGTTGTTTTGCTATTTTTATTTTAAAGAAAAATGCCGTTTACGAAATGGTTGGCTGTTCAATCTTGCTTTAATTAGTTTTATGGGATATGTGGCACTTGTGTCTGCCACTGACGGTTCTTTGATCGGTGCGGGTATCTTAGGTATATTGGCAGTCTTGTTCTTGGTCACAATTTTATTTGGTTTATATGCAGCGATTATTTTTTTAATCGGCAACAGCTTTATTGTTTTGCGTCATGAATCACGCAGACTGCCAAATTTATTAACTCTAATTTTAGGACTTGCAATTATTGCATTAATTGTCTTACAGGTGATTGGGCCAAAAATCTTACCAAGCTGGTCAGTCATTCTATTATCGATTCCGACAACCATTGCACTTTATTTTTTCATTATTTTTTGGAATTTCTTATCGATCTCCTTGCTTTATCAGCTTAACCAGCCAAAACTCAATCAGGATTACGTTATTGTACTAGGTGCTGGATTAATTGGCGGTGAAAGAGTCACACCCTTGTTAGCAAAGCGAATTGATCGCGCGATTCAATTTTATCGTAAACAAAGTGAAGAAACGTTATCCCCACCGCAACTTTTGATGTCAGGTGGACAGGGGCCAGATGAAAAAATTCCCGAGGCTCAGGCAATGCGTGAATATGCCTTAGAGCAAGGTATTCCTGCCGAAGATATCCTGATGGAGGCTCAATCAACAAATACTCTTGAAAATATGCGATTCAGCAAAGAAATCATGGAGCGAGAAAAACCTTCTGGCTATCGCGCAATCTTTACTTCTAACAATTATCATATTTTCAGAGCCGGAATGTACGCTGAAGATGTTGGTTTAAAGATTGATGGAATCGGTTCAAAAACTGCGCGTTACTACTTGCCTAATGCTTTTCTTAGAGAATTTATCGCAGTAGCTTTAATGAATAAACGCATTCACCTAGTAGTCTGCGCGCTCATTGCATTAGGTTTTGCAGCTCTAGCAGTGATTAATTATTTTTTTGTTGGCTAGCAGATAAAAAGAGGAATGCCAAGAATTTCGCTGGCATTCCTCTTTTTTATTCTGCTCGTAATGCGATTGCCGCATCCTTTTTCGCTGCCATTCTTGCTGGGATGTGTCCACCAATCATTGTTAATACTGTTGAAACAACGATTAAGATGATCCCATGGACAGGATTTAATTGCGCAACATTCTTTAGTTCAGTCATATTATACAAAATCGCATTGATTGGGAATGTTGCTAAGTAAGCAATAACCACGCCCAATGTACCTGAAGCGATACCTAAAATGCACGTTTCTGCATCAAATACACGAGTAATATCTTTTTTACGTGCTCCCAAGGCTTTTAGAACACCAATTTCTTTTGTACGTTCGATTACTGACGTATAAGTAATAATTCCGATCATAATCATACTAGTCACTAGTGAAATTCCGGCAAAGGCCACCAATACATAGGTGATCGCATCCATTAAGCCGCCAGTCAATTCAGTCATCGTTCCGGCTAAGTCTGTATAGATGATTTTATCTTCTTTTTTCTTCCCTTTGTTATAATCATCCAAATAGCTCAAGATTTTTTCTTTATCTTTGTAGTTGTTTGGATAGATCATGATACTACTTGGAATACTGTCACCGCCTAAGTAAGCCAGTGTACTCCCCTTTGTCGCATCATCTAATTTTTCGTTCGTCATGACATTGGTATCAGTGTCTCTTTGTGCTTTGACTATTTCTGAATTTTCATTGTCTTTAACAATTTTCGAGGTCAGCTCGTTACTGTAGGCGATCCCCGGTGCCAAGAGATTCATCGTTGAAGATTGTTTTACTCGCAAGATCCCAGATATCTTCAATGTGTCGTTATTGGCATTATCGTACATTGCTTTGTAATCATTATTTGGAATAAAATTCCCAGTCGGGATTTTTGTGTAATACTCATTATTGTTGATCAGTTTAAATTCTGTACCGACTATTTTACTGAAATCAATTTTTTCACCATCTTTGACATCAAAACCTAGATTTTTTAATGAGTTGATATTTGTACTATTATTTGCATCCACAATCAACACGACATCTGTGTCGGCTTTTGGATAGGCACCGGATAATAGTTTGTAATTATCTTCTAAAAAGTTGCCAGAATTTTTATCTAACTGAGTTGGGAAAGATGATACGCCCATTCCTGTCATGGTGGACATCGCACTCATCATAGAAGGGCCACTATCTGGTGCTTCATTGGATAACTTAACAGGTTTGACTTCCCCTTCTATGTCACGCAAAAGATTCATTCCAACTACACGAGTAAAACCAATATTATTACTTAATTTTGGATCAATATCATTGATGTAATCCACATAATCCTGATTGATTTTATTTGTGTGCTGCGCTTTATCTTCATCGCTAATCTTTGCAACGATGTTATTCTTATTATCCTTGCTTGCTCCGCTGGCTTTGTCCGAGCCTAATGCTTGATTTCGATTGGCAGTCTGATCTGTGGTTGTTTTTGAAATCGTAATGGGATACTTTGCCATCGTTTCCGCTTGAGTACTGTCAATTTGCTTCTGGAAGCCGCTTGATAAAGAAAGTACGATCCCGATACTGATGATCCCAATACTTGAAGCAAACGCCGTTAAGAATGTTCGTCCTTTTTTTGTTCGCAGGTTATTAAAAGAGAGCTTCAAGGCCGTCATAAATTTCATTTTTGTTCTTTTTAATTGAAATTGTTCGCCTTTTTCTCCTTCAATATGCGGATGTGAGTCATTCAATATTTGACCATCAGAAAATTCGATGATCCGATCTGCATATTTATTTGCCAGCTCTGGATTGTGCGTGACCATGATGACTAATTTTTCTTTCGACAATTCCTGAATCAGGTTCATGATCTGCACACTGGTCTCTGTATCCAATGCCCCTGTTGGTTCATCACAAAGTAAAATATCCGGGTCATTCGCCAGCGCTCGCGCAATCGCCACCCGCTGCATCTGTCCGCCAGATAACTGGTTTGGTTTCTTGTGCATGTGATCTGCTAACCCGACACGTCTCAGCGCGTCCTCAGCTCGTTGTTGTTTTTCTTTCTTTGAAACACCGCTCAATGTCATTCCAAGTTCAACATTGTCGATAATACCTAAGTGGCCGATCAAATTGTAGCTTTGAAAGACAAAACCGATTGAATTGTTGCGATAAGCATCCCAATCTGCATCTCTGAAGGTCTTCGTTGATTTACCATCGATGATCATATCACCGGAGTCATAGTTGTCCAGACCTCCGATTACATTCAACATTGTAGTCTTCCCAGAACCACTGGCACCGAGGATCGCGACAAACTCCTGTCGACGAAATGCAACAGATACACCGTCTAAAGCTTTTGTAGTCGTCTCTCCCACATGATAGTGTTTTTTTATATCTTTTAATTCTAACATTGCGTCACCCTTTTTCTCTTAGTTTACTTTGCCAAGATAGCATGGCATTATTAACTCAAAATGAACAAAAATTCATGTTAGGTTCACAGTAACTTGCTACTATTATTAAGTAAAAGGGAGGGCAACGCAAATGAATCGAATACTTATCGTGGAAGATGATGAAAATTTATCATTACTTTATCAATCAGCGCTAAAAAACGAACGCTTCGAAGTATTTCGTGCGATGAACGGTGTAGAAGCCTTGAAAATTTTAGAAACGCAATTTATTGATCTGATTATCAGCGATATTATGATGCCGGATATGGATGGCTACGAATTGGCCGATAGTCTGCGTCAAGCAGATTATGATCTTCCTATCCTATTTATTACTGCTAAGGATTCTTTTGAAGATAAAAAACGTGGATTTACAATTGGGATAGATGACTATATGGTGAAACCGATCGATGTGAATGAAATGCTCCTGCGTGTCGATGCCTTATTACGCCGAGCTCAGATCGTACACACAAAAGAATTGATCATTGGCAATACCCGGCTTGATCAGGAGACCTATCAGATCAAATCACCTTCTCTGACCGAGAATCTGCCGCAAAAGGAATTTTTACTTCTATATAAATTGCTCGCCTACCCAAATAAAATTTTTACCCGCCAGCAATTGATGGATGAAATTTGGGGATTAGACTCGGATACCGACGAGCGTACAATCGATGTTCACATTAAACGCCTTCGTACTCGGTTAGAAAAAAATGCTGACTTTTCCATCGAGACTATTCGTGGATTGGGCTATAAGGCGGTCATCCACTCATGAAAAAGAAACTTTTTTCCCAACTGTGGATATACTTCGCTGCAATTATATTTTTGATGATGTTCGTCGTATTATCCGTCTTCGTCGGTCTGCTTTTTATGATTAATCATTACCAGCTATTAACACCGGAGAGAGAAGGACATCTTTTTCCTTTCTATTTCATCATTTTTTTAAGTCTAGTGATTGGAGCAGCACTTTCATTTTTTGTAGGTAAACGTATTTTGCAGCCAATCGGCAACCTAAGACAGGCTATGAGCAAAGTTTCAAAAGGCGATTTTACAGTTCAACTTGACGAACAGCAGCAAATGGAAGATGTTGAAGAGCTATATCATGATTTCAATGTTATGGTAAAAGAGCTCAACAGTATTGAAACCTTAAGAAATGATTTTGTTTCCACGGTCTCTCATGAGTTCAAAACACCTATTGCTACGATCAAAGGCTATGTGCAGCTATTGCAAAATGATTCACTATCCAAGGAAGAAAGACAAAACTATTTGGAGCGTATGCTGGACGGTACTCAACAGCTGACACATCTGACTGATAATATTTTGAAATTGAGCAAACTTGAAAATCAAGGACTGGGATTGGATTTTCAAAATTTTCGACTAGATGAACAAATTCGTCAAGTGATCTTATTTCTGCAGCCAAAATGGGAGCAGCTGAACTTGACACTTGACTTGGATCTGCCTCGTACGAATTACTTTGGGAATGAGGAATTTCTTTATCAAGTTTGGTTGAATTTAATGGATAATGCTATTAAATATAGTCAAAAAGACAGCAGTATCCATGTTCATTTAAGTAATGAAGAGGATGAACAAATTATTACCATCAGCGATGAGGGCATCGGTATGTCAAACGAAGTCGCCAGCCGTATTTTTGATAAATTCTATCAAAGTGATACAAGCAGAAAAACCAAAGGCAATGGTCTAGGTTTGTCTTTAGCTAAACAAATCGTTGAACTACACCATGGAACGATCAAAGTCAACAGTTCGCCAAATAAAGGCAGCAACTTTAAAATATATTTGCCAAATCGCTTAAAAACTTCATAATTATTTGACGTAAAAGGCAAATTAATTCATCAATAGTTAATATTTCTTTTGTAAGATATGAGTAACTTAAAGAAAGGGTGACTCATATGGTGAAGGAACAAAAAGTTACTAAATCCGTGTATTTTGTAGAAGAAACGCAAAATATCGAGGGTGCATATGTTGAAGTTAATACGCTTTTTGTCGCTGATAATCAAGAGCAAGCAACCGAAGTCTATGAAAAACTACTCAAAGAACAGCCAAAAAAATCGTTTGGCCTTTTATTAAATGAATACATTATCAACGCAGATGGAGGATTTTTCCACAACCTGCTGCAATCGTGGAAAAATCTTCCTGCTGAGTTTTATAGAAAAATGCAGGTTCTGACCTATCGACCAATTGCTGAATATCAGAACTAGCATAAAAAAGAATAAAGAATAGTAAAAAGCGAAGGAGCAAGTCCTATCATAATCGATAGCATTTGCTCCTTCGCTTTTATTTTGTTGAATTTTTTTCAAAAAGACTATAAATCAGTCTGCTTTCTTAAATCATTGATAATAAAAATACAGCAGCCAAACCCGTAATAACGGATATTGCCATCGAACGAGTTTTATAGGCAACTCCTGCAACTAAAAACATCGCAATGATCCGCACGTTACCGATCAAATCAAAATGATTTTCAGCAATGAATACGTCTTTGAATACCAAAGCGGCAAATAATGAGATTGGCACGTATTTCATCCAATCGCTGAACCATTGAGGGACCTGCCGCTGCGAAAAATACAGCATTGGAAAAAGCCGTGGTAAGTAGGAAGCACCAAAAAGACAAAGAATCAGCAACAGCAAAGAAGTATCACTCATGGTGGACCTCCCCACCGGTCAGATCATAATGATCTGGGCCGTCATTATTTGTATTGGCAGTCTTACGAATCCGTTCAATCAAATAGCCGATGAACGAAGCCAGTAATGTCGCTAAAATCAAACCAAAAGTATTTTTGAATACTAACATAAAAATGACCGCCAAGCCGCCAGATAATAAACCAGTAGCTAATAAAAGGCCGTTACTTAACTGCATCATGAACATAAAAATAAACATCGCTGTTAGAGCAAAATGAACCAGTTCAGTATCAACATGGATCACAGAACCGAAAATTGTGCCCAAAACAGTACTTGTTGTCCAAGAAGCCATTGAAAACCAATTCACGTATAAAGCCTTTTTCCGGTTCCATTCTGGATCGGTAGAATACTTCAAATAATTGACTGCATAATTTTCGTCATTCATCGACTGAGAAAACAGTGCAATGAATGGGCGTTTCTCTTTTTTGAAAAACTGTGACAAACTGGAACCTAATAGTGCATAACGCAGTTCCAAGAAAAAAACCATTAAGATTGTGGACACAAATGATGCATGAACACTTATCATCGAGACGACTAAAAATTGGGCGCCTCCAGAGAAAACAAGCATCGAAAGCAAGGCAGTTAATAAGATGTTAAATCCCGCTTTTTGCAACAACATGCCGCATGCTAAACCAACCGGAATGTAACTCAAACAAAGCGGCAATGCCGCATATAATGCCTCTAACCATGGTGTCCTTTTTTTTACAGGCATGGTGTGTTCTCAATTCCCTTCACGTTCACAGGATAAAAAGCATTTTCATTCTAACACATTCTTTAGAAAAAAGTAGCACTCAACAAGCTTCTTATTTTCTCAGTATTTTATCTATATTATTCGTAAAACACTTAATTACTTTCAATTTTTTCTTACATAAGAGACCGCTCTCGGTAATAAACCGAATTATAGTTAAAAAGATGGATGGATCATTTGCTTTGTACGATTAAAAAGAGGAAACTTTTAAAGTTTTCTTATGAAAACTTCATGTATGTTTACACCTTTTTCTATCCTTCAAAGCTTGAATTATTCTGAAATACAACTACTTTTTAGAAAATAGCCAGAAATCTAATTACCAGTTTTCTGAAAATATGTGGTAATATAGTCAGCGAAAAGAGTTGAATAACAGATGGAAAATAGTTTTCATGAGAATCGCTCAGTGGGCTTATTGCTGACTTTTATCGGGGGGATGATCGATAGCTATACGTATATTCGCTACGAAGCCTTCGCTTCTGCTCAAACTGGAAATTTGATTTTGGCAATCATTCAAGCTTACGAACGTCAATGGAACATGGTTGGAAAAAAATTGCTTTCTACCCTGTTCTTTTTTATGGGCATACTTTTAGCAAAGTTCTTGATTGATTACTTTAAAAAGAAAGAGCTTCACTTTTGGCGATTGTTCTTGCTTTATTTTGAAGCCTTCATATTTTTTATTATCAGTCTGCGCTTTCTGCAGCCGCATCCTGCAATTATCACGATCATAATCGCTTTTACCGCAGCTATTCAATGGGTGTCCTTTGATAAGATCAACGGCCTTGCTTACACAAACTTATTCACGACAGGCAACCTCAAGGGAGTAGCCACAAACCTTTATGATTATTTGAGTACAAAAGACCCTAGAGCAAAAACACGTTTCGTTCATTTTCTTTTAGTAGTCTTAGCGTTCATTGCCGGTGCGATTGTCTCCGTTTTTTCTTATCGTATGCTTAAAACCAATGCTGTCTTGATTATCGCAGGATTGTTCTTATATTTAGCACTCTCCGAAACGTTTTTAGTCTGGCGTTTCCAACGAAATACGAATATTTTACAAAAAAAATAACTCTTCAGCAAACGCTGAAGAGTATTTCTTTGTCCTGCTAACGATTTAAAAGAATCAACAGTAAGACCATCCCGAAACATAAAATGCCAATTAGCGTACCAATTATAATCAGTCGTCTATCTAATTTTTCCTCTGAAATCACTTGCTTCAGACCTTGGTAAAGGATAACTCCTAAAAGTCCTCCGGCAAAATTCATGAGAAGATCGGTACTATCTGTCGCACCAATGCCTAAAATAAATTGCATGCTCTCGATGAAAAGTGAAAATAAAAAGATAAATCCCAGCTTCTTTAACAATGACCATTTTTTTGCTGAAATCCCTAAAAGGACGCCCAATGGAGCAAAAATGACTCCGTTTAGTATAATTTCATTTAGTGCAATCTTCCCATTCACAATCATCGATCCTTGAAACGGAATCAGATTGATCGACCGCATAGGATGCTCTAATTTTGAAGCCACCTCTGAGAAAGACAATGGTAATTTAAACAGTAAAATCCAAATCAACAGTAACGAGTAAATAACGAGCAGCGCCTTACTTAGTTTTTTACTGACCATTCCGTTTCCTCCCCTACGAGAAATTTATTTAACGGACAAACACAATATCAATATCACCATTACTAGTTTTGACCTCTAACTCTTTTGATCCATTATCATGATTATCCAAATTGTTTGAAGCATTGCTTGTCTTAGTAACTATCGAAAAATCGTCTTTATCACCAACAATCGTTCCGTTTACCTTTGAATTGCTTGTTTCAAGCGAAAGCGATTTTGCTGGCTTCAAATTCATTAAATTGATCTTGCCGTTTGAAGTCTGGAACTCTCCTTCTTTAAAATCAAGATTTTGTAAGTCCATTTTACTGTTACTTGTTTCAAAGGAACCGTCGTCAAATGTCATTTGCGATAATTCAACTTTGCCATTACTTGTCTCTGCATCGACAGTATGCGCATCAACATTATTTATGATCATCTTGCTATTGCTTGTTTCCAAATCCAGATTATTCACAGTTAGGTTCTCTGTTGATAGCTTACCGTTAGACGTTTCAACCTGCAGATCCTTCAATTTAGCTTTAGGAATCTCAATGGTTACTTTGGGATCTCGTTTACCTAAATTGAAAAAGCTAAAATTAAAGCCAATACTTCTTTTACGTTCAAAGCTCAAACTATCGCTTGTCTGCTTGATTTTGTATTTGATATCCCTGCTTTTCTTATAACTGATGCGTGTCTTATTTCCAGATACCCCAACGACTTCAATCGGCATATTACGATCATCCACGATCAATTTTTCAACCGCTTTTGATGTAGTAAATGTCTCATTACTCATGCGATTATGGAAGAACATACTACTCATGCTTACAATTGCTGCCCCAACTAAAATCAACCCAATAACTATTTTTTTCATTTTTTTACCCCTCATCTGTTTTCTTATCTTCATCATAAAGAATTTCTCAATCGTTTACATGGGACAAAAGACTGATTCTTTGTCATTATTTATTCCGATTAAATCCCGCCTTGATCTCAATGAAATCTTGAAATAACTGAAAAAGTTGGAAGAGCATCGCCCGTTCCTCAAAAGCCTCGCGGCTCTCCGGTAATTTTTTTTGCTGATAGCGTTGATCTGTTTCAGCAATCTTAGTTAAAATATCTGAGCCATCATTCTCCTCTGCCAACGTTCGTGCAGTAAACTCAAACAACTCTCGTAATTCCTGCACATCCTCTGCTTCTGCATTTAGTCGATTCAAAATCTTCAGCATGTCAGATAAAACGTTTAATTGTAGTCGACGCATCGCAAAGTATTCAAAGTAGTAGCTGTTTCCAGAAAAGAAATGATTTTCTTCATATTCTCGTGCCTGAATCTGAGCCTCGCGAACAAAGTCCCGTAATGACAGACATTCTTGCCGCAGCAGCTCTTCTTTGGCAGGCTGATTCAAATAGGTAGACATCTGAGATAACATTTTTTTCATCGAAACTTCGACGACCATTTGATCCTCTTGAATCTTTTTCTCAGTGTCTGGCATATATAGATTAGCAGCTAAAGCACAGCCGACCCCAATAATCATTAATAGATACTCATTGATAATCAGACTCACTGATATCTCACTGGCAGCTAAGTAATGGGTAATCAAAACCGAGCTAACTGCGATTCCTTCTGTCAGATCAAAACGAATCGATAGCGGAATGAATAGCAATAAATACAACCCGAAAGCTAGTGGATGAAATCCCAACAATGAAAAACAAACAGCGGAAATCGCTGTCGCAAGTGTTAAAGAAATTAGCCGATTCAAAGCGGTCTTAGCCGTCGAACGTTTCGTATTCGTAACCGTCAGGATTGTTATGATAGCAGCTGATGCAGCTGATTCTAGATTTAATCCGGTGGCTAGCAGCAAAGCAACGGGCGCAGCCACAGCAGTCTTTACTGTACGTAATCCTATCTTCATTTGTATCCTCCTTCTTTATAAAAGCTTACACTAAAGTCGCCCGGGAAAAAAGTCGCAACTTCATGAATTTTCTTGTATAGTAAATACGATGTAAAAAGCGGAATTTTCTAGAAAAAAATAATTTATTATTAGAACAGGAAGTGTAGGCATGGAAAGTTGGCTTTTTTTAGGTGTAATCTTATTAATCGCGTTTATCGCAAAGAATCAAAGCTTATTAATCGCAACATTAGCTATCTTGGTTTTGAAATTGATCCCTCATTCAGATAAATTTTTAGCCATTTTAAATAAACAAGGAATCAATTGGGGGGTCACTTTGATTTCGGCAACGATTTTAGTACCGATTGCGACTGGTGATATTGTTTTGAAAGATTTACTAAATACCTTAAAATCTCCGCTCGGCTGGGTAGCGACAATCTGCGGCGTACTTGTTGCTGTCCTATCCTCAAAAGGAGTCGGGCTGATTAATCAATCGCCTGAAGTTACTGTTGCTCTGGTTTTCGGTACGATCATGGGAGTCGTATTCCTGAAAGGTGTTGCTGCCGGTCCGGTTATCGCTGCCGGCATCACCTATTGCATCATGCAGGTCATTCAAGTCATGACGAATCATTAAGCGTAACAGCCCCTTATTTTCACTTGAAATAAGGGGCTGTTTGTATCCTGTAAAATTCTCTTGTAAGATAGAAATGACAGCTACTATTTTTTACATTTCATAATTAGTCTACTCAGATTTATCTCGAAAAAGTGGCTATTCAATCGTAACCAGTTAATTAGGAGGTGACACCATTGGCTAAGCAATCCAAGACCACTCGCTTACGACAAATCGTAAAAATCATTAACCACTATAGTGTTGTAAAAAACATCACGCAACAAAAAAATCCTGAAGAGGTCCGTAAAGCCTTTGAAGAATTAGGGCCTACCTTCATTAAGGTAGGACAGATGATGTCGGTTCGGACCGATATTTTCACGCTATCCTTTACCAAAGAACTGCGAAAGCTGCAGGACGATGTTAAAACGGATTCCTTTGAATCTGTTAAATGCCTTGTTGAAAAAGAATTGGAGCTCCCCTTAACAGAAATTTTCGAAAGCTTTGATGAACAGCCCTTTGCTTCAGCATCAATTGCGCAGGCACATCACGCGCGTCTGAAAAATGGGCAGCAGGTCGTCGCTAAAGTCCAGCATCCTGGAATTGCCTCTGAAATTGAATTGGATCTATCTTTATTTGAAAAAGCAATACCAATCGCCAATTGGGTGCCAGAAAGCAAAGTTATTGATCTCAAAAGTATCTTGAAAGAGATCCGCGTATCTCTGCAAAATGAATTGGATTTTCAAAAAGAGCTAGTGTTGGCTGAAGAATTCTATCGCTTGAACAATGGCTGGAAAGAAGTCCGTTCCCCTCGAATGGAGCCTGCATACTCCACCAAAAAAGTTATTGTGATGGAATTAATGCCCGGGACCAATTTAAAAGAACTAATCAATGCGGATAACGATGCAACCGTTCAAGGAGAAACCACCTACAAGGATTTGAAAAAAACGATCAGTGAATTATTGATCGAACATTTTATGAAGGAGGTTTTTGAAGACGGCTTCTTCCATGCTGATCCCCACCCTGGGAATATTTTATTACAGCTAATGAGTGAGGAAGAGAACTTAAACGATCGACAGTTAAAAACCAAAGATCATAAAGGGAAAATCGGCCGCCTGCCTTACGAATTTACTTATTCTAAAAACGAAAGTCTTCGCCCTTTTCGTTTAAATTTCATTGATTTTGGAATGATGGGAACGATCAGTCGTGAGATGCAGGCAAAGATGAGCAATGTGATCATTGCTATTTACAGTAAAGACAATCAACGAATCACCAACGCGGTCCATGCCATTTGCAAGCAGGTCGGCAGCTTCGATGAAGAAAAATTCACCTACGAGCTAGACGAATTTTTAAATCGTTATTTGAATTTACCCGTTAAAGAAATTGATCTGCAAAAAGTCTTTTCGCAGGTCGTGGTCATTTGTCACGAAAATAATCTGCAAATCGATGATTCGGTAACAATGCTTATCAAAGCATTTGGTACCTTAGAAGGAGTGATCGAGGATTTGAATCCTGACCTATCATTATTTGAAGTTGTTGCTCCTTTTGCACAAAAATATTTCCTTCAGCAATTGAATCTAAAGGATGAGTTGCAGGAAACAGGCTTGGATTATTTGTCCACACTAAAGGCCCTGCCAAAAATTCCAAGCCATGCCTTGAATGCTTTAGATACCTTCGGAAAAGGCAAAGGCAAACTAAATCTAGAATTGAAAAATCAAAAAAATTTATTAGAACGAGCAGAAGCAATGGTCAACCGCCTGGTAATCGGACTGATTCTTTCTGCTCTAGTCATCGGTTCATCGCTATTGGTCCAAACCTCATCAGAAGGTGATACATTTATTTCTGACTTGGGAATTTTCGGCTATTCGGTTGCCGCTCTTTCAATCCTTTTCTTAGTTGTCGAGAGTCTCTATCGACGCTACCGCAAATGGAAAGAACGCTAAACAACCTATTTCAGACTGAGAAGTGTGCTCATCATTTAGCACACTTCATTTTTTTATACAAAATTCCTGCTCACTCTTTTTTTTCTTCAGTAATAAAAAAAACGAAAAATCGTTGAAAAAATTATTATTCTTTGGCTTATCCTCGCTTAACCTATATAAAAAAAGTTTTTTTGGCAAAGAGATAAGCAATTTTTTTTACAAAAAAGGGGTAACATTTTATTATTTTACTGTAAACAATTTAAAAATATTGAAGTGAGGAGGTGCGATATGAATAAAGTTCTTAAAACCATCTTAATTATTTTTTCGCTGGTTTTACTTTCAATTTTCCTATCCGTCGTAGCAATTTACTACTTTATCGCTTCAAATCCGTTAGATTTAAGCTCTTTGCAACAGTTTGTCTTAACGAATAATTACGCTCAAGTATATTTATTCTGGGTAGCAGCAGCTTTAGCCATCTTAACGGTAATCGGGATTTTCATAATCCTATTCTATCCAAAGAGAGTGACCAAGTTCGTCTTACAGGAAGAACGTGGAAAATTAGCTTTGGATAAGCGAGCGATTGAAGGGTATGTCCGGACAAGTATCAAACAGGAAGACTTCATGGATAACCCCAAGGTCAATGTGACGGCGACGAAAAATAAAATTAGAGTGAATGTTCGCGGGCAATTGAAGAAAACATCTGGTTTAGTTGGTCAAACGGATCGCTGGGCCAAAAATGTAGAAACAAAAATTCGGGAATTACTAGGCCCAGATGAAAAAGTTTCTATTAAAGTAAAACTTCAAGCACTTGAGCCAGCACCAACAGACACAACTGTAACACGTACGCGGCCGCGAGTAGAATAGGAGGAACAGCGATGCAAGAATTTTTAACACGAGACAAGCTCCCTGTGATCTTCGGTATCCTTGGTTTTATCCTAGCTGTACTATTCTTTACCATCGGCTTTTTTAAAACGATTTTACTGATCTTGATCACAATTATCGGAGTAGTTCTTGGTATTTATCTAAAGAACAATCATATTTTAGATGACTATTTGAAAAAATAGTCACCTCAATCAAATGTAAAAAATCATATATTAATACACTCAGGAGGAGAAAAAAATTATGGAAAACACAACAATCAAACCCACAGAACCAAAAAAAGATGTTAAAGGTGAATTAACCTATGAGGACAAAGTAATTCAAAAGATTATCGGAATTGCTCTGGAAAACGTAGACGGACTATTGACAGTAGACGGCGGTTTTTTCTCTAACATCAAAGACAAATTAGTTAACAGTGACGATATAACTTCCGGTATCAGCACTGAAGTTGGTAAAAAACAAGTAGCTGTTGATATGGATGTAGTCGTTGAGTACGGCAAAGATATCGAAAACATTTATGATGAAATGAAAGCATTGATTTCTGAACAAGTGGATAAAATGACTCATTTAGATGTCATTGAAGTCAACGTGAATGTTGTTGATATCAAAACACGCGAGGAGTACGAAGAAGACAGCGAAACGGTTCAGGATAAAGTAACTAGCGCTGCTCAAACTACTGGAAAATTCGCATCAAAACAAACAAATCGCGCGAAAAGCGCTATGAGCAATCAAGCTGATAAAATCGGCGACAACTTAGAATCTGAACCACGCGTACAATAAACCAATCTTCCCCATTGACTAGCCGAACTTTGACTAGTCTTTTCATAAAAGATAATGAACAGCCCAGACATATTCTGTCCGGGCTGTTTTTTAACTATATTTCTTTGTATCCTAAATAATCCTGATATGTCTCTGCGGCTTGAGTTCCTCTTACGATTGCCTGTCGAACAGCTTCAACTGCTAGGATCGAGACTGATTCAAAACTGGCTTTAATCTGGTTGGCTCCTAAAACAAATAATGTATCACCATCATAAGTTGTATGCGATGGACGAATCGCTCGTGCAATGCCATTGTGACTAATATCAGCCAGCTTGTTCATTTTGGCTTTTGGGAACGTGGCGTTGGTCATTACACAGCCGATCACTGTATTTCCATCAAATAGCGCTTCTTCATTTTGATAATAATCAAGGAAAAGCGCTTCGGAGAAACCGATTTTTGTTTCGCCAGCTTTGCGAGCGCCAGCGATAATATTTCCTGTTTCTTCGTCAAAGACGTCTCCTACAGCATTGACTGCAATGACAGCCGAAACCCACAAGTTTCCATGACGCATTGTGTGAAGGCCAATCCCGCCCTTCATGGCATTCTTTGCGCCATTAATTGTGCCAACACTGCAGCCGGTTCCAGCACCATAATTCCCCGCTTGGAATTTCTGTCCACTAAAGGCCTCTTCACAAGCTTTACGACCAGCCTGATAATTTGGACGAACGTCTGATCGGCCGATCCGCAAATCAAAAAGACTCGCTCCAACAACATTCGGAACAAACGTGACTCCCATATCCCGTCCAATTTTATTTTCTTCCAAAAAATCAACGACGCCAGCATTTGCTGCCAATCCAAAAGCGCTGCCGCCGGATAAAGTTACTCCGTGGACAAATTTTCGATTATTCTCTGATTTTAATGCATCCGTGTCTCTTGTATTGGGTGAACCGCCGCGAACAGAAACACCGCCTGTTACACCATCCTCACAAAGAATGACTGTACAGCCGGTCATCGCTTCGGTATCGGTATATTGACCTATACGAAAAAAATCCTGATAGTTTTCCATCTTGTTCCTCCGCTCATTTTCTCCATTCTAGCCTATTCTTTTAATCAGCTCAATTTCAAATTAAACGTGCCTTTACCTAAGACTGAACATCGTTAGTTAATGCTTATACTAAAAATCAACCACCTTTTATAGGCGGTTGATTACTTCATCAACATTCTTGATCGTCACTGAGATAGTCCCATCAGGATTATTCGTAAATTCGATCAGTTCAGGATTGCGGTAAACATCCAATGGAACAATCAATTCGATGCCGTTCGATAGTTTTAATTTCTGTTTGCCATATTTCTTTTCCGTAATTTCACGAACTTCTCTCAATAAAGGCGCTTGATCCACATAGCCCTTTTCAACGACTTCCTCCTGAAACGCCACTTGCGCGGAAACATTGTCCCTAAAGACCTTTTGTGCGACGATTTTCGCATCGATCTGACCATTCTCTTCTACCACGTCATAAACGGCTTCCTTTACATCAGCGATCACATCATGCTTCTGATTTTCAAATTTAGCGCCAATTTTTTCCGCCACCTTTTTAATGACACGAACATTTTCTTCCAGTGAAGGAGCTGGTCGACTTTCGATTACTTGTGTTGAAAAATATAAGCGTTTTTCACCAGAAAACGGGTATTTTTTCTCGATCATTTCATAGCTCAAATTCCCTAAATTAACTACAATTCCCTCATCTGCTTTTTGTGATTTACTCGAAAGCAATGCACGATGCACGATTAATTCATTCTTCAAACCTGCTTCATCTGAATCAACAATATGGGTATAGCCTTCATGGTAATTCACTTTTAAAAAAGCTAGATACATTTGTGTGTCTTCTTCATATAAAGCGATAAAAACATCCGCACTTGGTGCCTCTTCACTTTCCTTATATGCTTCATACCAGCGAGTCACAATTTTTTCACTAGCTGGCAGAAAATCATGTTCTGCCTGTTGACTTAATAAGGCAAACGTAGAATCCTCCGCTAACGTCCCTGTCTTGGTTTGTGCTGAAGATAATTTTTGAATTTTTTTTGTCAAATATTCCCGAATATACTCTTTCGTCAAATCTAATTCACTCTGACTATAAATCGGATCGCCTGATTCCCGATCGACAATATGGAGAGCGGCTTTCTTTAAATAAATATCCATGGTTTCCCTGCTTTCTAAAATAAATTTCTAAAATTTAGTATACGGCGAAAAGTAGAACTGGCAACTTGATTATCATACACAGGAAACAAGGAAAATAGCAACTATTGTTTTACTAAAAGTTTCTCGGGCGCGTACCTCACTCGCTGCTGCTCACTACTAAATAGCACTTTAAGATAGTATCCCCAAAATCATAGACACTAAAAATTTCAACGGCGGCTTTATTTTTGCTTTTCTGTTGGTTTTAATTGTTTTTGAGCTTTTAGCAATTGCTTAAAGTCATGAAAAAAACGCTGAAGTTTATTTCAGCGTTTCTGCTTAATAATATTGATGATTTTTTTCTAGTGCCTGCTGTTTGAGCAGATTCATGAAATCGGCCTTTGACATTTGCTTAACGTTGTCACTGCCATGTTTGCGGACTGCAAAAGTATCTTCAGACAATTCCTTATCGCCAACGACTAAAATATACGGAATCTTCCGCAGCTCGGCTTCACGAATTTTCTTACCTAGTTTTTCATTTCGCAGGTCCTTTTCTACCCGAATACCGGCGGCATGAAATTCTTGGAATAATTCCTCTACCCCCGCTTCATGAGGCTGTGCGACATTGATCAGCGCTACCTGTTTCGGCGCTAACCAAAACGGAAATGCTCCCGCATAGTGCTCGATCAAGATACCCAAGAAACGATCCAATGAACCAAAGACTGCTCGATGGATCATCACTGGCTGTGCTTCCTGATTATTTTCATCCACATAACTCAAATCAAATTTTTCTGGCATTTGAAAATCCAATTGAACGGTCGCACACTGATGACTGCGATTTAAAGCATCCTTGATATGGATATCGATCTTCGGACCATAAAAGGCACCATCGCCTTCATTGATATTGTACTTATAACCCAGATCGGTCAAAACTTTTCCTAACGAAGCCTCTGCTTCATCCCACAGCTCGATCTCGCCCATAAAATCATCTGGACGGGTAGATAATTCTACAGCATATTCAAATCCAAAAATCTTATAGACCTCATCAATAATTTTTAGTGCCAATGCGATTTCTTGCTCAATCTGATTCCGTCGTACAAAAATATGCGCGTCATCCTGACAGAAGGTCCGTACTCTCAAAAGACCATTCAAAGCCCCGCTGAATTCATGTCGATGCACTTGCCCAAACTCCGCCATTCGCATTGGCAGATCACGGTAAGATCGCTTGCGGTCCTTGTAAATCAAGCAATGTCCCGGACAATTCATCGGCTTCAATGCGTAGTCTTCATCGGCGACTTTCGTAAAATACATATTGTTTTTATAATGTTCCCAGTGTCCTGAACGCTCCCATAATCGCTGATTTAAGATCAACGGTGTTTTAACCTCTTTGTAGTCATATTTAGCCTGCAATTCTCGCAGAAACTTCTGTAATTCATTTCGTATGATCAGGCCATTTTCCAAATAAAACGGCATCCCTGGAGCTTCTTCGGAAAACATAAATAAGTCTAGTTCTTTGCCTAATTTTTGATGGCTGCGTTTTTCTGACTCTTCTAAATAATCTAAGTGAGCCAAAAGCTGTGCTTTCTCCGCAAAGACTACTCCTGTTACACGCTGAAGCATTTCATTTTCAGGATTTCCCTGCCAGTAGGCACCTGATACCTTTAACAAAGAGAAATACTTGGCAGTTGTCAGCTCCAAAGCAGTCGGCTCTAGGAAAAATTCCGTCACATCGCCAAAGGTATAAATGAAAACAGTTTGATCAGCAGGCAACTCTGACAGTGCAGACAGCTTCAACTCATTGTCCTTGAATACTTCTCTAGCCTCTGAAACAATCATCGTAGTGCTTGCAATTGCTCCATTTTCTTTGATTTGTCCCTTAATATGATGCTCTAAATCCTTTAAAACTAAAGCACTCAACGGCTGCTTCACGCGTAGATCCACCCAGATCGATTGATCCGCTCGCTGAGCCTTTGCAAAAAGGGCTTCTGGATAATAAGCTTTGATTGCTTCTTGCAATAACAGACTGACTAACTGACAAATCGCCGTCGTTCCTTCTTTCGATGCGCAATCATAAAATGCAAGTTCTGCATTTTCCGTAACTGGAGTTGATAAGTCGACAAGCTCGCCGTCGATACTGCCGACGACCGCTTCTTCCATCAGTTGATTTTTTATCTCGAACAATGTGGTGTCTTTTGCCACCTTTTGTTTACTTCCATCTGGTAAAACAATTTCGATTTCCTTTGACATCCAACTCAACTCCGATCCGCATTTTCAATAAAAAATTTGTTATTGCATGCCTTCTCCTTTTAATTTTAACAAAAGGGCTGAAGGCTTTTCAATTAAAAAAACGTCCCTATAAAAATAGGGACGTGAATAAACGTGTTACCACCCAAGTTCCCAAAAAGCTTACACTTCTTGGCTCGTGAGACACATAACGGGTATCATCCGGACCGTTTTCGGCCACTCAAAGGGAGTCATCTGCTTTTCTCAATCAGAAGCTTCCAGCCACGGCTTCTTTCTCTTGTGACGAGCAATAAAACAAATGTTGTCCTTCTCACTGCATTTTACTATTGATTAAAGCATAGACTTGCACAAAATTTTTGTCAACGCTTTTTTCTTATGAGTTTATTCATTTGATTTTAGTGCATCGATCATATTAATATGCCGCAAACGAAAATGAGTCGCAAGCATCACGATAACTGAGAACAGAATCGTTAGTCCGCCAGATAAAAGGTACGACCCTGAACGAATAACTAGCGGAAAAGTAATGGTCTCCATCGATGCTTGATCCAAAATAAATTTCGTTAGAATGACCCCTAGACCATAGCCAAAAAGAATTCCCAAAATCGTAAAAACGAAGTTCTCGCGGAATACATAAGAAGTCACTTCTCGATCGTAAAAACCTAACACTTTGATCGTCGATAATTCTCGTAAACGTTCAGATACATTAATATTCGTCAAATTGTATAACACGATAAAAGCCAGTAAACCTGACAACACCACAAAGATCCAAACAATTCCATCCAAATTATCCATTGAATTTTCTTGGGTCTCGATTTGGGTAGACATGAATGAAGTATTTATCACCTGATCTGAGCTCAAGAGCTTTTTCGATAAATTCTCTTCTTCTGATTCAGTCATTTTTTTACTTTTCAGTAAATAGCTGTTCGCTTCAAAATTGTTTCCGCGGGCTTTCTGATAATATTCCTTTGATAAATACAAGAAATTCCCCAAATAATTATCACTGATATTCGCAATCTTAACTTTGAAAGTCTGCTGATCGTCATCATAGACCGTCAAGCTGTCGCCTTTTTTCAGACTAAAGAGCTCAGCCATTTTCTGTGTAATTACAGCACCGTCATTGGGCAGCGTGAAGCCCGCTCCCTTGTTCTTCAAATGAAGATACTGTTTAAACGCCTCCCGATCCTCCGGCACCATCATTGTCAATTTCTGGTTAGCTTGCCCTTTTTGCTTTAGTTCAACTGTTTGATTCATCACAGCTAAATTGGCAGTAAGCTTTTTATTCTTAGAAAAAAGCTTTTCAACTGCTGAATTATCCGCCTGATCTTTCAAAGTAACGATCGCATCATAATCAATGATCGGACCAAACTGCTTCTGTCCGACTGAACTTAATGAATCCTTCAGCCCAACGCCTGCAACCATCAAAGCTGCACAACCGGCGATACCAATTACCGCCATAATCATTCGCGATTTGTAGCGGAATAGATTTCGATAGCTGACTTTTGAGTTAAAACTCATGCGAGACCAAATCGGCGTGATTCTCTCTAGAAAAATTCGCTGTCCCGGCTTGGGTGCTTTAGGCTGCAAAAGTTCAGCTGGTTTTTCATGCAGTTCTTTCAGCAAGACAAGCAAAGCCGCACCTAGACTGGCAAACAAAAAGGCAATTGTCGCTTGAATGATTGGTCGTGATAAATAGAAAGCTTTCACTCCAGGAAAATTATAGCGGTCACTTGAAAGCTCGAAAATCAAGCGCGGCAGCGTATGGGTTCCGATCACAGAACCTAAAATAATCCCAGCAGTTGCTGCAGATACAGCGTAAATGATATATTTGATCGATATTTCATAACGTGAATAGCCTAAAGCTTTTAACGTACCAATTTCTCGACGATTTTCTTCTACCATTCGTGTCATTGTCGTAAAGGTAATCAACGCAGCAATGAAAAAGAAGAAGACCGGAAAAACATTGGCGATCGCAGCGATTCGTTCAGAAAGATCGCCATATTCTTGAAAACCTGGATTATCCGCTCGCTGATCATAAGAATAGCTAGGTGTCTTCACATCGTTGATCTCTTTTTCACTATCACTGAGTTTTTGTTGAGCGGTCAATAATTTCTCACGATTGCTACTCAGTTCTTTTTGACGCTCTTCAAGGTCATTTTTGGCTTGTTCCAGCTGAGGATTTTCATTTGATGTCAATGCTGCCTGCTGCTCTAACTGTACTTTAGCCTGATTTAACTCCTTTTGGCCAGTCTCTAATTTTGCTAGACTATCAGCCACCTCTGCTTTTTTAGGCTGTACTTTCTTTAGCGTAGCGCTCTTTATTTCTGCTGCTCGTTCTTTTGGCCGATCGGTGAAAAGCGCTTCGGTCTTCTCAATGTTTTTATCCATGGCTTTTTCGTAAGCTTTGCCATAGGTCTCTTTTCCTTTAACATTTGCAAAACGCACGTAGATGATCGATTTAATTTTACTGGAGAAATTATTTTCCGGCAGGTAGGCAAAAAAATCAACATTCCCATTTCCAACATTAGAAAGTCCTCGTTCTTCCGTGCTTATATAGATTGGAGACTGGACAAAGCCAACGATCTTAAAATTTTTCCGCTTTAGTTGATCCGGCTGATCGATTCGATAAGTCTGATTTAGGCGATAACCTTCCTCCTTGGCCTTTTCATCTAACACAAGCTCATTTTCTTTTTGAGGTAAATGTCCTGATTTTACGATCAATTTATTTTGTTGTTTTTTTTTATCATATGAATAAAGCTTGGCCACTTGATTCTTTTTACTATCCGCATAAAAAAGTTGATGACCACTTTCAACCTCAGCATTAGGAATCTTGGCTGCTAATCGTTCATCCTCTTCTGTCAGTCCGCCAGTAGAAACAATTTGCAAATTTGATAATTCCTGCTTATCAACAAATTGACTAGCCGAATGATTTAAGATCGGTCCTGTGGCTTTGATTCCAACATATAATAATGTCCCTAATAGAATAATCAGAACGATTGCGATAAAGCGTCCTTTAGAATAGATAATTTCACGTAAACTTGCCTTAAAATAGGTTTTATTTTTCATTTGCCTGCTCCTGTTTTTTCGTCCTTATCATTTTAACATAAATCAATTTAATGACTGGTAGGAGAAATTCGGAAAAAAAGAACAATGCCAAAGCAGAAACCTTCGCATTGTTCTTATTAAACTCGACTTTACTTACTTTTTTAGTTCTTAAATGAATGGATTGGAGCGGGGATACGACCGCCGCGAGCAATAAAGTCAGCTGAACCTGCCGCATTGACAGCCATCACTGGTGCTCGTCCTAATAGTCCGCCGAACTCTACCATTTCGCCAATTTCCTTGCCCTTAGCAGGAATGATTCGAACAGCGGTTGTTTTATGGTTGATTACTCCTATAGCAGCTTCATCGGCAATCATCGCCGAAATACTGCTTGCTGGTGTAGAACCAGGGATTGCAATCATATCCAATCCCACCGAGCAGATCGCCGTCATCGCTTCTAATTTTTCAAGCGATAATGACCCATTATTGACTGCATCAATCATTCCCGCATCTTCTGACACTGGAATAAATGCTCCAGATAATCCACCAACATGGTTACATGCCATTACCCCGCCTTTTTTCACTGCATCATTTAGCAATGCTAAAGCGGCGGTTGTTCCATGGGTCCCAACTGTTTCTAAGCCCATTTCCTCCAATACGTGAGCAACCGAATCCCCGACCGCTGGCGTTGGAGCTAATGACAGGTCAACGATACCAAAGGGCACATCCAAACGCTCAGAAGCGATCTTCCCTACCATTTGGCCCATCCGTGTAATTTTAAATGCTGTCTGCTTCACAACCTCTGCTACAACATCGAAGGACTCCCCCTTCACTTTTTCTAAAGCACGTTTCACCACACCAGGCCCGCTGACTCCGACATTAATGACGCAATCCGCTTCGCCTACACCATGGAAGGCTCCAGCCATGAAAGGATTATCTTCCACTGCATTAGCAAAAATTACTAATTTCGCACAGCCTAGATCAGAAGCCTCTGCTGTTTGCTTAACAATCCGACCTGTATGTGCGACAGCATCCATGTTGATTCCAGCTTTTGTCGAACCAATGTTGACAGAAGCACAGACAAAATCTGTTTCAGCTAAAGCTTGAGGAATGGAGTCAATCAAAATCCTATCGCCGTGCTGGTATCCTTTTTCAACTAGTGCGGAGAAGCCGCCCAAGAAGTTTACACCAACAGTCTTTGCAGCCTTATCTAATGTTTTCGCATATTTTACATAGTCCGTGTCTGGAGTAGCAGCGGCAATGATACCGATTGGTGTGACAGAGATACGTTTATTAATGATAGGAATCCCATATTCTGCTTCGATCGCCTCTCCTACTTTTACAAGGTCCTTTGCTTTTGTTGTGATTTTTTGATAAATTTTTTCACAGGCGCGATCACTATCGCTATCAATACAATCTAGTAAAGATATCCCCATGGTAATCGTCCGAATATCCAGATTTTCTTCTTCGATCATTCGAATCGTTTCCAGTATTTGATTGGTTTCCAAAAAGAGCCCTCCTTATAATTTATGCATCGTGTCAAAAATTTCTTGATTTTGAATACTGATCTTTACACCCAGAGTTTCTCCCAGTTCATGAAGCTGCTCCCGTGCTCCTTCAAAATCTACTGTAGCATTGGTTAGTTCCACTAACATCATCATTGTGAAATAGTCCCCCATAATTGTTTGAGAAACGTCGAGAATATTAATTTTTTGTTCCGCTAATTTCTGACTGACACCAGCTACGATGCCAACCTTGTCTTTTCCGATAACCGTTACTACGCCACGCATTTGCATAACTCCCTTCAGATAATTGTTTCCCATTATAGCACAGTGATGGCAAAACGATTAGAAAATTATGAATTAAATCGAATATTTTTCACTAAACGTTCGTGTTTTACACTCTGATTATTTAGCTTCTCGCTGTTTCCTAAATTTAAGCGTTAGTTATACTTTTATAAAAATGGAAGAGTAGCCCTTTTGACAAAATCACAGACGACCAAAAATAGGCTTCATAATCAACCCCCGATAATTGCCGCTCACCCTATATTTCTTTACTTCTTAGCTCTTTTTTTCTATGATGGATTCAACTACCATCCCTCACTAGGATGACTAATCAGTAAAATAGAATTAGGAGGCTTTTTTATGGAACTTTTTGAAACAATGCTTCAACACTCATCGGTCCGCTCATTTACTCAGCAACAGCTCTCTCAAGATTTGAAGGAACAACTGACCTTAGCTGCTCAAAGCGCCAGCAGCTCTAATTTTTTGCAAGCCTTCTCGATAATTGAAATCACTGATATAAAAAAAAGAAAACAGATTGAAGAAATTGCTAATTTTCCCATTGATAATGGCGATAAGGGCGAGCTCTATATTTTTGTCGCAGATTTGAATAAACACGCACAGGTCTTAACTTTAAACAATGATTCTATTGATCACCTGCGAACAATGGAATCATTGGTAGTTTCAGTTGTTGATGCAACTTTAGCTGCGCAATCAATGGCTGTTTACGCCGAATCCGTTGGTCTAGGTATCTGTTATGTCGGTGGTATACGTAATAATTTGTTCCAAATCAAGGAGCTGCTTGATCTGCCGGAATTGACCTATCCAGTTTTTGGATTATTCGTAGGCTATCCCGCTGAAAAAAATGAAGTGAAGCCACGGCTGCCAATCAATGCCGTACTTGGAACAAACACTTATCGAACACTGACACCTGATATGATCGACAGCTATAACAAAAAAACGACTGCTTATTATCAACAACGCAGCAGTAACAACCAAGAAACCAACTGGTCGGAAAAAGTTCGTCAGCATTTTGAATATCCGCGACGCTCAGACACTATTGAATTTCTAAAAAAACAAGGCTTCGTTTTTTAACCGAGGCCTTGTTTTCTTTTATTTTTCTGGGACAATCGCAACCGCTCGGACATTAAATCCAGGGGCGTCTTTGACTTTTGGTACCCCGATCGAGATCGCTCCGCCAACAGCTGGAAGCTCCGTCAACCGATTCAATACTTCCACTTGAAATTTATCTTGCTGCAGCCAATATAATTCTCCGATCAATCCTGAATTTTTTGTACAATCGATTGCCGAATCTGTGTCCAAGGTTTCATGACCAATCGCCGTCACATCTCGCTCCTCATGTAAATATTTTAAAGCTTCCAGTGACCAGCCAGGCGTATGGGCTTGTCCATTTTGATCCACGTTATAAAAAGCCTCAGGGTCATCCCAACGTTTTGACCAGCCGCTGGCAAATGCTACAAAACTGTCCGCGGGGATTTCCCCATGTTCAGCTTCAAAATCCTTGATGTCTGCCACCGTTACAGAATAATCTGGATTCTCTTCAACTTCTTTCTCTTTATTGATAACGATTAGAGGCAGCAAAAAATCTTTGATCGGTAATTGATCCACAGACACTCGATCTTCCACAAAATGCACTGGAGCGTCAATATGGGTGCCATATTGCGTGACCAGCTGATACTCCTTTGCAAAAAAACCGTTGTTCTTAACGGTCACTAACGTTTTTTCCTGCATCGGTCGAAACGATTGAAAGTAGGGAATCCCGCCATGAATATTATGACTCAAATCTACCCATTTTTGCTTCTTTAAAAAGGCGACACTGTTCGTAATCTCACTCATACTATTCCTCCTCGCGCTCTTACTATAACGCTTTCATTTTTACTTAACGATACCTAGAAACATTTCCTCTGTCAAATCACGGCTAACTCAAAGCTGACGAGATCGCTTTTCCGACCTAATAAGTCAAAAAAAAGCTGTGCCGAAAGTTTGGCACAGCTTAGTGATTAGTCGTTTTTTAAAACAATCTTTCCTTTTGCATGATGGGTCGCACTTAATTCATGTGCTTCTTTCACCCCAGCTGCTGTAAGAGGATACGTATGTCCAACGACACTTTTTACTTTTCCTTCAGTCATTAGGTCAGCAATCTCTTGTAATTGTCCACCATCCGGTTTAAGCCAAATACTCTCTGCAACAGCAATATTCTTAGCTAATTCTTCATCTGGTTGGCTAACAATCGAGATCAATCGGCCGTTTTCGTTCAACACTTTAAAGCTGTCCTTTTGAACATCGCCGCCCATCGTGTCAAAGACTAGGTCGATATCTTTTAACACTTCAGAAAAATCAGTGGTATGATAATCGATCACTTGATCGGCACCTAGTTCTTTCAACAACGCATGATTCTTTTCACTCGCCGTAGTAATCACGGTTGCTCCAGCATTTTTTGCTAACTGGATAGCATAAATACCTACACCGCCGGCACCTGCATGAATCAAGACTTTTTCACCTGCTTTAAGTTTTCCATGAGTGAATAATGCTTGATAAGCAGTTAAACCTGCTAACGGTACGGCTGCCGCATCCTCAAAGGAAACAGAATCAGGTTTGTTTGCTAATAAATAATCATCAACAATCGTATAGTCTGCATATGTACCGAAACGAGTCGTCTCTGGACGAGCAAAAATTTCTTGTCCTACTTGCCACTTACTCACTTCTGACCCAACTTCTACAATTTCACCGGCAACATCCCAACCTAAAATGATCGGAAAATCCCAAGGCATCATTTGAGCTAAGTATCCTTCACGCAACTTCCAATCAATTGGATTAACGGAAGCAGCTTTTACCTTCACTAAAACTTGGTGCTCTCCTAGCTCTGGTAATGTTACTTTACTTTCTTTTAATTGGTCCGTATGACCATATTCTTCTATTACAACTGCGCGTGTTTCCATTCGTGCATCCCTCCATATCGATCCATTATAAAAGTCTTATCTGAAAATCGGAAATGATTTGCTTTAATCAAATAGATGGGACGTTAATAGATAGTCCATTTGATATTTTTGGGCCAATGCTTTTAGATACGGAAGGGCATTATCCTCTATTTCCGTCATCTGATTCAGAAAAATGAAAAACTGCTGTTTCTCTTCTGGTGCTGCAACTTTTTTGAAATACCCCCAAACATGTTCATAGGCATTTTTCTGTGCTTTTAAATCGATCGGCATTTTTTTCACTATATTCAAATGCAGGTAAAATTGTTCTCTTTTCTCTTCTGACCAGTGATTTCCGGAAAAAAGCTGACGTATAGCTAAGTATTCCCTTTGCGAACGTGCCATGACAAAATATTTCCACTGGGCCCATTCTTTTTGAAGCTCATGCATCGCGTTCACCTCACCGATAAGCTTAACATCTGGTAATACAATTATTAAAGTAAGAGGCTCACAGTTCCCTAGTTGTGACAGAAAAAAGACTGCAAACTTATTGTCTACAGTCTGAAAATATTTTTCGAATATCCTATAAATCAGCAATCGTTGAGCCTTCACCAAAGATTGCTTCCCAATCGTCAGTAAAATCTGACACCGCTTGTGCGATCGACGGCATTGCCAAAGCCTGTTGAATGATCTCAACACCCATCGTTGCTGCTTGACTGCCATTTTCTAAAGCGGCATTGACTTGGCCCACATTCTTGAAGCTGGCCGCTAAGATTTTCGTATCGCTCTTTGTGCGGGCAATCTCTTCCGCCATTTCAAAAATCGCCTCACGAGGATCGATGTTCAGATTCTCCATTCGATTGAAGTACGGGGCAATATAATCAGCCCCAGCTGCTATAGCCAAATATGCTTGAAACTTTGTATAGATAGCAGTAGCAGTAACATTGATGCCACGTCGCTTTAATTCTTTGATTGCCTTCAAACCAGGTTCATTGACTGGAATTTTGATAAACACTTTTTGATCGATGCTTGCTAAAATCGTTTCTGCATCCTTGATAATTCCGGCATAATCTGTCGCAACAACTTGTACGTGTAACGAACGATGCTCACCGATGATACTGCGAATTTCTTTCATATGCTTGAAGAAATCAATCTTTCCTTCTTTTTTAACGATCGAAGGATTTGAGGTGACACCAGCGATTGGCAAAAGGTCAGCAAATTTTTTTATATCAGCAATATTGGCTGTATCTAGCATAAATTCCATTTTTGAAAACTCCCTTACTCTTTTTTATAGAATAAGCATAGCACCTTAAAAAATTTTTTTCTGCCTTCTCTTCATAAAAAAAGCGAAAAGCTTTACAGCAAGCCTTTCGCAAATACACATTTTTTAACAATCGCACAAATGTGCATTTTTTTAAAAGAAACTACTTTCGCTGATGTAACCGTAAAACCTCCTGTGCAGTTTCCTGATCGGTAATCAATGTTTTAAGGTAACCTTTTTCCAACAACGGGGCGATCGAACGAGCTTTCGAAATCCCACGAGCAATTCCTACTGACTGGGGAACATCCGCCAGCTCATCCAGAGACAAACCGATCGTGCGCTGATTCAATGCGCCATTTAATAGTTTTCCATAACTGTCATAAAAACGGCAGCAGCAATCGCCGGCCGCTTCACGCAGCTTCAATTCTTCATAATCTGCCGACGACAATAGATCACGCCATTGACTTTTATGATAGCTTAAAGGGCCGCCAATACCGACAATGACTAAATCCAGACGTTTCCAATATTCTTTTAAGTCATGAAAATATTTTGAATTAAAAATCCCTTCCGCCAATTCTTTGGTTTCTTGAATCACGGTAGCATTCACAAATAGGCTGTGACCATTTAATTTACGCGCCAGTTCATAAACCAGTGTATTCACATGATAGCGTGAATTAATATGGCTCGGACCGCCAACTACTGGCACAACAGACACGTCAGATAGCTGTTTGGGATCGATTTTATTGACTGCTCTACCGACACTGGCTCCCCATGACAAGCCTACAACCATCTCATCAGATAATTGACGGCGAATCCAGGCACCAGCCGCCTCTGCTAGCTGCCCCTCCTTTGCTTCCTCACTGGCATCTCTTTCTGTCGGGACTAATTCAACAGCTGATAAACCAAACGCGTGCTTCAGCTGCTCCTCTAATTCAAACAGACTCGCATCAAAATGGTTGATCTTGATTTCCACAATTCCTTCTGATTTCGCCTGACTCAGCATTCGGCTGACTGTTGTCCGATAGATAGCTAATTCTTTAGCGATCTGTGCCTGCGTCATTTCTTGTTCATAATACATATAAGCGACTTTTGCTAATAATTTTTTCTTATCTTCCTTCATGTCCATTTCCTCCCGTAAGAGCCCTCTTCCTTTATTCTAACAAAATATCATTTACGGCGTTCAACAAAGCGTGTATCATTAATAATTATTCAAACTCAAATGTTGCCTCACTCGTTTTGCTTTAGCAAGCTCTAAAAAAGATCTTAGTGAAACTATCGGTAGAAACAGGCGGCATTTGAATATGATCTGAGAAAGAATCGCATGTTTTGTTCAAAAAGTGCATAACTAAGGAGGAAGCAAAATGTCTGTTGAAGCTGTAAAAGAGTATTTCTCACAATATGGAATGGCTGAGCGCATCCAAGAGTTCCCTGTCTCCAGTGCAACGGTCGAGCTGGCAGCGCAAGCGTTGGATTGTGCTCCTGAGCGGATCGCCAAGACCTTATCTTTCAAACTCAAGAAGGCGGATAAAAGTCTCTTGATTGTCGCAGCCGGTGATGCCAAAATCGATAACGCGAAGTATAAGACTTTTTTTGGCGAACGAGCGTTAATGCTGAAGGCAGATGAGGTAGAGATGATTATTGGGCATCCAGTAGGCGGAGTCTGTCCTTTCGGAATCAAGCCAGGTATCGCTGTTTATTTAGATGAATCATTGAAACGCTTTGAGAGTGTCTATCCCGCTTGCGGCAGTTCAAACAACGCGATCGAACTGACCATACCAGAATTAGAAAAATATACTCAGTTCAAGCAATGGATCGATGTCTGTAAAAATTGGGAATAAAAACGAGACAGAATTTCTGCCTCGTTTTTTTTAAATGATTCCTTGTTCAACAACTCGACAATCCGTCAAATAGGTTTCTAAAATTCTTTTTACCTCTACTTGATCAACCACTGAATCATCTGCAAATTGATAGCCTGCGATCAGTGCTCGTGTCGTTTTTTCTGAGATCATTCCGCGTGTCGAATCTGCCGTTGGACTGCCAAATGGGCCTGCTTCGTCTGCTAACACTAACAGATTTTCGATGTTGACAGATTTATTACCAATCCCTGCATATCGACTGTCCACTGGTCCAACAATTAATCGAATGGGTTCTGTTACCTTTCCAAGATCGTAAGCACCAAACGGCAACTTCCACTTTAAGGAAAAATAGTTGTTTAAATCAACAAGTGAATTGATTTGATACAATCCCTTTTGCTGAACGATCCGCCGCCACAGGCTGTCAGATGATGGTCGAAATCGAGCAGGATCTTTTCCTAAGGCTCGATAAACTTTTTTCGTCGCGATGATTTGACTGTTTTCTTTGATACTGTCCAACGTATCTTCTGCTTCGATTTCTTGAAGCAACGGATTTAGTACTTCCTGCCAGATTTTCTCACTATGAGCTTCATTCTTAAACTCAATCATGCTATAGGCCAATGATACATCTTGTTCTTTTACTTTCGGATCGATCGTAAGCTGCATGCTCTTCCCTCCATGTTTTCCTCGAGTTCTTTTCCTATAGTTTAAACGATTCTACCCAAAAGCAAAAGCTTACTTATTCTCGCAGGTCTTCGCTATAATGGAGGTATAGGAAAAGAGGTGCCTACTATGAAAATCACTTATCATGGTCACTCAGTTCTATCGATCGTCATGGAAGACGGGCAAAAACTATTGTTTGATCCCTTTATCACTGGAAACTCCTTGACCGATTTAAACGCGGATGAAGTAGAAACTGATTGGCTTTTAGTCACTCACGGACACAGCGATCATATTGGAGATATGATTCCCATCGCTAAAAACAATGATGCGACAATTATCAGTATTGTAGAAATCTGTACCTTTGCGGAAAACAACGGTGTGAAAAAAACACATGGGATGAATATTGGCGGAAAGTTTGATTTCCCTTTCGGCCGTGTAAAAATGGTCCACGCACAGCACAGCTCTGGATATGAAGTGAACGGCCAAACCCTTTACATGGGTGAACCGGCTGGTTTTATTTTGCAAGCGGAAGGAAAAACCATTTATCATGCCGGTGATACGTCGAACTTCGGCGACATGTCATTGTTTGGCGAAGCCTTTGATATCGATATCGCCTTCCTGCCGATTGGCGATAATTTTACGATGGGCCCCCACGAAGCTGCTAGTGCAGCTAAGCGATTGAAGGCAAAAAAAGTCGTACCGATTCATTACAACACCTTCCCGGTTATCAAACAGGACCCCGAAGCCTTCGTTAAGCTGCTGCCCGAAAATCTCGGCAAAGTCATGTCTGTCGGAGAATCAATTGTCATTTAATTATAATCCAGCTTATGAGCAACATTTTGTTCATAAGCTTCTTTTTGGTCTTTCTAATCTGCTACAATGAGAGAGAATTAATAAGATGAAAGAGAAGCGGGGCTGCTGTCTGCTTTTTAGAATGCTCAGCTTATTGACTTTTAGCATTAAGAGCAGCCAGCTCTAATTCATCATTTTCCTCAAATTGAGAAAGGAGTTTTCTATGTTAAATTTCGAAAGCGACTATTTAGAAGGTGCCCATGAGAAAATATTGCAACGCATGATTGAAACAAACGAGGAAAAGTTAAGCGGCTACGGTCGTGATAAGTATTCCACTTCAGCAATCGAAAAAATCCGTCAAGCGTGTCTATGTCCTGAAGCCGAGGTCTTCTTCATCGCAGGAGGGACGATGACCAATGCCTTAGTTATTGCCTCTCTACTAAAGAAAATTGAAGGTGTTATCGCTCCCGAGACTGGGCATATCACCACTCATGAGACTGGAGCAATCGAGTTCTCTGGACACAAGGTGTTAAGCCTGCCTCAAACAAACGGAAAAATCTCCGCTCAACAGATTCGCACCTATCTCGAACAATTTTGGGCAGACGATAACCGAGAGTTCATGGTCTTTCCAGGAATGGTTTATTTATCCCATCCAACAGAATACGGGACACTTTATTCCAAAGAAGAATTGAAAAGCATTTCAGAGGTGTGTAGCGAGTATCAGATCCCTTTATTTATGGATGGTGCCCGCTTAGGTTATGGCTTGGCTAGTCCAGAAGCCGACTTAACATTGCCTTTGATTGCTGAATATTGTGATGTTTTTTATATCGGCGGAACCAAAGTTGGCGCTTTTTTAGGTGAAGCAATCGTCTTTACGAAAAATAATTTGCCAGAGTATTTTGTTGCCCACATGAAACAGCAAGGGGCTTTATTAGCAAAGGGCCGACTGCTTGGACTTCAATTTGATACCCTATTTACCGAACAACTTTATTTTAAAATCAGTGAACATGCACTCGCAATGGCGATGAAATTAAAGACCGGCTTAACAGAAAAAAATTACCGCTTTTATTTAGATTCTCCCACCAATCAGCAGTTTATTATCTTAGAAAATAGTCAAATGGAGAAGCTGAAGAAAGAGGTTGCTTTTAGCTTTTGGGAGCAATACGATGACGAACACACAGTGATTCGATTTGCTACTAGCTGGGCAACAAAAGAAGCTGATGTTGATGCTTTATTGACACTCCTATAGAAAAAGGAGCGACTCGAAAGATTCGAGCCGCTCTTTTTTGGGTAAAGTTTATAAACTAATTAAACGATAGGTTAAACAAGCTACATAGCATTCATAGCTCTCAGAAAAACGCATAACATTGTAGCCCAATACTTCGCTGATTTTTTTGATCCGATATTTCACAGTGTTTTTATGAATAAACAGCTGTTCACTGCAGATCTGATAATCCGCACCGGCATCCAAGAGAAAGCTGCACAAAGTCATAAGCTGCTCTTTACTGTCCATAATTGGAGCCAATACATTCAGGGTTTCTTCAACCTCTGCTTCGCCAGCTTGAATCAGCTTACTCACATGGACGACTTGTCGGATCTCACTGATAGAAAAGCTCTTCTTTCCATGGAATAGCTTAGGCAGCTGTAAAGCCACTTTGTTGACTAGTTGATAAGTCACTCGCACATCCGTCGTATTACGCAATCGCGGACATAGGACGATACTATCGATCATTTCCTGATAAGGACTGATTTGCAGGTATTCCTCCCCTAAATCTAGTTCTGAATCACTATGGCAATAATTGCCTAATAATACGATCAGCTGATCGTCGATTAACTGTGCGACACAGGTTTTATAATACTTCGAAGCATAAGCCAGAATATCTTCTTTTAATCTCTTTTCTTCCCTCAGGTCATTTAATTGCAGCAGCCACATTAATCCAATCCCTTTGACATCAATCTTCAGCTGATTAGCTAAACGATACATTTTTTCGCTTTCATCATTTAGAATAGCCTGCACTAATGCATACTCGCTGATCTCACCATGCTTTTTCCCCCACAGATTCATCGCAACTTGCAGCAGCTCCACCGACTGGGCACATTCGACTTCTGTTAGCATCTCATGCTCCTTCAACAAATAAAAGCGCAGTACGCCATTTTCCTTATGATAAAGCTCTTTGTAAAAAATCGCGAACTCATTTTTGTGGACCTGTTGACCATCATCCACTGCAACCCGACGCAAGACTCGCTCCAAATCGACAGAAGAATTACGAGGCCATTTGATTTGATTGATGACTTCGTTGTCAGCATTTGTCAAAATGATATTTGTCCGTAAAAAATCAGAAAGCAGCTTCAACGTCACTTCGACGGTCCTTAAATGCTCTGGCAGAAGTGAGGCCTTTTCCAAAACCTCATTCACAATATTTTCAGTCGGGCGATCCTTCAATAGTTCTGCCATTACTTCAACGATTACTTCGCTGTAACGAATCTGGCTTTGATGCTTCGGCATTTGAATAATAACAAAATCCAGTTCTTCTGCTGTTTTGATCACTTCCGGGTCTAATCTTGGAAGTACGATCCCTACATAATAAAGAATGATGCCCAACTCACCCATTTTATGCAGACGGCAAATCGTTTCACACTGTTTGGCTATATCGTCTTTGATGTTAAAAAAAGATGTCAGCATCAACTCTCCCGAACGATAGTCAGTTGTATCAAACAAAGCTGCACAGTCATCCATATCGGAAATATCTAGGAAAGATAAAGCAGTAACAGTTTGATTCAAACAATTTTGTCCACTCATCAGTTGAGCTTCACGCAGAGAGGGTAAGCTTAACAACTCTTTCAATTTCGCACCCAAATCCGTCCCTCCTTAAAATTTTCACATCAAATTTTATTTTTCTTCTAACCTTAGCAGATTCATGATTTATTGTCTATTCATTTTTATTCAAAAAAAGGGAAATGTCTTGATTAATATAAAAAAGAGACCGACCTAAGTCCGTCTCAAAAATCATTTTTTATTTTACTGCCGTATCAGATTCAACGATCTTTCCAACGATTCCATAATCCTTAGCTTCTTCTGCTGAAAGCCAGAAATTACGATCGGTATCTTGTTCGATTTTTTCTAGCGTTTGACCTGTCGCTTTAGCAATCAGCTTGTTCACACGTTTGCGCATACGCAGGATTTCTTTGGCTTCAATTTGGATCTCTGTAGATTGTCCTTGTACACCGCCGGCTGGCTGATGGATCATGTAGCGAGTATTTGGCAAGCTGTAGCGGTCCTTTTTATCAGCAGCTAAGTAAATCGTAATCCCTGCACTGGCTACCCAGCCTGTACCGATCATTTTTACTTTCGGTTTAATGAAACGGATAACATCATGGATCGTATCGCCAGATTCCACATGACCACCTTGGCTATTGATAAACATCGTGATTGGATCATCATTGATCGCTGACAAATAAAGCAATTGCTCTGTTACTGTCTTCGCTAATTCTTGAGTGATTTCTCCGTAGATTAAAATCGTCCGCTGGTTTAATAATTTTAACAGCATTGGATTCTTTTCTTCCATTTTTTCTGTTTCTTCTTTTTCTTCTTTAGCAAAAAATTCATTCATCTAAAATGCCTCCTCAGTTTCTATTGCTTTCACATGATTCTAGTATAGCCAAAAAACTTCAGAAATGATAGAAAGAGCACTTTAAATAAATGCGTTTTAAGCTGGAACGCGCTATTACTTACGAAAAATTATGGTACACTCACTCCTAGAAACGTTTTTTAGTGGCACTATTTTGTATTTTATGGGATGATAGATCGTATTTTGCGAATAGAAAGGAGATCTTCGTGACTTATCGAAATAAGCCGCCATCATTAGCTGCTCTGCTGAAGGAATTACTCTTATCTATTTAAATAAATGAATACATTCATATGAAATAGGAGCATGCTACATGAGCGATGAAAAGAAAAGCTTTATCTCATGGCCAGTACTAGCCATGATGTCGTTTGTTACTGTCATCGGTTTTGATGATATTATTTATAACTTTGCCAACCAAGGTCTGGGTGTCATCACTTCTTGGATTATTTTATTGCTATTATATGTGATCCCCTACTCTTTAATGGTTGGACAATTAGGTTCTGTTTTTAATCATGAAGGGGGCGGTCTGACTTCGTGGGTGCGAGGAACCAGCGGCGACCGTTTAGGTTATTTTACTGCTTGGACCTATTGGGCAGCATCAATCCCTTACGTAGTCGATACAGCTAATGCTGTTGTTGTCGGTTTCGGCTGGCTGATCAACGGAAATGATTCAATGGAGGACAAAATGTCTAACTCCATGTTTGCTTTATTGACTTTCTGTGTTTTTCTGGCCTTTATTTTCTTGCAGCGTCATTTTAAGAAATCCTTGGAAGTGTTGAGCACTTTAGGAGGCGGCGCGATGTTCATCATGGCGATCTTATTCGTCTTTATGACCTTTGCTTCCTTGTTTATGCCAAACGGGCACATAGAAACACAGCCGATGAACCTTGGTGCGGTCATACCAAAATTTGATCTCCATTATTTGACGACGATCGGGCTATTGATTTATGCCATCAACGGTGCAGAATTAGTTGCACCATTTGTAACTCGGATGCGCAAACCGCAAAAAGAATTTCCAAAGGCGATGATCATGCTGACAGTCATGACAATTTTCTTGACGGTCTTTGGCTCTTTTTCATTAGGCGTTTTCTTCAATGCGCATCACTTGCCAAATAATTTGAAAATGAACGGATCTTATTACGCCTTCCAACGTTTAGGGGAATTCTTCCATTTAGGCAATGCCTTGATGTATATTTTCGCTGTTACTCAAATCATTTATATGTGTGCTCTTCTTGCTGTTTTGCTGGATGCTATGACACGCATGCTGATCTCTGATACCGGGAAACAATTCATGCCACAAAAATTGACCAAATTGAATGAGGATGGTTTACCGATCAATGGGTATATTTTAACGACCGCTCTAAGTGCCTTCATTCTGCTGCTAGGCGTCTTTTTGCCTGAAATGAACGATATCTTCAACTGGTTATTGAACCTGAACGGAATTATTTCTCCTGGTGTTACCTGCTGGATCTTCTACGCTTTCATCCGAATTCGTTTAAACAGCCGCAAATTCCAATCAGATTATGTTTTTATCAAAAATGATCGAATGGCTGTTTTTGTCGGCGGCTGGTGTTTAGTCGTCACTATTGTTGCTACCTTATTCGGCATCTTACCGCAAGACGCCCCTTACGGTTCCAGCCTATTCTGGCACGAGTTGATTATCAATATTGTCGGAATCGTCGTTTTGATTGGTTTAGGCTTTATCATGCCCAGCTTAGCCAAACGTGAACGAGAAAAAACGGCATAATCATTATTTTGTACGTATCAAAGACTGACGATCCAGCCCTTTTCAAGGCTGAGAGCGTCAGTCTTTTCTTATTGCTATTCAAAAAGATTTCGACTCGTGGTAAGATGATGTCTAAACAATGTTTAATTATTCTTTAATCGAAATCATAGAAACGGGTGAGTGTTATGTTGTTGTTGGGGTCATTGGTGAATTGTCTCGCGATCATGGCGGGGAGTTTTTCTGGTATCGTTCTGCGAAATATTACCGAACAGACAAAGGATACGGTAACAAAAGGAATCTCATTAGGCGTTGTTGCTTTAGCAATCCAAATGTCGATGCAGGCAAACTCCTTTATCGTAATTATCATTAGTATTTGTCTTGGCGGGATGATTGGAGAATTTTTAAAGATCGAAGACTCGATGACTCGTTTAGGATTATTTCTGGAAAATCGCTTCGCCCGCGGCAATAGTAATTTTGCGGAAGGCTTCGTGACTGCAACCTTGATTTATGTAATCGGATCGATGGGAATCATCGGTGCCATCGAAAGCGGTGTTACTGGTAATCACCAGACATTGTTCACTAAAGCGGTGATGGATGGCTTCATGTCGATCATGTTGACGGCTTCTCTAGGGATCGGCGTCCTCTTCTCAGCCTTTCCGGTATTGATCTATCAAGGAGCTATTACGATTTTTGCTAGTGTGATCGTCCGCTATTTACCAAAGGAACTATTAGATAGTCTCATGAATGAGATCAGTGCAATCGGCGGATTGATGATTCTAGCGATCGGCTTGAACGTAATGAAGCTAACTAAAATTCGTGTCTCTAATTATTTACCCGGAATTTTAGTCTTGATCACTATTATGGTCGTTCAATATTATTATTTTTAAATAGGCGAGCTAGCTCATAAGAGGAAACGAAACAATAAGCAGATAAAAGGCGCTTTGCTGCGCTCCTTTATCTGCTTATTCTTTTGACTAAATAATATTTCGTTGTACCGACCATGGGTACATCCTCCAGCTCACCGAAAACTTCATAGCCATGTTTTAAATAGAAGCCTAATGCCTGATAAGCCTTCGTTGTCAAAGTAATAGTTTTTACTTTTTCCTGCTGCGCCTGCTCTTCAATCGCTTGCAGCAGTTCAGAGCCGATACCTAAATGCTGATGCTTATCGCTGACTCCAAGCAATGAAATATGCAGCGTATCGTACTGCTGCTTACCTACAATACCACCCGCTAATTGCTCATCGATCCAAGCACCGAAGGCTAGTGTCTTTTCACAAGTTTCTAGCTGATTATCCACAAAATGATGCGCATGCTGCTGCTCAAAAACTTTATCTAAAAAAGACATCAGTGCCTCTTTCTCACTCTTTCTAATTTCCAACTTCTCACTTCCAGTTCTGTTTAATCTTCTAACATGAAAATTCGCCAATGATTTGATTAAAGTAAAATATCCGTTTCAACAGCCATTTTACCACGCTTTTCGTAAAAGCAAAAAAAATAATAATGAAGTAAAGATGATAAATAAAAAAAAGTCCATTAGAAATCTGTAAAGTGGAATATTTTGCAAAACATCTTCTCTATACTTATAAGAAGAAATGTAAGCGCTCTATTTCAATGTCATGTGAAATTTCGCACGTAAACAGAAGGGAAGAACAACAAATGGCTGATAAGAAGATCCGCTGGTTTACTGTTTCAATGATTGCTTTTAGTATGGTTTGGGGATTCGGTAATGTCGTTAATAATTATGCCCAGCAGGGAATCTCCGTCGTGGTATCCTGGATACTGATCATGCTCCTTTATTTTATCCCTTACGCATTGATCGTCGGACAATTGGGCTCCACCTTTAAAACAAGTTCCGGCGGGGTCAGTTCGTGGGTTAAGGAGACCACTGGAAAAAGAAAGATTGCGTATTACGCCGCGTGGACCTATTGGGTCGTCCACATCACCTATTTAGCACAAAAGCCCCAATCTGTTTTGATCGCTCTGGGCTGGGTATTTAAAGGAAACGGTCAGGTCGCCACCGACATGAGTGTTCAAACTGTTGCTATCATCTCATTGATTATTTTTTTGATCTTTCTATTTCTTTCTACCAAGGGGCTGACCACGCTAAAAGTCATCGGGAGTGTGGCTGGTTCAGGTATGCTGATCATGTCGATCTTGTTCATCATTTTAGCTGTCACTGTTCCATTTATCGATCCTTCTTTTAAGACAGCTACACCAAATATGAGTGACGTAAAAACCTACATCCCTAATTTCAATCTAAACTACTTCGCTACCATTTCCATGCTGGTATTTGCTGTCGGCGGTGCTGAAAAGATTTCTCCTTATGTTAACTCGATCGATCATCCGACAAAGAACTTCCCAAAAGCTATGATCTTTATGGCAACAATGATTGGCTTAAGCGCAGTCCTAGGCTCCGTAGCCATGGGAATGCTGTTTGACAGCAACAATATTCCCGATGACCTGATGGCCAATGGTGCTTACAGCGCCTTCCAAATTTTAGGCAATCATTTAGGTGTGGGCAATCTTTTGATGATCGTGTATGGGCTGGCTCAAACAGCGGTTCAATCCTCGGCTCTGGCTTTTTCTATCGATGCGCCGTTGAAAATTTTACTATCGGACGCAGATCCAGAGTATGTTCCTCAATGGCTGCGCAGGAAAAATCAAAAAGGCACTTTAGTCAATGGCTATTTGCTGACTGGACTTCTTGTAAGTATTATCATTATTTTACCAATTTTCGGGATCAAGAGTATGAGCATTCTGGTCCAATGGCTGACCAATCTAAATTCCATCGTCATGCCGATGCGGTATATCTGGGTATTCTTCGCCTATATGATGTTGAATGCACAATATAAAAAATTCCATTCGGAATATAAATTTATCAAAAATCCAAAGCTCGGCTTCTTCGTTGGCTTTTGGTGCTTTGCCTTCACTATTCTCGCTTGTATCTTGGGAATGCTGCCAAAAGTCGATTATGCGGCCGACCCTAGCTCTTGGATGTTTCAATTGGTCTCAAATATCGTCACTCCAATCGTCTTGATCCTACTTGGTATGATCTTGCCGATGATCGCAAAACGCGAACAGCAAAAATTAACCTAACTACTTTCTTCCCTCCTCTATCTTTTTGTCTAAAACAAATTAGGCAAAAAGATAGTTTTTTACTGATTGTAGGTAGGAAGAGTGGACTAATCACTATAGTTCAAATTCACTTTTTTGAAGTGTATACTAGATACAATTGATGCATAGAAAGAAGGCCCTTATGTCTGACTATTTGAATGACCTCAGAACATTTTGGAATGATTTTGCCCAGGAATATGAAGCGATCCAACAAGAATCTTCTTTTCCGATTGCTGAAGAGCTGCGGGATTTTTTAATCCAAGAAAAGATTCTCCCCTGTCGGACCTTTTTGGATCTTGCAGGCGGCTCAGGCCGTTATTTATCTATACTGCAGAACGACGTAAAAAAATACGACTTAGTAGATATCTCTGAGGAAATGCTGAAGCTCGCTGCTGAAAAAGCTGGTGAGCATGTCCAGTTAATCAACCAAGCGCAAGAAATTTTTTTAAATCAAAACAAGCAGCACTATGAGCTTGTTTTTTCAGCAATGAATCCCGCTTTACAGACCAAAGAAGATCTATTGGCGCTTTGCCAGGCCAGCACTGATTGGTGTTTACTTTTACGAGTGATAAAAGATGAGGATCAGCTCTTTTCTCCATATGAAGAAAAAAATCCTGATTTGTTATTAAATCAACGCTATCAAACTTTTCTAAAGGAACTGCGGATTCCTTATCGCACCAAACGATTTGCTTATACGAAATATGAACGAATCAGCCGCGAGTTCTTTCAAGAGTACTTTGCAACTGATTTTTCGCCAGCTGAGTTGGCTCAAATCACAGAAAACACCTTTAACGCGACACAACAAAAGAACAATCAGCAACTTCTTGTCTTTGAATTGATTTATTTTCGCGTACCAAAGTCTTATAATGAACACGGCTTTTAACATTTAAGGGGGAATTTCGATGAAAGAACAAACATTTCAACGAATCAAAGAATTAACAGAGCTCGCCGGAACCAGCGGATTTGAGGAAGATATTCGCAGTTACATGCGCAACGCGATTACACCGCTAGTCGATGAGGTGCAGCAAGACGGCTTGGGCGGTATCTTCGGACTTCGCCAAGCGGAGAAAAACAAACCGCGGGTGATGGTCGCAGCGCATATGGATGAAGTTGGTTTCATGTTGACAGAGATCACTCAACGGGGATTATTCAAGGTGGTGCCTCTAGGTGGATGGAACCCTTATGTCGTCTCAGCTCAACGTTTTACTTTAAAAACCAGCAAAGGAAACTATCCTTGTATCTCCTCTTCCGTACCACCACATTTATTAAGAGGAACGAATGGACAAGGACAGATCAAGGTCGAAGATATTCTTTTTGATGCCGGCTTTGAGTCAAAAGACGAAGCATTAGCTTATGGGGTCCTCCCCGGTGACACAATCGTTCCTCAAACAGAAACGGTCAAGACCGCAAACGGAAAAAATATTATTAGCAAAGCTTGGGATAATCGCTATGGCTGTACCGTTGTCTTAGAAGCGTTAGAAGCATTGCAAAAAGAAACCTTGGATTATACCTTGATTGCAGGCGCAAATGTGCAAGAGGAAGTTGGTTTGCGAGGAGCTAAGCCTGCTGTAACAAAATTTCAACCGGATTTATTCTTCGCAGTGGATTGTTCAGCCGCAGACGATTTAGTGACGACTAATGGAACCTTTGGTCACTTAGGAGAAGGGACGCTGCTACGTATCCAAGATCCTGGAATGATCTTACTTCCTCGTTTAAGAGAATATTTATTAGATACTGCAGAAACCCACAACATTCCTTACCAATATTTTGTTTCTAAAGGCGGAACAGATGCTGGTGCTGCTCATACTGCGAACGAAGGGATTCCAAGTACAGTAATCGGAGTTTGCGGACGCTATATCCACACCCATCAAACGATGTTCAATATCGCTGATTTTGACGCCGCACGAGAAATGCTGATACAGGTTTTAAAAGGCTTGGACGAAAGCACCATCAAGACGATCATTGCGGGAAAATAGGCTCTTAATAAAAAATAAATAACTATGAAAATAAGGAACTATCTAGGCTTTTCAAGCTAACTTGAAGGTTTTATTCCGTCAGTTCAGCTTTTTTCTTGCAATCGGAATTGTTTTCCGTTAGGATTTAATTATATTAATAACTCCTTAGGGGAGTAACCGGCAACATTGTTGTTGTGATATCAACAGTAAGTAAACCAGTGATGGTTTTCTGGTATCGTATGAAATGGTGAGACCTAAGACAAGTTTAAATACTTGCCTTGGGTCTTTTTTTGTCAGTTTTTTCACATCATGTGATGAGCTAGCTGCGAGTTTCAACTTCGTACTCTTAATATGTTAGTGGATCAACTGCCATAAAGATGGCCGAATCAAGTGAATAAAAATTATTGGAGGATATAAATTGACAAAACAAGCGTATCAAAAAGAAACAAATGAATTGATGAAAGACTTCCTTACTGCACCTGAGGGTCTAAGTCAATCAGAAGCCAAACAACGTCTACAAGAAAATGGGCCGAATCTGCTGAAAGAGGCAAAGAAAAAAGCCTCACTGACTTTATTTTTAGAAACCTTTAAAGATGCAATGGTCATCGTTTTGCTGATTGTCGCTGTCGTACAGATGGTCATGGGAGCACATGTTGAATCGATCGTCATCTTCGCCGTACTGCTATTGAATTCGATCGTAAGTGTGATTCAAACGAAAAAAGCAGAAGGCTCGCTGGATGCCTTGAAAAAACTTTCTGCCCCAGATGCTAGTGTTCTTCGCGAAGGACAAGAGCAGAGTATTCCAGCCAAAGAAATCGTGACAGGTGATATCGTCATTTTAGAAGCTGGTGATTATGTCCCAGCTGATGGTCGTTTACTTGAAGCTGGCTCATTGAAAGTTGATGAAGGCATGCTGACAGGCGAATCGACGCCAGCTGAAAAAGAAACTGTGAGCTTGAATAATCATGCCCCCATTGGTGATCGTATCAATATGGTTTTTAGCGGAACGATCGTGACTTATGGACGCGGAAAATTCTTGGTGACTGCTGTCGGCAGTAATACTGAGATTGGTCAAGTCGCCGGTTTATTAGAATCTACAACCGAGCAAAAAACTCCGCTTCAGCGTGGTCTGGATCACTTCAGCAAGAAACTAAGTTTTGCGATTTTGATTTTGTCATTAGTCATTTTAGGCGTTCAATTACTGCGTGTCTTCTTAGATGGCTCGACAGATATGACACAAGATATCGTAAATGCCTTTATGTTTGCTGTCGCTGTAGCCGTCGCTGCGATTCCTGAGGCGCTACAATCGATCGTAACGATCGTTCTTTCATTAGGAACAAAAAAAATGGCAAAACAGCATGCGATTATTCGTAAGCTGCCCGCGGTAGAAACTTTGGGCTCAACTAGCATCATTTGTACTGATAAAACCGGAACCTTGACACAAAACAAAATGACGGTCGTTGATCATTTCTTAGCGGATGGACAAAGCGGCGAATTTTCAAATGATCCGAAGCAATGGCAAGCAGATGAACAACGACTGATCGAGATCAGCGTACTGGCTAATGATGCAACGATCAGTGAAGATGGAACAAAATTGGGTGACCCAACCGAGATCGCATTGATTGACTACAGTGAAAAGCAAAATCAATCGTATCGTGAGCTGCGGAAAAAGTATCCACGTGAAGCAGAACTGCCATTTGATTCAGATCGCAAACTGATGTCAACACTCCATACGATGAATCGGCAAAAAATTATGGTTACCAAGGGTGGGCCAGATATTGTCTTCGAACGCAGTACGAAAGTTTTACTTGATGGACAAGTCGTTAAGTTCACCTCTGAACTTAAAGAACGCTTCCAAAAGCAGAACGAAGCCTTCTCTGAACGCGCACTGCGAGTCTTAGCTTTTGCGTACAAAGAAGTTTCAACTGATTCCTTAGTATTGAATGACGAAGAAGAACTTGTGTTAGTCGGCTTGTTAGCAATGATTGATCCCCCGCGGGAGGAGGTTTTCCAAGCGGTAGCCGATGCAAACTCTGCAGGTATTCAAACAGTGATGATTACAGGCGATCATAAAACAACTGCGGTTGCTATCGCTAAAGAGATTGGTATCTTCCAGCAAGGAGATCTTGCATTGACTGGAGCTGAGCTAGATCAATTGAGTGAAGCTGAACTCGCTGACCAACTGGAACAAATTACCGTTTATGCTCGCGTTTCACCAGAAAACAAGATCCGAATCGTACGCGCTTGGCAGGATAAAGGAAAGATTTCTGCCATGACTGGTGATGGTGTCAATGACGCCCCTGCTTTGAAGCAGGCGGATATCGGTATCGCAATGGGGACAGGGACAGATGTAGCAAAAGATGCTGCTGCAATGGTACTAACAGATGATAACTTTGCTTCAATCATTAAAGCAGTAGAAGTCGGGCGAAATGTCTTCGATAATATCAAAAAGGCGGTTGCCTATCTCTTTGCTGGAAACCTAGGAGCGATTATCGCTATCGTTTTTGCCTTGGCGATTGGCTGGTCGAATCCCTTCACGGCTTTGCAGCTTCTCTTTATCAACCTAGTCAATGACTCCCTGCCTGCGATTGCATTAGGGATGGAAAAGGCAGAACCAACGATTATGAACCGCCAACCACGTGATCCAAACAGCGGAATTTTTACTGGTAAAACACTGATAGCTGTAACTTACCGTGGAATCTTGATTGCATTAGCTGTGATCATTGCTCAATGGATCGGAAATCAGCAATCAGCTGAAATGGGCGTTGCGATGGCCTTCTCTACCTTGATCCTAAGTAGAACACTGCAAACCTTTGCCGCTCGTTCAAATACACAAACGTCCCTGCAAGTTGGGTTATTCTCCAATAAGATGGTCCTGCTTGCGATTCTAGTCTGTGCCGGGCTATTCAGTCTGACCTTACTACCGGGACTGCGTGAAGTCTTTGCTATTCCAACAGCCTTTGCTTTAAAGGAAATTGGCTTGGCGTTGGCTCTAGCAACTTCTGCTGTTTTATTGATGGAGATCACTAAATTGATTTTAGTGAAGGGGCAGGAGCCAAAACCAAATACACAATTAAATAAATGCTAGACCCCAAAAGAGGCAGCGCCAAGTTGGCGCTGCCTCTTTTTGAACTATAAAAATTGTTGTAAATATCGTTGAATCCGCGGATGATCACTTTCAAAGAAGGCTTGGCTGCTGCCATCAAAAGTAACCTGTCCTTCTTCTAGAAAAACAATACGGTCAGCAACCTTTCTGGCAAATTCTAAATGATGAGTCACAACGATCTGCCCATTACCTGATTCAGCCAAATCCTTGATTACCAGAAGCACCTCTTGTGCCAGCTCCGGATCCAAAGCACTCGTTGGTTCATCATAAAGCATGAACTCCGGCTCCATAGCCAATGCTCGTGCAATAGCAACCCGCTGCATTTGACCTCCTGATAATTGCTTTGGGTGTTCCTTCGCTTTATCCAACAAGCCAACTTTAATCAGCAACTGTTCCGCTTGCTTTCTTGCTTGCTCTTTTGAAACCTTCTTTACCTGTGTTGGTCCTTCCATAACGTTTTGAATCACCGTCAAGTGGGGAAAAAGGTTATATGCTTGAAAAACGATGCTGAAGTGTCCGCGATATTCCTTCAACTGGCGAAAAGACAAATTCTGGGGAAAAGAAAGATTGTCCTGATCAATTCTAATTCTGCCACTGTCGGGCGTCTCCAATAAATCGATTGAACGTAATAAAGTACTCTTTCCTGAACCAGAGGGACCTAAAATGACTGTAGTTTCACCTGGATGAAAGGTCAAATCTATTTCCTTCAAGACTTTGCTGCCATTAAAACTTTTATTTAATTTCTCGATTGTTAACATTTCTCTTCCTCCTAATAGACCATCCGTTTTTCAAGCACGGATTGCAGATAATTCAAGAAGGTACAAAAGATCAAATAGTAGACCGCCACCATGCTATAAAGCAGTAATGGTTCGTAAGTACGGGCAGCGATCCGTTGAGCTGTCATAAAAATCTCAACAATCGTAATACTGGCTGCCAACGAAGTGTCTTTGACAAGACTGACAAAATTGTTGGATAAGGGCGGCAGTGCGATCTTGAAGGCCTGAGGCGCGATAATACGATACAAAATTTGCCAACGACTCATCCCCAAGGATGCTGCAGATTCATATTGACCCTGTGGGATCGCTAGTAACGCGGAACGAATGTTTTCAGAAGCATACGCACCAGTATTTAGTGAAAAGGTCAAAATCGCAGCTGTCCATGCATCCATTTGAATTCCTACTGAAGGAAGTCCAAAAAAGACGATAAATAACTGGACCAGCAACGGTGTCCCACGAAATACCCAAACATATAGAAAAAATATTCCGTTCACTAGGCGATTTTTTGAGACCCGAGCTAAAGCCGTAATCAATGCCAAGACCATCCCCAAAGCAAAAGAGACTAATGTCAAAGGAATCGTCATTTTTAGCAATGCCCAAAATAGCGGCAGCGCTGAGCTCTGAATGATATCAATCGTTCGTTCCATTTTACTTAATCCTTCCCTCTACTTAGAAATGTCTTTTTTGAAATACTTCTCTGACAGCTTAGTCAATGTGCCGTCCGTTTCTAATTCTTTGATCGCTTTATCGACCTTTTTGGCTAGCTTTTCGTCGCCTTTGTGGAACATTGCCGCTACCTCGGTTGCTTCATCTGAGGTCTTAACGATTTTGATTGGTGCATCCGACTTTTGATTTAGATAATCATAATACGTCACATCATCATTCAAAGTGGCATCTGCACGATTATCAGCAACCAATTCCACAGCTTTACTAAAACCATCGACGCTAGAGATTTTTGCGCCAAGCCCTTCTGCCATTTGCGCATAATTGCTAGTCAATGACTGAGCTGAGGTTTTGCCTTTTAAATCGGCGAAATCCTTGATTTCATTATTGTCCTTGTTTACGATCAGCGCTGGATGAGAAACAGAATACGGTGTACTGAACAAATATTTTTCCTCTCGTTCAGGTGTGATTGCTACTTGATTAAACACTACATCTGTCTTCTTAGCATCAAAGGCTGCTAACATTGAGTCCCATGGAGCCTCTACAAATTTGACTTTGTAATCGATTTTTTTAGCAACAGCTTTTGCCACATCTACATCGTAACCAGTCAACTTATCATTCTCATCTCGAAAAGAAAACGGTGAATAAGTTCCTTCTGTGCCAACACGTAAAACATTTTTTGAACTAGCTTCACTGTTGTTTTTTGACTGGCAGCCGGCTAAAAATAGCACCCCAATGACTAACATACTAGCAACTACAATAATTGATTTTTTCATTGTCTTCATTTCCCTTCAAATTTGTTCTTACTTTTAGTAAAGCTTTATTCCGCTGTCTCTTCACGAAGAGCTGCCGCAAAAGCCTGTTCCAAATCTGTTTGTAAATCTGTAATGTCTTCAATACCGACCGATAAGCGGATCAATCCTTCTTTGATTCCAGATGCTTCCCGTTTCTCCTGCGGAATCGAAGCATGAGTCATGACTGCAGGAACTTCGATCAAGCTTTCAACACCGCCTAAGCTTTCCGCTAGCGTGATTACTTTTAGTGACTCAACAAACTCCGCTGTCCTGCTTTCATCCACTAACTCAAAGGCCACCATACCGCCAAAGCCGCGCATTTGCCTTGCAGCGACTTCATGACCAGGGTGATCAGCTAAACCTGGATAGTAGACTTTAGCTACACCAGAATGAGCCGCTAAATAGCTAGCAAGTATTCCGGCATTCCTTTGATGGGCCTCCATTCGAACTGCTAGAGTTTTGATTCCCCGTTGCAGCAACCAACTATCCTGTGGGCCTAAAACGCCGCCTATCGAATTTTGATAGAATGCTATTTTCTCAGCAAGACTCTCATTATTAGTCGTTGCTAAACCTGCCACCAAATCACTATGACCACCTAAATACTTAGTACCGCTGTGAAGCACAATGTCCGCCCCTAGTATCAATGGTTGCTGCAAATAAGGTGTAGCAAAGGTGTTATCAACGATTGTTATTAATTCGTGTTCTCTTGCCCATACCACACTTTTTTCCAAATCAATGATTTTTAATAAGGGATTGCTGGGAGTCTCTAAATAAAGTGCCTTGGTATGGTTCGTTAACGCATTCTCCAATTGTGATAGCTCACGACTATCTACCATCGTGTAACTAAGGCCAAGCGGCTTGAAGACTTTTTCCAATAAACGGAAGGTTCCGCCATAAACATCGTCGCCTAAAATTAGATGATCTCCTGGTTGAAATAATGATAACGTTGCGTGAATTGCAGCTAAGCCGGAGCTAAACGCAAAACCTTTCACACCACCTTCTAGTTCAGCGATCAATTCTTCTAATGCCAAACGTGTGGGATTGCCGGATCGAGAATATTCGAAGTCTCCTGGCTGACCTAATTTCTTTTGTCGGTAAGTCGAGGTTTGGTAGATTGGTACACTGACAGCTCCTGTCAACGGATCCTCACTAATTCCTCCATGAATCAATTTAGTTGATAACTGCATCGTTTTTCCTCCTGTTAGTTCTATTTTTTTCGTTCACCGGTTAAGCAACAACACATTACAACTCCCCCTATCTCAAATTTTGTGTATAAAAAAAGAGGTGCAAGCTATTAAAGCTGCACCTCTTAGATTCGTCAAAAAAATAGAATTTTTCTTCTTTTCAAACGAGTTCAGAACAGTTAATAGGCATGACAAATTCGTATGCTGCTTTTTTGCACCATACAACAACATGCTGATTCAACTGTTTGAAGATTACGTTTTGCAATGCTGTTTGCCATGAGTCCTGACCTCCTTAATTGATTGCACTCAATTTAGCATTAACAAAATAAGATGTCAATCAATTCATTCACAATTTTTTTTAAAATAACTGAGTTCTATTTTTTTACAGCACAAAAAGACTGGTTCCAAAATCAACTTTTTTAAGTTGAAAAGCAGTTCAAAAAAACCAGTTAATCTTCTATAGTTTTAAAACATCTGCTACAGAATAGTAGCCGGCTTCCTGATTGGCTAAGAAAATCGCACAATCACAAGCGCCTTTGGCAAAACCGCGCCAATCCGTCGCATGATGACTAATTTCCAACCGCTCTCCAAAGCCGCCAAAAAAAACAGTATGACTGCTAGGAGTGTCTCCCATGCGCACGGAATGATATCCGATCGATCCCGGTTTACGTTCTCCCGCTCCTTCCCGACCATAAACTGCTAGTTCAGGAAGTTTCGCGTCCAATTCATGAGCGATCAGCTCTCCCATTTCTTTTGCCGTACCACTAGGAGCATCTTTTTTCCAACGATCATGCATCTCCATGATTTCGATATCTGTTTCTTGTCCTATTGCAGAAGTTGCCAATTGCAGCAGTCGATTCATAACATTTACCAACTTAGAGGTGTTCGCGGCATATAGCATCGGAATCGTCCTGCCGCCTTGTCGAAACAGCTCCTTTTCTTCGGGACTAAAGCCAGTTGTCCCGCAGACCAAAGCTTTCTTGTATTCTTTTGCTACACGCAAAGTTTCCAGACCCATCTCCTTTGTGGAAAAATCGATGATCACATCACAGTCCTTAATGACTTCCGTTAAATCATCCACCACCGACACGCCAAGATCACGCCCAAGCATTGTCACCTGACCCAGATCTTGTCCAATATAGTCGCGCCCCTTTGGACCAACACCGGCAACCAGTGTTAATTCCTCACTATCAGCTGCAATCTGTGTAATCAAGCGTCCCATTTTTCCACGCGGTCCAATAATAATTGTTTTGATCAATTTTTTTCCTCCTACAAATTAGTAAAACGATTTCAAAAATAGTTTACCATGGGCAGGAAGTAAATAATCATTAAATTACCGCAACAAAGAACCCTCTTTCCAAAAAACAGGATTGGACAAAAATTATCTACGCTTCTTTCTTTTCTTGTCTTCCTTTTTATTTTTCTTCTTTTTTCGCGATTCACTTTTTTTCTTTTTTCCATACTTCGTCTCTTTGATCAATTCATCCTTATATTCCCGTTTCTTTTGCTTTTCACTCTTCGGTTTTTTATAAACAGTTTTCTGAGATGGTGCAGATGCCGTCACTTGCTTTTTAGGACTGGAAGTTGCTTGTTCTTCGGTCATAAGTGCTGTTGAATTACTATTTTTTTCAGACAACGCACCGACCTCTGCTACCTTTTCAGGCAACCGCTCACAATTCGCTTTCTTCCCCAATGCTTGACTAACATTTTCGACTTCACTTGAAGTATTTGTCGAGTGAGAGTCGCTGTTTACTATTTTGTTTTCTGTTGAAGGGTGTTCATCTACTGCCGCTTCCTCCTGTACCTTTTTCTTTTGTACAAGCGATTTGCGTGTGCAATTCACAATATCCGATTTCTCTACTTTTACAAACCTTCTAACCCCGGCTTTTTTAAAAATCGTCAATGTCGTCAAAAGCTCTAATAGCGCATCAGCCTTTTCTATCGCTATATTGGGATCAGCGTCGCCTAAATTCCAAGTGTGCAATTTACCATTTGCGTCCTCAAAAACCGAAATGAGTTTATATTGTTGACCGTTTAATTCTTCTACAGGAGTCGTTTTTTCTTGTAAATAATTTTTATATAAACGAAGAGATGTATCCACCTTATGGTATTCTTTGACGTTTTTAAACATCCGTGCTTTGACCAGTTTCCACTCTCCACGATCAAAGTAATTTTCAAAGAATGGGCAGAAACGGCGCAGTAAATCTGTCGGCTCTGCATGAAGGTATATTTCGTGTATCAGCTCTGCAAAAATCAGTGAGAAATCTCCGATCACGAAGGCATTTCTTATCATGACCGCAATGGCATATTCCACTACCGCAGCTGTATTTTGTGTATCCTGATAAAAAGTCTGTACTTTCCCTTGTAAAGATTCTCGTTTCATTCCAAAAATTTGTCGTTGACCTAATGTTTTCGTTTGCATTAATTTCTTCCTCTCCGTATATAATTTGTATTTTTTACTTTCTTCATAGCTTCAAAAATAAGATACTCCAAAAAAAGTAAAAATTATCTATACGGACTTAAAAAAATAACTCAAAATCATTCATATTTTTTTACGAAATGAATAATTACAACTCATCGTTAAATAAAAAAACACCTGAGATGTTTCTCTCAAGTGATTTTAAAGACTATTAGAAGAACATTTTTAAGAATGACCACAAGTAACGCAATAGGCGAAACAAAATGAATAAGAGGAAAATATTTCCAAAAATAAAGCTGAATGCATTACCTGCACTGGCCTTAAGGTTGCTCAAGGTAAAGCGTCTTAAGAAACGCGGCATGGAGTTATAGCCATTACGTTTCAATCGAAAGCTTTCTTCATAGGTGAGATCAAGCATGTCATAATACACAATCTGCAATGGCTCTCGAGAAAAGAAAGCTTTGGAAAAGCCAACCATCAGTGTGTACTGCTTACTATTAGAAGGCAAGTTTCGCACACCTTTTTTATTGATCCGAACCTTCTCGTCATCATCTACCACATTGTAACTGTACTCTTCTTCTTGAATTTTATGGATTTGCACCTCAGGCTGGTTCTCTTCAAGAAAGGCTTGGTAGACCTCCGAAAATTTTTGCTTTTCTAAAAAAAGATAGACTCCCAGTCCAACAATCAGCAGCATCAGTAAAATATTCAAAAACAAATTATCTTGAAAAATTCCACTATACGCCATGATGATAATTAACGCAGCTCCGCAGATAACAATACGTTTCCAATAATAATTCTGATACATGATTCTGATGGTCCGTTCATAGTACTCAAAATCGGATGCAGCAAAATTCATCGACTTGTCCTCCCCTCATAAACTTCTCAGTTTTTAGTATAGCGGAGCAGAAGACAGATGTCAGTCTATTTAAATTATTCGCAAAAAAAGCTGCTTCACCTTAAAACTATCTTTAAAAAAGCTGAATCGATAAAATCGATTCAGCTCATCCTTATTCATTAGATGTAATAACACGCTCCCCTTTTGCATCGCAAATTACTCGTTGCGGGAACATTTCTTCTGGCGACGCATAATCGTGACCTGACTCTGTTTGCCAACAGGCAGAAACCGATAACACTTCGGTCCCTGTATTGATCAGACGATGTGCTGTATTTCCAGGAATATAATGAACCGATCCAGAAACGACTTCTTCTAAACGAGTCTCACTATTTTGAGTCATCATTAATAGTCCACGACCCTGCAAACCAAAATAATACTCACCGGTCTCTCTTTTTGCGTGAAAGTGTCCTTTTGTTAAATAATATTCTTTGCCTACAACTCCTGGATACAAGTGCGTAATTCCAAAATATAGTCCTCCAGGCGTTCCTTCGGTTAGATTATTATCCTGATACTCTACTCGATACATTACTGTTTCCGGATCTAGCGCCTGATAAGCTGCTGAATCTGAAAAGTAGCCCGCCAAATCTTTTGCTCGTGTTTTCTTCTCTTGGATACCACTGCCTTCTAACTTGAAGGTTTTGTTATTGTATATAACATCACTCTTTTTAATCATCCCAGCTTCTTCTCCTTATTTTTCATCACGGAATATAATTCAACCATTTACTTTTGTATAAATCTGGTCGAACAACAAAATCAAATTTGGCTGTTTCTTGCTCATATTGTTGATAAATCGGTCGTTCTGTATCAATTGAGAACTCTGAATACTCCCGTGGCTTCTTTTCTATCAACTTCTCTACTTGATAACTTGGATTCTGTTCCCAAATAATCGTGCCTTGAGCATCAAATTTTGGATAAAAGGCTAAACCGTTATGTTCTCTAACGTCTGCGTACTCAAAACCGAAATCTCGTACACACCATGCTCCGAAAATCATCCGTTCCGTCTTTGATGCATTAATCGTACAATGCGCCCATCCTGGCGGAACGATCACGACTTCCCCAGCCTTTGCATGAATGGCATAGCAGCGTCCAGGATTATCTGTTGCTCTTTCCTGCATATAGATGATTGCTTCGCCTGACCAGATTTCATAGACTTCAGGTGTCGACATCAGACAGGAATTAGAAATCGCATGAATATGACCTTGGCTTTTGACCGGCTCTTCACCGATCGAACCATCGGCATATGCGACAATTCCAAAAAGCAGCTCGCGTGCCATTAAATCTGCACGATCTTTTTTTAACCCGACATCCATCGCAATCGAATAAACAATTTCAGGACCTTTTGCCTCATGATCCGCCATACTGTGGAGAATATCCTTTAAATAGCGCTGCTCAGCCCGAGGAGGACCAAAAACAGTAGTAGGATAAACAAACTCATGAGTGGTTTCATCAAAGGTTATTCCTAACCCAGTTTCAAACATTTTCTTCCTCCTTGGATTATGCCAAATTTCTAACAAAAGCTTGTATTACCGCGACTTCTTTAGCCGGATCTCCTTGGTTGACCAATTTATATTCTTTAACCGCTTCTGGTACAATAAAGGTCTCACCATAGTGGATCTCAAATGGAGCAAAGCTATTATCCAAGCTTTCCACCGTGATTTCTTCCCCTTCCACCAAATTCAACATGTTAACGCTTTGATGAACCTTTACCTTCGCTTCCTTCTTAAACCAATGTCGGTGTGTCTCAATAAATTCTAACTCATGCAAGCCTGTCTTTTCAACACGACCTTCGTTATCTTCATAAAGTGTTTCGAAAGGATTTATCAGATTATCTTGGACCCAAGCCGTGTCATAGTCCGTATTTACGTTCGCTTCGCCATGTACTAAGTGAACGGGTCTTGGAATTCCGTCCAAACCTAAGCGTTCCCAATCCCATAATTTAAAAGTAAAAATGTAGGGTGTTTGGCTGATCTCTAATACCACGGTATCCGGACCGCCGCAATGAATCGTACCTGCAGGAATCGAATAATGATCATGTTTTTTTACAGGAAAACAATTGATATATTTTTCATCAGGAAAACGATAGTCGCCTTTTTCTGCTCGGTGTAATTCGTCAAATAACTCTGCTTTTTCGGTCCCTTCTTTTACCCCTAAATAGATTGTTGATTTTTCAGAAGCCTGTAAAATATAATAACTTTCATTTTGTGTATAGGGCATGCCAAATTTCTCTTGAATATAATCCACCCGCGGATGCACTTGCAAACTTAAATTACCGCCACCTACAGTGTCCAAATAATCAAATCGAATCGGAAAATCATTTCCAAAGCGTGCATGGACTTTTTTACCAAGCAAAGAAATTGGACGCTGGTGCACAACATTGATAGCAGGAATCTCAATTTTTGTTCCTGAGAAGTTCAGACATAAGCTATTTTCTTCTGGTACACCATCAAAAGCCCAGCCATAGTTTTCCTTCTCAGAATCCAAGTTGAACTCTTCCTTCATCCATTGTCCACCCCAAACACTGGCATCAAAATAAGGAACCAGCCGGAATGGCTGTGCTACTATTTGATCCAATGCTGTACGATAACTTTCGCCATCCACCATTTTCACTTGGTTCGGAACATTCGTATCAATCAAATAATCCATTTGATCCGTTAATTTCTGTTTCAATCGATCAGCGACACGCCATTCAAAGAAAAAGCCGCGTTTTACTTTTTTAAGGTTGTCTTCATGCTCATTCGCTGCTTTCCAGTTCGGCATCCCAGCTCGATGACGTTTTTGAATTTCCCATCGAGTCAGATCGGCATAACATAAAATATCTGGATTTGGCAGCAAGATTGTAGCTCCTGTCCCGTATACAACAATATTCTTCTGCTCTTTTGCTAATTCCTGTTGGATTTGCTTTACTTCATATTCTGGATAAAATTCATCTAAAGTCGCATGAGACAAAATTCCAAAGACACGATCTTCAGTTAAATTCGCCGCAATTTTTTTCGTTACGGTTTCAGCATCATAAGCATAGTCATCGGCCTTTACTAATCGTACATCTGTCAGTTTACTGAATAGCTGCTGTTCCAGTTCAGATAAATCTACACCTGGATAACATTCCAATGTAATCTTTTTCTTTCCAGCGACAAATTGCTGATTTAATTCCTCAGCAATTTGATCATAGCTTGTCCATGTTTGTGAATCCTGTTTAATCTTGATTTCTGGTCGCAAATTATACGTCATTTCTACCCCTCTTTAAAAATCATAATGATATGACATTAGAATTCCTCGTCATCGTCTCCATCTGAGAAATCCATTCGGTCAATACTTTCTTTACCGGCCTTAAGCCCATCTGTAATCAAATCCTGAAAATTTTTTCCATCGCGCATCAAAATCATATCCAATAGCATGGCTAGGTTCATACCCGACAACATTTCAACTTCAAGCTTTGTTTGCGAAAAGACATCATACGCATTCGCTCCAGGAGAACCTGCTGGGATATCGCAAATAATCAGCAGTTGCTTAATCTCTGTAGGCAAATGGTCAGCCAATTTTTCCAGTTCTTCTCGATAGCTAGCTATCCCTGCTTCTTCTAGTCCTAGTGAAAAGAAACTTTTCTGTTCGCCAGCCACGAACTCTACAGCTTTTTTCATGCCATGAGCCAATTTCGAGTGGCTTACCAATAAAACTCCAATCATAGTTGCTGCTCCTTATTCATTATTTTTAGAACATCGTTTGAATCAAATAAGCAATTCCCACGCCACCAAAGGCCGTCACAAAATAGAGGCCGATCAATTTTAAGGCGGAGACACCCTTTTTCGCCATCAGATACCATGAGACAAGTACCAAGACTAACGGCAATAGGTTCGGGAAAATACCATCTAAAATTTGTTGGATATCGATTTTAGCACTGCTGAATTTCAATACGATCGGCAGCTTCAAGCTTACATAACTTGCGGCGACTCCTCCGATGACAATCATTCCCAAAACAGAGAAAGCCTGTGTAATTTGCTGTGCTTTTTCTCCAACGAATGTATCGACTGATTCGGCCCCAAGTTCATAGCCTTTGAAGAATAAGAAACGAGAGCCTAACATAATAATCGTATTATAGGCAACAATATAGAAAATCGGACCTAAAATACTTCCATTTTCGGATAGGCCCATCCCAATCGAAAGCAAAATCGGAATCAGCATCCCAGGAATCATAGAATCCCCGATCCCAGCTAAAGGTCCCATCAATCCAACCTTCAATCCGTTAACAAACTCATCATCGATTTCTTCTTTCCCTAGCGCCCGCTGCTCCTCTAACCCGACTACCACACCGTTGATCAGCGATCCTATTTGCGGTTCCGTATTATAAAAGACCGAATGTCTTTTCAGCATCGCTTTTTGTGCTTCAGGATCATCCTTGTATAACCGTTTCGCAATCGGTTCCATTGATAAAGCGAACCCGAAAGCTTCTAAAAATTCAAAACTAGTCGCTACTAAGTTGTACATCATCCATCGAATATAGGATTTATTCAGCGTCTTTTTATCTAAAAGCTGATACGATCTTTTTTGTTCCATTAAAATTCCTCCTCCTCGTCGAAATCGTCATACGAACCATCCTCTGTCGCGATCTTCACTGCTGGTTTAACCTTTGCTTGGAAGTAAATATACGCGATCACACCGGCCACTACTGCCAAAGCGATCATATTTAATTTCAAGAAGATAACACAGATGAAACCAAAAACGAAGAATATCAGCATAATGTCTTCTTTAACAACTGCCGTCAGCAGCATCACGATCCCGATAGCCGGTAAAGCACCACCCAAAATGCCCATTACGTCAATCAAGTATTGCGGCATACTCGCTAGTAATTCTTTAGCAAAGCTTGAACCAAAATAAATCACTAAAAAGGAAGGGAAAAAGCGCAAAACAAAACTCAACAGCTGCGGACCAACGATCGTATTGAAGTGAAATGCTTTTTCGTTTCCTTCTTCAATTGCCTTTTGTGCGCGATGATTCCAAAACGAATTAGCCACTTGGAAAAAGTTAAATACAATCGTACCAATAACCCCGATCGTTGTTGCTAAAGTCACTGCGACTTCGGTCGACGAATTAGATAAAATGGCCAGAGCAATTGCCGGATATGCTACAAAGTTCAAATCAGCTGGCATCTGTCCACCAGGCGTCACCATTGCGATGTATACTGCCTGAATAGCAACACCAATAATAATTCCTTGTGTCACATCACCTAAAATAAGTCCAATCAAAAATCCCGATACTAACGGTCGGCTGATAGTGTACCATCCGCCAGTCAATCCCATTAGCCAGGGAGTGCCCAAAGCGCCCAAGTAACAAAGTAATGAGATCAATACAGCTTGGAAAAAGAGCATAATAAGTTCCTCCGTTCTTTATTTTTTGATATCTTTCCAAGTAAAGCCTTTTGAATCCGGTACTAATTTAAACTGAATATCCATTCCTAATGCATCCAACCGTTCAAAGGCTTCTCTTTCGCCTTCAGTGATCGCTACATTTGGTCCGATTTTTTCTGCTCCTTCTCGAGCACTCATTGGTCCGACATTTAAAATCGGATAGCATGCAATAAAATCGGCTCCGGCTTCATACAAACGCACAAGGGTCTCAGGTGTCTTAGCAATTAGAAAATAATTTTTCTTACTCCCAACAATCTCCTCCCACTTCAAAGCTGTACGATCCACCGTCATAACAAAGCCTTTCAGAGGTTTTGGAACAGCTCCTTTGAGCACCTTTGATAGAGTTGGATTATTTGCAGAAGGGTCATCAACTGCTACGACACCATCACATGCTCTTTCACTCATCCAGCGCGTCACTACCTGTCCATGAATAATCCGGTCATCAATTCGAATAAACGATATTGCCATTTTTTACACTCCTATTCTCTTTATGTTATTTTGTTATAACAATAGCACAAATTGATTATATGTCATTTCAATTAAAAAGACAACGCTTTCTTTATAGTTTTTAAAAAAAGTGCAAGATAATCGAAATTATTTTGCACTTTTACCCATATCTAAATTTCAACATAGTAACGATATTGGTCGCCAATATAGTAGCAATCACTGATCTCTTTGTACTGTCCGTCAGATCTTGAGACCATCCGAACTCTTTTCAAAATCGGAGTATTCTCGGGAACATCCAATACTGCTTGAATCTCTGGTGTCGCAATCAGCGCCTCCACGTATTCTTTGCTCTCACTCATAACGATGTCAAATGTTTTCAGATAATCGTACAATGAGCCGTAGTAATCTTTACTGTCTAGTGAGAATTTTTCAGTATAAGGAATATGCGTAACAAAATAGGCAAATGCTTTACCGTCATCCACCCCTCGGGTTCTTCTAAGTTGAAGGACTTTTGAGCCTTTTTCGATTCCTAATTGCTGAGAAATTCGTTCAGAAGCCTCGATTAAGCTGACTTGGGCTTGCAATGTTCTAACCGTTTTCCCCAGCTCTTCCATTTCCCGAGTAAAACTTCGCACCATTGTGTAGTGTTCCTTTTCAGTTGAATGATCCATTGATAAAACGAAGGTTCCTTTTGCTCGTTCACGATACAAGTGTCCTTCACGAACCAATTCATCGATCGCCTTTCTGATCGTGATTCGGCTAACATTATAGATCTCACACAAATCTAGTTCTGGTGGAATTTTTTCGCCATCTCCCCACTCTCCTGAAACGATCTTAAAACGCAAATCATCTGCTATTTGACTATACAAAGGGCTTGCACCTTTCCCTTTTGCTAATTTTTCGTTCAAGCTATCACCCCTTAAAAGTTCTATTGTTATAACAATAATCTATTTTGACTAAAATATCAACCTTTTGAGAAGGCGGTTTCTTTTAGCTATTATCAATAGTTAAGTTTTAAAAAACGGTTTTAATCTTTAGTGTTTTCTTCTTCTTTTCTACTTATGGCGTAGTATAATGAAGAATAGAAAAACGATTACGTTTAATCAAATGAAGGAGTACGCTCATGAAGATCGCTATTTTTCTCTCAGCTGCACTACTTGTGCTGGTCAATTTTTATCTTTTTTACGTTTATTTCAAAGAAAAGCAGATCGTGGATAACTTAGAACGATTGGCTGTTATGTTCGGTGCTAATATGAGCGTACTCTTTGTCGATAGTCTGATCCTCTTTTTTGGTGCTCTAGCTGAAGAAGGCATGTTCTTAATGACGATTATAAGCGATCTCTGAAAAACTGCGACCTGGTTGAGGTCGCAGTTTTTCATTATGTGAACGATTCTATAATATAGAAATAATGACACCTCATATTTCTCGAATTTGAACAAAAAATAAAGTATGATGAAGAAAACTTTCTCAAGGAGTCGTCGATGACTATTTTAAAAAAACTTTCTCCGCTATTTCTGACCCTCGCCGTTTTTGGGGATTTTTCATTACCCTATTATTTGGGCCTCTCCTATCCTGGATACGATCAGATAACGATGATCATCAGTCAACTGGGTGAGTCCACTAGCCCTGTACAAGTCTATTTCAATAATGGCTCCATCGTTACCGGCAGCCTGTTTATCTTATCAACTCCAGGTGTCTATGACTTTTTTCAATCAAAATCAAAACGTTTGGCTCAGATATTAGCTGGCGCTATCGCACTATATGGGTTTGGCGACTGTATTTTAACTGGATTAGTAAAAATCAATGATTCAGCCAGTTTCTTTAGCCCTGCTTACTTTTTACACGCAGCATTCTCAGGAATATCCATGGTAGCGATGATGTTTGTTCCGTTGCTGCTAGCCTATCGGGCAAAGCTGAAACAGCAAAAAAATGTTTGGCTTTTCTATTCCGTCTGTCTACTCGGATCGATTGTAGCACTGCTATTATTTGCCGCTTACTACTTGCCAATAATCGGTCCTCTGCTGACATCCACTCGCGGATTTTGGCAGCGGCTTTCGCTATTTTTCTTATACTTGCCAGCACTTAGTATCGCTTTTAGACAGCTAGGAAGTAAATGAAGAAAAGAGAACTTTGTAATGGCGCAAACGAAAAAAGGACTGAGACATTCATTTGTCCAGCCCTTTTTTAGGTTCCATACTATTTGGTCTTGGCACTAAAACTGAGTAGGACCTCTTCAATATCAAAGTGAAAACTTTCTGTCTCTCAGTTATTGTTTGGACCTTATTCCTTGAAGCTAAACCCTTCTGCCCTACCTTTTTGCTTATCCTAATTTTTTAATCCCAATCTGCGCAGCTCCGATCGCTCCTGCATATTGAGACAGTTCGTCGCATTTAACTGGTGCTGAAACATATTGTTCTAGTACTTTTGCAAAGGTCGCACTTTTGGAAAGGCCACCAGTGAATAGTACTTTTTCACCTCGAGCGGGTCTAAGCTTTGAATATTGGCTGCTGATCCGCTGCGCGATAGAATGGAGAACTCCCAGCGCAATATCTTCTCGATCTTCACCTTTTGAGATCAAGCTGATCACTTCTGATTCAGCGAAAACGGTGCACATACTGTTGATCGTAACAGGTTCTGCATCCTGCACAAACTGATCCAAATCTGTAATGTCTTCTCCTAATGTTCGCATCATCACTTCCACAAAACGCCCGGTTCCAGCGGCACACCGATCATTCATGCTGAATTCCACAACATTGCCTTTGCCGTTCAACTGAATCGTTTTACAGTCCTGCCCACCGATATCAATAACTTGCTTCACTCCAGGGGATAGATAATCGGCGCCTTTGCCATGACAAGTGATCTCTGTAATGACTAAATCTGCAGGCAGCAGTTTTCTGCCATAGCCAGTCGTTACTAATTTCAAATCATTTAATACATACTTTCGTTTGAAATAGCCTACCACATCTGACATGGCTTTCTTGGGATTCCCAGCAGTTGGAATCAAATACTTGTCGATCAATTCCTCATTGGAGAAAAGCACACCTTTTGTTGTGGTAGAGCCAGAATCTAAACCTATTGTGTACATACAGCCTCTTCCTCTAACATTTCGATAAACGCGGTTACACGTGTGTTGATTTGTTCGATGTCTGAAGTCGAATAATCAGTCTCCAAATACATATAGGGAATCTGTTTTTCTTCATTCAAGAAACGTTTGATCTTCAATGATTCCACCGAAAACGGAATGCAGTTCTGCAACACCATGTCGATCACGCCATCTACTTGATAATCATCGATCATTTGACTCAATAATTCTTTACGGGGTTGGTTATTGGACATGCAGGCACAGCCGATATTGATATATTTGTCCGTCAACGCTTGATAAACATCTTCTTCTGTTTCATCAACTAAGCGTTCCACTGCTTTTGCGACCGTACAATTTTCATAAGCTACTACTAATCCGCCGTTTTCTTCGATCGCGCGAATCACTTTTTCTGTAACTCCCCCCATCGGTGAACCCGTCACTAAAATCCGTGGTTTTTTATCCAAACGTTCGCCAGCTTCATATTTTTCTTTGACTTTGGCAGTCGTTTCTTCTAGCATCTGGATAACTTCTTCTTTGTCGAATTTGTATTGCGAGCCGTACATCACTTGGAAAATCTCTTGACCGGTGATTGCCGGCGGGTTCAACTGGCCTAGTCGGTAAAAATCTTGTTTCGCTTTGCGTTCGCGATTTTTTAACACGATCGCTTCTCGAATTTTTTCATCAGTAATTTTGACATCTAAGAAATCCTCTAGTTTTTCCTTGAAACGAACCAATTCGCTATACCATAATTTTTTACTTTCTTCCGTATCGCGCATATGCGGTAGCTGCATCAAATAAGTATCTTTGAATTCTTCCATGTATTCATACATTTTCTTCTTGCCATCACAGGTCGTTTCCCCTACAACTAAATCAGAAAAATAGAAATACGGGCATTTATCCGTTTTTCCAAAACCATAACTTGATTTGATCAATGGACAAAGGTTCCGCGGCAGATCTTCTTCAGCATCTGGAATCGTCTCATCCGAAGTTGAGCACAAGCTGATTTGGATCGCACCGCCAGCAAGCACCAATTCCTCTGGCATGAAGGTGCAATACACACCAACGACCGGCTTGCCTTTTTCCTTGATTTCCTTAACAGTTAAAAACCCTTGTCTTCTCGCTTCGCCGAATTCATCAAAAATCTCTGGTAAACTTGTTCTTAATTCCACACTATCCATTCCTTTCTCATTTTGAGGATTTCTTTTTTTATCGCCTATTTTCCATGAAGCATAATAATCCACTTGTAAATTAGCATTTTTCCTCAAATAGAAAAAGAGCACACCAAAAAAAGGCAGCTCCTGGATAATTTTTATTTTAACTTATCCGAGGAGGAAAAATGATTGATCGACGCGCTTAGAACCTCTAAGTTTTGTGGCATTCATAGTCATCGCTTAAACATTATTTCCACCTCCAGATGTGTTTCTTTACATTTTCAATGGATGTTGTCTTACCCCATCCTAAAGTTTGTGCAAACACTTACAATTACTCCCTAAGTATAACGAAGGGATTTTTCCCCCGCAAGACTTCCAAAAGAGAATCGTTCTCACTTCTATACACGCTTCAGCAATTTTTGACAACAAAAAAACTGCTGCAACTGATTTGCGGCAGTTTTTCTTCAAGTTCTAAAAAACGAGACTAAGACTTTTTGCGATTAAAGAGGAAATACATACCTACTAACAAGACACATGAAGCGATAGAAACAACATGTCCGTTGCTCAATCCACGGATAAGATGATGAATAAAGTTATCTTCCACCAACATCGATCCAGCGGTATAAGCAATCAACAGCGCGCCGATCCAAATCAGCCAAGGGAAACGATCCATTAGCTTCAGAATGACCTGACTCCCGAAAATCACGATCGGAATACTGATGATCAGCCCTAAGACTGCCAACATGAAATGACCATCTGCAACACCTGCAATCGCCAATACATTATCCAAGCTCATCACAAGATCAGCAATAATAATCGTACGAACCGCAGATAGAAGTGTGGTTTCACTTTTAACAGCTGCCTCTTCTCCATTGGATCGCAATAAATCATAGGCAATGTAAAACAGCAAGACTGCTCCAACGATTTTCACATATGGAACGGTTAATAATTCGACTGCGATCAGCATCAAAAGAATTCGTAATACGACTGCGCCTGCTGTCCCAATCACGATCGCTTTATTTTGTGAAGCGGCAGGCAATTTTCGCGTTGCCAATGCAATCACCACTGCATTATCACCGCTTAATACCAAATTTAATACAATAATCGAAAGAACCTTCGATATAATTTCAATACTCATGTCACTACTCCCCCTAAAAAATCATCTCATCTAAAATACCACTTTTTGCTGAAAATAGCATGAAAATGAACGTATGATTTTGTTAGGGATGTTCCTCAGCGCAACAATGGCAGACTACCAGTCAATTTATTAACTTGTTTTTTATTACCAAAAAGCGTTAGTCCAAAATAATCGATCGCAGACTCTGGGACTTCTCTCATCTTTTCGATATATTCGTTATAGGTTTTACAGCCTTGTGCAACATCGAAAAAATCGACGACCGTCAGCTTTTCAAAATTTGGTTCATATAGGCGTTCCCGCATATTTCGCAGAAACTCTCGATTGCCTTTTAAAATAGGGATCGGAAACTCGATGATTCCTTGATGTTGATAACCACTCTGATCAATGACATCTTGGCCTACAACTTCAGGGAAAAGCTTTCCGATTGTTACCCCCATCACAGCTGTACTATTTGCAATAATTCCTAACGGCATGGATTCATCCACTACCATCACACATTTTAACTCATCGGCTGACATTTTATACCTCTTTTCTTTTTTCAAAAATTGTTCGATATTGATTTGGGGTCAAGCCAATGAACCGGCTGAAATAATTTGTAAAATGACTCTGATCATAAAAACCTGTTCGATCAGCCGTCTCGGTCAAGCTATAGCCTTGCTCCAGTAATTCCTTTGCTTTAACGATTCGAAATGTTTCAAGATAACGATAAGGCGTAATTCCTTTTTCTCGCGTAAATAGGCGAACCAAAGAATGCTTATTTAAATGAACGATCTTGCAAAGCTGCTCCAGAGTAATTTTCTGATCATAATGTGTCTCTAAGTAGCTGCAAACGTCAGCGATCGTTCCCTGCTCATCTGTTAGTATCGACTGTGCTGTCTGAGTATATTGCTGCAGCAGTTCCTCAATAAGTAAGATAAACAGCGTTTCCTTTTCTTCCACATCGCCATCATTCATGAGCAGTTGGTGCAGCTGACGAAAATCCTCCGCAACTTTTGTTTGGGCCTGCATCGGTGCAAGAAATTTAGGCAAATCAGCTCCTGTGAAAGGCTGAAATATTTCTTTTTTTAGATTGATACAAAGATACGTCAAACGCTCACCTTCGATTCCTTCACAGCTATGATTGTCATAAGGGTTGAACGTTAACAAGTCTCCGGGAACAAGCTTGTACTCTTGACTATTGACCACCAAATTTCTTTTTCCCTCTTCAATCAAGCCAATTACATAATAATCATGGAAGTGATTTGGAAAATTTTGTGACACTCCCGTAAAGGAATACGCCTCGATCCCTAAGTCCTTGTCATAACAAATAATTTTCTGATTCAACGTCTCGCCCCCTTTCTTTTCTTATTGTACCAAGTCTCTTTCTCCACCGCTTGGAAGATATTGACTATTTAAAAATTCACTTAAATATATGGTATCATCAAAACAAAGAATCAGATGGAGGCGGATGCAGTTGAAACACAAAGACCATTATAATGATCAATACATTTTAGAGCTGTCAGAAAAATTATCTAATGTACAGCCTGACTTTAACAGTGAAAATTTTTCTACTGAGTTAATCGGCAACTTAGAAGAGAAGGAATTGTTCGCACGCTTTGATTTTATCGTTGATGCGTTAGAAAAAAATTTAAGCGGAGACTATGATGAAACCATCCAAACCTTTTATCAAATGCTTGGTCCAGAACTAGAGCAAGCAACCGGAATGTTTAGTTTTGGCTGGTGGTTATGGCCAATTGGCCGCTATGTCGAACGTCATGGCAATGAAAACTGGGAAGTTTCACTAGCCTTCTTAAAGGAATTGACCAAACGCTTTACTGGCGAGTATGCAATTCGCCCTTTATTAAGGGAACACCCGCAGGAGGTTATGGATGAATTGATCCAGTGGAGCAAAGATGAAAATGTTCATGTACGCCGGCTAGCCTGTGAAGGCGTACGAATTCGTTTGCCATGGTCAGAAAAAATCGATGTCGCCTTAGAGGAGTTTGATCGGTATGCAGAAATTTTGACGAATCTAAAGGATGATCCGGAAAAATTCGTTCAAAAAAGCGTTGGTAATAATCTGAACGATCTTTATAAAGAGGCGCCAGAAAAAGCGGATTTTCTTATCGAAGAGTGGCGAAAAACACCCTCAAGCAAAGCGCAGGAGTGGATCATCAAACACGGGCGTAGAAACCAACATTAGCACAAAAAAGCTTCCTTCATTTTATTCAATGAAGGAAGCTTTTAAACTTTAGTTTACTTTTTTCATGCGTTTAAGAGCAAAAGCGAATAAAACCATAAATCCGCCAATTAGTGTAACGAACAGACTGCTCGACTCTTCACCGGTTTTCGGTAATTGCTTGCCTTGAGTTGCTGTACGTGTTGGGGTGATACTCTTATTCGTCGTGCCATTGCCAGCATTCCCTACATTCTTTGTATCTCCACTTGAGGCAGGATCACCATTTGCTCGAGTTTTTACGCTTAACGTAATCGCCTTAGTACTGGTTTCCCCTTCTGGAGTAGACGCGTAAAACTCAATGTTGTGTTCACCAGTCTCCACTAATGTATTGTCTGCCACTTTTACTTTGATATCGCCATTGGTTACTTTAAATCCATCAATCGTATCGTCAGGATTTTCTGTTTTTGCCCAAGCCATAATCATGTCTTCATTCAATTTATCACCGACATACATTACTTTATTGTCGACTAAAATTTTTGGTGCACGTTTTTCAGCTTTTTCGACTACTTTTACGTCCATCGTTTTGGTGATTGTTGCACCTGTTGAAGCCAATGCTGTATAAGTAACCTTATAATCACCAACTTTTGCAGTATCAACATTTGACTCTGCCCAAACACCGACTCCGCCAGCCGCACTTGCTTTTGCAAGCTTTTCTTCTTTTCCTGAAGGATTCAACACATACGCTTGCGCAAAGCTATATGGATCAAATGCCTGTCCTACTTCAAGACTCAGGGAAGGCTGAATATCCATTCTGATCGTATCTTTCGTATCAACGATCGTAATGTTCACGATTTTTTTCGTGATAGTGAAGTATTCTGAAATAACTGCAATTTCAACCGCCAATGTCCCTGGTTGATCCGTTGAATGATTGCCTGCTACTATAATATTCGCTGTCGCTGTCGGCACAAGCGTTCCATCTGGCTTTCTGATTACAATACGTTCACGGATCGCTTGAATATGATCACTGCCCTTTGGTAAGCTAAAATCACCGATCTCGATCGTATACATGCCAATATCATCCTCAATAACACGGATGATCACTCTTTGTGTAGCCGTGTTTCCTTGAGAATTTTCTACTGTATACGTCAATAAGTAGTCCCCAACTTTGTTCGTGTCAACCGTACCTGAACATTTAACCTTTGCGGTGATGTCTCCATCCTTTTTATCTGTGGCACTAACACCTTTCATCGGATCAAAGCTGCTGCCTTTACGAATACTTTGAGTTGGCAGGATATTGATTGCCGGATGTGTATCGGTTGATTCATTTGCTGGAAACTCTTCTACATCTAAAGGTTTTACTTCCACTTTGCTAGCACTTTCCCCAGTTGAAGAAGTCGTCTTTTCAGCCTCATTTTTTGCTGGTACTTCTGTCTTTGGTGCTTCAGCTGGTTTCACTGTACTGCTTTCAGTTGTCGCCTGAGTTCCCTTGCTTTCAGTTGTCTGACTGCTCCCTGTTGTAGTGCTTGGTACTTTAGGTGTGGAGCTTGGAACTGTTGGTTTATCTTTTACTGGTGCGGAAACACTTGGTTGTGTTTTTGTTGTTTCCTCAGCCTTCTTGACAGTTTCACTCATTACTGCTGGCTGTCCTTCTGTTGCCAGTGCTGTTGGCGCAGCAAGTAATGCAGGTACCAACAAGCCTGCAAGCGCTGCACATGTTAATTGTTTTCTTTTCATCTTTTCTCCTTTTCATACATTTGATACAGTACTCTTCCATTATTAAGCTGCTTCTAAACCAAAATTGGTACTAGTAGCCATTTTAGTCTGGAACACCATCCACGCCTCTGTTCATAGCAAATAACCAGATGCATAAAAATAACAACAAAGTACATACAAAAAGCAACTTCTTATTAGAAGATAACACAAAAGAATCGCTTAACCAACGCAATTATAACCGATAAATAATGATGTTTATTTTATTAATCCATTATTTTAAAAAACAATATATAAATTTTATCCGACAGTTTATTAACTATTCTTTTGCTAAAATAAACAAATCCGAAAAATAGATTTAAATATTAAATCGAATCCTTTTAAAGTTAAGCTTACTAATAACGATTATTACCAACTAATTTTTTTGATCGATTTACAAAAGGGGCAGTGATGAAATCAAAAATAAACAGGAGAGCCCCTCGCTTCTCCTGCAAAATTATTTATAGTATCAATAGCCATTGGGATAGTCTTTTTGAAAACGCCAAGAATCAGAAATAATCTCTTTGATATCGCTGTGTTTTGCTGACCAGCCCAAGACCTCTTTTATTTTGTCATTCGATGCAACTAAACTAGCAGCATCGCCCTTTGCACCAGGTCGGATCTCTAATGGAATCTTTCGTCCAGTAACCTCTCTACAAGCATTAACGACCTCAAGGTTGGAATACCCTTTTGCAGATCCTACATTTAGAATCTGACTAGCCCCGCCCCTTTGTAAATATTCCAAAGCTAAGATATGGGCCTCGACAAGATCCAATACATGGATATAATCTCGTACACAGGTTCCATCAATGGTCGGATAATCATCACCAAAAATCACCATCGTATCCTTTTCACCAGATGCCACCTGCAAAATGACAGGAATCAACCGTGGCCGAACCTCTCCTAAGGTTCCATCCTTCTTTGCTCCGGCAACATTAAAATAGCGCAAAGCGACGAAATTCATTTCTGATGCCTGGCTTTGCCAAGTCATGATCGTTTCCATCATTCGTTTACTTTCACCATAAGGATTGATCGGAGCCGCCTCAGTTGTCTCATCGACAAGAGATTGTTTCGTATTGCCATAAATTGTTGCCGATGACGAAAAGACAATCGACTTCACTTCAAACTCCTGCATAGTCTCCAAAACTACCTCTGTCCCGTAAACATTATTACTAAAATATTTGAGCGGCTGCTCGACGGACTCTCGACCTAATGAAAGTGCTGCAAAATGCATTACCGCGTCTATTTTTTCTTCTTTAAATACCTTACGAAGGAGCTCTTTGTCACGGATATCTCCTTCATAAAAATGAGCTGCTTTATGGATCGCACGTTTGTGTCCTGTAGAAAGATTATCAATAACTGCTACCTCATAACCTCGCATAATTAAACCATCGACAGCATTCGAGCCAATATATCCCGCACCGCCTAGTATTAAAACAGTCATAATATCCTCCTTTGATTTTCCCTATAGTTTATCAGTGTTCGTTTGGTCAGTCTAAAGCTATGCACTATCATTTACTACTGCCAATACGAAAAAGAAGACATCGCTAATCGGATGTCTTCTTTCTTTTCAAAACTAATAGTATAAGCAATAAACAGAGCCCTGAAAAAAACAGATAATAGGTTTGGCTTTCACCTGTTTTAGGATACCCTGAGGCTACCTGTACATTGACGATTTGCTCCTTAGATGGTGATGGACTGCTTGAAGAACTAGTGGTCGTTTCCTGATAAGAGCCCAACATTCCTTCAATTTGAATCTCGCTTTTCATAGATTCGCCCCCTTAATTTAAGGCGTTACTGGATTTCCATCTTTTCCTAATGCTTCAAATGCCAAAGTCAGAGTATGTGATGTTTGCTCAGCATTTCCCTTGTAATACTCATCCTTTGTCGTACCTGAATATTTGTACAGCGTATCTTTAGTATACCCACCAGAAGGATCTGTATCGACGTTCAATTTTCCTTGGTTATTGGCTAAAACTAAAAATTCTCCTGCCGCAAATGATTTCAAATCCACTGTTTTATCCATTGCAGAATAGTCTTTTCCGCTGATTTCTAATGCCTCAACATTATCTAAATTTCCAGAATCTACAGTAAAATCAGCAACAGAGATTTTCACCCCGCGTCCAGAATTATTGGTGATCGCATAATATGGAGAGGTGATAGTTTTATGCTCCGTATCCTTTGTAGTATAAAAAATATTTGCCGTATCTACAGTTACATTGATCCAGTCTTCTGATCCTTCATCAATATTCGGTCCATTTTCATCTGTGTTGTCTTGTCCTAATGATCCATTAACGGTGATGGAAGCTGAATTCGTTCCATTGACATTCTCTTCAGCCGCATAAATGCTTGCTGCCCCTCCAAATAAAACACTTCCTACCAATAATCCGCTTAAAATTTTCTTCATATTCTCTCTTCTCCCTTTTCGTATGTTTTTGTATTGCTGCAATTAATTTTTGACATGAATCGTAATTTTAGCCGCAACCTCACCTTTCTTTTCTTTCGTTTTATCATCATATAAAGAAAACTTAGCCGTCGCCGGATAGTCTCCCTTCGATAATTTCTCCTCTAATTTTGCTTCTTTGACTTCATAGCCTGGTTGAATTGCTCCAGAAGTATAAATTAAATCTCCTGTATCGTTTCGTGTGATCTCGACATTGACTGGATAGGCATTATGCGCTGGATTTTGAATGATCAGTTCGCCTGCTTTATCACCGGTTTCAAACGTAGCTTCCGGTGCAATCACCATATTGAATTTGCTGTGGTCGACCTTTTGCTGAGCCATTTTTTTCAATTCAGCATCACTGATTTCCTTAGCGTCTTTATTATCTGGTAAGAAATCACCGCTGATCATAGAGACGGGCTTTGGCGCTTCTCGAGTAAGAAAATAGGCGCCTATTCCACCTAAAGCCAGTAATAGTAATAAAACTATTAGCCATTTTCTTTTGTTTTTTTGTTTTTCTTCCATCAATTTTTATTCCTTTCTTGCAGCAGTCAATGTCAACCGATATTGAACCTGTTGGGCTTTTTTTACTTCTCCATAGTACTTGCCCGAAAAGCCCATGGTCGTTGAAGCATTCCCTGCCAATTCAGCAAATGACAACGGAGACTCATGGAGCTGCTCAGTCAATGCCCCTAAGCTTTTGTTTCCTTCTGTCAGGTTCAAAAATAAATCTTTTTGATTTGTTTCATCCTCTTCCTGTAATAAACGAATGCCGGCCGGATTTGACAGCTCTTGAATATCCGTAGCTTGGATCGCCACCGCAAAGGAGCTGTGGTTATCGATTGAATACGTATTTGCAGGAGTGACTGCCTGCTGTCCAGCTTTCTTTTCAGTGTAAAATGCTGCTTCAATTGGAAAGCTGACATTGATCATTTCTTGTTGTGTTTTAAACGGCACCTCCAACCAATCACTTGATTGACTATCCGGATCACAAACGATTCGAACATAAAGCCAATAATCCGTTCTTTCCTTAAGATTCGAAAACGTCCCTTTATCAGTTAGATTGGAAAACGACTGCTGCTCGATCAGTCCTGTCTCGTCATTCGCAGGATCAGCAACTTTTTTTGAATACAGTTTAAACTCCATACCGCTAACCATTTCATCATTGTTGTTCAACTGATACTCTTTTAGCTGAAAGCTTGCTTCATTGACCTGTATATCCTGACTCACATCCAGCAGTTCTACTGGTGGATTTAACCGTGTCAAACTTATTCTGTTAGTATTTTTCAATGCTGTTTTTTCAGCAGTTGTAAAATCCGGCGTATTCGTCTGAACAGATCGAGAGATATCAGTAGAAGCAATATGCCAAGTTCCAGCATCTAGCTGTGAGGTCAGCGAAGTATCCTCTGTCATTACACCGTATCCCCGCGTCCTCTCACTAAATGGCGCATAGATAAATTTATTCGTTCCTCCTACAAAGCCTATGGGATTATAGGTAGTTCCAGGCTTCCCTTGAAAAGTAATTTGTTGCGCATTATCAATTTCAAAGGTTGAATTTGCACCGACTGCCCGATTAAAAACGGACTCACTATCACTGATTGAGAAATGTCCGATTGAATCAGGAAGAAATTTGAACATACTGCCATTTGCTATTTTGATGCTGTTTGGATAACTGATCGAAAACTCTGCACCCTCACCAACTGTTAAAAACGCCGGCTTATTAAAGTAATAGAAATCTCCTTTTGCTGAATTCGTTCCTTTTACTGAAAGCTTTGAGTTATTGTCCAATGTGATCACACCATTATTTGCTCCATCAGAGTAAATGAAATTGTGGTTCGAGGTAATATCGACCTCGGCTTCTTCTCCTACTGTGATGCTAGCAGGATTTGCAGGCATCCATACACTGCCTAAAGCATCGCTTGTATTTTGGACGATCGTCGTATGACTGCCTGCTGTAAACTCAAGATTATTGGTTTCAGCAAACTCTTGACCATTAGCTGTAGAGCCATCTGGATTTTGCTGCATAAATTGATTCGTTCCATAAAAGTAAATCTTGCTATTGAGATTTCTTAGGTAAAAAGGCTGTGCACTTTGATTCGAATAATAATTAACGTTTTCAATATGTAATTGAACAGCAGCACTACTTTGCATAATCCCATAAAGTCCCAAAGCAGGTACCGTATAATCTGTTGAACCAAACGTCATATTCTGCAATCTAATCGTTAACCCGCCAACGGTTGTATACAGTCCTTTATTTGAATTTAGATTCCCGCCGTTATAGGAAATCTGGCGATTGTTTCCATCAATAGTCACATCTCCTGTAATTGGAATAGCGGTATTCCCAAAATCAAAAATTTCTGTAGAATCAGCAAGCTTTATGTATGGCTCTTTATTTTTTAGTGCTGTCTGCAACTCACTAACAGTAGAAACAATTAGCCATGCTTCCTCGTACTTTTGATTCTCAATAACGATCTCATTATTCTCAGTTACACTTGCTTGCGTTGAAGAGCTTTCTTGAGTATTTTCTGGTTCCACAACTTCAATGTCTGCTAGCTCAGCTTGTACAGGAGATTCCAAAGAACAAACACTAAAAACCATAAAGAAAAAGATCAAAATAATATGTAATTTGTATTTATCCATTACTATCAACCCCAAACTCATTAAAAATCTGGCAACAATAACAATATAAAATAAGAATAACGATATAACAAATCCAAAAAAAATAAAAATGTAAAATAACTAACGTTGCTGAAACCCGATACATAATTCATTAATTTCCGCCACTGCATATTATTAAATAATGATTATAATTAGATTCGCCCAATATTTTTTAAGTTTTTTTTAAGTAAGAAGCTTGGTTTGTGCCTTTTTTGTGAAAATCTGACCTTTTTCGATTTTTTTCATCCTGCTTTTTTTATCATTCAGCTTCACCAAAAATTATTTTGAAGTAATTTGATTAAATGTTAGCGGATTAAATATTAATTATTTATAAAAAAAACAGCCTAATTCATTATTAAGCTGTTTGACTTTACTAAACTATTCAGTTAATACCCGTTAGCGGGAGAATCATTTTTTCCGTTGGATAGTTGAAATCGAACGTCTCATCACTGGAAACAAATCCTAATTTTAACAACCGTTTGCGATGTCCGATATCTAATTTATCAAACGCTCTAAAGGTCGTCGTCCTGAGCATGCGGGGGTGTTTATCCAAAATCAATTTCATCAACAGTTTTTTTTCGATCGCTAAATCCCAACAAAAGGGCAAGGCTGTGAGGTTTTCAATCGTTTGCTTTTGAGAATCGAAAAGGAGCAAACCGACGATCCGCCCTTTTGCCCAAGCAAGATAGCAGTTTTCTTCCTTGATAACTATTTTAAGTGATCGTAAGTAATCCCTCTTTTCTAAATAGGGCAAAGCCCCCCGCATCAATTGCGCAAAATGGAGGATTTTCTCTTGGTCTCTAGGCATCCCTCGTTGAATAATCACCTCCCGTTCCTCTGCCCACACTAAGCAGTCCGAAACAGCATAAGGTTCTTCAATAAAAAATTCTTTATTCTGTGATCGATAGCCATTAGGAGGAAGCTTAAAAAGCTCCTCGAAAGCTTTTGTAAAGGCTTGATGGCTTTGATAGCCTATTTGAAAGGCCACCTCAATAATTCTTTGATCTGAATAGAGCAAAGCCTTGGCCGCTTCGTTTAAGCGCCGCCGTTTGATGTAATTGTAGAGTGATTGTTGTGTCGTTTCTTTAAATTCATGCAGTAAGTAATATTTTGAATAATTGAGCTGACTTGCCAGCTCCTCCAACGTTATCTTCTCCTGCAGGTGCTCTTCAATGTACTCTGTGATACTTGCGACCAATCGGGAATTATTCATGATTTTCACTTCCTTTGGAGAAAATAGAGGGCGTGCATTGCTCGTGTCGCGGCAACAAACAACTGTTGTCTTCCTAATAGACCAGGGTAATTTTCTTCATCAGCATCCACAATGATTACCGCATCAAACTCCAATCCCTTCGACTGTACAAGCGGACAAATGGACAGATGCTCCTGCAAGTTTGCTGCTTCATCCGTCAATACTTCGCAAATCATGCCTTGCTTTTCTAGTAAATCCAGCCATTCATTTGCTTGAGACAAGGTTTTCGTTATCAACGCAATCGTTGACAGTCCTTTTTCTCTTAACTGATTTACTATCTCTATTATACTTGAAATTTCCTCTGCTTGAGAAGGAACGATCCGTTTTTCAGGTTCCATTCCATGGCGCAAAACAGGTTCAATCGTCTGATCGTTAATTATTTTTTTCGCACAAGAAATGATTTCATAGGTTGACCGATAGCTCTTCGTAAGAAAAATCGACTGTGCTTTGGGATAGTAAGTCTGTAACTCCCCTAGCGTCATTTCATTGAGTGTGGTCAGAGGTTGAGTAAAATCTCCTATTAATAATATCGGACAAGAAAATAATTTTTTGACTACCTCATATTGAATCGGTGTATAATCCTGCATCTCGTCGATGATCAGGTAGCGAATTTTCGAAAACTCATCAATGCCCTCAATAAATAAGCGAATATAGATAATAGGAAACAGATCAGAATAACTAGAAGCCTTTTTTGTTGAAAAATTATGTTCCGTTAAAAAATTATGATACAGCTTGGTACCAGTCGTATAGTGGAACTGCTTCTTCAAACGACTAAACAGCTGATTTTTCGTCGGCTTCCGTTTTGGTTGGAAAGGCCGAGTGCGCAGATCTTCCAGTATATCTTCCGCGATAAGCCGGAAACGTTCGAAAATTGGTTTCTTATGGTATGCCTTGTACCGCTTTAAAATGTATTCTGCATCATAAGCGTACTCGCCAATCGTTATCGTTTGCGGGGAAAATTTTTCAACTTCTTGGAGATAGTTTTGCAAGTCTTCTACCAACTGTTTCGTTGAGAGATAACTGATCCGTTCACTTAGCTGCGGCTGATCATTCAAATACAAAGATTCGATCTCTTGAAAACGCGAAGGTGCGTTCGTCTTTCCCGCAAGCTTCTGACCAAAGGCATCGATCGTCCATTCCGTTATGGGTTCTTCTCCCAACTCTGGCAGCACCTGTGCAATAAACTGGCTAAAGGTACGATTTGGTGAAAGGATCATTACCTGATCAGACGTGATCTGCTCGCGAAAATGATAAAGTAGGAAAGCAATGCGATGCAAAGCAATCGATGTTTTACCTGATCCAGCAACACCCTGAATGATCATATCCTTTGAATGACTGTCGCGAATCACCTGATTTTGTTCTTTTTGGATCGTACTGATGATGGTAGACATTTGCCCGCCCTTTTGCTGATGCAGCTCCTTTTGCAGAACCTCATCGAAAACAGTCGTATCAGATTCTACAACATAATCGATCGTTCCATCATTAAATTTGATTTGGCGTTTTCGCTTGATCTCACCAGATGCCGTTCCTGCTGGTGTCTGAAAATGTGCTTCTCCCAAATCATAATCATAGAAGACACTTGCAATAGACGCACGCCAATCATAAATCAATAAGCCTTGATCCTTCGTTGAAAAAGAAAAGGAACCTACATAGATTTTTTCTACTACATGCTCGCCTTCATAGACAAAATCAACGCGAGTAAAATAAGGATTTTTCTTTTGCTTTTCCAAACGAACCAATTGTCTCCCGCTGACTGATTCCGCCAATTGCTGCTGATCCAACAGCCGAGAATTGATAAACATTTCATGGGGATCGATCTCACCTTTATAATCGATCAAATATTGGTGAAATTGCTTTGATTCCTTCGTAAAATGAATCAGCTCCTCTTCAAGACCAGCCTCCTTCTTTTCAATCTCCCTGCGAATCGCCCGCCATTCTTTTTGTTCTTGCGCTAACACATCCATCAATGATCACCTCTCACAAACTTGGTCAAATAACTAGTATAAATGAGCGGCGAAAAAAATTTTTCATCAATGTTGCGGTCATTTACGAAAAAAAACGCTGGAGCACAGAGCTGCTCTAGCGTTCGATTTTCTCCTAATCCTTTAACTGGTAATGAAGTGCAGTCGCTCCCGCAAGCCCAATAATACCTAACGTGAACATAGCTTTACTAGATAGCAAGACACCACCTGCTAACAATCCCGCACCTACCACAGCATTGCTTTTTGCACTAGCTTGAAGGCTTCTTTTGGTTGGTCTAGGAATCTTGATAGTCACGTTCATATCTTCCGCCATTTTTTCAAAATATTTTGCTGAATGATCAAACATTTCTCTTCCTCCATTTCTTTTATTCCTCAATAAATAATCGATCACTGATTGTTTCTAGCATAAAAGTAAACACTTCTTCTTGGTCATAGACTGTATTGGTCAGCGTTACTGTGTAAAGTAAACTGCTGAGTACACCAAATGCCTTTTCCTCTGGCACTGTTAATTTAAGCTTCGTACACTTTAGGACATATTCAAAAAAGGATAAGGAGCCGTTTGTAAATTCCTTACGCTCATCCTCACTCAATCGATTCAGCAAAGCAAAAAAATCTGGATTTGAAAAATCATATAGAAATGGTGAGGCCTGATATTCACGATACAAAGCAGCCATCGCATGGATAAATCCTTCCCTATTAGGCCTTTTTTCCAAAATTCCCATCCAATCATTTCTTAAACGTTCCTGAACCGAAAGGAAGGTCTCAAGAAATAACTCTTCTTTATTCTCAAATAAAAGATAAAACGAGCCCGTAGCAATCCCCGTCTCTTTTGTAAGTTCACCGATCGTCGTTTTTCGATACCCGAATTTGGACCAGCTTTTCTCACAAGCCATACATAGTTTATTCCTCAAATTCTCTTTTTCTTCCTCAGAGAATCCTTTACTTCTTTTCACGAAATCCCACTCCCATCACCATGAATATATCCTTTTGCATATTCATGATACATTAAAAAGAAAGCAGGTACAAGATTGTCCCTAAAAAAGCACAGGAAAATGATTCTTTCCTGTGCACATATTTATTCTTCCACCCGCTTATCGATGATAGCTTTTAATGTTTTTTCTCTGATTTCTAAGCTCTTTGAAGCATGGTGTTCATTTTCATAAATATCAACTATCAATCCAGATATATACATTTGACTCATTCTGCCAGGTACTGGCGAACTAAAAAACTCATCATAAGAACTCTGAATGACCACATCGCTCAATTTCGCGATTGGTGAAAGTAAATAATTCGTTATTCCTACAACTACCACGTTATTTTCTTTAGCGATGTTGATTGTATCAATTAAATTTGCCGTTCGGCCAGACAATGAAAAAACAATAAGCAAATCATCGTGAGTCAGTACATTTGCAGCATTTACTTGAAAATCTGAATCTAATAAAGCCGTTGACTGCACACCATTTCTTAACAGTAATTTTTCCAAATCTATGGCGGCTAATCCACTTTGCCCTTTACCTAAGATATAAATATGGCGCTTTTCTTCAATTAGATCCACAACTTTTCTATAGTCATTTTCATCAATAAGGTCATGTGTCCGATCTAAAGTCTCTTTGATTTTATTCAATAAAGAGGTGTTGCTAAAATTGTCTTGTTCAATACGCACATTATTTTTAGCAATTGCGATTTTCAGTTCAGTAAATCCTGAGAACCCTACCTTCTTACATAGTCGATTGATCGTGGCATCCCCAACATTTAGTAATTGTTTCAAATCACTTATTGTATTGTGTACGACCTTATCCTTATTTGAGACTATATAATCCGCAACTTTTCGTTCTGATTTAGTCAATTGATCGTAATTATTACTTATCGTATCTATAGCATTCATTGAGTTCTGTCCTTTAGTATTAGTGAGTCAATCAAATATTCAACGTTTGATTCAAATTCATGATACCATCTTTTCCTACACTAATCATATCATTAAAATCAACATTTTCTGACCTTAATTGACTATATTCCAAAATTAACGGCAAGTTCATACCAGTAATGATTTGAAGCCTCTCCTTATACTGCGTATCTGTTAATAGCTTTGCTGCAATATTAGCAGGAGTACCAAAAGCTAAATCACAGAAAATGACTACCCCGTCTCCTGTATCAATCAAATCAACTTTGTCAGATAACGCAGCTCTAAAGTCCATGATATCTTCACCCGCTGATAGCGTCAGGGTATCAAGCTGCTCCAGCTGACCTGAAAAAAGCTCCAGCGTATCCCGCATTCCCTCTGCCAAATTCCCATGGCTGACAAGTAAAATTCCCTTCATGTTAATCTTTCCCTTTCCTTTTAAACGATTCCAAAGAATGATAAAGCGACTGATACGAGGATCGTACCGAAGATCACTTTTGAAATACTAACTTTTTTCTTTCCAATTAAATAATAGAACAAAAACAAAACTAATATTGAGAAAAGCCCCGGAATCAAATTGTCAAAATTATCTTGAATCTTCATTTTTGTTTCGCCGAATGTGACAGCCAGTGGTGTGACCAACGTTACCATAGATGCTGTCAAAGCCCCCATCATCATCATTCCTAAAATATTGGCACCCTCTAAAACATCGGTCATTAGTCTAGAAGATAATACATCCTTTATCGCTTCGCGACCTTTTATATAAGTGAGATTCGTTGTCAAAACCAATTCGCACATCAAAATAAAATTCCCTAAAAAGAGCATTAACAAACCGAAGAACGAGCCGCCTGCAGCCAGAGTGCTGGCGGCTAGTATGCATAAAGTCTGCAATGTACCCGCGCTAAATGAATCTCCGAACGCCGCAACCGGCCCCATCAACCCTGTTTTAATACCAATAATTGCTTCGTCTGAAATCGTTCCTTCATTCGCTTTTTCTTCTTCCATAGCTAGTACCGTACCTAAAATCAAACCGCCAGCCGTACAGTTTGTATTATATAGTTCGAGATGCCGCTTTAAAGCCAGCTTCAAATCATCCGTCGTGTCGTATAGTTTTTCTAGCACAGGCATCAATGAATAAGTAAAAGAAATTGATTGCATTCTTTCATAGTTTAAAGATATTTCAGTGGAAAAATACCATCTGAACATCGTTTTATTGATATCTGAACGCGTCAGTTTTTTTTCATTTTTTTCCATTTTATTACCCTCCCATCGATTCAGAAAGCTGCTTGCGATTTAACACAGTAATGAAGGCGATCGAAATTGCAATGATCCCTGTAACTAAAGAGTTCATTCCCAATACTGAGACACAAACAAACCCAATGATAATATAGGGAATCAGCCTAGGTTTTCCAATAGAATTGATGATCAGGGCAAAACCAACCGCAGGTAAAACACCACCAGCAACTTCTAAGCCATGCATAATCCATTCTGGCACAATTTTTAAAAGATTCAGCATAACGTCCTGTCCAAATAGTACAACGATAAATACTGGTAAAAACAATAATAGAAAAGAAGTTGCCGCAGGATACCAGATAGCTGTTCGGGCAATTCCTTTAGTATCCGCTTTTTCAGCATATTCATCTGCCTTATGCACTAAAGGAACATTAATAATCTTACGTAAATTCAATAATTGCGCTCCTAAAAGCCCCAATGGAACAGCAAATGCGATTGCCTGCTCTACTGATAATCCCGTATTTAGAGCAATCGGTATCATCGTTGCCGCTGCCATTCCCTGATCAGTTGGCAAGTTTCCACCAGGAGCGATGATCCCAGCAAATACAGCAGCTATCCCTCCTCCAATCATTAGGCCAGACACCACATCCCCATAAATCAAACCGGAGATAATCCCTATAAAAATCGGATTTCCAATAAAAAATAAGGCAAAATATCCTCCGATCATTCCACGACTTAGCCAATAGACCAATGCCATTGCGACAGCCATCATTACACTATTATCCATAGTATTTCCCCCTGACTATTTGATTTTATTAGCAATACTTTCTAACGTGATCTTCTCGTTTTCAGGAATTGGTTGAATGTAGACATTTAGTCCCTGAGTATCCAACTGCTTCAATGTTTCAAATTCTTCCATCGTCAATGCAACACCGGATGTCACAAATTGACTAGCTTTACCAGTTTGAACAGCCCCAACATTCAACTCAACTAGCTCCACACCATTCTCCAATGCCCGCTGAGCATTTCTAATATCTTTAAAAATAATCATGACATCATCATTTTTTTTATTCAGCGTTTCCTCCAGCTCTGCCACAGAAACAATCTCCACTTCGTTTCCCGGAGCGGCAAGCTTATAGATGTCACACATGAAATCATCATTTTTCAGCTCATCGTCTGCCACAATGATACGATTCACTGGATGGTATTTGATCCATTTCACAACAACTTGCCCATGTATCAATCTGTAATCCACTCTGACAATTCTTTGCTTTGCCATATTTGATTCCTCCCATTATTTGTTTTATTGAAGCTTAACCCGTTCTCCTGTTCTTAAACTTTCATGAATCGCATCGGTAACTTTAGCTGCTTGTAAGCCATCATATACATCTGCCACAAAATCAGAACCATCGATTAGACTATCAATAAAACTGTTAATCGGATCTGCCCCGAAGCCGACCACTTTATTATTGAAATCATTAAAGAAGAAGACATTTGGAGTGTGTGTTTTTTCTTTGTCTGCCATCTCAACACCACGATCTTGATTATTGATCCTAATGTACTTTTCTGATGTCAGGACTGCCGTGCGACTGTCATTTACTTTGGCGAAGCCTGATGGTAAAATCCAAGAATTTTCCAACGTCCATGTGCAATCGTTTTCAAAAGTAATAATCGATTGGACACTGTCGTAAGTATCTACGCCCAGACTAGGCAGCAGCTTCTTTGAACCTACTGAATAGACCTCAGTGACTTCACAGTTCATATACCAGCGCATTAAATCGACGCAGTGTACTCCTAGAAAATCGATTGGATCAGAGGCATTTCCCCACTTGAACCACTTAGTAGGAACATCGATTGTGTCATCCATATTCATGTAGCCGCGAATTGGGTAGCCGTTCTCAGATTCTTTTAACTGATTGTAGGTGTAAATAGCCGCTGGGTCCCATCGCTTATGAAAATCAACCGCAACTCTGACCTGATTCTTTTCTGCAGCATCCAAAATAATTTGACAGTCTTTCACCGTCGTAGCTAACGGTTTTTCTATCAATACATCAAGACCATGATTGATACAGGCAACAGCTGGCTCTACGTGTAAATGATCTGGCGTGGCAATAGAAACCGCATTCAATTTCTCATTAGCGAGCATTTCCTCCACCGTAGCATAAGTATTTACCTTGTACTTTTTTTCTATTTTCCCCCTAATTTCTGCATTGAAATCGCATACAGCTACCAACTCAACAAATGGATTTTGCTTATAGACATCGACATGATGGATGCCATAAATACCCGCACCAACAACAGCAACTTTCAAATTCTCCATAAAAATTATCCTCCATTATTAACGTTTTGGGATATTTTATCCACAAACTCAGTTTATCAGGTTTTCTATCCTTGTCAATAGAATTCTGAAAATAAAATTAGATTTGTTGTCTATGTTTCACAGAATATTTTTAGTGAAACAACGTAAAAAGGCCATCAAAATTTCTTATCGTATTGAAAAGTTCAATCACTCCATACGATAAGAAACTTCGATGACACACTTAGTATATATTGAAAACCACTCCATGTTTAAAATCAGACGTACTACTTATGATCAGTTAATTCCGCTGTAAACCGCGCCGTAATCTCTTTTGGTCGGGTAATCGCGCCGCCAACAACGATTCCGCATACTCCCATTGCTTGGATTTTTTTCGCTTGTTCAGGTGTATGAATCTGTCCTTCCGCAATAACAGGCAAACCAGCAGCAACTAACTTTTCAATCAATTCAAAATCTGGTCCCTGCCCTTTGCGATCGGCTGTTTCCGCAGTATAACCGCTTAAAGTCGTACCCACAAAATCAACACCTGCTTGATAAGCATTCACTCCTTCTTCAAAAGTGGCAATATCTGCCATCAATAATTGTTTAGGATACTTCTCTTTGATTTGTTGAATAAATTGATTGACCGTCCGTCCATCATGACGTTTACGCATCGTACAATCCAGTGCAATAACCTCTATTCCTATTGTCGCCAACTCATCCACTTCCTGCATACTAGCAGTAATAAATGGCTCCTCCGGCGGATATTGTTTTTTGATCAAACCGATCATAGGCAGATCCACTGCCGCTTTAATTTCTTGAATATCCCTCACAGAATTGGCGCGAATTGCTGCGGCGCCGCCTTCTTTTGCAGCTGTTGCGAGCAGTGGCATTATTCCTCCATTCTCAGTATATAAAGGTTCGCCAGGCAAGGCCTGACAAGAAACAATCAAGCCGCCTTTTATCTGGTTTAAAAATTCTTCCTTCGTCATTTGCTCCGCTCCATTTCACTCACTAAGTCTTACTCTAATGAAAGAGTAACACGTCATAAAAAATCTGTATAGACGACTGATTTATGTAGCGAAATAGGCAATAAAAAAACTTGCCTAAAATATTAAGACAAGTTTCGATCTTCTTCTATTGAGACCAAGCTCCGCTTCAGACTCTCCACCTTTTCGGTATAAGTACCTGGTTTGGTATTGAAGAGTGCAGATGTTCCAACAACATAGATGGTCGCACCGATCCTACTAATGGCAGCTGCTGTTTTAGAATTGATGTTGCCATCAACTTCAATCAGAGGCCTTGTTTTTTGTGCTTCAAGCTGACGGTTCAAGCACTCAAGCTTATCTAAAACCGACCATTGAAATTTTTGACCGGCAAAGCCAGGATTAACCGTCATCACGAGGACTAATTCTATTGAAGCTAAATGAGGAAAGAGTGTTTCAATTGGTGTTTCAGGATTTATTGCAATTCCTGCCTTCAGACCGTGGTCATGGATCTTTTTCACTAGTTCATCTGGCTCTTTGGTCGCTTCGAGATGAAAAGTCAAATAATCTGGAGCCAATGGCGCAAACATCTCGATGTATTTTTCTGGGTCCGCACAAGCCAAATGAATATCAGTAGTAAATTTTCCGGTTCCAATAATTGGTTCCAGCACATAAGGCGCCATCGCCAAGTTATTTACATAGACACCGTCCATTACGTCACAATGCAGCCAATCAATCCCCGCCTCATACAGAGCTTCCAATTCCTGTCCCAACGCCAATTGATCTCCACACATGATCGATGCCGCAATCTTCTCCATCTTTTCTCCTCCATCAAATTGACTTAACGTGAATGGATCAAGGGTTCTTAAAAATCTCCATCGCTGCTTTTACATTGCTCTTCATAGCCGCTGTTGCTTTGAGTGACAGCTCATCGAAGAACACTGAGCCTTCTGAGAAATTCTCCAACTCCTCCTGCATAGCTTTGCCGGCTGCTTTGTTCATATAGGTATAATAGTTGATCTTGCAAATGCCATTTTTTATTGCGGTTCGATAATTTTCTTCTGATACGCCGGAGCCGCCATGCATTACAAAAGGCACATCGATTTTCTCTTTGATTTGAAGAATTCGATTTAGGTCAAGCTTTGGTTCTTTCAAATAAACGCCGTGGACGGTACCAAAACCGATTGCTAAACAATCAACGCCGGTCTCCTCCACGAATGACTTGGCCAAATCAGGATCTGTGTATACATCATCCAAATCTTCATAATCCTCGCTGGAATCTGACCCTCTTCCTTCTCCGCCGCCTATTGCCGACGTAAAGATATGTCCTAATTCAGCCTCAACACTTACTCCCGCGGCATGAGCGATTTTTACGATCTCTTTGGATTCTGCCAAATTGACCTCATATTCCTTGCTGGACGCATCATACATCACAGAAGTAAAGCCTAATCGAATCGCTTTGACACACATATCAAAAGACGCTCCATGATCCAAATGGACCGCAACAGGAACTTTCGCTGCTTTAGCATACTGAAGCATGATCGGTCCGATTTCCTCTAGTGGAATCAGATTTTCATGTACTTCTGCATGCTGTAAAATCACGGGTGAATCCAGTTCTTCCGCCGCTTGAATAACGGCTCGTATTGCTTCGAGATTGGGTACGTTAAATGCCCCAACTGCGTATTTCTTTTCTTTCGCATCCTTCAAAAGTTCACTTAATGTTACTAACATGAATCTTCCCCCTCGTTTTATTTACTAAAACGATATTCAAGATTTGTTGAGAATACATCCGTATAGACATAAGAAAGTTCAATCGGCTTCTCATTCCAATAGGCCATATTGTTAACGACCATGACCACCGCAGGATTTGAAATATTCAAGTATTCGATTTCTGAATAATTGGCCATCCGAGCACTTACTCGCTGACTGATGATCTCTGGATATATCCCGAATTGGTTCAACACCTTCCAAAGAGATTTATCCGTCAAATCAAAGGAACCAATCTCTGGGCAACGTGCAATCGGAATAAAACTTTCCGTTAATGAATAAACTGTTCCATCGACACTCCGTAAACGTAAAAGGTAGAAAACGTAATCATTTTCCGCGATTTGAAGTTCTTTACTCAATTTTTGATCGGCTTGAATGACGTTTTTTTTCAACACCTTGGAGCTGATTTTCTTTTTACGTGAAACAATATCTTCATAAAACCCAGAAACATGCATACTTGAAACAACCTTCACATCCCGATCTGGAATAATAAAGCCTTTGCCTTCAATATAGGTAACGATGCCTTGCCTTTCCAGTGATTCCAGCGCACGTTTTATCGTCGTTCTGCTTACGTTAAATGTTTCTGACAGCTTGCGTTCGCTGGGCAGCGGTTTTCCTTGACCACTCAACACTTTGGCTAAATTTTGAATATCATCGCTGATTCTTTTATACTTTGGAATAAACTCTTCCACTTCGATAATCCTCCCTTCACTCGCCTTGTCTTGGATAGGGAGTTCATAAAGACTTCTATCAAAACAGACAGGCAGCTGCATAATTATTATTATTAAATCAAACAAATTTTCACTCTTGATTATAACCGATTTTTTATACAACTACCCACCATACTAGCATTGCCTTATTGATTTATTGCTTCATGATTTAAAATCTCACAACCACTCGGTATTTATCTCCTTCGATTGCCGATTCGAATCCTGCCTTCACATCATCAAAGGACACAATCTCACTAATAAACGGTCGCATATCGATTATACGTTCGCTGATCATTTTAGAAGCTCGAACAAAATCTCGACTGTTCGAGTTTGCTGTCCCCGCGATCGAGTAGCCGCCTTTATGCAGCTTATCCGGACTAAAGCTTACTGGCTCATCTGGATAAAATGACGAATAAAGGATCACTTTGCCCGTATTTGAAACCAGCTCGATCGCTTCTTCCACAACACTATGGATCGGTGTCGTATCAAAAACTACATTGGCCCCAAGATTTCGACTGATTTCTTTGACTTTAGCTGGGAGCACCTCTTTCGAAGAATCAACAACATAATGTGCTCCGATTTTTTTAGCCAGTTCCAAGCGTTCTGAATTTAAGTCGCAGGCAATCACTCTAGCCCCGCTTTTTACGGCCAATGCAACATGCAGTAATCCCATGATGCCGCAGCCGATGACCACTACCAAGTCGCCATACTGGATATCTGCCGTCTCGCAGCTGTGAACGACACAAGATAACGGTTCTGTTAAAGCCGCTTCCTCAGGGGCTACACCAAAATAATGGAAGAGATGCTTCGGCTCAACTAACATATATTCCGACAAACCACCCATTCCTTTGTGGGGAAGACCTTCTAAATGCTTACTGTGATTGAAGTCTATGCAGTTCTGTTCCTCACCGCTTTTACAAAAATCACAATCGCCGCAAGCAAGGTTCGTTCCGAAAACCACCTTATTTCCTACCTGCCATTTTGTCTTATCGATGCTGCTTCCCAAAGCAACGATCTCTGCCGCGATCTCATGACCGCCGATAAAAGGATATTCAACTTTTTTAACCCCTGTATATACCCTCTGCTCCCAGGTACAAAGAGCACAAGCCTCGATTTTAATTAGAATTTTATTCTCCGAAACCTCCGGCATGTCACACTCTTCGATCCTTAAATCCTTGATTCCATAAAAAACTGCTGTCTTCATCTTCTGTCTCCCTTCTCAGCAATTGACTAAAATAGTTTAAGTGCTTCGAAAAAATCCTTCGGTTCTAAAAAAGAGCCAATGGTTCTATTCGCAAATTAAATATATAACCATCCTCCCTCTTTGTCAACGACTATTTGAAAACGATTTACAGAGAAACTCTATCGTATCTCCATTAACAACCATATAAGTTAGAATGTGTTTTACGTGTACTATTAATTATCCATATCCGAATACTTAATTTTCTAAATTCACACACTTCTTTTTACACAAAAAAATCGGCGCTGCTTTAGCTCTCTAAAGCAAAACCGATTTTCTTTTTTTCTAACTTATTGATAAATTTTTGTCGCAGCCAAAGTAAATTCGCCGATAGCCCCTCGAATCCCTTCCACACTCTTAAAATTTTGCGACAGCACAACAATCGCAAAAGGATTCTCTTCGGATAAAACCAAACCAATATCGTTTTCTGCATTATCCAGTTCCCCTGTTTTATTCGCTACTAGGACATTTTCGGGTAGTTTACTCGGAATTTTCGTACGAAGCACCTGCCCCTTCATTATATCTAGCATCGCTGATTGAGGATATGCAGTTTGCTGCTGATAGAGCTTCTTCAAAAAAGACATACAATCATTCAACGACGTATAGTTTTCTCTTCCTTGACTACGTGCTTCATTATCCAGCATCATTCGCTCCACACGTGTATCGTGATAGCCTTGTGTCTGGAAATACTCATTCAGATTCGCCATACCGAAATGAGAGATCAGTACATTTGCAGCCTCGTTATCGCTTTGCTGAATCATCGGTACGATCCAATCACTAAGTGGCTTTTCTTCAATCCGTTCATTGGGATCAGCTTTTGTAAAAGCGTACTCCATAATAAAGACTTTAATCACACTCGCAGAGATAGTCGGCGCTGAATTATCACTAGAAATATCTCTATTCTGATTGAAATAATGAATCCCATAGTAAACTTGATCCGCGCTTGCTATTAACGGGGCCGTATCTAATTGTGGTTCAGGAGCACTTGATTGTTGTGTACTGCTGGTACTCGCAGTCTTTGCCTCACTAGTTTCAAGCTTTGGTTTTGAACTTATTTTTTCCGAACGGCTTTCCTTAACTTTTTGCGGCACATTTTCCTGCTGCTGGGCGAAAAAGGTATTCACCACTAGGTAAGAGGAGCCTGCTAGTATAAGAAAAAGCATCCCCATCAAAAGGTATTTAGCGTTTCTCGTTTTTTTCGGACTGGAGTGTCTTCCCAAAAGGTTTCATCTTCTTTCTTTCCGTTTTTAAGAGATCCAGACCTCATTGACCCCATCATTTTTCGAAACACCATCGGTCAATGCCAAACGTGAAGAATAGGAGATGTAGCCGTAATAGATCTGGGTACCTCCACCGTCCCAAGTCACCGTGATTTGGACGTTCGGATTGATCAGTTTAGTATCCGGCATTTCTGTTGGATACTGCTCGTTCGTCTCATAACTCAAAACATCGCCGCTAGCACTTGTAATCGTTGCCTTCCCAAAATATTGTGTGCCGTTAACATTTTTCTGGGTTACACTACCATTCGCACCAATCGTCAAAGCAGTTTGCCTTTGGCTAGTTTGCGAGTAATAGAAATAATAGGTATTCGCCCATTTCGCATAATCGCCGCTAAAGCCGCTCGTGCTCCCAGAAGTCCTTACTGCTGGACGATCCTTTTCCTGTGCTTTTTGAGCAGCTTCTTTGTCCTCTTCTTGCTTCAATCCTTCTTCATTCTTCTCAGTTAGATCGTCTACCTCATCAGCAATGGCTGAAAATTCACTCTTGCCTAAATCACTAGCGGGAATACGGCTCAGCTTGAGGTTTGATTTTTTATAGTCGCCATTGATTGTTAATTCCTTGGCCTCAGCGATGATTTCATCGTATTTACTAGTATCAATTGTGCTGGAGGTCGAAGATGTTGCTGGCAACTGTGTCTCATTATTATTACGCCCAGCCATAGCAAAACCGACACCCATAACAACTGCCAACAACGCTAACCCAGCGATCATGAAGGCCCATTTGGGAACACTGGATTTTTGAGGATTCGGTGTATAATCTGATATAGGCGCCGTTTCCTGCAGATTTGCTCCCTGACTCCTCTTTGGCGATGTTTCTGATTTTGCAAATTCATAGCCGCAATGCTCACAAAATAGTGATCGATCGCTATTTTCCTCTCCACATCTTGGACATAGTTTCATTTTAAAATCGCTCCTTTTTCCCTTTGTTAAATCCATTAAAATAATGATAACCACTGTTTCATGTGTTTATTTTATCATAATAATATCGAAAAAAATCACAATTCTTTCAATATACCACTTCTTCCGGCTTATTATTATAGCTAATTTTTTCTGCAGAACTAAAAAAGAACCTACCGAATTTTCTTCAGTAAGCTCCTCTAAGTCTATTTCAATTTTGTTGCGGCTAAACTAAAATCAGCGATCGCTGTTCTAGTTTTCACGATATCTGAAACTTCTTTTGTCAACACAACAATCGCGAATGGGTTGTCCTCTGTTAAAACGAGTCCGATGTCATTTTCGACATTCTGTTGTTCTCCAGTAATATTTGCGACTGCAGTATTTTCCGGTAATTTCTGTGGAATCTTTGTACGGATAACCTGCCCCTTCAATATTTCCATCATCGTTTTCTGCGGTTCCTTTTCACGATCATCGTAAATCTTTTTCAACAGCTTCATGCAATCATTCAATGACGTGTAATTATCATTGTCAGTTATGCGAACATTGATATCCACCATTCGACGTTCGATCCGCGTATCAGGATATCCCTGTGTCTTGAAATAGTCATTCAGTTTGTCCATTCCATAATGATCAATCAATACGTTGGTTGCATTAATATCATTTTGTTGGATCATCGGAACCAGCCATTCCGTCAGCTTCTTCTCTTGGATCATCTGATCACCGCCGTCTTTTTGAGCAAGGGCATAATCCATGATAAACAACTCAATGACGTTGGCAGCGATCGTTGGTTCAGAATTGTCACTAGAAAAATCTTGTTTGTCCTTAAAATAATGAACACCATAATACACTTTTCCAGCACTCTGGGTTAAAGCTCCCGCATCTAAACTAGCCGGTTTCTTTTTCGCTTTTGTTGAAGTCTTTTTCTTAGCCGCCTTTTTTTCAGAGCTTTCCTGTTTCTTACTTGTACTAGATTCTTTTGTCTTTTTCTTAGATGATTTTGTCGTCTTCTTCTCAGAGCTCTTCTCTGTTTTTTTCTTAGCCGGTTTCTTCTTACTGCTGGCAGCAGGTTTTTCCTTTGACGAAGATGGGCTGTCCTTAGCGGTGACTGCCTCTTTTGGTTTTTCTGCTGAATAATTCAACACGCGTGTCACACCAAAATAAGCACCACCCGCCAATAGAAGTGCCGCCAGGCCGATCACGACATATTTGCCTTTCGATTTTTCATTTGGATCAGTATGTTTACCCAAACTCTTCACCTTCTCTCTTTCGTATACCTGAGTTTTATATTCAACAATAAGTTTATCACATTTCATTATTAAAATAATTTCTTTCGGAAAAGAATATATAATTTATAAACATTAATTATTACTGTTCTCCACTGCGTATAGTAAGGATTTTTCTTATACATATCATTCTGACTAATCCGCCTTCTTATTAATCTGTGAAAAACCAGCGCTCGCAACCATTAATAAAGCAATAATAATGGTTTTACGCCTAATCTTTCACTTAATCGTCCTAACATAAAAAATGAACGGGCGAAAAAAGCCTGCCTCATGTGATTCATGAGACAGACTTCTATCGATTTATTTATTTTTGATTTTTGGATCGAGATAGTCACGCAGGCCGTCACCAACAAAGTTCGCGCCGATCGACATAGAGAAGATCGCGATACCTGGGAAGGTGGAAATCCACCAATAGTTCATATTATTGACCCCATCGGATACCATTGATCCCCACTCAGGAGTTGGCGGTTGCGTACCCAATCCTAAAAAACTCAACCCTGAAAAGGTAACAATCGCATTCCCAATATCCAGTGTTGCCATAACTAATAATGAGCCTAAGGCATTCGGAACGATCTCTTTAACTAGGATTCGCAAATGACTAGCACCTAAAACTTTGGAAGCAACGATGTATTCATTTTCCTTCAAAGTAATCACGAGACTTCGCATCAATCGTGCATAATTGGGCCACCAAATGATTGTCATCGCCAAAACCGAGTTAAAAATACTTGGTCCTAGTGCAGCAGCGATTACCATCGCCAAGATCAGCGGTGGAAATGCTGCAATCAATTCTGCAAAACGCATCATGATATCATCGATGATACCACCGACATATCCGGCGATACCACCATAGATTGTCCCAATAACGATCGTGATACAGACTGTTACTAATCCAGCGGTAATCGATACACGACTTCCCATTAATACCCGAGAGAAAACATCTCGACCTAATTCATCCGTTCCAAGTAAATGACCGGATGAGCCAGGGGCTAAAAAGCGCCCCATCATATCCTGCGCTAATGGATTTTTCGGAACAATCAGCGGTGCAAATACCGCCACGATCACCCATAGCGCACAGATAATCAATCCTAGTTTGAACAAGAAATTCTTTTGCTTCAATAGTCGTTTCATTAGCTGTACCTCACTCTCGGGTCGATGACTCCATAAAGGATATCAATCAAGAGATTCAGTATCACATTGACCATCGCGATCAATAATGAAACGCCGCAGATCGCCGGAAAGTCCAACGTTGTTGCCGAAAGATATGCATACTGTCCAATCCCCGGCCATGAAAAGATTTTTTCAACGAAGACCATACCGCCTAGCAAGTTGCTAAAGCCCATACCCATGACGGTTATTACAGGAATCAAGGCATTTCCTAACGCGTGTCGCAAAACGATTTGACGTTGGGACAGCCCTTTAGCTTTTGCGGTGCGGATATAATCCAATGAAGAAACCTCCAACAGATTCGAACGCGTCTGCCGTGAGATCAATCCCATAGTAAAGAACCCTAAAACAATCGCCGGCAGGATCAGATGGGAGAGCGCGTCATTTAGCAATGCCCAGTTCCCACTGGTTAAGGCGTCCCAAACATAAAGTCCTGTTCCTCCTGTCGGTGCGGAGATACGCGAACTGACTCGCCCGCCGCCTGGAAACAACCGCCATTTAGAATAGAAAAGCAGCAGCATGACTAGTGCGAACCAGAAATTTGGGATCGAGACCCCGCTGATTGAGATAGTACGAACTAGATAATCAAACGGCTTGTTGCGATAAACCGCAGAGATGATCCCAAACGTGATCCCGAATAAAACGGCGATCAGCATAGCCATGATGGATAGTTCCAAAGTCGCAGGGAAAAACTGTTTTAAATCACTGATAACAGGATTACCGGTGCGAATCGAAGTCCCTAGATCTCCCCGCAACAAGTTGCTCAGATAGATAAAGTATTGCTCCATTAGCGGTTTGTCTAATCCCCAGCGGGCCTTATAAGCCGCTACCGCTGCAGGATCGCTCATCGCATTTGGACTCATATTCGATGCAATTGGATCACTGGGAACGAGATGCGAGATCATGAATACTAAAAACGTCACCCCAATGATCAAAAAGCAAACAAATAATAAGCGCCGTAATAAAAACCTAGCCATATTCCTCATACACTTTTGCCCCTTGCCCTTTGGTTAGTTGATACTGACATCTTGGAAATTGATTTTTTGTACTTCAAAGTAGCTGACACCCTTCAAGTTATCGCGGTAAGCCAATACTTTCGGATGTTGAACTAAGAACGCATATGGCATGTCGTTTGCCAATAGCTTTTGCAATTCTTCTGAAGCCGCTGAACGTTTTTCTTCATCTGATTCTGTTTGAATCGTTTTCTTCAGTTCAGCCATCTTCTCGTTTGAAGTGTCTGCCCATTTCGCACGTTCCCCAACGGTGTCGCCTGGTAAGAAGACTAGCTGGTTATTGATATCCATGTAATCTGGATGCCAGTGCATCATTAAGAAGGCTTCTTTTCCTTCACGGTAAGAATCGATTACGACACCAATCTCAGATGTTTCGATCTTCGCATTGATCCCGATTTTTTCCAAATCGTCTTTGATTTTTTGGCCTAAGGTGGTCCATGACATTCCTTCTGTATCAAAGTTTGCTACAGTGAATTTCACGTCAAAGCCGTCTTTGTAGCCAGCTTCTTCCATCAGCTTCTTCGCTTCATCCAAATCTTGGTAGTCTTTTTCTTTTTCTAAAGCACCGACAAAGCCTTTTGGCACGATATCTAGCGGCAACACTGCTTCGTCACCTGAAATCTTCAATAGTTCCTTGTAATTGATCGCTTTACGAACCGCTTCTTGCACTTTCGGATTCGCCATTGGTCCGCCAATTTTTTCATCTTGGTTCATTAATAGGAAGGTCGTTGTTGAGCCAACATAGTTTTTGATCTTCACGCCTTCTTGATCCTTCAATTGCGATACATTGTCCACACCGATACCTAACGCGATATCAATGTCGCCTTGTTTCAACATTTGGATCTGAGTATTTACATCTGGAATTTCTTTACAAATGACCTTATCGTTTTTCACTTTGCCCCAGTATTTGTCATTTTTGACCAGACTTAGCTCTTCGTTTTGTTTCCATTTGTCCAAAACATACGCGCCAGATCCAGCTGAGTTAGCATTCAACCATTTTTCAGCAGTATCTTTAGACGATGCATCCTCCGCATCCGTCCCGCCATGTTCCTTAACGACCTCTGAATCCACGATCGCGAAGGAGTTGTTCGCTAATTTAACAAGGAACGCTGCGTCTGGTTCTTTCAACGTGAATTTCACCGTATAATCATCTGGTGTTTCAATGCTTTCAACGTTTTCAGTATGATGACTCGTATTACTTTTCAGGTTTTTCGTTCGCATGACACTGAACTTCACATCTTTAGAAGTCAGCTCATTGCCGCTGGAGAATTTCACGCCTTCTTTGATTTTAAATGTATGAACCTTTTGCGAATCATCCAATTCATGTGATTCTGCTAATGAAGGCTCTGGTGTTGATGAATCAAACGTGCGATACAAATAATCGTAAAGCGCATAATACACCATGTTTCCATAAACTTCATAGCCATGGTGAGGATCCAAAGTCTTCAAATCAGATGCCATCCCGACTACCAATGTCTTGCCGCCATCACCGCTGCCACCATCGTTTGATCCGTCAGTACTGCCGCCCCCGCCGCCACAACCGGCAAGTGTCAACATCACTAAACAAATGACGCTCCACAACATCTTTCTTTTTTTCATACCCTTGTACTCCTCCTTATTTTTGCTAAATGTAATTTAATTTTTCAAAAGAAAAATTAATTCTGATTTTTATGGTGCTTCTGTTTCCTCTTTCTTATCGTGCAAATGACAGGCCACAAAATGGTTGTCCTTTACCTCCATCAGTTCGGGCACGACTGTTTTGCATTTTTCCATCGCAAATGGACAGCGGGTATGGAATTTGCAGCCTTTAGGCGGATTCGCAGGACTTGGAACATCTCCAGTCAATACGATTCGTTCCGTCTTTTCTTTATCAATCGTCGGTGCTGCCGAGATCAGCGCTTTCGTATAAGGATGCAGTGTATCTTTGTATAGAGCATCCCGATCTGCCAGCTCTACTACATTTCCTAAATACATTACAGCGATTCGATCGCATAAATGATAAACAACTCCTAAATCATGGGAAATAAAGAAATAAGTCAGATTCATTTGTTCCTGCAGCTCTACTAGCAGGTTGATGACTTGTGCCTGAATCGACACATCCAACGCGGAAACAGGCTCATCACAAATGATGATGTCTGGTTTTAAAGCCAGTGCTCGAGCGATCCCGATCCGCTGCTTCTGCCCGCCTGACATTTCATGGGGGTATCGCTTCTTGTAATCTGGTGCTAAACCAACCATTGTCAATAAGCGGTCGATTTCTGCTTCAATCTCTGCCTTGGTCATATCTTTTTTGTGATGGATTTGAAAAGGCTCCGCCAATATATCTCTGATTTTATTTCGAGGATTTAAACAGGCGGATGGATCCTGAAAAACGAGCTGAACCTTTGATCCAAAGGCTATTTTTTCTTTGCGATTCTTGAAGGCGCTGACATCCTGCCCATCGATGATGATCGTTCCGTCGGTCACTGCACCAAGGTTCAACATGGTTTTCCCCAAGGTACTTTTCCCACAGCCGCTCTCGCCTACAATGCCGAAGGTCTCACCCTTATTTACGGTTAGCGAAACATCGTCCACTGCCTTCAGTGTTCCTTTTTTTCCTTTGCCATCACGAATTTCAAAATACTGTTTGACGTGCTCCATCGTAATAATCGGTTCTTGTGTCATCATTTTACGTCGTCACCTCGGTCTCTTCTTCCGTCGAATACTTAAAGCAGCGAACCTTGCGGCCGTCTTCTCCCGTCGTCAACGCTGGCCGCTTCTCTTTACAGATAGCCATCGCATAAGGACAGCGAGGGTGGAAGCTGCATCCTTTCGGCATGTTATCCAGCTGAGGAACCATTCCCTCAATACTGTTCAGCTTTCCTTTTTCATCTAGAATATTTGGAATCGCAGCAATCAATCCTTCTGTATAAGGATGCTTAGGATTGTCTAGGATTTCACGAATCAATCCCTGCTCCACGACTTTTCCGGTATACATCACAATCACGCGATCGCAGACTTCCGATACCACCCCTAAATCATGAGTAATCAGAATAATCCCCATTTTGAGACGATCTCTTAATTCCTTTAATACTTCTAATATTTGCGCTTGAATCGTTACATCCAATGCCGTTGTCGGTTCATCCGCAATCAAAAGCTGAGGATCACAAGCAAGTGCCATTGCGATCATCACTCGTTGCCGCATCCCGCCAGACATCTGATGAGGGTATTCATTGAAGCGCTGTTCAGGAGCTGGGATTCCTACAAGCTTTAACAGCTCAATCGCTTTTTCCTTTGCATCTGCTTTTGAGATATCCGTGTGAATCCGCATAGATTCAATAATTTGACTTCCGCATTTATGGAGCGGATTCAAAGAGGTCATCGGTTCCTGAAAGATCATCGCCAACTGATTGCCGCGATACTGCTGCTTTTCCTTCTCTTTCATAGCTATCAAGTCGGTGCCTTTAAACAAGGCTTTTCCGCTGACCCGACTTGTTGCTTCCTCTAATAGCCCCATAATACTTAATGAAGTCACGCTTTTTCCACTGCCGCTTTCGCCAACAATCCCTAATGTCTCGTTTTCATTTAATAGAAGATCTAAATTATTTACGGCAGTTACTTCTCCGTTATAGGTTCGAAATTTGACTGTGAGCTCTTCGACCCGTAGCAGTTCTTTCTCCATAAAATAATTAACTCCCCGTCTCTGTATTTTTAGAATAAGATTAAAAAATAACTATCTAATCTAATGAATCTTATTGCCGCTAATCGTTATTTTATTTGGAATATTCAGAAAATATTTTATTTTTTTGATTATACCAGTTGCCAAAAGATTGTCAATATAAAGTTTTAAGGACTGTTTTTCAAAATCCAGCGTTAGTAGCTCTAATCTTCTATAACCCAAAAATATTATGCACATTATGAATTTATCATGAGCTAATCTAATTAAACAATTACTCATTTTAAGATCATTGATTTTATGATCATTCTAGAAGTCATAAAATAACCAAAACAAAAACCTTAAACAGTTTTAAAAAGAAAACTGCCTAAGGCTCTTTTCACTATTCGATTGCATACTACATCAATTTTTCAAACCGGCTTTCGATGACTCCCAAGTGCAGTTGATTGAAATCTCTAAAAGATTGGCAGGGCACGGTTTCTTTATCACAGTCTTCCGCAATATAAATTGGTTTGAAGCCTAACGCTTCAGCTTCAGCCAATTGTTCTAGAGAATTCGAGATGAAAGTCACTTTTCGATGACTCAGTTCTACCTTCAAAAAGTCGACTAACCCAGGTGAAATGACTTCAGCGTCTTCACCATTGATTGAAAAATCTAAATAATCCGCTAAGTGATGCTCTAGCAGAACGTGATTCATCATCGCTTGATCATAGAAGACTATGCCGATCTGCTGCTTACGACTTTTCAAATAATCCAACAGCTGCTGGACATTTGCTTGATCTTCCTCCCGTAAAAATATACTCTCACTTGAAAATACAAACGTTTCAATCATTTCGTTTCCTCCTACTCTATTATTTTGTGCAATAATTCACGAGATAAGCTAAAAAAATTTGACCGCCTATCTCGTCATGTTGTCTCTTAACTTACATCATTTTTAAAGCGCTGTCAATAAACGGCAAACTGATTTATTCTCAACAAAGAAGAGCATGGAGGCAATCCCATGCTCTTTCATATACTTATACGATTTCTTTTACCATCGCTAATAGTGCTGCGACATCCTCTGGTCGGGTATCCCCTGTTGCTGGATCGATAATCGAACTATAAATATGCGGGATTACTTTTTCGACACCAGCATCTAGTGCGATCTTTACGATTTCTTGGAAGTTCGCTAAATCAATACCGCCAGTTGGTTCCAAATAGAAATCATTTTCAGCGCAGGCCTTCGCTACTGCTTGGTATTCTTCTTTACATGCCAAGCCTTTCATTGGAAAGTACTTAACAGAGCTGCCGCCCATATCTTTTAATAGAGCTATTGCTGTTTCAATTGGCACAATGGCTTCTGTTGTTTGGGAACTCAACGGGCCGGTCGCAATATTGACATAGCCGACTTTGCCGCAGGGCGAGACCAAACCATTGATCACTGTATCTTTTTGTCCCAGTAATGCTCGTGATGCTCCGACTCCTGTGAAAACTTGATTTACATGCTGCGGCTGCAGCTTGCCGGAAATTCGTGTGACCATCTGACTTTGATTGGGGTCACCGGCACCCAGTCCAACAGATAACGCGTTCTCAGTGGCTGCTTGATATTTTTCCATATCTTCAATAGCAGCAGCATCGCTATCATAATTTTTCGATAGTACACCTAAAACAACATGACCTTCTGCTGCTGTATAGCAGTCGCGAGCGTTTTCGACTGAGTTCGCTAAAACATTCAAACACACTCGATCGTTATAATACTTTGGGGTTAATGACATTCTATATACGCACCTCGTTTATTAGTTTTATTTGTTTACATGATTTCTTTTAGTCGTGTGATGATTTTTTCCATTTCTCTTTCATTTACTGCACGAATATCGAACTCGATGATCCCATTATTGGCTTGGTATTCCCTTGTATAAATCGCCGGGTCCTCCGCCTTCAAAGCAGCAATTACTGCTTTTGCGGATTGGTCTATAACCTTCACGCTTGCGCGATAAATGTCCCGTCCAGCACCATCCTGAACCATCGTTGCTTTCAGTCCGTCAATTTGATTGATCGCTTCGATAAATGGTGTCAAACGTTCTTTCATTGAATCACCCGTTTCACTTCCGTGCTCTAAGCGATCCTCCACCGCTTGTGTCAGACCTAAAATATTCTCTTTACCGATCTTCATCGCACGACCGATTCCCTTACCTTGCAGACGAACCCATTCAACATACTTTTTTCTACCGATGACTAGACCGCTGCTAGGTCCTTCGATCGCCTTAGCTCCTGAGTAAATGACTAGATCTGCTCCGGCTTTACTATAACGATAAAGGTCTTCTTCTGCTGCCGCATCTACGATCAGAGGTACTTGATACTTTTCAGCAACAGCCGCTGCATTTGCTACCGTCAGCATGCTCTTTTGTACAGTATGATGACTCTTGATATAGAGAATGGCTGCGGTATTTTCGGTAATCATCATTTCCATTTGCTCAGCGGAACAGCCATTCGCATACCCAGCTTCCACCACTTGTCCGCCGCCAAGATTCACCATCACCTCAACCGGAGTGCCGTAATCAACGTTATGCCCTTTAGGTAAAAGGATTTCTCGTTTTTTGATGCGATCTGTGTAAGGATGATATGCATGATAGACACTGCCTTCTCCAATAATCGCAGCAACAGATTGAGCGATCCCTGCGGATGCCGAGGAAACGATCTGAGCGTCTTCTACTTCCAGAAGCTTGGCTAAGTAGGCGCCGGTTTGGCTAGAAAGCTCGCTCATCTCAAAAAAATGCTCGCCTCCGAAGCGTTGCGCCGTCAGAACATTCTCTGCTACTTTTGATACACCTAAAATCGTCATCTTTCCTGAAGCATTGATAACTTCCTTTAAACCAAATTTATCATAACTAATTGTCATAAATGGTGCCCCCAATAATTGTTTTCACTGGCTTGATCAATTCTTTGGCTGTTCGCGTGAACCCATTTGAATCAGTCAACGTTTTCTCGCCGACCTCCAAATCAAAAATCGTCAGATCTGCATCATAGCCCTTCACTAGTTGACCCTTTTTCTCTAAATAGAAATATTTTGCGGGTACTGCTGTTACCTTGTCTAAAATTTCTTCCCACGAATACCCCACGACTCTCAATTTTTCCATCGTGGTTGCCAAGTCATACACTGGACCATTCTCACGGTTACGGTGATAAATGTCTGTACTGATTGACGTTGCTTTGATTCCTTCTTTTAACGCCCTTTCAGCTACATGGAAGTTGAAGCTGTCCGTCCCATGTCCGATATCAAAAACGATGCCTTTTTCATAAGCTACCTTCGCAAAATCCTTGATCTGATCCGTTTCTCTATCCAGAATCCCGTTAGGCTTGCCATTAAAGCAATGAGTCAATACATCGCCTTCATCTAATAATTCCAGAACTTCCTGCAGCTCTGGCGGCGCCGAGCCAATATGGATCATTAATGGAAGGTTTTGATTTTTCTGTTGAATATCTTTAGCCAGTTCTAGTGGTGTAATACCATTTTCACCAACGACTGTTTTACTCATCCGTGCCTTGATCCCGACGATGAATTGCGGAAGCTCCGTTAGACGATTCCGTACGAGGTCAGCCTGAATCTTCGTCAGATCAGCCAACTCATCCTGTTCGACAATTCCCCATTTAGAGATATTTACTAGTGCATAGACATTGGTTTTTACCGATTTGGTCAATTCATAAAAATCACCAATATTTTCGGCCCCGGTTGTTCCGGCATCGATCACCGTCGTAACACCTTTTGTAACTCCGATTTCATCTGGATAATCATAATAAAGCGTCATTTTTTCATAGCAATGGACATGGTCGTCTATCCAACCGGCAGACAGATAATGTTTGCCTTCAAGATCGAGAATTTCTTTAGCTGATGACTCGATCTCAGTCTCTGCTGCCAGAATCACCCCATCCTTAACAGCGACCTCTATTTTTTCCCCACTGATTAACTTTCCATTTTTGATTAATAAATCAAACATTCTTTGGCCTTCTTTCTATTGAAGTGCTACTGGGAAGATTGTTCCAAGTACCATTGCACCTAGGATCGCTCCACCAGCAATTGGTTTTTTCCACGCATAGAAGCCCAATGCTCCCAAGGTCGCGCCGATACCGATCGGAATAGAAGCGCCGCAAGCACTTAAAATAATCAACGGGCCTAAGAATCGGCCAGAAGAATTTCCGGCACCCATCATCACATCTGCACCAAAGGTTGAATTTGCTTGATTGATCGTAAATTTACGAATCAAAATAATCACACCGCCAACTAACAAACCTAAGACAGCACCAGTGATCAGCGACAGAGCAAAATTATCGATTGGTGCGCGAATTCCCATACTTAAGAAAATCGCGGGAATACCGATACCAATCCCTGTTAAAATCGAGCCGCCTAAATCAAGAATCCCCACCAATGAGCCCTCTAAAATACGAGCAAACAAGAAACTTGCTCCAAAGGCTGCGGCAGCCCCGTAAGAACCACCATCTAATCCAGCCTTCAACATTGCCACAATCGACACTTCATTAAACGCGCCAACACCATGGGTCACGTACATATGCGTTCCAGCGAATACTGCCGCAGCCATAATCCCTACTGTGATGGGAAATGCCCAGTCAGCATACCAGAAACTCTTCGCCTTCTTTTCTTCAGAAAGCGCTAATCGTTCCTTTTCCAATTCCTCTGTGTTATCCATTTGATTCACTCCTATCTCGTTATTTAGGAAGTTACTTTTTCCGAAGAAAAAGTAACTCTTATTCTCGTCACGTATATCATTCCACTAGGGTCTTTAGCTTATGTTTACTCATACTTGTAACTTTTAGCGCGCTGAAGTAACTAAACTACGAAAAGTGGAACTGACATCCTATCTCGTTATTTAGGAAGTTACTTTTTCCGAAGAAAAAGTAACTCTTATTCTCGTCACGTATATCATTCCACTAGGGGCTTTAGCTTATGCTTACTTATACTTGCAACTTTTAGCGCGCTGAAGTAAGTAAACTGCGAAGAGTGGAACTGACATTCTTCTTCATATTAATGGAATTACTTTTCTACCATTTATTTCATTCTGCCAATCTGGCTTAGTTCAAGCCTAACATTTTATGGATGTCTTCCAACCAGTTTGGTGCTTGCAGCTTGAAGCTTTCCAACATTTGCAGATCGAAGCCGCGGAAGAAGCCGCTTAAAACGAATAGCAAAATAATTGCACCCATCATCATCTTCGTTACTTTAGACCAGCCGATCTCATCGACACCTTTACCGATTAAGATTCCTAGTACCACTCCTGGTACAGCATTTCCCATAATCAATTGCGCGATTCCGCCGAATAACGTGCCCCAGAATCCCGTCCGTTTCCCTGCATCCAAAGCCGCCAACCAGAAAATGACTGGCATTACGATATTGATCAAGGTTGTTGCTGCTGGAACCAATACGGCTACTGCTGTTACCTGTAACGCTGATGGAATTGCTGCTGCGGTTGAATTTAAGAAAGCAACAACGATGGCACCAACGACCGCACCCACAAATCCCATTTTTCTAGGATCGTGCATGGTTTCTGAAACATTTTTATTTTTAGCTAATAAGACCGATGCTGCCCAGTTCGGAATGATTCGATGGGTGACATCCTGTGTAAAAGCTCCCGCTCCAACTGTTGAAGCCCAAGCATTGAAGAAAAAGCCCAGTCCGAATGAAAAATGCGATGCCGGATCTCCCATACATGCATTCATTTCGCCTAAAGTACGAAATGCACCCAAGCCTTGTGTACTCGGCGCGTGGAACATTCGCGCCGCACCCATCGAAGCAGAAAAGCCAAGCAAGCCGCCGATGATGATTGATTTAATTAAGATAACTGTAAACTCCACTATCTATATCCTCCTTATTCGTTAGTCGGTATTCATTTTTCTCATACCGCATATCCTTTTACGAACCTACTAAATAGAAAGTAAAACGGATATTTCTGCGCTTATATCTTTTTGGAAATAATAGGAATTTGAACCCCATCAGGATCGTCCGTCACTTTTTTCGTAAACGTCACGTCATTTACTTGAAGCGTCGTCACATTAACTGTTACTTCTAGCTTTACATGATAGCTCGTCCTTTTTCTTGGAAAGAAGAAAAAGAGAAAACGTTCTTTATACGATTCTTCGGTGGCTTCAATAACCTCGACTTCGACTGGTTCAATGCGTAAAATCACTTCGGATTCCTGCATCATTTTCTTTTGGATATCTCCCAGTGCACTAGCAAACGCATGCTGCTTGGAATCGCCCTTGCCTTCGACTGCTACGATGACTTGTTGGCAATCTTGGATACTCATCTACTCATCTCCCTAGTTGTGTTTCTTTTCAAAAGCTTCTACTAGACGTTTCCCCAATTCTTCCTGATCCATAAAACCGAATCCTAAAACTGTTTTTCCATCATTGATTGCCGTTATTCCTTCTTCAATCGAACGCATCCCGTGGCGTTCTGGGTATCCGTATTTTGTAGCCGCAGTCAGCGCACCTGCTCCGCCGCTTCCGCAAAATGAAATCCCCATATCCGCATTTTCCTGCTGCATTACATCACCTAAACGCATATCTGCGCCCATTCCCGGTACCACGACTGCTTTTCCGCCTGCTGCTTCTACACCTTTTGCTACATTTTGTCCTTTACCCATACGGTCTGCAATTACTACTGTGATCATTTACTTTTCCCCCTAAATTAATTTTGCTTAGCTGTTTCAAAATGGATCGATAAAACATACATTTCGTCTTGTGTTAAATTACTGATTTTTTGAACGACACCATCAGCTAATCGCAGCGCCTCCTGCGAAACTTCGCTGAACATTTCTGGATCAACCTCTGGAATTCGTTCTTGCTCTTTCGAACGCTTCAGCATCTCATTTAAATGATTGATTAAAATCGTCCATTGTAATTCCGTTGGTGCAATGTTTACTGCTGAAAGCTCTTCTTTCAGCCAGTTGATTAAACTTTCTAATTCTTCTTGATACTTACTCGTCGAAATAATCTGTAGTGCTTCTTCAGTCACGATCATTCATTTCCTCCTTTAACATATATGCGAAAAGCAGAACAATTTAACTTTTGATATAAGCAAATAATGCATTGATCTCTGATTGATTAATCGCTAGATTGTGTTCAGAAAATAATTGCTCTATTTGCTGGTTGTACGTTGAGACTGTTTTTTCTGTCTCATCCGTTTTATTTCCTTCCATCATATATTGCTGATCGAAGGTGATTCGATGGACCATCAAGAATACATGCAGCAGAAAGGCTTCGCGGTATTCTTGATTAAGCTCCTCCTTAAACAGACTCAAAAGCTTTTCATAAATCGTATATGCTTGTAAAATCAGCTCTTTGCTGAAGTCCTCTAGCGATGTTCGATTTCCTGGTGTTTCTAATCTCAGCTTCCTCGTCCCTTTTTGCGGTGATTGACTCAAGATTTTTTTAACGGCCTGCTGAATCTTTTCCAAATCTTGCTTCGTCGGCAGCGGATGAACCTTGATGAATTCGCAATCCATTCCTTCAATCGGAAAGATACTAATGACCAACTCCGGTTCCTTCTGCTTAATGACCTCTTGGGCATTCAGTACCGAAGCAAAAGCCGCAATCTCAATATTTGAAAGCTCCTCTGAGATTTTTTGCTTGATCAAACTTGTCACTCCTAAACCAGTGGAACAAACATATACCGCTCGAACACTTCGTAAATCCACTTCCTTCTCATAAGAAACGAGAAAGTGCAATGCGATATAAGCGATAAAGGAATCATTAATCAGCAAGCTTTTCCCTCGAATCTCTCTTCGCACCACCATCTCGATTGCATCAAAGAGTTCTGGATACTTAGCCTTGATATCATCCTTGAAAGGATTGTACTCATTGACAAACTTCTGTTTGCGCGATAGCCGCATGGACAAATGCGCATAAAGATTGGTCAGCAGCTGCGGATCATTAAAGAAGGAGTAGTTGATTTTTTTACTCACCTTTTGGATCAGGTTTTCCGTCAACGCCATCACGTCCTGCTGCAAATCATTTTCGAAGGTATCGCTGTAAACATAGCGGTACTCATCTTCAAACAAAGGCAACTGATAATGTGCGAAAACTTGCTGCATCAATAAGTAAGAGAGTTCCCGTTGCTCTTTCGGATCATTCAGCAATTGATAGCGGCCGATCGTATACTCATTTTGCAAACGAACGGTTGCAATCGCCACTCGAATCAGCATATTCAGTAACTCTGAATAATTTAGCTCCGCCGTATCGATCTGCTTTAATAGCTGCCGCATATCCGCAAGCACCTGATTGAAGACCTCTTGAAAGGCCGTTCCCTTGGCTGAATACAATTCGTATCCGTCCTGCTTTTCACTTTGCAGAAGCAGATCCATGATTTTGTAAATATCATAATCAGTCAAATCCTTTTGAAAAACCTCTTCAATTAATAAACGGACCTGATGCTCTGAACCAGTGATCAAAAAGCCTTTGCGAGGCAAGCGTTCCAGCTTTAACCCTAACGAATTCAGCTGCTTTTCTAAACTATCCAAATCATTGAGGATCGTATCTTTACTGACTGTCAAACGCTCCGCCAATTCATAAGAGGTAATGGCTTGATTTGTCAGCATAAGCTGGATACTCAAGCGATCCAGTCGCAACGTTTGATCAGCAAATAATTCCAGCCGGTCAACCTCCATTAATTCGCTTTTCAGCTTGATCCGCTCGGAATCACTCAGCTCCAGCCAAACACCCTGACTTCTTTTACTCGTTAAGTCGTGGTTCCTTTCTTGAAGCCACAAACGAATATCGTCTAGGTCATATTTGATTGTGCGTACGCTTACATTTCGCTGACTTGCTAATTCCTTAGTAGTGATCGGCTCTGGATTCTCAAGAAATTGCAGCAAGACTTGAATCTGTCTTTTCGTAATTTGTTGCATCATGCTCTCTCCTTACACACTTAACTATAGTGATTTGTCTTCCCTGGAACAATATGAAATGATTGCACTTACTCTAGTGCAAAGAATCCAAATTTTACAGGGAATTTGGCAATTTCTCATATGTATAGAAGATAATTTGTGGTTGATCTTCCATTTCTATCAAAAAAACATTGCACTAACACCTTCTTTAAAATAGCATTTCTCATCCCCTTTGTATCTTCTTTTTTTTAAATTTTCGTAAGAAAAAAGGCGTGACTTCAACTTTTCTTGAAATCATGCCTTCGTTTTTTTATAAGATTAGGAATGAGAGTACTCATAATACTTTTTGATCTGTTCCGGTAATTCTTCTGGAACTTTTGCCTTAACACTCTCTTCATTATCCGCTTTGATCGCTTCTTCATAGTACCAGCACTTATATTGCAGCATGTTGAGTACCCGATTCAGCTTTGCTATTTCTTCTTCAACAACGACCTTTTGTTTTTCAAAAAGCTCTTTTCGAATTTGGAAGGTTTGACTGCCTTGTTTGCTCCACTCCATAAATTGCTTGATATCTTTGATTTCTAATCCTGATTTCTTTAAACATTCAATGACTCTCAATGCTTCTATCTCATTTTCAGAGAACTTGCGAATTCCAGATACTCGTTGAATCTCCGGAAACAGTCCTTCTTTATCATAATAACGCAACGTAGATATTGGCAATCCAAACATTTCAGAAACTTGTCCAATTGTATACATCGAATTCCTCCATCTTTTTCATCATCTCTTGACCTAAAGTCAGGTTTAGGTATTAACATATTAGTATAGGCAAGTATGACTTGTCAAATTCAAACCAAAAAAGGAGCCAATATCATGGAAAAAGAATTAACGATCACTCAAGAATGGGATAAGGTATTTCCAAAAAGTGAAAAAGTCACTCATCGCAAGGTCACTTTTCATAACCGCTATGGCATCACATTAGCAGCTGACCTCTACGAACCGAAAGAATACAAAGGAAAATTACCTGCGATCGCCGTTAGCGGACCTTTTGGTGCAGTCAAAGAACAGTCCTCTGGCTTGTATGCTCAAACAATGGCCGAAAGAGGCTTCTTGACGATCGCTTTCGATCCGTCCTTCACTGGAGAAAGCGGCGGAGTCCCTCGTTATGTCGCTTCACCTGATATCAATACGGAAGATTTCCAAGCAGCCGTCGATTTCCTATCGGTTCAAGACAATGTGGAGCCAGAAGCGATTGGAATTATCGGAATTTGTGGCTGGGGCGGAATGGCACTCAATGCTGCCGCTATCGATACACGTATCAAGGCCACTGTTACTTCGACAATGTATGACATGTCGCGCGTAAATGCCAAAGGATACTTTGATGAAATGGACGAAGATGCTCGTTACAAACTAAAAGAAACCTTGAATGCCCAACGAATTGATGATTATAGAAATGAAGACTATGCCCTTGCTGGTGGCGTCATCGATCCGCTCCCTGATGATGCTCCACAATTTGTGAAAGATTATCACGCGTATTACAAAACAAATCGAGGCTATCATCCACGATCACTAAACTCTAATAACGGTTGGAATGTTACCTCATCTCTGTCCTTTATAAACATGCCGATCCTACAATACAGCAATGAAATTCGCAATGCCGTATTGATGATCCATGGGGAAAAGGCGCATTCCTTGTATTTTAGCCAAGATGCCTATAAACAATTAGTCGGAGAAAATAAGGAATTAATGATTATCCCTGGCGCTTCACATACCGATCTGTATGATCAAACATCCATTATCCCATTTGATCAAATAACAGAATTCTTTCAAACAAACTTGAAAGAATAGTTAGCGGCGAAAAAGCCCCCGACAACACTTTTATCCGTGTTGTCGGGGGCTTTACTACTTATATTCGGACGATATAACTCATATACCAAACCTCTGCTTAGCTTCAGAAAGAGAAATGGTGCCACTCTCTTCTGCTTTTTTTAACTTCTCAACGATTTCAAGACTCTTTTTCAAACGATCATACTCTTCAATAGTTACAACAACATACTTTCCATGCCCATTCTTCGTCAAAAAAACAGGCTCATCCGTAGTTACTTGCTCTAATACTTTATTGTAGTTACGCAAATCAGAAACTGGCTTTATGTTTAACATATTAGTCACCTCAATTGTAATGTACCCTATTTTACAGCATCTAAATCATAAGTTTCTTAAGCTCCATTTTACTTCATTAACCTCCGCAAGACATAAGACAATCCAAACCACAACAAAAGACTGACCACAATCGTAATAATCCAACCTGAAGCATTATGCTCCAGCGGCAACGGCATATTCATCCCGAAAAAGCCCGAAACAATCGTCGGAATCGTTAGCAACACCGATAACACTGTTAAAATCCGCATCGTATCATTCAAATTATTGTTTAAGACATTATTGTAGGTTCCGGATAGCTGCTGCAAAATCTGTGATGACAACTGCGTCATTTCCACTAGCTGCTGAGCCTCGATCAAGACATCGTCCAACCGTTCCTTTTCCTGCTCACTTAAGCGTCGATAAATTCCATGACTCTTAATTTGCTGCACTAACAGTACATTTTGCCGTGAAGCCGTTACGAAATAGACGATCCCCGTTTCTAAATCCGATAACAGTAGTAGATTCTGCTTTGTCGTCTTCTCCTTCAGCAATTGACTGATCCGTTTGCGGTCACGATCCATTCCTTCCACAAAAGGAAAATACTGATCAGAAATAGTGAAGAGACTGCCAAAAAGCAGTTCAAACAACGTACTATCAGGATTTTTCTCTAAGTAATTTTTGATCTCAAAATACAAATAGTTGGTCTGCTGATTCGTAACAGTGATCAAGGTTCGATTCACAACAATAAATGTCATCGGCACCGTTTCATGATGATTATCGATCTTTCGGCGATTGGGGGCATTGAAAATCAACAACAGCACATCCGTCGTTTTATCATAGTCTAAATGCGCCCGCTCGTTACGGTCCAGAGAATAATCGACAAATTCCCTATCGATTCCAAAATCACGATAAAGATTCTTCAACTCATCCACATTTTCCGCGTCAATATTGATCCAGCTGTTCATCTTATTGTTGAACACTTCTTTTGTATACATCTATCATTCACCTCATCCACATTCAATCCGTCTGCATTCTATCACAAAACGGACAACTGAGACTATCAGACATTTTCTTCTCCATTCATTTTTTTCGCTTTATTATAAATGGGCCTACTATAGTCGGCGACCTGCTATCGCAACTTTTTTCCGTTTGCGAAGAATGAGCTACCGTTCGCGGTTGACTAGCATAAGCTTTTTGATAAAATCGACTTGTCTAGCGGAAACTAGGCATTGATCAATGTTTAAAGGCAGCCGTTCGACCGGCTGTCTTTTGAAAATGTTACACTGTCCCTATTTATCTGTCAGATTATTTAGAATCGAGGTTATGTTTCTTTGAGTATTGAAGAAGCTATTTTACTTGATACCTTACGTTGCAGACTTGATTTCCTGCGAACGAAAAACAATTACACGAAAAAAGAGGTGGCTGAGCGTTTGAATCTTCCATTCGACCAATACGAGTCTTATGAAAGCGGAGAATCATTGCCCCATATTTTGGAATTGATTGATATCGTAGATCTGTATCAGGTAACCTTAGATTATCTGGTGGGAAGAACCGAAAATTAATTTATTTTTATATAAAAAGGGCGTTGCTTTGCGGAATAAACGAAGCATGCTTTTTTTTAAGCCTGCTTTCTAACTTTCTTCATACTTTGGTGTTAGATTGCTGTTGTGTCAAAAAGGCCGCGATGATTATTCTCTCATTGACACATCTTGACGGAAAACATAACCTCTAACACAGTGCAGCGTGCGGTCCGCTGCATTTTTCCGTTATACTTTCCTTTCTTTGCTTCCCACCTTACAAAATAGGCCCTTTGGATAAAAAAAATGATCGAAAACAACAAAAAAACAGTCTATCGTTTTCAGATAAACTGTTTCCTTTTATAGTGTTTTAAAAATTTGCTTTTCCACCGTAAATTGTTAAGTCAGGATAATTGGTGCTTTTAGAAAAGTCTAGGATTGGCATTGCTTCTTGGATTAATTCTTTTACCGGCTCCAACTTTAATGAATTCTCATGTGCCGCTTTGTCTTCCCAAACTTCATACACGTACACACCGTCAGGTTCCTCTTGACTCATTCCCACGATATAGCAAAAGCAAGTTTCCTCGGTTTGCAATTCCTCCGAAGCTTTCAATAATATGTCCAGAAGTGTCTTTCCTTCACCTTTGATCGCCTGTAATTTTCCAAATTTGCAGAAACGGTTCATAATGATCATCCCTTATGAGTTTCCTTTAGCATACATCCAGGTTTAGGAAAATTCTAATAATCTGATTCTTATCTGATCTAGACAGGAGAGGGAGTATGATTACTTCCCTTTAAACTGAGAAAGACTTTTTGGACAGTCGTTTTTTTCTTACGTATGGTTCTCGACATGCATAAAGCCCCAGTTGGTCGGCATGTAATAGCCGTCCACCGACATGTCCTTTAAATCACTAGAAACTAGCTGCCCTGTGATATAGTAAATTCGTTTCGCCTTGCGTTCAGCGTCGCCAAGCTTTGCCAAAAGACCATTCAAATCATATTCCGGCATCAAAAAATAATGGAAATTAAAGCCCTTCAAGCGTTCATGAGTGATCGCTCCTTCAAAGGTCAATAACTTTTGTAATTCTTCATCGTTAAATGCTAAGTCCGTTGGTGTCAAGGTCAAGCCTTTGTAATCAAATGAGTCTGTCATCACGCCACCCCTTCGATTCATTTTACCATATCCCAAAAGCGTGTCACTACTCTTTCAGCCATTCCCGAGCATTTTGAACTTCATCCATTGAAACTTGATGACCATAAGCTGTTTCTACTACTGTGACCTCTGCGCTTCGATCGCGGAAGGCCGCGACTAATTCAGCAAAAGATGCTTGACTGACAATTGGATCTTGGCTCCCGCCATAAGAAACCCAAATTTTTTTATCTGATAAATTAAATGATTGGGTATGAACTTCTAATGACATCGGATGGAAAAAGATCCCCTGTGTTAAAGTTGTTTCACGCTCCAACAATAGATGTGCCGCAATATTTGCGCCATTCGAATAACCAACTAAAATCCATTCTTCTAAAGCGATCCCTTTTTCTTTGCTAATCCTTTTGATCTCCTCTAATAGATGATCCGTTTCCTTTTCCAGGCTCGCAAAATCAAATTGATTCAAGCCATTCCGTTTAAAGAAACGATTCATACCCTCTTCTTCAATTTTTCCGCGAAACGATAAAACTGTGCTGTCCGCATCTAAAAACTTCGCCATTTCTAGCAATGATCGTTCATCGCCGCCCGTTCCATGCAGCAAAATAAATTTTTTGCCATTGGGCTTTCCTGCTTGATAAAGATATTCCATCCTCATGCACCTCACTTACTAATTGTAAGTTAACATGAACAAGCATTAAGAACAAACTTTTTGTTTATGCTTTAGCTGCTTTCCGTTTATTCCACCAATAATTCAATAGAATCAAAAGCAGCATAATTCCGCTGGTGATCAGCACTGCCTTCAATAATAAGTGATTTTCTTTGGTTAGTTTTTTCTTCGGTACTTTTTTCTGCGGCTGATAAGGAACTCGTTTTCCGCGAACTAAGAGGCGATGAGAGTTCACGCCATAAGGTGTACAAGTCAATAATGTCGCATAGTCTTTGCCATCGACCGCCTTCAATAAATCCGTCTGCTCCGGCTTAATGACTGAAATCTTGTCCACCTCATAAGCCAGTGTTCGATCCAACACATGAATGAAAAATTGATCCCCTTTTTCCAGTTCAGTCAAATCCGTGAATAATTTCGCCTGCGTCAAACCAGTATGAGAAGTCAGTACCGTATGCGTTCCTGCTCCTCCGATTGGCAGAGCCGAACCCTCCAGATGCCCAACTGCCTTTCGCAAAACAGCATCTTTTGTCCCGTGATAAATTGGAAGCTTCACATCAATACTGGGAATCTCTACCTGCCCCATCGTACCGCCGACATTCAATACACGATAATAATTATCCGGCATTACAATTCCAGAACCAGGCAGAAAGGGATCATGCGCCGGCTGCCCCAACAGATTCTCATTGTAGACCTGAGCCTGTTGAAAAATGTCAGCAATTTGTTCAGGTGTCAGCTCCTCTGTATCCTTTTGATACTTTTCCATCACCTGTGTCGCATTTTTTTGATTTAAGTAATTTCCGATAAAAGGAAAGGCAATGATGCCAATTCCAGCCATCAATAAAAGAAGGATCAAAATCGTCCGCTTCATCGCCCGCTCCCCTTTCTATGTATAATAAAAGCCGAGCGCAAACTCGGCTTTTTTTGAAGACTCCTTTAAGCAGTCTTTTTCTTTTTATTCATTGTTAGAATGATCGCTAATCCGATCAGGACGATCCCGAAGACAACTAGCAAGATCGTTCCTACGCCCCCGGTGTTAGGGAGAGTGAAGCCTTTTTTGTTGACTATAGTCTCAGACAATACATAATTCGTTAGTTCATCCTTAAAGGTTACTTCTACGGGGCCATCTAATAAATTGTACTTTGCTGGCGCCTTTGTTTCTGCTACCCAATAACTGTTCCACACAGGAGAATCATTAGAGACAGTATGCGTCTGCAACCCCTCAAAAGTAGTTGCATAGAAACTCTTGATCGAATCCTCCTCCCTCAAACCAAGTTTTTCTTCTTTTGTTTCATGAGGGCGTACTACCCAAGGATATGCATCAGAGTCATTATAGTTTGAATCGTTTGGAAAAAGAATATCAATAATTTTATTTTCAGCATTCACTTTCACCTTTATAAACTCTCCAGCATTTGCAGCTGTTTCAGACAGAGCTAATTGAAATTCCGCACCTTTCAAATTAGTTGTTCCATCCGAATCTTTCTTGTCAATGAAGATTTCCCCAGTATCCACTTCAGAAGGAGGGCTGGTAGTTTTGTCTCCACCAAGACTGGATGTATTTGTAAACTCAATTGTCGCCTCATTTTTAATTTTATTATCACTACCATCTTCAGAAGTAATATTGCCATTCACGATTGTTTTAAATGAAACAGATATTTTGACAATATTCTGAGTCCCAGCTAATTTTTGAATTCCAGCACCCGTTAACGAAACGATGAATTTTTCTGGATCGCTTCCTGCGACAGGTGAATGAGTTACTGTATAATCAGTGCCTTTATCCAATGTGACCAATACATTTGAAGAAGCACCAATTCCTGTCACAACAACACTTGCATTAATATCTCCTGAATCGTACACAAAGTTCAAACGTTTATCAAGTTCATCGGTAATAGTAAAGGTGACATAATCCTTAAAATCCGAAGGTACATTAGCAGTAATGGTCCAAGCTACTTCATCACCTACATTAACTGATGGTACTTCTGGTTTTTTCTCAGGATTCAACCCTTGGTTTTTCGGATAGACATGAACATCACTGTTCCACCCGTCTCCTGCAGGGTTAGTCATAGGCACTGCAACGATAAACGGTTTTGCTGGAGAAGTAATCTTTTTTTTGACATCTTCGGCTTCATATCCTTTAACTGTATACCCAGCTGAGGCAGTCAAATTCTCTTCTACATAGTAATAACCAGCTTGTAATGGGCTAAATACCAACTCGCCATCTTCGTTAGTTTTACCGTTCTTTGGGTTAGTCAAATCGTATTGATAAATTGTCGAATCTTTACTAACAGTCAGAACAGAACCTGATCTTGAGTAATTCCAATTGTCTTTCTCTGATGGAGGAGTTTCTGGAGCATTCGAATTATTAGGCGATTGGACTTTTACTTGCCAAACATCAAATTGAATACCTTTTATCGCGGGATTGGTTATAGTGCCGTCTGGCAACTTTTCCCCACTCCCTTCGTTCCCGATATCACTTGATGTTTCCGCCCAATATTTATGAATCGTTAAATCTCCATTCGCCGGTCGTGAACCTGGAGCAGCATATCCGGAAATCGCTCCTCCTAATGTTGTTAATAAAATAAAGGCTATCGCTATTAGCTTACTTAGCTTTGTTCTCATCTTTTTTCCCCTTTTCATCGTTTACTTTCTTTTTTCGATTCTGCAAAACAATCCCTGCAGAACCCAGCAATACAATTCCTAATACAACCAAGAATACTCTCAGATAACCACCTGCTCTAGGCAGCGAGTTCTTTAAATAGTTTGGTAAATAATACTTGCCGTTATTTATCCGGAAGGCTGGCGGTAATGGATCACCTCGCCCGCGGATCGTTTCGATTTCTCCGTAGAAATCCACGGTGACAATCCAATAGCCCAGCGGTAATTGATAGCCCGGAAGTGTCTTAGTCTCTACTAATAAATAATCGCCTCTCGCTAATGCATCGAAGGTGACTTTCCCCTTATCAGCATCATTATCACTACTGACTTTTTCAATGGGATTCGTCATATCCCATTTAGTATCCGCAGCTTCTGGATCTTCACTGCCGTTGGTTCCAGCTTCGCCATCTTTCGCTTTATAAAGAGAGAAGTGAACTCCGCCTATTAGATTTTTCTTTTCATCTTCTTTGTAAAAGCTGATTGGCTTGCTCTTATTCGTTAAATAAAGATTCGTTTTATCATCACTGATTTTGTGTCCGGGATCTTCAGCATCAACCGCTGTACCATTTTGAATAATCTTATATTTCACTTCAAAGATTTCAAATTTTTGCGTAGAAGGATTCCAAGCAGTGGAAACTAACCAATAACCATTAGCCAATTGATATCCGCTATACGTGTCTGTCTCACGAATGATGTACCAGTCAAATTCTTTTGGATCCGATCCTTCCGATCCTGTTTGTCCGATTGTGGCGAAGTAGCCCTGATTGTCTGTTGCAGCATTTGAATTTATTCTTGTCCATGTACTCCAGTTATAAGGATGAGTTTCTTCAAAATAGCCCCTGCCATTCCAACGATAAATATCAAATTGAACTTTCTGATGATCAGTAGATGGCATGGCTTCCCCTTGTTCATTGATCTTAAAAAGCGAAATATCAGGCTTCCTATTTTTCAAGATATACTGATTACCGTTTTCTTGACTAGGTTTTTCATAATCTGGACGCTCAACCTCTGTTCCGGCAACCCAGTTTGGCATGGAGAAAATCTCCGAAGCGCTCATTTTGATTACCCAATAGACTTCATTAGCCGGCTGAACGTAATCTGGATAAGAGGAGACTTCAATAATTGCATAATACTTTGTCAAATCGCTGATTTCCGGAACTCGAACTCTGCCTAACGCATCTGTAGCAATGGGAGTATTATTTATCTTTGTCCAAACTTCCGGCTTTGAGATAGGTCCGTTTCCATCTGCATAAGGATTACTTACACCCCAATCCTCATCCCACTCATAAACATCAAAAGCAACTTTCTTTTCTCGACCCTGCTCATCTAGCAATGGATTACCACTCGAATCGACAGAGGGCATCATCTCACCATTCATCCCTTGTTTATAAAGAGTAAAGGGTACATTCGCTGCAATCGTATAATATAGCTCTATAGTCAAGTTGCCATCTGCAGTAACAGTTCCAGTGATTTTCCCGTAAGCAATTGACAGCGTCTCGCTATACTCATAGGACTTCAATAATTCCATCAATGGCTCACCGATGATCTCTTGTCCTAAATAGCCGGACTTTTCTTCTGTCTCTCTCAGTTCAAAATTATCTTTCGCTGTATTTCCTTCACTCTTCTGCACATAGTGTTTAACAGTGTATTTAGCCTGCGGAAGTTTCTTATTCCAAACAGTGACAGTTGGCCCTCTGCTAGTAGTTGACGGTATAACAAACTCATCAGATACTTTGGTTTCTTCAACATAACCTGCAGCCGCTTTGGTCTCAACAAATCGATAGGTACCATCAGCTAATCCTAATGCGCCGAAATCCACTTTGACCAGTCCATTGGCTGTCTTTTCAACGGTCACACCATTTTCCACTTCGTAGTACTGAATGCCATCAGTAATAAAGGTTAATATAGTGCCATCTTTTTTTACGTCTGACCAAGTACTTCCATCTTTTACTTGCAGCTTGAACTTTGCGCCATTAATTGGGATATACTCATCATTCTCATCACGTTCAACGTCGAATTTTTGCAGTAAAGCTTGATTGGCGTTCAAAGTGATACTACCGTATGAGTTCTTGAGATTGACAGTATGTCCGTCTATCTTTGGCATTATTTCTGGAGGCTTTCGCTTTAGTGTCAGCGCACTATGGGTATAGATAGCCGATTCATTTCTAATGGGTCCAGATGGCGTACTTGGCGGATAGCGAACCATCAAGGAAATATTGTATGACGCGATTTTCCCACCTATGACATTGGTGTCCCCAAAAGTGATTGAATAGTAATTTTCCAAAAGCTCGCGATCTTCTTCAGCATAATAGCCTTTTTTGATTGTAAAATCAGCCGCTTGTGCCGCAAATTGTGTGATATTTACTGTCTGATTCGTTTTTGGGTTTATGATTGTTCTTCCCGTGTATGCTGTATCTGTTAAATCACTAAGTTTTTGCTGCTCATTAGTTGCTTTTTTCATTGTTCCATAATGCAGCATCACAGTCGAAATACCCGTAGTTTGTTCTTTGTAAACGCCATATTGATAAGGAGCGGCTTGAACTCGAACCTTAAACTGTATCTTTGTTTCATTCTCCAATTGCGTTAATCGAGTAAAGCCAGTACCAGCTTTTGGACTTTGTACCTCACTAGTGTCCGAGCCTGTTCGATAGGTTGGTCCATCTCCATAATCTGCTAAAACAAACGATTGAAAAGAAACCTCTGAAGAAGGATAGACCCCTTCTTGTTTCTCGTAATTCTCTTGGCTCAAACCAATTGGAACTTGGATATATGCAGCAATGGTTAGAGTTGTTACCTCAGCATCTGCAGGCAACTCATCTTCTACGTATCCACCTAGTTCACCGCCTCCTTGCTTCCCAGCAGGAGCATAAATATCTGTATAGTTGGTCCCCCATGGATGCCAAACATCTCGATCAGGTTTATCTGTATAAAAGCCTTGATGCGCACTTCCTGCTCCACCATTTACATCGTAATCTACTTCATCTCCACCTAGTTCGATATTGGATGCCCCATTAAATTGAATATCCCACTTTATCGAATTACTAGAACCTGGTGTACCATGTTTAAAAGAGAAGCCATTCGAAGCACTCAAATCAATTTTATTAAACGTAATACTTTTTGAAAGTGCCGCTCCATTCGCATCTCGACCAAAAACAACATTTTGAACACTAGCTTTGGTAACGTAGTTCATGAAGCCAGGAAATTCCAAATCCGAGTCAATACTATTAGTACTTGGCTCAGCAACTCCTTCCAAAAACTCAATTCGAATCATTTGGGTATTATCAGTAGTTGAATTTTCGATTCGATAACGATAAATCGATTCCCCCTCATCCGTCGCTATTGTGCGCCATTCACCAGGCAACGTGTACCAGTTACCTGTATTTGGATCATCATTTTGTGGGATGTTCAGAACAAAGTAGTCCCCAGGGAGGATATTTCTCCCTAACTTTCCATCTGGAATACTCCAAGAAAAACTGAAATTATACGCTTGATTGGGTATCGCATTACTTTTAGGAGCTGTCGTCAGTGACTCGCGGTTTTGACCATTGAACCGATACAACTCCCAATCATTCACCACAACCGAATGAATAATGTTTGTGGTAGAAGCTTTAACTTCTTTCTCAACCATTGTATCTTGACGCTCATTTTCAGATTCTCCCGCTTTCGTTTTAGTCATATCCTCCGTAGTGGATTCCGTGGTATCAAGTTCATTTGGTTCATTAAAAGAGCTACTGCTCAATTGAGAGTCCAAGTTTGGCATCAGCTCACTTGAATCAAAGGTCTCATTTACTTGATTACTAGAGGTTGTCTCAACGTTTGTTGCACCTATAGAAAGAGTCGGAATCAGAACAGTTAAAAGAATAAAAAAGGCAGCTAGCAATTTGACTAACTTTCCAATAAAATCTCTCTTTTTTCGCACTATTTCTCACCTTCCCCCCTTTAACAATTGCTCTAACCATCAATATTTAAAAATAAATAAGTCATAAAATCACCTTAACTTATAAAAATCAAAAACTATTATTTTAAAAAAAATGGTTTCTATATATCATATTTTACTATTATACTATTAATAATTCAAATATCATTTGTAATTTTTGTGATTTTGAATTAAAAAGAAGTTATTGTTAAATATATTATTAGATTTTATTGAGAAATAGATATTATTTATATTAAGGGAATTTTTATTAACTCAAAAAAACAGCTAGGATTTTCATCCTAGCTGTCACAATCACTGCTATTATAAAGAAATCAAGTCATTCGCTTTTTTATTATCCTATAAAACTGATAGACAATAACGCATCCAATAAAATTGGAAATAATATCTCAGATGTCAAATGTTCCCAGATAAAAGACATATTAGATTGTCTCAGTCCATAGAATAGTGATCACCGTAATCACAGCCACTTCTAATTTACCGGCTCGTATTCTATACAAACACCCTAATGTATTAAAATATCTTGTATTCAAGATCAACTCAATAATTTGTTTTTTTATTATTCAAATACAATGACGGATTTCATAATGAACTTAGCCTCCTAGCTCTAAAAAAAGCGACCAAAAAGAAAATAGACTTAAGTCAATCTCTCAGACACGATTTTATGCGAATCTGTTTCGAAATTCTAATGCGCGATGTTTCAGTCAGCTATCATTCAGCTGGCAATTTTTCTAGACTTTTAACATCCGCAATTTTATCACTCGTTTCTTTAATTAACGGCCATTTATCCCTATCCTTTGCTTGTTGAGGATTAAACATTTGAGCTCCTTTTTTACGGTTATACATATATAGACTTTTTCCTATATTAGAATCAAACTCCTCATTCAACAATTTATCCCTATTGCTATAGACAACTGCTTTACTTTCCTTCTTCGCGCCAAACAATTTATGGTGTCCCCATATTTGAATTTCAACGCCCTCCGCATCAGAGGTCACATTAGTCCCGGATATCTTTGCTAAATCAATTAGCCACTTATTCGTTTTAAAATGAACTGTATATTCAACATCCTGTGGCAAAGTAATTTCCTCGCCGGTTTGTTCGACGACTACTACTTCTTCTGGCAATATCTGTTTCGTAATTTTCGTAATCTCAATATCGTCTTTTTCTAAATAAGTTAAATCAACCCACCAGAAAAAACTAAAAATAGAAATCACTCCGACGGAAATTACTGCTAAAAACAGAATTAATCCTTTAAATAATCGCTTCTGTTTGATATCAAAACTCAAATCCTTGACCATGCCGGTATCTTCCTTCAGAAGTCCTTCTAAAGAAATATCAAAGAGTTCACTTAGTTGAACTACTTGTTTTAAATCAGGATAGCTTTTCCCATTCTCCCATTTAGAAATCAACTGACGCGTGACAAAAAATTGCTGTGCCAAATCTTCCTGTGTCAAATTTCTTTCGGTTCTTTTCTCTTTGATAATTTTTCCAATATCCATCTTTCGCTCCCTCCTTATCCCTTTATCTAATTTAACGGAAATTACTCTAAATAGAAATTCCATCTAGCGAAATTAGGCTTGCAACAAATGATAACATCTTGATTTATCAACCTTTCTAGCATGTTCATTTTGATTGCGATAATTCCCCCCGATGTTTGCTTTTGTTTCTAGGCGACAATTTCATCCTACTTTACTGTGAAAGAAAGAGAATATTTCTATCTCTCAGGAGTGCCAAAAATTGTAGAAAACAAGCATGCCTTCCATGAGAGTAATGTTCTTTTTGCTTTAGCAAACTCACTAACAAATTTACTAGTTTAAGTCTTCACTAATGAAGATTTTTCGCTACAAAAAGGAATGAAGTTTATGGAAACCAGTCAAACAATAAAAAATAATTTTCCCTTACTTGATCTCACACAATATGCCGCTTCACTATTTGTCATTTTGGCTCATTGTGATCGTTTAGCTGAAAATGATTTTATTCATTTTTTCTTGAAAGTTTGCTGCGCGCGATTAGCCGTACCTATTTTCCTTATAGGTTCTAGTTACTTCTTCCGCTCAAAGCAAAAGAAAAATACAACATATCCAAGTAATTTTTTTAAACGTCAATGGAAAACATACCTATTTTGGAGCTTGATCTATCTTCCCTATGGGATTTTATTTATTCAGGATCTAGGTATACCTTCTAATTTATACTTAGCTGCACTTCCTATCGGCTTAGCTTATTTAGGGGTTTGTTATCATTTGTGGTATTTTCCCGCATTGTTTTTGGGCCTTTGGCTAGTTAGAAAATGGTTGCGCCGTTTCAATTATCCTATTGCTTTATGTATTTGTCTTCTATTGTTTGCATTGGGAGCGACAGAAACATACTCAGGGTATCTTCAAGGAACTTTGATTTACGACCTATATGCTTTTTACAATCAACTCTTTATGACAACTCGCAATGGTCTTTTCTATACACCTATTTTTATTCTTATTGGCTTTTTTTTAGCAGATTATCTGGAAGGAAATCATACTTTCCTGCAACGGAATATTCCAGTAAAATTCGGAATCAGTCTGATTCTTTTAGGGATCGAAACGTTAATTATTTGTTTAAGACAGGGAGACGACAAGAATTTTCTCTTTTCCTTGATTCCTGTCTCTTTATTTTTAATGATTTTGCTTTTGCGTTCCAAAGCCTTGCAAAGCAGGAACTTTTCACACCTACGAAAATCAGCTCAATATTTATTCTTTTTACATCCTGCTTTTCTTGAAACGACAAAGTGGTTTCTAGCCCAGTTAGGTGTTCAGAAATTCCAAGGAATTCCATTGTTTTTGATCACTTTCGTATTGACTACTTTGAGTATAGAAATCTTATTTTTTATTAAAAAACGTTTGGCATGCCGGACCATTTTGCCTCAAATCATTCAACCCGGAAATAAATTTCTGACCTCAAGGAGGAAATTATGATGGCTAAATTTTTGCAAAATCGTTTTTTTCCATTTTTTTTAATTTTCAGTATTGCTCTTCTCTTCACATTACCACAAATTATCAGTGGAGGAATGATTATTGGCTCTGATGCTATTTTTCATTTTAATCGCTTTTACGATACGGCTATGCAAATCAAAACTGGCAATATCCACTACTTCTTAACAACTTTTGGATTTCAGCAAACAGGTCGTATTATCAATCCTTTTTATGGACCACTGATGGCCTATATTCAAGGCTTATTGGTAATAATTAGTGGTTCCTGGTTTCGTTACCAAATATTGGCCAATTTTATTCTCTATTTTATTTCAGGCGTTTCAATGTTCAGCCTCTTGAAATGCAATAAAGTAACTTTGAAAATCAATTTATTTACGTCTATTCTTTTCATGACTACGTACAGTGTCCATTATTGGACGATTGGTCAGTGTTTTAGTGGTTGGGGGGCCGCTTTTTTACCATTTGCTTTAATTCCTCTACGCAAAATGGTACTGGAAGGAAAAATAGCCATTGTGCAGATCGGCTTCTCAGTGGCATTGATGATGCAAATTCACCTTTTTTCTTGCCTGCTGTTGATTCTAATCTATTTTATTTTTTTCATTTACAGTTGGTGGAAAAACCAGCATAAAATTCAAATGATCCGTGATATCACTTTGTCAGTTTTATTATTTTCTCTACTAACAGCGAATATATGGGTGAACATGCTGCATCTATATTTGACAAATGAAATTTTACCTCCGTTTATTAATCAAAGCTTGGACAGCAACACCATTGATCGCAGTAGTTGGTACTGGTTAGCAAATCCAATTTTCTTAGTTCCAATCATTATTTGTCAGTTTAAATGTTTATTTAGTCGACAACAAAAGCTTTCTCAGGTCAATAAGATGGCTTCTATGACTGCGATATTTTTTCTAGTTCTTTCTTCTAGTTTAATTCCTTGGAAGTTTCTAATGAGTCAAAAAATCAAAATTGTCGAATTGATTCAATTTCCGTTCCGCTTTTTTATTCCCTTTACGGTTCTCATTTTATTTTCCTTTGCATTATCTCTTGAAGAAAACAGTCTTCAGCGAAAAGCTTATTCAAAATATCGACAGCCAGTCATTTTACTTAGTCTAGTTCAAGTTTTGTTAACTATCAGTTATGCCTTGGGTCTCTGGCTGCTAAATGATATTCATTATTTCGAAAGTTTACATACGCATATTCAACCGATAGACAGCCAAGTCATCAAAGATTCTTTCCATCAAAATGACCTCGCTAAAGGACTAAGTTATTGGGAGAAATCGACGCCTGACTATTTGCCTCTTTATCAAAAGACAGAGCAAAATAAATATCAGCTATACGAAAAGTTGATTCTCGAGCAACATCGGCAATTCGAAAAGAAATCATGCAAAGAAGGGTTGCGGATCGAGTGGACATCTCAAGGAAAAGAAACGACAAATTTACCAATCATTCTCTACCAAAACAGTCAATTAATAGTGAATGGTCAAGAAATTTCTCCCCAAAAGACAACTCTTAGCGAGATTGGAACACCCACAATCAAACAAGTTTCTGGTAAGAATTATGCGATTTTAACTTATAAAGCACCGTCTTATTTCACTGGCAGTCTACGACTCACTCTTATCAGTTGGCTAATCCTATGCCTATATGCAGTGTTTAGCATAATAAAAAGATCAAGTGGCGGTCATTTCTTTTGACCCCACTTGATCTTTTTAATTATAGTCAATAATCGCCATTCCCCGAGCAAACTTTTCTTTCAAATACTAGAAGCGATAAGCTTTAAAGTCCTCTTGATGATCCTTCGATAAATTACGTAACTTCATTGGATTAGACTCTGACATCAATTGATTTTTCAAGACAAACTCTCTGGTAAGTTGCCATTCAAAATAATAGCCAAAAGCATGACAGGAATAAGTAATGCCGATGATGGAACAATTACATTAGTTCCTAAAAGAGCGCCAGTCAACCGAAAGGCCCAGTGGTATGTTCTTCTAACGGAGCCGCCTTTTGATTATCCTGCACAAAGCATACCCAATCATACAGCCTATGAAATTTGTCATAATATCCCAAATATCAAACGTCCCCAGATAAAAGACATATTGGATTGTCTCAATCCCCAGGATAGTGATCAATGCGATTACGGCCGCTTCTATTTTACCGGCTCGTATCCCATACAGGCACCCTAACGGAATGAAGTACCCTGTATTCAAGATCAGCTCTATAATCTGCTGGCTATTATTCAAGTACAGTTCAAATGGATCTAGATTGAAAGAATGATAGGCCCTAGCTTTGGTAAACAGCATGATGAACAATAATAAAAAGTAGCTGCTATAAAAAAGGTAGAGATAAACATTCCAAATCCTTCGCTGCTCCCACTGCCAATAAAAGAGCCACAAGCTTAAGAAAATAAAAAGCCACAGCGCTTCATCCGTATACTCAAAGCGTTGCGTCATACTATCCAGACGCGGATAATTCTGCAATGTCGGCAGGACCAAATAATAGACCATTCCATAGCTTAATATAGCAGATAGAATTCCTGCAATGATTTTCTTCATTCGATCCCCTCCTCCATTCATATTATAAAGAAAGTCTCCTATATTTTAATCATTATCCCTACTTTTGAAAAAAGATTAACAATTTCTCTATATTTGAGGAGTGGTTACTCAGATTCCTAACTTTGATAATTGGCGATGGATTTCATAACGAACAAAAAAGAGGCCCGAAGACCTCTTATTGCTGTCCAAACAGCACGTCATCCACAACATCCACCAGGATCTGCTCATTCACCGTCTCATGCAGCCGATACCCTCGTCCCCAACAGGTTTCAATGATCGGACCAGTAATGCCTTTACTTGCGAGCTTGGCTTTTAAGTGTTTCACCATCACCGAAAGCTGAGACATGCTGGAGTTGCTTTTGCCTCTATTCCACATCCGCAGGCAGAGTTCTTCGCGAGGGATGGTTTGGTTTTTCTGCTCATAAAGAATGACGAACAGTTTTAATTCGCCGCTGCTTAGCGCCAGTCTGGCTAGGGAAAGCTTTTCCTTGGTCTTTGGTAAAAAGACGATCTTGCTTTCGTTGGTTAGTTTGTCGCAGCTGAGTTTTTCTCTTAGTGATTCAACACTCGGGCGGCTTTCGATCCATTCGGTGATGCCGAGCTTCTGCCATTCTTCCAGTTGGGCTTCATCGACGGGCTCATCGGATTTGCGGAAGATCGGGATCGTGTAGTTGTTCAGCGTTTTCACGAGTTCTTTTACTTCGACATTGGCGATGGTCTCGCTGAGAATGATTTGGTGGAAGATTTGGATAAAGTCGTGATTGGCAGTATCCAACAGGCACAGCTCCACCAGCTCTTTCGTCGTGAACACTTCATGTCCCAGTTGTCTTAGGCGGTCTTCAAATACTTGTTCGTTCAAGGGGTTTTTGGTAAATAATAGAATCTGACTCATTCATATTCCTACTCTCTGATTTTTTTAGTGCTGCTGGTTTTGATATTCACCCTTCATTAGGCAGTTGTAAAAGTACGTATTCAGCTGATAGCCTTCGCCCCAAAGGGTATGGATCGCATCCTCTATTCCATAGGCATCGGCGACTTTTTTGCGGATTCTCGTGATCGCTGAGGATAGCTGGCTCAGCTTGGAGTTTTGATTTTTCGAGCGCCAGCCGTGACAGAGCGCATCCCGGGCCAAGGATAGATTGTCCGCTTCCATCAGGTGCTGGATGATCTCTTTCTCCATCTTTGTAAAATGTATATCTGAAAAATATAAGGGAAAGGCTTTTTTCTGATAGTCAGAAAAACGAGGGCTAGAGCTCAGTGGATCAACGCTAAAATCGACCCGCTGCAGCAGTGCCTTATAGAGCAGCTTTTCTCTCAGCCTTTCCAATGAGGTGTCCGCTTCGACCCAATCAAACACATGCCAGCTGCGCCAGTTGGCTAAAGCGGCTTCATCGGGTTCTTCTCCGACGATCCGTACCAGACAATCAGTGGTGACTTGTTCCCCGAACTCTTTTGCTTCACTATCTGTGAGCGTCTCGCTCAAAAAGATCCACTGAAAGGACTTCATCAAATGATCCACCCGCCGCGCGTTCGCCCACAGCTCCCAAATCGACACCGAAACCAGCACTTCGTAATTCAGTTTTTGGAGCTGCAGCTGCAGGGATGTTTCTACCGAAATATTTTTTGTTAAGATCAATATGCGCGTCATTTTCCACCTCTTCCCCCTTGTTCTTGCATTTCTATGTACAAGCCGCTCGAAGGAACTCGAGCGGCTTTTTTCTAAGCAGTTAACTGATTCTGGATCAGAACATATAAGCTGATTCCCAGACCAATCCAGACGATCGCTAAGAGGAACATCCCCCAGTTCGCCAGCAGATAGGTCAGCTTCTTCTGTTGCGTCCGCTCACAATAAGCCAGATCCTTCACTAAGAAAAAGATGGCTAGAAATAGAACAACAATCCCCATCCCAGTAGATAGCCAAACATAGTTATACATATCGTTCTCTCGCTTTCTTTAAGGTGCGGTAGTCAAAATCCAATCCATATTGGCAGTATAGGTATTTCCTGCAATACCAGTATTACCAAGTAAGTTAAGTTCAACGTCACTAATTGCATAGTCCAATTGATAAACACCTTGAGATCCACCATTAGTCAAAGAAACTGTTGCACCATCTGAAGTGATTACTTTGTTTCCCACTCCCCCAATAGAAGTCATAGATTCATTGTGCTTATCATAATCATTCACTTCTTTTAGATCGCCATTTTTCAAATTGATACTAGTAGTCGTTGGCAAGGTCTTCGTCCCACTAGTAAATTGACCCAATTTTGCTGTTAGTGCCCAGCCACCCATACTTTCTTTGTCAATCAAACGAATATAAGGATTATAACCGCTTTGATAGGATGCGGCATCCAGTTTCTTAGTCTGTGCAGAAGTTTTGACTTCAACTTGCCCAAACTTGAATGATGGAATATTGATTAATCCCGCATTACCAGGCTCCAAATTCGGCTCATCCGGATCATCGATTCGTATAAAATTATCTGCTTCAATTGGAGTAGAAATATTACCGTTTAATTCTATTTCCGCTGGTAACACTTGGTTAACTGCCCCTGTAGAAGTTGTGGAGAAGGTAATATCCGCATAATTGTTAGTTGTCACAGGAATTGAGACTCCAGTCAATGTTACTCCTGAAGTCCAATCACTTGCAGTTACAGGGAATGTTTGAGCGGCACCTGTTGCTGGTGTCACCGTAACCTGAGTTGGTGCAGCTAAGCCACTAGACCAATTAGCAGTCTTTTTCAATACTAAGTCTTTCAATACCGTAGTACTAGTATTTGTAACTCGACTGGTCCAAGAAACACTTCCTCCACTGTTAATAATCTTTGGATTTGGTGTTAAATCAATAGTAGCTGCCGACTTTCTAGGCGAATAATAGTAATTAAACTCTTTGTCCTCTTTAACATTTCTTAGCGTTCCTCCATTTGTCGAATTGATTACCCCTGGATCGTCCGTAACATTTTCCCAACCAACCATGTCCCAAACTCCTAATGATGTATCAATTAGAGTTGGGCGACCATAATAGAAGGTTCCATTATCATCAATCGTAGCGATTCTAGGATTCGAGATTCCTAAAGAAGAGTGCACCGAGATTGGTGTGCTATCAGAGTTCTTTAAATATCTTTCCGTCGTTGTTCGTTTCTTCCGAGTATACTGGTACTGGATATTAGTATCCGCATTAATCGTTAATGATACGGGTGTTGTTTTCGGGCGTAGAGCCCCTGAAGATTCTGTACTAAGTTTCCAGCCATTGTACTCCCACTCACTATTTCCAGCATCTGTTTTACTCGCTGGTGGATTGCCTTCAAATGTATTCCCATCACCTACTGTTTGAGTCGTGTTCGATGGGGCATGAATATTTGTCCATGTTGTACTTACATATAATTCTTTTACAGTTCGCGCAGTTCTTTTTTCATACACGATGTGAATTTCATCTTTTGAATCATCGAATTCAGCTTGGCTGGTTATACTTGGTGGGTATGTGTCATTGATAGATGCTTTATTTCCCTTACCTTTATACCAACCTTTATACGTATATGCGTCTGTCCCGACAACATATACTTTTGGTAATGAGCTTCCCTTGTTCATTGTGTACGTATAAGGATCTGAGGTAATATCAGTTAATTTATTCTGAGTATAGCCAGTTGGCGGTGTAATTGATGCACCAGACTCATCTTCAAACACCTCTTTAAATTGTTGATATACTGCATAATAGTCTATAACCAGCCCTGTGTCCCCTATAATGTATGCTTCTGAAGTATTCGGGTAAAGAAAATCTTCTCGGACAGCAGCCAATCCCAAGGATAAATGCGTGTTAGGGTTTGGATTTAAATTTACAACTCCTTTAAATGATCCGTCTGATTGCCTTACAAAATATATAAGAGATTCTCCGAAACCGCCTGTATTTGCATGCCACGTATTGTGTTTCACATAACTTACGGGATTTCCTTTGTTCAAAATAAAATGCTTTACATATCTTGCTGACGAAACAGTAGGTATCACTAGGTCTTGAGCTCTCCGACTGATGCTATACTCAACTGTCCATGGTTGAGTAGTTTCATTAAATTCTGGAAAATGAAGTGTGAATTCATTCTTTCCAGGATCTTTTGAAATACTTAATGGCATCTGAGTGAGAATCGGTGTACCTCCATATCCCATTTCTCCTCTCTGGATTACACCTTGTAAGTTCAGCGTTTTTGAAAAATCTGTTCCGTCTCTATCCAAAAAACGAATATTTCCCTCCATTGCAGGAAAATATCCTGTCCTAGCCGCAAATACTTTGGGTGTGAGAAGAAGTGAAAGTGATATTACTAAAATTCCTAACATGACAGAAATAATTCTTTGTTTTTTTTTCATTTTTCTTGCTCCCTCCTATGTCGTTTCACGTAGAAAAGGAGTGTTCCCGAAAAGAGAAGGACACCTAAAACACTGATACCCATTTTCATTTCTTCACCTGTTCTCGGGAGTAATTTGCTCCAGAGGGATTGGTCACTTGAATTCCCACCTGTACCGGGAAACATCTCTCCTCCAGTCTTTTCTTGCTTTTTTTCGTCTTCTTTTTTCTTATCTTTCTCATCCACAAACCCTACTCCTACTGGTGTCTGTCCGTTAAAGCTGTCCGCATGAACAATCAGAGACGAGTACCATAATCCTGCAAAGCATAAAAAAATACTCAAAAAAAGTTTACGCTTCATTTGATTTCCTTCCTTTCGTTCTCTTTACTAGTCGAACAATCAAGAATACGAGTACTCCCACAGTAACCATAATGAGAATATATGCTGTATGCATCCACCAATCAGGAATGATAATTTTAAAAACAGTTTGTTCGTTCATTTTTTTAGCGATCTTACTCGATATCGTAAAATTCTGTTCAAACTGCCATTTCTTATCCCCAATCCTAGCAATCCCCTTAAGTGTATACTCTCCCGCGACAATCTGATTCATGCCCCAATCAATGTGAAAAGGGAAGACTGAATTAGGCGCAATGCTCACATTCTTTAATTTTCCTTCTGCAACAGACTTATTCGTTCTCTTTGAAATGATCTTTCCTTCCACTGTCGCATCTTTAATAGAAACCGGTTCTGGATTCTGGATAGAAGCTTCTAAGATTTTACTGCCGTAATTCACTTCAGGTTTCACAGTAGTTAACTTCAGTTCAGGTTCTCCATAAATCGAATTTTTCTCATCTTCTGTTAAAACCATCCCAATAGCATAACCGTAGGTGTTCTTCACAGATAAGCCCGTTTCGCTATCCTCTGTACTACCTTCCTTTAAGGAGACACGTATACCACCTAAAAGTATCCCTTCAAAAGGTTGATCGTTAGGAATGGAAAGATCGATTTCTGCTTTTCCTTCCGAGTAACTTTTTACTGAAACCTCATTAGATCTAGGCTGTGCTACATCCGTTATCGGTAGGCGCATACTTTCATCCGGTCTTTTGTCTCGCTCATCATAGGTGATTAATCCATTCTTGTTGGTCGCTGCACGAATGACTTCTACAGTATAGTGTTGTGTTTCAGGTGAATTATTCATGATTTTTAATTCAATAGTCTGTGTCTGACCAGGATGCACAAGTAAGTGGTAATAGCTCACTCTGTCATTTATCTGATTCTCCGGTAGAACTGACTGAACTTGGAAGCCAGCCTGTTTCCTTGTCTCAGTTGTTTCATCATTATCGCTCGTAGTTGTCTTTTCAGCATGGGTGATTCCACTTGGTAACAAAAATAGAACGAGTAGCAAAAAACATAGTTTGTAAAATTTTTTTTTATTTTTCATGTATGGCTCCTAAGAATGAAAATGGATTGAAGATATTATTTCTTTCTTCAACCCATCTTCTGTTTCTATCTTACGTATTCATTTTTAAATGGAATCTGTTAAGGTCCAATCAACAATTCCTGCATATTGTTCTCCTGTTGCAACATTGTTCATTGCAGTTGCAGGAACATTTAATTCAATATTGGTAAATTCACCTTGCCAATACCCTTCACCACGACCGTCTGCTGCATTTGTAGTTGTTTCACCAGAGGCACTCATAATAGATGCACTAGTTGTACTCAAAGTAACTGATGAGTTTACTGTGTCAGGTGTGTTAGCTGTCGCACTAGCAGTAGTCGGTGTTTGTGCCCAAGTTGTTGGAGTCAATTCATTGATTCCTTGTGCCATCGTGATCGTTGCACCAGTTAGCTTTTTGGACGTTCCACTATCCTCTAAATCTGCTCTTAGTTTTGCTTCTAGTTTCCAACCCGAAGCACGTTTTCCACGTACATCCCCAACCGCAAAGTGTTTGGTTGTCGTGTTTGACCCTGCTGCTCCACTAGTATTAGAAGCCGGACTTCCTTCCCAATCATCGTCTATCGCAATTTTAGTTGTCGTAGTAACCGTCGTAGTTGGTACTGTTGTCTCCGCAAAGTTAAACTCTTTAGGAACATACAACAAACCAAAATCGGTTGCTGGCGGATCTACTGGCGGATCAATTGGCGGATCAATTGGCGGAAGAACTAGCGTTCCCGACTTGAATGAAACTGATCCTGTAGAGCGCCCACCATATGTCGCGGCATCTGCTGAAAGTGTTGAATTCACCAATATCCCACTTACAAAGGCTGCACTTAACAACCCTGTCACTAATTTTTTCTTATTCATCTCTTCTCTCTCCTTAAATGTTCATTTTTCTATATCTAAAATGTACAAAGTGGTACATTTGATACTAAAATAAGATGGGCCTTTTTCACTATGTTTTGATTATTTTTTTCTATGTTTGTCTAAAACTAGGATTATGCTTATAAGCACTGATATATCAACGTTTATAGAAGGGTGTTGACGGAAGGTGACGGCGGATGGTTGTCTGTGAACTCGCGAATACTCTTTTTTTTAACGAAAAGTTAAAGAAAAAAATTGATAGATAAATCCTTCGATAAGTAAGCGCTTACTTAATTTGGGCAAAAAGAAGAGGGCAGTAAATGAGGAAAATCATTTTTTGAAAACGCTATCTACCATTTGATATTGTTAGCACATGGCGGCTTCCATGCGGTAAATCACTTCTACTCGTTGTTCAGTCATAGAATCTGCATAGGTATCTAAGGTCAACTTGGTGGAGTTGTGCCCTAAGAGTGCACTGACAGATAGAATATCGCTTTGTGCTTCTAGACAACGAGTCGCAAATGTATGACGTAGTTGGTGGAAATGAATCTCTTCCAACCCGCACTTTTTTCGAATCCGATGAAAGTGATAGGTTAATAGTCTTGGTTCCATTGGATGCCCCTTCGTAGAAAACACGTAGTTTCCTTTTGAATTTCGCCGATGCTTGAGTAGGTTCTTTTTTAGCGATTGCCCCATTGGAACGGATCGTGTGCCGGATTCTGTTTTGGTTGAGCCAATGAGTAGCTGCGTTTTTTGTTCGTCTATTCCTAAAGTTATCCGTTGATAGGTTTGATTCACTGTAATCATATTCCGCTCGAAATCAATATCCTTCCATCGCAGAGCGGCAATCTCACCGATTCGCAATCCAGTATGCAGGGATAAATAGGTAGGTAAGCCAGTCTGATTCTTTTCAGCTAAGGCAACTTTCTCCAACTTTCGTTGTTCCTGTTTATTCAAGGAGCGAATAGGCTTTTTGGGTTTCCTTGGCAGTTTTAAAGAGAGAAAGGGATGCTCTTTTAAGTAGCCTCTTTGTTTGGCGGCTGTTAAACATTGAACGGTGATTCTTAAAATGACCTGCATGGTAGAGACTTCCAACCCTTTCGTTCGCCAGAGCTGGATCAAGTACTTCCCTGTTTCTTCGGTTATTTCGTTCAGATAGGTTTCTCCAATATAAGGGAACACATATTGCTTTAACTTATATTCATAAGAACTGTAGGTGGCGGGTTTTACTTCCTGCTGGATGTCTTTTAACCACGTCTTTCCCCATTCTTCTAAAGGAATGCACGCATCCCCATACAGTTCTTGTTGGGTAAGATAGTAGGCTTTCATGGAATAGAGCTTTGTTCGTACATCATTGAATGTTCGTCCATAAATGTAGCCATATTTAATTTGGCGATTGGGTTTATAGCCTTTTTTATAGCGTCCTTCCCAACGACCATCTTTTCTTTTATAGATATTTTCTCCTCTGCGCATCCTTCTTCTCCTCCTGACGGCTTATTTGACGGTAAATAATCAAGAATTAATTTCATTCGACCTTACTTCTAATTGATTTTCACAAAAACATTTCCGCTAAAAACATTACAATTATTCTTTTTTCGTGATTTTAATAAAAGATATTGATTATTCTTTCTCTGTATTTTATAATTAATTCAAATCAATTCATTTTTTTGCTAAATTATTCGTAGCATGAAATAAAATTGTTCTTAGTTTTAGACAAACTATGTAATAAGTTATCCAAAATTAACAACTTAATCAACCATCTATATAAACAAAAATAAGAGGTATCTTCTTACATTCATTAAGAAGATGCCTATTTTTATTCATTTAACAGTGTTTATTCCTTACAAAAAGATGAAAATACAACCTTTCTTATTTTCTTAATATATAACACCTTTTTTACATTTTTTCGATTTTCTATTCTGAAAATAAAGAAATTCAACACACCTGATTCCTTGTTTTATCGTATATTCTTAGTGGAACAATAAAATTAAAGCGCTTTATTTTACAAGGAGGAGTTACAATGACGAAGAGTTACTATAGAGAAATACTGGATTTCCGGTCAAGAGGACAGATATGGGAGGAGTACCGTAGGGCTTCTGAACCCTTTGATCCATTGGATGTGGAGGAGATCGATTGTATCCTTCCAATGCCGGATCGATCCGGAGTATTGATCATTACAGAAGACGACATCCTCATCAGTGAGCAGAGTCCGCTAACGACACTGCAGGCATTTTCCTTCGCTCACTGCTTTCCTGATCATAAGATTCTTTCTTCCGCCCTGCAAGATATCGGTCATTTCGGCAAATATAAGTTTCCCTGGGCGTGCCCTTATTTTTCCCTGTGTCCGATGGAAGGCGGCAGTAACAGTGTGTGGATCAATCCACTAAAGATCGAGAATGTCCATGCCTATGGTGGACTGCATTATGTTGAACTGCTCAATGGGATAAAGTTGGCAATTCCGATCCAGCGGTATTATGCATTGGTCCGATCAGAGATCGCCTGTGGGATCTTGGCAGCGATTCGGCAAGACCACTTCCACTTTTCAATGTATGGCGATCAGCCCATGGATTACTTGGACCTGCCGGATACTTCGTTTGGCCGCAGTCTGAAAAAACGTCCGCTCCTCAAAACCTTCGTCACCCGAAAATATGAGGTCCACCGCCGCTATCAACGTGCCCGCTTTCTCCATTATTATCAAGAATTAGCGGATGCGCCCCAAGAGATTGATTGGGAGAATTGGCACTAATCCCCTTACTGACTGGATGAGTTCTTCATCCAGTCTTTTTTCTCTTGAAACCAACGATACGAGGAAAAATTCTTTAGTGTACTCCTTTTGAGCCACCCATGTCAAACATCAATTTCGTTTTGACCCCCTCAACTTCGAATGTTTTTAACGGTGAATCAACGTTTCTCTGTCCAAAACATTCGAAATTGGGGGGGCGCCATCGAAATTGCGGTTCGCATTTTATTTGCAAATCCATTATCTTGTAGTCACCGGCCGGTACAAAAAATTCAAAACACACGGAGGACACGAAAAATGATCCAAAAACTAAGTACAAAATTACAAGTGCAGCTCGCTGTACCTGGTGTAGAGAAATTAAAGAAAGTGACATTCCCAAATGTCGTAGACAATCCCGCTGAAGCAGAAATTCTTGAGCTGGGAGAAATTATGAAGAACCTGGATCAGGAAGATACATTGTTGGATGGCGTGATTATCACCAGTCAATCACGCGTAACGAAGAATTAAGAAACGGAGGAAAATAGATATGAAAAAATTAGTAGCAATTTTTAAAACCAGCACAGGACGTTCGCAAACGTGGAGCTTTCCAACTCCTGGCGAAGGAAAAGCGCCTGAGGAAATTCGAGGATTCTTGGAACGTCTGACAATGTTAAGCCTGTTTAAGAAGGACGACGAGAAGCTGTTCAACCAAGTCGTCAGCGCAAAGTACGTCGAAACCGTTGAGACAATTATCTTTTAAGCATAGAAAATTGAGGAGCCGCGGTGATTTCGCCGCTCTCCTCCACTAAAGGAGGACACGATCCATGAATGAACAAACACTATCTTGCCGACAATTGTTCAATTTAACACCAAAAACACTAGAAAAACGAATTACTGAATACTATTACCAAACTCAAAATAGCAGCTTAACGATCAAATACATTTTGACATTACGTGTAAGACACCAGCTAGGTGCGGAGGAGTTTGCCTTCATTCTGAAGGATCTTGTCCGTGAGATTTTTATGAATACTAAAGCCACTCGCACCATGAAGCGCTTCTTTTATTACTTTCAAGATTACTTCATGGCACCCGAATGGCGCTCGTTAGCTGCAAGAGTATTTCCTGTCCGTAACTTTGGCGAAAAAGCCATCTCACTTGTCCGTTCTCTTATTGCAAAAGTTCGTCCTACAGAAACCAACGAACCTTGATAAAAAAACTACCTACGCAGAAAAAAAGAATGAAAGGAAAGCAGAACAATGACCCATGATTTAGTCACAACTTTTACCAACGGTCTAGGCAAAGAACACGACTGGACCTATAAAAATGTGAATGCCGATTTGCCTGTTGAACAGATCAAAGAAGCTTGCGAACTACTGACTCAATTGGATATTTTTGAAAAAAATGGCGTAAAACTATTTGATACTGTTGTCACGGCAAAGTTCGTCACCACGTACGAAACCGATATTTTTGATGTGGAGAATGATCCAGCAGCTCCTTCTGAACAACTTTGTAAAGAAGCTGCACCAAAAAATGATGTAGAGGATTCATCTAAAGAATCGAGTAAAGAAGAAACAACAACTGAACAGACTTATAAAGAGGTGACAACGGCAGACTCTTTAATGAAGTCCAAGAAAAAGGAACCTACGACTGCCGATTCAATAAAGCTGGAAACTCCAATTAACTCTAAAACTCCAGCACGAACAGCTTCTACTAGATCAATAAGAAGCTATGACTATTTGTACAATTCCTCAAGAATGGCACTTGAACAGACATTGGAAGGAACCGCAGAAGCAAGAAGTAATCACTCTTCATTAAGAATAAAAAATTAATCAAGTGGATTAAAGCACACGAAAAAGGTTTCTTTCCTGGCTTCGGCGAAAGAAAAATCGGATCAAGGATGATCCAGGTAACCAGCCACATAAGCTAGAATAGCTTAGTCAACTTCTGTCCTTTCACAATTGAATACCTTTTGCGTAGGTACCCCCGCTCATGTCGTCTATCTCCACTTCTGAGAGGAGGTGATGCACCTTGAGCGAGCTGATTCGATATGTCCTCGCTCCGCTCTTTGCGGGGCTGATCATCGCCCTCGTCAACCATTGGTTGAGTGGGCGTGATCCATGACGACTAAAAAATAAATCCCCCTGCGATCGTTTGATTGTAGGGGGATATTAAGTAGTTTATTGAAAAGAGTCATTGCCAATGGAGGAAAATACACCCATTATCTCTATTCTAAGAAACGAACTGATTTCATTTAGTTATTTTGCAGACAATATTTCTCACTGTTGATGGATGGTACTGCGTAGAATAAGCCAGCCTTTGTACCACGCTACAACTTATTTCATTGTACCTTTTAATTCATCTTGCACACGCTTCAACTCGCTCGGATCAATACGCTGATAAGAAACACCATCCTGCATAAATCCTTCACCTTTCAGTTGATCGGATTTAACATGACTAAAAGCAGTTCGGTAGTCCCCCATCAAAGTACGCATATCCGAAAAAGTCAGATCCGTCTTTACATTCTGACCCATCGTTTCCAAAATAGAGCGATAGCTAGTCAAGCCTTTCGTACTTAAGACTTTCTTTGCGATGCCAGTAATGATTTGCCGCTGCCGGCCTTGTCGCCCATAATCACCGTTTGGATCATCATAACGCATGCGGGAGTATTTCAATGCTTCCTCACCGTTCAGTTCCTGTTTCCCCTTGGAGAACGTCTTTCCATCATAGGTAAAATCCAACGAATTATTGACCTCAACTCCGCCGACCGCATCAACTAACGTCTCGATGCCTTGCATGTTGATGGTTATGTAATGATCAATTGGAATATCCAGCAAATTTTCTACCGTATCCATCGACATCGCTGCTCCGCCAAACGCATACGCATGATTAATCTTATCCTGCGTACCATGACCAACAATCTCCGCATAAGTATCCCGCAGCAGACTCACTAACAATGATTCATTCGACGACGGATTCACCGTCGCCACCATCATCGTATCCGAGCGTCCCTGTTCCGTTCGCCCAAGAGCGCCTGTATCGACACCCAAAAGCAAAATACTAAACGGTTCTTGTGCAGACAAGTTAACCTTCCGTTTATTGGCATTACCTTTACGATCCGCAACTTCAAACGTATCATTTGCTGTGGATTTTACATCGTAGTACATTTTGGCGGCGAAACCAGCTATTACTAGGATGATTGTTAGGAAGATACCGAGTAAGATTAGAAGGATTTTTTTTGAGCGATTATTATGTTTATTTCGATTAGACACAAGATCAACTCACTTCCAAATTAAAATAAACGACTGTCAAAAATAATTTATTTAAATTAATCTCTTCTAAAAATGTCTCTTGTATAAACTTTATCTTCAACTTCTTGAAGTTCAGGTTCAAAACGATTAGAGACAATCACATCAGACATTTCTTTAAACTCTTCAAAATCCTTGATAACTGTCGAGTGGAAGAACTCATCCTCATCTAAAGTAGGTTCAAATACAACGACTTCAATACCTTTAGCCTTCAAACGTTTCATTACACCTTGAATCGAAGAATAACGGAAATTATCAGAGTTCGCCTTCATAGTTAAACGATAAATACCAACAACTTTTGGATTTTTCGCCAAAATCTGTTCCGCGATGAAATCTTTACGAGTCGTATTCGCCTCTACAATTGCACCAATAATATTACTTGGTACATCTTCATAATTCGCACGCAGCTGCTTTGTGTCTTTTGGTAAGCAATAACCACCATATCCAAAGGATGGATTGTTGTAATGTGTTCCTATACGATGATCAAGACCAACACCTTCAATAATTTGTTTAGTATTTAGACCTCTAGATTCAGCATAAGTATCCAATTCATTGAAGTAAGCAACACGTAATGCGAGATATGTATTTGAGAATAGCTTAATTGCTTCCGCCTCTGTAGAATGAGTCAATAGTACAGGAACATCTTTATCATGCGCATTTTCTAAAAACATATTAGCAATTTCTTGACCGCGTTCAGAGCATTCACCAACGATGATTCTTGAAGGATGCAAATTATCATAAAGCGCTCGACCTTCTCTTAAAAATTCAGGTGAGAAAATGATATTCTCAGTTCCATATTTTTCTTTTAACTCTTCAGTGTATCCGACTGGGACTGTTGATTTGATAATAAAAGTAGCATCTGGTCGGATAGCTAAAGCTTTTTCGATTACATCTTCAACAGTTGATGTATTAAAGCAGTTTTTCTTTTCATCGTAGTCGGTTGGAGTTGCAATGATTAAATAATCACCAAATTTTACACAGTTTTCAAAAGACTGGGTAAACTCAACTTCTATATCATTCCTATTGAGAAAATAATTAATCTCTTTGTCTACTAATAATGACTTAGACTTTTTTAGCATTTCTATTTTCTTTGAGACTATATCGTATGCGTTCACTTTTTCTTTCTGAGCTAATAATAGTGCGTTACTTAATCCAACATACCCTAAACCAAAAACCGAAATTTTCATTACTTTACTTTCTCCTCATAATTATTTTCTTGCATAAATACTTAAGGTAGTTAAACTCATTTATTTCTCTGAAGAACACATAGAAAGTAGTTATTGAAATGAAAGCAACAATAACACTAAGATAAATAAAATTAAGCAAACCATTTGATTTTAAAAAAAGCTGGACAATAGATATAATTAATATTGTTAATCCAATATGTACTAAAAATTGAATTGTTGAAATAATGTAGCTTCTTGTACTAGTTTTCAAAATATACTTATGAACTGCATATGGTTCCCACCACGATACTACAAAAAGTGAACTTAACGTAGTTGCAAATAGTATTCCCATTAACCCAAATTTGAAAACAACTAGAAATAAAACTGAAAGTACAGCATTGACAAGCATTTCCCAGATTGGTTTATGTCTTACCATCCAAGAAATACCAAAAGCGTTAATAAAAATCAAATTTGGTAATCGATACAAATAAAGAGAAAAATTAAATATTAATATATAGGCGATTTCATTGCTAAACAACATCTTCTCTCCTATCCATAAAGAAATGAATGGATTAATTAAAGAATATAAAAATATTGTACAGAAAAAGCATAAAGCATACCCAATAAAATTGTATCTTTTATAAAATATCCTATTCTTTTCAATATCACCTTCTGCTCCAAGATTACCAATGCTACTTGTTATAGAATTCATGATTTGAGATACTAAACCTTGAATACTAGATATTATCATCCAATAGTTTGAGTAAACTCCTACCGTTGATAAACCAATAAAACTGGAGATTAATATATTATCTGTCCCTGTAACAACAATTCCAGATAATTTTGACAAAAATCCACCCATGGTATTTTCTTTAAGCCTTTGAATTATTTGAGGCTCAACAGATTCCGGTTTAGTAGACAATATATGTTTATATGATTTCTTTACAATTCGAGTTAAATTCAAATTTCCTATTACTGTTCCTAACATGGAGATTATGAGATATAACTGATAGTTTCTAAAAAAAATTATTACTATTATCTGTAGCACTACACATATAGCCTGAATAACAGCATCGTTCATAGTAGCTATATAGATTTTTTGATCCGCATTTAATAGAGATCTGTTATAGGTAAAGAAGTAACTTACAACAGAATTGGCCAAAAATAGTATATAAATATAATATACATTCTCATTTCCATCGTATTCCTTGATGATTATAGGGAGTAGAGGAATGACTAATATCCCTATAATCGCAACCGACAATCCAATTAAAGTATAGACTTTTTTATAGAGAGTCATCAACGCGCGAACTTGACCATCTCTTCTATGGACTATCGGTTCATATAAAGAATATACAATAGATGTTGATATCCCTAATTCTGCCAAAGACAACATCGACAAAATACTTGTAAAAAGTCCATTTAATCCCAGAAGTTCACTACCTAAATATTTTATAAAAAAACTTCTCGAAACAAACTTCAAAATTAAATTTAAAATGAAAGCAATACTGTTTATTCCAGAATTCAAAATGGCATATTGTATCCTACTTTTCATCAAACTATTTCTCCAATAACTTCAGAATACTTGAATATGTTCGTTCACAATTTTTTGTATCTCTATATTCAAAAAAATGATCCACTTTTTCTTGATATATTCCAGACATTCCATTTTTTTCATAGTCAATAACAAAAGATATTAACTCATTGGTATTATGAACTACAGGTCCAAATCCATCTTTATCATAACAAAAGTATCCTTGCCCATAATGTCCTGAAGCATACTTTTCACCATCAAACTGATAATAAATTACAGGTTTTTTTTGATAAGCAAAATCAAACGCAACGCTAGAATAATCTGTTATTAATATCTGACACATCTTCAATAGCTCTTGAACATCATGTTTTTCTTTCGAAGCGAGTATCACATTATCCGAACAAACAAGAGCTTTTTTGAAACTATCAATGTATTTTTGTAAAGCATAATGTGGATAAAATACTATTTTTATATTTTCTTTTTCCAATAGCTTAAGAAGCTTAGCATCATTCAATAAAAGGAGATATTTTTTAAAAAAATCTGTTTTCTCAAAATCAATCACTGATAATTTTGATAACCACTTTCTATAGGTTGGCATAATAAGAATATTTCTGCAATTTTTATTAACATCTAAAAGATTATCATATCTACATAATCCAACAACTTTTAGCACGTTTTCAGGGTAATCGTAATATTTAGAAATAAACTCTTTCTCTAAATAGTTAGTGCAACTGACCATATCATAGTAATTATGAGAGTATTTCATTGTAGCATAGGGAATTCTATCTTTTATTACTCCATGTTGAAGCCAGATTTTTTTTTGATTTCCTTTATGTAAAAATTTCAATTTCTTAAATAATTGCTGACTGCCATAATAAGGTAGACTTTGTGAGGTTATAAGTACATCGGAGATTAATAAGTAATAAATGTGTTTGAGAGTTCCCACATAAATCACATTCTCATCTTTAATCTTCTTAGAATCAACAGTTCCTTTAATTATTAAATAGCGGACTTCAATACAATCATTATTGTTTAATTTTTCCATATATTCATAAAAAGAATATCCATTATCTCTAGCTTCATCTAGTTTTTCATTAATAAACCAAATGTTACTATTATCTGTAAAATCATTTTTTCGAAAAATTTTAATAAATATATATACTCCAATATACATTAACAAAGCTCTTACATTACTAATTACTCTCATTTAATACACTCACTTATTCTTATGAAATTTTACTTTTAGAATTTTACTTTCTAGAATTGTACCAATCAAAACACTAAATGGCATCCAATATCTAAAGTTAACCATCGTATTATCTGTGTAAGAATACAATAGAAAAGAACTAAAAATCAGAAAAGAAATAATTTTCAGATATTTAGTTTTTGAATAAAAAGCACTGAAAAAAATATATAGAAATAGTATAAGTAATATAACTAATCCTATAGTACCTGTTTCAAATAATGTCCTAACATATTCGTTATGAGCTGCTGTAAAAGCAGCAAGTTTTGGATCTGAAGTAAATGTTTTTAAACTACCAAGCCCACTACCAGTATATTTTTGTTGATTTAAAGACAAAATATAGTTCCAAGCTATTGATCTACCAGAAGTATTTAATTCTCCATTCGAATTATACATTCGTTGCAACAATAGGGTTTTGAAAACCTCAATAGGTTTGTATAATAGTAACAATGATGAACACCCTACCAAGATATAGATAGGCTTTCTGAAAATTAACTTCAAAAAAAGAAATAACTCAGGAATAAATACTATAAATGCGCTTAAAATCCCTCCTCTAGTTAAAGTACTACAAACAATGATAAGATTAATATATTTAAGTAACCTAAATTTCCAAGTACTTTCATTTTCAGCAAGATACTCAGCCAATGTCGCTGCCATTATCCCAATAGTCCCAAAAAAGCTCAAGTTTGTAGATAGAGATGCACCCGCAATAGATATACCGTGTCTCCCAAAAAAATCTACTAAGCCCATCCCACCTAATAATACCCCGACAACAATCGATATAGATGCCAAGTAAGATAATGTTTTTAAGATATCAAATGATTCATCCTTATCCCAGTTTATACACATCAACCAAAAACCGGTTAAAATAGAAAAAAATGAAGTTAATCCATCAAGAAAATCATACTCATTATAATTTGTAGGAGCTACTTGACTTATAGTAAATTGCACTATACAAAGTAAAGTAACCATGATAAAAGGTCCTTTTTTCACTCCTTTAATCAAGATCAAGGATATTGTAGTAATAAGAAATAGTATCTTTAAGAACAAATCAACATTTACCAAAGTAAACGACTCATAATAAACAACGCTTGAAATCAACAATAGTGATAAACACTTATCATTTTTATATTTTAGTAATAAAGAAATCCAAAGTATACCAATCATTACAATACTAAATAATCCTAATAGCGAATTCATGTGTTCACTCCATTAGCTTTGATTAAATTCCAGTTTTCTTGATAGATATCAGCTTTCCTACCATCAGCATACCATTTGAAAGGAGCGTAAATTATTTTTTGTGGATTCTCAGAGAGATATTGGGCCCACCAACTAAATGTACTATTTGAAATGACAAAATGTTTGCACTTTGTCATCATCCTCATTTTCTCCCAAATAGGATCATCTCCGTCCTCATAATAAACATCCCCATTAAAATCTATGTTATTTCTAACCCAATCAATATCATCTGAAAAACAAATTATCGGTGCTCGAGGATGGACACTCCTAATTTTCTTAACCCCATCAACAAAAAAATTTTCATCAGTAACCATATACTTCTTTCTTATCTTTGGATTACTTGTGTAATCCCCTCGTCTTACCGAAACACAAATCGATTCATTGTTCTCAATTATCTTATAGAGTTCAAAATTTTTTTCCATTGGCGGAAATATAGGCTGGAACTCTTGTATTAAAATTTCACGTATGTCATCAAAATACTGAGGACATTGCCAATAGCCAACCAATGTATTGTCATGTGATCCATCTATTTTAAAATGTTCATATGTTTCTTTCATCCAGAATTGTATTCCTAAATGACTAAAAACGTTTCTTATAAATCTATTATATATATAATTTAAAGAAGTAGAGTATCTTGTAATTCTATTGAAAAAAAGTAATAATTTCACTATCTTTTCATCTTTCATTGGGATCTCTTGAATATTTACATGTTCATTAAGATAAAAACAGTCTAAATCGAATTTGTAATGCAAACGTTCAATCTCAAATTTATATATATTAATATCCTGTTGAAGTTCATGTTGAATCTTTCTAGCATATGCATACGTAAAAAATTGATTTCCTAAATTTCCCATCGCCACACTATTTATCATTAAGTACACTCCCGAGATTATTTCTAAGACTGGTTAGCCATATCCAACAAACTAATGAACTATGTTTAATCCCTAGTTTATTAAGCTCTTTCTTTCCAATTTTCTTTAAATCTCCTAGCAAATATACAGATACACTGAAGCATCGAAAAATTCTAAATTTAATGAAACTATCAATTTTTTCATTTCTTCCATTTTCTTCTAATGATGAAACTAAAATATGAGAAATTTTTCTAAGACTTCTCCCTTTTTCATCATTATTACTTTGAGAATTCATTATTGAATTTCTTCTGATTCTTCTATAAAAGAAAACTTCTGATAGTAATCCAATACGATTTGTGCAACTAAGTATTTGAGGGGTAAATAATTCATCTTCATGTAATATTCCTTTTTCAAACATCAACTCATTGTCAAAAATAATTCTAGAAGAATAAAAATAAAGCCAAACTGGCATTCTAACTTTTAATGGATTAGAAACATATATTTCTGTTGGAACAATAGATCTATCAAGGCTTGATTTGATAGTATACTTATTTTTATCAATATTTTGTTCTATATCATCATTCACGAATGATATTGCTTCAAACCTACATATTTCCAATTTGTTTAATTCACAAAAGTTTACTAGGGTTTCAATACAATTCGACTTTAAAATATCATCACTGTCAAAAAAATAAATATATTTCCCTTTAACATATTTTAAACCAGTATTTCTTGCACTCGAAAGACCTTGATTTTTCTTAGTTACACTTATAATTTTATTTGGAATATAATGTACATAATCATCAATGATTTTCTTTGAGTTATCCGTACTTCCATCGTTGACAATAATAATCTCTAAATTTTTATAGGATTGATTAATGATTGAATCTAAGGCCTCTTTTAAATATAGTTCCACATTATAAACAGGAATTACTATAGATACTAATGGAGTAACCATAATTATTATATTCTTCTTTCCATACTATTTTTTTATTAGTCTAATTATCTCTGCCACAAAAAAATTATTGTTAGATTTAAAACGATCGAATTTCATTTTTTTTATTTTCTTGATGTTTTGTTCAAATTCAAAATAATCTAAAGCTTTCATAATATAATTTGCATTTGAAAAAGCTTCAACGATTTGTATTTGATGATCGTCTACGTGTTCATCAAATTTTGCTAATCTAGGAACCGCAATAACTTTTTTATTATTATTTAAAGCTGTTACTATAGCACCTGTCCCACCATGTGTTACAACAAACTCGGCTTCTTCCATTTTCTCTTGAAACTTAGTTCTCTCTAGAAATTCTACAAAATTATAATTTTTAGGGATATAATTACTATTTCCCTTTTGCGCAAAAACCTCTTCTTGTATCACTCCATCGTCTATCAGTTTGTCAATATAAATCAATAAACGATTAAATTGAAATTTTTGGGATCCCAAAGTAATAAAAATCATATAAAATACCTTTCTAGTAAATACTTCCAAAATACTGTGCCTCAGGATAAACTGTCAACATGCTTTCCCATTGAACAACAATGTGATCAGATAATTTATAGACAAATCTTCCAGTCATAGTCGAGGAATTAAGTTTAGCAAATGATTCAATAAAAATTAATTTCTTTTTACATAATCTACCGATTAGAAAAGTTGGTATTACAGACATCGCTCCCGTAGAAATTATAATATCTGGTCTCTCAATAAAAAAAATTCGTAGCGATTGAAAAAAAATTCGTATAAACTTTACAATGAAAAATTTTTCTCTGCGATTGATCTGATTAATATAATAAACATTATCATTTTTATTGCTATAAAAAGTTTTTTCAGTAACATAATATACATCGAAATAATCCTCTAATTTTTTTAGCATTATTATCTGCTCGTAATGCCCACCAGAGGACGCAATTAAACAAATCTTTTTCTTCATAATTCTCCCGATTTCTAATAAGCCCCATCCGGCTTCATCATTACTTTTATCGTCTTAAGAATCAACGCGATATCATATCGAATCCCACGTTTTTGAATATAATTAATATCAAAATCAACCATTTCTTCAAAATGAACATCATTCCGTCCGCTAACCTGCCACAATCCAGAACAGCCTGGCTTTACCAGTAGACGTTGCATGTCATACTGCGTGTATTCAGCGACTTCTCTTTGTAGTGGTGGACGTGGACCGATGAGGCTCATATCACCTTTAATAACATTTAGTAGTTGAGGGAGTTCATCTAGGCTAGTCCGGCGAATGAATTTACCAAACTCTGTCACTCGAGGATCTTCCTTGATTTTGAACATCGCGCCTTTGATCTCGTTTTTATCTACTAGGCTATCCAGCTGTTCTTCTGCATCTGCACACATTGACCGGAATTTATACATGGTGAATAGCTTTCCATTTCTGCCAACACGTTTTTGCGTGAAAATTACCGGTCCACTTGGATCTTCTTTACGAATTTTATAGGCAATCCAGAACATGACTGGAGAAATAAACACGAGCCCAAGGCATCCTAAAATTAGATCAATAATCCGTTTGATCAAATCATAGCCTCTTTGATTTTCTATTTTTTCCTTATCTAACCAAATCACCTTGGGATTCCCCTGATTAGGAAATGGTTTATCATTCAAACTATTCACATCCCCAAAGGTCTTCTCGCTTTTCATCATCTAATCCCCCCAACAAACTATTTAGCTAAAAAATTTGAAGCGCGGTTCTTTTATTGCCTGATACCTCGGTCTGACTACTGAATCCCCATTCACTAAGTCTTTAGCCATCTGCTGCATCGCTGCAGTCATCTCTCTGCCACCGATTTTTTCAATTTCTTCATACGCTTCCTTCATTAAAAAGGTGCGGTGTCGAAGATTGTGAGCATCGGAAGCAACCATAAATAGCATCTGATGTTCAAGCATTCGTCTTGCTGTTTTTTGAATCTCACTGCCAAATATCCCCACGATACTTGGGGCAGTAAGCTGTGTTAGCACGCCCATTTCTAGAAAAGGAATCAATCGATTAGGTTCTTCTCGAAAAACAGCGTTTCTTTCTGGATGAACGATCACCGGGACCTGTCCTCGACTAAGCAACTGATAGAACATCTGCTCCGCGTAGATCGGGATATCATTGGTCGGAAATTCGACCAATAGATACGTATCATCCAAATCGGAAAAAAGGATTTCCTCTCGTTTGATGGCCGTTAATAGCAGTTCGGTCATCCGAACCTCTTGGCCTTCAAGTAAAGTTAACTCTAGTCCTCGTTGATCAAGCTCGCTTTGCAGGGCAGCTACATCTCGAATAATTTTATCTGCCGGGTTGTTATACTTTCCATTATTATGATGAGGGGTACACATCAAATGGGTAATGCCTTGACTGATGGCTTTTTTTGCCATTTCAAGACTATCCTCAAGTGTTTGCGCCCCATCATCGACTCCAGGCAAGATATGACTATGTAGATCGATCATTTAGTACTCACTTACTTCCTTCTGTCCCATAATAGTAGTAGGAGTCTTCTCCTTGTTTCTTACCGTTATAGACGACTCCGATAATTTTGGCTTGGACCATGTCCAATAATTTTTTTGCTTCTAAAATTGCTTGCTTATTGGTTTTTCGTTCCCGCACAACCAATATCGTCCCGTCAACATAGGAAGACATGATCTGTGCGTCAGTCACTGTTACGACTGGTGGCATGTCAAAAATCACTAAATCAAAGGACTCGCTTAAGGTATCTACTAATTGTTGCATCCGTCTTGAGCTCAGCAGCTCAGATGGATTTGGCGGTGTTGGTCCACTGGGCATTAAATACAGATTCTCGATATTTGTTTCGATCAAGCGACTGCCAACCTGTGTATTTCCCTGTGTCAGAAAGACGTTTTCCATCTCTGGCTCTGATAAGAAGCTTCCCGTCGCAGAGTTGCCTTCAGTTAGGTAGTTGCTTAGCCCATTGACATTTGGGACCTTGAAGCTTAATGCAATATTTGGTTTTCTTAAATCTGCATCCACTAATACGACCCGGCTGCCTGCATTTGCAAAAACAACTGCTAAGTTTGAAGCTGTTGTTGTTTTTCCTTCTGAAGGACCTGAAGAGGTCACAACAAGTGATTTGATTTTTTTATCGGCTGAAGAAAATTCGATGTTCGTACGAATCTTCCGATATTGCTCTGCTGCCGTTGAAAAAGGATTGATCGCAGTGATCAAATCAACCGGTGTAATTGCTTGTCTCTTTTTTGCCATCTAAAAATTTCCCCTTACACGCGTTTTCGATTACGAGTGGGCGCTGTACGAGTCCCTCGTGATTCTTTTTTATTTTCTTGCGGTGGAGCTGCCGCTCCTCGATTATCATACAGTTCCTTTTTACTGATCTCAGATACTTGCCCCAAAATCGGTAATCCCAACGCTTCAATAATGAAGCGCTCGTCTTTGACAGTCTTATCTAGCAGCTCTGTTAAGAACGCCAAGCCGACACCCAGCATCAAACCTACAACTGCTCCGATCAGCAGGTTCAATTTATTGTTCGGGAAGACTGCCTTAGAGGGCACGACTCCTTTTGAAGTGATCGTTACCTTATTAACTGCTAAAACATCTTCTGCTTTTTCTTGGAATGTCGTCGCTGTGACATTAGCGATCGTCGCTGCTTTACGTGGTTCAGGTGAAGTCGCAACGATTTGGAACATTTGCGAGTTTTGCGCCTGTTCGACTTCAATCATGTCTTTCAATTCAGCATTGCTGTAGGTATACTGGTATTCATTTTGTAGTTCCTTTTGAACGGCATCGATAACGACATCGCCTTTAATCATGTCTTTATATGTATTGATCAAGAGCACGTTCCCATTGATATCATTTTGCAGATTGGTATTTGCTCCTTCTGCCGGATTGTTTTGCACGATTAGTTGTGCGGCTGAATCGTATTTAGGCGTGATCAAGAAAAAGGTCACGACCGCGGCCAGCCCGATTCCGGCAATCGTGGTCATTAAGATCAATAATGCTTTCTTTTTTAATACCTGAAATAACTCTTCTAAGCTGATTGTTTCTTCCATCTTTTTTCCCTTCACTAACGAACGTTATGTATTTTTTTTGAACGCATCTTCTCACTAAGCAGCACCATTAACAGTGCTAAAACAGTCAATGCGATTCCCACAAAGACAAAACTCAAATCAAACGCTGTAATATAGCCTGTCACAAAACGATACAAGCCTTCCGACATGATTCCTAGCCGGTTGATCACTCCACTAACATAGATGATTGCTGGTAAAACAGTTAACATCAAACCTGCACCTAAAAAAGTGACGCTGCTCCAGCGAACCTTTTGATGCTTCATTTTGACCATCAGCAGCAAGCCGACGAACACTAATAAGAAAGCCACGCCAACGATAATCAGAATCAGCGTCAAAGCAGACTGAAAAGCCATTACCTTTTTGCCATAACTTAATAGGTAAGGAATCTCGATATAGTTCGAGTAATTCTTCGCAGCGGTATTCGCCAAATTATCCAAATTCTGCTGTGTCGTTTCATCGATCGTGATATTTTTCTGTTGCGCGTATTGATTCACGTTTTTCAAAATATTGTCTTTGATTTTTTCTTCCCCTTGAAGCTCAAAGGGAATTTCTTGATAAATACTGCGAATATAATTATCAACGTTTGCGGAAACAGTTTTTTCCGAGACAACATCAGCTAAAACTTCAGGCGGGATGTTACTGCCGCGACCTAAGTCTTGAATACTTTGTGTCATATCTTTACGGATCGTTTCTGTATAATCCGTCGCATGGACTTGCTTAATCATAAAGTTTTGATTAAACAAAGTCATACGGATACAGATCAACGATACTGTAGCAAAGAGGAGTAAAGACCCGATGAATGCTAAGATCCATCGTGGGACATTTTTTGATGCTTGTTTCATAAGTTGCCTTTCCTCCTACTCATTTCCATTAATAATCGGACCTGAAACATACTCTCCAATAGCAAATAAGCGGTCATCAGTTAGACCCAAGCTATCTAATGGATAGCAGGTATAGAGAATAATCCGTCGGTCGTTTCGTTGATAAATCATATCGTCAATTTCTTTATCTTTTTTGTTTTTGATATCAAGCTGGGTAATACGATACGTATAATTCCCGTAAGTCGTTTGGACTTCGATCGTATCTCCTACTTGCGCACCGCCAAGCTTGCCGAAATCATCGACATTATGTCCGCCGATCAGCGAAGTCCCTAATTCACCGGGATATACAGACCCCATGAATTGGCCTGCGCCTTGACGTAAAATTTGTTCGGTATCTCCAAAATATAAAGGAACATCCAATTGTACTTTTTCTATCTTAACTTTGCCGAAAAGCTCTCCTCCCACCGGATAAGTGATCTTACTTGATGGAAGCTCGTCCTTTTCGTTCGTCGCGATTTCTTTATTATCTACAGCTTCAAATGTCTGTTCCGTCGCCTCAAAGTCGGGGGTATCTGTTAATAAAAACAATTGAATAGAAGAAGTAACAAATTGAATAACAGGTTTTCCAATTACGTATATTAAGGAATAGCCGAAAATCAGAAAGATGATCGGAGCGATCAAAATCGCCCCAACCCTCTTCAGCCTAGAAGCTCTACGCAAGTTTCTTACGTCCTACTACAAATGCACCTGCTGCAACAAGTAATAAGCTTGCGAAAGAAATTGCACTAGACAAATGTGTAGCACCAGTTTGTTTCACTGCGCCACCAGATGTGTAGACTGTACTGCTGGCTGGTTTAGTCGTGCTGCTAGTAGAACCGGCAGACCCTGAACCTGGCTGAGTGATAGAATAGCCTCCTGGGTAGAAGGTGATTGTCAGCCCTAGGATATTCGCCGCTTTGGTGATAATATCCTTTAATTGGTTCTTGGTGTTCAATGGCAAGGCTTTGATCAAAGCTTCAATAGAGTTGATATTTGAAACATCAACACCTGAAGATTCAACTAAAGAACGAGCGCTTTGGATTTGTGCAACAACTCCGTTCACTTTATCAGCAGAAACATCATTTTGTTTCAAGAAATTTTCTGCCTGTGCGCGTTCTGATGCACCAATGTTAAACGTCTTTCCGCCTACAGTTACGCCTTTATCCAGCTCTGACAAAATTCTTTGTTCATCAGCAGTAATGGCACCATCCGCATGAGCACTAGGCCCAACAAATAAAACCACTGCGATGAGCGCAATTAACCCACTTACAATTTTCTTCATCTACATACCTCCCTTACTAAGTATTTTTATGTTACCCATGTCACAATTCAGCGAAAAAAAATCCAATTTTTCCGCTGAATTTAGTATACTTTCTATTACAAAAAAAAACAATGAAATTCACAATTTAATTTTTTCCATGGAATTACAAAATTTTAAATGATAAAAATAACGATTATATTTTTCTGTTTATTTAATATTAATAAAAAAGAACCCAAATAATTTATAAAACTTAAATAATATGGAAATAATCGTTGGGGGCGATTATTTTGCCGGTAATAAGATAAACTGTTGCCGTTTCAAATAAACGGAATGGTGTTTTTTCCACTTTACTTCAGCAAATTAAAAACTTTAGGCGATGCATTTGTGTGAAATAGGCGACTATTTTGATTGTCTCGATAAAATAACAAGTATATAAAACACTTGATATCTTATAATGCGATCATTTTTAAGGTATTTTGGGTGTTTTCAAAAGTATCATTGAAAAATACTTTCCGTAATTGATTGCGCTATCAATTACGTCTTCTTTCAGGGGTCTTTTCATCTCCATATAAATTAGAATAACGCATTCCAGCAATGCTTCGCCCCATTCATTCATTAAAAACCAAACCCCTTTTTTTAATTGAAATTTTCAAAAAGGGGTTTAGCCGCTAAAATCTTTTTTGTGAAAAAAATTCAAAAATATGGGTTAATTATTTGCAGTTTATGACAGACTGTTACGGTATCCCCTCTTGTTTCTTAGCAAAATTGACAAAAAATAGGTATGTAAAGCAACTTCGCCTTTACATACCTATTATCATCTATTCATTTTTATCTTTATTCTTCCGAAATAAAATGATTGATGAATAAAAATGTCCCGTCTTTCTATTTTCTCCTGCGCAAATAAGTGACACCGATGACGATAAGAATAATTATCACCCCAACAGTGAGAAGCGTTAATCCTTTCTCTTCACCTGTTTTCGGATAGAACCAATGTCCTGATGCAGTTGATTTGTTAGGAGGATAGATTGGATTAGGAGCCTTTTTGTTCTCAGCAATTACTTTAAGCTGTGTTGGTTTGCCGCTATGAGCTGCAGAAATCGTGAACTCAATAGGAGCTTCTGACAATTGATAGCCAGTCGGTGCTTTGGTTTCCTTGAATGCATAGTTTCCAGGTGCTAGCTTATTCACATCCAATTTTCCAGCAGCATTTGTTTTAAGACCTTCCTGTAAAACTCTTTGATCTTTATCCAGCAATTGGAATTCAGCATCTGCCAAAGCCTTATTCTTATTATCCGCATCAACTTTCGTTAATTCGACTTTGCCTTGGTAGTTGATAAATTTATCGCTTGCCAAAATTTCTTTGGGTTGGCCCTTTTCTTTCGCTTTGATCGTAAAATCAACGGGTGTCGTATTCAAGATATAACCTGCTGGCGCTTTAGTCTCAATGAACTGATAGTCACCTGGGGCTAACTGATCCACCTTGATTTCACCTTTAGCATCGGTGATCAAATCTTTTTTAACCATTTTTCCGGCCTTGGTTCGCAACTCAAAGATGGCACCTGATAATCCTTTGCCTTCTTCATTGGTCTTGATTATCTTTGCTGAACCTTGGTAATTAATTAACGGCTCTTTGATTGTAGCAGTCTGTTTACCATCCTCCGTCGATCGCTTGATCGTGAATGGTACTTCTGTTGAATTGATAACATAGCCAGCTGGTGCTTTGACTTCCTTAAATACATAATCACCAGGAGCTAAGCCTTCCGCCACAACTTCACCAGCTTTATTCGATGTAATTGTTTCGCCAACTCGATTCCTTTCACTATCCAGAACCTCAAATTCAGCACCTTTTAGTGGTTGTCCGTCAGCATTTTTCTTGATCAATTCTGCTGAGCCTTGATAATTAATAAATGGTCTTTTTGGCATAACAACTGCTGGCTGACCTTCTGCTGTGCCACTGATAGTAAAGTCTATCTGCGTTTCATTAATGATATAGCCATTTGGCGCTACTTTTTCCTTCAGATGATAGTCGCCTGGCGCTAATCCGGCTAGAGTCAGCACTCCTGAACCGTCGGTGGTTCCTTGTCTTTCTGGAATCGTTGAATCGCCTTTATAGAGATCGAACTCAGCACCCTTCAATCGTTTGCCATCTTTAGATTCTTTGACCATTTGGAAGGTTCCTTTGTAGTTGTTGAATGATTCGTCACCATCGAATGTAATCATAGCTGGTTTGTCAGAAGCTTCTTTGGGAATCTCAAACGGTACTTTCGTACTATTGATCAAGTAACCTTCTGGCGCTTCTGTCTCAACTAAATTATACGTACCAGGTTTTAGCTTATTGAACGTAACAATCCCATCAGATCCAGTTATCTTAGAATCTCCAACTTGATTGCCATCAGCATCTTCCACGATAAATGTTGCTCCAGCTAATCCTTGATCAACATCTGATCGATCAAAGGCGACTTTTTTCAGTTGGACGGAACCTTGATAGTTAATAAAAGCTTTACCTTCATTGGCTTTCACCTGTTGTGGTTCGTCTTTAGCACTCGTTGGAATCTCAAATGGTATCGGATCAGTATTAATGATATAACCGTCTGGTGCCTTTTGTTCAATAAATGAGTACTTGCCTGGCGCTAATCCATCAACGCTAACCTCACCATCTTTATCACTTGGTGAGAGTGTATCACCAACCTTCGTTCCATTTGCATCTACAACATCAAAGACTGCATCGGTTAATGGTGTTCCATCCGAATCCGCCTTCTTCAATACAGCCGAACCCTTGTAGTCAATAAAATCTTCGCCATTTAAGGCCTCGACTACTGATGATTTGCCCAGTGCTTTTGATGCGATCGTAAATGGAATCTTCCTTGTATTGATCAGGTAACCGGCTGGCGCTTCGACTTCAACAAAGTTATAGCTGCCTGGTGCTAGTCCAGTTGCTGTGACATAACCCGCTTGATCTGAGTAGCTTGCTTCTCCCACGACTTCATCTTGATCGTCACGAACTTCAAATTTCGCGTCCTTCAACGGTTTATTCTCGGCATCTGTTTTACGGAAGCGAGCTGAGCCTTGGTAGTTTACGAAGTTATCGCTGGCGATCACTATAGCTGGTTTGCCTTCAGCTGTTTCATTGATCGTAAATGGTACGGGTGTTGTATTGACCAAGTAGCCTGCTGGTGCTTTGGTTTCAACGAATTGATAATCGCCAGGTTCAAGATCTTTAATAGTGACTTCACCATTTTCATCGGTCTTCAAGTTTTCCTTCACTGTTTGACCAGCAGCCGTTTGAACTTCAAAGAGGGCATCTGATAATAATTTTCCAGACTCCGCTTTCTTCGTTAACTTCGCTGTGCCTTGATAATTTTCAAAGTCTCCTAAATCTACTGTTGCAGGCTCTCCTTTTTGTGGATAGATCGTGAATTTGTGTTCGGTCGTATCACGAATATACCCTTTTGGCGCTTTGGTTTCTTTCAAAACGTAATCGCCCGCACTTAAGCCTTTGGCATAGAATTCACCAGAACTATCTGTCTTTATGATTGTTTGCATAGCACCTTCTTTATCTTTTGTTTCGATTGATGTACTTAAATCCTCCGATTTGAACAGTTCGTATTCCGCTCCAGCAAGTTTTTTATCACCAGTGACTTTTCTTCCTTTAATAGAAGCTTGATAGTTCTCTAGGTCTAATTTCATACCGTTGACTTGCTGATTATCAACCACAAAGTAAATTGGCTGACTGCTGATTACATAGTTTGTTGCCGTCTGAGTTTCGACTAATTTGTAGCTGCCGTCCTCTAACGCCAAATTACTTAAATCAATTGTTCCGTTAGATTCTGGTTTCAAATTGTCTTTGACTAATTTTCCATCTGTTGAACCATCATCGATGTATAATGCAAAAACAACTTGTGACAAGTCTAAATTGCCAGATATTTCACCATCGGCTTTCTTCAGCTCAATTTCTTTACGAGCATTATGGAAATCTCCAGCATCAACAACATAGCTGCCGTCTTCGATCTTATTGGTATGATTTTGTCCATCGGTCATTGGCATTGTTGCTGGTACACGATCTGGAATGACGAAAGTTAATGGGAATGTGTTTAAGAGATACCCATTTGGTGCCGCAGTTTCCTTCACGTAATACGTTCCTGGTGCCAAGTCAGTAAACTCGACCATCCCTTTTGCATTTGAGATTACCTTAAGTGGATTTGCATCGCTGAAATCAGCTTTCTTATAAAGTGAGAACGCTGCTCCAGCAAGATCTACTGTTTTTGAATCGTCATTAATGTCATTTCCGACCTTATGAAGACGAATCATGCCACGATAATTCTTCACTTTATCCGCAAGTTTCACAATTGTTGGCTGACCTTTACTTTCGGTTGGAATCTCAAAAGCTAAGTTGTCGCTAGTCATGATGTACTTGCCATCGTTCCCTTTGTCAGGAGCGTCTGTCTCCACGAACCGATAGCTGCCGGGGGCTAAGCCAGTCACACGAACAAGTCCGTCCTCATTTGACGTTGCTGTTTTACCGGCTACATCCTTTCCTTGATCATCAACGACTTTAAATTTCGCACCTGCTAATGCTTTGCCGTCACCGTCCGTCTTCGTTAATTCTGCGGTTCCTTGGTAGTTGATAAAATGATCCTGCACTGTCACCACCGCAGGTTGTCCATCCGCACTTTTGGGTACCGTCACTGGGACTGTTGTTGTATTCAACAGATACCCTGATGGTGCAGCAACTTCCTTGAAGATGTAATCGCCTGGTGCCAGATTATTGAAGACAACTTCACCTGTGCCGTTTGCAGTCACTATGCCACCAACTGGACGAGACTCGCTGTCTAGCAATTGGAACTTCGCACCAGCTAATGGACGATCATCGCTATCTGTTTTAATCAGCTTGACTGACCCTTGATAATCAATGAAATCATCAGGGATCGTGACTGTTTGCGGCTGACCATTCGCCGAATTTGAAATCGTAAAGTGAATCACTTTATTATTGATCAAATATCCTGCTGGCGCTTTGGTTTCTTTGATTGTGTAATCGCCTGGCGCTAGTTTATCGATCGTTACTTTTCCGTCTGCTCCCGAAACACCGGTTCCGACTGCTTTATTGTCATTATCATAAACAGTGAATTCCGCAGCTCTCAACGGCTGGTTGTCTTTATCGACTTTCGTTAACTCGACCGCACCTAGATAGTTGCGCAAAGTCATTTTACCACCAGGTGCTGTTTGATCATTCGTCGTTACAACTGTCGGTTTTCCAGCCGCATTGGTTGGAATCGTAAATTTGATTTTTTGCGTATTCACTAAATAGTTGTTGCTGTTTGAAACTTCTTGGAAATAATAATTACCTGGAGCCAAATCAGTGATCGTCACATTTCCATCAGTGTCTGATTTGAGACTATCCGTCGTCACCTTTTCTGGTGTAGCAGCATCTGTGTAAACATCAAAAGTAGCTCCTGATAGTTTACTGAACCCATCGCCTGAAGCATTCTCTGCCTCCTTATAGAGCTGTGCCGATCCTTTGAAGTTGACATTCGCATCACCAGTGATTGGGATATCATACACAGGCGGATCACTTTCAGCTTGAGTCTGTACGACAAAAGGTATTTCCTTCGTATTCAAGAGATAGCCGTTTGGTGCAGCTTTTTCCACAAACTTATAGTTTCCTGGGGATAACTCAAAAGCCCGCACATTTCCATCTAATGCATCCGAAGTGAAGAAGCCATCGCTGCCTGCGCCATTAGCAGAATCCGTCACGGGAACCCATTGACCACTCCGTTGCATCATTAATTGATACTTGGCTCCACCTAACCCATGACCACTGGCGTCAATTTTTTGGAAACGAACTCCTTCTTTGTAGTTTTTAAACGGTGTTGTTTCGTCTACGACTAATTTTTGCTCAGCATTGTCAATGGTAATTGCACTGTTGTCTTCGCTGTTTGACAATGGTGTTGTAAAACGAACCATTTGTTGATTGATCAAATAGCCATCTGGCGCTTGTGTTTCTTTAATCGCATACGTTGTTCCCGGTGCTAAATTCGTGAAAGTAAAGTACCCTTCTGAATTTGACGTCACGGTATCGCCAATCGAGGTCTTCCCATCGGCGGTATACAGTTGGAAACGCGCACCAGCAAGCGGTGTCTCTTTTCCTTTACTAAAGTCACGTCCATCGACTTTTTTGAATCGAGCAGAGCCCTGATAATCAATCAATGCTTGACCATCATTTAGCTGAATCGTTGTTGGTGCTTGGTTACCCGTAGAGACTGGATCAATCGCAAAGGTAAATTCCTTACTATTAGAATAGTAACCAGTTGGCGCAGCACTTTCCTTCAATTTATATTTTCCTGGTGCTAAATTAGTCAGATTCAGTTGTCCATTACTATTGGTAACATAAGTGCTCTGATCACCAAAATCACTGTAGTCATTTGAATTTATATTCGCACGTTGCAGATTGAATTTGGCACCGGCTAGATTTTTACCCGATTCATCGGTCTTCTTCAATACTGCTGATCCTTGGTAGTCCTTCATTTCTAATACACCATTAGAGACCGGCTGATCATTTACAAATACACTACGAGAGTTATCCGCATTTTTCTTTATTTCAAAATTGATAAACGTCTGATTGATTTGATACCCATCTGGGGCAATCACTTCTTGAATACGGTATTGACCATCCCCAAGTCCTGAAAGATCCACTCCTTGATTTGTTGGTTCGAGTAATTTAAGAATGGTGTAGTTTGGCACATCGCGGGTTCCGCTATTTATAAACAAATTGAATAGGCCACCAGCTATGTTTCGGCCAGCGTTATTTTTTTTGTTAAAGAGTACCTTTACAGGCTCATTCTCAATCTGAGTAATCGTGGCATCGCTGCTGGTACTTACCGAAACCTTCTTCCCATTTAACAAATCGGGTGAAATCGTATAGCCGTCCGGTGCCGAAACTTCTTTAACGTAATATTCATAAGTCGAGCTTGTTGCAATCAAGTTCCCAAAGGTCACTCTTCCTTGACTATCTGTCGTTGTTTGATAGAGAATATCAGTCTTATTCGTTTTTGTATTTTTTCTTAAAAGCTGTAATACCGCTCCTTTAACAATACTGCTATTTTTATCTACTTTTTGAATGTTGATCTTGCCTTTTGAGCCATAAGCCGTACCACTTGAATCTTGAATAGTGACCGTGATGTTTTTCTGTGTATCTTTGCCCGGCAATTCTTTTCCTTCACTTGAAATCGAAGCATTATTCGTCACCGACTCCGTTTTTGAAGTGAAGTTAGGCTCAGTATCATAGGTTAAAACATATGGTTTTTCGATCACTCCAGTTAAATAGCCACCCTCATTATTAGGATCTGATTTTTCTTTTATACCAGACATATCTACCGTAAAGCTCTGCTGACCCGTTTCTGGATCAGTGGTCACTACGACCTTGTATTGATCAGCTGGAACCAATTGATCCGGTTGAACTGTCGTCGCGCTTCCAGAGCCTGCATATTTTCCAGTATATAATTTAAAGCTTTCTTGCAAGATTTGATTTGAACTTGGTGTATCTTGTATTTTTACATTTGATAGCAACGATTGGTTAGGATTAATATCTAGACTCCAATTAATTAGTCCTGTTTGTGTATTGTACTTACCATCCTTCACTGCCGATTGTCCGCCAAATGCAATAGACACGGAAGCAGGAAGCTGTTGTTCGACACCATCAATTTTCACAAATGCAGTATTAGCATACGTGGATTGATTGTACACGATTTTGTCTTTTAATGACGTTTTGAATTGAATTCGGAAAACCATTGGTGTACCAGTAACATCCCATCCTGGGATATAGTTTCCGTCGTCACCAATCTGCATTTCTAATGTGCCTTGCTCATTTTCACCAGTTGGCTGCGGATCGGTTATTTTTACATAGGATTTATCTTTCTGATTACCACTATAATTACTATCTGTGGTTGGCTGGAAATTTCCGCTCTGATTTATCGTTCCACGTGTGAGCGTCAATGAATCTGGTTCGTAGACTTGATTCCCTGTAATTGGGTCTCTGAAATAGAATGCTGACATGCCTAGATCATTATAGTTTGTAACAATTGTCCAAGTAATCTCCTTGGTTGCTGGATTGTAGCTGCCGGACTTCATCCCTTGATTGACTTCTTGCGTACTCGTTTTAAAATCGGTTGAACTAGAGGAATCATACGGTTTTCCATTATTTGTAAAATTGGCCTTCATCGTATTTTGATAATCAACGCTGGTATTCGGATTTGGGACATCGTCTCGGAATTGATTATAGGCAATGTAGTATTCCATCTGGAATTGGTGATTCGTTTGCTTATACCCATTCTGGAATTTCACGGTAAAATTCGTATACCCTTTTCTATCTGCTGTTACGTTTACAGTGACAACATAATCAGCAGTAGCGACATCACCAATCGTACCAATATCTTCACCATTCGTGCCTAACAATTGAAAGGCTCCAGTCAATACTTTATTTCTATCGGAAACATCACGAATGATTACGCCTGCATCGTCGTTGCCATTAGGACTCTTTACCTTCACTGGTACACTGATATATCCTTCTTGAGAGTGCTCCATCGTATCAGTGAACAGGGCATTATCCATCTCGTACTTGTTCTTATTAATATCTATTAAATAGCGAGCGGTCTTTGTACCAACATCAATGGTCGGTTTATTTTTGATCACAACCTGTTGACTCGGTGTGTAATGATTGCTTGTTGTTGGCGGTAAATTATCGGTTTTTGCTTGGTTGCTAACCACTACAGGATCACTGGCTGATCCTGAAACAATCTTATTTACCTTCGTTTTATAGTCAATATTGATTGCCTTGCCTGCTTGAACATTATTTTTAAACGTAATGGTAAATGGATTCGTCGTGGTATCGATAGTGTAATCAGCTGGATCAAGGGGGGTTCCTCTTACTGGATTCCCCTTGCTATCAAAGGTAACAGTATAGACACTAAAACTATCCGGAACGATATCCATATTCGTATAAGTGTCAGAGATAATCGTGTCATCGGCTAATTCCTTTTGTCCATAATTGTAACGAATCTGCCAGCTGTATACTTGTCCAATGCGATCATAACCAGTTTGTGCCTTTTCCAATGCTTTTTTATAATTCAAGGTTACTGAAGCTGAGGCATTCAAATCGGTCGAATCTGCTTTTAAGTTCACATTGTTCGTTGCTGTCACTTGTCCACCATTTGCTGGCTTCGCTGAATCCTTGATCGTTGTGGAATAGACGATACGATAAGGTCTATCTAGCTTTGTTTTAAATTGGATCGAGCCATCGTTTCCAACTGTATAGGTATTTGGATCCACTGGTGTTTGCCCGATTCCTGTTACATTCCCGTTAAAATCAACATTCAAGGGGTAAATAGTGACTGCTCCCGTATCTGCTTGATTGAATGTCACTTGATCTGGAAAATGTTCTGTTATTGAGGGATTTGTCAATTCCGAAAAATCTTTATTGAAATCGACAGTCCAAGTCACCTTACTTGGATTATTCGGTGTATCGGTGTGTCCCGCTTTGCTGATAGAAGTCCCCACAGTCGGTTTGATAGTAATTGTTGCCGGTGGAATATTCGTTTTACTTGGATAAACAATCGTTGTTTTCCCGGGTTGAGTAATTACTTGTGTGTCAAAGTGAACATCAGCCGTAACCGATCCATTCTCTGGCGGCAAAAACGCTTCCCCTTCTTGCTTAGTGAAGGTGATCCGTAATTTTTGGGTCGCAGCGTCAAAAACATAGGTTCCGTAAATCAAACCATCGCTATCTGTCAGATTTCCATGAGGAGATGGTGGAGTAATTGATAATCCGTGTGGAAAATCCATCTCATAATAATCTCCAGGAACCATTTCTGTTCGAACAGCCTCTGGAATTTCGAAGTCTAAATGAAAATCAACTGTCGAATGGATCGTCGGAGGATTAGGAGTAAAATTCAAATTGCTGTTTGTCACGAAGTTGTCGCCCGGTGCAAACTGTGCAAACAAATCATCAATTGGTCCAGCAGCTCGTGGAACTTCTGCTGCTTTTGCTTGTTCTTTGACCGTAGTTGCTTTCTTCACCGATTCCTTTGAACGATCTTTCGTTGGTTGTTTTTCTTCAGTTGTCATTTCTTGTGATGCATCGCTCTCTGAAGTCTCAGAGCTAGAATCCTTTTCTGATTCTGATTTAACCGTTGACTCGTTGGTATTATCGCTAGATTCCTTCACATCAGGCAGAGATAATTGAAAAAGCTTTTTATCGTTTTGATAAAAATCAGTCGTTTTATCTGGTCCGCGAGCAATCGTTCCTAAGACCATCAAGCGAAAATGATTTTCTCCTTTAGACAATTTGTTAAAGTTCAATGTATACTCTATTCGCGTTCCCGTTGCGTCGACTGTATACTTGCCGATTGGTGCCTTTTGTTCATTCAAAATGACCTTCTCTTCCTTATTGTCTTCCGGTATGAAAGATTTAGTCATTTCAAATCTCACTGGCTGGTCATTTTCTGCAGAGCTAGTGATCACGCCTGCTAAATTCATTGAGTATTGATCCTTACTAATATCTTTGTCAATAAATTCACTAACTTTGTCAAAGGACAAAGTATTTGTATTTTCAATAGATTTATCCGTACTCTCAGTTTTCTCAGGTATCAGAGTTGAATCGGTCGATATGCTGCTATGTGGATCGTTTGATATCGAGCTGATCGTTGAACCCTCACTAGTCGGAACACTCGTAGTTCCCTCTGTAGTATCAACGGCGACACCTATCACTGGCGAAGCAAAACTCCCCAGTAAGCTGAGCAGCATGACGGTGTTGATCCATTTTTTCATACCATCCCCACCTTTCAAATTCTTTAATCAACATTTGTGAATCTTAAATCATAAATAGATAACTAGTATTCACATTATGCGATTATTATTTTTTCTTTACAAATAATAGCTCTTGAATTCATCAATAAAATGTCTCTTAGTCCGATAAAATGAGCCCATAAAAATATTACTATTTATCAATTCACTTCCTAAACGTTTTATTTTACGATATAGAAACTATGGACACTCTTTTTAATCCTTCCCACACTATTTCTTTCGCAATCATCCAATTTAATTCTCATTCCGACTAATTCAATATCGTTCAGTCAACAACCCCTTTTCCTAATTTTTTTTTGCTATTTTGAAGAAATAGTTTCGACATTTTGGCAAAAAGTCATTTACAATACAATCGCTTTTTGTTTATAATAATTTTAAATAAGAGGAGATCGAGTTCAGTTTTTCCAGATTTCCTTTTATCAATTAAGAGAAAGCTTTCTCAATATTAATCAGGAGGGTACATTCATGTCATTAATTGGAAAACAAGTTGAAGAGTTTCAAGCGCAAGCCTATCGTCAAGGAAAATTTATCGAGGTTTCTGAAGAAGTTTTACAAGGCAAATGGTCGATCGTTTGTTTTTATCCAGCCGATTTTACGTTCGTTTGTCCAACAGAATTAGAGGATTTGCAAGACCAATATGAAAAATTACAGGAGTTAGGCGTAGAAGTTTATTCTTGTTCGACTGACACTCATTTTACTCACAAAGCATGGCATGACACTTCAGATGCTATCGGAAAAATCAATTACACGATGATCGGTGATCCTTCTCATCACATCTCTCGTATCTTTGATGTTTTAGATGAAGAATCAGGTTTAGCACAACGCGGAACCTTTATTATCGATCCAGATGGAATCGTACAGGCAATGGAAATCAACGCAGACGGCATTGGTCGTGATGCCAGCAGCTTGATCGATAAGATCCGTGCTGCGCAATATGTTCGCACACATCCAGGTGAAGTTTGTCCTGCTAAATGGAAAGAAGACGGCGAAACGCTAAAACCAAGTTTTGACTTAGTCGGCAAGATTTAAGGAGCGCATATGTTAGATAACGAAACGAAAGAACAACTGCAGCAATATCTCGCTTTACTGGAATCGGAGATCGTCTTTTCTGCTAGTTTAAACGAATCTGATGATTCAAAAAAAGTAGAAGATTTTCTGACCGAAGTGGCAGAAATGGACGCTAAAATTTCTATTGAAGCAAAAAAACTGAAGCGTACGCCAAGTTTTGAAATCAACAAAAAAGGTGCGGAGTCTAGTGGAATCATTTTCGCTGGCTTACCGATGGGTCATGAATTTACTTCATTTATTCTCGCTTTGCTGCAAGTTGGCGGGCGAGCACCGAAAATTGAAGACAATATGATTCAACAGATCCAATCCATCGATCGTACATTGAATTTTGAAACGTATGTCAGTTTGACTTGCCATAACTGTCCGGATGTCGTTCAAGCATTGAACATCATGTCTGTGATTAATCCAAAAATTTCTCACACAATGATCGAAGGCGGTATGTACCAAGCTGAAATCGATGAAAAACAAGTAATGGCCGTTCCTACTGTTTTTCTAAACGATGAAGAATTCGATAGCGGCCGAATGACAATCGAACAAATCGTCGAAAAAGTCAGCGGGCCAATGAGCGCAGATGAATTCGCCGACAAAGAGACCTTTGATGTTCTAGTGATTGGCGGCGGACCTGCTGGTGCAAGTTCAGCTATCTATGCCGCTCGTAAAGGAATCAAAACTGGGATGGTCGTAGAAACTTTTGGTGGTCAGGTGCTGGAAACGTTAGGTATCGAAAACGTGATTGGCACGCCTTACGTGGAAGGCCCGCAATTAATGCGCCAAGTAGAGGAACATGTGAAGCAATACGACGTAGACATCATGAAAGGTCAACGTGCCAAATCAATCCAAAAAAATGACTTGATTGAAGTTGAATTGGAAAATGGTGCACAACTGAAAGCGAAAACTGCGATCTTATCCACTGGTGCACGCTGGCGGGCAATCAATGTTCCTGGAGAAAAAGAATTCAAGAACAAAGGGATTGCTTATTGCCCACACTGCGACGGACCTTTATTCAAAGATAAAGAAGTTGTTGTCGTTGGCGGCGGAAACTCTGGTATTGAAGCAGCGATCGATTTAGCCGGTTTGGCCAAACATATTTATGTTTTGGAATTTTTACCAGAACTGAAAGCCGATCAAGTCTTACAAAAGAAACTTTATTCGCTTTCCAATGTCACGGTAATTACCAATGCCGCAACAAAAGAGATCACTGGTTCATCGCACGTAGAAGCTTTGACTTATACCGATCGCCTTACAAATGAAGAACATACACTGAATGTCGAAGGTGTCTTCATTTTGATCGGATTAATGCCAAATACCGAATGGTTATCTGGCACAGTAGCTTTGAGTGAACGCGGAGAAATTCTTACCGACAAGCATGGAGCGACCAACGTAGAAGGGATTTTTGCGGCGGGCGACTGTACTGACAGTGCGTATAAGCAAATCATCATCTCTATGGGTTCAGGTGCTACTGCCGCTCTGGGAGCCTTTGATCATTTGATTCGTCAAACATAAAAATAATCCCTATTCAGTTCTTCTATTTTTATATAGAAGGAAACTGGATAGGGATTTTTATTTTTATGTCTCTGCATGAAGCAGCCGTAAGGCCTCTTAGCTTATGCAAGACTTTCTTTCTGTAGATCCAAATATAGTAAAAATCTAGACATTTTCTTCGAAGTCACTCTGCGAACTTCTCGCGGAATAAATTGATGGATCTCATCTTCGTTGTATCCAACCTGAAATCTAGTTTCATCAAAAACAATTGGGCGTCTTAACAAACTAGGATGCTCTTCAATTACATCTACCAGTTCATTCAATGACAATTCATCAAAATCAATAGCTAATTTTTCATAGACCTTTGATCGTGTTGAAATAATTTCATCCGTTCCCGTTTCAGTCTTTGAAAGAATTTCTTTAATTTCATCTTTCGTTAAAGGATTCGACATAATATTTCTTTCTTCAAAAGCCAATCCATTTTCTTTTAACCAAGCCTTAGCCTTTCGACATGAGGTACAACTAGCTGACGTATACAATTTAATCATTTTACATACACCTTTCTGCTTTTTCATTTAAATTAATAACAAGAGTTATTCTACACATCTAACGATACAACAATTTTATAGACTTGTTAAATAAATCATTAGCGAAAGTCTCCTAAAAAGACACTTAAACTCTTCAACACCGTTCTTTTTATAACATAAAATGATTATTTTTATGAATAAGTTGTCTATGCCAATTTGAGTAAATCATCGATTTATCAAGCTTTTAAAGGCCTAAAGGTTGAAAACTGTATAACAGGTTTAATGTTTTACCTGCGTAGATTATCAATAATTTCTCTAGAAAAAACAAAAATGGTTGTGAACAATTTATCATAAAAATTATATTTTCGATGAAATTTCGGTTCACTTTCTTTATTCCTAGATAAAATAAAAACTTACTAACAAAATCTGGTGATTTCTCTGATACAAAAGAATCGACGAGGCTTTTTAGCAATTTTAAAATCTATTTAGACAATAGAAAAAGTTGACTAAGAAGGTTTTCCTAGTCAACTACTCTTTTATCCTCTCGTTTTTCCGCCAGCAATATTAATAGTGACGCCACTGATATAGCTAGCGCGATCTGACAACAAATAGCACACCAGATCAGCAACCTCAGTTAGTCTTCCACTACGACCTAGCGGAATGGTCTTTACACTAGAATACCCACTGCGCAGCTCCTCCACTGATAAATTTCGAGTATAGGCTAAAGCCGTCTCATACTCTATCGTTCGAAGCCCCGTCTCTTCTAAAATACCCGGCGCCACTCCGACAACTCTAATTCCGTAGCGTCCCCACTCCTTTGCCCAAGATCGAGTAAAACTATTGACCGCTGCTTTCGTAGCTGCATAGATACTCTGGCCCTCAGAACCTTCTAACCCAGCTTCTGAAGAAACGTTCAAAATCACGCCGCTCTTTTTAGTGATCAACACTCTACTTACCGCCTGTGATGCTAAGAAGACACCTTTTTGATTGACGCTAACCATCTTGTCAAAATAAGCTTCAGTCATTTCTTTTTTTTCAGCTGCTAGAATACTATCTACCATTAACGCTGGTAAATTTATTCCAGCATTATTCACTAGAGCGTCAATCGTCTGCCATTTTTTTAAAGCAATCGTTACCATTTTTTCTATTTCGGTTTTCGATCCTATATCTGTTTGAACAAAGAGCAAATTTTCATGGTTGAAGTCCCCATTTTTAAGATCTGCATTAGTAACATATGCTCCTTGATCTAATAAATTTTTGACAATTGCTAGTCCAATACCAGAGGAACCACCAGTCACAATCACGCTCTTTCCTGAGAGATCCAGCCAATCGGGCATCCTTCTCACTCCTTTTTTCTATATCGACTGCCATCTTTTGATAACCACCTCAAGTGTTTCATCTAACCCAAAAATATTCTGAAATATCTGAGTCAATTCATGTTTTGCAAATTCAAGATAATGCGCCTGATAGTCCGTCTCTGTATAATAAAATTCGCTTGCGTCGGGTATTAATAGCAACGTCTGTTCAAGTAAGTCTGGCTGATTTCCTAATTTTCCACTGTATAGAAAAGAGTTAATTGTTTCCTCTTTAGGCAAGATTAGACAAAGAATTCTTGTTATCGATTCTCTTTCTAGATAGAAGGCCATGCTGCGCATATCTTTTTCTAGATAGTCAGAATAGAAATAATAATCCAATCCAATCATTACACCACCTCCAGTTTCCCAGCAGCCTTCAAGAGAGTCAAAAATCTCTGTAAACTCTCATTCCAAAAGAACCAATCATGTCCTCCTGACCATGTTTCAAACTGCAAATCTAATCGATTCTTAGCCTGTTGATTAAACCATTGATTGCTGTGAAAAAGTGCATCCTCTGTCCCACAAGTGAGATAATAAAATGTCTCAGTAACTGAAAGTGTAGTCTCTAGTAGAGTAGCGAGGTTTCGATCGCTTCTTTCGAACATTTCGAATGTACCAAAAACAAATTCGTATCTTCTTTGATTCCAGACCTTCGTCTGCTGCTCTTTATTCCGCATACTGTCAAGAATATTCAGGTCACCAGAAAAACTGCCGATTGCAATATATTCTTTAGGATGAAGTAGGCCTTCGCGACAAGCACCATATCCTCCCATAGATAATCCCGCTAAAATCTTTTGATGATTTTTTACTCCAAACTGAGTTTCTAAAAAAAGAGGAAGTTCTTTAAAAATATGATTTTGACAAGGCTCTTTCCCTTTGATGTTGCAATAATAATTTAACCCTCCTTCAGGCAAGACGAAAAAAACATTTTGTTCTGTTGCATACCGTTCTAATGGTGCCCTACGCACCCATTTTGTATAATCATCTCCGCCGCCATGCAGCAAGTAAATGGGTTTTAAGTGCTGAAGCGGCCGATCCACATACTTAGGAGTTACTAAGATGAAATCAGCCGCGCGTTGCAATGTGAGCGAGTAAAAACTAATCGTTAAAATCCCCATTTGTCTATCTCCTCTAGAAAAGTCCAATCAATGAACCTAAAATCGAAACTGCCAAAATCAAAAGAACTACTTTTGAAGCAGACAGCTTTGCTTTAGTCATCAAGAAGTAAACAAGGAAGAAGGCACTGATGGGTAATAATCCTGGCAGGATTGAATCCAAAGTCTCTTGCAGGACAAAAGTTCCTGCTTTAAAACTAGAATTCAGTGTAATCAAATTGGAAGACAGACAGCCAATCATGAAGAGACCCACGATATTTGCGCCATCTACCGCTTCTTTTAATAGACCTGATGACAAAACATTCTTCACTGAGTTCTTTCCATATTTATAGCCGATGCGATTGAAAACATGTCCTTCAAAATACATAAAAACAGCTAACACCATCATTAATATTGGTGCCCAGATACTGCCTTTTACTGCGATACTGGCACAGCCTGCGGTCACTAAAGTATAGATGGTTGCCAGATCAATCGTATCCCCAATTCCTGCTAGAGTCCCCATCAATCCTGTCTTATAGCTTGTTATCAGTTCGGCTGGAATCTTCTCTTCCTTCGCCTTTTCTTCTTCCATCGCGACAACACTACCAAAAATCAACGATCCCCATGTAGCTTCGGTATTAAAGAAAATCAAATGCCGTTTCAAAGAATCACGCAAATCATCGTCATTCGGATATAGTTTACGCAAAATTGGTGCCATACTGGCACAATAAGCAATCGCCTGCATACGTTCATAGTTCGCGCTGATTTCTGATAACATCCACCATCTCAAATAGGCATAATCGAGATCACGTTTACTAATCACTGCAGGTTTCTCTACTTCTGTTTTAGACATTCGGCTCGCCCTCCCTTAATTCTCGTTTCAAGAAGATAATGATACATGCGATTGAGATAGCTAAAATAATCGACACTAAAACATTCAATTGAGAGACCACCGTCACGAAATAGCCAATAATAAAGAATGGAATATATTGCTTTTTCCCGATCATAATCATGATCATCGCAAACCCAATCGCCGGTAGAATCCCTCCCGCGACCTCCAAACCACCCATCAGCCATTCGGGAATAATAGCCAACACTGGTTTGACAACATTCTCTCCGAAAATATTGACTAGAAACACAGGAGTAAAAAATAATACAAAGTTCGTGAGCATTGGCCAAGTAAAAGCACTTCGCCATAAGCCCTTCAAATCAACTGCTTCAGCACTCTCATCAGCCATTTTGACAAAACGAATATTGACGATTTTCTTTAAGTTGTACAGAAATGCTCCCAGCATAGCTACAGGAATAGCCAATGTTAACGCAACTTCTGTCGACATCCCTGTTTTCAACGCGATCGGAATAATACAAGCTGCCGCAATATTTTCATCTGATGGCAATTGTCCACCCGGTGCAATGACTCCTAAAAAAATTAATTTGATACTACCGGCTAAAATAATTCCTGTCGTGATATCACCGTAGATTAATCCAGCAAATAACCCCATTGCAAAAGGTGTTCCTAATCCCATCCATAAGGTATAACCAAAGTATCCATTCGCGATCCAATAAAGAAACCCCATCACGAAAGCCATTAATAATGTTTGAAAATCCATGGTCTTACCTCCTTTCTTAGTTAAAACAAACCCTTAATAGATGCTAACTTGAGACTTTTATCATCCGGTGTAGAAGAAAAGCTGACCTGTGTCCCCATTTGTTCAACTTCTACTAGTCGCTCAAAATCTGCCTGATCTAAATAGACTCCGCTAAAAACTAACTTACGTCCCGCTTCACTGGGAACACCGCCAACTACCATTTCTCGTAAAACATGACCCTTTTTAACAAACCGATGGCCCGTCGGAATATCTTTAAACAATAAGAAAATGGTCTCCTTATTCTGTGCCAGATAACTTTCCACTTCTTGCTCATTTAATATTTCTAGAATCAATCCTTGCGGTGCAGCCATTTTATAGATTTCTGCCATGAAATCATCTTCTGACAGCATATTATCAACGATGACGACCTTTTTCGCAGGATAATAACGCAGCCATTTGGTGATTACCTGTCCGTGAATTAAACGAAAATCAATTCTGCACATCACGATATTTTCCATCATGTTCGCTCCTCCTTTAACAAATCTGACGTTAATTTGATTCCTTCTTTGCCCTCCTTAACCACCACATTTGCTAATTCATCTAATTCCATTGTCTGCCTTTCCATCACACAAGTAATCAACATAGCCATATTTAATCCAGAGATCGTTCGAACCTTTCTGTGTTTGTTTTCCAACATGGATAGATTAGAGGGAGTTCCGCCATAAAGATCAGAAAAGATGATCACACCATTTAGCTCCTCCATTTCTTTTACCATTTGATTCATTAGGGAAATAAACTGATCCGCTTTTTGTTCTCGTTGCAAGGAACAGGCCTCTATCCATGGTATGTTCCCCAAAATGAACTCCGCACTTTTGATAATTTCTTCTCCATACCTCCCATGTGTTGCTACGATGATCCCTATCATATGTTCTCCGCTCCTTCCTTCACTTTAATAAACGCAAGTTTCGTGCCAAAAAAAGCTGAGGATCAAAAGCAGCACACTTTTGATCCTCAGCCTATAAATTCGTATAAACAGTGGGTTTTCATTGCTTAATTTTACAAGAGATTCAATAATAAATTTAGCTCTTTCGCATGAACTCTTACATTGTATTTTCCTTCAATTACACTTAGCTTTTTCTTTACGATCTGACCTTGTATGCTATTACACTTTTCCGAAGGAGTATTACACTTTTGTTGCTCATTTTCTAATAAGAGTCGTTCAATCATAATAGAAACATGCATTAGCAATATTTTTTTCTCAGATGACGTATAAACCTTTCCGAACTCCAGCTCAATCGCAGTAATAAATTCCTGGACATCATCAATTAATTTCGCAGGGTTCAAAATCGTCAATTGTTCGATCAGATTTCGCAACGTAAACTCTTTAGTGATACGGTCAAGAATTTGCTGAAGCTGTCCTTCCGTAATCTGATTCTTATAAAAGCTGCGAAGAACCTGCTCACCTTTATCGTTAATGAGTTCCTGCAAAGTGATTCCTTCTTGTGAAGTTTGATTTTTTGAAGTTGTGATTAATAAAATTCGTTTGTATTTTTCTTTCAGTCGTTTCATTTCTTCGGGTTGCGTCAAGGTTCGAAAATCACTGCACTGATAGACAACACCTTCATTAACAAAGCATTTTTTCAATACCTTACTAATTTTGTACGCACTTCCCTTTCCTGTTGAGCAGGCGACGATAACCAAACTATTTTTTTCTTTGGAAGGTACATATTTAGAGATGACTTGAACATTTTCTTCTAAATGCTGGAGTGTTTCTTCAATTGATTTTTTTTGTAAGATCAGATTGGCGGCTTCTAAAGCAACTTGTGAGGTGATATTGTTCATGATAGCTATTTCTCCGCTGACTTCCTCTTGAATATCATCGATAATCTCAATCAATGAACCCATATCCACTAAAACTAAAATTCCTTTCGATGTATCGATATTTTTCAAACTTTTGCGCAGCTTACGCAATACTTGATCTTTGGTTGCATTATACGGCATGTCGATGCCTTCAAAAATATATTGGCTATAGGCTTGATTGACTAGACTAGCAATACTTGAAGCGGTAGAAACGCCATGAGATATGATTACTAAAAATGGCAATTGCTGATTTGCAGTGGCATGATAATAAAAATAAAAGAATGCGACCAATAAGAAATAATCGCCTAATGATTCAATGTCTAAATGGATCCGAATCATTTCGACAAATACTTTAGACATTTTGTAAATTTTATAATAATTGCGTTTAATTACTCTAAGTCCTTTTCGATGATTTTCTATTTCTAGATGGTCAATTAGGTGATGATCGACCTGCGACAGCATCTTTGAGAAAAAGAGGACGTGACGCTTACTAAATTTAAACCCATAATTCAATTCAAGATATTCCAAAATATTGCCAATTGGTGAGTGAAAAATGATCACATTATGCGGACTTTCTTCAAACTTCTCAATGTCCTTCATTAATTCCAAAATCATTTCTCGAACTTCTCTTTGATTGTTCTCTAACGTATTTTGCTTAATTAATAAACTAATTAGTTCTTCAAGTTTCTTTTCTGGAAAAGCTTTTAGCTTATCCATAGGCTGCTCATACCTATGAGTGCTGCTGCTTTCGATCAAAATATCCTTGGGGACAAACCTGTAGTTCGTACGATGAATTCGATAAGCATTGGGAACCTCCTGCGTACTGACTCTTAACTGTTCGCCCGTTTGATCATGAACCGCTCGTGCCAAGGACACTCGAATGATATTCTTTAATGTTCCAATATTTCCTTTACCATCAAACATAATCAATAAATTGTATAAATTGCTGGAAATCTCTACATTTTGTCCAATAGCTTGACACTCTTTAGCAAAAAGCTGATAGATAATGCGGTAGCGTTCTTCAACTGGACGCTCGGCATATCTAGGTAAATTGAGCAACAAGGGAATACGCCGGATAAACGTTTCTAATAATACGGACGAAAGTTCCGTGGTAGCAAAAATCAACCGTACATCCACTTCTCGTTCCTTTTGAGAGCCTAAACTTGAAATCACACCTTTGTCTAAATAACGAAACAGCTTTTCCTGTCCAACTGGCGACAGACGATGAACCTCATCTAGAAAAAGGTAGCCTCCATTAGCCTCATCAAAAATTCCTGTTCTATTCGTATCAGCTCCTGTAAAACTCCCCTTTGTATAGCCGAAAAGTGCGGCTGATAGAAGTTCTTCGTTTCTAGCGTAATCCGCACAATTCAACGTTTTAAATGGCGCGTCCTCAGCTATTTGATTTGTGCTGACAGCATAATTAAATACCCGTTCTGCTAAAAAACTTTTCCCAACCCCGCTTTCACCCAAGATCAATAAAGGCAATCCTTTAGGCGGATAGGTTACCGAACTTTTGCAACTGATAATCTGCTTTAACAAACTGCCGTCATATCCAATCACATCTGAAAAACAACGATCTTCTACTTTAGGCTCTCGCAATTGATAGGAAATGGGATACTTATCATTCTTCACTAAAAGTCCTTCACGAACCAATTCATTCAATAGTTTACTGACAGTTGGTCGCGGAATCTCAAGTTCCTGAGTAAGTTGCTTAGTTGTAAAAGTCTGCTTTTTCTCGTAGAAAAAAGCCGTGAGCCGTTCCTTATTTGTATCAGCTTTCATAAACAAACACCTCCCTTTGTACGTATCCATCTTTAATTATACAGCACTGCGTTGAACAAGTTTGGTACTTTCCTTTTTCAACTTACTAATCTTTTAACTCATTTGTTGACTCTATTCAAATACAACACTAGCCCTTTCATTTCTTCGTCCACAAAACCACTGATCGTCTAACAAAGAAAAACAAAAAAGCATCGATCAAAATCAACAGATTTCAATCGATGCTTAAACTTTTAACTAATAACTGTAACTGTTACAGAACGGCGTCCCCATTGGATACATTGTTCAACAGTTGGGAAATGGCAATCAATGATGTTCCCCTTGATCGCACCACCAGTATCTCCAGCAATGGCGATACCATAGCCTGACACCTCTACCATTGAGCCCAGCGGGATAACACTTGGATCAACCGCGACAACTTGCGGATTTTGACGCAAATCAATGCCCATTGCGGTGAAGTACGTATTGACTGATTCAGCACATGAATAGCCAGTTGATTCCATCTGCATTGTCCGACCAGACGTTGTCGGTGTGCTTGGCTCAGCAGGTTTTGCTGGTTCTTGCTTTGGCTGCTCACTTGTTTGTGTGGTTGTTGATTGCTGTGAGCTTGAAGCTGACGCAGCAGGTTTCGATGATTGTGCCGAAGCCTGTGAAGCAGCTTCATTTTTTGCTTTTTCTTCTGCCCGAGCAGCTGCGGCTTGTGCCGCTTTTTCTGCTTCTGCTGCTTTAGCGGCCTCTTTCGCTTCTTTTTCTGCTTTGGCCTTTTGGGCTTTTTCTGCAGCTTGTCTTGCTTTTTCTACTTCTTTATCTTGACTGATTTTCTCTAAGCTTGTTTTATTATTGGCTAGTTCTTGTTTTAAGTTCGCCATTTTATCATCCAGCTTAGTCGTCTCAGCTTCTAAACTTTGACTATCTTTCTTTAATTGGGTTTGGGTCTTTTCCTGTGTTGCTTTCAGCTCAGTTAACTTTTCTTTTGCTTCACCTAAGCTGGCAACTTTTGTTTTTTCCGCGTTTTGGATGACGGACATCGCAAACGCACGATTCAAAAATTCACCAAGATCTTTTGACTCTAACAATGCATTGATTGAACGATCCGTCATTCCATTGACCTGTGCGTTTTTCATTCGTTCGCCGATCGCTTCTTTGCGCTGTTCGATTTTCTTCTCAGTGTCAGTGATCTCTGTCTTCGTTTTTTCTAGTGTTGCTTCATTTTCGCTGATTTTTATCCGAATGTCATTGACCTCTTGATACTTCTCGTTGACATCGTTCAATGCAATTTGCAACTCTCCGCTGATTTTGTCGCTTTGACGAGTGATCGCGGATTCTTTTTTGTCTAATTCATTCAGTGACTCTGCCTGTGCAAAGACTGGTAAAAGTACGTTAGCACCCAACATTAGCGTGGCAACGAACCCAAACGTTTGCTTTCTCACTTAAAAGTCCACCTTTCTATTTACCCTTCGTTATTATACGAAAAAAAGAGGGGCTTTTTGTTTCAGAAGCATTACATTTCATTACAAAACAAAGCACGTTTTAGTAACATTTGTTTTATTTTCTTTTTATTACAGAAAAAAGATAGTCTCCTCAAGTATTAAAGGGACTATCTTTTTGTCATATTTTTGTAATATTATTTTCTTCGCAGCTCTTTCGCCAGTTGACGAATCTCCGTTAATGGACTTTTGATTTCCTTTGACTTCATATTTGGGAAGCTATTCAAGAAACGGCGTTCTTGAAAATTCAGCTTTGGCAATTGTTTACGCCACTCTGGCTGCTCTTTGATTTCTGTCATCCAGCTTTGGCGACGTTCTTCTGCAGCAACCTTTAATTCCCCAAGATCGGTTTGCAATTGTTCCTTTTTCTCTTGAATCGTTGTACTCATCTTATTCATGGCTTGACGTAATGACGCTAAGTTGGCCAATGTAAACCCTAGATCAAAGCTAGTAATCATCAATAAAATCATTGGTAAAAATATGCCAAAGCGCTGCTGCCAATTGAAGATTAACCCCATTAGATAAGGATTTAAGACACGAACGATAAAGACGCAGGCAAGTCCCCAAAAAATGGATACAGGTACAGCAACCCGTCCATTGATATTCAATGGGACCTCTTTATAATCCCACAATGTCAGATGAAAAATCTTTTCTAATAGAAAACTTGTAAGATACTCTAATGCAGTTACTAGAATCAAAGCTAAGAAAAACAGCAGCACGATATTCTGCTGATACGGTTCAATGAAATAGAGTACCCCAACGACCCCAAAACCGTAAATCGGTGTAATCGGTCCTAATAGAAATCCACGATAAACAAAATGCTTCGCTTTGATCGAACAGTAAATCGTCTCCCACAACCAGCCAATAAATGAATAGCAAAAAAATAATAGCACAACAATCGTAAAAAGTTTTTCCATCTTCTCTCTCCCTTAATTAAGTTTAAGACTTGTGCCTAATTATTCCATGGATGGCAAAAAAATACCAGTTTCATGAGTATTCTTCCAACGATTTAGTCATACAAAATTTTGGAAGTCATTTTTCTCTGCTGACTTTTCGCCGTTTATTTCCACTCCAACCAAAATAAACTACTAAACAAAGGTTCTTCTTATCTCTTAAATGGAAACAATAAATCAATAAAAACTTGTCTTTAGAACATTTTAGCCTTATGATTTTTATATAGAAAACGTTTTATTTATATGATTTCCTTCACTATATTCTTGTCATTCATCAAATAAAAAAATTATAGATATTCCCTTTTTATTAATAGGTTTCATCTTTTATCAAAATGGCTAATATGCTGCACAATCAGTCTTTCAAAGGAGGGGTGACGATGGATTTCCGCGGGGTTTTAGGAACGACCAACAAACGGCGCCTACTGTTACTGGAGCATTTGTATTATCACCGAGACGGCCTATCTAGTGACCAATTACTAGACGAACTAGATTGTTCGTTGCCGATTTTGTTAAATGACATCGAATTGATCAATTCAGACAGACCCAATTTTCAAATTATTAAAATAAAAGGTCTCTATCGCATTGTCATAGATAAGTCGATGAGCTTAGGAAATTTATATGCTAATTTTTTGAACATGTGTCCGGAATTTCAGATTATCGAAGAGCTCTTATACGAGGAGTGCGAAAATATCAATGAGCTCTCGAAAAAATTGTATTTGAGCTCCTCTAACACTCAACGCTATCTAAAAAAGATCAAACAAACCTTAACGGAAGCTGGAATGAAATTTTGTTATCGACCACTACGAATAGAGGGCGATGAGGGTGAGATTCGAAACTTTTATTATCGTTTTTATAGTGAACGGCAAAGCGCTTTTGAAAGTACCCTACCAAAATTACCCTCTGCTCATTACCATATTATTGAACGGTATGTACAGGACTTTGTAGACATGAATGGCATCCATCAAAAATATATTTTCCAAAAACGGCTGATTTACAGCATGTATATCAGTTTTTGGCGAATTAAAAGCGGCCATACTTTTCCAAAGGAGCAGTTAAGGACTGAAAAGATCCTTCTACCGATGGCACTTTCCTATAAAATGCTGCAACAAGCCGTTAAAGATGGCGTAGATTTAGAGCTTACACCAGAAATGCTGCGGGACGCATTGTGGCTGACTTTTTCAGATTCTATCGTATTCAGTCTGCTACATCGGGAAGTCGCTTTAGCAGAAAATCCTAAATATAGAAGACTGTTTATGCAGCATTATTCTTTAGCGGAAGAATTCAATCAATTACTAGGAAATCGTCTAACCAAATTGAATCGACTTGATTTGGCTACTGTACTGAACAATGATTTTTATCTATGTGAGCCAAATGGAAAATACATCGGAGTCTTATGGCGTAATCGTTCTGTTTTCCTCCAAGAAGTATCTAGCGTATACCGACGAGGAGTGCAAAAAGTTAGAGACCTCGTAGAACGTTTCGTCACCAAATACCATATGTATCAGGAAGAGGATTTCATTCAAAACTATGTTTATTTACTGGTCACGACTGAAGTAAATAGTCTAGAGTGGCTTGCTGAACAAGATCCCTTGTTAAAAGTCTTATTACTATCTGATTTGACGCCAACCGAAGAAAGCTTTCTTGCAAAACAGATTTCCGATACTATTTATGGCAATTTCGAAATCGTTCTTTTCGAGCAATTATCAGGTGGTACTCCCAATCTTTGGAAGGAGCTAGATAATTACGACTGCTTAATCACAACAGGCGCTTCAAAAGGCTTGCCGGATGATTATCCTGTCGTAGTCATTGATCCCTTCTTAACAACGCAAAGCGTCCAATGGATCCAAGAAATGATCAGTAATCTCTCAAAACAGCGAGAACAAATCACAGCAGAATAACTAGGAACAAGCAGCAGAAATCCTTCTGTTGCTTTTTTATTTGTCAAACAAGTCCCTCTGATTCAAGATGCCGTTTTCTCCGTTCATCAGGATATTCTTTTTAAGTATATGTTTCGGACTTGTTTGACAAATACGGTACAATAGAAGCAATCCTATTTTGCACATTATCTACTTTATATAATTGGAGGAACTTACATGTTTCAGCTTTTACGTTACGCTAAAGATTATCGGAAACAGATTATCCTTGGTCCTTTTTTCAAATTTTTAGAAGCAGTCTTTGAACTGATTCTGCCTCTCTTTATGGCACGATTGGTCGATGAAGGGATTGCTCGCCATGATCAAGGCAAGGTGATTGAGATGACTGTCGCCATGTTAGGTCTATCGATCGTCGGGCTGCTCTGTGCTCTGATCTGTCAGTACTATGCATCAATCGCCTCACAAGGGTTCGGAACAGTCTTGCGAAATCGTTTGATGGAAAAAATCAACAGCTTTTCTCATAACGAGTTGAATCGATTTGGCACGGATACCCTGATTACTCGTATGACCAATGACATCAACCAAATGCAAGGAGCTCTGGCGATGTTGATCCGTCTAGTTGTCCGCGCCCCCTTCTTGAGTATCGGTTCGGTCATCATGGCTTTTTATATTGATTGGCAGATGGGCCTGATTTTCTTGATTCTATTACCGCTTTTTTGTCTGGTTCTCTTTTTGATTATTCATTATTCTGTCCCGCTGTATAAAAAAATCCAACAAAAGCTGGATCAATTGAATCAACTAGTTACACAAAATTTGAGTGGTGTTCGTGTCATTCGTGCGTTTGCTCGGACAAAGACCGAAACCAACCATTTTAAGGATGAAGCTGAAACCATTTCCCGTTTAAATCAACGAGTAGCAAATATTTCAGCCCTTCTATCCCCTAGTACAACACTCATTATGAATGCTGGTGTTGCTGCGTTGCTTTATTTTGGCGGCTTTAAGGTTAATATCGGTCATTTAGAGCAAGGACAAGTGTTGGCCTTGATCAATTATATGAATCAAATGCTTTTAGCTTTGATCGTCGTTTCAAACTTAGTCGTACTCTTCACCCGAGCGGCAGCATCTGCGAATCGGATCAACGAAGTGTTTGCGACAGATACGACCTTAATTGACGAAGGTACAATTCAGCAGACAGACGAACAGGCCCCTTTGATCGATTTTAATAAGGTGGATTTTCGTTATACAGAAAAGTCCGGACTCGCTTTGCAGGATATTTCTTTTACTTTAACCGAAAATAAAATTCTTGGTATCACAGGTGCTACGGGCAGTGGAAAATCTACGTTGATCAGTCTGATTCCACGGTTTTATGATGCCTCTAAAGGAAGCGTCAGCTTTGCCGGTAGTGATGTCAAAGACTGGGAATTAGAACGTTTGCGTTCTGAGATCTCCCTTGTCCCGCAAACTGCCGTACTATTCAGCGGAACAATTCGCGAAAACCTGCAATGGGGCAAAGCTGACGCAACCGACGCTGAATGCTGGCAAGCCCTAACGATCGCACAGGCTAGTGAATTCGTTGAAACTCTGCCAAAGGGATTAGATACGCCGATCTTGGAAAATGGAAAAAATTTTTCTGGTGGACAACGCCAGCGCCTGACCATTGCTCGTGCATTGATTCGTAAGCCGAAATTGCTGATCTTGGACGACTCCTTGTCAGCCTTGGATTATCAAACAGACCTCGATTTACGTCAAGCATTAAAGCGTGATCTAGATTGCGGTGTCATTATTATTTCTCAACGCTTGCGCTCGATCCAAGACGCCGAAACAATCTTATTGATGGATAACGGGAAAATTGCGGCTCAAGGAACACACGACATCCTGCTGCAGGAATCCAAGCTTTATCAAGAGCTGGTCGAATCTCAAGAGGAAGGCGGGACGGCCCAATGATCAAGAAAAAGAATTTTTTCCGTTCACTAAAACTGTTTATTCCTTACCTAGCTGCATATCCGAAAGAATTGATTGCCGCGATCATTTTAGGTATCGCTAGTGGGATCACTTCGGTAATGATGACATACTACATCGGTGTAGCTGTCGATCAAATGGTCAATCAGGGAGCCGTTGATTTTACTCGTCTTTTCCAAATTCTACAGCTGTTTATTGGTATCTTTTTAGTCACAGTTATTAGTCAATATTTCATTCAACGTTTAGGTAATACCGTCTCTTTTGACTCAGTCGCCAAATTGCGGGAAGAAACCTTTACCCATCTGAATAAATTACCGCTGAGCTATTACGATCAAAGCTCCAAAGGCGATATCGTTAGTCGCTTTACCAACGATATGGATAATATTTCCACCGCCATATCTGCAGTCTTTAATCAGGTGTTTTCTGGAATGACCGTCGTTTTAGTGGCATTAGTTTTTATGCTGTATCTCAGCCCAATGCTCACATTAGTCGTTTTGGTGGCGACACCGATCATCTTTTTGCTCACTTATGTCGTGGCCCGTACTTCTCAGCAATACTTTACCAGCCAGCAGCAGCTAGTCGGCTCGATCTCCGGCTTTATCACCGAGATGGTGGGAAATCAGAAAATCGTCAAGGCTTTCCAACGAGAAAGTCAAAACCAAACAAATTTTGAAGCGTTAAATCAAGAGCTTTATGTTCGTGGGCAAAAAGCACAATTTGCTTCTTCTCTAACGAATCCCTCGTCACGTTTTGTTGATCACTTGGCTTACTTAATGGTAGGGCTTGTGGGTGGTTTATTAGCCTTAAACTCTGATAATGGTGTAACAATCGGGATTATTTCCAGCTTCACGATTTATTCCAGCCAGTTCACCAAACCATTCATTGAACTTTCCGGGATTACGATCCAGATTCAAACAGCGATCGCCGGTCTCGATCGGTCCTTTGAATTGCTGAAAGAGCCGATTGAGCAGACGGATGACCCAGATGCAATCACGTTGACCGAGGCAAAAGGAAAAGTCATTTTTGAGCACGTTGATTTTTCCTATCAGAAAGACCAACGTTTGATTGAAAACTTTAACTTGACTGTCGAGCCTGGGGAGACCATCGCTATCGTTGGAAAAACTGGTGCTGGAAAATCCACGCTAGTGAATCTCTTGATGCGTTTTTATGAAGTCGATCAAGGAAAGATCACGATTGATGGTACAGACATTCGTCATTTGACTCGCGATAGTCTGCGGCAACAATTCGGGATGGTATTGCAAGAAACATGGCTGATGGACAGCAGCCTGCGTGCAAATTTACGTTATGGCCGAAAAACAGCAACCGATGAAGAAATCTATACGGCACTAAAAGATGCGTATATGTATGATTTCGTCATGCGGTTGCCGGATAAATTAGATACGATTGTAGGTGAAGCTGGGATCAAGCTTTCTGACGGGCAACGCCAATTATTGACAATCGCTCGAACTATGATCAGTCAGCCGTCCATGCTGATCCTTGACGAAGCCACCAGCTCCGTTGATACATTGACTGAGAAAAAAATCCAAAGTGCCTTTCTGGCGATGATGAAAAACCATACCAGCTTCGTGATCGCCCACCGATTATCAACGATCCAAAACGCGGATCAAATATTAGTATTGGATCATGGCAGTATAGTTGAGATCGGCAGCCATCAAGAGTTGCTGCAGAAAAACGGATTTTATAAGAAACTATATGAAGCACAGTTTTCTCAGAGTTAATTTTTTCAACATATACAAAATTTACATGTTAAAGGATAACTAGTTAAAAAAACTTGTTCTGAATTTTCATAAAACATACCTGAAAAAATAGATTAAATCTCGATTTAGCTATTTTCTTTTCTAGGTATGTTTTTTGTCTTAAGTTGATTAACTAGAAAAAGTTCAATATCAAAAATGCGATGATGTATTATATACATAAAACATCATTTTCAAAAGGGGGGGATATGAACGAATAAAAAAAATAGAGCAGCAGGCTAGTGTCTAGGCTAGACTACATCGTACTAATATGACATTTCAAAAGAAGATTTGCATCCATCAATTAGACTAGTATGACACGTCATTTAAAAGATTTTACAGCACTCAAGTTTAAATCAAACTAGTATAAGGGTTTTGAACGATATTCGTAGTATGTATAATTTTCCAAGAATTTCTACAGAACCAGACTATTGTTCACCATAAACAAAGTTCGGCAATCTCATCATTACCTATAGAAAAAACTATGACGCACCACCTAAAATTAGTAGCTACTTACACAGTTAGTGTTACACCCTTGCAAGCTCTATTCCGATCACCTTTTATTTCATACTAGTTAAAAAAATTTTAAATTATTGTTGCTACAAAATCTTTCCTTTTCATCAAAATCAACAGCATTATGTTCATACATATGGATTGCTAGAAAACGCGCCAATCCATATTCTCTAATCAATTTATCTCATTGATTGCTATTACCTTTCCTTTTTCAGTTACTACTGAAAATTCTAGTTCCTTTGTATCGTTAGTATATGCCCTCGTCTCAACATGAATAATATTTTCGCCGGTGTCAACAATTTCTGTATATCTTAGTTGGCTTTTTTGATACCCGCTTTCTTTTCCTCTATTGTATTGATGCTCATTAATCGCATCAATTATGATCTCTATCTCCATATTTTCTCTCCCGTAATCGTCCTTGTACTCTTATACAAACTTAAAGTCGATTGATAGTACTTGTTTTTGTATTTAATGAAACAGCTGTTTTTCTAATAAATTAGCTATAGCCTCTTGGTACTTTCTTTGTCGAGATAAATCGACTTCACTAGGTGATTCAATTCGACTCAAATCACTATTATGTTTCAAATCATTTATCTTCACTTTCGTAGCAATAGAATTATCACCAACCCTTCGTATATACTTCTGCCAACTTTCACTCTTTCTTCGTGTGATCGCATCTACTGCATTCAAAATGGCATCCGAAAAATCGTGCTCAGAGAGGTCCGTTATCATGATTTGACTATCTTCAACAACATCATGTAAATAACCGACAATTTTTTCTTCGATGGTCTCTCCAGCATCACCCACTGTTTTTACATGCTCAAAATAGTCTACGCCTGCTTTATCAACCTGGTTTTTATGAGCCGCTTTTGCTACCTGTTTTGCCATAACCAACTCTTCTTCCAAATGATTATCTTCCACTAATTTATCGCTCCTTATTGAACAAACCTCAAATCAATTACTTTTTATGATTACTTTCTGCTTGCCGTTCTGCCGCAGCTATGCGTTCTCTATCTCTCGCATTAACATAATCTTTCTCAAGAACTTTATTTACAGTGCCCCTGTTTAAATTCATTTGTCTCGCTATTCCTCTAACGGACTCATTTTGGAATTTAAGTTGAAAAAGCCGGGAAAGTTGTTCATCGTTTAACTGCAATCTCTTTCGTGGAGGGGGAGTTTGATTTTGCCTTATTCTCTCTACCTCAAAGAAACTGGAGATAACAAAATCACCTTTTAAATGTTCCCTATCCAAGGTGCTATCGTTTCGAATCTTTTTGACTGCTTTTTGTTCAACAGGGCTTAACTTTTCAAATGAGAGTTCTTTTCCTTCAGAGATCCCTTTATGAAACAATCGACTGGCTATTTCTTTTGCAATTTTTTTATATTTCTTAACACGCTCTAAATTTTCCAAATCAAATTCCATAACATTTTTTATATCACCTGTTAATTTTTCTTTCGATAGGGAAGCAAACAACCAATTCGCATTATCTATCAATTCTTCAAGTTCTTCATCTGTCATATTGCACCTCCGGTGGTATAGTTTGGTATCCTAACTACACCATACAGAAATAATAAAACAATGAAAGAACTTTTCTAAGCAACTTCCTTAACTATTCTCCGCCAACGATCGATATAAAAACGATTCAATCAATTGAGAACATTTCTAACTCTAGAAACCTCGATGTTTTACCTACCCGTCAGTATAAATGATTTCATTTTTGAATGATTGATTATTCGGCCCGCTTTTCTCGGCCCTCCTTCTTTACAATGTTGTTTACCCACAAAAGAATGCATCCCCATTCCTTTCAGCCATCCAGAGTATTCAGAATGGAGATGACGTGAATCCACCCTCTTTCAAAAGGGGCTTATATATCTCACTAGTGACCAAATTTGGTAAACACTTTTATGACTTCCCTTTCACGATCTGGTATAGTTAGGTTGCCTAAACATACCAAAAAAACACTTAGTTGATTATTTAGTCTCCCCTTTTTTTAATACTTCCAATAATGGTGCACTTTTTTAGTTCTGGCAACTCATGATGATTTTTTTATGAACGGAAGCACTACTAGTCACCTATATCTATCGTTTTTTATTCTATTAAGGTCACTTCTGTTGTATCCATAAATGTTGAAGACATCACTTTATAAGAAACGGGGTATCCATTGGATTTATCCTCTTCTTCTAGCTGACCTTCGCCATTTATTCGAAACATAGTAATGGTGTCTACTTGTAACTCCTTATGTTTCACCCGAACATAGGCATAGCCTTCACGGTTCTCGATTGATAAATCATACGGAAATGAGACTCTCCCCATGCTGAATTGCGTATCTAAAACAGCACTAACCCAGTCTTTAAGTTGTTCCGATGTTAACGATTTTGTATCAACATTACTTTCAGAGGATTCCTTCTGTTCCTGTAAAGGAGAATAATTTTCTGCTTTACTAACCAACAAAGCTAGGTCTTCTTGGTAATTGCTAAAACGGCTATTTATCTCTTTTTTACTAAACGTTTTAATAAATTCTTCCCCAGAATTTGACCGTGAGGTTACTGTTATCAGATCTCCTTCGAAATGGATTCTTTGCGTGGTTCCCATTGAGGAAAAACTTAGAATGATGTCTGGTAATACCCTTTTGGATAATTGCAATTTTGTTCCATAGCCTTCATCCTTCTCATAGGCATTCACGTAGTCATCAATCACTGTATCTATTGTTTGATTCTCCGTCTCAGGTGTTAGATAGATTGCAACGGCAATTTCCTCATCAGTTAAGTTATTTTCTTCTTGATCCCTTTCAATTGCTTTACTTTCGCTATTGGTAGACGGCGGACTATTTTCTATTGAGCTGCTAGTATCGGCTTGTTCAACTTCAGTGCTCGTTTGTTTTTCTGAAGTATCCGTTTTAGTTGTTTCGCTTTTTTGACATGCACTAAATACGAACACACTTAAAGTAACAACACCTACTAAAAAAATTTTTTTCATTGTATTCTCCCTGTTATGAAATGACGATTGAATGAGTGAAAAGCACTTACACGGTTTTCCGAATAAGTGCTCGAATAGATAATTTTTTTAATTCTCAACTCTTAAATAAAAATGAAAGTTATCCTTCCCAAGACATGACTCCGTAGCTGCCAGTGATACCTTGCATAAGTATTTGGTCTGAATAACCATCAATGAATGCTGTTGCTTCTGCGTCAGTTGCAAAAAACCTAGTTCCACGAACAATATTAAATGATGGGTCACAACCTTCGTCCACTGTGTACCAAACTGTATAACGAATGGTTGGTTCTGGTGTAGGCGTTGGTTCTGGATTTGGTGTTGGTGTTGGTGTTACTTGTCCTCCACTATTTCCGTTATCAACTGCCCCACCCTGATTCCCGTTGTCAACAGCTCCACCTTGTGTGCCATTGTCTACTGGTGCAGAAGGCGCAGGAGTTTGTGCTTGAGTTCCATTATCAGCTACTGGAGCTTGGCTTTGTGATTGAGCAGTTGAATCTTGTGTTGCTTGTGGAACTGACTCTCCAGCTGGTTGCGTTGGAATAACCTTGTCGGATGGTTGAATTTGTTGCTGAGTTTGAACCACTCCATTCGCATCTTGAACGGTTACAACATCGCCATCGAAAATCATTTTGTTTCCAGCATAAATAAGATTGTAATCGCCGATCCCATTTAATGAGGCTAATTTTTCCATCGTTAAATTTGTTGCTTGCGAAATACCACTTAACGTATCGCCCCAAACAATGGTGTATTCCTTTTTACCTTCAACATCTTTTTTAATTTGATCGATTGAACGAGGAACCCATTTCCCATCTGTCTCAGACGCTTGTGTCCCTTGAACTCCTGCTAAAAGTACGCCCCCTAAAAGAATCGCACTAAATAAACTAACATGTTTCACTTTACTCTTGATGGTTGTTCCGATTTTAACATTGCTACCTTTTTTAAAATGTCTTCCCTTTTTCATATTGTCCTCCTTGTAGAACTAAGGTTATTCCCATTCTATTTTTCTACTCTGATTTTGGGTTTCTTAGATCCTGTTTCTAACGTCTCAGCTAATCGCTCACTTCTTTTTTTATAATGATTGAGCCCCATTTTGAAATGTTCCACTCTATTTTCTTGAATTTGAATCTCTTGATTCTTACGAAGAATCTGTTGTTCCAGTTCAAAAATATGTTGTTTCAATAATCGTTTCTCAACATCTGATAAACTACCAAGATTATTTTGACATTCTTCGCACAATGTACAAAGGTTGTTGTCAACGATGGTTTGTGCAACAGAATAGTTTCCGCAACTTTCGCAGGTCATTTCACTAGCCTGCTCCGCCTCGTATAAAATATTCTGTGCTTTTGAGGATATATCATTATTACCTATATCTGTAGTAATGGACAAAGCGCCATTGTACTTGGTGACATCTTCAATCATATATCCTAAATCACGTAGTTCCATTTCAGCTTTTACCAAGATCGAATACCAGCCACAACCAATTCGATGACCAAAGCGAATGAGAGCAAGATAGTTTAAATTTTTATAGTTAATCGTATTTGTTTCCACTAGTCCTCCTCCTCATCGTATTTTCCTGCCTGTAATTCAGCCAATAAAACTTCCATAGGTTCTATTTGTGGTTTGCCAGGTTTTGTCCCATCTAAAATTTCTTTTGCATATACTGCCGAAATACCCAATTTTCTAGCTAACCATCGTCGACTTTTATTTTTTAAAGATAGCTGTACTTTGATGTCTTCGATTAGTTGTTTTGACATGACAAACTCCTTCCCTACATAGATTTGTAAGCTAATAAAATTAGCTAATATTCATTGACTTGTATCCAATAGTTGTGTACTATTTGGGCATAGTTAATAAGACTAAAATTACTTTGTTAATTGACATTCTTAGTTTGGCGACATCGAATGATTTGATTTGATAAAGTGTTTTATTGTTAGCTTATTAAATTAGCTTACGAAATGAGTCTAACCCACAATTATGTACTTGTCAATCCGTTTTATCAAACAATTGTGTTCTCACTTTCGTAAAGTATTCTACGAGAGTGTGGTATCCTTGATATGACAATATTTGAACGCATTCAATTTCTAGCAAAAAAAAGAGACAAAACTCTTAAGGATGTTTCCTTAGAACTTGGATATAGCAAAAATTATCTTTACACTTTGCAAAAGCAAACACCAAATGCAGACAAATTAAGCGCACTGGCCGAATATTTCCACGTCTCAGCCGACTATCTATTAGGCCGCACTGACAATCCAGCTATAAATGATTCAGAAATTCTGAAAGAATTTGATATTACTGATGGATCAGTAATTATGAATTATGAAGGGAAAGCCCTATCTGAATCAGAAAAGCAAGTGATTCTTGCTGCTGCTCGCGCTCTAGTTGAACAACGAGAAAAAAATGTTGAAGAATAGCAAAGGGTACCATAGATAAATCAAAATTTGCAGTATATAAAATTCTGCACTTGAACTATTTATTCTTCCAATCAACTCAATTCTCTTCATTGACAAAAGTTTTTATTGAATATTTCACCAGGAATCTACTAGTTGATCTCATATGTCGGTTTCTTATAGTTCTTTCAATTGAAAAGATTTTGGTTGTGAATTTTATTCACATCTAAATTTATTGCATATGCTATTTTTTCTAAAGTCTTTGTTTAAAGGCTTTTTTTTGTTAGCCAGTTTAAGTAAATATATTTAATACTAAAAAACTTTATTATTGTGAGAAATAGATATGCTTCTTTCCTTGCAGTTGGTGAGTATAAATGTTGTTCTGGAAAAAAACTTAAGAAGTAAGTGTACCAATTCTGCACTCTAAAAAAGATTGAAAAAATCTAGTGTAAAACTGGATAAATCTACTGTAAAACTAGATAACATTACTAGCGGGAAAAAACAATCTACTATGAAACTAGATAAATCTACTACGAAACTAGATATATTTTTTCGTATACTTAATAACTCAAGTTTAATAATGTGTAGTTTATTAGTAAGCTGATACTTACGTTTGTAGAAACTATGGTATATCAGGCATCAAACTTTTTTACTTCTATATACCAATTGTGCAAATAATTGTTCGATATATCACTTTTAAATTTGAATGACGAGTTTCTTCTACACTAAGTGGCAGCATTATAAACCGATTCTAAATTATCTCTTGCTGCCTATGCAACATTAACGGAAATAGTACTCAGTTCGTTAATCTCTAATATTCGATGTATTTGAGCAAGTAACCGGTGAAGTAATCGGAAATTTCCTTAATCAATGTAACAAAAATACATTACAGCAAGCATTATGTTGCGTTCAAAACGCACGAAACAAAAAGCGGCCAAAGGAAAAACAAGCTTTCCTTAGAGCCGCAAGGGATAGAGCAATTTTAGCGAATGTAACTCAATCAAATTGTGTTACATTCAGATTTTATTTTTCTGGCCAGTCATCGTCACTAGAAAATCCAACGTTTCTATTTGGTCCGTAAAAACGGGCCTTTGGAAAATGATCGGGAAAATTGCTCTCTGTTTCGTATTGAGAATAGATAGGTTTTTATCAAAAGGAAAAAATAAAAAAATATTTTACACTATTCTAAACGAGTTGTTGCTATCTTGCGACTGATAACATTGATTTTTAGACAAATATGACTAGAAAGTAAAATTATTTTTCCTTTTGATTTTTCTTCATTGATATATTAATGAAACCTTGTTGGATCGTCTGAAATTAGAATATCTTGATTAGGCTAGTTTTCGTCTCGTCTCAAGAGACATACGTTTTAAATTACCTTTTGGATCAAATTAAAATTATTTTATCAAATGGTTTTCGTGACTTAAATACTTGATAATACGCAAATCTTCTGTTATTTCAATAAATGGAAGTTCTTTGTACCTAAAAGTTTGAAAGACTGTTATTAGGAATATATGAATCCAATAAATTCTTATCAATTAGGAAGTTGTTTAAAAGTGTCGCATATCCGTTTGGTGTATTTGGTTTATTCTCTTTTAACCAGAATACTATTGTTCCCGTAATCCCTGTCGTTAAAAAATGTATGGACATATCAGAAATAGCCGTTCTTCTATTTGCCTCTGCCTGAGTTTTAAAGGCTTGAAATAGATTTTCTTCAAATAAGACTCTAAACTTAGAAAAGTTTTCTTCTGTAAATAATGATTTATATAAGTCACTATTTTTATCTAAATACTCAAACATTTTTTTTATAATTTTTGGGAAATAGGCTTTATCGTCAACCGGAACTTCTTTGCAAATTAGAAAAAGTTTTTTTAAATAATATTTGATTAATTGATCAAGTAAGTCATATTTATCTTCAAAGTTTAAATAAACTGTTCCTCTGCTTACATCTGCTACCTCAGCTATATTATTTATTGTAATTTTTTCAAAATCCTTATTTTTCAAAAGATCCAAAAAAGCAGAAAAAATGGCTGCGCGACTCTTTTTCTTTCTTCTATCCATTAACTACCTCCTATAAACGGGTGTTATTAAACAAATATATTGTTTTTGTTTAGTAATAGACAAATTCGACTGTTTCAACAATTGTACCTGTTTAATTTCAATTATACAATGTTATACACAGAAAGAAATGGAGGTATTTTTATGGAAAAACAAAAAAATAAGCTGATTGTTATTGGAATGTCTTTCATTTTTGCGACAATATCCTATTTAGTGGGGTCAAACTTCATCGAAACGGCATTCAAATTGATTACTCTTGGGGAACAATTTAAAAGTATTTCAATAATATTTGGAATGCTACTTGAGTTTATGAATATAATTTTCGTAATTATCATAGGAGTGTTGCTCTCATCAATTTCAAAATGCTACAACTCAAAACTTTCAACAATTTATCTGTCTTCTAGAATTGTCGAAGGCTTTTTTCTTGCTCTAAGTGTTTTGTGTGTATTTCCACTTTTTTTTGGAAAGAAGATCACTACTTGTGGTGCAAATTTAATAGATTTGTATAGTACTTTTTTTCAAATTGGGATGCTCTCTCTTGGGTTGGGTAGTATTGCTCTAATGGTACTATTTTTAAAGAAAAAAATAGTACCTAAACCTCTATGTATTTTGGGTATTATTTCTTATGTTTCGTTGGCTTTTAGCAGCATACTAGAGCTATCAAATATATTTTATAATTTTACAACATTGCTTTATGTACCAGGTTCAATTTTTGAAATAGTGTTTCCAATATGGCTAATAAAAAAAGGAATTTCGAAGTAAGACCAGAGTAGTTAAAACTGTATTGCTATTTTTATGAAGTATCTATTTAAGGTTTTTGGTCACAAATTAATTTCAAAACATGTAATTAATTTGGTACGTTTTTGAACTATTTATGTTAGATGTCCATTCTAAATCCATCTGCCAATGGATTCAAGATTAAAAAAAAACGGTCTACAAGAGGGGCCATGAATTCGATCATAGAAATAAAATTTCGCGCCTCGAAAAAAGAGAACAAGCGTTTAAAGAAGAATTGGAACTCCTAAAAAGTTTTAAGTCTACCTGAAAGAAAAAAGCCCCCTCTTGTTAAATTCATTTTATTCGAATTCAACAAGAGGTGCTTTTTTCTTTTGGTTCAGTTAATGAGGTCAGTTCCTTAATGGGCTACATGGAACATAGGAACGAAATAGTGCGGTAAAAAAGAATGAAAGTAGTGAATTTCTAAAAATTATTTGCTTTCTCTATTTTACATATGTTTGGTCGAAAGACTCCATATAGATTATTCTTTTGACATATGGTGTAATTTTACTTTCCCAAAATTTGTTCCTAATTGGGCTCCCCTATACACTTTACTTATAATATGTTTAGGGGGTAGCAGGGGAAAAGTATTTGATTATACTCTAGTATAAACTTTTGAACAAAATTTAAAAAGGACATTTAGGGTTCTGTTTCAGCAACTGTTCAATTGTCTTATAATACGTGTCAATTAGATTGACCTCAACACTGCCTGTGATTACTTCTTCAACGGTTTTTGATAACAAGTCCTTGTAGTGCTTTTTAGGAACTTGCGTCTCTTGATAAGAAAAGGTCATGTCTGTAATTTTTTGAGCCATTTTCTCAATCAGTAATTTTGTAAAATCGTCATAATACTTTTGCATACATCTAGCCTCCAAAATGAAATGTTAAACAAATCAACGTTTGAGTCGGACCTTCCTAAGGAAAGGTCTTGAACTGACTCAAACTGCTATTTTTTGATTTGTTGGCCAGTATGAACCAAGTATATTTCAAAGACACAAGGGCGCTTGCGTGCATTTTACCCTTGTGTCCTTGAAATATATTTGGTACAAGACAACGGTTTTTGTTGTCGATCTGGCAAATCAAAAAAGTAGTTGAGGAAGTTTAGAGCCTTTTTGACGGTTCTAAAATGGTTTTAAAATTTAATTGGACGCTTGCGGCCAATTCTTCCGAAACAGCGGTGGCGGTTGGAGTGGAGGAAGCCTTAAGTAACTAAGCTGCATGCTAATTCTTATTTCAATTTTTATGTATAAAGGGAATCCTTTAAAAGGAGTGTTCTCCAATGAGAATGCACTCCTTAATCTGTTTTATTTACGTACGACACAAGACATGGGCAAGTGGTCGAATATGTAACTGAGCTATGGTACTCAATCTAGTTGATGTTCAACGAGACTTTTTCCCTTAGAATTGGAAGGTATGACATGTATATTCCATAAGAACTGGTTTACTTAACTTCATGTTCAAACCGTTTTATCATAAAGGCTAAAAAGTACGGTAAAAGTTTATTTGCTAGAAAACTTAACTAATTAACTTCCATAGTTTAGTTGACAAACCCTATCAATAAATTCTTAGCATACACTTATATACTCAGTTTTGTATTTCTTTATCTTCTACGCATCCAAAATTCTGTAGTAGGATCGTGATTATCACTAGTCGATTTATGGATTATTACGAATAGTTTGATTCAAGGTTTTCGATTACTTTTCCAAAGCGATATTCCGAATAGCAATTTCTTTTTTTACCTCATTCATTTTCTTTTCTAGTGCCCGTTTTATCTTGTCGAAAAGCGGATCGTATTCGTCGGATACATTCCTGAGAATCGCTATTACTTCTAGTTCAAGATTCTTGGCAACCTCTTCTAACGTATAGTAGTAGATTTTTAAATGGTCATTATTGATTGCGACTAATGGAAGCTCAACACGCTCAGAATTGATCCAGCAGTTTTCCTTCGCAGCTAAAAATGGCACCCCACTTTTATGTCGCAATACTTTTTTCAAGTCTTGATTCACGATAAACCTCCTAAAAATTTATTTTCAATTATTCAATCCCTCTGATTGAAAAGGCTTGCATTTTCAGTCAAAAAGCAAGTAATTCATACTGTCTAACCTAACAAATGCTCCGCAATGGATAACGCTTTTGCTCCATAGGCGGTTGAAGGTCCTCCACCCATCAGGATAGCTACTTCGATCGTTTCAGAGAGTTCTTCAATTGTTGCTCCGGCTTTAATCGCATCCCGTACATGACCCAAAATACAGCTTTCACAGCGAACAGAAACAGCGATTCCTACTGCAATCAATTCTTTTGTTTTTGTAGGTAGATGCTTCTCTTTCAATGCTTCCTTAGCTACTTCTTGAAACTTTCCAATCATTTCAGGAGTGTTTCTCCTTAAAGCGGCTTGGGTTCTAGCTAAATCTGTATATTCTTCCTTGTAATCTATCATGTCATTACCCCTTTCATGTATTAAAAAGTAAGTATATTTAAAATAACTATTTTGGTCAATTTTTATGAACTATTTTTGTTCATTAGACAAAAAATCTTGAATAATTCACCATATTGAATACTTATATACAGATATCCGACAGAAAAATGCTAAAGAGAAGTCTGGTAATTTTAAAAAATCAAAAAAACTTGACCAACGATGTAATTTTACATGCGCTGATCAAGTCTTGAAGTGAATATTAATCACTCAAACACCATATTTAGCTTTTTTCGATTTTCAGTTTTGCTCGACGATAAAAGACCAAACACAAAAGACTGAATAATAGAGTCAGAATTCCTGAGATCAGAAACCATTTTGCGATTCCAAATTTTTCTGACAAAGGACCAGCTAGTAACAAGCCGATCGGCATCGCTGTCGACATCACACTGCCAAACAGTGAAAAGACCCGGCCTAGCTTTTCTGGTGCGACAGTCTCCTGTAAGTAGGAGGTAAACGGAATATTATATAAATTTCCAACTCCGCCCATTAAAATACAGAAGAAGACAAACATCCAGTATCCTGTTAGGTTCGCCGGTGCTAAGCCGCTGCCGATGAAGGTGATCGCCAAACCGATGTTTGAAAGCTGTGAGGCTAACAATTTCTCTCGCCAATTCTTCTTCATTCCGATCAAAAAGGCACTAACCATCATGCCGGCTGCATAAGAAAATTCTACTACGCTAGCAAACCATGCGGATAATTCAAAATGAACATTCGTCATTAATGGAAATAAAATTCCTAATGGCAGATAAAAGATCATGATGAAAAAGGAAAAGAACATGACTACCAGCATTGGCGGATCTTCCTTAAATACGTTAAATCCATCCTTCAACTCCTGCAGATAGTGCTGCATACTCTCTTCGCTGCGGGGAATGTCTGGTACTTCTACAATCCATAAGGTCATACAAGCAGCCAACGCTCCAAGCAGGTCTGTCAATAAAATCACCCATAGCGGCATTGCCGCAAACATCACCGCACCTAGAACCGGCCCTAGCATAAAAGCACCCGATTGTAAAAATTGATTCCAGCTATTTGCTTTGACCAACTCTTCTTCCGGTACCAGTAAAGGAACGATTGCTTGAATCGAAGGCGTGTGGAATACATTTGCCAATGATCGTAAAAATAGGGCTGCGATCACCACTAGATAGCCAGGATTGCCGAAGAGAAACCAAATAGACAGCCCAAGTGCTACTAGGCCCATAAATAGATCCGCAAAAATTATGACATATTTTCGCTTCAGTCTATCTAGCCAAACACCGACAAAAGGGCCTAAAAAGATCTGCGGTAAATAGGCGGATAATCCGGCTAAAGATAGCATAATGGCTGATTTAGATTCATTGGTCAGCCACCAAATCAAGGCAAACTGAACAGCGGAGCTTCCAATCAAAGAAACCGTCTGTCCAGATAAAATCGTTAAATATTTTTTTCTCCATTGTTGTTTTTCCATAATTTCTCCTTTGTTTGTCGTTTGAACAAACAAGAAGTCCGTCAAACGTTAATTATTTGGCGATTCGATCAATTCTCAAACGCATAGAAGCACACATAAAAAATCCTCCTTTATTTACTTGATTAAACCTAATTCAACTTTCCATGTCAATAAACGTTCAACAGATTGTTCCAATTGTTCTTCGCTGTACTCCCCTTTTTTGATTGCTTCCAAGATATAGGGAATCTGGGTACTGTAGCTTGAGGATAAAATCATATCATTTCCTGCTTGCAGCGCCTGCAGCCCCGCTTCTTCCTGAGAAATGAAGTTTGCTAATCCTGCCATATCCATATCATCCGTCATGATCACACCTCTAAATCCTAACTCATTACGAATGACATCATGCACTGGTTTTGAAATCGAGGCTGGTCGATCACCATCGATTGCTTGAACAATATTATGTGAAACCATGATACTGTCAGCTCCTGCTCTGATTCCCGCTTCAAAAGGTAAAAAGTCGCTTTTTCTCAACTCATCTAACGAACGGTTATCCGTCACGATCTCCACATGCGAATCACGATTATTACCATATCCTGGGAAATGCTTTAAGGTGGAGCCAAGCTTTTGTTTTTTCATTTCCTCCACGCTTAATTTCACATAATGACTGGTTCCTTCTGCGTCCATCCCGATGGTCCGATCATAGATGAAAGATTGGGGCTCTGTTGATACATCCGCATCTGGAAACATCCCCAATTGAATCCCTAACTCGCCAAAAACCTGTGCCTTTCGATCGATTTCCTGCGTGATACCTTCCCAACCATTTTCTTGATACAACTCTTGGGGACTTTTAAACGCAGGGGAAACGATTTGATTCCGGCTTAACCGACTCACGATCCCGCCTTCTTCATCCGATCCAATAAACATAGGTGTCTTACTGGCTTCCTGATAACTCTCAATCACTTGTTTTACATCGGCTTGGCCTTTATTTTCCATGTCGCGATCAAAAAGTAAATAACCACCCAAATGGTAGTTTTGAATATCTGCCACTTGATTTTGCTCGGGTACACGTGCCATGAAGAGCTGCCCGACCTTTTCTTCTATAGTCATTGCTGCCAGTAGTTTATCGACTTTTTCTTTCACAGTCATTTCCTCATTCTTCGATTCTGTTGTTTGTTCTGTTTGCTTCGTTGTCTCACTAGATTTTTTCGAACTGCTATTTTCTGAAGAGTCTGTCGCAGTATTTCCACAGGCGGTTAAAATAAATAATGCCGATAGAAACATCAGACTCATTAAAATACTTTTTTTCACTTTTCTTGCTCCTTCATTGGATCGAAAAACTACTCTTTTATAAGATAGTTTGAGTAAAACTCATATCCATACAGTACTTCGCTTATATTTTAGCATAGCTTGCAAAAAGAACGCATCGTTTCGAATTTTGCAAAAAAAAACGCCGATAAAAAGTATCGCTACTTTTATCGGCACAGTGTTTACTTGTTTTGGACAGCGACATCTTTACGAACACGATACCCCTTGCCCCAAATGGTTTGAATGATTTCTTGATCAACCTCAAGAATTTCCAATTTCAGCTTGATATTTTTTACTAAAGAAGATAGCTGAGCCAATCTTGATTGGGAAACATTCCCCCACAGAGTCATACACAACTCATCACGCGAAACGATCTCGCCTGGATGGCTGCGCAACTTCTCCAATACCTGAAGCTCAAGCGAAGATAGATTAATCAAAGTCATCGCTGAAAGACCTTTATCTTCTTCCACGGTAACACATTCTTCTGTTGCGACAGGTTCGAACGATCTGCCGTGGTACTGGGTTGCCACTTCTGCTAACTGCTCCCGCAACACTTCAACTGAATCACTATTTTGAACCACTCCAGTTAAGCCTTGTTCAATTAACGCTGCTCGTTCCTCTTCACTAAGGTAGTGGTCGACCTCACGCAAAATACTCTGACTGCGCTGCTTTAATTTCGGCAGCATCAATTCCATTTCGTAACTTGAAATTGTTTCACCAATAATAATAATTGGGAAATGATTTACTAGTTCAGGAATACGTCCATCCATTTGAATTTCATCTAAAATACTCGTAGAACAAAAAACTTCATAATTTAAATGCTGCAATTTATTGGTTATAATTTCTTCCGCCAAAATATTTTTAGTTAAAACTAATACTCGAACCATCCACTCGCCCTCATTTTCTATACAAGAATAACTATGAATAAAATATAACTTAAATTTAAGCAAATAAAAGGTCTTTTTTTAGATGATATTAAATAAAATTATGAACATTCCTAACTATTTCGCTTTTTTCATTTTTAAATAAAGAAAAACCGTGATTTATTATCACGGTTTACACTGTTACCTTATGCAATTCTTTTTCCTGTTTAACAGCTTTCTCAAAGATAGGTAAGTTAAATTGTTTGTACAATGCTCCTGCAACAAAGTACGCAATATTGAAATCCACTAAGCTGTGAATCAATCCGCCGATCCCCATCAAGATAAAGACTGTGTACAAATAGCCTTGTGAATAGAAGGTATCTGGCATGTTTCCCATGAAGTAAAAAGCTGATACAACAATCATCTCAGCAGCTGCATGAATAACGCCAATCACTAAATTGAATACCTGGAAGCGTCCATTTGCTAAAGTGAATTTTCCATCCTTCAAAACAAGTTCTGGATGTTTTTGCAGATAACTTGCTCCGATCCAAGCAAAAATCAAATGAGAAAAGGCTCGTAATGCAATGATCGGTGTGGTTGAAATAAAGAAACCAAACGTCGTTCCGAGAACGACCGCAAGTGCTACTAGTGGTGAAAAGAACATCGCGATAAACACAGGCACATGGCTTGCTAAAGTAAACGATGCTGGTCCAATGACGATTTTCGGCATGACCATCGGAATCAAAATTCCCAATCCAATCAATAATGCGGAAATCGTTAAATTTCTAACAGAATTATTTTTCATTTTCTCCTCCTACATATGTCAAGACACTTAATTCGTACTTTAGTGTAGATCAAACCCTTCGATGTGTCAAGACAGATAGAGTGAGAATTTTTTGAAAAGTTTCACTAGTTTTCAATCAAAGCGAGCTGTTCCTCTCGTTCTTCTGTTGTCATTTGGTGTTTTTTTACGTAGCGGTTATTTGGATTTTTAGCGCAGGCTATTGAGCATGCACCTAAATATTTTGCTTCATTTTCTTCTGAGACCAACATTTGACGATTGCATTCCGGATTGCTGCAATTGATATAGCGTTCGCAAGGTGTACCGTCGAACCATTCTTTACCGATGACCTTTTTATCCACCTGATTGATCTCCACACTGATACGCTCATCAAAGACGTACATTTTGCCATCCCATAGCTCACCACGTGTGGCTTCATCTTTTCCATACGCCGTGATTCCTCCATGAAGCTGAGCTACGTCCTCGAAGCCTTCGCGCAACAGCCAGCCAGAAAATTTTTCGCAGCGAATTCCGCCGGTACAATAGGTCACAATTTTTTTATCCATAAATTCCTCTTTATTCTCACGAATCCATGCAGGCAATTCACGGAAGTTATGGATCTCTGGGCGAATCGCACCACGGAAATGACCCAAATCGTATTCATAGTCGTTCCGAGCATCAATGACGACAGTCTCTTCGTCTAATAAAGCTTCGCGAAACGCTTGCGGTTCCAAGTATTTACCAGTCAATTGACGAGGATTTACATCTTCTTCTAAATGCAACGCCACTAATTCTGTTCGTGGACGAACAAATAATTTCTTAAAGGCATGACCTTCGCTTTCATCCATTTTAAAATAAGTGTCCTTAAAACGCTCATCGCTCAACATGACCTCCATATAACGATCTGTCGCTTCTTTTGTCCCTGAAAGTGTGCCGTTGATTCCTTCTGGTGCAACTAAGATACGTCCCTTGATCCCCAGACTACGACAAAACTCAAAGTGCTCTTTAGCAAAAACCTCCGGGTCTTCGATCTTTGTATAGTTATAATATAGTAATACACGATAATCCATATTGATTCTCCTCCAACATTTATAGTCCATAAACTACTATAGGAGATGGAAATCGTTTTTTCGAACTTGATGCTTGTGTAATCAGTTACAAGAAAGAATCCTCTTGTAAAAAATCTACAAGAGGACAATTAGTTAATCTACTATTCTATCTCTGAACACAATTACATTATGGATTTGAAAGCTCAATTGATAGATCGTCACTAGTTGTTATACGCTCAGATTTTGCATTGTAAAGGTTGACATTTAGTAGATAGTTTTGATTCTTGTAAAGCTTTTCGTAAGATTCTTTGTCTAGTAAGAAAACTAAATACTTAGTAGCATTGCTTCCTTTTCCAATATTTTTTGCTCCAGTATCCACTTCCAACATATTTTCACTCATCATCTTGACTTTATTACCAATTGTCAAAGTGGCATAGGTGCTGTCGACATCCAGCGATTCCTCTCCTTCATTTTTTACATTGAGTTTAACTGTCAGAAGGACAACTCCAGAATCAAATTTACTAAATCTTGCTGCTTGGTCTTCGTTTGGTTCAAATGAAGAAACTTGATAGCCTTCTACAGTAACATCTACCTCTTCAAACTTTTCTGTTTTACCTAATTCTTTTTCTTGTATCATCGTTTTTGTACCCATATTGTCCTTCGTAGCCTTATCTTCATAAAACTCAGAACTGGCAGACTTGCTGCTGCTTCCTTCGTCAGATAGAGCAATGACTTCTTTTTTAGGTTCAACAATGGCATCTTCCTTATTAAAACTATTTGCTTTGCTATAAAGCCCTGAAAGATTGAATGTAGCTGTTCCAGTTTCTAAAATTTTTTCCATGGCAGCTGGCTTGATTGCTAAACCTACGTATCCTGAAATTTCTTCATTCGGTTTAATTTCATTTTTCTTCTTGACTAACTCGCTAACTAAGTCTTCTCCTAAAAGATCTGCATTGCGACCAACTAAAGAATCATAGCCAACTACACTCATTGAAAAGCTTGGGCTAGCATAAACGCTTTTATCACTATTATTTTTGTAAGTCGCTGAGACTAACAATACGCCACCTTCTTTGACTTGATCACCAAAAGGAGTACGAAAATTACGCGAAAAATTTTCGATCTTAATATATTTATAGCCATTTATAGTAAAACTGGCTTGATCATTGCCATTGACAATAGGCTCATCTTTTCCAAAAAGTGTTGTCAGCTTTTCTGCTTCGGTGTTCTCTTTCAGTAATTCTTGTGCTTCGCTCATGTCGTTTTTTTCAGTTTTTTTGAGAGCTTCTTGTTTGCTACTACTAGCTTCAGTAGTACTTTCTTTTACCTTTGAGCTACTAACAGAAACCTTTGATTTACTAGTTTTTGAGCTATCAACCTCTTGTTTACCACACCCGCTAATTCCTAATAAGGCGATTGCTGCAAGAGAGAGTATTACCTTTTTTTTCATTTTATCCCTTCTTTCATTAATCATGTTTGACATTCCTATTTCTAATTAAAAAAAGATTGGACTCACCCATATCTTTTTCTAAAATTTATTTATACTAACCCCACTTTGTCCACTCCATAAAAATAGTATTTTTGAAATACTATTACTCAAAATCAATTTTATTTTTGGGTTTTCTCTTGCAAATCTTTATAAAAAGCAGCTCTAGTTGCAGAAACATAAGGAGCTATCCATAAGCCAGCAATACCTAATGTTAAGGCGACGATGAGATACCAGCCAATAAAAGTAATATCCAACCAAAACAAACGTTTTTTATGACCATTCATTAAGCGTCGACTTGCCGTGATTGTATCTAAAACTTTCGGTTTTTCACCCGTTTGTCGAACCTGATCGTAATAGATAAAATAGCATTGAGAGTATGCGTAAATTTTTATAATTCCTGGAATCAAAAATAGAATCATCCATAAAGAACTGAAAATGGTATAAAGTAGTGACAGTAGAATTACACCACCAATGTAAGTTCCCTGAAATCCCCGAAATACATCTTTAAATGGTGCAATTGCTGTCCGTTCCTTTCGCAATAAATCCAAATATGTCCAAGAAATTCCGCTCATAAATAATGCGCTGATAATTGTGGATACAAGACCCATTCCTCTATCTGCATTAGCTAGTTGATAGTCTATAGCAAAAGAGGACAAACTAGCGGTTGTTCCGTGAGTAGAATACCAGACTAATCCAGATAATGTAGAAAAGATCAGCACACCTACAATTAATAATGTAGGAATAAGATTTAAAAGAATTGCCTGACCCCATCTCCCTCTCAGATTATCTTTTGCTTCTAGTTTTAATTCAGTAGTTGTTTTCATAACCAATTAAACCTTCCTAATAAAAAAGGGGGAAGTATCCCCCTCTTTTCTCAATATGAAATTCGCAAATATCAGTAGAGCTTTCTCTACTTTTTAATTCTTAATATTTTTTTCAGTGATTTTTTTCTTAAACAGAAATGCACCAACACCTGCACTCATAATCAAACCAATCAATGTCAGGAACACATTACTTGAAGACTCACCCGTTTTTGGTAATGTTGAAGCTGTCTTTACTGAACCTTTTTGTTCCGTTTTCACTGTCGTAAGCTTACTTGTTACCTTAGGACTTGTCTTTTCACTATTCACATCTCCAGCTGAGTCAATAGTTTGCGTCGGCTCATTCTTGTTAGCTTCAGATCCGTCATCTTCAGCTGGAATTTCTCTCTCTTTGACTGTCAATGTCATTGATTTTTCTGCTGTTTTTCCTTCATTTGTTATAGCAGAAAACATGATTTCGTGTACTCCAGGCTCTACTAAAGTACTTCCCACGAACTTAACTTTAATTTTCCCATTAACAACTTTAAATCCTGTAATAAAATCATCTGGATTTTCAGTTGTTGCCCAAGCCAAAATCATTTCTTTGGTTAATTTGTCTCCGACATACATTACTTTATCTTCAACAATAATGTTAGGTAAACGATCGCTAATATCACTTACAACATTTACATTGATTGTTTTTGTAACTACCGTACCCGCAGCACTTTTTGCTTGATAAGTCACTTGATAGGTACCTGCTTTTGAGGTATCAGTATTGTCTGACAAAACAAAGATTCCGACACTTGAAGCATCCGCGGCTTGACCTAATTCTGTCTCTGTACCATTGACATCTGTCTCATAGCCTTTAGCATAGCTATAAGGATCGAAAGTATCGCCTACATTTAACGTGACATCCTTCGCATCAATTCTTACTGCGCTATTATCAACAATTGTGATATTGACAATTTTTTTGGTTACTGTGTTATAACTTGAAAGAACGGCAACTTCAACAGCAATTGTGCCTACTTTATCTGTTGAATGATGGCCCGAAACTAAAATATTTAATGGCCCGATAGGAAGAACGGTGCCATCAGCATCCTTCACCACAATACGATCCCGAATAGCTTGAACATAATCAGCCCCTTTAGGTAAACTAAAGTCAGCTAGTTCAATACTGTACATACCAACATTTGTATCGACTACTCTAATATTTGCAGACTGAGTTGCGGTTTGTCCTTTTGAATTCGTGACTGAATAAGTAAGTAAGTAAGAGCCGACAACATTTACATCAACTGTACCTGTATACGTTACTTTTGAGGTAATGTCTCCATCTGTTTGATCTGTTGCACTCACTCCAGCCATCGGATCAAATGCAGTTCCTTTAGGTATTGACTGAACTGGAATGATATTGATTGCTGGCTTTGAATCTGACGGTACATTGGGCGGAAATGGATTCACATCTAATGGTTTTACTTCTGCTGGCTTTTCTTGTACCGCATTTTCTTGCTGAGGTGCCGCAGGCGCTGGTTGCGCTGGTACTTGTGTACTAGCTTGAGGTGTTTCTGCTGTTGGTGCAGTATTGCTCGGCGTTGACACCTCTGGCGCTGGTGTTGCTACTGGATCAGGAGCAACTGGTGTTGATACCTCTGGCGGTGAAACTGGTGCTTCCACTACTGGCGCTGCAGGTGCAACAGGTGCCTCGGTTGCTTGAGTTTGTTCGTGTAAATTTGTCTCATTTTCAGCAGCGGTCCCCGTTTGAGTAGCAAGAAATGCGGGTAGTAACACCGATGCTATAGTGAATGTTGCCAAATATTTTCTTCTTTTCATTTTTCTCTCCCTTTATTCTATAATTATTTATCTAACCTCAAAAGAGGATAAGATCATCATTTGTACACTTTCTTAAAACCTATCCATTTGAAACAATGCTTTTGTAAAGTTCATCCGTTTGAATATGCTTAAGTAAATTCTGATTAATTCTATATCCTTTACCCCACAATGTATGGATAGCGATTTTCTCTAAATTCGCTTGCTCAAATTTCATTTTAATTCGTGTTACCGTGCTGGAAAGAGAAGCCAAATGTGATTTAGTCACATCTTCTTTCCAGATTTTGTGACAAATTTCTTCTCGAGTAACAATTTGATTTCCTGCTTCGATTAAAATCGATAAAATTTTTGATTCAGTTTGGGATAATCGATGCAGCGTCTCAATAATACGGCGATTGGATTCAGTGTATCTGCCTGTATCTTGAAGATAATTTGATCCAATTAGTGAAACTTTGCCTGACAGTTGAACAACATTGCTATTCTGTTGGGTACCTTCCGTTAGATTTCTGTTTTTCTTCAGGTTATACAAGCATTCGCGTAATTCATCAACAGAGTCTCCTGAAGAAATAATCGCATTGAGTTGTTCAAATTCTAAATATTGTTGATCTGCTTCTGTCACATTTGATTCTACTTTTCGAATAATAAGGACAGGGTAATTCTTTAAGATCGGTATGAGTTCTATTACTTCTCCCTCACAAATTGTTTCACTTAAAATGACATATTGGAAAAGATTAAAGAACTCTCTTGCATCCAGTTGTTGGCTACATGTTTCAAAAATTTTTGAAGAACAATAAACCTCATAATTCAATGCCTGCAGCTTTCGTTGAATTTCTTGTTCAGCTAAAACATTTCTAGTCAGAATCAAGACTTGATTCATAGTAATCTCCCCTACCTAAATAATTATTATTTTGCTCTTTCAATAGCTTATTTATACTCTTTTCGTGAGATCACAGAGACTTTTGGGTATTCGTAACGCCCCTTAAATTCTTCTATATCTGGGAGATTACTTTGTGCCAATTGATCCACACGACTCTTCAACTCTTCATAGATACTCATAATTGTTTGGCGAGACTCATCTACTTCACATGAAATTTCTTTGGCTCGATCATAAATTGTTTGAAGTTCTACTTCAGAATCTTTGACAATTCGTTGAGCATCTAATTTAGCTTTTTCTACCATCCGGTTAGCTTGACGCCGAGCGGAAATCAAAACTTCCCCAATTTCATGTTGGGAATGCGTAGCTTCTTGCTTCAACGCTTCATTTTCATTTTCTAATTTTGCGATTTGGTGCTGCAATTGCGAAATAAGTTCACTCTCAATTACAGAGTCTTTACGTTTCTGCTCTTCGATCAATTGCTGAACGAGCTCTTCTTTTTCTAAAATTAGTTGGTCCTTATGCACGATTAATTGATCCAGTTGAGCGACCTGTTCTTCTTTTTCCTGAAGTTCATTCACTACACTCTCCATTTCTCGTTCGATTTTCTGGATAGCTTCGTGATATTGAAGATCGGCATCTTTTTGGTCTCTAGTGAATTTGTGAATTTGCTGTTTGGCCTCTTGCAGCTCATTTTCTAAGGTCTGATAACTTTTCAATGATGTCTGTAAGGATGAAACTTTTTTTTCTGCTTCTTCTAGTTGTTCCTTCAAATATCGTGACTCTTTATTGTCTTGCAAACTCTGAATTTCTTGTCTATTTCGTCGAACTTCAGCCTCTAAGTCTTGAACCTGACGACGATTTTCGGCTTTTTCTTCGCCAGTTCTAATTAATGCCTGCTTATATTTCTCGTTTTCTTTCATCAAACGCTGATTCTCTAATGTACTTTCTTTTGTCAGCTTATTCAGAAGATCATCTTTCTCACTGTTCAAACGTTTCAACTCGGCAATTTCATCAAGTTGCTTTTTTGAATATTTTTCCGGTAGAGTGTTCGGCTCTTCCTCAAATAGAATGTCTTCTTCTGGAACAGAATTAATCTCATCAATAATATTCTTATTGAAAAACCAACCATTTTTCTTTTGTTGTGCGTTCATAGTAACTCCCTCTCCTCTTTCTTTACTCATCTTCTTGGATCAATGAAAAATCTTCGTCCGCTTTCTCACGAGAAAATGTACAACTATACGTTTTTTTCTTATTTTTGTCATTCATCAAGTTCATCTGGAACGTAATCTGGGTTAACTTCGATACATCTTTTGCTTCTTTAGCAAATGCCTTGATGTTATCCTTTATTTGCTGACGATTTTCTTCACTGCCAGAGTCACCCGCTAAAGCGATATTCAGTGTCTGAGTTGGGATATCCAATACGATCAATGTGGTAGAAAGCCCGAAGTAAGAACTCACCTTCGTCGACAAATCACTCTCTATCTCGTATTGCTTCTCACGATTTTCTTTTGAAAATAATTCATCCCATGGATATTTCTTCAATCCAATTCCTTTTTTGGGATATTCTTTTATCGGTAATTTCGTAACAATTTGCCTTTGTTCCTTTTTCAATGTATAAAGCTCATCCTTTAGCTGATTGCTTCGTTCCGACATTATATATACCTGTTCTTCCATCTTAAACAATCCATAAGTGGTCAGTAGGAGACCCATTGCCAAAAAAATTGTTAGATAGAGCAAAGCGGATACATGCTTTTCTTGTTCAGTCTGCTTGACAAACTCCAGCTTTCGCTGAAATGATGGTGATGTATCCGTTGGTGGATTTAGTCGCTGTAATTGTACTTTTATAACCATTCGGCGAAACCAAACAATGAATACTAAAATGACCAACCCTACACTAATCCAGTTTATGATCAAAATATGCTTATCTCCTTTTCTTCGACTTAGTCAACTATTGCTTTTGTTTAGTTTCGTGTTGTATCAAAATATTCGGAGCGATTCTGATCTTGTTTATTTTTCTTTATCTCCTTCAACAGTGTTCCGTTGGAAAGTGCCTCTACCTTGAATTCCAAATCATCATAGATAGAAAGGACATTTTTTCTTGATTCGGAGACTTCGATCAAGATTTTTCTCGCTCGGTTACTGATATTTTCTAATTCCAATTCTGCCGAACTGATAAGATGTTTCGCTTCCGTCTGTGCTTCTTCAATCGTTCTATTCGCTTGTTTTTTCGCTGAAATCAGGACCTCACCGATTTCCTGCTGTGACTGAATGACTTCCTTTTTAAGCTGTTCATTTTTTTCCATCAGCTCATCGACTTGTTTCTTAGCTTGAATCAATTCAAGACTTTCTTCATTGGCTTTTTGTTCTTTTAACTTACTTAGTTCGATTTGAGCATCTGCTAAACGACTTGCCAGCCGTTCTTTTTCAGCCTCTAACTGATCCAAATTACTCGTCTTCTCTTCCAGCTTCGCAATCTCTTCATGGGCGTCAAACAAGGCACTGTTGAGTGCTTCTTTTTCAGCTGCGAGCTGATCGATATCTTCAATGGTTTCTTCTTGAATTTGTTCTTCTGGTAATTGTCCTTGTTCCCCAACATCCATGTGTGATTCCTCCAATGCATTTTTAAGCTTTTGAGCAACTTGTTCCTTTAACTGCTGAATCGTCTGTCGGTATTTGGCATTCTCTTCCCTGAGACTTGTCAGTTCGGCTTCGGTTTCTTGTTCTTTCTCATCAAGCAACTCTAGCAATGTATCATTTTCTTCTTGAAGCTCATTTACCTTTGTTTCATTCTTTTGATTAATGGTATGTAATTGCTGATAATCTTGTTCCAACTCGTTGTATTGCTTTTTCAACTGATTAAATTGATTGATTTCTTCTTTATGATCTGCTTTAATCTGAGCTAATTTTTCTTCTTTTTTCTTATTCTCTTCTTGCGCGTCTAGGTAATTCTTTTGGTATTCCTCAAGCTGTTTAGTTACTTCTTTCAGTTTTACTGATGCTGCTTCTCTTTCCGCGTTTTCTTTTTGAGCACGTTCGTCTGTATCAATTAACTCTCTTTGTTTTTCATTTAACTGCTGCTGAAGCTGCTGGACTGTTAATTTTGTTTCTTTCTTCTCTTCATCTATTTCGGCAAACTTTCTTTTCCAATCCCTATCTCGTTCTTTTAACTCATCTTCTAGTCGAATGCGTTCGAATTCTAATTTCCCTTTCAATTCATCATTCTCTATTTCTAGCTCCTGAATACGAGATTCGGTCTCCTTTTTATACATGGCCAGTTCTTCTGGATTTCCCTGAATTTCTAGCCCTGCTGGTGGAACAACAATTTTGCTTTCAGATTCCTCATCCATTTTCAGATTGATAAGGCCTTCTTGTTCCTGAATAAAGTTTTCTTCCTCATCCATCATTCTAGAAGTCTCGGAGTTATTTTTAGTTTCGCTGTACAGCTCTTCTGCACTCAACTCTTCTTCGGTAATATCGTTAATAAACTCCTTCAACGCATTCGTTGACAGCCATTTTCGTTTTTTCTTATTCTCTGCCATTAGCCTTTCCCACCGTCATTCTTTAGATTCTGCTCAGATACATTTTTTTTATTGAAAACACCCTCGCTGTTCTCGCGAGAATAATTCACACAGTAGACAACCTTTTTCTCCTTACCAACGGACGTAATCATCCGAACATGAATATTGGTCAGCTCGGAAATGCCTTCCGCTTCCTTCGCAAAACGATCAATATTTTTTTGGATCGTTTCTTTACTTGCCTCATCATCTGCTCTGCCTTTCAATTGAAGAGACATCGTTTTCGGTTCTGACAACGAAACGCTCGTCTCAATAGAACCAAAATAAGGCATCGTTTGTTGGGAAATCGTTGCTTCCATTTGACTCTGAAGCTTAGAATCTTTAGTTTCCGTAGTTAATTTATTCCATTCATGCGCTTTGAGTCCGATTCCTTCATCCGGATAGTTTTTCAATGGAATGCTTAATATAAGCTGTTCCTGTTGATATTCCATCCCTTTGATACGGTCCTCTAATTGAGCATTTTTACTTTTTAATTTTTGATGATCCTCCGCTAAGAATAAAAACGAGCCAATAAAGAGCATCAATCCAAGCCCAGTCATCAAACAGATGAGTAGTAAGTAACGAATGTGTCTCGCTTGTTCAAGCTTTCTCAGGTAGTTAACCTTTCGGCGAAACAAGGGTGATTGATCCGGTTCCTTTTGAATTGCGGCGAATCGTAAATCAAAGAGTAGTCGGATAAGAACAAAAATAATAGCTAAAATAACGAACCCAGCACTGATTATTCCTAGTATGATCGTCATTCCTTCACCTCTAGCAGGTTTTTCTTATTCATTCACTATTCGCCTACTTTCTGATCACTGATGGAAGATGGAACTGAACAGTCCCCTCGATTTCTTTTTTATCGACAAAGCCGAATGTTCGACTGTCTTTTGATACATCAATATGGTCGCCGGTCGTGAAGTATAACCCTTTAGGAATCTTCGTTAAGTCTTGAAATTTTTCAGCAACTGCTGGAGATAATTGAAAGGTATACGTCGTTTCAAAATCCCCCTGCTCACCTATACTCAAGACCATTCGATCGTTGCGGATGAACATGGTGTCTCCTGGCATCCCAATTACGCGCTTCACAAATTTTCCATCCTCTCCTTTGACAGAAAAAGCAATTACATCGTATCGGTGAATCGGATTTCGTCTCTTCACTAAAACCATGTCCTTTTCCGTCAACGTCGGACTCATAGAAGTTCCTGAAATTGGGTGAAAACTATACTCTCTGCGCACGAGTTGTCCTGAAATGAACAGGACAACCAGCAATAAAAGAGTGAGAATAGTGAGAACTAGACTCTTTGCGATCGATCGTTGCGGCGGATGGTCTTCTTTTTTTATTTGACGTGAGCGAACAGTTGCCATAAGTTACGGTGCTCCTTTTTTTGTGTTAATAAATAAATTTTCTATGGAAAAATCTGTCTTACTCTTAAGTCGCTTATCTTTCCGTACATTAATAATTAGCTACGACTAACGTTTGTTAACTTACTGAAGCAAGAAGTAAAGCTGCTAAACTGAACTTGTCTTATTTTGCTTTGATATATGAAACTTGATCAGATGTCGCCAAGGCAGTATCGATCACTCGATAGGAAATTACTGTACCGCCATAGACATTACCTTCTGAAATCAAGATGCCCTCAGGTCGAACGACTTCCACAAAAGCCACATGTCCATATCGCGGATCTGATCCAGCGACCCCTGGCTTGAAGGAAATCAACCATCCAGCCTTCGGTTTCTGGCTGACCTCATAACCTAAAGCTTTACCTTTGGTTGCCCACTGGCCACCGTTGCCCATGTAATCATCGACGGTTTTTCCTAATTGATTCACACGGTTGAAGGCATACCATGTACATTGACCAACTGGGTAGGAGCCTGAACTGTTGTAATCCACTCCGTTGTAATCAGGATATTTCATCATAGAACGATATTCTTCTGGAATTTCTTCCTTTCCTTTAATAAAAACTCCTGATGTTGTTCCTTCTGTTTTCGGTTGATCGTATTGTGTTAGATGATATAAGGCAATAATCGAGTTTAATTTTTGTCCATAGCTCGTGTCAGTCGCATAAGTCCCGGTCAATACGTTCGTTGTGCGCAAATAATTTTTCGCTTCAGAACGCCATGCTTGTTGATAATACCCAGCATTTCCAGAAATCCCCCCACGCAGTAGTTCCACATAATCCCCTAAGGATGCCGCGTAATTTGGATATTTACGAAACGCTGAATTGATGGAATATAGATCCCCATTACCGCGATCTTCCTGTGTTGCCATTGAAACGGACTGACCTTGATAGGTTCCTTTAATTCCGAACAGATTGTAGTTAGGCGCTAACGACAAACTACTTGTTCCGGAGCCGCTTTCCAATAACGCTTGAGCGATCATCACAGAGGCAAAAACATCGTAGTCTTGTCCCAACTTGCGAGCATCTTCGCCAACCGTTTCAATGAAGTTTTTCGCACTATCGTTTTCAGTGAAGTTCATGGACGCTGGATATTCCGCAAGGACCTGTTCACCATATTCAGTCAATGATGCTTCGGGCAATTCCTTAATTAATAGGTCTTCATCTAAATCAATAGATTCCACTACTACTTGACGCTGTGTTTCTTCTGATTTTTTATTCGAAGTTTCGTCTGATTTACTCCCATTTGTATCGGATGTCTTTTCAGCATCTTCCTCAATTTCTACATCATCAACCGTTAAATAATAGTCATCCCCGATGTAGATTCCCAGCAACGTCGTTTTATCTTTTTTCTTCTGGTACAACAAACTACCCACACTGATTTCTTCCGGCAGTTCTTTTGGTGTCCCAGTACTCTCTTTTTCAAATAAATCATGGTATACATCCGTCGCTAGTTGCTCAGCGTTGTAATCCTCTTCCTGTTCTACTCCAAGCTTTTTAATGCCTTCATAAATCACTGCCGCATGGTTTTTATTTTCAAAGCTGCGAAGTAACGGTAGCTCGAAGCCCTTCAAATCTGATTGAGCGACTTCCGTCGTTTTCAGCTCACTTGGCAGCTTCAAGGCACTCGTCTGCGAAAAGGCCTCTGGTGCAGTCGGTGCGACAAATGAATTGGCTTGAACACTTGTCGTATTTGGTGTCACCGGAGCTGCCGCGGCAGGTGTACTTGGCACAACAGGTGTTGGCGCTGGTATGACTGGTTGCTTTGGTTCCTCTTGTCTTTGACTAGTCGAGGACTGCACTGGTACCGAACTGCTTGGTGTTGACGCACTCGGCTTCGTTTGGCTGGGCTTCGTACTACTTGGTGTTGTACTGCTCGGTTTTGTGGTACTTGAAGTAGACGAACTCGTTGAAGGCTTCGTCGAACTTGATGTACTACTAGAAGAGGGCGCTGTCGAGCTCGTCCCGGTCGAAGGTACTGTTGTACTACTCTCAGTCGGCACCGATTCCGACGTTGCCGGAGGTGCTGGTTCTGATGGAACAGACGATTCTGGCATTTCTGACGACTCCGCTACAGGAACTTCGGGTTCTGCAACGGGAACTTCCTCAACGACTTCTGGCACGATTGCTTCAGTTACAGGTGCTTCACTGCTCTCTGGAACAGTGACCGCACTTTCTACGGTTCCTGTTTCTACTATTAAAGAGGAATCGTTGGTCAGCTCTCCCGCCTTTAATGATCCGCTGCGTATGCTAACTAAGCCACCAATAAAGACGAGCAGCCCACAAGTGCCTAATACTATCTTTTTCATACATGGGTTCCTTTCTAAATCAAACTAAAGAATAAAATCGGTAATAAGAAGAGTAAAAATAAGGGCACTACCGTCTGCATCGGGTCAGAAATGATCTTCGCAGCCAACGTCATGCTTACCCGCTCAGGTTTAGACACCGGATCCTTTTTTATCAGAGTGCCATCGATCTCTCCTTCATTTCGCTTAAGCTTCATTTGTTGGAAAAGATCCTCCTCAGCACCATGTAAAGGTTGTACACTCTTGAGGTCTCCTTGAACAAGACGCCGATAGATCGTTCCGATATCCCCTTCACATCGTAAGAGGGTCAGCTTCGCGATCCCATTCTTCGGCTCCTTTTCCACATAGGACACCTCGGTCTCTTCGATGATCTTGTTCAAAGACACCTCATAGACATACACTTGCTTAAAGTCCGTCGCATAAATCAGCTGTCCCTTCTTTAAATCCTGGATACGATGCAACAACACGTCTTTGTCGAATATATTATGCGCCAGTGCGACATAATTTCCGCGGCCTAACTGTTGGTCGGAGCGGTAGGTCGCCGCTCCGGTTAACAGATTTTCATTCGCCATCCCTGCTAGAATCGGAAGATCGATCGACACATCTGGAATGACAATTTTTCCAATCCCCCAGTTATTCGTTGTGTTCTGGACGACCGATTTTGCTTTCGCGTAATCTGAAATTTTCACACTGGCGATTTGTTTCTCGCCATAGTTCGCTTCGTTGATTTTATCGATATTGTAAGCACTCAGTTCTTCCCGAGGCCCGATATTGACTGCGGCAGACGCCGGTTCTTCTTCCATGTGGAGATACCCGTAGATGGCGGTGACAAGTACCGCCGTCATTGTCACAAACAAAAGGATGAAGAGCGTTTTCGTAACTAGGAATAATCGTTTCAAATTCTTTCGTGCCTTAGCCGCAATGATCGGATCCTCCGATCGGAATCGTTTGATGAAGCGACGATACAAGCCCATGAGTAAGGCGAAGATCGCGACATTCAGTCCCAAGGTGGCCAAGACGATATTTTGATAGCTCCACGTATTGCGTTTCTTGACTTTCCGTTGAACAGCCGTTTTGTAATCTACCCGATGCCCGGTGACTAACAGTCGGAACGTATTGATCCCCGGTGGCGTACAGGTCAATAAGGTGGCTTTGTCCTTGCCTTTATGAATCTTGACCTTATCGACATCACTTGGCAAAATCTCTTCAAAGGAATCGATCTCATACGCCAAGCGTTTGCCTAAAATATTGATAAAAAACAAATCGCCTTCTTTTAAATTTCGAATATCGGTAAAGAGCACCTGGTTCTTGACCCCACTGTGTCCCGTAATAACTGAGTGAGTATTTTTCCCACCGATTGGGATCGAGGTAGGTTCAAAATGCCCCAAGCCCTTCTCCAATGTTTTGAATGACGTGCCGTGAAAAAAAGGCATTTGTTTGATATCAATCGCGGGAATATCGACGGTTCCCATGACATCCCCTTGTTTCATGATTTTGTTATAAACCACTGGATCACCCTTCGGTAATCCTTCTTGCTTGTTATAGATGTACTTGTTATAGGCTTTAGCTAAGGCCCACTGTTCGTCTTTTTCTTTTTGCGACATCTTTTTCATCGTGTCGTCGTACTCAGATACCGCCTGACTCCGCTCACGATTGGCTAAATAATTCCCTACAATGGGGTAAAGAAGCGTCAAAACACCGCCAACGATCATCAGGATCGCGAAAATCTTTAAAAAGGAATGTTTTCGTTTTGGCTTGTTTCGTTTCTTCATGACGAGTCCTTCTTTCCAATAGGGTTTGACAATTTGAAAGAAAGAATCAAGGACACTAAAGGGTACGCATCCAAGATTCTTTCTTCACTGATGATGCACAAAATGAATTCTTAAAAAACATCTTTCTTACGATAGATACTGAACATTCCGACACCGCCCATGGCAATGATCATCGCGAGTATCCACATCAATACTTGCGCCGTGCCAATGTTTCCACTGGTTTGCGGCAGCTTCTTGATTTCCCCTTTTTCATCTACTTCGATCGGAGTACCGTCCGGTCCTTTGGTCACAGGTAATTTAGGGGTATCCCCTAAGACACTGGATTTCGGATAGATATAGACTTCATTCAAGGGTTCCCCCGTCTGTTGAGGAAACGGCAGCTCGACGACAACAGGTTCCATCACGTCTTTTAACTGTGCGTGTTCCTTTTCAACAATCTGGTACATCCCCTGAACCAAATTTCCCGCATGCGCTAGACCTTTTTCATCCGTAGTCACGGTGGTATGGAATGCGCCATCTCCTTGTACAGGTTCAAATCCTGCGCCGCCTTGAATCGGCGTTACACGAGTAATCTCATAAGACATTCCTGCCAAAGGATCCAGATTCTTTCCATCCGCATCCTTGACTTGATCAGCTTTTGTCCCATCTAAGGGCATCGTATCGGCAATCTTGGCAAAATCAACAATCTTATATTTTTGGATAAAAATGCTGTATCCAGTATTTCCTGCAGTTTCAGTGTTGTCTGCTTCGGCATGAGCAGACAACACCCCACCAAAGCTCGGGAAGAAAATAAACAAACAGAACAACAAACGACGTAGCTTTTTCATTTTATTTTCCTCCCCTTCCTTTGATTGGTCGAAAATGCAGGAAGACACCAGTCATGCCAATTACCAATAGACTTGCGGCTCCAATCAGAATGAATCTCATGGCTTTGGTTCCACCAGTAAATGGTAGTTCCGTTTGGCCCTTATCTGGGACATGAACGATGGCGATATGGTTATACGTTGGGACTGTGACTTTGATTGGATCCTTCAATAATTCAAATCCATCTGGCGCTTTGGTTTCAATAATGGTGTAATCTCCTGGTGGCAGACTGCTGAATTCTAACCAACCATCGCTGTCAGTTTTAACCGGATCACCAATCTTATCTGCTGGATCAGGATTATCGCTGTCCCCTTTATATAATTGAAATTCCGCACCTTTTAAGGCATTAGTGCTACTTGCTTCAATCTCTGCATCGCTTAATTTTCCATCGCCGTTCGTATCAATTACAGTACCTTCCTCATACTTGAAGAGCTTGATCTTTGATAGACGGGTCAGCCCAGCGTTGACATCAGTCACATGATGAACCTTATCCGTTCCCGTTAGTAATGTTGGTAAATCCTTCAATACTGGGTGATTGTATTCAGGTGTTTTGAAGGTATCTGGATCGGCTTTAGAGTTTAATTTTGGATCGCTGCCAACTAACTGTTTGGTCACAATAGCAATTTTTTTCGTAACAACTATATCACCCACCATAAACTCAGCGAGATACTCCCCTTCAGGAAGATCTGGAAATTGATATTTTCCCTTATCCTGTCCAGTCGTTTTAGTTTTGATCAATGAATTCCCTGAACCATCAACAAATTTTTGACCAGTCAGGCTCTCCTTAACTAACTGTTTTTCATAACTACTATTTACTAGGCTTGTCCTATAAAGTTTCACTGAAATATCACCAACAGGATCCTCATTCGACTCGATTACCCCGTTATAGTTATCGTCATACCAGACATATCCTGTTAAATCTCGGCTCAATACTTGAGTTTGAACAATATTACTATTTACCGGAAGTTTAAGATGACTGTTAAAGGTAGCTCGATTTCTATAGATATTTGCTGTTTTTTGTCCTTGTACTGAGATTGTGACTTCGAAAGCCAACTTATCTCCAATACTTAATTCTTCAGTTGAAACTAAGAATCCCTTAGCATTCTTAATTATTGCAGGTTCCGAATTTCCTGGAACATATAATCCCCAGCCGTAAACGTCATTGGGATCCGTTTTCTCAGACGCTGCATCCGTTGTATAGTTAATCGTTCCACTACCTTCAACAATTTTGATATTCTTGACAGTATATGAACCGTCAAAGTTTGAACCAAATGAATCGCCATTATAAGGTAGTACATCCAAAACATTCACTTTAGAAAGTTTGTCAGAACTGTAATTTTCCAACGTAATTTTATAAGTAATATCACTTGATGCTGCTAAATCAGCATCGTCCTTCTCTCCTACCTCAATCAAACTTTTATTTACTTCTTTAGTTAGAACTATTTGTTGGATCTGATAGAGTTGAACCTGGCCAGCTGAGCTTCTTTGTACCTCTCTGGATGTGTCCCTCTGACTAGAATCGCTTTGAACCCACATTTCACCTACTGTTTTTACTCTAACGTTTGCTAAAGACTGATTATTAAAAGTTAAATCCCGTAAAGAAGGCAATGTTTCAAAAATAATCTCAACTGTGTCCCCATTACTTGGATTAACATTGCTAAAATTCCAAATTAGAGTCGTCGTTCCATTATCATTCTCAACAACATCTGGTTCTTCTGGTAGGGGGTCTCCTCGACTATCTACTGACGAACCAACGCTATACTTAAGTCCCTTTGGTAAAGTGGTTGTTAATTTGACTCCGTAATCAACTTTTCCCTCAGTTAATAAATTACCCTCAACTTTCCATTTCACATTTTCATTTGTTTTATATGTTGGTTTATCTGGAGTTGTTGTAGTTTGTATCTTAAACGACTTGATGAAAATACTATCCCCATTTAAATCACTTTGCTGTTTCAACATATTTCCTTCAGAATCAAAAGTAGATGGAGTAAATCCTTTATAGGTATCCGAGTTTGGGTGTTTTCCTACCAAATTTTGGAAAGAGTCATACCAATAAGTATTAGATAGAGCAGCAGTTGAATTTCCATATTTGTCTTTGTCACCTGCTATACCAATAACTTTCACTGGTACTCCTTGCCAGATTGAGTAAGTTTCATTAAGCTTATTATTCACAAATTTTACGGCAGATATTTTCCCATGAGCAATGGCTTCTTCTGGTGAGGTGTACCAATCATATTGACCTTCCACTGCCGTTTTCTCACTTATAGTTAAGTTGGGATGGTTTCTTGAACTTTTTCCAACTCCATATCGTGTTTTATTTTTGATAAATAATCCAGACGCTGAACCTTGAGAATAAAGGCTTCTATCCATATCATATTCAAATGAATTGGCATTCCAACGAATAATCGTCTGAACTTGTTTAGCAATAGCTTGATTTACAATACTTGCACCACCAACAAATATCTTAGCTTCTCCTTGGCCGACTGTTGCATCACCATTAGTATTTGCCCAGGAATTTGTACTACTTAATCCCGAGTAATCTAATCCTCCAGGATCTCTGACAAAAGTTGCTACTTGTGTGTAGCTTCCTCTCGGTATCGTTATATCAGAAATAGTAACAACCGAATTATCTGAATAATCTTGATCTTCATACCTAATTTTTTTAATTTTAAGATCTGTACTTAAAATTCCGCCTTTAGTCTTATTTTGAAGATACTGCCGTGTCCACTGGACAACCATCATCGAACTTGAGAATATCTTTTCATTATTATTTGTCTTTGTACCGGATATTAAATTGTAGGTATATGGGTTATAAATTGGCGCATATTCAGAATTAGCAACTTTTATAGAAAGTCCATCATTTTTTACATCAACTTTTCCAGTATCGTAAACTCCGATTTTTTGCCTTTCTTCTACGCTCGGCTCTACTACGTGGATTTCTTCAGTCTTACCATTGGGAACAGGAATTCTTGGAAATTCATCCGTAAAATTGAAAGTGTTATCGAAAAGTAAATTTTGGGTCCATCCAGTTTTTTCAGATGTCGCAACAGTAGAAGCTAATGCCCAAACCGGTCTAGTGTGCGTTGTAAGACTCGCAGTTTCTGAAGTTGGAACAGAAATTGGGGTTCCACCTATCGTTTCTTGATAAACGGTATCTGATCCTATTTCTACTTCTATTTTTCCATTTGGGAAGGTTGCCCCTCTAAAATCTGAGGGATCTCTTCCAGAAATAGATTTCAACCCCAATGTCATCCCAATACCTACCGCATCCCATCTATCATTTCCTGTTGCTTTTGATGCAAAATCACTAATTAAAACTCTATTTCCTTTTATTAAAGTAGGTTTAACAGAAGATTTGGCAGATACTGTAATCTTATCCAAATTCAATTCAGGCATATCTGCTTTATCATATGTGAGATTCATTTCTTCGGTTTTGCCGGTTTTATCATTTTGAGCACTGATAATTGTGATTTTCATCGCAGGATTAATTATCGTATTATGTTGAGCTCCATAAACATTTACAATCATCGGAACCATAATCGCGTAATTTCCCACACCTTTAATAGTTGACTCACTAAATCCTATGGACTCCTTTGTATTATCTGAAGTATCAATCAATTTTCCATGTTCACTGTCAACAACTTCGGCATTAAACCGTTGTTTTCCAGATGAATCTAAAGAATACGCATTAGGCAGATTCATTTCGACCCGATATTTTATGTTTGAATAGGTAGTAGTTGGATCGTTTGCTTCCAATGAAAAGGCTACCGCATAACTTATAGAATCAAAGGATCGTACTCTATAATTGCTGGAACCTGAGTCGTATCCAGGATTATCATTTCCTTCATCAAATTCATCTGTTCCATCTTTTATGTTCATTTTTATTCCTGTTACCGAAATTGGTGATGAAGTATTTTTTTCTTCTTTTGCATTTGCTGTTTTTATTGGTAATTCAATTGCTTTAAAAGAATCTTTCTCTTCGTAATCTTTTTTTAATAACTGATCAATGACTAAGTCACGTTCTGTTTCTTCTTTCGTTTGCTTTATAGACTTTGATTTTTTTTTCGTTCTATTTTCTGCTTGTTTAGATGTTTCTTTTCCCTCACTACTAGTGGCTGTCGCCGGTTTTACATTGCTTGAAGATGAATTCTTTTCTATTGTCGTTTTATCTTTATCAAAACTGTTGCTAGTTTCTTTGCTTTCAGAAGAGTCCGCTATTTTTTCTAATACTTTGGAAGAATCTACATTCTCCTTTTTCTGATTAAAACTAAAAAGTATTTGTTGTTCTTTTGTCTTGGGTACTTCTAGTGCAACATTTGTAAGCTTTTTGTTCGTCTTATTAGAGATACTTAATTGAATTTTTTGTTCTTTTTCCAATAATAGACAATAAACATTCTTTCCTTTTTCCTCAACATAAAACAAATGACTCTCGATTCTCTCAGCTTCTTGTGATGAACTAGTCTTACTATTTGAAGTTGATATTTGTTCAGTTGTCTCTGTACTTTCAATATTCTCTTGAGCAGATTCGATTAAATTAGTATAATAAGTGAGTTTATCCTTCGAAACCTTTTTAGCAGGAATAAACTCATTCTTATCATTGATAAAGCTCACTCCATAGTTATCTGATTCCAAAAATCTCAATACTTGTCTTTTTTTAGAACTCATTTCTAGAAGAATGGCCGGCTCAGTGACTGAATAATTTTCATCGACTTTTTTTCCATTGACTTTTACATCAACCAAATGAGTGTTATGGTCATCTGCCTTCAATGGATTCCACTGGTAGACGGAAAATGTGGCTACCAGTAGAAAGAAGATTGGAAGAAGAACTGCGACTATTGCCTTTTCTTTGATTTTCTTGCGCACGGTCTGTCCTCCTTTCTGTCCCATTTTTTAAGCGTGACGACGTTTTTTATCAATTGCAATTGCTGCTGTACCGATAGTGATTGCTCCGATCGCAATGATCACAAGTAACATTGTTCCAGTCCCACCGGTAAATGGCAGATCGGTTTTCTTCTTATTGACAACTGTCAATTCAACCAACGCATCGTCTGCTGTTCCTAAAGTCACTTTTACTTCTTGTGGATCTTTGATCAATTCATAACCAGATGGTGATTTCGTTTCCACTACCCAATAGACTTTTTCGATCTTCTCTTTTTCCCAAGTTGCTTCCTCTGGGTTCTTAGGATCTTGTTTACCGTCACCATTTACATCTGTAAACCAGTTCAATGCTAATCCGTTAAACTCAGCTTTTCCGTTTACAGAAGTTGCTGTCAAATAAGTCACTCCAGTTGGTAACCCAGGAGTACTTGTACCATCAGCATTTAATGTGTATGATTTACCATCTGAAGCTAAGTACTTCTTCGCATTCGCATCTGCTTCACTTGTAGCAATATGGAATTCTGCTCCATCTAATGCATTTGAGCCTTCATCCGTTTTTTCAATATCGAATCCGCCATTGTAGTATTCTGGTTCGTCACTTTCACCCGTCGTAGGTGTTCCACCAGGTAGCAAATAGTCAATAGTGTACTGGTTGGAAATTGTTCCATTAAAGTCTTTATTCGTCTTCACTTTATAAACAACTTGAAGATGGGTATCCTCATCAACACCTAATTTTTTCATTCCTGCTTTTGTCAAACTAACAACGACATCTTTTTTCGTACCTTCAGTCAAATCTTCCACTTTAGCTGGATTCGTAATGGTTGTCCCACCCAATGTAACTGTATATTCAGTACCATTGGTCAATTTCGTTTTTGTTCCATCTTTGGCGATCGCATATACTTCAGCGTCCTCTAACAAAAGATTCTCATTGATGCTATCGCTTACTTTAAAGTAAGAAGCATAAATCTCATCACCCGCCGCAAATTTCTTGTCAGATGTCACACCAGTGTCTGGGTCTACGTAGTTTGTTATCGTCATGTCCTGTGGGGCAATTGCATACAAGCCATCAGGCAGCTTTGTTGTGGCTTCCCACTGGAAAGAGTTTCCAGCCTTGATGGAATATCCTTTTCCACCTTCAATTGTTTTATCTAATTCTGTTTCTGTAACGATATTCTTCGGATACACATGAACGTCATAAATCAATTTTCCTGTGTCATCTCGTTTAGTTTGTGGTAGATGAACAAAGAATGGATCCATTGGTTTTGTAATCTTTTTCGTAGCGCCATTTTCATCTGTATACGTGTAATCCCCTGTTGTAGCATCTTTAATTTCACGGACTAAATAAATGCCGTCTGCAGCTTTCCCTGTACCAACATCAAACGTTAATTTCCCACCTGCATCCGTTTTTCCTTGAATCGCAGTGAATGAAGAATCTTCTTCCCAAGCTGTTCCCTCAACTTGTTCCAATGGGTTTGTTAAAGAAGCATTTCCGATTGGTTTTACCTTAATGATTTCAAAATTGACATCCTTCATTAATTTCTTGCCGCCTAAATCAGGGGCTTTACTTGGGTCAGAATTAATTCCATCCCCACGTTCGCCAAGTTCAGCACTACTATTGATTTCATACTTCCAAACAGTGATCGACCGTTTCGATGTATTGTCTGAAACTGCATTATCACTAATATTCTGTGCCACAGCATATGGAACGTTAATCACCCCGGCTCCCACTGATCCTGCCATAGTCAACACACCCAAAGTCATCGCTGTTTTACTAATCCATTTTCTTTTCGTTTTCATAATAAACTCCTTTGCTATTTTTTGTTTTCTACGCCCAAATTAGCTACAATAAATAATTGAAAAGAGGTTGCCGCCGTTTTTTCAATTATTCATTTTTTCCAATACACCCTTGAGGTCTTCCATCTCTCCTTTGTATTAGGAACTAATGTATGTCTGTCCTTCGATAAACATACCTCCTTTCAAAAAAGGCAAATCGTAATTTTTTTCGTTATAAACTTCGTGTTCGCAGTATAGAACGCTAAAATTTGTTTCTTCGTCTTCCGAAAAACTAGAAGCTTGTTCGAAAGGCTAACTACAATACTCTTTTCTGCGTAACTTGACGATGATTGACGGCGGACTACTTTTATTTGATTTATTTTAATTTTGAAATTGTAATCTAGTGATAAAAATGGCATTATAAATTTCGAGCAGAGATAGTAAGCGCTTTCTTTAAGAAAGCAAAAAAAGCTTCCCTAAAGAACCTTTTCTAATTTTTTTTTAATTATTTTAACTTATCATTTTTTCCATTCTAGAGATTACACGAACTCTCTGCTCCATCAATGCATTCACATAAGTGTCCAGTGTCATTTGAGTAGAGGCATGACCTAAGAGTGCACTCACAGAAGAAACATCTCCTTTCGCTTCTAAACACCGAGTAGCAAATGTGTGACGCAATTGATGAAAATGAATGTTGGGAAGATTCGCTTTCTTTCTAATCTGATGAAAATGATAGGTAAGTAATCGCGGTTCACAAGGATGACCATTTGTTGAAAAAACAAAGGTATCTTTTGACTGCTTACGATGTTTCAACAATATTTTTTTTAATGTTCTCCCTATAGGAATCACTCTTATAGAAGAATCGGTTTTTGATTCTGCAAAAATTAATCGAGTCTTATCGTATATGCTCAAAGCTCCGATACGCTGATAGGTATGGTTGATATAGATAAGTCCCGCTTCAAAGTCAATATCTTCCCATTTCAGCGCAGCAATTTCGCCGATTCTCATTCCTGAATGTAACGCTAATAATACAGGCACCCCTCGATCCTTCTTTTCTTTTTCAGCAATTTCCATAAGCCTCGATTGCTCAAAACGGGTTAACGGACTGACTCTTTTCCTTTTGACCTTCGGTAATTGAATGTCAGAAAAAGGATTTGCTACAATCTTTCCATATTTTTTTGCGTGATTTAGACATTTATTGATGATTCGAAAAATGACTTGAATTGTCGAATTAGTCAATTTTTTTTGTAGCTCTTTTAGGAGCATTTTTCCTTGATCTCCTGATAACTCATTTAATGGAATATCTTTAATTGTAGGAAACACATATTTCGTTAATTTGTAGAAGTAACTTGAAAAAGTTGAAGGTTTCACTTCTCCTTGTATCTCTTCTAACCATTGAGTAGTCCACTCTTCGAAAGACTCACTTGAGTTACCACAGGTTTGGCGAAGCGTACTATAATGAACTCGAAGTGGAAAAATTCTTTGTTTTACTTCTGTATAACTTTTTCCATAAACATAGCCATATCTGATTTTCCCATCAGCTTTCCTTCCCTTTGGATACCTACCTTCCCATCGCCCATCTTTCCGTAGATAAATATTTTCTCCTTTGCGCATTTCTTATATCCTCCTTTTTTTGACGGCGTAATAGACGGCCTATTTTTTGTTTTTATTGGTGATTCATGCCTAATATAATTGGGGAAAAGCAACAGTTTACTAGAAGAACATTACCTTTTCTCAATAACAATAATTATTTTAGTGAATTGTATTGCCTAATAATAATCGTTAATATATAATTGTTTCATGACCAAGTTTCTATATAGCTAACAAATAAGTTAATTTTTTTCAAACACTTTGAAAATCTTTCTAGTTTTTCGGAAGACTAAGAAAATATTTACTGAATGAATACTTGTATATCTAATTCAGTCTCCTCACACTTCAACGAACACCCCTACATTACAAACCTTAATATTTTAACATAAAGATGTTATATAAAATAAAACCAATCATATTTTAATAACTAACGAACAAAATAATGTGGTTTATTTATTTCAAAAAACTAATCTAAACAACTAAAATTACATACAAAATCTTATTTTCATGATTTGTGTTGTCTAGAATCTTCACATAAAATATTTGTCTTTTATCACGTTTCAATGCGCATTTTGCTTTCAATTTGAAACAACACTAAAAGGAATAAAAAGAACCGCAGTGTAGAAATTTACACCGCGGTTCTTTTTATTCCTTTTCCAATTTTAAACTACTCTAATCTTCCCAAACTTCCTGCGCTGTTTCAACAACCAATGCCAATTTCGCCCATTGGTCCTCCTCAGTCACTTTATTGCCTTCGTGAGTAGAAGAAAAGCCGCATTGTGGACTAAGGCATAGCTGTTCTAATGGAACATATTGGGTTGCTTCTTTGATTCGCGCCTTTATGTTTTCCTTGTCCTCTAATTCTGGTGTCTTTGTAGTAATCAAACCTAATACGATTCGTTGATCTTTGATATTCTTCAACGGTTCAAAGCTGCCAGAACGTTCATCGTCAAATTCCAAGAAGAAGCCGTTAAATTGCGTGATGGATAATAGCCGTTCCGCAATTTTATCGTAGGACCCATTGTAAAGCCAATGAGATTGAAAGTTTCCTTTGCAGAAATGGAAGGTAATCGATAAATCAGCTGGTTTATCAGCTAGAACGGCTTCAGTTATGTCACCGAACTCTTGAATTAACTCATCTGGATCATAACCATTTTTTGCAATCATCCCACGGAATCGTTCATCAAATAACCCACCCCAGCTTGTATCATCCAATTGTAAGTAGCGGCAGCCGGCATCATAAAAGGCTTGGATAGCGGCTTGATAGGTGGTAATCAAATCTTGAATAAAGTCCTTTTTATCTGGGTAAACAGGATTTTCATGGTATTGCTTTGACAAAATGAAGGAGTCCAAATAAATCATGTTAGGTCCTGGTATGGTCTGCTTTGCTAACGTTTCCCCGGCGTGCTTCTTAGTAAATTTAAAATGATCCAAAAATGGATGCGCTGGATCAAATGAAAGCGGACCGCTGACAAATGTTCCCTGTGCTTCGGTAGTGAGTCCAAAGGCTGTTGTTTCGAAATCATAAACAGTAATTCCTTTGAGTCCCGCAATAAAATCTAAATGCCACCAGCGGCGACGAAACTCACCATCAGTCACTGCCTGCAGCCCGATTTCTTTTTGCTTCTGAATCACTTTGATGATTTCTTCGTCCTCAACCTGAGTCAACGCTTCTCGAGTGATCGTGCCTTGCTTGAATGCTTCACGGGCCGCTTTTAATCTCTCTGGTCTTAACAAACTGCCTACTTGATCAAAACGAAATGGAATACTGCTCATAACATTCTCTCCTCTTTTCTTTCAAAATAATAAATGCCCTCAGATAGCTAACTAGCTATCTAAGGGCATAATTGATATACGGTACCACCTTGATATATGCAGTCTTCTCACGAATCACTGCCTCGATAAGTCCCCTGAAATAGGGGCTTCTGTCGTTTAACGGAACATCCCGTACCTTCCTAATCAGTCAGAAGATCCACTCAAAAGCCATTTTCAAAATAAATAGGTTCCGTCTCTTTTCAGCTGCCGAGACTCTCTGCTGGAATTCATTATCTCTACTTTCTTTCTCATAGTGTTTTAATATTAATCTAAGTTAAGAATAGCGGGCAGTCCGATATTTGTCAAACTCTATTTCGTTAATATCGCGGAAATTTCGCTGTACCTACTATACCGAAGTTCATTATTATCGGAAATTTCTTCCTTCTATTTATTGTGTTAGGATTAATTTATACGATTCCCAATGTCAGGAGGGTTACTGTGAAAAAAATATTGATCATTGATGATGAAGACGATTTATTGGAGACATTCAAAGACTACTTTCAATTAATGAATTACCTAGTCTATACCGCAAGTAACGGCCATGAAGGCTTAAAGCAGCTACGACACCAGCCTGATATCATCATTCTGGATGTGAGTATGCCGGAAATGGATGGCTTTGAATTATGCGAGAGGATTCGGGAGCAGATCACATGCCCAATCGTTTTTCTTTCTGCCAAGGAGGATGAAGAAAGTCGGCTCTATGGATTGATGATCGGCGGCGACGATTATTTGATCAAACCTGTTAGCTTGAAGGAACTGGGGTTACGGATCGAAGCCCACCTTAGAAGAGAAAATCGAAGGAACACTTCTCGCAAAATTGCTTATTTTGGCGAGTTGATCATTGATTATGATCAAAAAAATCTGCACATTCGCAATCAAGCGATTTATCTAACTAAAGTTGAGTTTGCGATTGTTGAATTGCTCTCTAAGCATCCTGGTCGAGCTTTTTCGAAAGAAGAAATCTATCAGAGGCTTTGGGATTGGGATAAAGCAGGAGAGGTTTCGATCATTACGGAGCATGTCCGGCGGATTCGAAAAAAAATCAACTTCTGTTCTGATGTTGAGTATATTCAAACTGTTTGGGGGGTGGGCTATAAATGGATTGGCTAGATGGCGTCATCAATCGGCTGTTTGCCAGAAGAAGCAGCCTAGATCAAAGCTTGCTACTTTATCTTTTTATCGGTGTATTGGCAGTGGCTTTTACTACATTGATTACTGTTTCCATTTGTGTCAGCTGGGAGCGGCTGATTATCATGCCAGACTTTAAAGAATCCAGCTATTGGGAATATCTCACTTGGACACCGCCAGTAAAATCCTCACGAACGATTCAAATGCTAGAGCTAATCCGTCAGTATTCGATTTTTCTCTATGTTTTTTTGGGTATCTATATCGCGACAAAACTATTTTACCGTAAGCGTATTTTACAACCTATCAGAATTCTAGAGAAAAGCATCGAGCAGATTGAACAGGGGAATTATCACCAGCCAGTCTATTACAATACCTATGACGAATTTGAGAAAACCTCATTAGGTTTGGATCATCTGCGATTAACTTTGCAGACGAATCAAAAGGAGCTCAACAAGCTTTATCATGATCAGAAAAAAGTCAATGCGGCTTTTTCACACGATCTGCGTACACCTTTAGCGACGATCCAGAATAATTTGGAACTGTTGGAGGCTTATTTTGAGCAGGATTGCTTGAGTCAAGAAGCTTTTGAGAAATCTGCTAGAAAAATCAAGGATAGCATCACACGTTTAAACTCTTTTTCGAAAACAATGCACCAATTGCAAAAATTAGAAGATCGTCCACTCCAGAAAACCTTACAGCCATTGAGCAGGATCGAAGAGCATGTGCTGGATCTCGGTAGACTTCGCTCGGAAAAAGAGCTGATACTGACAAAAGAATATCCAAGAATCACCACTAAGTACGACGGTCATTTGATTAACGAAGTCGTAGAAAATCTACTGAATAACGCCTATCGTTTCGCTGAAAAGACCATTTCGATTACGATCACTCTGCAAGAGCAATTATTAATTATCTACGTCAAAGATGATGGTCCCGGCTTTTCGAAAAAGGAACTGCTGACAGCTACAGAGCCTTACTATTCTCAAAATAAGAGTAGTCACTTTGGTTTAGGTTTAACCATCGCCGAAGCGTTGGCGCAAAAGCATGGCGGCAATTTGAAAATCGCCAATAGTCTCGAAGGCGGCGCGATTGTCTCAGCTGTTTTTTCCCTAAAAGATTAATTTATCTCAATTGTAGAGAATTTATAGAGATTTGATGATTATCCTGTAAGTGAACAGAGTATTAGGAGGGATCAATGATGAAAATCGAAATTAATCATCTAAATCAATACTACGGAAAAAAACAAGTTCTCTATGACATCAATCTTTCAATCTCCACCGGCATGTTCGGTTTGCTAGGCCGCAATGGTGCTGGAAAAACGACCTTGTTAAAAACATTGGTGACCTTGCTTCCAACCATTGAAGGCGATATTCAAATGAATGGGATCAATATCCATCAACAGAAAAAAATTCGTTCGATTATCGGTTTTTTACCGCAGGATTTCTCAATGTACGGCAACATGACTGCTTATCAAGCGTTGGATTATCTAGCTGTGCTCTCTGAACTAGACAAGCGAACTCGACGAACGCGTATCCAGGCATTGCTGGAGCAAGTCAATCTGACGATTCATAAAAATGTCAAAGTCAAAGCCATGTCTGGCGGGATGAAACGACGTTTAGGGATCGCACAAGCCCTGCTGAATGACCCGAAAATTTTGGTTGTTGATGAACCAACCGCGGGTTTGGATCCGGAGGAACGCTTGAGATTTCGGAATTTATTGGCTGAGGTCAGTGAGAATAAAATCGTTTTACTTTCGACTCATATCGCCGGTGATATCGAGGCCGCGGCAGAAAATATCGCGATTTTGGAACAGGGAAGAATCCTGTTCGCTGATTCGATCGAACAATTATTATTGAATGCCCAAGGGAAAATTTTTAGTGTACAAATACCGCGAACTGAATTGAGTGCTGCAAAGAAACAGGTTCAAATCATCAGTTTGCAACAGGAAGGCAGTACTTCTCACCTGCGTTTTATCGGCAATTCACAAGCATCGCTGATGCAGCATCCGCTCGTAATCGAAGAACGCCCTACGTTAGAAGATGCCTATCTCTATCTGCTCTCAGTGAAGGGAGGCGATTAGCTTGTTGCTAAAAAAAGAATTCGATTTGACGTTCAAAAGTCTAACCTATTGGCTGGTCATCCTCTTCATCGGTGCTTTTCTTTTTATGCAGCTGGGATCTGACTTTGTCTCGCTAAAGCAGCCAGAACCTGGTCAAAATGATTATGGTTTCACTCGAACAACGAATAAGGAGGTTATTCAGCGCCAAACACTCCATACTCTGCTGCAGCAGTACAATAATAAACGATACAATACCTACCCTTTTGGGTTTCTAAAGGTCGTCAAGCCCTCAAAATCTGATCAAGCAGCGATTCGCGACATTTTAGAACGAGCAACTGGTCAATCGATCGATGAGTTAAATCAAGTTCAGTCAAGGGACAAATTAACTGAGGAAGGACAACAAATCAATCAAACAGCCATGAATGAAGGGGTGCCGATAGCCAAGAATTATTCGTTTCAATCCTTTCAAAAGGATATGTCTAAAATCGAAAAGCGGATCGGTAAAGGCTCTGATTTTGCGGAAGATACCTACCTCCATCAAACAATTAAAGAAATGAACTACGAAGAAGCAACGGCACGCTTCCAGTCGATCTTAACCGAGGATCGTGTCTCAGGAGCCTTCGCCCGTATGTCCTGTGATTATTTGGTCATTATTCTAGGTTTAGTCCCGGTGTTCATCGCAGCAACAGTAGTTCTTCGTGATAAGCGCGCTCAGAGTCAATTAGTCATCTCTACTAAAAGAATCTCTACCTTCAAGCTATACGGAACCCGCTTTTTGGCAACGATTCTACTGTTACTGCTGCCTATCATTTTATTTAGCTTGATGCCTGCTGTGCAATCCGTCTATGTTGCTCAAAAGTATCAGCATACTGGTGATCTGCTGCTTTTCTATCAGTATATTCTTGGTTGGACATTACCAACAATCGTTGCGGTGGTAGGAATCAGCTTCCTGGTCACAACACTGTTTAATGGGCTAGTGAGTGTCATCTTTCAAGTTGGTTTTTGGCTCTTATCGCTTATGACTAACGGACGGCAAGTCGTCGGCAGCGTTGGTCTAAACCTGATGCCTCGTTTCAACAATGTCGGTTCACGAGAGATATTTGAACACATCTTTTCCGAACTAGTAATTAACCGGATCTTTTGGTTTGCACTAGGCTTGATTTGTTTCTTCATCAGCTGTGTGATCGTTGATTTGAAACGGAAAGGCAAGGTGCTTTATGGGAATCCTCGTTAAAATCTCGACCGTTTTCTGGCGATTTCATTTTTATCCAGCAGTGATTGCTGCTGTTTGTCTCACGCTGCTATTTCCCTTCTTCTTTGGGATCGAAAATGCTTCGTTTATACAGAGCGCGGAAATCTACGAACGGTTTTTCCCATTGATCAGTGTGCTTTTGTTTCTGCCGCTGTATCTGCCAGATAGTAATGAGGAAGCAACGGCGCTAATCAGAACTAAGCGATTTAGTTATGTAAAGATCTTAGTTCTGCGCTTGATTCAGATTCTTTGTTCTTTGTTTTTGATGACCTGCGGTTGTCTACTAATTTTTGACAAAAGCAATGCGGTGGTCGAGTTCAACCACTTTTTGTTAAGCGGAATGGCTGATGCATTGTTCATGGGTGGTCTCTATGCGATCGGCTTTGCTTTTACGGCACAGCCTGTCATCGGTTTGATCTTACCATTAGGCTATTATGTCGCTTGCCTTTTTACGGGAGACAAATATTTGAAAATCTTTTATCTCTTCTCATTGATAAAAAATGACATGGCTTCAAAATACGTATTACTTACTAGTGGAATATTGCTGATCCTTTTCAGCATTTTATTAATGGAAAGGAGAAAATAGAAAATACGCGACAGATTGTTAGTCTGCCGCGCTATTTTTCTAAACGTTTTCTTCTAGTTTATTTGAAATCAAGACAAAGGGCATATAAATAAATACTCCCACAGCGATGATCACCAGTTGTAAAATGGCCGCTCGAATATCCCCTGCTGTTGCAAGATAACCAGATAGAACGGGTGGTGTGACCCACGGAATCAAAATATAAGTCGGATTAACCAAATGTAAGCTGGTCGCGATATAAGCTAACGTTGTTGAAACCATCGGTACGATACAGAATGGAATCGCATAAATCGGATTGAAAACGATCGGTAAACCAAACATGATCGGCTCGCTAATATTGAATAGGTTCGAAACGCCGCCTAGTTTTGCGATCAGCCGTTGATCCTGTCTCTTAGAAAAAACCAGTAAGGCAATCACTAGACAAATCATCGTTCCGCCACCTCCCATGTAAACATAAGCATCAAGGAATGGCTGGGTCACGATATTTGGTGCAGCTGAGCCAGCATTGATTGCTTCAACATTTTGTTGCAAAGAAGTCAAAAGAATCGGACCTGAGATTGCACCGAATACAAAGGCACCATGGATACCAAAGATAAAGACAAAAGTTGACAAGAATACATACAATAAAATCCCTGGTAATGTCTGGAATCCACCAACTAATGGAGCTTGCAAGATATTGATAATAATTTCTGGAATCGTTAATCCTGTCGCTGTCCGCAACCCTACTTCCACGATTGCAAACATACTAATAGTCAAAAATGTTGGAATCAAGCTATTGAATGATTTCGCAATCGCCGGCGGAACACTGTCCGGCATTTTTATTTTCAAACGCGGATTATTCGTTAATTTTACCACCATCGGTACACTGATCAGCGCCGCGATGATCCCAAGTAGCATCGCAGAAGCGCTTGTATATGTTTGAGTCAACGCTCCAGCTACTTCTAGCTCGCCTCCACCAGTACCTGTAATGTTGATGACATTTGGTACTAACACCACATAGGAAGCCAGTGCTACGATCCCTTCAAGAGCACCATCTGCATCGTATGACCGCGCCAAACGTAAACCAATCAAGAAGGTTGCCATCAAACCAAGAATTCCCAATGTCCCATTATATGCCTGTACACAAATTTCAGAAATAATCGCGCGACCTGGAATCCCTCGCAAGAGACCTGTTTCTTCTGTCAGTAAAACATTGTTCACTAATAGAAAGAACGCTGCGGTGATCGTGATTGGGATGGTACTGGCAAACGCATCACGGATTGCCGCGATAAAGCGATTGCTTGAAATCCTGTTCGCATAATAAGCGACTTTTTCTCCTAAAGCTTCCTTATTGAACGTGCCATCTTTCATCATTGTTTTTAATCTCCTTTTTCATATTTTATTAATTCAGCCACTAATGATAGCCATTTCCCTGCGATACCAACCCAAACTTCTTTATATGTCGCATTGTTGAATTGCGGCCAATACGGCTGATCTTCATTACCAAAAGTCTGCATCCCGACTGGCATTTCCCCAATGATCTCACCGGAGGAAACCGAGTATTGCTGCGGATAATTGTAGCCTTCGCCGTAGATCATCGATTGTCCGAATGGATTTTTCCCTACCATCCATTGCAGTTGCTGATGCCCTTTATCCAGCAACTTTTGACGATCAAGTAAACGTCCCATCACTGCCGCGCTCTTGCCCATTGAAAGCAAGATACCGTTGTTGCCGCGGAAAGAGAACCAGACTGGGAATCGTTTGATGTATAGCCCTTCACCGATCTGAATACCTTGCTTCAACTGTTCTTGATAGCTGGTTTCTGCTTCCTCATCGACTAATAAGTGCTGCTTATAGAAGCTCTCTTTATCCTGCCATTCATCTTCTTTGTAGATCCCGCTGGCATACATAGGGTACGGATCTGTGAATTGACCGAGATAATCTAAATAATCGCCGTAATCATTGGCTCTTTCCTGCCAGTTTGCTACTTGCTCTTGGTTCGTTGAAGCCGCGAAAACTTCTTCAAAGGCTAAAGCATAAAGATGCTCACGGGCTTGGTGATTGAAATGCTGGAAAACATTATGAGTCTCGTCGCGATAAAACATCCCCTTAAGCACTGTGCCATCAGTTAGCTGCAAGCCTTCCTGTTCTTGACATTCAAGCAACGGCTCGAACCATTCTGTCATTTGTTCCTGATAGTTATCTTCTATTGTAAGTTGATACATCAATGCCGCTGTCCAAGCCATCGTCGCTAAAAATAGGCTTTTCGAGGTGTTGTAGGTATGTTCCCAGAAAATCGGTTCATGCTTGAATCCGGTCATTTCAAATCCAGCCAACGCATACTGATAATCTTCTTTTACTACTTGAAGCAGCTGCGGTCTCATAGCGTAATCTTTAGGTAAAGACTTGATGATTTTCGCTAAAAGTCCAGTGATCAGGAAATTGTCATAGGGACTGTTATGAATCCGCGGAACCGCATCATCCATCGTACCGATTCGATTATCGGTCCAGCGTGTGATCCCAGCGCTAGTGACCCGATCGCCGCCATCTAAACGTGTCTTTAAGATAAAATCAATGCCCCACTCGCCTTCTTCGATCAAGCGCAGGTAAAGCTCCGGCTGATCCTTGACCGTTTCCGCTGCTTCGAATAAGCTGCTCGTCACTTCTGCTGTCTGAACTAATTGCTGAGAAAGGTCGCCAGCATCATGCCAGCCGCCATTGAAGCTGACCAGAGAACCTTTGTATTCCACTGTCAAATCCTCGTGACAGGTTCCATGAATGCCATGAACGGGACAACCACATCGCTCGCAGAAAATGAAGTTCAAGGATTTCCAAAGTGAATGAGCTTTTAAGTTTGATACGGTGCCAATCTGAAATTCCGGTGTTTTGGTGTCATTGATTTGCAGATAATAAGTGCCGGGTTCCTTCACTTCCGAAAAGTCCAATAATCCAAAAGTCCCTGTTTCAGCCTTAGTTTCTTGAATCTCGCTTTGAAATACGATCTGATCCTCAGTTTTCAGCTCAAAGGTGGTCGCTGAGAAATCTTCACGATTGATGATCGCCGTCTTGGAATACTCTGGATGATAGCCGATATGCGAGAAGACGATTTGATTTTTTGGCGCCTGCCAGCCTTTTGCGGAGGTAAACTGTTCATTTTTCTCCAAATATAAATCGCTGACGGTATAACTAAGCTGTCCTGTTAAGTTCATATACGAACCATTTGCTCCTGAAAAAATCCGGATGCCTGTGACCACGTCTCTTGGCAGATTACTGATATCTAAGACATAAGTCCGTTTTGCCTGCCCTTCAAGATTGATGACATGAGTTCCTTCTCGGTTGTAGATATCAGGAATCTTGATCTCGCCGTCATTTTCCAGCGTGATCGTAAGATTCGGATTGACCACGTTGATACAATCGGCTGAGATATCCAGCTTGATTTGGGTGAAGGCTGACCAGTCTTCTCTTGGGATTGACAGATAAGCACCCACATCACCGAAGTTCACATAATCACCATCTTCTGGTGCGCCTTCTTCCCAAGAATCATAGCGAGTTGGACTTAACAAAGTGACCGTTGCATCCGTTTTATGGATTTCACCGCGTCCCCGCTGCTGCCAGCTTTGAAAGCTTTTAGTCAAAGGTCGGCGTTCTGTGATGTTTTCTCTTTCCAGCTGCTGCTTTTCAAATGAACGGCTATTGTCTAACGGCAACGGTCGATGGATATAGCCTGTCGCTTTGAGGTCCTGTTTAAAATCACGCATAGGTTTTCACTCCTTTCTCCATAATAAAAGCCAATGTCGCGGCTCCTTTTAACGCAACCTCATTGGGATCAAGTGTCGTTACCCGGAATCCTTTTGTTACAAAACGGACTGTTTTCGCATTTAGAAACGTTACCAAATGATTCAAAAACCATCCGTCATTCATTACACCGCCGCCGAAGACGACTGCTTCGGGGTCGCTGACTCGAATCAAGTTCATCGTTAGAGCGGCTGCCGCATGCAATGCTTGGTCTAAAACCTTCTTAGCAAGTCCATCGTTGGCTTCATAAGCGGCAATCAGCTCTTGGAAGGTCACACGTTTCTCACCTTCGATCGTGATGATCGAATCTGGATATTCCGGCGCGAATTTCAGCACCTGATTGTGCATTCCCAGTCCTGAAGCATAAAGCTCGGCGCATCCGGCTCTGCCACAGGTACAAATGTCCTCACTCATCATGTCCACCACCATATGTCCAACTTCGCCGGCGTTATGATTTCCGCCTTTGATCAGGTGATTATCCGCGACTACTCGAGCGGCGATACCTGTTCCTATATTGATATAAACAAAATTTCCTGTTTCCTGACCGACGCCGAGAATGCTTTCGGCTAAAGCCGCTCCGGATACATCATTGGTGATCCAGCAGGGTAATTGAAAGGCTTGGGTAAGTTCATCCGCTAAAAAGATCGGATCTGAAAGCCCCGGATGAATCTCCATCCAGCGCCCTTGCTCTGTATCGACTCTGCCGACTACACAGACACCGATACCGATCAGCTCCCCTTGAATGGTATGCTGCTGCAAATAATTTCTAATGGCTGTTTTGATTTTTTCTGTCGCACTGCGTTGATCGACGACTGTTGAAGGGTATTTTTCACTCTTAAGGATTTCTCCAGCAGGAGTGACTTCCCCAACAAGAATCTTGGTTCCGCCTAAATCAACGGCTAAAACTGTTTGTGTCATTCTGCACCTCACATCTTGGTAACGTTACCAAATAAATATAAATTGTCTCCGTTTTCAAGGTCATCATAACCTGCGTTTATTCACCCTGTCAATAGTTTTTTTAACATTTAGAAACGTTACCAAAAATATCTTGCTTTTTTTTCATTCCTCCCCTAAACTAATTTCTAGGAGGCGCTCTCTCATGAAAAAAAATATTACAATCAAAGAAATAGCAAAAGAAAGCGGTGTGTCTGTTTCGACAGTTTCCCGCGTTTTAAATGATCATCCTTCTGTTTCACCTGCTAAACGAGCAAAGGTTCAAGCAGTGATCGACAAGGAAGGCTTTCAGCCAAGCATGCTGGCTCGCGGCATGATTTCAAATAAAACGAAAACGCTTGCCGTCGTCGTTTCAGATATCACCAACCCGTACTTTACTTCGTTGGTTTCTGAGATCGAGCTGGCCAGCTTTGAGCAAAATTATTCACTTTTACTTTTTAATACTATGACTGCTGGTCGCCAGAAAAGAGCCGATAGCAGCTTCGCGGAACGTGACACCTTTAATACGATTTTTGAAAAGAAGGTCGATGGCGTTCTGATTCTCGGTGGCGAGATCGACCGGGACGAACCAAATCCTGATTACCTTCATACATTGGAACAGCTGAACAGCCAAGTGCCGGTCCTGATCATTGGACAAAAGCAGGAAAACTGCAGCTGCGCTTTTATTGAGCGGGATCTAGAGAAAGGAATCTTTCTTTCAGTCCAACATTTATTGGCGTTAGGACATCGGAAGATCGGTTTTATCGGTGGGGAACTAAGTGTCAAAATCACGACTCAGCGGGTGGAAGCTTTTAAGAAAGTGATCTCACTATATAGTACCTTCGATCCTGACTTGATCCTATTAAGTGATTTCTATACCGAAGATGGGTATCAAAATATGGAGACCCTGATCAAGCAAGGAACATTGCCTGATGCAGTGTTAGCGATCAATGATCGTGTGGCTCTAGGTGCCTTTCGTGCATTAGCGGATCACGGATTGTCCTGTCCAAAAGACATCGCAATCGCCAGTTGTGACGCATTTCCTGATGGAGATTATCAAATTCCGCGAATCACCACCATCAATCAGCATAACCAGTTTCTTGGAAAACAAGCCGTGAAGCGGCTATTAAAAATGATCAATGAAGAACCGTTGGACACTTTAGAAGCACATTCGCCTGAATTAATTATTCGCGAATCCTGCGGTATTGGGAGGATGAGAGATTAATGGAAAAACATTTGATTTTTATGGATATCGACGGCACCTTAGTTGCTCGGGATCAAAAGATTTCCGAACGAACAAAGTCAGTTGTCAAGGAGCTGCAGCAAGATGGTCATCAGTTTTACGTAGCGACGGGGAGAAAATATTCTTCCGCCTTCGAAATGGCGCGAAAGCTGTCCGATGATACGCAGGTCATCGCTTCAAACGGCAGTGTCTATACAGTCAATGAAATGCTCCACAAAAAGCGTTTGTCTGATGAAGCTTTGCGGTTCGTTTATCAAACGACCACAGACTATCAGCTGCCGATGTTTTTCTTTGGTGAGCACACGATTTTCTATACCCAGCAGCTTCCTAGCTACCTGCAGAAAAATGATCAATCGCGAATCGGAAATGATGAAGAAGATTTTTGTTCGATTGATTCAATGGAGACCTTGATGGAGGTCAGTCAGCGCATCGTCAACGGCATCATTATTGCGGATGATCAAGAGGACAAGCTGAAAGAAGTTCGGGAAATTTTGGCCAAGAGTGGGTTACTATCTGTCTCCTCCTCTCACCCAAACAATATCGAGTTGATCCCGTTAGGCGTGAATAAAGCAACGGCGATCCATGCCGTGCGTAAGGAGTTAACGGTTCCGCAAAAAAACATCATCAGCTTCGGTGATGGAATGAATGATTTAGAGATGCTGCAAGCTTCTGGTATCGGTGTCGCGATGGGCAATGCCGTAGATGAGCTGAAGCAGCACGCGCAATATGTTACGAACACGAACGTAGAAGATGGCATCGCCAATTTTCTGCTGGACTATTTCAAATAAAAAGGTGGTAAAACCATGTCGAAACCAACTATGCTGTCCTATATATTAGAAGAACAAGAAAAATTGACCGCGGCGATCAATACATATCCCGTAAATATCGATGCGGCGATCAAAGGGCTGAACCTAGATGCTGCGAACTGGCTTGTCTTAGGCACAGGCTCTAGTATCAACGCGGCGAAAAGCGCCAAATACTATATTGAAAAAATGGCTGAGGTAAAATTAGCGATTGAAGAACCATACAATTTTACCCATTATGAAAAAATCGATCCCCAGCTTCAAGTTGTTTTAGGTATCTCCCAAAGCGGTCAAAGTACCTCAACGATCGAAGCGATGGACAAAATCACCAATCATCACGCGGTACATACAATGGCGGTGACTAGTATTTCTGATAGTGAGATCACGAAAGTCACCACTTCAACATTAGACGTATTATCAGGCCGTGAACGTGTCGGCTATGTGACCTTAGGCTTTTCTGCGACCGTTTTAGCATTAATGCTGCTAGGTCTGCGGATTGGTGTGAAAAAAGGCCTAATCACCGAAAAACAAGAGACAGCTGAATTGAAAGATTTCTTAGAATTGACGAGCCGTTTCAACCATGTGATCGAAGCTGCAACGAGCTTTTTTGAAACTCATCGCAAGGATTTCCAAGCAGCACCACGCTTCACGTCGATTGCTTATGGACCAGCTGTTGGAACCGCGAAAGAAATGGAGACTAAATTTTCCGAGACGATTCGCGTTCCTTCATTAGGTGTCGAGCTGGAAGCCTTCATGCACGGTCCTTACCTAGAGATCAGTCCTGAGCATCGCTTATTTTTCATTGAGACACCTGCGAAGCCTGAGATCATCGAAAAGGCTGGACTGCTGAAAGCTTATGAACAAAGACATACTGAACATGTCTTTACCATTTCGCTGCGAGAAAACGAAGCTGAAGATGCAAACACGCTAGCTTTAGGAGAATGCACAGATGAATTCAAAGCACCTTATCTGGCAGTCATTCCCTTCCAAGTCTTCTGCTGGTATATCTCCAGAGAAAAAGGCATCGATATTACGAATCGGATTTTTACCGACTTCTCACAAGCAGTCAAAAGTAAAACCGTCGTCCAGGACTACGTTTAAATCGCCCCTACTTGATTGGCAAGTCCCTAACTTCCAGTCAATTAGAAATAATCGAAACCGCTCAATCCTTTCAGAATTGAGCGGTTTGTTTTCGTATTCCACTTCTCGTCTTTAACGTGATTAGTAAATTCATATGCGTGACGAAAATCATATGCAATTTTTTCAGTTTTAGAAAATAAATTCGTTCACGTCGTTGTAGTTATCAGCTCTATCTTAACGTTTCTTGATGCTTAACCTGATTTTTATTCAACGAATCAAAACTCTCACCGCCATTTGTAAACAATGTTAGGACTACTTCTGCTTTGCCTGCGGCCCGAACTTTTTCAAAATCAGCGGTAACCAGCAATGTGGTTTCATCGACCGATTGACCTTCTTTTACATGAACTTCAAAAGGTTCACCGTTCAGCTCAACTGTATCTAATCCGATATGGATCAACACTTCACTGCCTGAGTTTCCTGTTAATCCAATGGCATGCTTCGTTTGAAAAATCGTTGTCACTGTCCCTTGGATGGGCGCATAGATCTCTGCTGAGGTCGGCTGTATGCCAAAGCCTTCACCCATCATTTTTTGTGCGAAGACCGGATCAGCAACATCCGGCAACGCTACGAAATGACCATCAACCGGTGCGAACACCGCTTCAGTCTTTTTCTTTTTGAATCTCTCAAACATCCCTTATTCCTCCAATCAATCTTCAAGCTTAATCGTCACGTCCCAGCAACTGATTGATTTCTTGACTATACAGATCAGCCTTGCCGCCAAAAACCGCTTGAATACCGCCCTGAACTTCAAAAACCGCTGTTGCACCAAGTCGTTTGAAGACTGCCTTTTGAACCTGATCTCCTTGTTTTACAGCTACCCGCAGTCGTGTCGCACAAGCCGTAACCGTTTCGATATTTGTATCTCCGCCCAATGCCTCAATGATTTGCCAAGCTTCCTCTTGTAAGCTTTTGGAACCAGAGTCATCCACTTCGACAGTCAACTCTTCATCATTCTCCATTCCTGGAATAGCGACACGGAATTTCTTGATGCAGAAACTGAATACAAAGAAATAAATAAACGCCCAAGCTATTCCAAATGGAATCACCTTTATCCAATTGGTTTTATCATTTCCCTGTAAAACACCGAATAATAAGTAATCGATCAGCCCGCCAGAAAAAGAATTTCCGATTCGAATATTCAATATATCTGCAAAATAGAACGATAAACCATCTAGAAATGCGTGAATCACATACAACCAAGGAGCAACAAATAAGAACATGTACTCAATCGGTTCAGTGATCCCAGTCAAGAAAGAAGTCAAGGCGCCGCTAAAATACAATCCGCCATTTTTCTTGCGGTTCTCTTTTGGAATCGCACGATACATCGCGTAACAAGCCGCTGGCAGACCGAACATCATCGTTGCAAAACGCCCCGCAAAAAAACGAGTCCCATAAGTAAATAATCCTGTGTGGCTAGAATCCGCTAATTGAGCGAAGAAAATATTTTGTGCTCCAGAGATTGAACTTCCCGCAACCGTTTCTACTCCACCTAAAGAAGTGTACCAAAACATTGGATAAATGGTATGATGCAAACCTACTGCACCAGTCAACCGAAGTAAGAAACCATAAAAGAAGGTTCCAATGCTGCCCATTTGTGCTACCTGCTGGCCTACAACAACCAGCCCGTTTTGGATCGGTGGCCAAATCAGATAGAATACGCAGCCAATCGCGATCGCACTAAAAGAAGAGACGATCGGAATAAAACGTGACCCGCCAAAGAACCCTAGAAATTGCGGCAGCTCGATTTTTCGATAGCGGTTATGCAAGAAAGCGACGGTTCCTCCGATAACGATCGAGCCTACGACACCGGTATCAATGCTGGCATCTTTAGCAGAAAATAATTCCAATAACCCGCTAATTGTTGCAGTATAAACTAAAAATGCTACTCCACCAGCTAATCCCGCAGTTCCTTTGTCACCTTTAGCTAACCCAACGGCGATCCCGATCGCAAAAATCAAAGCCAAATTTGCAAATACCGCATTCCCTGCAAAACTCATGACACTGAGAATTGTCTGCAGCCACGGCTGATCCAAAAATGGGTAAGCCGCTACTGCACTTTCATTTGTCAGCGCCCCGCCTAATCCCAACAGCAATCCGGCCGCTGGTAAAATAGCGATCGGCAGCATAAATGCCCGCCCTAACTGTGAAAACTTTTTAAACATAATGATTTATCCTCCTTATTTACTATTAAGTACTCCTGCCACACACCATTTAGTTGTCTCTGCTAAAAACCATCATTCTTATTCTGTCAGCGCTTGAATAAAACGAGCTGCAATCTCCTTCGGTCGTGTAATCGCACCGCCAACAACCACTCCAGCTGCTCCTAGATCTTGTATATTTCTCGCCTCCTCTGGTGTATGAATCTGTCCTTCCGCAATAACCGATACTCCTTCAGCAACCAATGCTTTTACCAACTCTTCAGTTGTTGGCGCAGCGGCGTCTGTGTAGCCTCTCAAAGTGGTCCCAATGAAATCCATCCCCGCATGCCAAGCATTGACTCCCTCTTCAAAGGTTGCAATGTCCGCCATGAATAATTGCTCAGGATATTTCTCTTTGACTTGCTTGATAAATTGATCGATCGCTTGATTATCTGGTCGCTGACGCAAAGTACAGTCAAAAGCGATAACGTCCACCCCAGTAGCTACTAATGCGTCAACCTCCTTCATGGTCGGTGTTATAAACACTTCAGAACCAGCATAGGTTTGCTTGATGATGCCGATGACTGGCAGATCCACTTTTTCCTTAATTTGTAGGATGTCTCTGACTGTGTTGGCACGAATCCCAACTGCCCCGGCCTCTTTTGCAGCTAATGCTATTAATGGCATGATCCCTCCTTCTGATGTGTATAGTGGTTCTCCCGGCAATGCTTGACAAGAAACAATCAATCCGCCCTTTACAGCACTCAAAAATTCTTTTTTCTTCACGCTCCATTTTCACTCCGTTTTTAAAATATTTTGGATTATTACTCCAAAAATATAGCATGCGCTTTCAGAAATGTAAATAGAAAATGAAAAAAAAGTTGTTTTGACGTATAATTCATTATGACAACGCAAGGACTAAAGGAGAAAATATGACCATTACGTATACGATCCAAGAAAATTACTCAACGCTAACCAAATCAGAAAAAAAAATTGCCGACTATATTTTGTCCAGCGGTGAAAAAATCGTTCACAGTACCATGAGCGATATTCGTGGAGCGACAAATGTGGGCGACGGGACAATTATTCGGTTTTGCCAAAAAATCGGTTTCTCCGGTTTCTCTGATTTAAAAATTGCAATTGCTAAAGAGGATTTCAGCAAGCAGCAAGAAGATTCTCAAGAATCTGATCTTTTTGACAAACGAACGAAAACCATCAACAATGCATTAAAAACGACAAATCAACGATTAGATACCGAACAGCTTAGACAAGCCGTCCAATTAATCACCGAAGCAAACCAACTTTATATTTTTGGTGTAGGCTCAAGCGGCAATACCGGCAATGACTTGGAAGCAATGCTGCTGCGCGTAGGGGTTCAATCTCGTTCTGTCATTGATCCTCACTTCCAAGCGCAAGTCGCTTCTTTACTGACAGAAAAGGACCTAGTTATCGGCCTCTCTTTATCGGGCAGGACCAAAGACACTCATGATTCACTGCAGATCGCAAAGAAAAATCATGCAAAGATAATTGCTATTACCAATTATCAGTTATCACCCATTGCCCAACTAGCAGATGTTGTCCTGCAAACTGCGATCGAGGAATTCTTAGACGGTGCTTCCTTAGCCGGAAAAATTTCTCAATTGTATGTATGTGATCTGCTGGTTCAAGGCTATGAGATCGAAAACAATGTGAATTCGATTGAATTACGAGAAACGGTTTTGCGTTCTATTTTGGATAAAAGCTTGGATTAGTTCTTTGTGATAAAAAAAGTGATCAGCAGAAGCAGCTGATCACTTTTTTCAGTATTCACGTTTGTTTTGGGTCAAATGGACATCATCAAATGAATACCCTTTGCCCCAAAGAGTTTTGATGCAAGAACTATCGAGGTTTGCATCCTCTATCTTTCTTTTAATCTTTTTAATTAGAAATGATAGCTGTGATTGCGTCGAATTTGTCAGTTCTTTATTCCAGATCTGCTGACATAACTCCTTGCGCGATAGAACCTTCCCCTTCACTCTTATCAACTCTTGTAACAATTTTTGTTCTTGGGGCGTCAGAGACAGCTTCGATAAAAATACTTCTTTATCGGTAATACTCACACATTCAGAAGACGAATGCTTACTCTGGGTACCAAAATCGCCTATTCCTTCAAAGCTTAACAGCTCACGAACTTCTTCTAAAGAAGCGTGTTTAGATAAGAAATAATTAATCCCTTGTTCCTGTTTTTTTAGCAGCTCTTCTTCCTCAGGCATCTTCTCCACTATTTGCAAAACAATGACATTACTCAGACTTGTCCGCTCTAATAATTCTTCGGTCTCTCTGTTAGGAATGGTCTCACTTAATAAAACAATCTGAAAAGTATCCAAAAGCTCCATCGCCTTTTCTTGATATTTCAACATTTTTATTAAGCTGCTGCTGCAAAAAACTTCGTGCCCTAATTTACGAAGAGTTTCTTCAAGCGTTAATTCTGTATAGGGACTTTTCGTCAAAAAAAGAATTCGAAATATTTTTATCACCCCATTCTAATGGTTTTTACTCTTCCAGACTTCTTCAGGCTGCTTGCTCGCACAAGCAGCCTGAAGCGCTAATCTCGACCAAAATAATTTGGCATCACGTCACTTGTTCATAAAGAGCGCATGTTCATTTCGTCAAACCTAAGTGCAGCGTTTATTGGAGAATTTACGGTGTATTATCTAGTGACCACGTTAATTTCGCTTGGTATTTCTCCCCTTTTTTCCCAGCATTAGCCGGTAAATTTAGTGAGACCTTGTCAAATGGAATCCTTAGCTGCCATGTTGCTTTTCCTTCTCCATCTTGAGCTGAAACTAAGGTGGTAGGACTTGCACCAGCAACTATACTTTCCGAAGCTTTGACCTTGCTTGGTGCTCCCATCGTTGAAGTGCTGATCGTCTCTTGTGGAGTATCTTGGTTGGTAACTGATTCAATCGTAACTCCATCAAAGCTTAAAGCAGCTCCGCTACTATTAGGCATCACATTTTTGTCAGTGTCTTTAAAGTCTGAAAGCTGAGCTGTCAATTTCCAGCCTCTACTGTTTGTACGTTCATCCTTCATTCGCGCATAAAAACCTTCTGTTGTAACGTCCTTATTGTCTGTGTACTGCTCCGCATTCAACGTGTAGGAAGTCTCTTTAGCTTGAAGTTTCTTCACACCATAGTTAAAAGAAGTCGGTGCTGATAATAAAGCAATGCCTCCATCTTTTGGTTCTTCAATTTGTTCTTCTTGAATCTGAATACTGTCCTTAGCTATTTTAAAATAGGGACTTGCGACAGTGTCATCTATCCAATCTACTCGAGCTTCTACTTCCAACGAGTCTCCAATATTTCCTTTCGCTCTAGTCTCAAAGGAAATCACTTTGGACTCATCTTGATCCAACTCGCCAAGACTATTCGTTCCATTGATATCTTCAATCGTCGCCGCTATACCATCAATTTTGATACTTTCTGGAATAATTGTTAATCCTTTTGGTAAGTCCAAAGTCCCTTTAATCTCTTCTGCTTTTTTAGGCAAGAAACTGTTAATCGTCCATTTCCAGGCTACTTTTTTACCATCGTGCACCTTTTTAGGCGTCGCTTCTATTTGGTTATCCAGCTCACTGACAGCATCAAAATAGATTGAGCCTGAGAACTCTTTTTCTCCAGCGCTGTTGCCTTCGCCTAATTGTGTCCCATCATAACTGAAGTTAATGGATTTATTGATTAAGGCTAACCTAGTAACTCCCGCCATTTTGATAGCGTCCCCATCGGTTGAAAAAGTAGGATAAGGAATGATCTCTTTTCCTATATAACCATTCGTTGCCTTCAAACCAGCGTGATTCGTTGTTTTCAAGATATCAATCATTGTTTCTTCGTCTGTCACTGCTGGAGCTGGTATTCTGATCTTTTGACTTGATGCTTTTAATTTCGTCAGTTTCGTCAGCCCATTCATGCTAGTAATATCACTAATCTGATTAGCAAAACATTCCAGACTTTCTAAAGCAGTGTTTTTACTGACATCGAGTTCTTTTAATTGATTTGCACTGCATCTCAAAATGGTCATCGCAGTATTTTTTGTCACATCCAACTCAGTCAATTGATTCCCATCACAATACAGAATCTCTAAATCAGGGTTATTACTCATATCGAGTTGCGTTAACTTGTTACTGTAACTTTGCAGCATTCTTAATTTTGGATTGTTGCTTAAATCTAATGCCGTGAGCTGGTTAACAGAACAAGTTAAATCAATTAATTTAGGGTTCTTGCGGACATCTAAACTCGTCAGTTGATTGTAGTCGCAAACTAAATATTGCAGCTCTGGGTTTTGACTAATATCTAATGTAGGCAAGCTGTTATCACTTGTATAGAGTGTCGTCAATTGCGCATTCTTGGTAACATCTAATGCAGGCAGCTGATTCTTAGAAGTATCAAGAAATTCCAATTCTAGGTTCTCGCTGACATCAATCACAGGTAATTGATTGTTACGAAGATTCAAATAACTCAATTTTTTATTATGAGTGACATCTATTGATGGTAACAGGTTATTATAGCAGGTCAATTGTCGCAGATTAGTATTCGTACTAAGATCAATCGAAGGCAGCTGATTCCCATAACAGGTAAGGTCCTCCAATTCGGTTAAACCATTGACATTTAATGTCGTTAACTGATTTTTGAATACACTTAATCTCTTTAATACGGAATTTTGCGTCACATCTAAGCTCGTTAATTGATTGTCGTAACAAATCAATTCTTGCAAAGAACGATTGTTGCTAACATCCAGCTCTGTAAGTTGGTTATTGTAGCATTTAAGCACATTCAAATTTACTGCATATTCTATTCCTTTTAAGCTGCTCAATGCTTTTTGATTTATTTCAATAGAAGTCAACGCTGCCATGTCATCCACTGTTAGCGTGTTTTCAGCTTTTCCAAACCCGCTCCATGAAGCATGGGTGTGGCTAATCGTTGCATCTGTTCTCAAAGCCTGTGCAAATTTAGCATCAATATCATATGGTGCTGAATCTCCTAGATTTCCTTCTTTTAGTGTTGTTGCTTGAGGCCTGACGGTTCCTTGAGTACTTTTTGGTGAATTATTCGCGGCAGACGCTGCCTTATCTGCTTCTCCCGTCATTTGTGGCTTATCAGCTTTAGCTGAACTTTGATCACGGCCGCTGTCTGCTTCTGTTGTCGCGGAATTGCCAGTCTGTTTTCTGATCTCTTTTAACGGATCTTCTGCCACAGACGATAATGTGGATTCAACAGTAGAACTTTTTGTTGTTTCAGCATAAATCGCAGTATACGGTAATAATGATAGTGTTAATAATCCTAAACTCAGAATTGAACCCATTCTTTTATTCATGCTTGCCCTCCTTCTTAACATTAAAGAATAATGCTGCCAAAAAAACTCCTGCTAGGCAAACAAATCCAAGAACTTGAATCATGTACATTTCTTTCTCTCCAGTATTTGGCAAAAACTTTCTCCCGCTTTGGCTAGAAGCGACATTTCCTTTCTGCTGATTATCTCCTTGTAGCGTGCCAGCCTTTTTTGAATCATCCTGCTTTGATTCTTCTAGCTTCGATGTTTCGTCTGCAAAACCGATCCCTACCTCGGTTGTGGCGTTATCTGCTGCCAATGTATGCATTGGAAACCCGATAGTCAAGCAGGCAAATAGTACCAACCAATTTCTTTTCTTTAACATTTTTACTACACTCCTCATTTTATCTGACGCTGTTTTTGTTTTATTGAAATAGACAGAACTCCTAACGCCAACAGGATCAATCCAACAACCATAGGAAATTGTTCCTGCCATTTTGGCGTTTGCGCCTGTTTGTTGCTGTCTAATTTTCTATCCTTTTCTCTGGCGACATTGAATTCTTTCTTCCAGCGCCACGTTTGATCATCACTCTTAACAACGCCGGTAAAGACATACGTACCTGCGGATAGATTTTTTTTATCTAATGGAACGTTAAATTCAAAATTAGAATTAGGTGCTGCTGAAAATTCTTTGATTTCAAACTTATTTAAAACTTTCTTCGCCCCTTTACGCTTGATATTGCCCATGATGCTCGCTTCTTGTAACATTTTCGGCTGATGATTTTGAATCTTTGCCGCGACAACATTCTTGCCTTTTGAGCGTTTCATACCGACACTCTTTAATGTCAAATCAGCTCCGCGATTAAAATCTTCGCCGTCCTCTGTCAGCATTAAGGCGATAACATAAGCATATTCAGTTTTTAAGCCTCCTGTTTGTGCTTTTCCCGTGTCATTTTTTACAAATCGTAACGCTCCCAGCTTTATCCCCGGAAAATTCTCTTCAGGCGGTTTAATCTGATACTCAATGATCTTCTCTTCAAAATTAGCAACGGTCACTTCTTTTGGATCCTCTTTAATCGTGACTATTTTTGTAATCGGATCTTTTAGACTCTCATCCAGTTCCGGCTTTTTCTGGGTATAGTCAATCGACCCAATAGAGCTGCTCACCGCATCATGAATAGCTAGACTGACAGTCACAGGCTCTTCTTGAATACTTCGGACCTTCACTTGAATCGTCTGAAGAGTATTCGGTTCAACGCTCAAATAGAAATAACTTTGATTTGGATCGACTTGTTTTTCTGAAACGACACTCTCCACAGTAAATCCCGGTGATTCTTGTGCTTCCTCTGCCTGTGTCACCATTGGTGATAGTAAGAAGCAAAATAGTCCTATGAATAAAAACTTCGCTTTTTTCTTTGTCAATGGATTCAACATTAAACCGTATTTCCCTCAAAATTTTTAGCAAAATTATTTTTCTCAATAATCCTTAATACCTTAAAAAGTCGCATCATCCATCCCCCAGTTCTTCATTGCTTAATAAAACGATACTATTTTTTCATCACAAAACCCTTTCTCGCTTATTTATATCAAGTGTTTACGCCACTCTGATATTTTGAATACTGACAACAAGAAATTAACCAACAAATATTATTATTTTATTATTTACTTTTAAAAAGTATACATTACAAGCTCAAACAAAGCAATAATATCTATTATATAATTTAAAGATACTCCGTTATAACTAACATATAATCACGAATTGTATCTATGGGTGATCTCAGAACTATATTCCGCTTCTTAGAAAAATCAGTGCAAGGAACTAAAAATCTTTTGTACATGCAAAAAAACTGCCTATCATTCATTGATAGACAGTTTCACTTATTATACTGCTGATTAAACTGGATCACTTATTTACATATTTTTTTGCTCAATAATACCTCAGCACGCTTGTTTGCAGGTGCTAAGTAAAATAGTTTCACTAGGCAACTATCAAATGAGCGATATATTTTTAACTTTGGTTATAAACTTTCAATCCTTGTTTTAGACCGATATAAAAACTTATAGACGTAACTATCATCATTGGAAAATCCGTAAACATCTCACGATAAAGATCATTTTTACTCCGGTAACCATCTGGAGATGTAAAAATCAGACTAGAAATAGCGTCCCAGAATGAGTGAAAATTGAATAGAAAGATAACGAAAGATATAAGTGTTAATAGTAACCAAAAAACAACTACGAAATTCGTTTTTTTCATATAAGACCTCCTTAAAAAATTATTTATGCCGAATAAAAAGTATAACACAAAGAATCCAGAATTATAATAACGGAAAAATTTATACAAAAATATATAAGAAAAGCTACAAAAAAAATGAATGAAATGAAAACCAGTTCTCTAATTACACATAGATTTATCTGTAAATAGACTTCACTCACTGCTTTTTACTTTTCAGAGAAAAAATGATTCCCGATAGCAAACAAGGAAAGGTCCAAAAACACAAATAGTGAAATAATAATAGCGTTGATCAGCACGGATAGTCCGTATAAAACTGTTGCTGTACTCGGCAATATAGACACTCCTTTTGAAATCATAATCAATGAAAATTCGTTGACCCCTTTACGTCCGCTTACTAAAAAACAGTAGACATCCTCCATAAAAAATGGATTTTGTCTACTGTATTTAAAAACCTGTCTCTATTTGATAGTCATTTATCTCTTATTGAACCGCATCAGTAACTTGTCCGTCTCCCTGTGCTGGTTGCTCAGCACTCTCTGTCTGTGGATGTGTCGCAAAGTACTGTGCTTCACGATTTTCTGCATTTTGCTGCAGATTATAGTAATAGAAGCTGATATCGTTGTTTAAATACGAACCAGCAGGATAAAGTTTTCGTGTGCTTTCCGGCATTTCGTATTTCGCTTTATCAACAGTTGAAGACACGACCAGACCTCTTGTTCCATCAACCGTAGCATCGGCAAGATTCATGACTTTCGTGTAGTCTCCATCATCATTTCGGACATAAGACCCCAGATTCTCTTCGGCTGGTGCTGGCGTACCATCTGTTTTCCAGTTGATCGGATTAATGGCTAATGCCCCTTCATCCCATGTCGGTAATTCTCCTGTAAAATCTGGAGCAACCGTATTATACGAAACTACCACGCCCGTATCATCTGGACCAGTCGCAAATTTCACCTGCGGATTGTCATTCATTTCTTGTTGTGTCACAGATTGCCCAAGTACATAGGCTGCAATCATGCGATCGCTGACACCAGGATTATTTTTGAAATAATCATACATGATTGCTTTGATCATACGAGCACCTTGCGAATGACCGACTAGAATAAATGGTCGATTATTGTTTTCGTGCTTGATGTAATAGTCAAAAGCGGCATAAACATCTGCTTTTGGTACACCATCGACGTATTCATTTTGTTCCGTTTTTGATTTTGAATACAGCCAGTTTGCGTCTAGCTGACGGTAGTACGGAGCGTAAATATTTCCGCTGGTATCAAAGGCAGAGCCTTGAGTCGCTAAGAATACTTGTGCACCTGCACGCATCGTTGCGTCATCAATTTTCGCTACTGGTGATGAATCTTTATTTTTTTGAGCATAGGCTGTTGGATACAGCATGAAAACATCTGCTTGGCTGGTAATTTCTGATGGCTTGGCCAACCAGTTGCCAGAGTCGCTATAATCACTGGTTTTGATCGTTTCTCCAGATTTTTCTGGTTCTTTTGCTTTTTTTATCGTTGTCTTGCGTGTTTCTTGTTTAGGTGTGTCCTCTTTGCTGAAAAATGTTGTATAGGCATAGTATCCGCCTGTAGCTAATACAGCTATTATTACTAATCCAATTAGGAATTTTTTCATCGTGTCCTCCAAGTAAAAAATTTATATACCTTCCTATTATAGGTGAGTTCGGTTTTAATTGACAAATTTCGTTGGGATTTAATGAAAAAATAAAAAGAGCCTGCGCTCTTTTTATGATTGCTTATTCGCCTCTAATGCATTCGATAACCGAGCAAATTCCTCCAACGACAAGGTTTCACCACGACGCTTCGGATCAATCTCCGATTGTTTTAAGCTGGTTTCCAACCAAGCTTTTTTGGCCTCTTCTTTGCCGTAGCTGCTCAACAAATTATTCCATAAAGTCTTACGGCGCATATTAAAAGCCGCTTTCGTCAATTTGAAAAATTCCGTCTCATTGGTTACTTCGACTGCGGGCGTTTCACGCCGGACTAGCCGTAAAATGGCAGAGTCCACATTCGGTTGCGGGATAAAAACCGTCTTTGGCACAATAAACGCGGTCGTCGCCTCCATGTAGTATTGAACGGCGATCGACAATGAACCGTATGCCTTGGTTCCCGGCTTAGCCGAAATTCGATCAGCCACTTCCCGCTGCATCATTACTACCATCTCATCAATGGCGAGTTCTGATTCCAAGATATGCATCATGATCGGTGTGGTGATGTAATACGGGAGGTTCGCTACGACCTTGATTGACCCTGCTTGATCAAAATACTCGGTTTCTTTTTTTAAATCAACTTTCAAAATGTCGTTATGAACGACTTTGATATTCTCATAAGGGCTCAAGGTATCGGCTAAAACAGGGATCAAACGATCATCGATCTCAAAAGCCAAAACTTGATGCGCCGCGCGGGCCAAATGTTCCGTCAAAGCACCGATTCCCGGGCCGACTTCGATCACGTTGGTATGTTCATCGATCTCAGCGGTAGCGACGATCTTTTGTAAAATGTTTGGTTCGGTCAAAAAGTTTTGACCAAGGCTCTTCTTGAAGGAGAATCCGTGCTTTTGCAGAATCTCTCTTGTTCGTGAAGGGGTTGCTATATCTTTGTTCACAAAGTTTCCTCTACTTTCCTCATTGCCTCATGCAGCTGTGCTTCGGTGATTCGAAACATCGTCAATCGTTTTTCTAATTGCTTGGCGTTCGTATAGCCGATCTTCAGCTCATCACCTAGGCGCTCGCGGCGTTCGCGAGCCTGAGCTCCCGCTATTAAACCATAATCCAACAGCGTTTGTCTAGCTATTTTTGCCTCATTCGTTTCTGCCGGAGTCACAACTTTGCGCAGAGCTTCAATGATCGCTTCATCGCTGGCGTGTTCCACACCCAGACTTGCACCGCGTTTTTGCGGAGCCGCCATTCGTCTAGACAAAAAGGCATGCTGAGCATCAGGGATAGTCTCCATAATAGTTTTACGGATTTTCTCTCCAGAAAAATCAGGATCGGTAAAAACGATCACCCCGCGAGTCTCTTGAGCATGCTCGATTTGTTCGAGGATCGATTCGTTGATCGCTGACCCGCGAGTCTCGATCGTATCAACATCAAAGACTTCCTTCAAGCGTTTGGTATCGTCCTTGCCTTCAACAACGATGACCTCTTCGATTTTCTCTTTAGTCATGGGCATTGATCCTAAATAAACGATGCGCATTTTCTGTTGTCTGGCGCGCAACTTCTTCCATCGACAAATTTCTTAATTCCGCGATTTTTTCGACAACATAGCGGGTGTAGCCCGGTTCGTTGCGTTTTCCGCGATAAGGCATAGGCGCTAAATAAGGCGCGTCTGTCTCCACTAATAATTTGTCCATTGGAACAATAGTTGCTGCTTCTTGAACATCTAGTGCCTTCTTAAACGTCACGACACCAGAAAAAGACACATGCATCCCTAAATCTAAGAAGCGCTCCGCCCATTCTCCACTACCGCTGAAGCTGTGCATGATCCCGCCGATGTCACGAATGTCCTCTTCCTTCAAAATCTTATATGTGTCCTCCAACGCATCACGAGTATGGATGCTGATAGGCAGATTCATTTCTTTAGCGATCGCGATTTGGCGACGAAAAACCTTGTCCTGAACCTCTTTTGGATCTTCCATCCAATAGTAATCCAGCCCGATTTCTCCCAATGCCACCACTTTTGGCAACGTTAATTTATTGATCAAGTCTTCTTCGATCGCTTTTGTGTAGCTCCCTGCTTCTGTCGGGTGCCAGCCGATGATCGAATAAATACCATTATACTGCTGGTTCAGCTCCAAGCTTTTTTCAATCGTTGGTGTATCAAACCCCACAACAGCCATTTCCGTCACACCAAGCCCACGTGCTCGTTCGACCGTTTCTGGGATGTCATTTTCAAACTGCTCCGCATTCAAATGCGTGTGAGAATCAAAAATCATTGCTAGTCCTCCTAATACTGTTCCCTATTTATCTTCTGAATCCATTTAGAATCAACTTATTTTAACATACTGCCTGCAAACAGACTAAACACTAGTAATCGACTTATCTTTTTACCATGAAGAAGAATCGCTTGATTGATAAAAATAAAAAAATTAGAGCTTTAAAGCGATTAACGCCTTACAGCTCCAATTCTCATTTGCGCAGAATAAATGTTGGTTCTTTTCCACACTTGATGGTTTTCTTATCTGATAAAAGAAATTCGACACACTCCTTGCCGATTTCCTCTGAAGCAAAATCAATTGTGGAAAAATTGAAAATCCGGCTATAGGATAGGTTGCCTTCGCCTATTAGCGTGAAGTCTTTATTATGCTCCCAGCCGTTTTCTTGAAAAGCTTGTAAAATTCCAGCAGCCGTATTATCTCCATTGGCATAAATATATGCTGGGATTCTTTGCTCTTTGACTTGGTTTAGCGCCCAGGAATACCCACTCTCATACTGATCGATGCCAATAAAGAAATTCTTATTTTCTTTCGCTTCACCAAAATATTTTTCATAGGCTTTGATTTTATTTCGAGTGGTGATACTTTGCTCGGAAGATCTTTTGGCTATAAAAACGACATCTTGCGCTTTCTGCTCAAATAAATGAGCGAATACCTTCTCGTAGGCTTGTTCTCGATCCGCATAAATCATCGGCACACCTACATTTTCTAATTTTTCAGTCGAAATGACTCTTCCTCTTAGCAGCAGCTGATCCAAATCGGTCGTACAGTCTGACCGCGATGTTAGAATCAAGCCATCAATCAATTTCTGCTCCAACATAGCATAGTAATAGTTTTCTGTTTCTTGCTCATAATATGTTGGGAGTAGTTGGACTTGATAATATTTTTCTTTGGCGGTTAGTAAAATACTATCGATCAATTGATCGTAACAGGTATTATTGTAGGGAATCTGCACCCCGATAACGCCGCTTTTTCCAGTACTTAACTTTACAGCAACGCCGTTCTTTATATAACCAGTTTCATCAATAATACTCTGTACATGATTTCTAGTCTTTTCTGAAACATACTTATTCTTATTGATTACTCTTGATACTGTAGATAAAGAAACATCTGCCATCTGTGCTATATCACGGATATTCACCACTTCACTTCACATCCCTTACTTTAACAAAAAACAGGTTAAGAATTTAACAAAATTTCTATTGTGTCCAGCACGCTTTCCTGATTGTTCGAACCAATAAGTCCATTTGCAACCTGCTTGACTCTTTCCTGAGCATTTTCCATGGCAAAACTTGAACCTGCATACGACAGCATTTCAACATCATTGCCGCTATCACCAAAAGCAGCTATTTCAGATGGATCAATTCCCCACTCTTTGCTTAATTTTTCTAAACCATAGGCTTTATGAACTCCCGGGATAATTAGATCGATATCGCCATGTCCGCTGGAAACAGGAATCATTGCTCCTGCTAAAATTTCTACTAAAGCTGCCAATTTTGCATCAATACCGACATTAGGAAACGACAAGGCAAACTTGAAGACCTCATCATTTTCTTCTGCGATGTCTTCCAGTCTCTCAAGTTTTTTTATACTCGGATAATAGAACCGTACGCTTTCGAAAACATCATCAGGCATTGTCTCTGAGACATACGCACTCCTCTTGCCACATATTACGATGGCTGTCGGCTCCAGTGCATTGATTCCTTTTAACGTTTCCAATACCTGATCCATCGCTAGCTGCGCATTATAGTAATCATTGCCTTCAACAACAATATTGGCACCATTTTCAGAAATAAACGACATTTCGGTATGATTCTCAGGAAAAAAGCTTTTTAATTGATCGTATTGATTGCCGCTAGCGACAACAAACCTGATGCTATTTTTTTTCAGCTGTTGAAAAAGTTTTTCAAATCTCTCTCGATTGTACTCCTTTTGATCATTTAAAAAGGTCCCATCCATATCTACTGCAATCATTTTAATACTCATCTTTTACTCTCCTTTTTTCTTTATTCTATACTATTTCCGATCTCATCGGTGAATAGCTCTGATTGAAATTTATTAATGAAAAATGAAAATAATACATAGTACAGCAAGAACGCTGCTACACCAACTATTAGCAGCATGTATGGCTGATTGGCTATCGGTATTTTTAAACTCAATACATAATCCATTAAGCCGGAACTAAATCCAAATCCAGCGGTCCATCTGAAAAACGAACATACAAACAAAGACAGGCCGGTTAAACACGCATGGACCAGAAAAAGTGGGGGAAAGCTGAACATAAACAGCAGCTCGATTGGTTCAGATACCCCCATCAAAAAGGCTGTAAAGGTATTTGCAATCAGAAGCGACTTCAATTTTTCACTCCTGTTTGACGCATGCTGATACATTGCTAATGCAGCTCCTGGCAAACCAAACATCGTTACAGGAAAAAAGCCGGCTTGATACATTCCTACGATTCCTTTTTCCCCTTTAGAGGACCAAAAATTGGCAATATCGTTTATTCCTGCTAAATCAAACCAAAAAACCGAGTTCAACGCATTATGAAGCCCCGTAGGAACCAATAACCGGTTGAAAAAGCCAAAAAGCCCCGCTCCGACACTCCCTAATCCACTGATCATTTTGCCGAAATCGACAAGTAGGGAAAATAGATACGGCCAAATAAAATATAGAATCCCCCCGAGTATCAGCGTTGCTAAAACAGTCAAGATCGGTACAATTCTCGGCCCATCGAAAAAGGCCAAATATTTTGGGAGCTTAGTCTCTGAAAAGCGGTTATACAAGTAGGCGACAAGTACGCCAATAATAATCCCGATAAACTGATTATTCAGCTTTTCTAATGCGTCTATCCGATCAGCAAAATTTGTTATCCCCATTTTAGTTAAATAGGTCCCTTTTAATAAATTTGTGATCATTAAAAACGCCAGAGTCGCACTGATTGGCAGACAAACATCGCCCCCTTTAGCTAGTCCCATCGATACAGACAGAGCAAATAGAATTGAAATATTGCCTAAAATGAAATTGCCTGTAACGATTAACAGATTGGCTAAGAAACTATCACTTTGAAAAGAATTTACCCATTGACCAATCCCCAGCATTAAGGAGGCCACCGGTAAAACTGAAATTGCTGGTAACAGAGAACCGCCTAATCTTCTTATTTTTTCCATTTAAAACAGTCCTTTTATTTGATTACATTCATCATAATTTCTGGAACGCTTTCCAAGTCAAGAGAAAATCCGTCGAAAGTCGGATGTTTCTGACAAGTATTCTCTCTATACTATGTATTAACGTTTGATCTTTAATACAACGATGTATTTCAAAAACAGAACATGATGTGCTGCTTGCTAAATTAGCGCAGTATAAATAAGTACAATCAGAAAGAGATGATTTTATGCCTAATTTTCAAAAGGATTTTCCAAATGCCGCACGCTACTTAAAACAAAGGTATCCAGATAAGGAGCCCTTAAGCAGTTTTTGGCATTGGGCGACATTGGGACTATTTGCCCTTTTATGTATCGCAACAATTAAGCAGCAATTATTACTGATCGGACTATTGATTCTCGTTGCAGCATTGATCAAAGGACCGGGGATCTTACTTTTTGGTGTTGTTTACTCATTCCTAGTCAGTTTATTTCCACCAATCGGAATCGTTCTTTCAGCACTTTTCTTCTTATTTAATATTCGTTTATTGACGAAAAGCTGGCGGGTAAACCTTGTAACCTCATTGTTTTACCTATATCCATTAGGATTGAGTTTGCTGCGCTACTTCACTCACTGGGAAGCGCCATGGCAGATTGGTCTTGAGTTATTACCAGGTCTACTGCTATTGCATTTTGTATTGATGCAGGTTTATTACTTCCATCCAAGTGCTCGGCAAGTCGCATGGACAGTCTTAGCCACGCCCTTTGAATTAATCTCACTCGTTTTACCAAAGCGCTTCAAGAAACCGTTTCGGACTACGGCACAACCAACTAGAATAAAGCGCTAAAAAATGATCGTTAAGGAAGGGTTACCCTTCTTTAACGATTTTTTTAATTTTGGGATAGACGTCGGAGCCCCACATGTTAAACTAAAAGAATAGGATGTTCATAGTTAAAGGGGGAGATTGATATGGTCTCAAAATATGATATTCCAACAAATGAAAAGCTGTTAGCCAAAGAATTTGAAAAATTAGGCCGCCAATTCTTTGATAAAGTTGATGCAAAGAATTTTCCCCATGCTTACAAACTCTTAGATCAATTATTGGATACCGGTCCCCAGCATTCCCAAGAAACGAAAGTCTATAACAAAAATGGAAAAATCATCTAAATACGAGGACAAACAAAGAGACAGCAAGGAAATCAATCGATTTCCTCGCTGCCTTTTTTTCTTGAAGACGTGCGCTTGTCTGCATCGTCCCTTCTATTGGGTGGAAACGTACCCTTTCAGCCGGCTAGCTTACTAACTAGCTGCTGCAGCTGAAACACATCCTGATTCGTTAAGAATGGATCGATCACAACAGTCGGGTATTCCTCCGGTACTTCTTCCACACTGCTCGAAGTGATCAGTGCATCATATTTTTCCAATTCAGAACGATGGATATTCACGTTGGTCAATTTCTTCTCCACATAATGAACCTCAAAGTTCCCGTAAATCTGGTTTTCAATTTGACTGCCTAAGAAAAATTCTTCTGTCGGTGACAGCTCAGACAGTAATAACAGCTTCAATGGCCGATCACAGCTCGCTAATAGCGACAAGCTCTGCGGGACCATCGTAATCAGGATATAGACATAGTTCCAAACAAAATCTTCCTCTTGATAGATTTGATAGCGTCGGACAAAGTGATCCACGATTTTCTTTACCTTTTTGACGGCTTGATCATGGGTCTCCGATAATTTTTCAAGGAAGATTTTTCGCTGAAGAAATAGAATATCGATCAGCTGTCCATCTGGCTCATAGATACGATGCTCATTCAGCAAAACGATCGCCAATTCCTGTTTCTTTTCGTTGCCTAATGAGAAGTTCAAAAGACTGTCGAACTCCTCAACAAGCTCTAGGTGGCGATAATAGCAATCCGCGTACTCGTCTTCTTTTCTTAACGCACTATGCAATTGCCCTTTACTTGCAACGACCACATCTGAATAGGTCAACCAGAGACAATCCTTGATTTTGTCCGAAGACAGCTTCACTCGAAAGACCTCCATCGCCATTCGTTTAAAAGCATCTAAGCTCTGCTTTTCCGGCAGCATCAAATCGCTATCCAGCTCTGATTTCGGGTAATAGTGGCCATTTTTGATCCGCCACAAACTAATATACATGTTGTACCCCAATCGTTTACGGGAAATATAATTGTCCTCCAATTTATTCACCTGAATAAATTGATTCACTAGCTCCGTGATGGCTTTGATTTGAAACTCCTTCAAATCACGATACAACGAATCCAAGCGATCCGACTTCTCAATGAAATAGCGGTAATACATATGCCGGATAACACTTTCATTTCCCTCTAGACGCAACGGCCGGTAGTGCAAATTAATGCCTGTTTTCAGCAATACACTCTCGATCTTTTTCAGATTTCGCTGTGTTTTTGACGGACTCAAAAAAAGCTTTTTCGACAGATCAATAATGTTTTCACATTTTTCATAAAGCAGCTCCTCGATAATTTGGAACTCCGGCGATTGTTGGATCGTATCAGCGTACAGTCGATTAATACTGACATGAGACTTGATCTGCAGCTGGTAAAGTCCTTTGTACTTCATAATTCGAAAGGCGTCCTGCTGACTATTAATCAGTTTGACATCCTTTAATAAAACAGAGAGCGAGCATTCCAGTTCCTCTAATAGCTGATCACTTGATAGTCCCGTTCGACATGCATACAGCAATTCAACTAAGCGCAGATGCCGTAAATTGCTCACCCCTAAAATTTCTCTAAAATTCATATCCTCACCCTCTTCACTAACTCCTATGCTAATCCCCACCAACAGTTGACTCTAGTAGGCTAGTAGTCATATGTGTATGAATCAAAACCCCTTTTGTTTCATACTGAATCCTTTATCACTACTCCTTTGAAGCAATCAAAATGGTACACTTCCCTCCTCCTTTTGTTTTAGTTTGACAAAAGAAAAAGCCAAGCAATAATATTGAAACGGATTATTGCTTCGGTTTATCCGTTGTTCTGCTATATAATAATGGTAACTGATATGAAGCTTCTTTGCTTTTACCCATAGAAAAATAAAAACCGTTATAGAAAGTCATATTCGCCAAGTCACATATGACATCTCACGAAACACACTAGTTATTTAATTCACTTTTTAAATTTAAAATAAATTTTTTTAGAAACTAATAGTTAAATTTTTTTTGTCCCTTTTGAATAAATGATATTTTTGAATGATAATGAATAAAAACAAGCACTTCTATTTTCCGAAAACACATCGAACATTTCTCTTTTCATCTTTTTATTCATTGATTTAATCATAAAAAAGACCGATCCTTTTTCTGGTGGGCACCCCGTCAATAGGACAATGAAATATTTAAAGAGTTTATGAGCTGCTTTTCGGTTAGCGAAAGGCAGCTTTTTTCTATTTGAAGAAGCGTCTAAACAATCATTAAGCTGCTTCGTAGTATTGGTTGTGGTATTCCATCGGTGTTAAGATGTGCAGTTTTCGTTGATAGCGACCATTGTTATAGTAGTCGATATAAGAATCGATCATTGTCATCAATTCGTCGCGACTGATAAATTTTCTGCCGTAATACTGTTCGCGTTTGAGAATCCCCCAAAAGCCTTCCATTGGTCCGTTATCAATACATTTTCCTACTCGAGACATGCTTTGCGTCATTTCTGCTTTAACGATTTTCTTGTAAAAATTCACATGGGTATATTGAAAGCCGCGATCACTATGAAAGAGCGGATGAGCGTCTGGTTCAAGGGCAACTGCTTGATCGAAGGTATCAAAAACAAGGTTCAAGTCATTCGTATCCCGAATCACGTAAGAGACGATACGACGATCATACAAATCTAAAATGGCGCTTAGATAAAGTTTCTTCACTTCAGGTCCCACATAATATTTGAACTCCGTGACATCGGTCAGCCATTTTTGATTCGGCGCTTCAGCAGTAAACTTCCGATCTAGGATATTCTCGGCAACATGATAGGGTTGGTTCGCACGTTTCGTGATACTGTTGGCTGAATGTTTAATCGTTGACTGAATGCCTTCGTGTCGGCAGATCCGCAAGACGCGTTTGTCATTTACATGGATATCATGTTCTCGATTCAGTGTATTATTTATACTGCGATAGCCTTTTTCTGGATGGTCGTCATGAATCGTTCGGATTACTTTGGCTAATTCCATATTTTCCACTGTTCGTTCGCTATACGGATGTTTGATCCAACGAAGATAAGCAGAACGGGTAACCTGTAAAAGTTTACACATTGGGAGAATGGCATAGCCTTTTTCCTCGTGAAGCTCTTTGATTGCTTCGTAAGACACGATTTTTCGGACTTGTCCTAGTGATCCCTCCTTTCTAATTCCCTGACTTTTTTTAATAAATCAATCTCCATCTGTTGGTCCTTTACTTGTTCTTCCAGTTGGGCGATTTTGATCTGCGCTTCTTCTTCAGGCGTTCGGCTAACTTGCTTGGCTTTGCGTCGCCCTCGCCGATCTTCTAAACCAGCTTTGCCTTTTTCTTCATATCGTTTGACCCATTGGTATAAATTGGCATAGTTCACTTGGTACTTAACAGCTGTCCCGCTATAATCATACTCATTGGCAATACAATAGAGGACCATTTCGATTCGTTCATCTAGACTGAATTTTTTTGTTTGTCTCACTTTACTTCCACCACTTTCTGATTTGAAGTCTCCATGAGTATTATATATCCTAATCCAGTCTCGAAGTTGCCTTTCACTTCTTAAACCATATTTTTGAGCAACTTGATCAAGGCCTCTGTTACCATCTAAGTAATCCCGAACAGCTGTCAATTTTAGATCTTTAGAATAATGCTTATTTTTCTTGGTAGCGAGCAATCCAGTTGGTCCTTCATTTTCATAGAGAATACACCACCTGCGAATCGTTCTAATGCTTACTTGAGCTTTCTGAGCAGCTTGGCTTCTACTAATCTCTCCATTTAAACACTGTTCAACAATAGCCACTCGTTCTACTGGAGTCCCTGACATCTTTCTTTTTCCCATACTAAAAACCCCTAACTAAGATTTAATTGTTTCTTTGTCCTAGTTAGGGGTAGCATATCATTCACAGGATCGCCCTTTGCTCTATCTATTGATCTATTTTTCCGTACGAATATTGACGAATTTGACATCTACATATTCCTCTACCCCATACGTCCCATTCTCACGTCCAAAACCAGAGTGCTTGACTCCGCCAAATGGTGTTGCTGAGTTCGAAATAGCTGTATCGTTCACGCCGACCATGCCATATTGTAATTTACTGCTGACATTTTCAACCGTATGGATATTGGTGGAAAAGAAATAAGAGGCTAACCCAAATTCTGTATCATTTGCGTCCTCAATGACTTTTTCCTCATCTTCGAAGGTAATCAGCGGGATCACCGGACCAAAGGTTTCTTGATAGAAAATGTCCATTTCTTTCGTTACGCCGTCTAATACCGTCGGCTCAAAGAAATTACCATTCGCATACTCGCCAGATTCCAGCTTATGACCGCCAGCCAAAATTTTCGCGCCTTTGCTTGTCGCATCCTTCAGTTGCTCGGTCACTTTGTCCACACCAGCTTGATTAATCAGCGGACCAGTTGTCGGATCATCCAGGCCGTTTCCTACCGTAACATCTTTAATTGCTTCCACGATTCGATCGGTCACTTTTTCTTTGATATCTTTATGGATAAAGATCCGATTTGGCGACGTACAGACCTGCCCGTTGTTGATAAATTTCGTTTGAATCAAGGTTTTTACTGCGCGGTCAATGTCGGCGTCTGGAAAGATAATGTATGGCGCATGCCCGCCTAATTCCATCGAGACATTTTTCAAAGTCGGTGCAGCCTGTTCATTCAGCGTTTGACCGACTTTTGTTGAACCAGTGAAGGTGATTTTTTGAACATCCTCTGATTCTGAAAGGATCGATCCAATCGTTGAGGAATCACCCAGCACGATATTTACCACTCCATCAGGAAACCCTGCTTTATCAAACAATTCCATCAACGCCAACGCAGAAAGTGGTGTTTCCTTCGATGGCTTCAAAATCACGGTACAGCCGGCTGCGATTGCTGGTGAAATCTTCCGTATAATCATATTCGAAGGAAAATTCCATGGTGTGATCGCGCCCACTACCCCGACAGCTTGCTTTCTTACCTGCCATTGATTCGTTGCTGGTGACGGTACGATCTCTCCTAGTAAACGTTGTCCCTCAGCTGCATTCCAGCGCAGGTTCTCCACATTCGTCTGAATCTCGCTCTTTGCTTGTGTCAAAGGCTTGCCTTGCTCCATCGTCATGATTGTTGCTAAACGATCGGCATCTTCTTCCACAAGATCAGCCATTTTATTCATTAATTTTGCCCGTTCCGCTGCAGATGTTTGCGACCAGTCAGGAAATGCTCGGTTCGCTGCTTCAATCGCAGAAACGACTTCTTTTTTCCCTCCAACATGAACACTTGCCAATGTCTCTCCTGTCGCAGGATTCATCACCGATTTTGTACCTTCCGAGCCTTCCACCCATTTACCATTAATATAGAGACGTGTTTCGACTGCTGGTAACTCTTGCTGTTTTCCCATATGTCTAATTTCCTCCTAAGCTATGGTTTTGGTTGAAGATCATGGTGCCTTCTGATCTTCAAACGTTCCGTTAGTACATAAAGTACCGTAACACGGATAAAAACAAAGCTCAAAAATTCGGCTTATAGTAGATAATTTATCCCCAACAATGATCAAACGTTAATATATCAAGACGAAAAATCATAGTTTAAAAGAAAAGCAGCCGCCAATCTTAATGAAGGAATCATCACTATCCAATAACTTCGATTGCTAGCAGAATAATGATTCCAACGCTTTTAGGACCTTCGCCGGATATTCAGATTGTAGTTGTACTATTGGGAGATTATGCCACAGGGGCTTTAGAAGAGAGAAAGTCTTTGGTAGACCGATATTGCCTGTAATTCTCACGATATTCGCACATTGATATTTTCCGTTGGCTCTTGTAAGATTAAAATACATTAAATTTTGAGGAGATTCTTTTATCGTGTTCAAAACAATTTATAAATTTGAAGTTCGTAAACCTTTTTTAGTAGTCTATTCATTGCTAATCTTTCTAGGATTCGCTCTCACTATTGGAAGATGGTATAGTCAATCAACTGATTTTGTCATTATTAATTCTTACATCAACTCCCATATCTCCAACTTCTCACTAAGTTTAATGTCTTATCTTGGAATTGGTTTTATGTGGCTAATGGAAGGTGTAAAATTCCGTTCTATCGTATTTTTAGGCATTGTATACGTGATTGGTAATTTATTATGCGAAACCTTGATGACCTTCTTGAACACTCCGGATATTGTTGATGCTTATTTTGGATTTCTGGGTACATTGATTGCCTTTATTTATTTACTGATTACTAAACGATTTGGACTCATGTCTACTAGACAGAAAGGGTAACTTTTCTCAATATCTGACAAAAAAGCACGAGCAAAAGGCTCTTAAGCCTATTGCTCGTGCTTTCGCGTTGATTATACTTCAAATTGCACACGGCGGTAGCGAACGATCGCTGCTGCCATCAAGCCAAGACCGATTACGATAAAGGCAATGATTCCCATACCACCCGTTGATGGTAATGTTCCACCTTTAGAAGTATTTTCGATTTCTTGTGCTGCTGCACCTGTATAAGTACCTTCGTCAACTTCAAATTGAACATCGTTTGCTAATTTTTGGAAACCACTTGGTGCTTTCGTTTCACGTAAGTAGTAGGTTCCATATTCTAAACCAGTAACTTCGAACAACCCATTAGCATCAGAAGTATATTTTGTTGCAGTTGCATAGTCTTCATTTGCGCCAACTGGAGTCCAAGTCATTGAATCTGCTCCGGCAGTTAGATAGTTATCCACACCATTGATTTGTCTGATGACAACAAACTCAGCTCCGCCCAATGCTTCTTTATTGCTTCCTTCTAGAGCATATTTGAAGAATTTCTTACCACCAGTTTTGATTGGATCAATTGGCGGATTTACTTTTGAATCATCTTGTCCACCATCATGATTCATTGTCACGGTGAACTCGTTGTTGATGTCTAGATCAACTGGTGTGTTTTCAGTGAACGACACCGTGTAGAAGAACTCAATTGTTTGACCCGCATATTGACTTAAGAAGTTCGCTGTTGCAGGTCCTGCTGCACCAGTTAAGTTCATAGCCAGGTTAAATCCTGCATAACCAGCCCATGGAGAATTTTCATTTTCTGGTGTATAGGTACCATGCGTTTGTAAGAAATCAGCTGCATTAACTTGGTTGCCATTCACAAGGATCCGATCAATTCCTTCAAACTTCACCCCTGTTTGGTCTACCGCATCGTTAAATTCTAATTTACTGTAACGTGGAGCGCCATTCACTAGTTCACCGATTTGGTTAGGAATCATGAAGCTTGCACGGTAGTGAATTTGCTGACCTACTTCAAAATCGTAAGCGCCAGCCGGACGTGGTGGCAAAGGATTGCCATTTTCGTCGACTAATTCCTTTTCAGGATCTTCGCCTTCTACTTTGTTCTTAGGATATAGATGAATATCTTTAAGTTCTGTATTGCCATCTTTCAAAGGCAGCATTAGAATCAATTTGTAAGAACCGATCTCAACGCCTGGTGAAGCATGCTCTTCAAAGAAGTATACTTTGTAAGAACCATCTGCGTTTTTAGCAGGCAGGTTCGCAAAGTTTGCTTCCCCATTGGCATCTGTTGTTTGATCACCGACATCAACAGCATTTGGTGCATTGTTCAAATCAAAGGCATCCATGATCTGTTTTGCTTTAGTGTTGTATTCTGCATCTGTTTCATTTCCAGTTAGGATTTGATCTAAAGCATCATAGAAATCTTCTGTAATGTCCCAAGCAGTAAAGGTAATCCCCAGCAGTCCTTCATAGCGATCAAAGTCTGGATTTTCCAAACCGCTATTATTAATACTATCAGATGGAAACTCGTCCATTTTTTTCTTGTGCAATGTTACATTCACTGAATCAATTGCGTACGCTTTTTCTCCTCCACCTAGCACCCCTGCTAGCAGTGGAATCATGCAGAGCAGCGTGGTTAATAACGCAACCCATTTTCTCTTATTTTTCATAATTTTTTTCCCCCTTGTTTTTGTGCATTCCAATTAAACCAACAGACATTAGCAACAACCCTAGAAAACAATAATTACGTATCAACTCATTGGTTGAAGGAAGTTCCTTTACTGGATAACTTTTCGGATCCCTCCCTCCATCATTTGGTGGTTCAATTTTCCTTGGTCCTGAGCTATCTGTTATCGGCGGTTCTGTCGATTTAGTTGGTGTAGTTGTCGGTTCTGTCGATGATGACGGCGGTATTACCGGAATTTCATCGTATTTGCAATTAAATAATAAGCTGGTGTACTCCCTAGCTGAATCAGCCATCAGCTGCGGCAGATAAGCCACAATCGGCAGCATAAAATACTTCCCTTTTTCTCCTGACGAGAGAATCAAGTATGCCGCATCTTTTCCATTTTGATAACGAGGCAGCATAACAGAAGTCTTTCCCGCGTCATCCAATAAAAGCGGTGCTTGGTTTATCCTTGCTAAATTTTCAGCCTTAACAAAGTCAGCCAATTTCTCTTTTGTTGAATAGGTGTTCAAGATGAATTCCTTATCACGCTTCTCGTTCCCCGATTGTTTGGCACGCCACTCGGTCAAATCATAGACATCCAAGGTCAGCGCCTCGGTCCCTTCGATGACTTTTCCTTCCGGCCGAGTATCTATCTGTATTTCTATCTGACTTTCCTCTGCAAAAGCAGTAACCCCCAAGTTACAAATCCCCAGAATTAGTCCCAAGAGAAGAATCATTTTTTTCATTACGATCCCCTCCTCTTAGTGTGAAGCCAGTAGAGGCTGCCTAGCAGTCCTCCTGCTGTTGAAATAACCCCAATTGCTACTTTGAAGAACAGCGCTGTCCCTGAACCACCTGTTCTAGGCAGCGGTCCTTGTCCTCGTTTCCTATTTGTGACAGTCAATTGAATAAGGTTCGGATTCCCCAATCCGCCTGATCCGCTGACACTTGAATTTGGTTGAACTGTGACATTTCCTGTTGATGAAATACTGATTCTGACTGTACCGTCTATCCCTTGGTAGCCATTTGGAACGGCTACTTCAGATAGGCTGTATTCTCCAGGCCGCAAGCCAGTAAATTCAAAGTTCGGTCCACCAGTTCTTGTTTGATCATAGCCTGTCCCGACTAATCGGAAGCTTGCGCCGCGAAGCTCATTGCCATCCTGATCGACTTTCTTGATCTTTAAGTTAAAATCAGCCATTTTATTGGTGACCTTATACGGTGAATTTTTTCCATTCAGCGTAATGACCAAGGCATCGCCTGCGGAATTCTCCACTGCCTTCAGTTCAATATCTGCCATCTTTTCATACCCAGCCGGCACATAACTTTCCTCAACAATGAATTCACCCAGCGGAATATCTGTGATCGTTACCTGACCATTGGTATCCGGTTCTAAATTCGTCGCTAAGACCTTGCCATCTGATTTACGTTTCACCGTAAATTTTGGTTTGTCCTTACTAAAAGGTGTCTTCCCGTCATCGGTGTATTTACAGATGACCGCCTGACCAGTCAATAATTTGTTCGTTAACTTAACGCCCTCTTTCGGCACGCTTGCTGCGGTAAAACTGGTGCTATAATTATAGGTTGGTTTGGCATATCCGGTCGTTCGTGCTTCCTCAACGACACGATAGACACTGCTTCCACCCTCGACTCCCTGGAATACCCCTTTCCATTGATCGATCGGTGTCAGAGTTAATGTCTCGATATCCTCCCAAGTAGTCCCGCTTCTCTTTTGCAAGGTCACTCTGACATAGCTCGTTCGAAGCCCCCAATAGTTATCGGTCCCTTGAAACTTATCAGACCAGATTTTTTCTACGGGAATCTCTAGGTCCTTGGCTAATTTATTGACCACCTTATAAGGTGACTTCTGCCCGTTCAATGTAATGTTCAAGTCTGTTCCTGCGCCGTTTTCCACCGCTTTAAGATCGATATCATCCATCTTCGTGTAGCCTTTTGGCACATAGGATTCTTCCACGATGAAATCACCCAATGGAATATCAGAAATCGTTACTTGACCATTCGCATCTGGTTCAAGGTCGGCTGCTAGCAGCTTGCCATCTGATTTGCGTCTTACAGAGAATTTCGGTTTCTCTCCGCTAAATGGCGTTTTGCCATCCTCTTTGTACTTGCAAATAACTGCCTTCCCCTTCAGCAATTTATTCGTAAGCTGTACTCCTTTGCTCGGCATATCTTTTGCTGTAAACTCATCCACATTGGAGGTTGACTTCTCATACCCTGTCGTCCTAGATTCTTCTATGACTCTATAAGTATTCTTCGTACCGCCCTCTGCTGTAAAATAATTGCTCCAGCCATTGGCCGCATAAAGTGTCTTCGTTTCTACATCTACCCATGAACTCCCACTTTTTCTTTGTAGAACGACTTTGACACTGTTTGGCCGCAGTCCCCAATAGTTCTCAGTATTAAGGTGTGAATCTGACCATTTCTTTTCGACTGGAATCTTGAATGTCTTAATTTTTCCACGTGCCGATGGTACCCCAAACTCCAGTACATCGCTTGTTCGTTCCGGTGTTGGTGTAAGCGTAGTTTTCCCATTTGTCTGGTACCATTTTCCACCCTCATAGTCTGAATCATCTGTTTTCAATCGAAGCTTGTAGTCCATTTGAATTTCCTGATTGCCGTATAAGTTGATGTTATCAACAGTGATCTTGTTGTTAACGACCTTCGCCTCATTAGGCAATTTACTGGCTTCAATTGCAGGTACGCCACTCTTCTTAATTTCCTTAACAGTCGGTTTCCCTACTAGCTCATACATGTCGCCAATCGGATCTTCGATGACGCCTTTATCCACTGTTTGAATAACGGAGGTAAACCAATCTTCAAAAGAAATATCAAAATCACCCGTCGTATTCGCATGGAAGAATTGGTAATCTTGTTCTGTATCTCCTGTAGCATTGGCTTTTTTGGTCGCCATTTTATACAGCCCTCTAACCAGCTCAGAAGTCGAATGTTCCTCTGTATAGGAGTAAGGACTTTTGATATTAATGGCAATAGAATAGATTTCCATTCCTTGATCCTTAATATCGGCTGCAGTTGAGTTCGCAGGTGTCAAATGACTATAGATACAAGGCCCATACTTTGTTACACTGTAGCCTTTCTTTATTTTAGTCGGTGAAGTATTTCCAGAAGTTAGTGTTGACCCTAAATTGGAGCCAGTAGCTACGTTACTATAGTTAGTAATCCGCAAGCCGTCATAATAGATGTTGGAATCTGACACTGCCGCAGTCGGCACCGCACTATAGTTGGGCGCACCATCAGTCAATAGGAAAATGACTTTCCGACGATTCGTTCCACCTGCGCTATTCAGCATTGTTTGGGCATTCATCATCGCCTTTTGTGTATAGGTGTTCCCATAAGCAGTGGCATTTCGATAAGTAGTCGCTAAGTTTTGCCAATTCGTTTCATTGCTAGACATTGGTACCGTGATATTGGAATAACCGCTTTTTTCAGAAGAAGAATAGATGACTCCCCCGATTCTTAAGCTGTCTGTTTCTGGCTCGGCATCCTTAAACTTATTGATTAATTTTTGCAGAGAATTGACCGCTAACGTTTTTCTCGTCATCCCGCCAATATTCCCACTGGATACTTCCATAGAAGTAGAATTATCCAAAACAAAACAAACATCCACACCCGGTTTGGCGATCGTACTTCCTCGAACATTCAAACGAACATTGAATGCATCTTCTTCAGCCGTTTCACTCGCATACTTTCTCAAAGAAATATTCGGTTTTGTTTTTTCGACCCCATACTTGATGTAGGATTTTGTGTAATCATCGGATGATACATCCCAACTAGTCACTCCATCCCAACCAGAATCTTTTTCATAACCACCTTGATGATTTCGAACATCAGATTGTCCAGTCGGTGTCCAATAGCAAGTCGGATAGATGCCGCCATTATTCGTATAGACTGGGGCCTTATTGGTATATTTTGCCGGATCCATTCGCAATAATCCGTTCATTGGTACTGCCGTCGCCGGTACTACTTTCTCATCTTCTTTCGGTCCAACGATATCCTCTGGATCCTCATAGACAACGTCTGCTCCCGCAGGCGCTGCCGCCGCTTTGCTTTTGGCTTTGCTTCCTGTTTCCTTCTTTGCCTGCAACTCAAACGGCTTTTTAATAGATAAAACATTCTCTTGAGTTTCTGGTTCTTTTCCATCCTTCGATGGCGTTTGTTGATCCATTTGCACATCCAAATAGAGCTTCTGGACAGACTTAGGCAGCTCAAAAGAGAGCTGACCTTCCATAGATGACGAAAACGTGTTTTCTATCAGCCAATCTTTTTCCTGCGTCATTTGCTCGATTTTTGGATAACTTATCACTTCCCCTTCCTCGTTAGTCACTTTCAGTTTGAGCCGTTGTTGTGTGTCACTGTCTTCGCTTTGCCTCTTGAAGGAGATACGCCAGTGGATTTGATCGTCCTTTGATGCTGTATCATAGGACATTTGCAGATATTTCTCATCTATCAATTCTGTTTTGGTTGTTTCGGCATACACTTTTGTCAGTGATGGAACGGACTCAACGATAAAAGAAAAAAGCAGAACAACTAACATGAGCAAGTGCTTTTTCTTCATTCCATAAATTCCTCCCTTCTTTCTTTTTTCATCCACTGTCCTTCCACGTAACAATATGATATCTTATGTAATTTTATTGCGCTTTTTTAACACTTTTACCAATAGATGTTATTCTAAATCAAATATAGTTAGTATTAATGAACATTTTGTTCATCTTAATAGTTATTGAACTCAATTATTTTATTTTAATTAAAGAATAATAAAGTTTGATTGTCGCAAAAAAAATTCACCAATTGAATTATTCGTCAAAAAAACACAAAAAAGCCAAAACGAAGTCCATTTTGGCTTTTTTGAAGAGTATATTTCTAAACAACAGCTTAGATTTCACCTTAAAAATCTATTTATCGTTAAATTGCTGCTTATTTATTCAAGATAAATTCGCTGTTCTATCAATCTTAACTGCGTCTCAAACAAAAAAATGGAGCAAAAAGGATGATTTCCTTTTTACTCCATTTAGTAGATCATTATTCTATTTTTTATGCTTTTGCGTTAATTTTGCGATAGCGAATCATTGCTGCTCCCATCAATGCACCACCGATGATCAAGAATGCGATGATCCCTGCTCCACCAGTTGATGGTAAGAAGCCGTCTTTAGTCACGTTTCCAATTTCTACTGGTTTGATTCCATAAGAACCCTTTGCAATCGTAAAATCTTTGTCTTGGTCTAGTTTTTGGAAACCATCTGGTGCTTTGATTTCTCGTAAGTAGTACTCTCCGTATTCAAGACCTTTGATTTCAAAATTACCATTATCATCAGAAATGTATTGAGTTGCATTATCATATTTTTCATTTGAACCAACTGGTAACCAAGTCGCTTTACCGCCGTCAATTTTCAGGTATAAATCATTATTGTTGCTATCTTTCTTAATAACGACGAATTTCGCTCCGCCTAACCCTTGTCCATTAGGATCTTCATATTTGAAGACTTTTCTACCACCAGTTGTAATCACTGGAACCTCTGGATGTGTTTGAGTTTCATCGCCTTTACCATCATGATCAAGTGTTACTACAAAGTTGTTCTTAATTTCTTCATCAACGGGTGTTAATTCAGTTAACGAAACAGTGTAGTAGATTTCCATTTTTTTACCAGCATATCGTGCTAAATATGATGCAGCATCTTTTGATTTAGTAAAGTTCTGACCAGGCATTTTATCAGTCGAAGCATTTAAATTGGTTTTAATCTCAAAACCTGCTTTTTCATTCGCCTTAGCTGGTTGACCTTTGTAAATTGGTTTTGCAGTATGAACTTCTAAGAACTCTGCTTTGATATCTTTACCATCCACTAAAATTTTATCGATTCTTTCAAATTGAACACCAAATTTATCAACTTCATCCTTGAATTCTAATTTAGTATATCGAGTACTTTTAGCAGTTGTATTTGGATTAGTTAAAACTTCCCCGATTTGTGATGGAATCTTATAACTAGCACGGAATTGAATTTCCTTCCCGATATCATAATCATAGGCTCCGTCAACATTTGGTGTCGCAGGTTGATCACCATCCATAACTTCCTTTTCTACTTCTCCACCAGTAACTACATTTTTTGGATAAAGATGGATATTTTCCATGTGAGTGCCATCATCAGTATCAATTGCTGGCAGTGTTAAAATAACTGGAAGAGAGCCTTTTACACTTGGATTATTATGTTCTTCAAAGTAATACACATTATAGAGTCCTTTGCTATTACGCATTGGTAATCCAGTAAATTGGGCAGTCCCATCAGCTATTGTAGTTTTCGTGCCCATATCTTGCGCCTTTGATTTATCAAAATTGAATCCTTTACTTTGATCTTGCTCTATCATAAATTCTTTTACTTTTGCTTGGTACTCACTGTCAGTTTCAGAACCAGTCAACTTCGCATTTAACTGATTATAGAACTCATCAGTTATATTCCACGCTGTAAAAGTGACACCTTCTAACGGGTCATATCGATCAAAGCGACTATCTTCCTTACCAGTATTTTCCGTTAAATCCGTTGGAAATGCATCCATCTTTTTCTTGTGTAAGGTAACATTAACTGAATCTGCTGCAAAGGCGGAATCGCCTAAACTAAACATTCCTATTCCGACTGGCAATAAACATACTAGCGCCATCAACAATCTGACTAAAAATCCCCTGCTTTTCATATTTCTTATCCCCCTTGTTTTTTTCTTCCTTTTATAGTTTTGAATCCAATAAAACCAATACTCATAAGTATCAAACCAAGAACAGTGTAATCCCGAACCAAATCATTTGTGGCAGGGTACGCTTTACTCGATGAGGACAGTCCTTTTTCCATTCCCGGATTCTTTAACGTATTCTCAGGCTCCGGTTCAGTCGATTCCTCCGGCTTTTCAGGCTCTTGGGTGGTATCTTGATACTTTGCATAAATTAATAAACGTTGTGCCTCATCCTTTGTTTCAGGATGTGTTTGCGGTAAGTACAATATAATTGGCAGCATATGATATTTTCCTGTTTCGCCATTGGCTAAAATTAAATATGCTGCGTCTTGCTCCTCGTGATATCGAGGAACACTGAATGAAACATTTCCGCTGCCATCAGCTGGATAAGGCATTTGATTCAATTTGACTAATTGTTCCTGTTTTACAAATGACTGCAACTCTTCCTTTGTAGAATATGTGTTTAATAAAAATTCTTTGTCTTGCTTTTCGTCCCCCTTTCGATTTGTTCGCCATTTGGTCAAATCATACACATCAAAATCTAGTTGTTCCGTACCTTCTATCTTTTTCCCATCTTCTGACCATGTATGAATCCATAAATCTACTTGCTTCTCCGTTGCCCTGGCTATTGAGCCCAAAGAACAAGTTCCTAGAAGCAGAACTAGAAAGAGTAAGAATATTTTTTTCATTCCTAGCCCTCCCTTCTACTGCGGATTAAATAGAAGCTGCCTAAACAGGTACCTGTGACAACGAGTCCCGTCGCTACTAATAATAAAACTTTAGAGGTTCCGCCTCCTGTACTTGGAAGTATTCCTGCTTTAGCCTTATTATTCGTGACTTTTAGATTTATCGTGTTCGCTCCGCCATTTATTCCACCCGATCCAGAAACATTTGAGTGTGGCGTAATCTCTACTTTTCCATCTTGCGCGATAGTAAAGCGGATCGGCTCTTGAATAATACTGTATTCATCTGGTGCCTGTGTTTCGGTTAACTCATAGCTTCCCGGACGCAGCCCAGTAAAATTGAATATCGGTCCAGTTACACTTGTCTTTTCATAACCTGTCCCTTTTAATCTGAAATTCGCTCCGCTAAGGGAGTTGCCATCAGCATCTTGCTTTTCTATTTGTAAAGAAAAATCTTTCAATAGATTGACAGCTTTATAAGGAGCTGTACTATCTGAGACTTTGGCGACTAGTGACGTAGGAGGGTCATTCTCAGTAACTTTTATTTCGAAGAATGGCATCTTTTGAAACCCGGCAGGTACATAAGTCTCTTCTACAATAAAATCTCCCAACGGCAATCCGCTAACAGTTACTTGACCTGCAGAATTTGGTTCTAAGTCTTGTGCAAGAATCTTGTTCGTTCCTTTTTGTCTCACTGTGAATTTCGGTGGATCATTCGTGAATGGCGTAGCCCTATCTTCTAAAAACTTGAAGAATTTGTATTCGCCTTTCAGCATTTCATTCGTAATTTTTATGCCACCAGCAACTAGATCCTCTGAAGTAAAGCTTTCCTGATTGACCCGCGCCTGCTTATACCCTTTCTTACGCAGTGTTTCCAAAACTCGGTATTTATGTTCTGCGCCGCCTTGAACTGCTGAAAATTCAGCTTTCCAATTATTCCCGGTGTTTAATGCCTTTGTTTCAACATCTGTCCAAGTAGATCCATCCCATTTTTGCAATACAGCATTGACGCTATTTGGCCGTAGACCCCAATAATCATTGTCATCTCCTGCCCAGATCTTCTCGACTGGAATCACAAAATCCTCTAACTGCACTCGTACTGAAGGTGAGCCAAACTCTAATAAATCGGTTGTTCGTTCAGGTGTTGGTGCTAATGTTGTCGTCTTATTCACGGGATACCAGCGATTCGATACAGCTGTTGGTTTTAGGCGAACGGTGTATTCTACTTCAATTTCTTGTCCGCCAGTTAAATTAATATTTTCTACTTCAATTTGACGATTATTATTCGTCGCAGTAATCTTGGGACGATCTACCTCTTCAAATAACGGTGCCCCATTACTTACTTGTTTAACAGTTGGTTCTCCCACAAGCTCGACCATATCACCTAGTGGATCGACTATTTTTCCCTTATCAGCCGTTCGAATGATTGTTTCATACCAATCTTTAAATGTTTTAGTCAGCTCACTAGTATCTTTAGAATGGTAGAAAAAGTAATCCTTTTGTTCATCTCCGGTAGCATTAGCCTTTTTAGTCGCTGTCTTATACATTCCTTCTAACAATTCATAGATACTATGCTCTTTCCCATCATTAGGAGAAGAAATCTGCAGTGCGATACTGTGAATCTCAATCCCTTCACTTTTCAGCTTATAAGCAGTCGAATTTGTTGTAGTTAAATGGCTGCTGATTTTTTGTCCATCAACAGTTTGCGAGCTCCAGTTGAATCTCGTGTAAATCCCCGTAGCTCCCAAACTAAGTCCCTTTGAATAATTTGGAGCTACACCAGAATCAAAACTAGTCACTAACGTTCGATCAAAATACATAGAACTATTATATTCAGCCGTTAACGGTGCCCAACTGGAGTTCGGTGCACCATCTGTCAGCATAAACAAGAGTTTGTGTCGTTCTTCTCCGATATCCGATGCTGGATCATTGAAAATATCTGCAGCCTCTTGCAATCCACGTTGTGTAAACGTTGGACCTAACGGATTGACTTCATTATAAGATTTTGCTATTTTGTCCCAATCATTTGGATTATTAGATAATTTGAAATGTGTATTTTCTCTTTTCCAACCATATGCAGGCTCTTCTAATGACTTATCGTAACTAGCGAAGACATGAGCGCCGACACGAATTGCATTTGACGAAGGATCTGCCACCTTTTTTAATTCACTAACAATTTTCTCAACGGCTGCTACACTTGCTTTTTTCCTACCATAGTCCGTCATTGATCCGGTATTATCTAATAGAAATACCACATCAACTCCTGGTTTAAAGATTGTATTCCCACGAACATTCAGCTTAACCTTAAACTCATCTTTCTCATTTGTTTGTTGAGCGTATTTGCGCATCCATAAATTAGGATTTGATTCCTCCCCATACTTTATATAGGAGTTAGTGTAATTTTCCTTAGTAACATCCCAACTTTTTTCTCCATCCCAAGAAGTTATTGGGGTTCCTTCGATACCGCCTTGATGGTTTTTGACATTTGTTTGACCTTCTGGCTGCCAAGCATATATTGGATACTCTCCGCTTCCATCTTGTTTGTACTGTGGTTGTTTATTTGTATATATAGGTCTGTACATCAGGTTGGCTCTTGTTTGTTGAGCACTCGCCTTTGTCTGCCTTGGTCCAATAAACTCCTTTGATTCTAGTGTCTGTTCTGTTGCCGCTTTATGTGGTTCAGTAGTTGAAGAAGTATTCATATTCGTCTGCTTTTCAGCTGAATCTTCTAAAACTAAAGTAAACGGCTCTTTCCGTTCAAGGATACTTTCTTCGACTTCATCATCCTTTTTTTGATCCACTTGAACATATAGCTTCAATTTCTTAATGGATTTGGATAATTCGATCGTTACCTGATCCTCCCCACTCGTTGAAAACCCCTTTTCAATGAGCCAATCTCCCTTTTCCTCCATGTTTTTTACATTTGGATAAGTAACTACCTGATCTTTATCATCAGTAAGTTTAACTTTCAAACGCTGCTCGGTATTAGCTGCTTCACTGATTCGTTTAAAGTTCAACTGCCACTCATTCGTGTCTTTTTTTGTTTCACTACTATAAGAAAGTTTTAAATACTTCTCATCGATCAGCTCATTTTTTATTGTTTCGGCATGTACCGTTGTTACTAGCGGAGTTAAACTAGTAACCAAGGAAAGAAGCATTAAAAAAAACATGAACAGATTTAACTTTTTCATTTTTTCCCCTCCCTTCATTTTTTCTTGCTGTCTTCCTCTATAGACAATAATAGCCGAAATTATTTTTCTTTGTTTTTTCTAATTTTGAATTATTTTAGTTATTAAACGTAGTTTAAAACCTGCTATTTTCACACTATATTCGAACTATCAGTTATCCAATCCATTTTCTTTATATTATATTTCATTATCTAATACTCATTTGCTTAAAAAAATATATATCATTTGACTACAAGGCGATCCATCCATAAAAACAACCCACAAACATTAACGTTTGCGAGCTGTTTGCACCTAATCTATCCTTATTTATTCCAATCTTTTCAAACCTCAAATCTCTTATCAACCAGAAAGATCACTGATCAGCTGCTGTAGCTGAACGATATTTTGACTAGTCAGGAAAGGATCGATGATCACAGTTGGGTAATCGTATGGGACCTCTTCCACACTGCTGGATGTGATCAATGCATCGTATTTTGCCAGCTCATGCATATCGATTCGAGTGTCTCGTGACCGTTCTTCGACAAAATGAATCTTAAAATTGCCGTAGATCCGTTCTTCGATCTGTTCAGCCAAGAAGGTTTCTTCTGTAGGCGACAGTTCAGAAAGTAATAAAATCTTTAGCGGCTGATCGTTGGTTGCCAGCAGATTCAAGCTTTGCGGTACCATCGTGATCAATAGGTAGGCGTAATTCCAAACAAAATCATTCTCTTGATAGATTCGATATTTCTTGACGAAGGTTTCAGCAATCTGCAAGACCTTCTTCACAGCTTGAAAATGAGTCTCCATCATTTTTTCCAAGAAAATCCCTCGTTGACGATACAAAATGTCAATGAACTTTCCTTTAGGTGAATACATCCGCTGATCATTGACTAAAACAATCGTCAATTCACTTCGCTCTAGATCATCAAGTGAACGACCGATCAAGCGATTAAATTCTTCTACTAATTCGTGATGCTTCTGATAAAGATCGCGATAGCTCCTACTTTGCTTCATAGCAGATTTCCATTGGTCTTCACTAAAGATCAGCATGTCTGCATAAGACAGCCATAGACAGTCCTTGATCTCATCTTCTGTCAGCCGAACTCTAAAAACCTCCAATACCATACGCTCAAAAGCTTCCAAGGTTTCTTCATCTGGCAGACTTAATGGACTGATCAGCTCATTTTCTGGGAAATGCCGGCCATTTTTGATACGCCACAAGCTGATGTAGATGTTGTAGCTGAGACGCTTTCTAAAAATATGACGATTTTCTAAATGGTTGACTTGGATAAATTGATCCACCAAATCAGTGATCGCTTTGATCTGATAATCCTTCATATCAATGAACAAAGATTCTAACCGATCGGATTTTTCCAAGAAGTAACGATAGTAAAAATGCCGGATGACACTTTCTTTTCCTTCGATACGTAATGGGCGGTAATCCAACTTGATACCAGCCTTTTTACAAGCCATTTCGATCTTCTTTAAATACCGTTGTGTGTTCGAAGCACTCAAATAAAGCTTGTCAGCCAGATCGCTGATACTGGAACAATTCTCATAAAGCAATTCCTCAATGATCTGGAACTCTGGTGATTGTTGAAGCACATCTGCATACAGCCGATTGATACTTACATGTGGTTTGACTTGAACCTGATAAAGCCCTTTGAATTTTTCAATATGGAAGTCATTTTGCTCATCATTGATTATCTTGACGTCCTTCAACAGGATAGGCAATGAACACTCTAGTTCCTCAAGCAGCTGATCGCTTGGCAAGCCGACTTGACTTGCATAGAGTAGTTCAACAAAGCGCAGACGTCGCAAACTGCTTGTTCCTAAAACCTCTCTAAAATCCATTTCCTCATCCCCTTTTCCTTCGTACTCCCTTTGATAACTAGCGTTTTGTCTTCATAAGCTAAAAAAAGCATTAGTATCAACACATAATGAATGCACCGAACTAATTTTTTCCTACCAACTGCGTCCTCTCATTTATCGATTGCCTGAGATGCCCCTCACCTCATAGCAAATTCATAAGAGGAATTTCTTCTATTAAGAAGCGTTGCCTCTTTAGAATCATTTTTTGATTTCTTAAAATTTTGGATAACCTCTCTCTTCCATTTATGAATACGTCAAATCATTTGCCCTGATAAACCTATGTATTTAATTTTTTGAAAGAAGATTGCTGCTAAAAAATTAAAAACCGCCCTTTCGTATTATTTACTCGTTAGAAAAACCCAATTTTTTAACTATTTTTCTTTATATCTATATGATAACCAATCTTATTTTTAAACGCTTTTTCGTTAATTTTTTATTTGTAGTTATTGTAAACACTTTAAAACCTGTTAAATAATAAGTTTTTAATATCCTTGAGTTATTTAAATCTTTTTCTTTATAAGACATTAAGTTTATAAATACTCAAATTGCAGAAACTAATTAAAAGATTTGAATTAAAAATTTTAAATCCCTTCAAAAAAAAAGAGTTTAAAAGCTTTTTATCAGCTTTTAAACTCCTATAAACAGTATTTTTAGTATTCTGACAAAACTTTACTTTTTTCCTCTATTAAGATATAGAGAAAAACTTGTCAGCAGAAATCCACTAGCAACCAACAGGATCGCTGTTAAATAAAAGAGGCGAATCCCATTTCCTCCTGTACTGGGCAGTACTCCCGCTTTGACCTTTGTATTCGACACTTTCAAGTCAATACGGTTGCTCTCTTCAGTAATTGCACTTGTTCCAACAACATCTTTATGCGGTAAAATCGTCACTTTGCCATCGAGCGCTATTTCAAAGAGGATCGGCTCTTCAAGGCGTTGATAGCCTTCTGGATTTTCAACTTCTGTCAAAGTATAGCTTCCTGGGCGCAGCTTCGTAAAAGTAAATACAGGTCCCGCCTGCTTTGTTTCTTCATAATTCGGTCCAGTTAATTTAAAACTCGCGCCCTCCAGCGGATTTTTCAACGAATCGACTTTTTCCACTTGCAGCGAGAAATCCTTTAACGTATTCATGGCAATGTACGGTTCGATACTGTCATTCACCTTGAATACAAGACCGGTTGCAGACGCATCTTCCGTGACATGAAGCTCAAAATTCGTCATTTTTTGAAACCCAGCTGGTACGTAGACTTCTTCCACAATATAGACACCGATCGGTACATCATTGAGCAGAACTTTTCCTTCTCTATTTGGCGTCACCTCCTGTACAAGGACTTTCCCATCGCTGCGCATAATAGTAAATTTTGGCAGATCAACAGTTAGCGGCGTCTTTCCATCTTCCATATATTTACTAAACGAATAGCTCCCTCGAAGCAGCTCATTTGTAATCTCAATTCCCTCTGCGGCGATCGTCTCAGAGGTGAAGCTGTCTTGATTGATGGTTGGCGCCTTGTACCCTTTTGTTCGCACATCCTCAACTACTCGGTAGGTATTCTCTTCGCTGCCTTTGACAGCCGAGAACTTTGCTTGCCAATTATTGCTTGTACTCAACTCTCTTGCTTCAATGGCCTGCCAAGCTTTGCCGTCCCACTTCTGTAAAGTTACTGTGACCTTTTCTGGTCTCAAGTTCCAATAATCAGCGGTCCCTTGCTCATCATCCGCCCAAATTTTTTTCACAGGTATGACAAAATCAGTCTTTTGCAGTCTCACTGAAGGACTGCCAAACTCGATCACATCTGTCGTTCGTTCCGGCGTTGGTTTTAACGTTGTCGTCTTATTCGTTTGGTACCATTGATTCGATACGATTTCATTCGTTTTTAAACTTACCGTATATTCTATTTCAATTTCCTGATTGGCAGTCAAATTCACATTTTCTACTTTTATTTGTCTATCGGTGGTAGAAAGGATCGGCAGATCGGCGGCTTCGATCTTTGGAGCGCCGTTATCAACTTGGGTAATGATTGGCTTTTTGTCATCAGACGTCACAAAATCGACCCTATCTCCTAATGGATCGGTGATCTCCCCCATATCAACCGTACGAATAATTCTCTGATACCAGGCTTTAACATATTCCGTCAGTTCGGAAGAATTCTCGGCATGATAGAAAAAGTAGTCCGACTGCTGATCATTCGTTTCGCTGACATTGGCCTTCTTTGTTGCCATCTTATACAAACCACGAAGCAGCTCTTGGCCAGAATGATCTTTTCCAGAGGAAGTGATTTTTACTGCCAAACTGTGAATCTCGATTCCGTCATTTTTCAATTGATAAGCCGTCGAGTTTGTTGTAGTCAAATGGCTGGTGATTTTTTGTCCGTCTATCATTAATGGACTGGTAAACAAACTTTTATTTCCCTCTGCCCCTAAGGATAGGCCAGAGGAATAGGCTGGTTTTATTCCCTTCGCAAAGCTAGTGACTAAAGTCGGATCATAAAAGATTGAATCGTTTTTTTCCGCGGTTAAAGGCATCCAGCTTGAAGTCGGTGCACCATCGGTCAAAATAAACAATAGCTTGTGCCGTTCATTCCCAGTGTCTGTTTCTGGATCATTAAAAATATCCTGTGCCTCTTGCAGCCCTCTTTGGGTAAACGTCCCTCCGGCAGCGGTCAATTCTTTATACGAGGTTTCGATTTTCCGCCAATCAGCCGGATCGCTTGATAATGGATGATGCGTTTTCTCTCTGGTCCACCCCCATGTCTCCTCAATGGCTTTATCGTAGCTGGCAAAGATATGTCCGCCAATCCGAATACCGCCAGTACTGGGATCGGCTACTTTTTCTAATTCATCAAGAATCTTCCCTAGTGCCTTTACACTATCCGCTTTTTTAGTCGAGCCGCCAGAGGACATCGAACCGGTATTATCCAGCAAAAAGAGTATATCGACACCGGGCTTATAGGTTGTATTGCCTCGAACATTCAGCTTGATCTTAAATTCATCCTCCTTCGCCGTTTGCTGTGCATACTTCCGCAGCTGAATGTTAGCGTTAGCGGAATCCTCGCCATATTTGACATATGAGTGTTCATGACTATCCGCTGCTACATCCCAGCGCACTACATTATCCCAATCGGTTTGATTTTCATCGCCTCCTTGGTGATTCAGTACATTGGTTTGTCCTTCTGGCTGCCAAGCAAACTCCGGGTAAGTCCCTTTACTGTCTGTTTTGTATCGCGGAGCCTTGTTCACATAAAGAGGCTCGTACATTGAACGCGTCTTGTTAACTGATAATCCAGTCTGCTCAGTCTCCAGCTGTTTTGGCCCAACAATTGCTTCTTTTAAGAGACTGTTATGATCTTTTGTCTGTGTATGATCAGAAGTCATTGTTTCCTGTCCATCAGTTCCTGCTGCCAGAATATAGGGTTCTGTGCGCTCTAAAATGTTCTCTTCGATGGTTGCTTCTCCCGTGTCCGCTGTAACCCATCGATCCATTTGAACATATACGTACAGCTTGCCAACAGCATCCGTCACATGAAACAGCAGTTGGCCAGCCCGCCCAGCCGAAAAATTCTCTTCAATCAGCCAGCCCTCCTTCTCGACCATAAAGGCCGCTTCAGAGCAGTCGACAGCTTCTCCCTTCTCATCGGTCACTCTGATTTTTAATCGTTGCTGCACCTCCTTACTTTTATGCTCAAAATCCAAACGCAGTTGATCTGTTTCTTCCTTATATATATAGGAAAGCTTTAACTCTTTTTCTTCTATTAATTGAATCCCTTTATCCTCTGCCTGAACTACTGTAACCGTTGCAGCAAACTCAGCCGCAATCGAAAAAAGGACAAACATAAATAACCATAAACCAGCATTTTTCATTCTCTATCTCCCTAACCCACTTTTTTGCTCTATTAGAATAGCAGAAATCCAATTTTTAAACTTTTTATTAAAAAAATTGGGTAAGTTATTAAAAGTCAGAAATGAACCGTTACTACAACAAAAAATCGCTTCATAGCTGTTTTTTTGCATTTTTTCTTATTTATTGTTAAAGAAAAGGGTATTCAAAAACGTTAAAAAAAATAAACGTTTAGAATAATTCGTTCCTGATAACAAAAAAAGGAGAGCACATCAGCCAAATAGTTACTGCCGCACCCTCTCTTTCTATTAAGTACCTCAACACAAAAAAAGCTGAAACCTGCAGATAAACAAGTTTCAGCTCTAAATTAATTACTTAAATCTTCACCATTTGTTTCGATAACTTTTTTGTACCAATCAAATGATTTTTTCTTGCTGCGCTTCAAGCTTCCGTTACCTTCGTTATCACGATCCACATAAATGAAGCCATAACGTTTTTTCATTTCGCCTGTTCCAGCAGATACAAGGTCGATACAGCCCCAAGTCGTGTATCCCAATAAGTCAACGCCATCTTGATCAACCGCATCTCTCATCGCTTGGATATGCTGAGCTAAATAATCGATTCGATAATCATCTTCCACATAGCCGTTTTCATCAGGAGTATCAATTGCGCCTAAACCATTTTCTACAATAAACAATGGTTTTTGATATCGGTCATATAAATCGTTCATCGTGATACGCAATCCTAGCGGGTCAATTTGCCAACCCCACTCACTTGAATCTAAATAAGGGTTCTTCACAGAGGCAAAGATATTTCCTGCTGTTTGCTCCAACAGCTCAGGATCAGTTGTTGCTACACGAGAAGAGTAATAAGAGAATGAGATAAAGTCGACTGTGTGAGCTTTCAACAGCTCTGCATCGCCTTCTTCCATCTTCACTTCGATCCCTTTGCGTTCCATTTCCTTCAAAGCATATGCTGGGTATTCTCCGCGAGATTGTACATCAATGAAGAAATAGTTTTCTCTTTCTTCTTTCCGCCCTTCCCAAACATCCTCTGGTTTTGGTGTATATGGATAATAAGAACCTGCCGCTAACATACAGCCGACTTGATTTTCTGGATCCACTTCATGAGCAATTCTCGTTGCAATCGCAGAGGCTACTAGTTCATGATGCGCCGCTTGGTATTTGACCTGCTCTTCATTTTCGCCTTCCTCAAAGTAAAGACCTGCGCCCATGAATGGTGCGTGAAGAATCATATTGATTTCATTAAAGGTCAACCAATATTTAACTAATCCTTTGTAACGATTGAAGATTGCGTTACATAGATTTTCGTAAAAACCGACTAATTCACGGCTGCGCCATGCACCATATTTTTCAACTAAGTGCATTGGGCAGTCAAAGTGAGTGATTGTCACTAAAGGTTCAATACCGTATTTTTTACATTCTTTGAAAATATCCTCGTAGAATTTCAAACCTTCTTCATTCGGTTCTTTTTCGTCGCCTTTCGGGAAGATACGGCTCCACGCTAATGACAGTCGATATGTTTTAAAGCCCATTTCGGCAAATAACGCGATATCTTCTTTCCAATGATGGTACATATCGATTGCTTCTTTTGCAGGATAAAAATGTTCATCGTCAAAATTAAACATTTTCTTTTTACCTGCGATAACTGCAAAGCGATCTTCTCCCACTGGAGCTAGGTCTACGTTTGCTAGTCCGCGTCCGCCTTCTTTATAACCGCCTTCACATTGATTGGCAGCCGTTGCGCCGCCCCATAAGAAGTCTTTTCTAAATCCCATTTATCCATTCCTGCTTTCTATACTTTTTCTAAATCTAATTCACGCGCCACTTCATCTTGTACTTCGATCCCTTCTTTTTCTAGACGTTCGATCGTTTCTTTGAAGTTTGGCAAGAAATCTTTATGTGCGATAAATAATTCATCCATGATGCGTTGGGCTGTTTTACCAGAACGAACCATTGGATTAATGGTAAATGCTTGCAGCGCTGTATTGTAATCCCCTGTAACAGCTGCTTCGATGGTTAATAATTCCATTGCTTTCATGACTTGCAGCCAGCCGCGTTCTGCTGTTGGTAATTCACCAAAGGCCACATTGCGAGCACCTTGACCACCGATGTAGGCAGAGACCTCAACAACACAATCAGCTGGGAGATCTGGTACTGCACCATCATTTTTCGTCGAAACAACCAATTGCGTGTTTTTATTCGCATAAATTGAAGCGATCGATTCACACGCCGCGTCAGAGTAATAAGCACCGCCGCGTTGTTCCAGCTGCTCTGGTTTGTAATCTAAGTTTGGATCTTTGTACAATTCAAACAATTCTGTTTCTGTTTGCTTCACTTGCTGAGCACGCGTACCAATTGTCTTGTACTCTTCTAACGCATGAGCCAGGGTTTCTTCTTCTTGGTAATAATAGTGATGATAGCCGCAAGGGATCATTTTCATTTGTTCCAAAATTTCTCTTGGGAATGGGATGTCATGGATATTTTTCGGCATCCCTGTCTCATCACCTTCATACATTTTCTTAACGATATCCATCGTAACATCTTTACCATGATTATCGGCTACTTTGTGCCAGTGGAAGTGATTCAAGCCAGCAAATTTGTAGATCAATTCATCTGCTTTCTTGCCAATCATTTCAGGCTCTATCATTGTCGCCATCACTGGAACATTACATAAGCCAATCACTTTATCCCATTTACCATAACGGACAACTGCTTCCGTCACCATGCCGCTTGGGTTAGCGAAGTTGATCAGCCAAGCATCCGGACATAGACGCTTCATATCCTCAACGATTTCTAAAATAATCGGAACCGTACGGAAAGCCTTGAACATTCCGCCAGCGCCATTCGTTTCTTGTCCAAGCATGCCATAATAAGCTGGAATGCGCTCATCTTTGATTCGTGCTTCTAACAAGCCTACACGGAACTGAGTCGTAACAAAATCAGCATCTTTCAGTGCTTCTTCACGGTCTAAAGTCATATGAACTTTTACATCATAAGGGGAAGCATCCCACATCCGCTGAGCCATCGCCCCAACGATTTCTAATTTCTCACGACCTGCTTCAATATCGACTAACCATATCTCGCGAATTGGCAGCTCATCATACCGTTTGATGAACCCTTCCATTAATTCCGGTGTGTAGCTGCTTCCGCCACCAATTGTAGCGATTTTTACTCCTGCTGACATTCGATCGACTCCTTCTGTTTTATTTACATTCTAATTATCTTTCACGTAAAAACTTTATTCAATCTATTTACAAGTCATTCCATCATCATTTACAAAACAAGCACTGAAAACGATTTATTTTGTAAATATCAGTGGATTTTTTTTGTGAAATCTCTAAAACAAGCACATAATCATTCACAAATAATCTATAATAAATGTAAATAAAAGGAGGGCTCGTCATGTTACTATCAGAAAAAATGAAACAAACTGCTTTTTCTAGCGCGGAAAGCTCCTTAGTAGCATTCATTTTGGACAAGGGAACCGCCATCGAACCCATGACGATCAAAGAAATCGCCGAAGCCAACTTCGTGCATCCTTCTACTTTGATCCGAGTAGCCAAAAAATTAGGCTATAAGGGCTGGCTTGAGCTGCGTACCGAATTTCTTGCCGAACAAACTTATCTGCAAACCTACTTTGAGGATGTTGATGCCAACTTCCCTTTCCAAAGTAATGACGGCTTAATGACCATTGCCAATAAAATGGCTTCATTAGAACGGTCCACAATTGAAGACACATTGAGTTTGCTCAATCATGATGATCTGCAAAAAGCCAAACAGCTTCTATTGAATGCAAAGCAAATCAAAATTTTTGGCAGCAATGCCAATTTACTCATTTCTCAAGACTTCGCGTTGAAAATGCGCCGCATTCGAAAAAATGTCGTCACTAGCCAAACGATGGGGGAAGATGCTTATGAAGCCTTCAACAGTCATGAAGATACCTGCGCCATTTTAATCTCTTATACAGGCGAAAATGGTTTTATCATGCAGCTGGCGAAAATCCTGCAAAAGCAAAATATTCCCATCATCGCCCTCACTAGTATTGGTGAAAACTCGCTTGCTTCTGTCAGCCAAGCAGTCTTGCGGATGACCACACGCGAACGCTTATACTCAAAGATCGGCAACTTCACGATCAACTCCTCCATCTGCTACTTGCTGGATGTTTTGTACAGCTGTGTTTTTGCAGAGGATTATCAAAAAAATCTAAATCACTTAATCGCGATCAGCGAATTAGTCGATAAACGAAAAACTAGTTCCGCCATCATGGCTGAATCACCAGAGTCAATGATTCACTTTACTGAATCCTTTCGACCAAATTAAAGTTCGGGACAAATGCCCCGAACTTTTTTTGCGAAATTAAACTAATACAGTCAACAGTTCATCACTATTGCAAACATCTTCTTGCTTGTCTGCTTCAATAATATCTAGATAGTCTGCTGAATTTGTTACGATAATTGGTGTCTCCACACTGAAACCGGCTTCTTCGATCGCTTTGATATCAAAGCTGACTAATTTATCGCCGCGTTTTACTTTTGCCCCCTGCTCCACATGTGCCTCAAAATATTTACCATCTAATTGAACCGTATCCAAACCGATGTGGATCAATAATTCTAGTCCATTATCTGAAATCAAGCCAACCGCATGTTTTGTCGGGAACATTGTCATCACAGTTCCATCAAATGGTGCAACTACTTCGCCAACTGTCGGATGGATTACTACACCTTTACCTAATGCTCCTTGTGCAAAAGCTTGATCTTTTGCTGTTTCTAATGGCATCATACTGCCTTGAACAGGTGAAGTCACGATTTCTTTACGGACACCCATTTCGTTTTGAACTTCTGTTTTTTCTGTTACTTCATCGTCTTTCCAGAACAACATGGTCGCTACGAAACTGAAGACCATCGCTACACCGACTGCGATAAACTGAGTCACCATGCTGCTAATGTCATTTGAAGCTGTATCGATATGGTTGACAAAACCAAAGGCACCTAGACCACCCATAATGAAGCTTTTAGCCCCAAAGAGACCAGTGATTAATCCACCAATTGCCGCACCGATCATTGAAATCAAGAAAGGTTTTTTCTTAGGTAAAGTCAAGCCGTAGATTGCTGGTTCTGTTACTCCGAATATTCCGGAGATAACGGCAGGGATACATAGCTCTTTTAATTTTTTGTCTTTTAGTTTGAAGAACATTGCGAAAACAACCGCTGTTTGAGCAAAGCTTGCCGCAAATGAAGCAGCTAAAATCGTATCAAAGCCTAATGTTGACAGATTGATCATTGCCAATGGAATCAAGCTCCAGTGTAAACCGAAAATAACCAACGCCTGCCAGAAGAATCCAACTACAACACTCATTAATACTGGAGAGAATTCATATAATGCTGTGAATCCGCTGCCTAGAATATTGGTCAAGAAAGTGATTACCGGACCAATGATCAAGAAACCAAAGAATACTGAAATCAAAATGGTAAACAATGGAACCAAGAATGTTTGAACCAACTCAGGAATGACTTTCTTCGCCAATTTCTGAACGTGACTTGCAAACCAGACAACTAAGATGATCGGTACTACACTACTCGTATAGTTGTTTGCAATAATCGGTAAGCCAAAGACTTTGATAAACACTGGGCTTTCCAAGATCGTATTAGCAAACAATGTCATAATCGGCTTGCCCGCGCCTAAAGCAGAAGCTTGGATCGTTGGATATACCAAAGCCGCACCAATTGCGATACCTGTAAATTCACTTACTTTAAACTTACGAGCTGCTGTTAATCCAATAACGATTGGCATGAAATAGAAGATACAATCGCCGGCTGCAGTTAGAAATAAATCCGTTCCGCTTCCCGCCTCATACAATTTGAAATATAGAAATAACGCATTAAACCCTTTTAGCATTCCGCAGGCAGCCAAGGCACCCAAGAATGGTTGGAAACAGCTGGAAATGACATCGATCAAACGATTGAAGATATTGCCTTTTTCTCCTTCATCCTCTTCACTCGCTTCACCAGTAATTCCCGCAACTTCTAAAACATCCGCATAGACTAAAGGAACATGATTGCCAATAACTACTTGGAATTGGCCGCCGCTTTTCATGACAGTCACGACACCGTCCATATTTTTCAGTGCTTCTTCATTGGCTTTGCCTTCATCCTTCAATTTAAATCGTAAACGTGTAATACAATGCGTTAAGCTTCTAATATTATCTTTGCCGCCTACATTTGCGACAATTTTTTCTGCTAAATCATGATATTTACCCACTGTTTTTCCTCCTAAATAACTAGTCTTTTGTAATGTATGCCCTTCCACTAAACAACGACCCGGGATAACTGTGAAAAGTGGGTTGGGTTAATTTTTATTGATTGACCTTTTGTACTAATCGTGCGATATGAATCGTTAAATACAATTTCTCATCATTTGACATTTCGTAATGATATTTCTTACTAATAAAATCGGCAATTCTTTCCACACATTGATAAGCATTCTGATATTTCTTTTGAATAATCAAGAGAAGTTCATCATCCGTTTCATCTGTCAGCTGCCGCCGGTTCATGATACGTGAAGCAAAGAAACGTAAATGCGTAGTGAAACGATAGAAATAGACAGATTCTTCGTCGAGCTGAACTTTAAAATAATAGCTGGTAATTTGAATGATTTCCTGCATCAATTCTGCCATCATATAGGCATCTTCATTATCACTTTCTGTTTGAGCATTTACTAAATGCAAAGCAATGTTTCCTGCCTCATCTTCACCTAGATCAATTTTGAACTCTTCCTTGATTTTCTTTACAGCACTTACACCCACTGAAAATTCATCGGGGAATAAACGTTTGACATCCCACAACAATAAATTTCGAACGCGAACACCTTCTTTGACACGTTGAATTGCTGCATATAAGTGGTCAGTAATCGAGATATAGAGTGAGTCATTTAACGGATTTTTTAATGTAACCTTCGCTTCATCAATAATGTCATTGGCGATTTCTACATAGCTGATTGGAACATCTACTAACAACTCTTGAAACTTATGGAATAAATCACTGTTCGCAAGGTGATAGGTTTTGTCGATCGCCTCTTCGGCTATCTCGTCCCCTATTTTTTTCTGAAAGGCTAGACCACGCCCCATCGCGACAATCTCGTTATTTTTTTGATCAGTCGTGATGACTACATTGTTATTCAAAATCTTCTGAATCTGCATTCAATGCTCCTCCGTTCTGCGACATTCGCTACTAAAAATCATATCCACTGACTTTGTTCACTTAAAATGATAGATACCTTTGTAATCATTGTCAAATACAACTTTGTTCTTTTTTATTAAACACCTCCTGTTTTAGAGCAACAAAAAAACCCAATGAGGGCACGACAAATAAATCGTACACATCATCAGGTTTAGCTTGTATTTAAACAATCACTATCCATCACTTGGTCTATTTAATTCAACGTTAGCTTAACAAATACGGAAAGCGCTGTCAACAAGTTTTACAAAAAAACTTTTTATTCTCGTGGAATTTGTGAATGCGATTGCTCTGCTTATTGCTGCTAAACAACGCTTTTTTTTTTCGTTTCAGACCATTTTCTCTGTTCTTACTTTAAAATTTTACCCAGCCTTTTTTTCAATGATAATGTTCATTCTATTAAAACGAGCAAGCAAAAAAACTTTCTGTCTCTAATTTTTTATACGAATTAAGAAACAGAAAGTTTCATGTATTTCACTGTCAATTCATCGTAAATGCTTTAATAAGTTTTCATGACTTTAACTTTTTGAAAAATCACACTGCTTATTCCGATAATCATTAAAAGACTAAAAATTGTAATCATCAGATATTTATTACGACGGGTGTGATCAGCTTGGGTAATTTCCTTTTTCATCCTATCATTAAAAGGTATACGCGTTCCTCTGACTAACAAACGATGACTATTAACACCATAAGGCGTGCATGTCATCAGTGTTGCAAAATCTTTACCTTCAACAATGTTCAACGTCTCGACTTCTGTTGGTTCGATTGTTTGAATATTATCAACCTGATAGGCAAGCGTCTGATTCTTATACTCCAGATAAAAGTGATTTCCCTTCTTCAGTTTGGGTAAGTCACTGAATAGTCGAGCCTCTTTTAGCCCACGATGTGAGGTAATTACCGTATGAGTCCCTTTGCCGCCGGTGGGATACGATGTTCCTTCTAGCAAGGTCGCTCCGCGCTTTAGCAAAGATCCCTCCGTTTTATCGAACACTGGTAATGTGATATTGATCTTAGGGATTCGAATAACCGCAATCGTGTGTTTTTGATAGTAATCCTTTTCAACTTTTGCTGCTTTTTTTTTGCTCTTTGAAAATGGATCGCTGCCAGGAATACTCATCTTAGCAATTTTCTTATTTTCTTCTTTGATTCGCTCTTGCTCTTGTTGGATCGCTTGTCGATTCTCAGTATTGGACTTTTCTTGATAATAATTAATGACCTGTTGATTCCAATAATTATTCAACGCATCACCAACAAACGGATATAGCAGCGCACCCAACCCCCCGATCATCACGACCAACATAAGGATATCAATGAACAAATAGCGACGTCTTTTTTTCATCAAATCACCAAATTTCTTAATTTCCAGTCAATTGATGGCGTTTTTTGAAATAGGTAATCCCACTTGCCAATCCAATAATTCCGATAATAATCAGTCCGGCGATCCCCATCCCTCCAGTCATTGGCAGAATCCCTTTAGCTTTATTTTCTACTCTCAGGATTTGATCCTCACCCGCTCCATCTGCTGTGAATGGCATATCTTTTAATTTCACGTAGCCATCTGGTGTCTTGGTTTCAATCAAGGTATAGTAATCCTCTTCATTTGAACCAAGACCATATATCCCAAATCTTCCTTCATCATCAGAAATGAGCTTTGTCGCATCTTTCTCATCTGCGACCCAATTAACAACGTAATTTTTAGCATATCCTGTCACGGATTCAACGAACTCCCCATCGTTTTCTTTCGTCAATCGCATGAACTCTCCGGCATCATTTTTTATCGCGAACTCGGCACCTTTCAATTTTTTACTTGAATTGCTATCAACTTTCACAAAACGTTTTGCATAAGTTTGGACACGCCGTTTATCTTTAGAGTCTCGGAAACAATTTTCGAAAATGACATCATTATCGATTTCCTTCAGGTCAGTTCCTGCTTTGACTTTCATTGTCGCCTCAAAGGACAAGGTTTTCGTTGCATGTTGAGCCAAATTTCTCGGAGTAAAGGATATGCTAAATTGATTTGTTCCAGGCTCCATAGAAAATTGCGGAGATAGTCCTGTCGGTTCTCCTCCATCAACTTTGATACTCTTTAGAATTTTTTCTTCGCTGCAGCAAAGCTCCAATCGTTTATCAAAGCTGTCAATCAGCTTGTAGGTATTGTAATTCCCAACATCTTCAGGAATTTTTTTCGAAATGGTATACGTGATCTCTTGCCCATTTCGAACATGCTCATCATCAACCTCTTTTTTCACATTTGGTACTTTAAAATTATACGCTTCGGCTATCTTAGAATTGAAAGGCTCAGTGAGTTCTTTCGGCTGTAGTTTTTGATCAAAGTAGTTATATTTAGTCACTTTCCAATCATCTGATACATTAACTGACACCTTAGGATTGATTCTAAAATGGAATTTGTAATCGTTTTCCGGGTTTTCACTTTGCTTTTCTGCTGTTGCTACTTCACTTTCAATTTCATAAAATTCATAAACTCCAGGCGATAATGTTAAGTCGTCCGCTTTCACGATACCCGCTGCATCAGAAGTGAATACAGCTGCGTTTTCTTTATCATCTTCCGATATATCGAAATCATTAGTGGCTGAGTTATAGTAGTTGCCGTCTTTTTTCTTAAAAATGAATTTCGCGCCTTTTAAAACATCTTTATTCCCTTCCGAATCAATACCATATTTGATAAACTTCACATCATTTGTCGGCATCTCATTTTTGGGATAGACATGAACCTTCGTTCTGCGTTCTCCACTTTCATCGTAGGAAGGTAATCCAACAACAAAAGGCTCTGACTTAGCAGGTACTATTCCCGCAGGAAAAGTTGTCTGTTTAATTAAATAGATGGCATTTTGACTCTCAGATTGTATCGGCAAAGATAATTCAGCCAAACCATCGCTATCTGTTCTAGGAAAGGCTGTTCCATTCATAGTCGATGTATCTGCTTTTTTGGCTGCCTCGATTCCGGCTTCTTCCTTTGCTGCGTGATCGCCGTCAGCCGATTCGTAAGCTGGCCAATAAATACTTGTTACATCATAAGCTGTAAAGATTGATCCTGCTAACGGTTCACCGGTAAAATCGGTCATTTCATCCCCGGTATTTTTGATTTCACTCGGTAATTTTTCATATTTAAGATTGTGAATCACGATTCTTTGTTCTGGTATAGCGGCTTCTGCCATTTTAGAAGTGCCGAAAAGAAATTGGGGAAAAATCACTACTAATAAACCAAGTGCAAGAAAAAGATTCATTTTAACTTTCATTGAATTATTCGCTCCTTTTTATTTTATGTTGAATTGTAAGCTTGACAGCTAATACAACTAGACTCACTCCTATCAAGACAAACAAAACATTTCGTGTGTCATTCATTTTAGGATATTGATCAAGTGACCCAGCGGCAAATTGTTTTTTCGTTTGAGTTGGACTTGGATAGGTCTGTTTGTTCGTTGGCGGGGCCTTCTGATTGATTACTTGTAAAATCCCTTCAGAAAAGGAATAACTATTCTCTGACACGTCAAAGGGAATCTCTTTTTCACTTAGATAGTAGCCTGAGGGAGCACTCACTTCTTTTAACGAATAACTGCCGTAACGCAATCCTTTGATTTCGAAATGCCCCTTCTTATTGGAGGTCAATTTGACTAGTTCAGTATCTTCTTTCTTCGGAGTCCAGTGAAACTCATTTTCACCTCCTCTCAAATATTCTCCTTTCGAATTTTTAACTACAAATACGGCCTTTTCTAACGTTTGTTCCTTATTTATCGCATCAACCTTAATAAATTTTTTCCCGCTAGTTTTTACTTTCTTTTCTCTTTCGATCTTATCAAAATCAGTTTCAAGTTTTGCTCGATTAATGATGGCCTGATCGACCTTCGTTGCGTTCTTCAGGGCCATGGCATAAGAGATGGTTATCTCCTTCCCTACATAAGGTTTTAGTTTAGCCAAATCAAAGATCAATCGAAATCCGTGCTCTGATGTTTCTAATTGATACCCATTGTAAGTTTCATCCAAAAAATGGACTCTGATCGATCGATCGTCTAACACCAAACTCTCATCTGCTTGATCAGAAATCAGATACTTGCTATACATCGACAGATTGGATGGCAATTTGGTTGTCAATTCATATCTGATCTGATCTCCTAACTGATAGCTGGGCTGTTGATCAATAATTCTTTTTTCAAACTGAGGCGTCACAATCTCATTTTTAGGATATAAATGAATAGGCCCCTCCAATATATCGCCAGCAGTATCCAGCACAGGCAAAGCTACAATCATATCAACAGCTTTGCTTTTCACATCGCTAGGTGCAGCAGTTTCCCGAAAGAGATAGACGGCATCCTTCCCGTCAGAAATCTTTGGCAAATGAAAATTAGCCACTCCATCAGCAGTCCCGATTGTCGCTGTAATTTGTTGAGCGATCGATTTGTGATTGGAAACATCCATATTTTGCAGTTCTGACTGGACCTCTTTTGCTTCTTTATCGTCTGATTCGTTCAATAAACAATAAAAGTCAGATGTCACGTCGTACACATCAAAAGTCACACCATTCAGGCCGTCATAATCTGTTAAGCGCTCATCTCCGTCATTCAGAGTAGGATCAGGCATCTTGTTTTCTGGAAAAACCAGTTTGTGCAGAGTAAAGGTTATCGTATCTGCCGATTCTGCACCGACACGACTCCCCATTCCAAAAAATATTGAAAAAAGAATCGTGAGCATCGTTATCAATCGAATGAGTTTTCTCATGATAATCCCTCCTTTTGCTTCAATGGAAAGTGGTACCACAAACCAATGATCAAGCCGATCAGGCCTAGCGTAATAAGTAATGCTCCGCCAGCCCCCCCAGTTTTCGGCAATGGGGTGCGAGGGTTATTTCTAGCTGTAAACTGGATTTTAGAGTTTTCATCACCCTCCCCTTTTTCAACTTGTACATCCTTGTCATCAAGGTCTTCGCCATCATACTTCACCTTGATTTCTCCACGCTCGGAAACTGAAACAATAAATTCTCCTTTTAACTTAACAAAGCCGTCAGGCGCTTCCGTTTCTTTGACACTGTATTTTTTCCCTAAAGTAAGTTGATAAGGGGAACCTGAAGTATTCTTGAAAACACCAACTCCACTTTCGTCAGTTATTGCTGTTGCTAATAGTGGTGGTTCTTTAACTCCTGTTTCTTTTAACGAAAACTTGCCTCCTTTTAAGACCCGTTCACCGATCATGCTTTTTTTCAAGATTGACAGTTCAAACGGCCTGATTTTATTGTTTTTGTGTTCATGTAGATGCTCATGATTCGGTGTGGTATCATCGATCGAAAATTTGTGGATAGTATCATCTAACTCATACCCATCTGGTGATTTGGTTTCTTGGATTGCATATGTCCCGTAACGAAGATTCGCGATTTTTTCAAGATCAACCATTTCACCCTCACCTACTTGAACGATCCGATTCTTCTTTACTTTGATACTCGGCAAGAATTCATGCAGTTTACCCTCCGCATCTACTCTGAAAAGCGCGAATTCCGCAATTCCATCAATCAATTCAGCATTTTCATCTACTTTTCTAATTTTTAGTGCCCCATCTACTCCGCTAGAAGTTCCAGAGCCTTGGGTAGCCTTTACCTCCACCTTTTTGACTACTTCACTGATTTGCTGGTCTGAGCCAAAAAGTACTGCACAATTTGTTATCTGTGTCCCATTTCGAATTGCTGGATCAATATTGGTATAGTACTCGATGATATAAGGAGCTGATATAGACTCGCCTAAAGAAATTGTTAATGTCTGCGTTCCGTTTACCGAGTCATTAGTAACCTTTGTCGAACGTCCATCCTTATTCAAGTCGATTTTTTCACCTTTCACATACTGACCAGACTTATTAATTGCTTTGTACGCCTCTACTTTTGCTAAACCATTTTCTTGTTGAAAAGTCTGCTCATTGATTGTCACAGTATCGGTAATAATTGGCTTTTTGATTGTCCGACTATCTTTATTCAGCAATAACTCATACTTCGCCTGCGACATTGCCTCATTATCATTCATCTCTTGTTGGCCGTTCTTGGTCAACCAATTCCCCTTATAACTTTTTTCTACGAACGCTTCTACTTCGAGGTTCTCGTCCCCAAACTCCATATAGGCCTTGTTTTTATACTTAAAGATATCTTCATCTGCATTAACCTTAATAAAAAGGGCAAACGGCTCATCAATATCTTTCAAAAGCTCAATATCAAATCCTTTAGAGCCATCTTGATTTGAAATAAGCTTATAATCCTGGTTTTCCCTAAGTTGAGGACCATATCCTGTTAAGCCATATTCTGGCCGATCATATTTCACTTTGTGTATTTCAACCTTCGGATCCGTTTGTCCTTCATGGATATCTTCTTGAATAATCGTTCCAGCTTTTAGCTTCATTCCCCAAGAATTTATCGGCACTGTCCAGTACACAGTATCTTCTGAAGGTTCTTCACCTTCAAAAGGGCTAACTTGGTTTTTATATTTCTCATCCTTAGCTACAAAAGCACCATATTTCCAGCCATTTTGGCTCATTTGAATGTCGAGCCACATCTCGGCCTCGTCCGAATCATACCCCTTCTCACCGTTTTCTTTCTCATAAGTAACAATTGCTGAATTAGTAAAATAATTACTTTTTCCACGACTACTTTCACTTTGTTCTTCCATAGAAAAATGTGTGTTATATCGAATTTGCAACGTCTCACTAGTTTTCTCATACTTTCCGATCAGTCTTATCACAAATCCATCTTTATAATCTTTGCCTTTGGATTCTAATAGGAAGTCTTCGCCTCTTTCTAATTCACGAGACTTATCAATGTCATTATCGTTCGCTGGATTCTCTTTTAATGGATAGATGTGGAGAGTCCCCTCGTTCAACTGCAAAGCACTTTTATTGCCACCATCCACTCTGCTGTACCTATCTTCGATCACCGCATTTTTCATCACGACTTTATTCTTATTGATTGAGGTCCACCAAGTTATTTCTCGTTTCATATAATCTGTTTCAGCATGGTATTTAGTTACTCCTAACAGATCATCGTCATCAATACCGCTGCTGCCATCATATTTTTTACCTTCGACCCACAAGTAATTGGGGATTTCTTCGTTGGTCGGCAACGGTAGTTCAAATGCATTTGTTTGATAGCTCAGATAGTAGGTGCCTGCTTTAGCGAATTCGATACCAAATCGAATGATTTGTTCTTCCTCATTCTTGTCTTGCTTTGTTTTCTCTTCTGCTTCAATAAATTTCCAGTCTTGATCATCAAGCGAATTACCTTTAGCATCAGTAATCATTAATTTCGATTTATCTAAATAGTGCAGTGCTCCTTGTGGCCAGCTATCATTTTTATACATCTGATCTATGATGATCCCGCCTGCATTTTCGATTGTCGCTTTGATTCGCCAATCTAGGATTCCTTTTTCAAATTGCGAATCGATCAGGAATTTATAACTAGGAATATCGACCAAAGAAACCGTGGCCAATGTACCATTTTCAATAAAATTCGATCCTGAGATCGCTGCACTATTCTGATAATCATTGACACTTACAGTATCTGTGATCTTCGAACGAACGGTGAATTTTACTGGATGTGTCAACTTTTCTTTTTCTTTATCTAAATTAGGAAAAGTTAATTCAAAGTAAGGTTTCTCTCCGTCAGGTCTAAAATGCATACATTGATAAAAACCACTATCCGCTTCTTTCCAGCCACCATCGCCATCAGGTACTTCACATTTAGTACTTAAGAATTTTTGATACGCCTGCAAATAATCAGTCACTTTGACGTTAGACAGCTTGCGGCTATTCTCGTTAATGACAATCTCCCAAGTGATGACATTGTCAGTACCAATTGAGCCAGTTTTTGTAATCTCAGCTTTAGCAATTTTGACCTTTACTTCTCCACTTGTACTCCCATCTTCATTGATTTCCTCTTCAGTAATGATTTCCTCAACATGCTGTTGGACATCTAATTGAGTAAAAAGGTGGACTGTCCCTTCACGCTTGCTTACTGTGCCTGCCTTGTCATTGAATTTGATCGTTAACTGACCATCAATACTTAGATCAAAGGTTCCCAGAGATTCACCACCTGGAGTCGTGTTTTCTAGCGGTTCATTGTTGACCGTTTGATGCACAGCAAAATAGTCAGGCAGCTGATAGGTGTAATAATCCCCTACCTGAATTTCGACTTCATCTTTCAACAACCACTTAAAATCAATTTTAATGTTGTCATCTCGAGTAGGCGGTTTCTCTTCCGAAAATGCCTCTCCATTCTCATCTGTCACTTTCATATTGCGGATTACCCAAACGCCCAAATCATTTAGATTACGACCTTGAGTTGTGACCCCTTCAATCTCATTTCCTGCTTCGACTGAGTTTTCTATTTCAGTATTTGTATTAATAAATAGTGATCGTATTATTTGATTGCTAAAATCAAGTAATACCTCTGAGTTCCCTTTTTTAGGTATTTCTGCTTGAATTGTTAAACTTCCTTGGTATTGTTTAACAGAACTGTAGTCTGGCACCCTCTCATCAAAGGCCAATTGATAATTTTGAGAAAAAGTAAACTGGACAGCCCCATTGGTTACTTGAAAACTGCCCATTCCATCCGACAAATTACCGCTTTGTTCGATATAGTTTAGTTCCTTTGGTAGTCTCAGTTGCCGGATTTCTCCAGCTTCAATTAAGCTTGGATTATCTATCTCCCACATCAATTCGATTAATATCATATCCAGCTCATTAACTAGTTGATCTGGTGTGTTGGACTCTCCTGATGAAGTCAAAATATTCGCATTCGTTACTTTGACTTCACTTTGAGTTTCTAAGTTTTCAGCTCGACTTCCCGCATCTATTGGAAGCAAACTAAAAAATAGCCCCATTACGAGCATCACACCTGTTATCAACCTTGTTCTTCGCATATCCTCATCCCCTTCTCTAAAATATCAGAACAACAGAAAATTATAAAAATTAAACTATAGCGACCTAAAATTAGGTCAAATATAACTAAATGAACCTTAATTAAATCCTAACAACAAATATTCCATCCATCAAACTCATGAACAAACATCACAAAAACACCATATTTAAAAAAATAACTGTAATTTAACTAACATAAACACATATATAAAGTTGACCTCATTTCTAAAAAAGAGTTATTTTTTAAAAATAAACTAATATAAATAGTCGATTCTTTTAAAATTAATCGATTAAATTGATGGAATTAACATTACGAAATTATTTGTTACTTGTATCACAAGTTTTTTCACAATGTTCTACTGGTTATATATCCGAAAAGAATTTTCCCATTTTTTTTAAAATCCCCTATTAAATTGGTCACAGCGGTAGAATCAAATTCTATGCTAGAAAATGATAAATTTTATTGCACAAGTCATAAGCTCTTATCAAAAAAAAGCTCCAGAAATGAACGCTTTCGCGTTATTTCCGGAGCTTTTTAGAGACTTATATCGTAGTCCTTCTTAATATTCAGTTTACTTTACATAACCTACAGCAACACAATTCAACCCATTGAAGCCCACAAAAGCATTGATAATCGTCCCATCCTGCGGGAAATAACCATCTTTTTCCTTGTTCTTATTGTAATCTTTGATCGAAAAAACCACGATTTGTTTAAAATTCATCAAGCAGCCCCCTTTCATTCACAAATCTAATCCCATTCAACCATTTCTAGTTTTAAAAACAGCACGGATAGTTACTATCAATTCTAGCAAATACAAAATAAGCCTGTAAACGCCTTCCACAAATTTGGTCCAAAAATGAACGATAGCCCGCTCAATCATGAGCAGGCTATCTAACTAATCAATATTTATTATTCTAAAGTTGAGGGTGTTGACTATTACTAAAAATTAACTATTTCTCGTTTAAACGATATATTCCCAAATCCTTCTAATATATCCTTGTAACCCTATAGTTACGCCAGTTTGATTAAATTTCATCAAAATGAGTTAAAGTGTCGCATAAAAATATTTTTCGTATTTATCAACTATAGCACATTTTTCTGGTATTTGAAAATGGGACAGCTAGCGGCACGGCATTCTTTCTTATTATTTAATTATCTTAGCGGAGTAATAAAACATACCCCATCATTAAGCGTTCTAAGGTATCGATAAATCCGAACCTAGAAGAACGCTTTTTTTTGATCAATCAAAGTCACAGCGACTATTGACAAAGGGTTGGGAACCATATATATTTATATGACCGAATTATATTTTTGGTCATATAAAATCACACGGAGGAAACGATGCCAAAATTCACTGAACAAGAAAGACTACTTATTAGTAATAGACTGCTTACTGCCGCAGAAAAACTCTTTTGTGAACATGGATTAAAAAAGGTGACTGTCGCAGAGATTGCCCAGGCTGCTTTGATCGCCAAGGGTTCCTTTTACGCTTTTTATCCTAGTAAAGAAGAATTATATTTTGCCATATTGGTTAATTGCCAAAAAGATATGTGGAAACAGATGGACTGCTTCTTGGATGAGCATCCTTCTCTGCAATCCAGAGAATTAGTAAAAGGAACGTTGCTTTTTATGTTTGACTTGATGAATCGCTATCCTTTGATTCAAAAAACAGACAGCGAAACAATGGCTGTGCTGTTCCGAAAACTTCCGCCTGAAGTTGTTGAAAAGCACTCTGGAGAAGATGCTGAGGCATTGCAGCTTTTACTCAAGCATGGGGTACGCTTCACACGACCAATCGAAGTTGTTACTAAAACCTTCCAAGCACTCTATGGTGTAATCGTTCTGTTAGAGGAGGAAGATGAACATTTACGCGGGCAAGTATTATCAGTCATGATAGACGGCTTAGTAAATGAATTAGTGGAGGAATGAAGATGATCACTGTTGAAAAGCTTTGTTATCGTTATCCAAAAAATAAGGCAAACACCTTGAAAAATATTAGCTTTGAAGTTAAAAAGGGCGAAATTTTCGGCTTTTTGGGTCCTTCTGGTGCAGGCAAAAGTACCTTGCAAAAGATCTTGACTGGTACCCTTTCTGACTATCAGGGAAATGTCTCTGTTTTGGATTATTCGCTTAAACAGCTGTCAGACGACTACTATAACAAGATAGGGGTCGATTTTGAGTTTCCAAATTTTTACAGCAAATTTACCGCGCTGGAAAATTTGAACTACTTCTCTTCTTTGTATACACAAAAATCTTTAGATCCTCTGCCGCTTTTACAACGAATGAATTTGCAGGAGGATGCTCAAAAGCCAGTTGTCCGCTTTTCTAAAGGAATGAAAACTCGATTGGGCTTTATTCGCTGCTTGCTGCACGATCCAGATCTGCTATTTCTAGACGAGCCAACTAGCGGATTAGATCCAGCAAACGCCCGAATACTCAAGGATATGGTCAAGGAATTGAAAAATGCCGGAAAGACCATTATTCTTACGACTCATAATATGCATGATGCAGAGGAGCTTTGTGATCGTGTTGCCTTCATTGTTGATGGTGAGATTCGCGCACTCGATACGCCTGCCGCCTTTCGCCAATCGTCTCATGAAACCAATGTCATATATTCCTTTCTCAATCAAAAAAATGTAGAAGAGGAGCGTGTCGTCCCGGTGAACACTCTCTTTTCAGATGCCCATTTCCGTGCTATGTCAGAGGTTCAGAAAATCACCCGCATCCATTCCAACGAGCAAAGTTTGGAGGATATTTTTATTTCTATAACAGGAAGGCAATTGCTATGAGACTTTTGTATGTAATCAAAAACGATATGCATTATCAAATGCGGTACGGATTTTACGCTATTTATATGCTTCTAACCTTTTTCTACATTTTGATTCTTAATCAAATTACTGATCCTTTGATCAAAAGTTTGATCGGAACGTTGATTGTTCTTAGCGATCCGGCTGTTCTGGGGTATTTCTTTATTGGAGGCATTTGGCTGCTGGAAAAGGAAGAGAAGCTGCATAGCTACATGGCGATTTCTCCTTTGAAGCATTCTGATTATGTATTAGGAAAAATCCTCTCATTAGGTGTCGTTTCTACTTGTTCTTCAGTCATTATTATGGGAGTCACTATGCCTTGGGTTAACCTCTTCATTGCGGCTGGAATCATTTTTCTTTCCTCCTGCTTCTTCACCTTATTAGGGTTAATTTTGGCGACCTTCGCAAAAACTGTTAACGGTTACTTAATGATCAGCGTGCCGCCGGCATTAATCCTTTTGGCACCGGGAGTCTTGTCAATAGTTGGAATAAACTTTCCTTTTGCGGCCATTATTCCAGGAACAATAGTCTTTAACCTGATCAGAGATACGCTGACTAATAATCCTGCACACGTGCTTTTGAATATCATCGGATTATTTTTTTGGACCTGTCTTTTATTCATGGTGACTCTTCGTCGTATCGCCCATGAAATCAACCCTTCAGGAGGAAAAAGACATGCGTTCAACAATTAAAGTATTTTCGATTGGTTTTCAAGTGATCCTGCGGGACGCAATTATGCTGGTTTTGATCCCGGCGCCCTTTTTAGTTGGAGTTACTTTTCATTATTTACTGCCATTGCTGAATCGTTTTTTGATACAGCACTTCACATTTACTATTGAACGTTATTATGACTTGAGTGATGGGTTGATGATGCTATTAGCACCTATTCTTTTGACTATGTCTAGTGCGTTTCTGCTTTTAGAGGAAAGTGATGAAGGAATCAGCAGCTATTTTCAGATTACGCCGGCTGGTCGTCACCATTATCTTATGGCACGAATTGGCATTCCAGCGCTATGGGGATTTTTTTGCAGTATTGTTATAGGAAAAGTGTTTTATTTATCCATACTTTCTCTCTCAGTAGTTGTGGCGTTTTCCTTTGTCGCTGCTTTGTTCGGCTGTGCTATCGCTATGCTGATTGTCGCATTCGCGAATAATCGTGTTGAGGGATTGGCACTTTCTAAATTGACTGGTATCACAATGATGGGCATTTTCGTTCCATGGTTTGTTTCTGACTCATGGCGCTGGATTGTCGGTATCCTTCCAACTTTTTGGTTAGGGGAACTCATTCGGGGGGCTTCACTGGGAATCAATTTATTTTTAGGAACAATAACAAGCTTAGTATGGATTGCCTGTTTTACAAAAAGGTTCTTACAAAAAATTAATCATTAAAAAGGGACGAAACTCGTGGGAGTTTCGTCCCTTTTCGCTAACTTTTATCCTACGATCGCGCCATTTGGCATATCACCTGGTGCTTCTACGACTTTTAATGTGCCGTCAGGAGCTTCAGCAGAAAGGATCATTCCTTGGCTGATCTCACCGCGCATTTTACGAGGCTTCAGGTTGGCGACAATGATTAGTTTTTTACCAACTAAGCTTTCTGGGTCCGCATAGAATTCTGCGATTCCAGATAAGATTTGACGATCTTGTTTATCGCCTGCATCTAGACGGAACTGTAATAGCTTGTCCGCGCCTTCGACTTTTTTACATTCCATTACTTCAGCAACCTTTAGTTCAACCTTATCAAAAACATCAAACTTGATTTCCTTATCCTTAACTGAAACTAACTCTGTTTCTTCCGGATCCCATTTGATTTTCTCTTCCTCCGGCTGACTGCCTTCAGACATTTTTGCTTTGATATAGGCTGCTTCCTCATCCATATCCAGACGTGGGAAGATCGGTTTGCCTTTTGGAGTCACTTTCGTATTTTCTGGAAACTCGCCAAAATGGATCGTTGCTAAATTCATCATGTCAGCATTCAAGCCTAATTGCTCAAAAATACGTTTTGGTGTTTGAGTCATGATCGGCTGCAACAGAATAGCTACGATTCGCAGACTCTCCGCTAAGTGAACCATTACGCTGTCTAATTCTGCTTTGCGTTCTTCGTCTTTCGCTAAGACCCAAGGTTCTGTCTCGTCGATGTATTTATTCGCGCGAGAAACTAACGTCCAAACTTCTGCCAAAGCATTGTTGAACTCCATTTTATCCATTGCTTCACGGTAGCGGCTGACTACATTTGCAGCTGTCGTAGATAACTCGCTGTCAAAATCGGTCACCAGTGATTTATAAGCCGGTACGACACCCTCACAATATTTATTGATCATGGCAACGGTACGGTTCAGTAGATTTCCTAAATCATTGGCTAGATCATAATTCACCCGAGAAACGAAATCTTCTGGTGTGAATACGCCGTCTGAACCAAACGGAATCGCTCTTAGTAGATAGTAGCGAACAGCATCCAAGCCATAACGTTCTACTAACATTTCAGGATACACGACATTTCCTTTTGATTTAGACATTTTTCCGTCCTTCATCATTAACCAGCCATGACCATAGATTTTTTTCGGTAATGGCACATCTAAAGCCATTAACATAATTGGCCAATAGATCGTATGGAATCGTACAATTTCTTTTCCGACCATTTGAACATCTGCTGGCCAGTATTTTTGGTATAGACTGTCGTCATCAGAGCCATAACCTAAAGCTGTGATGTAATTAGATAAGGCATCGATCCATACATAAACTACGTGTTCAGGATTTGCATTGACTGGAATCCCCCATTTAAAGGTTGTCCGTGATACGGCTAAATCTTCCAGACCAGGTTTGATGAAGTTATTGATCATTTCATTTTTACGAGATTCTGGTTGGATGAACTCAGGATGCTCATCGTAGTATTCTAGTAACCGATCAGCATATTTACTCATACGGAAGAAATAAGATTCCTCACGAACCAGTTCAACTTCATGACCGCTTGGGGCTTTCCCGCCGATTACGTTGCCTTCTTCATCGCGATAAACTTCTTCCAACTGCGTTTCTGTGAAGTATTCTTCATCCGATACTGAATACCAGCCTTCATATTCCCCTAAATAAATATCACCTTGTTCCAACAACTGATCAAAGATTTTTTTGACTGCTGTTTGATGATACTCATCCGTCGTCCGAATAAATTTATCGTAGCTGATGTCCAATGTCTTCCATAGCTTCTTAATGTCCGCAGCCATTTTATCCACATATTCCTGCGGATTCACGCCAAGTTCATCGGCTTTTGTTTCAATTTTTTGTCCGTGCTCATCGACCCCAGTCAAATAAAACACATCAAAGCCCATCATGCGTTTGTAGCGAGCAATCGCATCACAGGCAATCGTTGTATAAGAATTCCCAATGTGCAGTTTGCCGCTTGGATAATAAATTGGCGTTGTAATATAGAATGTTTCTTTCTCTGCCATGAGGCTCCTCCTTTAAAAATAGATTCCTACGTAGTATACCATAAAAGGCAATAGCTTTTAAGAAATGGATTAAGCATATGGATAATTACTTTTTTCATGCCCCTTTTAGTTATTATCAGAAATTATGTGTAAAAAGTAGCATAGGTATTATTTTCGAAGCGAAGGCTATTTTACCCTATCTTCATGATTAAAAAGAGATGATCGAAATTGATCATCTCTTCTTTATTACATATAGTACAAAAACTATTTGATCTTCATGAAACTACCTACCGATGAATAGTTGTGCTCCATAAACTTTTGTTCCATAGCAAGACACTCCAACTCCAATATACTGAAAATTAGGATCTAACATATTTCTTTTATGTCCAGCACTATTAAACCAACTAGTAAACATTTTCTCTCCTAATACTTTCCCAGAAGTCTCTCTTGAATCAATCCATGCAATATTTTCTCCAGCCGTCCTATAACTGATTCCTTGTTCAGTTAATACTGTCATGCAGCTAGTTCCATTAGGACGAAGATGGTTAGGATCATATAACTCTATTAATTCTTGAGCTCGGATATTAACAGCGATAGTTAATTTAGAATCTAATTTAAGAGCACTCACAGGTGGATTTGAAGTGGTTCGCAATTCATTCACTTTATCTATTATTGTTTGCTGCATTATTTGTAGCTCTTCTTGTGTCACATAGTTTTTAAAAGGAGTCACTTCAAAATTAAACTCAAGTTCTCTCCCGCCCTTACCCGTAACTACTGGATGCAGTGGTCTTAATGACAAATCATATTTAGTTGGATCTAAGTCCAGCTTATCTAATGATGGATTAAATACCTCACCTGACTTCACTTTAAACGTAATGGACTTCACTATTCTTCCATCTACTATAGCATGCAGAGTAACCTTATCAAATGCTAGATTGTTATATACAAAGGTCAATGTCACATCACTGGTCACAGATGAAATTGTTTGAGTATTATTTCCTTTCACAGTATAGCCAGTAATTGTTGGGGCTGTTACGGTGTAGGCTTTGCCTTTTTCTACACTTTCAGTTGTTGCAGCCTTTATTGTATTATTTTCTGTATCCACATACTTCACTGTGATTTTGTATTTCACTGCTGGATTCTTCGTATACCTAAATGTGACGGTTTCATTTTTACTTACTGACGCAATGGTTTTTGTCTTATCCGCGGGTACTACCGTGTAACCTGTGATGTCTGGAGCTGTCATTGAAAATGACTTTCCATGCTCTATAATCTGGGTGGTCGCTGTCTTTATATTGTTTCCTATTGAGTCTGTATATTTGACCGTTATCGTATACTTGTTCTTCGTGTAATTAAACGTTAACGTTTGATCTGCATTCACAGCCGAAATTGTTTGAGTCTCTTTGCTGTTTAGTGTATAACCGGCAAATGTTTCTGCTTTTTCAGTATGAGCTTTGCCTTTTTCTACAAGTACCGTCGTTTTCTTTAATTCTTTTCCATCTGAACCAACGTGCTTGACTGTCACCGTATATTTAGTCACTGGCGTCACATTTTTCGTATACGTGAATGTAATTGTTTTATTTCCATCAACTGTGACGATTTGCGAATCATTTCCCTTTAAGGTATAACCGCTAATAACTTTTCCTGTTGCCTTGTAGGTTTTTCCTTTTTCTACACTTGCTGTAAGGGCCTTTTCAATTTCTTTCCCAGCTGAATCCACATACTTCACTGTCACCGTATATTTAGTCACTGGCGTCACATTTTTCGTATAATTGAAGGTAATCGTCTTATTGCCATTAACTACAACGGTTTGCGAGCTGCTGCCTTTTATAGTGTATCCGCTAAAGCTTTCTGCTTTTGCGGTGTGGGACTTTCCTTTCTCCACATTTACTGTAGCAGACTTCAGCAGTTTCCCATCTGAACCGACATGCTTCACTGTAACTGTATACTTAGTGACGGGGACTGCTTTTTTTATTCCATACCAGGCGATTCCTTCATTTTTCCAACCAACACGTAGCAGGTTCTGTTGTTCAGCATAATTTACCGTGTAATTATGAGAGCCCGCCTTTGCATTTGGATTGTATGCTCGATAAAGCGGGACGGCCTTTTTGGTATCTGAATACCAGCCGATCCCTTCATATTTCCAACCCACCTTCACTAAATGGTTCTTTTCACCGACATTCATTGTGTAATGATGATCACCTGCATTTGGATTGTACAAACGATAGACAGCGCTTCCATTTTCAGGTGAGGTCCAACCAATCCCTTCATATTTCCATCCGACTTTTACTAAATGATTCTTTTCACCAGACGCTGCGGTATAGAAATGTTCACCTGAATTAGGGTTATACAAACGATGCATATCCGCAGCGTTTGCCTCCTCACCAGAAGCAATCAACACAGAAAAACATAGAGACAATACCAATAAGACAACCAACTTCAGCCTTTTCATCATTACGCCTCTTTTCCTTTATTTTACAATATAATATTTATAATTCATTTTAATTGCGTTTCATTTAAAAGTAAAGTTAATTAATTATATATTCCCATCTGAAAATTGCGTTAAAACACTACAAAAACTGTTTTAAGTTTATTTAAATCATTATAAAATATCATTTAAGCTCTTTATTTGTTGCTACCAAAATGATTGAAAATTGAATAGCACTCGTTTACTTCCCATCCCCTGTCCCTTTGTTCCTTCATACTTTAGAACAAATTACCATTTCAATTATTCAAATCCTTTAAAAAAATTAAAAAGGTTGACCAGTTTGAAGCGCTATCATTGTTATATAATAAAGAAACGAAGGTAAGAACCGAACGAAGAAAAGAATGGACCGATCAGGATCTGAAGGGGAGAAAAATGATGGCAAGCAAAAAAATATCACAAATCACGTTGTTCACAATGGGGAAGATCAATCTTGAGAAAAGAATCTCGCAGGCATACGCAGAATCATCTGATGCGGATGCGGTGATTCAATATATTGTGGCAGTGCTGATTCGGCAAAGCTTGTGTATCAGTGATTTTTCAGATTTCTGCAGTGAGTTAATTCGGGAGATTTTTCTTTATGCTGAGCCGACAGACGTGCTGCGGAAACTTTGCCCGTTATTTCGGGACTCCTTTAAAGGCGGCAAAGAGTGGGAAGAAGTCACTCGTCGGCTGTATAAAAATAAGAACGAATACCACCGCTTCAACAATCGATTGAGTGAGTGTAAAAAATATTTATTTGTCCCAACGACCCCTGTGGAGGAAACAGACGGCCAGCAATATAAACTTCTTTCCACCTTTGAGGATGCAGTCGGCAAGATTCATACCTGGAGTTTGCGCGATGCCGATATCCGTTCTTCGGGGATGAAGATCGATGCGGTGTTAGAGCTGATGAGCTCCTTAACGATCTTTGAAAAGGACGGTATCCGCCGTTTTGTAAAACTAGAAAATTCTGAAATCCAAAATTGTACCCGTCATCCTAAAATCAAAAAGGGAAAAGTCGTGGATGAGACTGAGCCGATTAATGCAGTTGCGACTCAGCCAAAAATGGAAGCATCATCTGGTCTTGACTTCAGTACGATGACGGACGAAGAGAAGCTGAAATTAGTGAAGGCCCTTTTACCTGAAGGGATCGTTTTGACTGATACACGGATGGCAGAGCTGAAAGAGGAAGCGCCAAAGGAAGAAGTGCGGACTGCAAGTGAATCTGAAAGTCCCGTCGCGGCAGCACAAAAAGCCGAGCCAACTAACAAACCCGCAGCTTCTATAGTAAACCAAGCGCCAAAAGCCGCTGAACCTAAACCGATGGCCCTATCCGCCGCTGAAAAAATGCCCTATAAGCCTTATCAGAAACCGAAGAGCAAAGCCCAACAAGAACGAGAGCGGAAAGAGGAGCTGATGAAGCGGACGCCTGAAGGAAAAAAGGCATCCAGATCAAAAAAGGAGAAGAAAAGGCAAACAGGGAAAGGGAAGCCAAAAAGAAAACGTAAATAGAAATAGCATATTTACGACGGACTAAGGACGTCAGCTTGGAAAACTGCCTGAAAATGCGGGACTATTTGTCATGGGAATTTTTACTGCTAATCCATATATTTTGACAACTATTTGTTAGATAAAAAAACAGCGAGGGGTTTGTCAACTAAACTGTGGAAGTTAATTAGTTAAGTTTTCTAGAGAGTAAACTCTCACAGTATTTTAAGCAGCTAAGAGAAAACTATTTGAACATACAGTTAAATAAACCTTGACCTTACGGAAGGTAGATCGCATATTTTTCAATTCTAGAAGAGAAGGTCTCGTTAACCATTAGCTGGTTAAGTACCATAGCCCAGTTTTGAATATGACCGCCTGCCCACTTCGTGTGTAACTCTTTCGTCCGTAAATAAAGCAGTTTAAGGAGTGCAGTCTCATTGGAGAACGCTCCTTTTTTGGTGACTTTTCTAAAACTGGAATGGACACTTTCAACGGCGTTCGTAGTATACATAATTTTTCGAATCGCACTGCCGTAATCAAATAATTGTTCAACATGAGCGAAGTTCCGTTTCCATACATCTACTGCACCAGAATATTGGGACCACCGATTTTGGAAACTGTCAAAAGCGGCATGCGCTGCATTGAGAGAAGATGCACCATAAAATCTTTTCATATCCTTACAGACTTCCTTGTAATCTTTACTTGGAATGTATCGCAAGGCATTTCGAACAAGATGAACGATACAACGTTGAACGATGACCGATGGAAAGATTGCTTTCGCGCCTTCTTCGAGACCAGAGACACCATCCATGGAGATAAAGAAGACATCTTCTACACCACGTGCTTTCAATTCATCAAACACTTGCATCCAGCGATTTTTAGATTCTGTTTGATTGAGCCATAAGCCTAGAATCTCTTTCTTTCCTTTGAGATCATACCCAAGAATCGTGTACACTGCATATTCTTTCGCTTCGTAGTTTTCACGTAAGGTGACATACATACAGTCAACAAATAAGAAAGCATAGCATTTCGCTAACGGGCGTGCTTGCCATTCTTCTAATTCGGGAAGCACAGCGTCTGTGATATCTGAAATCATTTCATGAGAGATATCAAAGCCATAAATGTCTTCGATCGTAGCGGCAATATCTCGCTGGCTCATTCCACGAGCATACATCGAGAGGACTTTGCCTTCGATGTCGGAGACATCTCCCTTTCTCTTTGGAATCAATTCAGGATCAAAAGAGGCATCCCGATCTCTTGGAACATCAATATCCACTTCACCAAAACTTGTTTTTAACGTTTTATTTCCGTAGCCATTACGTCGATTCTTATGTTCTTTGGGTTCTTTCGAATGAGGGTCATAACCTAAATGGTTGTTCAACTCTCCCTGCAACATTTTCTCAAATAAGGGGCCAAACACATCTTTCAAGGCATCTTGCATGTCATCTACAGATTCAGGTTGATAAGCGTTTAGAATAGTTTCAGCTAACTTTTCAGCATCGGGATTTCTTTTCTTTCTAGCCATAATAAGATCACCTCTTAGTTACATTTTAGGAAAAGAAAAACTGTGAAGCAACCACCTGCCTAGGATTAGTGGTTACTTACACAGTTAATATTACACTCTCACAGCGAGTCTATTTAGACTCGCCATTCGAACTATTTCCGTAAAATTTTTTCCATCTTTTTTCCTTTAGCCAATTCATCCACTAACTTGTCTAAATAGCGAATTTTTTGCATCAATGGATCTTCGATATCTTCTACTCGATACCCGCAGATCACGCCTTTAATCAAAGAAATATTTTCGTTTAATTGCGGAACCTCAGCAAAAAAAGTTTCCATATCGACCCCATCATCAATTTGCTTTTGCAGTCCTTGTTCATCATAGCCGGTCAACCAAAAAATAACCTGGTCTAGCTCTTCTTTGCTTCGTCCTTTTTTCTCGACTTTCTGGATATACATGGGATAGATCGAGGCAAAGCTCATTTTAAATACTTTACTCATCAATGAAGGCTCCTTTATTTGATTATCGTGTGACGCCATCTTTTCTGGCTGCTTCTGCTACCTTTAGAGTAATTAAGTCGACCACATTTTCATCAAAGGCAGATGGAATGATGTAGTCAGAGGTTAATTCAGAATAAGGAATTGAGTCCGCGATTGCATAGGCACAGGCCAATTTCATGCGAGGAGTGATCTTTTTCGCTTCTGCTGTAAACGCACCGCGAAACAACCCTGGAAAGGCCAACACATTGTTTATTTGATTCGGATAATCGGATCGACCCGTTCCAACTACCGATGCCCCCCCAGCGATTGCTTCAGCATAAGTGATTTCGGGTTCAGGATTTGCCATCGGAAAAACGATATTTCCCTCATTCATCGAAGCAACCATTTCCTTAGTGACTAAATTCGGTGCGGACACACCGATAAACACATCGGCCCCCACAAAAGCCTCTGCCATCGTTCCTGAAAAGTCCTTTGGCGCGATCAACTCTAAAATTTCTCTTTCAACAAAGGTTGCATTTGACATTTGCTCATTCAATGCCCCCTCTTTATTAAAGGCAATGATCGTTTTCACACCAAGATCGACTAACATATGAATGATTGCACTGCCTGCCGCTCCTGTTCCAGAGATCACGACCTTCAAATCCTGTGCTTCCTTTTTGACCAGCTTCAGCGCGTTGATCAAAGCAGCGGTCACGACAACCGCGGTCCCATGCTGATCATCATGAAAGACAGGAATATCCAACGCTTCGATCAACGCCCGCTCAATTTCCACACAACGCGGTGCATTGATATCTTCTAGATTAATCCCGCCAAAAGTCGGTGCCATAGCTTTAACGATTTGGATAATTTCCTGCGGGTCTTTTGTATTGAGACAGATCGGCACTGCATCAATATCAGCAAACTCTTTGAATAATAAGGCTTTTCCTTCCATCACAGGCAATGCCGCTTCCGGTCCGATGTCTCCTAACCCTAAGACTGCTGTACCATCTGTGACAACAGCGACACTATTGCCTTTCCAAGTATAGTCATAGGCTTTATTTTTGTCTTCGGCAATTTTGCGGCAAGGCTCTGCAACACCTGGTGTATAAGCTAAAGATAAATCCTCCTTGTTCCGTACCTTTGCTCTGCTGGTCACTTCGATTTTGCCGCGCCATTTTTTATGTGCTGTTAATGCGTCATCATAGATAGTCATCGTAGTTCTCTCCAATCATTTTTTCCGGTCGGACCCATGCTTCGTATTCTTCTTCAGTTACATATCCTAAAACTAAGGCTGCTTCCTTAAGCGTTGTTCCTTCATTAAAGGCTTTTTTCGCGATCTCGGCGCCCTTGTCATAACCTATATGCGTGTTTAATGCTGTTACCAGCATCAATGATTGCTCCAACAATTCAGCCATCCGTTTTTCGTTTACGACTAATCCCTGCAAACATTTGTCACTGAAGGAATGCAAGGCATCTGTCAGCAAGCGGATGCTTTGCAATAAATCAAAGGCAATCAGCGGTAAATAGACATTCAATTCAAAATTCCCTTGAGAGGCTGCAACACCAATCGCTGTGTCATTTCCCATCACTTGAACAGCGACCATCGCCAAAGCTTCACACTGCGTCGGGTTCACTTTCCCAGGCATGATCGAGCTCCCTGGTTCATTTGCAGGCAAGGTAATTTCTCCTAATCCACTGCGAGGACCACTAGCCAGCCAGCGAATATCGTTCGCCATTTTCATACAATTAGCCGCTAACGCTTTTAATGCCCCGCTGACAAATACCACTGCATCTCGATTGGCTAACGCATGAAACTTGTTGGACTCGCTGATGAAATGAATCCCCGTCTCTTCTTTTAATGCCTCAATAAAAGCTTCTTCATATGCTTTCGACGCATTCAAGCCCGTCCCTACAGCTGTTCCGCCAATGGCCAACTGACGCAATTCTGCCAAACTGTTAATCAGCATATTTTCGTTATGCTCCAAGGCCGAACGCCAGCCGCTAATCTCTTGAGCGAAGGTCACTGGTGTCGCATCTTGCAGATGGGTCCGTCCAATTTTGATTACGTGTTTATTATTTTCTTCCAACTCTTCTAGCACGCCAATCATCTCATGGATTGCCGGTAACAGATTCTTCTCGATCGCAATCGTACCTGCTATGTGCAAGGCAGTTGGAAAAACATCATTAGAGCTTTGCGACATATTCACATCATCGTTAGGATGAACGGCCAGATCCTTTTGACTTGCCAAGTGAGCGAGTACTTCGTTGGCGTTCATATTGCTTTGAGTCCCGCTGCCAGTCTGCCAAACTACCAAGGGAAACGCCGCCCAGTTCTCACCCTTTAACAGTAGATCTGCCGCATTTTGAATAGCCATCGCTTTTTCAGCTGCTAACTTTCCAGTTCTTTGATTGGCGATCGCTGCGGTTTTCTTGACCAAGACTAAGGCATGCAATAATTCCGGCGGCATTTTTTCTCCGCCAATTTTGAAATTTTGCCGGCTTCGTTCGGTTTGCGCCCCCCACCAAGCTTCTTTTGGCACTTCAATAGGGCCCATTGAATCCTGTTCGATCCGTTTTTCCATATATCCGACTCCTTCATGTTCGTGTTTTTCAATCTATTTTGTTCAATTATCGCTTATTTAGAGAATAAAAGGTAGAGCTAACTTAATTTTTTTATCTGTTCACTTTCAGCTGCCGCTGATTTTTTGTACATGGCTATGGCTTTACGAACTCATTCAGAACGCTTAATTACAAAAAGATCAAAAAAACCGAAGAATCATTTGCTATCGTAATAAACAGCAATAAGCTTCTCCGGCTTCATTTTGTTAAGTATTTTCCAAAACAAGGTTCTTGGTCTATTATTTATCTCTTGTATCAAAAAGAATGGTTACAGGTCCATCGTTCACTAATGCAACGTCCATGTCGCCGCCAAATTCTCCGGTCTCGACGTTCAATCCTGCTTGTCGCAGGCCCTCATTGAAATATTCATACAAAGGAATCGCTGTTTCTGGTCGGGCAGCCTTCACAAAACTTGGACGATTGCCTTTTTTCGTATCCGCGTATAATGTAAATTGCGAAACACTTAAGACACTGCCGACAACATCTTGCAGGGATTGATTCATTTTTCCTTCCTCATCCTCAAACACGCGTAATAAGGGGATTTTCCGAATCAAATAATCCGCATCTGCTTGGGTATCTTCTTCATGAATGCCTAGAAGAATCATAAATCCGCGATCGATTTTGCCAATTACCTTCTCATCGATCGTCACACTCGCTTGGCTCACTCGTTGAATAACTGCTCGCATAAAAACCTCCTGAAAGATATCCTTTTTTTCTAGTTTATTTTTGCTTAATCCACATTCGCCCATAAATAATGGATGATGCTTTTTACTAGCACCATCCATTTTTCATACACAACCCATTCCACTACTTTGTTAAAAGTACAAAAGGAAGGAGGGTTACCCTTTGGTCCGTTTGACACTGTAAACATCTGGGATCGTCTTCACTTTATCAACGATCGAATACAGATGATTCAAGTTTTGAATCTTGAAGGTCAGGTTAATGACCGCTAATCGATCTTTCGTCGGCTTCGCTTCGACACTGACCAGCTTCTTGGTCATGCCGCTGACAATATTTAGAACATCGTTCAACAGCCCGTCACGATTAAAGCCGTAAATTTCCAAATCAGCATTGTACTCTTGAACAGAATTGATCGTATCCTCCCATTCCACTTCGATCAGCCGCTGCTGAATATCCTTTTGCTTCGTGATGTTAGGGCAGTCGGCACGGTGAATCGATATCCCGCGTCCTTTCGTAATGTATCCGACAATATTGTCACCAGGAACCGGATTACAGCAATGGCTGATCCGAATCAGCAGGTTATCGATCCCTTGGATGACGATGCCGCCTTCATGACGAACCTTGATTTTTTCTGGCTCTTTCGGATTGTTGACCATTTCATCAACGGCATCCCGTTGTTTTTGCTTCATTTGTTCGCGGCGTTCTTTTTCTGTCAGGCGATTGGCAAAGGTCAACGCGCTCATTTCACCAAAACCAATGGCTGCATACAAATCATCTTCACTGTGGAAATTGAACTTGTCCAATACCTCTGAAAGCTTGTCTTTCGTCAGCATTTCCTTCGGTACAAAGCCTAGGTCATTGATGCATTTAACAACCGCATCATGGCCTTTCGTGACATTTTCTTCCCGATCCTGCGTTTTAAAGAAACGCTTGATTTTATTCTTCGCCTTGCTGGTTTTTACTAGATTTAACCAGTCGCGGCTCGGCCCAAATGAATTGGCTGAGGTCATGATTTCGATGATATCGCCATTCTTCAACTTATAATCCAGCTGAACCATTTTGCCGTTGACTTTGGCACCAGTCGTTTTGTTTCCGATATCTGTATGGATACTATAGGCAAAATCTAACGGTCCCGAGCCCTTAGGCAACTCTGTTACATCACCTTTTGGCGTGAATACGTAGACCTTATCACTGAAAATATCGCCCTTAACGCTTTCCATAAATTCAGACGCATCATAGCTTTCATCTTGCAGTTCAATGATTTCCCGGAACCAATCCAACTGTTTGTTGTCTTGATTAGCTTCTTGCTTGTCTGTTTTACCTTCTTTATATGCCCAGTGAGCAGCAACCCCGAACTCGGCGATCTGATGCATCTCATGCGTACGAATCTGAACCTCTACTGGGTTTCCGCTTGGTCCAATTATCGTCGTATGCAAGGATTGGTACATGTTTGTTTTAGGCATTGCGATATAATCCTTGAAGCGTCCAGGCATTGGTTTCCACTTGGTATGGATCGCTCCTAAGACCGCATAGCAATCCTTGATCGAATCCACGATCACACGAATGGCTAACAAGTCATAGATTTCATCAAACTGTTTCTTTTGATCCCGCATTTTACGATAAATTGAATAAATGTGCTTTGGTCGACCGTAGATGTCGCCTTCGATCCCTAGTTCCTTCGTCGCTTCTTTGATTTCATCGACCGCTTCTGCTACAAACCCTTCTCGTTCATCACGTTTGCTGCGCATCAAGTGAACAATGCGATAATACTGTTTTGGATTCAAATAGCGTAATGCTGTATCCTCCAATTCCCACTTGATCCGGCTCATCCCTAAGCGATCCGCCAGCGGGGCATAAATTTCCAGTGTTTCGCGGGCGATCCGACGCTGCTTGTCATCGCGCAAATATTTTAAAGTCCGCATATTGTGCAGTCGATCGGCTAGCTTTACCATGATGACGCGCAAATCCTGTGCCATCGCCAACAGCATCTTGCGGTGATTTTCTGCTAGCTGCTCTTCATGGGACTTATACTTGATCTTCCCTAATTTTGTCACGCCGTCGACCAATGATGCCACATCTTCACCAAACTCAACCTTTAAATCCTCTAATGTAACAGGTGTATCTTCTACAACATCGTGTAAAAAGCCTGTCGCCACCGTATGAGGATCCATATGTAAATCAGCTAATATCCCTGCGACTTGAATTGGATGAATAATATAGGGTTCTCCTGATTTTCGAATCTGCGGCTTATGGGCTTCATAAGCAAAGTCGTAAGCCTTTTGTACAAACGCCACGTGCTCTTTGCCCATGTATGTGCTGACCATCCTGATGACGTCAGGGCCAGTCAATTCAACTTCTTTTGCCATGTGACGTTCCCCCCTTATTTTCTGAAAATGATTGTTCTTATTATACAAACTATAGTAAGCTTTTTCAATCAAATCAGTACTGCAATTCATAATAGAAACTCGCTGCACTCAGCAGATAAAACGGCGCGGTTTCTGTTCGTAAAATCCGTGGGCCTAAACCGCAAAGCTTCGCCCCTGCTGTTTGAAAAAGTTCAATTTCTCTCGGTGTCAACCCGCCTTCTGGGCCAAAAATGACCAACAACTTTTGGTCAGCCTGCAATTGTTGAAATGTTTGAACTAGCTGTGCCTTCTCACCTTGCTTGGCAGACTCTTCGTAAGCAACCAAAACCGCATCATAATCCGCAAATGCGGCCATTAATTCTTTTTCAGAGGTGAAATTGACCTTTGGCAAAGCCTGTCGATGAGACTGCTCCGCCGCTTCTTGAGCAATCTTGTTCAATCGCTGCTGCTTCTTGTTTTGCTTCTTTGCATCCCATTTCGCAACCGAACTGTCACCGGGAAAAGCAATGAATGCATGGGCACCTAACTCTGTTCCTTTTTGCACGATCAGCTCCAGCTTCTCACCCTTGGGAAAACCGCTGGCAATCGTGATCTGAATAGGTAATTCCCGTTGCAGGCGCTCCTTTTCGACTTCCTCTAGCATCACTTTCTCATTATCAATTGCCGTGATTCTTGCCTTGATAGCTGTTTGATCATTGAAAACAAGGAAAACCTGATCCTCTGCAGTCATTCGCATTACTCGCGACATGTGATGATGAGATTCACCAGTGATTTCTACCGTTGGTTGATAGGATTGATCAATAAAATAGCGCTGCATCTTAATCTTCCTCAGGTTTCTTCAAAATAATAGCAAACCAATCCTTCTGTTGAAAGATTCGATCCACCTCAAATCCTTGCGTATACATCTCTTCCAGTACCATATCCTTTTTGTCTTCAATGATACCGGAAACGATCAATGTCCCATCCGGCTTTAATAAGCGCCAAGCATCTTCAATCATCAATACAATAATGTCCGCTAAAATGTTCGCCACGATCACATCGGCTTCTTGCTCCACACCAACCAACAAATCATTGGCAGAAACATGGATATTTTCAGTATTCGTATTTAAATCAACATTTTCTTGTGCAGATCGAACCGCTACCTCATCCAGATCGTAAGCAAAAATATCCTTCGCCCCATAAAGTGAACTGGCAATACTCAAGACGCCCGATCCTGTTCCTACATCTAACACTGTTTCGCCGCCACGCAAAACGGTCTCTAATGCTTGCAGGGTTAAATTGGTGGTCGGATGTGTTCCTGTTCCAAAAGCCATACCGGGATCTAAAGTAATAATTTTCTCGTCCTCATGCTGTGCTTCATACTTTTCCCAGCTAGGAACGATCGTTAAATAGCGGGTGACACGAACAGGATGATAGTATTTTTTCCATGCTGTCGCCCAATCACTTTCCTCTACTTCGCTGACTTCTACGATATTTTTCCCGATATTTAAGCCAAACTCTGGCAATTTCGTAATACTGGCTTGAATAAATGGCAAAATCTCCGGCAGAAAAATGGTCTCTGGAAAATAGGCCATAACGACAGCACCTTCACTTAGGCTTGAAAATGTTTCTTTATCTAACAGCTCGCCGTATTGATCCTCTTGATAGTTCTCAAAATCTAATGCGTCTTCGATCGCTACTCCTGAAGCACCGGCTTCCATTAAAATATTCGAAACGGCTTCAACCGCCTCGCTTTCCGTTGTTACTTTAACTTCATTCCACTTCATATTTTTTCGTCCCTCCTAATTCAAAATAAGTTGCTGCTCATTGCATAGATCGCTAAGCTCACTACAATAGGTATCCTTTAATAGCTTGGATAAGGCAGATAGCTGCTGTCGGCTGGTTTGATCAGCGCCTTAAAGGCAGCATCGTCCCAGTTCATTTCAAAAATCGCCTCGTCGTTATCGTCCGCTAAGAAATCTAATAAATCACTTTGACCTTCTTCGATTACATCTTTCAAATAATCCACAACAGCCGTTAATTCGCTTTTCTTCATGCCTTTTTTGCCTTCATAAGGAATCACCGCCAAGAAATCGTCAGCATCATAGGTTGATTTATCCGGGTCCACCAATAAGATCGCATCCTCAAACTCGATGATTTCTTCTTCTGAAGCCACACCGTCTACATCATCAATTTCGATCTGACCTTTGTTCTCTCCGTAAATGCGAAACGCGATTTCAAAACTGCGGTTGCGTGTATCCCAGTCTAAGGCTAGCTCATAGTCAGGAATTTTTTTGTTTAAGTAGCTATCTAAATAAGTAATCATTGTCTCTTTTGCCATTTTTAGTTCCTCCATCCATTGTTTTCTTCTATTAATAATTTGCGCTGATTCGTTATATAAGGATTTCCATGAACAACATAACGCAATTTACACTCAGTCCAAATCCCTTTGTTAGGAATCCCAATACGCGGCAGGGCATCAATCTGCTTTGGAATTCGCCGTTTTTCTGGAACTAAATGCAAGGAGCTAGTAAAGATAGATTCTCCGTATAAGTCCTTGCTGATTCCTAATGCCTCCACCAATTTTCCTGGCCCGTCTGAAATTGCCGCGCCAGTTCTTCCATGGCGATTCAGGCGCATCTGCTCCACGCCTGCTGCCGGCTCGATTCCCCGAATCATTACACCTTGAGGCGTTCCTTCAGGCTGAGTAATCATATTCAAAATCAAATGCGTATGCATTGTGTATAAATAAATCGTTCCTGGCTTCTCGTACATCGCTCGCACACGCGGCGTATCACGCATGCCATAACTATGCGCTGCTTCATCGTCTGGTCCTAGATAGGCTTCGCAATCAACGATATATCCGCCTAGTTTACCTGCGGCTGTCTCATGCTCCAAATACATGCCTAATAAATATTGCGCCACGTTTTCGGTTGTTTCCGTATTAAAATAATTGATTAATTGTTCCATTTTTCTCACCTTCTACATGATACACAATAATCCTGCCGCATGCTACGTCCAGCGACCAAAACTCAAGCAATCCTAAGCCGCCTATCACAGAAAGAACAGCTTTTCTTAAATAATTGTTCCGTTTCTTGCCCTTTGCTTCCTACTAAAAGCAAAATGAACAGAAAAGTGCTATAATGAGAACATATATTCTGATTTTTAACTCAAGGAGGTTTCTTATGCAACAGCCTTTAGCTTACCGCATGCGCCCCCGTAACTTAGATGAAGTTGTCGGACAGCAACACTTAGTTGCCACCGGAAAAATCATCCGACGCATGGTAGATGCTCGAATGCTTTCTTCCATGATTTTATACGGTCCACCCGGAACAGGTAAAACTAGTATCGCCAGTGCCATCGCCGGCTCGACTAATTATGCCTTTCGTATGTTGAATGCCGCTACCGATACGAAAAAGGATTTACAGATCGTTGCCGAGGAAGCCAAAATGAGCGGCACGGTCATTTTATTATTAGATGAAGTCCATCGCTTGGATAAAACCAAACAAGATTTTCTTTTGCCTCACCTAGAAAGCGGCCGCATCATCATGATTGGAGCTACCACAGAAAATCCTTATATCACTATCAATCCCGCCATCCGCAGCCGGACGCAGATTTTCGAAGTGAAGCCGCTAGATGAAACGGACATTATCACAGCTGTCAGATCAGCATTGGTGGATAAAGAGCGTGGACTGGGAGAGTACCCCGTTGAATTAGATGAAGAGGCCTTGAACCATTTAGCTCGTGCCACCAATGGGGATTTAAGAAGCGCTTTGAATGGGCTTGAGCTGGCAACTAGATCGACGCCAAAAGATGACGAAGGAAAGATTCATCTGACCCTTTCCATTATTGAAGAATGTGTTCAGCGCAAGGCGTTGACCCACGACAAAGATGGGGATGCCCATTATGATGTGATCTCAGCCTTTCAAAAATCCGTTCGCGGCAGTGACGTCAATGCGGCATTGCATTATTTAGGACGACTCGTCGAAGCAGGGGATTTACCGATTATTTGTCGTCGTTTGATGGTGATGGGCTATGAAGATATCGGCTTAGCCAATCCCGCTGCCGCTGCGCGCACGGTTCAAGCGGTTCAAGCGGCCGAAAAATTGGGCTTTCCGGAAGCTCGAATTCCTTTAGCGGATGCTGTCGTTGATCTGTGCCTCTCGCCTAAATCAAATTCGGCCTACGTAGCCTTGGATGCAGCGATCACAGATATTCAGATGGGAAATGCTGGAGAAGTGCCTGATCATTTACGGGATAGTCATTATAAAGGAGCTAAAGCTCTTAATCGCGGTGTCGGCTATCAATACCCCCACAGCTTTGAAAATGCTTGGGTCGATCAGCAGTATCTGCCTGATAAAATCAAAGATGCGCATTATTATGAACCAAAAGCTACAGGTAAATATGAACAAGCACTCGGTCAGCAATATCAGCGAATCGAGGAATGGAAGAAGAAAAAATAAGCCACAATTGAACACAATAAATCCCCTAACTAGGACAAAGAACCATTCCTAGTTAGGGGATTTTTTTACAAAACACGTTATTTGACCGTCTGTTTCGTTTTATTTGTCAGAAAGACACCTGGAATAAAAATCAGCACTAAGACGATGACAGAGACAAGAAAGCCCGTATGATAAGCAGATAATTCATGAGCAATCGTTGGTTGATCGTTTTGAAGCACCGTTGCGACGACCGTAGCAATCATGGCCGAACCGAAGCTGGCACCAAGATTTTCGATAATATTGATTCCAACACCAGCATCCGGTAGTTCTTCATCCGCTAATCCTGTATACGCATCACTCGTCAATGGTAAATTTATCCCGCCAAAGCTGGTGCCGCGAACAAATAAAATTACAGAAATCCAAATCATACTGGTTTTATCTGTAACAAATACCAACGGAATGGTCCCTAGCAAAGAGATCAGTAAACTAACAATCACAACATATTTAGCCCCGATTCTATCGATCAGCTGACCGATCAATGGTCGGGTCACTAGCATACCCAATCCTTGCGGAATCAAAGCAATAGCCGCTTCCATCGCTGAAAAATGACGGAAATTCTGGAAGAACAGCGGCAGGATTATCATGGGTCCCATAATCGCGATGTTGGCAAAGAACAGACCAATACTAGAAGCCCGAAAACTTCTATGAGAAAAGATCGTCAGCGGCAGAACAGTTGCATGGTTCTTATAACGATCGTAAAAAATATACGCCAGTAGAAAAGCCGCTCCAATACCTGTCCAGATCACTGTTTCACCATTCTTAAAGGTTGCGTGATCAGCAGCTTTTGTGATGCCGTAAATCAAAGCCGCACTCATAATCGACAAATCGAGAATACCGAAAAGATCTAATTTGCTTTCTCGATTGAATGGAGCAAATGTTGGCAGCAGCTGAATCATCAAGGGCACTGCGATTAAAACGATAAAGACATTGATGAAGAAAATCCAGCGCCAAGAAGCTGCTTGAACAATGAAGCCGCCCAGCACTGGGCCAAGGATCGGACCAAAAATCATGGGCGTACTAACAATCGCCATTACCTGACCGATATTTTCCGGTCCTGCTGTCTTTACTAGAAGTGTCGACATCAACGGTGTGATGATCCCTGCTGTAAACCCTTGAAGCAAACGAAAAACGATAAAACTGACGACATTCCAGCTGATACCAGCTAGTACAGAGGTGACGCCGAAAAGAATGACCGCTCCGATAAAAATTTTCTTTCCGTCAAAGTGATTCATCATCCAGCCTGCCAACGGCACAGCAATAGCTAGTGCAAGTACGTAACCCGTAATCGCCCACTGGATTGTTCCTAGTGTCGTATGAAAGTTTTTGGTTAATTGATCAATAGCGATATTCACCATTGTAGAGTCTAGCATGGGTGCGATCGCACCAAGGGCAATCGCCCAAGCGGACGCTAACACCTTTTTGGATAATTTAGTTGATTGAGTCATAAAAAAACTCCTTTCTCCTGTTAAGTAACTATAGTCAAAGAGTACTCCGCTCTGATTAACCCATAAGAAAAACTAGATTAATAGCTTTGCGCAATATCTTTTGATTCGCTCTTCATCTCATCTATCGAAGGTTTCCTCCCATCGAATATGAGTAAAGATGCATTTCTCGTTGCAGTCGAGTTTTTGTTTCCTAGGAAACTATACACCCGCTTTGTTTCCCAGTCAACAAAAAACTTTAAAAAAAAGAAGCAGCCTCGATCGACTGCCGCAAACTAATGAATGGTCATTCCTTGTTTTTTGATTTCTTGATCCAAATGCTGATTGTAGCGGTCGAGAAATGTTAAAAAAGCTTCATATTGATCATCAGTGATTGGTTCAAAAACGATCTCATCACGAGCTTCAAACTCCTGATGAAGCTGCTCGTGAACAGTGAAGACTCTTTTTCCTTCCTCTGTCAGCTTGAAATAGATTTCTTTCTTGTTATCAGACTTTTGATAGCTTTCGATATACCCTTTTTTCAGCATTTTTTTCGTCAGTTTGCTGATTGCTCCGCGGGTCATATACATCGACTCGGCCATTTTCGTGACATTGGGCTCTTTGTGTTTACCAATGAATTCAATACAGTGAACCTCTGAAGCTGTATAGCCTGCTAAAGCTTTCTCCATCTTCATTTTATCCAACCAGGCGCGTTTATTAAATACTTCGCTGAACCCTTCTAGAACTTCTTCTCTTTTGTTCATGCGCTTTTTCTCCTATTCATCGTAATGAATTGTCTCCTGATAACTTGATGAGTGCAAAACTATTCTAGGTCAATTTTGTTTCTTTTTCAACAAAATCATTCAACCTTAGTCGTTAATGTCCAATGAAAGGTCATTGTATGATCACCCATTCTTTGACGCTCTTTTGGAATAGTTAGGTATACTCCCTTCGTTTCGCCCCAATCGTCAAAGGTTGTTGTCAAAGAGCCAGTCTGCTTAAACAATACTGCTGCCTCATTTAAGGGAAAGCTTTTCCCAAATTCTTGGAAATAAAGGTACCCATCTTCTGGTGCTTCAGCCTGTAAAGTCAGTTCCCATGGTTCTTGTTCGATTCGCGTATCTGCTATCTCAAGTTGCCCGATAACTTTCGGATAAAAAGTTGTCTTCTTTCCAATCGCTTGCCGGCCAAAATCTATTATCTCTGGAACTGAAAGCAGCTGAAGAGTCCCGTTGGCCTGTTCAAACTGGGCTTTGATCTGATAATACCCATTTTCTGTCGGACGCCAAAAATTTTCTGTTACCACTTCCTTCTCGCCGTTGCCGGCGGTTATTTCTGCTTGCTGAAAAGAAGAATTTTCTGTTCCAATAAATGTCAGCTCAGGGACTAGTTTATTTCCAACGGGAAGAACCATCTCCCCTCCTTTCTCATTCACAGTACCCCAGGCAGTTAGCGGTAACGGTCGGTTCTCCGGCTTTAAAGGAAGGTTATGCGTGATCTTGCCAGATGGACTGGTTACTTGATAATCAATTATCACAGCAGCGACCGCCAATCCCACCTCATTATTGGAATCCCCCGTAAAAGCAGAGCCAGCCGCATCAAAGCCGATAAAATTTTCTGGAGATAATGCACTTGCACCCCCTGCAAAAGTCATCACAGAATAGCCTTTTTGCTGAGCAAAGTACTTTCCTTGAACCGCTCTCAGACTTTCAGAGAGCAACGAGCGCCAAATCAGTCTTTTCTCTGGGACTAATTCTCGGAGAAATATACTTTTCGCTGCTGGCGGGGAATGCAGCTCAGCATTTTCAGCAACGATCAGACGTCCTGTTTTCAATTCCTCCACCGCTAACTGAGCTCCTGCCGCCAAGGTGAGGTCACCGAATTGATGATGGCTTTGTTCAAAATTTTCACTAGTCGCTCCACTGCCATTGAGAATTGCTTTTGCCGATACTTGCTTTTCAATAGCTAATTGGGTGAAGTTCGCGATTTTTTCGACCTGAATTCCGTCCTGCTCAGCGCCGATTTTCAACGCGACATCCACAGTACTATTTTCGATTAATCGATTATTAAAAGTCGTCAAGTCGCTGCCGATGATTGTTTCGAGCGCTTGAGCTGCTTGAACATCAATCGCCACTTCATGATTCAACCGGGTACCATAACTATTTTTGATCATTCCTTGAATCAAAGAAAAGCTTCCATTGGGCGCCTTGATTTTCAAATCAATTTTCGGAGTATAGAGCGACAATGGATTCTCTGCTCCATCTCCCAGTAATTCAACTGCTGTAAATGGCTGCTCAGTTGTTAATTCAAAAGCGACTTGTTTGTCAGCGCCGCCGAGACAATTTTTTACTTCGGCATTTCTAGGTCGTGCTGCTGAAATACCAATACCTGCTGCTAGCTCTAATGATCCTGTCAACTTCAATGAAACATTCCCACTAACCAGTCCATTTTTGGCTATCCCGCCCATAATTTGGGTTGCTTCATTGCTTTTGGCAAAGCGTCCTCCACTGACAATAGTCTCAACATCTCCTTCGATCCTATGGTTCGAGCGCACACCATAGGAAGCCGCCAGCAATCCTAGAATCTTACCACCGGAAATTTCAGTACGCGCATTGCCGACCATCCAACGATCGTAGTTGCTGCCTGCTACTGCGTATCGTTCGAGGACACCGCCAGTCATTTCAAGCAAACTGTTTCCATAGATACGATAACAACCGCCGCCGGCTCCGCAAAGCCCGCTGACTTGTCCTCCCTCCAATCGCAGGCGGCAATCACCTTCGATCATTCCGCTAAAACTACCACCATATGCATAGCTTAGTAGTGCTTGCTTAACGATCAATTCTGTTTTTCCATTAATATAAAGAATACTCTCCCAGGGACTTAGACTATTCCCACCGCCAGCAGCTACACTAAAGCCATAGTACGAACCTAAATTATCGTCCTCCGTTAAAAAATTTGGATCGTTTCCTTTTTCTTGTGCGGACTCTTCCCAACGCTTGCTGTACACAAGACCCTCTTCTCCTAAGGTCAAACGGACTTCACCATTGATCACACCTGCATAACCGGCTCCGCAAACATTATTTTCATTTCCCACGCCACGACTGACACACCCGCCCATCAATCGTGTCGTTACATTTCCTTCAACCAAAAAAGCCGTTTTACTTTTAGCGATGGAAAATCGTTCAGATGAAGTTAGCCGATCATAGAAAAGCTCTTCAGCCGTCCGTTCTTGCGGGTCCGTCAGATTAATCGCTGGTATTACTGTTTGTGAAGGAGTCAAGCTCTTCTTCTGCACATCCATACCGCCGGCTCCATCGATTCGCTTGAAGGAACCTTTAGAGGCTTTTCCAGCAAATAATTGGTTCTCAATATGGCCATAAATCGCACCGCCATATTGATTACCTCCTACAAAACTCCGTTCGCCCTTTTGAAATTGGCGTGTATCTATCGTGGTCCTGATCGCTGTTTCCTGCCCATAAACTTCCCCAGTCTGCGAACCGCCGATTAAAATTCCGTCTTCGGTAAAGCCTCCAACGCCATTGATCAGAGTATCGATTGCCCCAGTCCTGCCAAATGCCACTCCGCCAACAAAATTTTCGATACTAAAATTTGACGACTGAGAACATAATTGATTGGTAATAGAACCGCTCACTTTCACCGGTTCAGCTTCCGTGCCAAATCCACCGCCATAATAATTAAGTAAAGAACCATTGAGACTCCGAATTTCTGTCCTGACATCTCCTAAAATTTCTCCTTTCAAAGAGCCTCCACACAGCTGAGTAATATCACCAGTCATCGCTGAAATGTGAATCACCGGACTTCCCGTCAGCGTTCCGGCTTCATTTCCTCCGAAAATTTCCCAGCTTCCGCCGCTCACCTGCTGGAAACTGATCACTGGATTTCCTACCAAATCGCCGATTCCTCCCCCAAATAGTTGCGTATTCTGACTATGTTCAATCTTGTCAAAAAGAAGCTTGTGACCATTCCCATAAATTTTCGCCGCCTGTAAGTTCAATGTCTCGAAGTGCGCATCCTGACCAAAAAAACACGTATTCGGTAAAACTAGCTTCGCTTCGGTCCCTATACCTTTGAAGGTCAAATTGGCTGATAGACTGGCAAAATTAATCGTTTCAAGAGTAGGAGCAGACAAGCTTCTATCAGCCCCTACGGTTGTTTGACCTAAATCAAGTATGCCATCCAATTCGATTGTATAATGACTCTCTGTGCCAAATTGATAAAGATCAAAAAGAATTTCTTTGAATCCTTCAGCACTTAGCGGGTATTCTCTTTGCTGTGTCACAGGGGGAACAAGTTCCAACGTTTCCGCTTCTGCCTTCACTAAACAGGGACCGAATAAAAAAATAAGTAAATAGATAAAAAAATAAGCAATTTTTTTTGACATGTTGTCCTCCTTTTTTATACAATATACGTATAGAAGACGTGAATCATTTGGATTGTTCCAAATTTAGCGATATAAGCCGCTTCATTGCGTCTCAATAATGACTGTGCTATGATTGAGATGGAAATTCTGTGATGTGCGCGTTGCCTATTTCAGTGTTGACCGAACATTTTTATTGATATCTTGGGATCTGTCTTGTGTCAAAGTTGGTAACATGCCTTTTCATTTGGTAGTTCGACGCTTAGACCATGGAACCCACCTGCTAGATTTTGCGGGATCAATACTATCGGGTGAATAACGGCATCGACGGAATTTTCCATTTTTATGGAATGAAAGCAATTTGCGTACTGCAAATTGCTTTTTATTATATTGGAGGAAGAAAATGATCCGCATTTTATTATTTGTACTTGCACTTATTTTATTAATCTGCAGCTATTATTTGATCAAAAAACCTCAGGGACTATTAGTTCTCTTTAATGAGAAAATGCAAGCTGAATCCTGCAGCTTTTTGCGCCAATTTGGCTATATTTATGCGTTGTTGGGAGTGATGGGCCTCGTGATTGGCGTCCTCAACCAACGAAGCTATTCAATGATGTATTTAATTCTGTTATTGCTAGTCGCCGCGATCTTCGCTTTATTGATGGGAGCAAAAACAAAAAAAGGGTAACAGTACCAATTTTAAGAATTTTGTTTTAAAATAAAGATGAGAAAAGGAGTTGGGAACGATGGATCAAGAATACAGTAAAATTATGGTAGCAGTCGATGGTTCTAACGAAGCTGAACTAGCCTTCAAAAAAGCGGTAAATGTCGCAAAACGAAATCAGGCAGAATTATTGCTTGCTCATGTCATTGATACACGTGCATTTCAAACAGTTTCTTCATTTGATAATGTTTTAGCTGAACAAGCAACGGATATGGCTAAACAAACGTTAGCTGATTATGAAGCTGACGCAAAAAAAGCTGGTGTAGAGCATATCAGCAAGGTCATTGAATACGGTGCGCCAAAAGTGATGATCGCCAACCAAATTCCTGAAAACAACCAAATTGATTTGATCATGCTCGGTGCGACGGGTTTAAATGCGGTTGAACGATTATTTATTGGTTCAGTTTCTGAGTATGTTATCCGCAATGCTAACTGTGACGTTTTGATTGTTCGGACAGATTTGGAAAACAAAGTACCAGAAGAGGATGACTAATTACGCGCATTGAAAAAGCCAACCTAGCAAGGTTGGCTTTTTTTCTTTTATAACATCGATTTGTACAATGCGACGATTTCCTCTACTGTCGCGTCCCTTGGATTGCCCGGTGAGCAAACATCACGATAGGCATCTTCTGCGATTTGCTGAATATCCGCTTCCTTCATCCCAATCTCGGTCAAGTTTTGTGGAATTCCCACATCGATCCCCAGCTGCTTCACAGCTTGAACAGCGGCGTCCCGAACTTCTGACAGCGGCATATCGGCTGCGCCATCTATCCCCATCGCAATAGCGATCTCACGGTATTTTTCGCCAGTATGATCTTTATTAAAGTCCATGATCAATGGCAGCAGTGTAGCGCAAGCTACTCCATGAGGTGTATCATACCAAGCGGACAACGGATGAGCCATTCCGTGAACTAAACCTAGCCCGACATTTGAAAATCCCATTCCAGCAATGTATTGTCCCAGCGCCATTTTCTCCCGTGCTTCTTGATTTCCTGCCACTGAATCACGTAAGGCATGACTGATGATCCCAATCGCTTTAATGTGCAGCATGTCGGTCATTTCCCATGCACCTTTTGTAATAAAGCCTTCAATCGCATGTGTTAAGGCATCCATACCGGTTGAAGCGCACAAGCCCTTAGGCATCCCCATCATCATATCGCTATCAACAAACGCAACAACTGGGATATCATGAGGATCAACACAAACAAACTTACGCTGTTTGGCTTTATCCGTAATAACGTAATTGATCGTTACTTCAGCTGCTGTTCCAGAAGTCGTCGGTACAGCTAAAATCGGCAACGCTGGGTTTTCAGTAGCAGCGGTACCTTCTAAACTGATGACATCCGAAAAATCAGGATTGGTTACAATGATTCCAATCGCTTTTGCTGTGTCGATTGGCGAGCCTCCGCCAATGGCTACAATATAGTCTGCTTCAGCCGCTTGACAAGCCTTAACTCCAGCCTGTACATCCTCTATTGAAGGATTTGGCACAATCCCATCAAAAATCTCATAGCTCAGCCCAGCTTCGTCTAAAATCGCCGTAACCCTGGTAGCTACTTCAAATTTTAATAAATCTTTGTCTGTTACCACTAAGGCCTTTTTAAACCCGCGCTTCTTTGCCTCATTTGCTACTTCTTGGATTGCTCCCTTCCCAAAATAAGATGTTTCATTCAAAATCATTCGATTAACTACCATGTTCTCTCTCCTTTATTGTGTTCTATTTCACAATTTATTATCCCATAAAAAGAAAGCGGTTTCTATGTCTTCTAATTGTAAATATTTGCTGCAAAATAATACAATCTTGATCATTTTTAGCGGTAAAATTTTTCAAATTGAAGGATGAACGCATTCGCATCACTTTTCTTTTTGAAAACTATTTTTTCTTTTTTTATTTCTGTTTGTAAATTGACACAAAAATGCTGATCGATTCGTTCCAGCTGCAGCTTCTTTATCTTGTTCACAGGAATGAGAAGAAATTGCCCATCGGTTAAGTCAAACAGTAAGAAATGCTGTGTCCCTACGATCTGACCTTTATTCACGACGAACTTTCGCTGCTGTTTGATCTCCTGAATCAGCTTCTTATCTAATTGTTCGACCTCACCAAATTTTTGAACGTCAAAATATTCCTTCAAATCCTGCATAATTTGATTATCATTTAAACGGTGCTTTTTCTTTTTAAGAAAGAAAAAGCCAAAGAAAACTAAACCATATAAACCAACAATGGTTTGAATATCACCTATTTTAAGATTTTTCTCAATTAACCAGCCATTAATGAGATACATCAATAAAATCATGAAGGCACCCTTTAAAAAAAAGTTCAATTGATTGAGTGTTTTATCTAGCGTTACTTTACGCAACAGTATCCCTTGATTTCCCATCGTCTCCTCCTTATTATTTATCAACTTCCAGCTGAAAATAGTTGCAAATGTCTTTTTCATAATTGGCCTGCTTCATCGCGGAAATGAAACTCGGTGTTTTGGCTAGCTCGTAAAGTTTAGTCACCGCTTTGATATGGCTCTTCTTGTCTCTTGGTGCAATGACAACAATCAAGCTGATCGATATATTATCTGCAAAAGCGATGGGTTGATCCAATTTTAATAAAGACATTCCCACACGATAGACACCATCCTCTGGCCCAGCATGGGGAATAGCCAAATCCGGTGAAATTACAGAATAAGGATATTCTGGATCATAGTGCTCAATGACAGTCTCAATATACTTCGGTGACACGTATCCTTCGTTGACCAATGGTTTACCAGCAATCCGGATCGCCTCCTCCACAGATTTGACCCTTGGATAAATTTGAATATGAGAAAGAGGCAATAGTTCCGCCAGTTTAGGATTCTGATTTTGCAAACTGACGCCCTCATTGATTTCTGCTGCAAGCAAGTAATCCTGAATCTCCTGTGTTAATTGCTCTTCATTGATGATTTTCGTATTTTTTCTAATAATTGACAGCAAATTTTGAACCAAATCACGATTTTTTGACAGACCAAATGTCCCGTCAAAATCAATTCGTTTACGCACATCGCTGATCAAATGCATCTTATCTTCATCCGTTAAAAAGTGTGGAATCAAAAAAACTTCTTTTTTAGTATTCACTGGAACTGTTGAAAAGACAACATCAGCCGCAGTGCTTTCTTCTTCATAAAACTCGCGTAATGACAAATTCCGCGTGAACTCAATAGTCGTAAACAACTGCTTCAGTTCTCCCAGTAACAGCTTTGACACAGAAACACCATGCTGACAAACAACGACCGCTTGAATTTTTCGCCGTTTTTGTTTTTCCAGTTCTTCATTAATGAAGCTCAAGAGAATAACCGATAAATAAATCAATTCCCCCTCTGGAAAAATGATCTTCAAATAGTCTTCAATAATACCGATCGATTGATGGACCAAAGGATGGATAAAATCATAGTTTTCAACATTATCTAAAAAAAGCAGCTCATTATCCGGCAAGCCAAATTTTATTCGATAATAGGCCGGAATAATATGCTGGTAGATTGCCTCTTCCAGCTGTTCTTTATTTTTAATATCTGTAATACCTAGAATTTCAAAGCTATTGATGAAGGATTGAATCCGCTGCATCAGTTCTTGATCTTTATAATTTGAACGAATTTTGATCAGGTTGGTGCTCAGTAATTGGATCGAAATGAAGTGGATCTCAATCAAATAGTTTGGACCTTTGAAAAAGGGCTTCAGTGCTTGGCAAATCTTTGAATAAAAATCTTTTTCTACCATTTGAACATAGTTTCCTAATACTCCCGCTGACAATTCATTGCCTTGACCAAATCTCACAGAACACATATAACTGGTCAAATAAAGATCCACTAATTTGAACTCAGTGAATTCTAGACCTAATTCATGCTCCAATGAATGGATTCGATCCTTTATCGCTAATAGAGTATGTGTTTGTATTCCTATTATCGCCAGATAGTGTTCGAGACTGCCTTCTGATTTTTCAACTTCCCGAATAAATTTGATCCCCAAACGGCGAATCTCCATTTCATTTCCTGCCAGGTAAAAGCCTCTTTTCCTAGAAAAACGAAGTTCAATCGCTAAAGGCTTCAGGTACTTTTCATTTAGTTTGCGTTTATCACTCAAAATGGTGTTCTTACTGACAAATAGTTTTTCGGCTAAAGTTTGCAAGGTCTCCCCTTGATGAAACAGAACAATCAGATAGAGATAGCATTCGCGCTCTCTATCTGATAAATGGATCGACGGCGAGACCTTCGTCAAATAGCTCTTGATTGCTTTAGCTTCACCTGCCAAGAGAAAAAAAGTACCAGTCTTCTTAATTTTTCCTAATTTCAACTCGGTCAGTTCTTGGTTAACCTTCTTGATTCGGTAATCTAGCTGACCTTTTGTCCAATTAAACTTTTTTTCTAAGGATAGTGAGGTATGACTGTCTTTTGAAAGAAACAATTCCAACAATTGAATCGCCGTAACATCCATTTTTATTCCTCCTCATTCTTACTAGCTCATTAGATTCGAACGAGCATATCACTCATTCCGCTTTCGAAATAATCATTCAAAACATCACGTAATAAATACGGGGAACGAGGAATAGCATCAATCGTATCCCCGGCAATATGAGAAGTAATGACTAAATTATCTAAGTCTAGTAATGGATCATCTGACCGAATCGGCTCTTCCCAAACAACATCCGTTGCTGCACCAGCGATCATGTTCATCTGCAATGCTTCTACAAAATCGGCTTTATCAACAATATCTGGTCTAGCTGTATTTACTAAATAAGCAGACGGCTTCATTAAAGAAAGCAGATCAGCGTTGATCATGTTCTTAGTCTCTGGTGTCACTCGAACATGCAGTGACACGATATCTGCTGTTTTGAACAATTCCTCCAGCTCCACAAAGGTTATGCTTAATCCTTCTGCACGAATCGCTTCTTTATTTACAAAAGGATCATAAGCGATCACTTCAACACCTAAGCTATTCAGCCGTTTAACGACCAGCTTTCCGATATACCCCAAACCGACCAACCCAACTTTTAGATTGGCCAACGTTGTCTTGTACGGATCATTGGCAAATTTCTTAGGCCATTTTGCTTCTTTTACCTGTTGATAGGAAAAAGCGATGTTTCTCGTCAACGCGTAAAACAATCCTAAAGTAAAATCAGCAACAGGCTCGGCGTTGCGAATAACGTGAATCAATGGGATGTCTTTCTTTTTTAATTCTTGTACTGCGACATGTTCAACACCGCCGCGACAAGTCCCCACTAATTTCAATTGCGCAGCCGCTTCAATCATCGCTTTTGAGACTGGCGCAATATGAACCAATAAATACTCAGCATCGGCTAAATCGGTTAAAATTCCGGCTGGTATCTCCACTGCTTCCGGTCCCTTTTGCTCGATCAATTTGATTTTTTCTTGAAATTGCTCCTTATTTAAATCGGCAAACCACTGGTATTTCACTACTTCTATAGGTTCTTCAATAGTCAAATCTAAAGCAGCTTCAGCTAAAGTCTCCGCCGAAACTAGACCATCTCCAACAACAACGACTTTTGACATTTTATACAGCTGCTCCTTCCTCTGATACAATTCCCGCTTCTTCTTCCAATCTCGCCATATTTTCTAAATAGGTATGAATCGCTTCTTTTTTCACACGAACAAAGAGATACAGCGCAATATAAACTACTACAGACAGTCCAATCCAAAGAGGATTTTGCGTCATAAAGACTAGGAACAATATCCCCATAATATGATTCGTCATTACAGCAAAGCTGCAGATCATCATTGCCCCTTCTGGTAAATTAACACCGACGTCAACAGCAACTTGTGTAAAGATCGGCGCAACTGCGGTAATAATGTATAATCCGCCAGCACACCAAATCGCTCCGCTGATCAATGATTTGAAGATATTCCCATTGGAAATACAGATGACCAGCTCGATCATGTAAGGGATCGCAATTAAATCCACCATTGGCAACGTTTGATTGCCTGGTAAGAAAATAGCTAGCAATAATACAATTGGAATCAACAGCATGCCCGTTAATAAAGTGGCTGTTTCTCCATACCCAGCAGCATCGTTAATTGCCAGATACCAAACACGGTCTTTGCCGCCAGACGTTTTGGCAGTACTTTTCGATGCGTCCGTAATTGCCGTAAAGGCAGAAGCAAAAATTCCGGCAATTTTTGGAAAAATCGCCATGATTGCTGAAGTTGAGATACCGATAACCATGATCTCACCCCAACCAGTCAATGTATTTAAACGCATAAAGTTTCCAGCAAGCCCCAGCGCCAATCCCAAAATAAATCCTAATGAGGTAGGTTCTCCTAAAAAGCCCAGTTTATCCTGTAACGTTTCTGGATTCCAGCGAACCTTATTTGCTCCTAATTTAGTTAGTATCCAATCCATCGCCATCGCCAATGGAACTGAGCAAATATGATGAGGTGCGCTCATTGTACAGCGAGGATACCCATAATATACAGACCATCGCTTAGCAACAATTTCAGTAAATACTAAGCAATACAGATTGGAGAGTACCATCAAACCGATCGATAACCAAAGATTTTTAGTGGAAATATACAGCATCGATCCCCACAGCATAAAGGAATAGTTATTCCACAGATCTGAAGGCATAAAAATATCCGTGAACTTGATAACAAATAAAATGGCCTGCAGCGCCAAACCTAACGCTAAAAAAATCATTCCAACTTGGGTCGAATAGGCTACGACACTCGTTGCCTGCCAACCTGTGTCAAGAATTCGCAGATTGACACCCGTTTCTTCTACCATTCGATTGATTGCTGGTGTGACGATTGGTGTATAGGCACCAATAATCATGTTAAATCCGGTCAGCCCGATCCCCGCATTCAGAGCGGCATTAAAGGCTTTTTTCGGTTTTACCTTCATTAATAGCGCAATAAAGAAAATAATTACCGGTACCACGATTGCTGCGCCAAAGGCATCCATAATCTTCGATAAAACATCTAACATTTCATTTCTCCTCTCTTTAATTTACTAATTTTTGCGAAGTCTCAAGCAGCTCTTCAAAGAATTCATCTTCTCCCATTCCAGACAGTAACCCTACTGCATTGATAGTTGGTAACTCGTATTTGCCTTTCAATGGACTTGTATGAACGATCAAATCCCAAGCGCCACTAGCTAATTGTTCCTCCACACCTCCCGGATTCACTTCAACCGTTTTTGCTTTGATTCCATGATCATCTAAAAAATCTTTTACTTTTCCAGCTACCATTGAACTTGTTACCGTACCTGATCCACATACTGAAATTACATTTAATCGTTTAGCCATTAAAATCATCCTCCTGCACTCTTTTTTCTCTTTTTTATTTCTTTACCGACTTCGTTCTTCCAAAATACCAGCTTTAGGTGTGACGCCAAAGCGCTCAGCTAAATCCCATAATTGATCACTTGTAATTCTCTGCTTAAAGCCGCCTGGTACCTGTGCCACACGCATGTAGATATCGGCTGCTTTTTCAACGGTTTCAACAAGTCCAAAAGCATCATCCATCGATTGACCCGCTCCCATGATGCCATGATGCGGCCAAATCACTACACGTGAATCATGCATTTTTTCAGCGGATGCAAGGCCCAGTTCAACCGTTCCTGCTACCATCCAAGGCAGAACTGAAACGCCATCCGGGAAAACAACTAAACATTCCGTAATCATTTCCCATAAGGATCGAGTAAATTTCTTTTCATCCAGATCATGGATAAAGGTCATCGCTGAGATCGCAATCGAATGGCAGTGTAAAATCACACGATGATCCGGATCCTGAGCCAAACGAACGGCATGGCATTTCAAGTGCGAAGCTAATTCACTAGTTGGCACCCCCCCATCTTCCAGTCCCCATAAAACGTTGAAGCTTTTTCCATCATCCGAAATTTTAACGATGGCCAAATTTTTCGCTGGATTCTTACAAATATTTTTGAAGTAGCTGCCTGAAGCGGAAACTAAGAAAATTTTTCCGGCTAATTCTTTGACCTCAAAATCTAATTCCTGTTCTTTGATCACATGATTTAGATCCAGATAAAAGCGAACTTCGGATTCGTCTAGCATATAGCTGATGTTTCCTCCATTGCGTTCATCCCAACCATTGCGCCACAGATTTTTCGTTACTTCGCACATTTCCTGAATAAAAGGTGCTTCATAAATATCGTGAATTCTCATTTCTCACTTCTCCCTTTCTGCTTTAAAAAATTGCGTTACCAGTGTTAAAATTTCCTTTTTATCAACCTCTTTTTCCAATCGCAGCATTACCGTTTCATCCATAAACATCGCCATCAGCTTTTGTAATAACTGTAACTGATCCTCACCTTTATCAAAGCCTAGAAAAAAAGCGTACTTTGCTGAAACAAACTCATCGGTCGTCCCCATTTGTCCAAACGTTACTGGATTTGCCAATTTAATGATGTAGATAAAAGGCTGCTTGATATGACTAGGATCCGTATGAGGGATCGCTACGGCAAGTGAAGGTGTCTGCAAGCCTGTCGGGTATTCTCGCTCCCGTTCCTTCAAAGCCTTTTGATAGGTTGTTTCAATAAATCCCAGCTCTGCTAATCTGTTCGCAGCATAATCAACCAACGTGTCCAGCGCACTTTCGCCATCATAAACGTCAATCAATTCCGGGTAAAACATCTTATCAGTAATGATCATTCGCTATCCTCCTTTCTTAATTACATCGTAAGTTTAGCATCCACAAAATTTTTTAGTATGCGCTTTCATCACAAAAAAACTTATGCTCGAAAAAAAAACTGTGATGTTCTTGCCAATCACAGTGGAGATGCTTTATGAACAAATGAAAGTCAGTTAGGAGGAACTGTTAAATGCTTATTCAATCAAACAAAAAAGAGCAGCAGGATTTCTGCCACTCATTTTCACACGGTTGATCCAATCACGATACCAATAAAACTCAGCAGCAGACCGATACCATAGGAACCAAACAGATAGCGGTAAAACATTGGTCGATCATTTTTCCATAAAACATATAATTCAAAATTATAGGTGGAAAAGGTAGTATACCCGCCCATGATTCCTGTTCCTAAAAATAAATACACCGGATCAGAAAGATGCAGACCAAAGAAAACACCTAATAGAAAGCTTCCCGTCAAATTAATGAGGAAGGTGGCTCTTGGCAGCCGCTTCGTCTGTCGTTCAAAATAATTGTTCAAGGTAAAACGCAGCATCGCGCCGATTGCTGCTCCGCTGCCCACTAATAAAGACTCGATCATTCCCCTACCGCCCTTCTGTGGTAGAGTGCTTCACCAAGCACCGTCATAGCAAATCCGCCGACAATTGATAGCAATAAATATAAAAAGGCTAGCCCAATTTCTCCTGCTTGAACCAATTTCATCGTATCTAAAGCAAAAGAAGAAAATGTGGTCAATGCTCCACAGAAGCCTACTCCCAACCCTAAAACAAGCCGAGCAGAAATATCAATATCAGTCAAAATATGTTTAACGATCCAGCTAAAAAGAAAACAGCCTAATACATTCGCCACCAGCGTTCCAAGGGGGAAATCTCCTACTGCAGGGAGCCATATCCCCAACCAATAGCGTACCGTTCCGCCGACAAAAGCAAAAAGTGCAATCACTAAATAGTCCAACATGCTTTTCATCTCCATTTATTCATTCCTTATTACTATAAAGTGATTGATTTGAAGTTGCAAATAATCCCATCTTTTTCATCAACCATTTTCAAAACATGCTAAACTAAGACTATCTTGAAAAAAGCGAGGGCTATGTATGAAGGGTATCATTTTTGACTTTAATGGGACAATGTTTATGGATTCTGATCTCCATGAAGCTGCTTGGCTATATCTGATCCAAAACTATTCAAATAAGGAAATGACAAAAGAAGACATTCTAAAAAATATTCATGGAAAAACCAATGATGTGATCCTGCGTCATTTTATTTCACAGGATTTAAGTGAGGAAGAAATACAGAAATTATCTGATGAGAAAGAGGCCTATTACCGGGACTCCGTCTTAGCCAGTTCGGCTCACAAAGAATTTACGAAGGGCTTACTCGAAGTATTGGATTATTTAAAAAGAGAAAAAATCCCTATGACGATCGCTTCTGCATCGCCAAAGATCAATATGGATTTCTATTTTGATTATCTAAACTTAGGTAAGTGGTTCGACTACAAAAAAATGGTCTATCATACAGGAAGTTTTCCCGGCAAACCTGCTCCAGACATTTTCTTGATCGCAGCCGAAAAAATCGGTGTTGATCCGCAAAATTGTTTAGTGATCGAGGATTCCTATTCAGGATTGCAAGCGGCCCACAATGCCCAGATCGGAACAATCGTAGCAATCGATCCAGAGGGGAAAAATCGTGCTGTTTTTGCTGCTGAAGGTTTAGCTCCAGATGGTATCATTGAGGATTTCTCCACCTTTATTCCAGATTACTTATAACAAAAAGCCGCCATGAACATTTAGCGTTCGTGGCGGCCTTCATTTAAATAAGCTTTGCACCTAACGTATTCTTGAAGTGATTCAATGCCCAAGTATGACCCGTCGCATCAAAACTTGCGACGGCTTTTTCAGGTATCACTAATTGATAGCCTAAATTGTAGGCATCCACTGCTGTATGCAGCACACAAATATCTGTACAAACACCCGTCAAACAAAGCTCGGTAATACCGCGCTCCCGCAAGCGAATATCCAAGTCTGTTCCACTGAAGGCTGAATAGTGACGCTTATCGATCCAATAAACATTTTTTTCTGCTTGATTGGTTTGATAGAAATCTGCTAGTGATCCATACAAATCACGTCCGCTAGTGCCAATCACATTATGCGGCGGGAAAAGTTTATTTTCCGGGTGGTATTGATCACTCGGATCATGCCCATCAATAGCGAAGACGATAAAGTCTCCTTGCTGAAAGTATTCTTCTGTTATAGAGACCAGATCTTGTTCAATCGCTTGGCCAGCCTCACCAGTCGTCAAATTTCCGTCAGTTGCAACAAAATCATTGGTGTAATCAATTGAAAGTAACGCTCGCATGCAAGTTCCTCCTCCTGTTAAAAATCCCTCAAGCTGCACATTCCTATTTTAAATGGTTTACAAACTCCATGACAAGTTGAGCAGACAATGTACCTGTACGATTTACAAATTCTTCGTGTGTTTCAGTAGCTTCGCTGTCGGCAGTATCGCTAATGGCGCGCACGATTAAAAATGGAATACCAAATTGTGCGGCGGTATGCCCAATCGCAGCCCCTTCCATTTCAACGGCTAAGGCATCAGGGAACGAGGTTTTAATCTCACTAATTTTGACTGGACTGCTGACAAACGTGTCGCCGGAAACAATCAATCCAACATGAGCAGATTGTCCCATCTTTTTGCTGGCTTCCAGCATTTCACCCTTCAGATAGGTGGAGCCATCATAATAAAGCGGCATTCCAGGAACTTGTCCAATCTTATAACCAAATGTCGTTGCATCCACATCAAAATAGGCTACTTTATCCGCAATGACTAAATCGCCGATCGCCAAACCTTCGCCGATTCCGCCAGCGGTCCCGGTATTGATCACCATGTTGACCTTATATTGCTGGATCAAAACAGAAGTGGTAATTGAAGCCAAAACTTTACCAATCCCTGATTGCACGACAATCACTTCATGATTGCCTAATCCGCCCGAGATAAACAATGCGCCTGACTGCTCCCAAGATAAAGGATGATCTAAACTCTCTCTTAATGCTCTTACCTCTGGTTCCATTGCACCGATAATACCGATTTTCATAACGATTCCCCTATTTCTTATTAATTTTTTTCGTTTAATCCACAGGCTAAATAAAGAATACAGCCAACATTACTACGATCAAAAGCAGTAAAACAAAAATAATCGCCTTATTCAAAAAGCTGCTGCGCTCTTTTTGCTTCACTCGCTCGCTGCTGCGAGACTTTGTGACAGGCTTGTTCTTTTTCAATTCCTTGCGATAGACTGTACTGATCTCTTTTTCTCTTTTTTCATAGGCTCGCTCAGCAGCTTTACGTTGTTCCTCTGCTAGACGCTCCTGCTCTTCTTTTCGCTTCCTTAATTCGCTGCGCGTCACCAGGGGTGATTGCCTCATGCGTGATCCTCTCCTTAATCATACTAAATGGGTTCCGTTTTCCTAGGAAATGAATTTGATTTTATACCGTGTCGGCTAATCCTCTAAATCTATTGCTTATACTGTAGCAATTCCCAATAATTAACGGCAAAAATTGTCTTAGCATCACAGATCAATCCATCTTGGATCGCTTGCTTCGCTTCAGCCATCGTCAATTCGTAAAGCTCTAAAACTTCATCCTCATCTTGTGGTCGCGGATTCTCAACTTTGACCAAATCAGTCGCAGCATAGATGTATAATTTCTCATTGGAAAATCCTGGTGATAGATACATTTCATTTATGTAGGTTAATTCTTCGGTACGATATCCCGTCTCTTCTTCTAATTCCCGCATCGCTGTTTTTTCTGGATGCTGTCCTTCACCAGGATCAATTTTTCCTGCGGGAATCTCCAATACGACTTTTTCCAAGGGCTTGCGAAATTGCTTGACCATGATCATTTTCTGTTCTTTTGTAATAGGAATGATTCCTACACCGCCATGGTGGAAAACTAATTCGCGTTTTGCAGTTCCGCCCATCGGTAAAGCGACATCATCTAAATAAACATCAATGATCTTTCCCTTAAATATTTCCTTGCGTTCTATGGTCTTCTCTTCAAAATCTTTATACTCTAACATTGAGACACCTGTCTTTCTTTTCCATACTTAAAGAATTCAACTTTCACTGCGGAGACTATCCACCTAGTTTTGCTAAAGCAAGTGAGCGCCAGTTTCATAAATGAACCGTTTGAAACGACTTCTCTTATCGTCGCTGACATCCGTTTTCCCCTAGTTGAACAAAGTCTAAAGAGGAATACACACTAGCAAATAGCTCAACCTAGATGGTTCTGCCTTATTGTATCACAGAAAATTCTTATGTTTTTTCTAAATCTGAAAAATCCATCTTTAGTCCGATACTATTTCTATAGAAATTCATGCTATGATGAGCGTGTAAAGAAATCAAGTAATTTGAATAAATAATGTGAAGGGTTATTACTAGACTAGGAGGATTATTATGCGAAGGAAAATATTCCCTATCATCATCGCTGCAATTGGCATTCTCTCCTTTTTTGAGGGAGACTTTGGCGACTATATCGTCTTTTTAATGTTGGTTGTTGGCTTTTGGCTGATTTATCGTGGATTTAAGGGTAGAAAAGTTCGGCCGCAAAAAGAAGAATTGCCATTTCTTACGAAAGAAAAGGAAGCTTACTATAAAAAACTGGGTATGAGTGAACGCGAGATCGAATTGTTCCGTGAAACAATGAATCTATCGAAACAACAAGTGTTGCGTCTGCAGCAAAATATCCAAAAAAATGCCAAGCTGAAAGCGATCGATTTGCGTCATGATACGTTGAAGGCTGCCAAAGCATTATTCAAGGAATTAGTAAAGGATCCAAAACGTTTACCTGAGGCTAGTCAATTTCTTTATACACACTTGCCCAATATCGTCGATTTGACTGATAATTATGTCGAAATCAACGGACATGAGGTCAAGTCAAAAGAAGTTTATGGTAAACTAGAAGAAAGCGCACAGATCATTGATCAAATGGCTGATTTAATCGTGAAAGACTATCAACAATTCGTCTCTGAAGATTTAGAAGATATGGATGTTGAGATCTCGATCGCGAAAAAAAATCTAGATCACGATCCTGATTTGTCCACAAAATAAACAAAAAAAATAGCTAATCATTAACAAAAAAATCTAGCTTAAGCTAGATTTTTTTCGAACAGGAGGACACACAATGGAACCAGAAAATAAACCAGAGACCAAACCGGTCGATAGTACTTTAGACGACCTGCTTAGCAACCCTTTTGGCACCGATTCGTTAACCCCGGTCCAGCAACAAGAAATCTCCCACCTGCAATCGCAGGAACAAGCGGACCGCTTAGTGGATAAATTACCTGAAGAACGCCAAGCACAAGCACGCGAGCTTGCCAAAAAAATCGATGTCAATGACTCACAGGCTGTAATCAGCTATGGCTCAACAGCCCAAACAAAATTAAGTGAATTTTCACAATCAATGCTGAGTACCGTATCTTCACAGGATATTGGCCCTATTGGTGATTCTTTGAACCAATTGATGTATCGCTTAAACGAAGCCAATCCTGACGAACTACGTGTCGGCGAAGGCAATATTTTCCAAAAAATGTTTGGTAAAGTAAAACAATCGATTTATGAGATTACTACCAAATATCAAAAAATCGGTGCACAAATCGATAAAATCGCGACAAAATTGAACGTCGAAAAGGACGGTTTACTACGCGACAATCAAATGCTCGAGACTCTTTACAACAAAAACAAGGATTACTTTGATGCATTGAACATCTATATTGCTGCAGCGGAATTGAAGATCGAAGAAATGAAGCTTACAACAATTCCTGCCGCAACTGAAAAAGCGCAAGCTTCCGGTGATCAGATGGACGTTCAAGTCGTTAATGACTACACGCAATTTTTAGATCGTTTAGACAAACGAACATACGATTTGAAATTAGCGCGTCAAATTACGATCCAGCAAGCACCGCAAATTCGCTTGATTCAAAACACCAACCAAGCATTGGCTGAGAAGATTCAAGCATCGATCAATACGGCGATTCCTTTATGGAAAAACCAAGTAGCGATCGCTTTGACATTATTACGTCAAAAGGATGCTGCTACGGCGCAGCGTCAAGTATCTGAAACAACGAATGACCTATTGAAGAAAAATTCAGAAATGCTGAAGATTTCAACGATCGAAACGGCCAAAGAAAACGAACGCGGAATCGTCGATCTAGATACGCTGCAGCAAACACAAAACGATCTAGTAGAAACTTTGGAAGAAACTCTACGGATTCAAAAAGAAGGTCGCGAACGACGTCATGTTGCCGAGATCGAGATCGGAAACATGGAAAACGACTTAAAACAAAAATTAATGGAATTAAATTCCGAACAATAAAAAATAAGCCTGGCCATTTGAACCGTTCCCCTATTGAAGGTTGGTTCAAAGGCAGGCTTATTTTTTATGACTTCATATATCCTAACACGACGCCGCCGACAATAATCAGCAGACAGCCGATAATGACATAGTACATCTCTTTTTTGGTTTTGCGTTCGCCCAAAAGGAAAATCCCACCTAAAGTTGAGATGATAATTCCCATTTGTGATAATGAGAAACCAATCGCTAAACCGATATTCTGCACGCTTAGCAGCATGCACACATTTCCGATCCCCCACAATAAACCAGAAGCCATATTACGCCATACATAGCGATCGACCTTCGTCTTGCGAAAGGCAAAGAATCCAGCACCAACCAGCATACCGACACTTTGCGGCAAGATGATTGCTAATGGGTCAAGTCCTGCCCACGTAATAATAACCGTGTAAACACCATAGCCCAGCGTTGAAATAATCAAAGCACGAAAGCCTTTGCCGAAATTTAACATGCTGCTATCTGTTTGAACACCGCTCTCATCATCTTTACGTGCTGTTAAATACGCACCAAGGACAAGCAGCGCTAATGCGATAAAGCCGAAAACAAAATCTTTCGTTTTTGTCCATTCATGGAAAAACACTGCACCGGCGACGGTATTCAAAATTAATTGAAAGCCGGTTGAGATCGGCAACCCGACCGAAACACCCATAAATTTCATCCCATGAAACTGACCGTTCTGACCAATTGACCAAAAGAATCCTGACAAGAAACCAATTAACACTATCCAGCTGCTCATTGCAGGCTGAACAATAATATAGGTCGCGATCGCAAAAACGAAAGCCCCCATCGTCATTCCCAAGGTTTGCTGGTTGGCGTCGCCGCCCAACTTCCCGCTCACCAAAGCAATACTTCCCCATGCTACCATCGGTATTAGGGCGATCAAAATACTCATATACTTACTCCCTTTTTATAAAAGCAGAACAGACTCGTTCAGCTTTGCCAGTTCCACTTCACGCTTTAGCGTGATTAGTGGAATGGTATGCGTGACGAGGATCAAATTCATTTTTCGCGTTTTTCGAAAAATGATTTCCTAAATAGGAATTAGCTTGAGCAATAAGTCCAAAATCTTGAGAAATCGCTCCTCAGATTTACCAAGATTTTTGCTTATTGCCGAAAAAGCTAGTCTGTACAGCCAGATAATTTTTCACAACTGGAACAGTTTAGCGAAAAAAGGGGAATTTGGCAATTAAAAACTAAAAAATCACCGCTCTTCATGATAATAATCTAATCGAGGGAAAAACAACGTCATCGTTGTTCCTCCATTCATGGTTGATTTTGCGGTTAAAACGACCCCTAGTTTTTCTGCCAATTTCTTCGCTAAATAGAGGCCTAAGCCAGTGGAATGCTGCTGCGCTTTTCGCCCATTTTCACCAGTAAAGCCCTTATCAAAAATTCGGCCCAGGTCCTCCGGCGGGATACCAACGCCGTTATCCTCCAAAATTAATGAGCTGCCCGCACTTTTTGTTTCGATCGTAATAGTGATCTTGCCATTATCCGGCGTATACTTGATTGCATTACTCAATAATTGTCGGAAGATAAATTCGATCCATTTCGCATCCGTCAGAACCTTCGCGTCATTTTCTGTTAACGTCAGTTGCAGATTTTTCTGGATAAAGTAATTTGCTTGGCTGCGAATGATTGGCTGGATGATTTTCTTCAACGAATACTCTTGAATCAAATAATCATTCACGAATTCATCCGAACGAGAATAGTAAAGTATCTGTTCCACGTATTCATCGATTTGCTGAATTTCATTTTGAAGCAGGACAAACTTCTCATCAGGAATATCAAATTCAATCGCGCTTAAAATCAAATCAACTGCTGCCAGCGGCACCTTTATCTCATGAATCCAAGAATCCATATAATCTTTTTGATCCTTTTGACTATTTAATAGCTGCTCCAGCATCAAGTGATGTTCTCGTACCTGCTGATTCACATATTCCTGAATCATCCGCTCTTCACTATTCGTCGCTGACTCAACAAAATGCTGCAAATGAGAATCCTCTTGTTTATCGAATTCCTTATACCACTTTTTTCGCCGATAATAATCGATCGTAAAAAAGAGAAACACTAAAAATAATTGCAGAACCAATAGGTAGCTCAGATTGTCCCAAAAGTTATGCATTTCAGGTGTCAGCCAAACCATAAAAATCAGCAATAGACTTAAAACGGCCCACCCTAATAAAACAAGCAGGCGATCCTTTAAATACTTGATAAATGTCATAGCGGCTCCTTATGGGACAATGTATCCTTGTCCGACCTTCGTTTGAATGTAATCATCAATTCCAGCTTGTTCGATCTTCCGACGCAGACGATTGATATTAACGGTCAGTGTATTGTCATCAACAAAGCGTTCATCATCCCATAAAGCCCGCAACAATTTATCTCGACTTAATATTTTTCCATGCTGCTTCATTAGAATAAAGAGCAGACGGTATTCATTTTTACTAAGATCGACAACTTCATCCTGAATAGTCATGCTGCTGTTGTCAATATTCAAGGTGATGCCATTGTGCTCTAATTCCTCACCGCTTTCAGCATAGTTATAAGAGCGGCGCAGCAGTGCATTGATCTTTGCAACTAAAATATCCACTTGAAACGGCTTGGTAATATAATCGTCTGCTCCCATGTTCATCGCCATGATTTGATCCATGTTCGTATTCCGGGAAGAAATAAAAATAATCGGAACCTTAGAGACTTCACGAATTTTTTGACACCAATAGTACCCATCGTAAACCGGCAAATTAATATCCAATAAAACCAGCTGTGGAGCGATCTGCTCAAATTCCTCAAACACGCTGTTGAAGTCCGTTGTTTGATAAACATCAAATCTCCATTTGGTTAGTTCCTCACCGATCAATTGGCGAATCACCGCTTCATCTTCCACGATCATGATTTTTGCCATTCTATTCCCCCGCTTTCTGTTTCCATCATATCAAAGAACAGAAAAAAAATGAAAGACGATCCTTTTTAAATTAATTTTTCGTAAAATCAATAAAACCTAAATTATCATCGATCATTCCGCCTTCGCCTGATAAACTAAACGTACTCAAACGCGGATTAAACTTGATTGTCATCTCTTCCTGCAGGTCTTCCTTTGAATATCCTTTGATCCAAAAATCACCGATCTCTGATTGAATTTTTTCATCATACGTACTCTTTTCCATTTCCGCCGAAATGATATTGAGAGAAAATTGTGTCTGCATATGAATCATCGCATGCTGCGAATACGGTCCTACTCCATCTTCAAAAGTTAATAGTAAAATTTTGTCCGCATCTAAGTGTGCTGAAATTTTTTCTTTGGCTGTATCATCAAGTGTAATGTGCATAATTCTCTCTCCTATTCTGGAAACTTTAGTCTTATCTTTTAGTCGCATTCAGTCGCTAGGCTGTCACCTCGCGAAAAGTTGAACTGGCAGCTAACTCCTTTGCGATGAATACCTTTTTCTAATCACGCTAAAGCGGGAAGAAAAACTGGTAAAGCCCCTTCATCTGACTCTAATCATCAGACGAAGGGGCCTTTTTTGCAAGTAATCTTACTTATTCAATTGTTGATCCAGCTTCGTTAAATCAAGCTGTGTGTCTTGTGCTAAAATTTCACGAAAGATCGGTAATTGCTTTTGAATCTGATCGGCTTGATCATTCTCTACCTGCATTACCAATAATGGTTCATGCAGACTCAAGCGTAATATCATCCAACCTTTTCCAAACGGTTCAGTGACAGAAAAGCGTACACCCTCCTGGTTTTCAGAATTTTCCGCAAAGCCTGCTTGCTTTGGCAGCTCCGCACGGAATTTCTCGATCATCCGTTGGCCAGCTTCTTTATAATCCTCGCCGCTGATCGTGTAACGAATCTCCAAGGTTTCCACCGGCTGTTCCAGCTCAGCCATCAAATCGGTCAACTCACGATTTTCTTTTTGTAATTTCGGCAGAAGCATCAGTACCTTCGCAATCACATACGCACCATCATCTAAGAAATAGTTCTCTTTAAAAGCTGCGTGAGAGCTAGTCTCAATCGCTAGCTGACAATCAATACCATTTTCATTTAGCTCAATCGCTTTATTGATAACATTCCGATAGCCGGAGATGTAACGATATTGCTTGCCGCCTTTTTCTTCAATGAAGTTTTTCAAATGATCGGAGGTCGGTGAGTTGGTCACGATCGTACTGCCCGGATGTTCCTGTAGGACGATTGCGGATAAAACAGCGATCAGATTATTGCGATTGATCATTTGTCCATCTTTTGAAACAATCGCTGAACGATCGACATCCGTATCAAAAATCACACCGAGATCGGCTTGATTAGCCAGCACAGCCTGTTTGATACTCGCCATGGCTTCTTTATTATCAGGATTCGGAATATGATTAGGAAAATGGCCGTCAGGTTCTAAAAACTGTGAGCCGCTTGTATCAGCACCAAGGACAGCCAGTACTTTATCAGCAAAATAGCCTCCAGCACCATTCCCAGCATCCACAACGATTTTTAGGCCCTTCAATGGTTGTTCACTGCCGCTGCCTCGTTGGATTTTTTCAACAAGATCCGCCGCGTAACGAGACAGCAGATCCGCTTTCTTAACACTTCCAACCGCTGTTTCACCTGCGTCTGTATGGGTCAAAATGTATGCGATATCACTTTTCTCCGCACCGCCGGTTTGACTGAAAATCTTGATGCCGTTGAAATAGAATGGCAAATGGCTAGCCGTCAGCATGATTCCGGCATCGCAGGCGAATTCCTCAAATTGAGTTGCCATAAATAAAGCAGGTGTTGTTGCTAGCCCAAAATCCAAGACCTCACAACCAGCCGCTTCAAAAACTGTGATCATCGCACCCTTTAACTCTGGTCCAGTTAAACGACTGTCATGCCCAATCCCGATTTTAAATGGCCGTTTTACCCCTTTATCTGCCAGCCAATTAAGAATGCCCTTCGCAATCAGCTGTGCTTCCTCAGTACCTAAGTTTTTTACTTTATCCTCAGCGTTGATAGCGATTCCACGAATATCTGAACCATTTTGCAATTTTGTTAACTCCATTGACGAAATCCTCCTCATTCCTATTCTTATGCTGTATCCCCTCCAACCAAAATAGCTGTATAGCATAAAGTTGAAGCGGTACCCTTTGATCCTACTTTTAGTTCATTATACCAAAAATCCCGGAAAAGAAAGCCTTTTCCGGGATTTTTTATCAATTTAAGTAATTCTTACTCTTTTAAATGACACGTGATTGCGGGTTCTTTTTAGCCCGCCGCTTCTTCTGCCAACGAATTCTCCATGTGACCAGACGATCCATTACAAAGGTCAGTCCTTTGAATAGCCAATAAATCCCAAAGGTTAGAGGGATCACAAAAAATAAATTGCGATTCCAAAGCTTGTCAAACTCAAAGAAGGCTCTAAAGAATAGATAGCAGCTTAGATATGCCGTACTCAATAATGCAATCAGCGCTATTTTCTTCTTATCCAACGGAAAGGAGACCTTGTATAAAACAAGCAGTCCTACACAGCCCGTCAAAAAGACTGACATTGTTGATGTCGCCTGATAATCCAAATCAAACAGCACATTCGCCAATTGAATGATCATTACTGCACTGACTACTGTCAACGCTCCGGGTAAAGAGACGCGTAAAATATTATTCAAGAAATCGCCTTTGATTCGCTCATAGCTAGGCTTCAGAGCCAAGAAAAAGGAGGGAATCCCAACAGTCAACGCATTGATTGGGGTTAATTGCACCGGCTCAAAAGGATAGGGACTCGCAATAATCATAAAGATTACAGCTAATACTAGCGAATAGATTGTTTTGACCAAATACATTGATGCTACACGCTCAATATTATTGATGACGCGCCGACCTTCGTTTAAAACATTCTGCATCCGGGCAAAGTCCGAATCCAGCAAGATAACATCTGATGCCGCTCTGGCTGCACTGCTCCCGTTCGCCATCGCTACACCAATATCCGCTTCACGCAAAGCCAATACATCATTAACACCATCACCAGTCATGCAAACCGTATGATTGACCTTCAACGCTCGAATCAAGGATTGCTTTTGCTTTGGAGTGACCCGACCAAAGACAGTCGTGTGATTTGCCAAGGCGTTATAATCAATAGGCTCCTCTAAGCTAGACATATCGACAAACGCTTCAGCATTTTTAATTCCGGCTTTTTGAGCGATTTTTGACACAGTTAATGGGTGATCTCCCGATATAACTTTCAATTCTACCTCTTGTTTAGCAAAATAGCCGAAAGTCGTCCGGGCATTCTCCCTTAAATTATCTGAGATGATCAACGTTGCAAGCAGTCGTGGTTCATAGACTAGCTCCTCTTCTAAGACTCCCGGATATTCCACTAAAACCAGTACACGCTGCCCATCTTCCAGATATGGCTGAATCTTAAGCTGCCTTTCAGGCGACATCTCGTTGAAAATAAATTCTGGCGCACCGAATGCAAAGCTGCCTTGATCCTTAAAAGTCACACCGCTCCATTTTCGAGCAGAAGAGAATGGAACAATCTTCTCTGCTTGCCACTTATTAGTCGGCGGAAAAGCCGCCCGCAATGCTTTTGCTGTCGCATTTTGATCCTTTAAGTGAGCCATCAAAGCACTCATAATCGCGTTTAGCCGATTCTCAGAAATATCCTCAAGCAGAGCCTCCTCAAATTTCAACGTCCCATCAGTGATCGTCCCAGTCTTGTCTAAACAAATCACGTCTACTCGGGCTAATGTTTCAATCGAAGGCAAGGCCTGGACCAATACTTTCTTTCGTGCTAAATTCGCCGCTCCCACTGCAAAAGCAACACTGGTCAATAGCATCAATCCTTCAGGTATCATACTGACTAACGCCGCAACTGTTCCTAGAACAGCCTGCTTGATGGAATCAGAAGCTTGATATTGACTGTAAAAAAGACCTAAACCTACAGGAATGATCACAACCGTCAAAACCGCGATCATGCGGCTCAAAACTTTCGTCAATTCTGAATTGCCCGACTTTTTAGTTTTTGCTTCGCTGGTCAGCTGCTCTGCAAAATTATCACTTCCGACAGCCGTTCCTTGATAAAAGCATTCACCCGCGGTCACGAAGCTGCCGCTGAATAATTTATCACGCATGGCTTTTTGCACACGATCTGCCTCACCAGTCAGCAGCGACTCGTCGACTTCTACACCCTCACCAGACAATAAATTCCCATCTACAGGAACTTGATCGCCATTGCGCAAATAAAGAATATCCCCTAAGACAATCGCTTCCTGATCAATCTGCTGCAACCGACCATCTCTTAACACGACCGCTTTGGTCTTGGCTAGGACCGACAATTTGTCGATCGTATGCTTTGCTCGTAATTCTTGGATGATCCCGATCAACGTATTGATGACTACTACGCCGAAAAATAGTGTATTCTTGGGCGAACCGACTAACAACACCAGCAAAGCCAACACAAAGTTGAGAATATTAAAGATATTGATTGTATTTTCTTTAATAATTTCTTTGTCTGACTTTAATAGATTCTCTTCGACCTGATTGATCTGTCCTTCCTCTATTTTTCGCTGGACCTCAGCTGCTGTTAATCCCGCTAGTTCTGCTGGGGTCTCCACATGATCAAAATTTTCTTCCACCGTTTGAATGACTTCCTTTTTCTTCATCCGGTTTCACCTCATCTCATTTGTCACTAACGCTGTTTTACAGCGATAAACTATGTTATTTTCTCTATTATTATCTTAACACGACTTGCTTTTTAAGTCGGTATTGCGCTCTGAAAGCTGGTAGCTTTTAAACTATTTTTGAAACATTACCCTTTTCGAGAATAAAAAAAGCCGCAGCAGACTGCGACTTACTTTTGAACCGCATAGACATAATGCAGCATTTCTACTTCACGATAATACTTCATCACTTCCCCACGAAAAGTCATGCTATTTCTCGCTGCTACTTTTTGCGAAGCTGTATTGGTATCCCGAATAATCGAAAAAACTTCTTCGGCCTTTACTTCTTCAAAGGCATACTTTTTACAGGCTCTTGCCGCTTCGATAGCGTACCCTTTATGCCAAAATGCCCGTTGAAACAAATAACCAATTTCTAAAACCGGCTTACTGTCGAAATTCTGCCAAGTCAACCCGCATTGACCAATCATTTCCTCTGTTTCCTTTAGTATAACCGCCCACAGGCCAAAACCGTCACGACGATAATTGGCGAGTTGTTTATCCAGCCAATCTTGAACCTCCTTATCATCGAAGGCCCCTTCATAGGCGTACATTGTTTGATCATCCTGTAAAATTTTGCTCAATGAGCCTATATCCGATTGCTGCAGCTCACGAAGATAGAGTCTTTCCGTTTCGATCATCCTTGTTTGCCCTCCTAACATAACCAGCTTAGCTTTGTTGACAAGCTGGCATCTATAAAAAAGCGAAGTAGTCTTCTCTTTGTTCCCTATATGCTTGGGCCTCCATTCACTTAGCCGGTGAAAGGTTGGCGTGACAAAAAACATGCCGCAGAGAATTCACGGCATGTTTTGTCTTAAATATCTTTTGGTACATAAAAACTGCGATTATCCAGTCCAAAAATGCGCTCCGTATACGTTCCCGGTTCAGCATTCTTCACAGCACTGGACATCATTTGCATTGACGCATCGATATTATCGATTTGATGCAGGATCTCTGCTTCCATAATACGCGGGCGCACAGGTGAGCCGTATTCTAAAAGACCGTGATGCGACAATACCATGTGACGCAAGACCACGATATCTTCATCTGCATCATTAATCTTCAATTCAGCACAGGCTTTGGTAATCTCTTCATCAACTAAAACAAGATGACCAACAAGGTTTCCTACTACTGTATATTCAGTCGAGGAAGGTCCTGTCAACTCAATCACTTTCCCTAGATCATGGATGATAATGCCGGCATAAAGCAGGGAAGCATTTAACTGCGGATATTCCTTCACGATCGCCTTTCCTAAACGCAGCATCGTTAATGTATGGAAGGCCAAACCACCAGCAAAGGCATGATGATTGCGTTTAGCCGCCGGAAACTCAAAGAATTCCTTTTGGTATTTGTTCAGCAAGAAGCGAACGATCCGGTTCCAATGGGCATTGGTGATCTCGAATAATGTTTTGTTGAACTCTTCTTCCATTTCTTCACGCTTGATAGGCGCACGCTCCATATAAAGAGCAGGATCATTCGGTTCATCTGGTTTAGTGGTACGCAGATGCAGGATTTTGACCTGTGGATTGCCTTGATACATTTCCCGCTTGCCGTTTAGCAAAACGACCTGACCCGCTTTGTAGCGTTTGATCTCTTCTTCAGAGGCATCCCAAAACTTACCATCGATCGCTCCAGATGTATCTTGGAACGTAAAAGCGATAAATTTTTTGCCATTTTTCGCTAAGCGGACATCGGCATTTTTAATCAGCACATACATTTCAAATTGCTCATCGACTGTTAATTCTTTGATTTTTTTCATCGTTGGACTCCCTTCAATTCCCAGACTGGCTGGTGAAGCTCTTGGTAATAGCTTACCATTTCTTGGTCAGATGACAAACATATGACTTGATAATTTTGACTAAATTGCTGTAATAATTTGGCAAATTGGTATTTCCGCTGATGATCGTAATGCAGCCAGCCGTCATCAATAATAACTGGACACAGCGGATGTTTTTGCTGCAAAGCTAAATAGGCAAATCGGAAAGCCATGATGACCTGATCTTTGGTTCCAGTTGAAAGATGATAAATACTCAACTGATCAATCGTTAACACCCCTTCTGAAAAGTCCAATCGGCTATGGGCATTATTCGTCAGCTCTTGAAAATAGCTGGTCGCCTGCTTCAATAGCTCGGGCAGCTGCTGCTCGGATAATTCTGTTGCGATATCCTGCAGCAATTGATTCTCCAATTTCGCTACCGCATAATCCGTTGTTAATTTTTCAATCAATGCCCGTTGTTGAGTCGCTTGCTGATATAGACTGTCCAGTGTGCCATCCGCCTGCATTTGCTGGATTTGCAAACGAGACCGCTGTTCCTGTTCTTGCAGCTGATGCAGCTGTATTTCGCCTGTTTGAATCTCCTGCTGTAAGATACGCAGAGCGTCTTCAATTTCTGCAAGTGTCGTTTCCTGTTCAAATAGCGGGGCCACCGTTTCGGTCAATTCTCTTAAACGTGTTTGCTTTTGGACTACTTCTGATTCTCGCTGTAAAAATGCGGGAATTTCTGAAGGATAGGCCAAACGCACTTTTTCCAACAAGACTTGATGCTGGTCCAATAACTGCTGCTGTTGCTTCTGCGCTTCATGAATTCGCTGCTGCAGAACCGTATTTTCTTGATACGTCTGAGCGAAACGAATCTGCTCCATCTCCTTCGCAAATTGCTCCAAATTCGATAGTTTCTCTGACAGATTTTTTTCATGCAGCGGCAGCCATTCTGCCAAAAATTCAAATCCTTGTTCCTGGTGCATCAAATTTTGGCGCAGAATCGATTGACGCAGTTGAAGCTCTTCGTGTGCCTGCAATTGCGCCAAATAGTTTTGAGCTCGCTGATTCTCCTGTACCACCGCAAATTCATTCTCAGCGCCGCTCAGATTTCTTTGACGCAGCTCGTTTTGAATCTGATCAAGCAACTGTTGGGAAACGCGTTGGCCCTTTGCGACTTTTTCTGTCATCTCGGCTGTCTGACCTTCATAAACATCCAGCTGGCCGAGTTTCTCCTGCCAAGCATCTTTGTTCGCCGGCTTACTCTGCTTCAACAATCCGCCTATCCCGCAAGCTGCGGCTGCAGCTATCACAATATAGCGCAAAGGCGCAGGAAGTAAAAACGCGGCTACCAACCCCAGCCCAGCTGCGATAAACAGCCACGGCGGATTCTTTTTGCGATTAAAAAGTTCTGGATGCTTTTGTTCATAAGCATTCAGACTCGTTTCCGCTTGATCCCGCTGCTCTTTGATTAAACGCAAGCGAATTTCCTGCTCCTCCAGCTTTTTTTGCTGGGATTGCAGTGGTGCAAAAAGTGTTTGAATTGCTTGCTCGTCAGTAAAAGGGCGTGGCGGATGTTGCTGCCAGCTGATAGGCGTCTCATTTGCTTGTGCCAATTTAAGCGCGATCCGCTGTTCTTCATCCAGCATCCGAGTAATCGCAACTTTTTCAGCTAATAGCTGTTGAATGCGCTGCTCATTTTCTAAGTAAAAATAATAGCGTGCCGACTCTTGATTGCCGCTATGCTGCTGCAATGCCGCATGCAATTTCTCCTGCTCTTTCATCAATTGCTGGTATTCTTGATAGAATGCTTGCAGACTGGCTTGTTCTTCTTCGTTGGCTGATACCTGCAAATCTGCTTTTTGCAATTCTAGAAGTTCCGCATAGCTCGCCCAGTTCATACGCTGCTGCTCTAAAACTAATTGCCGTTCCTGCAAATTCCGATTCTTCGCGGCTTGCTGCGTGACCGCTCGCTTCTCCTCATCCGCCTGACGAACCAACTTCTGAAAGCCAGCCTCCTGTGCTTCTTTTTCTTTGATTTTTTGCTGCAGGATTTGATAGCTCTGCAACGCCTGATTCAAGGGCTGTTTTCGTCCACGGGGGCGATAAATCCCTTCATACTTGTTTTTCAGCTGGATACGCTGCTCAAATAGCTCATTGCTGCCAGACAACCCTAATGAAATCAACGCTTCATGCAGATTTTCTTCGCTTAATACATCCAGCTGTTGAAGCTGTTCCTGTTGGAAGGTAAAAACCTGACGAAAAAGCGGCTGATTCAAAGGATAAAGTATTTTTTCCAGTAATTCTTCTTCACCCTGCTGACCATCTTCCAGCCAAACTTTGGCTTTTCCTTTATTTTTTGCTTTATATCGCTCGATTGTCACTGCTCCATAAGTTGGATGAACGATTAATAAGCGGCCACCAAACCCGCTGCCGTCATTTGGGGTGTAGTCCTGTCCTTTTTTTCGCTTCGTCGGAAAGCCGAATAAAATCGCTTGGATAAACTGGTACAGCGTTGATTTCCCCGCTTCATTCAAGCCATAGACTAATTGATTTTTCGCTTCAAACAGGAACGTTTGCTGACGCCACTTGCCAAAGCTCGTAATCTCCGCTTTTTTAATCCACATCGGCAGCCCTCCTAAATTGATAGCTTTGACGCATTTTTTTCTCTAACAATGCCACTGCATCTGCTCTAAATTCGTGATCCATCAAGTGATGGAGCTGTGGGTTCTGGTCCAACTCACTCAGTAATTCATTAAAGATTGGAGGTGCTTGATAGGTCATAATCAGCTGATCAACCAATTCTTTGTCAACAGCCAGATAAGGTCGTTCAGTCGGCTGCTCTGTTAACGTCAATTGCCATAGACAAATCTCTTGCGCAACCTCCTCCTGCAGAGCCTCCAATAATTCACCTGAAGCTAATTTATAGGCCAATTCTTCTCCCAGATTTTCAGTATCACTTAATTCTAAATGCAGTAAAGTCGGCAAATTCACCGTCAGCTTACGCACCAATGAAAAAATTTCCCGCGGGTGACGAACCGCAGCCAAAGACAATGTCCGTTTTTCCCAACGAACGGCTTCAACAGAAATGGACTTAGGAATCAATTGATTCCCTTGGCTTTCTACTAAGGTCACACCAGTCAGATTTGTTTCCTTTTGTGTATGGCCCTGAGGTGTACCCGGATAGATAATATAAGGTTGCTGCGACAAAACCTGCGGCACATGGATATGACCTAGCGCCCAATAATCATAGCCCTTTGATACTAGCTGGGTAAGCTGAAATGGGGCATAGGGCATTTGTCCGCCATGATACATCCCTATTTGAAAATCAACAGCTTGTTTGTGAGGGAATTTTTCAACCATTGCAGCTTCGATCGTGGGATGTTGATAACTAAAGCTCGTAATACCGACCTTTTCTCCTGCACCAGTCCGGAACGTTTTCGTTTCAACTTGTTCCGTATTGAAACGTTGAATGTTATCTGGAAAAGCAAACCAATAACGGTCGGCTTGATAAAAATCATGATTGCCGAAATTCATAAAAACTGGGATCGACGCTTCATCTAAGCGAGCCATTTCTTGAAAGAAATAACGCTGTGTTTTTAATGTAGGCCGATTTTGATGAAAGGTATCTCCAGCCAATAAAATGAAATCGACGGCCTCTGCAATCGCTGTATCTACAATATTTCTTAGCATTTTCTGATTGGCAGCTGCCAATTGTTCTTGAAAATGCTCTGGCACAGCGATCAGCCCTTCAAAGGAACGATCTAGATGCAGATCAGCTGCATGTAGGAATTTCATTTATTTCTCCTCCTAGTCCTAGGAATTAATTTCAGGAAAACCAGTCGTTTCCCTTCATTATTGAAAATGCCGAACCGATTTCCAATCCCATTTATTTTACCATAAAAAAACGAAAGCTTGTTCGCTTTTTGCTGATGCGATAGATTTTTCAATTAATTTAACCTATACAATAAATTGTATTTGTAGTATTATGACTATAAATACAAATTCAGTCATAATAGTTCTTTGGATAAAAATCAAAAATGATTTTCTTTTTTTACACATATAATGACTGGATTATGAAATACGGTCAAAATAAACAATAGGGGGACGCCATAATGACTACTTTTAAAATCCGAAATTTGTCAAAAATCTATGGAACTAAAGAATCACAGGTTGTTGCACTGGATAATATCACTTTAGATATTCCGAAAAATCGTTTTATTGTGGTATTAGGAGAGAGCGGTTCGGGAAAGTCGACTCTTTTGAATCTAATTGGTTGTATGGATAAACCAAGCTCAGGAAAAATACTTTTCGAAGGAAAAGATCTGACAAAGCTATCTAAAACTCAGATGACAGAATTTCGCAAGAATAAAATCGGCTTTGTTTTCCAAAGCTATAATTTATTGCCTGATCTAAGTGCCTTGGAGAACGTGGAGTTTTCGACCGAATTAGTCAATAAAATGAAAATGGACGCTGAACAAGCATTGGTCTCAGTCGGACTAAAGGATCGGATCACTCATTTTCCAGGTGAACTTTCTGGCGGTGAGCAGCAGCGTGTATCCATCGCTAGAGCCATTGTCAAAAAGCCGGAAATCTTATTATGTGATGAACCGACAGGAGCCTTAGATTTTGAAACAGGAATTAAAATTTTGGAGGTATTAAAAGAAATTCAGTCCGATACTAAAAATACGATCATCTTTATTACCCATAATAAAGAAATAGCAAGAATCGCTGATACAGTCATCCGACTTCGAAGCGGTAAAATTCTATCCATTGAAGAAAACCTTTCCCCGTTGACACCTAAGGAGGTGGAATGGTAATGAATCTTTTAACGATTCTTTCATTTCGCAAAATGAAAAGTAGTATCACTCAAATATTCGGAATGGGGTTATTGATTGCAATTGCAGCAATGTTCTTTACTACTCTCTTCACTTTCAAAGCCATCTATGAAAAAGAGATGACCACTTTTTTTCGTCAGCAAAATTATGCGGATGTTACCCTTACTGGAAACTTCTCAAATGCCTCTAAGGCCAAACTAGAAAATGAAACGATCCTTTCCACGATTGAAGGACGTACTGTTCAGGATTTCAGAAGCGGTGAAAAAACGGTTCGTTTGATCTCCCTTTCGCCCAAACTAAATCAAGTGCTCTTAGAAAAAGGGCGGCTTCCAAAAACAACATCAGAATGTGTGCTCATCAGCCAGTACGCCCGTAAAAATCGGGTAAAGCTGAAAGATTCTCTCATTGTTGATCAGCAGAAGCTAACAGTTGTCGGAATCGTCCGCTCTCCAGAGTATGTGTATTATTCCCAAAATGAACGCTCCTTTTCAGCAAATCCAAAGAAATTTGCGGTTGCTTATGTAGTAAAGGATTTCTTTCCCTTCACTAATCAATTATTGTTAGCTAGCCCAGAGAAAATAAAGGAAGAAAAACTGAAAAATCTGCTTGACTATCAATCCTTCATCTATCAAAAAGATCAGATCAACTACCAAATGTACGAAGGGGATTTAGAACAATTTGTTTCTTTCGCCTGTATTTTTCCTACTATTTTTTGGTTACTATCTTTTGGGATCATTTTTATTATTCTACGACGGACATTGCTGAAGGAGCATAAACAAATCGGTATACTCAAAGCGCTAGGAACAAGTAATCGTTCCATCGTCACTATTTATATCAGACAATTTGTTTTGTTAGGTTTCTTTAGTTCACTAATCGGCTGTTTTTTAAGCTACCCTATTACTGAGTTGCTGTTCCAGGTTTTTAGTACAATGATCGAGCTTCCTACACTGACCTATCATTTTGAACTTCGCTACTGGATAATCACGATTTTAGTTTCGACTGTCGGTTGCAGTTTATTTTCTTTAAGTTCCATGCTTGATATTCTGAAGGAGTTTCCGGCTGTTTCAATGAGTCAGAGAATTCCAAAAACGAAAAAAAGAGAAAGCCATTCTCAACTACTCCACTCCTTCTCCTTTAATACTCGCTATGCCTTTGCCACATCTCTGAGAAATAAGGGGCGTTTTTTACTTATGGTGTTAGGGATGGCGGCTTCAACGGGGCTGCTGCTTTTCTCACTAGGCTTTAATGATTCTATTGGAAGTGTAGCAGATAATTATTTCAACACATTTGCTGATTATGACTTGGTTGTTCAACTGCCGCAGCCTGCAGCTTTAGATCAAAAATTATTACAGGATATTTCGGCAATTGATAAACAGGACCCCATGCTTCAGTTAAGCGGAAAGATAAAAAATGAGGACTATCCGCTGATTATCATGAACGCCTCTGTCTCAACGCTAAGCCTACCGAATAAAAAACTCGATCAGGGCTTAGTCATTCCTGATTATTATGCCAAGAAATGGCAGGTAACAGTTGGTGATCGGATAACCATCAATGATCACCAAGCGATTATCTCTGCTGTGCTGCCGCTGAGTATGGGTTTAGCTATTTACACCTCCTATGATTACGCTGGCTCTCTTTTCACCGAGCTGCCAAAGATATGCAACACCGTCTATTTGACTTCAAAACAGCCCGATAAAGTCAAGCACCAATTAAACAAGAGAGGTCTTTTTTATACGACGGCTGAAGAGGATCGACAGTCTTTTCATTCATTGCTAGAAAATATGAAGATACTGATCTTCTTATTAGTGACCTGTTCAGTCATTTTAGGAGGAACAGTAATCTTCTGTCTAAACTTGATGAATCTGACTATTCGAGAATTTGAATATATGTTTATGAATATTATGGGCTATTCCAAACGATTAATTCTTCAAGCAATCAATAAGGAAAATCTGCTGCAACTCTTGTTGGCAATTCCACTAGGTTTTTTCCTTGGCCTTCAATTATTGGAGGCCATTAAAGACCAATTCTCCCAAAACAGCTTTGCCATGCAGCCAGAGATTCAACCCGAATCCTTTATTATTACTGCTCTGATCGTAACTTTTATCAGTAGTTTGCGTCTGATGATATCTAATCGTTACATTGATCGATTGAATATTGTCGAAGGTCTAAAAATGCAAGAAGAATAGCCCAATCTTACATTTCAGTATATAATTGACCTCAGTACAGTGCCTAATTGAAGGTCGTAGTAAAGGGGTGTAAACAGTTGCCGCGTGAATTAACACCAGAAGAAAAAAGACACAACAAGCAGATTCTATTGGATAAGGGCCGCGCGTTGGTTTATCAATATGGTATCAAAAAGATCAGCGTAGACGATGTAGCCGCCTCTGCAGGTGTAGCTAAAGGCTCATTTTATCACTATTTCTCTTCTAAGGATGATTTCATTTATGAGATTGTTTATCAAATTCATCGAGAATTATTTGGCGGTTTAAGACACATTGCCGAACGCATCAAACCATTAACTTCTAGCGAACGGCGGCAAACCATCAAGGCTTTTTCTGATCAATTTTTTTCTTCGAAAGACATGACCTTTTTCGTGAATGAACAGCAGGAGGTCCATAATTTTCTTTTCCGTTACTCAAAGGAAAAGATGACTGAGCTTGAGGCCTTTGAGATTCAAAATTATCGAGACTTTTTTGCTATTCTAGGAATTGAAGGCAAGCAACCGGAAATTGTTCAAAACTATATTCACGTAATGGGGTTCGGGATGTTTCATCAAGAAATAATGATCGAAAGCTATTTAACCGAAACGATCCATATCATGCTTGATGGCTTGATGGATTACTTGGAAATTTGATTGTCACTTGTTAACCGAGTTTTAATTCTCGTCAAAGCAGCTCGAATCGTATAAACTATTGCTGTAAAAGGAAAGGATGCTCGCTGATGACTAAAGAGGACCTAATCAAAAAAGCCAAAGAACTATTGAATGAAGGCAATATCGACAAAGCCAAGGAATTTATCGAAGATCACAAGGAGGATTTAGGTGATTACTATGATAAAGCTAAAGGTTTACTAAAATCTGAGAAAATCGATGGTTTGATAGATCACCTCAAAAAATTCTTTTAATAGAAAGTTAGAAGCCCGACTCTCAATGATCGGTACTTCTAACTTTTTTATTTCATCTTGTACAGCTCCTTTTATTTCCTTCTACGCTTTTATCAAAAATGTCTCTTAACTCCTCACCTTGTTCTCTCATTAGACAACCGACGAAAGCTCAATACGCCAAAAAAAGCTGCGACGCAGATTCACGTCGCAGCTTCTAATTCAAATTAACCTTCGTACAATTCACGAATTGGAGTCATGATGATACGGTTCAAGTCATTGATGATCACGCTGAAAGCTTGTTCTTTCACCATTAATTCGTTGATCAATTCTTCTTGTTGAACCTTTTCAGCTAAAGCTTGGGCTTGAGCAGCATCTTCGTCGCTGAAGTCTTCCCCGCGCATTTGTTTTTCTTGTAAGCTTTGTTGGAATGCTTGGAAATCTTTGAACGCTGCATACGCTGCTTCATTTTTCTTTAATTCCGCAAAAGCTTCTTCTAAAGATTTAAATTCTGGTAGTTCGCGGATTTCGCGTTCCAATCCGTTCGCTGAATCGTAAATATTTGCCATTTTTTATTCCCTCATTTTCTATAAAAGTTACTGTTCTATTGTAACATGAATGGAAACGGGTTCACACCCTAATTTCCTGGTTGATACTGCCGCCACAATTCCTGGCCTTTTTCCTTCAGCTTATTGGCACCTTCTTTGGCTTTTTCGAAGAAGTTTGCTGCACCTTCGCTGGCCTTTCCGCCAATATCTTTCAGGTCCTCCCGCCATTTACTTGAATCCCCATTTTGAGCACCTTGGTTCACCTCGTCAGCCGCTACCACTTTTCCGCCTGTCGCATAAGCATCTGCCACATCAAATGAGTATTGGCCGGCATATGGCAAGATCGATTCAGCTTCCGCTCTGAAGACCTGACCGACCTCTGATCCACTGGTTCCGCTCAAATAATGAGTCTCACTGACTTTTTCAAAACCTAACCATGTAGAGATCACGACATTCGGTGTATACCCTACGATCCACTGGTCGTTGACCTTATTCGCATCAAAGTTGGTTTCAGTCGTTCCTGTTTTACCAGCAACAGTAAAACCAGCAGGAGCTGCTTGAGTAGCTGTTCCGTTTGAAAAGGTTCCTAAGAGCATGCTAGTCATTTCGTTGGCAACTTCCTTTGAAATCACCTGCTCATATTTTGGCGAGCTGTTATCTTCAATTACAGCACCCGTTGAATCAATGACTTTTGTAATCAAGTGTGGCTGGTAAACTTTTCCTTCATTCGCAAAGGCGCCATAAGCCGCGGCCATTTGCATTGGAGAAGTTCCTTTTTCTAATCCGCCTAGTGCTAAGCCGTAATATTTATCTGACTTGCTCAATGGGATACCGAACTCTTCAGACTTGTTATAGCCCTTATTCAAGCCGATCTCATGCAGCAACCAGACTGCCGGCAGGTTCAAGCTTTGGGCAACCGCTTGATACATCGGTACTTCGCCTTGATACGTGCCATCATAGTTTTTCGCTTTGTAATAAGATTGCGGCTCATCCTTTAATACACTGTCCGGCTTATAACCGGCTTCTAGTGCGGATGAATAAACACTCAGCGGCTTCATCGTCGAGCCAGGTGAACGCTGCATTTGTGTCGCAAAATTATAGCTGCGGAAGATATGCTCTCCTCGTCGACCAACTAGAGCCTGAACACCGCCTGTTTTAGGATCCATCGCAACTGAAGCGGACTGCGGCATCGCACCATCCGCTGCATTTGCAGGGAAGTTTGCATTGTTATCATAAACAGCTTCCATTTGCTTTTGATAATCCTGATCCAATGAAGTATAGATTTTATACCCCTTGTTCAATAAGTCCTTCTCAGACATTCCATAACGCTCTACTGCTTCATCGATCACAGCATCAAAATAGGAAGGATAACGATAACCTGCATCCGCCGAAGAATACGTATCGTTCAGTTCCGCACCAAGATCAACAGCTTTTTCCTGGTCCTCTTGCTCTTTGGACAGCTTGCCATTTTCTACCATCACTGAAAGTACAGTATTTCTTCGGTTTACAGCATTTTCTAAATTGTCGATTGGATTATAAATACTTGGGCCCTTCAGCATTCCAACGATCGTCGCAGCCTCTCCAACCGTCAATTGATTCGCATCTACACCGAAATACTTTCTGGCCGCATCCTGAACACCCCAAACACCGTTACCAAAGTAGGAGTTGTTTAAGTACATCGTTAAAATTTGGTCTTTATCATATTTCTTTTCAATTTCAATCGCCATGAAGATTTCTTTGGCTTTTCGCTCGAATGTTTGGTCCAAGCTTAAGTAAGCATTCTTTGCTAACTGCTGAGTCAAGGTACTTCCCCCGCCGGTAATATGGCCGGAAGTCACCAGACCTAGAGCGGCCCGCGCGATCCCTTTGATATCAAATCCATGATGACTGTAAAAGTTTCGATCCTCTGTGGAAACCACCGCATCCTTTAAATAAGGGGATATCTGATCACTTTCAACATAGGTTCCTTTTTGACCATAAAGAGACCCTGCCTGTTCATTCTTCTTATCATAAATAACGGTCGATTGCTTCAAGCTGGATTGCAATGTCTCTACATTGACCGATTTTGCCAAGAAAAAGAGATAGACACTCATTACTAAAACAACCACGAGGGTTAATAAAAGCAAGATTTTATTAATATGGTATTTTTTCCAAATACGTTTGCGCCAATGATGAAAACGAATCAAGTATGGCTTGATCCATTGCCAAAAAGTTTTTGTCCCACTGCGGAACTTCTGCCAAAAAACTTTCGCACCATTTTTAAACTTGCGCCAAAATTCCTGAAAATCCATTTTTTGATCTCCATTCTATTCAAAATTCAGACACAGTGTATCACAAATTGCCTATTTAAGGCTTGGGACCTGAGACTGATACACACTTGAGAGTATTCTAGCATGCACTCGCAAGGAAAAGCTGATTTTTTTCTTAAATATCCGTTAAAAGTGATACAATAGGCCGGACGATCCCTTATTTTACTTAATAAAATAAAAGAACCAGCACTATCCTCTTACCTTCAAACTCGCTAATTCCTTTCGTATTTTTATTACCTTAGCGAAAAAAGCAAATGTGTTTGAGAATTCACTAGACCCTTTATTTGAAAATTTATACTTTTATTACAGATTACCGCATCCGTGCAGTATCTAAGTTAGCTGATTATTCATTTGAAGCGGCCCCCTATTAATTGGAAAAGGAGTAATTTAATGAAATTTACCATGACTATGCCTGATCACTCGATTGAAATGTCGGTCAAAGAGCTGTTAGAACAAGAATGGCTGGTACCACGAAAAGTTCGCCACTTCATTCGAACACGCAAAGGCATCTTGATCAACGGAGAAACCTGCCATTTTCAATCATTGGTTCATCCTGGCGATATTATCACCCTCACTGTTGAAGCGAGCGATTATCCCGAGCGAAGCATACATTTGGGGGATAAGAACCAAATCAAGGTTCTTTATGAAGACGAGCACTTAATCATTGTTAATAAACCTTACGGTATGAAGACCCATCCAAACCAACCCGATGAACAGGATACTTTGCTGAACCATTTAGCCGCCTATTTAGCGCCGGACTTTCAGCCACACGTCGTCCACCGGCTGGATAAAGAAACGAGCGGCGCGATTTTATTTGCTAAAAACCCATTCGTGCTACCGATTTTAGGTCGCCTGCTGGAACAAAAAAGTATCTATCGCCGCTATCAAGCCATCGTTCATGGCTCACTCAAGAAAGAGCTGACCATCAACAAAAAGATTGGACGAGACCGCCATGATCGGCGGAAGCGGCGGATTGATCCTAAAGGCGGAAAAACAGCAATCACTCATGTAGCCGTGGCAAAACAATTAACCAATCAAACAGCTATTTTCTGCCAGCTAGATACAGGAAGAACCCATCAAATCCGCGTCCATTTAGCTAGTATCGGGCATCCATTGGTCGGTGATCCTTTATATAGCAAGCAGCCTAGCGGGCGTTTAATGCTGCATTCCTATGAACTGCATCTGATTCATCCATTTACCAGTCAAAAAATAGCTGTTAAAGCCATACCGGGATTGTGGTAGTCTTTTGCAGGAACGATGGGCAAAGCTTACGCAAAAAAGTCCGTTCGTGAAGCCCGACATCATTTTTTACAAATTAAAAAAAAGCCCAAGTCATTGCGACTTGGGCTTTGAGTGATCTTAATCTTAGTACCAACCGTTTGCTTGCCAGAAAGCTTGCGCGCCTTCCCATGAGCCGTAACGAGAAGTTACATATTGATCAGCAACACGTTCTTGGTTTGCTTCAGAATAGTCACCGTTTAAGTATGAAGCAGATAATTGATAACGTCCGATGTACTGACCGTTAGTAGCTGCGTAAGAGCCGCCTGATTCACGTTGAGCGATCCATTCTTTTGCTGATGAAGTTGTCGCTGCAGATGCTGCTGGAGCTGCTTCTGTTTGTTGTACGGGTGTTGCTTCTTGCACTGGCGTTGCTTCTTGTACTGGAGCCGCTGGTGTAGCTTCTTGTGCTGCCGCAGTTTCTTGAACTGGTTCAGCCGCTTGTGCTGGAGCCGCTTCTTCTTGTTTAGCTGCTGGAGCTGCTTTACCTTCGCTGTCAATCGTTAATTCTTGACCTGCAAAAATCATGTTCACGTTAGAAATTTTGTTTGCTTTTGCAATTGCATCTACTAAGCTGTCATTACCAGCAAACTTGTGAGAGATTTTTGATAAAGTATCTCCTGCTTCTACAGTATAAGTTTCTGAAGCGTGCGCATCTGTAGCTCCCATCGCTAAACCTGCACCTGCTGCTAATACTGTACTAAAAAGAAATGTTTTCCCTAATTTCATTATGTAACTTCCTCCGATTTTTCTTATGTCTTTTTTCTTCTGTCTTCTTGACTACGAGTGCTACTTTACCATCCTTTTGTGTTTCATGGGTAATATTAATGTAACAGTTCATTACAATAACATAAAACTATGTAACAAAACGCCTCGCAGTGTGTCATTTTGAAATATATCACTTTTATCTTTATCTGACAAAACCCAGTGTTGAAGCCTGTTCCGTCGAATGTAACTGTTTTATTCTTGTATTACAAAAATTATCTTTAGAAACATTGCAATCTTTTTGTAAAGAAAAACAAGAAAATAAACTTGTTCTTTTTGAATTATTTTGCAAATATTTCTTATTGAATTTGAATTGAACTATTGATTTATAATAAAAAAAATACTCCTGCTTGTTAAAAAAGCAGAAGTATTTCTTATTTGATTCTTAGACGACGACGCCATTTTTTTGCCTGAGAGCCCACTAATTTATCAATCAAACGAATTTTCAAACCCAAATAGAAATAAACCAGACCACCAGCACCTGCAGTCAATAGACAAACAATCAATGCTGGAAAACGGGATGCCGGATCAAATACGAGATAGCTTAGCTGCCGAACTACAATAGCGACGATCAGCATCAAAATCGTTAAGATCAAAATCAGCACACAGCGGCGAAAGGCCAGCTGATAGTTCGCATGAACCACTCTTCGCAGTTTCCACAAACACAAACCACAGGTTAAACTCAATCCAATAAACGTAGCGACCAGAGGACCATATACCTCCAGCAATTGGATCAATGGTCTTTGGATCACTATTTTTAACAGCAGGCCAGCGAACCAATACCTCACAGCAATCCGACTGTGGGAGATTCCTTGCAGCGTCGTGGACAGCATCATGAACAAGGCCGATACCAAACCAGTCCAGCAGGCGACAACCAAGACACGACTTCCAAGAAGATCGGCTGAATAAAAGACTGTATTCAAAGGATAGGCCAATAGCATCATGCCAAAAACTGCCGGCAGCATAATATAAGCAAACAGTTGAATATTTGTATTCACCAACTTCGCTAGCTCAGGTCTGCGTCTTTGAGTAAAAAGCTCCGTCAGCATCGGCAAGCTCGTTAATGCTAAAGAAGTGCCTAATGCGACTACGACCATTGTCAGTTTATCTGGGTTTGCACTGAAAAGTGCATATAGCGCAACTAATTGCTCATGACTATAGTTCGTATTAGCAGCCATTGTATGAATAAAGGTCACTTGATCAATCAACTTATAAAAGGTGATCCCGCTGCCTAGTAAAATGAACGGGATGGCCTGCCGTATGGTTTCGATCAATAATTTCTTCGTATCGATCGTCACTTTGTCTAAGCTATGCTCTACCTGCAGGTCATCGCGTTTGCGCTCTTTGAACCAATAAAAAAGCAGAACAGCATAGGAACCAATCATCCCCACCGAAGCAGCGAACGTTGACTGGATCACCGCACTCAAGTAATCGCCCTTCATGACCTTCATAATGATGAAGACACTTAAAAGCATATACAAAACACGAAGCGCTTGTTCCACCAATTGTGAAATCGCTGAAGGCCGCATATCTTGCTGCCCTTGAAAATATCCTCTTAAGACACTCATACATGGAAAAGCAACGACTGCAATACTCAAGGCCTGGATCACTGGAATCAATGCACGGCCGCCACCAGATAAGCTAGCCAGTAAAGGTGCCGTAAAAAACATCACACCGCCAAAAATAATCCCTAAAATCGCTGTTACCTGCAGAGCTTTGATAAACAATCGACGACTCGTTCGATATTCTCCCATCGAATTATAGCGGGCCACCTGCTTGGCGATTGCTCCTGGCAATCCCGCCGTAGAGATCATCATGAACAAGGCATAAAAGGTATAACCCATATTAAATAGTCCATTAGCAGCACGGGCATTTTCACCCATCCAGGCATACCAAGGAATAATGTAGATGGCACCCAGCAGCCGCGAAAAAATACTTCCGATTGACATCCAGGCCGAACCTTGAATCATCTTTTCCTGGTAGCTCAGATCACTTGGTCGTGTCTCTTTCATGGTCTCCTCCTAAAAAAATCGTTACCCTTATAGTAAAGCTAAATCACACTTCTGACAATCACTCTTTACTTTTTCTCCTACTGAGCTATGCTATAATAGCCTAGACTATATATTGGAGGTCTCTACATGCTGACACTTACCCAAATCCAACAAATTCTTGAAAAAGAAAATCTCTTACGGGAGTTCATCACACCAACGCGTTGGACGTTGAGTGCGCCCTTTGACAAAAGCTATCAAAAAATTTCTTACGACTCACGTGAAGTCGATAGCGACACACTTTTTTTCTGTAAAGGAAATAATTTTCAACAACGCTTTTTAGAACAAGCTTTAGCAGATGGTCTAACGAGCTACATCGCCGAACAGCCCTATGAGGTGCCGGCAGAATTAGCGATCATTGTAACAGACATTCGCCAAGCGCTGGCTGTTCTGAGCATGGCCTTTTACGATTATCCGCAGGAAAAATTAAAACTGATCGGAATTACTGGTACTAAAGGCAAAACTACTGTCGCTTATTTCACGAAACAAATTTTAGATATCGCGACAAATAAAAAGACCGCACTTTTATCTACCTTAAATACAACACTGGATGGCGTAACCTTTTTCAAATCAAAACTTACGACGCCAGAATCACTGGACTTGTATCGAATGATGGCGGAAGCTGCAGCCAATGGCATGACACATCTGGTCATGGAAGTATCTTCGCAAGCTTATAAAGTAGCGCGAGTCTATGGCTTGACCTTTGACGTAGGGCTTTTCCTAAATATTTCCCCTGATCATATAGGGCCAATCGAACACCCGACTTTTGAAGATTACTTCTATTGTAAACGTCAATTAGTCGCAAATTCCCGCCAAGTCATTCTGCAGCACGAAATCGATCACTTCGAGCTATTACAAGAATTAGCGGAAATAAAAAACATTCCCGTCATCACGTACGGAAATGAAGCAGCGGATTATTATGTAAAACCTTTGGAACATCCATTGGCTTTTTCCTTGTCAAGTTCAACGGATCAATACCATTTAAATGGGAGCTACCAACTCTTACTAGCTGGTGACTTTAATAAAGAAAACGCAGCTGCCGCCTTGATTGCAGGCGCCTTAGTGGGTGCTGATCAAAATGCTGGCCGTCAGGGATTGGCAGAAGCATTGGTTCCTGGCCGAATGAACCTGCTGCTAAAACCAAACGGAGCTCATATCTATGTAGACTATGCTCACAATTATCTGAGTATGAAATCATTGCTGGCCTTCGCGAAAGAGCAGCATCCAGATGGACAACTGCTCGTTATAACTGGATCAACTGGAAATAAGGCAGAATCCCGCCGCGAAGGTTTAGGTCAGGCAATCGGTGAATATGCCGATAGCGCTGTTTTGACCAGCGACGATCCCAATTTTGAAGATCCTAAAAAAATCGCAAATGAAATCGAACAAAGTATCCAAAACGCGCATGTCCATGTTCAGTTTGAAGCAGACCGTAAAAAAGCCATCAAAGAAGCTATCCAAAATGCTGGTCCGAATGATGCCATCATTTTAGCCGGTAAAGGAACAGACAAATACATGACTGTTAATGGGAAAGATCTTCCTTATGAAGGCGACTACCATCTAGCAGAAGAATTTATTAAAGACTAACGGGATTATCCGTTAGTCTATTTTTATACTCTTACTGATAAGCTCTGCCTCAGTAAAGATCTCTTCAATTAATGTTTTCGCTGGCTTTACCTGTGTAAGCAGCCCTGCAATCTGTCCTGTCATAATCATTCCCTGTTGGATGTCACCCGCATCTGCTGCTCGCTCTAATGCAGCTAGAGAAAAAGCGTCGTTAGTATGTTCTTCAGTCAACTGGTTCTTCAACCCGCGCAGCGCTCCGCCTTTGGCTTTCCGAATTACTGTTGTCGCGGTGTCGTCAGCCTGCAAAATCGCCTGCTGATAATTAACGTGAATTGGGCATTCCGTTGCTGTCAAAAAAACCGTTCCCAGCTGTACTCCTCGTGCCCCTAGTGCAAACGCCGCAGCCATCCCACGTCCATCACCGATTCCGCCTGCTGCAATAACCGGTATAGTGACTGCCTGAGTGACCTGAGGAATCAATGCCATTGTAGTCGTCTCTCCAATATGACCACCAGCTTCCATTCCTTCTGCAATTACACCATCTGCCCCTAGCTCCTCCATTTTCTTAGCCAACTTCACCGAAGGAACGACCGGAAAAACTTTGATCCCAGCCTGCTTTAAGCTTTCCATATAAGGTCTTGGTGTTCCGGCACCAGTCGTTACGATCTTGACTCCCTCTGTAATCAATACTTCGACCTGCTCCGAAATAGTTTCCATCTGGAGCATCAGATTGACCGCAAAAGGTTTTTCCGTGCGTTTCTGCGTCTCACGAATTTGTTCCCGCAATTCTTCTCCACTCAGTCCGCCTGCCGCAATAATTCCTAGTCCACCTGCTTCTGATACAGCACTAACTAATGGATAACGGGCAATATGGGCCATCGCTCCTTGAAAAATCGGATACTGGATACCAAGTAAATCGGTGATTCTTTTCATAGCAGTTCCTCATTTCTTTTTCTTTCTAACATAGTTGACGATCGTGCGCCTTACGATAGCTTAGCTAGGGGATAGTCATTTTCTAATTTTAACTATATACTAAATTCAGAATGATCACACGAACAAGTTTACAAGTAAGTTAACTAAAAATAGATTAGGACATTGGCTATGAAAATAGAGGACGATTTTTTGAAACTTCAAATAACTACCCAAGAAATGCTCAGAACATTAATGGTTGGATTAACTGGTATGATCAGCATTGCCGGCATCATCGGTTACATTTTCTACGTACTTTTCCAGCTATTCAAAGCCAATAATTCCGCGAGTATTCTCTTGATTATAAAAACCTCTATCCTTTGGAATCCTATACCCGTTTTATTATTTTTAGGAATAATATTCTGGATTTCCAGTCTATTTTTCTTTCAAGGGATCAGCGATCTAACATTTTTATTGAAACATCAAGGAATCTTTTTCTATATGGATCAGCAAGGAATTCAATATTATAATTTTGAAACAAAAGAAGTAAAAAGAAAGACTTGGTCTGAATTTGAAGATGTAGGTTCTTATAGACAAGAATCAGAAAAACTAGTGTATAAATACCAAATTAAGTTCACTAATGGCGAGGTCTATAACTTTGACCTGCGAGGAAGTTTACCAACCAAAGAATTTAAAGAAAAAATCGAAGCATTTTATCTTAGATACAGTGAATAAATGCTAACGCACAATTGCCATGATTAATTTTTTTTGCGTAGGAATCTCTTAGGCACCTTTTACAAAACTAAACAACAGAAAAACTGCACGCCCATCTGTTATCAACGAGGATAATAGATGCACGTGCAGTTTTTGACTATTCAACTGATTTTTGAGACTTCATCGCTAAGCAGCCGAACGTGGTCAGATATATTTCTTTTAGAATCGGCCTCACAAATTAATTGGCTACAATATTGACTAATTTATTCGGTACAACAATTACTTTGCGAACCGTTTTGCCCTCAATATTTCTTTGAATATGTTCATCAGCCATCGCTAGTTTTTCCAACTCGTCTTTTGCAAGATCCACAGCGACCATTACTTTTGAACGAACTTTTCCGTTAACCTGCAAGATTACTTCAATTTCATTTTCAATCAAAGCTTCTTCGTCATACGTTGGCCAAGCTACATGAGAGATTCCTTCGTCGTGCCCTAGAATCGCCCAAAGTTCTTCAGCGATATGAGGGGCAATCGGAGCCAGCAATTGTACAAAGCCTTCCACATATTCATACGTTAATGCTTCTGCTTTATAGGCATCATTTACGAAGACCATTAATTGAGAAATGGCAGTATTTAAATGCAGATGTTCCATATCTTCCGTTACTTTTTTTATAGTTTGGTTATAGACCTTCGTCAGTGAACCATCATTGAATGTCGTGATATGATCACGCATCTTGCCTTCTTCATCAACGATCAGGCGCCATACACGCTCTAGGAATTTACGTGAACCTTCCAGTCCATTTTCGCTCCAAGCGATCGAAGCGTCCAACGGCCCCATGAACATTTCGTACATTCTTAATGTATCCGCACCATACTTTTCTACGACATCATCAGGATTCACGACGTTCTTCAATGATTTACTCATTTTCGCTGGTGCTTCTTCCAATTCTTCACCTGTTTCAATGCTGAACCATTTGCCATCGCGTTTTTCTACCATATTAGTCGGCACTAAAGCGCCTCGGCTATCGCGGAAGCTTTGTCCTAAGATCATCCCTTGATTGTATAACTTTTGGAACGGTTCATTAGTTGGCACCACGCCAATGTCATACAAGAATTTATGCCAGAAACGAACATACAATAAATGCAGCACGGCATGCTCTGCTCCGCCAATATAAAGATCTACCGGCATCCAGCGTTTCAATTTATCGTAATCCGCTAACGCTTCTTTGTTATGTGGATCAATGAAACGCAAGTAATACCACGAGCTTCCAGCCCATTGCGGCATCGTATTGGTTTCACGACGCCCTTTTTTACCAGTGTCTGGATCAACTACATTAACCCAGTCTTCAATGTTTGCTAATGGTGATTCTCCAGTACCGCTTGGTTTAATATCCGTAGTTTTCGGCAGCTCTAACGGCAATTCGTCTTCCGGAACCAAGCCGGTCGTCCCATCTTCCCAGTGAATGACAGGAATTGGTTCACCCCAGTAGCGTTGACGAGAAAACAACCAGTCACGCAATCGATAGCTGATTTCTTTCTTGCCACATTCATGTTCTTCTAGCCAAGCCACCATCTTATCGATTGCGTCTTGTTTATTCAGTCCATCCAGGAACTCGGAATTAATATGTGAACCATCACCAGTAAAGGCTTCTTTGTCCACATCACCGCCTTCAAGTACAGGGATAATCGGTAAACCAAATGTTTTCGCAAACTCATAATCTCGTTCATCATGTGCAGGAACGGCCATGATAGCACCTGTTCCATATGAAGCCAACACATAATCCCCGATCCAGATCGGCATTTTTTTGCCATTCACAGGATTGATCGCGTAAGCACCCGTGAAGACCCCAGTTTTTTCCTTCGCTAAATCGGTACGATTCAGTTCAGATTTTTTCGAGGCTTCTTCAATATAGTCATTGACAGCTGCTTCTTGTTCAGAAGTAGTAATTTTTTGTACCAATTCCAATTCTGGTGCCAAGACTGCATAAGTCGCGCCAAATAAGGTATCAGGACGTGTAGTGAAAACAGTAAATGTTTCATCACTGCCCTCGATCTTGAAGCTGACATTCGCACCGATCGAACGACCGATCCAGTTGCGCTGCATTTCTTTGATGCTTTCAGGCCAATCAACCGTTTCTAAATCATCCAGCAAACGATCTGCATAAGCGGTAATTTTCAGCATCCATTGACGCATCGGCTTGCGGATTACATCGTAGCCGCCCCGTTCACTTTTGCCATCGATCACTTCTTCATTAGAAATAACTGTACCTAATTCAGGTACCCAGTTAACAGGAACTTCCGCTTCATAAGCCAAGCCCTTTTCATACATTTGTTCAAAAATCCACTGAGTCCATTTATAGTACTCAGGATCCGTTGTATTCAATTCACGATTCCAATCATAGCTGAATCCCAGAGAATTGATTTGACGCTTGAAGGTCTCGATATTTTTCTTAGTAAATTCCGCAGGGTCATTCCCTGTATCCAGCGCATACTGCTCCGCAGGTAACCCAAAAGCATCCCAGCCCATTGGATGTAGAACATTGTAACCTTGCGCCCGCTTCATCCGTGAAATCACATCAGTCGCAGTGTATCCTTCTGGGTGTCCAACATGCAACCCTTGTCCAGACGGATAAGGAAACATATCCAATGCATAAAATTTTGGTTTTTCAGGATCATCTTGGGTATTAAACACATTGTGCTTCGCCCAATATTTCTGCCATTTTTTTTCAATCGCTTTGTGCTCGTAACTCATATTGCTCCTCCTAATATATGAACTTATTTTGTTTACGTTAATAATATAGCCGAAGATTCTAAATTGAAACTAAATGCTGACTCGTGATAATAGAAAAATTTCTAATAAATGAAAATTCCAACTACTTCTTGTGCGGTTACTTTGAATAAATCGAAAAAAGGAAGTTGCAGCTAGCTCGGTGTAGGGAAATCAATTTTTTGACTCTCGCTACGCATACGATTCCACTAATCACGCAAAGCGTGAAAGTAGAACTCGCAAAAAAAGTCCTATGAAAGCTCGAAAAAGAGCTCTCATAGGACGTTATCAACGTGGTACCACCTATTTTTATCTGCCAAATGACAGACCTCAAAAGAAATAACGGTCTTTAACCGGATCCTACGATCATGCTCCAAGGTAAGTTCGAATCTTTCGCATACACGCTCACAGCACCGCGCGCTCTCTGAAATGCGTTCGTTCCTACTACTCCTCTTCTGGGCAGTAATATTCAAAGTAGTTCCATCTTAGCAGATTCCAAAATATTATTCAATTGAATTCCCCTTAAGAAATCTCAGAAAAAATTGTCCTATTAAGGAAACATGATATAATATTTCTGTTTAGAAAGGATGAATCAGACAAAGCAATGAAAAATAAACCCATCTACCAATTAATCGGCAGTTTCACCCTGCTGTTTTTTGCGGCCTTGTGCTACATTATCCGTTTTTATCCGGAAACTTTATCCGGCTTCGATCGCGGCATCATCCATGCGATCCATCAACTTCATCCGCAGATGAACAGCTATTTTTTGTGGGTGACAAAATTTGCCAATCCAATCACAATTATCATTTTATCAATCGTGTTTGTCGGTTTGTTTTATTTCAATAAGCAAAAAGTCACAGCTTTATGGCTGGCAATCAGTATGGCACTAATCAGCGGGATCGGCAATCATTCGCTGAAGCTTTTTTTTCATCGGACACGCCCAACGATCTTACCTCATATGGTGAGCGAACACAGTCTTAGCTTTCCAAGCGGCCATGCAACAGCCAGTACCCTATTATATGGTACCTTGATTTTTGTTATGGCTCTGTTCTTTAAGGAAAAAACACCGCGTTTAATCGCTCAGATTGTGGTCGGTTTATTGATTTTTAGTATCGTCGTCAGTCGAATTTATCTAGGGGTTCACTATCCGAGCGATGTTCTTGGTGGCGTACTCTTTAGCAGCAGTTGGCTGCTGTTTACCTACCCTTATTATAAACAAAAAAAATTAGCTTATGATCTCAAAGCAATTAGGAGACAAAAATGACCTTTCAATATAGTGATGATTCAACCAAACGGTATCATTCATGGAATTACGCATTACGCCAGCAGTTTGGCGGAAAAATCTTTAAAGTACCTGTAGATGGCGGCTTTGATTGCCCAAATCGCGATGGTACGGTCGCACATGGCGGTTGTACTTTCTGCAGTGTTTCTGGGTCTGGGGATATGATTGTCGCTCCTAGTGATCCGCTTCCTCAGCAATTTCACAAAGAAATCGATATGATGCACAAAAAATGGCCTAGCGTAGATCAATATATCGTTTATTTCCAAAATTTCACCAATACACATGCACCAGTCGAAGTGATTCGAGAACGATTTGAACAAGTTGTCAACCTTCCGGGTGTCGTTGGCTTATCTGTCGGCACTCGTCCAGATTGTTTGCCGCCAGAAGTCGTAGATTATTTAGCGGAACTCAATCAACGGCTCTATTTATGGGTCGAGCTAGGTTTGCAAACAACTTATGAATCTACGAGTGACAGAATCAACCGCGCCCATGACTACCCAACCTATGTTGACGCTGTTGCCCGTTTACGCAAGCACAATATCAATGTCTGCACCCATTTGATTAATGGACTTCCGGGTGAATCATTAGATATGATGCGGGAAAATGTCCGCCGAACGATTTTAGACTCTGATGTTCAAGGCATCAAACTACATCTGCTGCACCTAATGCGCAATACAAAAATGCTGCGAGATTATGCGGATGGACATTTACAGCTAATGAGCAAGGAGGATTACGTCACAGTCATTTGTGATCAGTTGGAAATGATTCCGCCAGAGATCATCATCCATCGTTTGACTGGTGATGCACCGTGGGATTCATTGATTGGGCCGATGTGGAGTCTGAAAAAATGGGAAGTCTTGAATGCGATTGATCAAGAACTGATCCGCCGCGACTCTTACCAAGGGAAATATTCCTTAAGAAAGGATTTAAAGCATGTTACTAACAGCGTTGCGTTTTAGTCATCAGTTGCTAAAAGAAACAGTTTCTGAAGGAGATCACGTGATTGACGCCACGATGGGAAATGGCAACGATACGCTTTTTTTAGCTGGATTAGTCGGTCCAACGGGGCACGTCTATGCTTTTGATATCCAAGAGCAAGCTGTTCAAAACACTCGAGAAAAACTAGCGGAATATGCCGAGCGTTCAACGCTTTTTCTTGCAGGGCATGAAACAATTGAAGAAAACATCCCTGCTGATCAATCCATCCAAGCAGCGATCTTCAATCTTGGGTACCTGCCGAAAAGCGACAAGCAGATTATCACGCTGCCAGAAACTACCAAACGAGCGATGTCAGCAATTTTGAAGCGCTTGACCGTTGGCGGACGAATGATCGTTGTCATTTATTACGGTCATAAAGGCGGCGAAGCCGAAAAAAATGAAGTGCTGCATTTTTGCCAAAACTTGCCACAAGAAAATTTCAGTGTCTTGAATTATCAATTCATCAATCAAAAAAATAATCCGCCAATTCTGCTTTGTGTAGAAAAAAGACGATCGTATCATTTTTAGTGCAGACAAGATAAAAGAAGATGACTTCAGATTTTCCATTCGGAAATTGAAGCCATCTTTTTTACTTATATCATAGTCGCTGTTTACACTTCATTAAACCATTCCAATACTCGTTTGATCCAAGTATCCCAAAACACCCAATCATGTCTGCCTGGTCCTTCTTCAAAGGTCACATCGAGGTTTTTCTGTTTCATTTTGTGAGCCATATACTGACTAGCAGGATACAACTCATCTTCGGTTCCGCATGCTAAGAAAAACCGAGGTGTCTTTTTTTGTGCTGCTACTAATTTATCCAATAAATACAGCGGATCATTTACGGAGCCTTGAATCTGATCCAACGGTCCAAAAATGCCTTGCCAATACGCCTCATTGCGTACCTGCAATAAGCTTTCTACATCTGCTAACACAACCGCACCGGATAATGACGCTACTGCCGCAAAATTTTCAGGTTTTGCCAACCCCAATTTTAACGCACCATAACCACCCATCGATAAACCTGCTGCAAAAGTTTTTTCTCGTTTGCAAGTAATTTGAGGAAACAGCTCATGAACGATCGTTGGGAGTTCCTCCGAAACAAATGTCCAGTATTTCATATCGTAGGTCGTATCAGTATAAAATCCCAGGTCCGTCGAAGGCATGACTACCGCCATCTGATATTCGGCCACGTAACGTTCGATCGAGGTACGACGCTCCCATACACTATGATTCCCACCCATGCCGTGCAATAAATACAAGACAGGGACATCTTCGGTTATGCCAGCAGTCTCAGTTCCAATTTTTTTGTGTGTAGTTTGAGGCAGGATCACATTCATTGCTACTTCCATTTGTAAAATGTTCGAATAGACATTCACCTGTAAAAAAGCCATTCAGCTAGAACCTCCAGTTCTTTTATTCTTCGTTTAGTTTAACACTTCTCGATTGTTTGCCAACCATAAAGCTGAAAACTAGTGCAAAAATAATCAGCAACAGTCCTGCGAAATACACCCAATGCAAGCTGGAAAAAAGAACTTCTCGTAACTCTGCTCGCAGGCTCGCTTCAATTTGCAGCGCTGTATGGGGATTAATCAATCGATTCATAATATCTAGGTCAGTAATTCCTGCGTTTACTAATTGCTGTCCGTTTGCGATGTTCAAGATGATACCAAACAGTGAGACCATCACTGTCTGTCCTATCGTACGGGACAACGTATTAAATGATGTCGCTACGCCGATTTCTTCTTTGGGCACGCTGGCCTGTGCTTCTACCGTCGTAGTCGTGACGGCTAGACCATAACCAATCCCCAGAACACCCATGATGATGAAGAATACCCAAAAAGGACTCTGCATCGGTAATGCCAACAACGTTCCTCCACCAGCTAAAATAATGGTTAAACCAGCCATAATTATCCATTTTGCTGCATACTTGCGCAATAATTGTCCCGATAAAAAAGAACCATACATCCAGACAATCGACATCGGTGCTAAAACCAAGCCGCCAAGCCCCGCCGGCTTTCCTAACACCCCTTGCATCCACATAGGAATATAAACATCCAATCCCATTAAAAAGCCGCTTATCAAAGCAGCCACAATATTTACACTTGCAAAGGTGCGATTACTGAATAAATTCAAATTGATTACTGGATCCTCTGCACGTTTTTCCGTACGGATAAAAAGACCTAACGAAAGAACGCTCATCACAAATAAACCAATAACGGTTACAGTAATTCCATTGTCGCCTAAAAGCTGGAAACCCAGCAAAAGACTCACCAATGTCAACATAAGGAACATGCTGCCGAAAATATCCATTTTCTTAGCTTGATGTACTTTTTTCTCTTCCACAAAGAAGTATTGCAACAACACAATCAAGCCAAGACCAATCGGTACGTTGATGAAGAATATCCAATGCCAGCCAATCGTATCCACGATCAAGCCGCCAGCAAGAGGACCAAAAACACTAGCCACGCCCCAAGCAGCACTTGTTAAACCTAAAACTTTTGCCCGCTTCTCAATATCATATAAATCCGCAATAATCGTCAATGATACCGGCATAATCGCACCAGCACCAACTCCTTGAATCCCTCGAGCAATGATCAGCGTCAGCATTTCATTAGACATTCCACACAATGCTGAACCAAATACGAATAGTAAAATACCGACGATAAAAATTGGTTTTCTTCCAATTTTATCCGCCAGCTTCCCATAAATCGGTGTAATCATCGCATTTGTTAATAAATAAATTGAAAAGACCCAATTCATTATTTCAATCCCATGCAAACTACCCACGATCGTTGGCATAGCTGTCGTCACAATGGTTCCTTCAATCGCTGACATAAACGTTGCGATAAAAATCCCTGCAGTTACAACCTTTACATTCGTTTTTCTTTTCATTTTTCCCTCCATAACCATTTATCCTCTCATTCACACCCTATTAAGATACTGATGGTGCGACACTCTTCTTAATTGATTTTTTTGCTTAGTTAAAAAGACAAAAAGAGACGGTCCCATCGATCAATGACCAATAGAAACCGCCTCGTGAACTCCATAAATAATTTATGTCTGTACGATCTATGCCAAATTCAAACTTTTTTTCAACGCAGCAACTTTATCTACGTGCTCCCATGGTAGATCCACATCTGTGCGACCAAAATGACCATAGGCAGCTGTATCACTATAAATTGGACGTAATAAATCGAGCATCTCAATAATCCCAGCTGGTCGCAAATCAAAGTTTTCCCGAATTGCGCCAATCAAAGCTTCTTCAGAGACCTTAGCTGTCCCAAAAGTATTCACTGAAATAGAAACTGGCTGTGCTACACCGATCGCATAAGCAAGTTGGACTTCAACTTTTTCTGCTAGGTCGGCAGCTACGATGTTTTTAGCAATATAACGTGCAGCATAAGAAGCTGAACGGTCTACCTTGGTTGCATCCTTACCAGAAAAAGCACCGCCGCCGTGACGTGAATAACCACCGTAAGTATCAACAATGATTTTACGTCCAGTTAGACCAGCATCTCCTTGAGGTCCACCGATTACAAAACGACCAGTTGGATTGATAAAGTATTTTGTCTTCTCATCTAATAATTCAGCAGGAATTTCATGCTTGATCACTTTTTCCATTACATCTTTTTGAATCGTCTCGTTGTCAGCATCATCGTTATGTTGAGTACTGATAACGACTGTATCCACACGCAATGGCTTGCCATTTTCATCATACTCTACCGTTACTTGTGATTTTGCATCTGGCCCAAAGTAGGCAACTTCACCAGACTTACGCAAATCAGCCAAACGCTTCACCAAATGATGACTCAACGAAATGGGTAAAGGCATCAATTCAGGTGTCTCATTTACTGCAAAACCAAACATAAGACCTTGATCCCCAGCACCGATATCATCCAACAATTCTTCTTTGCCACGAGTTTCTAAAGCATCATCCACCCCTTGTGCAATATCAGGTGATTGTTCATCGATCGCAACTAAAACAGCTACATTGTCTCCATCAAAACCAAATTTAGATTCTGTATACCCAATGCGTTTAATTGTTTCACGCACAACCTTTTGGATATCTACATACGCCGAAGTAGAAATTTCTCCAAAAACTAAAACAAGCCCAGTCGTTACAGATGTCTCACATGCAACTCTGGCTTTTGGATCTTTTTCCAAAATCGCATCCAAAATTGCATCACTGATTTGATCAGCAACCTTATCCGGATGTCCTTCTGAAACTGATTCAGATGTAAATAAACGACGTTCTTCCATTATATATATTCCCCCTAATTTTTATTCGGTTACAAGGAATCTCTGAGCTTTTCCAGAGCCTATCGGGAACTTGCAACGACTCGATTATAACAGAAAAACAGCTCCTGTCACCAATAAATCTTAAAACTTATAAAAATCTATTTTCAGAGCATAAAAAAAGAGACGTTAGAAAACGTCTCAAAATGACCCGTACGGGACTCGAACCCGTGTTACCGCCGTGAAAGGGCGGTGTCTTAACCGCTTGACCAACGGGCCATAACAATAAAAACGGAGAAGGAGGGATTTGAACCCTCGCGCCGGTTTCCCGACCTACACCCTTAGCAGGGGCGCCTCTTCAGCCACTTGAGTACTTCCCCAAAAACCAAAAAGATTTTTAATGGGCCTAAATGGACTCGAACCATCGACCTCACGCTTATCAGGCGTGCGCTCTAACCAGCTGAGCTATAGGCCCTTCTTAAAAAACTAAAAGCGGGTGACGAGAATCGAACTCGCGACAACAGCTTGGAAGGCTGTGGTTTTACCACTAAACTACACCCGCAACTCTTATATGGCGCGGGACAGAATCGAACTGCCGACACATGGAGCTTCAATCCATTGCTCTACCAACTGAGCTACCGAGCCAGAAACGGTCCCGACGGGATTTGAACCCGCGATCTCCTGCGTGACAGGCAGGCATGTTAACCCCTACACCACGGAACCGTAATTTTTAGTTTTTAATTGCGGGAGCAGGATTTGAACCTACGACCTTCGGGTTATGAGCCCGACGAGCTACCAGACTGCTCCATCCCGCGATAATATTATTAAAAAGGAGGATAAGGGATTCGAACCCTTGCACGGTTTTACCCGCCTGACGGTTTTCAAGACCGTTCCCTTCAGCCGGACTTGGGTAATCCTCCAAATAAAAATAATGACCCGTACGGGACTCGAACCCGTGTTACCGCCGTGAAAGGGCGGTGTCTTAACCGCTTGACCAACGGGCCATGATTTTAATGGGCCTAAATGGACTCGAACCATCGACCTCACGCTTATCAGGCGTGCGCTCTAACCAGCTGAGCTATAGGCCCTTCTTAAAAAAAACTAAAAGCGGGTGACGAGAATCGAACTCGCGACAACAGCTTGGAAGGCTGTGGTTTTACCACTAAACTACACCCGCGTGGCGGTCCCGACGGGATTTGAACCCGCGATCTCCTGCGTGACAGGCAGGCATGTTAACCCCTACACCACGGAACCGTAATTTTTAGTTTTTAATTGCGGGAGCAGGATTTGAACCTACGACCTTCGGGTTATGAGCCCGACGAGCTACCAGACTGCTCCATCCCGCGATAATATTATTAAAAAGGAGGATAAGGGATTCGAACCCTTGCACGGTTTTACCCGCCTGACGGTTTTCAAGACCGTTCCCTTCAGCCGGACTTGGGTAATCCTCCGTAAAAGAGTCTCTATGGACCTTGTAGGACTCGAACCTACGACCGGACGGTTATGAGCCGTCTGCTCTAACCAACTGAGCTAAAGGTCCTGGCTCGAATGAAATCGCGGCGGAGGGGATCGAACCCCCGACCTCCCGGGTATGAACCGGACGCTCTAGCCAGCTGAGCTACACCGCGTTATTAATAAAATGGAGCCTAGCGGGATCGAACCGCTGACCTCCTGCGTGCAAAGCAGGCGCTCTCCCAGCTGAGCTAAGGCCCCATAATTTTGTTTCTATCGGGAAGACAGGATTCGAACCTGCGACCCCTTGGTCCCAAACCAAGTGCTCTACCAAGCTGAGCTACTTCCCGAAATGCACCCGAGAGGACTCGAACCTCTAACCCCTTGATTCGTAGTCAAGTACTCTATCCAATTGAGCTACGGGTGCGTTATTTAGTTAATGCCGAGGACCGGAATCGAACCGGTACGGTGATCACTCACCGCAGGATTTTAAGTCCTGTGCGTCTGCCAGTTCCGCCACCCCGGCGTTCTTCCCTGGTCTTCAGGAAAGCGGAAAACGGGGTTCGAACCCGCGACCCCCACCTTGGCAAGGTGGTGCTCTACCACTGAGCTATTTCCGCATGATGCCGGCTAAAGGACTTGAACCCTCGACCCTCTGATTACAAATCAGATGCTCTACCAACTGAGCTAAGCCGGCAACTACAAAAAAATAAAAATGCGGGTGAAGGGACTTGAACCCCCACGCCGTAAGGCGCTAGATCCTAAATCTAGTGCGTCTGCCAATTCCGCCACACCCGCATATGTTTATGAGCCGTACTGGGCTCGAACCAGTGACCCTCTGATTAAAAGTCAGATGCTCTACCAACTGAGCTAACGGCTCAAATGGGGGTTAACGGGTTCGAACCGCTGACCCTCTGCTTGTAAGGCAGATGCTCTCCCAGCTGAGCTAAACCCCCATAAGTTCGCGTGGCGACGTCCTAATCTCACAAGGGGCAACCCCTCACTACAATCGGCGCTAAGAAGCTTAACTTCTGTGTTCGACATGGGAACAGGTGTATCCTTCTCGCTATCGCCACCACACTATTTTCTTTTTTGAGTAAACGTCGTTCACTCAAAACTGGATCAGAAACGTCTTTTAAACAACCTCAAATCAATTTTTGGTTAAGTCCTCGATCGATTAGTATCAGTCCGCTCCGTACATCACTGCACTTCCACTCCTGACCTATCTACCTGATCTTCTCTCAGGGATCTTACTTTCTTAA